>NZ_AP043903.1:0-40000 GCF_055388305.1 Marinomonas vaga
GTGTCCAACAATAACAGGTGCAATACGGGGGCACCGCTCTTGTTGGGCTTGAACTTTAATGTCTTAGGGGGCCAAACACCGGCACTGGTTTGTAGGGTACGAGACCAGTCCACTTGGGAAACATGATTTGACGAATTAGCCCGTTGCTGCCCGCCAAGTGTTTTCCCTTTACGTTTGCCAACGGTTGCTTGTTCAGTCGATGAAGCAGCTTCAGATACGGGGGTTACAAGGGGTTTAAAAAAACCTGATGTATGAACAGTAGACTGCGCCTCTTTGGGCATGGCTCCCCAATCAGACTCGGCGGATGACTCACTCTCCGCCGACGTTGAAGACTTTCCCGGCGCAGAGCCCTCCCGAAGGCTATCGGATGGGCGTCGAGAAGGAGACGGAGCAGAAGATGGCGGCGGTGATGCAGGAGGCGTAGAAGCATTTTGTCGACGATGGGCCAAGACAAAAGATTCCACCGCCAACACATCATCAATTGATACGGTTTGAGCCCCACGCCAAGCCGCATGAGCCATAGCCGCGCGCACCCAGACAATGTCTGCCCGCACACCATCGACTCTGGCATCCTGACAACGACTGGCAATGTCCATGCGTAAGGCATCCGCACATTTTATTTCTGATAAGCGCTCACGAGCTTGATTGATGCTTAAACGCAAATTGCGCTGCTTGTATTTAAAAGCGTCAAAAAAGCCTTGGTTGTCTTGGTCGTATTCGTCTCTTAAACGCACAATCTGCACGCGCTCTTCAAGGGAGTACTGATTCGACAGGGTAACCATTAAACCAAAACGGTCCTGCAACTGGGGGCGTAAGGCCCCTTCTTCCGGGTTCATGGTGCCCACTAACACAAATTGAGACGCATGCTGGTGGCTGACCCCATCTCGCTCGACACGGTTCACTCCACTGGCACTGACATCTAATAGCTGGTCAACCAAGCCATCCGGTAACAAGTTCACTTCGTCCACATACAAGATACCTTGGTGAGCCGCAGCCAGAAGTCCTGGTCGGAACTGGGCTTGTTTATCCTGCAACACAGACTCGATGTCTAGAGAACCGAGCAGGCGGTCTTCGGTAGCTCCCAAAGGTAAGGTAACAAATGGCGTCGATTGCTCCCCTTGAGTAGGCATTACATCCGCCAAACCTCTCGCTAAGGTAGATTTGGCACTGCCTCTGGGGCCAGAGATAAGCACACCGCCAATACGAGGATTAATGGCAGTTAACGTCAAAGCCAACTTCAAGGAGTCTTGCCCAGCTACTGCCGTAAATGGGAAATGGTAATGCTTGAAATCTGCCATGGGGTACCTGCTATTAAACGGCGCAACGATGGCAATACACCATCATGAAATTCTTCTTGAACCTTATCTGTGGCGGTATTTTAAGTCAAATTGAAAACATGCGAGCCACCATGAATGAGATCTATATAAACCGTCCAGTAAAGGTTTTATTTAAGGCTTGACCTTGGTGTTAACTCAAAGGTTTATACTCTATGTAAATTCAATCAAGAGACTCGCTATATGTACCGGATCGGCGAATTAGCAAAACGCTTTGATATCAACACGGACACTTTACGGTTTTATCAAAAACAGGGGTTGTTAACCCCTTCTACCGTAGCGGATAACGGCTACCGCCTGTATTCGGAGCAAGATGCCACGACCCTTGGATTCATTTTGCGGGCCAAGGCAATAGGGTTTTCTTTGATGGACATAAAAACCCTGCTGTCCATCGAGGTGGATAAAGCCAACAGCGAATGCGCAGATGTTAAAGAAGTGGTGGACGATAAACTCACCCAAGTCACTGCGAAGATAGCCGAATTAAAAACCTTTCAGCGCTCCTTACAACGCCTATCCAATGCCTGCTGTGGCGGCCATGAAAGCGCCGAGGACTGCACCATATTACAAGCCTTAGAGTCGGAGTCTCTAGACATCCAACCTGAGCATCATCACCATTAATGGGAGGCCTTATGTCTTGGTTCTATGCATTCATCGACCTGTTTTTAGAGTCCGCCCCTTGGCTGGTCCTCGGGCTGATTATCGCTGGGCTGCTTAAAGAATTCGTTCCCATGGCGTGGATGGAAAAGCAACTGGGACAAAATGCGAAATTCCCAGTGATTAAAGCGGCCTTAATCGGCGCACCTCTGCCCCTGTGCTCCTGTGGTGTCATTCCTGCTGCTGCAGGGTTGCGTAAAGCGGGAGCCTCAAAAGGAGCAACCACCTCCTTTCTAATCTCTACCCCGGAAACTGGCGTAGATTCCATTGCTTTGTCTTGGGTTTTGCTAGGCCCCTTTATGGCCATTGCTCGCCCTATTGCCGCCATTTTTAGTGCTATCACTGCTGGCTGGCTGGTTGGCAAGGAGCAAGCAGTTGAGAGTTTACCAGAGGCACCGAAGAGCACATCAAGCTGCTGCGCCTCTAACTCATGTCACTCGACGCCCAACAAATTATCTCTTTTACAGCGTTTTAAGCGAGGCATTCATTATGCCGCCACTGAAATGGTCGATGACATTGCCATCTGGCTGTTGATCGGTATTGGTTTTGCGGCAGCCGTTCAGGCCTTTGTCCCAGCGAGCTTTCTTGCGCAATGGGGAACAGGACTACTCGCCATGCTGGTGATGGTCATTATTTCCATCCCTATGTATATCTGCGCCACCGCATCCACCCCTATTGCAGCGGGCTTGCTGGTCGCTGGGGTCTCACCGGGTGCTGTATTGGTCTTCATGCTAGCCGGTCCTGCTACCAACATCGCTACTTTGGGAGTGGTCTACAAACTGTTGGGTAAACGTGCCTTGTGGAGTTACTTAGCAGGGGTTTTAGGCTGTGCATTGGCCTTCGGCTGGGCCGTTGATTGGTTGTTTTCAACCTTAGGCTGGCAGTTAGACCTAATGGGAAATGTCGCTGAACAAGCCCACGCCTCGATCTTCGCAATCGTTTCTGGAGTAATTCTCGGGGCATTGATGGTGTGGCGCATCGGCCTTTCTTTGATGCCCAACCAAGGTCACAACCACAGTCATAGCCACTAATGAGAGCAACCCGATTAAAAAAGCCCGTGTCGCCAAAAGGTGACACGGGCTTTTTATCAGTAACTGGACTTATTTATCAGCACGACCTGAGAATTTACGCTCTTCCACGTTAACACGAATACGGTCACCTGTGGAAATGTGCTCAGGCACTTGAATCGTCGCGCCAGTAGACAACAAGGCAGGCTTGGTACGGGAGGTTGCAGACGCTCCTTTAATAGAAGGATCTGTTTCTTGCACTGTTAGCTCAACGGTTTGCGGCATATCCAAACCAACAGGCGCATCGCTCACCAAGATCACCTGAATGCCAGTGGTCTCTTCGTTTAAGAATAACACTTCTTCCGCGATGGCATCTTTATTCAGGTTGTAAGGCGTGTAGTCTTCTTGATCCATAAAGACATAATCATCCCCATCCATATAAGAAAACATTGCCGGACGACGAATCAAATCCGCCATATTCAGCATATCTGAGTCTTTAAAGGTTTCGTCCAGTTTACGGCCAGTCACAACATCGTACATACGCATGCGATATAGGCTACCACCCGCACGCCCCTGTGGGACAGAGCGCTCGATGTCACGAACAATATAAGTCTTACCATCGTATTCAATGGCGTTATTACGTTTGATTTCACTGGCCTTCGGCATTTTCTATTTTCCTAAACTTATCATGATAACCATGCTTTAAACCGTCACTCTATACGCGGCGGCAGCTGCTGATGCTAATCCAGTTTTTGCGGTATATCTAGCTTAAAATCACGCAAAAATGAATCTAACGCCTATCTTTATTCGTATGTGTCGTGAACACATTGTGTTTCTCCATCTTGGCATCATGCACCCTCACCAAAGGAATTAGGAATGAGTGAGCTATCACAGATAGAGCAACTGATACTTCAAGTCGCTCAGGGGAATCGCCCCGCATTTTCCACCCTTTATGATCGCACCAGTGCGAAACTTTATGGTATTTGCTTACGTGTATTAGAAGACGAAGCCCTTGCACAAGATGTGTTGCAAGAGGCGTATTTGAAAATCTGGCGTAGTGCAGAGAAGTACCAAGCTAACGGCTTAAGCCCAATGACGTGGCTGATCACACTGGCCCGTAACAGTGCGATCGATCGACGTCGGGCATTGCAATCGAAGGAGGCGGAATCCATCGATGATTATGACCCTGCTTGCGACGATGCCACCCCTGAGGAGTGCGCGGTAACCGAGCAACTTCAACGTGACATTGAAGAGTGCTTAGAAACCCTAGAGCCAGACAAAGCTAACGCTGTAAAAGGGGCTTATTTAGAAGGGCTAAGCTATGCCGATTTGGCAGATCAATTTTCGGTACCGCTTAACACGATGCGAACTTGGCTGCGACGCAGCCTAATGAAATTAAAAGGTTGTATGGGCCAATGAGTGAATCCTATGAATATCACACACAAGCGGCAGAATACGCACTTGGGTTGCTCTCATCGGACGAGGCAAAGCGCTTTGAAGCGCGATTAGCAAGTGATTCTGACTTGCAGGCTGCTTACATTTTTTGGGCAGAGCATTTCGCGACTTTATACCATGAATGGCACAGTGAAGAACCACCCGCGAGCCTAAAGCAGCGGATCGAGCAAACGGCCTTTGGGACTGCCAACAATAAGGTGACTCAGTTACCTGGCAAGCGCAAAACAACAAGGCCGATTTGGGCCATAGCCGCAGCGGTGCTTTTAACCTTTGGTATCTGGAGCTTGGTGCCTAGTTCGTTTGATGCTACTTATCAAACTAGTTTAGTTGCCACAGAAACAGACTTAGCTGTAGACGTACTCGTTGACGCTGAATCCAAAACTCTGCGCATCATCACAAAACGAGGTGCAGCCGCTATTGAAGGGGATTATGAGCTTTGGGTTGCCATCGGCGATGGTGCGCCAATGTCTCTTGGGGTATTGGACTTATCTGACGTTCAAGAACGCACCCTGGATGTTCCATGGCTATCAGGCTTAACCAATGCCCATATGGCAATCAGTCATGAGCCCAAAGGTGGCTCGCCCACCGGTGCACCGACTGGGCCAGTATTGGCTGTGGCTGACACCATTACCCTGTAATAAATCACTGGTCAGCACGTCTAAAGCCAAGAAACAGTATTTTTTCTTGGCTTTTTTCGTCTGAACAAGACGTAATTGGAGGATCATGTATCATGAATAGACGTACATTTTTGCAAGGCTCTATCGCCACCCTGCTGATGGCCCGCGGTCTAACCGCCGTTGCTGCGGCGACGATTGAAGGCAACTTTGAAATCACTCGTACAGAAGCAGAATGGCGAGCCATGCTGTCTGATTTTGAATACGAAGTAATGCGTGAAGAAGCGACCGAGCGCGCTTACTCTAGTCCACTCAATGATGAGAAGCGCTCAGGTATCTTTCATTGTAAAGGCTGTGATCTGGCGTTGTATGATTCGCAAACAAAATTCGATAGTGGTACCGGCTGGCCTAGTTTTTACGACAGCCTTCCTAATGCTGTCGCCACCAAGGAAGATAGAAGCTGGTTTGTCACTCGCACCGAAGTACATTGCCGTCGATGCGGGAGCCACATGGGACACATCTTTGATGATGGTCCAGCACCAACAGGCCTGCGCCACTGTATTAACGGTATCGCTATGACCTTTAAAGCCAATTAATTTATATTTTTTTGAAACTTTTTGAAATGCTCTACGTGAGTCTCCTTACAAAGGTTATCTAATAACAACACAGGAGAACGACAATGAAACTTCTTACAACTCTAGCAATGGCGACCACTCTTGCAATCACTGGCTGCTCAACATCGAACACGCAACCAATGGCAATGAGTGACTCAGGTAACGACAACCCAATGGTGGGTGGTGCGCCTATGTACGCCAATAAGAACATCATTGAAAACGCAGTAAACTCGAAAGACCACACTACCCTAGTGGCCGCTGTGAAGGCAGCAGGACTGGTAGAGACATTACAAGGAGATGGGCCGTTCACTGTTTTCGTCCCGACTAACGCAGCCTTTGATAAGTTACCTGCCGGTGCCGTAGATAACCTATTAAAACCTGAGAACAAAGCAGCATTACAAAAAGTGCTTACTTGTCACGTGGTCGGTACCAATGCGTTATCTGGCGCCATCATGACCATGGTTGATGACGATATGGGCGCCCATCCAGTGCCAACATTGGGCGGATGTACACTCATGGCGACCTATAAAGGGGACACCATCATGCTTGAAGACGAAAACGGCCGTGTGTCTACTGTCACCATTGCTGACGTTAAACAATCAAATGGTGTGATCCACGTGGTGGATACAGTATTACTGCCTAAGCAATAATTCCTGCCCCCATTTGATAGCAAAAAGCCTAGGCGCAGGCCAATCCAGCGCCTAGGCTTTTTTATGATTGATTCACTGACAAGTATTAAGCACCAGCAAGAGAACGAGTCATGGTGGTGTTTTCCATCACCAAACCAAACCGCTCAATTCGATTACGCTTAGCAGGCATAAAGCCGTGTTTGCGGAAAAACTCGTAGGCGACGTCCGAAGCATCGACGCTCCACGTGGTTTTCTCAGGATACTGGCTTCGAACAAACTCTGCGGCGGTCACAAACAAGGCTTTTGCGATACCTTGTCGCTGCACCCTAGGACAGATGTAAAGACACTCAATGTCACCTGCTTGCGTGAGTTCCATAAAGCCAAGACACTCTTGGTTTTTATCATCCAAGGCCACCCAGACAGCCGCCTGCTCTAGTCGCTGACGCCAACCTTTTATATCCATACAGTCCGGCGCCCAAGCAGATTTTTGATCCTTAGAATAAATCGAATCCGGTATCCCGTGAACGGCCCGATAGAAGACATTCACCACGTCACGCACTGACGTGACGTCGGGATGATAAGTATGGATTGAAAAACTTCTGGAGTTCATTTAAGCGTGCTTGGTCTCAGTATTTTGCGCCCATTTGGGTGGACGGTGGTAACGCCCTACCACTGAGCTTAAACATAGAAAAGCGAGAAGCGAGAATAACAGCCCCCAAACATCTAGCACTAGTACGGCCGCCATAAGAATACAAATATCAGCCACTAAGGTAGTTCGCCCTGCGTGAATTTTGAAACGACGCTCTAAATATACTGCGAGTATATTTAAGCCTCCAAGTGAAGCATTGTGACGGAACAAAATGGTCAAACCAAAGCCCACCAGCAAGCCACCTAGGATCGCCGACACAATCGGATGCAATTCAATATAAACAATGTGTTTGAACAGCTCAGATAATGCTGACAATAAACTCACTGCGACAAAGGTTCGAATAGCAAACTCTTTGCCTAAAGCGCGCCAAGCTAGAATATAAAAAGGCAGGTTCAAAAGGAAGAACAGTTGCCCAAAGGTCAAACTGGTCAAGGTCGAAAGGATCATACCCACACCTGCTGTACCACTAATCAGCAAGCTAGATGAGTTCAGAAGATACAGGCCGAGGGCCGTCAAAATACAGCCTTCCACAATGGAAAGCCATTGGTGAGTCAATTTCATAATCACATCCCTTAAGCAGCGCTGTAACTTTTGATTAAGCGCAAGTTAAAAACGTTCACCTCTTTTGGAGGCGATAACGCGGGTATATCCGAGTTATGTTTTAATGCTGCATATTTTATACCAGCAATTCGCGCTGGATTATGCCTAAACTTTGATCATTATGCACCATTTGAAGTGCATAATGATCCAAGATGGAAGGTTTCAGTGCAGTCTCTAAGCCTAGCGAGTGCGACCTCGAGGACTAGCGACTACGGCGGGCAACAGGAGCTCGAGACTTTGAGCGAACGCTGGAAGCTCCACCCGCTTTTCCTCTGTTACCCTTCGCTGCGCCAGACGATGCCCCTTGCCCTTGCTTACGACGAGCGCGTTCGGCTTCAGCGTTTTTCTCATTTGTGGGACGGTTAGACGTATGGGAAGCACCCGTTTTTTGACCCGGTTTAGCCTTCACAGGACGGCGCGAAGCACGTTTGCCTTTCTCTTCGTCCGGCACGAGCTGGCCTTTACCGTTACCGATTAAGTCAGCACGCCCCATGGCACGCAAAGTATCTCGCAATGCGCCCCAGTTGTTCTGGTCATGGTAACGCAAGAAGCCTTTTTGTACGGTGCGCTGCTTGTAATCCTTTGGTATATAGACGTCTTCACTCTTATAAGTCACCCCGTGAAGTGGGTTTTTACCGGAATGATACATGGCCGTTGCCAAAGACATTGGCGATGGATAGAAGGTCTGTACTTGATCCGGTTTGAAGTCGTTTTTCTTCAGCCATACCGCAAGGTTCATCATATCCTCATCGCTACTGCCCGGATGAGCCGCGATAAAGTAAGGAATCAAATGCTGTTTCTTACCCGCTTCCTTCGAGTACTTTTCAAACATGCGCTTGAAGCGATCGTAAGTCCCCATGCCTGGCTTCATCATTTTCGACAAGGTACCGGCTTCCGAATGCTCTGGGGCAATTTTCAACAAGCCGCCAACATGGTAAGTCACCAACTCACGTACGTACTCAGGATCTTCTACCGCCAAGTCGTAACGCAGGCCAGAGGCAATCGATACCGTATGCACTCCTTCTACCGCTCGGGCTTTACGATAAAGCTGAGTGGTCGCACTGTGGTCAGTCTTGAGATTTGGACAAATCTCTGGGTACACACATGACAACTTACGACATGAGGCTTGGATCTCATCATCCTTACAATTCAAGGTGTACATGTTGGAGGTTGGACCACCCAGATCAGAAATATGCCCAGTAAAGCCCGGCACTTTGGCCTTGATGTCCTCAATCTCGTTCAAGATCGACTCATGGGAGCGGGACTGGATCACTCGCCCTTCATGTTCGGTAATCGAACAGAAAGTACAACCACCAAAACAACCACGCATGATGTTGATGGAAGTTTTAATCATGTCATAGGCTGGAATGCGTGCTTTCTTGTATTTTGGATGCGGTACACGAGCATAAGGCAAGTCAAAGACACCATCCATTTCAGGAGTTTCCAATGGAATTGGTGGCGGGTTGACCCAGATTTCTTTTTTGCCATGCTTTTGGATTAATGCGCGAGCATTGTGAGGATTAGACTCCAAATGCAAAATTCTAGAAGTATGCGCATACAGCACAGGATCTTTTGAGACCTTTTCAAACGATGGGAGTCGAATGTAGGTTTTCTCAGGATTAAGCTTTTCACCACGGCGTAACGGGGCAGGAATCACTCGGATAGGCATGACATCTTCGTCTTCTTGCTCACCGGTTTGGCACTTGCCCTCAGGGATATACTCGTAAGGGCTGTAGATTTTCTCAATTTTGCCGGGCCAATCCACTCGCGTAGAATCAATCTCAGTGTAACCGCCTGGAGGTGTGTCACGCACCACAGTGGTACCACGAATATTATCCAGCTCATTCATCGTCTTGCCCGCCGCAATGGCGTGGGTCACTTCAACGATAGCGCGCTCAGCGTTGCCGTATAACAGAATATCCGCAGTGGAGTCGATCAAAACAGAACGACGCACCTCATCGCTCCAGTAATCGTACTGAGCAATACGGCGTAAGCTAGCCTCAATACCACCTATCATTACGGGGACATCGTGGAAAGCTTGTTTACAACGTTGGGAATACACAATCACAGCACGGTCTGGTCGCTTACCGCCAATACCATAAGGGGTATAAGCGTCATCATTACGTACTTTCAGATCGGCTGTGTAGCGGTTAATCAAGGAGTCCATATTGCCAGCGGTCACACCGAAATATAAATTCGGACGCCCCAAACGCATGAAATCATCAGCATTACGCCAATCTGGCTGATCGATGATGCCCACTCGGTAGCCCTGAGCTTCCAATAGTCGACCCATAACCGCCATGCCAAAACTTGGATGATCCACATAGGCATCCCCTGTCACAATAATAATGTCACAGCTGTCCCAGCCTAGGGCATCCATCTCCTCTCGAGTGGTCGGCAAAAATGATGAAACGCCGTAGCATTCCGCCCAGTAAGCTGGGTATGAAAAGAGATTAGGCGCGGTTTTATGTCGTTTGGTCATATGAACTCGATCCCAAGTGGAGCCACGTGGGAATTTGGTGAAACAAGAAACGTTAATTGCGTCGCATTATCCCAGAATTTTAGTCAGGTATATAGGGATATTATGGCATGACGCGCCAAACACTTTCTTCGTAAAAGGTTCGCTCGCTATCTTGGTATCGTTCATCCAGCTGTAAAAGATCTTCGCTGGCAATCTTATGAACCTTATCTCCCCAAAGAGAAACGACTTCCGTGTCCAATACAGAGAATGGCGGGCCAGACTGCTCACCATCATAACTCAGCACGACAAGTAGAACTTTTGCTTCAGGGGCTAAACGAGCAAGCAAATGCTCCACATAAGGCTGGCGCAGCTGCTCTGGCATCGCCACCATGGCCGCTCTGTCATAACAGGCATCGAAGCCAGTCTCATGGAATTGAAAAAAATCCCCTTCCACAATCCTGAGACTCATGCTGTCAGCGGTATGAATTTTCAAATCCCCATGGGACTCGGTTTGGTAGGTTAAATCGTTGTCACCAAAAAACTGAACCACAGCCAAAGAAGACAACTCAACACCTGTTACATCGCAGCCTTGATTAGCCAGCCAAAGCAGGTCGCTGGATTTGCCACACAGGGGCACTAGCACTTTTGCCCCACGTTCCACAGAAGGCCAGTATTGCATCAACCAAGGATTGACCTCATCACGGTGGAATCCTATGCGGCCAGTTTGCCAACGCTCTAACCAGAACTCGTTTGTAATCACGTTCACCTCGCAGATGTGTTAATCTTTTGGCTCAGTACCTAATTGAGCGTACACCATCGCCATAATAGCGCCTATAGATGACAGCAATTATTCAACAAAGGTTTCTATGTCTTTAAACGATGCCCCCGACCACATTAAACTTGCAGTAGATCTGATCGCGCTATTGGAAGAAAACCAAATCCCTGATGACACGGCCATTAAAGCGCTGCAAATAGTGTTACGAGACTTCCAACAAAAACAGACTACTGCAGAGTCTGACCATGCTTCGACAGCTGACTAAATGAACGAGTCGGCTGAAAAAAGCTAGCCACCATAGTGTGGGGCACATCTAAGACATTTCGATAGCGCCAATGGGGGGTTTTATCTTTGTCCACCAATAACGCTCGGACCCCTTCCTGAAAATCACCGCTCATACTGCAGTTGACCGACAATAGGGTTTCTCGATCGAACACCGCCTGCAGTGGCTGGCCTTTTCCCCATTCTAACTGCTGTAAAATTAGGTGAGCAGATAAAGGACTACCGGTTAAAAAGTTTTCCCGAGCATTTTTTAAGCAGTCAGACTCAGGGACGAAACTTCTCATGGATTGGTAAATATTTTCGATAGTGCCGCCCATGAGTTTTTCTATGGTTTTCTCATGGGATTGCAGCTCTGGTTTTAATAGGGGCAAATCATCGGACATGCTAAAACCATGCAATACATTCGCAATCAGTAGTTTCGCCCGCTCCAGGTCCAACTGTTCCAGATGACAATTGGCCAGTTTTTCCAGCACTAGATGTCGCACGTCATCCGCCACATAATGCGTTGCTAACCCCAATTCACAGGCATCTGTTGCATTAACTTGATACGCTGTTAATGCAAGGAAACGAGCATAATGCTCAGGAAGCAAATTTAAAAAGTGTGACGCTCCCACATCAGGATACAAACCAATTTTAATTTCCGGCATGGATAAGCGACTGGATGGCGTCACTATGCGGTAGTCTGCCGCCATCAATAACCCCATACCACCGCCCATCACATACCCATGCCCCCAACAGACGACGGGCTTTGGATACGTGGAAATCAAATAGTCCAGCTGGTATTCCGTATGGAAATAGCGGTAGCTGAATGCACCGCCATCTTGGTTGTCCGCAAGGGAACGGTACACATCAACCACATTCCCGCCAGCACAAAACCCCTTTTTACCGTCCCCTTCGATCCATATTGCCGCCACATATGGATCCTCACGCCAGAGCTCTAACTGCAGTTTTATCAGGGCAATCATATCCATGCTCAGGGCATTCAGAGATTTGGGGGAAGACAGCCTAACCAGACCAATTTTAAAGCGCGAGCCAAAAGGCAGACTCTCAAACTCAACGGGTTGCGACATAGGGATTCTCCAGATTGTTATTATTGTGTGGCGAGTGTTTCTTGTCCTACCCTAAAAATTAGCGAATCCAAGCTCAAGGAACAATGCTTTTATGACTAAAGTCGACCCCAGAAATGTAAAAAGCCCAGTTTGAATCAACAAACTGGGCTTTTGAAATCACCACCTACACGCTACTTTTTAGTGGGCGCAAATGGGTTGTCCGAAGACTTAAACTCAAATGAGATCGGTGTGCCGGTAATATTCAAAACCGTACGGAACTTGTTTTCCAAGTAACGTTTATAGCTCCCTGGTAGTTGATTCGTTTGGTTTCCGTGCACGACGATACGAGGCGGGTTAGAGCCCCCTTGGTGAGCATAACGCAGTTTAATACGACGGCCTTTCACCATAGGTGGCTGATGCTCTGCAACGGCGTCTTCTAAGATACGAGTCAAACGGTTTGTAGACCATTTAGCGTAACAAGAGTCATAAGTGTCTTGGATGGTATCGTATAGATCACCCACACCTGTACCATGCAGAGCTGAAATGTAGTGAACCTTTGCATAAGGCACGAAACCTAAGCGGCGCTCTACTTCTTTTTTAATGTGTTCACGGTCGTCTTTTTTCAAACCGTCCCACTTGTTAATCGCAATCACCAAACCACGTCCAGCGTCCAACACATAACCAATCATGTGTAAGTCCTGCTCGACCAGGTCTTCGTGGGAATCAATAACACAAATCACCACGTTGGCATCTTGGATCGCTTGCAGTGTTTTAACGATGGAGAATTTTTCCACCGCTTCTTTTACGTGCTTACGACGACGGACACCGGCCGTATCGATCAGAGTGTAATCTTTATCGTGACGCTTGTATGGAATGTAGACACTGTCACGGGTGGTACCAGGCATGTCATAAACTACGACTCGCTCTTCCCCCAACATGCGATTAACCAAGGTAGATTTACCGACGTTTGGTCGGCCTACCACACCTATACGAATCCCTTTGGCGCCTAACTCAACTTGACTTCGGGCTTCAGCAACTTGCTCAGCAAAACCTGCCATCACTGTATCAATAAGCTGACGCACACCTTTACCATGGGCAGCCGCAATGGAATGCAGCTCTCCCATGCCGAGGGAATAAAAATCTGCCAACGCGATATCTTCGTTAATACCGTCAGTTTTATTAACCACTAAAAACTTTGGTTTGTCTGAACGACGCAAATGGTTTGCAATCATCTCATCCGCAGGATTCAAACCGTGACGGCCATCTACTAGAAACAGTACCGCGTCCGCTTCTTCGATCGCCAACAAAGACTGACGAGCCATATGCTCATCAATACCCTGCTCATCACCGCTAATACCGCCTGTGTCGATGACGATAAATTCATGTTCACCCGCTTTGCCGTCACCGTATTTACGGTCACGGGTCAGTCCAGGATAGTCCGCCACGAGCGCATCACGCGTGCGTGTTAGACAGTTAAACAAGGTGGATTTTCCAACATTGGGTCGACCGACCAATGCAATAACTGGGATCATTCTTTCAACCTATATAAATACAAAGCGGCTGCAACCCCAAAGGGGAAGCAGCCTCTTCAAAAATTGCTTAGAGTGAGTGCATTAAGCACTCAACTCATTAGTAACTCAATGCAGTCACTTTTGCCGTTGGTGTAAGTATAAACAATTGTTTTCCATTCGACACCATTCGGCTTCCTGCTGGGCGTTCCGTATCTGCCAACATCCAAGCACCCGTTTCACCTGTGCTCTGGTTTAGCAAGTGCACCCAACCACCGCGATCCAGTACTGCTACGTAATCACGGAAAAATACTGGCGTTGCTAACTCGCGACCTTCTAAGGAATCGTTTTCCCAAAGGGTTGAGCCATTTCGAGCGTTCAATCCATAAACCTTACTCTCGTGATCCACTGCGATCACTTGATTGTTCTCTACTGCGACACCCACAGCACTTGGGATATTACGCTGCCAAACTGGACGCCCGGTTTGTAAAGCAATGGCTGTTAGAGTGCCATTGTATGCCACTGCATACACAAGTCCATCTTGCACCACAAATCGGCCACTGATGTCCGTTAAGCGTTCAATTTCATAACGGCCTTCCGGCTTACCTACTGCGTATTCCCAGATCATATCGCCGCTTTGCAGGTCATATGCTTTCACTTTGCCTGAGGCAAATCCAGCGATCACTTTTCCATTTACGATAACAGGTGCCGTGGTACCACGAACCGTTAACGCAGGAATATCTTCTTTGTCACGCCATAGGGTTCCGCCGTTAGACTCATCCAGTACAGTTAACCAACCGTCACCGGTTTGCACGGCAACACGACCTTCACCTACCGCAGCTTCTGATAGTACTTCTGAAGTCAGAGACTTGGTCCATAAGACACTTTTATCTGCTAAGGAAACCGCTATCAGTTCCGCATCAAAAGTACCATAAAACAGCTTATCGCCATCGATGGCGATACCTGAACTGGGTTTAAACTCAGTATGGAAATAGTTTCGGCGATGTCCATCATCTTGAGCAAGCTCATATACCGCACCGCGATTAGTCACAAAAAATAAAGACTCATCGTTAGCAACAATATTGAAGGTCTCGGTTTGCTCACCAGCGCCCCCATCAACGCCACGACGCCACGATGTGTCAAAATACACTTCGTTTTGCATGCGTTCTGGAGCAGGCAACGGAGGTCTTACCGAACACCCTTGTAACAACACAGCACTCACAACGGCTGCGGCGATAATTGGCTTCCACATATTAACCTTGTACCAAATCCTTTAGTTTAATGTCTAATAGAGGGTGTTGGGCGTTCGCACCCATAGCCGCTACGGCTGCTTCATAGGCAGAGCGCGCTTCTTCTCGCTTACCTTGAGCAAGTAGGATATCTCCCTTAAGCTCATGCACTTGACCAGCAAACTCATCACCTGTCACATTCTCTAACGTAGTCATTGCTGCGCCATGGTCACCTTGCTCAGCCTGTAATCGAGCAATACGAATTTTAGCAATGGCATCAAAAGACGCGTCTTCTGAACTATCCATAGCCTTATTTAACGCACTAATCGCCGCATCATAGTTACCCGCTTCTGCATCGACTCGCGCCAAGAAAAGCTGGCCAAACAAGGCGTAACCTGTGTCTTCATAGTCTTCAGACAATTGTTGAGCAACGAAGCGAACTGTTTGCTGATTGTCTTCTTTGCTTAGATCTGTTGCCGCTTCGGTTAAGCTTTGATACAGCGCTGACGCTTCAGCAACATGGTTAGCTTGGCTGGTTTGCCATCCTTGCCATCCAAAGTAACCACCTACACCTACTGCAACCGCAAGGACCAGTGCCGTGCCGTTCTTTTTCCACCAGGCTTTAAATGCTTCAATTTGTTCTTCTTCAGTTTTTAGTTCAGACACTCTGACTTCCTCATCGTCCAACTGTGCTAATCGTTTTAAATTATCCGTTTAATTTTTCGCTCAGATAACTCACGACGTTTCCAAGTTCACAGGTTTCCTGCTCACCGGTTTGCATGTCTTTAATTTGGCAGACACCTTTCACCACTTCGTCTTCACCAATGATTAGGGTAAAACGAGCACCTGAATTGTCTGCTTTTTTAATTTGTTTCTTAAAGTTACCACCGCCACAGTGACGCAGTACTGTCCAGCCTTGCTGAGCATCACGCAACTGTTCGGCAACAACGAAAGACTGAAGTTCCGCAGCATCACCTAAGCTCACCACAAAAACCTCTGTAGAGTCTTTAGCGGCTTCTGGAATCAGGTCTAATGTCTCAAGTAACAACACTAGACGCTCAATCCCCATGGCAAAGCCCACTGCTGGAGTCGGTTTACCACCTAGTTGCTCCACCAAACCATCATAACGACCACCAGCACACACTGTCGCCTGAGCCCCTAGGTGTGTTGTTACCCATTCGAATACCGTACGACCGTAATAATCTAAACCGCGTACCAAGGAACGGTTGATCACGTATGGCACATCATTGGCTTTCAAGATGGCTTGCAGTCGCTCAAAATGCGCTTGAGATTCTTCGTCGATGAAGTCTTCCAAGTTTGGAGCATTTTCTAGCACGGCTTGGGTCTTAGCGTCTTTAGAATCCAAAATACGCAGTGGATTTGTAGACAAGCGACGCTGACTGTCTTCATCAAGCTGATCTTTGAACTCTGTTAAATAGTCGACCAAAGCCCCTTTAAAGGACTCACGAGCCGCCGCTACACCGATGGTATTCAGCTGCAATTCTACGTGTTCAAGTAAACCTAGTTTCTTCCATAAACGAGCAGACAGAATAATCAATTCAGCATCAATATCTGCACTGCCCATACCGAAGGATTCCACACCAATTTGGTGGAATTGACGGTATCGACCTTTCTGGGGACGCTCATAACGGAACATAGGGCCCGCATACCAAAGGCGCTGGGTTTGGTTAAAAAGCAAACCCGCTTGATCCGCTGCGCGCACACAACTTGCGGTCCCTTCTGGGCGCAATGTCAAAGATTCACCATTGCGATCGTCAAAGGTGTACATTTCTTTTTCTACGATGTCTGTGGTTTCACCCACACCACGCTTAAACAGCTCTGTATGTTCGACAATCGGAAAACGAATTTGTTGGTATCCGTAGCTACTTACGACATCGGATACGGTTTGTTCTAGGTACTGCCATACCGAGCTTTGACCCGGTAAGATATCGTTCATCCCGCGAATAGCTTGTAATTTGCGACTCACTGTTTATTGCCCTTATGACTTTGCGATTAAATTCGCTTCTGCTTTTTCTTTCTCCTCGGCTTTGTCTCGAATCATTTTTTCAAGATCTTCAACCAAGGTTTCATTCTTAACTTTTGTATTGGGTTTGCCGTCTAGGTACACCAAGTTATTCGGTGTGCCTCCTGCCAGCCCCAGATCCGCTTCTTTTGCCTCACCTGGACCATTCACCACACAGCCAATAACAGCCACGTCCATAGACACTTTAATATCGTCTAGACGTTCTTCTAACTCATTCATGGTCTTAATAACGTCAAAGTTTTGACGTGAGCAGCTTGGGCAAGCAATAAAGTTGATGCCACGGTTACGCAGCTTCAAGCTCCGCAACATATCCCAACCTACTTTGATTTCTTGAACAGGGTCTGCAGCAAGGGACACACGCAAGGTGTCACCGATACCATCCATCAGTAATAAACCCAAACCAATAGAAGATTTAACCGTACCGGAACGAAGTCCACCCGCTTCGGTAATCCCTAAATGTAATGGATTATCAATTTGGCTAGCAATTTTGCGGTAGGCATCGACCGTCATGAAAATATCTGACGCTTTAAGGCTTAGCTTAAATTCTTGGAAGTCCAGCTCGTCAAAATATTCGATTTGACGGAAAGCGGACTCTACCAAGGCATCTGGCGTTGGCTCACCGTATTTCTTTTGCAGGTCTTTTTCTAAGGAACCTGCGTTCACACCAATACGAATGGGGATGTTTTTATCACGAGCACAATCCACCACCGCACGAATACGATCTTTGTTACCGATGTTCCCGGGATTGATGCGCAAACAGTCCACACCGTACTCAGCAACCTTCAATGCGATTTTGTAGTCAAAATGGATATCCGCTACCAATGGAATGTCCACACGCTGGCGAATGGATTTAAATGCTTCCGCAGCATCCATGGACGGAATAGACACACGCACGATATCCGCGCCCGCATCTTGGATTGCCAAAATTTGCGCGACTGTGGCATCAACATCACAGGTTTCTGTGTTGGTCATACTCTGCACACTAATGGGTGCACCGCCGCCTACAGGTACATTACCCACCATAATCTGGCGAGACTGGCGACGTTTGATAGGAGATTCGAAATGCATGATTGCTCTCTAATTCAGCTCAAAGCGAGCAAGGTCTTTTCGCACATAGGAGGAAAAGTCGAATGATTCGCCTTTATAAATAAAATCTTTTACGCCTCGGGCATACCCTAAAACAACCTTATAGGGGGCTTCACCGTCTAGCTTTAATGTACTACCCGCTGATCTTACACCTGAGAACAGTATCGTCCCAGTATTGTCTCTCACTTCGACCCAACAATCAGCGCTAAATCTAACTTCGATATCATTACGGTAAGCAGGCTCTTGAGATATTTCTGGAACCACAGGTGCTTCAGGTTCGCGGGTTGCGGCCACAACTGCCTCAGGATCAACACCCGCATCTTCTAATAAGGCAATCGTTTCAGCAGACAAGCCAGTCACAACCCCAGAGTCATCGGGCTGAGAAGTTGTCACTTGTTCGACTGGTGTGGTGTCGCTGATCTCTTCTGCTGGCGCTTCAGAACCGGACGCCACCATGTCTAGATCTTGCTCATCGGGCAGATCTTCTACTGGCTCTTGTACGGATTCTGTCTGCTGCGGATTAGCGGCGCTTTCTGTTTCGGACTCGGCGGTAAATGTTGGCCACCAAAAGGCCACAAAAACCACAATAGCGATTAGGATACCAGAGACAATGTAGACAATAGGATCTTTTGCACTGCTCTGAGATCCTACATTATCAACCGGGCGAAGATTGGACTCTCGATCCGACTGCTGCACATCAAAGGCTTTGAGAATAGGCCTATAATCCATCTGTACATGTCGGCAGTAACTCTTGATATAACCACGGGCAAAGGTAGCCGAACGAAAACGTTCAAACTCGTTGTTTTCCAATGCGTAAACTTTTTCAATCGAGATTTTCAGCTCAGTGGCAAGATCACGTTCCTGCAAGTTAAGAGCCAAACGCTTGGATTTCAGCAAACGACCAATATCTGTGGTGGCCTCATCATGCTGTTGTTGCACGTTATCGATCTCGAGTTCAGTATTCATGGTGTTACCTTGGTGTAGCAGGCGAACAGAAGCGTTGAATTGCTAAAGTGTATGG
The DNA here is from genome assembly GCF_055388305.1 of Marinomonas vaga. Classification (NCBI taxonomy): domain Bacteria; kingdom Pseudomonadati; phylum Pseudomonadota; class Gammaproteobacteria; order Oceanospirillales; family Oceanospirillaceae; genus Marinomonas; species Marinomonas vaga. Next base: position 19,012 of record NZ_AP043903.1, read on the forward strand.
TCAGTTTCGCGCTGTGAATCGCTGCGACAGACAAATTTAGCAATTAAAACCCAAAAATGGGTATGTAAATGCGCCTGAATATGTTGATGTCAACACGCTTTCTGTGAATTGCTTTGTATTAAATCAAGATTGCACGCTACCATCAAACCAATACAGCCAAAATGACGAAAATCTTTTCTATCAGAGGCTATTTTCTAAGACAATTTGACATTTTACTGACATCAGAGCTAACAAGCCGCACGAAAGGTGCGGCACATATTGGTCACTCTGAGACTTGACGTAATTCAATATACTTTTGAGAGCGGCGGGTTTTATCCATAAAGTCCCCTACTAGCTGACCACAAGCCGCATCGATATCATCACCACGAGTGGTACGAACGGTTACTGTGTAGCCATCATCCGCCAAGATTTTTTGAAAGCGACGGGTCTGGTTGTTAGACGGTTTTTCATAACCCGAGTGAGGGAAAGGATTAAATGGAATCAAGTTGATTTTACATTCCAAGTTTTCTAACAATTTCGATAGCTGACGCGCATGCACTTCCTGATCATTAACCCCAGCCATCATGGTGTACTCAATGGTAATATGACGCTTATCCGGCAGGTTATCTAAATAGTGCTGACAGGCTTCTAGCAACTCTTCAATAGGGTACTTTTTGTTGATCGGCACTAATTCGTTACGCAGTTCGTTGTTAGGCGCATGCAAAGACACTGCTAAAGAAACATCCGTACGTTTAACCAAGTCATACATACGAGGCACCACACCTGAGGTACTCAAGGTGACACGTCGTTTAGACAAACCATAGGCGTTGTCATGCATCATCAGAGTCATGGCATCAACCACTGGCTCGAAGTTCATCAAAGGTTCACCCATACCCATCATCACCACGTTGGTGACACGGCGGGGGCCATTAGGGTCCATAGGACCAAAGGATTTGATGGCAATCCAAACTTGACCAATGATTTCGGCAGCCGTTAAGTTACGGTTAAACCCTTGTTTACCCGTTGAACAAAAACTGCAATCAAGGGAACAACCCACTTGGGAAGACACACACAAGGTTGCACGGTCACCATCAGGGATCAGTACTGCCTCAACACAGTTATTTTGGCCACCCTCAGTCCGAATGATCCATTTACGAGTCCCGTCGTTAGAAATGTTCTGGGTTACGATCTCTGGTGCACGGATCTCACAGATATTCTCCAACTTCGCACGCAGTTTTTTACTGACATCCGTCATTTCTTCAAAAGACTCAGCGCCCTTCTGATGAATCCACTTCATCACTTGGGTTGCGCGGAATTTCTTCTCACCTATAGACTCAAAGAACTCAATGAGTTTATCTGGCGAAAGGCCTAATAAATTTACTTTTGCGGTGTCAGTCATAAGATTCAATCATTCGCCCTAAAGCGTTAAGTGTAGACAAAAAAGCTTCTGAAAAGAGATTACGCTTTTCAGAAGCCTCTGCAAAGAAGCGGGCCATAGGCCCGCTTCCTCTTAAACCAGCTTTTCTTATCAGAAAAGGTTGGCTTTAAAACAATTACTTACCGAAGAAGTAAGCAACTTCACGTGCAGCAGACTCAACAGAGTCAGAACCGTGAACAGCGTTTGCATCGATAGACTCAGCGTAGTCTGCACGAAGAGTACCAGCAGCCGCTTCTTTAGGGTTAGTTGCACCCATTAGTTCACGGTGACGTAGTACAGCGCCTTCGCCTTCAAGAACAGAAACAACGACTGGACCAGAAGTCATGAATGCTACAAGGTCTTTGTAGAAAGGACGCTCTTTGTGCTCAGCGTAGAAACCGCCAGCTAGCTCGTCGTCTAGTTGAATCATTTTAGTTTCAACGATTTTAAGACCAGCACGCTCGAAACGAGTGAAGATTTCACCGATTACGTTTTTAGCTACTGCATCAGGCTTGATGATAGATAGAGTGCGTTCTAGCGCCATGATTAACTCCAAATTGTATTTAAATGGGCTATTTTAATGTTAGCCCGACCATAAAAGTTTAGCGCGCAGATTATACGCATGTCTCTGTGAAAGTTGTATGTATCTAACGTGCTTTTTTACATTTATTCAGTAATTTCCCTAAAAAATGTCGTAATTAAACGCCACGCAACTGAGACACTGCATTTTTCAGGGTTGTAACAACAAATTCCACCTCTTCTTCCGTGGTAAAACGACCAATAGAAAGACGTAAAGAAGCATGGGCAAGCTCGTCAGCCAAGCCAATAGCACGCAATACGTAGGACGGCTCCAGACTGGCAGAAGTACAAGCAGAACCCGAAGATACAGCAATATCTGCAAGAGACATTAAAAGAATCTCGCCATCAACCCCATCGAACCCCACATTTAGAACTCCAGCCACGCGGTTAGGAGAATCACCATTTAGATGCACCCCAGATAGCTCAGATAAACCAGCCCACAGACGCTCCCTTAATGCCGTAATGCGAGCACTGTCAGCCTCCATATCAGACTTGGCAATTGCAAAGGCCTCACCCATACCCACAATTTGATGAGTCGCTAAAGTTCCCGAACGCATGCCTCGTTCGTGACCACCCCCATGGATTTGAGCTTCCAGTTTCACCTTAGGAGAACGGCGAACATATAGGGCACCTATTCCCTTCGGGCCATAGGTTTTATGTGCCGTTAGAGACATGAGATCGACATTCATAGCGTTCACATCTATGGCAACCTTACCTGTGGTTTGAGCACCATCCACATGCAAATAGATACCTCGTGCGCGGGTCAATTGACCAATCGAGGCGATATCCGTCAGCACTCCTAGCTCATTATTGCCATGCATCAGAGACACCAAAATAGTGTCCTCTCGCAGTGCAGCCTCCACCATTGCCAAAGTGATTTCACCGTGGGCATTTGGCTGCAAGTAAGTCACCTCAAAACCCTCAAGCTCCAGCTGGCGACATGGGTCCAACACAGCCTTATGCTCAATCAATGACGTAATAATATGACGGCCTTTTTGGGCGTTCGCACGAGCCACACCTTTCAAAGCAAGGTTATTAGCCTCGGTCGCACCTGAGGTCCACACAATTTCGCGAGCATCCGCACCAATTAACTCTGCCACCTGCTGACGGGCTTCTTCTACCGCTTCCTCAGCACGCCAACCGAATAAATGAGAGCGAGAAGCTGGGTTACCAAAGTTTCCGTCTTGGGTCAGGCAAGCCATCATTTTTTCAGCAACACGGGGATCAACGGCAGTGGTAGCTGAGTTATCTAGGTATACGGGAGTGTTCATCTTAAATCTCCGAATAAGCTATGCAGAGGCTTGAGCAATAGATTGAATACGTCCCACAATAGAACGTAAGCCGTTTCCGCGAGTTGGGCTCAGATGGCTTTCAAGATCCAACTCAGCAAAATAGGTGTCGATATCAAACGCCAATATTTCTTGGGCGGTTTTTTCATTGTACGCCGCCATAACTAACCCCAATAAACCACGCACAATCACCGCATCACTGTCTACGGCGAACACCAAAACTTCACCTTTCTCTGGGTCTTGTCGGCTGTCTGGCTGAATCCAAACATTACTCTGGCAACCTTTGACCAATCGCTCCTGGGTGTGCCAAGCATCATCAAACTCAGGTAAAGACTTACCTAGGTCGATGATGTATTTATATTTCTCTTCCCAATCATCAAAGAATGAAATGTCATCAACAATGTCTTCGGTAGTCGGTAGTGACATAATGCGCCTCTCTGTCAGGGCAAAAGCAAAAAAAGAAACGGCCGACGTGTCAGCGTCAGCCGTGGAATATAGTCAGTCATTTTAACGCGTATTTAAGCGTTCTAAAAGAATAAGCCAGCTTCTAACTGAGCTTCTTCGCTCATCATTTCGCGAGACCATGGTGGATCAAATACTAGCTCAACCTGTACCAATTCAACGTTCGGTACCTTAGCGACACGGTATTTCACATCACTCACTAAAACTGGCCCCATGCCACAACCTGGGGCGGTTAATGTCATATCAATGCTGACCTTGCCAGCCTCTTGATCTATAGCGACTTTGTAAACTAACCCAAGGGACACCAAGCTAATTGGAATCTCAGGATCAAACACGCTATCAAGAGCCTGCCAAACTTGATCTTCAACAATTTGACCAGAGCCATCGTCTGTAAAACTCAGCACTTCAGGCTCTTGCCCGATGGCATCTGCATCCGTGCCATCAATGCGTAGCATGTTACCTTGAAAGGTAACGGTATAATTGCCACCTAGCGCTTGGTTAATCGTAATAAATTGCCCTTCTGGAATGGTGGTGGGCTCACCACTAGGGACTCGTCGAGCGGGGCATTCTCGCTGAGTTACAACCATCTTTTGCATAGATTAATTCACGCTAAAGCTTTCACCGCAGCCACATTCTGCTACGACGTTTGGATTATTGAACTTCACAACCTGGTTAACACCTTCACGGACCAAATCGATTTGTGTGCCGCGAAGTAAGGTCAAAGATTCATCATCAATGGCCAACTTGATACCATCAAAATCCAACAAGGCATCCCCTTGCTCCGGCGCCGCAACAATATCCAGTACATAGGCATAGCCCGTGCAGCCGCTTTCTTTGGTGCTCAGGCGCACCACACCCTCTTGCTTCGCCAATTTAGAAGCAAAGAACTTTCGGGCTGAGTCTGTCAAACTCACTGTTTGTTTGGGATCAAATGTTTCTGTCGTCATAATGTCCTCCTAAGCCAACATCATGCGCACTTTTTTCAATGCGGCAAAAAACTGCTCAACTTCGTCGAGCGTATTGTAAATCGAGAACGACATGCGCGCCGTACCTGGCACGTTAAAACGAGCCATAAGCGGCTGAGCACAATGATCGCCAGTACGGATAGCAATCCCCTGACGATCCAAAAGAAATCCGATGTCTGCCGGATGACCTTCATCTAGCACAAAGCTAAACGCCCCCACTTTATCCTCTGCCTCGCCGATCATGCGCAGACCTTCAAAGTCCTTAGCAAGCTCGGTTGCACGAGTCATCAAAGCTTGTTCATGGGCTGCCACATCTGCGTGATCAAGAGCATCAAACCATCGAATAGCCTCACCTAATGCAATGGCATCACCGACATTTGGTGTACCCGCTTCTAGTCGATAAGGGAGTACATTCCAAGTAGCGTCTTGTAGGGTCACCGTAGCGATCATCTCACCACCAGTTTGCCAAACGGGCCATTGCGCTAATAGATCCGCCCTCCCCCAAAGCACCCCAACACCCATGGGACCATAAATCTTATGGCCTGAGAAAGCGTAGAAGTCACAGCCAATGTCTTGCACATCCACATTGCCATGAGCAATGCCTTGAGCGCCATCCACCAATACCCAAGCGTCAACGCGTTTTGCTTGCTCCGTCATCCATTTAATCGGATTCACAGTGCCCAATGAGTTAGACACATGGGGGAACGCCACTAACTTGGTGTTTTCATTTAATAAAGACGAGTAAACCTCTAAGTCTAACTCACCCTTGTCAGTCACAGGCACTGTATGTAAGGTCGCACCTGCGGCCTTACAAGCTTGCTGCCAAGTAACAATATTGGCGTGATGCTCCATGCCTGTCACAATCACTTCATCGGAAGCAGTCAGAAGCTTCGCTAAACCGTTAGCAATCATATTGATGCCTTCGGTCGTACCAGAAGTCCAAATCACTTCTTCACGCTTTGGCGCGTTAATGAAGTCTTTAATGATGTCGCGGGCGCCTTCAAACTTACGTGTCGCCTCATCCGCTAGCCGATGGGCACCACGGTGGACGTTAGAATTATACTGAGTGTAATACTCAACCAGCGCATCGATTACGCACTGCGGCTTTTGTGTGGTCGCGGCGTTATCGAGATATATAAGCGGCTTACCGTCGATTTCTCGTTTTAAGATTGGAAACTGCTCACGTATCGCAGCAACATCAAGACTCATAGCTTTCTCGCTTATTTAACTTCCATTTGAGCAAATCGGTCACGAATAATAGGACGCACCCATTCCGCTAACTCTGCAGCAGGCATCTGATCGATCAATTCATTAATAAAACCAAAACTCAACATAAGCTGGGCTTGAGAGCGACTCACACCGCGAGTTTGCAAGTAGTACAAGGCCTGTTTGTCGATCTCGGCAATGGTGGCACCATGAGCACAACGTACATCATCAGCGTAAATCTCAAGCTCCGGCTTGGTATTGATTTCAGCTTTGTTAGACATAAGCAGGTTACGGTTATTTAACTCTGCTAACGTCTTTTGCGCATCTGGATGAATATGGATACGTCCGTTAAAGACTGCTCTACTTTGGTCTGCGGCAATGCCGCGGATGTTTTCTTCGGTAGTACAGTTTGGCACCCCATGCTCAACGTTTGCATGCAAGTCAAACAACTCTTTTCCATCCAGCAAGTAGATTGCGTTCAGTTTTGCATCCGCTTTTTCACCAGCATGGATAATATCTGTGTCGATGCGCTGAAGATCACTACCAAAACCGATGATAGTGCTATTCAAAACTGCTTTTTCAAGCAATTTGAAGTGGCTTCCACCAATGGCAACATTATCTGCTGCCTGCATAGCAAAACGGTAATGCTCTAAGCTCGCTTCTGGGCCCACTAAAAACTCTGTAAACGCAGTGGTCAGAGAAGCCCCTTGAGCTTCAGCATTCTCAACGACTTTTACTGAGGCGCCCGCCTTGATGTCCACGACCACACGAATATGGCCTTGAGCGCCATTGCTCATCAAATTATTGATACGCACCATAGACTCAACGGCAACACCTTCTGCAACCGTTACCACCGCCACGTCAGCAGCCAAAACATCGTTGACCAAACCAAATACATGGCGTGCAGGCTTGATGGAGCCAAATAGGTCAGACTCCTGCATTTCAATGGTGATGCCTTCTGGTAGTTCTTCTGGCATAGACACCAACTGCCCATCCACAAAGGTCAACTCTAGAAACTCAATGCCTGCAATCTGTATTGGCTCCAGCTCTGGGGATTCTTCTTTGTAGATCGCAGTGCTACGCTCAACCGCTCGAAGCGGTGTGTACTTCCAAGCTTCGGTTTTACGGGTTGGCCATTTAACGTCTTTTAATTGCGTAAGCGCAGCCGCTCGCTGGCTTTCAAAACCATCTTGAATGCTGTCGGCACGAGCGATGGCTTGTTGTAACCATTCACTCATGATTAATCCTCTAGTTCGTCTTCAGTTGGCTCTGTTTGTAACCAAGCATACCCTTGTGCTTCCAGCTCTTTGGCCAAAGATGCATCACCACTTTTAACGATTTTACCGTCCGCCAAAACATGCACGAAGTCAGGCTTGATGTAATCCAAAAGGCGCTGATAGTGGGTCACAACGATAAAGCTGCGCTCAGAATCACGTTGGCTATTGACGCCGTTGGCAACCACTTGCATAGCATCGATGTCTAGACCAGAGTCGGTTTCATCCAAGATGCAAAGTTTTGGCTTAAGCAAAATCATCTGCATGATCTCGTTACGCTTTTTCTCACCGCCAGAGAAGCCTTCGTTAACACCACGCTTAAGGAAAGACACAGGCAAATTAACTTGTTTACAGGCTTCTTTAGCAATCTTTAGAAACTCTGCGGAAGTGAGTGACTCTTCGCCACGCGCTTCGCGCTGGGCATCTACTGCGACTTTTAGAAACTCAAGGTTGCTTACACCAGGGATTTCAACTGGGTATTGGAAGGCTAAGAAAAGCCCTGCACGAGCGCGATCTTCCACTTCCATTTCTAGCAAGTCTTCACCCGCTAAGGTCACAGAGCCACTATCAGCTTCGTAGCCATCACGACCAGAAAGCACATAACCAGTGGTGGATTTACCCGCACCATTTGGCCCCATGATGGCGTGTACTTCACCAGGTTTGATATCAAGGTTGAGACCTTTGAGAATGTTTTTTTCTTCTACACTGGCGTGCAAATCTTTAATCGACAACAAAACGTTTTCGTTTGACATGTTCAATGGGTTCCTCAACCTAACCAACAGAGCCTTCAAGGCTAATTTCGAGAAGTTTGCCCGCTTCAACGGCAAACTCCATAGGGAGTTCTTTGAATACTTCTTTACAGAAGCCGTTTACGATCATGGAGACCGCTTTTTCAGGATCCACACCACGTTGACGGCACAAGAACATTTGATCGTCGCTGACTTTAGAAGTCGTTGCTTCGTGTTCAACAATGGCCGACGGATTGCGGCTTTCCACGTATGGGAAGGTATGGGCGCCACACTTATCACCGATCAGCAAAGAGTCACACTGGGTGAAGTTACGTGCACCTTCTGCACCTGGGTTCATACGCACTAAACCGCGATAGGCATTGCTACTGCGACCAGCGGAGATCCCTTTAGAGATAATCGTAGATTTAGTGTTTTTACCGATATGAATCATCTTGGTCCCCGTATCCGCTTGTTGGCGGCCACGAGTCAAAGCGACAGAATAAAACTCACCAATACTGTTGTCCCCTTTCAAGACACAGCTTGGGTACTTCCAAGTCACTGATGAGCCCGTTTCTACCTGCGTCCAAGAGATTTTCGCATTGGTATGGCAGACACCACGTTTAGTAACGAAGTTGTAAATACCGCCTTTACCTTCTTCATCACCTGGATACCAGTTCTGAACGGTAGAATATTTGATTTCCGCATCGTCCATAGCCACCAGCTCAACTACCGCAGCGTGAAGTTGGTTTTCGTCACGTTGAGGTGCAGTACAGCCTTCAAGGTAGCTAACGTATGAGCCTTCATCGGCAACGATTAAGGTACGTTCGAATTGACCAGTATTTTGTTCGTTAATACGGAAATATGTAGACAGCTCCATCGGACAGCGAGTGCCTTTTGGAATGTAAACGAATGAGCCATCAGTGAAGACAGCACAGTTTAGAGCGGCAAAGAAGTTATCCTTAGTAGGAACAACACTACCAAGGTATTTTTTAACTAATTCAGGGTACTTATGAACGGCTTCGGAGATTGGGCAAAAAATAACGCCGGCCTCTTCTAGCTTTTCACGGAAAGTCGTCACCACCGATACCGAATCGAATACAGCATCTACTGCAACACCCGCTAGCATTTGCTGCTCAACCAAAGGGATACCTAACTTTTCGTAGGTACGCAGCAACTCAGGATCCACTTCATCAAGAGATTTAGGCTTATCCTTCATACTCTTTGGCGCAGAGTAGTAAGAGATCGCTTGAAAATCGACTTTTTCGTAATCCACATGAGCCCAATCAGGCTCATCCATTTCTTGCCAAACACGAAACGCATTAAGACGCCATTCCAGCATCCACTCAGGTTCACCTTTGACTTCAGAGATTCGGCGGATAACGTCTTCGTTAAGCCCTGGCTCAAACGTTTCTGATTCCACTGCAGAAACGAAGCCTGCTTCGTATTCTCGAGCTAACGCCTTATCAATCTGCTCAGTCATATTCGAAACTCACTCGTTGTTCTAGGAATGCTAGGCATTCACTTGATTATGTTTGTTAATTGATGAGTGCCGCAGAGATTTTATCAATCGAACTGCCACCAACCATCTTGCTATCATGCTCCTGACGCTCAGCCACTTGACGTACGTCGTTGCGCTGAACCAGTTTTTCGAGACTGATACCACTCAAAAAATCATGAATCTGATCGCTTAAATCACACCAAAGGTGATGCGTCAGACATGTGTTGCCTCCCTGACAATCACTCCGCCCTTTACATCCTGTCGCGTCTACTGATTCATTCACAGCATCCACAATTTGAGCGACGTAAATATCTGCTCGATCTCGACTCAAGCGATAACCACCGCCCGGCCCACGAACACTAAGAACCAAGTTTTGCTTTCGCAACTTGGCAAACAACTGCTCGAGATAAGACAAAGAGATACCTTGACGATTTGAGATATCAGAAAGTGACACTGGCCCACTGTCTGTGTGTAAAGCCAAGTCCAGCATTGCCGTCACGGCGTAACGGCCTTTTGTTGTTAAGCGCATACACGTTCCACTCAAATACTCATTGATGGAGCAAATAATACACAAAACCTACTATTTTGATCAAGTATTTACCCGACTGTATTAGTAGGTTATTAGCGCTTATCTAAATTCTGCGGTATTTTAAGGGTATACGTTTCAAAACTGAACAAATTCCCTAGCATTTGTTTCTATATACTGATGAGTTTTTCTGATAAACCTCTTAATAATTGAAGTAAAGGTTCCTAAGGAGCATCAGCATGGCCAAAAACGCCGATAAAGTTGAGCAAAAAGACGACACAGAGCAAGAAAGCAAACCCAAACGCAAACTCCCCTTAGGGCTGATTGCCAGTTTCTTTGGTTGCTTTGTTTTAAGCGTAGGCGCCTCCTCAGGAGTAACCTATATGCTGGTCTCTAGTAATACTGAGGATGAAATCAGTGCTGAGGAAGAAACAGTAGACTCGCAACTGGTGGCCATGCGCCAAAGCATTGAACAGCAAAACAGTGCCATTGATGCCATGAGTGCTGAAAATGAAACGCTGAAAACCTATCTACGTCATAGTAGCGCCACAGCCTTGAAAAACATCTTGATTAACCAAGAAGAAAACATTCAAGGCTACTTATCGGTTATGCGGCAGGCTATTGGTGACTTAGGTGACATATTACCTAATGGCACAGATTGGGAAACCACCTATCAGTATCAGATGGATCTGGCGATGAAATCGAGCATGGAACGCGCAAGTCTATTGCGCCTGCTCAAAACTGGCGAACCGCCAGAACAACCCAATAATGTTGCTCCACAAACCACAACAAGCACTCAATAACGCTTCATGCCCCCTTGTTTGGTGTAAAGATCTTTACACCAAACAAGCACCTCCACTTCACCTACACCCACAAAAACTTTTAATTTTACCTTTATAAATCAGACACTTAGAATAGAAATCAAACACTCTCCAAACCACCCGGTTTTTGCAATACTTTAGGATACGCATAGGCCCATTCACTATTTCGATTGAGCGTTTGCAATGCTTGCATAATGATCATTGACGGTCAGCACCCAAGCCACGAGCTTAAATAACAACACAGTAAGGTGCTTTTACTCATCGTCAAATTACATAAGGAACCATTATGTCAATTCGCAAGACGCTTATCGCGAGCGCTATTCTTTCCGCTACCGTTACCTCCAGCTATACCCTTGCCGCCCATGTACCTGAAGGCGTTAAACTGGCAGACAAGCAAGAGCTGGTTAAAGGCGGTGGTGCAGAACCTGCAACCCTAGATCCTCAAAAAATCGAGGGTACTCCAGGCTCATTACGTGCTAGGGATTTGTTTGAAGGACTGTACAACCAAGATGGTGATGGCAACTTGATCCCTGGCGTTGCAGAAAGCTACACAGCGAATGATGACAACACCGTCTACACCTTTAAACTACGTAAAGATGCCACCTGGTCAAATGGCGAACCTGTTACAGCAGAAGACTTCGTGTTTGGCTTTACCCGTGCCGTAGATCCAGCCACCGCATCGCCTTATGCTTGGTTCATTGAAATCCCATCCATTGTAAATGCCAGCAAAATCATTTCAGGGGAAGCAGATCCTTCCACATTGGGAGTCAAAGCACTGGACGACCATACCTTTCAGGTCACCCTTGAACGCCCTGTACCATATTTCGTAAAAATGACGTCCCACCAAACCATGTTCCCTGCTCCTAAAGCAGTCGTAGAAAAATGGGGTGATGACTGGACTAAACCAGAGCACATCGTATCAAACGGCGCATATCAACTGGATGATTGGATCGTTAACGAAAAGATGGTGTTCACTCGAAACACTCACTACTGGAACAACGATGAGACTGTTATCAACAAAGTCACCATCTTACCAATCGAGTCCCCTAACGCAGAAATGAAACGCTATCAAGCGGGTCAAATGGACGTTAGTTATGAATTACCTAACGATCACTTTAAACAGTTAACCAAAAGCATCCCAGACGAAGTTGTTGTAACGCCTCAACTCGGCACCTATTACTACCAATTCAACACAAAGCAAGCGCCATTTGATGATGTTCGCGTTCGTAAAGCCCTGTCCTACACCATCAACCGCGACGTAATTGCGAAATTTGTCACAGGAACAGGAGAGCTTCCTTCCTACTCGTTCACCCCTGACGTTGTAAACGGCTTTACACCTGCAAAACCTGACTACGCTACTTGGTCGCAAAAAGAACGTGACGAGAAAGCGAAAGAGCTGCTAAATGACGCAGGTTTTGGCCCAAGCAACCCACTCAAATTCAACCTGCTTTACAACACTAATGACAATCATAAAAAGATTGCCATCGCTGTTTCATCTATGTGGAAAAAGGCCCTCGGTATTAATGTCACACTAGAAAACCAGGAATGGAAAACCTACCTCGAAACCAAAAAAGCGGGTAATTTTGAAGTGGCTCGAGCCGGCTGGATTGGTGACTACAATGAAGCCTCCACCATGCTGGATTTACTAACAACGACCCACGGCAACAACGACGGCAAGTACAGCAACGCCGAGTACGACAAGCTGTTGCATGACGCCCGCACCATGAAAGCCCCCGCACAGAATTACAATGCCGCCGAAGAGATTGCCATCGAGCAAGACATGGCTGTGGCACCTATCTACCAGTACACCACGAAACGTCTAGTGAAGCCTTATGTGGGTGGCTACATGCCAAACCCAGAGGACAATATCTATACCCGTGATATGTACATCATTGCCCACTAATCGACTCGAGTCGAAACGGACAAGGCCCCCTGGGCCTTGTCTATTTGTTCCACCCCCATTCGCTTGGGTTAACACAAGTAATTCAACATGCTGACATTTATTATCAAGCGTATTTTTGAAGCGATTCCGACTCTGCTGGTCTTGATTACGATTTCGTTTTTTTTGATGCACGCCGCGCCGGGCAGCCCTTTCTCTAGTGAACGAAGCCTACCACCAGAAGTACTCGCCAACATTAATGCAAAATATCACCTAGATGAACCCGTCATTAACCAGTACTTCCGTTATCTTGGTGGCTTATTACAAGGGGATTTCGGCCCATCCTTCCGTTACAAAGATTTCTCTATTAACGAGCTGATCGAACAGAGCTTTCCCGTCTCCGCCAAGATCGGTATATGGTCATTTCTAGTCGCACTTATCCTAGGCGTGGGAAGCGGCATTATTGCTGCTTTGAAACAAAACTCTTGGTGGGATGTGGGTGTCATGGCGTTTGCTAACCTCGGCATCGTTCTACCCAACTTCGTACTCGCCCCCCTGTGTATTTTGCTGTTTTCTATCCATCTTAATTGGCTTCCCCCGGGTGGTTGGAACGGTGGCGCATGGCCTTATTTAGTGATGCCTGTGATTGCCATGTCCACCAGCTATATTGCACAGATCGCACGAATCACACGGGGAAGCATGATTGAAACCATGCATTCCAACTTCATTCGCACCGCTCGTGCCAAAGGACTACCGAAGTTTCGCATCATTTTTCAACATGCCCTGCGTCCAGCCATGCTTCCGGTTATTTCATACCTAGGCCCCGCATTCGTTGGCATTGTCACCGGGTCTGTGATCGTAGATGTCTATTTCGGCACCGGTGGGATAGGTCAGCACTTTATTAATGGCGCATTAAACCGTGACTACTCCATGGTAATGGGAGTCACTATTTTGATCGGCACATTGACGATTCTATTCAACGCCATCGTCGACATTCTTTATGCCGTGATCGATCCAAAAATCCGCTACTAGGTTCCTGTTATGCAAATCACAAAAGATAAAATTCAGACGGTAGAGCAATTCGCCCTCGACGTCACAGAAGTACAAGGCAGAAGCTTATGGCAAGACGCCCGAAGACGCTTCTTCTCTAACAAAGCGGCAGTGGTAAGCTTAGTTATACTCGCCCTAATTACAGCAATCAGTCTAATAGGCCCGTTATTAAGCCAATGGCACTACGAAGACATAGATTGGGAAGCCCTTTCAGATATCAGTACTCTGGGTCGCCCTAATATTGAAAATGGCCACTACTTTGGCACAGATACTCTCGGGCGAGATATCTTCGTTCGCACCATGCAAGGCGGCCAAATATCGCTTTTAGTGGGCATTATGGGGAGCTTCGTAGCCATCGTCATTGGAACCCTATACGGAGCAACATCAGGGTACCTTGGTGGCCGAGTAGACAGTATCATGATGCGCGCCCTAGAGATTTTAAACTCTTTCCCTTTTATGTTTTTCGTCATTATTTTGATGACGCTTTTTGGCCGTCACATCTTCTTAATATTTGTCGCCATTGGCGCTATTTCTTGGCTCGACATGGCGAGAATTGTACGCGGGCAAACCTTAAGTCTGAAAAACAAAGAGTTTATTGAAGCCGCTCATGCCTGCGGCGTTTCAAGCACCAAGATCATCCTTCGCCACATAGTACCCAATGTACTTGGGATTGTTGTCGTGTATGCCACCTTACTCGTACCTAACATGATTCTACTGGAGTCTTTTATTAGCTTCCTTGGTCTTGGGGTTCAAGAGCCTATGACAAGCTGGGGAGCTTTGATTTCAGAGGGTGCTCAAAACATGGAAATCGCAGTCTGGCAGCTTGCTTGGCCTCTGAGTTTTCTGATTGCCACCCTGTTTTGTTTTAACTTTTTAGGCGACGGGCTGCGAGACGCCCTCGATCCAAAAGATCGATAAGGAGCCGATAATGAGCTTATTAACCGTTAATAATTTACAAGTACACTTCAACACACCAGATGGCCAAGTCACCGCGGTAAACAACTTAAACTTCTCCTTAAACCAAGGGGAAACCCTAGGCATAGTTGGCGAATCCGGTTCAGGAAAAAGCCAAACAGCTTTTGCCTTGATGGGATTGCTAGCGAAAAACGGCGTGATTGAAGGTGAAGCCATTTTTAACCAGCAAAACCTGCTGACTCTCAATGAAAAGGCGTTAAACAAAGTAAGAGCATCGGAAATTGCCATGATTTTTCAGGACCCGATGACCTCCCTCAATCCCTACATGAAGGTCGGCAAACAACTGATGGAAGTCTTAAAGCTGCATCGTGGTATGTCGCACAGTGCAGCCTTTGAGGCCTCCGTACGCATGCTAGAAGCCGTGAAGATCCCAGAAGCACGCCAGCGTATGAACCATTACCCTCACGAATTCTCTGGAGGCATGCGTCAACGGGTTATGATCGCCATGGCACTACTCTGCCAACCTAAACTCTTGATTGCAGATGAACCAACCACTGCCCTAGATGTAACAGTACAAGCGCAAATCCTAACCTTGTTAAACGAACTCAAAGCAGACTTTGATACATCAATCATCATGATTACCCATGATCTAGGTGTTGTGGCTGGATTATGTGACCAAGTCCTGGTGATGTATGCGGGACAAACCATGGAATACGGCTCCACCGAAGACGTTTTTTACCGACCGACTCACCCTTATACACAAGGGCTGCTGCAAGCGGTGCCTCGCTTGGACACCGAAGGAGAACTGCTAAGCACCATACCAGGCAATCCACCAAACCTATTGCATTTGCCCAAAGGATGCCCCTTCCAAGAACGTTGCCTCCATAAGGAGTCACGCTGCGAAACAGAGGAACCTACCTTAGATGAATTCGCCTCAGGGCGACTCCGCGCATGCCATCACCCGATTGATACACAGGTTGCCCTATGATGAATAACAAAACTTCAATCATGGAAGTGAATAACCTTAAGGTGCACTTCCAAATCAAAAAAGATAATGCTTGGCCCTGGGAAAAACCTCGCACACTCAAGGCCGTAGATGGCATAAACCTGAGTATCTATGAAGGGGAAACCTTAGGTATTGTCGGCGAATCAGGTTGTGGTAAATCCACCCTCGCTCGGGGGATACTTCGCCTAGTGCCCATCACAGAAGGGAGCGTGGTGTGGCTAGGGAAAGACCTCACCTCCTTAGATAAACAGCAGTTGCGCGCTAAACGGCAAGAGCTACAAATGATCTTTCAAGATCCATTAGCGTCTCTTAATCCTCGCATGACTGTGGGCGAAATTATTGGCGAGCCACTCACCACCTTCAGACCTGAGTTAACCAAGGACCAGGTCAAGGAAGAAGTGAGGCAAATGATGGCCAAGGTTGGCTTGTTACCAAACGTGATCAACCGCTACCCACATGAGTTTTCCGGTGGCCAATGTCAACGTATCGGTATCGCCCGTGCACTGATCCTAAAACCGAAGTTAATTGTCTGTGATGAGCCTGTGTCAGCCCTGGACGTCTCCATTCAAGCTCAAGTGGTGAACTTGCTAAAAGCCCTGCAAAAGGAAATGGGATTGTCCTTAGTGTTTATCGCCCACGATCTAAGTGTGGTAAAACACATATCTGATCGAGTGCTTGTTATGTACTTGGGCAATGCAGTGGAAATAGCCCATAAGAATGAACTCTATGACAATCCGCGTCACCCTTACACCCAAGCATTGCTGTCCGCCGTGCCTGTACCTGATCCAAAGTTAGAGCGAAACAAAGAAATCCAACTGCTTGCCGGAGAGCTTCCTTCGCCTATGTCACCACCTTCCGGCTGCGTCTTTCGGACCCGCTGCCCCCATGCCAAGGAACTGTGTGAAACACAGAAGCCAACATTGACTCAAGTAAATGATCTTCATTACGTCGCTTGCACCCGCAAGGACGAACTTCAATAACAAAAAAGCCCGATGGAAACATCGGGCTTTTTCTTAAATTTCTGGCACCACTTCAACCAGTGGACGCTGCCGTTTCTTCGCTCTTTCCGCCAGCATATCTTTTCTACCAATGTAGAAAAGCGGCAAAATAATCAGAGCGGCGCCCAAGATCAAGCTAAGATCGATCCCCTCACCAAAGAACAGCCATCCCGCTACAATGGCGAATAATAAGCCAGAGTACTCCGCAGAGCTCACCTGACTAGACGCCACATAACGGTATCCTATTAAGCAACCCATACTGTAAGCAACGGAACACACGGAAGAAGCTAAGGCGAAACCAAATTGTTCCCAAGTTAAAGAGCCACCTTCCCAAATGGCTAAAGCTCCAGCAAGAGGTAGCGCACAAAATTGTGCTACCAAAAGGCCATGCATTGCACTTTGACCCGTTGGTAATTTACGCACCAAAAGACTATTCACCGCCAATACAAAAGCAAACGCTAGAGCGCTTAACATGCCCCAACCAATATAACTTGGCTTTAAAATAACAAGAACGCCTAAAAAACCTGAGATTGCAGCCACAGATACCGCAGGCGTTAGCTTCTCTTTGTAAAACACTACCGCCAATAAGATGATAAAAATAGGCGCTGTGTAAAAAATGGCATTGGCGGTTGCTAAAGGCAATTGCGAAAGTGAAATGACCAATAAAACAGACGTCAAGATCCACAGGTTACCACGCACAACATGCAACTTAAGCCCAGCGAAAGGGTTCTGCTCACGCTTACGCAATACGAAAGGCATCAGCAAAAGACACATGAATAACACACGGAAAAAAGTAAACTGAAATACCGCCACATTCGCATCGGCCAACTTGATAAACACATCACACAATGTGGCCATCAAATTCCCCAATACCAAAACAACAATGGCACTACTTACCGTACGCCCAGACATCGCTCATTACCTCAAAACAGTGAATCAATGGCGGCAGTATAATTAACAACAAAAATCCAATAAAATGATATAATTTAACCAACTATTAGTTTTTTGGATACTAAAATGAAGCTGCCACCATTGAAGTCACTTCCCGTATTTGAAGCTGTTGCCCGATTAAACAGTTTCTCATTGGCAGCGGAAGAACTTCACATTACTCAAAGTGCCGTATCCCATCATGTGAAGAGTCTAGAAAATCATTTAGGTGAACAGCTTTTTCTACGCTCAGGTAGAAAGCTCGAGTTGACTCAAGAGGGACGAAGCTACTTAGACAGCATCACCAGCTCCCTCAATCAAATTGCCCGAGCAACCGAACAGGTCAAAGGCGCGACGGAAGCAAAATTGAGGCTAGCGGTTTACAGCTCATTTGCTGTGTATTGGTTAATTCCGCGGCTACCAAATTTAAAACGACAGTTCCCTAATTTAGAGCTGACCATTGAAATGACCTTCTCCGAGCCTGAACTATCAGATCGCACAGCCGATTGCTTCATCACCATTGAGACAAACAAAAGAGGGTTTGAGTTTGAATACTTCTACACAGAAAGATTGTTTCCAGTTTGTAGCCAAGGGATGTATCAACAAATCAAAGCAGAATTAAACGCTGACACAGATGAGGACTTGCTTACGATTCTGGAAGCGCAACCAGAGGCACTGGCCAAATTTCCTTTGATCACGTCCTATAGTATGTACGATAAATATGCTGAGGATTGGCGTAGATGGTTCGATGAACAAAAAGTAGTGATGCCCGACAACGTGATGTTTCATCGCTTCAGCCACCTAATGCTCGCTCAAGAGGCCGCCATACATTCGCTAGGAATAGCCTTAGTAAATGATTATATGTACAACGAAAACGAGCCCCAGGATGGACTGGTAAAGATACCGTGCTTTTATCATAACGCTAAGGACAAGTTCTACTTAGCATTCAAACAAAGCAGAAAGCACGAACCAGCTTTGCAACAACTGCGCAGCTGGCTCATGAAGGAATTTAACACCCTAGTAGAGAACTAGTTGCTTGTGGCGGCTCGCTCTTTTTTGACCGCCGCAATAACAAAGGCAAGTAACTCAACCGCTGCGATCATAACAATCGAGTAGCCTAAAAGCTCTGTCCCCTCTTCCACAACATTTTTAACAACACGGACATAACCATCTCCCATCAGGGCTTTCCATAAATCACCGCGTCCCATCATGCGAGAGAAAGCTAAGATGATCACCATGCCACAAGCCACAAAACCAAAACTCGATGTTTCAGAGAAACGACGTAGAGACTGATAGCTCTCTTTCACTTGCTTGCGAAGAACAACAATCACAACCAACAAAATCACACTGACGATTGCCTGCCATGCACCATCAAACACATTTTGATCTAGGTACGAATCCGACTCACGGACACACATCATCAAAGTAAGGGCACCTAAAAGAATGCAGGCTTGACGAAGTGGCTTAGAGTAATAAGCACAAATAAAGAAAATCACAGAACTAGAAAACGTAAACAAGTCCTGAAGCCTCTCCGTAAGAGATTGCTCGTTGTACTCTGCCGCAGTCCCAAACTCAAAAGCCTCTAAGGCGATACACTGCGCAATGGCAGCCAAACCAAACAAATAAATTAAACCACGAATAATAAACATCACTATCTCCAAGCAGAACCTGAAGAAGTTTACAGACTAGCTAATGTTAAAAAGAGACCATGTAAGTAACTACCGCTGTGTATTCACATTACTGCAGAAAACATACACTTTAATCCCAATTAGTAAAAAGTCGAATAAAAGATATAATTAAAACAGTCACTTAGAATCATCGAATTATGTAAATCTAAAATATTAGACATAACGTTCGCACTAGAATATCCAGACAAACTCAAAAACACTTAACAGAACACAATTCAACAGCAACTTACACCTGTGACCGCCGTATCAACCAAGTAGCAAGTCTCAGGCATCTCATGTCCCTTCCCTTTTAAAGGGGAAGGCTAGGATGGGGTTCGGATTCGTAGGGGTCAAAACCCTATACTATTAGGGATTGCCTGAAACTAATGTACG
The DNA here is from genome assembly GCF_055388305.1 of Marinomonas vaga. Lineage (NCBI taxonomy): Bacteria > Pseudomonadati > Pseudomonadota > Gammaproteobacteria > Oceanospirillales > Oceanospirillaceae > Marinomonas > Marinomonas vaga. The sequence continues at coordinate 38,591 of NZ_AP043903.1, forward strand.
TAAAGGGATCTGACCCCTTTTAACGCAGGCATCTCAGGTTCCTTCCCCTTTTTAAGGGGAAGGTTAGGATGGGGTTAATCTGCCTCGTCATTAATGTAAACGACCTACAATGATCTGACGCTGCGCGTCATCCCCTGCGGGCATCCTTCGGATGTCTGCCACTGGCTCCTTCGGAGCATGGTGTCATCTCACGTCCCTTCCCCTTTTCAAGGGGAAGGTTAGGATGGGGTTAATCACTTTTTAAACAAGCACAAAAAAGCCCTGACCATTTCTGATCAGGGCTTCGTATTTGAAGCTTGACGACGACCTACTCTCACATGGGATCTCCCACACTACCATCGGCGATGGCGCTTTTCACTTCTGAGTTCGGGATGGGATCAGGTGGTTCAACGCCTCTATGATCGTCAAGCAAACTGGTATGCGTTCGTTTTGAGTTGATGTTCAAAACACGCAAGTTCGTTAACTTGAGTCTTCAACAATTAGACTTTTTTGAAACAGTCGATAACCAAGCATTCAAACCGGTACCTCCAAGGATGGAGGCAATACTGATAATTGTCTGGAACAATTTCAGTACTATCGTAAATTCTTTGTAGTTCACTCTGTTTTCTTCAGAGCTTAGCAAAACCACTTTGGTGTTATATGGTCAAGCCTCACGAGCAATTAGTATTGGTTAGCTCAACGCCTCACAACGCTTACACACCCAACCTATCAACGTCCTAGTCTCGAACGGCTCTTTAGGGTACTTAAAGTACCAGTGAGATCTTATCTTGAGGGAGGCTTCCCGCTTAGATGCTTTCAGCGGTTATCCCGTCCGAACGTAGCTACCCGGCAATGCCACTGGCGTGACAACCGGAACACCAGAGGTTCGTCCACTCCGGTCCTCTCGTACTAGGAGCAGCTCCTCTCAAATCTCAAACGTCCACGGCAGATAGGGACCGAACTGTCTCACGACGTTCTAAACCCAGCTCGCGTACCACTTTAAATGGCGAACAGCCATACCCTTGGGACCGGCTTCAGCCCCAGGATGTGATGAGCCGACATCGAGGTGCCAAACACCGCCGTCGATGTGAACTCTTGGGCGGTATCAGCCTGTTATCCCCGGAGTACCTTTTATCCGTTGAGCGATGGCCCTTCCATACAGAACCACCGGATCACTAAGACCTACTTTCGTACCTGCTCGACGTGTCTGTCTCGCAGTTAAGCGCGCTTTTGCCTTTACACTCTATGCATGATTTCCGACCATGCTGAGCGCACCTTCGTGCTCCTCCGTTACTCTTTGGGAGGAGACCGCCCCAGTCAAACTACCCACCACACAGTGTCCTCGATCCGGATAACGGATCTGAGTTAGAACCTCAAACATACCAGGGTGGTATTTCAAGATTGGCTCCATGCAAACTGGCGTCTGCACTT
>NZ_AP043903.1:45000-1357500 GCF_055388305.1 Marinomonas vaga
CCATCACTGGGCGCCCATCAATACGGGCAACACCACCAACAATGGCACGGTCGTCTGCATAATGACGATCACCATGCATTTCTTCAAAATCACTGAATGCATGCTTAATGTAGTCAAGAGTGTATGGGCGCTTAGGATGACGCGCTAATTGAGAAACTTCCCATGCACCTAGGTTACTAAATAAGCTCTGAGTTAGAGTAACCTTTTTCTCTTCTAGTCGGCTGATCTCTTCACTGATATTCAGATCATTGTCATTACCAACGAGTCGTAATTCTTCAATTTTTTGTTCGAGCTCAGCAATCGGCTGCTCAAAAGGTAAATAATCTAGGTTCATTTTTTACACACTGCTATTTGTTTGCTCGTTATTCTACAGAAAGTTCTGGCTTCCAGCATCCTATCACCGCCCTCAATCCTCAGGATTTCGGTAAAAGGACTATAAAATGGCGCTAAGTATACACTAACTGCACATTTTGTTTACCGTATTGTTTCTGTAGTTCGTAAATTAAATCGTCATCGGGTCGAATTTTCCACTGGGGACCAAGACGCACATCCCCAGACGCCCTATCCGTATCAAACCCAATCACAACGTCACAGCCATCCCCTCTAAAGGGAGCAATATGCTGGGTAAGCTGTTCAATGTGTATTGGTGTCACCTCTTGTTCGCTCCAGTCGATACGCAACGCTTCGACATAGCGTACCCGAGCCATAGAAATATCTAGCACATTTCGTGCGGACACCTTCTGGCCGCCACGAAACTCATCAAAACTCACTTCCCCTTCTACCACGACCACTTGATCAGGTACTAGGTATTGCTTCACATTTTCGAATACATCCGTGAAGACCGCTACTTCAATACGGGCAGATCTATCATCTAGGGTAATAAAAGCAATATTACCGCCGCGCTTACTCTTAGTAACTCGCATTTCTACGATCAAGCCAGCGATGATCTGAGTGTCTCGCTTAGGCTGAAGATCAACAATCTTAGATCGTGCAAAACGGCGAATTTCGGTTTCATAATCATCGATAGGATGCCCAGTTACATACAAACCGAGTGTGTCTTTCTCACCATCAAGTCGCTGTCGCCCAGGCCACTCATCTAACACACCGATTTCGTCGTAGGCATTTTCAGTAGACTCATCCACAGCAATGCCAAATAAATCCCCCATCCCAGCATCATGACTTTTGGCACTTTGATCCGCACGTTTTAATGCTTCATCAATGGAAGCAAACAACGTGGCACGATTTGGCCCAATGGTATCAAAGGCTCCCGAGCGCACTAGGGCTTCCATCACTCGTTTGTTTACCTTACGACCCACCCGTTGGCAAAAATCAAAGATGTGCTCAAAAGGCCCTTCTTTACGAGCTTCGACAATTGCTTCAATTGGGCCCTCGCCCACACCTTTGATAGCACCCAATCCGTAGACGATGGCACCGTCTAAATTAACAGTAAACTTATAAACTGATTCATTCACATTAGGCAGATCTAGCACCAAGCCCATGGCCCGACACTCTTCTACGAATATAACGATCTTGTCTGTGTTCTGCATATCCGCAGACAATACCGCCGCCATAAAAGGCGCTGGATAATGCTGTTTTAACCACGCGGTTTGGTATGACACTAAGGCATAAGCTGCGGAGTGAGATTTGTTAAAACCGTAACCCGCGAACTTTTCCATCAAATCAAAGATGTTACCACCCAGATCTTTGTCCACGTTGTTCTTTGCCGCGCCTTCCATAAAGATAAGTCGCTGCTCTGCCATAACTTCGGCTTTTTTCTTACCCATGGCTCGACGAAGCAAGTCGGCACCACCGAGAGAGAACTTCGCCAAAACCTGAGCAATCTGCATTACTTGCTCTTGGTACAAGATAATGCCGTAAGTAGGTTCAAGAACAGGTTTAAGGTCTTGATGTTGGTAGTCGGGATGAGGGTAAGCCAGCTCCGCACGTCCGTGCTTACGGTTGATAAAGTCATCCACCATGCCGGAACCGAGTGGCCCCGGTCGGTAAAGAGCTACCAATGCTATGATGTCTTCAAAACGTGACGGCAGTAGCTTCTTAATCAGCTCTTTCATGCCGCGGGATTCCAGCTGGAATACCGCTGTGGTTTCCGCTCTTTGTAGTAAGTCGTAGGTGGCTTTATCTTCTAAATCGATTAGCTCAATTTCTAATGGTGGCTTGCCTTGTCTAGCATGGAGATCATTAATCATCCCCAAGGCCCAGTCGACCACTGTTAACGTTTTCAAACCTAAGAAGTCGAATTTTACCAGTCCGGCTTCTTCCACGTCGTTCTTATCATATTGAGTAACGAGACCAGAGCCGTCTTCTTCACAGTACAATGGTGCAAAGTCGGTCAGTTTTGTTGGCGCAATTACTACGCCACCGGCGTGCTTACCGAAGTTACGCACCGTTCCTTCTAGTTTGAACGCCATTTCCATGACTTCAGCAGCTTCTTCATCCCCTTCGATGAATTCCACCAAAGCAGGTTCAACTTCTAGTGCCTTTTTAAGGGTCATGCCGATTTCAAACGGAATCAACTTAGAAAGCTTATCGCCAAGGCTATAAGGCTTACCCTGAACTCGCGCCACATCACGCACTACCGCTTTTGCCGCCATCTGACCAAAGGTAATGATCTGAGACACGGCATCTCGACCATAGGTCTGAGCCACATAGTCAATCACTCGATCTCGGTTATCCATACAGAAGTCGATATCGAAGTCAGGCATGGAGACACGCTCAGGGTTTAGGAATCGCTCAAACAGCAGGTCGTATTCAAGGGGATCCAAATCTGTGATTTTCAAGGCATAGGCCACAAGGGAACCGGCACCTGAACCACGGCCAGGGCCCACAGGAATATCGTTATCCTTAGACCATTGAATAAAGTCCATTACGATAAGAAAGTAACCGGGGAATCCCATTTGGTTAATGATGTCGAGTTCAAAGTTAAGACGGTCGATGTACTCTTGCCGACGGGCCTCAATTCGCTCACCACCTTTCTTAACCAATATTTTGAAGCGATCCTCTAAGCCTTTATGAGACAACTCACGGAAGTAATCCTCCATGGTCATCCCTTCTGGAACAGGGAAATCTGGCAAAAAGTATTTGCCCAACAGAACATCTACATTACAGCGTTTAGCAATCTCAACAGTATTTTCCACTGCCTCGGGCAGATCCGAAAACAGCTCCACCATTTCATCTGCGGATTTAAAATACTGCTCTTCTGAATACTTACGTACCCGCCTAGGATCCCCCAAAGTGATACCATCGTGGATAGAGACACGTGCTTCGTGGGCTTCAAAATCTTCTTTTTTCAAGAAACGTACATCGTTTGTCGCCACCACAGGACAATGGTACTCAGCTGCAATGGGGACGATTTGATGTATGTAGTTTTCTTCACCCGAGCGCAGAGTACGCACAACTTCCGCGTAATAGCGTCCAGGAAAAATAGACATCCAACGCTGCAAAAAGGCTTTGGCTTCTTCGATTTTGCCCTTTGCCAGCAAAAAGCCCACATCACCATGCATGCCGCCAGATAATGCAATCACGTCTTCTGCGTGTTGAGCGACCCATTCACGCTTGATCACTGGACGACCTTCCACCTGCCCCAGTTGATAACCTTTTGAGATGACTTCGATGATATTTTTATAGCCTTTGTTAGACATGGCTAACAAGGTCATCCGTGTGCGCTGCTCTATCTCCCCTGCGGCTTCCAACATGATATCAGCACCACAGATAGGCTTAAGGCCTTTCCCCATGGCACCGGAGTAGAAGCGGACAAAACCACATAGGTTATTTTCATCTGACATTGCCACAGCTGGCATGCCTTGCTGTTCGGCCTCAGAAATTAGCCCTTTAACCTTCACCAATCCATCTACTAAAGAGTATTCGGTGTGCACGCGTAGATGTATAAAAGAGGACATGTGATTAACCTTCTAGAATCCGTTTAACTGGAGCAAAACTTTTACGATGTATGTCGCATACGCCATGTTCTTCGATTGCAGCGAGATGTTGTGCCGTTGGATACCCTTTATGTTTAGCAAAGCCATACTCTGGGTACACCTGATCAAGAGCCACGATTTCCCGATCTCGGGTTACTTTAGCAAGAATTGACGCAGCAGCAATAGCCATATGTCGAGCATCCCCCTTTACTACAGCTTCCCCAGGACAAGGCAAGTTTGGAGGAACCCGATTACCATCAATCAAGGCATGTTGAGCCGACACCGACAAGCTAGAAATCGCCCGCTCCATAGCTAGCATGCTGGCATGTAGAATATTCAACGTATCTATTTCATCTACAGAAGCACGCGCAACGCTATAAGAAAGGGCCTTTTCGGTAATTTCTTCAAATAGCGCTTCACGCTTTTTTTCAGACAGTTTTTTGGAGTCATTTAATCCGACAATCGGCCGATCTGGATCTAAAATGACCGCAGCAGCAACAACATCTCCTGCCAAGGGGCCACGGCCAGCTTCGTCGGCACCCGCCAATAACTGACCAAAGTACACCTGACTGATAAAAGGTTCGAGATTACTCATCACCTATCTCCTGAGCAATGGCTCGGGCTGCCGCTTCACCAGCATCACGTTTCAACAGCTCATGCAATCGTTTGTAGGTGTCATGGAGTTCTGCATCTTGGTCATAGCGTGATAACTCAGTCAGCAAAGCTGATGCTAAACGTTCTCCCGTTGCGTCGTCCTGCAGCAACTCAGGGATTAAACGCTTTTGAGCTAATAGGTTTGGCAATGACACATAAGGCACCTTCAACATGCGACTCATAATGGCGTAGGTCAGCTTAGTAAACTTATAAGCAACCACCATGGGTCGTTTCACCAGCATAGCTTCCAAGGCAGCGGTTCCAGAAGCCATTAAAATGGCATCACCAGCTGCCATCACCTCACGGGATCGCCCATCTATAATCGCTGCATCAACGGAGGCATATTCTTGAAGCACAGTCTCTATTTGCTGGCGACGTTCTATGTTAGCCGCCGGAATCAAAAACTTAGCATTGGGCTTAGATTGCTTTATTTGCACCATGGCCTGTGCAAAAGTCGGCATCAGTCGACTCACCTCACCGCCTCGGGAACCAGGTAAAATGGCAATCCATTCAGCCTCCTGATCCAACCCAAGCTGCTGACGCGCTTGATGCTTATCAGATTCCATTGGCACATCATCTGCCAAAGTATGCCCCACACAAACAGCGGGCACTTTATGATCCTGATAAATCTGTAGCTCGAAAGGAAATAAGGTCAACATTAGGTCGACCGACTTTTTGATTTTAAAAATACGCTTTTGACGCCATGCCCAAACAGACGGGCTGACATAATGGATGGCTTTTAAGCCCTGCTCTTTTAGCTTACGCGCTAAGGGCAAATTAAAATCAGGGGAATCGACACCAATAAAGGCATCTGGACGTTTATCAAGACAATGATTAAATAAGGATTTTCGAATTCCCAACAGCTCTCGCAAGCGCCCAAGCACCTCCACCAAACCCATGACGGATAATCGTTCCATTGGGACAAAGCTATCTAGCCCTTGCTCTATCATCAAAGGCCCACCAATCCCTTCAAAGATTGCATCTGGGTAACGCTGTTTAAGATGCTTAATCAAGTTGGCACCTAGGATATCGCCAGATGCCTCACCGGCGACAATAACAAAACGCTTCTGCATGTATCAAAACCTTCATAAAAAAACCCCGAGCATGTCGGGGTTTTTTTGTTAGAACCGCCAATCAGCGAACTATTCCGCGTCTAGAACGGCGAATCGATAAGACAAAGTCTGCCACTTCTTGTACCTGATATAAATCACCGGACTCTAGATCTTCTAATGCTTGCTCTAAAGGAAGCGACTTCAAGTAAACGGTTTTATAAGCAGTACGTAATGCTTTAATGACTTCAGGGGACATACCACGACGGCGCATGCCCTCAAAGTTCATACCGTGAGCTTTAGCTGGGTCGCCCGACACCATTGTATAGCGCGGCACATCCTTAGCCACCATGGACCCCATGCCACACATACTAAATGAATTCACCTGACAAAATTGGTGAACCCCCGTGTAACCACCCAAGATAACCGAATCACCAACATGAACATGCCCAGCCAAGGCTGCGTAGTTCGCAAGGATATTATTATCTCCGACTATACAGTCATGGCCCACATGGGTACTTGCCATAAACAAGTTACCGTTACCAATTCGCGTAATACCCTGATCCTGAACAGTGCCACGATGCAAAGTAGCATTTTCGCGAATGACATTTCGGTCGCCAATGATGAGCTCTGTCGGCTCGCCTTTGTATTTTTTGTCTTGGTTAGCTTCACCAACGGAAGCAAACTGATAAATCTCATTATCTTCGCCAATCATGGTATGACCATTAATGACGACATGGGATTTAACCACTGTGCCAGAACCAATTTTCACATTTGGGCCTATGACACAAAAAGGCCCTATTTCAACATCACTGTCTAGTTCTGCTTTTGGATCAACTATCGCAGTTGGATGTATCAACACTTAAACTTTCCTATCAGCACATAAAATAGTAGAAGAGCATACAAGCTCCCCTTCGACAGAGGCTTTCACTTCAAATTTCCAAATGCCGCGACGCTCAGTCAAAATTCGTGCTTCTAATTGTAGACGATCACCAGGCACAACGGGACGCTTAAATCGCGTATTGTCAGCACCAACAAAGTAATAAATGGAACCATCTTCTGGGGTTTTACCCATTGTTTTAAAGCCAAGAATACCCGCAGCTTGAGCCATGGCCTCAATAATCAACACACCAGGCATAACTGGATGATCAGGGAAATGCCCATTAAAGAACGGCTCATTCACCGTCACATTTTTATACGCAACGATTGACTCCCCAAGTGTCATATCAACAACGCGATCCACCAATAGAAACGGATAGCGGTGGGGGAGGTAACGGCGAATTTCATTCACATCCATCATTTATGCATTAACCTTTTGTTAAAAGCTTAGAAACTTGTTTTTCCAATTTTGAGATTTGTGCAGACATATTGTCGATACGACGCAAGCGCGCGGCAGAACGACGCCATTTAGGGGTACTGTCTAAGGCAGTACCAGAAGAGTAAGATCCCGCTTCTGTAATAGAGCGCGTTACTAAGCTCATCGCCGTTATATGTACGTTATCAGCCAAAGTGAGATGACCAGCAAAGCCAACCCCACCAGCAATTGTACAAGACTTTCCGATAATAGTGCTTCCCGCAATACCGACACAACCTGCAATGGCGCTATTATCACCGATTACAACGTTATGAGCAATTTGCACAAGGTTATCAATTTTAACACCGTTACCAATAATAGTGTTATCGATTGCACCACGGTCAATCGTAGTATTCGAACCAATTTCTACATCATCACCAATTACGACCGATCCTAATTGATGAATCTTCTGCCAACGGCCTTGGTTAGGCGCAAAACCAAAGCCATCTGATCCTATAACAGCACCACTGTGCACAATGCATCGCTGCCCAAGCACAACACCGTAATAAAGCGTCGCATTTGCAGCCAATACTGAGCCAGCCCCAATAACCACAGACTCCGCTATAACAGCCCCAGCCTCTATACGTACATCAGCTCCGATTTCAGCATTTGCCCCGATTGTGACATTAGGTCCGACAGAAACATTTGCACCTAGATTAGCTGACGTATGAATTACTGCAGAGGGATGAACTTTTTGATCCCAGCCTTCCACATCAGGCACAAAAAACTTTGTTACCTGAGCAAAGGCTAAGTAGGGGTTTTTGACGATGATGGCATTACGCACTTTGCTAGCGTCAGCCTCATCCCTGATGAGGACTGCACCAGCTTCACTGTTTGATAATGAATCTGCGTATTTGGGGTTTGATAAGAAACTCAACTGTTCAGGGCGGGCATGATCCAAAGCACCTAAAGAATCAATGGTGTAATCAGGATCCCCTAGCAGCTCACCATTAACATGCTCCGCAATCTCTAACAGTGTATAGCTCATTCACTAGTTCTCTTTATTTAATTTTTCGATCAACTCTGCCGTAATATCAACCGATCCATTAGTGTATATCGCCGCTTGACGATTGAGCACTGCATCCAATTTGCGCTCTTCTATAATCTCTTTTAAAGCTGCCTCACCTTTTGGTGTCAGGTCTTGAATAAGCTTTTGCTCCATTTGCTGCGCTTGTTGCTGCATTGCAGACACCATAGAACGCAACTGAGCTTGTTTTTCATTGATCGCTTGGCGACGTGATTTTATATCCTCTGGCGCCAAGGTCAACTCATCTCGCTTCAATGATTCAGCCATTTCTTTCAGAGAGGCGTTTTCTTTATCGAGACGAGCCTTCATTTGATCAACTTGCTGACGAGGCGCTTTCGCCGCCTCTTGACCAGCGTTACTTTGAAGAATTGCCGCCCTGAAATCCAGCACTGCAATCTCCGCTGCCTGCGCCTGAATGCAAAACATTGCCACAAGCAAAATTCCTAAAAGCTTTTTCATAACCAATCCTTATCTATATTAGAATGTTGTACCCAACTGGAACTGGAAGAAATCCGTTGAGTCACCATCTTTCGCGTTCAATGCGCGAGCAATATTGAATGACAGAGGTGCGATCGGAGTAATCCAAGTCCAGTTAAAACCTAAACTGTAACGAATTTCACCAAAATCAACCCCTTCCTGACAGGATGTATTGCCGGAATAACAGTAATCCGTGAAGGTATTACCTGCGTCGAGGAAGATAGAAGTCCGCACCGAACTGTGATCCTCCACCATGGGCATTGGGAAGATAATCTCCGCCGTACCCGCTAGCAGAATATTACCACCGATAGCATCTGGGTCAGTGTCATCGTCATATGAGTTCTTAGGTCCTAATGACGATGCACTATAACCCCGCACAGTGTAAACACCACCTGCGTAATAGTTTTCAAAGAAAGGCAGGCGATCGGTATCCCCATAACCAAAACCATAACCCGCACGACCTTTTAAGTGGAACAACCAAAGACTGTCGTCTGATAGGTTCCAGTAGCGCTGTGATGTCGCTCCCAGTTTCGCGTAAGTTTGCTCACCAGCAGGTGTGGCAATATCAAGGGTTAATCGAGTGGTATAACCATTAGTCGGTAGCACACCACCCACAATGTCATTATCCGTCCAAGCGATATTCGCCAAGATATCGTCAAATGAATCACCGTACTCATCCACATAAGCACTGGTCTCATTAGATGGGTTGGAGCCGAAGCTGACACTTGTGGTTTTCACCGTCGCCCCAAAACTTAAGCGCTGAGTATCAGAGATGGGATAACCAAAAGACACGGACGCACCAATACGGTCAATATCGTAGTCTTCCACATCATCTTCGTCGTGATCACTGACCTGATAGAACGCCGTATAACCTCGACTGACACCATCCACAGTGAAGTAAGGGTTGTCATAGGACAGAGTGTAATCTTGGGTTTGATTGGTACGCGTCATGTTAAAGGCTAACTTGTTACCCGTACCAAAGAAGTTACGCTTAGACACACCAAAACCTAGCACCGTACCATCAGACTGGGAATAACCAATACTTGCCTGGATGCTGCCAGAAGGTTGCTCTTCTACAGTCACCTCAAGATCGACCTGATCCGTCGTGCCCGGAATTGAGCGAGTTTGCAGATCCACTTTAGAGAAAAAGCCTAAACGCTCTATCGCTCGTTTAGAGGACTGAATCTTAGTATGGGTTGCTAACGCCCCTTCAAACTGAGTCATTTCTCGACGCAAGACTTCGTCTTTTGTCTCAGAGTTGCCGCTGAAGTTAATACGGCGAACATATACCTTAGGCCCGGGAGTGATGTGGTAGGTGATATTCACCTGATGATCATCAAGTTTCTCAGGAATGATATTTACATTAGCAAACAGGTAACCTTCATCCCCAAGTTCAGTGGAGATAGCGTCCATAATTTGAGTGACTTGCTTACGGGAGAATACATCCCCCTGCTCTTGATCAATGTGTTGCCAAACACGATCTTCGGTGATCGGCAAAGAGCCACTGAGGTTAATATTATTAATGTAGTAAGGTTCACCCTCTTCTACGTTCACCACAACATAAACGTCACGCTTATCAGCTGAAACACTTACTTGACTAGAAACAAGACGATAATCCAAATAGCCGCGATCTAAATAGAAACTGCGAAGGGTTTCTAAATCACCCTGAACCTTTTGCTTGGAATATTCGTCAGCTGAGCTAAACGGATTAAAATACCCTGTTTCAGCGGAAGCAAAGTTTTTAGTTAGCTCCTCATCATCAAAATCATGGTTACCTGTGATATTGATATGAACAATCTTAGCTGTGACACCTTCTTCAATATTGATTCCAATTGCCACACGATTACGGGGTAATTCTTCTACTTCAATACTGACTTTGGCACTGTATCGGCCCAAGGCATAATACTGACGCTGCAGCTCTTGCTCGATCTGATTCAAGGTTTCTGGCTTATAAATTTCACCCACCTCTAAACCAGACAAAGTCAAACCGCGCTGCAAATCTTCCTTAGAAATCATATCGTTACCTTCAATGGTCAACTGCCCGATAGACGGCCGCTCAACCACTTTAAAGATAACCACTCCATTATCTTCGAATACTTCAATATCACTAAAATAACCTGTAGCAAACAAGCTATTCACAGCGTCATAGACTTTCGAAGAGTCGTACCCTTCGCCTTGCTTAAAACCGATAGTGTCGAATGCACGGGTTGCAGACATCTGCAACAAACCGTCAACACGAACATCAGCCACTGTCTTTGCAAAACTCTGAACACTACAACACGCCAAAACCGCGGCAACAAAGACTTTCACATTTACCTCTCTACAAGCGGGCAATATCATTAAATAAAGCGATGACCATCATCGCAAACAAAAGCGATGCACCGATTCGGTAGGCCATACCTTGAATACGTTCGGAAACCGGCTTACGACGCACAGCTTCCACACCAAAAAACAGCAAATGCCCACCATCCAGCATAGGGATGGGAAGTAGATTAAGAACACCAAGACTAACACTAAGGTACGCCAGAAACTTCAAAAAAGACTGGAGGCCAGAATCCGCTGAAGCACTCGCGACTTTCGCAATGGTAATGGGACCAGAAAGGTTATCCAGAGAAATCAATCCCTGTAACATTTTCCAAATTGAGCCAACCGTCAAGGATGTCATGGTCCAAGTTTGAGACACGCCATACTGAATAGCCCCAAAAAAACCAAACTCTCTGACACGCAAATCAGAAGGCGACAACACTGGCGGCTCTACCGCAATCCCTGCAAACCCCGATGTCACACCACCCACCTCTCGAGACTTGGGCACCAGAGCAAGATTGACCTCTTGCCCTGCACGCTCCACCGTCACATCAAGGAGGGCATTAGGGCTCTTTTGCACCCATACTACAAGCTCCTGCCAAGTATTAACCACAACACCATTAACACTTTTGACACGATCCCCAGGAAGCATACCAGCCTGAGCAGCCGCACCCGACTCAACCACACTGGCAATTACCGGAGCCACATCAGGACGCCATGGTGTTGCACCAAACTCAGCAATCAAACTACTAGGTTCGCTCCCAGCCAACCAACGATTTAAGTTAAAGGAGCCCTCTTGCTGCACATTTGTATCATCGGACTGATAACGAACACTAAAGACACCCGTTTGACCGATCAAGTCCGCTAACACTAAATTTACATCTTCCCATGACTGTGTTGGCACTCCGTTCAATTGTGTTAGCTCATCCCCTGACTGGATACGGGTCTGAGATAAAGGCGATCCAGGAGTAACCTGCGCCACTTTCGGCGCCAGCGCCTGAAGACCTAACCCTGCCACTACCGCATAAATAGCAATGGCCAAGATAAAATTAGCCAAAGGCCCTGCGGCGACGATCGCAATCCTCTGCCAGACATTCTTGTAATTGAACGCTTGGGATTTAAGAGCATCTGGAACATCCGCTTCCCTACCATCCAACATGCGAACATAACCACCCAACGGGATCATCGCCAGAGTAAACTCAGTTCCAGTCTTACCCTTATAGGTATAAATTGGCTTACCAAACCCGACGGAAAAACGAAGAACTTTAACGCCACATAAGCGCGCAACAAAATAATGACCAAACTCATGGAAGGTAATCAGAACCCCTAATGCCACAATAAAGGCCAAAACGTTTTGGATCATACCGAGAAACTCTCCGAAGCAATCAATTGAGCAGCCAGTGCTCGAGCCCTTTGGTCCGCTTCAATCACTGTGGACAGATCATTGACAGCATGAAACTCAGAGCGTTCAAGAACTTCTTCGTTTATTCGAGCAATATCAAGAAAACCAATAGTTTTGTTCAAAAATGAAGCAACAGCTACTTCATTTGCAGCATTTAACACCGCCATAGCCGTACCTCCAGCATACCAAGCTTCAGAAGCCAATCGGAGATTCGGAAAACGCTCCAAATCAGGCGCCTCAAAGTTAAGCTGAGCCACAGCAAACATGTCCAAAGGTGGCACCCCTGTATCAATGCGTTCTGGCCAAGTCATACCATAAGCAATAGGGATTTTCATATCCGGATTACCCATCTGTGCTAACACTGAGCCATCTTTGTAAGACACCATGGAATGAATAATGCTTTCAGGATGAACAACCACCTGAACATCCGCAGGAGTGACATCAAACAACCAACAGGCCTCTATCAGCTCAAGACCTTTGTTCATCAAACTGGCAGAGTCCACAGAAATCTTTTGCCCCATAGACCAATTAGGGTGCGCACAGGCCTGCTCAGGGGTGACAGACTTCATATCTGCATAACTAAATGTTCGAAATGGACCACCCGATGCCGTCAATAGAATCTTATCAAGATCACGCTTCACCGCCCCATGCTGGGTTTGAGGCAAAGCTTGATAAATAGCATTATGCTCACTGTCGATGGGCATCAAAATAGCATTATGGCGCTTCACTTCTTCCATAAATAAGTGGCCAGCTGTTACCAGACTTTCTTTATTGGCCAGCAGTACTCGCTTACCAGAGCGTATCGCGGCTAATGTCGGACTTAAGCCAGCAAACCCCATAATACTTGCCATCACTTGATCACAATCCGAGGCGCTAGCAATGCTTTCCATTGCTTCCACACCCCAATCGAATTGGATCTCAAGGTCAGCACATTGAGCCGCCAGTGCGTCTCTGGCTTGCTCTGTTCCCATCACTGCTCTTACAGGCTGAAACTCACGGCAAATCTCTACCATTCTATCAACACTGGTATTGGCTGCGACGCTGAGCAACTTAAAGCGATCAGGATGCTTTTTAATGACATCTAGGGTGCTTGTACCAATAGACCCGGTGGCACCGAGCAAACAAATATTCTGCATTATATCCAGCCAACCGTACTTAACATCAGAACAAATAGCGGCGCAGCGGAGGTCAAGCTATCTACTCTATCCATAACGCCCCCATGACCTGGAATCAATCGACTGGAGTCTTTTAAGGACTCATGACGTTTAAATAAACTCTCAGTCAAATCCCCTAGCACGGATGTCATAACAGTCACTAAAGCGATAATGGCAAGTAACAACCAACTACCAACTACAAAACCACTCTGCCAAGCAAAAATAGCCACTCCGATTTGAGTTAAGATCAGGCCACCATAAACCCCTTCCCAGGATTTGCCTGGCGACACGCTTGGTGCCAGTTTTTTCTTACCAAAAGCTCGACCAGAGAAATAAGCGCCTGAGTCCGCTCCCCAAATTAACCCCATGAGCAGCAACATCCAGGAAATAAACTGTTCCGAGTCTCGCAAGACAACCATAGCAGACCAAGTTGTCAGCAATACCAGCACACCAAAAGCAATACGAGTCGCGCTAGACTGCCAACCTTTTTGCTGCGGATAGTTAATCACCCAGTAGAGCGCCAAAACCCACAATACAGGGGTTATTACCAATATTTCAGAATACACATCGTACAAAGCTATGGCGTAACAGAGCCCGCCAATCAGGCCTGCAAAGGCAATACGACCCATTTGCAGACTAATACCTGCCAAACGCGCCCATTCCCAGCCAGCCACTAGGACAACCGCCGTCATAGCTATCTGAAACCCACTAGGCTCCAACACAAAGACGGCATACACAAACAAAAAAGCCATCACGATGGCACTTAAAACTCTAGGGATCAGCATAGAAACTATCGTCCGCCATATCGACGCTGGCGATGTCCGTATATCGCTAACGCTTCGTTGAAATGTTCGCCATCAAAATCAGGCCAAAGCACTGGAAGAAAGATGAACTCTGCATAAGCCAGCTGCCACAGCAGAAAATTACTGACACGCTCCTCCCCAGAGGTACGTATAACTAAATCCAGCTCAGGAAGCCCTGCTAGACAGGTATATTCCCCTAGGGACTCTTCCGTGATGTCTTCTAAGGACAACTCACCCTTTACAGCCTTTGTCGCAACCCTCTTTGCCGCTTGAGCAATGTCCCAACGGCCACCATAATTCGCAGCAACAGCCAAAACCATGCCATCATTATGTTCAGTCTGCTTCTCCACCAGAGCAATTTGCGCCTGCAAGGAGTCACTAAAGGCGGTTTTGTCACCAATGACCACCAACCTGATCGAGTGTTCTGCTAACCTTTTGGATTCTTTTTTCAAAGAACGCATAAAAAGATTCATTAAGCCATCGACTTCAACTTGCGGGCGACGCCAATTCTCACTCGAAAACGCAAACAGAGTTAACACCTTCACGCCACTTCGGGCAGCAGCTTCGACCGTTTTGCGCACAGCACTGGCACCAGCGGTGTGACCTGCAATGCTTGGGAGGTGTTTTTTCTTTGCCCAGCGGTTATTCCCATCCATAATGATGGCAACGTGAGCAGGAATAGATTGATCCTCTCGGATCAATTCATTAATAGACATAGAGCTACCTAGCCATACAAATAAGGCAGGCCTAACGGCCTGCCCTACTCATTTAGATTTCCATCAAGTCTTTTTCTTTCGCAGAAAGACGCTCTTCGATCATCGCAACGTACTTGTCTGTTACTTTTTGCACTTGATCCTGACCACGACGTTCGTCGTCTTCAGAAATCTCTTTCTCTTTCACTAGCTCTTTAAGGGTACCATTCGCATCACGACGAATGTTACGGATGGCGATACGGCCATTTTCCGCTTCGGATTTAGCTTGCTTAAAATAGTTACCGCGTGTTTCTTCGGTCAAAGCAGGCAGCGGGATACGGATTAGGTTACCCGTCGTAGATGGGTTCAATCCCAAGTCTGATTTCATGATAGCCTTTTCAATTTCTGGCACCATGTTGCCTTCCCACGGAGACACACCCAAAGTACGCGCATCTTCTACCGTAATGTTTGCGACTTGGTTTAAAGGTGTTTCGCTACCGTAGTAGTTTACCTTAATCGGGTCTAGCAAACTTGGATGAGCACGGCCGGTACGGATTTTATTAAATGCCACCTCAACGGAAGCAACCGCTTTACCCATGCGCTCTTCAGCATCTTTCAAAATATCGTTGATCATTAGTTCCTCACTTAATAACGGTGCCTTCGTCACCACCCGTCATAATGTTAATCAGAGCGCCAGGTTTGTTCATGTTAAACACACGAACTGGCATTTGGTGATCACGAGTCAAACAAATTGCAGTTAAGTCCATGACGCCTAACTGTTTTTCCAAAACCTCGTCGAACGTCAATGTATCATATTTCACTGCTGTTGGGTCCTTCATTGGATCCGCAGAGTACACGCCGTCCACTTTTGTTGCTTTCAATACAACATCTGCATCAATCTCAATACCGCGTAAACATGCAGCAGAGTCTGTTGTAAAGAATGGATTACCTGTTCCGGCAGAGAAAATCACCACATCGCCGTCTTTCAAATGACGCATCGCACGTCGACGGTCGTATGGCTCTACAATCCCTGTCATAGTGATGGCAGACATAACACGAGTCGAAATGTTTGCTCGCTCTAGGGCATCTCGCATCGCTAGGGCATTCATAACCGTCGCCAACATACCCATGTGATCACCTGTAACACGATCCATGCCAGCTTCACTCAAAGCCTGGCCGCGGAATAAGTTACCACCACCGATCACTATGCCGACTTCTACACCGATACCGCGCAACTGACCAATCTCTAGGGCAATACGACTTAGTACTTTCGGATCGATACCAAACGTTTCATCACCCTGTAGCGCTTCACCACTTAATTTCAACAAGATGCGCTTGTACTTTGAATTCTTTTCTTTAGGCATACCAACCTCCGGCAATGGTGAGAAGTGTGCATTGAAGATAGCAAACACGCCCTTTCAATGCGATATTCATAAAAAGGGGCAGTCAAGCTGCCCCTTTATCTTACTCAAACCTTCAGCCGATTAGCCTTTAAGTTGAGCAGCAACCTCAGCAGCGAAGTCAGTTTCTTCAACTTCGATACCTTCACCCACTTCGATACGGATGAATGAAGTAACTGTTGCACCAGCATCTTTCGCTAGTTGAGCAACTTTAACTTCTGGGTTTTTAACGAAAGGCTGGTCGTTAAGGCTGTTTTCAGCCAAGAATTTCTTGATACGACCACCGATCATTTTGTCAACGATCTCAGCAGGCTTGCCAGCCATGTCTGGCTGCGCACGGATGATTTCTTCTTCTTTAGCAAGAACATCAGCAGGCATGTCTTCGCCACGAACAACGCGTGGGTTTACAGCAGTAACATGCATCGCGATGTCTTTTGCCAACTCGTCGCTACCGCCTTCAAGTTGAACAAGAGAAGCAATTTGACCATTGCTGTGTAGGTAACCAGCAACCAAACCACCTTCAACTAGAACAGCACGACGAGGTGTGATGTTTTCACCGATTTTCTGAACCAAAGCTTCGCGAGCTTCTAGCATTTCGCCAGAGATCACTTTAGCCATGTCAGTTTCTTTAGTAGAAAATACTGCGTCAGCAACTTTGTTTGCGAACGCTAAGAAACCTTCGTCGCGTGCAGCGAAGTCAGTTTCAGAGTTGATTTCAACCAATACGCCGTAAGAGTTATCATCAGAAACTTTCATGATGATAGTACCTTCGGCAGCAGTACGACCAGCTTTCTTAGCTGCTTTCATACCGCTTGATTTACGTAGCTCTTCAATCGCTACTTCAATGTCGCCACCAGCGGCAGTTAGAGCTTTCTTACACTCCATCATGCCCAAGCCAGTGCGATCACGTAGTTCTTTTACCATTGCTGCAGATACTGCGGCCATGTGAATTCCCCTATGTACGATAACAAAATTTAAATAAAGGAGAGAGAACACCTCTCTCCTTTAATAAACAGACCCGTTAGAGCCGTAAATTACGCTTCAGTGGCGTCGTTTACTTCAACAAACTCATCAGCGTTACCAGCTACTGCAGCGCGACCTTCTAGGGCAGCATCAGCAAAAGCAGAAACGTACAACTGAACCGCGCGGATCGCGTCGTCGTTTGCAGGGATAACGTAATCGATACCATCTGGATCACTGTTTGTATCAACGATACCGATAACAGGGATACCAAGCTTGTTAGCTTCTTTAATAGCGATACGCTCGTGATCAACGTCTACAACAAACAATACGTCTGGAAGACCACCCATATCCTTGATACCGCCCAAAGAACGCTCTAGCTTTTCAAGCTCACGTGCACGCATCAAAGCTTCTTTCTTAGTTAGCTTTTCAAACGTACCGTCGTTTTGCTGAGCATCAAGCTCACGAAGACGCTTGATAGAAGCACGGATCGTTTTGTAGTTAGTCAACATACCACCTAACCAACGGTGGTTTACGAATGGCATACCAGCGCGAGCAGCTTGCTCAGCGATAGTTTTAGATGCCGCACGCTTAGTACCAACAAACAATACCTTGTTTTTGTTCTCAGCCATTTTTTTAACAAGCTCAAGCGCTTCGTTAAGAGCCGGAACAGTGTGCTCAAGGTTGATGATATGGATCTTGTTACGAGCACCAAAAATGAATGGCTTCATTTTTGGGTTCCAGTAACGAGTTTGGTGACCGAAGTGTGAACCTACTTGAAGTAGGTCGCGCATAGAAACTGTAGGCATTTTAATGTCCTTCAAATTTGGGTTAGGTTAACTTGCTAGCTCTAGCCCCTCAGCCTATTGAAATTTAAAGCAATTTCAGGCACCCCAGAGTGGCTATTTTTAATTAAGCAACAAGGTCGTTAGATTGTGTTAATTAAGCCCGTTACTCTCAAATGAGAACGAGCGGGCGTTTTATACCACATTTGCGCATTTTGCAAAAGCAGATATTCACTACCTAAGAGACCTATTGTTAAGATTTTTTCACTGCGTATGGCGAATAACATCCTCAAGTCATGTAGAATGGCGCCCATGTTTAAATTATCAAATTTTTAAGACCGTTTTATTATGAGCAACGAGATCCTAGAGAAAGTTAAAGAGCTAACCGCGAATGGCCGAGTAGAAGTACCCGCTTGGACGCCTCGCCCAGCAGCCACTCGCTTTTCAGATATCAGCGACATTGAAGGCATGCGCACTGCTGGTAAGCTGGCTGGCGAAGTACTAACCATGCTTGAAGAATACGTTGTACCTGGCGTCACAACCGACCAACTAGACATCATCGCCCACAATTACATTGTCTCGGTTCAGGGCGCTATTCCGGCACCTCTTAATTACCACGGCTTCCCTAAGTCCTGCTGCACCTCAGTGAATGATGTCATCTGTCATGGCATTCCAAACGACAAGCCTCTTAAAAAAGGTGACGCAGTAAACATCGACATCACCATCATCAAAGATGGTTACTATGGCGACACTAGCAAGATGTTTTTCGCTGGCCCTGCAGCCCCCCATGTTGAGCGCCTATGTAAAGTGACACAAGAGAGCCTTTACCTAGCCATTAAAATGGTTAAACCAGGCACCCGCCTTGGTGATATTGGCGCTGCCATTTCTGATTACGCCCACAAGCATCACTACTCTGTAGTAGAGGAATACTGCGGCCACGGGGTTGGCACAACCTTCCACGGAGAGCCACAGGTTGCCCATTACGGCAAGCCAGGCACTGGGGTAATTTTAGAAGAAGGCATGACCCTTACCATAGAGCCAATGATTAATGCTGGTAAAAAACAGGTTAAACACACTGGACCAGATAACTGGATTGCCAAAACGAAAGATGGCCGCATGTCAGCTCAGTACGAGCACACTCTTTTGGTCACGGCCGATGGCGTAGAAGTTCTAACACTTCGACCAGAAGAAACCATCTAATTCAGACTCAAGCTCAACCAAATTAAGAGGCCTTTGTATGGACTTTCCTGCTTTTCCAGATGCCCCTCCTTTGTTTAGCCCTGCCGAAAAATCGGAAATGGCATCCTCTACAACGGGTGCCAAACGAGTCAGAGAACTCATTGCCGAAAAGACGCAAGCCTATGATGATTTATTTCACGACCTGTACCCAATAGAAAAATTGGTCAAAGGTCTTTCTTCATTATACGACGAAGTGATGTGCGCCACCTGGAAGCGGGCTGGGCTTGACGAAGAACCAGACGTGGCCATGATCGCCGTTGGCGGCTATGGCCGTGGCGAGCTGCACCCAAAATCCGATATCGACTTACTTCTATTAATCCGCGACGGTGCAGAGCCTGCCGCAGACAAAATGGAAAACTTCATCACCTTTCTATGGGATCTAAAATTGGATGTTGGGCACGCCGTTCGCTCAATTACCCAATGTGCTGAGCTTGCCGCAGAAGACGTGACAGTTATCACCAATCTAATCGAGTCACGCACCCTATCCGGAGATCCGGAACTACTCGCTAATCTGAAACTCAAAATAGATGTAAGCCAGATGTGGGATGGCCACTCCTTCTATCGAGCTAAAATTGCCGAGCAAGAAGAGCGCCACGCAAAGTACCAAAACACCGCTTACAACCTAGAACCTAACATCAAAGAATGCCCTGGCGGTTTAAGGGACATGCAGGTTATCGACTGGGTAGCAAAACGCCACCTGCACACCCACCGCCTGAGCGCCTTAATCGACAAAGAATTTCTATCGGAAGACGAATACATACAGCTAAAAGGTGCCGTGGCATCCATTTGGCGTATTCGTTGGGCACTGCACATGACTGTAGGTCGCAAGGAAGATCGACTTCTATTCGATCATCAACGCACCCTTGCAAAGGTGTTTGGTTTTGATGAAGAAGACCTAAAACGCAATGTTGAGAAATTCATGCAAGGCTATTACCAAAGCGTAGCAGCCATTCAGCAACTGAACGATTTGCTGCTGCAGCACTTTGAAGAGTCTTTTTTATCTTCTGAGCAAGCACCAGATATTGAGATCATCAACCAGCGCTTCCAGATCACCAACGGTCAACTTGAGATCCGCTCTCCAGACGTATTCCAAGAAACCCCTTCCGCCATGCTTGAGCTCTATAAAATCATGGGGGAAAGAGAGAACATTAAAGGCATACGCGCCAACACCATGCGCGCCCTACGCGACAATCTGGATCTAGTTGATGAGGCTTACCGTAACACCCCTAAAAACACTAATTTATTCCTAGACATCATTGCCAGCCGCTATCGTATGACCAGCGTACTGCGCTCTATGAAACACATAGGTTTATTGGGGCGCTACTTACCTGAATTTGGTGCCATCATCGGCCAGATGCAACATGATTTATTCCACATCTACACTGTGGATGCGCACACCTTGCAGCTGGTAGAAAACTTGCGTCGCCTATGGCTTCCAGAAAGCCGCGCTAAGTTCCCCATTTCATCACAAACCATCCGACACGTTCCCAAAGTAGAGTTACTCTACATGGCAGGGCTGTACCACGATATTGCCAAAGGGCGTGGTGGGGATCACTCAGAGCTTGGATGCGTTGATGCCAGAGAATTTGGCGAACGCCACGGCTTAAGCAAACGTGATACAGACCTGATCGTCTGGTTAGTGCAACATCACTTACTGATGTCTGTTACCGCTCAGCGCAAAGACATTTCTGACCCAGAAGTGATTTGGGAATTTGCCAGCATAGTGAAAGACCAAGAACACCTAGATTATTTGTTCTTATTGACCGTTGCAGACATCAATGCCACTAACCCCACTATGTGGAATAGCTGGCGCGCTTCTCTAATGCGCCAACTTTATTTAGAAACCAAACGCGCCCTGCGTCGTGGCCTAGATTCGCCAATCGATGCGGAGATGCAAAGCGATGAACACAAACAACGCGCCCTCGAGATATTAATAGAGCGCAATGTGGACATGATCGAAGCCGAAGAGATCTGGAACAAGATCGAAGATGAATACTTCATCCGCTCCAGCGGGGATGAGATCGCCTGGAACACAGAAGCCATCTTAAAACATCGTCCAAGCCAAAAACCCTTGGTGGCTATCAGCTCCCTTGGGGGACGAAATTTCTCTGGTGCCAGCAAAGTATTTATTTACACGCCAATCACCAGCCATTTGTTTGCTGTCACCGCTGCGCTGTTTGAGCAGATGGGGCTCACTATCCTAGATGCCAAAATCAACACCACAACTGACAATCATAGTCTTGATACCTTTGTTGTGATGGAACACACGGACAATAATGATACCAACCTGTATTTAGACAAAGAGCGAATTGAACTCATCAAGGAAACCTTGATTGAGCAACTTGATTCCCCGTCTCTATACGAAAGCGTGATCAAGCGCTTTACACCGCGCCATCTGAAGATCTTTAACGCGCCATCAACGGTACATTTTGTCAGCCAACCAGAAGAAGTTTGGTCGGCATTAGAAATCACGGCTCCTGACCGCCCTGGGTTGCTCGCCCTTGTTGGTCAATTCTTTATGGAGCACAGCCTTATGCTTCACAAAGCTAAGATCGCCACATTAGGAGAGCGGGTAGAAGATACCTTCTATATTACTGAAGATAACGGTGACCTCATCACAGATCCCGTTCGTATGACGCACCTATGTCAAACCCTTAAAGAAAGTATTGACCGTTTTTCTCAAGCTACGGAACATTAACACATGAACCCCCTGATCAACTCCTTGCACCCTTACCCGTTTCAGAAACTTGCGGATTTGCTTCAAGACATCACACCAAATCCTGATCTACCATTGATCAAGCTAACCATTGGTGAACCTCAGCATGAAGCCCCTAAGATTGTTTTAGAAACCTTAAAGAATGCCCTAGACGGCGTCTCTAAATACCCGCTCACCAAGGGAGAAACCGCCCTACGTGAAGCCATCGCAAACTGGGCAATTAAACGTTTTAATCTACCTAACTTAAATGCCGACAGCCAGGTACTGCCCGTCACAGGCACACGGGAAGCGCTTTTTGCTATTACACAAACACTGGTGGGCGAAAAGAAAAACAGCCTAGTGGTAAGCCCAAACCCCTTCTATCAAATTTATGAAGGCGCTGGCCTACTTGCTGGAGCAGAACTGCACTATCTACCTTGCGATGACCAAAACCAATATCAGGTAGACTACCGTGCGGTCTCTGAAGATGTATGGGAGCGTTGTGAGCTACTGTTTGTCTGCTCTCCGAACAATCCAGCAGGCTCGATCACCACTTTAGAAGACTATAAATTTCTATTAGAAAAAGCCCAACTGCATAATTTTGTTATCGTTGCTGATGAATGCTATTCCGAAATTTATTTCAACGAAAAGCCACTAGGACTACTAGATGCCTGTGTTCAACTGGGCAACACTGAATTCAAAAACTGCTTAATTTTTCAATCCTTATCTAAGCGCTCTAACCTACCTGGTCTTCGTTCCGGTTTCGTAGCGGGTGACGCAGAGCTCCTCAAGAAGTTTTTGCTATACCGCACTTACCACGGCTGTGCTATGCCACTTCACCACCAAGAAGCCTCCATCACTGCCTGGAATGATGAAGAACATGTGGCATTAAACCGTGATATCTACCAGCGTAAATTTGATCAAGTTTTGGAGATTTTATCTCCAGTAATGTCGGTATCCAAACCAGAGGCAGGATTCTACCTATGGCCAAAACTCGACATTGACGACGAAACATTCTGTACCGCTTTGTACCAAGAAGAGTCTGTACTCGTCCTCCCTGGCAGTTACCTTGGTCGAGAAGTCGATCAACATAACCCGGGCAAAAATCATGTGCGCATGGCGCTCGTCGCAGAAGAATCCGAATGTGTCGAAGCCGCTCGCCGTATTGCGCGCTTTATTACCAAACATAAAACTCTTTAATCACCCCCTTTAGTAGGAGCACGAAAACAAATGAGCAACACGACATTTGCCATTGGCCTAGGCATCGGCACTCAAAACAAAGAAGGCACTTGGCTAGAAGTGTTCTACCCATCCCCAAGCGTTTCTCCAGAGAAAAGCGTGATCGATGCGGTAATGGAAAGCACCAATTATGAAGGCGGCAACGCAACCTTGATCCTAGATGAAAGCGATCTGAATCGTCTGCACCTAGCCCTTCTAAAAGTCGGCCACATTGAACTGGCTGAACGTGCGTCTCGCCTAAAAGCCTCTACTCAACCAGTTGTACTGTGTGTACTAGAAACAGACGAAGCACCAGCAAACCCTGCTGAAGTTTACTTGAAGCTTCAACTTATCTCCCATCGCCAGGTTCAACCACACCAAACCAAGCTTGACGGCATGTTTGGCCTATTGGTTAACACTGCATGGACCAGTGAAGGCCCAATCGATGTGCGTGAATTGGCAGATCGCCAACTAACGGCTCGCATGGAAGGCCGCACAATCGAAGTGTTCAGCGTAGACAAATTCCCTAAAATGACGAACTTTGTTGTCCCTGCAGGTGTTCGCATCGGCGATGCGGCACGCATTCGTCTTGGAGCGCACCTAGGTGAAGGCACGACAGTGATGCACGAAGGCTTTGTTAACTTCAATGCAGGTACCTTGGGGACTAGCATGGTCGAAGGCCGTATTTCTGCTGGGGTTGTTGTAGGTAACGGCTCTGACCTAGGTGGCGGTTGTTCTACTATGGGCACCCTATCTGGCGGTGGCAACATCGTTATCGCCGTTGGTGAAGAGTGTTTGATTGGTGCCAACGCAGGTATCGGCATCGGCCTTGGCGATCGCTGTACTGTGGAATCAGGTCTATACATCACTGCTGGCTCTAAAGTGGCAGTTCTAGACGAGAACAACGCAGTCGTTTCAACGGTTAAAGCACGTGAATTGTCCGGTCAGTCCGATCTATTGTTCCGCCGCAACTCGGAAACAGGTGCAATCGAGTGCAAGACCAACAAAACTGCAATTGCCTTGAACGAAGCCCTACACGCTCACAACTAATAATCTCCGCTCAACAAGAATACCAAGGCAATAAGCCTTGGTATTCTCTTATGTCCGAAAAGGTATCCCTGAATGACAACCATCTACGGCATCAAAAACTGCGACACCATGAAAAAGGCGTTTCGTTGGTTAGAAGAACAGAACATCAGCTACGTGTTCCATGATTACCGAAAAGACGGCTTAGACAAAGCTATGCTAGAAGGCTGGGTAGAGGCATTAGGTTGGGAGCAAGTAGTCAACAAACGTGGCACAACCTGGCGCCAGCTTGATAAAGACACTCAAGATGCCATGAATAATGAAACGGTAATTGACGTGCTACTGGATAAGCCCGCCATGATCAAACGACCGCTTTTAGACCATCAAGGCAAATTAACATTAGGCTTTAAAGCTGAACAGTATTCGGCTATTTTCGGGTAATAGCAGGCTAATATGCAGTATTATTGCTGCCTAGGCACGTAACGAGCCCCTTCTCTGAGCTCACGATCTGTTATCTGCACTGGGCGCACCGCCTGCTGACTATTAGAATGGCTATCACTGCGAATAACAGGGACATAGTAGGCTTCTTGAACCTCATGCTCAGAATCATTCAGGGACAGCCAGCCGCAACCGGATAACAAAAGAGTCGCCAACGCCAAGATACTGAATTTCATTACTTCACCTAACTTTTGCCAAATAAACAAAAGCTAAGGTAACCAAACACACAACAAAGGTAAAGAATGTCTCAATTAACTCCTACCCTAGAACTCGCCCTAGATCTTATATCTCGTCCCTCTGTGACGCCTGAAGACGCAGGTTGCCAAGACTTAATGATTGAGCGTTTAGAAAAACTGGGCTTTACCATTGAACCCATGCCGTTTGGTGAAGTAAAAAACTTTTACGCAAAGCGCGGTAATAGCGGTCCAAATCTATGCTTCGCTGGCCATACGGATGTGGTGCCTACAGGCCCTGAAAGTGAATGGAAAGTTCCTCCTTTCAAGCCAGAAATTATCGACGGCACTCTCTATGGACGTGGCGCTGCTGACATGAAAGGTAGCCTGGCAGCAATGATCACCGCTGTTGAAAACTTTGTCACAGAGCACCCAGACCACAACGGCCAGATCTCTTTCCTGATTACCAGTGATGAAGAAGGTCCATTCGTAGACGGTACAACCCGTGTGGTCGACGCCTTAATGGCTCGAGAAGAAAAAGTAGACTGGTGTATCGTGGGCGAGCCCTCCAGCACCAAGACCTTAGGTGACATCATCAAAAACGGCCGTCGCGGTTCCTTCAGTGGCGACCTAACCGTTTATGGCAAGCAAGGTCACGTGGCTTACCCTCATTTAGCCATCAACCCGATTCACCTAGCTGCTCCAGCCCTAGACGAGCTTGCCAAGACAGTGTGGGATCAAGGCAACGAATTCTTTCCACCCACAAGCTTCCAAGTGTCAAACATTCAATCCGGCACTGGGGCAACCAATGTAGTCCCTGGCAAGCTGTCTGCCCAATTCAATTTCCGCTTCTCGTCTGAATTAACCTTTGACGACTTAAAAGCAAAAGTCATTGAAATCTTAGACAAGCATGAACTGAACTATGACATTGAATGGACCTACAACGGCCTCCCCTTCTTAACCAAGCCAGGGGAACTCGTTGACGCCATCGTGGATGCGGTACAAACAACAGTAGACATCACGCCAGAGCTCTCCACATCAGGCGGCACCTCTGACGGGCGCTTTATCGCAAAAATGGGCACTCAAGTGGTCGAACTAGGCCCCATTAACGCAACCATTCATCAGATCAATGAATGTGTGGATGCAGAAAGCCTAAACCAGTTGTCTCTGATTTATCAGCGCATACTGACAAACTTAATGGCAAAATAAATCAGCGTGAATAAGCTACTAGCATTTCTACATGAGCTCGCCTTGAAGCTCGGCAAGAACCCAAAACTTGCCCTGATGAAACTCATCCAAGGGGGCTTATTGTTTGCTTTTGGCGTACTTATGATTTTTGTCGCAAACAATCTCTTGATAGAATCCCTGCAACAAGAAATCATCGCCTTGGTCGGCTTAATCTTAGCCGCCCTAGGCGTTCTATGGTCACTTGTGGGATACCTATCAATGAGCGTACTTCGCATTTACCACATGTTAAATAAAAAGGACTAACCCTCATGCAGCCAGACATAGAAATATACGTGCTGTCTTGCCCAACCGACGCCATCCTCCAATGGCTATCCGATAGGTTCGAAGCATCTGAGGTTCGCTCCAGTGGTGTCAATACCACCCTAACTCTGACCCATGATGGCACCTTGATTCCAGTAACCATCATTGAACAAGCAGCAGGCAAGCGCTTTACATCCATCTGGTTCGACTCAGAACATACCCCTTGGGCAACAGATGTAGAATGCGCAAAAGACGCCTACGCCGCTCTAGGGTGTGAAGTACGCTGTAATTATCAAGGATGGCAAGAAAGCGGGGAGGATGACCCTGACCAATGGTGGCGCATCAACACCCATGGCGAAGGCCCATACATCTGGCGCTAACACCAAACGATAGACACGAGAGAAGACACTATGCAAATCACATTGCTGAAAGGCAAACTACATATGGCAGCCGTTACCCAAGCAGAACTTTGGTACGATGGCTCATGTGCCATAGATAGCGACCTCGTAGCCCTAGCCGGCCTAAGAGAATTTGAAAAGATCGACATTTACAACGTCGACAATGGTGAGCGTTTTCATACTTACGTGATCTTGGCGGAAGCCGGATCTGGCACCATTTCCATGAATGGCGCAGCGGCTCGCAAAGTTCAAGTGGGCGATCGTGTGATCATCGCCGCCTACGGCCAAATGGACGAAGCAGAAGCCTCAACATTCACACCTAAGCTTGTTTACCTCAACAAAGACAATTCCGTTGAGCGCACCACCAATACAATTCCGGTGCAAAAAGACTAAACACTCTTTTCCAGACACAAAAAAGCCGCTTAACAAAGCGGCTTTTTAATATCCAACATAGCAGTCGTTATGATTTATTTAAGAGCCGCTAGTGCCGCATCATAATCAGGCTCATCTGCTGTTTCAGCCACTTGTTCAGTGTAAATCACCTCACCAGACTCATTAATCACAACAACAGAACGAGACAACAGACCGGTTAGCGGGCCTGTAGCAAAGCTCACACCAAACGCCGCACCAAAGTCAGAACGAAATGCTGAACCGGTTTCAACATTATCCAAACATTCAGCGCCACAAAAACGAGCAGCAGCAAATGGAAGGTCCTCAGAAACACACAATACCGAAGTGTTCTCTAGCTCTGACAAAGCTTGATTAAACTTGCGAACAGACATTGCACAAGTTGGTGTATCAACCGATGGAAAGATATTTAGTACTAGCTTCTTACCAGCGTAATCAGCCAATGAAACCGTTGATAGATCCGTTTTAACCAACTCAAATGCAGGTGCTTTAGAACCGACAGCAGGAAGCTCACCTACCGTTTCAAACGGATTACCTTTAAGCGTTACAGTAGCCATAATTACCTCTTAATTGACGTTAAATGTATTTAGTTACTTTTAACAATCGATACGTTTTCCGCCTGTTTTCCTTTCTCGCCTTCAGTCACATAAAAACGAACTTTCTGACCTTCGATAAGAAAACGACGACCACGGCCACGAATCGCACGGTAATGAACAAACACATCATCACCATTATCCATTGTTAAAAAGCCAAACCCTTTAGAAGAGTTAAACCACTTAACTGTACCAACTTCACGATCATCTTGCTCGTCTTCCGAGTCATCAGATTGTGATTTTGCAGAGGAAAGATCCTGAGAGAAAACGGTACCTAAGAATACTGCGACCAGTGTCACAGCAAAGTACACTAAGAAGTTTTGGGCGATGGCTTCGCCCACTAAAGGAGCGATAATGAGGGGCGCAACGAGCGCAAGTATAAGACTGACAATAAATGCACGTACTGAAAAAAACATTAGAGTTCCTTGATTATGTTAACAATATTTTTGTAATGAGTTCCTTTGGCAAAACAATATCCAGAGCAAACAACCACCCGGTACTGATCACCTTTTGTATCAACAAGCAAAATAGCTAATGGAACGAAAATACATACTAAAAGTACTTGAAAATAAAACATCAAGCGCCATTGATAAGCAGTATAATCCCAATCAATTAGAGCAAGATTCGCGCCATGAACCTATTAAGTTGATTCATAAGTAAACTAAAATAGCGCAGCGCAAGTACTTAGCACATTAGAAGACTACCATATAGCGACTATATATGAATACCTCAGAATTACTAAATAGAATCGATGAATTAGAGATGAAATCTCAGTTCCAAGAAGAAACCATTGACGATCTAAATCAAGCCTTAACACTTCAGCAAAAAGACCTGCTACTGTTAAAAGAGCAGCTAAAACTAATCGCAAAACAATTAGAAAGTAATCGCCAACAAAATAGCGGCATTAATGAAACGAATGAGCGCCCTCCACACTATTAAAAGGCGGCACTACCCCTCTTCTTTCTCCAGAGAACGCTTAACGTAAATATCAAAACGTCCCGACTTACCATCTAATCGGTAAGTTGGTTCTTGTCCATTAAGAAATGGGGCACCTTTGGGGCGTTTCACTACAACACGATAGCGCGCCAGCTCCCATGCCTTTGGCAACAAAGCATCTGCATCCTCATCCCCCCCCACCAGATCTCTAAAAAAGGCCATTTCCTTTTTAACTGCGGCAGAGGACTTGTCATTGTGTGGAAACATAGGGTCCAAATACACCACATCCGTCACTTCTTCATCGGGCAAGTCATAAATAGTCCCCGGAGCAAGCTCAATACGCTCCATGACCTCTGCCACCTCGAGCACCAAACGAGCACGTGCTAGGCCATTTTCCAACATAGCGCGCACAAAACCGACACGCTCATGCAGTGTCACATGACACCCTAAAGACGCCAATACAAAGCCATCTCTTCCGAGACCTGCGGTCCCATCATATACCTTGAGATCTCCCCGCTTATTTAATCCCACCGCTTTGGCGATATCCTGCCCTTTCCCCCCACCAAATTTGCGACGATGATCGAGAGCACCGGATGCCAACTCAACAGCAACGGGCTTTGGAGCGCCTTTACCTGTTTTTGCAATAGATAAAACACCGTCCTGCTCAATCAATAAATAATCAAACTCAGTGGCAAATTTTAGAGCGGATTTTAATTTGTAGTGAGGTAACTCTAAGGCGTTAGCAAGGGCGGCTGCATTAGGATCGTTATTAATGACAGCAACCGCAAGAGAATAAGAATTAGGCGTAGACATCGACACCAATCAATAGATTTCGAGGATTAGAAGCAGATAGGGATTCTGTCGCTTGATAAGCAGAGAGCGCTTCCTTAGCTTGGGAAGAAAGCCCTTCAACTTTAAAAAAACGTTCTGACTCTGCAGAAGAAGCAGATTCAAATTCTGCAACAGTACTTAGGGCCATAGCATTGGAGGACTGGCGTCCATCAGAGGCAGTGCTCGTTGAAAGCGCATGACGCGAGTTTGAGCCCGTTTGAGGAATAACTGGAAAATTTCCACCAATTCTCATATTACTGTCCCATGTAGACAAGCCAAAGTAGCGCAAAACCTAGCGCCAGTCGATAGATCATAAATGGTAAAAAGCCTATTTGATTTAACCATTTTAAAAACAGATAAATACAAAGATAAGCACTCACCGCAGATAATACAACACCGGCAACGATGGCAGTCCAATCCACAGGGATTTCAGACGTAAGCAATTCACACAACTTTAGAGTGCCCGCAGCCAAAATCAGCGGTATAGACAAAAGAAATGAAAATCTCGCTGCTGTGGAGCGACTAAACCCCATAAAACGCGCAGCGGTCATGGTAATCCCTGAACGAGACGTACCAGGTATCAATGCCAATGCTTGAGCAACACCAATAAAGAGTACGCTTTTAATGGAAAGGTCTTTCTGCTCCAAGCGTTCAGGAAAAAACCGGTCAGACACCCACAACAGAATACCAAAACCAATGGTCGTGTAGGCAATGACCTCTATGGAACGAAGATTCGATTCAATAAAGTTTTCAAAGGCCAATCCTATTAACACAGCCGGGAGCGTACCTAGAATGATCCACCACCCTAATCGGCTGTCTTCACTAGATTGCCCTTTCCCAAGAGATCCAAGCCATCCCCGTGAAACAGCTAAAATGTCCTTAGCAAAGTATGATACCACGGCGATCAAGGTGCCCACATGAACCGCCACATCAAAAGCCAACCCTTGATCTGGCCAACTAAAAATCTGAGCAGGCAAAATCAAATGTGCCGAGCTTGAGATTGGCAAAAACTCTGTGAGACCTTGAATTAATGCCAAAAAGACAATGTGATACCACAACATTGAATTAACGTTTCCCTATTCTTGCTGGCTGCTTTTCCCAGGTGATTTCATCACGGAGATAAACTGGTAACGCCATCTCTGCGCTTACACCTTCTCCACGGATACGCATAAGCTCTGCCAGTTGCGCAATACACGCGGCACGAGGCGCCACATCGATTAAGATTTCAGTTGCTGGCTGAGCTAAAATGTCATTCAAGGCGTCTTGATATAACCAACCAGAGCCAACACCTTGATAAGCTCCTGCAAGGGGTTCAAGGCGATCTGGTGAGATAACCCTCTCAGGAATTACATTATCTGCTTTCCAGCAGTCTTCTTCCTTAGAGATTTCATATCCACCAAGATACATCTCTCCCATACGAGCATCTAATGCCGACAACCAACGTGGATGCCCCGTTGTCTGACAGGCTTCCAAAGCCATAGCTGCCAACGTGGAAACAGGCACAACAGGCAAGTCAGCTCCGTAAGCCAGACCTTGCACGACACCCGCACTGATACGCAATCCAGTAAAAGAACCTGGGCCACGACCAAAAGCAATGGCGTCTAGTTGAGATAGGCTAAGCCCCGCTTGGGAAAGAATTTGATCTACCATAGGTAGAATCAAGTCATTGTGTTGACGAGGCGCCATGCGGAAATCTTCCAACACAGCACCATTTTGAATCAACGCCACAGAACATGCTGGCGTTGATGTATCGAGGGCTAAAATTGCAGTCATTAAACGATTAGGCCTTAAGTGCTGCGATCAAACCTTGTTTGATTTCATTCAAATCGCCGACACCGTTCACTTTGACAAATTTAGGAGCGGTAGCGGGTTCGTTTTCTTGCCAAGTTTGGTAATAACCAATCAAGGGTGCCGTTTGCTCGTGGTAAATACCAAGACGCTTACGAACTGTCTCTTCTGTGTCATCTGGGCGCTGAATCAGATCTTCCCCAGTAACATCGTCTTTGCCTTCTGTTTTAGGTGGGTTGTATACCACATGGTAAGTACGGCCAGACGCTTCATGTACACGGCGGCCACTCATACGTTTAACAATCTCTTCATCGGCTACATCGATTTCTACCACGTAATCGATCGCAACACCTGCATCTTTCAGCGCATCAGCCTGTGGCAAAGTGCGAGGAAAGCCGTCAAACAAAGCACCATTTTCACAGTCTGCTTCTTTTAGACGTTCCTTCACCAGACCGATAATAATGTCATCAGACACTAATTGGCCTGCGTCCATTACAGCTTTCGCTTTTAAACCTAGCTCCGTGCCCGCTTTCACTGCTGCACGTAACATGTCGCCAGTTGAAATTTGCGGAATGCCAAATTCTTCAGTAATGAATTGGGCTTGAGTGCCTTTACCTGCGCCTGGCGCTCCTAACAAAATAACTCGCATAATGAATCTCCAAAAGTTTGCGTAAAAATCGGTAACACGAGCACTTCCTATTTTTATACGCGGTTAACTGCCGCAAACATGCGATAACCGTGTTTATGCTCGTAGGTCAAAAAAATAAGGCAGCCTAGAATACAGAAGGCAGCCTTAAATATGCAAACAATCTGACCTTAATTGGGGTTTTAAAGGTCGCTATATTACGTATTTTTGAAATTTTTTCTACCTAGCCCGTATTTTGCATACCACTCGCAATACCCGCCATGGTGATCATTAGGGCTTTATTAACCGCAGCATTATCTTCATCGCGACGACTACGGTATAACAATTCCGCCTGTAAATAATGCAACGGATCTATATACGGGTTTCGCACATCGATTGATTGGCGAATGGTTTTATTATCTTGAATTAATCTTTCCTGAAGCTTAACTTCTTTCACTAATTCACGAACCTGAGACAATTTACGACGCAATAAACGCCCTAGTCCATGAAGCTCCTCTGGCACTAATCGCTTCTCATAGTATTCCGCAATATCTGGCTCAGCTTTCGCGAGAACCATGTCCAGCATGTCTAGATAAGCCCCAAAGAAAGGCCAGTTTTTGTGCATTTCTCGTAGTTTCTCTAAATTGCCCGAGTCCACACTTTGCTGCAGAGCGCTCTCCGCCCCGAGCCATGCGGGCAACATAAGACGAATCTGCATCCAGGCAAAAATCCAAGGGATAGCACGCAAGCTTTCAACACCGCCATCGGATTTGCGTCGCGCAGGGCGAGAGCCTAATGGCAATTTGGCAAGTTCTTGCTCTGGCGTAATGGTCCGAAAGTAAGGAACAAAATCCTCATGCCCACGAACAATAGAGCGATATTGGTTCATGCCCTCTTCCGCCATTTCGTCCATCAGAGCGCGCCACTCCTCTTTGGGGGAGTCCGCTGGGATTAATGAGGCTTCTAGTACCGCCGAGCAATACAACTCTAAAGAGCGAACGGCGATATCTGGAATTCCGAATTTGAAGCGAATCATTTCCCCTTGCTCAGTGACACGAATAGCACCGTTTACAGACCCTGGAGGTTGAGAAAGGATAGCTACATGGGCAGGGCCACCACCACGGCCGACGGTACCACCGCGACCATGGAACAACGTCAGATGCACACCATGTTTTTTACACAGCTTAGTTAAGGCTTCTTGGGCGCGGTACTGCCCCCAAGTGGCTGCAATTTGACCGGCATCTTTAGCAGAGTCCGAGTAACCAATCATGACTTCTTGCTGGCCATTTATATAGGCTTTGTACCATGGCAGGGAGAACAGCTGCTCAATGATAGGCTCAGCGTTATCTAGATCCGCCAAAGTCTCAAACAAAGGCACGATGCGCATGTTAAAGCGCACACCGGACTCTTTTAACAACAAGGCCACAGCGAGCACATCCGAAGGCGCACTGGCCATGGAGATCACATAGGAGCCAAAGGAGTTTTGGTAACCGCTGGCAATGGTTTTAAAGGTGTTCAGCACCTCTTCCACCATAGGTTCAGGGGACCAATCATTGGGGATCAAAGGGCGCTTAGAATTCAGCTCTGCCAATAAGAAAGCTTGGCGTGAGGCTTCGTCCCACTCTGCGTAATCACCTAGCCCATAAAAACGAGTAATGGCCGATAGGGCTTCTATGTGCTTAGACGCATCTTGGCGCACATCCAAACGCACCAAGGTCATGCCAAAGGTCGCCGCCCGTCGAATAAGGTCCAATACGGAACCGTTGGCGATCACTTTCATACCGCAATCCAACAAAGACTGATAACACAGAGACAAATCATCGATCAGCTCCTTGTTATCCAGCATGACACCTTCATCACTGACGGTCTTACCATCAAGACGGGCTTTAGCCCACTCTTTAGTTTTGGTGATTTTACGCTCTAGGTGACGCAGCACTTCACGATACGGTTGTACGCTATCGCCGACACGCTCGCGCAAGGCAGCATTACATTGAGTCATGGAGAACTCGGAACGCAGCTCCACCAGATCTTTTAAATATAGGTCAGCGGCCATCCAGCGAGCCAATAGCACCACTTCTTCGGTCACCGAGTGAGTCACATTAGGGTTACCATCTCGGTCCCCTCCCATCCAAGTGGCGAAACGAATCGGTGCCAAATCCAACGGTAAGCGTTCGTCATCAGTGTATTCGCTGAACTGCTCATCCAGTTGACGGAAGAATTGAGGCACTGCTTCCCATAATGACTGCTCAATCACAGCAAAGCCCCATTTGGCTTCATCCACAGGGGTTGGGCGCTGCTCACGTATTTCATCTGTGTGCCATGCTTGGGTAATGATTTCGTTTAAGCGGCGGACATGTTTGGTTTCTTCTAGAGGCAGAATATTGTCTTTGTCTAGGGCTTCGAGCTCAGTGGAGATATTGTCGTATTTACGAATCAATGAGCGACGCACCACTTCCGTCGGGTGAGCAGTTAAGACAAGATCAATGGCTTGACCACGTAGGGCCTCCACCATTTGCTCAGCGGTAAAATTCTGCTCTTTAAGGCGGGTCAGAAGGTTGCCAATCGGGTTTTTATAAATGCCCAAGCTTTCATTGGTTCGGCGGCGATGAACACGGTGGTATTGTTCAGCAATATTGGACAGGTTTAGAAATTGGTTAAATGCCCGCGCCACTGGCACGATATCTTTGTCATCGAGTGCCTCTAGCGCTCCAATTAAAGCACTGGAATCACCACTTTGACGGCCGTCTTTGGAAAGCAATCGAATGTTTTCAACGGTTTCTAGGAAGTCATCCCCCAAATGATTGCTCATGGTTTCCCCTAAGCAATCCCCTAGTAAACGCACATTTTCTCGTAACGAAGCCTGACGATCGGTCACAAAGTGTCTCCTTTCGGTCTGTTGTTGCTCAAGCCATGCGAGTAGCCGCTTAAAGTCCTTGAGCTTTAGCCTTGTCCCACAACTGGTCTAGCTCTTCTAGGGAGCAGTCCATGATAGGTTTATTGTTTTTTGTTAGTTCGGATTCTATATAACCAAATCGACGGCGAAATTTCACGTTTGTTCGCATCAACGCCTGCTCGGGTGAAATAGAAAGGTGACGCCCTAGGTTCGCTACCGCAAACAGGACATCCCCAAGCTCGGCTTCCGCGTCTTCTTTGGACAGCTCTTTGACAGCTTCCTCTAATTCATCAAGCTCTTCGCGTATCTTAGCGAAAACAGGAGTAATATCGTCCCAATCAAATCCCACTTTACTGGCTTGTTTTTGCAGTTTCACCGCTTGTAACAAGACAGGGGTAGACTCTGAAACAGCATCCAGTAAGCCCTCATTGTGCACACCCTTTTGGCGTTTTTCTTCTGCTTTGATTAAACGCCATTGCTCAGCCATCTCAGACTCAGTAAGGGTACTGGGCGTACCAAAGCTATCAAAAGAGCCGTCAGGAAAGACATGGGGGTGACGTCGCAGCATCTTCTCAACTATGGTCTGTACCACATCAGAGAAATGAAAGGCATTTTCTTCACTGGCCATTTCCGAGTGAAACACCACTTGAAACAGCAGGTCTCCAAGCTCTTCTTTCAAACTCTCGCGATCCCCACGCACAATAGCATCGAGCACTTCGTAGGACTCTTCTATTGTGTAAGGCGCGATGGTTTCAAAACGCTGCTCAATATCCCATGGGCAACCATATTGGCGATTGCGTAACATGGTCATCATGGCAAGCAAGTCGTCTAGGGTATACCTCACTTATCTCGCTCCCGGAATACGTTCAACACATTGGGTAGCTGGTTAATACGATGCAGCAATTTCGACAAGACGCTGATCTCCCCCACTTCAATGGTAAAACGAATAGAGGCCGTATGATCTTCTTTTGCCGATAGGGTATTCATGGACAAAAGATTAACCTTTTCATTGGCTAACAGAGCAGTGATGTCATTCAAAAGGCCTGTACGGTCATAGGCGTCCACTTGAATATTCACAGGGTAGAGGTTATCCAGCTCTTCGCCCCAGCTAACGTCCACTACCCGCTCTGGCTCATCCAGCGAATGTTGCGCCATATTGATACAGTCTTGGCGGTGGATAGACACCCCACGTCCTTGGGTGATATAGCCAACAATGTCATCACCTGGGATAGGCGTACAACATTTGGCCATTTGAGTAAGAAGCTTGCCCACACCGAGAATATGAACATCATTATCAGATGATTTATGACGGCTTTTCTTCACTCGAATCGGACGCGGTGCCGGTTTACCATCTAAGCCATGCAACTCATCTATTAATCGCAAAACTCGAGCAAGCTGAATGTCTCCAGCCCCCAGAGCGACATAAACTTCATCGGCATTTGAAAAGTTG
This sequence comes from Marinomonas vaga, assembly GCF_055388305.1. NCBI lineage: Bacteria > Pseudomonadati > Pseudomonadota > Gammaproteobacteria > Oceanospirillales > Oceanospirillaceae > Marinomonas > Marinomonas vaga. The sequence goes on from NZ_AP043903.1 coordinate 81,256, forward strand.
AAACGCTCAGCAATGGCCTTGAAGTCGAGTTTGTTTTCTTCAATGCCTAGACGTTTAAGTTGCTTCTCAAGGACACTTCGACCAGCATCCAGATTTTTCTCTCGGTCTTCCTTACGGAACCAACCCTGAATCTTAGCTCTAGCACGGTTGGTGTTCACATAACCTAAAGTAGGGTGTAACCAGTCACGGCTTGGCATACCTTCTTTGGACGTTAGGATTTCTACCTTATCACCCGTTTTGAGGTGGGTAACCAAAGAGATTATTTTACCGTTTACCTTGGCGCCACGGCAGCGGTGGCCAATTTCCGTATGGACTCGGTAGGCAAAATCCACTGGGGTCGCATTCACAGGCAAATCCACAACGTGACCATCTGGAGTGAAGACGTAAATGCGGTCTTGCTCAATATCATTACGCACTTGCTCGCTCAGGGATTCCAAATCCCCTTGGACTTCATGGAAATCCAATATCGTACGCAGCCACTGGAGCTTTTCTTCGTAACTGGAGCTGTTAGAACTTAAATCCGTTCCCTTGTACTTCCAGTGAGCACACACGCCTAACTCAGCGTCTTCATGCATCTTGTGGGTTCGTATTTGAATCTCTAGAGCACGACCTTGTGGCCCCACTACCGCAGTATGTAGGGATTGGTAACCATTTGATTTTGGGTTACTGATGTAATCATCGAATTCTTGGGGAATGGGCTTCCAAAGGTTGTGAACTATCCCCAACACGCCATAGCACTGCATGGGCTCATCCACCAAAATACGCACGGCGCGCACATCATAAACTTCATCAAAGCCTATGTTTTTGCGGCGCATTTTACGCCAAATACTGTAAATATGTTTCGCACGCCCCATCACATCCGCATGAATATCAATGGCTTCCATGCGCTCTCGCAAGATTGAAATCACGTCTTCTATGAATTGTTGGCGATCTAGACGCTTCTCATCCAATAGTTTTGCAATGCGTTTGTATTCGGCGGGGTACAAGTAGCGGAAGGACAGATCTTCCAGCTCCCACTTAATATGACCAATCCCCAAACGGTGGGCCAGTGGGGCATAAACACTTTGCACTTCTAGGGCAACAGCCTCTTTGCGCGCATTATCTTGGTGCTTAGCCTCTTTGATGGCACAAGCCCGTTCAGCCAGTTTGATTAATACAACACGGATGTCATCGATGATAGACACCAGCATTTTACGGAGGGATTCAAGCTGATTTTCATTACTGCCTAGTACTTCTGCTGTGGCATCTTTAGACAGGTTTTTCGAGACTTCACCCATACGAATGACCCCTTCTATAAGGGAGGCCACCTTGCGGCCAAACATGTCACTCACACGAGATAATACTAGCTGATCTTCACGCACAACTCGGTATAAGGCCGCGGCGATCAATGAATCTTGGTCGGCGCGAAAGCCTGCCAGAATCTCCACCATTTCGAGGCCTGCTCGAAAGGTACTGGCTTGTGGCCCCCAATAGGAAGGCTTGCCGGAAGCGGCTTCTGCCTGCCTTGCCAACTCACATGCCATGCGTAGGGGCACACGGCTGCCTTCATCAATTTTGTCGGAAAACTGCGACATCCATGCATCGATGTCAACGGAACCATCCGCTAGTACAGGGTGATCCTTTCTCACTGTAACCATACAACTACCCTTTCTGGTGTCGGCTTATTTTTGCAACAACATCATTGTCTCTATGTGCGTTGTTTGAGGGAACATGTCCATCATACAAACCTTCTTCACATGAAATCCATTATCAACTAAATACTCGACATCCCTAGCGAGTGTTGATGGGTTGCAAGAAACGTACAAAATACTGTCCGGCTTTAATCGAACAAGCGTCGGTAAGAACTCAATCGCGCCAGCCCTTGGTGGATCAAGCAATACCTTAGTGATTTTAGCTTTTTTAATTTTATTTGGTGGGGGCTGGGTCAAATCCGCAGCAATAAACTCAATGTTTTCGAGTCCAGCTTGTTCAGCGTTTCGTCGGCCTTTCTCCACCATAGATTCCAGACCTTCCACTCCTATGACTTGTTTTACACGCTTGGCTAACGGCAGAGAAAAATTGCCCGAGCCGCTAAACAAGTCAAGTACAACGTCCTCTGATGCCAACTCAAGCCAATCAAGGGCTTGAGCCACCATCTGAGTATTAATCTTTTCATTTACCTGGATGAAGTCCTGGGGGTGAAAGTTCACCTTAACCCCGTCTATTTCATAATGGCGTTCAGGCTCTCCCACCAATCGATTATCTTCCACCGATTGCCAATAGAGGGTGATATTTTTTTGCTCAGCCCATGCATTGAAACCAGCTTTCTCCGCTTCACTTACATGTCGGGACTGACGTAACACCACCACGGTACCACCCGCATCTTGTAACAGCTCAACGTGCCCCATTTTGCCTGCCAAGTCTGTCTTTAAGAAATATTCCCTAAAACTTAGATAAGCTTCCTGAAGAGGTGCTACAAACACAGGACACTGTTCAATATCGACAATATCTTTGGATGCTTTGGAGCGAAAACCGAGACTCACTTTGCCCTGTTTTACAAAAACGGATAAACGAGCACGACGTCGGTAGCCAAATTCGTCTTTTTCAAGGCGAGAAATATCAGCCGGAAGGTCTATTTTTCTGAGATGGTTGCGCAACCAACCCACTTTTAAATCTCGTTGGCCGGAGGTAGAAAGGTGTTGCAACTGACATCCTCCACATTGTTCAAAATGCTGACAAAATGGTGTCTGCCGATCGGGGCTAGGGGTGATAATCTGAGTCAGTTGCGCATGATTCAAACTTCGCGTTTCTTTTATCACGCGAGCTTCCACTTGCTCTCCAAGGAGCGCATTAGCAACAAAGGTTACCTTGCCATTTTCACGGGCCACCCCTTCACCCTCATAGGACATATCTTCAATATCATAAAGGCGAATGGGGTTTGCAATGGATTTGACTGGAGTGGTTCTGGAGCGGCGAGGCGAGCGACTTTTCAAAACAATCTCTCTAATGGCAAGGAAATAGGCGAATCATACCCTATTGCGCTCCATTGACCTAGGCTGTAAGGCGAATCAACCTTAATCGTTGAACACACCTGTAGACAAATAACGATCACCACGATCACAAATGATGGCAACAATGACGGCATTCTCTAGGGTCTCTGACAGACGCAATGCGGCACTCACCGCACCACCAGAAGACACGCCACAGAAGATGCCCTCTTCTTTCGCCAAGCGACGCATGGTAATTTCTGCCTCTTCTTGATTGATGTCCATCACCTGATCCACTCTAGACTCATCAAAAATAGTTGGAAGATATTCCTTAGGCCAACGTCGAATACCAGGAATACTACTGCCCTCGGCAGGCTGCAAGCCAACGATCTGCACCTCAGAATTCTGCTCTTTAAGGTATTTAGATATGCCCATGATGGTGCCGGTTGTCCCCATAGAACTCACAAAATGGGTCACCGTACCTTGAGTTTGCTGCCAAATTTCAGGGCCAGTAGAGCTGTAATGGGCGGCCGGGTTATCGTCGTTACCAAATTGGTTCAACACTTTACCCTTGCCTTGTGCTTGCATTTCCAGCGCCAGATCTCGGGCACGTTCCATGCCTTCTTCTTTCGATACTAGATGCAAAACGGCTCCATAAGCGCTCATAGCGGATTTACGCTCCTGACTCATGTTATCCGGCATGATCAAGTGCATGGTGTAACCCTTTATTGCCGCTGCCATTGCTAGGGCAATTCCCGTGTTTCCACTGGTGGCTTCGATAAGGCTATCACCGGGCTGAATATCTCCACGACGCTCTGCTTGAGCAATCATATTTAGCGCGGGACGGTCTTTCACTGATCCCGCAGGATTCTGCCCTTCTAGCTTTAGCAAGATAGTATTACTAGAATTAGGGTTGATTCTTTGCAGTGCAACCACTGGCGTATTGCCAATAATAGCTTCAATTGTTGGATATTCGTTCATATTGCCCAAATATTAGAGATTCGTTTGAAAATAATGATTTACGCTTTGTAACCAGAACATATTAGAATGCAGATCAATTACGGAATACAATAAAAAGTCGTTATAAACTTAGTTCTATATCGCTGCATTAGGAGTGACAACTATGCGCACCTTACCTACTACACTCTGTTCTGTACTTGTTGTAGCCTCTTTATCAGGGTGCGACATGTTTGGTGGTCCTTCAGCCGACATCCCTGATGCGGAACTTAGAAGCAAATGGCGTGAATGCAAAACCATTAGCAACCCCTCCCGTACTAAGGTTCTCGCCTGTGAAAACTACGAGCGTGAATGTGATCGCCGTAGAAAGAAAGGTAACATAGCCTGTTACTAGGGTTATTGAAAGAAATAGGAATTTAAATGGGCTTCCCCTCGTCGTCGATCAAAACCTCGCTCTGGAAGACCCTTTTCCTGCCTATCTTTGCGCTTGCACTATTGTCAGCAGCGTATCTTTCCTACTCAGAAATCACGACTCAAATAACCCAATTTGAGCGCAACAACACTTATCTAGCAGAGCAATCAGCAAGCGCCAGTGGCTATGCTCTGCTTTTTAATGATCGCAACCTGCTGAACAACAACATCCAAAACCTACTACATCAACGTGATGTGATTGGCGTTAGCTATTACGACGCCAAAGGCGAGCTAATGGATAGCGTCGGTCGAATTCTCCCTCCGGAAAAACAACTCAGAGGTCTTTCCGAAAGCTATTACTTGGATGATCGAGCCATTTATCTTTCTATTGCACCAGTATTTTATACCGCCAGTAGTACAACTAATTTCGATAGCGCTCAAATTTTGGAACAAACTGACGAGCTATTCATCCAAGGAGCGGCAGGCTCTCCAAAAGATGATAACCGAGAATTGTTAGGCTGGGTTCAAGTCAACGCCACCACAGACGGCGTTAGGCTAACCATACTTAGTAAGATTGCATTCATCATGCTCTATACCATCGTTTTGCTGCTGCTTATGGCCTATTTGTGCCACAAATATATTCAACGCATTGCAAAACCTTGGGGAGACATGAGTAATACTATTCGTGATATTGCCAGTGGCCACTATGACAAAGCCCGCGAAGTAAAACTCCCCACCGAGCTACTACAAACCAAAACTGACCTTGAATACATTTCTGAGCGGCTGAATAACTATCGAGCGGAATTGGAAGAAGAAATCTCACAGACCACGAAAGAAGCCAGAGAACATGCGCTTCAGCTAGAAGAGAAAAGCGCCCAGTTGCACATCGCCAACAAAGAAGCCACCGAGTCCAACCGCCTAAAATCCCAGTTCCTCGCGAACATCTCCCATGAGGTACGTACCCCTCTTAACGCCATATTGGGATACACCAAATTACTGCAAAAGGATCAACTCAACCTTCATCAATTGACTTATGTGGACACCATCGCTCAATCCACTAACAACTTGCTTGCAACCATTGGCGATATTTTAGACTTTTCCAAAATAGAGGCCGGTAAGTTAGTACTTGAACCGAGTGACTTCAACTTACAAGAAATGATTGATGAAGTCTTTCACACCCTATCATCCACCTTGCTAAACGATGACAAGGCCATTGATTTAATCCCTTCTTATTCGGCGGACGTACCCGCTTGGGTAAAAGGCGACGCAATTCGCGTTCGACAAATTTTGACCAATCTCGTGGGTAATGCCATTAAGTTCACCCAAAACGGCTCCGTCCAAGTTGTGGTAAACCTTACCTCTAAAACCGAACACGCCATCGAAATCAGCCTCCAAGTTATCGACACTGGGCTCGGCATTCCCAGTAGCAAACTCAACCAACTCTTTAAACCTTTTTCACAGGTAGACCCAAGCCGCTCCCGTAACTTCTCAGGGACAGGATTAGGGTTAGTAATTACCAAAAAGCTGATTGAGCAGATGAACGGCACCATCCAAGTCAGCAGTGAGGAAGGCCGTGGCTCAAACTTCTATTTTAGCTTAACGTTTAAACCATCGGATAAAGCTGAAGCACCGTTACCAGCATTGCATAAGCACGTACTTATTCTGGAGCCCAATGCCAATTACAGAAAAGGTATCACTCACTTTTTAAGCAATATTGATGTGACCTACGACAGCACCAGCTCCATAGAAGAAATGATTGCCGTTCTTCATAGTAATCATGAGGACTACCATTGCGCCATACTGCATATTGAAAACAAACCAGTGATCGCCAATGAAGCAGCACAACTCATTGAGTACCTTCAATCACGCTTTAACACCCCCTGTGTTCTTATGATCAAGCCCTCCGCCCAAGTATCAGATCAATCACGCTTACACCATATTGCGAGCCAGGTACTACTCAAGCCCCTTAGCTATCGTAAGCTGCATCACGCCATTGCCAACGCAAGTCTGGTATCAGTAGAGCAGGAAATACTGTCACAAGCCTCTAATACCCCTACGACAGTGACTAAAGACAAAGAGAATGACACCATTGATGATCTGGCAGGCTTAAACCTACTGGCAGTGGATGACACCCCTATTAACCTACAATTATTGGGGCACTGGCTAGAGCCTTATAAGATCAACTTAAGCCTTGCCTATTCTGGTCAACAAGCCCTTGATAAGGCCCAAGAGACTCAATTTGATTTGATCTTAATGGATATTCAAATGCCCCAAATGGACGGCATGGAGACCAGTCAAAGACTGCGTGAAATAGAGTCCTACAAAGATACGCCCATCATTGCCCTAACAGCCCATGCCCTCGCCGAAGAGCAACAGTCCATGTTAGCCAGTGGCATGAATGCCTATTTGAGTAAACCCATCAATGAAGAGATTCTCGTATCCACCATTCGAGAGTGGTGCATTACTGAGCGCCGCCATAGCACCCAGGTAATTGATCATTTGGCTGATATTTTTGATATGGAGAAAGCCCTCTCCATGACGGGGAACCGAGTGGAAGCGGCTTCCGAGTTACTGGATATGTTGATGGAGTCACTCGTAGAAGATAAACGCTCCCTGCAACATCACTATGAGTCCGAAAATCTTGAAAAGCTGATCGCCACTGTCCATAGAATCCACGGTGCCAGCAAATACTCAGGCACAATAGAAATGACCCGCCACGCTAATTTCTTAGAAACCCATTTAAAAGAGCTTGGCTTTGATGAAGTGGAAGAAGTCTACGAAGACTTTTTGAATGCGATTACGAGATTAGAAAATGCACTGCCTTTAATCACTTGGCCTCAAGGGTCACAAAAGCCAGAGCATAACTCTGCTCATCCGACAAACTGAGATGCCAGTTTACTGGCTGCCCAAGGATTTCATCTAACTCTGAAGACACCTCAAGGTAAGGTTGGCCTGATGGCCGATTCAGCACAGAGAAATGTTGAAAACTGACCCCTGACCCAATGCCTGTTCCCATGGCTTTAACGGCAGCTTCTTTTGCAGCAAATCGTTTCGCCACATAAGCAGCAGCCTTGTCTTTATGACCAAAGGTATCGTAACGCTCTCGCTCTACTGGCGTCAGAATTCGGTTAACAAACTTATCTCCCAAACGCTCAATCGAAGCGGTGATTCGGGGGATTTCCACAATGTCTGTACCTACACCAATAATCATTTTATGGATTCCTCAAATCTAAACACAGGCACTTGCCACAATCTTTCCCCCGCAAACTCGGCTGCGGGCAACAAGTCTCGGGATTTCAACTCCCTCCCCCCCAAAGCAGCATCAAGCCAAGCTCGATGAAGTTCTTTAGCCATGGACAAGACACTCCGATTTGACCAAAGACCTGCCGTATATCCTTTGGCCGTCGCACCGTCCAAATATATCATGGGCCGCACTTTAGGCTGATCCCCCAGATACGGACGTAGACCGAACTTGCCATGAAACTGATACAACTGGGTAGATCGAAGCACCTCTCCTCGGGCGGTACAGGACAGGTTAATCCCCATTCCAAGCTCATCAAACAAGCCCACCTCAAAACGTCGCAAAAGAGGCGCGATAGGCACACCTTGCCTAAGATTGACGATCACCCACTGATAAAGGATAAACAAAGGTTCAACAGGCAGATTAGTGGGCACCAAACGTTCAAGTAACTCATGCAAATAAAAAGCGCTATACAGACCATTCCCCTGAAGACTGGCCGCACTCTCTAATGGCTCCACTGAACGGGCCGTCTTTAATTCTCCTCGACCACTTAGCTCAAGCTCATGCAATAAAAAAGACCCGGGGGTTACCCGAGCCTCTTTAGTATTTCGACGCCAAACCGCTCGAATCAAGCCCTGCTCTTGCGTCAGCACATCCAGTAAGACTTTATTGTCTTGAAATGGACGCGTATGAATCACATAGCCCTGAACTCGCACGATAAGCTAGTCTTCTTGGTAGCCTAAACTCGCCAAAGCACGCTCATCATCAGACCAACCGGAACGTACCTTGATCCATAGATTAAGCATGACTTTTTGCTGGAAGAGGTTTTCCATGTCGATACGAGCTTCTTTACCAATTAGCTTAATCTTGGAGCCTTTGTCACCAATGATGATACGCTTTTGGCCATCACGCTCTACCAGAATCAAAGCACTAATATGGATGGTTGCCCCTTCAAATACAAACTCTTCAATCTGTACCGCCACTTCATAGGGGACTTCTTGACCTAACTGGCGAGTGATCTTTTCACGAACGATCTCAGCCGCCAAGAAACGAGAGCTACGATTGGTAATTTGGTCATCAGGGTAATACTGAGTGCCTTCGGGAATGTAGCTTTCTACCAGATTCTCAAGACGATCAAGATTATTGTTACGTAACGCAGAAATCGGCACGATCTGCGCAAACTCCATCTTTTCAGACAGCATCATCATACGTGGCAGAAGTTCGTCTTTTTCTTCCAGCTTATCAATTTTATTGACCACTAAAATCACTGGGCAATCAACATATTGGAGCTTAGATAGCACCACATCATCTTCATCGGTCCAGCGTTCAGCATCAATCACAAACAGCACCAAATCAACGTCTTTTAACGCAGAAGATGCGGTACGGTTCATAAAACGGTTAATCGCCTTATCCTGACCTTTATGAAGCCCAGGGGTATCCACATAAATGGTTTGTATATGGCCTTTTGTTTGCACACCAAGAATTTGATCACGGGTCGTTTGCGGTTTACGCGAGGTGATCGAAAGCTTTTGCCCTAACACATGGTTCATCAGGGTGGATTTACCAACGTTTGGACGCCCCACAATGGCAACAAAGCCGCAGTGAGTAATGTCTTGTAATTCTTCTTCGTGCATTTATTTCTTTTCCAATTGTTTCAATGCTTTGGACGCAGCATTTTGCTCAGCGATACGACGACTACTGCCTTTGCCCTCTATAGGCGATTCAAACAACTCAATTTGGCAATGGACAAAGAATGTCTGGTCATGAGGCTCACCTACAATATCCACCACATCGTACTGTGGCAGAGCATGCTTGCGAGCTTGCAAGAATTCCTGCAGACGTGTTTTCGCATCTTTTGTCACAACCTTTAAAGAGGTGGCGTTAAGACGCTCTTTGTACCATTCCAAAATGTGCTGACGGCAGACATCCATACCTGCATCTAAATAGATAGCGCCAATGATGCCTTCTACTGCATCCGCAAGGATAGAGTCTCGGCGAAAACCGCCGCTTTTCAACTCACCCGCTCCCAGTTTAAGGCAATCCCCTAGCTGGAACTCTCGAGCCAATTCCGCCAAGGTATCTCCCTTCACCAAAGAAGCCCGTAAGCGGCTTAACTCGCCTTCCTTTGCTTTAGGAAAGCGATGAAACAAATCCTCAGCAATCACATAATTTAGAATCGAGTCACCTAGGAATTCTAGGCGCTCATTATTCTTGCCGCCATAACTGCGGTGGGTCAGAGCCAGCTCTAGCAAACCAAGATCTGCAAAAAAGTACCCTATTCGGCGACTCAATTTTTCATAAAGAGAGTTCAAAATGTCTCCAATAACAACTATTCAATTAAACCATTATTCTTAAAGCTTGGAAGGCTAAAAAACTCATTCCAATGCAACCAAACATAAAATGCTCGGCCTTTTAGATTTTCTTCTGGTACAAAGCCCCATACTCGGCTGTCGGCGCTATTATCTCGGTTATCACCCAAGACAAAATAATGACCTTCAGGCACCACCCAATCCCCTTCTAAAGGATTACGGCGAAAACTCTTGTAGACCTGATGATCCACGCCCTCTAGATGCTCTTCATAAAGACGCACAGGCTCTCGGTTAGGATTTAGAGACACGGGCAATTCTGCTAATAAGCTTTCATCCACCAGCTTACCGTTCACCATCAAACGCTTGTTGTGGTAGCTGATCACATCCCCAGGCAGGCCGATCATACGTTTAATATAGTTTAAGCTTGGGTCTTCAGGGTACTTAAACACCACCACATCGCCGCGCTTAGGCTCAGTTGTTGGGATCAATGTCGTATTGAGTACAGGCAGTCGAACCCCGTAATCAAATTTGTTCACCACAATAAAATCGCCGATCTTCAACGTTGGCAGCATTGAACCAGAAGGAATCTGAAAAGGTTCGATCACAAACGAACGCAGACCAAAAATTACCGCGATGATCACAAAGTAAGATTTTACCTCCGACAACCATTTCGGTGTCTCGGCAAGATGCTGCTTTGTGTTTTTATCTAACTGAGATAAGGCTTCCGGTGCCATTTCAGCCATTACTGCTTTACGTTTAGGGGCATACACGATGCGGTCGTATATCCAAGCAGCCGCCGTTACAATAAAGGCAATGGCTAAAATCAACTCAAAATCCATACTACTTCTCCAAGCAAAAGAGCCGCACTAAATGCGGCTCTGGTTGATTCCGTCTTAACTGTCTACTTTCAGCACCGCCAAGAATGCAGATTGCGGAACCTCAACGTTCCCCACTTGCTTCATCCGCTTCTTACCTTCTTTTTGCTTCTGGAGCAGCTTCTTCTTACGGCTCACGTCACCACCATAACACTTCGCGGTTACGTTCTTACGCAATGCTTTTACCGTCGTTCGAGCAATGACTTTAGCGCCTACAGCCCCCTGAATCGCCACGTCAAACATTTGGCGTGGGATCAAGTCTTTCATCTTTTCACACAGGGCGCGGCCTTTATGTAAAACATTGTCCCGGTGCATGATCAGAGCCAAAGCATCCACGCGATCACCGTTGATCAAGATGTCCAAACGCACTAACGGAGCGGGTTCGAAATGCGTAAACGCATAATCTAAAGACGCAAACCCACGGCTACAGGATTTCAATCGGTCAAAGAAGTCCAGCACCACTTCGTTCATCGGCAAATGGTAACGTAACTGCACTTGGTTACCCACGTACAGCATGTCCTTTTGAATACCACGCTTTTCAACACACAAAGAAATAACGTTACCCAAGTACTCCTGAGGCACCAAGATGTTAGCTTCTACAATCGGTTCGCGCATCTCGCGAATAGTCCCTAAATCAGGCATTTTAGACGGGCTATCTACATTGATAACTTCACCTGAGTTTAGTTCCACCTCATATACTACGGTTGGTGCCGTTGTAATCAGGTCCAAATCGTATTCACGCTCTAGTCGCTCTTGAATGATTTCCATGTGCAGCATGCCCAAGAAACCACAACGGAAGCCAAAGCCTAATGCGTCGGAGGATTCTGGCTCGAAGAACAAGGACGCATCGTTTAACGTTAATTTATCTAACGCTTCACGGAAATCTTCATAGTCATCAGAGCTAACCGGGAAAAGACCTGCGTACACCTGGGGTTTCACTTTTTGGAAACCTGATAACTGGGCGACGTCTTGGGAGTGAATATGAGTGATCGTATCACCCACTGGCGCACCATGGATGTCCTTGATGCCTGCGATCACATAACCCACTTCGCCCGCTTTCAAAATGCCCGTTTCTTTACGTTTTGGCGTAAAGATACCGACGTTATCCACTGGGTAGCTTTGCTTGGTAGACTTGATAAAGATCTTGTCTTTCTTCTTCAGGGTGCCTTGTTTAATACGTACAAGAGACACAACCCCTAGGTAGTTATCAAACCAAGAGTCGATGATCAACGCCTGCAGAGGTGCTTCTGTATCACCCTCCGGTGGTGGAATGGTGGCAACCAAACGCTCCAGTACATCGTCTACGCCAACACCTGTTTTCGCAGAACAGGTTACGGCGCCCACAGCATCGATACCGATGATCTCTTCGATCTCAGCGGACACCCGCTCAGGCTCAGCTTGAGGTAGATCGATCTTATTCAACACAGGCATGACTTCGAGGCCTTGCTCGATGGCGGTGTAACAGTTCGCCACAGATTGAGCTTCAACGCCCTGAGCTGCGTCCACTACTAGCAAAGCCCCTTCACAGGCCGCTAAAGAACGGGATACTTCGTATGAAAAGTCCACGTGCCCAGGAGTATCGATAAAGTTCAACTGGTAGGTGTTGCCATCCTGTGCATGGTAATCCAAGGTCACACTTTGAGCTTTGATGGTAATACCGCGCTCACGCTCGATATCCATAGAATCAAGAACTTGAGCAGCCATTTCGCGCTCACTTAGTCCTTCACACTTCTGAATGAAGCGGTCAGCCAACGTCGACTTACCGTGGTCGATGTGGGCAATAATAGAGAAATTTCGGATGTGCTTTAAATTATTTGACACTTTACACTCACACTTAAAAAGCGATTTCTATAAGAGTACCTGTTGATAAGTCAGCTAGTTCGGCACAGCCAAAGCCCCGTGGAGTGAATGACACCCACTGAGTTTTCAATAAATGACTTATAAACAGGTTCTCAGGACAAAATATGGCGCGCATTCTACCGAAAATCATGGATACACTCCATTTATTTCAGCAGAATCACACCATTTGTTCATTTCGTTACGGTAAAACAATGCCACGCTGTTTTAAAACTCGCTCAACCGTATCAACCGTTGCCTGAGTGTGGGAATCAATCTCTAGATTTACCTTTGAACCCACTTCCAATTGACCAAATGTCGTCAAACGTAAGGTCTCTGGAATCAGTGACACTTCAATCCAATCATCACCAATATCGCTAATCGTTAAGCTTGCCCCATTCAAGCCCACATAGCCTTTATCAAACAAATAACGGCGAGCATCAATCTCATCATTAGCCACCTGAAAGCGAATATGAAAACTCTCACCAATTTGCTCAAGCTTGCTGACTGTCACAGTTGTCATAATGTGACCAGACATAACGTGACCACCGACTTCGTCACCCATTTTGGCAGCACGCTCGAAATTCACGATGGAGCCGCCTTCCAGTAGGCCGATATTAGTTAGATTTAGGGTGGTATCAATGACATCAAAAGCCAAGGTTTCTGCATCCATCTCTGCAACCGTTAAACAAACCCCATTGATTGCAACACTGGCTCCCAGTTGCTGGTCGTGCATCACACCCTGAGGAAATGCAACTTTTAAACGTCGATTACGGCCCTGTGGTTGACAGGACGCAACTTCCGCCATACCTTGAACGATACCCGTAAACATAAATAGATCCTCTTATTGAAATATTATTAAGCTTGGTTATAAAACCAGCGACTTAGAGGTGACTGAAGATTTTATATACTAAACCGACTCAAGCCCACTATGACAGGGCTTTGAGGGAGTTATTACGGCATCTCTACAACAGTTATCCACAAGCGAAGTGGATAATACCCCGTCACAAATTTTGATGATGTGATTCTTAATGCGTCTATTCTACCGACTTTTCAAGTCCACTCTGACTCTTTACTTGGTGCTTGCAACCGCCTCGGTTTTAGCCAGCACCTATCAACCTTTCTTATGGAAAGTGCAATATCAGCGAGCCACCGTCTATCTTGCTGGGTCGATTCACGCTCTAACAGAAGATTTTTATCCTCTCCCGACTGCCTATGAATCCGCCTTTAATGAGTCCGACCGGCTAGCAGTTGAATTAGACCCGCAAGCTTTAGACCCTTATCGGTCCGCCCAGATAGTACGCCAAAAAATGTGGCTCCCTGAGGGTGTGACCCTAGAAAGGTTCTTATCAGACGCACATCTAAAGCAACTCAAAGAGCTGGCCAAACACAATGGCTCTAGTTATGAGCAGATGCTCAAACTACGCCCATGGATGTTGGTAGAACAGCTCACTCAAGCACAGCTTGCACAAGGAGACTACCAGGCAGATTTAGGAGTAGACCTTCACTTTCTAACGCTAGCAAAAGAAAAAGGCCTGCCAATCCTTGAGCTAGAGACCCTTAGCCAACAAATCAACGCCATTGCAGATGCGCCATTTCAAGCCCAGCTTGCCATGTTGGAAACCAGTCTAGATCAATATGAAGATCAAGATTACATGGGCGAAATGGTAGAATATTGGCGGACCGCAAAGCCAGACGAACTTTATCAATTCGTTTATGAGGACGTCCTTACAACTCCTGCTTTGAAGCCCATGATGGAAGCGTTATTAGACAAGCGTAATCGCCATATGGCGGATATTATTGGCTTATACCTAAGCCAAGCTCCCTCCCGTCCTTTAACCACATTTGTGGTGGTAGGCGCCCTACACTTAAGTGGCCCTAACAGTGTGATCAAACTATTAGAGCAAAAAGGTTACTATGTTGAGCCTCTGTTCACGGCCCAGTGACATCAAAAAAGCCTCTTTGTGAGAGGCTTCATGAGACATAAGCAAACATCCAAAAAGGATTATTTGAGACGATCGATCATCTCTTGGGTCACTAATACGATACCGTCTTCATTACGATAGAAACGCTCCGCATCGGCTACCGGGTCTTCACCAATAATGGTATTTGGCGGAATTTGAGTATCCGAATCCACCACCACATTTGTTAGCTGGCAATGACGTCCGATATCACATCGAGGTAGCACCACAGACTTTTTTACATGGGAATAAGAATTAACACGAACGTTATTAAACAAAATAGATTGCTCGACAGTGGAGCCAGATACAATACATCCTGCAGAGACCACTGAGTTAAGAGCAGTCCCGATACGCTCTTCATAATTGTAGTTAAACTTTGCCGCTGGACGTTGATAATGAGTCGTTCGAATTGGCCAAGACTCATCGTATAAATCAAGCTCAGGCACCAACTTGGTTAAATCCATGTTCGATTCCCAATAGGCCGTCAAAGTACCTACATCCCGCCAATAAGGTTTACCAGGGTAACTGTCGTTGGGAATACAACTGCGACTAAAGTGATGGGCCTTAATTCGTGAGCTACCAACAAACAAAGGAATCAAATCTTTACCAAAATCGTGACTGGACTGATTATCTTTAGAGTCATTATTTAGTTTGTCACGGAGAAACTTGGTACTAAAAATATAAATCCCCATACTGGCTAAAGAAACATTTGGATTGCCTGGCATGGTGGGCGGATTTTTTGGCTTTTCTTCAAAAGCGATAATATTATCGTCTTCATCAACATGCATTATGCCGAATTGATCCGCTTCTTTAACGGGCACTTCAATACAAGCAACTGTGACATCAGCCCCATTCTCAATGTGTTCTTGCAACATAACACTGTAGTCTTGACGATACACATGATCCCCAGCAAGAATTAATATGTACTCGCTGTTTAACTCATTAATCATCTTTAGGTTTTGATAAACCGCATCGGCCGTTCCGCGATACCAGTCTTCACCGGTTTGCTGCTGAGCAGGCCAAAGCTCAATAAACTCATTAAAGTCGGAACGCAAAAAGTTCCAACCTCTTTGTACATGCTGGTTCAAAGTATGGGAGCGATATTGAGTAAGTACCGCTATTTTTCTCATACCTGAGTTAATACAATTTGAAAGAGGAAAGTCGATAATTTTATATTTGCCAGCAATGGGCACTGCAGGCTTGGAACGGTGATCAGTGAGCTGTTTTAGACGGGACCCTCGACCTCCTGCCAGGATTAACGAGAGTGTATTCATTCGAGCGGTATTCAAATCCATATCTTACCCTTATTTTTATCCAAGCCTAACATTACATTAGCGTGTTATTAGGTATACTCTGGTCATATTAGTAAATCAACATGAAAAGGGAATTATGAAAGTCCTCTTTGCCGCATCTGAGATTCACCCTCTCATAAAAACTGGCGGGCTTGCAGATGTTGCAGGCTCTCTCCCTATCGCCCTGAAAAAACAAGGCATTGACATTAAACTCATTATGCCTGCCTATTCAGGCATATTAGACAAGGTCAAACCGATAAAAAGAGAAACCAACCTTGGTAATCCTTTCAATACGGGCGACCTTATACTATTAGAGTCTAGCTTACCTAACTCTGACGTTCCTATTTATCTTGTGCAATGCCAAAGTTTATTCGAACGTGACGCAGGTCCCTATTTAGACAGTTATGGCTATGACTATCCTGATAATCATATTCGATTCGCAGCTTTTTCTTGGGTCTGCGCATTTCTTGCCCAGCATGGGCAGCTACTAGGATGGAAGCCTGACTTACTGCATTTGAATGATTGGCAGACCGGCTTTGCCGCAGCCTATCTTAAAGCTTGGAAAACTCAACATCCGCCGATTATTACAACCGTACATAATCTACGTTACAACGGAAGCTTTCCATTGGAACGATTCCCAGACGTGCGCTTGTCAAACGATCTACTCAACATGCACGGTATGGAGTTTTACGGTCAATTCTCGGCATTAAAGGCTGGCTTGGTGTTCGCCGACGCCATCACCACAGTGAGTCCAACCTATGCTAAGGAAATCCTAACGCCAGAATACGGTGATGGACTAGACGGCACTCTCAGCGCTATAAGTCATAAGCTTACCGGCATTCTCAATGGTGTGGATTATGATGAATGGTCGCCAGAAGTGGACCCTCACATTGATACCCAATACAGCATCGACAGCATTGACAAAAAGCTGGCGAACAAATTAGCCCTACAGCGAGAAAACAACTTACCAGAAAAGCCCGAGGTGCCTGTCTTTGGCGTGGTCAGCCGTTTAACAGAACAAAAGGGGCTCGACCTGATTCCAATCGCCATGGAAACAGCCTTGAAGCAAGGTGCTATGTTGATTCTATTAGGATCAGGAGACGCAACATTGGAAGCCCAATACCTTGCTTTGCAAGAACGCTATCCTCAGCAGGTGGCAGTTCGTATTGGTTATGACGAAGCATACTCCCACAGACTTCAGGCTGGCGTTGACATTCTTTTGATTCCGTCCCGCTTCGAACCCTGTGGTCTGACTCAATTGTACGCTTTGAAATATGGAACACTGCCCTTAGTTCGTAAAACGGGGGGTCTAGCGGACACCATTTTTGAAGTCGGCAATAAGGCCAACGGATTCGTATTTGAAAATGCGTCCATTAAGGATTTAACGGATGCCATACAGCGCTCGTTAGCAGCGTTTGCCAATTTAGGCACTTGGCGAGAACTCCAGCATAACGCTATGGGACAAGATCATAGTTGGAAGCGAGTAACAGGAGAGTGGATCTCCCTTTACAAGAAGCTCTTGAGCAACGCTTAAATCATAGACTCTGCAATCATAGAGAATTGCAGAGTCTCTCCTCTCATCTAACGCTTAGTATTAGCCCAGTCCATCATGCCATTTAACATGGCTTGCTGTGGTGCGCCATCTTCCACCAGTTCGGATAAAGCGGTTGCAAGAATGGTTTTAAAGGCTTCCGTGTTACATGGGGACTGTTTGGAAATAGCTAAAAACAGTCCTTCACTACTGATGGCAGGCTCCATTGCCACAACCTTTTCAGCAAGACCTAGATGGTCCGCATAAGCGGCTCCTGGACCTCGCTCATAGAGAACATAGTCAGCCCGACCAGCAATTAACATATTAAACGCTTGATCGAGACTGGCGACTTTTAACAAATTAAGATTATCTCGGGCGTACTCATCAAATGTTTGACCAAAGCTGTTGTTGATCACAGTGACGCCCCAACGACCCACTAAATCCTCCCGCTGATGGTAGGGAAACTTATGATCATTAGCCTGCCACACCACACTCTTAGTAAACAGCATAGCTGGCGAAAAGTACTCCATGTAATCCGCCCGTTCGGAGGTGTAAAAGGCCCCCGCCATTAAATCGACTCGACCACTGCGCACTTCTTGCTGGGATCTAGACCAAGGCCCCACATACTTCATGCTTATCGGTACATGTATTTTTTCAGAAAGTCGTTGTAGCAGATGAGAAACCGCCCCCTCTAGATGATGTCCTGACTCACTCTGCCACAAGAATGGCGGGTATTCAGGATTACCTGTGGCGGTTAGCGACATGCATTCAGAGGGTTGAGCGAAGGCCTTGCCACCCATAGACATGAGCAACAAAGTTGTTAAACCAATGAGATTTTTCGTAATTCTAGGTGCGGTTGCTTTTCGACGTATCATAAATCATTTTTTAGGATGTTAGATGGAACATACATTGCCCAGAACTCTCATCCATTTGAGTCGACTAAAGCTTACTTACACTTATAAAGCCATAAATAACAACTAATTACAAACATTTGAGTGACTTTGTCCACTAGTTAAAATGGCCACAAGCATGAAGTCGATGAACGAGGCTCAGTGCCCAAGACAAAGGGCAATTCCACCTTGTCATCGCAGCGCTCCGCCGCTAACTCAAATTCATCTTGGCTCACTTGGAAATATCGAGCGCCCTCTGGTAACTCTCTAGACAATGAGCCCTGGGGCAAACGCTTAGTAAAATCTATCCATACTTTCTGTGCGCCTGAGCTCCCCGTTATCTTCATCGGAGTGTTGTCATCCATACCCAACCAAACGGTCGATAAATAGTCATCGCTAATAGCTAGGAACCAGCTATCCCTCTGATCATTTGTCGTACCGGTTTTGGCTGCAAAGCGCATAGCTGGAAAGGTCGCTTGGGCTGCCCTTGCCGTACCAATTTCTGGCACTTTTGTCATGCCAGCCAAGGTGACACCCAAGGCTTCTTCGGTAAAGGGCACATCCGTTTTACGATCAAAACGCTTCAACACCTTACCACCTTGGTCCATCACAGATAGCACTACACCTAACTCACTGCTTGCTCCGACAGAAGCGACTGGCTGGTACAAGCGCGCCACTTCAAAAGGAGATAGCTCAAGGGAACCTAAGGCAACAGAGGGATACATGGTAAACGGACGCTTCACACCGAGCTGTCGCAGGGTATCACCTATACGATCAAAGCCTAACTGATTTGCAAGATCGATAGTGGCCAGGTTATAGGACTTCGACATAGCCACATACAAGGGCACTTCCCCATGGGTGGTGCGACTATAGTTCTGTGGTGCCCACACTTGATTGCCGATCTTAAATTGCTGCGGTTCGTCTTGTACTCTGTCCCACCAGGTATAACGGCCTGAAGAAATAGCCGCTAAGTAAATAGCAGGCTTCACCAAGGACCCTATTGGCCTAACAGCAGCCAGTGTGCGGTTAAAACCGCTGTAGTATTCATCAGAAGAACCAACAATAGCCCGCACTTGTCCCGTACGTCTGTCGGTCACCACCATGGCGCCCTGTAAATCTTTAAGGGATTTATCTGCCCGAGCCAGAGCGTCCACCTGACTATGCATGGCATCTATGGCCGCTTTTTGCGCTCGCACATCAAGGCCCGTGTAGATTCTGAGGTTTTCTGTTGCTAACCGAGTGGGATCAAAATCCCGCTCAAGCTGCATCGACACTAAGTCAAGGTAGTCACCAAAAATGGAGCGGCGTTTTCCTTTGGTCGCCAGACGTAATGGTTGTTTCTGAAGGACATTGGCATTCTCTCGAGTCAGTCGATTCTGGTCCACCAGAATATCAAGCACCACATTACGTCGTTCCTTAGCACGCTCAGGATTACGACGGGGGTTGTAAAGGGATGGCCCCTTCACCATTCCCACCAATAACGCCAGTTCATCAATATTTAGCTCATTAAGCGGGCGTGAAAAAAAGTACTGACTCGCCGCGGCAAAACCATGGAGAGCACTGCTCCCCTCCTGAGCCAAATACACCTCGTTCACATAAGCGGTAATTATCTCTTCTTTGCTGTAATGATATTCCAAAGATAACGACATGATGACTTCCGTCAGTTTACGGGTGTAGGTCCGTTCT
The DNA here is from genome assembly GCF_055388305.1 of Marinomonas vaga. Lineage (NCBI taxonomy): Bacteria > Pseudomonadati > Pseudomonadota > Gammaproteobacteria > Oceanospirillales > Oceanospirillaceae > Marinomonas > Marinomonas vaga. The sequence goes on from NZ_AP043903.1 coordinate 101,211, forward strand.
GACGACAAATACATATTTTTAACCAACTGCTGGGTAAGAGTGGATCCCCCTTGACGACGCGCCCCAGAGGACAAGTTAACAAACGCAGCCCGCGCAATACCGGTAAAAGAAATACCAATATGATTAAAGAACTCCCTATCCTCAGTGGCCGTTAAGATCTCAATCAAATTTTTCGGAATTTGCTCATAGGTTAGGATATCGCGACTTTCCGTGTTGCCATTGTATAAATAGCCAATTTTCTGTGGCTCCAATACCGCTGTGGCATGACGCTTTCCGGTTAAATCTGTAATTTGAAGTCTGCCGCCTTCAAATGCAAAGATGCGACGCGCTTCTGAATGATAGCCAGTATGATCCGTGTAAGGACGTAGATGGGCACTGACCTTCGTTGCACTGCGAGCTGCCCAACCAACCTTCTGACTATTGCGACCAAAACGATAGCCCACGGCCGCTAGCAAGGACTCTAAATCCTCTTTGCGCCAGGGTGCACCATCTCGCAAAATCGTGGGCGCACTATAGACTTCGGCCGGCACTTGCCACTTTTGGCCTTCAAATAAAGCCACCACCTGACGGTCCAGCCACCAAACCCAAATGGCAAAGGGGATACTGCCAATCAGACCAAGTAAGATTAGCCATTTAAACACTCGACGCAGAAAGGAGCGCTGTTGCTTTCTTTTAGGTGAAGAGGAGCCTTTCTTGCTTGATTTAGAGCGTCGAACGGGAGTTTTTTTAGAGGTAGGTGCAGTTTTCTTAGTCATGGCAGGGAGTATAAATTGGGGCAATAGTTGGAGCAATCAACAAGACCGGAGATACCCCTATCTTTTCAGTGTTGATACACTAAATTAACACTCTACAATCAAGATCCCCATGGAAAACAAGATTCCCCTATCCAAAGAACAGTCACTATCCATTGCTGCACTTTCAATGGAACAAAGCATTGAGCTATATGTCCAAGGAATGCGGGTCATGATACTGAGGTTATCTAACGGTTTGCACGCCTACGAAAATCTTTGTCCCCATAGGGCAAAGCCACTTTCAGAAGCGTCCCACCTCACCTTCGACGAAAGCGGCACCCTAATCGAATGCGAACACCATGGCGCCCAGTTTTTACCAGAATCAGGACTCTGTATCACAGGGCCTTGCCAAGGTCAGTCCCTAACAAAACTCTCTATCCATCATGACGGCAGTCGTTACATTTTACTACTAAGTATTGGGACCGGAAGTTAGTTCCCTCGTTACAGAGTTTGATATGATGGATAAAAACAATGCTAATCTCGACACAAGGTTCTTTGAATGCAAACAAATGAAAATAAGATCCAGAACGCACTCATTGACATTATCAATGGTCTAAAACAGTCCATGCGCGTTGCGATGCATCAGCACAATGTCTCCTTGTCGCCGTTATACTTCATTGTTATGAAGCACATCGATGAAGATGAACAATGCACCGCCATCAAATTAGCCTCCAAACTACAAAAAGACAAAGGCCAAATCACACGCCTAATCAAAGAGCTTGAAGTACAAGAATTGCTAACCAGAGAACCTAACACAAAAGATAAGCGCAGCTTCTTTCTGAGCCTCACCCGTAAAGGAAAAAATTGCTATAAAACCCTAGAAAAACATGACATCGAGGCACTACAAGTCATGATGCAGGGTTTATCTGATGAGCAGATCGCTGCTTTTATTGAGATAGCCAACACAATGGCAGCGAACCTAGCGGAGCACAACCAACAAGCTCCGCATTAAACAATTTCAGATCTTAGCTGATCAAGAAACGTCTCCATAAAGGCTGTACGGCGCTTTGCTTCTGCTTTCCCCGCTTGAGTCTGAAAGCTGTCTGCTAAACACAGCAGCTTGTTGTAAAAATGATCAATACTAAAAGTCGTATCATCCGGTCTGCGGTCTTCACAAAAAGGGTCTAAGGTTTGATAGAGTTCACGGCCCAACTGACCACCCACCATCATGCACCGTGCGACACCGATCGCCCCTATTGCATCTAATCGATCAGCATCTTGCACCACCTTGGCTTCGACAGTTTCAGGCACTACGGCAGCACTGTAGCTGTGGGCAGTAATACTGTGTTTAATCGCTTTCAACGCACCATCTGCGTACCCTAGCTCACTCAAAAATACAGAAGCCTGTTCTGCTGCCATCCCTGACGCCAAATGTCTTTCAGGGTGATTTTTAGGCAAATTAACCAAATCATGTAACCAGGCAGCAGGCACTACGATGAAAGGATCAGCCCCTTCGGCGTTGGCCAACTGGCGGGCGCTAACCACAACTCGTTTAATATGCGCGAGGTCATGGGCAGAGTCTTGAGCCATATGCTGGCTTATATACGCCTCACAAGCCTGCTCTATGGCCTCTAAGGAAAGCTTTGGCAAAGTGTTGGTATTCATCAGTCAGACGATTCTTCATTATTAAAAAGCCAACTATCATACCAGCCCAACACCTCTTCTGCTGGCATAGGACGGGAAAACCAGTACCCTTGCCCAAGATCACACCCAAGTCCCAGTAAATACTCCGCATGCTCCTCCGTTTCCACACCTTCAGCAATGACGTCTAAATGAAACGCATCAGCAAACCCAATCACTCCCTTAATGATGGCAAGATCATCAGGCTGATTAATCATATCCCGCACAAAACTATGGTCGATTTTCAGCATATCTACAGACATTTCTTTGAGATGACTCAAGGTGGAATAACCAGTACCAAAATCATCCAATGAGGTAGAAATCCCCATTTTCTTACAACCATTAATGACAGCTGCCACTTTGGCGAGATCTTCAATGGCACTGGTTTCTAAAATCTCTAACTCTAAGGCATGGGCCACAGACTCTGGATACCCCTCAAGAGCAGACTCCAAATCGGCTAAAAAATTAGGTTGCTGCAGTTGATAACCCGCCAAATTCACACTGACGCTCTGCCCGTAACCGAGTTTTTGCCAAGCATCAATCTGAGCTACTGCCGTCTTAATCACCCAATGACCAATCTCTAACTCAAGTGGCTGATTGGTTAAAGTGGGCAGAAAAGTCACAGGAGGCAAGATGCCGCGAGCGGGATGACGCCAACGAATAAGTGCCTCATACCCAATAACCTCTCGAGTGCGCATATTAATTTTAGGTTGATAGAATAAGCAAAACTCTTTGTTGTCATAAGCCAGCTGGATTTCTTCGTATAACCTATGTTGCTCAATCAGAATACTTTCATGGGAAGAATTGAAGACATGTAGACGATTACGGCCAGCAATCTTTGCCTGGTACATGGCTTGATCGGCCTGTCGAATTAACTGATCTGCTTCGACACCATTCGCTTGAGGGTACGAGGTAATGCCAATACTGGCACTGATCTGCAGCTCAATACCTGAGACTAGGAAAGGCTCAGACAAGGATTGCAATAAAGACTCTAAAGCCCCCTCTGAGACTTCCAGGTCTTCTCCCTTTTCTAGGGGCATTAAGATAACAAACTCATCCCCACCAAAACGAGCCACCACCTTCCCCTCGTCTAAGGTGGCCAACATACGCTGGGAAACCTGCACTAACAATATATCTCCAGTCTCATGACCAAAGGTATCATTGACCTCTTTAAAGCCATCAAGATCAATAAATGCCAGTACAAACCTATGACCATTGATCTGAGCCTGAGCGATATGATGATCTAAAGATTGAGTCAAATTCGTACGGTTAGGCAATCCTGTCAGGGCATCGAAATAGGCAATGTGCGCCAACTGCTCTTCATTACGTTTTTGTCGGGTGATATCAGAAAACAAAGAAATATAGTGTGTGACTTTCTGATGAACATCTTTCACAGATGCGATGGTTAAATTCTGGGCGAAAATAGCTCCATCTTTGCGTTTATTCCAAACCTCCCCTTCCCAAAATCCATAGAGAAGAATCTGGCGCCACATTTCTTCATAGAACTCTCGACTCTGGCGCCCTGAACTCAAAATTCTTGGATTTTTCCCTAAGATGTCTGTTCTTGAATACCCCGTAATCCGACTGAATGCGTCGTTCACTTCAATGATTGCACCTTCTGGAGTCGTGATGGCGATGCCTTCACGAGCGTTGTCAAACACACTGGCAGACAGCTCTAATAGCTGCTGGGATTTATGGCGATCAGTGATGTCCAAGTGAGAACCCACTAACTCAGAGATTTCCCCCTCTTCGTTAAACAGCGCTTGAACTCTGTCTTCCACCCAAAGCCACTTAGTACCAGAGTGAATACGATAATTGGAGATAAGTGTCCCTTGGCAGCCCTTTACACGCCACTCTCGCATCGCTGCCAAGACGTCAGTCACATCCTCATCGTGGATGGAATTTGCCCACCATTTAGGCAAAGCTTTAATCTCTTCAGCAGTCAACCCATACAGCTTTTTACAGTTCGCACTAATAAAACGCAGCTGCAGTGTGTCCGGTGCTAAGGAATAAATCATAGCAGGACTACTGCTCAGCAAATCATCCAGCTGATCATAACTTTTAGACAGTAAAGTTTTGGCCAACTGTAGTTCGTCCACTACAGCGCCCAGCTTCTTATTTTGACGGTAGGTGAACCAAGAGGCACCGATCAGTATCAGCACAATGACATTCGCTAGAATCACATAGAGGGCATAGGCTTTAACAATCGCTACCCAAGACACTTGAGTCTTATCGTAGGGGGCTATTTTCAACTCTTTTAGCACCTGCTCCACCGGGAAATAATCAAGTGCAGGTACAAAGCCTGAGATCCCCAGGGCTTCCATACTGGAAATCGAGTTTGGCAAGCTCAACAGCCCAGCCGTAATACCTTTAACTACATTCATATCAATATGAGAAAGCGCCACCAAGGCCCATTCTGGGTACAGCCGAGTGGACACTTTAAAAGGATAGCCCGCCAGCGTCTGCTCATTCAGTACGCGAATATTGTCGAACGAGAGTTGTCCCGTCGCAACCATGTTCTCTAAAACACCCGACCGTACAAAACCGACGTCAGCCTGTCGATTTAATATTCCCTGTACAACGGCTTCATCAGAGTTGAATAACTGAACGTCATCAGCAGATGGGGAATTTAAGCCCCGGCTATAGAGCTCATAAATCTGAGCGATATACGTCTCTAAATAATCTAAAGCGACGCTTGCCACCTGGTGCTGGAAGACATTCTCAAGAGTAATATGAGAGTCCTCACGTCTTGTAAAGATGACGCCCCCCATCAAGTTGGTCGCACTACGCTCTTTCATTCGCCCCATGGTCACTAACGCAGCACTCATATTGCCCGCGCTGCGGTAAAGCAAATAATGAACAGGATCAATTAATACCACATCAAATTCGTGGCGCTCGATCCCCTGTTCCAAAGCCTTTGCATCCACCAAAAATAACTCGATAGAATAATCATCAATAAGATTTTCTAGATCATCGATCACCGGTTGATACTTAGCCATAAGCATCACATCGGGCTGATAGGATAAAACCGCTAACCTAATCTTATGGTCAGCGATCGCAGTAAGCGGGATTAATAAAATAAATGCTAAAATCCATCTAGGCATAAAAACCTACTACTCTATTCTAAATAAAAATGCCGGCTGAAGCAGAGCTCTAAGCTGATAATCAGGCAGTAAAGGCAGACCGTTATTCATAGACAAATTGATCAGTTGTATCGCCTGGTAAAATTCAGAATCTAGCGTCAGCATACGCTTGTTATAATCTAAATCAGGTAAATATAGACCACTAAAAACTTTTCGGTTTTCTTCATAGCTCAAGGATCGCCAAGCTGCAATACGCCTAAGAGCATCTTCCGAATTAACTCTTAAATATTGAAGTGCTTTGAAATGAGCCGCTAACAGCTCTGTTATTGCGCTTTCACGAAAGAACCTTGCATCCCTTCGCACTACCAAAACATCGTAAATGATTCCGGGAAAATCGCGGCTATCGTATACCCTAAACGCGCCTTTCTGCTCAAGATAGGAGGCATAAGGCTCAAAGGTAATAGCATAGTCAAACGCTTTAGTATCCCAAAATACCACCTGATCATTTGGAGGAATTTCTACTATGTCTACGTCATTCTTATCAAAGCCTGACGCCTTAAATACCTCATGCAAAACAATAGCACTGACAGTGTTCCCTTCGTAGGCAATTCGACTACCCTTTAAATCCACCCAAGAAGCTTGCTCTTTCTGAGACATCAGCACATCAGCCCCCACCGATTCATCTAGAATCGCCACAATATCCAATGGCACTCCTCGACTTCGGGCGTATAGAGCCTCATCAAGCGTTAACGCCGCAGCCTGAACTTCCCCCGCTTCCAGTAGGGCCAATGATTGGGAAGCGTTTTTCACCTGTACCACACTGATATCATCAGGCAACCAAGAGAAATGTTCCGCCACCACAAAACTCTCATAGCCAGGCCATGGATGAAGGCTGAGCTTCAGAGGTTTACCACTAACAAGCACATACAGTATTACGCCAGTCAAAAATACGACCAACACAATTAAGATGATACGAATACGCTTCAGATTATCCTCCTGCAAACATCGCTAAATACCCGGCACAGCATCTTTGAAGAGAGCACTTTATCAGAGCCGAATAAGAACGAAGTTAAAACCTCGAACATTCAAAAGAAAACAACGCTCAAAAGCTCTCGAGATAGCGTTTCTTTACAAATATACGCGAAGGAAAACTAGCAATTAATATATTAGCGGCTAATGTAATAATATTTACTTATGAGATGATATAAGTCAGTTTTCACGATACTTACACGAACACGAAACGTGAGAAATCTAGTATATTACCGTTATTCATGACGAAGCCTTAAATTGGAGTTCCATAGGATGGCCAGACAGCGAACATACGATATTCGCGCCGTTTTACTCTCAGGCATAGCCTTTGTCGCTATCTGTATCGCTGGTGGATACGTTACCAAGCTATCCAATGATAACTTTGTTCAAAGTCAACGAATCTACCTTGGCAGCACAGCCCGTTCACAAGCCTCTGATTTAGAACGCAGTCTTTCTCTTGCTTTCACCTCGACTCAAATACTTGCTCACCAAATCGAAGTTGATCAGGGCAATACTGAGCTGTTTGAAAACTACGCCGAAAATATCATGGACTCCATTGGTGGCATCGAAAATATTCAATTGGCCCCAGATGGCATTATCCAGTTTATCTATCCCCTTAAAGGCAATGAAAATGCGATAGGTTTGGATGTCTTAAACCACCCAAGATACCGAGAGGCAGCTCAACTCGCCATTAGAGAAAAAACCATGATCGCCGTGGGTCCCGTCAAGCTGGTACAGGGAGGCATTGCGGTCATTGGTAGAACACCGATTTTTATCGGGGGAACAGATAACGCCAAATTTTGGGGCTTTGCATCGGCTCTCATTCTGCTGGACAATTTATTAGCAGACACAGGCATCCGCGAGCTCGAAGAAGAAGGTTACAGCGTCACATTAGAGCGAAATCATACGGACACGTCTGAGAAATCAGTCTTTTACGAATCCAGCACCCCTATCAACCCCAAAACCGCTGTACAATCTGATATCACCCTCCCCACTGGTACCTGGACGCTCATCATCTCTTTGGATGTCTCAGATAGAATAGAATCCCGCTCCCACACATTAATGCTTATCACAGTGGTCATAGGCGTACTGACTTCTTTGTTTCTATTTTTGATTTCCATTAGGCCCAAACAACTTGAGCAAGAAGTGCAAAAGAAGACCAAAGAGCTTCAGAAACTTGCCTATAACGACCCGCTTACAGGCCTCCCTAACCGGCGCTACCTTAACGATCTTCTTCCCCAGTACTTATCAGAATTACAGGCTAACAACCAATCGGGCGCTTTCATCTATTTTGACCTCGATAACTTTAAGTCTATTAATGATTCCATTGGTCATGATGTCGGTGATCGAGTGCTCCAAGAGGTCGCTCGACGACTGACTAACAGCATTGATGAAAACGATTTGATAATACGGTTGGGTGGGGATGAATTTGCCATCATCCTTGGCGATGGCAGTATCGATAGCATTGAAGACACGGCTAAAGAAATACTCTCGAACATACAAAAGATACTTCGGATCGAGCATAGGGAATTCAAGCTCAGCACATCCTTAGGGGTTTCTCTGTTTCCACAGCATAGCCAAAATGTACTTGAGCTCATGCGCTTCTCAGACGTTGCCCTCTACGAAGCAAAACACCGGGGTAAAAACCAATTCATTCTGTTTACAGACGCTATGCAGAAAAAGCTGATGGAACACCATCAGGAGGAACTTGCCCTAGCAAAAGCCATAAAAAACCATCAGCTTGTGCTCTACTTCCAGCCTCAGTTTGATTTGGAAGTCTCCAAAGTCATCGGAGCAGAGGCCTTGGTTCGTTGGATCCATCCACAAAAAGGTCTGGTATTCCCAGATCAGTTTATCCCTCTTGCAGAACAATCAGGCCAGATTCTTGAGCTTGGTAATTACGTCATTCGCAAGAGCTTTGAATACCTAAGATCTCGCTTTGATTTAGGTTTACCCCCTATTCTTCTGCACATTAACCTATCGTCACTGCAATTAAGCGACCTTAATCTAGTCCCCTTCGTAAAAGAAATGATTGACCTCTATAAAGTGCCTGGTCATTACATAGGATTCGAGATCACAGAGACCACTCTGTTAACAGACTTAGAACACGCCAAGAAAACCTTAAATGGATTGAAGGCCTTGGGGATCTGCATTGCCATTGACGATTTTGGTACGGGATTTTCGTCCCTTGGGCAGCTTAAAAACCTACCCGTGGATCTGATCAAGATTGACCGCAGCTTTGTGATGGATTTAGAAAACGATCCAGACGACAAAATGATTGTAGAAGCCATTATTGCCATGGCTCACAAACTGGATACTCAGGTGATTGCGGAAGGCATCGAATCTCATGGACAGCTTCAGATGCTGCGTGATTTCAAATGTGACTTGGGCCAAGGCTACCTTATCAGTCGCCCTATCCCGGAAGCAGAATTTAACCGCTTTGATGAAGACATTACACCACTACTGAAATAGCAGGCTTTAGAGTCTCTTCATTTGTTACAAACAGACTCCAATAAAAAAGCCCCAAGCTCTTAGCCAATGCAATCTTGCACTCGCATCTTAGAGCTTGAGGCTTTCTACGAGAGGCTAATTCGCCTCTGGCAGATTTAGGACGCTAGACAGATGGCACGACCGTGGTTGTGCACTTCCACTAGTTCCTTATGTAGGCTGCGAATTGCTACTTCGTAATCATCTTCATCAACTACGAACTGCATATCCACCTGACGCATAGATTGGTGCATAGCGATGACGTTGATGTCTTGTTCAGAAATGGCTTTCACGGCTTTTGCCAACATGCCTGTGGTTTTCATATCTGAACCGATAGCAGACACAATGGCCACTTTACGTTGCGCAATTTCTGCTTCTGGGAACTCTTCGCGAAGCACGCGCATAACACGCTTCATGGTCTTCAAGTTCACCGCAAGGTAGTGGGTAATGCTGTTCGCATTGATGTCTTTAGCGATGATATGAGCGCCAAGCTGATTAAGTACTTTTAAAATACCCATATCAAAGGCATCGATTTCACCCGCCATTTCTTGGTCAAATAGCTCAACTGCGTAGACACCACGGCTACCTGCGATGATCTCAACACATGGCTCATCAGAGACGTAATCACCGGTAATAAGCGTACCGCTGTGCTCTGGCTCAAAGGTATTTTTCACACGCAGTGCAATACCGCTCTGACGCAAACCTTTTGCTGCTTTAGGGTGGATAGCCTCCATCCCTAAGTTAGCCAATTGATCCGCTACATCATAGTTAGTACGTCCGATTGGCACAGCTTTGTCTTCACCTACCAAACGTGGATCCGCACTACTTAAGTGGAATTCCTTGTGGATGATGGCTTCACGGGCATGGGTTAAGACTGCGATACGGCTGAATGTCATCTCTGAGTAACCACGGTCAAAAGTGGTCATCAAGCCAGTTTCGCTGTGGGCATAACCGGTCGCAATAGGTAGCTGTTTAGACAAATCGATGTCTTTAAACGCTTCAATAATGCGCTCATCCAGTGACATGTGACTGTTGGTCTTCCAACCTGTCAAATCAACAAAAACCGCATCCACGCCATCGCGCTTCAGTAGGTTTGCCATGTTCCAAGCACTGTGCGCTTCACCTAGGCTGGCAAGCATTTCACGGACTGTCGCCAAATGTTCACTGATGGCAAAGTGACCGTGAGAACACAAGCGACTCAAATCTTCCAACGCTTCTTTGGCATCATCTAGACGACCTTCTAAAAAGTCGTTAGCTTCTTTAAGAAGCTCACTCTCACCAAATAGGTTGCGGTTAATGTCAAGCATAGTGGTACGAACGTCTTCAAAAGCATCGCCCCAAGCTTCTTGGTTACGGTCTTTTGCGAAGTGTGCGTAAATACCTGCGTCACCGGTTTTCTTAGCTTCCAGTAACTTATCGGTAATGCCGCCGTATGCCGACACTACAAAAATGCGTTGATACAGGTCTTCTCCACCTGCTGGCTTAAAAATTATATTGTCTCGAACCGAACGGTAGTCACTCATTGACGTGCCGCCGATTTTATCAACTGTGTGTAGTCCCATGATGTATCCGAAATTCTGTGGGGTTAAGGGAACCTCAACCTAGTGTGAGCGCCGGCGCGTAGTTTGTCATAAGGTCGCTCAAATATTAAGCATGAATTACATAAATCTTAATGAAATATGACCTTTTTAAACGCTGGATCGACTCCGGCTCTGCCTAGTCAGAATCGTAATCAGGATTCTTGGCACTGAGCTGAGATATGACGTGGTTAAAACGAGGTAAGCAAAGAGGAGCAAAAAGCTCCTCTGAAGGGATCATTAATCGACTAACTCGTAAGCACCTTCCGCATTGTGTACTTCCTTACCTGTTACAGGTGGGTTGAATACACAAGCCAGCTTTAGCTCTTTAAACGCACGCAAGGTGTGGCGATCATGCTCGTTTAGGTTATACAAAGTACCCGGTGTAATTGGGTAGACTTTACCGTCTTCACGGCTTTCAATTTCACCTTCACCTTCGATACAAAAAACAGACTCGAAATGGTTTTGGTAATGGAATTGGCATTCCTCGCCAGCAAAAATCGTCGTAATGTGAAAGGAGTATCCCATGTTGTCGCCTTTCAACAACATACGAACACTCTGCCACTTACCGTCTGGTGAGACTACGCGGCGTTCTGTCTTTTCACATTCATCTAGATTACGAACAATCATTTTCGCTCCTTATTAATCAATAAACTTAAAATCGGTTACTAACTTTTCAGGTAAGCGCTCCCTTGGTGGAAGCACTTGCCTGCTTATCAGCCAATTAGATGGCGATGTCGTAATTTTCGTCGAAGTAGCTTTTCTCTTCTGGCATTTCATCGGTTTTGGCACAAACCTCACGAATGGCTTGCTCAACGATATCAATACCGTGCTTCAACTCTTCGTCTGTAATCGTAAGAGGACACAAGAATTTCACTACTTGGTCATCAGCACCAGAAGTCTCGATGATCAGGTTCTGCTTGAAACATGCTTTGGTGATCTTGCTGGCAAATTCACCGCTCACACAATTAATGCCTCGCATCATGCCGCGACCACGGATGGAGAAGTTACCTTCACCAAACTCTTCTGTAATAGACGCTAGACGGTCTTCGATGTACTGACCTTTACGACGTACTTCTGCAGCGAATTTGTCATCTTTCCAGAAAGTTTCAATGGCTGTTTTCGCAGTCACGAACGCCAAGTTATTACCACGGAAGGTACCGTTATGCTCGCCTGGTTTCCACTCGTCTAGCTCAGGGCGGAATAACACGATCGCAAAGGGTAGACCGTAGCCAGAAATAGATTTAGACATGGTGACAATGTCTGGCTTAATGCCTGCAGGCTCAAAGCTGAAGAAGGTACCCGTACGACCACAACCCGCCTGAATGTCATCGACAATCAATAGGACTTTATGTTTTTTACATACCGCATCTAGGTTCTTCAACCAATCAAGGCTGGCAGCGTTGATACCACCCTCACCTTGGACCGTCTCAACCAAAACAGCTGCTGGGTGATCGATACCACTAGAAGAATCAGACAATACTTTATCTAGGTACTCTGTGGTTTCGATGCCATCACCTAGGTAACCATCGTAAGGCACACGGCTCACGCCTGTAAGAGACGTACCCGCCACACCACGGTGGTGTGAGTTACCCGTCGCGGCAAGGGCACCCAAGCTACAACCATGGAAGCCGTTAGTGAAGGTGATGATGTTTTCACGACCCGTCACGTTTCGAGCCAGTTTCATTGCTGCTTCCACTGCGTTGGTACCAGTTGGACCGGTAAACTGCATCACGTATTCCAGGTCACGCGGATCTAAGATGTGATTTTTAAAGGCTTCCATAAACTCGCCCTTCGCCTTGGTATGCAAATCCAAGCCATGGGTGATGCCATCTTCCATGATGTATTCAACCAGCTTCTTCTTCAGAATCGGGTTGTTATGACCGTAGTTCAATGTGCCGGCACCGGCTAAGAAGTCTAGATATTTGTTACCTTCTTCATCGAACAGGTAGCTACCTTGCGCTTTGTTAAAAATGCGTGGGAATGAACGTGCGTAAGACTGTACTTCTGATTCGATCTCTTCAAAAATTTTCATATCTAATCCTCTTCCTATAATTAAATTCTGTTGACGTATTCCGAGTGGGTATTAATGACCCGCTAGGTTAAATGGGCCAATTCGCACTAGGTGCTCAGTACCATGACGCCCTTTAAAATGCTTTGTCTCATCGAACATCACTGAGTCTTCCAGCGGTGCATCTAATTGCTTCGCGAGACTTCTAAATAATGCCCAAGAGGCTTCGTTATCCGGTGTGATGGTAGTTTCGATGTATTTAACAGACTGCATATCAGCTCGGTTTAATACTTCGGCTACCATCTTTTTAGCTAAGCCAAGACCTCGAGCCTTGGCATCTACTGCCACCTGCCAAACAAACCAAGTCGGTTCTTGGCGCGCTGGAATTTGATATCCAGACACAAACCCAACCAGTTCCCCTTGTTTTTCAGCGGCCACAGCAGTGTCCGAAAAATGGCTACACTGCAGCAAGTTGCAGTAAGAAGAATTTGGGTCAAGCGGCGCACAACGTTCGACGAGATCAAAAACATCTATCCCATCTTCAGCCGTTGGCTTTCTTAAAATAATTTCGTTGCTTTCCATAACTCACCCATTACATGTCTAATCTTATAAACCAAGCTATTGCTTAGCTCGCAAACTCAATTGATGTTAAAAACTGCTTAAAAACCAATTAAAAACAGACTCAATAACGAATCAATCAATTGCTTCGATGGCTAAATAGATTACAGGACTAAATATTTTTATCAAGATTTATTTTTAACTCTAATTATTTCAACTATATTAATATCAACTCAAATGACCTACTTTTTACGATGATTTGCCTTAAAACTGACCAGCTCGACAGTTTTTTGCTTGAAAAACGTGCGCAAACTTTGCAAAATCGCCCGCAATTCAGAGCGTTCAATTAATAATCGTTTTTATTAATTCCAATTTTGTCAGTGTGGGAAGCGCAATTTTGGTCAAAATCTCTGAGCGATGTTCTCCAATTAACACACAAGCAAATCACCATAGAGCCGCTGCAATATCGCCGCTCATGGCTCTGCACAGCCTCACGCTCACGTTGTTCGAGGTCTGAGTAAATTGCTCAATAACAAGAGATAGTTATGCAAGAAAAGAAGTCTATTCACGGCTCATGGGCGAGTCGCTGGATCTTTATTTTAGCGGCTACCGGCTCCGCTGTTGGCCTAGGTAACATCTGGAAGTTCCCTTACATTACGGGTGAAAATGGCGGTGGCGCATTTGTACTCGTTTACCTAGTTTGTATTGCCCTAGTAGGCATTCCAATCATGATGGCCGAGGTCTTTGTTGGTCGTCGAGCACGTCAAAGCCCTGTCAATGCATTGACGGATCTTGCCGAAGAATCGGGTCATTCTAAAAAATGGGGCCTAGTGGGCTTCATGGGAATGTTAGCTGGCGTACTCATCTTCTCCTTTTACTCAGTCGTTGCAGGCTGGGTGCTTCAGTACATTGTTTCGACTGCGAGCGGCGCACTGAACAACATCAGCTCTGATGACGCTGGCGCACTGTTCTCAGGCTTGCTAGCCGATCCAACTACTCTGCTTATGTGGCACACCATCTTCACCATCATGGTCGTTGTAGTGGTTGCTGCAGGGGTTAACGCCGGTCTAGAACGCGCCACACGCATCATGATGCCTGCGTTGTTCGTGCTGCTGTTAGTCCTATTCGGTTACGCAATGAGCACTGATGGCTTTGAAGCAGGCTGGCACTTCATGTTCGATTTTGACGTGAGTAAGCTATCTTGGGATGCCGTTCTGGTTGCACTTGGTCACTCATTCTTTACCCTTTCTTTGGGTATGGGCACCATCATGGCATACGGTTCTTACATGCCTAAACGTGCATCGATTGGCTCTACCGTACTCGCGATTGGCTTCTTGGACACTATCGTTGCATTGATCGCAGGCTTAGCAATCTTCCCAATCATTTTCTCTAATGGTATGGATCCAGCAGCAGGCCCTGGCCTGATGTTTATCTCTTTGCCTGTTGCCTTCGGCCAAATGGCAGGCGGTCAATTCTTTGGCTTCTTGTTCTTTGTTCTAATTGGCGTGGCAGCTTGGACATCAGCAATTTCTCTACTAGAGCCGACGGTTGCTTACCTAGTTGAGAAGTTTGAAATGGGTCGTACTAAAGCGACTATCGCATTAGGCGTAGTAGTATGGGCGCTAGGCATCATGTGTCTTGGTTCATTCAACTTTATGTCTGACGTGACTTTCTTTGGTAAGAACACGTTCGATTTCCTAGATTACTTGACCGCAAACATCATGCTGCCATTGGGCGGTATCCTAGTGTCCGTATTCGCAGGCTGGGTTGTAAAACAGAAGTTTGCTGCCGAAGAGTTAAGCCTGAAGTCCGACGCTTTGCTGAAATTGTGGCTGTTCGTGGTGAAATTCGTTGCGCCGATCGCGGTTGCGATTGTATTCGTTTTGAACCTGTAATCAGTCACGAAGCTTCCCAAATAAAAACGCCACCCGAGTTACTCGGGTGGCGTTTTTTTATGAGATCTAATAAATCCTAAGATTTCAAAGCAAAGCTTTCACCTGCTGAAACAAATGTATTTTGCAGGGTGTTATCACGACGCAGACGGTTCCAAATTTTTTCGTGGAAGTAGTATGCAACAGTATTAATGGCAGGCTCGATCAGTGCGACAGCTCCACCCACAACGAAGCTGCCAGTAATCAAGTAGGCAACCGTAAACGCCACACTGAAGTGCATGATTGCAAAAGTAATTGTTTTAGTCATGGCTGGTGTCCTCTTATTCCTAATCCGATATAAGAATAATAAGCCCGCCTATTAAATTTTAAAAATTAATAAATAAAATAAATTTAATAGCTATTAGCTAATCAGGAATTTAGTTCTGATTGAATCAATTCCGCCACATTGGAAAAAGCCCACCCGCCTGTCGCTAGACCTTGATGCTCTGCGTATAACCAAGCACCACTGCTGACCCAGACCATTTCCTTCCCAATATCCCCCTCTTCAAGCCAACGTTTTACACCTTGCTCAGAGGTACGTTCCGCCACTATGATGATCTGACAGGCACCCATGCCTGCCTGCAGGGACTCAGCTTCTTGCCTATGGGTAACGCCATCCACCAACACAAACCCTCGACCTGATTCTATTACCCACCAAGCCACCAGTTTTGCCATGAGATTGCATTCATCCATATTTACGATGAGCACTTTCTCCTTTGAAGAACGAATGGATTTTGCGCCATTTAGCTTCAATAAAGTGATCTGCTCCGCCAAAGAGGTCATCACATAACGCTTTAATGCCATGTCGTTATTGAGCGATTGCAAGGTAGGAAAAATCCCATTCAATAACAACACATGAAATGGGTACTGCTTAACCGCTTCTTGAAACAGCTGCTCCCAACGTCCCTGAGAAAAGCTTCTAGCCGCCTCCACAAAGGTGTCTTGCCAGCTTCGCCATTGATTCCCCAAGCCCTCAGAGTCTAATGTCTCAGATTCTAAGCTATCCCCTTGACGATCCAATAATGCACGAACCTTGCCCACCGCAACGCCTTGGTTCATCCAATAAAGAATCCGCTCCACCCGCTCTACATCCTTATCTCCATACAATCGATGGCCTTTCTCTGTACGAAAAGGTTTGAGCAATCCATAGCGGCGCTCCCAAGCACGCAAGGTCACAGAGTTGACCCCTGTGCGAGTTGATAACTCCCTAATTGGGAAAAGCACATCAACCTTTTGGACTTGTTGTTCACTCATCTTTACACCAAAAACTTGTACATTATGAAAACTTGTATAAGATAATAATTATACAAGAAATTAATTTGTACAAGAATAATATTTTAAGCATTTGGAGCAAAGACCGCCATGTCAAACGCTATCCCGACAACCTCCCTAGCCATTATTGGTGCTGGCCTCGCTGGTACCAGCATGGCTTATTTCGCCAATCGACAAGGCATTGCAACGACACTCATAGATAAATCTCGTGGTACGGGCGGTCGTGCCGGCAGCAAACGATTAGAACAAGGTAGTGTGGAGCTTGGGGCAAGCATCATTAGTTTTCATGACCCCGACCTAATGGAACTTAGGGACACACTGCTTAACGCAAACGTACTGGCCAGCTGGCAAAGCGGACATGTAGGCGTTCCACGCATGTCTGCTATCAGCCGCTACCTAGCAGGTGACACCCCCTTGATAACACAACAACGTGTACAACATTTAGAACGTCGAGGGGACCATTGGCTGCTGCGAGACGACAAGTACCAACCCATAATCAAAGCTCAAGCACTGGTCATTGCCACCCCTGCTACACAGGCTGCCATGCTGTTGGCTACCGTTCCTAACACCCCTAATCTGTTACTGAATGCCAACCAATCCAGTGCGGCCACTCAACCTCAATGGAGCATGTGGCTACGTACTGAGAAAAGTGATCAAGCACCATTGCAGCTTGTCCCAAATGAAGTACTGCAAACCCTAATCAAGGATTCAGACAAGCCACAACGAATGCAAAGTGAGTTGGACACTTGGGTTATTCAAAGCACCACAACCTGGGGTCAGCAACACATTGACGACGATAAAACCCAAGTGCAGAAAGACATGATCCATGCATTCGAAACCGCCACAGGCCTGACGGCAGTAGAGCAAGGCACGCCCCACCGCTGGTTGCTAGGACGTCAAGCAGTCGTCACTTCCAACAAGCCATTTTTATATGATCCAGCTCTTAAGTTAATCGTCATTGGGGACTGGCTCTGCCAAGGTGATGGCGAAGGTGCCGTATTAAGCGCCAAATTTGCCGCCGACAAAGTGCTATCAAGCATCTCATTTTTATAGAGTCAGGAGAGCACCATGAACGCTAACAACTTTCATCCAGATTTCCTTGATCACAAAATCCCTGTTGGCATCAGCGCTTGCCTACTGGGGGAAAATGTTCGTTTTAATGGCGGTCATAGCCGCTCTACTTATTGCCTAGGGCCCCTTTCAGAACATTTTGATTATCAGAAGTTTTGCCCTGAAGTGGCAGCAGGCTTTGGTACACCTCGACCAACCATGCGATTAGAGGGGGACCCAAATGCTCCTCGACTTACCTTTTCTAACAAGTCTGGCGAGGATCTATCAGATCAATTGAACCAAGCCAACAAACGCTACTTGGACCAGATGCCTGCTTTGGATGGCTATATCGTGATGAAAAACTCCCCATCCTGCGGCCTAGAACGCATCAAGGTGTACCAAAAAAATGGCCACCCTCATATGCAGCGTGTTGCCGGACTGTTTACCCAAGCACTGCAAGAACGCTTTCCGTTGTTGCCGATTGAGGAAGACGGCCGCCTCAACGACCCAGCCCTGCGAGAAAACTTTATCTTGCGAGTGTTTGCCCACCATGAGTTTCGCCACACGGTACAAAACCAACTCTCTATGAAAGCGTTACTGGACTACCACAGTCGTTATAAATACGTTGTTATGGCCCACTCTCAGCCCGCCTACAAGGCCCTTGGAAAACTACTCTCTGGGCAAGAAAAATGCCCTATTGAAGATCTAGCGGAACGCTATTTCCATGATTTCATGCAGGCTATTGGTCGCCCAGCAAAACGCCGTAACCACTGCAATGTTCTCATGCACCTAGTGGGCTACCTCAAGCGCCAAGTAGATGTGGAGATCCGCAAGGACATATTAGACGTAGTAGAGCAGTACCGTCGTGGAGAGGTGAATCTCACTACCCCCACGACACTGCTGTACCACTACCTGAAGCACTACGGCAGTGATTACGTTAAGGCACAGCGCTACTTTGCCCCTTACCCCAAAAAACTTGGCATTAGGAATACGGTGTAACCATGTCAGCAACCCAGTTAGTATGGCTAAGAAACGACCTAAGATTAGCCGATCACCCAGCCATCTATGAAGCTCAACAACAGGGTGACATTGCTCTTGTGGTTTGCTTGACCCCAGGGCAGTGGCAAGAACACAACGAATCAGAGGCAAAATTCGCCCTGCGGGAACAACTCATCGATACGCTGTTTCTGCAAGCTAAATCCCTCAACATTTCCCTGCATGTGTTGCACCTTAAACGCTTCAGCGATTGCGCCAAAGCCATTCCAGCACTGTGCTCAGAACACCATTACCAACAAGTGTGGTGGCAAAATGAATTGCCTGTGCACGAAGCACAAAGAGATGACAAAGTGGCGCAAGCCCTAGAGGAAGGCAAAATTGCTTGCCAAAGACTGGCACCTGACTTGATTGTCCCCACTCCCGTATTGAACCAGCAGAACGGACCGTTCAAGGTTTTTACCCCTTTTTATAAACGTTGGTTGCAGATACTCATCCAGCAATTAAGCAGCCCCTACCCTGAGCCAAAGGCTCAATCTGAAAGCATACATTCCGACCATCAAAGCTTTCGTAGTAAGGACTTTCGCGATGACCTTTGGCCAGCGGATTACCAAGCCATCCGTGAGAAGCTATGGCGTTTTTGCCACAATAAAGAAGCCCAGTATGATGAAGATAGGGACTTCCCTGCCGTTCCTGGCACCAGCCTTCTCTCACCTTATTTAGCCCTGGGAGCAATTGGCCCGAGAGACTGTCTTGAAGCCATCATGTATGTCTCACAACAAAATAATCGTGACTGGCAAGCGAGCGTTTGGCTTAAAGAACTCGCTTGGCGGGATTTCTACAAACAACTCATGGGGCATTTCCCCGATTTATCAAAATCTCTGCCCTTTAAACCTGAAACCCAACAGGTGAGATGGAATGATAGCGAGCAGCTGTTTCAGGCATGGTGCGAAGGCAAGACAGGTTTCCCAATTGTCGATGCCGCCATGCGCCAATTAAACCAAACGGGCTGGATGCATAATCGCCTACGTATGATTACTGCTAGCTTCCTCACTAAGTTACTCTTGATCGACTGGCGTAAGGGGGAAGCCTACTTTATGTCTAAACTT
Organism: Marinomonas vaga; assembly: GCF_055388305.1. Taxonomy (NCBI): domain Bacteria; kingdom Pseudomonadati; phylum Pseudomonadota; class Gammaproteobacteria; order Oceanospirillales; family Oceanospirillaceae; genus Marinomonas; species Marinomonas vaga. Next base: position 120,722 of record NZ_AP043903.1, read on the forward strand.
ATTGATGGTGAGTTCGCCGCCAACAACGGTGGCTGGCAATGGAGTGCCTCCACTGGCTGTGATGCCGCGCCTTATTTCCGTGTCTTTAATCCTACAAGACAGTCCGAGCGTTTCGATCCAGATGGCGAGTTTATTAAGCGCTTTGTTCCCGAACTTAAACCTCTGTCGGCAAAAGAGATTCACGATCCAGCTCCATCTGTCCGGTCAAAAATTGGCTACCAAGCCCCCATCATTGATTACAAAGCAGCCCGAAAAAAGGCCATTTCCGCGTTCGAGGATTTAAAGTGAATAAAAGCAGCAACTAATATAAGGCATTTGACTTTTTGTCTCAGCACTATTATTTTGAAGTCTAATCATTAGGATTCTGAACATTATTTTGTGACAGGGATTTCCCAACCTCTCTGTAAGCTCTATAATGCGCGCCAAATCTATACCCAACTAAGTGCTGAATAAATTAAGTATGCCCGAATCACAACATTTACATGACGTACTCGTCCACCTACGCCGCATTATCCGCGCCACTGATCTGCAGTCCAAGCGGGTTGTAAAAGCATGTGGCCTGACCATCCCTCAAATCATGGTACTTCGTGCTATCGAAGAGCTGGGAGACGTTACTGTACGTCGTATTTCTGACAATGTTTCTTTGAGCCAAGCCACAGTAACTACGATTCTTAATCGACTAGAAGAGCGAAAGCTGGTTGAACGGGTTCGCGCACAAAAAGACAAGCGTATTGTTAACGCTCGCCTAACGGAGTCTGGCACCGAGATGTTGCTAACAACACCGCCTTTGCTACACGAAAAATTCATTGCTGAATTTGAAGCATTGGATGGCTGGGAACAAACGCAGATGCTATCTTCCCTACAAAGGGTTGCTATGATGATGAATGCAGAAAACCTTGATGCGGCACCTCTGCTTGATATTCATGCCCCGACTACGAGCCACGACAATTACTAGTCACTAGGCAATCGCATAAACCTAAAAAAGGCCGCTAAGCGGCCTTTTTTTATTGTCGATAGAGGGAGAACCCATTACTTCAGATTTAGAACATCCTGCATATCGAACAAACCTGATTTTTTACCTTCTAGCCAAGCGGCTGCACGCACAGCACCTTTTGCAAAAGTCATACGGCTACTGGCTTTATGAACGATTTCAATGCGCTCACCTTCCGTTGCAAACCAAACACTGTGATCGCCTACAACATCCCCTGCACGAATGGTTTCAAAACCGATTTCTTTTTGAGTACGTGGACCAATCTTACCTTCTCGTCCGTACACAGCACACTCGTTCAAGTCGCGGCCTAGAGCCTCTGCAACCACTTCACCCATGCGCAGCGCTGTACCTGATGGAGAATCCACCTTATGACGGTGATGGGCTTCAACGATCTCAACATCGTAGTCATCCCCAAGAATCTCAGCAGCCATGGCCAAGAGTTTCAAGGTTAGGTTAACCCCAACACTCATGTTTGGTGCGAAGACAATAGAAGTTTTCTCTGCCAAAGCATTCAGCTGGTTTTTTTCTTCATCGCTTAGGCCTGTGGTCCCAATCACCACGGCCTTACCCAGCTGGGCACAAGCGGTGGCATTTTGAATAGTCAAACCTGGTGGCGTGAAGTCAATCAACACATCAAAGTCTTCTGCACAGGCTTGGATACTATCCACGGCTGCCACACCTAGCTTACCCACGCCGGCTATTTCACCTGCGTCTGCACCAACTAGGGAGCTACCAGGTCGTAAAATCGCTGCGCCTAACGTGACGCCTTCTGCTTCAGCCGTCGCTTGGATCAAGTATTTCCCCATGCGCCCGGCTGCACCGATCACTGCAATTCGCATTATTCATTATCCTCGACTGAATGTGCGCTGAAAGATACCAAAATTTAGCTCATAACTCAGCTTTAGAAACAAAAAAAGCGGCCTATTGGCCGCTTTATCTTGCTGTGATTGACTAGAAAATCTCATTCGGCGCTAGCTGGAATCCCGAATCACCTTCGGTGAAAAGGTCATCATTCTCGTCTTCACCAAAACCTGGTGGGTACTCAGGCTCAATCACATTCGTCCGTACCAAGTCATTTTGATTGATGACAATTTCTACCCGACGGTTAGTCGCTCGATTGCCAGGCGTATCATTTGGCACCAATGGTCGTGCATCAGCAAAGCCTGTTACAGCAAATCGGCTTTGATCCAACTGTCCTGTAGAAAACAATTCCTCTGCCACAGAGATAGCTCGAGCAGAAGACAACTGCCAGTTGGAGTTAAAACGTGCCGTGTCGATCGGGATATTATCCGTATGCCCTTCCACCGCAATGGAGCCTTTTAACCCCACCAAAACATCTCTCACCATATCAATGATTGGGATAAAGTCGTAATTCAATTCAGCAGAACCAGACTCAAAAGACCCTTTATCCTTCAAGCGAATGGTAATGGTCTGCTCTTGGGTCTCCACTTCAACCGTGCCTTTGGAAACTTCCTCACGGAGGATCGATGCCACCTGCTGTGCGTCTTCTTCAGTCTGCTGGATCTGTTGTTCTCGCTGCAAATCCGCTTGGGACTTGTCCACCGTCATATTTGGCGAGGGCTGCCCCGCACCATCTTGCTCATTCAACTCGGCTGTATCAGGTTTACACATCACTTCCAGAGTATTTTCAGGACGATCGTCTGCCTTTTGTCGCACTTCATTAATAGGCGTTGGTTCTGGTCGACCCGGGCTAAACTCCTGAGCAATGATAGAGGTCCCCATAGGGATGGATTCCGCTTCGATCTGTTTTTGCACACCAAAGGCTTCGCGCATGGAGCCCGCCAGTTGCTTAAACTTCAGCACGTCCATCTCAGCAAAGGACAATAACAGCACAAAGAAACACATCAGCAACGACATCAAGTCGGCGAATGTCCCCATATATGCCGGGAGGCCTTCTATACATTCGGGGCAGTCGTTTTCTTCTTCGTCACTCATTCAGCAAACTTCCAGTTACAGCAAGGCAAAAGATTATTCACGCTCAACACGCTTGCCTTCAGCAAGGTAGGTTTTCAGGGCACCATCCAAGACACGAGGGTTTTGACCCGCTTGAATGGCTAAGAGCGCATCGAGAATAAGCTTTTGGCACAAAAGCTCTTCGTTAGCTCGGTTTTGTAGCTTGGCTTGGATCGGCAAACACACCATGTTTGCCAACATGGCACCATAAAGAGTGGTCAACAAGGCAACCGCCATGGCTGGACCGATCGCTTTCGGGTCATCCATGTTGGCCAACATCTGTACCAGACCCACCAAGGTCCCGATCATCCCCATTGCAGGTCCCGTATCACCAAATGCCTTAAAGATCTTGGCACCGTTATCATGGCGTACAAAGGCCTGATTCATATCCCGCGATAATTGGCTGCGGACAACGGAACCGTCATGACCGTCCACCAACATCTGAATACCTTTGGAGAGAAATGGGTGACTCACCTCTTTACCTTCTAAGGAAAGCAAACCGCCTTTACGCGCCTCATCAGCAAGACCATAGATTTCATCGATCAAAGCATCTACAGGCACGCTTTTAAACATAAACGCTTTAGCAGCCGACTTCCCTGCTCCTAAGAACTGGGAGAGAGGGTATTGCATTAACACAACGAACGTAGAACCAATCAGTACAATCAAGCAGGACGCAGGATCGAGAAACATCCCTGCTGAACCGCCCAAGAAAATGGCCATGATGACGATTACAAAAGCCCCTATGAGGCCAATTAACGTTGCGATATCCACACACGTCTCCTACGAATAAAGCTATAATGCAACTCAATTAAAAATCATTTTAAACAATAACTGGCCCCACGTCCTATGCTGAGGTCACAATTTTGTATACAGAGCGTGACAACACTCGAGAAATAAGCGGAATTCTGTTACAAATTGTAGGTTACCAAAAGAGAAGTATTTATGTCTCGCAAAACCAGTGTCCGTCATTTTGAAGAAAACCTATCTGAATTAGAGAGCATCGTCGCACAACTTGAGTCCAATCAGTTGTCATTAGAAGATGCTCTTAAAGCCTTTGAAAAAGGTGTCAAACTCAGTCAAGACTGTCAGTCCGTATTGACTCAAGCTGAACAAAAAGTCCAAGTACTGCTTGAAACCAACGAAGGCGAACGCCTAGAACCTTTTGATCCGGAATCAGAATAGTGAACTTAGAGCAATTTTCCCAGTATGCTCGGGATCGAGTTGACCAATATTTAGATCAAGCTCTGGATGCCTACCCCCCTGCTGACCACCTTCACCAAGCCATGCGCTACAGTTTATTTAACGGTGGCAAACGGGTACGTCCTATGTTGACCTATGCGGTAGCCGAGCTGTTTGGTGGCGCGAATGCCTTAACAGATGCCAGTGCAGCGGCGGTAGAAAGCATCCATGCCTACTCCCTAATCCACGATGATCTACCGGCCATGGACGATGACAACCTCCGTCGCGGCAAACCGACTTGTCATATTCAATTTGACGAAGCGACGGCTATTCTGGCAGGCGATGCACTACAGACTTTTGCTTTTGAGCTACTTAGCCAGCCAGAGCTGGAGGCGCCGACGGTTCAATTAACCTTAATTCAAACCCTACAAAACGCCTCTGGACGCTTTGGCATGGTCACAGGGCAAATGATTGACCTGTCCAATGTGGACAAGCAGATCGACATCACTGCACTAGAACAAATGCACCGCCACAAAACCGGAGCCTTGATTCGCGCCGCAGTGAAAATGGGGGCGCAAAGTGTTGGCGTCAGCAGCGAATCAGATTTGAATGCGTTAGACGCTTACGCTGCCGCAATTGGCTTGGCCTTCCAAGTTCAAGACGACATTATAGACATCACCAGTGATACCCAAACGCTTGGCAAAAACCAATTTTCAGACGAAGACGCCAACAAGCCTACCTATCCGAAATTACTCGGTTTAGAAGGTGCGCAAGCCTTAGCAAAACGTCTGCACGATGAAGCTGTTGCACAAATTGCCCCATTTGGTGACAAAGCAAGACCATTAGTAGAGCTGGCTAACTATATTATTGCCCGCAACCACTGATATAATTCATCGCTATTTTACGACTCATTGAAGTGACCTTTTGGTGCCCATGTTCGAAACGATACCAACAACGCGTCCCTTGACGCCTTTACTAGATCAAATAGACACGCCTGCGGATTTGCGCGATCTGGATAAAAAAGAGCTCTCAACACTGGTTCGAGAGTTGCGCTCATTCATGCTTTACAGCGTCGGCCAAACGGGCGGTCATTTTGGCGCTGGACTTGGCGTAATTGAGTTAACTGTCGCCTTGCATTATGTCTTCAACACACCAGAAGATCGAATCGTATGGGATGTGGGTCATCAGGCCTACCCTCACAAAATTCTAACGGGACGTAGGGACGCACTCCTTACCATTCGCCAAGAAGGCGGTATTTCAGGCTTCCCTAAACGGGAAGAAAGTGAATTCGACACGTTCGGCGTTGGTCATTCTAGTACGTCCATTGGTGCCGCACTGGGTATGGCCCTAGCGGCTCGTCAACTAGACACAGGACGTAAAGCGGTCGCCATCATTGGTGATGGCGCTATGTCTGCTGGTATGGCCTTCGAAGCACTTAACCACGCAGGCGACGTGGAAGCCGACATGCTGGTGATTTTGAATGACAACGAAATGTCCATTTCTAAGCCTGTAGGCGCCCTATCTAGTTCCCTTGCACGAATTTGGGCCAGCAAGACTTACGAAAACATCCGCGAAGGAGGCCGTAAGGTTTTCTCTGGCTTACCTTCTGCGTTAGAGCTGGCTCGTAAAGCTGAAGAACATATGAAAGGTATGGTGGCTCCAGGCACCATGTTTGAAGAGTTAGGCTTTAATTATATTGGCCCGATCGATGGACACGACGTAGAACTCTTGACCCAAACCCTAAATAACCTTAAGGATCGCAAAGGCCCCCAGTTCCTCCATGTGATCACCAAAAAAGGCAAAGGCTTTGAACCAGCCGAAGGGGACCCCATTGGCTACCACGCCATTAACAAAGTGGAGCCAGATCCAAAGCCGTCCAATGAGTCCAAAGCTCCAACTCCCCCAAAATACAGCAATGTTTTTGGCCGCTGGGTATGTGACGCAGCAGAGCAAGATGAAAAATTGGTGGCTATTACCCCAGCCATGAAAGAAGGCTCAGACCTAATTGAGTTCGCAGACAGCTACCCCACTCGCTACTTTGACGTGGCGATTGCCGAGCAACATGCGGTGACCTTGGCGGCAGGTATGGCCTGCGATGGTCTAAAGCCTGTTGTAGCCATTTATTCGACCTTCTTACAGCGTGCCTACGATCAACTCATCCATGATGTTGCCCTGCAAAATCTCGATGTTTTATTTGCGATTGATCGAGCAGGCCTAGTCGGTGAAGACGGACCAACACATGCGGGAGCTTACGATTTAAGCTACTTACGCTGTATTCCAAACATGATTGCTATGGCGCCTTCAGACGAAGCAGAGTGTCGCGCTATGCTGCAAACCGGCTACGCCCATCAAGGCCCTGCTGCCGTACGCTACCCCCGTGGAACAGGACGTGGTGCTGTTATCAGCCCTAACCTTGAAACCCTAGAAATTGGACAATCCCGCACCCTTCGAGAAGGCCAGAGTGGCATTGTAATCTGCGGTTTTGGTCGACCTACTTTTGATGCACAACAGGCTGCCGAAGCCTTGGACGCAACGCTTATAGATATGCGCTTTGTTAAACCTCTGGATGAAGCCGCACTGCTGCAGCATAAAGAGGCCAAGCTGTTTGTAACAGTAGAAGAAAACGCCATCATGGGTGGCGCGGGCTCAGGAGTCAGTGAATTCTTACAAAGCCAGCACATCTGCACCCCTGTACTTCATTTGGGACTACCTGATCAATATGAAGAACATGCTAGCCATAGCGCAATGCTGAAGCGTATTGGCCTTGATGCAGAGGGTATTCAAAAAGCCATCGAAACTAAACTTTCTGCGATCTAACTGTTTAGCTTGGACAAAGCAAACGTTCACAAAAAAGGCGCCGAGGCGCCTTTTTTAGTGGGATATGATCAGCTGACCACACTTATTTAAGTGCTGAGATCAATGCCGCCATCTCTTCATCTGTGCCGATGGTAATACGCAAGTAGTTGCCAATTCTTGGCTTATTACCAAAGTAACGAACAAGAATCCCCTGCTCTTTTAGATTTAAGTATAACGCTTCGGCACTACGCTCAGGATGGGTCACAAACACAAAGTTTGTCGCAGATGGCAACACCTCAAAACCTAACTTTTCTAGCTCGGTTACCGCCCAGCTTCGAGTAGCAATGGTTTTGTCACAGATGTCTTGGAGGTACTTTCCATCTTCTACCGCAGCCGTGGCGCCCGCTAAGGCGATACGATCAATCGGGTAGGAGTTAAATGAGTTTTTCAGACGTTCTAGCCCATCAATCAGGTCAGGGTGACCGATGGCGTAGCCTACACGAATCCCAGCCAAAGCACGGGATTTAGAGAAGGTCTGTACCACTAACAGATTGGGATACTGATCCACTAAGGTCACTGCACTTTCGGCACCAAAGTCCACATAGGCTTCATCTACTAACACCACCACATCTGGGTTTGCCTGCAAAATCTTTTCAATGTCAGACAAAGGCAGCGCTTTACCCGTTGGCGCATTCGGGTTGGTGACCACCACCCCAGACACATCTAAGTTCTCGTAGTCAGATGGGGCAATATCAAACGTATCTGTTAGAGGAATGAGCTGCGGCTTAATGTCATATAGATTCGCGTACACCTTATAAAAGCTGTAGGTAATGTCGGCAAACGCAAGGGGCTTATCCCCCGTGAAGTAGCCCATAAACGCCAGCGCCAACACCTCATCAGAGCCATTCCCAACAAATACTTGGTTTGGCTTAACCGAATAAGTGGTGGCTAAAGCGTTTTTCAAAGTCTGACAGTTTGGATCTGGGTAAAGGCGAAGCTTTTCGCTCACTTGTTCCGTCATGGCTGCCAACGCCTTCGGCGATGGGCTGTATGGGCTTTCGTTAGTATTTAGCTTAATGTACTGCTTATCTTGTGGCTGTTCCCCTGGTACATATGGGTCAAGGGAAGCGATCTTATCTGTCCAGAAACGGCTCATTCTCTTAGCTCCTACGCTGCCCCTATTATTAGGCAGTGCATCGTTACAATCACAACAAAATAAGGCCTCTATTGAGGCCTTATACATATTACTTTGATCAGTTCACTATCCGGCCTCGGACTAGTCCTGAGGGCGCATATGTGGGAACAACAATACGTCACGGATTGACGGCGCATCGGTGAACAACATCACCAAGCGGTCGATACCAATACCTTCACCCGCAGTCGGTGGTAGGCCGTACTCTAGAGCGTTGATGTAATCAGCGTCGTAGTGCATGGCTTCGTCATCACCTGCATCTTTCTCTTCTACCTGACGACGGAAACGTGCCGCTTGGTCTTCTGAGTCATTAAGCTCCGAGAAGCCGTTTGCGATTTCACGACCACCGACAAAGAATTCAAAGCGATCAGTAATGAACTCATTGTCATCGTTACGACGGGCTAGAGGCGATACTTCTGCTGGGTATTCAGTAATGAAGGTCGGCTGATCCAATTTATGCTCAGCGGTTTCTTCAAAAATTTCCGTCCAAAGCTTACCTAGCCCCCAGATTGGCTTAACATCAATTTTCAGTTTCTTAGCCACTTCTGTTGCCTTTTCCACCGAATCCAAATCTTCCGCAGTCAACTCAGGGTTGTAGTGCAGAATAGACTCCAGCATGGTCATGCGGACAAATGGCGCACCAAAGTCATACTCAGAACCTTGGTAAGTCACTTTAGTCGTACCTAGAACCTTCTCAGCCACTGTGCGTAGCATGTCTTCGGTTAGATCCATTAGATCTTTGTAATCCGCATAGGCTTGGTAGAATTCGATCATAGTGAATTCAGGATTGTGTCGAGTAGATACGCCTTCGTTACGGAAGTTACGGTTAATCTCGAACACACGCTCAAAACCACCTACCACCAAACGCTTCAAGTAAAGCTCTGGGGCAATACGCAAGAACATGCTCATGTCCATGGCATTGTGATGTGTCACAAATGGACGTGCAGAAGCACCACCTGGGATGGTTTGCAGCATTGGCGTTTCCACTTCCATGAAGCGACGATCTTCTAGAAAACGACGAATCGTTGAAATGATTTTAGAACGCACTTGGAAGGTTTCGCGAGACTCTTGGTTTACGATCAAATCAACGTAACGCTGACGGTAGCGCATTTCCATGTCGGCTAGACCATGGTGTTTGTCAGGCAATGGACGCAAAGATTTAGTGAGCAATTGGGCTTCTTGCATGTCAATGTACAAGTCACCTTTACCAGATTTGTGCACTGGACCGCTCACACCAATGATGTCACCAAGGTCCCAAGTTTTCTGCTCAGCCAACAGCTCAGGAGACAAGGCTTTGCGGTTTACATAGGCTTGAATTTGACCAGTCATGTCTTGAAGCAACATGAAAGCACCACGGTTACGAACGATACGACCTGCAATGCTGACCTTATGATCTTTTTCTTCCAAGGCTGCCTTTTCTAGCTCACCAAATTCAGCCTGTAGATCAGCGGCGTAGGCGTCACGGCGAAAAGTATTTGGGAAAGCATTACGCTCAGCGCGAATCGCTTCTAGCTTGGCACGACGCTCAGCCACTAAACGGTTATCTTCAGTATTTGCGACTGCTTCGTTTTGAGTTTCGTTAGACATGATGTGTTTATCTACTCTTTAAAAATAAGTTTAGTGCTTTAGAGGCCTTGCTTAAGGCTCGCAACGATAAATTGATCCAAATTACCATCTAGGACGGCACCTGTATTGGACGTTTCTACGCTAGTGCGTAGGTCTTTAATGCGAGAGGCATCCAACACATAGGAACGGATCTGGCTTCCCCAACCGATATCAGACTTATTGTCTTCTAACGCCTGAGCGGCTTCCGAGCGCTTTTGCATTTCCATTTCATATAATTTTGCACGCAACTGCTTCATGGCGAAGTCACGGTTAGCATGCTGAGAGCGTTGATTCTGACATTGCACCACAATGCCCGATGGCACGTGGGTAATACGCACCGCAGAGTCAGTAGTGTTAACGTGCTGACCACCCGCTCCGGATGAACGGTAAGTGTCAGTACGTAAATCTGCAGGGTTAATATCGATTTCCACGTTGTCATCAATTTCTGGTGAAACGAACACAGAAGCAAATGACGTATGACGACGGTTGCCCGAGTCAAATGGCGATTTACGTACTAAACGATGTACACCCGTCTCGGTGCGCAACCAACCAAAGGCGTATTCCCCTTCAAAACGAACGGTTGCAGACTTGATACCAGCCACTTCCCCAGCGGATACCTCAATCAAATCCACTTTGAAACCTTTGTCCTCACCCCAACGCAAATACATGCGCAGCAGCATATTGGCCCAATCTTGTGCTTCGGTGCCACCGGAACCTGCTTGAATATCCAAGAAGGCATGGTTTGGGTCCATTTCCTGAGAAAACATACGTCGGAACTCAAGAGTCGCTAACTGACTTTCCAGATCCTCTAACTCAAGTTGAACGGCTTCTACCGAGTCTTCGTCTTTTTCTTCAACCGCCATATCCAATAAGACAGAAGCATCCTCTAGGCCCGCTTCCATGTTATCGATTGTGGTGACGACATTTTCTAGGGACGCCCGCTCTTTACCCAATTTTTGAGCATAGTCAGGGTCATTCCAAACATCAGGATCTTCTAATTCGCGGCTAACTTCTTCGAGTCGTTCTTGCTTTACATCGTAGTCAAAGATACCCCCGAAGCACTTTCGTACGTTCAGTCAGGTCTTTGATCTTTAAAAGTATCGGATTTATTTCCATTTTTTCGTCAATTTGCTATAAATTTTCAGTGGATTTAAGTAATCGCCAATTGTAACGAATTTACCTGCGGCATAAAATGTATTCGTTGCGAAAATAATGGAAATTCAATTCATTAAGCGCCTATCGGGCTGTCGGAGATATCATGGAAAAGCCAACTGTTGCTGTCGACATTCTGGGCAAGTCGTTCAATATCAATTGCCCTAAAGGTCACGAAGCAGAATTAAAAGAAGCTGCAGAATACCTGAATAACCAAATGCGCGAATTACGAGCAAGCGGAAAAGTCATCGGTCTTGAAAAAATTGCCATCATTGCGGCTTTAAACTTGTCCCATGATTTGCTAGCAAGTCGACGTTACGCACGCAATAATGAACAGCAATTGCGTGAGCTAACCTCGCAACTAGACTCAGCTCTTGGTCAGCACAGCAAAGTGGGTTAAGCCTGCTTAATGTTTGTTCAAGCAAGCTAAAATAAGATTTTTTTACACGAAAAATCTTCATGCAGCTAAAAACCTCCGTTTTTTAGTCGGGTGATTTTTCGCGACATCTCCCCTATAATGGCTGTGTTTCCTGGGTTGTTCGAAGCGGCTTAACGCCCTTGAGCCTATGAGCAATACCCCGGAATGAGCCTGTAGGTTCGGTGAGCATGTCCGTGCGACGGAAAGCCTAAAGACCCTCAGTGATTTCCACCTTGAACCACTGGGTTCAAGGCCAATAGCCGAAACGGCAACTTGGGAAACCCTTTTTTATGTCTTCTGATCGACAATCTCTTCGCAGCGAACTTCGCCTTAGACGACAGCAACTTTCCGATAGAGAACAAGATGCCGCAGCGTCTGCCTTATTAGACGTACTGCGCAGTCAAGTTCCCCTTCAAAGCAATGACAAAGTCGCCCTATACCTTGCTAATGATGGGGAAATCTCACCTGCTGACCTGTGCCAATGGTGCTGGCAGCAGAATATTCAAGTTTACCTTCCCGTACTGGATGGCAAAGCCCTTGTTTTCGCTCGTTATGAGCAAGACTCTGACTGGCAAAAGAATCGCTTTGGTATTTTGGAGCCTATTGACCCGAATCCCATTACGGGAGCGGACTTAGATTGGGTCTTTATGCCCTTAGTCGGATTCGATCAAAAAGGTGATCGCCTAGGCATGGGGGGTGGTTTCTATGATCGAACCTTTGAACATAAAGCCGCCACCACAAAACTCATTGGCTTAGCCCATGATTGCCAAGAGGTCCCTCTATTACCTACGGCCTCCTGGGATGTTCCCCTGTCGGGAATCTTAACGCCCACTCGGTTCATTAACTGCGAGCGCTAGACCATTTAATTAATCAAGAGTGATACGGACATTCACTTGTCCGTCAGACACTCGCTCTAGCTGAAAGTCATCAATCATAACTTGCTGCTCTCCTAAAGCATTCAACCAAGCAGATACCCGAGCAAAGGGCACGTTACTGGCCCAGATCTGCAAGCTATCTTGTCCTTCGAAGTTAATCCGGTCGGCAGCGAATTGCGTCTGACTTGATGCCAAGTTCACTACCTGCAATAGCTCTGTTCCATCTCTGTCCTCAAAAGTCGGCTCAGAAACTTTACTGGAAGCAATCTGTTGTGCATTCACTAACAATTGCTGATATTGCCCATTCGCCCTCGTGAGCCTTTGCTGTGCATCCAGCTTCGCTTGATAAGCCGGTTGCCAAACACCATAAAACAACCCAAGGACCAAAAGAAGCGCCAAGCCAACCATGATCAACAAACGCTCTCGCTGAGTGCGGGCGCAGAAAGCCAGCCAAATGGCATACAGACTTGGGCTTTGTTGAAACTGCTGAACAAACCACTGTTTCATCATAAACCTCCCTGCACGACAAAGACGCCCCGGTAGCTTTGATCAGAACGAATCACTTGGGCTAATTGGGCTTGGAAACCGGCTTCACGCAGCTGATTTTGAAGCCTTTCTAATTGGCTTCGATTAGTAACAATCCACTCAAAACGATAACCACCATCCCGATAAGAAACCTGCTGCAAACCATTCCCTAAGGTCAGTTGAGCGCTCGCTTCTTCTAAAGCCACTAAAAATTCATAGGGGGTTCGTTGCACTTCAGGCGAACTCATCTGGCCATTTAAACGAGCCTGAATCTGTCTATTTAAATTCACTACTCGCCCTTCCTCTGGCGCAAGCTTTAAAAAAGCCTGGGCACCCGCCTGCTCAACTTGGTATGCCTCCTGATCTAGGGCATCCGCTTGCTGGTAATTGAAAACCGTCTGAACCAATAAGGCGATAATGCATAAGCCTGCTACCCAAGCCCAACGAGCAACGCCCTTACCTAGGGCTGGAGCATTGGAAAAAGCCCCTTGTAACAGGGATGCCTGACGCCATTGGGAATCCTTGTTCAAAAAAGTAACAATATCGCCCACCGAGATTTGCTTCACGTCTTCCTGAGAAGTACGTAACACCTCAGGAACATGACAAATTTGCATGTGACTCACTGCCATCAGGTCGCCTTCCAATGCCACCTGTTGTGTCGTTTCTAAAGCCACAAAGTACTGGGGAGGCAGAACAAAGCTAGAGATAAACTGGGCGGATTGGCTAATGTCTTGCCAATGCTCCATCAGCTCAGTCGATACGCCTGCCACAAACACACCCGAGCTCTTTTCACGACGAGCCACAAAATGCATGGTTTCTAATGCTTCCCCTACAAAAGGCTCCATCAAATAAGGTGTTAAACGATGGATATGACGCAACTGCTGCTTGGGAACCTCTAGTAATCGATAATGAATACGGTAGGAAGGCGGTAAGACAATCAATTCACTACGTTTGGAAACATCTGGAATAAGCCGTTCCAGACTTTGAAGGAAGTCTTGTTGACACGCACAGGTCCCTTGCTCTGACAGTTCAGCACCTAGAAACAGCCACCAATCATAAGAATAGTCCGATTGCGCCAGTTCATTTAACTGTAATACCAATCTAAACACTAAGATCGTCTCCGCATCTAATTTGATTCCTGCGCTGCCAGTAAAGCTTTCGATAGTACGTCAAAAGGCCCAAAGGCGCGAGCCACAGGGACTATTGCGCCCGCGTCAGTTTTCGCCAACTGACTATACAAATAGTAAGGGTACCCTTGATCCATAAAGGTCACGTACACATCCACAAAATGCACATCGACACGCCAATTTTCTGCAACCAATTGCTGATCTTCAAGGGCTTCTAAGCCTAGAAAATCATCTAGAGTCATGAACCCTGATGTTTGAATGCGCGCCTCTAACTGCTCCTGCTGGTCCGCATCAAGATCCGGCAATAAAGCATTGATCAACACCGATGACATTCGATTCACATTAACCCCTGCGTCATTGGGCAAGGCACAAACATAAGGAGCAATGGCCTGTAAGACAGCTTCATCCAAGCCTAGAAGCTCCCATTCTGACGCAGACACTATGGCCGTATCCCCGGTTCTATAGGGTTGTTGTTTACCTTGGTAGAATTCATCTTCACGGCTACTACTGGCTGACCAATCCTGGTCAGCATCTATCCAATCAGTGAGATAGTTCACCCAGTCATCCGAGAGCGAAAGCTCAGAAGACAATCGCTGCAAGCGCTGGCGGGTCACCTCCCTTAATTCATCGTCCCCTAGAGCATTCACATTAAGACAGCTTTGTCGCTCAATGATCTGTATCTCTAAACGGCGATTCTCACCTTCTAACGGAAACACCTGCTGGGTCCATTGCCAAGGGGCACTCCAGTTGATACCCGCTTCAGACTCTGATCCCAGCTCATCGGAGGCAAGCCAAGACATAGCCCAAGCCTCCCCGCCCAACAAGGTTTCCTTTTGAGCGGTTTCCCGTTGGGCAAACTCCGCAACACTTAGGGTTTGCTCCATGGTATTTAGAAGATTGACCGCTATACCGCTGACAATGGCAAACACCATAAGCGCCAAGATAAGCGCCACACCTCGCTGTCGAGCTCGCCTCATAGATCCCCTCCCGATACCGCCTCTGAAGGAATACCAGGGAGCTCAATTAAACGCGTGAAACTACCCAAGGCTTCTGTTTTAAACTCTATGCGCAGGGCAATTGGCTGCTCCGTTAAGACACTTGCACCGGGCAAAGTGGTTTCAAGGGGCCAGCTAGATTGCCAACCGGAAGCTGTTAACACCTGAGCACGAATGGCTTGAATGCCTTCCAATTGCTGTAATACTGGCTGAGATGTTTGATCACGATCTAACACCCGCCAAAAGCGCCGTTCCAGCCCGTCGGCTGTATTGCGATATTCAACCCGTTGCAACCTAGAGCGCATTGCTCCTAATGGGTTGTTCCAACCACTTCGGGTCCACTGTAAGGCCCCCTCTTGGATACTTAATGCCGGTTGCACCTCACCTAGCCCATCTCGAATGGGTCTTTGGATAAATTGCTCCGCATCTGACTGCACCCAGTTGACCGCCCGAGTAATCTTCTCTAGCTGACTTCCCTGCGCTCCGACACGGTTTTGAAGCTGTAAAGATGAATTCAGCATGTCAAAACTGACCGCCCCTACAAAGCCTAAGATCCCCAATACAATCAGTAGTTCTATGAGGGTAAATCCCTTAGAAACGGACCTCATTGGCGGTCTCCAAGATGAGGAAGATAACTGCTTAGGCGATACATAGGAGTTATCTCAGAGCCCAAAAACACCTGCACTTCAATACGATCCAGTTGGGCTGTTTGCTTAGACAATTGAATTCGAGTTAGCCATTGCCGCCCCGCTTGCTCCACACGCTGATCACCTAACTCAGGAGACTGACCTTGACGGAGACTTAACCGCATGGCCGTAACTCGATCTTTCGCCACCCAGGTAGCAATCACCTTATTGGCTAAATAGCGGCTTTGATCGGTGGATGTTTGTGTCGTTTGCAGGAGTACTACCCCCACCAGACCTAGGATGACTAGGGCTATCAGCACCTCAATCAGAGTGAACCCACGGTTATTGAAGCGCCAAGGCATTAATGCCATCCCCCGTGATAGTACGCTGATCGCCTTGCTCACTGATTAATGTCCACTGAAAGGGCAAATACTCCCCATTAGACAAGATCACTAGGTCAACGGAATCCGGCCCATCCAAAACGCCAACGGCACTATTTAGCTGGGATTCATCGAGTAATAAACGGGAACGTATTTGATCAGATAGGTATAGGCCTTGCTCTTGCTCCCAGTTACCATTTTTTAAAATAAACCAGCTCACCGCCCCCTCATCCAGCTCGACAAAACGGGACTCCCCCTGTAACCAAGCTTGATCAATCTGGCTTTGCAACGCCTGTCGTAGAGAAGAAGCTTCCCTCTCGAGCTTTGCCCCCTCTCCATCAAAACTAAGATTAGGAGTGACTAACCCGAGCAATCCCCCCAGGATTGCCAGCACAATCAAAAGCTCTAACAGGGTGAACGCATTTTGACGAGCCACTGGACGCCTTATAAATCACTCGGAGACAAGTCTGCTGCATCACCCTCGCCCCCTTCGCGCCCATCTGAGCCGAGGGATAAAAGGTCATAATCCCCAGCAGATCCCGGGCTTACATAGAGAAATTCATTACCCCAAGGATCAAGAGGTAATTTCGGCATATAACCTCCCGACTTCCAATTCTTTGCCTCTGGGTAACCTGTTGGCTTAGTGACTAAGGCCTGCAAGCCTTGAGAAGTAGACGGGAAGGTGCCGTTATCAAGTTTATAAAGACTTAGGGCTGACATGACGTTTCGAATCTGTGTCTTGGCCACTGACACCTTGGCATCATCTGAACGCCCTAATAAATTTGGCGCAACCAAGCCAATTAACGCCCCTAAAATCACCAGTACAACCATCAACTCCAACAGCGTAAAACCGCTTTTCTTCTGTTTTTGACGACTCATGTTACGAGTACCTTTTGAGGTCATTTTTAACTCCTTAAATGACGCGATTGCTCTGGGGCAGAGGCAATCAGTTTAACAGTTGATTCATATTCATTATGGGTAACAAAATCGCCATCACTATCATCATGACAACGGCCCCCATGACTAACAACATAATAGGTTCAAACAAAGCCACCATGGCAGAAATCCAGTTATTGCTGTCCTGCTCCTGCTGGTAAGCAGCTTTATTGAGCATCTTATCCAATTCGCCACTGCGTTCCCCGCTGATGATTAATTGCAGCATCATGGGCGGCAGCAGCTTAGTTTCATTTAAGGTGTCTCCCAGTGACACCCCTTCTTTAACTCGATCTCTGGCTTCTAACAGAGCGCGCGCCATACGATCATTTTCTACCACTTGCGAAGCGATATTCATGGCCTCAACTAAAGCAACGCCACTGCTGGTTAGCATGGCTAAAGTCCCTATATAACGGGTGATCTGAATCGTCTTAACAAAGCGACCAATGAAAGGAACCTTTAAAAGGAGGCTATCTTGAGCGGATTTGATCCTAGGTTTTCGGATCAACCAAGCATAGCAAACCAGTAACCCAGCGAATGCCAATAAGATCACTTGTCCATAATCACTTATGGCATCACTGACTCCCAGCATCACCTGAGTGATACCAGGCAATTCAGCGCCCTGTTTATTAAACACAGAGACAATGTCTGGCATCACTGAGCCCAGCAAAAATACCACGATTGAAATAGCGACCAAGGTCAAAATAGCAGGGTACAAAAGTGCCATTTGTACTTTTTGATTGTTAGCCCGTGTGCGCTCGGAAAAATCTGCCAACGCCATTAACACGGCGGCTAAATGGCCAGACTCTTCCCCAGCCTTGATACTTGCACGATACAAAATTGGGAAGGCTTTAGGATACAAACCAATGGCAGCCGCCAAAGGTTGGCCCTCCAACACTTTTGAACGAATCGCCAGCAACATGGCGCGAGTCTTTTGCTTACCCGCTTGATTTGCGACACCCGCTAGGGATTCTTCTATGGGAAGCCCAGCATCAATCAAGGTAGCCAGTTGGCGGGTCACCAGAGCACGGTCTTTAATAGAAATAGCAGGCGAGAACAGAGACGGTTTGTCCGTTAAGGCTTTGCCTTGGCGGATTTGTAGGGCCACCAACTCCATATCACGGAGCTTTTGACGAGCATGGCGCTCGTTATCCGCCTCTAGAACACCTTTTTTTTTCTTGCCTGACGGGGTCAAGGCTTGGTATTCAAAAGCTGCCATCAGAGGTGCTCTACATCGGTTAAGGGCTGTACGTCTTCATTAGAGACACGCAACACTTCTTCAAGGCTCGTCAGTCCTGCACGTACTTTGTTTAATCCATCGGCTCTCAGGCTTGGACGAATGGTACGCACATAGCGGGCCATGTCTTGTTCACCCGCACCTTGGTGGATTTTTTCTTGCAATACGTCGTCCACTACTATGATTTCATAGAGCCCTAAACGCCCTCTAAAACCTTGGTGATGACAAGCATCACATCCCACAGGACGATATAAGGTCATTGGCTCTTCTTCACCCATGAGTGACCGCATTGTGTCGTCCGCTTCGACCGGGGCCTTACAGTGATCACACAAACGACGCACTAGCCTTTGGGCCAACACCCCCACTACAGAAGAGGACAACAAAAATGGCTCCACCCCCATATCTTGCAGACGAGTAATCGCGCCCACTGCACTGTTAGTATGAAGTGTGGATAAAACCAAGTGCCCTGTTAGGGACGCCTGCACAGCGATTTCAGCGGTTTCTTTATCTCGAATCTCACCGATCATCACCACATCAGGGTCCTGACGGAGAATTGCCCTTAGCCCACGGGCGAAAGTCATATCTGCCTTGGTATTCACTTGGGTCTGGCCAATACCCTCGATGTGGTACTCCACCGGATCTTCCACAGTCATGATGTTACGCTTGCCATCATTAAGATACGTTAAAGAAGCATACAAAGACGTGGTTTTGCCCGAGCCAGTGGGGCCAGTAACGAGCAAAATACCATGGGGCTGATCTAATAATTGGCGGACTAATTGTCGATCTCCATCCCCCATTCCAAGATGACTAAGATCCAACTTACCAGCTTGCTTTGATAGCAAACGCATCACGATCCGCTCGCCGTGGGTGGACGGCAAGGTAGAAACACGAACATCCGTATCTTGACCTGAAATGCGCAACAGGATTCGACCATCCTGAGGTACCCGCTTTTCTGCGATATCAAGTTTCGCCATAACTTTAATGCGCGACACCAGCATTGGCGCCAATGCCCGTTTAGGTGAAACTACTTCTCGCAACACACCATCCACACGAAAACGCACCTGTAGGCGGCGCTCAAAGGTCTCAATGTGGATATCCGAAGCGCCTTCTTTGATCGCTTCGCTTAAGATGGCATTGATCAAACGAATAATAGGGGCATCACCTTCATTCTCGAGCAAGTCTTCATTCTCGGGAATGGCATCTGCAACGGACTCGAGATCATCACCCAAGCCCTGAACGTTCGCTAAGGTTTGACCACCTTCCCGTTGATAAAAATTCACCACTTCAGCATCGAAAGCATCCGCTTCTAACAAGCGAATTTGAGGGATGATAGGACTCACACGAAGCCCTTCATTGAGGGCAGCAAGGGATGCACTCGCCTTATGGGCGAGCACCCACTGATCGGCGTCTTGAAATAACAAAACGCCGTTCTCTTTCACAAATGAATAGGTTAAAGCAGACAACGACACATCCTTAGCCGCGCTAAGAGAGTTTAACTAGAAATTCCAGTAACCATTTAACCCCACATTCCAAAAACTGACAATGTTTTCAGGGATGATGGCATAACGGTTACGGTTTAATTCTGAGTTATAACCAATATTCTCTTTCAGCTCTCCACGTAAGCGATAAGAATAATTGGCTTTAGCTAAAACACCTAGGTTTTCAGTAAAGCGCCAACCGTAACCTACGTACGCATCAATATTGTAGCCATCGAACATAGATGAAAAGTTATACTGTGGCTTCGACGTGTTGATCGCTTCGTAGTACACTGGCACCCCTAAAGTTGCTCCAAATTGCCAACGGGCACCCGTATCAGCGGATTTAAAACGCGTATCATAGCGGTAACCCACTTGAGCCATGAAACTTGTAAATGTCTCGGTATAGTTAACGATCTGACCGTCTACAAAGGATAAACCGTATTTTGAATCGTACTCAGATTCAGTTAGCGAGGTTGTCTCTCCTGCGTAACGCACATCATTAAACGTATCAACATCTGAACCTGCCTGGAAACTATTACGGTCCATCAAATTACGACGGTACCCAACCCCAGCAATTACCTGATGCCCACTCCCCATTAAATAGCCAAACAACAAATCAATGGCATTATGATTAGAAGTCATTTTGTTTTTCTGGTGTTCCCCAGAACCATTTGGACTACTAAACGTCCAAGACTCATCATCTGTTGAAGCATAAAGAGTGCTGACAGTATTAATATAAAAGCCCGTTCTTTCACCTATTGCAGTGTAACCACCAGAGTAGTTAAACACCTGAAAGTTGGAAGGGTTCGTTTCAAAATTAACATTGCCTGTTACCGTTCCGCTCTCTTTATAAGTCAGAGTACCGCCAGCAAAACCAATGTAGGTAAAAGGTTCGTTATTAATATCCGCGTGCACTGCGCCAGACAGGGCGAGGCCAGCTAAAAGAATTTTCTTCATAAGATAAAAGCTCCACAAAAAAGCCGCCAACTTAACGTTGGCGGCTTTTTTTACATCTTCTTTATTCAGTGATAGTAAGATTTGTTGTTAGAACATTATTGTAGGTTGTTGACCCGTCCGTAAATCCAAATGTTTTACAAGCGCTATCAGATTTAGGCACAGAAGTAGCCGTTCTAAGCCCCCACCCGGCAAAGGTCGTATCAGTAGAGTCGCCACTGAAATCAGAATACCAGGTCGCGTTTTGATCAAACGCTTCAGAAGAAAACAGGAATTTACCATAATCTCCAGTACCTGGGGATCCTGCAGTACCCAAACCTAGATACTGACTCTGATCCCCACTAGCTACAGCCTCTACTCGGTAAGCTTTGATCTGGAAACTACCATAAGAAGTAGTAACTTGAACTACACCATCAGAGATCTTAGACCAAGTAGAACCTTGCATGGAGCCAAGCTGATCATCATCACTACTTCCTACACCAGAGTCAAAGGCATAACATACATCAACACTACCTTTAGTAGCAGAGTCCGTTTCTCCGCTAAAGAAGAATATTACACGGCCTTTTTCGGAAGCTGAATTACTTGCATCGTCCACCCCAGACATAGCTAGGAAACGGTTTGCCCAAAGGGAATCAGGAACATCCGCGAGCGTAGAGTCGCTAACTGAGCTTGTGTATGAATCAGTTGAGCTTTTAGATTCAACATCCTTAGCTAATAAACCCACATCAATGGTTACACCATCAACATTTGAATCCGTAATCGCAGCATCCAGTGCTGTATTAAAGTTAGCTGATTCTACATTTTGAGATACGGTAGTTACTGTTGCTTTGGCACCAGATGTTCCTTTGGCGATGTCTTTAGACTGTGTTTTGGTTTGAGCTAGCACTGTTTCAGACTTAACCACTGCCTTCTTGAAAGCAGACTCCAGACTAGTGCTTGTGAAGTCTAAACTCCCTGTAGAGCTTTTAACGCTGCTGTCAACGGTATCAGCCACATCTCCAACATCATCAAGTGTAACAACGTTAGTAAACTTAGCTTTCACTGATGCCGCAGATTCTGAATCATCAAGCGAAGCATATTTCTCTGCGAACTTATCTAACGCCGCATCAGCAATAGCAGTAAGATCATCATCGTCTAATGCGTCCAAGCTACTAGCAGTAACGGATGAATTATCGCCATTCAAAGCTTCTGCCAAGGCAACCGCAACAAACTCAGATGTGGATTTAACCCCGGGTTTATCATCAGAAGTTAGACCCAGTTCAATTCCCGCTTCATCCGCGGCGGCATCTAGAATCACTGCAATAGAATCGATTACTTTCTGTAAACGATATGCAACCTTAAATAGCTTTTCTTTCGTTGTAGCCTCTTCAGTAGTCATACCATCACGATCACTAAAATCTGTTTCTAGAATCGTAGACAAGGTATCGGTGCTAGTCATGGCACCTAAAGTAACCAAAAGAGTCTTCAACTGAGCATCAGTTAAAGATGAACCAAGGCTTGTCAATGGAGATAACATTGGGACTCTTGATCCAGAAGCATATTCCTCAGCCTGAGCCTTGGTAACATTCTGACTCATTATTCCGTAGAAGGGTTCGCCTGAATCTAAATCGGTCCCGCCAGCGATTTTAATTTTTGCGGATGTTTGAACTGCTGCGGTATTCAAACAATATGGACTGTCATCTAACTGACAATAATTAATTGCTTCCTCTGTTCCAATAGCAGGGCGATAAGAGAAATACCCATCCTCATCCGTATTAGCATATGGTTCGAAAGAATCAATCGCACCATTATCATTCAAATCGACCCAAACGGTACCATTAGCAATACGACCATCAACCACAAGCCCAGTAAAAGAAGTACTGGAATTAGCACCAGAATCTTGGGAGCCACTGTCTCCACCGCAGCTGATCAAAGCTAGAGACATCGCTGCAACACTGCATGCAATAGAAGTTTTCTTAAAATTCATTTTAGCAATCTCCATTAAAAGGCACTTTCTATACCAGCACTTAGGTACAAGCTTCGTGGCACTTCGTCACCATCGACTTCGATAGATTCAAGACCATATGCAAGATCAAAATTTAAACGCTTAAACAAAGTAGCGCCTAAAGTTAGGTAACTTAATTCCGTACCCGCCATGTTTTTCTTGTAACCTACGCGTACAGCAGGGATCCATACGTTTTTACTATAGTAAGACGTACCAATAGTGGCCCATTGATATTTGTCGCCGATCAAATCAGAAATTTCATTCATCTCATAGCTACCCGCAAGGGCAAGCTGCTGATCAAGAATGTATACTGAAGCATCAAGCGTAAACTGCCTTTCCATAGTATGCGTTTCGTCTAAGGCAATTTCGCCCTCCCCAGCAAACTCAAGCGCTGCATAACAACTCGCTTGCTTACTGGTTTCTAGCGAAGAACAAGTTTCATTCAGAGAACCATATTCAAAGGACGGTTCATTTAAATTGCTTGCAGTAAAGCCAACTTGGTAATAATTAGATACCCAAATAGCACCTACATCTAAACCTACGCCAAATGAAGTTTCTTGGTGATCAGCCAAAGAATCAGAAAAAGCATCACCGGAATCATCGTCTGAGCTAGCTAAATGCATTAATCCCTTACTCAAAGTCACACTATGTAAATTAACTTTGGCACCGGTTAACAACATGCCGTATTGATTCGACCAAACATCTTTTGAGTAACCCAAACCTAAGTTCAGATCTACACCGGACTTAACGTAAACAGAGGAATTAGTATTGAGGGTATAATTCGAGCCAGTAACGACAATATCAATATCATCATCTAGGAATTTACCTTGTCCTACCGCTGACAACGACATATCGATAGAAAAAGCACCATATTCGGGATGCTTGTATATTAATGGAAAGACTGGCACTTGCCCGGAGGTCATTAACTTGCCGTTGGCATCATCACCCAATGAAGCAACTATGCTGTTAGCTTTATCTTGCAAGGTCTGAGCTTGGGACGCAGAGGTAACATCCTCATCCAGCAATTCATCAAGCTCATCTATTTGATCTTGCAGAGAATCAACCTGACCCATTTCATAACCAAACCCACCTGGTCCGATAATGCCAAAGCGGAAACGGTCACCCGCTTCTGTGTCTACCATCAAAAATGGTGCAGCTGGGTTGGTAAGGGAGGTAGATAAGGAGGCGGGATTTGCGCTGGTGCCAAGTGTAAAACTTGACCCAATAGGCTGGAACACAGGAGAAGCGGCGTAGCTCACACTACATGCCAAGCTCCCTGCAACAACAAGCATCTTTTTCATTTTGAAACCTCTTGTGATTTTAACGGCATTGCGAGCGTATTTTCTCCTACGCTTACGCTGAATCTATCGACTATCTATGCAAAAAGTTTACACAATAAATTATTTTACCGCGATATTTTTACATTATTTTTATAAAGAATAAGATTATCTAGTGCAAGGTATGCTTATTTCAGGATGGGCAACAGATTTAAGAATTGAAATAAACAGCTGTTATATCAATGAATAACAGCTGTTTATATGACTAGCGGGAGGCGTTTGGTGACAGGAAGCGCCCTTCTAAACTATCAGGACGATTTGCTGACAGAGGGTGGCTTATCTCAATGGAGCGGAACGCACGGAACTTTTCTTCCGTGACAGTCGTTACGTCTTCTTGGCTTCTCAAGATGGTTGGGCGAATAAACACCAAAAGGTTTTTCTTTTGATTATCGTAGGAAGTACTGCGGAACAGAGCTCCAACAATGGGAAGGTCACCCAATAGAGGAACTTTTTGTTGGATCTCCACGACGTTGTCTTCGATCAAGCCACCCAACACTATGGTTTTCCTATTCCCTGCAATAACCGTGGTTTCGATTTCCCGCTTGGTGGTAATGGTGCCTAAGGAGCTGGGCTCAGGCGATGCGGCTTCGACCACTTGCAGCACTTCCATTCGCACTTCATCCCCAGCGTTAATGTGGGGCGTCACCTCGAGAGTCAAACCTATGTCCTCACGGGTCGTAGTGATAAAAGCATTACTACTACTATCCGCATAACCACCGGTTTGGAAAGGACGCGTTTCACCCACTAGGATTTTTGACGTTTGATTATCTAAAGTCATTATCTTAGGCGTAGATAACAGATTGGCGTTGGAGTTGCTTTCAATCGCTTGCAGGATGCCAGCCAGGTTCAGATCCCCATCACTATTAAAACTCGCCACCCCTGCCGTGAGGCCATTTGAAATAGATGGGGTGCCGGTGGCAATGCCGGTAGCGATATCCGTTAAACTATTGCCTGCGGCGGTAAAGTTCGTCCCCACCACGGGTGTCGTGGACTGGGAAGCATCACCAAACAGCCATTGAAAACCTAAGGCCTCAGAGCCCTCCATGGTCACTTCTACAATTATCGCTTCGACTAGTACTTGTGCCCTAGGGGTATCTAACTCTTTTAGCACAGATTGAATATCAACCATCACATTAGGCTCTGCGTTGACCACCAATGAGTTAGTACTTTCATCCGCTTGGATAAAGGTATTAGTCGGGCGTTGAACCCCCTCTTCGTTACCACTGCCCACTAAGCCATTCACTAATTCCGCTGTTTTGACGGCATCTGCATAACGCAAAGGAATCACCGCCAAGCGGCTGGACTTTTTAGACGGCTGATCCAAGTCTTTGATCAATTGTTCTACTTGATCCAGCTCAGCTTCCTTGCCTTTGAGTACCATGCGGTTGGTACGTTCATCAGCTATGACCCGAGTGGCCGTGGAGTTACCAGAGCTATTTCCCTCTCGATTTCCCGAGACCAGAGTATTGATCAGTTCAAGGACATCCGCCGCCCAAGCATGATCTAGATTGACGATACGAATCTGCCCTTCTACCGTGCTGTCTAAACGAGTTATCAATTGCTCTAGTTCACGAATGTTATCCGCATGATCACTAATGATTAAAGCATTTACCTCGTTTACAGAGGCAAGATGGCCATATTGGGGAATTAAAGGGCGTAAAATCGGTACAAGTTCGGACGCTAAGGCATTTTTGATGGCAATCACCCGTGTCACCAACAGCTCTCCAGCAGCTTTGCCATCAAGGTCGTAATCCAGCCCCCCTTGCTTAGCAACATTTTGCGGCAAAATCTTGATGCCTTCCGATGAATCTATGGCCGCATAACCGTGAACAGTTAATACCGACAGCAATAGTCGATAAATACCGTCTTCGTCCAATTCCGAGTTCGAGACAACCGTTACTTTACCTTTAACCCTAGGGTCAACAATAAAGCTTTTGCCCGTCATCTTAGCGACTTGCTGGATAAATACGCCTATGTCCGCCTGCTGCAGGTTAACCTGCCAAGTTTGCGCAATCAGCACGGCAGGGAAAAATAACCCCGCGAAGATCACGCTTTTGAACCACTTCCTGACGGCTAGCAACAACATTACCGATTCCCTTACCTAATTGGATAATTAACAAAAAAACGTCGATCACCTCGACGCATTTCAATTCGCGCAACACCCTGCTGGCGCATCATATCTGCCAAGCCCATATCTGCTGACACATTGCCAACTTTTTGGCTATTCACCGAAAGAATCTCATCCCCAGCCCTCAGACCAATACCAATGAGAGGGCTCCCATTAACCACTCGATAAGACTCTCCAGTAGCCTCTAAACCAGATGAAGACAACAAGGATTGGGGGTCTGATTTAAACTTTTGTTCATAGGTATCAATCATTTCAGACACAGACAGCTGGTTGATATCTTGGATAAGAGGATGGGATGAACGAGTGGAAGCAGCAGATTGACTACCTGACATGGATTGATAAGTTGAACGAGCACTCCCAGGTAATACCCCTGTGCCGGTATTTTGGACCGTTTGCTCTCGAGTCCCAGTCAGAACTTGACCGTCGTCAGTTGAGCCAAACAATGATGTCTCTTCATTCTGCTCAAAATACAGCACTTCTTTAATGCCGCTTCGTAGCAAAATAATGTGATCCCCATAGACTGCCATCAAGGTCACGCCACGCAAGATCGTTTCCCCAGCTTGATACAAGCCATCGGCCTGACCACTACTGGCTATGATCGCCATACCTTGATCCGGGGAGGAAGCGGGAAAGACGCCTTTTAGCTGGATATTTAGCTTGGTTTCACTCACTGCTTCGGACACAGCTTCTTGCTGCTCAGTGACACCAAACAAGCTACCACTTAATATTGGCAGACGGGATTCTGAGGCTTGCCCTTGGGCCACCACAGGAGGCAGAGTCGCTTGAGGATCGCCCTCCCCGAACCACAACCAACCAAGGGCAACGACCCCTGCAGCGGCGGTAGCCGTTGCAGCAAAAGTCAGTCCCCACCGAGTAGTGGATTCAAAAGTGGATAAAATTACTCGCATCTGCGCTCACATTAGGGCTGTGGTTCGCCTGTTATCTTCAACAAACCCCTAACATAATGCAAGAAAAACGCAGATAAAATATCAATTAAAGAAGAAAAGCTGACAGTGTCGCGATCCAACCCTAAAGAATTGGCTGAACCATCACAAACGCTGGGTAATCTTGCGACCCATTCCACCGTTGTCCTAATGCTTCAACCATTGAAGGCATAACAGTAACTTCAAGTTCGTTAGAAGGGAGCAACTTAACCCCCGCAAGATTGGTATTGGCTTCCGATCTAAGCTGCAAATCTGGGGCTCCAGAGTCCAATCGCCCTAACAGTTGCCAGTCTGAAAAGCGAGCACTTCGCAACGTTCGCCCTACTGGGTATTGAATTTCCCCATCGGACCAGTTCGCCACACCTCTAAATTGGGTGAAAGCTTGTTCGGCATGACTCCATTCTAGATACCAACGCTCCACCATCACAGGAGCACCTTGTACTTCAATACGCTCGCGCTTCATCAGCCCATTAAAGGTATCTGCTTCAAGGTTAAACCCCTCAATCCAGAATTTAATCGTATCTAATGATGCTTGGGCTTGACCAAAGCCCCGGAACTTAGAATGGGACACTTGCCAGTTGAAAGGCTCAAACAATGACCCCAAAGCCCAATTAACCGACACAGCACCTTTAAGATTGTGCACTTCAACTTGAGCATTGCCACGCCACCAGTGTCCTGAAATATCTTTTAAATACACATCTCGGGGCAACTGGCGCTGGATAGAGCTTTTCCAATGGGACAGAGGGGCATATGCAGCAGCAACAATCCCTGCCACAGCAACAAACCAAATAACCAGAACAATTGCTGCTTTACGTCCCAAAGAAATTTCCTCTATTGTGCTTTTAGCTTTTCGGTCAGGGCCTGCAAATCCTCAGGAGTGTCCACACCATGGGGTGGTAACTCTGCAGTGAGGGCGACCTGTACTTTAATACCTTGATGCAAAAAACGAAGCTGCTCCAACTTCTCCCATTTTTCTAACGGAGACATGGGCATTTGCGCATATTGACCAAGCAAAGCCACTCGATACACATACAAGCCCACATGACGCAAAGCTGGGTAGTCTTCTGCAATGACTTTCTTTTGCGCTGCAAACCCATCCCGATCCCAGGGCATGGTGGCACGACTGAAATACAATGCACGTCCTTTGGCATCACACACTACCTTCACCACACTGGGGTTAAAAATGTCTTCTTCTCGATGAATTGGACAGGCGACAGTGGCCATTTGTGATTCAGGGTCATCAGCCAAAGCACGCACAGCATCATGGATCAAAGAGATCGGCAACAGCGGCTCATCTCCTTGCACGTTTACCACAATTTCGTCCCCTGCCCAGCCTTTGACCGCTGCTACCTCGGCCAAACGCTCAGTGCCATTTTCATGGTCAGCTCGCGTCATCACCACCTCGGCACCAAATGCCTTAGCCGCCGCTTCAATATCCTGGTGATCGGTGGCAATGGTGACAGACTTAGCTCCTGCTTTAAGAGCCAACTCATATACCCATTGCACCACTGGCTTGTCTGCCAAGGGTGCCAACATTTTTTGCGGAAACCGCTGGGATGCATACCGCGCAGGGATGACAATATGAAAGTCAGGTAAAGTACTCATCTAGACATCTTTCTTTTCAAATTCTGGTCGGGAAGCCAATTCATAGGCAGTTTCTAATTTCATTCGAGAAGCCAACACAAGATCCGCAACTTCCCGCGCCACCGCCTGACCAGCACCGTGCTTAAGCTTAATATGACAATGCCGCTGCAATAAAACATGAGCGTCTTGGGGGCAAATAGAAATGCCCACTTTCGGCATCACCTGTAAATCGATCACGTCATCACCCACATAAGCCACTTGCTCGGGCTCTAGAGATAATAAAGCCATTAATTCGTCAAACGCAGCCGCTTTATCATGACAACCATAGTACACATGTTTCACGCCTAAATCGGACATGCGCTTACGCAGCGGGGCGGAGTCTTTTGCTGTAATCACAGCAACATTAACGCCCCATTTAGGCAGAAGCTTTAGGGCGACACCGTCTTTGACATTAAATCGCTTGATCAGCTCACCATCCGCCCCATAATAAAGGCCTCCATCGGTGAGCACACCGTCCACATCAAACACTACCAGCTTTAGAAACGGTAGCTTTTTCATTAACAAGCTACCTTGCACTAACTCTGGGTACTCTCCTAAAAAAGACGTATCCATTAGGCACTGGTATCCAAGGTTTCAAAAGTTTTAACCAGTTCATCAAGCTGTTTGATCTGCTTCAAAAACGGCTCCAATTTAGCCAAAGGTAAAGCACATGGGCCGTCACACTTGGCATTATTTGGATCTGGATGGGTTTCTAAGAACATACTAGACAAGCTCAACGCCATACCTGCACGGGCAAGCTCAGTCACTTGAGCACGTCGACCGTCAGCAGAATCCGAGCGGCCACCTGGACGTTGTAACGAATGAGTCACATCAAACATGATTGGGTAGTCAAATTGCTTCATTTCCCCAAAGCCCAGCATGTCGACCACTAGGTTGTTGTAACCAAACATGGTGCCACGCTCACACAGCATCAAGTTGTCATTACCTGCTTCTTGGCACTTGGTTAAAATGTGTTTCATTTCGTGGGGGGCTAGGAACTGGGCTTTTTTAATGTTGATCACGGCACCCGTCTTTGCCATTTCGACCACTAGATCAGTCTGACGTGATAAAAATGCGGGCAGCTGAATCACATCCGCCACCTCTGCCACAGGCGCACACTGGTCATTTTCATGTACATCCGTGATCACAGGTACACCAAAGGTATCTTTGATTTCTTGTAAAATCTTCAGACCTTCTTCCATGCCGGGACCGCGGAAAGAGTTAATAGAAGAGCGGTTCGCCTTGTCAAAGGAGCCTTTAAAAACGTAAGGAATACCGAGCTTCTCTGTCACTTTCACATGCTCTTCCGCTACCTTCATCGCCAGATCACGGGATTCGAGCACATTCATACCACTAAACAAAACAAATGGTAGGTGGTTAGCGACTTCGATTTTGTCTCCAATACGGATTACTTTGCTTGTTTCAGCCATAACGTTGGGATTCCCTTGAATAAAATTATCGATCGTAGATTTCGAGTATACCAGTGACCGCTTGTTGATCGTCTACTGCGACCAACAAGGTAATTTTGTCTCTAAGCATACGTTCTTCCGCTTCCACAATCATGGTGTCTTGTGAAATCGTTTTTGGATTTGAGGTCATCAGCTCAGCCATGGTTTTATTCAGCATGCCCGCAGCATCTTTTAACATGGCACGACGCAAATCGCCGTCGGTGAAGATACCGACTAAGCGATCTTCTTCCTGCACCAACACTACACCTTTGCGTCCTTGGGTCATGACGGCGATGGCCTCTTGCAATGAAGTGTTCGGGGCACAGAAGGGTAGATTATCTTTGTGCATTAAGTCTTTAACGCGTGTTAACAGCTTACGCCCTAGGCTGCCACCTGGGTGAAAACGCGCAAAGTCCTGGGGCTGAAAATCGCGACACTGCATCAAAGCCACGGCTAAGGCATCCCCCATGGCAATGGTCATAGTGGTAGAGGTTGTTGGCGCTAAATTGTTAGGGCAAGTTTCACGATCAATGGCAATATCGAGCACGCAATCACTGTGCTGGCCCAGGGTAGAATCAGGATTTCCCACGATGGCAATAGATCGGTTTCCAAATTCCTTGAGAGACGGCAATAAGCGCACCACTTCTTCTGTCTCACCAGAGTAACTAATCAGCACCAGCACATCATCTTCTTGAACCATGCCAAGGTCACCGTGAAACGCTTCACCTGGATGCATAAAGAAAGATGGAGTACCGGTAGAAGCCAAAGTCGCGGCAATTTTTTTGCCTACGATGCCAGATTTACCCATGCCACAAATAATGGTGCGGCCACGGCATTGCAGTATCATCTCAACGGCATTAGAGAAATTATCATCGATACGCTGGGCTAAACCAATCAGTGCTTGCCCTTGGGTGTTTAAGGTGGTTTTTGCGCTGTGAATTAATGAATCAGCGGTGTAGGAAACTTGAGGGGACTTATCACTCATGAGCCAACTTGCCTTTATTAGTGTTGGCTGCATTATACAGGGGCAAGCTTTGAACGCCTACCAAGATTGGTCGGCGTTCAAGCTTCTTGACACTATTTCAAGCAAGAAAGGTACTGATTACCTAATTCTTCAAGAAATGCACTATAAGTGTCTACTTGGTAAGTGCTGCCCAATGGATCCAACACTGCGCTTTTAACGTCTGTCCCTGCAATAAGGGTCTTCACAATTCCAGGGCTAAATTGAGGCTCGCTAAAGATGCACTCAACTTTGTGCTCTTCTATTTCTTCACGCAGCTTGGCAACGGTTTGTGCGCCAGGTTTGCGTTCTGGGCTCACCGTCACAGCACCTTGGTTGTTTAGACCGTAGTGGGCCTCAAAGTAGCCATAAGCCTCATGAAAAACAAAGTAAGGCACGTCATGAACAGGCTCCAACTGTGCCGCCAAACGCTTGTCTGCTTGCTCAAGATCGTTAACGAAGGTCGCGTAGTTTGCTTCAAACGCTTCTGCATTGTCAGGATCTAAAGCGGCGAGTCGATCCGCCACGGCATGGGCTAGGACTTTTGCATTATCTGGGTCTAACCAAACATGGGGATCCGTACCTGTGTGACTGTGCCCATGATGGTCATGGCCTTCGTGATCTTCGTGGTCATGGCCCTCGTGTTCTTCATGATCATGGCCCTCATGATCTTCATGATCATGGCCCTCATGATCTTCATGATCATGACCTTCGTGATCTTCATGGTCATGGCCTTCGTGATCTTCATGATCATGGCCTTCGTGATCTTCATGATCATGGCCTTCGTGATCTTCATGGTCATGGCCCTCGTGATCTTCATGGTCATGGCCTTCGTGATCGTGTTCTTCGCCAAACTCTCGCAGTGTTAGGCCATTTAAAGCCATCCACTCTAGATCCTTCTTAGCATTTAAGTTTGCTAATGGCTTCTCTAAAAAAGTCTCTAGGGACTCGCCTACCCACACCACAAGCTCTGCATCATTCAATTTTCTTAGGTCTGATGGGCGTAACGCAAAATCATGGGGAGACGCTTGATTATTAATCAGCTGTTCAACAGTGACATGTTCACCCCCAATAGCTCCCACAATTAAAGACACAGGTTTTACCGTGGTAACGACTTGCGTATTAGCAAGAGCAGACACAGATAAAAGAAGAGAAAGAGGCAAAGCAGACTTAAGCATGATTTAAAACCCAACAGTAATTGACGTTATAACATAACAATACCAATCGGAGCGCCAAAGCTCAACGAAAATCTAATGCGCCTTCTTAGCTCAGCTTGAGAAATCAGGCAGCGCTATTGGACGAACCACTAAGCCAGCACGCTGCCCTACTGGCAAATTAGTATTCGGAAACACGATGGCATCGCCAGTCGCTTTTATGAGGTAACAGCTGTTAGAGGAACGAGCCAACTCAAACCCAGCAGCAAAGGATGTGAAATTATTAACATCAGCATCGATAGCTAACTCGTAGTCTTCCGCATCTTTAACCAATGCATCCACCACTTCAAAAACCTTCACTTTTTCTGGCGTTTCTTGCTTCACTTCACCTGTTTGCAATAAGCACTGCAAGGCAGTTTGAATTTTCATCAAGCCGGAGAAATCATTTTCTCCGAAAGGTCTGACCTTCCCTAACTCAACGGTTGCGGCTTCGGCCCCATGGCGAGCATAAGAATGATAAGAAAAGGTTGTGGTGGGCTGATGAGAGAGCAGCACCGCATCAATTCCAGCGGCCGCATAAAATCCAAACTGCTCTGCCGAGTAAGAGCGCTCCGCTGGAAATGGGTGCACGACAAACCTTTCATATTGGGAACCACGAATGGCGGTGTGTAAATCGTAGTGGAATTTACCACCTTGCTGATGCCCTTCAAAAAAGGCCTGCACAGCCCGCTCTAACACTTGAGCTCGAGGCACTTCCATACCTGAATACTTTTGCCAAGCACCGCAGAATAAACGATTAAGATTTACATCAAGGAAGCGCTTCTGAGCCACCATGGCTTCAGGGTGACCGAGAATCACCAGTAGACGCACCTGCAAATCAATTGCACCAGAGAGCAATTCTTTGACTAATCCATTGACCATCTCAATGGGGGCGGTTTCGTTGCCATGAATCCCCGCAGACAAAACCAAACTGGCTTTTGGGGGCTGTTTTGGCTCAAATCGAAGTACGCCTACCTCTTCTAGACATGCTGTGGCAGTCGGCAGATCAAATGACATAGGTGCCGCCACGTCTTTATGTGCCAAGGTAAAACCTAAGAAATCATTGTTTGGTATTGCCATAAAATCATCACCTAAAAGCCATCTATCAGGGTTTCATCATAAAACAGATCTCCTCTTCAAGTAGCCTATACTTTTAATTGGGCGACACGGTTACGCAAACTTCTGTCGCATTTGAGAAAGTCTTGTAAATTACGGTCTCCAATCAGTGACCAACCCTTCCCTAAGGTTTAATTAATCGTTACCCTTTTGCCTTTACCCTCAAAAGCCAGTAAATCATGTCCAGTTCCGAAGAAATCATCACTTTAGTAGATCGACAAAACCAAGTTATCGGCGACGTCCTAAGAAGCAAAATGGACTTTGGTAAAGACATCCATCGGGTAACCTTTATCTTGGTATTCACTGGCAATGATCGACTCTTGGTGCAAAAGCGCAGTGACACTAAAGCCTTTTGTCCTGGCTTTTACGGCATTACCACTGGTGGTGTGGTGGCAACCGGCGAAAGCTACATGGAGTGCGCTGAACGAGAACTCGAAGAAGAAATTGGCGTTTCCTTACCTTTGACAACCCATGGCATGTTTTTCACGGAAGGAGAAGGTTTTCGTATTTGGGGTAAGGTGTATTCTTGTCAATATGATGCCCAGCGAGATGGCCCACTTACCCTGCAAACGAAAGAAGTCGCTGAAGTGTTAGAGCTGCCGATTGACGATATCTTATCCAACCCAAGCCAACGCCCCTTTACACCAGACTCTTATGACGCTTTACTTCATTATGTCCATAATGATTTAACAACGTCTGCTGATGACCCCATTTAACCTATCTCTATGTCGTACGCTTGTGTTGGCCTTGGGGCTAGCACTTGCCTCCACACTTAGTATTGGCCAAGAGCGCTGGCAATCCGACCAGTACATTACTGACAGTTTTTTGAAAATCGCCCTACAGCGAGAATATCGAGAAACAGCAAACCCAAAATTAATTCGCTGGGAACAGCCCATTAAGCTGTATTTTCAAAGTGAAGCGGGTGATGCCAGTTTTCAAAAAGAATTACTCAGTGTCCATGCCCAGCACCTGTCCTACATCACTGGACTCCCTATCGACTTTACGGACGATGTAAAGCAAGCCAACATCTACACTATTTTCACCCAATACGACCGTATTGAAGATCGCGTCAGACAATACATTGGCGACCCCAACCGAATCCGTGCCGCCTTAGACGAAGCCATTTGCCTAGGTAACTTCTCGATCAATAAACGAGGAGAGATCCTCAGGGGCGCCATCATCATCCCAGTGGACTATGCACGACAAAAAGCACGTTTCCTAGATTGCATCATCGAAGAAATTACGCAGTTAATGGGACTACCAAACGACTCTAATGACGTTTTTCCGTCTGTATTCAACGACGTCAGTGTTGACACTTACCTATCCCCTTTAGACTACCTGTTATTAAAAACCCTCTATTCCCCTCGGCTGCAAACCAATATGGATGTTCCTCAGGTATTAGCCCGTATGCCAGCGGTGCTGTCCGATCTTCATGCGCAAGGTGAGATCGAGAACGCGACCCAAAACTCCTTACGCTATAGCCTTAAACGCTATCTCGGGGAATAGAAAATAACTCTTAATTTCCTATTTCTTAATCAATATCATAAATTCTGGTTATTCGATCAATTTTTCCGTTCAACTTAGGTAGAATGCACAAAACCAGATAGCTCATCGGAGAAGTTGAATGTTTCCAGAACTTAAGAATGACCGTTTTCTTCGCGCTCTTTTAAAAGAGCCTGTTGATGTCACCCCTGTGTGGATGATGCGCCAAGCGGGTCGCTATCTTCCAGAATACCGAGCAAGCCGAGCGACCGCAGGAGATTTCTTAAGCCTATGTAAAAACGATGCATTCGCCTGTGAAGTAACACTGCAACCTTTAGAGCGTTATGATCTTGATGCTGCCATCCTGTTTTCAGATATCCTAACGGTGCCTGATGCCATGGGTCTTGGACTCTACTTTGAAACAGGCGAAGGACCAAAATTCAAACACACCGTTCGCACTCAGGCAGACGTAGATGCCCTACCTATCGCAACGGTTTCGGATCTTGATTACGTGATGAAGGCGGTAACCACAATCCGCCATGCCCTGAATGGTCGAGTTCCCTTGATTGGCTTTTCAGGTAGCCCTTGGACACTCGCTACTTACATGGTTGAAGGAGGCTCCAGCAAAGACTTCCGTCACATCAAAGGGATGATGTACCAGTCTCCAGAAACACTTCATGCATTACTAAATAAACTTGCTATTTCCGTCACTGACTACCTGAACGGCCAAATCAAAGCGGGCGCCCAAGCAGTTCAAATCTTTGATACTTGGGGCGGAGCCCTCAGTGGCCCTATGTACCAACAGTTCTCGCTGATGTATATGCGCCAAATTATGGATGGTCTCATCCGTGAACACGAAGGCCGCAAGATTCCAGTTATCATGTTTACCAAAAATGGCGGACAATGGCTGGAAAACATGGCCGCTACTGGACCGGACGCACTGGGCTTAGACTGGACCACTGATATGGCTGAAGCCCGTGCTCGTGTAGGCGACAAAGTCGCACTGCAAGGCAACATCGACCCATGTGTCTTATACGGAGATAAAGAGGTTATCGAGCGTGAAGTGGCGCTTGTGCTAGAAGGATATGGCAATGGCTCAGGTCATGTCTTTAACTTAGGCCATGGCATCCACCAGTTTGTGGACCCTGAGCGTCCTAAGTACCTTATTGATGCGGTTCATGAACTAAGCCGCCCTTACCACGAAGAAGTCTTTGAGGATTTGGATTCTTTAAACGACTTGTAAGACGCTCGATTAAGGTCACGATGGCATAGGTGAATGCAATCGTGACCACTTTCTCAGACACATGCGTTCTGCTGAAGACTTCTCTTTTACCCAAATGCCATTGGGTTTACGTTTCACAGCCTCGTACTCGGAATTAAGATAGCAACAGATATGCTCTCGCCCATCTTCTGACACCCAAGACAACCTCCCAAAGGTCACCTCCGGCCCACAGCCCACCAACACCAAGCGCAGCTGCAAAGCTTTATCATCTTCACCGACAACACTAAGGCACTCTAAACATCGAGGAACAGAAAGATGCACTACATGCGCCTGATATTCGGCAGCCAGCTCATTTTTTACCCCTAGCATAAAAGCATCCATCCCTTGCTCAAATGCCATGATGGCTGATTGCTCCATGTCTACCCCCATTCCTGCATAACCCAGTCTAGTTGGAACATTAACTGTAGAACAAATTGAGGCATTTAGTAGCGGGCGGCGGATTTGAATGGTAATTTATACGAAAACAATGCCTTAGATGGAGATAATCTATGAAATTAGTAACAGCAATAGTTAAACCGTTCAAATTGGACGAAGTGCGTGAAGCACTTTCTGAAATTGGTATTAACGGCATCACTGTTACAGAAGTAAAAGGCTTTGGTCGCCAACGTGGCCACACCGAACTTTACCGCGGTGCGGAATACGTGGTGGACTTTTTACCAAAAGTAAAACTTGAGCTAGCAGTGGACGACGATCAAGTAGACCGTGCAATCGAGTCTATCCAAAAAAGCGCCAACACCGGCAAGATCGGTGATGGCAAGATCTTTGTCACAGCGCTAGAACAAGTGATCCGTATTCGTACTGGTGAAACCGGCGCTGATGCCATCTAGTACTGAACACAGTGAAACACCATAAAAAAAGAGGCTTGATAGCCTCTTTTTTTATTGCATAGACATGGTGAATCACAAAGGTATTAGCCTTTATCCGGCACCTTAATTGACAAAGAGCCCAGGTAGCGGTTTTGACGCTTCTCAATAATCCGGAAGATATAGATCACGACGATACTAATGGCCAAATAGATAGCACCCGCCGCCAAAAAGATCTCAATGGGCGTATAAGTACGAGCAATGATGGTACGTGCCATGCCAGTTAAATCTAGCAAAGTAATGGTACTCGCTAAGGCACTCGCCTTCAGCATCAAAATGATTTCGTTACCGTAAGCAGGCAACACAATACCAAAGGCACGAGGCAGCAAGATGCGACGGTACATTTGTGCCTTCGTCATCCCCATCACTTTACAGGCCTCAACCTCCCCTTCTGGAATGGCTTGAATCGCACCACGGAAAATCTCTGCAGTATAAGCAGAAGTATTCAATGTAAAAGCAATAATCGCACACCAGAAAGGCTCCCTTAGCACTGGCCAAAGGAAGCTTTCACGGACGGCTTCAAACTGCGAAGCGCCGTAGTACACCAAGAAGATCTGAACCAACAAAGGCGTACCGCGAAAGAAAAAGATAAAAGCAAAAGGTAACGAGCTAATCCAAGGGTTCTTAGAAATACGCGCTAATGCCACAGGCAAGGCAACAATCGCTCCCAAGACAATCGACAATATCACCAATTCAATCGTCGTCCACGTTCCAATTAGGAGACGTGGGAAGTATTCAATTACAACAGAAAAATCTAATTCCACGACGTTATCCTCTGGTTAGTCCGCGACTTGCGCGCTTCTCAAGGTAGGACACCACCACCATGGAGATAATGGTTAGACCTAAGTACATAAACGCCGCCACAAGGTAAAACAAGAAAGGCTCTTTGGTGTTACCCACCGCCACATTTGCCTTACGCATAATGTCTTCAAGACCTACCACTGACACCAAGGCCGTGTCTTTCAGCAAGACAAGGAATAAGTTACCGATTCCTGGCAAAGCCACACGCCAGACCTGTGGCAGGATGATCCGAAAAAACTTACGTTTTGCGGGCATGCCTAATGCGATAGCCGCTTCATGCTGGCCTTTAGGAATGGCCTGCAATGCCCCACGAAACACTTCGGTTGCATAGGCGCCAAAGGTTAAACCCAGTGCCGTCACACCCGCCGCAAAAGGGCCTATCTCAATGTATTCGTCATAACCAAATAGGCTGGCTACCGACATTAATACGGTGGTTGCACCGAAATAAATAATTAACACTGTCAACAATTCAGGGACACCACGAATCACCGTGGTATAAAAGTTCGCAATCCACTGTAACGGACGAACATTTGACAGTTTCGCTGAAGCACCGAGCAAGCCAAGAATCAATCCCACGACTAATGAGCACAATGCTAGCTGTATCGTGACTGCGGCTCCGAGAAGAAGCTGGTCACCAAAACCGTGAAGATCCAACATACAGATATTCTCAATGAGTAAATGTACGAAGCACCGCCAAAGGCGGCACTTCGCTTAATCGCATCTTAATAGATGGAGAATGGGAAGTACTTAGCGTTGATCTTTTCGTAAGTACCATCGGCTAAGATCTCAGCCAAAGCCGCGTTGAACTTGTCTTTCAAGTCATCGCCTTTACGAACAGCAATGCCGATTTCATCTTCTTTCTTGAAGGAGTCACCTTTGAACTCGAACTTGCCGCCGTTACCAGAGGTTTTCAACCAATCGTAAGTAGGTAGCTCATCAGAAAGCACGATGTCCAAACGACCTGACACTAGATCAAGGTAAACACTGTCTTGAGTATCGTAGAACTTAAGAGTGGATTTACCTGTGTAGTTATCTTCCAAGTACTGTGCAGCAAGGGTAGCACGCTGTGCACCGATCACTTTGCCATCTAGGTTTTCTAGGTCAAAGCTTTTACCCTTTGGCGCAAGAAAACGTAGGCCGCCAGAGTAATACTTATCAGAGAAGTCTACCTGCTTTAGGCGCTCTTCAGTGATAGACATAGAAGCGATGATGGCATCGAATTTACGCACTTTAAGACCTGGGATTAAACCATCCCAATCCTGAGTCACTACTTGACACTCAACGTCCATTTTTTCACAAAGCGCCCAAGCGATGTCTACGTCAAAGCCTTGTGGCTTACCGTTGTCATCGATGTAGTTGAATGGTGCCCATGCACCCTCTGTTGCAATTTTAATGCTATCAGCCGCTTGAGCAGAGAAAGACGATACGGCTGCGCTAAGTAGAACTGCTGACCCTAAGGCAATTTTCTTCAATTTCATTCTTGGACCCTTTTGTAAGATTGATAGTTTTTATATTACTTGCGATCTTGCAGAGATAACCTCTGTCGTGCCGCAAGCACAACGCGACGCAGTTAAAATACCGATGATATAAAGGCTTTACAGCGCTCGGAATCTGGCGAACCAAAAACCTTGTCTGGCGTACCTTTTTCCTCCACCAAACCTTGGTGCAGGAATACCACTTCACTGGATACTTCTCGTGCGAAATTCATTTCATGAGTCACGATCAACATGGTGCGGCCTTCATCCGCCAAACCACGCATCACCCCCAACACCTCCCCAACTAACTCAGGGTCAAGTGCCGACGTTGGCTCATCAAATAATAAGACCTGTGGATCCATGGCTAACGTACGCGCAATCGCCACACGCTGCTGCCCACCGGAAAGTTGGTTCGGATACATATGCTTTTTATCTGCAATACCCACCTTGTTTAGTAGATACTCTGCGTACTCCAACACCTCTTGTTTAGGGCGCTTTAGTACATGCAGAGGACCTTCCATGACATTCTGAAGAATCGTCATGTGTGGCCACAGATTAAAGCTCTGAAACACGAAGCCAATTTTTTGACGCATACGCGTCAGTTGCTTCATATCGGATGCGTATAAATCACACTCACCGGGCTTCAAATTTAACGCTTCACCGTTAAATAAAATTTCGCCTCGGGTCGGATTCTCAAGCAGATTGATACAACGTAGGAATGTACTCTTCCCCGAGCCACTCGAGCCAAGGATAGAAATGACATCCCCGTCTCTCGCCTCTAAGGAGATCCCCTTTAATACTTCATGATCCCCAAAGGTTTTATGAATATCCCTTAGTTCTAAAGCAGGGCCTTTTGACATGTATTATTACCTTCATTTTGGTGACTCTGTCAGCGTCAAGGATAGGCTCAATAAAGCTCAGAGCTTACGCTTTCGTTTCTCAAGGTTCAGGTAGAACGATTCAAAAATCACGCCAACCACAATCCTCTATATTGTAAAACTATTTTCGCCAAAGTTGTCTCTTTTTCTTATCCAAACGGACAGGATCAACGGATTTTTTCGCTAACGCCTTACGCTCATCCCTAGGAGTCACATCGAAAAAGCCCTTATAAGTGGTACTAAAATGGGGTGCTGAGGTAAAACCACACTCTTGCCCCACCTCCAAAATCGATTTATCCGTCTGAGTAATCAGTTGCTTGGCATGATTTAAACGCAATTCCAAATAATAGCGCGATGGCACCGTATTCAAATTTTGCTTAAACAATCTTTCCAAATGGCGACGGGACACGCCCACATGGAAAGCAATGTCATCCGAAGAAAGTGGCTCTCGGATATTCGCTTCCATAAGCTGTACCGCCTCAACCAACTTAGGTTGTCCTGTTCCAATGCGAGCCTGCAACGGAATCCGCTGGGGGTCTTCATTTGTACGAATACGCTCACACACAAACTGCTCAGAGATGTTGCTCGCCAAGGACATACCGTGTTGTTTGCCAATCAAAAACAACATCATATCCATAGCTGCACTGCCTCCACTGCAGGTATATCGATCCCGATCTACTTCAAACAAATGATTAGACACAATCACTTGCGGAAATGCGTCACGCAGATTGGAAATATTCCACCAATGGATCGTTGCCCTGTAGCCATCTAACAAACCCGCTCGGGCCAACACATGACTTCCCGTACAGATGCCGCCTAGCTCAATGCCTCTTTTTGAGCAAGATGTCAGCCAAGCGTCTAAACTGGAATCATCAACTTGCGCAACCGGTGATGCACCACAAATAAAAATACCGTCTAAATCAGATGGCGCTTCGTGAGTGAGGTAATCAGTCATGGTAACAACGCCAGAATTCGAAAGTACTTCTTTCGTTTTTTGTCCGATCGTGCAAAAACGATATAACTCCTTGCCTGTGACCCAATTGGCCATATGTAAAGTTTCTATTGCGGAAGAAAATCCCAGCATAGAAAACTGTGGCATGAGTAAAAAACCATACTTTTGTGCTTTTTTGCTCGCTTGCATGATTTCACGTGATGCAAATTCCGACTTGTACAATTTATTATCCTGCGATAAGCCCATTAAAAAGAGGTTTATATCGTTTAGAATGAATAACAGAGGCTTTTAAGAGTGACATCAAGCTTTTTTTTAGGCGATGGACGCCTACCTAAAATGAAATGTCGCTATTTGAAAAGTATCTATCTATTCATCACCTATAGTTTTCATAATAATCGATTACACGGTGTTGGGTAGCTTTTTCTTACAACAATAACGATAACTCCAATAAGCACCATTCACTCATGAGGATGAGTAAACATGACGAATACAAAAAAAAGTGAATTGATTGCCCGGATTGAAGCAGAAATAAAGGGGAACTTTAGCCCTGCTGATTCACAAGGCCCGATTAAGCTGACAAACCAATATTTTGAAGACCTGCTGCTCGAGGACATGGAGCAGGATTCGATTGATAACCTATACGGCACAATCATTTGCCTATGGGACTTCGTACAACAGCGCTCGCCGAAAACACCTAAAGTGCGCGTCTACAATCCAAACTACGAAGAACACAGCTGGCAGTCCACCCACACGGTTATCGAAATTCTAACCGACGACATGCCGTTTTTAGTATCTTCTTTCAATATGGCATTGGTTCGTCTTGGCCATACCATTCACTTTACTGCGCATCCTATTGTTAATGTTGAGCGCAGTGCAAAAGGCGAACTAAAAGCCATCGGCTCTCAATCAGCCAAATCAAACACTGAGGCTTTGATTCGCTTCGAGATCGACCGTATTTCCGATTTATCCAAAATGGATGCCATCAAGGACGCCTTGATCGACACCATGGGTGATGTAAAACACTGTGTCGAAGACTGGCCAACCATGAAGGCACGTCTTGCTGATATTATTAAAGACTCAGAAAGTGTTGCTCACCTTAAAGACGATGAGACTCATGCAGAGAACTTAGCTTTCTTGCGCTGGGTTGAGAGTGATCACTTCACTTTTGTAGGCTTCCGTGCCTATGACCTTGTACAAGAAAATGGCGAGACCCACCTGAAGTTCCAAGAAGACTCAGGCTTAGGTACTTTCCGTAAAACCAAGAAATCCAAATATGACATCGTGTTAAACGAGCGCTTGTCGGCCCTAGCCTACGATCGTGACAATGCACTGGTGTTGACCAAGTCCACCGCCATTTCGACGGTTCACCGCCCTGTTCATCTAGATTACTTAGGCGTTAAACGCTTCGATAAAAAAGGCAATGTGATTGGTGAATGGCGCTTCTTCGGCCTTTACTCATCCGCGGCCTACGTAGCACGCCTACAAGACATCCCACTACTGCGTAAAAAACTCGCGGTGATTATAGATCGTGCAAACGTGGACCCTTACGGCCATAAAGGCAAAACACTTAAGCATATTCTTAACAGCTACCCTCGTGACGAAATGCTTCAAGCGCCAGTGGATGAATTGTTCCACGCCATTGAAGGCATCCTAGCCATTCAAGAGCGTCGTCAATTACGTGTCTTCTTACGCAAAGACATTTACGGTCGCTTCCTTAACGCCTTGGTCTATGTGCCTCGTGATCGTTACAACACAGAATTGCGTATTCGCATGCAGGACATCCTTATGTCCGCGTGTAATGGCACCAGCTCTGAATTTAACGTGCAGTTCTCCCAGCAGGTACTGGCTCGAGTAAACTTCACCATTCAAATCGCTGACCCAGAAAACAGCCCCGCACCGGACGTTGATGACATCCAACGTAAGATGCAGGACGCCATGTTGTCTTGGGACGACAAACTACTGAGCGCGTTACACACCAGCCAAGGTGAGGAAAACGGCAACAAGCTGTACACTGAATACGCTCCGTACTTACCAGCAGCCTACCGAGAGGACTTCTCACCGAACTCAGCTGTTTTAGACATTGAGCGTTTGAATGATTTGGTTGGCGAAGGCGACATTTCAACGCACCTTTACCGCCAAGTAGGTCAATCTAAAAACCATTACTTCTTCAAGGTATACGGCGCAGGTACCACCCTAGTGTTATCTGACGTGCTGCCAATCCTTGAGTGCATGGGGCTGCGTGTGCTTGAAGCTCGTCCATACGAGCTAGACCAAAACGGTGACGGCACCGCAAATACTTGGGTCGTAGAGTTTGCAATCAGTGTTAACCCAAGCGTAAACCTTGAGAAGAAAGCGTACCGCGAAGACTTCCAAGATGCCTTCAACCAAGTATTCCGCCGTCGTGTGGAAAACGACCGTTTTAACGCCTTGGTGTTGGACGCATCTCTGACTTGGCGTCAAGTAACCATGTTGCGAGCGATCACTAAGTACTTGGTGCAATTACAAGTACCCTTCTCCTTGCAATACATGCAACAAACCCTTGAGAAAAACGCTCCGATTGCTCGTCTATTAGTACAATTGTTTGAGCAACGCTTCGACCCTGCTCAAGAGGCCAAACGTGACGAGAAAGTTGAAAAACTGCTAGAGAAAATCAACGCTGCGTTCGATCAAGTAGCCAATCTAGACGAAGATCGTATCTTGAAACATTACTTGTCTGTGATTCAGGCAATGCTTCGTACTAACTTCTATCAGGCATCTGAAGAAGGTAGCGAAAAAGACTACGTATCGTTCAAATTGGACCCAACCCAAATCCCAGCCGTACCACTACCTCGTCCGAAATTCGAAATCTTCGTTTACGCGCCATGGGTAGAAGGCGTTCACATGCGCGGTGGCAAGGTTGCCCGTGGTGGATTGCGCTGGTCAGACCGTATGGAAGACTTCCGTACCGAAGTCTTGGGGCTTGTGAAAGCTCAGATGGTTAAGAATGCCGTCATCGTACCAGCCGGTGCGAAAGGTGGTTTCGTAGCAAAACAACTGAAGAAAAACGCATCCCGTGAAGAGGTGCAAGCGGAAGTGGTACGTTGTTACACCACCTTCATTTCTGGTTTGCTAGACATTACGGACAACCTAAAACAAAGCGAGCTGATTCCACCACAGTCAGTGCTTCGTTATGACGAAGACGACCCATACTTGGTTGTTGCTGCAGACAAAGGCACCGCAACTTTCTCTGACTTAGCAAACAGTATTTCTGAAAAATACGGTTTCTGGCTAGGAGATGCCTTTGCATCAGGTGGTTCGAACGGTTAC
Organism: Marinomonas vaga; assembly: GCF_055388305.1. NCBI lineage: Bacteria > Pseudomonadati > Pseudomonadota > Gammaproteobacteria > Oceanospirillales > Oceanospirillaceae > Marinomonas > Marinomonas vaga. The sequence goes on from NZ_AP043903.1 coordinate 164,971, forward strand.
GACCATAAGAAAATGGGCATTACCGCCCGTGGTGCTTGGGAATCTGTAAAACGCCAATTCAAAGAAATCGGCGTGGACTGTCAAACCACAGACTTTACCGCTGTGGGTATCGGTGACATGGCCGGTGACGTATTTGGTAACGGCATGCTGTTATCCAAACACATTCGCCTAGTGGCGGCCTTTAACCACATGCACATCTTTATTGACCCGACCCCAGATGCAGCATCGTCCTTTGAAGAACGTCAGCGTCTGTTTGATCTACCTCGTTCGTCTTGGGAAGATTACAACAAAGAGCTGATCTCTAAAGGCGGCGGCATCTTCAGCCGTACCAGCAAGTCTATTCCAATCAATGCTGATATCCGTAAGGCTTTAGGCATTGAAGGCAACGCCAAATCTATGGCACCAACGGAGCTGATCTCTCACATTTTGAAAGCACCGGTAGACCTGCTTTGGAACGGTGGTATTGGTACTTATGCCAAAGCAGAGTCCGAGTCCCATGCAGACGTTGGTGACAGCGGCAACAACGCCTTACGCGTCAATGGCAACGAGCTACGCTGCAAGATCATTGGTGAAGGGGGTAACCTTGGCTTCACTCAAAAAGGTCGTATTGAGTTCGCTCAAAACGGCGGCCTAGTGAGCACAGATGCCATCGATAACTCCGCTGGTGTGGACAGCTCCGACCATGAAGTAAACATCAAAATCCTGCTGAACCGTATTGTCGAAAACGGCGACATGACAGAAAAGCAGCGTAACAAGCTGTTGGCAGAAATGACCGATGAAGTGGGCGACCTAGTCTTACGCCACAACACTGGCCAGAGCCATGTCTTGTCTCTCGCAAACTCCCAGGCTCCTGAGCGTCTTGCAGACCATTGGCGTTTGATCTTGTCTCTGGTACGTGAAGGCCGTTTGAACCGTGAAATCGAGTTCTTACCATCGGATGCGCAAATCAAAAAACGCATGAACAAAGGCCAAGGTCTGACCCGCCCAGAGATTTCCGTGTTGCTGGCTTACTCCAAAATCAAGTTGTTTGAGCAACTGGTAGAAGACGGCATTGGCGAAGACGCGGACTTGATCGAGCAGATCAAAGACTACTTCCCTAAACCTTTGGTTAAGCGCTTCTCTGGTCAGATGGTAGAACACCAACTGGTACAAGAAATCGTTGCAGCGCACCTAACGAACAACGTGGGCAACCGCATGGGCCCAACTTTCAGTACTTATGTACAGGAAGAAACCAGCGCATCAGCGTTGAACGTGGTACGTGCCTACATGGCAGCAGAGCAGATCTTTAATGTTTCAGGGCTATGGGACGCTATCAACAGCTTAGATTTCACCGTTGAAAACGCGGTACTAAACAAGCTCTTGATTCGCATCCAAAGCATGCTAGAGCGAGCTACCCTATGGTTGCTTCGTAATACCCGTGAAACCTTGTCTATTCAACGTTTGACGGACACCTACAAGCCAGGTGTTGAGATCATCCGCAATAACCTAGACGCTATTTTAACGGAGCCTAGCAAAGAACATTTGGTCGCCATCAGTGAGAAGCTACAAGCACAAGGCATCCCTACTGAGGTGGCGAGTAACCTTTGCGCCTTGAACTACTTGTTCTACGGCTTAGATATTATCCGCGTTGCGGCTAACACCGAGAAAGAAGTACTCGATGCGGCACAAACCTATTTCGCTCTTGAAATGGATCTAGGCTTACATTGGTTGCGCCAAAGCGTTAACGAATTACCAGCCGATGATATGTGGGAGCGTCGTGCAAAAGCTGGCCTAGGCGACGAAGTAGACAATGCACTACGAACCATCACTCAAGAGGTGATTCAATCGGGTGCAGACATCAATGACGTCGAAAGTAGATTGGCTAATTGGCAGGATCTCAACAGCGATAACATCAAGCATTACCATGCAACCTTCGGAGAAATTAAATCCGAAACAGAGTTATCGATTTCGATGGTGACCGTTGCTATTCGAGAGTTGAGAAATCTGATATAAACCCCAGAGCGGCCCATCTGGGGCCGCTCGACTTTAAGAGGTAAAGAAAGTGACTGAACAAGTAACGAGAGCAACATTTGATGAAGTAATGTTTCCAAACTATGCACCTGCGGCCATTATCCCTGTGCGTGGTGAGGGCTCTCGCTTGTGGGATCAGGAAGGTAAAGAGTACATCGACTTTGCGGGCGGCATCGCCGTCACTGCACTGGGGCACTCGCACCCAACTTTGGTTGACACAATGCGTGAGCAAGCTGGAAAACTTTGGCATCTATCAAACGTAATGACCAATGAGCCAGCGCTTCGACTAGCAAAAAAACTGACAGAAAAGACCTTCGCGGATCGCGTGTTCTTTGCAAACAGTGGCGCCGAGGCAAACGAAGCTGCATTCAAATTAGTACGACGTTACGCGTTCGATCACTACGGTCCAGAAAAGCATGAGATTATCGCGTTTAATCAATCTTTCCATGGCCGTACCTTGTTCACGGTTTCTGTCGGCGGACAAGCGAAATACAAAGAAGGCTTTGAACCAACACCTGGTGGTATCAAGCACTGTGCTTATAACGATATTGAAGGCCTTAAAGCCCTAATGTCTGACAAGACCTGTGCGGTAGTGATGGAACCCATCCAAGGTGAAGGCGGTATCATCCCGGCAGACAAAGAGTTCGCCAAACAAGTACGTGAGTTGTGTGATCAATTCAATGCTTTGCTTGTGTACGATGAAGTCCAGTCTGGTGTTGGCCGTACGGGCACCTTGTACGCTTACGAACAAGTGGGCGTAACACCTGACATTTTGACCACAGCAAAAGCACTGGGTAATGGCTTCCCTGTGGGCGCTATGATCGCCACAGAAGACGTGGCAAAGAGCTTTGCATTTGGCACCCATGGTAGCACCTACGGTGGCAACCCAATGGCTGCTGCCATTGCTGAAGCTGTGATCGATATCGTCGACACACCAGAAGTTCTGGATGGCGTAAAAGCTCGTCACCAGATGTTCGTCGATGAACTCAATGCCATTAACGCGAAATACGACGTCTTCAAAGACATTCGTGGTATGGGCTTATTGATCGGTGCTGAAGTGAAAGATGAGCTTGCGGGTCACGCAAAAGACTTTTTGGCCAATGCAGCAAGTGAAGGTTTGCTTTGCCTAGTTGCCGGTCCAAACGTTGTGCGTTTCACACCCTCTTTGATCATCCCTGAAGCTGACGTCAAAGAAGGTTTGGCTCGTTTTGAACGAGCGGTTGCCAAAACCGTGGCTGCACAAAAAAGCGCCTAAATCTCTGATCTAACCACAAAGCCGCGACAGCCCTGCTGATCGCGGCTTTTTTTTGGGTCTCACCCCTACATCCTTCAGTGTTATCCATATATTTTCGGAATCCTTTGCTTTGTTTCGTTGTCCAAGGCGGCGTGCTGGTTTAAGCTCTATTGTCAGTAATGCTCCAGCCAAATCAATTACTTAAAAACCCTCACTCACCTACTGAAAAATAGAGAGATAAACTGTGTTTTTATCCTTTTTTCCAAAACCTAAACTGTTCTTTTTAACCTTTGTGCTCTGGGCGCTCGCCACCGTCATTGCTTGGTACGCCATCGGTGACGACTTGGGACAAACCCTAAGCCTTGGACAATTATTTGGTATCGACTTCCCTGCTGTCCTAGGGGAAGGTGCCGATGCTGCGGCCCAAACGGCTTATCAAGACGCATACAGTTTCGCCAGTGATGTCTGGCTGTACCAATACATGTTCGTTTGCTATGCCTTATTTGTTGCCGGCTGGATGCTTTACGGTGGACAAAAATGGGCCAAATGGTCGGTCTTGGGCTCCGCATTGATCGTGTTTATCACCTGGTTTCAGGTACAAGTCAGCGTCATGATCAACGAATGGTATGGTAGTTTTTACGACCTCATTCAAAAGGCCCTCACGGCTCCTAACACCATCACCTTGTCAGAGTTTTATGGCCAGCTTCTCACCTTTGCCACCATTGCTTTGGTAGCCATTACCGTTGCCGTATTCAACCATTTTTTTGTCAGCCATTACGTCTTCCGCTGGCGTACAGCAATGAACAATTACTACACCAACATTTGGCCTCAAGTACGCCATATTGAAGGTGCCTCTCAGCGTATTCAAGAAGACACCATGCGCTTTGCCAGCATCATGGAAAGCCTTGGCGTTCGCTTCTTAAATGCCATCATGACGCTCTTAGCGTTCTTACCGGTATTGTGGGGCTTATCTGGCTATGTGACCGAGCTGCCTTTGATTGGTGAAGTTTCCCAGGCATTGGTATTCGTCGCCATTCTTTGGTCTATCGTAGGTACTGTGTTGCTGGCCGTCGCAGGTATCAAGCTACCCGGTCTTGAGTTTAAAAATCAGAAGGTCGAAGCCGCTTACCGAAAAGAGTTGGTTTACGGGGAAGACTATGAAGATCGCGCTGAACCAGTAAAACTGGTGGAGCTGTTTGATAATGTTCGTAAAAACTACTTCCGCTTGTACTTCCACTACCTGTATTTCAACGTGGTACGTTACGGCTACTTGCAAGCGGGGGTTCTAGTGCCCCTTATCGCATTGGGCCCTTACATCGTGGCTGGAGCGTTCACTTTAGGTGTGATGCAACGTATCTCTAACGCTTTCAACCAAGTGGAGAACTCGTTTCAGTTCTTGGTCAATTCATGGACCACCATCGTAGAGTTGCTCTCTATTTATAAACGTCTTAAAGCTTTTGAGGCCGCTATCGGCAATGCTTCTCTACCGAAAGAAGATCTAAACGAAGCACAATAAGCCCCACGATACAAAAGCAAAGTACTCGGGAATTTTGGCAAAATTCTCAACGAGATCTCCGAGTGCTTTGTTTTTTCCGACTCAAGCCAATGCTATGATTGTCACATCAATTATTTGCCCGCTGCCCCTTACAACGTCACGCAGCAGGACTGGAGACCACACATGAAAAAAGTATTTATCGACGGCGAAACTGGTACAACGGGTTTACAAGTACGTGAGCGCCTTGTTAACCACACAGGCATTGAGATTATCAGCATTGATCCAGCTAAAAAGCGCGATGTTGAAGAAAAGCGCCGCCTTATGAAAGAAGCCGACGTGACAGTACTGTGCCTGCCCGATGATGCAGCGGTTGACAGTGTTGCCCTAGCAAAACAAGAAGGTTGCCGTATTTTGGATGCCAGCTCAGTACACCGTGTGGCCGAAGGCTGGGTCTATGGCCTAGCTGAGCTTGACCCTAGCCAACGTGGTGCGATCAAGGATGCACAGTTTGTCTCTAACCCAGGCTGCTATCCAACGGGCATTATCCTGCTGTTGAAACCTTTGGTAGAGCAAGGCCTGTTATCGGCAGACGATCACTATGCGGTGAATGCCATCTCCGGCTACACAGGTGGCGGCAACAAGCTTATTGACCAGTACGAAAGTAACGCCAATGCGCCGACCTACGCCACTTATGGCCTGAACTTTAAGCACAAGCACTTACCAGAAATTGAAAAATGGTCAGGTCTAGCGCGCACGCCTATCTTCATTCCAAGCGTGGGTAACTTTGCCCAAGGCATGCTGATTTCTATCCCTGTCACCTTGGCCAATGGTAATGCAGAAGCCCTTCATGCTGCATTAACGGCCACTTACGCTGGCGAAGAGTTCGTGACCGTTCATCCATTTAACGAAGTGAACGATCCAAATGCCCCTTTCCTAACACCGCACGGTTTGGAAAATACTAACCAAGTGGAGCTGGCGGTATTTGCCTCTGAAGATGGCAAATCTGCGGTACTGTCCGCCAAACTAGACAACCTAGGTAAAGGTGCTTCCGGCGCTGCCGTTCAAAACCTAAACCTAATGTTAGGCTTCGACGAACACCTAGCCGTCGTACTTTAATCCCGTTAAGGGATACAAAAAGCCCGCCAAGAGACATCTTGGCGGGCTTTTTGTTGCTGTCAGTTTCCGCTAAATCATGGTCTATCTATGGCGATTCGCTTAGCTTTGATAGCATTTTTACGCACACCAATATCTGGTGCAATGCTAAACAGATCGCCATTTAACCCCGTTAATTGGCGGGGAACATGGGTGGCTTTAGCCATCTCAGCATTGGCAGCCATGTGTTCAGGTTCCCCGTGAGTCGGTATCGCCACTTGTGGGCGTACCCAGTCATACATCTGCCCCAATTCATCTCGGTAAGGGTGCCCACTCACATGAATTGGCTGCTCTGTATCATGGGTTTGCAAAGTCCTAATGCCTTGGGCTTTAAATGCCGTGACCAGGCGCTCAATGGCCATTTCGTTACCCGGTATGGTCATGGCGCTGAAAAGTACCAAATCTCCTTTATCCAAAGACAAATCAAAGCAGTTGTCTCTGGCCAATCGGTTTAGCATGGCTCTCGGTTCACCTTGGCTTCCGGTAGCAACGGCGATTACTTCTCCTCGAGGTAAGTAGCCTAAATGAGCGCTCTCCATCACCGGCAAGCCTTCGGGCCAGTAACCAGCCACTCGGGCGGCGCTCACCATATTTTGTAAGGATCGTCCAATAAAGGCCACATAACGTCCTGTCTCTTTTGCCACCCGGGCAATGGACACTAATCTGGCGATATTACTGCTGAAGCAGCCCACCACCACTCGTCCAGTCTCATGTCGAATCGTTTCTAACAAGGCATCATAACAAGCCTGCTCCGACACCGAATGCCCATCACGTAACGCATTGGTAGAGTCACATACCATGGCGCTGATGTTACGGCGACGCAACGTTGATAGGGTTGTAGGCGTAAAACGATTGCCAATCACAGGCGTATGGTCAATTTTCCAATCACCCGTATGAAAGACCTTACCTACTGGGGTTTCGATGGTTAACGCACTGGGCTCAGGGATGGAGTGGGTTAATGTGATCCATTGCAATTGAAAAGGCCCCACTCTAAATTGCGAATCCATGGGGAGTTCATGGATCTCTACCCGTTCTAGTAATCCCACTTGGGCAAGTTTGCGACGCAAGATCTCAGCAGTAAATGGGGTAGCATAAACAGGGGCTTGAAGCCGCTTCCATAAGAAAGGTAAAGCCCCAATATGATCTTCGTGGGCATGGGTAATAACAATCCCCGCCAATCGATGGCGTTGTGTGGCGATAAAAGAAGGATCTGCACTGACAAGCTCATAGGTGGTATGGCTGTCTGGGGTAAGAGGCTCGTTGAATGACACCCCACAATCCACCATTAACCACTGTCCGTCATGACCATAAAGATTCATATTCATACCTATTTCTCCGGTTCCACCCAAGGGCAAAAACCACAGGTCATTTTGTGACGGAATCAACTGCTCCACAAATCTCTCCTCTTCGTTTCAGGGTCACCATTCTACGGGATTAAAAATGATTCAAATTCATAGTTACTATGCTTTGATATAACTCCTACTCATGTTAAATTTCTATTTACTCAATGCGTGCTCATTTTCTGATCTAAAGCACTCTTTCTATTTTAGCCAAAAAGGAACATCCAATGCTCGGCATCACCGTTTGGGGTTTGGCTCTTGGGCAAGCACTGCTCGTAACAGGGAACATCTTACTTGTATCTGTGACAGCGCTTATTGGTCAAAGTTTGGCCCCGACTTTTGCCATGGCCACTTTACCTGTCGCACTACAGTTTTTAGGTTTAATGGGCGTCACCCTACCGGCGGCCCTATTCATGGCATGGCTGGGCCGAAAAAAGGGCTTTCTAGCGGGTAATATTATCGGTGTCAGTGGTGCGCTAATGGCGTATATGGGGGTGGAACAAGGCAATTTCATGTTGTTTTGCTGTGCGACCTTCTTACTTGGTATGGCCATAGGGATCGGTCAGCAGTATCGATTCGCTGCCACTGAGAACGCCCCTAAAGCGAAAGCCCCTCAAGCCATCAGCTTAATTATGGGAGCGGGTGTAGTGGCTGCAGTTTTGGGCCCCAATATGGCTATTTGGTTTGAAAACTGGTCAGAAGAAACTCGTTACCTGGGCGCATTTGCCGCTTTGATCGTGTTATACGCGTTCAATACTGTGCTGGTGGCCTGCTTACCCCTTAACCCTCCTACCAAAGCCGAATTAGAAGGCACGCCACGACCTTATATGGCACTATTACGTCAACCTTCATTAATGAGCGCCATTGTGGCGGGTTCAATCGGTTATGGGGTTATGGTATTGGTCATGACGGCCACCCCTCTTGCGATGCAGGCCTGCGGTTTTGACTTTGGCAGCACCGCCACCGTGATTCAATGGCACGTTTTAGGAATGTTTTTACCTTCCTTTATTACTGGACGTTTGATCGTGCGCTACGGCGCTTACAGCATTATTCAATTAGGCTGCATACTGTTATTGGGCTGTGTCCTACTGAACCAACTAGGAGAGACCTATTGGCATTTCTTTAGCGCATTAGTGTTGCTTGGAGTGGGATGGAACTTTACCTTTATCGGTGCCACAACCTTATTAACTAAGACCTACCGCCCAGAAGACAAAGCACGAGTCCAAGGCCTAAACGACCTGATCGTGTTCAGCTGCGCAGCCACTGCAAGCATTCTGGCAGGCTATTGGCAGTCGATCTTTGGCTGGGAAGTATTGAACTTGCTGATGATCCCTGCAATCTTTTTCGCCATGTTTACTTTAATGTCCAGTCGCAAGCGTGCTGTGATCGTGGTTGAAAAGACTCCCCCTCTTGCCTAGTTTCAAAGATATTTGACTCTGTCGCAAAATCCCCGACAATGAAGTCCAACATTCATATAATTGTTAGGACTTCATTTATGGGTATTTTCTCAAGCCTATCGAAAATCTTTTCTGGCTCCCCTAGCTCTGCTTCTACGCCTGCAGCAGATCCCATTGAATACAATGGCTTCACCATACTGCCAACACCGCAGTCAGACCAAGGCCAATACCGAGTATGTGCTCAAATCACCAAAGGAGCGGGAGAGGATGTCAAAACACATCACTTTATCCGCTCTGACTTAGTGGCTAACAAAGACGAATGTGTCGAACTTACCATTCGTAAAGCGAAATTAACCATCGACCAGATGGGCGATCAAATCTTCTAAGTCTGAAGGAAATAAAACTGCCCATGCTTCAATGGCAACTTGAGCACTCCAGAGACGATCATTTAGGGCCTTTATTTGTCGCCCATACCTATCGCTTTAAAGGGCCTGCTACGTCCGTAGTAACAACTCTGATTGAGCATTTGAAAAATCCTGACAGCCATCAAGCCATACTGTATTTGCATGGTTACACGGATTATTTTTTTCAGCATGATTTGGCGGAGCATGTGGCAGCACAAGGCAAGCGTTTCTTTGCTTTGGATTTACAAGGGTACGGGCGCTCTATCCGCCCAAACACGCCTCCTAATTGGTGTGAGAGCATGGAGCAATACCACGATGACATCACCATAGCGTTGGCAGAAATGGCCAATAAGGGCGTCTCTGAAGTGGTCATCATGGCACACTCTACCGGCGGCTTGATTGCCTCAAGTTTCTTAGCAAAAGAATTCGACATGACTCAAGAGCGCAATTTACCCTTCCCTGCGATCAAGGGGCTCATCTTAAACAGCCCATTTTTGGCCCTGCCTTTTCCACCCAAAGTATTAAAACGACTGAGCTGGCCCATTTGGCTAGCAGTCTCGCTGCTGCCGTTTCATTCATTGCGCGCTCAAAAAATCAGCACCTATGCCAAAACATTACACCGCTCTTTTGCGGGTGAATGGGACTATCGTTTGGATTGGAAACCAGCTCAAGGGTTCCCCCTATCCTTCCATTGGCTAAAGCAAATCATCCTCGCGCAAAGGAACCTTCATAAACAACAGATCGAAACCCCAACCTTATTGTGTCATTCTGCGTGCAGCACCCTTAAATCTGAGGACCTTGACTACACACGTCAAGGTGACGGAGTGCTGGATGTAGAAAGCATGAAGCAAGCGGCACAATCCACCTTTGCCAACTTGCAGTTACGCAGTATCAAAGGCGGATTTCATGACCTTTTCTTATCGCCTAAAAACGTTCGCGATGACTATCTTGAGCAGCTAGATCATTGGCTGATAAACAGGGCGTTTAAAGATTAGCTGCCCTGTCCTGCCATGATTTTGTCCAGTAACCGAGTAGGCAACAAGCGCTTCATAATGCCCGCTGCATAAGTGGGCCAGGTAACGTAATAACGGGGCTTGGGGGAGCTGGATTCCAGAGCATGCAGCAACTTATCAACCACAGCACTGGCGGGCAGTGTCCCTTTACCTGCTGGCCCTTCTTTACTCAAACGCTCAATCGCCTCTTGATAACCTTGCTGATGTCGACTGGCCATCATATCAATATTGGCTTGCAATGCTTTCAATGCATTGGCTCTGAAACGACTGGTAATGGGGCCGGGCTCAATCAAAGACACCTGGATAGGCGTATCACGCAGCTCTAAACGCATGGTATCCGTCAGCCCTTCTAAAGCGAATTTACTGGCGTTGTAAGCACCGCGAAACGGGGCCGCCACCAACCCCAACACAGAACTGTTATGCACGATGCGTCCATAACCTTGGGCCAACATGATTTTTACCACCCGCCGAGTGAGGTCATGGGTGCCAAAGAAGTTGATTTCAAATTGCTCCCGCAATACCTCAACCGGAAGATCCTCTACCGCGCCGGGCTGACCATAGGCGCCGTTGTTAAACAGTGCAAACAGCTCCCCTCCGGTAATCTCTAAAGTCTCTGCCAAACCTGTTTCAATGGAAGCAGAGTCGGCAAGATCCAGCTGCACCACATGTTTAAACCCCTCCGCTTTAAGGCGGGCAACGTCTTCTTGCTTACGGCAGCTGGCAATCACCATATAATTCTTTTGTTGCAGCATTCGAGCCGCTTCTAACCCAATACCACTGCTGCACCCTGTAATCAAAACGGAATATTTCATATACGGTTACTTAGCTCCACGTTCATTCCTGTTATCCACACGTTCCATTAACAAACTGAAACACTATTGTCCCAGAAGCTTGATCTATATCAGAACATTTTTCGTCCAGTAGCCATAAGCTCCGCTTATCAAATTAAAGGAGTGCTTATGAAACTTGCAAACGTCCGTGTTAGCACCAAGCTATGGAGTATTATCGGCCTACTGGTTGCGCTACTTGTCGCTTTTGAAGCGACCGCCTACATCAGTCTATACAAGGAACTGCTACAAACGCGAAAGGCGCAAGTTCAAGAGCAAGTCGAAAACGCCTACTCCCTAATTGCCTATTACGAAAGCCAAAGCGATGAATTGGGCGAAGCTGAGGCAAAAGCACAGGCCAGTGCTGCCATAAGTGCATTACGCTATGGCGATAACAACTATTTTTGGATCAACGACTATCAACAAAAGCTGGTCATGCATCCTCTCAAACCCCAGCTTAACGGCAAAGACCTGACCAATGCCACCGATGCGAACGGTCAGTTCCATTGGCAGGCAATGGTGAATGTGGTCAAACAGCAGGGTGAAGGGTTCGTGGAATACGCTTACAAAGGGCCTCAAGTCGATCAGCCAGAAGACAAGGTATCCTTTGTAAAAGGTTTCGAGAAATGGGGATGGATTGTCGGCTCTGGTGTTTTCTACACAGATGTGAAAACGCTATTTTGGGCTGACGTAAAACGCTCAGCGGCCATTGAAACAATATTAGTGTTGCTTGCCCTAGTGATTAGCAGCTTTGTGGTACGCAGCATTGTAAGACCACTGGCTCAAGTGACTCAACACTTAGAAACCATCGCTACCGGAGACATGACCCAATCTCTAACCCTTAATCGACAGGACGAATTAGGCATTTTAGCTAAATCCGCGAATCAAGTGTCCAGCTCGTTGGGACACACATTAAGCCAAGTCGCCCAAGCCATCGATGAGCTGCAAGCCGTCTCCACCCAGATGCATGCCAATACGAGCGAAACGAAAGCCGGTATGGACACTCAATTCCGCGAGGTGGAAAAACTCGCAGCAGCCATGAACGAAATGTCTTATTCGATCCGTGACGTAGCCACCAATGCCAAAAACACAGCCGATGCGACTGTCGTTGTACAAAACGCCACTCGCAGTTCTTCTACGGACCTAAAAGAGACCAATTACAACATCCAGACCCTCACTCACCATGTGGAAGGGGCCAATCAGGTCATTGTTGAGCTACTGTCTCAGACCAAAGAAATCGACTCAGTGCTTGGGGTCATTGGCGATATCTCTGAACAAACCAATTTATTAGCGCTCAATGCCGCTATTGAGGCCGCACGAGCAGGTGAAATGGGGCGCGGGTTTGCTGTGGTGGCCGATGAAGTACGCTCCCTAGCCAGCCGTACCCAAAGTTCCACCGTGGAAATCAAATCCATTATCGAGAAACTGCAAGCGCAATCTGCAGAGGCGTCCGTATCCATGGCAACCAGCACCGAACAAGCAGAACAAGGGGCACTGCGCATGAAAAACGCCGCAGATAACCTTGAACAGATGTTAAGCCAAGTGGACGACGTATCCGACAGATCCACTCAGATTGCCTCTGCCGCGGAGCAACAGGGTCAAGTAGCAGAAGAGATCAACTCAAACTTGCTAGGCATAAAAAATGTCTCTGAGCGCGTACTGCAAGAATCAGAGCAGGTTGCTCAAGGATCAGACATGATTGCCAACATGGCACTATCCCTTAGAAACCAAATTAACCAGTTTCGTTTTGCATAACAAAAAAGCGGGCCTATGATGGGCCCGCTTGTTACATTTGGGAACGTCATATCCCTCTTTAGGAGGTTAATGCCGCCGCATGATGCTCTAAATGATCCGCAATAAAGCTCGAAATGAAGTAGTAACTATGGTCGTAGCCAGATTGGCGGCGAAGGGTCACTTCATGCCCTGCTTTTGCACAGGCTTGCTCCAAGGCTTCAGGTTTCAGCTGCTCTTCAAGGAAGCCGTCTGCTTCACCTTGATCCACCAACAATGGCAAACGCTCTTCAGCGGTTGCGATTAACTCGCACGCATCCCACGCTTTCCATGTTTCACGATTCTCTCCCAAGTAGCCGGTGAAGGCTTTTTCACCCCAAGGGCATTGAGTTGGGTTCGTGATTGGCGCAAAGGCTGACACGGACTGGTAGCGACCAGGGTTCTTCAAAGCACAAATCAGGGCACCATGGCCGCCCATAGAATGGCCCGAGATAGAACGTTTATCCGAAATTGGAAAATGCTCTTCTACTAAGGTTGGCAGCTCTTGTACCACGTAATCGTACATGTTGTAGGTATGCCCATAAGGCTCCACCGTAGCATTCAGGTAAAAACCTGCTCCCGACCCGAAGTCATAGCTCTCGTGTTCACCAGGGTAGTCCGTACCACGTGGACTCGTGTCTGGCATAACGATCGCCAAACCAAGCTCAGCGGCCTTGTTAAACGCCCCTGCTTTCTGGGAAAAGTTTTCGTCGGTACAGGTCAAACCCGATAGCCAATAAAGCACTGGCACCTTAATGCTTTCTGCCTGTGGCGGCAGAAAAATCGCAAACACCATATCGCCTTTAACAGACAAGCTTTCATGGCGGTAGCGCTTCAGCCAACCACCGCTTACTTTAGTACTTGATAAAAGTTCCATATAGGCCTCTTTGGTCAGTAAAAAAAGCCCATCCTAGAGATGGGCTTTTAACGACAAATGACTTACTTATGCATCAAACTCAATGACAGTACGGATACTTTCACCTTCGTGCATGAGGTGGAAAGCTTCGTTGATGTCTTCTAATTTCATTTTGTGAGTCACAAACGGATCGATTTCGATCTTGCCACTCATGTAATCTTCAACATAGCCTGGCAACTCGGTACGACCTTTAACGCCACCGAATGCAGAACCACGCCATACGCGTCCCGTTACCAACTGGAATGGACGAGTAGAGATTTCTTGGCCAGCACCCGCTACACCAATGATGATCGACTCACCCCAACCTTTGTGACAGCACTCAAGGGCTGCACGCATCACATTAACGTTACCGATACACTCAAATGAGTAATCCACACCACCATCCGTCATCTCAACGATGACTTCTTGGATTGGCTTATCAAATTTAGCCGGATTAACAAAGTCTGTGGCACCGAACTGCTCAGCCATTTCAAATTTAGATTCGTTTAGGTCGATGGCAATGATACGACCCGCGCCAGCAATACGCGCACCTTGAATACAAGATAGACCAATACCGCCTAGACCAAAGACCGCAACGGTAGCGCCAGCTTCCACTTTTGCAGTGTTCAGTACTGCACCAATACCGGTTGTGACACCACAGCCAAGTAGACAGATTTTGTCCATGGCCGCTTCTTCGTTCACTTTAGCCAGTGAAATTTCTGGAACAACGCTGTACTCAGAGAAGGTAGAACAACCCATGTAGTGGAAGATTGGCTCGCCATTGATGCTGAAACGGCTAGTGCCATCAGGCATCAAACCTTTACCTTGCGTCGCACGAACGGCCTGACATAGGTTAGTTTTGCCAGACTTACAGAATTTACATTCGCCACACTCCGCCGTGTAAAGAGGGATAACATGATCACCCGGCTTAAGTGTTGTAACGCCTGCGCCCACAGACTCAACGATACCTGCACCTTCATGACCTAGGATTGCAGGAAAGATACCTTCTGGATCATCCCCAGACAGGGTGAATGCATCGGTATGACATACGCCTGTGGCCACCATACGAACACGGACTTCACCCGCTTGCGGGTCTTGAACTTCAACTTCTTCGATTTTAAGTGGTTGACCAGGGCCCCAAGCCACCGCCGCTTTACATTTCAACATTGCGAACTCCGTTTATTTCATGGATCGATTAATGAATGTAAGTGTAGACGTAAAAAACTATTGCGATAATCCTCGTTTTAACAAATCATTGTTGCCATACAGCAACAATAAACAGATTGGTAGAAATATAATGAAACAATGGGAAGCCATGGAAGCCTTTGTGGAAGTTGTCCGCCAAGGTAATTTCTCTAAAGCTGCGAGCCGCCTAAATGTCTCCGCTTCGCATATAAGTCGTCTTATTTCTCATCTCGAGGCGCGTCTGAATACAACCTTGCTGTTTCGAACTACACGCAGCATTCGTCTAAGCGAAGCAGGTGAGCGCTTTTATCAACATTGTCGTGACTTACCCAACACCCTCGCCAGCGCCGAAGAAGCGGTCGCCGCACTGAATCAAGCTCCAATGGGCACCCTAAGGATTACCTGCGCCACCACCTTTGGTGAGCGTTATCTTGCCCCCCTTCTCAATGACTTTTTAATCGACAATCCCCAGGTCGACTTAGACCTACATTTGACCAACCGGGAAGTGGATTTAATCGAAGAAGGATATGACCTAGCCGTCCGTATGGGAGCTTTACGGGATTCAAGCCTATTGTCTCGAAGGCTTTGCAATCGAGCAGAGTTTCTCTGTGCGTCACGGGAATATGTGGATCAATTTGGTGTGCCCCATACCTTATCAGAGCTTAATCGTCACCGCTGTCTAACTGGCTCTAAAACCCACTGGGTATTCCAACAAAGTGGCCAACGTAAGGAAATTAAGGTCGCCACTAACTGGCGCAGTAACTCAGGGCCAGCCCTGTTGGATGCCGTTCGCAAAGGACTCGGGATTGCCCAGTTGCCAGACTATTACGTGCGAGATGATCTGGCATCAGGGAGGCTCGTTGCATTGCTGCCACAATACCAATACCCCTACACCGGAGTTTGGCTCATCTACCCACGCTCACAACAACCCTCTCCTAAACTCAAATCTGTGTGTGACTTTTTAATTGAGCGTTTTGAAAAGGAAGACATTTTTGCCCAATGGAAGACACAAACTCTGCTTTAAGCCTGGTTAAAGTGCGCAAACTTTAGGGAACCTTTGCGCACATAAAGCTCACAAAAACCCTCTTCACTGAACCCGCTAAACGCTAGTAAACGCCGCAACTCAAGCCCCTCGGGGGCTGGCATAGAGGGTTACGGCTTAAGGGCCAGTGGGAGCACGCCTCTTATTACTATTGGCACTATAAATGTGCTTTTTTAGATCTTATCCATTTAGTCAAGATTTTGTTAGGATGGCGCCGTTTTCCCGCTACCACCCTGTCTTTTGATCATTAAAACATCCTTGGTAGCATTCATCTGTTAAAGGTAACTCTATGTTGTACCCCATTTTAAACTTGGTCGCTTTTGCGGTATTGCTAGTTCTACTAGTGCGACAGCATAAAGCCCAAAAGTCCCTTTCCACTCGCGTCTTCACCGGTCTTGGTTTAGGCGTATTGTTCGGTGCCGCCTTGCAGTTATTGTACGGTGTGGGTAGCGATACCATTGCCACCACATTGGATTATGTGAACATTGTTGGCTCAGGCTATGTCAGCCTCTTGAAGATGATCATCATGCCACTGATTTTGGTTTCCATCATTGGTGCGATTGTCAAAGTAAAGGACACAGGCTCCCTTGGTAAGATGTCCGGCTCCGTCATCGGTATCTTACTGGCAACCACCGCGGTGTCTGCCTTGATCGGTATCTTTGTCAGCAACCTATTTGGCTTATCTGCCGATGGCATCGTACAAGGTGCACGGGAAATGGCCCGTGGTGAAGCACTACAAGTGCGCCTAGAGGGTCTGGAAAATGTCTCCTTTGCGGACATGATTCGTTCATTTTTCCCTGGGAATCCGTTTGCAGATTTGGCCGGTAGCCGTCCAACGTCTACTATCGCTGTGGTGATTTTTGCCGCCTTTATCGGTATCGCTGGCGTCTCTGTGGCCAAAGCGCAACCGGACATTGGCGCTAGCTTTGAACGCTTTGTGGATGTGGCTCAATCTATCGTGCGCACCCTAGTGCGTATGGTACTTAGCCTAACCCCATACGGTATCCTTGCATTAATGACCAAGGTAGTGGCTGGCTCGAACGTGTCAGATATTTTGACCTTGCTGAACTTTGTCGTGGCGTCCTATGTGGGCTTGACGCTGATTTTAGTACTGCACCTAGTATTGTTGGCGGTTAATGGCATTTCACCGGTACGTTACTTGAAGAAGGTCGCTCCCGTTCTGTTATTCGCCTTCACGTCCCGCTCCAGCGCTGGCACCATCCCGCTGAACATTGAGACTCAAACTAAGAGTCTTGGGAATGGTGACGGGGAAGCCAACTTCTCTGCCTCCTTCGGTGCCACCATGGGGCAAAACGGTTGTGCTGGCCTATACCCTGCTATGTTGGCCGTCATGATCGCGCCAACGATTGGTATTAACCCTCTGGACCCTTCTTTTATCTTGTCACTGGTTGCTATCGTGACGATTAGCTCCTTTGGTATTGCAGGTATTGGTGGCGGCGCCACGTTTGCGGCTTTGATCGTTCTATCTGCATTGGACATGCCTGTCGCCCTCGCGGGTCTATTGATTTCTATCGAACCCTTGATCGATATGGGCCGAACAGCCATCAACGTAAACGGTGCGATGACCTCCGGTACCATTACGTCGAAATGGTTAGGCCACACCGATACAGAAACCTTTAATGACGACCAAGCTGGCGCTGAAGTAAAAGCCAGCTAATCCCTCTTTGTAGTCTACCTACTGACGATAGCCCCTTGAGTATCCTATCTACTCAAGGGGCTTCTCTTTAATAATCCGTACCCAAGCCTATTAAGTCTTGTTACCATGCTGGGCGAATTTAGCATTAGGCTCATGTCATGATCGAAAAAGAAGACCTACTCCATATCGCCCGTCAAACCATGCCCTTTGGGAAATACGAAGGCCGTTTGATCATTGATTTACCCGAAGAGTATTTGCTGTGGTTTAACCATAAAGGTTGGCCAGAAGGTAAGCTAGGACGCTGGTTACAGCTCGCTTTAGAAGTAAAGATTAACGGTTTAGAGAAGGTTGTCGAGCCACTCAAACTGCCAACGTCTGAGGCAGATAAACCCGTAAAAAAGCGTATTAGCTTTGATGATTTACCATAAAAAAACCGCTACCTAGAGTAGCTAGGCAGCGGTTTGTTTTGTTGGTAACGCTTCCAACAATCGAAGTTATTTCACGTCGAAGCGATCAAGCTCCATGACTTTCGTCCAGGCTTTTACAAAGTCTGCAGTGAAGCGTTCTTTACCGTCTTCACAGCCGTATACCTCGGCAATGGCACGCAAGATTGAGTTAGAACCAAACACCAAGTCCACTCGGCTACCGGTCCATTTAATCTTACCTGTCTTACGATCACGGCCTTCGAAGGTGCTTTCTTGATCGTCTTTTGGATTCCAAACCGTGCTCATGTCTAGCAAGTTAACGAAGAAATCGTTTGTCAGAACGCCAGGGCGAGCCGTCAATACGCCTTCAGAGCTTTGCTCGTAGTTCGCATTCAGTGCACGTAGACCACCGACTAGCACGGTCATCTCTGGTGCTGACAAGGTCAACAATTGAGCACGATCCACTAGCATTTCTTCTGCTGAGATTGTGAAGGTCTTCAGCAAGTAGTTACGGAAACCGTCTGCTTCCGGCTCAAGCACATCAAATGACTCAACATCCGTTTGCTCTTGGCTGGCATCCGCACGGCCTGGAGTGAAAGGCACTTTAACGGTCTCACCCGCTTGTCGAGCTGCTTCTTCAACCGCTGCGTTACCGGCAATCACGATCAAGTCAGCAAGAGATATCTGTTTGTCAGTGTGGCTTTCGTTGAATTGGGCTTGGATACCACCCAATACGGCCAATACTTTTGCTAGTTTCTCTGGTTCGTTAACGTCCCAATCTTTTTGAGGGGCCAAACGAATACGTGCACCGTTCACACCACCACGCATATCAGAACCACGGAAAGTAGAGGCAGCAGCCCAAGCAACGCTCACTAGGTCAGAAATGCTCACACCTGACGCAAGTACTTTGGCTTTTAGGTCTTCTACATCTTGCTCAGACACCAACTCATATTGAACAGCTGGAATTGGGTCTTGCCACAGCAATTCTTCTTTTGGTACCAATGGCCCTAGGTAGCGGCTAGTAGGTCCCATGTCACGGTGAGTCAATTTAAACCAAGCGCGGGAAAAAGCGTCCGCAAATTCTTCAGGGTTGTTATGGAAACGCTGAGAAATCTCTAGGTAAATTGGATCTTCACGTAATGCAATGTCAGAGGTAAACATCATAGGAGCATGACGTTTTGTCTTATCGTGTGCATCAGGCACTAGATCTTTACCCTGACCGTCTTTTGGTGTCCATTGCCAAGCGCCCGCTGGGCTCTTAGTCAATTCCCAATCGTAGCCAAACAGCATATCAAAGTAGCCCATGTCCCACTGGGTCGGCTGTGGTGTCCAGGCACCTTCTAAACCACTGGTGATGGTGTCTGCACCGCTGCCAGTTCCTTGCGGGTTGTGCCAACCAAAGCCCTGTGACGCTAAGCCTGCTGCTTCTGGGTCTTCCCCTAGTTTGCTGGCATCGCCATTACCGTGGGCTTTACCAAAGGTGTGACCACCTGCGATTAGGGCAACTGTTTCTTCATCGTTCATGGCCATACGACCAAAGGTGTCACGAATGTCACGGGCAGATTGCAATGGATCAGGTTTACCATTCGGGCCTTCAGGGTTTACGTAGATCAAACCCATCTGAACCGCTGCCAAAGGATTTTCCAGTTCACGATCCCCAGCATAGCGTTGGTCATCTAACCACTCTTTTTCTTTACCCCAGTAAACGTCTTCTTCTGGTGCCCATAGATCTTCACGGCCACCGGCAAAACCAAAGGTTTTTAATCCCATGGACTCAAGAGCACAGTTACCTGTTAGGATCATTAGATCTGCCCAAGAAATTTTGCGACCGTATTTTTGCTTGATTGGCCACAATAAACGACGGGCCTTATCCAAGCTGACGTTATCTGGCCAGCTGTTTAATGGTGCAAAACGCTGAGTACCAGCAGAGGAACCACCACGACCGTCAGCAGTACGGTACGTACCGGCACTGTGCCACGCCATACGAATAAACAGTGGACCGTAATGACCGTAGTCTGCAGGCCACCATTCTTGAGAGTCTGTCATTAACTTCATTAGATCGTCGCGTACAGCGTTTAGATCTAAGGAGTTGAATTCCGCTGCGTAGTCAAAGCCCTCTCCCATTGGATTGGACTTTGGAGAGTGCTGATGCAGAATGTTCAGGTTTAAAAGGTTCGGCCACCAGTCACGGTTTGTTGTGCCTTGAGACTGTGCCTGATGAAATGGGCATTTGCTTTCGTTAGACATGATGATTCCTCTTTGTTTGAGTCTGTCTGGCTTAATTCCTATCCATAGTTATATAGCTATCTAACATACACTTCTAATAAATATATCCTAATGAGGAAATAGATTTTCTTTTCCCCAGTAACAAACATAGACCAGAGATGCGTCTAATTCGTTACGAAAGATCAGGTCTTATTAGATCAATCCATACAGATCCTATGAATTTTGCACGGGTCTGTATCTTTATAGATGAGTACTGAGACACTAATCTGAACCCCTAAAAGGAGACATTATTTATGAAGAAAGTCGGCATTTTAGGTGGCATGAGTTGGGAGTCCACCTCCCTCTATTACACTCTTATAAACCAAGGCGTGCGTGAACGACTTGGGGGATTGCATTCTGCCAAGTTGCTTCTGAGCAGCGTGAACTTTGCAGACATTGCAGCCATGCAGAAATCTGGTGACTGGGAGCAAGCAGGAAGCCTATTATTGGCCGAAGCCAAGGGACTAGAAGCCGCCGGCGCAGAGGCTATCCTCATCGCCACCAACACCATGCACAAAGTACTGCCGGATATTGAGCCTCATATTTCTGTGCCTTTTATCCATATCGCCGACGCCACAGGTAGAGTGGTTCAACAGGCGGGGCACACCAAGGTAGGTTTTATAGGCACCCAATTCTCTATGGAAGAAGACTTTTACATTAAGCGTTTACAAGAAAACTATGGCTTAGATGTGGTGATACCTGAACAGGAAGATCGCGCACTGATTCACAGGGTGATCTTTGAAGAGTTGTGCCAAGGACATGTGAAGGACAGCTCCCGCCAGCAATTCTTAAACATATTGGAGAAGATGAGGTCCCAAGGGGCGCAATGCATTATCGAAGGATGTACTGAAATTACCTTGCTGGTGCAGCCTCAGCACACAGACATTCCGTTATTTGATACGACAAAGATTCATGCGGAGGCTGCTGTTACCTTTGCTCTGGATGAATGAAGTGCAGACTGAGCAAGAGCAAGTCTTGCTCAGTTAGCTATTTCACAATCCTAGTTACAGACCACCTTGAGTCAGTTTGGCTGGATTGAGATGCTGGGCCAATTCTTCACGACTTAGGTCTGTTTCATCTGCCGCCACATCAATAATAGGGCGACCTTCCTTGTAAGCTTTTTTAGCGATTTCCGCTGCTTTCTCGTAACCAATGATGGGATTCAGAGCCGTCACTAATATAGGGTTACGATCTAACGCTTCATTGAGCTTATCAGGATTCACTTCTAGGGTATCAATGGCCTTGTTAGCCAATAGATGAGCGCTATTTGTCAGCAGCTTGATACTGTTTAACACGTTGCTCGCAATCATCGGCAACATCACATTAAGCTCAAAGTTACCAGACTGACCACCAATGGTGATGGCAGCATCGTTGCCTATCACCTGTGCCGCTACCATAGCAGTGGCCTCAGGGATCACAGGATTCACTTTACCCGGCATGATAGACGACCCAGGCTGTAGCGCCTCAAGGGTGATTTCCCCAAGCCCAGCAAGGGGACCAGAGTTCATCCAACGTAAGTCATTGGCGATTTTCATGTAAGTGACTGCGGTGGCTTTTAAGGCACCAGACAAGGCCACTATGGTGTCTTGGGAGCCGATCAAGGCAAAGAAGTTGTCCCCTGGCTGAAATTCAACGCTGGTAATTTTGGACAGTTCTTGGGCGACCAATCGAGAAAAGTCTGGGTGCGCGTTGATGCCTGTGCCGACAGCAGTTCCCCCCTGGGCAAGCTTAGTGGTTTTGGTTAGAGCAAACTTAAGGTTGTCGATGTTGTCTTGTAGTTGCGCGGCCCAGCCATGGAAGGTTTGGTCCATTCGCACTGGCATAGCATCCATTAAATGGGTGCGACCGGTCTTGGTGAATTCTTTGAGTGACTCACCTTTGAGGGTAATCGTCGTTTTTAAATGCTCCACCGCAGGTAACAAACGCTTCGCTAATTCAATAGAGGCGCTGGCATGAATGGCACTCGGGATAATGTCGTTACTGCTTTGACCAAAGTTCACATGATCGTTGGGGCCGATTTTTTCATTCGATGCGCGGGAAGCAATGGTGGCAATCACTTCGTTGGCATTCATGTTAGAGCTAGTGCCTGAGCCCGTTTGGTAAACGTCTACCGGAAAATGCTCCATCAATTTTGGATCTTCCAGTAACTCACCACAGGCATTCTCGATGGCCCCCGCTATTTCTGGCGTAATACACTCTAATTCCAAGTTTGCTTTCGCAGCGGCCGCTTTCAGTTGAATCAAAGCCTTGATAAAGGACTCAGGCATACTTTCGCCACTAATGGGGAAGTTGTTAATGGCACGCTGGGTTTGGGCGCCGTATAGGGCGTTTTCAGGGACTTCAAGAGGCCCCATGCTGTCTTTTTCTATGCGAGTCTTCATTGGATACTCCTCGTTTTTTCACCCACTAAAAAGTAGTGGCTCAACGTTCGCAACTCATGCTCTAAACAATAGTATTCTTTGGCATCTTGATCAGTGATAACAAACCGCTGTAGTTGGCGCAGAGGTCGATGAATCATATCCAAACACAGCTCCCGCCAATGCCATGGAATCTCGCTGTCACATACGGTCTCAAGCAGTACTTGATATACGCGACGGTGCATCCCATAAGCGTCTGCAATCCCTAACTGCTCCGCGTACTGCTCACTGGTTTCTAGGTAGTGATACAAGACTTGGGGCGAGTCAGCGCTTTGTCCACGCTTAATGACTTGCTCAATGACAGAAAACGGAACAATTTGATGCGTCATAGTGTGACTCCAAAATGCAAATGATAACAATTATCAATTAAACACTAAGCCACAGATCTGTCAAGCATGGGTTTTGCCTAGATTTAATCTAGATCATAAAAAGGTAGAGGTTTGTGATTCAAACATTGCGCAAGAAGCATCAAAATTCGGGGTAAATGCCGAAAGCAGCCAAATAATGCCAACGACTCAGAAGAGTAAAAAATCAGAAAAGTAGAGAAGAGAGGATTGCATAGAGAGCAAGCGCCTTACCAAACAAAAGCGATAAGGCGCCTGAGCATTAGTGGTGATGACCACCGATACCGTGAGCGTGACCGTGGGCGATTTCATCGTCCGTCGCTTCGCGGGTTTCAAGCACTTGTACTGAGAAAGTCAGCTCTTTACCAGCCAGTGGGTGGTTAAGATCCACAGTCGCGTGTTTCAGACCAGCCTTTAAGATAGTCACTTGACGTAGACCTTGATCTGTTTGAACCGTGGCAATCATGCCTGGCTTCCAACGTTTAGCACCTTGAAGGTGTTTGATAGGCATTTGCTGGGTACGGTCTTCATGACGCTCACCGTAGGCATCCGCTGGTGCCACAGTCACATCAAACTCATCACCAGCAGACTTACCTTCCATTGCCTTCTCTAGACCTGGAATGATGTTGCCATGGCCATGAAGATACGCCAGTGGATCATTTCCAGCAGACGTTTCAATTAGGGTTTCCCCTTCACGGAGAGTGTAGTGAAATTGCACTACCGTATTGTCAGCAATCGACATGGTGTTTCCTCATTAAAAAATTTGGCGCTATTCTAACGTGATTCTCAAATTTGTCGCCTAAAAAATCATAAACTCGATACTGTCCTCAGTAATGACAATGTCTTTCACGAATTTTGCCGCCGCTTTTTCAACAGTCGAGTGATTTAATACATAGACAGGGTGTTCATTAAAGTAACGGGCAATGGCTGCCTCAAACTCATCATGTAAAGAGCCCAGATAAGATCGCAATACTTGATCACCAAAATTAGAGCCTTGTACCGTAATACTGGTTAACTTTGGACCAACCAAATACACCCTATCTTCCTCGATACGCAAACCCGATTCAAAGGATGGATCCAGTTCTGTTTTCATGGTCATTTCACGGCCAAACGCCGTTAAAGTACCGCGAATGTCGGTTTTCATGTCCACTAATACCAAACCACCATCACGTTCCGTGAGATCCACATCCGCGCTTTTTACCAACAAGTCCAAATTTAGGGTCGAATCATTTAGAGTCAGTTGAATAACGTCCGGTTGCTCCTGTTCTAAACGGGTCGCAATCTCTTGGTTAAGCTCTTCCTCGGTAATGCTCATATCCGTACACCCCGTTAGGAAGACGGAAGTGATAAGACCTAAACCGAGCATGAGTTTTTTAATCATTATTTGCGCCTCCTACTGCCTGACGCTTTTTATCAAACCAAATACGCATAAAGTCCTCGGTGACTTTTTGCTCTATTTCAACAGCCTCTTGGGTTGGACAGAAAAGAGAAACACTGAAAATATTAAATCCTTCAGGGGTTGTTTTAATACGAACCCTTGGCTCAGGTCCCGCTATCTTTACGTCCAGCCGCTTTTCAATCAAGCTGTTGTAACGAATCGCGACTTCATGAAAATGCTCACTGTACTCGCGAATCTTTGCCAAAATAGGCTCTTTTATTTCAAACAAATTGACTTCATCTGTCTGTCTAGAAATCGAAAATGTATGCTCAACATAACGACGCATGTAGTTTAAGTTTTGCACCGAATGAGTCAGCAACTGGCTGTTAGGAACGACCGTTGTGCGGCCAGTGTAAGCATAACTCCCTCCACGAAAGTCCACTTCAAAAAGGGTCGTTGACAACCAATCACTGTCCGTCACTTCCCCTTCAAAGCTGCCAATCCGAACCCAATCCCCTACCTGATAAGGGCGTGTACTTGCCTTAAACAGCGCCCCGACAATACAAGAAATGAACTCCTTGGTAGCAATCACCAAAGCCACCATAAAAGCCGCAATGGAAATGGCGATATTCTGCAGTTCAGTGGCCCAGATCAATATCAGACCAATGACCAACACCAAGTTGAAGACATTATCGACGGTATTCAGCCGACGGCGCTTACGGTCAACGTCTATTTTGGCGTTGTTACGCAAGGCGTGCTTGCTATAGCGGCGAATGACGACCACCAAAATGACCCAAATAACAGTGCCAAGGTACTCAAAATTTTCAGTTAAAAACGACAAATCAATTTGCGAAAAATCAAACGAAGACATAGCTCTCCCAGCCTTTTAAATCTGGCGCAAACTTTACCAACCTCATGCCAATTAGCCAACAAAATACTGGACAAGTGAATTTTTATAGCTGTATATTTATACAGTATTTTAAGTGAGGTGCTCGATATGCCTGTAATGATCAAATATATTGTAGAACGCAATGGTGTTGAAAAAATGACCTTCTCTTCCAAAGCTGAAGCCGACCAATACGACAAGCTGCTTGAGACAGCAGAAAGTCTCGAAGAGCTACTTCGTGATAGTAAGACCCTTGAAGATGAACAAACTCTTGGGAAGCTTGCTATGTTTTTGGCAGAAAACAAAGATGACGTGCTGGTAGCCCTTGGAAGTAAGCGAAAGCCTGCAGCCAAAAAAACAACCAAGGCGACCAATAACACCAAGCCCACCGCTCCCTTGCTAGAGGATCTAGTCATTGAACCCGATGCGGACTCCTATTATGAAGAGGAAGACAGCTCCGTTGATTACAACGATGATGAGGTCACATCAGAGGGTTTTGATAACGATGAAACCTACAACCAAAGCGATGCAGCCTAACTAGGCGCATCGCTTTCATCCCTAAAAAGGTTTTAAAACGGGATAGACCAGAGCCAAGCTAACCACGCAAGTGAAAGTAACAGGGAGATAATTACCCCAACTCTTGGGGTACGAGCTTCGCCTTCCTCTTGCTGGTGCTCTGCTGAGTTCTGGATGGGCTTTTTACCATGAATCATGCTCCCGATAAGGCGCTCCTTAAACCGGACCTCGTGGTACAACACCGCTAAGATGTGTAAAGCAATTAAGATCAATAACACATCAGGCAATTGGCGGTGCAAACTGGCAGACATTTCCCAGATATAGTCGGTCCCCCAGTTATAGAAAGGGCCAAACCAAAACACTTCATCACTGTTAAACAAGCCCGTTAGCCACTGAATCGTCATTGCGATCAAAAGCGCTATTACCATTAACCCGCCAACAGGGTTATGACCTAAATAATGCTTACCTCTGCCCGTTAGCAGCGTTTTAAGATACTTAAAAGTGTCTATTGGGTGGTAAATAAACTGAGTAAAGCGTGCAAACCTAGACCCGACCAACCCATATAACACCCGCGCCACTATCACGGCAGAGAGCCCATATCCCATATAAAAGTGCCAATCCATAACATCGGCGTTAATATTTCCTGTAATGATCAATCCCGAAAACAGGATCGCCATCAACCAATGCATCACTCGAACGGGCCAATCCCAAACTAATACTTTTTTCATATTTCCTTATCCGCTCCTCACAGTTGAACTTGATTAGCTATACTGACAGTACAGTTTCCATTTATATCCAACATTACAAAAAGTTAATCTAACGACAGAATGTCACCATGCCACTTTCACACTAAGTGAGCATTAAGGAGCGCAATACGTGGTCGTATTTATCATTTTATGTATCGTGATATTACTGGTTGTCTGCGGATACGTCCTTTTTACACAGCAGAAATGCTGGATTCAGCACACACTGCCGGTCAACCAAGACACCAGCTCACTTCCGCTAGCTCTCACTCAATTAGCGAATTGGCCTAATTGGTTGCCTTGGATACGTTACGATACTAAGGCCGATGTCATGGTCAAAAAAGCTGACTCCAGCTACCCATATGGGCAAATCACTTTCTCAAGCCAACATCTTGGCACGATCACCTGCAGCCCACGTCAGCCCTTAAACCAACTCCCCCTGTCTTTGCTGGTCGCATCTGACAGATTATTTTATGGCGATTTACATATCACCATAGACCTTATTGATTCAGAGGAAGGCAAGCGCCTGCGACTAAAAGCCAATAACAGGTTACCCTTTTGGCGGCGTTATCATCATACACAGCAACTCAATCAGCTCTACGCTGATCTTAAGCTCATGCTGGTTCAACTTCATAGCACATTTGAACCCTCTCAAAACACAACACTTTCCTTTACTGCCTTAGATTGCCAAACATTAAGCAATATGGATGCTGTCACACGGCCTTTCATCGTAAGTGAACAACATATGTCGCAAATCATGGCCATGGGCTTTCAAGATCTCACCGCCATTCTCGGGCCTGAAAACCCTCCTGCCGGCCCACGATTCGCTTTGTATGACACCGCAGATTTGAGCCATCATTACTTTGTCGGGCGCTTAGGTATTCCTATTCAATGTTTTACCCCTTGTGAAGCTCATCCAGAAAGACTGGTCTTTAAAGGCCAATATGCTCGATTAAAATATCAGGGTAGTTATGAGTATTTAGGACTCGCATGGCATGTCCTTAAGATGCAATGCCTCAGCCGCGGATTAAAAAAGCACCCTCGTAGACCCAGCTTAGAGATATTTGACGTATCGCCCCATGATACAAATGAAGAGTTGCAATTTATTACAGTACTCAATACACCAATACATTAGAGTAATCACATTGCCTATGAGGGATTTATTATGATTACTAAAAATCTTCATTTCTGGGATCGCATCATGCGAGGTGTCATCGGTGTGGCCGTAACAGGGTTTGCTTTGTTTAATGGTGACATGCTTAATGAACCCATTTTAGAGATATTGCTCGGCATATTTGGCATCTTAAACCTCATCTCTCTTTCAACTGGCTGGTGTCCTGTCTATGCACTGACAGGCATCAACACCCATCCGGATTCTAATAAACGCTCTTAAATGACAGCTTTTAGAGAATTTGAACAAGATAACCAGCTCAGGCGGCGACTCATATTTGTCTGTCTGAGTGTGGCCATTATGGTATCTGCTGTGTATGCCACGGTGGCCTATCGCCTGATAAATGATCTAGGTATTCGAACCGAAACCCACTACTTGGAGCAAGAAGGTAAAGCCTTTTTGCACGAGCTCGAGCACGCCAACACCAGTGAATTGAATCATTTACGAGAACATTTGCCCCTCACGTTTGGCACCAAAAACAGCCGTTACCATGTCCACATCCGCCACCCAAAACTCGAAGACTTTGTCCTGTCGGACTCTGTGTCTGAGACACAAGCTGATGACTTGATGAGCTTGATTCCCCCCTTACCAGACGGCGATGATCTCTCTTCTGGGCACTTTAAGTTTGAAGGCCAATCTTTTATCTGGTTTTACGGCAAGGATCATGACGTTGACCTTATTCTAGCGGTCAAACCAAACAGCTTAGAAACCTCAATGTCCTATGCGTTTAAGCGCCTTGCCATCACATCAGCAATCGTATTCTGGATCGCTGTCTGGCTAGCTTTGTTGCTGTCTTCTTGGATTACAAAGCGGGTCAAAGACAAGAATGATGCCTTGAAAAAGCTTGCCACCCACGACAGCTTAACAGGGCTCCCTAATCGCTTGTACCTAGTGAACAAGCTCCATGGGGTCATGCAAACAAGAGAACAAAAAGCACCTGAATCAGGCTGCCTGTTAGCCATAGATGTTGACCACCTAAAAGATGTGAACGATTCCCTCGGACACTCAGCAGGAGACAAGCTACTGATTGTCCTCGCTTATCGTATTCAACAGGAGTTATCAGAAGATCAGATGCTGGTTCGAGCAGGTGGGGACGAATTCTTGGTCTGGGCGCCAAACATGTCCATCGACGGGGCCAGTGTGCTGGCCAGCCACATCATCACTGCCTGCAACGAACCCTTAATGATGGATCAGCTGACAGTGAACATCGGTGCCAGTCTGGGGGTCGCTCACTTTCCATCCCATACCGACCATGTAGAAACCTTAATTACCTATGCGGACAGCGCCATGTATCAGGCCAAACAACGCAGAGCAGGTTGGGCGACCTACTGCCCAAATAACAGTGGAAACGTGGACAACAAACGCCACCTGCAATTACGCAGTGAGTTAAACTCAGCCTTATCCGAAAACCAAATTCAGCTTTACTACCAACCAAAAGTCAAAATCGAAACCGGAGAAATAGTCGGGGCCGAGGCCCTTGCCCGCTGGATTCACCCGACAGATGGAATGATCTCACCAATGATTTTTATCCCATTGGTCGAGCAAAGTGGTTTGGTGCAGGAATTCGGACGCTACGTAATTCGCCAAGCGATTCAACAGTTAGTCACATGGAAAAATCAACGGATCGAAAGTCCCATCGCCGTGAACTTGTCCCCCTATAACTTGCTAGACAAGGATCTGGTGCTGTACACACAAAACCTCCTTGTTAAGGGAAACATCTCTCCTGAACTGCTGGAAATAGAGCTGACCGAAACAGCGACCAGTGTCGATATTCAAACAATTTCTGATGCCTTAAATGACTTTAAGGAAATCGGCGTCAAACTTTCAATTGACGACTTTGGGACTGGCATGAGTTCACTTGCCTATGTCAGTTCATTAAATGTGGACACCATCAAGGTAGATCGTTCGTTTGTACACGACATAGAAACCAACGCCAACCACTACAGTATCGTCAATACAGCACTGACCCTTGCCCGATCTTTCGGCTGCACCATTGTGGTAGAAGGCATTGAAAATAAAACACAAATGGCTCTACTTAAAGAAATGGGCTGTGACTTTGGACAGGGCTTTTATTATTCCCGTCCTTTACCCGTCGATCAATTTACCGCCATGATCAAATTTACTCGCACCCTCCCTGTAGCCTAGACTAGGGGTAATCCCACCACCCGTGGGTCATTACAGACAGTGGAATCAATACATGGACAATGCAGTATATCTTCATCACCTCGATGTGCTCTTACAAAGATACAAAGAGGCACTGAGTCAATTCAAACTCGATGCAATTGTTGTGGCCAGTGGCGCCTTAAGTTACTACTACCACGACGATAACAGTCACCCTTTTAAACCCTATGCTGGGGCCCAACAATGGCTCCCATTTGCCCTACCCGCTAATTGCTATGTGGTCATTAAAGCCGATCAACTGGAGCTTATTTGGCCTGCGAAGCAAGACTTTTGGCACATGGTAAACGCCGTTCCAGAGGGCGAATGGCAATCTGCATGGCAAATTACCCCAGTTGAAAACCAAGACTGGGTAGCAGCATTACCCACTCATTGTGCACTCATTGGGCCAGCCAACCTTGAAGGCGTCCCCAATCTTGCATCATTAGAAACTTGGCTAGACTTCTATCGCGCAGTCAAAACTGACTATGAAATTGAATGCTTAAGTAAAGCCTCTCATATTGCGGCGGCAGGTCACAAAGCTGCAAGTGATGCCTTCTTAGCGGGTGCCAGCGAATTTGAAGTACATCTAGCCTATTTGAATGCCACCCGCCAAGACGCGGCCTACACCCCTTATCCAAACATCATCGGCATCAACGAGCATGCAGCGGTACTGCATTACGAGCAAAAAGATCACTTACGTTCGTTCCGTCCATTGACTCTACTCGTAGACGCAGGGGCCACATACAATGGCTATGCCAGTGATATTACACGCACTACCCTAGCTTTAAATGATGACTTTAAAGCGCTCCATGATGATGTGAACACACTACAACAGCGCATCGCTAATCAGTCTTTAGACGGGCAATCCTTCATCGAATTGCACGACCAAACCGTTGCCGGTATTGCAGACATACTGCGTACCCATGATCTGTGTTCATTGAGTGTGGAAGAGCAAATCGCAAAACGCATTCCACAACATTTCTACCCCCATGGCTTAGGGCATTTATTAGGTTTGCAGGTACATGATATTGGAGGACGCCAAATCAATCATGCTGGCGATACGAAACCCTCTCCAGCGGAGAGTCCATTCCTTCGTTTGACCCGCCCCCTTCAAGAAAACATGGTCATCACCATTGAGCCTGGCTTGTACTTTATTCCTATGTTGCTCGATCAACTCAAGGCAGACGTACCTCAGCACGGTTGTAACTTCGCTAAGATTGATAAGCTGCTACCTTACGGCGGTATTCGTATTGAGGATAACGTGGTAGTGGGTAAATCACAGATCCGTAACCTGACCCGTGAGGCGTTTGACGCACTCTAACCCTCTTGCCATGCATGTCACTTTTGTCATGGGCAATCACTTTATCCTTGGCAAAAGTGGCGCAATTTGCCTAAACCTCCACCACATAACCGTCATTACATGACAAAAATTGCAAGTGTTTACTTTTAATAGCTTAAAAAGAAAGGTGTAATAGGCCAGTCAAAAATAGCCTCGTAGGTACCCATGTCATGATGGAAAATCGGATTAAATATCGCCACCTTGAGTGTTTTTTAGAAGTCACTCGTCAAGGCAGTCTGGTGCGAGCTGCCGATGTCCTTCAACTGACGCAACCTGCGGTGTCAAAAAAACTGAAAGAGCTGGAAGAGATTCTTGGGGTCAGGTTACTCGAGCGCAGTAAAAAAGGCATTGAACTGACATCATTTGGCAATGTGTTTCTGGAATATGCCAGCACCAGCGTGGCTGCCCTAAGAGAAGGCGCAGAAAGGGTTGCTCAAGCTCAGAACAAGGGCTTTCAACAACTCAGCATCGGTGTGTTACCGACAGTCGCTACTAGCATCTTGCCAGAAGCCGTAAAACGTTTTCGAGACCATCGTACTGATGTGCGTTTACACCTTGTCTCTGGCCCTAACTCCTTACTCATGAGCCAATTACGAGTGGGAGAATTAGATCTTGTAGTGGGGCGATTAGGGGTACCGGAAGCCATGTCTGGCCTATCCTTCCAGCATTTGTATTCAGAACAAATCGCTTTTACCGTGCGCCCCGGTCATCCGCTACTGAACAAGCAAGACTTCCAACTAAACGACATCTCCGACTTTACCGTGCTCTATCCCCCCAAAGAATCCATCACAGGCCCAACGGTTGAAAGCTTCCTATTAGCAGAAGGCGTGCGGCCAATCCAAGACCGTATCGACACGGTATCAGACTCCTTTGGTAAAGAATTCATCCGTCACAATGACGCAGTCTGGATCATTTCACGGGGAGTGGTGGCACGGGAAATTGCCGATGGGGAGTTAGCAGAGTTACCGGTTAACACCAAAGAAACCCTAAGCGCTGTCGGTCTAACAGTACGCTCCGATACCGCCATGTCCTCTGCTTTACAGCAGTTTGCCACGGCGGTTCGAGACACGGCAGAAAACCTAGACAGCTACTACAACGTGCGTCCTACGTCCTAATAGCCCTCATCACCTCTAGGCCTGTGCAGCACTGCGTAAACGAAGTACAGGTCGCTCATCGATAACGACATGAATAAAGGCAGTCACCAGAGCAATGATGGCTGCCGCCCACCACACCACATCGTATGACCCAGTGGTATCGTACAAATAACCACCCAACCACACACCACTGAAAGACCCCAACTGGTGGCTTAAAAAGACGATGCCGTACAACATTCCCATATGTTTAAGACCAAACATCTGACCAACCAGTCCTGAAGTCGGCGGTACCGTCGCCAACCACAATAATCCGGTCATAATCGAAAACACATACACACTCATGGTACTCATGGGCAGCAGCATAAAAGCAGCTATCACTATCGCGCGGATACCATAAATATAGGCCAGTAAATATTTTTTAGAGTACTTCCCAGACCATGAGCCAGACAGCAAACAACCAAAGATATTAAACAACCCAATCAAAGCCAGACTGGCTACCGCCACTTCTGGCGCAAACCCTTCGTCCGCTAAGAACGCAGGCATATGGACCGTGATAAATGCCAGCTGGAAGCCACAGACAAAGAAACCAGCTACCAATAACCAGTAATGGGAATGAGCGCTGGCTTCTTGCAACGCCTGCTTTACCGTTTGTCCTGACTCAGGCTCACTACCAGATGAGGCACTTCCTGCTCGGCCCAAAGGCGCAGCAAACAACACCATCAATAGAGCGCAGGCCCCCAATAACATCAATGCCGTGCTCCAGCCATATACCGATAAGAAATCCTGAGCCACGGGCACCACTAATAGCTGTCCCGCAGACCCAGCAGCACTGCCCAAACCTAAGGCGAATGCCCGCTTCTCAGGTGCTACCATACGTGCCATTGCAGGCAGAACAACACCAAACCCTGTGGCAGCTACCCCCATCCCCATTAAGAATCCCGCGCCAATATGTAGATCTGCAGCACCATCCGCCGTGGCTGTGACATAAAGCCCTAGGGCATAAAGCAAAGAGCCAACAATTACCGTCTTTAAAGTACCAAAGCGATCAGACAAGGCCCCCGCCACCGGCTGAGCCAATCCCCACCATAGGTTTTGCAAAGCCAAGGAAAACGCAAACACTTCTCGTCCGTAGCCAAATTCAGTAGAAATAGGGGCCATAAAAAAGCCCATAGAAGAGCGTAAACCGAAGTTTAACGCCAATAAGACACAAGCAAACGCTACCGCGATGCTGAGTAAACGAACAGGTTGAGACATGTTAAGTCCTTTTAAACATAGGATGTCAGGCGAATCTGCGACAGTACTCCAAATCCCTGAGAAGAACAATCTATCGGTTTAAAAGGCGCAATTTTGTCCTAAAACGTTTTGAACTCCCCAACCTTATTGGCAGCACGCTGGTACGCTGGCTGTTTGCGGACTCTTTCGATCCATTTTGGGATATGTGGATAATCAGACAAATCACTCACTTGGCTAAGTGCTAACAGCGGAAAACTCATTTGAATGTCTGCGGCACTGGGTTGTTCCCCCGCAAACCAGATATTCTGGGATAAATGGTCTTCAATAAGATTCAAGGCATCCCGCAGACGTGGAGAAATGAAGCTGGCTTCCACTTTTTCACAGATGGTTTTAGCAATGGGCTTCACAAAAAAGGGCATTTTCTGCTTCGGGATTTTACGAAACAATAGCATCATCAGCAGCAATGACATCAAAGAACCTTCCGCAAAATGCAGCCAGTAACGATAGTCCACCCGCGCTTCTTTACTAGCAGGTTTTAACACACCGTTTGCGTCATACTCTTCCGCCAAGTACTCCAAAATCGCACCAGACTCCGCCAAAGTTAACGCCCCATCTTGTAAAATCGGAGCATGTCCTAATGGATGGATTCGCTTTAAACTCTCAGGAGCCGTCTGATCTGGCGTCCGCTGGTAGGTTTTAACCTCATAGTCCTTACCTAAGGCTTCCAATGCCCAAGCAATTCGTTGTGAACGCGAATTTTCTAAATGGTGTAGCACTAACATAACGTTCTCCTTTGTCTCCCTACTTAAAATACGGAACAAAAGGAAAACTAGATGACTTATTTTACAAGGACTGAGGGGAACGAGAGACACAAAAAAGCGATACATCTAGGTATCGCTTTAAAGGGGGATCACTCTAACTCTGATCAAGAAAGGTTAAGCGATCTCTTCTAAGAAAGCTTTCAGGTAAGCCCTGCCGCGCTGGTTAGCAATCGGCGAAAAGGCATGTCCGTCTTGGGGTGCATTAGCTCCAGGCAACATGAAGGAATGCTTGGCATTACCAAAGTCAATAAACTGCCAATCTACCCCTAACTCATCGAAATACGCTCGAGCACTTTCAGCAGAATCCTCATCGACCATAGGATCTTGGTAGCCATTACACACTAAAAAGCGCGCTTCTTGGTTGGCTTTACTTTCTGGCTCAACCCGATGGAAATTCATTAAGCCGTGATAACTGACAGACCCTGCACTGACCGGCAAATGTAAACCTGCTTCAATGGCCAAACGACCACCAAGACAGAAGCCAACATGGACAATCTTTTTATCTGAATGTGCGGCGGTCACGTCATTTGTTAGATCGTTTAGCAACCCAGTCAAAAGAGCACGGTCAGTCACTAGTAACTTTAAGGTATCCGCTTTGGCTTGCAGATCAACGGGGTTATTGTCTTGCCCATAAAGATCCACCGCCGTCGCCGTATATCCCCAGCTTGCAATATCGCTGGCGAAGCCTTTTTCAAAATCGCTCAATCCGCCCCAAGTTGGCCAGATCACTACATGGACATTGGACGTGTCTTCACCGTCCCAAGCCACATGAGAATGGGAACGCTCCACCCCTTCAATAAATCTCTTATTAAATTCAGATGACATAAGGAACTCCAATAAATCGTGTTCTTAGCAATGTAAGAGAGCCATGCCAGAACATCAATGAAGTCCAGACGGTCTTCTCGGGATTTTCATAATTTAGAAATTATGCATAAAGCAATCATGCTATGAAAATACAGGACGATTGCCCTGCTGTCGGGACTGCCAAGTGTCACGCCATTGGGCGAACTCAGACAATGGAATAGGACGACTGATCAAGTACCCTTGAGCCTCTTCACAACCAAGCTCACAAAGGGCGTGATACATGTCTTCTGTTTCCACTCCTTCCGCCACCACATCTAAACCAAGGTTGTGGGCCAAATCTATCGTGGATCGTACAATCACCTTATCATTTGGGTTTTCAATCATACCAAACACAAAGGACTGATCTACTTTCAGCTCGTTCACAGGCAAGCGCTTCAAATAACCAAGCGATGAATAGCCGGTCCCAAAATCATCAATCGACAACCTAAAGCCCATTTCGGAGAGTTTTGCCAAGGTCTGCTCCGCAAATTTTGGGTCGTCCATAATGGCACTTTCAGTGATTTCTAAACACAAACCCGAAGCAGGCACATCAAATTTAGACAAGGTATCCGCCAAAAACTCCGGTAACCCCGGTGCCATCAAATCCCGCGTGGATAAATTCACTGAAATACGCAGCGGTGTGTCTTGAATTTGCAAGTCATGCCATTGGCGAACCACTTCACGAATCATCCATTTAGTTAGCTCCCGAACAAACCCGGTCTGCTCTGCAAAAGGAACAAATAAATACGGCGCCACCATACCTTTTTCAGGGTGCTGCCAACGTATTAAGGCTTCTGCGGCAGTCACTTTATGGGTTTTCGTATCTACTTTTGGCTGTAGGAATACCCTCAGTTCATCTTGATTGACCGCTCGGCGCAGCTCAGATAACAAACTTAAGTTTTCCGGTGCGGCAGTCACCAATGATTCGTGGTAAATCACCAAGTCTTCTTTACGGGCTTTGGCGGCATACATGGCCACTTGAGACACGTTAATCAAGTTGTCCACATCGGTCGCATCTTTAGGCCAAGAAGCCACACCAATACTGGCACTGAGATCAATTTGGGTTTCATTAATCTCCAAGGGACGGTTGAGAGATTGCTGCAATGTTGGTAGCACAGCATCTAGTGCGTCAGATGAGCTCAAAATAATCGCAAATTCATCACCACTGACCCTAGCGACACAATCTGGGCTTAGCCCTGCAGAGTTCGTCAGTTGGATTGCCGTGGCTTTTAGGATCTCATCCCCCATGGCGTAACCCAACACATCATTTACCTGTTTAAAACGGTCTAAGTTGATAGTGACCACGGCAACAAATGTGTTTTCAGCATCTTCTATGGCTGTCTCAACCATAGAGCGAAAACTCACTCGGTTAGGCAAGGACGTTAGGGAGTCAAAATAGGCAAGTTTTTTTATTTCCGCTTGTTGCTCGCTGATACTGGTCCGCATGCCTGCGAAACTTCGTGCCAGTGTCCCCACTTCATCTGCTCGTTTGGCACCACTCACTCGAGCACTAAAATCCCCTTTTTCAAGAGCGGCTGTCGCTTCTGTTAGCGCTTGCAAGGGCTGGGTAACACGACGGGAAAGCCAAGTAATCACGAGGGCAAACACCAAAATACCGGCGGTCGTCACAAAAAGGTATTGGTTTGATAAACGATCAAAGCTGGCCCGGGCATCATTGAGGGATTCCATAAAAACCATACTCACATAGCCACCAATGACCTCACTGCCTTTAATGGCACTCACAAACACATCGTCTTCAACAACAAGCTCAGTGCTGGTATTTTCTAAAAAATATTTAGCTTGGGGACTGTTCGCAAAATAGCTTGAAAGACTGTCTTTATTTGCCAAGATGATTGCGTCTTGATTCGCCTCTTTCGCTAGCAATACGATGTCTACACCAGACAACTCACTGGCAGCCTGAATCCGGTCCGCCTTAATTGTAAAACCTAGCAATACGTATCCAATCACCCGTGGTGCTCGAATGGGAGCTAGTACAAATTGGGTGGGCTCCCCGTCATACATAGCAATCAGATTACTCGCATCTCCCGCTTCCATAGATTGGCCAAGTCGCTGAATCAAGAAACCGAGATTCGTTGAAGACAGCACCCCCAGATTTGAAGAAGCCTTTAGGTTCCAGCGAGAATCCACCATGATGGCAATGGAGGCATCAATGCGTTCCGCGCTATTTAGGAGCGCTGAAGAGATGGTCTTTTCATCCTGAGAAGACACCGCAGCTCGGAAGCCGAAATCTGCAGAGAGCACTTCTGCCCCCTCCTTCAACCGATCACGACTTTGTATCATTTGCTGCTGCCAAACACGCTCAGCAACGGTCAGGGCACGGTTAGCTTCTTCACGAACTTGCTGATCCAAGGTCGCTCGTACAACAAAAAAGCCCACCGCTTGAACAATCAAAAGCAGTATCAGGGTAAACAGTACAAATCGTGCCGATAAGTGCGATCGAAAGAGCGCGAATAAGCGTCCCATTAAAATGAGCTTCCAGAATCTAAACGAATGGTTTGGGTCACATCCGTTTTACCCAATGCCACTTGAGCGGTTTCAAAAGGAGCGCCATAAGGGAATGAGCGATGCCATACATCCACATCATATGTATCAGACGGCTGGCCTGAGAAAGTCACCAGTCCATTCGCATCTGTTTTGCCATAAACAGACGTATTGGTCACCAATACCCAAGCCAACATGGTGTCATGGATATTGCACCCCAGCTCAACAATGCCTTCTTGATCAAATACCACAGGATCTTTTGGCTTACCTATATAAAGCTTCAATTCAAAGGTCTTGGCGGGTGAAAACGAGTAAACGTGATGGCGCACGTCATCCTGATTTGGGAAGGAAATAGCCGACCCCTTTGTGACGACCTGCAAACCGGGGATAAACGCTCTATCTTGCTGAGCCATGGTTACCCCAGTCTGAGGCTTGGCTTGCTTGATTAACGCATCCGATTTAAGAAACACTACTGCATTCTCTAATGGCTCTCCGCCACTTCCCAACACAGTAATTTGAATGTCTGCCGCCCATATGGACGAAGACATAGCACAGGCACACAAGGCACTGACTATCCTTCCCTTAACCATGAATCGCTTCTCCTAACATTAAGGCTCGATCGCAAACCCAGTGTAATGCACGCCATCTCCCAGCACGCCAAGTTCATGGTTACGACCACTCTCTAAATCGATTTCAACCAACACCGTCTTACTGTTTTGACTGCTTAACACCGCTGCCAGTGCCACATTAGAAATGTCACTGATGTCAAAAGAGGCATCGCGGATACTGCCTAAAGATAAATCACCTACTGTATACAACACACCCAAATTAGGTGAAACGCTTGGTGTCACCCCTTCTTTTGTCCCCTGCATTACCAAGTTACCGTGACGACGATCAATCGCATAATTGGTCGTCAGCTTACTATCATTTGGATTATAGGTGTAAGCCGCAGCCACAATATCAGGCAACTCTCCCGCATAGGGATCTTCATCACTGTATGCCAGTTTTGGATCTAGCTGAACCCCAGCTGTGGAGCCATTAAAATCTACTACCGCTCCGGTTTCTGGGTGCAAACGAGAGTTGCTGTTCTTATCCCCTACTACACGTAACTTGTCTGCAGCGGGGTTAAAATCAAAACCATAGGGCCCCATGGCCATATGAGCAACTGGGGAAGAGCCTGGCACCAAGGTCGCTTTGCCAGTTTTTTGGTTAATAATATAAATCCGTCCCGTATCAGCTAAAGCATACATATCACCGTAGGCGACACGAAAATCGATACCAATCACTTTATCGCCCATTTCCAAGCCAGTGACTTGAACCGAAGATTGGATTTTTGCGGGCATGGCAGG
Organism: Marinomonas vaga; assembly: GCF_055388305.1. NCBI lineage: Bacteria > Pseudomonadati > Pseudomonadota > Gammaproteobacteria > Oceanospirillales > Oceanospirillaceae > Marinomonas > Marinomonas vaga. Next base: position 203,878 of record NZ_AP043903.1, read on the forward strand.
GTTCACATTGATCAAGCGATGGGCATCATCAATCGCCCACACAGATTTAGGCAGCGAACCCATATGCCCATCAGCCAAAGCTCCAGTAGACATACTCAGACCAATTGTTAATGCGACTCCCGTAGTCAGGCGACATGCAACGTTCTTCATAGCTTACCTCTTATTATGATTACTCGAATTCCTGCTGCATCCTTCAGCGTCGGATATATTCTCCATTAACAGCACAATGCTTTATGCTCTAAGCCTCTGTACGAGAGGGAGCGTAACTCGGTTTAGTATTCTAAGCATAAACATAAGACAAAGGTGAAATACACCGAAAGCAAATTGTTTTAATTTGTACCCCAAAACAACCTTGAGTCCCTGGGCACAAGTCCTTATAATTCGCGACCTACAATGTGCACCCGTAGCTCAGCTGGATAGAGCGCGCCCCTCCGGAGGGCGAGGCCGGAGGTTCGAATCCTCTCGGGTGTACCATTTTCATAGCTCTGATCCCATGCTTTCCATAGCCTTTCCAAGTCACCACCCAGTGTTGTGGTCATAAAATGACGACCATCTGACTACTCATTCATATTTTTATCAGGATAACTTAAGAGTGACTTGTAGCAGAACGTATCGAACAAAATTAGTGACTTGGTAAATCAATCTATAAATAAAAAAATCAGCCAGATAGCTGGCTGATTTTTTGGGTTAAAAGCAGTTTAGGTACTAGCGTTAAAACTCAGATGCCGCATCGCCAAACGCGTCCCATAGGTGTTGGGAACTGGATAAGTCACTTAACACTAAATATCGATCTGCGCCTTCAGGGTTTTCTGAAATATTTACAACAATAGCATTTACCCGAGCAACGGAAGTCTGCGCAATCTGATTGACTGCAAATGCCCCTTGCGTCAAATCCACACCACATACCTTCGCAAACATGGTGCCACAGTCGACACCACGGCACATAAACATAGCATGGCTATGCTGGCAGTACAGTCGATATACTTCTTGTTGCTGTAACCCCCGTGTTTCTATTTCATACAGGCGCTGCGTATTTTGCTGTGCTTCATCAATGAGCCAGAATTCACTTTTACTCAAGCGCAATACGCGAATGCCACTGTCATCAAGTAATGCTTGGTTAGGTTGATCTGGAACAGGAAGCTTTTCAGCTATTAAAAAGGCTTCCGCTTGTGGCCCGCGAAAACCAAGCCGCGATACTTCAGTCCAATCTTCGAATTCAATGGAAGACGCGGATGCTTGCTTTCCAGTGATTTGTGTCTGACGCAATGATGGAGCACTGCTGATTAAAAATGCTGACATATTAAGCCACCTCCTGACGAGCACCTTCTGGATCATAAAATGGCAGTTCTACCACCGTTGCTATAACTTCTTTACCATCTACCCGAATCGGCACTTGTTGCCCGACATCTTGCTGTGCAACGCCGACAAACGCTAAACCGATATAGGCATCTAATGTAGGGGAGTACTCACAGGAGGTCACATTGCCAGTAATATTAGAATTTTCGCCAACTCGATCTAGCACAATATGCCCTTCTTCTGGCTTAGCTGCTGTTTTCTCTAACTTAAAGCCCACTAATTTACGGGTTTGCTCACGAGCCATTACGATGTCTACAGATCGGCTACCCACATAAAATGGCTTCTTACGAGCAATGGCCCAGGTAAGCGACAACTCTCCAGGATGAGACATACCATCAGTGTCTTGGCTAACAATGATGTGCCCCTTCTCTAATCGAAGTAGTCGCTGAGTTTCCACACCAAAGGGTCGCATATTGAACTCATCACCAGCATCCATTAGCAGATCCCAGATTTTCAAAGCAAATAAGCTTGGCATGTGTACTTCATAACCCAGTTCGCCAACAAACCCTACACGCAATAAGCGCACTGGCATGCCTTCAATACTGCCTTCTCGATAACCCAAGTAAGGAAATGACTCATTAGAAAAGTCCACATCACTGCATACTTTTTCGAGCACCTTGCGAGCAAGGGGGCCAGCAACGTTTACCGCAGAGAACGCAGAGGTCACATTGGCGATGTCTACCTGTAAACGCCACTGAGCGTTCCATTTAGTCATCTCTCGATACACTGCATCTACGCCACTGGTGGTCGCAGTTACATAAAAATGATTTTCTCCAATGCGACAAGCCACCCCATCATCAACCACGACACCCTGCTCATTTGTGAGAACGGCATAACGAGTTTTACCCACGGGCTGTTTTACAAATGCAAAGGTGTACATACGGTTCATAAACTCCGCGGCATCAGGGCCACGAAGCTCAATCCCTCCTAGGGTACTGACGTCTATCATGCCCACGCTATTACGCACCGCTAATGCCTCCTGCTTAATCAAAGCTTGGCGGTTATGCTTTGGCCCATAAAAGGCAGGACGACGCCAAATACCCGCAGGAATCATATGCGCACCTAGCTCTAAGTGACGTTGATGCATCGGCGTGTATTTATGTGGATTAAAAATACGCCCTGCAATATTGGCCAGTTTCTCTGGTACAAATGGTGGACGTGCCGTTGTGACACCCGTTTCACTTACTGATCTCTGGGTGGCTTTGGCCACTAAACGAGCCGTTGGGAGTGCTGAATGGCGCCCCTGTGATGGCCCCATCCCAACCGTAGAAAAGCGTTTTACTAGCTGAACATCGCGATATCCAAGGCGCGTAGCGTTAATAATATCCTTGGCTTGCAGGTCTTCATCATAATCCACAAAGTCTTTGCCTTTAGGGTGTTTGAAAATCGGCCATTCGAAATTTGTTGCTTTGTCGCAATTAACCGCTGGTAGCGTGGTATCAGTGAATTCAAGACCAACCAAACAATCCTGAGCAGCGCGCTGACCGTCTAGAAGCACTTTACCCAAGTCATGAATTCCGTTTACAGAACCTGCAATGAACACATTTTTCGGTAAGTTAGATAGGCTAAAGCGTGCACTGGCATCGTCATACTGTAGCTTTGCTCCGCCTTGGCACAATAACTGATAAGTTGGCATATAGCCTGCGGACATACAAAGCGTATCACAAGGAATAGTCACCCCGTCCCTCGCTACCTGTCCTTGTCCGCTAATGGTATGAACTTTTACCGCAGCTAGATGTTTTTTGTCACTCGTTGGAATGGCTTCGTACACCGTGGCTTGGCATTTGATATTAATGCCTAGAGCTTTGACTTCTTCTGCCAAAGAGGCGTCAGCCCCTTCCTTTCGCATATCGACAATCAAAGGAACTTTAACGCCATTTTTGACAAGCTCGATAGCGGCCAAATAGCCATCATCATTCCCGGTCAACATCACGGCTTTTTGTCCAGGCTTGACCGCATAATGCTTCATTAAACGCATAGCGGCACTGGACATCATGATGCCTGGTACATCGTTATTACGGAACACAACATGTTGCTCAAAGGCACCGGAAGCCACTACACATTGCTTCGCACGCAGCTTAAACATGCGGTTCCCTTGGATCACGGGTAAATAGTTATCTGCAAACCAAGCATTACAAGTCGCTTCCGTTAAGACACGAATTTTGGGGTGCTGAGTTACCTTGTCTACTAAAGCAGACAAGGTCTGATGGGCAACAGCATCATCCACATCAAAACGATGGTAAGTGAGAGCACCACCAATCTGTTTATTTTCATCGATCAGTATCACATCTGCACCACCTTCTGCGGCATGGATCGCCGCAGACAAGCCTGCCGGCCCTGCACCAATGACCGCTACATCACAGAAGCCATAGGCCTTGTCATGATAAGTCGGTTTGAAGTTCAAATCCGCTACACCCAATCCCGCTTTCTTACGAATGAAGGGTTCCCACTTATCCCAAATACCTTTGGGCTTATAAAAAGCACGGTAATAAAAGCCCACTGGCATGAATCGGCCGCCATACCCCAATTTAGCGTCTTTATCCTGCTCCAAAGTACCATTATAGTTTTGCCCCATGATCGATGAGCCATCTTTCGCCAATACACGATCAGCTAAAGCATTAGGTTCTTCTGGTAACTGCACTAAGGTGTTGGCATCTTGCCCAGCCATGGTCAAAGGACCCCGTGGGCGATGGTACTTAAACGAGCGAGACATGAGCCACTGGCCATTTGCCACCAAGGCGCTGGCAATGGAGTCCCCTTGAAAAGCGGTATAGCGAGCACCTTCAAATTCAAAACTAAGTTCTTTACTACGGTCGATTAAAGAACCTAATGGCTCCGGTAAACGATCTAAACCCTTCATGCTACAACCTCCTTCTCAGGACTTGCTTGCTCAAATTCAACACGCTTTTGTAAAAGCTCACTAGGATCAAAAGTACGTAAGATCTCGTCGGATGCCGTATGACGCTCGGCAATAAACCAATAACCTGATGGAGAGTGAAACCACCACTCTTGTACAACTCTGATGGTGTTTTCAGAATAGAAGACATAATCAGCCCATTCTTTATCGGTACAGGTCTTATGATCCGGCATGGTTTTCACTTCCCCGCCGTACACAAATTCGGAGATATTTCTGGGGCCATTTAAAGGGCAAGTCATTAATTTCATTGTACGTCTCCTAGTGACTAGCGGCGGTTGCGCCCATTTCATTTACTTGGCGGAAAACATCAAAGCGGTCCATAGCAAAGGGAGCGATTAAATCTGGCACCTTGCCACCACTTGCCACCAACTCCGCCATGGTCTTGCCACATATAGGGGTAGACTTAAATCCCCAAGTCCCCCACCCTGCATCAAGGTAATAATTCTCCACAGGACTTAACCCCATAATTGGACTGTAGTCGGAAGTCATATCCGTCATGCCGGCCCATTGGCGCATCAGTTTTAGGTTTGCCATAAACGGGAACATTTCCACTGCACTGGCAAGTAAGCTTTCTTTCAGATCTAAGGTTGAACGAGTGTTATAGAGGGGATAAGGATCAGATCCACCTCCAAATACAATCTCTCCTCGACCCGTTTGCTGCACATAACAATGCAACGCAGACGAACTTACCAAAGGATCTAAAAAGGGTTTAACCGGTTGTGTCACCATGGCTTGTAATGGGTATGTTGTAATAGGCATTTTGATATCAGCCATAGCTCCCACAATGGAACTATTCCCTGCCACCGCTTGAACGACACATCCACAACTGACTTTGCCACGATTAGTCGTAACCCCAGTGACCTTTCCTTGCTCCACAGTTACACCCGTGACTTCCGTTAACTGATGCAATTCTACGCCGCGCTGGGTGGCCCCTTTGGCATAGCCCCAAGCCACTGCGTCATGGCGTGCTGTTGCTCCATCTATATGCCACAAGCCAGCAAGGATCGGCATATCAGCTGGATTCATATTCAAAGTGGGGACTAACTCTTTGATTTGTTGCGGATCGATCAGCTCAGTACGTCCGCCAAAGTGTTTGTTCACTTCTGTACGCTGACGGAATGAGCGAACCGTCGCATCAGTGTGAGCAAGGGTCAACTGACCACGAGAGGAATACATGATGTTAAAATCAAACTCATTAGACAGGCCTTGAAACAAATCTACCGATTGCTTGTAAAACTTGACCCCTTCAGAGGTTAAGTAGTTCGAACGAATGACCGCAGTGTTTCGAGCCGTATTTCCGCCACCAAGATACCCCTTCTCTAGAACCGCAATGTTAGTGACGCCATGGTATTTGGCCAGATAATAGGCGGTGGCAACGCCGTGGCCACCGCCACCAATAATCACTACATCGTAGTGACGTTTTAGCTCAGTAGGTGCTGGCAAGTCTGCGTCTTTCTCGAATGGGTAATCATTAGAAAGACCATATTTCAGTAGTGAAAATGGCATAGACGATGTCCTCGTTTACCTTTGTATAGGGTGTATATGATTAGCGCGCTGACTGTGATGCATGCTGCGCCGCAACTAATGTATTTTTCATCAGGCAAGCGATGGTCATTGGACCAACACCACCTGGAACAGGCGTGATCGCTTTAGCATAGGGAGCCACCTTGGCGTAATTTACATCGCCAACCAATCTACGCTTTCCAGCCTTTTCAATGGCATTGATGCCAACGTCTATCACCACAGCGCCTGGTTTCACCCAAGTCTCATCCACTAACTCAGGGACTCCCACTGCGGCAACCAAAATGTCCGCCTGTCGAGCGATAGCTTTCCCGTTGACGGAGCGAGAATGGACCACCGTAATGGTGCAGTTTGCCTGCAAAAGTAAATTAGCCATGGGCTTACCAACGATATTGGATCGACCTACAATGACAGCATGCTTACCTGACAAATCCCCTATTTCCCGCTGGAGCATTTCAAGGCACCCCAATGGGGTACAAGGGATCAAAGTCGCCTGACCTGTTGCCAATAAGCCAACGTTTTCCGGGTGAAAGCCGTCCACATCTTTGCTAGGTGCAATCAAACGAATGATGCGTTCTTCACTGAGGTGCTTGGGCAATGGCAGTTGCACCAATATGCCGTGAACATCGGCTCTTTGGTTCAACTCTTCTACAACAGCCTCCAAAGAGTCCTGCGTGCAATCAGCAGGTAAACGTTTCTCGATAGAAGTCATACCTGCTTCTTGGGCTCGTTTAATCTTGTTACGCACATAGATAGCGCTGGCTGGATCTTCTCCAACCAGTACAACGGCTAATCCTGGTGCCGGAACCCCCAACTCAGCGAGACGACGCACTTCATTGCCTACTTCTGCAATGAGGTCATCTGCCAATCGCTTCCCATCAATGATGTGTGTCGTCATGGTTTATTCCCCTGCGTTATTTAAAGACAACGGTTTTATTGCCGTACATAAAAACGCGGTGCTCTAAATGCAAGCGCACAGCACTGGCTAATGCCACGGTTTCTGTGTCTCTACCCACAGCCACTAAACGTTCAGGAGAATAAGAATGGTCCACAGGCTGAACAGATTGTTCGATAATTGGGCCTTCGTCCAAATCAGAAGTCACATAATGTGCCGTTGCACCAATGAGCTTAACGCCACGGACATGGGCTTGATGGTAGGGTTTCGCGCCTTTAAAGCCAGGCAAAAAGGAATGATGGATGTTAATCGCACGACCATGCAGTTCCTTACACAGGCTGTCGGACAAGATCTGCATATAACGGGCTAGAACGACTAAGTCTGTTTTGGTTTCTTCTACAATTTGCACCAAAGCTGCTTCTTGCTCTGGCTTATTCTCTTTGGTCACAGGTAAGTGAACAAATCGAATACCTTCCCGCTCGGCCATAGGACGTAAGTCCTTGTGGTTGGAGACAATAGCAGTGATCTCCATTGGCAACTCACCTTTGCGATGTCGGTAAAGCAAATCATCCAAACAATGATCAAACTTACTCACCATCAATAACACCCGCATCGGCTCAGCCGAATCAAATAATTCCCACTCCATGTTGAACTCAGAGACTTGGGCGTCGAAACCCTCACGAATCATTTCCAGAGTCGTGCTATCAGATTCAATCCGGCAGACCGCACGCATAAAGAAACGCTGATTCTCTTCATCATCATACTGATGCATTTCTGAGATATAGCAGCCTAAACCTGCTAAGTAGGACGTTACGGAAGCAACGATGCCACTGGTGGCGTCGCATGCAGCTTTAAGCACAAACACGTTTGATTCCGACATTTTTTCTCCAAGAACAAATTAATTCACAGTTAAAAATAAAAACTCAGCATTAGGTTTGTTTATTTACAGTAAATTAAATATATTATTAGGAAATCTAAATGACAATAACTTAACCAAAGTAAGTGGAAATATTCGAAACTTCCTTCACAGAGAAATTTATCGTTTGTATTTGGAGAAAACATGAGCAAGACCACGGATTATCATGTACCCGCCCTTACCCGAGGGTTGCATATCATTGAGCTATTTAATGCGGAGCATAGAGTCTTGAGCACTCAGGACTTTGCCGACCACCTGAATGTCAGCACGTCATCGACCTACAGGATTGTTCAGACCTTACTGGATCGTGGTTATTTGAAGAAGGTGGCACGAAATGCCTATGAACTAGGGCCCCAGATTGTATCTCGTGGATTTGCTTACTTAGCAGGGAAGGATCTGATTGACATCGCCGCCCCCCATCTAAACGCTTTGCGGGATGAAACCTCCATTTCATGCCATCTGGCCATCAGAGATGGTCTGGATACCTTGTACATATATCGAGCACAAGCTTCTCAACGACTTTCAGTTAACATTCCATTAGGGACACGTCTGCCCTGTCACACCAGCGCTATGGGGCGAGTACTGCTACAACAATTGAGCGACATTGAGCTAAGTGCTATGTATCAGACACAGCAGCTAGATATGTATCCTACACCGCATCCTCAAACACTAGGGGAGCTGAAGCGTTTACTTAGAGACGAATGGCAACAAGGGTATTCCAGCAATCGATCAGATAATGCGACTGCCATAGCAGCACCGATCAAAAATTATCTTGGTAAAACGATAGCGGCCATTAATATTTCTGGAGCAGATCAAGTCATGAACAACCCTGAGAAGTTTGATATTGCAAAGAATCAACTGTTAAAAGCAGCACAAGCCATTACTGAAGTAGCCCCTGCATGAGGGGCTAGAGGATAGGAGGTTAGATATCTCCCAAGCAGATATATTTCATTTCTAAATAGTCTTCTAAACCATACTTGGAACCTTCTCGGCCTTGCCCCGACTCTTTTACCCCTCCAAATGGGATCATTTCTGAGCTGATAGCAGTCTCGTTTACCCCAACCATACCGTACTCCAAGGCCTCACTGACACGCCAAGAACGAGATTGATCTTTGGTGAAGAGATAAGCTGCTAAACCAAACTCAGTATCATTTGCCATCTCAATGGCTTCTTCTTCTGTTTCAAATTTGAAAATCGGAGCCACGGGACCAAATACTTCTTCCTTAGACAAGCGCATGGATTGATTAAGATCACGAATAACGGCCGGGGTGAAGAAATACCCTTCACCAGCGGGCTGGGTTCCTCCTGTGGTCAAACTCGCACCTTTGTCTAAAGCATCAGCCACTAGGGTTGAAACCCCCTCTACAGCATTTCGAGTGATTAACGGCCCCATAGTGCTCGCCTCAGACAAGCCTTCCCCTAGAACAAATTGCTCTGCTTTTTCAGTAAATCGACGAACAAACTCATCATAGATACTGCTTTGCACCAAGATCCGATTTGCACATATACAGGTTTGCCCAGCATTGCGAAACTTAGCCGCAAAAGCCCCTTGTACCGCTTTATCAAGATCCGCATCATCAAATACAAGAACTGGCGCATTCCCCCCCAGTTCCATAGAAGTGCGTTTCACTGTTTGCGCCGATTGCGCCATCAGGATTTTTCCCACTCGTGTGGAACCTGTGAAAGTGACTTTTTTAACTAAAGGGTGACTGGTCAGTCGCTCACCAATTTGTGGTGCATCTAGACCTGGCACTACATTAAACATGCCCTTTGGCAGGCCTGCTCGCTCTGCAAGCTCTACTAACGCCAATGCAGAAAGCGGCGTCTCTGCTGCGGGCTTTAACACTACGGAACAGCCTGCCGCCAATGCTGGAGCTACTTTACGAGTGATCATAGCAATGGGAAAGTTCCACGGCGTTATCGCCCCTACCACACCGATCGGTTGCTTGATCACTACTGAACGACGATCAGTGGTGGTGTTTGGTAGAATGTCTCCGTAAATACGTTTACTTTCTTCTGCAAACCACTCGATATATGACGCGCCATAGGCAACCTCTCCTCGGGCTTCCGCAAGAACTTTGCCTTGCTCTACCGTCATTATCTTAGCCAGATCCTCTTGATTCGACATGACCAGGTCAAACCATTTTCGCAACACCGCAGATTTCTCCTTTGCGGTACGCTTCGCCCAACTTGCCATAGCCTTATGGGCAGCAACAATTGCTTTTTGAGTTTCTACCACACCCAAATCCGCTACCTTTGCAATGATCTCACCGGTAGCCGGATTCACCACATCAAACAAGTTCCCAGAGGCGCTAACAACCCACTCACCATTAATGTAACCGTGCGTCTTTACTAAGCTCGAATCACTTAAAATCTGTTCAAACATTATGTGCTCCTAAAGGCAGGACCTTATCCTGCCGAATACTTATCATTAGTGCCCAACAGCCTGTTTAGCTGTTTGCATGACATTGGTTTTAACCAGGTCTCCTGAGTTATAAGCGATACCCTGAGTTTCATCATTAAGACCCTTAACAAGTGCCCAACACATAAAGATGAACACAATAGAGAACGGGAAGGCGGCCACGATAGAAGCGGTTTTTAAGGCATCAAGTCCCCCGGACAGCAATAAGATCGCTGACACAACGCCTAATCCAATTCCCCAAGCCGCTCTCAACCAATTGGGAGGGTTGGCGCTGCCTTGAGAAACAATAGTGCTGATCACCAAGGTGCCAGAATCCGCAGACGTCACAAACCAGGTCACAATCAGGAAAGTCGAAAGGCCAGCGATAATACCTGTCATTGAATCCACTCCGAGGGCTTCAATGGTTTGATACAAGGCTTGAGTTATGTCCGCATTCACCGCTTCCGTTAGTTGCCCACCTTGGTAAAGATCAATGTTTAACGCGGTACCACCGAAGATAATGATCCACAAGAAGCCTCCCAAAGGGGGAATAACCAAAGCAGAAAGTAAAAACTGTCGAATCGTACGGCCACGGGAGATACGCGCAATAAACATCCCTACTAGTGGGCCCCATGACAACCACCACCCCCAGTAAAAGATGGTCCACCAACCCTGCCATTGGCGATCAGATTGTAGATCGACCCAAAATCCCATAGAGACAAAAGACACGGCGTAATCGCCTATGCTCGATACAGCCAAGTCAAATAGGAAAACCGTTGGCCCTGCTAACACAAAGAATAAGATCACCAACACACTCAGACGAATGTTCCAGATACTCAAAACCTTAATACCACGCCCAATCCCTGAAATAGCTGACACCGTCGCAATCAGGGACACCACCGCGATCAAGATCAACTGAGAAGAGGTAGAGATAGACATGCCAAAAAGGTAATTGAGGCCAGCATTCATTTGCGATACCCCTAGCCCTAGAGTCGTCGCAGTACCAAACAAGGTGCTAAAAATCGCTAGCAGATCGACCCCATGACCAATTGGTCCATTCACTCGCTCACCCAAGATAGGATATAAGCCCGAGCGTACTGTCAAAGGTAGTCCGCGGCGATAACTGAAATAAGCTAGACACAACCCCACCATAATGTAGACAGCCCAGCCATGAAGCCCCCAGTGAAACATGGTGACCTCAATGGCCATCTGCGCAGCTTCTGCTGTATTGGGTGCAAAGCCACGCATTTCAGCAAAAGGATTACCCTGCATGTGGGTAATAGGTTCAGCAATACTCCAAAAGAGCAGCCCAGTCCCGATAGCACAGCTGAACAACATAGAAAACCATGCGGTAAAACCAAATTCAGGGGATTCGTCATCACGGCCTAAGCGGATCTTGCCAAAGCGACTGAAGGCCACCCAAACAGCAAAGGCCAACACACTACTGACCACAATAATGTAGTACCAACTGAGCTTAGTGGTGATCCAAGTATTAAGGGTATTAAAAATATAATTGGACAGTTCAACATTCGTCACAGCGAAAATAACAAACGCCAACACCATTAGGCTGGAGGCAAGACACATAAACTTATTAGTACCTGCCCATAGACCATGGGTCGCTACCGAATTGCGAGATTCCATACAAACTCCTGAGCCACCCCACTCGAAATGGGGGGTTATTTTTATTATTCGTTTTTGTCACTAAGGAAATACTCAGAGCACAAGAGTGCTGTCCAGACAGCAAGTTTGCTTCTGGATAACAAGTCTCTCGTGCTTAAGTCTCTAAGTGTGAATTAGCGCATCACAAAAGGATTCGACATGGGTTCACTGGACGTACTTATCCAAGTCGTCCTTACACGGATATAATCTTGAATGGCTTGAATCCCAGCTTCACGGCCATAACCGGATTGATTCACACCTCCAAAAGGCGCCACATAAGACACAGCACGGTAAGTATTGACCCAACAAATGCCCGATTGAATCTTCTGAGAGACACGTAAAGCTTTAGCGAGGTTCTCGGTGAACAATCCAGAACCCAGTCCAAATTCAGAATCGTTAGCTAAAGCGATCGCCTCTTCCTCCGTATCAAAACAAGCCAGTGACATAACAGGGCCAAACATCTCAACATGGAGGGTTTCAACTTCTGTATTGGGGCATTCAACAATGGTGGGGGCAAAGTAAAAGCCAGCCCCAAGCTCTGTCATGCGACGACCACCAGTGAGTAGTCTCCCACCTTGCTCTGTTGCTTTGTCTAGGGCGGCTTCGATTCCCTCAATTTGGGCCATGGTACAAAGTGGGCCAATATGAGAATTAGGATCTAAGGGATCACCAACCTTGATTTGCGCGGTACGCTCCAATAAAAGATCCCGCAATTTGGGATACAAATCCCGTTGCACATAAACCCGCGAGCCCGCCACACAAGATTGACCTGATGCGCCAAAATTACCGGCAATAATACCGTTCGTGGCACTTTCTAGGTCCGCATCGTTAAAAACCAAAATAGGAGATTTACCGCCCAGCTCTAATGAGGTCACAGCAAAATTGTTGGCTGTGTTACGCACCACATGCTTAGCGGTTTCTGGACCACCAGTGAAAGCCAAACGGTCAATATCTGGATGAGACGTTAGCGGGATGGCACAGCCTTTTGCATCCCCAGTAATCACAGACACAACCCCTTTGGGAAAGCCCGCTTTTTCGATCAATTTGGCGAACTCTAGAATCGCTACAGGAGCCACTTCAGAGGCTTTGATAATGACACTACAGCCTGCTGCCAATGCTGGCGCTAGCTTAGTAGCGGTCAGGAACATTTGAGCATTCCAAGGTACCACAGCTGCAACCACACCAATGGGTTCCGGCTTAGTAAACACATGCATATCCGGTTTATCAATGGGAAAGGTCTGGCCCTCAATCTTGTCTGCTAAACCGGCGTAATAACGATAGTAATTTGCAACATACTTAGCCTGAGACTGTGTCTCCGCTGCTAGTTTGCCACTGTCTGTTGTCTCAACAGCCCCTAGAGCTTCTGAATTAGCTTCTAATTGATCAGCCAACTTATACAACAGTTGACCGCGGGCAGTCGCTGTTAAGCCTGCCCATTCTGGATCAGATAAGACTCGTCGGGCAGCGTTCACTGCACGGTCGACATCTTCAGGCTCAGCGCACGCAAATGTCGCCCACGACTCTCCCGTTGCAGGGTTGACGGTCGGCATCACATTTCCAGCGGCGCCTTCGACCCATTCGCCATCAATAAACAGCGAATAGTGAGGTAAGGTAATCTTTGACATACGGCCTCTTCGGACTCTTAGTTAAATGCGGGCATAACTTCGTCAATGAAGCGACGAAGTGACGTTTCTTTTTCTGCGCGGCTCATACCGGAGTCACTCCAATAAGAGAATTCGTCATATCCTAATTCTTCATAGTATTTCAAACGTTCAATAATCTGCTTTGAGGTGCCAATCATGAGGTCTTTACGGATTGCCTCGCGCTTATAGAAAGGATGATTATCGATCTCTTCCTGACTTAAGGTCTCTATTAAACCTTGGCTAATTGGACGTTCGTTTTTAAACCAAGCACCGAAGTAGCAATAGAATTCATGGAGTTTTCGCGTAGCTTGCTCCAACTCTGCTTCATCGTTAGACACGTAAGCATGTTGTAGAATCATGATTTTGGTGCGTTTGTCATACTTGGCACACGCTTCCTTGTATTTACTAATCAAAGACTCAACTTCTTCTAAGCCTTGCCATAATGGCGTCACTTGCACATTACAATCTTGGCTTAGGGCAAACTCATGGCTATTAATATCGCGTGCTGCTACCCAAATAGGTGGACCATCTTCTGTTAGTGGCTTAGGAGAAGAGGTTGTTTTAGGGAAGTTGTAATGTTTACTGTCTTGGGTATGGTCACCTTTCCAAAGACCTTTGATAGCCGGCACCATTTCACGCAAGCATTCACCCGCTTGCCAAGCATCCATACCACCAGGAACCATACGCTCATATTCAAATGCGTAAGCACCACGGGCGATCCCCAGCTCTAGACGCCCACCGGTTACGATGTCTGTCATGGCGGCTTCACCCGCTAGCTTAATTGGGTGCCAATAAGGCGCTACCACGGTGCCAGTACCAAGACGAACCTGTTTGGTTTGGTGCGCAATATCAATCAAATTCAAGAATGGGTTCGGCGCAATCGTGAAGTCCATACCATGATGCTCGCCAGTCCAAACCGTCGTCATGCCCCCTTCATCAGCAATTTTACAAAGGGACAAAAACTCGTCGTACAGCTCTTTCTGACGTTGATTCTCGTTAACACGCTCCATATGAGCAAACAATGAAAACTTCATCGAATATCTCCTTCTAATTCATTGCCAAAGTACAAACGAAATACGCCGTTTTGCTTTTCTGATACAAATCGATCCACCATAGTTGTGAGATCTGAAGAAACAAATTTAAGGTCTTTTAACGCACCTAATGGCACATATTCACAATGTTCAGGTAATGGTCCATCTAGGCGGTCTACACGATAGAAGGCAATGAAGTTTCCAGTACTGACTTTTTCGTAGACCGAAAATACTTGGCCTATTTCAAACTCTCCGCCCAAGCTCTTCATAAAGGATTCTAGAGAGGTGCGAGACCCTTTTTCGGAGGATATTTCCATAGCTGGTAAGCGGTAACCTTGCTGGGTCTTTTCCACCACAAGCTGGCCATTTGTTTCGATCAAAGCCCCTACTTGAGCACATTTATCATGAGCGACTTCTTCGGCTTTATGTTCCATACCTAAACTGAAGTAACCGCCTTTTGCATATCCCAAGCCAAATTTTTCATTGCTATTAAACTGTTCTACTTTACCCACCAGCATGAGATGGTCTCCAGCGGGGATTTTTTCAAATGCAGAACAGGAGAAGTGAGCCACAGCATCACTGATCAGTGGTGTGCCAAACTCATCAGCAAACCAAGAGACTTCACCAAACCGATCACCTTTTGAGCCAGCGAAGGTATTCGAAGCATGCTGTTGATCTTCTGCCAGAATGCTTACACCGAAATATTCACACTGCTCAAATACCTCAAAACTCGACAATTTATTGGCTGGACACACCAGTAAAAGCGGTGGATCCATAGAAACAGAGGTAAAGGAGTTGGCGGTGAAACCAACCTTTTCACCCGATTTGCTAACAGCTGTCACCACAGTGACCCCCGTCATAAAAGAGCCAAATGCATTACGCAGTGCTCTAGGATCATGCGCGCTCATAAAAAACCTCCTCTTTTGGGTCAAAACACTTCTGCCCAAATTTGATTATTATTGGATTGAGTTCGTCTGAGTGAGTCATAGGTGCCATATGACGGGCGTCTTCAATAATATAAGACTGCCCGTGAGGACATAACGTCGCCATGGCTTCAGACATCTCTGCTGTTGAATTAGGATCACCGCGGCCAGTGGAAAATAATGCAGGGACCGCCAATGACGTCAGATCTTCCGTAGCAGGGCCATCGTTGAAACAGAACACCTCATAAGCTTGTCGGTAACCCTCTAAAGAGGCCTTAGAAAGCCATTCACCGCAAAGCTCTGCATGACGCACATCCGCCCCTTGCAAGGGAAAATCAAACCAACGCTGAATTGGCGCGGTCACATTCTCTGCGGTGATATTTTGTTTCATTTGTTCAACACGACTCTGAACGGCTTTTTTCGCTTCTTGAGAACGACGGAACACTGAATTTAAGGCAACCACACCCGCACAGTTTGCCCCATAGCGAATTGCAAAATTCAAAGCAATCATCGAGCCCATAGAATGCCCAGCAATCACTACTGGCGTGGAAACATCTGAGTCGATCCATTGAGCAATGACATCGGTATAACCAGCAATATCACCACAGCTAGGAAACAGATCACTTTCCCCATGCCCAGGCATGTCTACCGCATAAACAGTAAAATGTTGTGCTAGTTCGTCCAGCTGGTTCAACCAAGCATCAAGCCTTAACCCAACACCATGAATAAGCACGAGGGATGGCCCCGTGCCTACCTTGACATAAGCCAGCCCCTGCGACGATTTAAACCGCTGCGGGATTTTCGATGTCATGACCTAGCTCCTTAAGCTCTTGGTAGCGATCTCCAATACGGTGATGGGGGCGCCCACCCGTCGCAGCACCTAATACAACAACGATCTCGTCATCCGCTGGCGCATCGCAAATGTTAAATTGCAGAGTTAAATAGTGAGAACGGCGACCACCGTCGTTTTTATCCATCATAGGGACAGAAATAGCAGCGTTGGCTGGGCCACGGGTGTTGGTGAAAGAAAGAAACGATTTCGCCTGTACGGCTTCACGATAAAAATTGCCAAAATGCAGGGTGTGAATCAGAGCTGAGGCGTGTTCAATTTCGCCATTTAAGCCTACAACTGCGGCTTTACCAAAAGCTTCAATCTTGTCTGCTCCGCCAGCTAACTCGCAAATACGATCCGTCAATAACTTGCCTAGAATCGGTCCATACTCACGTACCACAGGTTTCAGGTCTTCCACATAGCGTCCAGCCCATGGGTTCTTAACGACAGCGGCAGCTGCAAGCATACGCAGAGGCTTATCCGCTTTCTTAAAACCTTCGACTAGGGTTTCTTCCTCAAAACACACAATCTTGCGAATTTCTAAACTCATAATGATTTCCTGAGAGAGTTAAATCTTACTTTTTGTAATATGGTATACCATATGATATAAACATAAACATACTATCTTATATAGTTCAACCAGTAATGTGCTAATATTTGAAAACTCTTTCATCGACTAAAGGAAAAACCATAGGATGCAGAAGGTTGAGCGACCAAAAACACTCAAAGAAAGCGCACTTGCGTCACTTCGAGATGCCATCACTAGCAACACATTGAAACCAGGAACACGATTAGTAGAACGGACTCTGTGTGAAACCATGGGAGTTAGCCGCACTGTTGTGCGTGAGTGCATTCGACATTTAGAGAGCGAGCACTTAGTAAAAGGCATACCTAACTCTGGTTTTGTTGTGGCCTCTATCAGCGAAGAAGAAGCACGTGAGATCTATGAGATACGGGCGCTATTAGAAGGCACTGCGGTGAAAGCATGCAGCAAGGTCATCACTCCCGAAGTGATTAGCCAGCTCTACGCGTTACACGATGACATTGCCTTACACCTCAGCAAAGATGACATCAAAGCAGCACTAAAACTCACAACAAGCTTCTATGAGTTGATTTTTAAGACGGCTGAAAAGCATGTGGCATGGGTACTGGTTGAACAGTTGAATTCAAGAATCTCTCGCCTCCGGGCTTACACCCTGAGTGCTCAGGGTCGTAAAACCACTGGTCCAAAGGACCTATACGATATGGTAAGAGCACTTGAGGAACATAACCCCGAAGCCGCTGTGGAAATATGCGAGCGCCACTTGCGCGAAGCTTATGACATAGCATCAACCATCGATAAAGGAAGTGATACATGAACAAAGAGCTATTTGAGCTTGGCTTGTCAAAACGCAAGGCTACCCTAGGAAACGACTATGTGGAACGTAACTTAGAAAAAGCCGACGCCTTCAACCTCCCCTTTCAGGAAGCCATGACACAGTGGTGTTGGGGATTTGGTTGGGGTGATGACACCATCGATGCCAAAACCCGTTCCATGATGAACCTCACCATGATTGCAGCCTTAGGCAAAATGGAAGAATGGGAACTTCACCTAAACGGAGCACTAAACAATGGCGTTACGGTAGACGAAATTCGTTCCATTTTACACGCCATTGCCATTTACTGCGGTGTTCCCCAAGGGGTTGAGTGTTTCCGTATCGCCCGAGCGGTACTGACGGAAAAGGGTCTTCTTGAACCAACTGTCTAATAAGATGGAGTCACTCGATGAAAGGATATTGGATTGCCCATGTGGAGGTACAAGATACCGATGCATACCAAAATTATCTTGCTGAGGCTCCAGCGGCATTAGCATCATTTGGAGCGAGGATGCTGTCCCGTGGTGAAAACTTCACCATGCTTGAAGGTGAACACGCCACACCTACTCGCGCTGTAGTATTTGAATTTGACAGTTATGAAACAGCATTAGCCTGCTACCATTCAGATGCTTACCAACAAGCACGCTCACACCGAATCGAACACGCCAAGGCGACCATTTTAATTCTCAAAGGCTTACCACAGACGTAGAACTTCACCATTGCAGCAGCTGACTTTTCATTATTACAGTTGCTGCAATTCTTCCCAAACTTAACGTTTATCTATACTGAATTTCCTCTATTACACCCGCCCATTTTTTTACCCATGTAGAAATTTTCACAAAGCTAAAAAAAGATAAAAACTGCTTGACCATATCATGGTATACCATAATATGGTCTATACCGAGTGTATTTTTTGATCAGCACAGCCTCCCTTATCGCCTCAAAAAAACCAACACATATCGGTAACTAAAAACTACAACGCAAAAGGAATAGGAACATGAACAACACTCTAAAGAGCGGCGCATTTGCGCTGACTTTGGGCATGGCATCGATGATGGCCAATGCAAGCGATACAATGAGTTTCGTAAGCTGGGGTGGCTCCACCCAAGAAGCACAAGAGCAAGCTTGGGCAATGCCGTTTACTGCTACATCAGGTATCAAGGTTATTCAGGATGGACCAACTGACTATGGCAAATTAAAAGCCATGGTCGAAAGCGGTAACGTGCAATGGGACCTAGTGGATGTTGAAGCGGACTTTGCCTACCGTGCGGCGGCAGAAGGTTTACTGGAGCCTCTAGACTTTTCTGTTATTGACACTACAAACGTCGATCCTCGCTTTGTATCCGACTACGGCATCGGCTCCTTCTACTTTTCATTTGTATTGGCGTTCAATAAAAGCCGACTTTCAAATGAACCTAGCTCTTGGGATCAGTTGTTTGACCTCGATACCTATCCAGGCAAGCGCGCCTTATACAAATGGCCTAGCCCTGGCGTATTAGAAATGGCGCTGATCGCAGACGGTGTAGAACCAGCAGACCTTTACCCCCTCGACCTAGACCGAGCCTTCGCTAAACTGGACACAATTAAAGATGACATTATTTGGTGGGGCGGCGGCGCGCAATCTCAACAATTGTTAGCATCCGGGGAAGCAAGCATGGGTATGTTCTGGAATGGGCGAGTCTTCTCATTACAAGAAGACGGTTTACCTGTAGGCATCAGCTGGAGTGATAACTTAGTGATGTCTGATTTTTTAGTCATTCCGAAAGGGGCTAAAAACAAAGACGCTGCGATGAAATTCCTAGCGTATTCTACTAGCGCACAAGGCCAAGCAGACTTTGCAACGCTTACGGCATATTCTCCCATTAATACACAAAGTAGTGACCTAATCGACGACGGCTTAAACGCCTACCTTCCTACCAGTTACGCCGATGACCAAGTATCACTGGATTACCAATACTGGGCTAAAAATGGACAAGAGATCAGTGCTCGTTGGAACAACTGGCTACTGAAATAACTCCACACCGCCATTCCTGTATTCACTGACCACTGGGCAACATTTTGTTGTTCAGTGGATTTTAAGGTAATCGTTATGTCTGTACGTATTTATAGTCAAAAGTGGAAGGACACCTCTCTCCTACTCCCTATACTCTTGTTTTTAGGAATATTTTTTCTAATTCCTTTGATCGGCCTACTCATTCAAAGCGTCACTGAACCCATCCTCGGGCTTGCCAATTTCGCTGAGCTTTTGGCCACTTCAACCTACATTCAGGTGCTTGGTAACACATTTTTAGTGGCAACCCTGGTCACCCTGTTTGCAGTATTGCTTGGCTTTCCTTTGGCCTGGTGCATTACTTTGTTTCCAAAAGGGTGGGGACGATTCCTACTCAACGTTGTTTTGCTCTCCATGTGGACCAGTTTACTAGCGCGAACCTACTCTTGGTTAGTGCTGCTCCAATCCTCTGGTGTATTGAATAAGATCCTGATGGGCTTAGGTATTATTGATCAGCCTTTAGAGCTGGTTCATAACCTAACTGGTGTCATTATTGGTATGACTTACATAATGATTCCATTCGTTGTACTGCCCTTACAGGCATCCATGAGCGCCATTGACCCCATGGTATTACAAGCGGCGTCTATCTGTGGCGCATCTGCTCGCACTGTCTTCTTCAAGGTATTTCTTCCACTGTGTAAACCGGGCATTTTCTCTGGCGGGTTGATGGTGTTTGTTATGTCATTGGGCTATTACGTCACCCCAGCTTTGCTAGGGGGAGTGAGCAATATGATGTTGCCTGAATTTATCGTTCAACAGGTACAAAACTTCCTGAATTGGGGCATTGCCAGCGCTTCCGCGTCAATCCTTATCGCAGTGACTTTAGTGATGTTTTACATCTATCTAAAGGTGCAAACCGAGTCACCAACCTCATCTCATACTGGGGGCTAAAATGCTACTTACGCAACAATCCTTAGGGTGGAAAGTTAAATCCGCTCTGTATTTTATTACAGGTTCTATTGCGGCATTTTTGGCGCTGCCAATATTTTTCATAGTTGCCCTGTCTTTTGGTTCATCCCAGTGGCTGGTGTTTCCACCGCCACACTGGACAACAAAATGGTACGAGCGTTTCTTTGACAATCCACAATGGATTGAGGCGGCCTTAACCAGTTTGCAAGTGGCAGTGATTACCTCCATCTTGGCCACACTGATTGCTTTACCGGCTTCCTTTGCTCTGGTGCGTGGTAAGTTTCCGGGTAGAGACTATCTCTATAGCCTATTCACCTTGCCGATGATTGTTCCTGTGGTAATCATTGCAGTCGCCACTTACAGCATGTTTTTGAGTCTAGGTCTGACAGGCACTTTAGTGGCGTTTGTGATAAGCCATGTCATCGTGGCTGTCCCCTTTGCTATGATTTCGATTATTAACTCCCTCAAGCTGTTTGATAAATCCATCGAAAACGCAGCGGTGATATGCGGTGCCCATCGCCTCCAGGCCATCTTTAAAGTGACCTTTCCCTCTATAAAACCAGGGATTTTTGCGGGAGCCTTGTTCGCCTTTTTAGTATCTTGGGACGAAGTCGTCATCAGTGTCATGATGGCTAGCCCAGAGCTACAAACCTTGCCTGTAAAAATGTGGTCGACACTACGTCAAGATCTTACGCCAGTGATTGCCGTAGCTTCTACACTGCTGATTTTCCTGTCACTCATCATCATGATTGCCGCTAACTTTTTACGTAAACGCAGCCAGTAGGCCATGCGTTAGGAGCCTTATTATGTCAATTTCTAAAAGTACTTCACCACTGGTCACCTTAAAGCTGCTGAATAAAGAGTACGGTCAATTTACGGCGGTTAATCACATCAATCTAGAAATCGAGAAAGGAGAGTTTTTAACATTCTTAGGTTCTAGCGGCTCAGGGAAAAGTACCACTCTTTCTATGATCGCCGGCTTTGAGACACCTACCTCTGGCGAAATACTCTTGCATGACGACTCACTTATCCATGTGCCTTCCCATAAGCGAGGCATTGGAATGGTGTTTCAGCACTACTCTCTCTTCCCGCACATGAATGTAAGGGACAATATCGGCTTTCCATTGGATATTCGCAAAGTACCGAAGGCTGAGCGCGATAAAAAAGTCGATGAAATACTCAAACTGGTACAGCTTGCTGATTTTGCCGATCGTCGCCCAGCTATGTTATCTGGAGGACAAAAACAGCGGGTCGCCATTGCCCGAGCATTAGTTTACGAGCCAGAAATACTACTTATGGATGAGCCTCTAGGTGCGCTAGATAAAAAGTTGCGTGAAGATCTACAGGACGAGCTACGCCAAATCCATAGACGACTTGGCATTACTATCATCTATGTCACCCATGACCAAGATGAAGCCATGCGTTTGTCAGAGCGCATTGCCATTTTCAAAGACGGCGAAATTGTCGGACTTGGCTCAGGTACAGACTTGTACAACACGCCACCCAATGCCTTTGTGGCGTCATTCTTAGGTAACTCAAACTTTCTGAAAGTGCGAACTCAAACCCATTGCGAAGCGCAATTTGAACAACAGACAGTGAAGTTAGGCCATCTAACAGCACAACTACCAATCCAAGCTGAAGTATTATTGATGGTTCGTCCAGAGAACATTCATGTATTACCCAAAGAGCTAGCTGCCAACCAGCCCTTGCCCGAAGACATGAACGAAATCACGGCCACGGTGGAAGAAACAGTATTCCTTGGCGAAAGCTATACCTGCTCATTAATCACAGCATCAGGACAACGCCTCATGGGCAAGGCTGTCGCTCGGGAACACACTAATGTGTCGGTAGGCACACAAGTTAAGGTGCGCTGGGCAACACAACACAGCTGTGTCTACGATCAATGGAGTGAGCAGGACATAATGAAAGCCAGCTAACTCGATTACCCCCTAGAATCACCCTTTTTGGGAGCGCAAGCTCCCTTTTTTATATCTGCTTCCCTGACTAAATTAAAACGCCCCATCATTACTTAACTACCGCTACTAGATATGTCGCTACTAGATATGTCGCTACTAGCGTTTACAACCTGTCCGAAGCTGCTAAGCGATAACATTACCCTAAATTGCTTTTCAATCAGAAGACACAAAAAAGCCCCCATAATGGGGGCTTTGTAGTCGTTGCACTTAGGGGGGCGCAACATTTACACAGTGCTTTTGGACACTATGATTTGGTCTCTTGACCAAACTCTGGGTAAGCATGCATACCACACTCATGCATATCCATACCTTCTAATTCTTCCTCTTCACTTACGCGAAGTCCCATTACTTTCTTAATAATCCATAGGGTGACTAACGTAGCGCAGAACATCCAAAGGAAAGTACACACCATACCCGTCAACTGACCAAAGAAAGTAGCGTCATCGTTCGAGATTAGGACAGCAAAAATCCCCCAGATACCGGCTGAACCATGCACTGAAATAGCACCTACAGGATCATCGATTTTCAGCTTATCAAGGGCGAGCACGGAGAACACAACGACTACACCACCAATTGCACCAATCAGAGAAGCCATGCCTGCAGAAGGTGCCAATGGCTCAGCTGTAATCGCCACCAGACCCGCTAAAGCACCATTAATCGTCATCGTAAGATCTGTCTTGCCAAACAATGCACGAGCTAATAGTGCGGCAGCAATCATGCCTGTTGCAGCAGCGGCGTTAGTGTTCACGAAGATTTTAGCAACAGCATTAGCCTCTTCTACGTTAGCAATTTTTAGTTCCGAGCCACCGTTAAAACCAAACCACCCCATCCATAGAATGAACATACCCAAGGTGGCCAGCGGTAAGTTAGCGCCAGGGATAGCACGTACTTCACCATTTTTACCGTAACGTCCTTTACGTGGACCGACCATAAGTACTGCTGCTAGAGCTGCGGAAGCCCCCGCCATGTGAACCACAACAGAACCCGCAAAGTCTTGGAAACCTAATTGATCAAGGAAACCACCGCCCCATTTCCAGTAGCCTTCTACAGGGTAAATAACAGCAACCATGACCACGGCAAACACAAGGAACGGCCAAAGGCGCATACGCTCAGCCACCGCACCAGACACAATGGACATAGTGGCCGCAGCAAACACTGCTTGGAAAATGAAATCCGCCATAGTTGAGTAATAAGGTGCATCATCGCCCCCAGCGACCACTGCATCGGTAGCATTGTCTGCTCCCAGTAAGAAATCAATGCCAGGGATATAGGCACTAATAGGATCCCCTGGATACATCACGTTGTAGCCCACTAATAAGTAAACAAAGCAAGCGATGCCATAGAGCAAGGCGTTCTTGTTTAGAATCTCGACAGTATTCTTACCACGTACTAAACCTGCTTCTAGCATGGCAAAGCCTGCGGCCATCCACATCACCAAAGCGGTACACATTAAAAAGTAAAAGGTATCCAGTGCGTAACTGACCTCAATCACCATGTTTCCCATAAACAACTATCTCCAAGCAAATTAATATGAATCACTAGAGGGAAAATTTATTTCCTGATAGTGCTATTACAACTTTCAGGCCATACTTTTCTAAAATATTGAAAAATAAGTGTTTTTTTTATTAACTTTGATATCTGAACGGGGTTTTCACTGGGGTATTTGATCCTGGGTTCTCAGGCACCGATTTAGATCATTGCTTGCACAGTTCTTACGCAAAAAAAAGCCACGCATATAGCGTGGCTAACTTCCCAAGGGGGATTCAGCAATTAATATTGCTGTCCAGGGATCCATGTCGTACCTGCTAATGGCACACGCGCCATAGCTGCGGCTTCGACATTTAAAGCAACTAAGTCTTCTGGCTCTAAGTTACGAAGGTCGTTCTTACCACAGGCACGGGCTAAAGTTTGCGCCTCTAGGGTCAAAACTCGCAGATAATTCGCCAAGCGATTACCGGCAGCAACAGGGTCAAGACGCTTCATTAAATCAGGGTCTTGCGTTGAAATGCCTGCTGGATCCTTACCTTCTTGATAATCATCATAAAAGCCAGCCGCAGAACCTATTTTTTGGTAGTCTTCTTCCCATTTCGGGTCATTACAGCCCAATGCAACTAAGGCAGCCGTACCAATTGCAACAGCGTCCGCACCAAGAGCCATACACTTGGCAACATCGGCACCGTTACGAATACCACCAGATACGATCAACTGTACTTTGCGATGCATGCCCATTTCTTGCAGCGCTTGAACCGCTTGTGGAATGGCCGCCATTGTCGGAATACCAACATGCTCAATGAACACGTCCTGTGTCGCTGCGGTACCACCTTGCATACCATCAACTACAATCACGTCCGCACCCGCTTTTACAGCAAGCTTCACATCGTAGTAAGTTCGCGTAGCACCTACTTTGATGTAAATCGGCACCTGCCAATCAGTGATCTCACGTAACTCTTGAATTTTAATCGCCAAGTCATCAGGACCTGTCCAATCTGGATGACGACACGCAGAACGCTGATCGATGCCTTTCGGTAGGTTTCGCATCTTAGCGACACGATCAGTGATCTTCTGCCCTAGCAACATACCGCCACCGCCAGGCTTGGCACCTTGACCTAATACGACCTCAATCGCATCCGCCTTACGCAGATCGTCAGGATTCATGCCGTAGCGAGATGGTAAGTATTGGTAAACAAGCTTTTTAGACTGACCACGCTCTTCCGGTGTCATACCACCATCCCCTGTGGTCGTAGATGTGCCCGCAATCGAAGCACCTCGGCCTAGAGCTTCTTTAGCATTTGCAGACAAAGCACCGAAACTCATCCCCGCAATCGTGACAGGGATGTCCAATTTAATGGGGTTCTTCGCAAATCGATCACCTAACACAACCGATGTATTACAGGTCTCACGATAGCCTTCTAATGGGTAGCGAGACATACTCGCGCCCAAGAAAAGCAGGTCATCAAAGTGAGGGACTTTACGCTTCGCGCCAAAGCCACGAATGTCATAGATACCAGTGTCCGCAGCTCGGCGGATCTCTGCCATAGTGGCACGGTCAAAGGTTGCAGACTCTCTTAGGCTTGCGTTGTATTTGGATTCATTACTCATGATTCTAACCTCTCAAATTTAGTATGCAGACGCGTTATCAACTTTGAATGTATAAAGTTGACGTGCTGAGCCGTAGCGCTTAAAGGCCGCTGGGTCTTCGTCCACGCCAGCCTTCGCCAAGAGTCCACTAAGCTCCTCAAGGTGCTCAGGACGCATTTCTTTTTGAATGCAATCTGCACCCAATGACTTCACTTCGCCTTTAACATAAATATGTACTTCGTAGAGAGAATCCCCCAAAGCTTCACCCGCATCGCCACATACTACTAGAGAGCCTGATTGGCCCATGAAACAGCTCATGTGGCCCACACTGCCTTTCACCACGATGTCGACACCTTTCATGGAAATACCACAGCGAGCACCAGCGTTACCTTCGATGACCAGTAGACCACCTTGGGCTGTTGCACCAGCAGCTTGAGAAGCATCGCCTTTCACTCGAACGACGCCTGACATCATGTTTTCCGCTAGGCCTTGCCCCGCATTACCGTGGATCGTTACGCTAGCCGTTTTATTCATACCAGCACAAAAATAACCAGCATGACCATGAATATCCACGTGCAAATCTGCATCAAGGCCCACGGCAATATTATGCTCACCCTTAGGGTTGGCCACGCTCCATTCTTTTTCAGTGAGCGACGTCTGTTGCGCATGTAGAGCTTGGTTAAGTTCACGAATGCTGTTGTTAGCTAAATCAAATTTTTTCATGGTGTTCCCCTACTACTTACGTTCCCAGATATAGAATGTCGCTGGCTCTGGTTCCCAAACTTTGGCGTTTTCAATGCCAGGTAACGATGCAAGTGCTTGGTACTCTGAAGCCATAGCAACATAATCTTCTGTTTCCGCTAGCACAGCTGGTTTACAAGCAATCGGGTCACGCATGACAGCAAAACCATCTTTGGTACCAATAGTGAAAGTGAAAAAGCCATCTAGGTCTTTAAGAGCGTTTTCCAAAGCACCTTTTAACGTATCACCGTTATTTAGACGCCAAGTTAAATAACCAGCTGCCACTTCTGAGTCGTTTTCCGTTTCAAAGGTGATACCTTCACGCTTTAGCTTGTCACGTAAACGGTTGTGGTTTGACAAAGATCCGTTATGCACCAAACACAGGTCGGAGCCAGTAGAAAACGGATGGCTACCTTCCATCGTGACGGCAGATTCTGTTGCCATACGGGTATGACCAATAATGTGGCTCCCCTTCATACCGCTCAAATTAAATTTAGAAGCGATGTTTTCCGGCAAACCCACTTCTTTCAAAATCTCAATTGACTGGCCAGCACTAAGCACCAGTACGCCCTCAGCATTTGCCGTAATCCACTCGCGAACCGTCGACTCCGCTGCTTTTACTTTCAGCACAGCAACGTTAGAGTTCTGCATCCAATCCGCTTCACATGCCAAAGCCGTGGCAAGTTGATCGGTGAATCCAGCCCAATTAAAGGTGTCACTTGGATGACGAAGCGTCAGCTTGACCCAATCCTCTGACACATCATCCCCATAAATGGCAAAACCTGCGCTATCTGGGCCACGATCTGTCATGGCGATCAGCATTGGCTCAAAAAGCTCACCTAACTTACTTTCATATTTATCGTTTTTTAGATAAAGACCGACTATTCCACACATGGTAGAAACCTCTATTTAATTAAGTATTTGCTAACAAATAGCGCTTAGAAAAACTCTGAGTACTTCTTAACTTCCCAGTCAGACACATGGCGTAGGTATTCGCCCCACTCAGCTCGCTTAACTTTTAAAAACTCGGCGACAATGTCGCTGCCCATTGCTTCAACAAAAATGGAATCTTTCTCTAATTCATCAAGAGCAGCCCCCAGACTCTGAGGTAGGATCGAGATGTTTTTCGCAATAATCTCTTCGAGGGATAAGTCATACAGATTGATGTTCATTGGTTCACCTGGATCAAGCTCACGCTCAATACCGTCTAACCCTGCCGCAATCAATGCAGCGTGAACTAGGTAGGGGTTACAGCCTGAATCAGGTAGACGGAATTCCAAACGACCGTATGGCACTCGCACCAAAGCAGAACGGTTATTATCGCCGTAACACTCATAAGCTGGAGCCCAAGTCGCACCCGAGCTGTTACCGCCAACAACAAGGCGTTTGTAAGAGTTCACGGTTGGTGCCGCAAAAGCACAAATGGCTTTAGCGTGGGCCAAGATGCCTGCGGTAAAGTGATAGGCCATTTTAGACAGCCCCATGCCATGCTTATCACTGTCATCACCAAACAGGTTTTTGCCCGAGTCATCGGTAATAGATAAATGGAAGTGCATGCCATTTCCGGTTTTATCTGCTGCGGGTTTTGGCATAAAAGAACAGATAATTCCCATATCGTTTGCGATTTCACCCGCTGCCATGCGCACAAAGGTAAAACGATCCGCAGACTCCAAGGCATCGCCATAGGTGTAGTTAATTTCAAACTGGCCATTAGCGTCTTCGTGGTCGATTTGGTACACATCAAAATCTACCGCTTGTAATGCTTCAACCAAACGCTCTAGAAACTCTCGAGAACGGGATAACCCTTTATAGTCATAACAGGGTTTTGCAAGAGTATCGGAATCATCAACAGGAAGTAGCTCTCCGTCGGTGCCTTTTTTGAACAAATAAAACTCCGGCTCTAGACCTGTATTCAGAGTCCAACCTTTGTCTTCTAAGCGTTGAAGCTGATTTTTAAGTACCACACGTGAACAGTAAGGGTGTGGTGCATTATTAACATAACCATCACACACAAGGCGTGCATAGCCAGGCTGCCAAGGCACAATGCTTAAAGTAGAAAGGTCACCACGAGCAAGGAAGTCTGGACCGTGAGGCTCCATAGCAAGACCTGCAACGGCAAAACCCGCAAAGCCAGCCCCCTTTTCAACCACATCAAAAATGTTCTTGGCTGGAACTGACTTAGTCTTAGCGACACCGTGAATGTCAACAAACTGGGCAAGCACATATTTGATTTGATTTGACTCTAAAAAACTTGTGACTTCATTAGATTGCATTGCATTACTCCTAAGTTAATTTGCGCAACTTATGGAAGACTTGGCGCCATGTTAATGGAGAACAAGATTTCCCACAAGGAAATTAATATTCTTAATAGTAAAGCAAACTTCTTGCCAAATACGCACTGACAGTTATATTTTTTTCCTGAAGTGAATATAATCAGGCTTTGAAGGCGATAACCTTAATCTCAATAAGCTGATACAATGAAAATATCGAACTTAGAGGGTCATAAAATGACGAATAGCGCACCATCAAGGCACATCAAGGCACTAAAAGAAGGCGAAATTAGCCAAGAACGTGTCGGATCACCTCGCCTAAGGCTCGAAGACTATATCGCCATGCAAGTGAAGCGTAAGCGCATTGCCCAAGACCTCAAGATCGCTGACGTGGCTCGTATCGCTAAGTTAAGCCAAGGAATGGTGAGCAAAATAGAGAACGCTCAAGTTTCCACAAGTCTCGATACACTTGGACGACTTTGCGACGCCATTGGCTTATCTATCTCTCAATTATTTGCGGACTACGACCGCCCAGAAGGCGGTGCCCAACATACAAAATCTGGCCAAGGTATGGAGGTGGTTAGACGTGGCACCGAAAAAGGCCATACCTATCACCTACTCAATTACACCAGAGGCGAAACTCAATTGGTGGAACCCTTTTTAATTACAATGGATGATGCGAGCGAAATCTTCCCGACGTTTTCCCACGCTGGGCAAGAGTTCATTTATTTATTAGAAGGTGAAATCATGTATCGCCATGGTAATAAGCTTTATCATTTGGAAAAGGGGGACTCATTATCCTTTGACTCCAGTATTCCCCATGGACCAGAGGAGTTACTTGAAGTGCCAATAAAGCTTCTTTCTTTTATTACTCACAGCAATTCAGACAATTAAACGACTACAACCGTTTAACTGCTAAGCAGGTAATCGAGAGATAATGCTATCGATAGGTTTTAAATGCTGCTCCAAGGCTGCGACCACTCTGGTGACATCTCGATCTGAAAGAGCCTCTACGATTTCCGTATGCTCTTCGATAATGGTGTGAATGCGTTCAGGGTCCATACTTAACGCCGTATAAGCCACTTGTATCTTTCTATTTTGCATGGCCTCGTACATTTCCAGCAGTACCGGATTGCCAATGGCCTCCACCATTGCTCCATGAAACCCAATATCCATAAAGATATGTTTGTAGAAGTCTACCGCCCTAAGATCCTCTTTTTTCGCTTCATAGCATTCCACCATAGCATGGTGTAGCTCCATCATCTTTTCAGGTACTGGAATGCCCTCCACACAAATACGGGTTGCAGCATGCTCTTCAATTAAACGCCTAGTCTCGTAAATGTTAATGATCTCAGAGCCTGTTACTTGGCGAACTCGCGCACCTTTGCGAGGAATTAGCTCAATAAAACGTTCAGCCTCAAGCTTTAAAATTGAAGAAAGTAAACTCTATGCCTAAAAATCCAACAATAACTGTCGTGCTTCTAAAGCAGGTTTGAGCATAACATGTAAGCCAATTAGCCTAATTTCACGGCCATTTTGGCGTTTTAACACTTCTTTTAATAACTCACGAAATGCCTGTAATTCCAATCGACCACGGGTGTATTCAATGGTGGTTAATTGAAAATCCGCGAATTTAATTTTTATGCCTTGTTTGGCAATTAACCGCTCTGGTGGCACTTTTTTTAAACGCACTTCCAGCTCAGGGAATAACCGCTGCTCGATCACAGCCCAACAATCCTCAAAAGCACTGATGTTGGCGGAGAAGGTGCGCTCCACACCGACAGATTTGCGTTCACGGTGGGGCGTTACCGCTCTAGTGTCTAAGCCATGGCTTCGATTCCACAAGGATTCGCCAAGACGACCAAAGCGACGGATCAGCTGCATATGATCGGTTTGACGAATATCGGCACACACATAAAAGCCTGCATCGTTTAACTTTTTTAAACTGACCTTGCCGACCCCTGGAATCTTCTCAAGAGGCAGAGAATCAATAATGCTTTGCATCCTATCTGGCGGGATTACAAACTGACCATCGGGTTTGTTCATGTCTGAAGCGACCTTGGCGAGAAACTTAATAGGCGCCACGCCTGCGGAGGCGGTCAGATTCAATTCATTACGGATGTCTTCTCTAATGGCTTGAGCAATTAAAGTGGCGGATCCTCTATGAAGAGTACAGTCCGTCACATCCAGATAGGCTTCATCGAGTGATAAGGGTTCAATCAGCTGGGTATAACGCTCGAAAATAGCCCGAATTTGCCGAGAAATGTCTTTGTACACCTGCATCCGCCCTGGGACGACCTTCAGGTGCGGGCAAAGCTTCCTAGCCAATCCTGTCGCCATAGCAGAGCGCACACCAAATTTACGGGCTTCATAATTGCAGGTGCTGATCACGCCCCGTTGGGTTTCACTGCCCCCAACCGCTAGGGGAATGTTGCGGTAACTGGGTTCATCACGCATTTCGACCGACGCGTAAAAAGCATCCATATCAATATGAATAATTTTTCGATCACTCACGGACGACACCCAACTAATACTGGTTAAATATACAGTCAATTACACCTTTTTAGAGGCGATAAGTCCATACTAATCTGCTCAATTCATTCGAGCCCACGCCTAGCCAATTCATTTTTTATACCGCACCAAACTAAAGCAGATGCACTTAAACACAACATTTTTAGTTTTTAAGAGGCATAATCCGTTTCAAAGTTAAACCTAATCACTAGGGCTAGCATTAATTTAATATTATTATTTTTCATAAAAAATCAGACCAATAGAAAACGTTATTAAACAACTGTTTTTAAATGACTTTTTTAAAAATTAAGTCACTCTAGTTTAGGTTTAATTCTCTTTTTAAATAACAGGTTTTCATTTAGCTTGGCACGCAAAGTGCTTTAACGTCTAAGTGTTCGTACCCTTGGAAAGTCGGACATCACAATTTAATCAAAATAGAGAGCTAGGGTTCCGACATCATGTTTGATGTGTCTGGTCCGAGAGCTTTCGACCTTGGAAGTTGCAAGGTTACACGGCGGGATAAAAGCCCGGGAGACCACATGGCGATATTGCCAAGGGTACTCCATGTGTAATTAAACAAACTGAAAAGGTGACTTCCTATGAAATTCCAAACGAAAAAAGTACCCGCTCTACTGTTTGCTCTCCTCGCTTCTTCCCAAACACTTGCTCAAGATGATTTTAAAGTCTGTTGGTCGATTTACGCTGGTTGGATGCCTTGGGCCTACGCCAATCAATCCGGCATCATTGATAAATGGGCTGACAAATACGATATCAACATTGAAGTCGTACAGATCAATGACTATGTGGAATCCATGAACCAGTACACAGCCGGTCAGTTTGACGCTTGCACCATGGCGCAAATGGATGCTTTGACCATCCCGGCCGTCGGTGGAGTAGACAGCACAGTCCTGATCGCAGGGGACTACTCTGATGGTAACGATGCCATCATTCTAATGAATAAAGACGAGTTGTCTGACATTAAAGGACAAGACGTAAACTTAGTGGAATACAGCGTTTCCCACTACTTGCTAGCCCGTGGCTTAGAAACAGTTGGAATGAGCGAACGTGATGTGCAAGTGGTTAACACCTCTGACGCCGATCTAGTTTCTGTATTTGGCTCCGGTGATGTCACAGCAACCGTTACCTGGAATCCTCTGGTCAGCGAAATTCTCTCCATGCCTAAAACCCACAGTGTGTTTGATTCTTCTATGATTCCAGGTGAAATCATCGATGGCCTGATCGTTAATACTGAGACCTTAAAAGCCAACCCAGCCTTGGGTAAAGCTTTAACAGGCGCTTGGTTTGAAATCATGGCTGAGATGTCCGGGGACAGCGACAGCGCAAAAGAAGTACGCACCTTGATGGCTGAAGCCGCTGAGACAGACCTAGCAGGCTATGACGCTCAGTTAGCGAAAACTCACATGTATTACACCCCAGCCGCAGCCCTAGAACTGGTTAATAGCCCTAAACTCGTGGACACCATGACCCATGTTGCAGAGTTTTCCTTTGAACACGGTTTATTAGGAGAAGGGGCGCCAAGTGCTGACATCGTGGGAATCGAAATGCCTGCTGGCATCTACGGTGACCCAAACAACATCAAGTTGCGTTTTGACAACACCTACATGCAAATGGCCGCAGACGGTCAACTGTAATGCTCTCAGGCGTGCTGCTCATACTTTGAGCAGCACGTTCCTAAGAACCTTCACATGAAGACGCATGTATGAAAAAACTGATTAACTATACCCCCTCCTCAGCAAACCAAGTATTGCTCGGCTTATTGCCCTTCGCATTGCTTATTGTGATTTACATGCTGAGTTCGGATGCGCGCTTGGCCATCAATCCAAGCGATAAGCTATTGCCCTCTTTCACTCAAATGGGTGACGCCATGTACCGTTTGGCGTTTGAGCCTAGCCGACGCACAGGGGAATTGGTGTTCTGGCAGGATACCCTAAGTAGCTTGCTGAGATTATTTGCAGGGGTCGGCATCGCCGCGGTTTTTGGCTTATGCCTAGGCTTGCTGACAGGCGCTTTGCCAGTATTGTACGCCAGCTTAGCGCCGTTACTGACCGTGATTTCACTGATTCCACCACTGGCTATTTTGCCGATTCTATTTATCGTCATCGGCCTTGGGGAAGCCTCAAAAATCACCTTAATTGCCATTGGTGTTGCGCCTTTTATCGCACGTGATATCCAGCGACGTACTCAAGAGATCCCAAGCGAACAATTGGTAAAAGCTCAGACCTTGGGCGCCAGCACTCCGCAGATCTTAATCCGTGTATTGCTTCCTCAAGTGATGCCTAAGCTGATCGATGCCGTGCGTTTGTCTTTAGGTTCCGGTTGGTTGTTTCTCATCGCGGCGGAAGCCATTTCATCGACTGATGGCTTAGGCTATCGGATCTTTTTGGTAAGACGTTACATGTCCATGGATGTGATCCTTCCCTATGTGGCTTGGATTACTCTGCTCGCCTTTTTGATTGATTACCTACTCAGTGCGCTCAACACCCGACTTTACCCTTGGAATGCGGAGAGCAAATCATGAGCCAGCCATTTATTGAAGCCCGCAATGTCGGCAAACAATACGGCCAAGACATCATCTTGGAACGGGTCAACATTCAAGTGCAAGAAGGAGAATTTGTCACGCTAGTTGGTGCATCCGGCTGCGGTAAAAGCACCTTTTTGAAAATGATTCTAGGCACGGAACAAGCTTCATCTGGGGAGCTCTTGCTCAATGGCCAAGCCATGCCCAACGAGCCGGGACCAGATCGCGGGATTGTGTTTCAACAGTACTCGGTGTTCCCTCACATGACCGTACTGGAAAACGTCGTTGCGGCGAAAGGCTTTCAAAAAGCCTCCCTCAGTGGCTATTTGTTTGGCAAAGAAAAGCAACAAGCCAAGGATGAAGCAACGGAAGTATTGACTCAGGTAGGACTCAGCCATGCACTTAATCGTTACCCCCACGAACTTTCTGGTGGCATGAAGCAACGCCTTGCTATCGCCCAAGCGGTGATTTGCAAGCCACGTATCTTGCTGCTCGATGAGCCATTTGGCGCCTTGGACCCGGGCATCCGCGCTGACATGCACCGCCTTATCCTAGACCTTTGGAAAAAGCACAAACTCACCATCTTCATGGTGACCCATGACCTGAAAGAAGGCTTTTACCTTGGCACACGTTTATGGGTGTTTGACAAATTACGTCACGATCCACATGCCCCCAACGCTTACGGTGCTTCCATCACTTACGACCTGCCTGTGGGTGAAACGCAGGACAGCCTTTACCAAGAAATCACCGATCAGATTCGCCCTGACAGCATGGCGACTGAGCAAACGGAGACCGTCTTATGACACATTATGAAACCATTATTCCACCGGCCAGCCATTGGTCACTTCGCGTTCGTCGCGGGACACAAATAACCCTCACAGACCTTGAAGGTGGCGCCAATGTTGGCATGGTGTTTTACAACCCAGAAAACCTACTAGAGCGCTACAACGCCCCAGATACTTTAAAAGGACAACACACCTTTAAGTTAACGCAAGGGCACTGCCTTTATTCAGACATGGGGCGAATTTTTGCCTCCATTATTAAGGATTCATTAGGCTGGCATGAAACAGTCAGTGGTAATAGCCACGCTTCTCATATCGCAGCCCAATGGGGCAGCCGTGACTATCAGAGCGATCACAATGGCTGGATGCAAAACGGCCACGATGCCATGTTAGTGGAGATGGCGAAATACGGTCTCACGCAAGCGGATATCACCGCCAACCTAAACCTTTTCAGCAAGGTGCAAACAGACGCCGAGGGCAACATGGCATTAGTGCCAGATCACAGCCCAGCAGGCAGTGAAATCACCCTACGTTTTGAAATGGACACCTTAGTGATGCTGCATACCTGCCCTCATCCTCTCAGCCAAGCGGACAGCTATCCCCGTAAGCCCGTAAAACTGCTACTTGAAAAAGCCGCACCCGTAACTGACGACGACTTATGCAAAAACTCCCGCCCAGAAAACCAACGGGGCTTCGCCAATAACGCTTTGTACCATTTCGGAATGGAGGCCTAACCCATGATTAAAGAAAGTCAACGATTACCAGAAAAAGCCAACCAAAAATACACTGTCGACGCGGGTGATTACTTCATACGTTATGTTCCCGCGGGGGCCACGTTTCGCTTTGTGGATTTAGAAGGAAACCAAGCTGCAGACACCTTGTTTTACAACGCCCACAACCCAGCTGAACGCTACAGCGCCACGGACACGATTCGAGAGCAAGGCAATGTATACCTCACAGCTGGCTCCCAGCTTCGCTCCAATGAAAACAACATCATGTTGGAAATCGTTGCCGATACGTGTGGCCGACACGATACCCTAGGGGGCGCCTGTGCCACCGAGAGTAATACGGTTCGTTACGACCTAGAAAAACGCTGTATGCATGCCTGCCGTGACAGCTGGATGCTGGCCATCTCAGAAAACCCAAAATTTGGCTTAGACAAACGTGACATCAGCCACAACATCAACTTCTTCATGAATGTGCCGGTCACTGAGGCCGGTGGACTCACCTTTGAAGACGGTATTTCTGCTCCGGGCAAGTACGTAGAAATGAAAGCAGAAATGGATTTGATCGTCTTGATCTCCAACTGTCCACAGCTTAACAACCCTTGTAATGGCTACAACCCAACACCAATCGACGTATTAGTCTGGGAAGCTTAACCAAACAACCGACTCCTCTTGTCATTTCAGTGGACGGCCACTGTCATATTTTCAAAAACCGGGACGACCCGGTGAAGGTTGAAAAATGTTTCACACTGTTTTAATTGCTAACCGTGGAGCAATCGCTGCCCGAATTATCCGCACCCTACAGCGTATGAACATCAAGGCTGTAGCCGTGTATGCCGAATCCGATGCCAAAAGTCGTCATGTAAAACTGGCCGACGAAGCCTATTCTCTGGGAGAAGGGGCTGCCAGCGACACCTACTTAAACGTCGACAACATTTTGCGCATTGCCAAACAATGCGGCGCCCAAGCCATCCACCCGGGATACGGTTTCCTTAGCGAAAACGCCAACTTTGTCCGCCGCTGTGAAGCGCAAGGCATCGCCTTCATCGGTCCAACAGACGAACAAATGCTGGCCTTTGGTCTAAAACACCGAGCCCGTGAATTGGCTGAGCAAGCCCAAGTGCCATTGTTACCAGGGTCAGAGCTGCTCACAGACCTAGAAAGTGCCGTGCAAATTGCCGCAGAAATCGGCTACCCAGTCATGCTTAAAAGTACCGCGGGGGGCGGTGGCATCGGCATGCATCTGTGCCACGACGAACAAGCCCTGCGCGATAACTTTGCTTCTGTAAAACGCCTTGGCGCGAGCAACTTCGCCGACGACGGAGTTTTCCTAGAAAAATTCATCGCCCGAGCGCGCCATATTGAAGTGCAAATTTTTGCTGATGGACAAGGTAACGCTCTCGCCCTAGGGGAACGAGATTGTTCCAGCCAGCGCCGTAACCAAAAAGTGGTAGAAGAATGTCCCGCACCAAACCTGACCGACTCGGTGCGTCAGCAACTTCACCAAACCGCCGAGTCCCTATTAGCATCAGTAAACTACCGTAACGCAGGCACCGTCGAGTTCATCTATGACATGGACACTGGCCTGTTTTACTTCCTCGAAGTCAATACTCGCCTCCAAGTAGAGCACGGCGTAACCGAAGAAGTGTACGGTGTAGACCTTGTGGAATGGATGATTCGTTTAGGAGCAGGAGACACATTCGATCTGGATGCCAAGCGCAACACATTGACACCTCAAGGCCACTCGATCCAAGTACGACTCTACGCAGAAGATCCCTATAAAGACTTTCAGCCTAGTCCTGGTCTACTTAGCTTTGTGGACCTACCGCAGAGCTATACGGAACTAAACCAAGTTACTGATGGCCCACGGGTGCGCATCGATCATTGGGTTGAAACAGGCATAGAGATCTCCCCTTACTTTGATCCCATGATTGCGAAAGTCATCGTCCATAATCAAGATCGTGATAGCGCTCTGGCTTTACTGAGTTCAACCTTGGATCAATGCACCCTCTACGGCACGCAAACCAACCTGGATTATCTAAAGCAATTACTGCAGGACAAAACCCTTGCGGACGGTGAAATCAGCACCCGATACCTCAATAACTTTGTCTACACGCCCCAACGCATCGATGTTCTCAGTGGCGGTACACAAACGACTTTGCAAGACTTCCCCGGACGCCAACATCATTGGAACGTGGGCGTTCCACCGTCTGGGCCATTTGATAATTACCACAGCCGTCTGGCTAACCGCTTACTCAACAATCCCATTAATGCGGCCACCATGGAAATCACTCTCCAAGGGCCCTCCCTGCAATTTAGTTTCGATACGGCCATTGCTCTGTTTGGCGCCCATATGGACATCAAACTGGACAATGAACCAGTTCCCATGAATCAAGTCGTGGCGATTAAAGCAGGCCAAACACTCGCCCTAGGGCGCATTAAACAAAGTGGTGCACGTGCCTATTTGGCCGTAGCAGGTGGTTTTAATTGTCCTGACTACCTCGGCTCTAAATCCACCTTTACCCTAGGCCAATTTGGGGGACACAATGGTCGTGCCTTGCAAACAGGTGATGTGTTAACCACCTTGGTAGGCACAACCCCAGTGTCTGGTGCTCAATTACCCGACGAACTCATCCCTACTCTGTCCCATCAACATGAGTTACGAGTCGTCTATGGCCCCCATGGTTGCCCAGACTTCTTCACCGATGAAGACATTGAAATCTTCTTTAATACCGATTGGGAAATCCACTACAACTCTAGCCGTACAGGGGTGCGCTTAATTGGGCCTAAACCGAAATGGGCACGTCAGAATGGCGGCGAAGCGGGTCTGCATCCGTCTAACATCCATGACAATGCATACGCCTTTGGCAGCATTGATTTCACCGGTGACATGCCAGTCATTCTTGGGCCTGATGGACCATCCCTAGGGGGCTTTGTTTGCCCTGCCACAGTGATCACAGCGGATCTATGGAAGCTGGGGCAATTACGGGCGGGAGATACCGTTCGCTTTGTCCCTGTCACCCTCGACGATGCTGTGGCCCTTGAAGCAGAACAAACCGCCAGCCTAGCAGACCTTTCTGCCCCTAGCCTGACGGTGAACTCCTGTGGCATCACTTCCCCTATTTTAAAGACGCTATCTGCTGACGATTTTGGCGATGACATTGTTTATCGTGCCGCAGGAGATCACTTTTTATTAGTGGAATACGGTGAACAGACGTTAGACATTCGTTTGCGCTTTAGGGCACACGCTCTCATGCAATGGCTTGAGAAACACCCCTTTGAAGGCATGAAAGAGCTGACGCCAGGAATTCGTTCCCTTCAGATTCACTACGACAGCCAACAAATCCGTCATACGGAATTATTAGCCTTACTTGAGCAAGCTGAGCGGGCCTTAGGGGAAACCTTAGCCGAACTAACAGTGCCTTCCCGTACCGTTTATCTCCCTATGTCTTGGGATGACAAAGCTTGCCAGGACGCCATTGATAAGTACGCTCAGTCAGTACGATCTAATGCTCCTTGGTGTCCTAGTAACCTTGAATTTATTCGCCGCATTAACGGCTTAGACAGTATCGATCAGGTCAAAGAGATCGTTTTTAATGCCAGCTATTTAGTGATGGGACTGGGAGACGTTTACCTCGGTGCTCCTGTGGCAACACCTGTGGACCCTCGCCATCGTCTTGTCACAACAAAATACAACCCAGCTCGCACCTGGACTGCAGAAAACTCCGTAGGCATTGGTGGATCCTACTTATGTGTCTATGGCATGGAAGGGCCGGGGGGCTATCAGTTTGTTGGACGCACTCTACAAATGTGGAATCGTTACCGACTCACCTCCGCCTTTACTAAACCCTGGTTACTACGCTTCTTTGATCAAATTCGCTTCTACGAGGTGAGTCATGATGAGTTACAACAGATTCGTAAGGACTTCCCCCACGACCTTTACCACGACAAAGAAAGCCCCATTCGCATTGAGGAAAGCAGCTTTTCCTTATCCGAATACGAAACATTTGTAGCGCAAAACCAGCAGGACATTGATCAGTTCAAAGCTTCTCGTAATCAGGCGTTTGAGGCAGAGCTAGAACGCTGGCACGCCAATGGGCAATTTCACTTTGATCAAGAAGAAGCGACAAGCGTTGCTACGGAGGTCACTTGGAGCGAAGACGCCGTTGTGGTAGACAGCCCAGTGTCTGGCAGTGTTTGGCAAACTCAGGTGCAAGCGGGCGACTTAGTCAAAGCAGGCCAACTTCTAGTGATCCTGGAGTCCATGAAAATGGAAATCCCTCTGCATGCCCCCAGCGATGGAGTGGTGTCGGATGTGTTATTAAAAAATGGTAGCCGCGTAAACGCTGGCCAAGCCGTGATTGTTATTGAAGACCAAGTTAAGGGGAACTAAGCATGAGCATTATTGCACCACTCAACACGACGACAGACATGGGCTTCAGCGCTCTGACACAAGCCTATCAATCACACAGCAAGACCCCAGCTCTGGTCATGGCAGAGATTCGCGAGCGGGCTAAAGATTTTGAATCTTACAACATCTGGATTCATCTACTCAGCGAAGCAGAGCAAGCCCCTTACCTTGATGCCTTAAAAGACAAGGACCCAGCCTCCCACCCTCTTTGGGGGATTCCATTTGCCATCAAGGACAATATTGATTTGGCTGGCATTCCAACGACCGCAGCATGCCCAGAGTTTGCCTACACACCGGACAGCTCCGCACAGGTGGTGCAACAATTGATTGACGCAGGGGCCATCCCTGTAGGAAAAACCAACCTTGACCAGTTTGCTACCGGGCTAAACGGGACACGCTCACCTTATGGAGCCTGCCATAACGCCTTCGATTTCGATTACCTCAGTGGCGGCTCTAGCGCGGGGTCATCGGTTGCGGTGGCTTTAGGTTTGGCCAGTTTCAGTCTTGGTACCGATACGGCAGGTTCTGGTCGTATCCCGGCCTGCTTCAATAATCTCATTGGGGTAAAACCGAGCATTGGTCTCTTGTCAGCAACCGGTCTCGTCCCTGCGTGTCGAAGCCTTGATTGTATTACCTTGTTTGCCTACAACACAGACGATGCCAATACGGCGTTGGCGGCTGCGGAGGGCTTTGATCAACGGGATGGCTACAGCCGTCAAAACCCATTTAGCAACCAAGAACGACAGTACGGCCTACGAGAAGGGGAATTAACCGTTGGGATCATCGCACCGTCTCAGCTTAAATTCTTTGGCGACGAGCAGTATGCTAAGGCATACCAAGCCACATTAGACCAGCTCTCTGAACAAGGCTTTGTGTTCAAAGAAATCGATTATGCCCCATTCGATAAAATCGCCAAATTACTGTACGAAGGCCCATGGGTGTCTGAGCGCTACATTGCGACACAACCCTTGATAGACGAAAACCCTGATGCAGTTTTCCCTGTGGTACGTGAGATCATCGCCCCTGGGGGCAAGCCTCCAGCGACCTCATTATTTAAAGCTCAATACCGCATTAAGGCTCTTCAACAAGTGTGTTTGGCACAAATGTCTGAAGTGGATTGCTTACTGACTCCCACCGCTGGTCGTCATTTCACCATTGATGAAATGCTAGAAGAACCGATCAAGCGCAACAGTGAATTGGGGTATTACACCAACTTCATGAACCTGATCGACTTAGCCTCCGTTGCTGTACCGACCCAGTTCACACACGCAGGTATGCCATTTGGCGTGACCTTAGTGGGCCCGACCTTCAGTGACCGCATGCTGCTGTCCATCGCTAATCGAATTCAACAAACATTCCCTTTACCAAAAGGTGCGCTGGCTTATCCAGCGAGACCTACTAACAACACAAAAGTAGCAGCACCCGATGGTATTGATGTGGTGGTCTGCGGTGCCCACCTGGAAGGCCAGCCCCTAAATTGGCAGTTGACAGAACGGGGCGCAACCCTGCTGGCGAAAACCAGCACAGCTCCCGTATATCGCCTATACGCTTTGGCAGGTGGACCGCCAATGCGTCCAGGTATGCAATTAAACGAAGGGAACGGGGCCGCTATTGAGGTGGAAGTATGGCGCGTTCCGAGCGCAGAGTTCGGTAGCTTTGTGGCGGGCATCCCTGCCCCGCTTGGGATAGGCAAACTTAAGCTGGCGGATGGCCGCCTAGTAAGTGGGTTTATTTGTGAAGGATACGCCTTAGAAGACGCCCAAGACATTACCGAATTTGGCGGCTGGCGGGCCTACCTTAACGCCTAATCAGCCATGGCAAACGGTCGGAGCTTAGCAACGGTGCTCCGACCGTTTTATCAATCCTTCGGTCAGTTGTCTGGCACGGTCAAACTCCAAATCGTCCAATGCCGTAATAAGTGCTTCTAAATCCGATGAATATTGTGAGTAGCTCAAATGGGGCTTTAGAGCGTGTGTGTATTCCGTTGCGGCAAAGTCCCCCTCGTGAACCAAGACTTTTAACGTCTCTAACGTCATGAGCAAACTTTCTGGTGGCAGATCTGCTTTTGTGTTTTCTAAGGTTTTGGCCGCTAACTCACGTAGTTGAACCATGCTGCGATTAAGCGTTTGGGAGCTGGTTATCAACTTCTGATATACAACATCCGTGATTTCGGCATCGAGGGATTCTAGGTGCTCTATGTCTCGCGCCACAGCCACCATATCAACCGCTCCAAGATGACTAAACATGCCTCTTAGATCGTGCCCCAGACGTTTTACCGCTGCCAAAGAGTGCTCTCGCCTCAATAGGTCAAATTGTGCCGCGATATTCGGGTATTTACTTTCACAGCGATCCCATAACTCTATGTATTTCGGTAGCCCTTGGGGAATGCGGACTAGCGCCCGTTTCAGTTGAATACCCGGTAATGCTTTCGGCAAATCTCCTGATGTTACCACACTCTGACCTTGGTCATTCGGTACGTGCTCTACCCCACGCCACTTTAATAACACCGACTTGAGTGCAATAGGATCAATGGGCTTAGTGATGTGGTCATTCATACCGGCAGCAATACTGCGCTCATAATCCCCTTCCATCGCATGGGCCGTCAGGGCAATGATAGGCAAATTGGCAAATTTTGGTTGGGAGCGAATACGATCAGTGGCTTCAAACCCATCTACTGTTGGCATTTGTACATCCATCAACACCAAATCAATGGCATGACTTTCAAGTACCTGTAGCGCCTCAGCGCCATTTTCTGCTGGGTAAACCTGCACTCCAAGCTTACTGAGCAAATTGGAGACGATCATCATATTAATGGCATTGTCTTCTGCCACCAGCACTCGAATGCCTTGTAATGCTTCAGCCTCGTTTAGGAAGCTTGAAAGTTCATCCTGATTTTCTGGTTGTACTTTAGACTCTGATTGTTCCAGATGGGCTTCTGCCAAGGGCAGCTGAATACGTAGAGTGAACTCAGACCCTTGCCCCAAACAACTTTCAATATGAATGTCGCCGTCCATCATATCCACTAACTGTTTGGTAATGGAGAGCCCCAACCCTGTGCCTCCAAAACGTCGACTGGTGGAAATGTCTGCCTGAGAAAACGGCGCAAATAGCGTGTCTAAAGAGTCATCGGCAATACCAATACCCGTGTCCTTAACTTTCACTTCTAGATGCGCCACGTTGGCGACCCG
The DNA here is from genome assembly GCF_055388305.1 of Marinomonas vaga. NCBI lineage: Bacteria > Pseudomonadati > Pseudomonadota > Gammaproteobacteria > Oceanospirillales > Oceanospirillaceae > Marinomonas > Marinomonas vaga. The sequence continues at coordinate 246,507 of NZ_AP043903.1, forward strand.
GTGCAACAAAGACACCTTCACGTCCACCTGTCCATTGTTGGTGAATTTGATGGCATTGTTCACCAAATTGGTGAAAATTTGACTGATTCGGACCGAATCCCCCACAAAGGACTTAGGTACATCGTCTGCATAATCAATGTGGAAACCTATGCCTTTTTTACGGGCATTTAGGTGGTTAATGTCGTACACACCTTGTAATACTTTGTCTAACGCGAAGACCTCATGCTCAAGGGTCAGCTGCCCCGATTCCACTTTAGAAAAGTCTAGAATGTCATTGATGATCACCAATAAATTAGACGCAGAGCCTTGGATCTTATTAAGGTAATCTCGCTGACCGTCAGCGAGCTGAGTATCTTGTAGCAAATGCGCCAAACCTATGATGGCATTCATCGGTGTGCGGATCTCATGACTCATGTTGGCTAAGAAAAAGCCCTTATGCTTATTGGCAGTTTCTGCTAACTCCAACGCAGAACGGAGTTCTTCGGTTCTTTGCAGAACCAGATCTTCCTGCTGGGCCACCAAATCACGTAAATGCTTGTTCGCCTCGTACAGCTCTGTCGCTTTCACTTCCAGCAACATTTCCGCTTCAAGGCGCGCTCGTTTCTCGCGTTCTAGGCGCTTTTTAAGGCGTTCTTCTAAATCTTTCACGACAGGTTACGAATATCAAAATGTGTTTCGAACATAGACTCGGTATCAAAGCTCTCATGGCTGATCTCCAGAGTTTCCCCATAGTATTTGGCGCACCCCTTAATAAGACCTAGGGCGAGCAACGAAAATGGCCGCTTTGAACGGTATTGCATCAGCAAATGGTTTTCTCCAAGACGCTGACAGGTAAACGACGGCAACTCCGCATTGGGATAGAGCTTCATTACCTCGATATGAATGGTTCCATCTACGGATTCAAGCATTTCTATAGTATTCGACTTGCCTTCAGCTAGCGTCGGATACTTGCTAATCAGGACACCAAACAAGTGCTCACCAAAGACCTCCACTAAGGTATCCACAGGGATATCTGTGACCTGGCTAAGGGTCACCACGAGTTTGATCATATCGGTATGGGTGTAATAGCCGACGGAAGTAAACGCCCCTTCAGTCGATAATCCTGGAGCGTCGAGCAGGTCATCTAGCACCTCTTCAGAGAAGCGATCTTTGACCATGTCCATAAATTCGGTATACACGATTCCTAACATAACGTAACCCTTATTTATTTGCGGAGCGGAACGAGTTGGTTAAGAATTAAACTATCACACCGCTTCAATAATTCATTAGTCCGTACGTGGAGTTTTGTTAATTGTTGTGAAAGTCGTACTTTTAGCAGAGACAGAAAGGAATCCCATGATTGACCAGCCTTTAAAGACTGTTTTGGTGATCGATGATGAGCCTATGAACATCAAGGTCATCTCCGGCACATTAAAAGACAAGTACCGCGTACTCGTAGCGAAAAGCGGACAACAGGCGTTTGAACGACTAGAGCAGCAGCGCCCAGACCTTATTCTGCTGGACATTATGATGCCAGAAATGGATGGCTACGAAGTGTGTCGCACGATCAAGGCAGCACCTGCCACAGCGACTATACCAATCATCTTTGTCACGGCCATGAGCGAGCATGTGGATGAGGAAAAAGGATTTGCGGCTGGCGCGGTGGACTACATCACTAAGCCAATTTCCCCAGTCATTATTCAAGCACGTATTAAGAACATCTTAGACCTGATGGATGCTCAACAAGCCTTAACACGCCAAAATCAAGCACTTGAACAAACCGTGGCCGAGCGGACCTCTGAACTGCGCCTGACACAACACGTCACCATTCAGGCGTTAGCATCCTTAGCCGAAACCCGAGACAACGAAACCGGTAACCATATCCGCCGCACTCAGTACTATGTAAAAGCCCTAGCAGAACACCTTGCCAGTGTGGGTTATTATCAAGACGAACTCACCCCTACCAACATCGACTTACTGTTTCGGTCGGCGCCACTGCATGACATTGGCAAGGTGGGAATCCCAGACAATATTCTTTTAAAACCTGGAAAACTCACCCCAGAAGAGTTCGAAATCATGAAGAGCCATGCTTCTCTGGGGGCTCAAGCATTACTGTCTGCCCAAGAAACCGTCCCTGAGCTCGAATCTTCGTTTCTTCGCTATGCTCGGGAAATCGCCGCATACCACCATGAAAAATGGGATGGTTCAGGCTACCCCTATCAGCTGGCAGGGCATGATATCCCCATTGCTGGACGCATTATGGCCTTAGCAGATGTCTATGATGCCCTTATTTCTGAACGTATTTATAAGCCTGCTTTCAGCCATGAGAAAGCAAAAGCTATTTTGTTAGAGGGTAAAGGGAGACACTTTGACCCGAACATCACCGATGCTTTTATGGCCATCGAAGAAACCTTCGTCAACATAGCACAGGAATTTAAGGACTAGCCGTCCTTGGAGAGAAGATGCCCCACAATATTCGACGCAAAGTGATTGAGAAGTATGACCTAGAAAGCCATGCTGACCCTGCATTAACCACCTTGCTTAAAAGCATTGCCACCTTATTTGATATCCCCATTGCTCTGGTCACTATTGCCCGCGGACAAGAACTCCACCTCCATGCTCGACTTGGCATAGAAGCGGTCAGTGTGCCAGTGGAAGGGGCTTTTTGTACCGACGTAATTAATGAAGAACGTCTCATAGTCATTGATGACTTGGAACAACACGAACGCTTCAAAGACTTTGACGTAGTGAAACAAGACCAGCTTCGCTTTTATGCGGGCTGTCCTCTGCGCATGGATAACGTAGTAATCGGCACGGTTTGTATCATGGACACCAAGCCAAGAACGCTCACAGAGGAACAACAGCAAGCCCTGTCTCAACTCAGTGACTTCGTCAGTTCTCACCTCACCTTAGTAAATGAACACTACAATCTGGAAGCTGAACATAGCCTACTAGACAGCTCTCCAGCGGTACTGATTCGCTGGCGCTTCCGCAGTGGCATTGAGCTCCAAAGCATTACTCGCAATGTGGAGGATGTGCTGCATCTGAATTATGAAAAGCTCATGTCCAAGGAGCTTCATTTTGAACTCAGTCTAACCCCTGAAAGCCAAGACGAATTCAACTTCATGCTGCAGTCTCACTTGTCTGGGGTACAAACCACGGAATGTAATCTGGAAATTGCCTTACCCCACCGCAAGATATGGGTGCGCCTGCTATCAAAAGCCTTTTATAGCGATACAGGAAAGCTACACAGTATCCAAGCCATCGCCACCGATAACACAGAACACAGATACATAGAGCATCGACTCAATGAAGCCAACAAACAGATGCGTTTGTTACTGGAAGCCTCAGAGCTAGGCACATGGGATTACGATGTACTGACTGACACCACTAAGGTCAACCATCGTTGGTGCGACATCATTGGGGTGGATTACGAATTCTATGATGGCAGCACTCGGTTTTGGCAACAGCGCATTCATCCTGCGGATGTGACTCAGGTTAAAGCATTAATCGAGGCACACATGAAAGGGGAAACCAGTATCTATAGCGCCAGTTATCGCATGAGACATGAAAACGGTGATTGGATTTGGATCGAAACCTATGGACGTATTGTAGAGAGAGACGGGAACAATACTCCCCTACGGTTAGCGGGGACTCACCGAGACATCACCGAGCGCAAGATTGCGGAAATCAACCAAACTAAGCAGGCCCAACTACTAGGCTTCATCAATAAGGCTCGTGCCGCATACCTGGATAACAACGACTTGTCAGGCGCATGTCAGCAAATATTACCTGAGTTGATCGATATTGCAGACAGCCAGTTCGCCTTTATTGGACAAGTGGTCATAGAAGATGATCGCAGACGTCTCTTTATTCACGCTATTTCAGAATTAAGCTGGAACGCCGCCAGTGAAGCGCTGGTAGACCTCTATAAAGGTCGAAAACTGTATTTTGATTCTTTTGATAACTTATTTGGTAGCGTTATTACCACGGGTAAAAACGTCATCAGCAACCAACCCGCAAACCATACCGCAGCTCGGGGAACCCCTACTGGGCACCCTCCAATTTACCGCTTTATGGGGTTACCCATTGAAGTGCAAGGAGAGCTTGTAGGCATGATCGGTTTGGCAAACAAATTCGGGCACTATACGGAAGAAGACGCCAATTTTTTGAAGCCCTTACTAGACGCTTTAGGCGGACTTTTCTACGCCATTGAACTAGAAAAGGCACGTTCGGCTGCAGAAGATATGCTGCAACGTATGGCCATGACTGATGCCCTTTCCGGCCTTAATAATCGACGTTCCTTCTACGATTACGCCGCAAACCTGCAGAACGCTCCTGACACTTACTATGCCATGATTGATATCGATCACTTTAAAAAAGTGAACGACACCTATGGCCATGATGCTGGTGATGATGTGATTCGACACCTGTCTCAAGTGCTTAAGGATCAGCTTTCTCAGGATTGCTTTATTGCGCGAATGGGAGGGGAAGAGTTCTGCATTATCTTTGAGAATCAAGGGCCTGATCAGGTTCACCAACAGCTCGAAAACCTCCGTCAAACCATTGAACAAGATGCCATCGAAACCAATGGTCACAACCTCACAGTGAGTATTAGCATTGGGGTGGCAGAACTTGCTCAAAAGTCCAGCGACTCCACTTTAATCGACGCCGACAAAGCCCTGTATCAAGCCAAGCAACAGGGACGAAATCAGATCATCTGGTCGGATACATAAAGCGCTATCCTTAGCGCTTTATGCCTTTTACATCAAAAACCCTGATTAACACTTGTAGAAACAGGCAAGCCTCTTAGAGAATCGTGATAACCCAAAACTCTATGAACACGTATAGTAGTGAATACATTTTCCACCATTCATAGAGGATTTCCGCATGAAAACTGTTGGATACGCAGCTCATTCTTCTGAAGCTCACATGGTTCCTTATCACTTCGAGCGTCGTGCCCTACGAGGAAACGATGTTGCCATCGAAATTTTATACTCTGGCGTTTGCCACTCTGATTTACACACAGTGAATGGCGATTGGGGCCCGCAACCTTACCCTCTCGTACCGGGCCATGAGATCGTCGGTGTGGTTCAGTCCATTGGTTCTGACGTTAAAAACTACAAGGTGGGTGACCGTGTCGCCGTGGGCTGTATGGTTGATAGCTGCCAAGAGTGTGATCAATGTCACGCAGGAGAAGAGCAATTCTGCCGCAACGGTATGACTCCGACTTACGGCGCACCAGACCGCATTTCTGGAGAAACAACCCAAGGCGGTTACTCTAAGCACATCGTGGTACGTGAAGAGTTTGTACTGAGCATTCCAGAGGGCATGGACCTATCTAAGTCAGCCCCCATTCTGTGTGCCGGCATTACGACCTACTCACCACTGCGTAACTGGGGTGTGAAAGAAGGTTCTCGTGTTGGCGTGATCGGCCTTGGTGGCCTTGGTCATATGGCAGTGAAATTGGCCGTAGCCATGGGTGCCGAAGTGACTGCTATTAGCCGTACAGATAAAAAAGCAGCCGAAGCCAAAGAAATCGGCGCCAAAGGTCTACTGGCTTCTTCTGACGAAAGTGCTATGGCGGCTGCCGCAAGTAGCTTCGACCTGATCATTGACACCATTCCAACCAAGCACAACGTTGACCAATACACGCCTCTTTTGGCAGTCAATGGGTCTTTGGTGATCGTTGGACAAGTAGGCGAAATGGACAGTTTCTCCTCTTTCCCACTGTTATTCGGTCGTCGCAGTGTGGCGGGTTCATTGATTGGTGGTATCGCAGAAACACAAGAAGTGCTGAACTTCTGTGCTGAGAAAAATGTCTACCCAGAATGTGAAATCATCAAAGTAGATCAAATCAATGATGCGTTCGAACGCATGGCGAAAGGTGATCTAGCACACCGAATCGTTATCGACATGGCATCTCTTGAAGCATAAGACGATGCAACGCCCCCTCTTTGAGGGGGCTATTCCTGCCCCAAGGAATGATTAAGGAGCACACAGTGACCGCAAACTTACAACCGCTTATCGACCAAATTCGCCGTTACACATCAGGCGATGGCACCCATTTGACGCCACTAAAGTCCATGTCCTTCTTTACCCGATCAAAGCCTTCCACCTGTGACGCCAATATTTATAAGCCGTCCTTAATCGTTACCTTACAAGGTGAAAAGCAGCTGCATATATTTGGTGAAACCTGCGTATTTAAGCCCGGTGATTGTTTGATTACGGCGGTGGATATGCCCATGCTGTCGAACATGGTTAAGGCCACTAAAGAAGAACCCTATGTGTGCGTGATTTTTGAATTGGATACGGATGCGGCGGCGGATCTTATAACCGAAATGGATATCCCAACGGCGTCACCACCAGACAAAACTAGCCCCGCGGTGAGCATCACCTCTGTGAGCGATGACATCCTCGACATCATTAAACGGTCGTTGTCCCTGCTGGATAACCCTAGGGACATTCCTGTGCTGTATCCCATGCTAGAACGGGAGTTGATTTACCGCTTGCTAACCTCTGAACAAGGTTCACGCTTAAAACATAGCTGCGTATTAGACAGCTCCAGCCATAAGATCTCTCGGGCAATTAAGTACCTCAACCAAAATTACCGGGAAACGATTCGCGTAGAAGAGTTAGCTGAGCTGGTTAATATGAGTGTGTCGTCCATGCACAGCCACTTTAAGGCGGTCACTACCTTGACCCCGCTGCAATATCAAAAGCAGCTACGTCTTCAAGAAGCCCGTCGTCTGATTGTAAGAACCAGTGATGTGTCTAGCTCCGCCTATCAGGTTGGCTACGAAAGCGCTTCCCAATTTAGCCGAGACTACAGTCGTCTGTTTGGTTTGCCGCCGTCCCAAGATAAAATGAGACAGCAGCAAGAATATCAATAAGACGTAAACGAGAGACCTAGGCGGTCCCTTGTCGCTCCGAAAACTCCGTCTTAATCTGTAGGATTTGTGGCAGCTCTTTTATAAACAAGGGGATGAGTTCTGGGTCAAAGTGCTTACCTGCTTGTTCCTCAAGTAAAGCCACCGCGTCTTCGACTTTCCATGCAGGTTTGTAAGGACGTTCACTGGTTAGGGCATCAAACACATCAGCAATGGCCGCTATGCGCCCTTCGATTGGGATGTCTTTACCACTTAATCCATGGGGATAACCACTACCGTCCCATTTTTCATGGTGTGAAATGGCAATGGATCGCGCTAAGGCCACCAGTTGAGATTTAGGGTTCGAAAGAATGTCGGCACCTATCTGTGCATGGGCTTTCATTTGTCGAAATTCGTCATTATCCAGACGCCCCGGCTTCAGCAAAATATTGTCTGGGATCGCAATTTTACCCAAGTCATGCATTTGCGCCGCAAGCTGAAGCTCCATAGCCAATTCTTCGTCAATGCCTGCCGCTTTGGCTAACACATAAGAATACCGGCTCATACGCTGCACGTGCATACCGGTTTCGTTGTCCTTGTACTCCGCAGCACGGCCCAGTCGTTGAATCAGATCCACTTGGGTTGCCTTTAGCACGTCGGCTTGGACCAAGGACAATTGGGCTTTTACCCGAGCCATAACAATGGAAGGCACTACGGGTTTAGTGATGTAATCCACTGCCCCCATTTCGAATCCATGTTCTTCGTCTATGGTGTCTTTTAAAGCTGTCACAAAGATCACTGGGATGTTTTCTAATGACTTAGTGGCCTTCATTTTTTTGCACACGTCAAAGCCTGTCATGCCGGGCATCATGACATCCAATAACACCATATCCATGGGTTCTTTCGCCATCAGCTCCAGGGCCGCCATGCCCGATCTAGCAAACGCTAGACGGTAATGATCTTGTAGCACTTGGCGTAGGATCTTTAGGTTCGCAGGCTCATCATCCACAATCAGGATGCGGGGTAAAACTTTTTCCAGCAATGACATTCTATCGGTGTACCTTTAAATACTTGTTTGCGCTTCTTTAATACGGGTGATGGCCACATCAAAATCAAATTCGTCAACGGCATTGATCGCCTTACGAATGGTCGGACGTAGCCGCGCCCCAACGCCCTTTTCAAGGTTGCTAGCCAGCTCATCATCGATCTCACCAGACAGAGTAATTTGCAACCACTGCTCCAACATTTCATGCAGCTCATATCGGCTTAGCTCTGGCTCGTCTACTGGCGTGTCAGGCTTCGTATCTTCTGTCGGTGCTAACACCTGGACCTCTTGATCAAACACCTTCCATTGCATTTGAATTCGCTCGACTGCCTGGGTGACCTTGTCAAAACTCTGTTCCCGCAACACGTTTTCGAGTTGAGCATATAAGGGCAACAAAGGCAGCAAGGCCAAATTCCCAGACACCCCTTTCAAGGCGTGGGCATGCTCGGCAAGTCGTTTCCACTGCTCTGCTTTTGCTAGTTTACTCAGGGACTGAACGGTCTGGTCGTATTTATCATGGAACTTGATCACCTCAGATACATACATGGCTTCATCTCCCCATAATTCCGAACCTTTGGCTAAATGAACCACGTGGTAAGGGGTCAGAACCTGAGAGACCTCTTGTCGAGCTGTCGCCATTAGAGCCTCTGCGTCCAACTCTAACGCTCTTGCCATTTCTTGGGTCAATTGGGCAATGTTCACAGGCTTATTCGCAAATCCGGTCATCCCTGCTGCTTTCGCTTGCAGACGATCTTCTAAGAGAACACTAGCAGTCAACGCAATGATTGGGGTCTGCTCTAAGCTGTGGTCTTGTTCGTATTCGCGGATCGTGCGACTGGCTTCAAGACCATCCAGCACTGGCATTTGAATATCCATCAGGACAATATCTGGGGGATTCGTCTGGAACATTTCCACCGCTTCTTGACCATTTCGAGCCTGCCAAACCGTGTGGCCACGCTTGGTCAGCAGCAAGGTCAATAGAGTGATGTTCTCTTCAATGTCATCCGCCACTAGGACATTCATCGGCGGCAAATTAAGAATGTATTTGTCCCCCGCTAAGTCCGACTCGTTTGCCTCTTGAAGAGGAAGGTCGAAGTAGAAGCAACTGCCCTGCCCAATCACACTGGTGGCATTAATGTCGCCCCCCATCAGCTCAACGAGTTGCTTGGAAATAGTCGTACCCAAGCCTGTTCCGCCAAAGCGACGGCTCATGGAGGCATCCGCTTGAGTAAATGGCTCAAAGATGGCGTCAATTCTATCTTGGGCAATCCCTATGCCGGTATCCACTACCGCAAAACGCAACCAACCTTGTTTATTCGGTGTTTTGCTAATACGTAAATCCACGGATCCTTTCTCAGTGAACTTAATGGCGTTACCTACTAGGTTCATCAACACCTGACGGATTCGATCCTCTGCCCCCAACAGGACTGGCGGCAGATCATCTTGCACCTCTAACCCTAAAGTGAGGTCCTTGTTTTTGGCTTGCAACCAAAGGGTTGACACTACCATGTCCACACAAGCAGATAAGCGGAACGGAAGCTTCTCAATTTCAAGCTTGCTCTTGTCGAGTTTGGCACTGTCGAGAATGTCGTTCAGAAGGTGTAACAAAGATTGAGCCGAACGACTGATGGTTTGCAGGTGACTGCGAGCGTCAGTGGGTAATTCAGAATCTAGTAGGATGTCACTAAAGCCAATAATAGAGTTCATCGGGGTACGAATCTCATGGCTCATATTGGCTAGGAAAGCCGCTTTTGAATCCGCTGCTTCTTCTGCTTTTTGCTTCGCATGACGCAGCTCAGATTCCATGGCCTTACGCTCAGAAATATCCAGCATGACCCCATCAATCCACTTAGCGTTGCCAACCTCGTCGTACACTATGGTGCCACTTTCTAGCACCCATAGAATTCGACCATCTCGATGAGTAATACGGTATTCAAGCTCGTAACGGTCTTGAACCCCCACCGCCTGCTCAAAAAACTGCACCACCCGTGTCTGATCTTCCGACAGTAACCAAGAACCAAAACTTAAGGTGCCGTCTAGGTACTCTTTGGCATGATGTCCATTAAGGTCGAAAATGGCATCTGATAAAAACAAAGGAGTCCAGTTGTCATCTAATAAACAACGGAACGACACACCGGGAATATTGCGCACCAAGGAACTGAGCCGCTCTTCACTCTTGGTCACCCGAGATTCCATTGCTTTACGCTCAGAAATATCAGACACATAGGCAACGTAAAGCAGCTCACCTTCTCTTAAATTGATGCTGCCGATGCCCACTTGAATCGGAAATACAGTGCCATTTTTGTGTTTGGCTGAAATCTCTTTGGAGTTACCCAACACAGAAATCTTACTAGGATTAAAGTAATCCAGCATAAAACTGTCATAGTCTGGGTGATCAGCATCGGGCATCAACACATGAATGCATTGACCAATGAGCTCCTCTTGAGACCAACCAAAAATCCGCTCGGAAGCCGCGTTTAATTCTTGAATTTCACCTTTGGCATTAATTGTCATCAAACCATCGGTAGCGGTATCCAAAATAGCCTGTAGGCGCGCTTCACTGTCCGTTTTTTCTGCCAGCATCTGACGGTATCGCAATTGAGCGCTCACATTCATCGCCAACACAAACACAATCATCGAAAATAAGCCAACGGCGTACCCCATCATGCCATCGTCATTAAACGCGGAGCTGAAGGTCATTCCATTTGCCGTATCGTCGATGAAATAAGCTGCCGCCATCCCGGTGTAATGCATACCCGCGATCGCACAGCCCATAATAGGAGCGGCAACCAATTTAATCTTGATTGGAGACAGCTTTGGGAAGGTTTTACGCATGAAGGATCGTGTGCCTAAAGCCACACAAGCCAAAAACACCGCAACAAAAATAGAGGTGATAAACAGATAAGGGTTGTACTTAAGTGTCAGGTGCATTTCCATGGCCGCCATACCGATGTAATGCATGGCACCAATCCCTGCCCCCACAATGATACCGTTACGAAGGGTATTCGCGATGGAGTCAATGTTACGCACCAGAGACTTAATCACCATGTAACTGGCAACTAGAGCAGGAAATAAAGACAAGATGGTAATGCTAGGATCGTAGTGCATGCTATGAGGCATCACAAAGGCAAGCATGCCGACAAAGTGCATGCTCCAGATGCCGCCGGCGAGAATCAAAGCCCCTGAAAACTGCGCCACCATCTGATAGCGTTTTACAGAAATAAATCGGGCTGTTTCGGCCAATCGTAGGGCAAAGAAAGAAGCACTGGATGCTACGAGAACCGATAACACCACTAGAAAAGCATCATAATGCCCAGCCACAAGCGTAACGCCTGTAAGATCCGTAATGAATAAGGAAGACAGCCAATTCATAAAATATGTAATACCTAATTGCTTTGAAATAATATTGCATCAACCAATCAATCTCATCGCAATAAATCACTGAACGCAATTTTATGAATCTGAGAGCCGTCTTCCCTCTAGGCTAAAGATTAGGGTGATTAGTATACAGACAAGTGGTTTACGATTTTAAGCTCATACCTGAACTCGTCATTTTTTTTCACCTTTCGGTTAAAGTTAAATGCGCTTCTCTTGCACTTCTACCTACCTTTGCAGTACAAACGAGTGGCAAAATAATAAGGACGAAGGCTATGGCTCAAGCATTTAACACCACGCAGTTTCTCAAGCACCATACTCAAAGCATATTGAATTTTTACGAACCCGTCGCAAAAGACCCTCTCGGCGGATTCTTTCAAAACTTTCGCGACAATGGCGAAGTATTTGATTCAAAAACCCGCCATCTAGTGTCCTCTACCCGCTTTGTCTTCAACTACTCAGAAGCCTATCGCAGAGGCTACGGCGATCACTACGCTGATTGGGCCAAACACGGACTGGATTTTATAGAACGCCAACACTATATCCCTGCAACTGGCCACTACGCTTGGATGCTCGGAGAAAGGGACGATCATACCGCCATGGCCTACGGCCAAGCATTTGTGGTATTGGCCTATGCCCATGCTCACATGGCAGGGATCGTGGATGGAACGCAAAAACTAGACCATCTTTATAACTTACTCGAGACGCACTTTTACCAGCCAGAATACGAAGCCTACGCAGACGAGTGCAGTGCCGACCTAAGCACCCTTGATCCTTACCGTGGGCAAAACGCCAACATGCATATGTGTGAAGCCTTTATTGCCGCTTACCGTGCCATCGGTGACGAACGCTTCTTGAGTCGCGCCCAGACCTTAGCCAAACGCTTTGCGGGAGAACTATGTGACACGGCTGGCGGCATGATCTGGGAACATTACGATGCAAACTGGCAACCGGATTGGAAATATAATATCGATAAGCCAGATGACTTATTTAAGCCCTGGGGATTCCAACCAGGTCACCAAGTAGAGTGGACAAAATTACTGCTTCAGTTAGACCAACTGAGCCCTGATACTTGGTATCGAGAACGCGCCCAGTCTTTGTTTGATCAGGCGGTACAATACGGCTGGGATCAAGAACACGGAGGCCTAGTCTATGGCTTTGCTCCCAAGACCCATGAGTTTGCCGATGCACAGAAATACTTCTGGGTTCAGGCGGAAGCCATCGCCGCCGCTTATCGCTTATATAAGGTCACAGAAGATGCCACCTATTTAGGCTGGTATGAGCGCCTGTGGCAATACAGCTGGGATCATCTGATCGATCATCAATACGGTGCTTGGTACCGCATTGTTGCTAGAGATGGCAGCAAGATCACAGATGAAAAGTCCCCAATGGGCAAGGTGGATTACCACACATTAGGGGCCTGCTGGGATGTGTTGGACACCATGGCGCGCTAGTTATAACGCGAAATACAGAGATAAAAAAACCAGCCAAGGCTGGTTTTTTTATCTGTAAGCGCTACATGTTGGGATAGTTTGGACCACCCGTGCCTTCCGGCGTGACCCAAGTAATGTTTTGCGCTGGGTCCTTGATATCACACGTTTTACAATGCAAGCAGTTCTGAGCATTGATCTGAAATTTAGGTCCAGCCTCTTGCTCAACGATTTCATAGACCCCAGCAGGGCAATACCTCTGGGCAGGTTCAGCAAAATCGGACAAGTTACTGCCCGTTGGGATGCTGTCATCTGCCAAGGTGAGGTGGCAAGGCTGATCTTCTTCATGGTTGGTATTTGACAAAAATACCGACGACAATCGATCAAAACTTAACTTCCCATCAGGTTTTGGGTAGGTAATTTTATTGGTGTCATTGGCCTTTTCCATTTGCGCGTAATCCAGAGAGGTATCGCGCAAGGTGAGAGGCATTTTGCCACCAAAGATGTTTTGATCAATGAAGTTAAAGGCGCCACCCCAGAAGGTACCAAACTTATGCATGGCGGGAGCAAAATTCCGTGTGCCGTATAACTCCTGTTTGAGCCATGACTGATCAAATAGCTCTTGAAAGGTCTTATCTAACGACAGCCCGTCACTACCAAAGACCTTAGCCATGGCTTCTGCCGCTAACATGCCAGACTTCATTGCCGTATGAGTGCCCTTAATTTTGGCAACGTTAAGGGTTCCTGCATCACAACCGATCAACATGGCACCAGGCATGGTCATGGTCGGCAGTGCATTCCAGCCGCCTTTTGCGATGGCACGGGCACCATAGGACACACGTTCCGCCCCTTCAAGATATTGCTTAATAACAGGGTGATGCTTGAGACGTTGGAATTCTTCGTATGGGGACAACCAAGGATTTTGGTAATTCAAGTCCACGATCAAACCAACCATTACTTGCTGATTATCACCGTGATACAAGAAGAAACCGCCACTGGCTTCCTCCAATGGCCAACCTGCACCATGTATAACAAGACCTGGCTGATGCTTCTCAGCGGGAATCTGCCAAAGCTCCTTAATACCTAAAGCATAATGCTGGGGATCCGCGGAGCGATTCAAAGAGAACTTCTCAATCAATTGCTTGCCTAGATGCCCACGGCAACCTTCAGAAAACACCGTATAAGTCGCATGCAGCTCCATACCTTCCATATAGGTTGGTAATTGTTCACCTTTAGCAGACACCCCCATGTCTCCTGTGGCCACACCTTTAACCGAGCCATCTTCATGGTACAGTACTTCCGCCGCAGCAAACCCAGGGAAAATCTCAACCCCTAAGCCTTCGGCCTGCTCTGCTAACCAACGACAAAGATTGCCAACGCTGACAATATAGTTGCCATCGTTTTTCATGGTATTGGGCACTAGGGCATGGGGCAGTTCTTTTGCAATCTCTCCGTTTTTAAGCAAGTAGACTTCGTCTTTGCTTACCGGTGTGTTTAGAGGAGCGCCTAGCTCTTGCCAGTTGCTAAACAATTCATTTAATGCCCGTGGTTCAACCACTGCACCGGATAAAATATGCGCACCCACTTCTGAGCCTTTTTCCAGTACACAGACATTTAGATCTTCATTGAGCTGCTTTAATCGAATAGCAGTAGATAGGCCAGATGGCCCCGCTCCCACGATGACAACATCAAACTCCATCGATTCACGCATCACTGCACTCCTCTTTACTTATTATAATTTTTCCGTCAATTCAGGTAGGACCTCAAACAAGTCGCCTACCAAGCCATAATCTGCCACTTGGAAGATCGGAGCCTCTTCGTCTTTGTTGACCGCAACAATGACTTTTGAGTCTTTCATCCCCGCCAAATGCTGGATAGCCCCCGAAATACCAAACGCCATGTATAGATTAGGTGCAACAATCTTACCAGTTTGCCCCACTTGCATATCGTTTGGCACAAAACCAGAGTCTACCGCTGCACGGGACGCACCAACCGCAGCGCCAAGCTTGTCAGCCAAGGCTTCTAACAAGGCGAAGTTTTCACCACTGCCCACACCTCGACCACCTGACACAATCCGCTCAGCGGCAGTCAGCTCAGGACGCTCAGATTTCGTGAGCTCATCATTCACCCAGCTTGATAAGCCGCCATCCGCAGGGGCGTCTACAGCTTCCACGGACGCGGAACCACCCATTGCAGGGGCTTTATCAAATGCTGCGGCACGTACTGAAATGACCTTAGTAGCATCATTTGAAGTCACTGTAGCGATGGCATTACCCGCATAAATCGGACGCTGAAATTGATCCGGACTTAATACTGCTGTGATATCAGATAATTGCCCCACATCTAGTTTCGCTGCCACGCGAGGCAGTGCGTCTTTGCTAACGGAGTTTGAGGGTGCAACGATGTGGGAATAGTCACCAGCTAGAGAAACAATCAGAGCACTTAAAGGTTCCGCCAGCTCATGTTGCAAGCTCTCACCTTGGGCCAATAGCACCTTGGTAACGCCCTCACATTGGGCAGCTTGATCTGCAACGCCTTGAACATCGACACCTGCGACCAACACTGTTACATCGCCACCTAGTTGTTTCGCTGCAGACAAAGCACTTAATGTCGCTGGGGCTAGTGCTTCGCCATTGTGTTCTGCAATCAGTAAAGTAGCCATTTAGATCACCTTCGCTTCATCTTTTAATTTTTGAATTAACTCATCAACAGAGGCGACTTTGATGCCACCTTGACGAGCCGCTGGGGCTTCCACTTTATCAATTTGAATATGTTGTTTTGCTTCCACCCCTAGATCCGCCATAGACAGAGTTTCTAGTGGTTTACGCTTCGCTTTCATGATGTCTGGAAGCTTAGCAAAACGAGGCTCATTCAAGCGCAAATCTGTGGTCACTATGGCTGGCAAGGACAATTTCACCGTGCGCAGACCGCCATCGATCTCTCGGGTAACGGATACCTGGTCACCTTCAACCGCCACTTTAGAGGCAAAGGTCCCCTGGGGACGGTCCGTCAAAGCGGCCAACATTTGTCCCACTTGGTTATTGTCCGAGTCGATGGACTGTTTGCCTAAAATAACCAAGCCCGGCTGTTCTTTTTCCATTAATTTAGCGAAAACTTTCGCCACGTTTAATGGCTCAGCCACCATGTCTGTCTCTACCAAAATGGCACGATCAGCACCGAGAGCCAAAGCAGTACGCAACTGCTCTTGGCTAGCGCCAGCCCCCACACTCACAGCAATGACTTCTGTGGCAACACCCGCTTCTTTTAAACGAATGGCCTCTTCTACCGCGATTTCACAAAATGGGTTGATCGCCATTTTGGTATTACTTAAATCCACATCACTGTTGTCTGCTTTGACGCGAACTTTCACGTTGTAATCAATTACGCGCTTTACACCGACTATTATTTTCATGTTCGTCACCTAAGGATTCTTCTTTTGTAACAATAAACGCCAAATACCCTATAAGATTTGCGTGAATACTGGATTTCTTCAATAACATTAAACGCTAATTACGCTGACAGATTTTGGCATCTGATAAAGCATCTCAACTTGATCTGCACGATGTGACTGGACATTACGTAAGTTCAAAGACCCCTTATCAGTGACCTCGTGTGCATCTATGCTCGGGGCGACATGCTGCAAGAGAATCCGCTGTACAACCGTCGAGCTGCCAGTCCCCTGTGCGGCAAAGGCTTTTAGCTTCTCTTCAAATGCTGCACGCACCGTTGGATGATTCACCAGCTCTTCTACTGATAAATCCACGCCATTTTCTATCAGCGCTTGACAGTGATTCACATCTGGAAAAACGAGCCCTGTTATGTCACTTCGGTTAGAACCGCACAGAACAATGTCTTGGGCTAGCGGAGCGAAAGCACTTATAAATTTACTGCGTAACGTACCCGCACTCACCCAAGTGCCGCTGTCTAACTTAAAGTCCTCGGAAACACGGCCGTCAAATCGAAAGCCTCGGTTTGGCGTATTTTCATCAAGGAACGCAAACGCATCGCCAAGGCAGTAAAAACCTTCCTCATCGAACGCTTTTTGGGACAACTCTGGCTGACGCCAATAACCAGGCATCACGCTTACAGCTTTAACGCGCGCTTCCAACTTACCCTCATTGGGCACAAGCTTGATTGAGATACCTGGTGCAGGCGTACCAATCACGCCTGACGCACTTTCTTCAATTGAAGCAAATGTCACTGACGGTGCGGTTTCCGTACAACCTAAGCCGGTAACAATTGGGATCTTCTTGCCGGTGTGCTTGATCGAAAGCTCGTCGATGGCATCCCAAATATGCTGCGCCATGCCTGCCGCAGCAAAGAACATCAAACGTAAGCGGGAGAAAAACTGCTGAGCTAGAACATCATCCTGTTGCAGCTTTTTAACAAGTAATTCAAAGCCTTTTGGCACATTGAAATACACAGTAGGAGCCACTTCAGCTAGGTTTGTGAGGGTTTTATGGAAGTGTGTCTCTGTTGGCTTGCCATCGTCGAGATACAAGGAACCGCCGTTATACAAAGCAATGCTGACGTTGTGGTTACCTCCAAACGTATGGTTCCAAGGCAACCAATCTACCATCACAGGTGTTTCATCCTTCAAAAACGCCATGGTCTCACGGATCATCACCGCATTCGCACATAACATGCGCTGGGTGTTCATCACGCCTTTCGGCATCCCAGTGGTTCCAGAGGTAAATAAGATCTTGGCAACTGTGTCGCCATTTACCTCAGCGTTGCGCTTCTCTATTTCAGCATTGATTGGCATTTTCCAAAACTTAGAGAAGCCAATGATCGGGTTACTAATGAGGTTCGCTTTCACGCCATCATCCATGACTGCAACAGTCACATCTCGTTCACAGGTTGCAGCGATGGCTTTTTCATAGGGCGCTAGCTTATCGACAATCACTAAACCTGGCGTCAAGCTATCGATGACATGTTTAAGTTTGCTGTAATCGGTTGCAATCAATGAATAAGCTGGCGAAATAGGCGCATGTGGCACACCAATATAGCTACCAGCTAGGGCAAGCAGCAAATGCTGTACACTGTTACCACAAAGAAATGCAATGGGACGCTCGGGCGATACATTTTGCGTCAATAACCAAGACGCTAGTTCACGGACTTTTGTTAGGGTTTCTGAGTACGTGTATTCTTCCCATGCACCACTTGAGTCTCGCTGAGCAATACACACTGTATCAGGGGTTTTCTCCGCCCAATACGCGACGCGGTCAGTCAAACATCTTGCGTACTCAACTAACGGTGTTTGGCTATGTACAATCTGTTCCCCATTACTGCGTTTTTCTACGGAAACAGGGTGACTTACCACCTTTACAGGATGGAATTCGCTTGTCATTTTATACTCCTGAGACTTGTTATTTTTATTCGTTCAAAGAAGGTAAATGCCTCACCACAAGGGTGCTCTGCTATTTACGTGTTACGAAAATCGATACGCGTTTAAACCTATTACTTGGCTATTTACAGCACTTAATTCTGCAATTACATGTGGCAAAGAATAAGTGCTGTACACATCTAAAAGCGCTACGACATTTGCGAAATAATCAGGATCATCATTCATTGCTTGCTGAGCTTTTGCCGCAGTGCAAGCTAATTGCCAAGCGGTACAAAGCCCGCCCATGGCCATTAAAAACGGCACCGAGACGCAATCTAAATCTGTCACAGACTTGCTAGGGTTTAGAATCACTTGATCCAATGTCGCCACTAACTCATCGCACGCTTGCTCAATTCGGCCCGCACTTGTTTGCAACGCCGGGTATTGCTTCACGGAGCTGACATCCTCACGGATCAAAACAAGCAGCTCCGATAATGCGGTACCTTTATCCGCGCGTACTTTTCGATGCAGCAAGTCTTTCGATTGAATGCCCGTTGTACCTTCGTAAATAGTTGTGATTCGAGCATCGCGCATTATTTGCGCAATGCCTGTTTCTTCAACAAAGCCCATACCACCAAATATTTGCACCGCAGTACCGGCCATACGATTCGCTTGCTCTGTAGCAAAGCCTTTAAATATGGGGGTTAACAAGGCAATACGTCGGTGCGCTGAGTTGACCTGATCGGCATCTTGCGATTGTTCACTAACATCAATCAATGCCGCAATTTGATACCCTAAAGAGCGCAGCCCAAACGTTTCAGAACGCATGGTTAACAACATTCGCTTCACGTCTGGATGCTCAAGAATCGCAACACGTTCACCTTGCGTGCCAGAACCTTGAATACGTTCAGTGGCGTATTGCAAAGCCTTTTGATAAGCCAGCTCTCCAAGAGCTACGCCTTGCATACCACAACTCAATCGAGCTTCGTTCATCAACACGAACATTGCCATAAGACCTTGGTTGAGTTCACCGATTAACTCACCAATACAGGCATCGTTATCACCATAACTGATAGAGCAAGTCGGGCTACCATGAAGACCAGTTTTGTGCTCAATCCCTGTACAGCGTATGTCATTAAACTCACCTACTTCCCCCCCGTCTCCTACACGATATTTAGGAACAGCAAACAGTGAAATACCGCGGCTACCTGCTGGAGCATCCGGTGTTCGGGCAAGCACTAGGTGAACAATGTTATCCGCCATATCATGCTCGCCATAGGTAATGTAGATTTTTTGACCTTTAATTAAGTAATTGCCATTTTCTTGAGGAATCGCTTTGGTATTTAAAGCTCCCAAGTCTGAGCCTGCATTGGGTTCGGTCAGCGCCATTGCGACCGTCCATTCACCCGTTACAATCGGCGTCAAATAGCGTGCTTTAATTTTATCGGATGCGAATTTCAAAAGAATTTCAGAGCCACCTTGCGCCAACGCCGCAAACATAACAAAAGCGAGGTTGCTTGATAGCCACATTTCATTGACGGGCTGTGCAATGTATTTTGGTAACCCTTGACCACCGAACTCTTCAGGCAAGGCCAAGCCAATCCAACCAGAATCACGAAATTGAGCGTATGCTTCTTTCCAACCGGTTGGCGTGCTTACCTGACCTGCGTTGAACTGACATCCTTCGACATCACCAATGACGTTTAACGGCGCTAATACATTGCTGGCAAACTTGTTCGCTTCATCAATGATGACATTCGCCAGATCAAGATCGTAATCTGCTAAGCTTTCCAATTGAGCCAAGTTTTGGCGAGTAAATGCCTGCTCAACCAACCATTGCATGTCTTTGTAAGGGGCTTGGTAGCTCATAATCGACTCCTACTTAGCCGCCATACGAATCGCACCATCCAACCGAATGGTTTCGCCGTTTAGCATGCTGTTTTCAATAATCTGCTGTGCAAGTTGAGCATATTCGTCTGGATCACCTAAACGCGGTGGGAAAGGTACCGATGCCCCTAAAGATTGCTGCACTTCCTCTGGCAACACATCCATCATAGGCGTTTTGAAAAGCCCCGGAGCAATGGTCATTACACGAATACCGAAACGCGCTAGCTCGCGCGCGATTGGCAGTGTCATCGCAACTACTCCGCCTTTAGAAGCAGCATAACCCGCTTGACCAATTTGCCCGTCGTAAGCAGCAACAGACGCAGTATTAATGATCACACCACGTTCCAGATTAGACTGTGGCTCATTGTGCTGCATTTTGTCAGCAGCCAAGCGGATCATGTTAAAAGTACCAAGAAGGTTAATGCGTAAAGCACGTTCAAAAGAGGCCAGAGCATGTGGGCCTTCGCGGCCGACGACACGTTCAGCACCGGGAATACCAGCACAATTAATCACCCCATCAATCGAACCAAATGTAGCAATGGCTTGATCCAATGACGCGGTGACGGAAGCCTCATCGGAAATATCAGTAAGCGCGTACTGCACGCGTTGCCCAAGGCTTTCGCTGACTCGCTGCAGTCCTTGCTCGTTGATATCTGCTAACGATACCTTTGCACCTAAGCCGTGTAAGCGTCGAGCAACCGCTTCACCAATACCTGACGCTGAACCTGTAATTACAAAATGACGATTTTGAATTTCCACGACAAACTCCTATCGAATACTTATTGTTATGACGATCGACTACTTGTTTTTCTTGCGGTTTAGGAAAGCATCAATGCGCGCTTTCACTTCTTCGCTGGTTTGCGTGATGCCACAGATGAGAGACTCTGTGTACAAACCATCATCGGCTGCCATGCTGTCAATACGCGCTAAGCCTGTTGTCATAGCCCAATTTGAGTACTTAGAGTTTTTCGCAATGCTTTTAGCAAGCTCCATCGCTTTAGCAAGCGCCTGGCCGTCTTCTTCAATATAGTGGGCTAGCCCAATGCGGTAACCTTCTTCTGCGTCAACATCACGTCCCGTCAGCATCATTTCAGTCATACGGCTAGTACCAATGACGCGTGCCACATTTACTGATGCACCACCACCAACAAAAATACCGTGGCGACCTTCTGGTAAGCGGTAGAACGTATTCTTTTCTGTCACGCGAACGTGGGCGCAAATCCCTAGTTCTAAACCGCCACCAATAACCGCACCTTGCATTGCCGCTACAACAGGAATGCCAGACTCACGGATATGACCAAATACTCGGTGCCACATGTTGGAGTGCTTAACTACTTCGAATGGTTCACGAGCTTTGTGCTCGCTAAGATCTAGCCCTGCACAAAACTCAGGACCTGCACCGGACAGCACAATCACATGAACATCATCAGGTAGATTGATAAAGGCGTGCTCGATTTCTAGACACAGCGCATCGTTGATTGCGTTTTTCTTTTCAGGACGGTTTAGCTGAAGATGGCCAATACCGTTATCAGAAGTGAATTGGATGAATTGATAAGTCGTCATTCTCATGCCTCTATTTTTATGTTTATGGGCGAATAATTTATGATTTAAAAATATAATAGTTGTACTGCTAAACAAATGTCAATTACAACTATTATCTATACTTAAAAAAAAGCCACAACATCGTGTGGCCAAAGCTCTGCTTACACATATATCAATGCATTAAGGCATGGATACAACACTCAATAACGCATTTGGCAATCTATTGCCTTTCAACAACTAACGATCGGACACTCGAATTACCGCAGCCATGCCAGTGTCACCCGCCGCACAGCCGGTGAACAAACCATAACCGCCACCACGTATAGCCAGCTCTTCGATCATTTCAATCATGGCTCGTAAACCAGTTGGTCCTTGCGGATGCCCCCAGATTAATGAACAACCAAAGTTGTTCATTTGCATCACATCTACGCCCGTCGCCTTAGCAAACGCAACATCATTTACCGCAAATGGGTTGTGTGTTTTGATCGCATCAACTTGATCTATCGAAATACCTGCAACTAGGAGGGCACGCTTTGCGGCCTCTATCGGCGCGGCAGGCATGTAGGCCAAGTCGTCTCGCGCCTGTCCGAAGCCAAGAATTTCGACTTTAATCGATGTATCACTGGCAAGTTCTTGCGCTTTATCACTGCTACAAACAATGGCTGCAGCATTACCATCCGCAGGATGCGTCTGATTACCAAAGGTAATCACACCACCTTCCTGCACCGGTTTCAGCTTTGCCAATCCTTCCGCTGTCGTTGGGAATACGCCTTCATCACCCGTCATCACCGTCGCTTCTTTCTTAAAGTTTGGTGCGGGCACCGATAAAGGCAGCGTCATAAAACGTTTCTGAAAAGCTTGCTCATCTTTAAGCGCTTCTTGATATTGCTCGTAACGTCGCAGCGTGACGGCGTCCAACTCTTCGCGTGTAATATCAAATCGGCGCGCAACGTTTTCACCAGTTTGCATCATGGAATGCCCACCCATTGGGTCATTCATCATGTTATAAAACACTTGATCCTCAGATTCCCCAGCGCCGCCTATGCCTTTCGGATTCGGGTACACAATATGAGGACCGTTAGAGCAGCGATCAGCGGCCAAAAACAAAGACACACTCGCCATGCCAGTCATCACTTCTGTGGCAGAGGCAAATAAACCACGCGCGCTGGTAGCACATACTTGGTTTACTGCATGTCCTGGAGTGTGTGTTGCGCCGATATCATGAAGCGGCCAAGGTGCTCCGTTAAACGATTGATATTGATTGATGGTCATACCCAACACGCCCGAGTCGAAAACGGTTGGATCAATATTTCGTTTTGAAAGCTCATGCTTAGCCACGTGAGCCGCAAATTTCATCGAATGTAAGTACTGTAATGAGCCTTGCCATTTAGCAAACGGCGTACTCCAATAAGCACCATAAGGGATTTCTACGTTTTGGATTGGCATTCAACATCTCCGCTATTGTTATTGTTTGATCTGGCAAGATTACGACTGCATGTAAGCCGCTAAGCCGCCCCATTGTTCATGAAATATTTCATCTGGCATGGTTTTCAGGTCTTCAGCAACAATTGGCGCGAAGTCCATCATATCTAGCACGTCTTTTTGCAAATCCAAACCAGGTGCGATTTCAGTTAGAACCATGCCTTCTTTGCGTAGCTCTAATACACAGCGCTCGGTAATGAAAAACACAGGCTTTTCATTTGCCTGAGCAAATTCACCACTAAAGGTAATATGGTCAACTTGTTGCACGAACTTACGGGTTCGTCCTTCTTCTAGAACAGTGGCTTTACCGCCTTCAAAAGACAGTTTTGCACCATTTACCAGGGTGCCGCAGAAAACAATCTTTTTAGCGCTTTGAGAAATGTTGATAAAACCGCCAGGCCCTACAACTTTAGGACCAAACTTACTCACATTTAAGTTGCCGTATTGGTCTGCTTGAGCCAAGCCAAGAAACGCCATATCCAAACCACCGCCATCATAGAAATCGAATTGCGCTTCATGCTCAATGATCGCCTCAGCGTTCCAAGCTGCACCAAAATCACCACCGGATGCAGGAATACCGCCATAGGTTCCAAGCTCAGTGGTCAACATAAATTCATTGGCGACTTTTTCTTCTGCTGCCACAGACGCAACGCCATCAGGCATACCGATACCCAAGTTGACGATGGCCCCTTTCGAAAGCTCCATCGCAGCACGGCGAGCAATAATTTTTCTTTCACCAAAAGGCACCGGCGGGATCGCATTTAAAGGCACTTTAGAATTACCCGCCAAAGATGGGTTATAAACAGTCGCTATGGTCTGCATATGCTGTTCAGGCGCTGCAACTGTCACATAATCCACCAACACGCCTGGGACTTTGACATCTTTAGGTTTCAGGGTTTTAGCTTCAGCTAGGTATTTCACCTGCGCTATGACAATGCCGCCACGATTTCGAGCAGCTTGGGCCATTGGTAAAATTTCCGCCAACATGGCTTCTTCTTCAACCGATAGGTTACCGTGCTCATCAGCCGTTGTTGCCCGTATTACCACAACATCCAGCGGGAAAGTTTTGTAAAGCAACCAGTCTTCGCCTTCGATTTCGATGTGCTTGACCAAGTCTTCTTTAGCCAACGAAGTGACCTTGCCACCGCTCACCAAAGGATCAACATAAGTCCCCATACCGACTTTTGTGATCACACCAGGCTTATTACCAGCAATTTGACGCCACATTGTCGTCAGCACACCCTGTGGCAACAAATAAGCTTCGATCGCGTCATCTGCTACAAGGCCCGCCATTTTTGGTGCTTGACCGGTATGCCCAGAAATAAGGCGCTTTACAAGGCCAGTATGAGCAAGGTGAGACATCCCTCCGTTTTTGCCGTCGCCACAACCACAGTCATGAATCAACGTAACGTTTTTAGGATGACCTGTTTCCAAGAAGCGCTGCTCCAATTTATCAGCCACCGCCTCAGCAAAAAACGACATACCAACCGTTGACCACGCGACGGAATCCCCGTCTTTGATTAGGCCAGCAGCCTCTGCCAAAGAAATTACCTTGCTCATGTTTCACCTTCTATTTTTAGCTTTGTTAGGTGTTAGGACGCGAAAAATGATACTTCTCACGTTTAGTGTTTTTTTTGTTGTACTACACAACAATTTTATTTTCAAATAGTTTATATTTTAATTTAGCGAGGTACTTCTAAAAATAGACACCCCTCAATACTGTTCAAAAAACATACGAGCAACTGCTTATAGGAAAATGAATGATGGGGTTCTATTTTTATAATGGGTAATCTAAAAAATTTATATTTAATATTGTTGAATTACTAAACAGTTTGTGCCAGAAATATATTAACCAAAGTCGATACACGGTCGATGGCCGCTAAAAAACTAAAAAATCTCTTATAAAAAAAACAATGTGAGGTGGAAAATGAACTACGTAGGACGTAAAAGCCTAGCCCTAATCGCTGGCGCTGTTCTCTCCGTGAATGCAATGGCCGAAGCGGAATATACGCTAAAGCTACATCACTTCTTGCCACCGATGTCGATGGCGCACAGTAAGTTTCTACAGCCTTGGGCTGAAAAAGTGGAAGCGGAATCTGAAGGCCGAATCGACATCGAACTGTTCCCCGCTATGCAACTTGGTGGCAAGCCACCTCAACTGTTTGATCAAGTCCGTAAAGGAATTTCAGACATCACTTGGACCGTTGGTGGCTACACGCCTGGCCGCTTTCCTAAAGCCACCGTTTTTGAATTGCCATTCATGCCAGGTAGCGCCAAAGCAACCAGTATGGCACTGCAAGAATATGCTGAGCAGGAAATGCAAGATGAGCTCAAAGACGTTCATGTTTTAGCCATGCACACCCACGCGCCTGGCTCTTTGCATTCACGCGAAGAATCCATTAAGACCGCAGATGATTTGGACGGTTTGAAAGTGCGCGCGCCTAACAAAGTTATGGCTTCTGCATTTAAAGAATTGGGCGCCAACACAATCTTTATGCCTGTCACCGAAATGCCAAGTGCTATTTCTAAAGGCGTTCTAGATGTCGCTGCATTGCCTTACGAAGTAGTTTTGCCAACAAAAATTTATGAGCTGGTGGATTACCACACAGAAATCAAAGGTGATCGTGGCTTGTACACCCAATTTTTCATATTCGCCATGAACAAAGACGTATATGAAGACATGCCAGCCGACCTTCAAAAAGTCATTGATAATAATTCCGGTGTTGCTCTAGCAGGTCACATCGGTAGCTTGTTTGATGATTATGAAATCTTTGCTCGCCAATATGCAGCCGATAATGGCAACAGCTTCGATTACGTCGAAGGCGCTGAGTACAACAAATGGAAAGAAATGCTTGCACCAGTTCGCTCTGAGTGGATCGAAGAGATGAACGACGACGATTATGAAGCCGAACGCCTGCTCGAAAAAGCAGAAGGCTTAATCAAAAAATACGAAAACATGTAAACGCTGTTCGGTGATCTAGCATGAAGCTATCCGTTGTAGAAAGTATCAAAGCAGGACTTAGACGCGTGTCGTTTAGTTTCGCTTTGGTTGGAGGTCTAATCATGCTGTCGTTGGCGATCATTACGGTCGCCAGCATCATCGGCAGGACATTTTTTGGCCAATCAGTCGAAGGCGACTATGAGCTTACTGAAGTTGGTTTAGCCATGTCGGTCTTCTTGTTCCTACCTGAATGTTATTTGAGACGTGGGCATGTCATTGTGGATTTATTCACCGCTAACTGCCGCCCTGCAACCATTCGTTTTTTGGATAACACGGGACATTTATTATTCACTGTGGTTTCTGTGATCTTTGCTTATCGCATGACATTAAGTGGATTTGAATCGAAAGATTATTACGAGCAAACCATGATCCTCGAACTGCCTATTTGGTGGGTTTATGTAGTCGGCGTAATTGGATTCAGTGTCTGCGCATTGTGTGGTGCGACTCAATTACTGTCTGGTCCATCAGGAGAGCACAATGAGTAATGTTGAACTCGCATTTCTAATGATGGGCATTTTGCTTGTCTTAATGAGTATTCGTATTCCAATTGCCTTGTCTATGTTGCTGTGTGGCTCCATAGGCTACGCAGCGATCGGTGGTATGCCTGCGTTACTAGAGTACCTCGGCACTTCGCCAGTTGCTAAGTTCTCCAGCTACGACTTATCGGTAGTGCCTCTGTTCCTCTTAATGGGGGAACTCGCAACGCGTTCAGGTATTACTACAGAATTATTCCGTACCTGTAATACCTGGGTAGGCCGCCAAAAAGGCGGTATCGCCATGGCTGCGGTCGCAGGCTGTGCTGCATTTGGCGCCATCTGTGGTTCCTCTTTAGCAACGGCTTCGACCATGGGTAAAGTTGCCCTGCCAGAAATGCGTCGCCTAAATTATTCAGGCAGTTTGGCCGCGGGCTCTCTGGCTGCAGGTGGCACTTTAGGAATTTTAATCCCACCTTCTATGGTGCTGATTATCTTTGCTGTATTAACCGAGCAAAACATTTCTAAAATGTTCATGGCGGCATTTATCCCAGGCTTCTTAGCCGCAGCGGGGTACATGCTTACCATCGCCATTTATGTACGCCTATTCCCAAACACTGGTCCTCGTGGCGAACAAACAACTTGGTCACAAAAATTCCGAGCGACCAAAGATGTGTGGCACATCACCGGGATTTTCTTAGTCGTGCTTGGCGGCATATACATGGGGGTTTTCACCCCTACCGAAGCGGCATCGGTGGGTGTTGTACTCACAGCAATACTTGCTGTTACACACGGTAAGATGCGGATGGATGGTTTTATCAGCAGTTTGGTTAAGACCGCCGTTTCGTCCGCTATGATCTTTTTCATTGTCCTAGGAGCTGACGTATTCAGTGTCTTTATCGCCCTATCAAAACTGCCAGATATCGGTGTTGAGTTACTGACTAATTCAGGGTTATCGCCTTATACCATCTTGGTGGTAATGTTGATCACTTACCTCATTATGGGCTGTTTTTTGGACAGCTTAGCAATGATCTTATTAACCA
This sequence comes from Marinomonas vaga, assembly GCF_055388305.1. Lineage (NCBI taxonomy): Bacteria > Pseudomonadati > Pseudomonadota > Gammaproteobacteria > Oceanospirillales > Oceanospirillaceae > Marinomonas > Marinomonas vaga. The sequence goes on from NZ_AP043903.1 coordinate 273,959, forward strand.
TTCCGATCTACTTCCCGATCATCATGGCGATGGATTTCGGCATGCCTTCAGCAGATTTAGGTATTTGGTTTGGCATCATTGCACTGGTTGTGGTGGAAGTAGGATTAATCACACCTCCGGTTGGGATGAATATTTTCATCATCAAATCGTTCGACAACGCTTTGCCACTCAAAGAATGCTTTAAAGGAGTCGTACCTTTTTTGATCTCTGACTTTATACGTGTAGCGCTGCTAGTGATCTTCCCAGGTATCACTTTAGGTTTGGTGCACGCCATCGGTTAATTGCTCGAGCTCCAAGTAGCAATTAAATATTAGGGGGCTGACTCCAGCCCCTATTTTTTTATACTGATGAACAGCAAACTGTTATAGCTTTCACCAATATGCTTCCTTGTATTACAATAACGTGCTCAGAGTTTGAGCCAGAATAGTAGGAAAAACGTATGCAAGACGATGATAAGAAAAACGACCCAAGTGTCGACTTTGGTGTACTTAACGAGTTTTTAGGATACCGCTTACGTCGTGCGCAAATGAACTTCTTTACCAAATTCAATGACGTTTGCTCTGATCTTGGTATCAGCCCTGGATTATTTGCAGTGTTGGCGATCGTAGAACGTAATCCAGGACTTACTCAGACAGCTGTCGCGCAAGCGCTGGGGAATGACAGATCCGCTATGGTTGCAGCCGTGGACAAACTTGAAGGCAAAAACCTGTTGGAGCGTCGTCCCGCGAAAAACGACCGACGCTCATACGCCTTATTTATGACCGATGAAGGTCAAGTATTCTTCAAAACACTGTGTGACCGCGTTACAGCTTATGAAAATCAAATGGCCAAACGTTTGCAAAACGAAGACGAGAAACGCTGGTTACTGGATATTCTCGAACGCCTAGCGGAATAACATAACCCATTCATATTTGACACAAAAAAAGCGCTGCCAAATGGCAGCGCTTTTTTATTGAGCCAAGCTTATCATCTAACACTCAATTGCGTTCACCGCTAGACCACCGCGAGACGTTTCTTTGTACTTGTCTTGCATGTCTTTGCCGGTATCACGCATGGTGCGAATCACTTTATCTAGGGAAATAAAGTGCTCGCCATCGCCTCGTAATGCCATTTGAGTCGCGTTGATGGCTTTCATCGCAGCGATTGCATTACGTTCGATACAAGGAACTTGCACTAAGCCACCCACTGGGTCACAGGTTAAGCCTAAGTTATGCTCCAGGCCGATCTCTGCGGCGTTTTCCACCTGTTGAGGCGTACCGCCCATCACTTCACACAGACCTGCCGCAGCCATGGCACAAGCTGAGCCAACTTCGCCCTGACACCCTACTTCGGCACCAGAGATAGACGCATTCTTCTTACACAGGGCACCGATCGCAGCCGCTGCCAATAGGAAGTCCACAACGTTTTTCTCACATGGATTTGGAATAAACTCCATGTAGTACATGAGTACAGCTGGGATAATCCCTGCCGCACCATTGGTTGGCGCCGTCACCATGCGGCCGCCCCCAGCATTTTCTTCGTTCACGGCTAAGGCATATAAGTTGACCCAATCCATAGCACTCAAGGTGGAGCTAATAATATTAGGTCGTGTCGCTCGGATGAGAGACTTATGCAAACTCATGGCACGGCGGCGAACGTTTAAGCCGCCTGGCAAAATGCCTTCTTTGTGCAGACCATTGGCGATGCAATCTTTCATTGCCCCCCAGATGTCCATCAAACCATCACGAATCTCTTGTTCTGAGCGCCAGACTTTTTCGTTTTCCATCATCAACTCGCTGATGCTCATTTTGTGTTCGCGACACAAATTAAGGAGTTCAACGGCATTATTGAAGTCGTAAGGCACATCTACTTGAGGGACTAGATGAGCATCCGCAGTGGCTTCGGATTCATCAATGACAAAGCCGCCACCAATGGAGTAAAAGGTATTGTGATACAAAACATCACCCGCCTCATTGTAAGCGGATAAACGCATGGCGTTGGGGTGATATGGCAAGGCTTCTTCAAGCAACAGCATATCTCGCTCCCAAACAAATTCGATATCACGACCTGGAGCAAGGGTAAGGCGCTGGTTTGCCATTAAAGCGCCAATGCGTCCGTTGACACATTCAGGATCGATACTGTCCGGACGCTCGCCCATTAACCCCATGATGATTGCGTTGTCAGTGCCGTGGCCTTTGCCCGTTGCACTGAGTGAACCAAATAGCTCAACTGATACGCGGCTCGTATCATTGGTGAGCTTTCGGTCTAACAACGCTTGGGCAAAATCGGCCGCCGCAGCCATAGGGCCAACGGTATGGGAGCTCGAAGGCCCGATGCCAATTTTAAAAAGATCAAATACGCTGATAGACATGATGCCTCCAGAGAGTTTCCTATTGGAAACTTATTTAACGATTGGAAACAAATACAGATAATTAACCCAAATTACAAGTATTTGATCGCACTGTGAGATCTTGCAAGTCTGCTAAGTTCATTTAGGCGATAAAACATTTGGGTTACATGGGGGGATAACCAAAAAAATAGCGCCGAAGCGCTATTCTGTTTTAGCGACCAAATACGACAGTTCTCTTGCCATTCAAAAAGACACGCTTTTCTACGTGATACTTCACTGCATTAAACAGGGTTACACGTTCGATATCTTGCCCCTTTGCGACCAAATCTTCTGGATAATGTGCATGGTCTACCGTTTGAATACCTTGGGCGATAATTGGCCCTTCGTCCAAGTCGTTATTCACGTAATGGGCAGTTGCGCCGACCATTTTCACACCCTTTTCCCATGCTTGGTGATAAGGGCGAGCGCCTTTAAAACCTGGAAGTAAAGAGTGGTGAATATTGATAGCACGGCCATCTAGGTAGTTACACATCTCAGGTGACAGCACCTGCATGTAACGGGCTAAAATAACCAGCTCAGCATCATATTTCTCGATCAGCTCAATCACTTGAGCCTCTTGCTGGGGCTTAGTATCCGCAGTGATTGGCAGGTGGTAGTAAGGAATACCATGCCATTCTGCCAAAGGCTCTAGATCGGGATGGTTGGAGATGATCACAGGGACTTCAATGTTTAGCTGGCCCGTACGGTAGCGGTACAACAAGTCATTTAAACAATGATCATATTTAGAGACCATAATCGCCACACGGGGGCGATGGTTCGGCTCCGTCAGAGCCCACTCCATTTCAAACTGTTTTGCCTTTGGGCCAAACTCAGCACGGAACTCATCTGCACTGAAATCCGCAGATTGCGGAAAGAATTCAATACGGATAAAAAAGCGGTTGGCTTCACGGTCATCAAACGAGTGGATTTCATCAACGTAGTTTCCAGACTCCGCCATAAAGCGTGTGACGACGTCTACTGTGCCGATAACACTTGGGCAGCTCGCGGTAAAGATCCATGGTTTAGTTGTTGATTTCATTGGACGCTCTCTCGATATGAGGGCTGACCAAAACGGTCAGCCCGGAGTAGGAAGGAGTTAAACTTCGACCACAAGGCCGTATTCACGGCTTGCATCTTGTAGCCATAGCCACAGGTAATCTGCAAAGCTACGACGCACAACTAACTCATATTGGTCTTCGCCAGCACGGCGAATCACTGCACTGCTTTTGGCAAATACAGTAGAAACCACTTTACCTACTGGGAATTCACTTGGGTGAACATCAATTGGCGTTGATTTCTTCAATACATCTCGCACATTCGCACCAGACAACAAGAAGATGGTGTTACCGCCACTTACGTTCACTAGCTGATAGTGGCCAGATACTTGTGCTTGAAAAGCTGCCTCTAAATCGAACGCTTTCAAGCCTGGTACAACGACCAACCACTCATCAGGGGAAATCCAGCGAACAGATACTTCACCGCTTTCAACAGACGTTAAAGGCTGTGTTGGCAACTCAACCCCTAACACTTTTTCAGCACTGGCTTTCAGCTCTGCGTTCTCAGCATTCAGACGTAGTGTTAGCAAGCCTTTCAATTTGTCTTCTTTAAAGACCACACCACCCGCTTTAGGGCCTTTTTTCGCCATAGTGGCGAGGTCTGCATGGTGCAGTGGAGATTGCGCTTCGATGGAAGCGTCCGCTAATTGGTCCATTACCACTGTTAATGGTGCTTCAGTCACATCAGACATTTTGACGCTCCCCTTTTGGATCTAGGAAAATAGGGCTGCAAATTTCAGCTTCGATGGTGCGGCCATCAGCAAGTGGGTAGTAAACTTTTTCACCCATCTTATCTAGACCACCCTTCACAAAGCCCATCGCGATGGAACGACCTAGGTTGGCACTCCAGTAGCTTGAGGAAATGTGTCCCACCATTGGCATTGGGATTGGCGCTTTAGGATCGAACACCCCTTGAGCACCTTCTGGCAATACCACGTTTGGATCAATGGTCTTGATACCTACCATTTGCTTACGCTCTGCACGAACACAGTCTTCACGCTGCATACCACGCTTACCAATGAAGCTAAATGGTTTGTTCATAGACACTGCCCAGCCCATGCCCAAGTCGTATGGGTGTACTGAACCATCTGTATCTTGACCCGCAATGATGAAGCCTTTTTCAGCACGTAAGATGTGCATGGTTTCTGTGCCGTAAGGTGTTAGGTTGTATTTTGCACCGTGCTCGAACAATTTTTCCCATACATGCAGACCGTAGTTTGCTTGTACGTTGATCTCAAAAGACAGCTCGCCAGTGAAAGAGATACGGAACACACGTGCTGGCACGCCTGCGACTTTCATAGGTTTCCAGTCCATGAATTTGAAGGCATCTTTGGACACGTCTTCGTTTTCATCGATCAATTCTTCAAGCAGCTTGCGGCTGTTTGGACCAGAGATGGTCATAGTTGCCCAGTGATCAGTAACAGAAGTGAAGTACACTTCTAGCTCTGGCCATTCTGTTTGGTGGTAAAGCTCTAACCAGCTCAATACACGAGCGGCACCGCCGGATGTTGTTGTCATTAGGAAGTGGTTTTCCGCTAGACAAGACGTTACACCATCGTCGAAGACCATGCCGTCTTCACCTAGCATCAAGCCGTAACGACATTTACCCACTGCCAATTTAGCCCAAGCGTTAGAGTAAACGCGTCCTAGGAATTCACGGGCATCTTTACCTTGGATGTCAATTTTACCTAGGGTAGATGCATCCAAAATGCCAATCGATTCACGGGTTGCAACACATTCACGGTCTAGGGCTTGCTGCATGGTTTCACCGGCTTTCGGGAAGTACCATGGACGTTTCCATTGGCCCACATCCTCAAATTTCGCGCCGTTTTCCACATGCCACTTGTGCATTGCGCTGTAACGCTCAGGATCGAACAAGTCACCACAATCACGGCCAACAATGGCACCAAAGGTGATAGGTGTGTAGTTTGGACGGAAAATCGTCGTACCCGTTTGTGGAATGGTTTGATTCAATACTTTCGCAGCAATCGCCATACCATTGATGTTACCCAACTTACCTTGGTCAGTACCAAAGCCCATTGCGGTGTAACGCTTAACGTGCTCGATGGACTCAAAACCTTCACGACACGCAAGCTCGATACCCGCAGCAGTCACATCGTTTTGGTAATCCACAAACTGCTTAGGCGCTTGGGACGTTGGTTTAGAGTGCGGCACATGGTACAGGGCCATGGACGCACCGACTTTCAAATCTTGCGTTGCAGGTAAGGCAACATCGACAGCACTCATACCCAGTTTCGCCAGAGCATCAAGACCGGCTTTCAAACCTTCAGATAGCGCACCTTCAGTAGAGAAAACGCCATTGATAGCACCAGCTGTTAATTGATGCTGTACGGTTTCACCTGGTAAGAAACCAAGCACTTCATCGTTCCAAACTGGACGTGCACCAGTATGGCAAGATAAGTGAATAACTGGGCTCCAGCCGCCTGATGTGGCAACGGTATCAGCGCTGAGTTTTTTCACTGCACCGGAAACAGAATTGCCGTCTTCGCTGATGCTGGCAACAGACACACCTGTTACGCGTTTACTGCCCTGTACGTCGATCACTGCACAACCTGTCATGACCGTAATACCACGCTCACGGGCAGCGGCAATCAAATCGCCAGATGGATTCTTACGAGTATCAACGATGGCTTGTACTTTGCGACCCGCATCGTGCCAATCAATAGCCGTCTGATAAGCGTTGTCGTTAGTGGTCATCAGTACCAGCTCATGACCAGGTACAACACCGTAACGGTTGATGTAAGTAGAAACAGCGTTTGCCACCATACATCCAGGCACATCGTTATTACCGTAAACCAATGGACGCTCGTGGGCGCCAGTAGCCAATACCACCCATTTTGCACGAACACGGTGGTAACGAGCACGTACTTGTCCGTTTGGCGCACGATCTGCAATGTGATCTGTGCAACGTTGATGGATCGTTAGGAAGTTGTGATCGTGGTAGCCGTTAACCGTAGAGCGAGGCAATACCAATACGTTTTCATTGGCTTCCAGCTCTTTAACCACTTCAGCAACCCAAACAGACGCGGCTTTACCGTCTAGGGTTTCTTTGCTGCTTAGTAGGCTGCCACCAAATTCGTTTTGCTCATCTGCGATGATGACGCGCGCGCCACCACGGGCCGCCGCTAGAGCTGCCGCTAGACCAGCAGGACCTGCACCGACCACCATTACATCACAGTGTTGGTTCATCTTGTCATAGATGTCTGGGTCTACTTCTTTTGGAGAACGACCTAAGCCCGCTGCTTTACGGATGTAAGACTCGTAGGTTTCCCACATGGATTTTGGGTACATAAAGGTTTTGTAGTAAAAACCTGGAGGCATCATCTTGCCACCGATTTTACCTACTAAGCCCATTAGGTCGGTTTCAACGTTCGGCCAGCCGTTGGTTGAGCCAGAAACTAAGCCTGCGTACAACTCTTGTTGTGTTGCACGTACGTTTGGTACTTGCGTCGCTTCAGTCGCACCAATCTGCATGATGGCATTCGGCTCTTCAGCACCTGCTGCAACGATACCGCGCGGACGGCTGTATTTAAAACTACGGCCAATGATGTCTACGCCGTTCGCCAGTAATGCTGACGCTAGGGTATCCCCATCAAAGCCTTGGTAAGATTTACCATTGTAAACAAAGGACAGTGGCTTAGAACGGTCAATGCGGCCACCGCTTTTTAAACGATTCTTCTGTGACATGTCTGCGCTCCTCAGTCTGCCGTAACCGTTGGCTGTTCGCCAATTTTGTACACTTCTTTGATTTCGTAAGTCTGGGTGTGACGAGTCACGTTAAAAAACTTACGGCAACCAGCAGCATGTACCCAAAGTTCGTGGTGCAGACCACGAGGGTTTTTACGGAAGTACATGTAGTTACCCCACTCTTCGTCGGTGCAAGAGTCTGGGTCTAGAGGGCGCGCAATGTGCGCCTGTCCGTTGTTGTGAAATTCCTCTTCTTCACGGTATTCACCACAGTGCGGGCAATAAATATGGAACATGTTAACTCTCTCCCGTTAGTGAGCTACGCCGGCTGCGCCATGCTCATCGACAAGCGCACCGTTGTGGAATCGGAACATAGAGAATGGCTTCGCCAACTCATGCATTTCACCTTTCGCCAAAGACGCGGCAAACACGTTGCCAGAGCCAGGCGTTGCCTTAAAGCCACCGGTACCCCAACCACAGTTGAAGAACAGGTTTTTGATCGGTGTTTCAGAAATGATCGGACACGCATCAGGACAGGTATCCACAATACCGCCCCACTGACGGTTCATGCGAACACGGCTGAAGATCGGGAACATTTCTACAATCGCTTGGATAGTGTGCTCGATGGTGCCGTAGGATCCACGCTGGCCATAACCTGTGTAGCCGTCGATACCTGCACCGATGACCAAGTCACCCTTGTCAGACTGAGAGGCGTAACCGTGTACGTGGTTAGACATAACAACTGTGTCTAGGATTGGTTTGATTGGCTCAGATACCAAAGCTTGTAGAGGATGCGACTCAAGAGGCAGTTCAAAGCCAGCCATGCCAGCGATCACGCTAGAGTTACCCGCGACCACAGAACCTACTCGGTCAGCCATGATGTCGCCGTAACGATTGGTCTTAACACCAGTGATGGTGCCGTCTTCGATGATCAAGTCCACCACTTCCGTCTGTTGAATCAAATCAACACCGTGGGCATCTGCGCCACGGGCAAAGCCCCATGCCACCGCATCGTGACGCGCCACACCTGCACGTGGCTGCCAAGAAGCACCCATCACTGGGTAACGAGCGTTACCAGAGCAATCCAAAATCGGAACGATTTCGTTAACTTGTTTCGCGTCCAACACTTCACCGTCAATACCGTTTAGACGGTTAGCGTTTACACGGCGTTCAATGTCACGCATGTCTTGTAGGGTATGACCCAAGTTCAAACAACCACGCTGAGAGAACATAACGTTGTAGTTCAAGTCTTGAGACAAACCTTCCCAAAGTTTCATGGCGTGCTCGTACAAGTGCGCCGCTTCGTCCCATAGGTAGTTAGAACGAACGATGGTGGTATTACGTGCTGTGTTACCACCACCAAGGTAGCCTTTTTCAATCACAGCAACGTTAGTAACGCCAAACTGCTTTGCAAGGTAGTAAGCGGTCGCTAGGCCATGACCGCCACCACCGATGATGATGACGTCATACTTTTTCTTCGGTGTTGGGTTGCGCCAAACTCGCTGCCAATTTTCATGATGGCTAAGACTGTGTTTTAACAGGCCGAATCCGGAATAATGCTGCATTATGTCAGCTCCTTATCATGGCAGACCTGACTCAGCAGGACTGCATACAAAGTGGTAAAACTAGCGATAGACTGGGTAGTCGGCGCAAAGCGCTTTTACTTGCTCTTTCACTGCGGTGATTTTGTCTTCTAGTGCTTCTGGTTGGTTTAGTACATCCAACAAATCAGCAATCCAACCTGCTAATAGCTCACACTGAGCTTCTTTGAAGCCGCGGGTCGTCACTACCGGAGAACCAATACGTAGACCAGAGGTGACGAATGGAGATTGCGGGTCACCCGGTACAGCGTTTTTGTTTACTGTAATGTTCGCACGTCCCAATGCCGCATCGGCGTCTTTGCCTGTTAGACCTTGCTTGATAAGGCTTAGCAAGAATAGGTGGTTATCCGTACCGCCTGATACCACGTCATAACCGCGTGCTACGAACACGTCAGCCATAGCGTTGGCGTTCTTCACGACTTGCGCTTGGTATTGTTTGAACTCTTCGCTCAAGGCTTCTTTGAACGCCACCGCTTTCGCCGCGATCACGTGCATCAATGGGCCACCTTGACCACCAGGGAAGACAGCAGAGTTCAATTTTTTCTCTAGCTCGTTGTCACGGGAAATGATCAAACCACCACGTGGGCCACGTAGGGTTTTGTGTGTTGTGGTTGTCACAACATCCGCAAATGGCACTGGGTTCGGGTAAAGACCCGCTGCTACTAAGCCTGCTACGTGGGCCATATCCACAAACAGGTAAGCGCCCACTTTATCGGCGATTTCACGGAATTTTGCCCAGTCAACGATACGTGAGTAAGCAGAAAAACCTGCAACAATCATTTTAGGCTTATGCTCAAGAGCCAAAGCTTCCACTTGGTCGTAATCGATTTCGCCAGTGGTTTCGTTTAGGCCATATTGCACCGCGTTGTAAATCTTGCCAGAGAAGTTCACATGGGCACCGTGAGTCAAGTGACCACCGTGAGCCAAGCTCATACCCAAGACTGTATCACCCGGTGCACACAATGCCATGTACACCGCAGCGTTCGCTTGTGAACCAGAGTGAGGCTGTACGTTTACGTACTCAGCGCCAAACAAAGCTTTAGCACGGTCAATTGCTAATTGCTCCACCACGTCAACGTATTCACAGCCGCCGTAGTAACGCTTTTCTGGATAGCCTTCAGCATACTTGTTGGTCAACACTGAACCTTGTGCTTCCATCACGCGTGGGCTGGTATAGTTCTCAGAAGCAATCAGCTCAATGTGCTCTTCTTGACGAACTGCTTCTTTTTGCATCGCTGCCCATAGTTCAGCGTCGAAATTCTCTACCGTATCTGACTTGTAAAACATCTCACTCTCCGGAAAAAACAACCTACCCACTCATACTATGAAAAGGGCCTTTCAGCGACATTCCAGATTGCGTCACATTAATGGTTATTTACGACAGCAAAGTGTCATAACTAGGCAATTGATTTGTCATAAAAGAACCTAGTTTTAACCGTCCCTTGAACCCTTGCTAGGCTTACTTTAGGGCGCCATTTGGCATACACTTGCACAATTAATGACGAAATCCTGATTTGGAATGCCGTTCTGCCATGAGCCAACCCACACACAAAAAAAGCTTTAGCCCCTCAAATGTTGACTCCAATCACGCCCATGTAAAAAAGGTCGAATCCAGTAACCAGCCCATCATGATTGGTTTCGTATTGTTGGAGAACTTTTCCATGGTGGCCTTTACTGGCGCGGTGGATGCTCTGGTAACCACTAACCTTGTGCAGACAGAGAAGCTATTTGATTACCGCACCATTGGGGTCGGCAGTAACACCATCACCAGTGATTTAGGCATTGATATTTCAACTGGTTCAACGGTTTGCGAGCAAGTAGAAGCCAGCCAGAAAAATTTTGATGTGATCATTGTGTGTGGCGGCTACCGCTGTAAGTTGGAAGAGCAGCCGCAACTAAGTGAGTTTTTAAAGGCATCCCAACGACAGGGGTTATATCTTGGTGGTCTGTGGAATGGGGCCATCTCTTTGGCCCATGCGGATGTGTTACAAGGGGCACGTATTGCCGTGCATCCAGACAATCACCCCTACGTAAAAGAGCACTTTCAACAGATCGCCATTGCCTCAGAAACCTCCCTATTGGACGGCAAGATTCTGAGCGGCGCAGGCCCAGTCAGTGCCCTCGCCATGATGTTAACCCTTGTGGAGCATTTCCAAGGCAACCGTATTGCCCGAGCGGTAAAAGAAATTCTGACCTGTGATCAGTTTTCAGAAACCTCCGTGACTCCGATTATCGAAACCACTGACGATCAAAAATACCCTGAATCCCTGCGCAAGGTATTAGAACTGATGCGCAACAACATTGAAGAACCTTTAACCCTTGAAGAGTTGCTTCATTACGCCAACGTCTCCCGTCGCCAGCTAGAGCGTTTATTTCAAAATAATCTTGAAACCAGTCCATCACGTTATTATTTAGAGCTGCGCATTACCTATGCTCGCCGCTTGCTACAACAAACCAACAAGCCGATCATAGACATTGCCATTGCCAGTGGTTTTGTCAGCTCAAGCCATTTCAGCAACTGTTTTAAAGATTATTTTGGCACGGCACCCAGTAACTTCCGCAAGAAGATCAGCAGCCCCAGCAATTAAGTTAAGGAGTCACCTTGGCCAGCAAACCCGGCATTGGACAAATCAGCGACACGGATATTCGCACCCTTAGAATCTTCAAGGCCGTGGTGGAATGTGGCGGCTTTTCCGCCGCCGAAGTAGAGCTTAATATCTCCCGAGCCGCCATCAGCATCGCCATGTCGGATCTAGAGACACGTCTTGGCTTTAAGCTCTGTCAGCGGGGACGTTCGGGGTTTGCTTTAACGAACGAAGGCACGCAGGTTTATAGCTACACCTTGCAGCTGATTTCTTCTATTGAAAACTTTCGTACCAGTGTGAACGCCCTCCACGCCAATATGAAGGGAGAGCTCAACATAGGCATCACAGACAACTTGGTGACCATCCCTCACATGATTATCACCCAAGCCCTGTCTAAGCTAAAAGAACGTGGCCCAGACATTCGTATTAACATTCGCATGATTCCTCCAACGCTGGTTGAACAAAAAGTACTGGATGGCCAACTTCATGTAGGCATAGTGCCCGAATTACGAGTCATCAGTGGCCTGCACTACCGTCCTCTGTATCAAGAACAGTCCCTGCTTTATTGTGCTCGTAATCATCCCTTATACGAGATGAGCCAAGCTGAACTAGAAAGCGTCGACTTGTCGGAATTTGATGCGGTGATCCCCGCCTATGCGCAAACCGCTGAAATCAAAGCGCACCACCAAATGCTTAAAACAGGGGCCACCGCCACTGACCGAGAAGGCATCGCATTTTTGATACGCACGGGTAAGTTTATTGGCTACCTACCAGATCATTTGGCCGCCACTTGGGAAGACAAAGGGGAATTTCGACCTATCCTGCCAGAGAAATACCGCTACCTAACCACTTTTTCCGCTGTGACTCGTAGCTCCCACATCCCCAACATGATTCAAGACACCTTCATTGAACTGGTTGATAAACTGAAACAAAAAAGCCCCGCTGATCAATGATCAACAGGGCTTTCTCAGTTTGAAAATCGAGCAAATTACTCGACTTCAATGATCTCGTAGCTGTGCACTATGTTCACGCCACCACGCTCAAGCATCAAGGATGCTGAGCAGTATTCTTCTGCAGACAACTTCACCGCACGGGCAACGTGAGATTCCTTGATTTTACGACCCGTGACCACAAAATGCACTCGGATCTCAGTAAATACAGAAGGCACCGAATCCGCACGATCCGCATCGATGTGCGCCACACAAGACACCACATCTTGACGCGCTTTTTTCAAGATGCCCACTACATCATAAGAGGTACAACCACCTAATCCCGCTAGGATAAGCTCCATTGGGCGTGGTCCAGCCACTTGCGTGCCATCAATCTCCACTTTAAAACCAGAACCCGTTTCAGCGGTAAAATGCACATCTTCTTGCCATGCAACACTTGTTTTCATCTTTATGTCTCTCAAATTCTTGGAAAGTTACGACTTGGTCTGGGTTACTTAAATAATTCCGCTAGTTTTTCACCAGGGTTATCTACACGCATAAAGGCTTCGCCAACCAAGAACGCATGGATGTCATTTTCACGCATCGCAGCCACATCATCACGGGTATGGATACCACTTTCAGTGACGATCAAACGATCTTTCGGCACGTGGTTCATCAATTCAAACGTCGTCTGCAAACTTAGGTCAAAGGTGTGCAGATCTCGATTGTTAATTCCTAACAGCTCAGTCTCGGTGTTTTCCAGCGCTAGATCTAACTCTGCTTTGTTATGGACCTCTACCAACACGTCCATGGACAAATCACGGGCCATTTGATCCAGTTCCTTTAGCTCTTTTCCGCTTAGGCAAGCCGCAATTAAAAGGATACAGTCTGCACCGATGGCACGGGCTTCCATCACTTGGTAAGGATCCACGATGAAGTCTTTGCGGATCACAGGCAAGGAACAAGCACTGCGTGCTTCCACTAGGAAGTCTTCATGACCTTGGAAAAAATCTTTATCCGTCAGTACAGACAAGCAAGCCGCACCACCTTTTTCGTAAGAGACGGCAATGTCTTTTGGCGAAAAGTGCTCACGCAACACCCCTTTACTTGGGGACGCTTTTTTCACCTCAGCGATCACACCTGCTTTACCTTGGCTAATATTACGGCGCAAAGCGCTAGCAAAGCCGCGCACTGGATTATGAGCATTGGCCGCCGCGGCAGCAATTTCCAAGTTTTCTAGGGACGTGCGAGCCTTGCGCTCAACGATTTCCTCGTATTTGCGCGCAACGATTTTTCTCAAAACAGTAGGAGTTTCAACTTGCATATTCGATCTCTGTGTTCTGTTTCAGTTTATTGAGGCATGAAGCAACGTGAAAAGCTCGCTAGTTCTTGGAGCTTAATCTTAGCCAATCCACCACCGATCACATCCTCGGCAATCGCAACCCCCTCAGCTAGAGTGTCTGCGACACCCGACACATAAATTGCTGCGCCGGCATTTAACGCCACGATATCACGAGGCGCGTTTTCCACACCTTTACCTTCAATCGCGTTTTTTAGCATTTCTAAACTGGTCTCTGGATCTTCCGCCTGCACCGCCGAGATAGGCTGACGGGTCATACCAAAATCTTCTGGGGAGATTTCGTATTCTGTAATCTCACCATCTTTTAGCTCAGCCACATAGGTTGTGTCAGAAATACTGATTTCATCTAGGCCATCCGCAGAATGCACCACTAATACATGGGAACTGCCTAGGGCTTTTAAAGCCTCTGCAATCGGACGTACCCATTCACGACCAAACACACCCATGACTTGGCGCTTAGCTCCAGCAGGATTGGTCAAAGGCCCGAGTAAATTAAAGATGGTTCGAGTGGCCATCTCTTTACGAGGCGCAATGGCATATTGCATAGCGGAATGGTAGTTCGGAGCAAACATAAAACCTAAACCAATCTCCTGCACACTGCGCTTCACTTGTTCACTGTTTAAACCAAGGAAAACACCAGCACGCTCAAGCACGTCTGCACTGCCCGATTTAGAGGATACGGAACGGCCACCATGCTTAGCAACATGAGCGCCTGCTCCAGCGGCAACAAAAGCCGATGCGGTAGAGACATTGAATAAGTTACCGCCGTCACCACCTGTACCGCAGGTATCGACAATCTCATCGCCACCCAAATCTACTTTGGTAGACAATTCACGCATCACTTGAGCGGCAGCAATAATCTCATCAACCGTTTCGCCTTTCATACGCAGGCCGATCAAGAATCCGCCGATTTGAGCATTGGTTGTTTGACAAGTCATGATGCTGTGCATGACATCACGCATCTCTTCGCCTGTTAGATCCTGCTTGTTCACTACTCGAGCGATCGCTTGTTGTATATCCACCAGCAACTCCTAGTCTTTAAAAAAATTGTCCAACAGAGCGTGACCATGCTCGGTTAGTATTGATTCGGGGTGAAACTGTACCCCTTCAACTTTCATCGTTTTGTGGCGTAAGCCCATAATTTCATCAATCTGGCCATCACTGGTTTGTGTCCAAGCGGTCACCTCAAAGCAGTCCGGCAAGGTATCTTGTTTCACAACCAACGAGTGATAACGTGTCGCAGTATAAGGTGTCGGAAGGTTTCTAAACACACCCACATTAGTATGATACACCTTCGAGGTCTTGCCGTGCATGACGGTTTTCGCACGAATCACATCTCCACCAAATACTTGAGCAATACTTTGATGCCCTAAACATATTCCCAACACTGGAATACGTCCTGCAAAGTTCTTAATGGCAGCCAAAGACACCCCTGCTTCATTGGGCGTACAAGGCCCTGGAGAGATCACGATATGGCTTGGGGCCATGCGTTCAATGTCTTCAATCGTTAGAGCATCATTACGTTTTACCACGACTGGGTAACCCAATTCGCTGATGTACTGCACTAAATTGTAAGTAAACGAGTCGTAGTTATCGATCATTAGGACCATAAAAAGTGCCCGCTTACGTTAAAGAGGTTGTTAGTCACGCTTGGCATGATGCCCTATTACTCCACCGGCTTTACTGCAATCTGAGTTTACAAAAGGGGCTAAATATTACCTCATCGTAACGATAGGCGCTACGAGGGACCAAGCTATTTACTGGGCGGACTTACCCTTTACTGACAGGAAGACGAAATACTCACTGCAATCGCGCATAAAGGGTGGGATTTAAATTAATCTAATTGATTCAGTCAGTTAGATCACGCACACTGTGTATCATTTCTCATGCCGTACTTTAAGGGGGCCATACAGTGTCCAACCCTATTGCCGAACTGATCGAACAACTTAGCCAAGACGACATTTCACATGAAGCAGTGAACAGCGCCATCAATGCCATGTCCCCGGACGATGTAGCATTGGCCTTGGAGTCCATTCCCATTGCCCAACGTCGTCTTGCGTGGGACAGCATCAAGCAAGCTAATCGCCTCGATATTTTAGTTGAAATGCGTGGCGAGTCTCGAACTCTGTTACTTAAGCAGTTAGAAGACTTTGAGATAGCAGCACTTTTCTCTGATGTGGACGCAGAAGACCTACTTGAGATCGCTGATTCCTTACCCGATCAGATGATCGATATCGCCCTGCAAAAGATGGACTCCAAGCAGCGTGAGTACTACCACCAAGGTGTCACTTATGATGACGATGAGGTAGGTCGTTGGGTAGATCATGACTTATTGATCGCATCACAATCCATTCGCGTTTCCGAAGCCATGCGCCTGTTTCGACGTGCGAGCTCAGCGTATTCAGACTTACTGTACTTGGTGAACCGAACTGGTCGTTGGGTGGGTTGCGTGCAGTTAAACGCCCTTCTGAATGCTCAGCCCCACGATCATGTGTCCAGCTTGATGATCGAGGACTATCCATTCTTAACCGCAGATACGGATGTCATAAAAGCGGCTGACCAGCTGGAAAAGGTCGAACTGTCCGCTTTACCTGTGGTCGATAGCAACCACCTTTTAGTTGGCCGCTTTCACACGGGGCACGCCCTGGAAGCCCGCCGTTTAGAATTGGAATCTAGCCAGATGTCCACCACGGGCTTAAACGAAGAATCAGACCTATTCTCCCCGGTACGACGCAGTGCTGCGACCCGTGGTATTTGGTTGGGCATTAACTTACTGACAGCATTTTTAGCGTCGGCGTTCATTGGCTTGTTTCAAGCCACGTTAGAGCAAGTAGTCGCTTTAGCGGTCTTGATGCCCATTGTGGCCTCCATGGGCGGCATCGCTGGCAGTCAAACTCTTACCCTTATCGTTCGCGGTTTGGCACTGGGACAAATCACCCGCTCCAACTTGGTGTCGTTACTGAAAAAAGAAATTCAGGTGGGTGGTTTAAATGGTGTGGTCTGGGCTTTATGTATTGGAGGCATGGTGCTTTGGTGGTTCCACAGTCCATTACTCGGTCTCACCATAGGGTTAGCCATCATTATTAATATCATAATGGCTGCGCTTTCTGGGGTGGTGATCCCTGTCATACTGGACAAGCTCAAAATCGACCCAGCGCTTTCAGGCTCTGTGATTCTGACCACAGTAACAGATATCGCGGGATACATTGCCTTCTTAGGCTTAGGTACATTGCTATTACTTTAAAAGAATGAAGGACCAAACATGACTTGGGAAACTGTTGCCCCCTACCTGGGGCTTGGCGATTCATCAATGCATTGGATAGTCAAAGTATTCATTGTTGTATTCGTTACATTGCTGATCAACTTTATAGTGAATCGCATTTTGTTGCGGGTAGATAAACATTTGCAGCGCACTCGTAACCCGTGGGACAACATGATTGTTGAAGCTGCCCGTACGCCATTACGATTATTTATCTGGTTAATCGGTTTAAGTATCGCGGCAGAAATCTCCGACACTGAGCTGGACGAAAACTTCACCAACATCGTCTCTGTGATTCGAGAAGTGGGTGTCATACTCATCATTACTTGGTTCTTACTACGCTGTGTCAAAGGGGTTGAAAATGCCATGACCTCTGGCCGAGCGACGAATCAGCCTGTGGATTACACCACTGCTAGTGCTATCAGTAAGCTATTACGTGCGGCGGTCATCATCACCTCCGCTTTGGTCATTTTACAAACCATGGGATACAGCATCTCTGGTGTCCTCGCCTTTGGTGGTATTGGTGGTATCGCCGTGGGTTTTGCAGCCAAAGATCTATTGGCCAACTTCTTCGGTGGTTTGATGGTGTACCTAGATCGCCCTTTTAAGGTGGGAGATTGGATACGTTCGCCAGATCAGAACATTGAAGGCACTGTGGAACACATCGGCTGGCGCCAAACTCGCATTCGCACCTTTGATATGCGTCCGCTTTATGTGCCTAATGCGACCTTTTCTACTATTTCAGTAGAAAACCCATCTCGCATGTCCCATCGTCGTATCAATGAAACGGTTGGCGTACGCTACAGCGACTTCGGCAAGCTTGCGGAGATAATTGATGAGATTAAAAACATGGTCGGTAATCATGATGAAATCGATACGGATCAAATCTTCATGGTGAACTTCAATCAGTTTGGCCCGTCATCATTGGACTTCTTTATCTACGCCTACACTCGCACCACCAACTGGGCTAAGTACCATGAAGTGAAGCAAGATGTGTTAATCAAGGCCATGAAGATTATTGAAGATCATGGTGCAGAAGTGGCGTTCCCAACGCGTACACTTCATATGTTTTCTGAAACCGAGCAAGATCAACCGCAAAGCCCTGTGGAATCAGAAGCCAAGGTGCGCCAGCCTAAAGCGGCACCCACCCAATCTGATCAGAATGGACCAGATCAAAGTTAATTAAAAATAGGCAATAAAAAAGCCGCTTCACTCTCTTCAAGAGTTCAGCGGCTTTTTAGTCTAAGGGCAGAACGCTATTTAAACCCTACATCACGAAGAAACTGCCGACTGGCGGTCAGGTCTTCCAACACCCCATCACTGTTTCTCGGATCTCGCTCCTGCTCAATGGTAATGAATCCCCCATAGTTCAGCTCTGTAAGTAATGCTCGAATCTCTGGGTAATTTAACTGACCAGTACCGATGGGGCACATGACCCCTTTAGCGCAAGCGTCAAAGAAGCGAATACGCTCCCCCATGACCTCGTCATACACTGAAGGATTAATGTCTTTAAAGTGGATGTAGTCCACTCTATCCCAGTACTGTCGAAGGGTTTCAACAGGATCCATTTTTGAATAAGCAATGTGCCCCGTGTCCAAACACAGACCTGCTACGTCTGCGGGGATGTCTTGCACCAATTGGGCGATTTCGTCAGCAAACTCTATGTACCCCCCAGCATGGGGATGAATCACGGCACGAACACCGTATTCCTCCTGAGCGATGGTGGCGATAGCACGTAGATTATCCATCATGCCTTGCCATGCGGCTGGGGATAAACGCGGTGCCGTTTCGGGATGTCCAGCCGCATAATCCCGTTCATCATGCCCCCAGTCCATTACCGTCAGATATGGGGCATCCACGGTTTGTCCCTTATGCTGGGTTGGCTTAGGCAAAGCTGTGATCAAGGCGCATATTTCGTGAGTCTGACGAATCAAATTGTCACGATTATCTAGGCTTACCAAGTCATCAAAGATGGTGCCCGCTACAATACTAAGCTGCCGATCAGCCAAAGCTTTTGACACTGTGTCTACAGCCAAAGGCATGAAGCCATATGGTCCAAGCTCCAAACCGCCAAATCCAGCCCCTTGAGCTTCATCTAATACCTTTTCCCAAGGTGGCAAGTGAGGATTAGACACATCATCCACACCCCAGCAGCAGGGAGCGCAGGTAATCGTAATATCAGTCATCGTTTCCCTCCCATTACTGATAGGCAACCCATGCGGAGCCACTTTCAGAGGAACGTACGCAGTTCTCAAGCCAACGTACACCTTCCTTTCCGGCTTTCACATCAGGATATTGCACTGCTTCAAGTTCATCCTTGGCACCGCGATTGGCAGCATCGATGGCAAGGGCAATAGACAAGTACACATTGGCCCAGCTGTCACCAAGACCCTCCGTATGCAAAGCTCCCATACGTTCATACTCCAATGCCTGCTCATCCAAATAGGGCATGCCACGATGAAGGTGCTGATTAGGCTCCCCTTGTACTTGGTAATGAAGATCATCCGGGTAGGCTGCTGACCATTGCAATGACGCCTTACTTCCCACGATTCGGATACGCTGAGCATCCATATTTCCAGCGTCCACAGATGAAGTCCATAAACGCCCTACCGCCCCATTATTGTAATGGAACAGCACATGGGCATTGTCTTCCAGCGGTGCGTGGGCAGGCACCAAGCTTTGACGGTCACACATGAGCTTTTCGATATGTAAGTTTGGCAAGATTCTATGTGCCATATAAAAGGTATGAGTGGCCAAATCTCCCAACACAAACGTCGAACCAGAGGTTTTAGGGTTAACTCGCCACGCCTGAGCTTCAGAAAGGTGATCGCCATCTGCGGCATTAAAACCATGGGTGTACTGCAAATCCACCATGCGCACATCACCAATTTTCCCTTGTTCAATCATGGCTTTCATTTGCATTAGCATTTGATGGCCGGAGTAACCGTAGGTGACGCCGACAATGAGGTTTTTACTGGCCGCGAGCTGCTCGATCTCTTCACACTCAGCGACCGTAAAAAATAAAGGTTTCTCACAGATAACATGTAGACCCGCCTCAAGGCAGGCTTTAGTGATTTCATAGTGGGTAAAGTTAGGGGTCGCAACAGAGACAACCTCAACCCCATCTGGACGCTTGGCTTCCTCGGCCAACATGCGATGGAAATCCCCGTAGCAGCGCTCTGCCTGAACACCAATCCGCGTACCAAATTCGGTACAGCGTTCAGCATCCACATCGAAGGCACCACACACCAACTCAAAAGCCCCATTATCTCGGAGCGCTCCAATACGATGTTTGTAGCCTACTTGGCTGGTTTGACCACCGCCAACCATACCCCAACGTAATGGACGAGCTAATTTCATTTCTCCATTTAGCATATCTGGATCCTTTCTTCTTATTGTTAGAGACCAACCATGGCAGATACGATCCCCGCCATGCTGGCGACAGTCTCACCCTTAGGCGAGCCTTGGAGCGCACTAAACACTCGAAGTCAGGATAGTTCGATTAATTACAAAATGAAACATAAATTCCAAACAAAATTTATATAGAATTTATGATTTTTATATATCCTTCCTACTAAGCTTTTGGGAAGTGAAAATTTCACGTTAGATCTACAGAAAATTCCTGCAAAATCCCTCATTTATCAGCGAAGAGCCCCATGTAGAATCAGTTGCATTTTTGGAACAAAAATTCTAACTTAGTGGTTGATAATGCTGCTTAGTATGGCCTTTTGCCACC
Source organism: Marinomonas vaga (assembly GCF_055388305.1). Lineage (NCBI taxonomy): Bacteria > Pseudomonadati > Pseudomonadota > Gammaproteobacteria > Oceanospirillales > Oceanospirillaceae > Marinomonas > Marinomonas vaga. The sequence goes on from NZ_AP043903.1 coordinate 294,560, forward strand.
AGCTGAGATTTTCCATATAGGAATAACAACAGGAATTGAACTATGAACGACGCTGAACACGATTTTTTCAAACCCAAATGGCGACGTGTCGCTATGACCGTATTTTGTGGTGCTTGGAGCATTCTTGAATGGGTGACAGGCAACCCGTTTTGGGGGGTGGTGTTCACAGCTATGACATTCTACTGCGCGTGGCGCTACCTTTATACTTACGAAAAAAACACACCAGCGGAATGATTTTCCTCTGTGTGCTTCATCGTCAAATGCTAGGTTTTCTCTATGTCTAACCGCCCTACTATCGAAGATCTCGCTGCTGCGGCAGGTGTCAGTACCGCTACTGTTGACCGTGTTTTAAATAAGCGCTCAAAGGTTCGCGAGTCGACCGCCCAACGGGTTCTCATGGCTGCAGAGGACATTGGTTATCATGCAGCGGGACTATTGAAGCAACGTGTTAGGGAGTCCAAACCCCACAAGCGCATTTCAGTGCTTTTACAGCGTAGCAACGATGAATTCTACAAAAGCATGGGAGATCACATTCGTCGCGCTCTCGATGCGGCCACAGAGTTTGTATTTGATACACGTATCATCTTTATGGACGAAGTTTCCCCTGTTTTCATTGCCGAACAACTCAAGCGCGAAAGTCAGGACGCAGATGCCATCGCCATCGTGCCCCTGGACCACCCTCTGATAAACATGGAAGTGGAGCGAGTCGTCGCCAATAATATTCCCGTGGTGACAATCTTGTCGCCTCTCTCCACTACCGCTTGTACACGCCACGTTGGTATGGATAACCGCAAAGCTGGACGCACCGCCGCCTGGGGTGTCAGCCGTTTAGCCAAACCCGGATCAGTGGGCATCATGCTTGGTAGCCACAGCTACCTGAATCAGGACATCGCAGAAATCAGCTTTATCAGCTACTTTCGGGAGTTTAAACATGACTTTACCCTACTTCCCCCAAGAACCAGCCTAGACGACAACGACCTCGCCTATAAAGCCACCCGAGAGCTGCTTTCCCAAACTCCGAACCTGACTGGGTTGTACAGTGCAGGCGGTGGTGTAGAAGGTATTTTAAGAGCCCTTCGAGAATCCCGCAGAGCCAGTGACGTGACCTTTGTTTGCAATGAGCTAATGGACAGCACCAAGCTGGCTTTGAGCGAAGGCTACCTAGATTTCATCATCGCTACCCCCATTCAAAAAATGGCCCAAACCGTAGCGGAAACCTTTACTGAGGCCTTGTCTCGTAAATACATTACGCCTCAAGCACCTGTGCAACTCACGGTAGAAATACACATAGCGGAAACCCTGTAATTAGCTTGATTTCACCCTCGAGATGGAGCCTATAAACTCTTTTTTTTGTGCTTCGAAAAACCAAAAAGCCGATCCTAGGATCGGCTTTTAACTGGGTTATGTTTGGGTGAACGATCGCTGCCTAAGGCACTAGGTCGACTTTTTACGCTTACCTTGACGGTGTTGGTCCACGATCACTGCCACCACAATGATGGCCCCTTTAATAATATCTTGGTAATAGGCATCAATGCGCAAGAAGGTAAATCCAGACAGCATGACCCCAAGGATCAAAGCGCCAATCACTGTTCCTGCGATTCGACCACGACCACCAGAGAGCGAGACACCACCGATCACAGCTGCGGCAATGGCATCTAGCTCGTACATCATCCCCATACCCGCCTGAGCGGTTTTGATACGAGCGATCGCGACCATCGCTGCCAAGCCTGTTAACAGGCCTGCAATGGTGTACACCTTGATTAAATGGGTGTCGATGTTGATACCAGAGACGCGTGCGGCTTGGGGATTCGCCCCAATCGCATAGGTGAACTTACCGTAGCGGGTGTAGCGCATTACCACATGAAAGATCACCGCCACTATCAAGAAGATCACCACTGGCATCCAGCGATCTAACGCGTTACCCAAGGCCGCAAAATCCGATGTGAAACCCGACACAGGACTACCATCTGTGTACCAGCGTGCCACGCCGCGTGCCGACACCATCATCCCCAAGGTAGCAATAAAAGGTGGAATCTTGGTTTTAGTAATCAAGAATCCATTGATAAAGCCCGCCAAAGCACCGGCTGCCAAGCCAACGATCAAGGGCACAACAAAGGGCAAGTCCGTAAGACTTGGGAAAATCACTTTGGGCCAGGCACTGGTTTGGGCGAAGGTGGCAGCTATCATAGCGGTCATGGCGACCACTGAGCCAGAGGACAAATCGATCCCCCCGGTGATGATGATCATGGTCACACCGATAGCAATGATGCCAATTACAGAGACTTGCAATACGATGATTTGCAGTCGGCTCATGTTCATAAGGAAACTTTGACCGACAAACAGCCAGCCAAGTATTTCAAACATCACGGAGATCCCTACCAACACCAGCAAAATGCTGACCTCTGCTGGCATGGGCTTTTTGGTTTTCTCGGAACTGCGATCCACAGCCGTTTGCTTAATGGAGTTGTCTAAAGAAGTCATATCAATCTCTTATTCTTATGGTTGAAAGCTAGTTCGCGGCGAGATTCATCACTGACACTTGATCAGCTTCGTCACGGTCCAAAATCCCTGTGCAATGACCTTCGTGCATTACTAAGATGCGGTCACTCATGCCCAGCACTTCAGGTAACTCCGAAGAAATCATGATCACAGCCACCCCCTTGTGTGCGAGTTGTGAAATCAACGAATGGATCTCAGATTTGGCTCCCACATCAATGCCTCGGGTGGGCTCATCTAAGATGAGAATTTGTGGATGAATCAGTAACCAGCGAGCAATCAATACCTTTTGCTGGTTACCACCGGATAAGTTTTCGATGATTTCGTGCATGCTTGGAGTTTTCACTCGAAGCTTACGACACAGGGCTTCGGATTCTTTTTCCAAGCCTGCATGGTCTACAAAACCATTGTTTACATAGTTCTGATGCAGTACTGCAGATTGAACGTTTTCTTGGATATCCAGAGGTAAGAAACAGCCCGTTTCTTTGCGATCCTCGGTTAAAAACGCCATGCCCGCTTTGATGGCATCATTGGGGCTTTGAATGTTTACTTCTTCACCATTGATGAAAATTTGCCCTGAGGTGGCTGGGGTCACACCAAAGATGGCTTCTGCCACATTCGAACGTCCTGCCCCCACCAAACCCGCCAACCCAAGGATCTCCCCTTTGCGCACATCAAAGGAGATGTTTTCAAACACACCGTCCAAGGACAGGTTCTTCACCGACAATAAGACATCGCCAATGTCCACTTCTTCCTTAGGGAACATCTGGGACACTTCACGGCCCACCATCATTTTGATGATGTCATCCCGAGTCACATCAGAAGACAAATGGGTGCCAATGTATTTGCCATCTCGGAACACAGAAAACTCGTCCGCGATTTCAAACAATTCGTTCATTTTGTGGGTGATATAAACGATACCGATGCCACGCTTTCTCAAGTCACGAATGATCTCAAACAAGTGAGCCACTTCCGTCTCTGTGATGGCTGAAGTGGGCTCATCCATGATGAGCACATCCGAGTTGAAAGACACAGCCTTGGCAATCTCAACCATTTGGCGGTTAGCAACGGATAAGGTAGAAATCTCCGCATCAGGGTCCAAGCGAATATTAAGACGGTCAAACAGCTCTACCGTCATACCGCGCATACGGTCATGATCAATGAGCCCAAATCTGTTTTTAGGCTCTCGGCGGATCCAAATGTTCTCTGCCACCGTCATAGAATTCATCAAGAGCAGCTCTTGGTGAATCATGGCCACACCAGATTCTTGAGCTTTAAGGGGAGTTTCCAGAGTAATTGCTTCACCGCGTAAGCGTACTTCGCCGCGGTCAGGTTGATAAATGCCAGCGATCACTTTCATTAACGTGGATTTGCCCGCACCGTTCTCACCCATTAAGGCATGAACCGTCCCTGGACGAATCTTTAGCTGAACATCATCGAGTGCCAATACCCCCGGAAACTCCTTACGCACATCGACCACTTCGAGTACGTATTCTGAGTTTGCTTCCCGGGGAGTTACGCCACTCGTAGGCATGGCTTCCACCACTGCTGCGCTACTCATAACGCAATCCCTCCATTTATTGTATTTGTATTACGGATATACGGGTTAGTTGATGTAATTCGCTAGATTGTTCGGAGTCACCAACTCAAACGGCACCCATACTTTCTGGTCCACGTCTTCGCCTTGAGCAAGCTTAATCGCTGCATCCACCGAGCCTCGACCTTGACCATCAGCACTTTGGAAAACGGTCACATCTAGGTCACCCGCTTTCATGGCGGCAAGGGCGTCAGTGGTGGCATCAATCCCTGCAATCACCACATCGTCCATAGCACGGCCGCTGGCTTTCAGAGCTTGAATAGCACCGATGGCCATTTCATCATTATTTGAAATCACTGCGTCAAACTCGATACCAGCGGAGACCCAGTTCGTCATGAGATCGCTACCCAAGGTCCGTTGCCACATGGCGGTTTGCTGCTCGACAATTTCAAGACCAGAACATTCCGGTGTTTTGATCACATCGTGGATATCTTGGGTACGCTGCAAGGCCGCTTGGTTTGTTAACTCACCCATCATGACCACAACCTTGCCTTCCCCACCAAGTAAGCGACATACCTCTTGTGTTTGTAAGGTGCCAGACACCCGCTCATCAGAGGCAACAAACGCTTGGTTATCAGGAAGTAGGTCAACGTTAATCGGTTGGCGATTGACATAAATGAGGGGGATGCCTGCGGCTTGAGCATCATCAGAGATAGATAAGGTGGCATCGGTATCAACAGGGTTCACAATGATGGCGTCGACCCCCGATGCAATAAAGTTTTGAATTTGGTTTAGCTGAGTACCGACTTCGTTTTTCGCATCCTCGATTTGCACATCCACGCCTTCGTCTTCGGCCGCTGCTTCGATACCATTTCGTAAGGTCGTTAAGAAATTATCATCGAAGATGGCCATGGAAACGCCGATGGTTAGATCTGCAGCGTGAGCAGAAGACATCAAAATACCAGAAGCGATTGCAGTAAGAGCTAGTTTTTTCATTGTGTGATTTCCTCGAAAGCGGACACTCAGTGTCCTATTTATTTTTATTGTTTCCGTAAAATCCATTGGGGCTATCCCAGATCCTCAAAACACCACATCAAGCATTTCGAAAATCGATGTTCCAAAAACGAGAAATCTAGAACATACGTTCCAATCTGGTGCATATACCGCGTCTTGTCAAGCTTTATGAATAACGAATTTCTATCATTTTGAAATAAAACCATCAATATGATGGTTTTTGATAGATTGTGATGCAAATAAAACATCAGCAATTGACGATTTTAAAATCCCCTGACTACTATCCCCCTCGAAAATAATTCTAAAAAACCATACAGCTTGGACAATTTGATGGGTTCCATCGATTAAAAAAGCGCCTTTTAGCAGAGGTTAAAACATGTCTACGAAGCCCCTATTTGGTCTCAACCATATGGTCTGCCCTTCTTACACCGTGTCTGAGTTTCTTGATCTTGCCGGAAACCTAAAAGCCAACACTGTTGAATTCCGCAATGACGTGGGAGACAACAGCCTGACGGACATGGCAACCGCCAAACAAGCCGGCGAAAAAGCCCAGCAGCTTGGCATTCGCGTCCTATCCATCAATGCCCTGTATCCCTTTAACGTTTGGAATGACGAACGAGAACATCAAGCCCGTGAGCTCGCCGCCTTAGCCCAAGCAGCCAAGGCGGAAGGTCTCGTTTGCTGCCCTCTGAATGACGGCACGCCAGTACCGTTTGAAGACTTAAAATACGCCCTGTCTGAGCTAGCAAAAGTACTGGCGGACTACGATCTACATGGATTCATCGAGCCGCTGGGTTTCCCTATTTCCTCACTGCGCTCCAAGCGCGTGGCGTTAGAAGCCATTGATGCAGTGGGTGAAACGGCACGCTTCTCTTTGGTTCACGACACCTTCCACCACAAGGGTGCTGGAGAAGAAGAATTCTTCCCAGAGCGCACAGGACTGGTCCACATCTCCGGGCTAGAAGATGACATTCGTTTTGAAGACATGCTGGACGGAGATCGAGTACTCGTTGGCCAAAAGGATCGCCTAAGCAATGTGGAGCAGCTGCGCTTTTTACTCAATGCAGGCTTCACGGGGCCAGTCTCTTTTGAACCTTTCTCAGAAAAAGTTTGGAACTTAAGCAACATTGAAGACGCCGTGCGGGACAGCATCCAATACGTCAACAATGAGCTGGCTTAATACCTATTAGAAAAATCTGACCGGCAGTCTTCATGACGCAGACATGGTTTTTAGGCTGCCAGTCCCCCTCAATTAACAACAATAAATTTCGAGGAAAACACTATGACAATTAAAATCGGCGTAATCGGTACCGGCGCTATTGGCGCAGATCATGCTCGACGCATCACCAACACCCTAGTCGGTGCCGAAGTCATCGCCCTAACGGACGTCAATCTAGACAGCGCCCATAAAGTAAAATCCGATCTCGGTTTAAACGCCGAAATCTACCCAGATGGTCATGACCTCATCGCCCGTAGTGGCGTAGACGCAGTCTTGGTGACTTGCTGGGGCGCCGCCCACGAAGAATTCGTCGTAGCAGCCATCAAAGCAGGCAAGTATGTGTTCTGTGAAAAGCCATTAGCTACGACCGCACAAGGTTGCCGCAACATTGTGGAAGCAGAAATGGCCTCTGGTAAACGTCTGGTTCAAGTGGGCTTTATGCGTCCCTATGACAGCGGCTACAAGATGCTAAAAGACACCATTGATAGCGGGGCCATCGGCGAACCTTTGATGATTCATGCGGCCCACCGCAACGCCTCGGTTCCGGAGCAGTACATTTCCCCCATGGCCATCCATGACACCTTGATTCACGAACTAGACGTGTTCCGTTGGCTACTGGATGACGACTATGTCTCCGCCCAAGTGGTCTTTCCGCGAAAAACCAAATACGCCCATTCAAAAGTCGCTGACCCACAAATTGTGATGCTGGAAACCAAAAAAGGCACCCGCATCGACGTGGAAGTGTTTGTGAACTGCCAATACGGCTACGACATTCAATGCTCCGTGGTGGGCGAAGAAGGCATTGCTAACCTGCCTGAGCCACAAGCCATAGTGATGCGCAAAAATGCCAACCTTGGCCAACAGCTTTTAACCGATTGGAAAGATCGCTTTATCGATGCCTACGATGTGGAACTGCAAGACTTTATTGATGGCGTCACCAACCAAAACCTAACCGGTCCGAACTCTTGGAGTGGACTAGCCGCTGCCGTGTCTGCCGACGCCTGTGTTAAAGCCCAAGAATCAGGTCAGATCGAAGCCATTGAGCTTCCTGACACACCTGACTTCTACCGCTAAGCAGCCCAACCATTTGAGAACGGAGATTCACAATGAGCGTTCGTATCGGCATTAATCCATTAACTTGGACCAATGATGATCTGCCAACATTAGGGGCGGATACCACCTTAGAAACGTGCCTAACAGAAGGCAAACAAGCGGGGTTCATTGGCTTTGAATTAGGTCAAAAGTTCCCCCGTGATCCAGAAGTTTTAGGGCCTATTTTACAAAGTCATGGCCTAGATTTGGTATCCGGCTGGTTCAGTGGTGAGTTGCTATCACGCAGCGTGGAAGAGGAAATTGAAGCTATCAAGCCTCACCTTCACCTGCTGCAAAGCTTAGGGGCCAAGGCCATGGTTTACTGTGAAATCACTGGCTGCATCCATGGACAAATTGACACCCCTTTGTCTCAGCGCCCAACCTTAAGCGAAGACGAAATCCAAGCTCTGGGAGAAAAGCTAACCCAGTTGGCAGATTTCACCTTGTCCCATGGGGTGCAGATTGCCTACCACCATCATATGGGGACCGTCATTCAAACCGCTGAAGAGGTGGCCTTGCTAATGAAACATACAGGCCCATCAGTGGGCTTGCTGCTGGATACGGGCCACATGACTTTTGCGGGCGGAGACCCCCATGAGGTGTACGAGCGCCACGCCGATCGTGTGGTACATGTCCATTGCAAAGACATGCGCCCGGCGATATTAGATAGCGCCCTAAATCAAGATTTACCCTTTTTACGTGCCATGCTCGAAGGCGCCTTCACCGTCCCAGGTGATGGTTTCATCGACTATGCACGTCTCTTTAAACAACTGAAACACCATGACTACAGCGGCTGGCTGGTGGTAGAAGCGGAGCAAGACCCTGCGGTTGCGCACCCGCTTACCTACGCCACCCTTGGGGCCAACAACCTCAAGGCATTTTGCCATGAAGCCGCTTTAGATTTGGTCAACTAAAGCAGCATAAGCCGCTTTCCTTACCTCGGGAGGCGGCTAACACCTATGTCTCGCTTTCTTCGCAAGCAGTGCCTTGTTAACGATAATAAAACTCAAAGGACGAACTTATGAGAAATGCACACAAACGCCTAATCCAAACCGCCTTGGTTGTCAGCACCATCAGCTTACCAGTCCATGGAGCCAACATTGGCGTGACTATGACCTCTTTCGACAACCCTTTTCTAGATATTTTAATGGAAGGCATGAAGCAGGCCGAGAAAGCAAACCCAGACATTTCCATTCAATTTGAAGACGCTAACCTAGACATAGGTCGCCAACTCAACCAAGTACAAAGTTTCATCGCCAGTGGCGTAGACGGCATCGTTGTCAACGCCGTAGACGGTGACACTACCGCCACCATTACGCAGATGGCAGAAGAAGCAGGAATCCCATTGGTCTACGTCAACCATCCACCAATCGACATTAATATGCTGCCAGACAATGCGTCCTTTGTGGGCTCTAACGAATTAGACTCCGGCACCTTACAGACCGTTGAAGTCTGTCGATTATTAGAGGGCAAAGGCAAAGCCCTAGTGATGATGGGGCCATTGGAAAATCACGCAGCGCATACCCGTACCAAAGACATTGAAGAAGTACTTTCTAGACCAGAATGCTCAGGGATTTCCATCGAAGAAAAACAAGTAGCCAATTGGTCTCGTACACAAGCCTACGACCTGATGACCAACTGGATTACTTCGGGTATTGAATACGATGCGGTGATTTCAAATAACGATGAAATGGCCCTTGGTGCCATTCAAGCCATCGAGGCCAGCGGTCGATCCATGGACAGTGTCGTGATTGCCGGCATCGATGCCACGGCAGATGGATTAATTGCCATGCAGACAGGTCAACTGGATATTACAGTGTTCCAAAATGCCACCAAACAAGGTGAAGTGGCCGTGCAATCTGCCTACCAGATGTCACAAGGAGAGTCGGTAGAACGGAACATTTGGATCCCATTTGAACTGGTGACACCTGAGAACCTAGATCAATACGCCAACTAGATTAGCCCTAACTGCTCCGTCACTTGCGAACTCAAGTTCCTAGCTCCCAGGTGACCTTTAGCCCACCTATTGGTGGGCTTTTTTAGGGCTCATTACATCAGCAACTCTGCCAAGTCATCAATCAGCACATCCGGCTCTAATGTGGTCAAGTCCATGCCATGGTTATAGCCATAGGTCACCAAGACACTTTTAAAACCTGCCGCACGGGCCGCTTTATGATCCGCTTGGGAATCACCTATCATCAAGCAACGCTCGGGCTGTGCTTCCACATCTTCGGCGCAATGGAGCAAAGGCATTGGCGATGGTTTTTTCTCATCTAAAGAATCACCACCAAGCATCCAACTGAAGTAGTTTGAAATATTAAAATGATCCAACAGAGGTTTTACAAACACACTGGGTTTATTGGTAATTAACGCAATGGGAACGTTTTGATGTTTAAATGCCTTAAGTAAGGACTCAACATTTGCGTAGAGAGTGGAGTCGTCAGCAAGGTGTTGGTAATAGGCCTGCAAAAACACCTTATACATGTCTTCGTACAAGCCTTCATCTAAACTGGCCCACTCCATGGCTTGGCGAATTAGCTTAGGGGAGCCAAAGCCAATCCACCCTCGCACTTGCTCTTCCCCTGCTGGGGCTGCCCCCTGAGACACAAGGGCTTTATCCACCGCGTTAGCAATATCAGGGACGCTGTCCACCAAGGTGCCATCCAGATCAAAACAAACCAGATCTGGCCACCCATCAAACATTCTCTTTAGATGTTGCGGGGTTTTCATCGTTTTACGCTCGCCAATTCACTGCGCATCTGGTCAATGACCGCTTTGTAATCTGGCTTATTAAAGATGGCAGAGCCCGCGACAAAGGTATCTGCACCGGCCGCCGCTACGTCAGCAATGTTGTTTTCACTGACACCACCGTCTACTTCTAAGCGGATGTCATAACCACTTTCGTCGATCAGACGACGGGCTTCACGGAGCTTATCCAAAGTTCCCGGAATGAACTTTTGGCCACCGAAACCTGGGTTAACTGACATCAGTAGAATCATATCCACCTTATCCATCACGTACTTCAGGTCGTCTAATGGGGTTGCAGGGTTAAACACCAGACCAGATTTACAGCCCCCATCACGGATCATTTGCAAAGAACGATCAATGTGCTCACTGCCCTGTGGATGGAAGGTAATGTAGCTGGCACCGGCTTCAATAAAGTCGCCGATTAAACGATCCACGGGCTTTACCATCAAATGCACGTCAATATCTGCAGTGACACCGTGCTTGCGCAAAGCCTTACACACCATTGGCCCAATGGTTAGGTTGGGGACATAGTGGTTATCCATCACATCGAAGTGGACAATGTCCGCTCCAGCTTCCAATACGTTGTCCACTTCTTCCCCAAGACGGGCAAAGTCAGCGGATAAAATCGAGGGGGCAATAAGAAAATCTTTCATATTTCGCTCCGGCAATGACAGAATGTTATTTGCATCGTATCTTAACAAGCCATAGTGCATAAGTATTGAAATCAATGAAGAAATTAACCCTTACGATCACCCTAGCTCTGTTAGCGCCCCCACTTCTTTGGGCGGCGGAAGAAGGCGATGCGCCAGCATCCCCACCCGTAACAGGCGAGGCAAACGAGCAACGGGTCATGCCTTCAGCACAACAGACTCGAATTAATGGTTTGATTGAACGCTTATCGACGAACCGTGCCCACGAAATAGAAACCATTGAAGCCAATGGCGAATCGTTTTTAGGCTTATTTGAAGAGTCCGCCAGTGGCGACCCTCAAGGCTGTTTACTGATGTTGCATAATGATCACGGCCACCCGGATTGGCCTCAAGTGATTTCGCCTTTACGCCACAGCTTGCCCGAGCACAGTTGGTGCACCCTATCCATCGAAATTCCTGACGTGGAAGACCGAGCGGCATTAACCACGCCAGAAGTCGCTAACATTGACGGTGACAATACCTCCGTTGCCCTGCCCAATGAAGAGACAGTTTTTGCCCGTATCAACGCAGCTCAGCAACGGATTCGAGAAAAGGGTTACAATCAGGTGGCTTACTTAGGCTATCGTACTGGAGCAGCCTATGCTCTGAGATATGCGGCGGAGAACAATATCTCTGGACAAGCATTAATCCTCATTGAGCCGCGAACTATCGCTCCCATGACAGATTTCCAATTTAGCCAAGAAATCCGACGCCTGCGCTTATCGGTATTAGATTACTATTTTGACCACACCTATCGCGCCCATCAGTTTGCCCGTATGCGCGAATCCGCAGCGAATAAACGTACCGTACGTAATCAGAACTATGTGCAAATTAATGCAGTGCCTGATGCCCGCTATGATGCAACGGGAGACAAACGTTTGGAGCAGAGGGTGTGGGGGTTTTTAAAGCAGAACACGGTGCAAAGGAACCAACGCAAAGAGCTGCCAGAATTTGAAAAGTCGTTGTTCTTTGACAGCCCGCTGGACTAACCAGCGGGTGTCTTTAGCAAACTACTTGCGGGATTTTTTAACCAGCTCGTAAGCCGATTGAATTTCTTGGGTACGCTCTTTTGCCAATTCAATCATTTCATCTGGCAAACCTTTTGAGCTTAACTTATCAGGGTGATTCTGACTCATCAGCTTGCGGTAAGCTTTCTTAATCTCAGCATCACTCATATCTTCGGTTACCCCCAACACATCGTAGGCTGCTTTTAACAGGTCAGGAGAGGAGCTCCCATGACCGCCTTGTTGCTGGTAGCCCTGGTGAAAATGAGCTTGGCGCTTAACCTGTTCGTGGATACTTTCAAATTCAGCTTGAGACATGCCCAACTGAGCGCAGATATTGCCCAGCAGGGTTTTCTCTTCCAGACTAAAGTGGCCATCGGCGTATGCAGATAACAACAAAACTTCAATCATAGAACGCATTAATAAGCGAGAGCCGACCACACGATTAAAGTGCGCCAAGGTTGCTTCCACATCGAAACTCTCTGATTTACCTTGATTGAATAGCTCTTGCGCCTGTCTTTGGGCATCAGGAGTCAAACGAAGACGCTGCATGACCGCCTTCGCCAGTTCGATCTCTGCCTCAGTTACGCGACCATCAGATTTCGCCAAACGCCCCATCAATTGGAATAGGGTTTGGAAGAACACTTGCTGTTGTTCTGCCATGGACGCGCCCGTACGTCGGTTACCGAGCTGGTTTCCTTTAGCTCGATCAATGAATGCTCCGGCAATAAACCCAGCTATCGTGCCGAAAAAACCAGCAAACAAGGTTCCAACGATTGCCCCTATCCATTTCCACATAAAGATAATTCTCCAGAATTGGTAGCCCCATAGGGGGCGCATAGATTATTATTTGTCGTCAACATTGACTTAATTCGTGCCGCGCTTAGAGCGTTAACTGGCACCTAAAAAGATTTAGTATACCCTGCATGCCAAAGCATTTACGCTATTACGCGCTATTATTTCAAAGTCTTTTCATCTTGCCTATTGCACAGGCGAATGAATGGGACTGGGTGCCGAGAGAATCTCTGACACCGCAACAGCAAGCCAGCTTAAATCAATACTGTCGCGGCAGTTATATTGATGGTTGGGAAGTCTCTGATGGAGAAAACACCACCTTACTAGCGGATCTTATTTATCGAGACGAGCAAGGCACGATTCATATGGAAGGGGCGGCCAGTCTTCGGCAACCCGACTCCAATATAGACGCCAACAGGATTCAAGGGGTACCAGACGAGTACTATAAAGCAGATGGAAATGTGGTGCTAAGAGCTGAGAATCAACTCATTCGTAGTTCCTCCGCCTTCCTTAGCAGCAATGAAGCGAATCAAACAGCTCAGTTTGACGATGCCAAATTCCTCAGCCACAGTTCAGGCATACGTGGTGAAGCGGCACAAATCACCCGAGCCAAAGATGGTGTTGTGTTTATTGAAGAAGGCTTCTACACCACTTGTGAACCTGGTGACATCAGCTGGCAGCTTTACGGAACCAGCATTGAGCTAAACCCCAACAGTGGTTTTGGTACCGCCAAGCATGTTCAGATTCGCATTGATGACATTCCAGTTTTCTACTTTCCTTGGTTACGTTTCCCGATCGATAACCGTCGTCAAACAGGTTTCCTATTCCCATTTTTCTCCTACGATGGGGATGATAACTTCGCCTTATCAGCACCTTTTTACCTGAATCTAGCGCCGAATTACGATGCCACCATCACACCAAATGTGACCACTCGAATGGGACCTGGCCCCATTCCCCATGGCAGTGATGATAATGGCTATGGCCTTGACGTAGAGTTTCGTCATCTGAGTCAGTGGGGAGAAACTACTTTCGAGCAATCAACCTATTACGATGACGCGGGCAATGAAGCCACTTTACGTAAACTGACCTCAGATCAGCAGCTTACTGATAACTTCAGTATCGGTACTTATTTAGAGGACAACCCAACCCCTGACGAAACACCTGAAATCAACACCACATCTTTAGGTGAAAAGGATAATTACGAACGTAGCACCTACGCCCGTTATAACTATGACAACTTCAGCACGGATATTCAGGTACGCCAGTATCAAACCCCTGATCCGGACGAAGAAAAACCTCTAGAATGGCTCCCTCGAGTCAACGCTTCGTACCGGTATGCTGATCCCACGTTTAGCTACTCACCGGATGTGCAATTTACCGATTTCTATGATCCAGAAGAAGACGATGTAGACGGTAAACGTTCGGCGTTAAACCAAGACTTCAGCATCAGCGGCAACAACTCCTGGGGCAACATCACAGTCGGTGCGATTCACCAGTACCGAACTTATGATTTACACCGCTACAACACCAATAGTGACGAAACCACAGATGTAAACCACCTGTCCTATTATTTAGACACTGGCGTAATATTTGAGCGTTCCTTGGCTAACCGCTGGCGCCAAACATTGGAGCCGCGCCTAACCTACTTGAACTCTCCTTACGTTGAGCAGTCTGATATCCCGGATTTTGACGCAAGTGAAGCCACCATGACCTACTCCCAAGCGTTTTCTCACAGTCGCTTTAGCGGTAATGACCGTATCGGTGACACGGAGCAAATCGCCCTGGGGTTAGAAAGTCGCTTTTACGACACCAACAACGTGAATCGCTGGACACTTCGCGGCGGGCAGGTGTTTTACATGAAAGACCGTCGGGTGGACATTGATGGGGATACGGGCGAAGTGGTGGACAATGATAAGCGCAGTGCGATCTTAACCTCCGCTTCTTATAATGGTGACACCTACACATTGACCAATAACTTTAACTACGATTTGGATCAAGAACGTGTAGATCTTGCGCAAACTGCTATGAAATACACGCCTGACAGTGGCGTTGTGTTAAATCTTAGTTTCTCATACGTGTACGATGAAGATGATGATGAAATGACTAAGCAGTCTAATTTTTCCACCATCATCCCATTGAACGAAAACTGGCACCTCTTTCACCAGCAAACCTATGATTGGCTAGATGAAGAAGAAACCAAAAAAGTGAATGGACTCGGGTATGAAAACTGCTGTGTTAAAGTGTCCCTTAGCCACCAGCGCTGGCGAGACGATGACGGCATATACGACGAAGGCATTTATTTACAATTTATTTTACGTAGTTTAAGTGGTGTGGGACGACAAAACTCAGACACCTCAAGCATTGCAAATGACTACTGGAACGCAGGCAAAGTCGGATACTAATGATGTATAAATTTATTCTTTCACTCTTCCTCTGTACTTTTATTTGGGCATCGGTCCCGGCATCCGCCGCACCGCAAAAGCTTGACGGCATTGTAGCCATCGTCGACTCAAAAGCCATTTTGAGCAGCGACATAGACAACCGTTTTCAAGTAATTAAAGATCGTATCCCTGGTGGAGTGTTAACCGACACCATCCGCCGCCAAATCCTTAACCAGCTGGTTGAAGAAGCCATGCAGGTGAATTACGCACGTAAGCTTGGGATTCGCGCCAGCAGTGGTGAAGTGGATCGCGCCATTTTAAGTGTGGCTTCCAACTTCCAAACGGACATCGCAGGTCTAAGGGACATTCTGTCAGGGCAAGGCATCGACTACTCCCGATACCGCCAACAGATTGAAAATGAAATCCTAATCGGTAAGTCTCGCCAGCAGGTGGTGCAGTCTCGCATTTCCATCACTGAGCAAGAGATCGATGACTTCTTAGATCGCCAGGCTCAAAAAAGCAATCGCAAAGACGAATACCGTCTTCGTCATATCGTTATTCGAGCCACAGACCTTGAAGAGACTCGCGCCAAGATTGACGAGATCGCTCAAAACATTAACTCTGAGCAAGACTTCATTAATCAAGCCATCGCCAACTCTGAAGGCCAATTTGCTATTCAAGGGGGAGACCTAGGCTGGCGAAAAGCCAATGAGCTACCTCGCCTGTTCACCCAAGCCATTGAAACTCAAAAGGGCCCTTTGATCGGCCCACTGCAAAGTAACGCAGGGTTTCATTTACTATGGGTAGTGGAAAAACAATCCAATAATGAAGCCTACCAGCAAGAAACCAAAGTCAGCCATATTCTGGTTCGACCAAACGAAATCCGTAATGATCAACAAACCCAAGCTTTTGCAGAACAACTCTACAAGCGTTTGCAAAATGGTGAAGACTTCGCTGAATTAGCCAAATCTTACAGTGAAGACCAAGGCTCTACCCTTCAAGGGGGTGACCTAGGTTGGGTAACGCCAGGTGCCATGGTGCCGGAATTTGAGCAAGTCATGAATACTACTGACGTGGGCGATATCAGTACCCCATTCCGTTCTCAGTTTGGTTGGCACATTTTGACCGTTGACGGCCGCCGTCAGACTGATATCAGTGAACAAGTGCAACGTAAAAACGCAGAGCAAGCTTTGATTGCACAGAAGCGCGACTTCGTCATCGAAACCTGGCTATCTGAGCTACGTGCAGACTCTTTCATTGAACGCAAAGCAATTAACTAAGTGGATGACCCAGTGACTCAACCAACTATTGCCATCACCTCAGGAGAGCCAGCAGGGATTGGCCCTGATATTGTTCTCGGAGCTCTACAAGCATCTTTCGATGCAAAACTGGTAGTCGTTGGTGATCCTGGAGTCTTTTCTGAACGGGCCAAAGCCCTAGGCATTCCCGCTCAGATCCGCACACTTAGCTCTCTCGAGGCCTTGCCGCCTCATCAGCCTGGCACGGTTCAAATATGGCCTACTGCACTGGGTGAAACAGTTCAAGCGGGCACATTAAATGTAGCTAACGCTCCCTATGTGCTCGAAACCTTACGTATCACAGGGCAAGGCTGTTTAGACGGTGTCTTTGATGCAGTGGTGACACCTCCGGTTCACAAGGGGGTGCTATGTGAAACTGGAGAGCACTTCTCTGGCCACACAGAATTTTTCCAACATCTTTGTAACAGCCCTCAAGTGGTCATGATGTTGGCAAGTCAAGCCATGCGTGTGGCCTTAGTAACCACTCACTTACCACTAAAAGACATTGCGGCTGCTATTACCCCAGAGACACTTAAAACCGTGGCTCGAGCACTCCATCAGGATCTCAAAACCCGTTTTGGCTGCGACCAACCACGCATTCTCGTATGCGGCCTTAACCCGCACGCTGGGGAAGATGGTCACCTAGGCAGAGAAGAAATCGACGTTATCATTCCTACTTTGAATGAGCTACGCAGTGAGGGCCTAACGTTAATCGGTCCACTCCCTGCCGATACTCTTTTTCAGCAAAAATACCTTGAAGAAGCAGACTGTGTCCTCGCTATGTATCACGATCAAGGGCTTCCTGTGTTAAAGTACTCAGGATTCGGGAATGCTGTGAACATAACATTAGGGCTTCCCATTATCCGAACATCCGTTGATCACGGTACGGCTCTTGATTTAGCCGGAACAGGAAAAGCAAGTGATGGCAGTTTAAAAGTTGCCATCGAAAATGCCATCACCATGGCAAATAACGCCCAAAAAAGTATCTAAATGAGCAAATCACACCCTCACAAAGCCAGAAAACGCTTTGGTCAAAACTTTTTACATGATGCTGGGATCATTCGCCGCATCGTCGCTTGTATTGCCCCAAAAGAAGGTCAACGTATTGTTGAAATCGGCCCCGGTAAAGGCGCCCTAACGGAAGGCATTATCAGCGTTACCAAACGCATGGATGTGGTGGAATTGGACCGGGATCTGATTCCAATTTTGCGGGTTAACTTGTTCCGTTACCCAGACCTTGTGGTTCACGAAGCAGACGCCATGAAGTTTGACTTCCTGAGCTTGACCGAACAAGGCAACATTCGTGTTGTCGGTAATCTGCCTTATAACATTTCTACGCCGCTTATCTTCCACTTACTCAGTTTTGCTGATCATATTGACGACATGCACTTTATGTTGCAAAAAGAAGTCGTTGATCGCCTTGCGGCACGTCCAGGGGATAATCTTTACGGACGTTTAAGTGTTATGGCACAGTATTACTGTCAAGTGGACAATCTATTCATCGTTGGCCCTGAATCCTTTGATCCACCACCAAAAGTGGATTCCGCCATTGTGCGTATGACACCACATAAGACCTTGCCTTATGTGGCCGAGGACTTAAAACAGTTAGAAGACAGTGTGCGAATCGGCTTTCAACAACGTCGCAAGACTTTGAGAAACAACTACAAAGGCGTGCTTAATGATGCCGACTTTGAAGCACTCGGAATTGATCCAACATTGCGCCCTGAGCGTTTAGACGTAAAAGACTTTGTTAACATTGCCAACCATCTAAGCAATAAGGATTAATGCATGCAAGAACACGATATCGTTGTCACCGTTAGAACAGAGTACCTCTCAGAGCAATCTGTCCCAGACGATGACCGTTATGTGTTTGCTTACCACATTACCATGACCAATTGCGGTACCCGCGCGGCTAAACTCTTGTCACGCCATTGGATCATTACCAATGGCGATGAACGAACCCAAGAAGTGAAAGGCGCAGGTGTCATTGGTGAGTATCCGAACTTGGAGTCAGGTGAATCCTACGACTACTCCAGCGGTACAGTGATCGACACCGTTGTTGGCACCATGCATGGTAGTTACCGTTTTTTAAGCGAAGACGGCATTGAATTTGACGCTCCTATTCCGCCATTTACCTTGGCGGTGCCCAACAAAGTTCATTAAGGTTTCCCATGTCTACTTATGTAATTGGTGACATACAAGGATGCTTTACGCCGCTACTAAAGCTGCTTGAGCAAATCCAATATAACCCAAATAATGACGAACTTTGGTTTGCTGGGGATCTGATTAATCGCGGTGATGAGTCCCTTGAAACCCTTCGTTTTATCCGCTCCCTAGGTAACAAATCCAAGGTCATACTTGGCAACCATGATCTGCATTTAATCGCTGTTTCCTATGGCTTTGCCGATCTAAAACGTGGCGATACAGTACACAGTATCCTTAACGCCAGTGACAGAGACGATCTGCTCAATTGGCTCAGATCACAACCCTTATGCCATTATGACCCGTCATTAAACGTTGTAATGACCCATGCAGGTGTCCCTCCTTGCTGGACCTTAGACGACACCCTTCGCCTAAGCAAAGAAGTAGAGACCATGCTGCAGTCTGATCAAGTAGAGGATTTTTTACAGGTCATGTATGGTAATAAGCCGAGTCAGTGGTCAGAAGCACTTACCGGTATGGATCGCCTTCGCGCCATCACAAACTATCTTACCCGAATGCGCTTCTGTCGCGCCGACAGCAAGCTGGACTTGAAGTCCAAAGAAGGTCCGAATACGGCACGTAGTGGTTACGCGCCCTGGTTTACCTTCCCCAGTCAGCTTCCACCCGATACACGAGTTGTTTTTGGCCATTGGGCCGCACTCGAAGGTGTGACTGAACACAGCCATTTCCATGCATTGGACACTGGTTGCGTTTGGGGCGGCACACTTACCGCCATGAGACTGGAAGACAATACTCGCTTCAGCACCCCGTGTAACCTAACTTGAGAGAAACATGAGCACATATTCCTGTATTGACGTGAATGACGCCCTGGCCATCATCGAAAATGACGCAATCATCGTAGACATCCGTGATGCGGTGAGCTTTGCCACCAGTCATATGAGCAATGCTATAAGCCTTAATAATGATAATGTGCAAGAGTTCATCGACACTGCCGACAAGGCCAAGCCAGTCATTGTATGTTGCTACCATGGCAATAGCAGTAAAGGTGCAGCAGAATACATTGCCGCCCAAGGCTTTCAAGAAGTCTATTCATTAAACGGTGGCTTTAGCCAGTGGAGCGCCATGTTCCCTGAGCAATGTGAGCTGGGTCAGTAATGGCCCCCACGCCAAACACCTACCTCGTCGGCGGAGCCGTTCGAGACGAGCTACTCAAACTCACCGTAAAAGACAAAGACTGGGTCGTCACAGGCGCCTCTCCCGAGCAAATGCTTGCCCAAGGTTACCAACAAGTGGGCAAGCAATTCCCTGTTTTCCTGCACCCTGACACCAAAGAAGAATACGCCCTCGCTCGCAAAGAGCGTAAGCAAGGAGCCGGCTATACCGGCTTCATCTGTGATTTCTCCCCTGATATTCGATTGGAAGAAGATCTAGAACGCCGAGATCTAACCATTAACGCCATTGCTAAAAGTAAAGACGGGGACTTGATCGACCCATTTGGTGGTCAGCAGGATTTAGAAAATCGCATCATTCGACACGTATCCGATGCCTTCGTAGAAGATCCATTAAGGGTATTACGAGTGGCTCGTTTTATGGCACGGTTCGCGGGTTTTGGTTTTAGCATTGCCCCTGAAACGATGGCTTTAATGCAGCAAATCTCTGCCTCAGGTGAGCTCTCGACCCTAACACCTGAGCGGGTCTGGCGGGAAACCGAAAAGGCTTTGTTAAGCGATCACCCCCATGTCTATTTTGATGTATTGCAATCCTGCCATGCTTTAAGTGAGCTGTTTCCAGGGCTTTGCTATACCAGTGAGCCGCTTGCGCCCAATTGGGACAAACACAGCCGCTGGGCACTGATCACCCATAACACGCCGTTAGACACCCTGACGCAGCTAAATTCTCATCTCAGAGCACCAAACCAATATGCTTGGTTCAGTGAGCAAAGTCGTGAATTTTTAGAGCACTGTGCATTACCGCTAACCGCTGAAACATGGGAATCTTGGCTAACGCGAGTGGCTGCCGTGAAGAAGCCCCAACCCTATGAAAAGCTAGCCACCCTCCTAGCTAAACTCACCAAAACACACTTGGCTGACTGGCTGAGCCTTAGATCGAGCATTGCCAGTATTAATGCCCAAGCCCTTATGAAGCAAGGCTATGCTGGAGCGGAACTAGGGGAAGCTTTAAAGCGCACGCGCATTGAAACATTGGCTAGGTTAAGCAACCCGCTTATTGAGCAAAATGGGAAGAAATGATGCGCCAGTCAAAGGAATCCAAAACTGGCGCTAATTGAAAGGACCTTATGCAGTACGGCGAATTTTTACGCCTACCGCACGAGCTGCTGGCACAGCCCCAGGCTTTCTTAAGGTCATAGTGATGGTCGTCAGATTAAAGACTTCGATCAGCTGTGCACATAAGCGTTCTGCCAACGTTTCAATAAGCTCAAACTGTTTCGTGCGGCAAAACTCGATGATGGCGTTGGAAATGGCTTCGTAATCTAGGGTTTTACTCAGATCATCGTCCATAGCCGGCACTCGATTATCGTGTTCCATTTCAATATCAAAGACAAGATCTTGCCAAATCTCTTTTTCCCATTCGTACACACCAATCACAGCACGGGTATGCAACCCTTCAATAAAGACGGTATCCAAGATCATTGCGCTGCTCCATTTACGTTTTCCAATTCAGATAAGGGCCAGCGGGCACGAATCGATAGATTCAGAGGCGACGACTGCCCAACCAACAAGCGCTGGGCACCCGCATAGGCAATCATGGCGCCGTTATCGGTACAGAATTCAGGACGGGCGTAAAAAACACTTGAGTTGATTTTTGCTAGCTGAGTTTCCAATTGAGACTGCAAGCGTTTATTGGCACTGACTCCCCCCGCAATAATCAACTGGGTTAGACCTTCTTGCTCCAGTGCACGACGACACTTGATCACCAAGGTATCGACAATGGCTTGCTCAAAGGCCAAAGCCACATCCCCTTGAAACTGATCGTTAAAAGCCTCTTTATCCAAAGCATCATGAACAGCTGTTAAAAAGGCCGTTTTCAAGCCACTAAAACTAAAGTCCAACCCTGGGCGATCTGTCATAGGGCGAGGAAATTTAATCCCTGCATCTGGATTTCCCTTTTGCGCCAAAGCCGCAATGTATGGACCACCCGGGTACGGCAAACCAATCATTTTTGCCGCTTTATCAAAAGCCTCCCCAGCCGCATCATCCAGAGACTGCCCAAGTAACTTATACTCACCAATAGCATCCACACGCACGAGCTGAGTATGTCCACCAGACACCAGCAAGGCAACGAATGGCATTTTAGGCTGCTTTTCTTCCAGCATAGGGGCCAACAAATGACCTTCCATATGGTGCACGCCTAACGCCGGAATGCCTAAAGAGTAAGCCAAAGAACGACCAATCGTCGCACCCGCCATTAGGGCTCCGACCAGCCCTGGGCCTGAAGTATAGGCAATAGCGTCCAAATCTGACTTCTTCAAATTCGCGTCCGCTAAGACTTCTTCAATCAGTGGCAGAGTTTTGCGTACATGGTCGCGAGAGGCCAATTCAGGCACCACACCACCGTACTCCGCATGCTGTGCGATCTGGGTATAAATTTTGTGGGTGAGTAGCCCTTTATCTGTGTCATAAATGGCGATTCCGGTTTCGTCACAGGACGTCTCTAGACCTAAAACTTTCATGGTATTCCTACGCGGTAAGATTTATGGCCTATTGTAACGTATCCATAAGTTGATGGCAGTCTATTAAGTCGATAAAAAATACAAAGGGTTGGACAGATGATGGGCATTACATTATAATGCGCCCCGTTTTTATCGTTTAAATAATAGGCAGGTGATTTTTTACCGTCCCCCTCTCCCTACAGGCTACAGGCAGGGACACCCCAGAAAAAGACCTTAAATATCTAAAGAGACAACTTAATCAAACTTTAGATACAACACTACAGCCACGCATTACGGCTCGTACCATTGTATTTATGATGAAAAAATCGGT
This sequence comes from Marinomonas vaga, assembly GCF_055388305.1. NCBI lineage: Bacteria > Pseudomonadati > Pseudomonadota > Gammaproteobacteria > Oceanospirillales > Oceanospirillaceae > Marinomonas > Marinomonas vaga. The sequence goes on from NZ_AP043903.1 coordinate 316,997, forward strand.
ATGATTCGCGCCGTTTTGTGATTACTAAACGTAAAAAATTTATAGGTAATTAGATATGCCACAAGTTAAAGTTAAAGATAACGAGCCATTTGACATTGCACTACGTCGCTTCAAGCGTTCTTGCGAAAAAGCAGGTATCCTTGCTGAAGTTCGTCGTCGTGAGTGCTACGAAAAACCAACAACTCTTCGCAAGCGCGCTGCAGCGGCTGCTGTTAAGCGTCACGCTAAGAAAGTATCTCGCGAGCAGAAGAAATTCCAACGCTTGTACTAAGCGACTACATTTTGCTCCATTAAGAGCAAGTTGTAATACGCCGTAGAGATATACGCTTTACGATAAGAATCGGCTAGTTCTACAACTAGCCGATTTTTTTTGCTTCAATAAAACGATTATTACCCTTGAGGAAGACAACGATGTCAGAACTGAAAAAGCAGATCTCCGATGCACTCAAAACATCTATGCGCGCCAAAGAGAAAGAGCGCGTTACTATCATGCGTACCATTCAAGCAGAAATTAAGCGCGTTGAAGTAGATGAACGTATCGATGTTGATGATGCTCGTGTACTGGTCATTTTGGACAAAATGGTAAAGCAGCGTAAAGACTCTTATCAGCAATTTATGGACGGCGGACGTGAAGACCTAGCGGAAACCGAAAAGAAAGAAATGGATGTGATCGCTGAGTTCCTTCCACAGCCACTGAGTGACGAAGAAGTGACAGCCATTGTCAAAGCCGCCATTGAAGAAACTGGTGCTTCCAGCATGCAACAAATGGGCGCAGTGATGGCTATCGTCAAGCCACAAGTTCAAGGCCGCGGCGACATGTCAGTGGTTAGCAAACAAGTAAAAGCCCTATTAGGCTAAGGCAACCTTTATGGCGGGACGTATTCCAGACCAGTTCATCGACGAGCTATTAGCTCGCACTGACATTACCGATGTGGTTGCGTCTCGCATCACCGTTAAAAAGACGGGCTTAAATTACTCTGCCTTATGCCCTTTTCATAACGAAAAAACGCCATCTTTTAGCTTAAACCCGAACAAGCAGTTCTATTATTGCTTTGGCTGCGGTGCTGGTGGCAACGCCATTTCTTTTGTCATGGAGCATGATCACCTAGACTTTGTGGAAGCCATTGAAGTACTTGCCAAAGACGCTGGCATGGAAGTGCCCCGAGAGCAAGGTGCGCCAGATCGTTATGAACAAAACGCCGAACTACTCAAACGCCTCAGCGAAAGTGCGACTTTTTTCCAGCGTCAGCTGTTAGAAAGCTCACACAAAGACAAGGCCAAAGACTATCTGGCCAAAGAGCGAGGCTTATCGGGTCAGATTGCGAAAGTCTATGGCCTAGGCTTCGCCCCTCCAGGCTGGGACAACCTTCTCAAAGCCATCGGCCCTCGGGCCGAGCAGCAAGAGCAGCTACTCCAGGGCGGCATGCTCATAGAGAAAAAAGACCAAGCTGGGCAATATTACGACCGTTTTCGTGATCGCATCATGTTTCCAATCCGCGATACTCGTGGGCGGGTTATTGCTTTTGGTGGCCGAGCATTTGGTGACGAAAAACCCAAATATCTAAACTCACCAGAAACCCCAGTTTTTCATAAGAACCTCGAACTTTACGGTTTATACGAGGCGAAACAAAACACCACCACCCTGGATCACATCATAGTCGTTGAAGGCTATATGGATGTGATCGTGCTGGCACAACATGGCATCACCAATGCTGTAGCCACACTTGGCACCTCGGTAAACAGTCAGCACTTTAAGAAACTCTTTAAGTTAGTGGATAAGGTAACTCTTTGTTTCGATGGAGATAAAGCTGGTCGCGCTGCCGCTATAAGAGGACTAGAGGCCACTCTGCCCGTTATACAAGATGGCAAACAGGTGCGTTTTTTATTCCTACCGGAAGGGGAAGATCCCGATTCACTGGTCCGTAAAACCGGTAAAGAAGCATTTCTTGAGCGTCTAGACGATTCTTCGTCATTGGCCCATGTTTTGTTTGAACATGCACGATCCCTTGTCACCCTTGGAGACGAAGAAGGGGAAGCCCAGTTTACCCAGAATGCTATGGCTTTGATTCAAAGCATCCCCAAGGAAGTCACCCTTCGCTCCCTGCTAGTGAAACAACTATCAGACCAATCGGGACTAAGCTCTGAAACACTGACAGCCAATGCGCCAACACCACGTCATCCGGCAGCACCGCAAACCAACTCAAATCATGCACCGCAAGTGTCACATGATTATGAACCTTATGGCTACGATGATGGTTATGAGCCCCACGGTTACGATGATGGACACGCGCCCTACCAAGATATGCCCATGGATCAATCTGGGGGTTATCAAGGGAAACAGGGATTCGACTCAAAAGGCAGCTTCAAAGGCAAAGGAAAGTGGCAAAACAAAGGAAAATGGCAGAAAGACGACGGTCCGACCTTTGCCCCTCTTCAAGCAGGCCTGAGCCGCATCGCACACGCTACCCTTTGCTTGTTGATGCACCCCTCCATTGCCCGAGACATTGATGTGCCTGATCCCCTTTTGGCTGGAGACACCCCAGACCGCCAAGCCTTTAGCCGTGTTTGGCGTTATTTTAATAAGTACCCTGAGCACAATACTGGACACCTGCTTTATCAAGAGCGCAATCAAGTACTGCTGGATACGATTTACGGCTTGTTAAATCACCCGGACGCCACCACTAAACAGAAGATAACCAATGCCAAACAGGAGGTTCTCGACATGATTGAAGAACAAACTGAGGCACTTGGATTAAATTCTAGTATTCAACGGTTGAAAACCCGAGGCAATGACGCCATAAACAGTACAGAAACTCAGCAAGAACTGCGTGCTCTAATGGAGCAGCTACGGAAGAAGAAGTCATAATTATTGACTAATTTTCGGCCAAAAAAAGGTAGGATATCTGGATAAAATCCGGAATTTTTGTTATAATCCGCCGCTTGCTAAACTCCCAACGAATTTCTAAATGATAGGTTGTCGAATGCCAGACACTCAACAGTCACGTCTTAAAGAGCTGATCGCCAAAGGTAAAGAACAAGGTTACTTAACTTTCTCGGAAGTTAACGACCATCTGCCTGATGACCTTTCTGATCCGGAGCAGGTTGAAGAAATCATTGCCATGATTAACGACATGGGCATCGTGGTTTCTGAATACGCACCCGATAAAGAAAACCTTCTTATGGAAGAAGGCGATTCAACCGATGACGATGCAGCAGAAGAAGCTGCAGCAGCCCTAGCCGCTGTAGAAGGTGATGTGACCCGCACCACCGATCCTGTGCGTATGTACATGCGCGAAATGGGTACCGTAGAGCTTCTAACTCGTGCTGGTGAAATTGCAATCGCGAAACGTATCGAAGAAGGTACCCGTGAAGTTATGGCAGCCCTGTCTTACTTCCCAGGTGCCGTTGATCTATTGATCAACACCTACGACCGTGTCGTCGAAGAAGAAGGCCGCTTGAGCGACATTTTCAGCGGCTTCATTGATGGCGATGGCGAAGAGCCTTACTTTGAAGAACTAGAAGACAACACACCGGAAGAAACGGAATCAGATGAATCTGACTCAGACAGTGATGATGACGAAGATTCTAGCGAAGAAGAGAACGAGACAGAAAGCGGCCCAGACCCAGAAGAAACAGCTTTACGTTTCAATGAAATCCGCCGTCTAAATGACGAAGTTCTTGTCTTGATCGAAAAGCATGGTCGCGACTCTAAGCAAGTTTCTGAGAAGCAAGAAGAATTGAGCGTTATGTTTGCGCCAATTAAACTGGCTCCGAAATTGTTTGAAGATCTTATCGACCGCGTTCGTTCACGTATGGACAAGCTACGTGAGCAAGAGCGTTTGATCATGCAATTGTGTGTTCGTAAAGCGGGCATGCCTCGTACTGAGTTCTTGAAACGTTTCCCGAACAACGAAACCAACACTGAATGGCTACAAGAGCGCATCGATGCTGGCACGAATTACTCAGCTGGTTTGGAAGAAAACCAAGCTGAATTCAACCGCTGTCAACGTAAACTTCGCGGTATTTCTAAAGACACAGGTTTAAGCATTCCTGAGCTAAAAGAAATTAACCGTCGCATCTCTATCGGTGAGACCCGTGCTCGCCGTGCGAAGAAAGAAATGGTGGAAGCCAACCTACGTTTGGTTATCTCCATTGCGAAGAAGTACACCAACCGTGGCCTACAATTCTTGGATTTGATCCAAGAAGGTAACATCGGTTTGATGAAAGCGGTTGATAAGTTTGAATACCGCCGTGGTTACAAGTTCTCTACTTATGCAACTTGGTGGATTCGTCAGGCGATCACACGTTCGATTGCAGACCAAGCGCGTACTATCCGTATTCCGGTACACATGATCGAAACGATCAACAAGCTGAACCGTATCTCTCGTCAAATGCTACAAGAGATGGGCCGTGAAGCAACGCCGGAAGAATTGGCAGTACGCATGGACATGCCAGAAGACAAGATCCGTAAAGTATTGAAGATTGCCAAAGAGCCGATCTCTATGGAAACCCCAATCGGTGACGACGAAGATTCGCACCTAGGTGATTTCATCGAAGACGATGGCGCAGAATCTCCAATCGATACGGCCACCATTGAAGGCTTGAAAGAGTCTACTACCATGGTGCTTGCAGGACTGACAGCCCGTGAAGCAAAAGTATTGCGTATGCGTTTCGGTATCGATATGAACACTGACCACACACTTGAAGAAGTCGGTAAGCAGTTCGATGTTACCCGTGAGCGTATTCGTCAGATCGAAGCGAAGGCATTGCGTAAACTACGTCACCCAAGCCGTTCTGAACACTTACGTAGCTTCCTAGACGAATAATCAAACGTCTAAAGCCAACACTCAAAAAAGCCACCAGCACCTGGTGGCTTTTTTTTATTCCCATCCGCCCTATTTTTGTCATACACTCAAAGTACGCTCATTACTCAAAGAGAGTAGCTTGTCGTATATGGTAGTAAACGTAGTTAATGACCAAGCAAAGAGTTTCCCCATCGAGAGCCCTGCCTCTCACAGCTTTCTTCGCGCCATTGTTGGCACCATTCACCCACAACTTAAACAGAACACTTCCAACTCATTGTTACGTCCTACGCACTTCCCACGACCCGCTCATCTAATGGATTATTTATCTCTATGTAGAGGAGAGAAGTACTATGGAAAAAATCTATGTTCTAGATACCAATGTATTACTTCACGACCCAATGGCGATTTATTCCTTCGCCGAGCACAAGGTGGTCATTCCCATGACGGTATTGGAGGAGCTTGATGAAATAAAAGACAGAAGAGATAAAGACGTAAGTCGAGAAGCACGACTTGCCATCAACATCATCGACAAAATGGTCGGTGATGCCAGTCCGAAAGAGCTGCAATCAGGGGTCCCTATCCATGCCCCAGAATCAGAACAGGCACAAAAAGCCACCGGCACCCTTGCGGTGTTCCCCGACCAACAAATCACCCAGCTCGACAACGTTCCCTTCCTTAACGGCAATCACCACCACGCCAATGACAACCGTATTATCAACGTTGCCTTGAGCCTACAAGCCACCACCCCAAGAGCCTCCGTTTGCCTAGTGACCAAAGACATTAACATGCGCATTAAGGCCAAGGGCTCTGGCCTTGAGCGAGTTGAAGACTACCGTAAAGACAAAGTGCTCGACGATGTGGACTTACTGAACAAGGGTTATGTCCACATTGAAGGGACTTTCTGGGGCCATATTACAGATGTCCATACAGAAACTCATGGAGCGCATACGGTTCACAAGATCAAGAAAGACGAATTACCGACCTTGTATTTAAATATGTTCATTGTGGATGATGAGGAGTTCACAGGCTTTATCGTTAACCTTGATGAAACTTACCTCTATGTACTGGACATTAATCGCCAGAGTCTCATGCATCAGTCCTTCTGGGGCATTCAACCGCGCAACTTAGAGCAGGCCATGGCCTTTTACTTATTACGCCATGACAACAGCGATATGATGGTCATGACAGGACCAGCAGGCTCAGGTAAAACCCTATTAGCATTGGCCTACGCCCTTCATGTCACCATGGAAGAAAAGCGCTTCAATAAAATCATTGTCGCTCGATCTACCCCGCCCCTTGCGGAAGACATCGGCTTTTTGCCTGGTACGGAAGAAGAGAAAATGGCCCCATGGTTGGCGGCCTTTGATGACAACTTAGAAGTACTCCATGGCAGTGATGAGCATGCGGTCAGCTCCATTGATTACGTAAAACAAAAGGCCAACATTCAGTTCAAATCGCTAAACTTTATGCGCGGTCGCTCCTTTAATAATGCGTTGATCATAGTGGATGAAGCCCAAGGCCTCACTCAATTTCAACTTAAATCCATCGTCACCCGCATCGGCGCCAATTCCAAAATTATCGTTCTTGGCAACTTGGCACAGATTGATAACAAATACATCACCCCCCTCACTTCAGGTCTCACGTACCTAGTGGAACGCTGTAAAGGGTTTAAATACACCAGCATCATGCACGTTAATGGTATTGAACGTAGCCGTCTGGCAGAGTTCGCAGAAGAAAACCTTTAATCTTTCCTTGATACATTGATACACAAAAAAAGGGAGCCAATTGGCTCCCTTTTTTAGCAATCCGTATTTATACGCTTGCTAAGATTTTCTTCAATTCTGCCGCTAACTCAGGATTAGTCAGCTCGCCTTTTTCCACATCAAAATTATCGTTAAAAGACGGTACAGATAAACTGCCCTTTAAATCCATCGCAAAAAAGCCCGCTGAGTTAACCGCCCCAGCTAATACGTTGCTAGCTCCCGCAGAGCCAGGAGAAGTAGATAGCAATACGGTTGGCTTGCCTTGGTAGACCTTCATGTCGATACGAGACGCCCAATCGAACAAGTTCTTGTATACAGCGGCATAAGAACCATTGTGCTCAGCAAACGAAATCAATACTGCGTCCGCCGCGCCAATCTTATCGAAGAACTGCTGCGCCAATGGGTGCATGCCATCCTCCGTTTGGCGTTCAATGCTGTACAAAGGCAATTCGTAGTCATTCATATCTAGAATTTCTACTTCCGCACCTTTGTCTGCAGCAAGCAGATTTGCCGCATGGGTGACCAATTGTTTGTTAATGGATGCTTTGTGGTTCGTTGCAGCAAAAGCCAATACTTTCATGTTCGTTCCCTTCTCATGTTTTAAAAACAGACACATTAACGTGCCGCTATTCGTTTCTGATAATAAATCATACCCATGGCAAATAGATTACCAAAAGCTAATGACTATAGTGTATGCCTAATTCCGTCGTAATTATTTCAACAATTGAGGAAGCTTCCTACCGTAGGTAAAATGCCCACCATCATTCAGCTGAATCCACCTAGTTAACACAGGTCTTTTATGAAATTCATGATTAAACTACTTCGCAATCTGCTTGGGGGCATCATCGCTCTAGCAGATGTCCTCACTCGCGGTACAAAACAAAAACGCTCTCCAGAGCAACAGCAAGCGGTCAACATTGAAGCCAATCAAATGGCCTTGTACCAATTCTTTGCTTGCCCGTTCTGCATTAAAACACGCCGAGCCATGTATAAACTCAATCTTCCAATTGAGAAGCGCAGCGCATCAGAAGGCTCCCAATACCGTACTGAACTAGAGCAACAAGGTGGAAAAGTAAAAGTGCCTTGCCTACGCATTGAACAAGACGGGAAGGTCCAATGGCTATACGAATCTTCCGAGATCATCCAATACCTTCAAAAGCGCTTCGCCTAACAGGTCAGGTGAACACTCAGGGCGCCTAAGCTGCGCCCTGTTCAAATGCCAAGATGTTTTCGAAGGCTAAGCGGAAGTAGAGCTCATAGCTATTTTTCTCCACATAGCCTAAATGTGGCGTTGCCACCACATTAGGTAATGCCAATAAAGGTTCATTAGCTGGGGTGGCTGGCTCATTCACATACACGTCGATCGCCGCCATCTTGCTTGGTTCAGCAGTCATGACCTCCAACAGCGCATTAGGTGCCACCAATTCCGCACGACTGATGTTAACGAACAAGGCGTCCGGTTTCATCGCCTGCAGATCCTCTGCCGTGACACAGTATTGCGTCACCTGATTTAAACGCAGATGTAAGGACACTATGTCCGCTGTGGCGAAAAATGCTTCTTTGGACTCCGCCGCCTGAAAACCATCCGCCTGAGCCTGTTGTCGCGAACCTTCGCTGCCCCAAACTAACACTGACAGATCAAACGCTTTGGCGTATTGAGCAATACGTCGGCCAATTTTACCGTAGCCCCAAATCCCCAGCGTCAGACCACTAAGAGTGCGACCTAAGCCACGACCTTGAGAGGACTGCCAATTCCCTTGTTGTAGTTGTGCTCCATAGGTATCTAAATGGCGAGAAGCAGACATAATCAATGCCCAACACAACTCAGAAGGTGCTACAGGAGAACCACGCCCTTCCAACACCTTAACCCCATATTGCTCACACATTTCTGGATCAATATGATTACTCACCTTACCTGTTTGGCTAATGACTTTTAAATTAGGCAAGTTGGCAAGTAGATTTTCGGTAATCACGGTCCGCTCTCGGATCAACACAAGGGCTTCAATGTCTTGCAGCTTCGAAATCAAGTCTGCTTCAGGGTAGGTATCATTAAAGACGCTCACTTGATGAGCGTTTAATAACTCAAAACAGGATAGAGTTCTCACTGCATCCTGATAATCGTCCAAAATTGCGATCTTCACAGGGCCTCCTGGTGGCATTGTTATTATGATCTGGGCTCATTTGTGAGCGTTAAGCTAGTGTAACTCTGAATCCCACAAAAGCTCTAATAGTGAATCCCAACTATCGACGCTCATAATTTAAAGCCAATTATTTCGGCCATACAAACAAAAACGCCCCGCAAAATTTAGTTTGCGAGGCGTTTTAAAATCTATCTAACAGGACGATTACTGAACAGATTTGGCTAACTCAGTAATCTCATCCCATTTACCTGCACGGACAAGATCCGTTGGCACAATCCAAGAACCACCTACACATAGCACATTATCTAGCGCTAGGTAGTCTTTGAAGTTGCTCGCACCGATCCCACCAGTAGGGCAGAAACGGATCTGAGGCAATGGACCACCAAACGCTTTCAACGCTTTCACGCCACCATTAACTTCCGCTGGGAAGAATTTGAAATGGTCGTAACCGTACTCCATCCCCAATAGGATGTCAGAGATGGTCGCCACCGCTGGTAGGTATGGAATGTCGTACTCTTTACCTACTTTCAATAGATCAGGAGTTGCCCCAGGGCTGATGATGAACTGCGCCCCTGCTTCCACCGCCTGTACGTACTGCTCACGGCTACATACAGTACCTGCGCCCACAATAGCATCAGGCACTTCTTTGCGTAGGGCCGTGATGGCCTCTAACGCAGCTTCGGTACGCATGGTGACTTCAAGCACAGGAACACCGCCAGCAACCAAGGCTTTACCTAGATTCACTGCTTGCTCTGCGCTGTCCACTACGATCACAGGTACAACGGGGGTTGCCGTCATAACTTGAGCGGCTGTATAAGCTGCCATAATACGTTTCTCCTAAAACTTAATAGTCGTGCCAGTTACGGCCATCTTTAATCGGTAATGCCATGGATGCAGCAGGTCCCCAAGAACCGGAAGCATACTCTTTTGGTCGCTCACTGGTTTGATTCCATGCGCCCATGATGCCATCTACCCATTTCCAAGCCGCTTCTACTTCGTCGTAGCGCATGAACAAAGTAGCATCGTCACGCATTACGTCTAACAATAGACGCTCATAAGCCTCAGGACTACGTTTGTTCTGGAAGGCTTCACTCAAACTTAGGTTCAAATCAACTGGTTGAAGGTTCATACCTTCACCCGCTCCTGGCACCTTATTCATAACCGTTAAAGAGATTTTCTCTTCTGGCTGAAGACGGATCACCAACTGGTTGCGCTGCAACTGGCGATTGCTTTCATCATTAAAGATGCTGTGTGGAATAGACTTGTATTGAATTACGATCTCAGAGTAACGCTGACCAAGGCGCTTACCAGTACGAAGGTAGAAAGGCACCCCAGCCCAACGCCAGTTGTCGATGTCTGCACGTAAAGCGACAAACGTCTCTGTACGAGACTCTGGGTTAGACCCTTCTTCGTCGAAGTAACCTTGTACTTCTTTACCATTGATCATGCCTTTAGCGTACTGACCACGGACAGTTTTCGTGTAGGCGTTCGCACCCTCGATTGGACGTAGGGCTTTCAGTACCTTGATTTTTTCATCTCGCACAGAATCTGCATCGTTGCGACCAGGAGGCTCCATCGCCACCAAACACAACAACTGTACAAGGTGGTTTTGCACCATGTCACGTAGGGCACCGGCTTTGTCGTAGTAGCCCCAGCGGCCTTCCACACCCACAGTTTCAGACACAGTAATTTGTACGTTATCAATGTGCGCACTGTCCCAAAGAGGTTCAAACAAGGTGTTACCGAAGCGGATCGCCAACAAGTTTTGAACCGTCTCTTTACCAAGGTAGTGGTCGATACGGAAAATTTGCTTCTCGCCAAAGTTTTGCGTCACTTCGTCGTTGATGGCGCGAGAAGAGGTCAAGTCACGACCCAGTGGTTTTTCAAGTACCACACGCATACGTTCTTGGTTCAAGCCGTTGTTCGCCAATGAAGAACAAATAGAGCCAAAAAGGTCAGGAGAAGTCGCTAGGTAGAACACCACATCTTTGTCATCTTCACCCACATTGTGATCGTTGAAACGGGCAAAATCTGACTCTTGCTGGGCATCCACAGACACATAGCTCAAGCGCTCTTTGAAGCGTGGCCAAGTCTTTTCGTCACCGATGCTTTTCGGTACGAATTCGTCTAGCGCAGCACGTACTTTTGCTTGATAATCTGCAGCGCTCATGTCGCGACGAGAGGCACCAATAATGCGAGTGTTTTTCGCTAACAGACCGTCCATGTCCAAATGATAGAGAGCCGGTAGAAGCTTGCGCATGGCCAAATCGCCACCGCCACCAAAAATCACCACATCACAGGCTTTCAAACTTACCTTCATTGCTTTCTCCAATTCTTTTATTAGGCTTGATTCACAAGATAGGCGGCGTAACACGCACAACCCATCAGCCCGGGGTATTCAGACATAACGACAAACGTAGGGATGGGCGCTACAAAGGCTTTCATGCGCCCTTTGTCTTGCATCGCGTCTCTAAAGGCACTGCGTTTAATGTGCTTAAGGTAGCGCGGCACGATACCGCCGGCAATGTACACACCGCCGCGGCTTTCTACAGACAATACTAGATCACCCGTTACTCGACCTAGAAAAACAAAAAATTGTTCCAGTGTTGCCAGAGCGATTGGATCATCGCCGCGCTCAATGGCTTCACCGATTTCAGGAGCAGTTAAACGCTTTTCAATACCTTCACGGTGAGCAAGCGCTTCGTAAATATTTTCCAGTCCCATGCCAGACAAAACACGTTCAGCGGAAACACGCTTATGACGCTCACGCAAAAAGCGCAGGATATAATCTTCTTGGTCGCTGCAAGTAGACAGGTCAACATGACCACCTTCTCCAGGAAGAACAATATTAGCGCCGTTATCTTGCGGTACAACACATGCCACGCCTAAACCAGTTCCTGCACCTAACACCCAGCATGCCGCTTTGGGATCGACTTCAGTCTGATCACCAATCACTTCCAGTTCACTTTCTGGAATGACTTCTAAACTGTGACCAATGGCATCAAAATCATTTAGGAAAGCAATCTTTTTGTCTAATCCAAAGTGCTCTTGAACCTGTTGGCGAGTGAAGTGCCAAGGGTTATTAGAAAAACGAATCACTTCTTGATTTACCGGACCTGCGATCGCCAACACGATGGCGTCGATAGAATCAAAGTCCACACTGCACTGCTCTACATAAGTCGACACAGCATCAAAGAAGCTCTCGTATTCTTTGCATGAGAAGACTCGCACTTCTTGTGGCTGATACTGATTGATTGGCACCAAGGCAAAACGAGCGTTTGTGCCGCCCAAATCCGCAATCAAAGCGTGAGACATATATAACCTCTTGGTTTTCTAATTTTTTTGAAATTTTACAACGAAAAAGCTCGCGAAAACACCTGAAATAAAAATTTAAGCGCCCAAATGTGTAATAAAATTACAGATCAGCGAATTTTGTTGAGAAACTTGAAGACTTTTGTGGGAACAGATCGCTTACGATTGTTTTTGTAGTTATAGAGGCGCTCATCCGCGAGCTTAAGTAGCTGCTTATAGCTGGTCGGCGAATCGGACAAAACACTGGCACCACCATAGCTGATGGTAATAGGCACCAAGTTGTTTTTGTAGCGCAGCGGGTTCGCTTGTAAATAGTCGTGAATCGACTCTGCAATGTCTATGGCCTGCTCGTAACTCTTACCAGGCATCACAAACACAAACTCATCCCCTGCAAACCGGAACGCTAAACCTTGCTTATACACATGCTTCAACAGGCGTTTCGCTATGTATTCTAGCACTTCATCGCCACAATTGTGTCCTAAGGTATCGTTAATCGACTTAAATGCATCACAATCAATGAAGACAGCGGTCAGATCTCGATCAGACTGCTTACAACGGGCGAATTCTCGATCTAACATGAGCTCCAACTGACGGCGGTTCAATAGCCCCGTTAGTGGGTCTCGGGTGGCGAGATATTCGAGTTTTTCTCTGGCCGTCACATTGCTCAGGCAGATAGAAATCTTGATGGACAGTTGATCCAATAGAAAAGTGTCTTTTACATGGGGATCGTAACGGTGGGGATCTTGATCCGCTTGGCAAAACAAGCCCACCAGCTCCCCGTCAATGGTCAAAGGGGAAATGGCAACGGAACCAATAATGGATCGGTAAGATTGGGGAATCACTTCCCAGTAACGACCAACGTTATCATTGACTAAGACGGTTCTATTACCCGCGCCAATGGCATCCACCATGGCACTGCGTCGGGTGAACAGCACACGGTCTTTTAAACCACTGGTTTTTTCTAAGGTCTCGATCAGGTGCGCCAAAGGAGCTTCATTGATTAGATTGACCCAGACAAAAGGCACATTGAACTGTTTTTGAACTTCCTTTGTCAGTGTGGAAACAAACTGATCACAACGACCAATCGACAGAATGCAGCGTTCGATGTCGAAAAACTTCAACGCGATCTGCTCGTTCTGTCTAACGTTTTCAATCAGCTCATCAATATTGTGCATTCAAGAAATCCAACAGCATAACGGAATCAAACTTGAGGAAAGGCCATGCCCGATAGTATAGACATAAAATTGTCTATTTTTTGACTAATTAGTCTACTATTCAATACCCTTCTTAACGTTTCGTCTATAAAAAACTTTAATTTAATTCGTTGGCTTAATTAAAGAAAATGCTCAACCGCCGATAAGCTATTTATCCAGTGAGACGGCACCTTATGAACATTAGAGACGTATTAGAAACCCAGTTAACAAGTGAAGTACGCCCCGGTGGAAAAGTCTCCGGCAGTGCTAACTTTGCTTTGTTTATGAGTTTGTTTACGCAACCGGGTCCAAGCCTAAGGGAGCAAGCCGACACTCTGAACCAACACCAGCCCCATGCGGTGACACGCCCGATCCAATTTTCTAGTCAAATCAGCGCCAATCCAGGTGCTAATATCGCCCTATTGAAAGCCCTTAGCCAAGAGCCTTTAGCGGAAGGTCCAGCTGCTGCTTACGACGCTGTAGAAGCATTAGACAACCTCATTTCTACCCGCGCCTAGCCCGGCTCCTGTCGACACAAGGCAAACAGCCGACTCCAAGCTTGGCCATGACGTCGGGACGCCGCCAAATAGTGCTGCCAAGGGGCCGACTCTGATGTCATCGAAAACTGCTGTATGAAACTACGCCAGCTGGGACTCTCAAGAGGACTACTATTAATAAGTTGCTCCGTTAGGGGTAACACTTGGTAGGCCCCACGATTGATTCGAGCCATGTAGGGTTGCAGACGATCAATGTAGTGGGCTTCAAACTGTTGCTTTAAAAACTGTATCGGCGCACCGCATACGGCTTCATCAAATGCCAAGCGCTCAATCTGATCACTCACGGCATTTAGATACCAGCTTATATAACTCACGCTGTACAACCATTTACCTAAGTATTCGCTCTGATAGACCGCTTTCATTTGCCCTTCCACCTGTTCACTGGTGACCTTGGGCACATCCGCTAGGTTTGACTCAATACTTGCTAAGGTTTGCAGGGCGATAATAAGCTGCTGGTATTGGGAGGCTTCCGGAGACGTGGGGACATAGCCGTTCGCAAGACTAAAGAAGGTGCTGGTTTCTTCCCCGGCCCACAACATGTTTGAAAATGCTAAAGGCAACTCCTTGGTTTTCACCATGGCCACATGGGCAAGGGTTGTTCGTAATTCCTCGTCCTCGATGTCACAACTTTGAATTGCACGGATGATTTCAAGCTCATAAACAAACCGCTGACTTGTCGCCATGACCTTGCCAAGTATACTATTGCGTTGGCCTGCGAGGGCGCCAACCTCGCAACGTTGCAGTGATAAAAAATCTAATAACCCCACATCAAACTGGCTCAGCTCTGCTTTTCGCTCCCGCAGTGCCGGCAAAGGCAACAACTCAGGTTTTGACCCCAACTCAATCGATACTCGATTCGATCGGTTTAAATCGTTTACATAGGCATCAAACATGGTTTGTGCTTGATAACGACTGTCACAGCCATTCAGCACTAACAGCAACAGTAAACCTAACGCTTTAAAAGAGATACGACTCGTCATGATGAACACACTTCTAATACAAAAACGCGAAGAGATTTCTGAAACCCGCGTCTCGAAAATGGTTTTCCCTAGCACTACCAATCATTATGACACGCTTTTTGGCGGTGAAGCCCTCAAATGGATGGACGAAGTGGCTTACATTGCCGCCACGCGCTTTGCCCGTAAACCAGTGGTTACGATCTCAACTGAGCAAGTGGATTTCAAACGCCCTATTCCTTCGGGTATTTTAGTGGAACTTGTCGCACGAGTGGTGCATGTGGGTCGCACCTCGCTAAAAGTCGAAGTGACTATTTTTCTGGAAGAACTCTACAGCGACAAACGAGAAAAGGCCATCACGGGGCATTTCAACTTCGTCGCCATCGATGAACACAAAAAACCAACCCCCATCTTCCCTGAAGAAGGCTAAAGAAAGCGCTCTAAAGCCCCTGCTCCACCATCTCTTTAATGATACGGGCTTTGACAAAGTGATCGAGCTGATGGGTTTGGATCCACCAAGTGGCCACTTCCATCAGTCTTTGGGGATCGTCGTTTTTATTGGCGAAAAAAGCATAAAATGACACCCCAACATTGTCACCTTTCGCCGCTATTTTCTGATCACAGACAGCGATAATTTTTGCTCTAAGTTCGTCTCTCATCGGTGACCATCTCCTTATGTATGGGCACAAAAAAGCCGCATTGGAGCGGCTTTCTATCGAGTATCTCAAGCTTAATAACGGCGTTTAGCAATCTCTTCCGCCAGTTCATCAAAGCTTTTCTCGGCTTGCATCTTTTGGAACAAGGCTTCGTTGTTACGCATTGAAGTACGCAAGATGCTTTCCGACATGCTTTCCGCTTGCTCTGGGTCTAATCCCACAAGCACAACCAAACCGCCGCTTGGGGTTGGCATTTGACGCACAATCTGAGAGCCAATCAAGGTCTGCTCTGTGATCTGCTTTGTCACCACGCTGTTTACACGGTCAACGGTTTCTGAATCCGCAGCCCCTGTGGTTTCAACATATTGCTTCACCATGTTCTGCACATCGACACTTAACACTTGCGCCAATTCAACACGGGCAGCCGTTGCCGCCATCTGTTTCATATAATTATGTCCAGCAGCGGATTTTTCACTGTAACCCACAGCTGACAACTCTAAACCTTCAACAGGGCCACCACAGACCCAGCTTGGAGCTGGTTGGTTAGAGCCATCCGCAAAAATACATTCTGGTACCGGCGCACTGGCGGTTTCTTCTGGTGTTGAGCTACATGCTACTAACGCCAACGCGACTAATCCGATTCCTGCTGCTTTCATTACCATGTTGTTCCCCTGAGTGGTGTCTGGATCAATTAAACTCAATCTCACTATTTTTACCCAATCCCTAGTATTTAGCTAGCAAAAGCCCCCAAGGAATTGATTTTAGTTAGAGAGTTTTTACTATCAATTCCGACCAAACAGGGTTTAATTTTGAGTACTTCTTGATAATGACTTACTCATATACACCCGCTTAAATCCCGCTTCCTCAAGACGTGCCGTTTCCTGATAACCATAGTGGTTATAGATAGCAATGTTTTGAGACATCAATTCATTGGTGTACAACTCTATCTTGCTAAAGCCTTGCTCTACACCAAAGGCCTCTGCAAAAAGGAGGAGTTGTTTACCAAAGCCACGCCCTTGAGCGATAGGGCTGATGGCGACATTTTCAATGTAAAACCCTTTTTCAGACACCTCTAACACGAGTAGTCCCAGTATTTCATTTTCCTCTTCTATGACAAAAGTCGGCTGAGACTGAATACAACGCTGGTAATCCGCCAACATAGGAGCTGGTGCTTGCCCGATAATTTCAATATAAGGCGAGTATGCCGCATCAACTAACGCACAAATACTTTCCCAGTCATTTAGACTTGCAGATCTGATAGCCATGTTTTTATTACGCTCCTTTAAGAAGATGATTTTCGCTGCAGATTCACACTGCGGCCACGGGGCTCATCTACCTTATGCAAAACAATGTCCGAGTGTAAAAACTCAGCAGCCGCGGCAGAATCTTCCACCTTCACCAGACTTCGAGCCAGCATCTCAGCTTCGTATTCCGCCAACACAGATTGACGTATTCCCTTCTCCCGCCAGCCGGATTGCGGCCAGCAACCTGTTGTGATTGCCCGGGCTAAAGACAAGGCATCTAGCAAGGCTTGATTCGCCCCTTGCCCTTTAAAAGGACTCATAGGATGAACAGCATCCCCTAGCAAGGTCACCTGAAGCCCTTGTTCAAAATCCAGCGCGGTTAAGGCATCTCGATCATACACAGGATAACCGGACACTAAACTGGCTGGCGTCGCTGCCAGTATCTGCGTTACGGGATCGTGCCAAGGGGTTCGACGTTGCGCTTCGGCTTTCAAAGCATCGGCCCCTAAAGCATTTAAGGCAATGGCCTCTTGTTCAGGCAGTCTAAAGCTCAGTTGCCACATAACCGAGTCTGCTTTATAAGGCATGATATAAATGCGCTCGTTACCGTTGGCGGTTTGAAAGACGGTCGCTTTGTCTAGAAGGTCACTTTGTAGATCCCCAAGATCGGCCAAGGCACAGATCCCTAAGATCACAATGCACCCTAGATAACGCAAAGGTGTTTTTTCATCGCCGATCAATTGGCGTCTCACCACACTACGGATGCCATCAGCCCCCACAATAAGATCTGCTGTGGCGGTTTTTTGTTGCCCTTGATGATCAAATGTCAGCAACATTTGTCCATCTGTACCGGTCTCGTAGGACATAAGCTGGTGGTTCCAGGTGACATTCTCGTCGCCACCCAGTTGTTCAATCAGGGCTTTACGAAGAGATTGACGAGCAATATGGATATTCGTTCGTTTTGCGGCACTACGCTCTCCACCGTCTTGTACCCATTTACGCATTCCCCACTCGGCGACAACTTTACCTTCAGGGGTATGCACCATATGACGGGTTGAGACGACACCATCTTCTAAAGACTCGATCCCCAGACCTTGTATCGCTCGGCTGGCTTGCTGCAAGGTTAAACCATAACCTTGAGAGCGTACGCCGAAACCACTGTCTCGCTCATATAAGGTAAAAGGAATACCACGATGCTGGCAGGCAACCGCCAAAGCCACTCCACCAATACCACCTCCAATGATGGCCACATGGGGATATTGCTCTGAATTAACAGCCAGTGGCTTGGTGACTGAGACAAGACCTGAGCCCGCGCAGGCAGCACAGGACTCTAAATGCCCTTTAGGCCGCTCAGGCTCTTGATCACTCGCCCCACTTTCAAAGGCAGCTAAGGCTTTTTGATAATCTAACCGTACTTTTTTGCGCAAGCGGCGACTGCGTTTTCCACGCCCTTGGCAGTCAGGGCACATGGCCCATGAGAAAGTACTTTTTTCGGTGTCTGTCACGTTGTCATGGCCTAATCATTGGGGGACGGTATTGGCGCAAATAATAGCCGATCTGTGAATTAAAAGCGCATCCGTAGCAAGATTAAGCGAATTGATGTCAATTATGTCGCAGATGTCCTACCACAAAACACTCACACATATTAAAATTGTCGGAAACACCACTTCCCTCGTAAAGGATCTTCCATGACTTTGTCGACCAGCCAGTCAACTAACGTCGTCGTTGTTAGTAACTCCTCTGATAACCCTTTTGCCATTGATGTTGCCTATGCCATGGGTCAGCATGAAGACATCGCTGATATCATCAGCATGAAGCAGTTTATGAATTCAGAGTTTTGCCCACGCTTCATCTCTGATGAAACAGACTTTGAAAACATTGGCCGCAAGCTGAAAGGTAAAGCAGTAATCATCGTCAGCACCACAAGCCGTATCCAAAGCCGTCAAGAGCTGGCGATGGCAAACTTCATTATTGCTCGTGCCGCCAAAGAGAACGGTGCCGACCGAGTGGTATTGGTTGAGCCTGATTTATTCTACAGCGCCCAAGACCGTGGTCCCCACAAAGAGTTGGGAGAGACAAGCTTTGAGCGTGACATCAAGGACATCAAAAAATTTGATGGACAGCCTTTTACAGCAAAGCTCTACGCGCAGATGCTGAAACTGTCTGGGGTCGATACTGTGATGACCATTCACAATCACTCAGACTCAGTACAAAAGATTTTCAACGAAGTCTTTGAAGGTAACTTCCACAACCTAATCCCTTACGAAATCTATGCTCACTACCTATTGAACTCCGATATTCTAAACTACGGAGAGCAAGGTGAAGGTCTTGTATTGTGCGCACCGGACAAAGGTGCCCGTGACTTCGTGAAGCAGATGTTCAATACCCTTGGCCTGCCGAAGGCGAAGTTCATCATGCTGGACAAAGAACGAACCCATGAACGTAAAGTGGATATTACCCTGCACAAAGAAAGTGAGCATACGTTTGAGGGTCTAGACGGTGCCAGTATCGTCTTGTTTGATGACATGGTGCGCACTGGTTCCACCATCATTAAATCTTGCCAGTTCTTGAAGCAAATCAACCCAGAACGCATGGTATTCGCTGTATCTCATTTCTATGCCAGCAACGAAGGCCGTGAACGTATGGCTCATCCAGCCCTAGGTGAAATTCTAACCTTGAACACCCTGCCAACCATTTTGAACCGTGACGAGCAAGGTCGTCTGCGTAAGAAAATGGTCGTGCTAAAAGTGGAAAAATGGCTTGCCCAAGAGTTGTGCAATGTTTTGGATCTGCCACAGACCCAAGAAGCCAACCCATACAAGATCGATATGTCTTCCAAGAACCCGCGCTTCAAGCGCAAAATTTGGTTCAGTGAAGAGCTTCACGAGCTGAAGACCAAAGGCTAACCCCTTGCAGCGTCAGCGTGCTCACACGCTGACGCTTACCTTTACCGTCTTATCATTTCTGCATCAATGTACTCAGCCAATCCATAAACACCGACACTCGCTTGGGAAGCAAGCGGCGAGACGGATATAAGATCGACACGGGCATGGAACCGGGTCGAAATTCAGGTAACACTTCCACCAGACGACCACTGGACAAGTCTTCTTTAATGCCATTTTCAGGCAATTGCACAATGCC
Organism: Marinomonas vaga; assembly: GCF_055388305.1. NCBI lineage: Bacteria > Pseudomonadati > Pseudomonadota > Gammaproteobacteria > Oceanospirillales > Oceanospirillaceae > Marinomonas > Marinomonas vaga. The sequence continues at coordinate 336,765 of NZ_AP043903.1, forward strand.
TAATCCTTTTAGACAGCAGGCACGGTAAGCATCCGTATTAGTCACTGTCACCGAAGTGGGCATCTGCACTAAATAAGTATGTCCATCCGCTTCGTACTCAAATCCTCTTGGCACATCACTTCCGGCAGGCATGTATTCAATCAACTTGTGTTGCTGTAAGTCTTCCAAGGATTCTGGTCGACCATGTTTTTCGATGTATTCTGCACTGGCGCAATTCACCATATTGAAACGTCCAAGGGGCCGCGCGATTAGAGAACTGTCCGTCAACTCTCCCGCTCGTACCAAGCAATCAATGCCCTCTTTTATGGGGTCAATTCGCTGATCCGAGGTATGAATACGTAAATCAATCAGCGGATATTGCGCTAAAAAATCCGCTAAATGGGGCAACACGGTAGAAATGAAAAACCGGTTTGCCATATCCACCTTTAACGCCCCTCTAATGACTTGATCGTCGGACTGAAAGGTACTTTCCAATTGCTCCAATTCATTCAGAATCCGTTGACATTCAGGCAGATAATCCTCACCAGCGGACGTTAATGTGACCCGTCGAGTACTGCGATGAAACAAACGAATCCCTAAACGCTTCTCAAGCCGTTGAATTGAACTGGAGATAGCGGACTTAGGCACATCTAAACGATCTGCACTGTCGGTAAAACTGCCCGTCTCAGCTACCACCAAGAACCGCCTCATGGCCTCTAATGTATCCATAACACCCTCAACTGTTCACATTTCAAGAACAGTTAAAACAACTTTAGATCATTTATCAAGAACAGTATCCCGCCTATTCTGATCCTGTCGTTCACATACAGAGGAAACACCCATGAACAAACTTGCTCTTATTACAGGCGGAAGCCGCGGGATTGGTCAGCACAGCGCACAAGCTCTGGCACAAGAAGGGGTCGATATCATTATCACCTATCACAGCCAAGCGGATGCCGCATCAGACGTTGTGAATCGTTTAAAAGCGCTTGGCGTTAATGCTGCAGCACTTTCCTTAGATACCTCAAAGACAGATACCTTTCCTAATTTTGTCGCCCGTCTAAAGCATGAGCTGAACACTACCTTTAATCGGGCGAGTATCGATTATTTATTCAACAATGCAGGCACTGGACTTCACAGTATGATTACAGACAGCACCGAAGCCGACTTCGATGAAATGTACCAGCTGCATTTGAAAGGCCCATTCTTCTTAACCCAAGCCTTGTATCCCATGATCAATGAAGGGGGATCAATTTTAAATATTTCATCTGGCTTGGCGCGCTTTAGCCTACCGGGCAGCGCCAGCTACGCCATCATGAAAGGAGGTGTTGAAGTGATGAGCCGTTATATGGCGAAGGAATTCAGCGATCGCTCAATCACAGTGAACACCCTAGCCCCTGGCGCCATTGCGACGGATTTCCGTGGCGGTGCCGTACGTGATAATCCTGAGATGAATAAGATGGTGGCAAGCTTCACAGCATTAGGACGGGTAGGTTTGCCAGAAGACATTGGCCGAGTGGTGGCTCAATTACTTAATGAAAAATCCCACTGGATGACGGGCCAACGCATCGAAGCATCCGGTGGCATGTTCTTATAAATTCAAACCTACTAACAAGGCGGGAAGTCCCGCCTTTTATCATTGGAACTCGTCTTCAGTGATCTGGCGAATCACCTTAGCGGGCACGCCTCCAACGACAGTCCTTGCTGGCACGTCTTTGGTCACCACAGCTCCAGCAGCAACAACCGCATCGTCGCCAATGGTCACCCCTTGTAACACCGTTGCGTTGGCGCCAATCCAGACATTCTTACCAATGGTAATGGGTGCAACGAAATTCCAATGGCGTTGAGCAGGATTTAAACCATGATTAACCGTCGCCAACACCACATTATGGCCAATTAACGCCCCATCACCGATGTTAATCCCTCCTTGATCTTGGAATTTACACCCCGCATTAATAAAAACGTTTTTACCTAGGGTTATGTTTTTGCCGAAATCAGAATTAAACGGTGGAAACATCATAAAAGTGCGATCAACTTCTTTCCCGATTAAGCGGGAAATGAGTTGTCGGACTTTAGCTGGCTCATGGTAAGCCGAGTTTAATTCTGCGGTGATACGCATGGCTTCGTTACTGTATTTCACTAATACCTTGTGAACGGGATCACCGGCTTTTAACGGTAGGCCTTGATTAAAGTGATCCAACAAATCCTGTAATGTCATCTCTCAACTCTCAGCTATTAATCTTGTTTCAAAGGGGGAAACGCCTTCTATTGAAAGAGGATGGTATGACTTTCCACGGCAAGAAAACATAATTTTGGGTGACATTGAATTTATTTGGCATTTTAACTGGCTGTTTTTTGCACACATTCTTTACGTATCCTAGACTGTTTAAAAAATAATTACTCAGCAAAGGATCTTGCTATGCGGATACACTCCATTCGATTAAAAGTTATGCTCCCGATAGTTTGTTTGGCGTTAATTTTATTGGGATTATTTGGCTTTATGGTACTCATGAGCGCCTTTCAATCCAACGCCATGCGCACCCAAGCAGAGCATTACTTTGAAGCCATCTCAGAAGTACTGAATGCTGACCGGGACATTTATCAGGCCCGTTTAGCACAAGAACGCTTAATCACCGGAGAAGGCAATCCGGAACAAAACCTCGCAGATTTCAATGAAAACGCTCAACAAGTATTTGATCGTTTCCAGCTCTATCGCCAATACCTCCAAGATGAGCCTGTAGAATTGGTCGAGCCATTTACGGAATTCGATAACCTGTTTCAACAATGGATGGAACGCAGCGATCGCTTAAACCATGTGACTAATTCGTCACGCACTCGATCCACTCAAGTTATCGCTATTGAACAGCAGTTTTCAGACATTCGCTCTATGCTAGATGACGCTGGAGAATCCTTACGAACACATACTCGTAATGCCGCAGACGAGCTCACCCAAGCCAAGCTCGAACGTCACTTAGAGGCCATCTCCGCGGTGCTCAATGCGGATCGGGATTTATACCAAGCTAGACTGGCGTTTCAACACGCTCGCAATGGCCTAACCACCTATGAAGAGGCGGAACAAAGCTTCCACAGTAATGCCGCTCAGGTCATTGAAAACTTCAATATTTACCGAATCTACCTCAAAAGTGAACCCGAGATCATTGATCAATACGACACCTTCGATGTGAAGTTCAATGAATGGGTACAAGCGGCACAAACCTATTTGGACGAACATGATAAGGCCGAAATGCAAACCTCAGTTGTTGAGCTGGCAGCGGTGGAAGAAAGCTTTGAAGCCATCCGAACCATGCTCGATCAAGCCGGTGAAAGAGTACAAAACTACTCCCGCCAAATAGAAAAGAAAACGGTTGAACAAATCGCCAGCTACCAGTCAGCAGCCATTGTGATTATTGCCATTGCCTTTGTTGCGGCCTTGGTATTTGGCTATTTAGTGCCCCTGCGTCTTACTCGTAATATTCAGCATCTTAGTAATCGAATCAGAGAAATTGCAGAAGGTGATGGGGACTTAACGCAACGTATGAACTCCACAGCCAAAGATGAACTGGGGGATTTGGCCAATGAGTTCGACAATTTCGTTGAGAGTTTGCGCAAGATGATCGCCAGTATTGGAGAGCAATCCACAGCCCTTGGAGCCATGACCACCCAATTAAAAAGTGCCTCTGATCAAACTAAAGACATTACACACTCTCTGGTGACCTCTTCAGAATTTATTGTCAGTGCTGGCCATGAAATGAATATGTCTAACCAAGAAATGGCGGGGGCTGCCAACATGACAGCTAAAGAGGCCACGGACTCAAATCATCTCACTAAACAAGGCATTGATGCAGTCCAAAACTCCCATCAAGCTGTCTCTCGTTTAGTGAATGAAATAGAACAAGCCTTAGCCCACTCAAACGAGTTAGAAAAAAGTTCAGAAGCGATCGCATCCGTATTGGAGGTGATTCGTAATATCGCAGAGCAAACGAACTTGCTAGCGTTAAACGCTGCCATTGAAGCGGCACGAGCAGGTGAACAAGGCCGAGGCTTTGCGGTGGTGGCAGATGAAGTCCGTACCCTTGCCACCCGCACTCAAGACAGTACTAACGAAATTGAGGCGATGATCTCCCAACTGAACACCAGTGTGAAAGCATCCTCCTCTTCCACACAAAGCAGTCGTGACAATGCTCTGACAACCTCTGAAAACTTTGATCAAGTGATCAGTATCTTTGATGCCCTGCATGAGTCATTTGAAAAAGTGGAAAGCATGGCGGCGCAAACAGCTCAAGCCACTCAAGAACAATCTCAAGTGGCCAATGAAATCAATGAAAATTTGGTCTCACTAAAAGAGCAAACCAATGCGGTACAAGATGTGTCGATCAACATAAACCAACAATCGAAACACATTTCAGAGCTGTATCAAGCGCTACAAAGCCACGTGGGCAGTTTCAAAGTATAAGTGAGGTATCCACTATCACAGGGGAAACAAGCAGGTGAACACTAGCTCTCCTGCTGAATCCCCATGGTCATAAAATGGCTACAAGGGTCCAGTTTGTAATGACTGAACGGGCCACAGGTTTCAAAACCAAATTTTTGGTACAGATTGCGTGCTGGAGCAAAGTAGTCTTGGGTGCCGGTTTCTAAACTAATCCCCCGATAACCCGCTGCTTTAGCTTGATTCAATACATGGGTTAACAACTGAGACGCCACCCCTTGACCACGAAAGCCATGAACCGTGCGCATGGATTTCAGTTCAACGTCTAACTCAGAGAGTCTTTTTAGTGCCACACAGCCCGCCAGCTTGCCATCGATCCAGCCACTATAAAACGTAATTTCAGGGGCTTTTAGCGCCTCCACATCCAACGCATGAACGCTTTCTGGGGGCGAGGTGGCATACATATCAGCAAGATGTTCTTCTAATAAGCCTATGACCTCACCACCGCTTAAATCATCACGTTTTATTTCCATAACTCCCCACTCTTAACTTAAAACATCCTTCAAGGTAACTGGGATTCTAATCAGATCTCACGGGGAGTGAAACACACCCTAAGTGATTGTCACAGGCGCGCGGTGACGTGGAATTGAATCAGAAACTCAACCCCCTTCCCTTCGTCACTTTGGCAAACGATGGAGCCTTCTAGAGCATTGGTAATAATGTTGTAAATGATATGCAGGCCTAAGCCTGTTCCTCCATCCTCGCGACCTGTGGTAAAAAAGGGATCAAAGATTCGAGGTAAATTACTGGCACTGATGCCTTTACCGTCGTCCCGATAGGTGATTCGAAATTCCTCTGATGTAAGCTCTTCCACAAGAATATTAATGTTGCCATTTCCTCTATGGCTGAACCCATGTTTCACCGAGTTTAGTATCAAGTTGGTGAGCACTTGAGACAACAGCCCAGGGTTTGTCAGCACATTCAAATTCTGCGGGCACTCTACTGACACAGAAACATTCGCTTTACGCAACACAGAGCCCAAACTAAACACCACTTCATCAAAGTAATCTTTGATATTCACCCGGCGATCTTCTTCACTGGTTTGATCCACTGCGACTTGTTTAAAGCTGCGCACTAAATGGGCGGTACGCTCTAGGTTTTTATTAACGATGTCGGAAATCTCACTGGCGGTTGCCAAAAACTCAGTAAAGTCATTTTCATTCAAGAGTCCAAGCTCATAACGCTTTTGAATCGCTTTGCACTCATCTTTTAATTGAGTCACTCCCGTCAAACCTATGCCCACCGGCGTATTAATCTCATGGGCAACCCCCGCCACCAAAGATCCGAGGCTGGCCATTTTCTCTGCTTCAACGAGTTTTTTCTGGGTCTGTTGCAAGTGTTCAATGGTATCTTCTAAGTGATCATTCGAGGCTTTAAGCTCTATGTTTCGCTCAAAGATCTCTGTTTCCAGTGCTTTCTTTTCTGTCATGTCACGGGTGATGCCATACAGCACTTCTGCATCATTTAGCATGATTTTGGTAAGAATCACTTCTCCCCAAAAATTGGAACCATCCTTGCGCAAATGATGCCACTCAAAGCGCGTAGACCCTTCACGGAATGCGGTTGAAATCCGACGCTCTGCGGCGGTCTCAAGGGCCTCACCGTCTTCTTGAATCTCTGCTGATACCTGCAACGGCGTAAGGCCAATGACTTCCTCCTTAGAGGGATAACCAAATAATTCCAGAAAGGAATCGTTGCAGTCATAAAACACACCATCAGCAATGATGCTTAACCCATCTTTCGATTCTTTAAATAAGGTTTCAAAAGAGTCCTTTTGTTTTGCTATCTCAAGCTGTAATGCCTTCTTCTCGGAAATGTCTCGGGTAATGGCATAGAGCGCGTCTATGCCATTTAAATTGATCTTAAAAAGAATGATTTCACACCAAAATTCTGTGTCATCAAATTTCTTATGAACCCACTCAAACCGAATGGTTCCTTTAGTAAAAGCTGTTTGAATAATCTCTGCCGCTTTTTCAGTAGAAGCTCGGCCATCAGGCTGATACTCAGGAGACAGGTCCACTGGAGTAATACCAACAATCTCCTGCTTATCAGACGCTGCAAATAAATGGGTGAAGGCTTTATTGCAGTCTAAATAATACTCAGTGGTCAACAAACAAAGACCATCTTCGGATTCATTAAATAAAGTCTCAAACGTTTCTTTTTGGGTTTGCGTTTCCAATTCCAGTTTTTTCTTTTCTGAAATGTCTCGCCAGTTAGTATGCAAAACGAGCTCGCCATTTAAGATCATCTTGGTCACCAGCACTTCCGCCCAAAACTCTGTCCCGTCTAGCTTTTTATGAACCCACTCGAAACGAACACTGCCCTGTTCATAACATTGCCCAATCATGGCCAATGCCTTTTCTTCGGACATACGACCATCAGGTTGCATTATGGGTGAAAACATCATTGGCGTAGAACCAACAAACTGATCCTTACGAGTCGCACCGACCAAATCCAACATGGACTGATTACAGTCCACAAAAATGTCTCCTTTGAAGATCGCTAAGCCGTCCTTGGAATCTCTAAATACTGTTTCAAAACCGTTCTCTTGCTGGGCAACCTTGTTATGCATCGTTATTTTGCCTTCTAGGGTGATGAAGTGCCGCGCAAAGTACTCCGCTCAAAAACGGAGATGAAACCTTTGAGCTTTCATTAAAACCTAGCAAAAAAGTGGAAAGATGCTAGGTAGAAGCACACCAAAAAATAACGGAATTTTAATGATTAATTTTTAATAATGAATTTCACTCAATGAAAACTGAGGCAAAGACGTTTTTGTTTAAAGGTTCTGACGCGTATAAATTCTCCTAATCAATGACACCTCATGGATGAACAAAGGGCTGCCTAGGGCCTAATAAAACAGCCCATCTGTACCTGCATCGAAAGGAGAACAGACCACTATGAATACCGAATTTAAATTTGATATCAGTCGTTTACGCTTCGACAAAGACTATCAACCGGCGAGCAATACCCGACTTACAACTAACTTTGCGAACCTCGCTCGGGGTAAGCAACGTGAGTCAAATCTGCGCAATACGTTGAAAATGATTAACAACCGATTCAACTCTCTGGCGAGCTGGGACAATCCTACGGGGAACCGTTACGAAGTGGTTTTGGAGATCATTTCGGTAAACCTAGCCGTCGCAGGCCAAGACACGTCTTTTCCGTCTATGGAAGTGCTGAAAACTAACATCATAGATCTGCAAACAGGGAAGCGATTAGATGGGATTGTCGGTAACAACTTCTCATCCTATGTGCGTGATTATGATTTCAGCGTACTGCTCCTAGAGCACAATCAAGGTCAGTCTCAATTTAGCGTGCCAGCGAACTTTGGTGAGCTCCATGGAAAACTGTTTAAAAGCTTTATCCAATCACCCACTTATCAAGAGCAATTTAAAAAACCGCCCGTTATTTGTCTGAGTGTTTCCGACAATAAGACCTATGACAGAAGCGAAAACCACCATCCGGTATTGGGTTACGAATACCAGCCAAACGACACCTCTCTCACAGAAGAGTATTTCAAAAAAATGGGGCTGTCGGTGCGCTACTTTATGCCGCCAAACAGTGTTTCCCCATTGGCATTCTATTTTGTAGGGGATCTACTTAATGACTACAGCAACCTAGAATTGATTAGCACCATAGCGACCATGGAAACCTTCCAAAAGATCTATCGTCCGGAGATTTATAACGCCAATGCTGTGGCTGGAAAGCGTTATCAACCTAATTTAAACAATAGCGATCACTCCTTGACGCAAATCGTGTACGACCGTGAGGAGCGAAGCGCATTAGCTAAAGAGCAAGGAAAGTTCACCCAAGAGCACTTTATTAAGCCCTACCAAACTCTACTAGAACAGTGGTCAGCCCAAGTCGCTCTTTAATTTACTAGCATGGAAAATTTACCGATGAAAACACTTTTACCGACATCCACTGCAGGCAGTCTGCCAAAGCCATCCTGGTTAGCCGAACCGGAAACACTATGGTCCCCATGGAAACTTGAAGGGGACGCACTCACCCATGGCAAAGAAGACGCCCTTCGTGTGGCTTTACAAGAACAACAGCAGGCAGGCGTAACCATCGTCAGTGATGGGGAGCAGACCCGCCAGCATTTTGTAACCACTTTTATCGAACATCTACATGGCGTGGATTTTGAAAACCGTAAAACCGTTAAAATCCGTGACCGCTACGACGCCAGTGTCCCCGTGGTAGTCAGTGAGGTATCCCGTCAAAAGCCAGTGTTTGTGGCGGATGCTAAGTTCCTACGCTCACAAACCCAACAACCCATTAAATGGGCTCTTCCGGGCCCCATGACCATGGTGGATACCCTTTATGATGACCACTATAAAAGCCGTGAAAAGCTTGCTTGGGAATTCGCCAAAATCCTCAATGAAGAAGCGAAGGAACTAGAAGCCGCAGGCGTCGATATCATTCAATTTGATGAGCCTGCCTTTAATGTGTTTTTTGATGAAGTGAACGACTGGGGCATCGCTTGTCTGGAGCGTGCCATTGAAGGGCTTAAATGTGAAACCGCAGTCCATATTTGTTATGGCTATGGCATCAAGGCCAACACCGATTGGAAGCAAACTCTAGGCTCAGAGTGGCGACAATACGAAGAGATTTTTCCTAAGCTACAAGCTTCTGCTATCGATATCATTTCCCTAGAGTGCCATAACTCTCGAGTGCCGATGGAATTGATTGAGTTGGTACGTGGCAAAAAAGTCATGGTCGGCGCCATTGATGTGGCCACCAACACTATTGAAACCCCAGAAGAAGTGGCAGACACCCTCCGTAAAGCCTTACAGTTTGTTGATGCAGACAAACTCTACCCATGCACTAACTGTGGTATGGCCCCCCTATCGCGAGACATTGCTCGAGGCAAACTTCAAGCTCTCCATGCAGGGGCTGAAATCATTCGCCAAGAGCTTCAGCAAGCCAACGCCTAGGTAAAGTTGAAACGCAGCACATTAACTTATGCTGCGTTTCCATCCTTGCATCAAGCCCAGATTCTACGCAACTTAGGAACACACAGCAGAATCAAGCCATCGGCCACCAAGACCACCAAAATGCCCAAGGTAGCCATAGGAAACAGCAGTGAAATAGGCAGCAAAAGCCAAACTGCATGCTTCCAACGTTTCAGGTTCTTCGGCATAGGCGGCGCAGCCAGAGCATTGGTTGGGCGACGCTTCCACCACATAACCACCCCAGACAGACTCAGCAAGATCACAGATAAGCAAAACAGCGTACAGGCAACCAAGTTCCAAACCCCAAATTGCCCCATATGCAGAGCAATACCAAAGGCCATAGACTTGGCAAACCAGTTGTAGTCCATGAACCCTACGTCCGCAACAACCACACCAGAATAGCGATCATAGTGGACGGTACGATCGTCCAAAGCATTGTTAATGTCCCTGCCCATGGTACTGGCAGTGGCCGTATAAACACCGGTTTTCCCTTGGGGAAAGTGCAACTGAAAGCGAGTGAATCCCAGAGATTTAGCGTTCGAAACAACTTGATCCAAGGTTATCGTGTCCTCTCCAAAGATGGCTGATGAGTGGCTATCAACGGAAGATTCTGGCAAAGGTGCTTGCTCTAAGTTCCAAGGTATTTGCTTAACCCCCTTGGGATTTAAGTCTTCATGGGTCAAGGTGGAAGAGACATTACGAGCGCTATTTTCCATCGGAAAGGTGCTCCAAGCTTGAACCAGTTTATCTCCCCAAACACTGGTCCATGACAAACCAGAAATACTAAAAAACAGCAGAATCACGGCAACCCAGACACCAATAATACTGTGCAAATCACGCCAAAAGGTACGCCCCTTCCCTTGTAAGCGAGTTGCTGCACGCCACTTTGACTGGCCAGCTCTAGGCCACCACATAAACACCCCAGTGATGATCAACAAAACCGTAAAACTAATGGCAATCTCAATCAGCCAATCCCCTGTGAGTCCCATCATAAAGGTACCGTGGGTGTCATCAGCCCACACATACCAAGAGTCAGAAATACTGATATCTCCAAGTACCTTTCCTTGGTAGGGATCTACAAATACTGAACGGGTGTCGCCCTCTACCGTCACCTGAAAACGCGTGGCGTCATTGGCGTTATCGGACACATACAAACGCTGGATCGGGCTAGCTGGGTAGGCGTCCGCCACCAGCTGATATTGGGCTTCATAGGTTAATGGGGTATCAGACACTTCCGCCACCTGATACAAATCCCCATGCTGCACCCGTTCAATAATGGGGTCAAAAATCATTACCAAACCGGTCACCGCCAACATGAGTAAAAACGGCACCACATACAAGCCAGCAAAAAAGTGCCAGCGCCAAACAGAACGATAAAAATCCTTCGAAGTAAACATCAAAAATCCTACTGTGAATCGAGCATACAAAAGTGATGCCCTACTCCATTAGGGCATCAAGCTGGTGTTAAATAATCTCGGAACAATAGAGACGAAGGAGGGCCCCGTGCAGACACGCCTTGGGGTTGAGTGGGAACATAATGGGTGACAGGAGCCGATATAACCGCTAACGCTTTAAAGCCACCAAAGAAAGACACTGGCACTGTGGCAGTGTCTAGAAAGAAGTGCGTACAAGGGCAGGAATGAGAGCTGGAATGCTGACTGGCTTTATCCCGATCAGACGTAGAGTCATCAAAGACAAAGTAGGTCTCAACCCCTAAAGTGGTACAGATTGCGATCCGCTGTGGGCCCGTTTGACCCACGGCATTGACTAGGGGTACAGAAAAGTACGCCAGCCAGCAGAAGATCAAAAAAATAGGGGAAAAGCGTTTCACGGTCGATGTAAATCAGGTTAAGTTAAGTTAGGCGCCACTTTACGAGAGCTCAAATCATTGGGCAAGGATAATTCTTTGTTAAATAGAAATCTGCCGCCTATAAGACTACAAGGAGCGCACCATTAAGGCAGCCTCTTCACCATAAGCCGAATCCACCGACTCACTGGTAATGGTTTGGAAGCCATGTTTACCCCAAAAGCGTTCTGACGCCTGCACCGACACTAATACAATTTTGCGATAGTCTGCTTTCGTTGCAAGCGCCACCAAATACTCAATCATCTTACTGCCAATCCCCTCCCCTGCCGCTTCTTGGCTCAAGGCAAGGTCATGCAAAAACAAAATGTCCCCGGACACCTCCTCCGGTAATGTTTGATAAAGCTTCGGTGGTGACAAACTATGCCAGCGGTGGGCAAGCAGATAACCTACTGTTTTATCGGCTTTTTGATACACAAAACAGCTCTCAGGGGAACGCAGCCATTTGCTCTGCAACACAGCTAGAGATTCCGGTTCTAGATCGCAATAGGCCTGTACTTGAATTCGCTCAATGTCCCGCCATAGGGAGTCACTTATAGGCCTAATACTCATAATAAATCCCTGTCTGGATGATAAAGGCCATCAGGGTAACGAAGGACGTTGTGCTGCCACAAGCATTTACTTGGAAATTGGAGTCTTTTTTGGGGATTTTCAAATATTTTTTAGAGTATTTTCACCACTTTTCAAAGTAACTAATTCCCATAAAGTCATTAAATGAGAAACCCAGTTGCAAGAGCAACTCCAAAAGCCGACAATTGGAAAAATAATTCCCATTAAACCATAAAATGTAGAACAAAATGCACCTAGATGACACAGACTTGCAACTACTTGCCTTAATTCAGAGCGATGATAGTATCTCAATCGAATCCATGGCCAACCAGGTTGGACTGTCTAAAACTCCCTGTTGGCGACGTGTTCAGAAGCTCGAGAACGCTGGCTATATTAAGCGACGGGTCGCGCTACTGGATGCCGAAAAGTTTGGCCTTGGGGTGTCTGTTTTTGTACAAGTTAAAACCAACCAGCACGATGTGAACTGGTCAGAAAAGTTCGCTCGAGTGGTCTCTGAGTTTCCAGAGGTGATGGAGTTTTATCGCATGGCAGGCGAATACGACTATTTGCTGCGGGTGCTTGTCAAAGACATCCCCGCCTACGACCAATTTTATAAACGATTAATCAGTGCCACAGCTTTGACGGATGTGACGTCTAATTTCGCAATGGAGCAGATCAAGTGGACCACCCAACTGCCCCTACCGACATTACCTAAGACGTAACAACCAACGCTCTGGTGGCGCATCTCTAGAGGAACAAGGGATGAACTCAAACGCTACCCAAACCGCCACTCAATGGGATGATACAGAAGCCCGACTTGAGCGTATTCGTAATGGTGTGATTGGTAAGGATACCCAAATCACCACCCCATTCGGCTTAAGAAAGCTAACCTACGCAGACTATACGGCATCGGGCCGAAGCCTAGACTTCATTGAAGAGGCTATCCGTCAACATGTACTGCCCCTTTATGCCAATACCCATACTGAAGCGAATGCCACAGGTCAGCAAACCACCGCTTTTCGGGAACAAGCTCGCCAGCAAATTCGCACTGCCGTCAATGCCAGTGACGAAGATCTGGTTATCTTCTGTGGCAGCGGCGCGACTGGAGCGATTAACACACTCATTAGCCAATTGGGATTACGCCAGCTGAATCCTGAGGATGCCGCACAGGTATGCGTGTTTATCGGTCCTTATGAGCACCATTCTAATGAGCTGCCGTGGCGTGAATTAGGGGTGCAGGTTATTCGCATCCCCGAGGCACCAGAAGGTGGGGTTTGCTTAGCCTCATTAGAGCAACAACTGCAACAACACCAACACAAACGCCTAATTGGTAGCTTTAGCGCCGCATCAAACGTGACGGGCATTTTAACCGATCAAGATGGCATCGCAGCGCTATTACACCGCTACAACGCCCTCTCTTTTTGGGACTTTGCCGCTGCCGCCCCCTATGTGGAACTGAATATGAACCCAGAAGCCAACCCGGCGTTTGCAAAAGATGCCATGTTCTTTTCCACTCACAAGTTTATAGGCGGTCCTGGCACCCCAGGCATTTTAGTCGTCAAAAAAGCCATCATTGAAAACGCCACCCCTAGCCATGTGGGGGGCGGTACCGTGTCTTTCGTTACCCCAGAAGATCATACTTTCCTACCTGTTGGGGAACGTCGTGAAGAAGGCGGTACACCTGGGATCATTGATGCCATTCGCGCAGGCTTGGTGTTTCAATTAAAACAAGCGGTGGGTACTGAGACCATCGAGGCTCGAGAACAAGCGCTTGTCAATTTGATCGATGATCATTGGCGCGGCCAAGAAAACATTGAACGCTTGGGTCACCCAAGTGCCTCAAGATTAACCATCACAGCCTTTCGGATAAAAACCCCAAGGGGTTATCTGCACCATGGTTTTATTACCGCAGCGTTGAATGATTTGTTTGGCATTCAAATGCGTGGCGGGTGCTCATGCGCTGGCCCATATGGACATCAGTTGCTTGGGATTGATATGACGGAATCAGAGCGTATTCAACTGGCTCTGAAGAAAGGAGAAAAGCTGGTCAAACCTGGCTGGGTCCGTTTCAATTTAAATTATTTTGTCGACGACAGTGAAGCCCAATTTATCCTAAAAGCCATCGATTTTATTGCGGAGCACGGCACAGAGCTGTTGCCTTATTACGCTTACGATCAAAAAACCGACCTTTGGCGCTTTCAAGGAGAGAAGTCTGTCCCTAAATCCCTTGCAGACCTCCTATGGCAACCTCTAACGACCCGGTTAAATGTGGTCACAGACAAGCAAGAGTATTTTGATCAGGCGCTTACTGTTTTGAGTGACTGTAAGGCAGGACATTACGCCAAACAGCCACAGCCATTTAATGAAGAATTCACTGACATTAAGCGCTTTGTCTTGGCTCAGGATCAATAAACGACATACAGGTGCCAAATTTCTCTTTATAAAGGTGAGATATCAATAAACACCAACTATATTTTTTTAGATGATGGTGGGTATTAGCTGTGTACAGCGGTTTTCCGTTGAGGTGTTCGCGGCTTTTTAATATCTTGATACTTGACCAAAACTAGATTTGAGAGAGAAATTTGGCGCTATGAGTTTATATACTGATTACCTACAAGAAATTGAGGTTCGTAAAAAGGACCTGGGCCTTGCCCCAAAACCAATCGATGGCGCTGAGTTGCTGTCTGAAATCATTGATCAAATCAAAGATACGGCAAACGAGCACCGTGAAGAGTCTCTAAACTTCTTCATCTACAACACTCTGCCAGGTACAACCCCAGCAGCCGTTGTAAAATCAGCATTTCTAAAAGAGATCGTACTAGGCAACGAAGTGGTTGCAGAGATCTCTCCTGAGTTCGCACTAGAGCAGCTTTCTCACATGAAAGGCGGCCCATCTGTCGCAGCACTTCTAGACGTAGCACTGTCTGACCACGCTCAAGCAGCCGCTGCGGGGGAAGTACTTAAGTCTCAAGTATTCCTATACGACGCTGACTACGATCGTCTATCTGCTGCTTACAAAGCTGGCAACGCCATTGCTAAAGAGCTTCTAGAAAGCTACGCGAAAGCTGAGTTCTTCACTAAGCTTGACGACATCCCAGAGAAAATCGACGTTGTGACTTACATCGCAGCAGAAGGTGATATCTCTACCGACTTGCTATCTCCTGGTAACCAGTCTCACTCACGTGCAGACCGTGAACTACACGGCCTTTGCATGATCAGCCCAGAAGCTCAAAAAGACATCGTTGAGCTAGGTAAAAAGCATCCAAACGCCAAAGTGATGCTGATCGCTGAGAAAGGCACCATGGGTGTAGGTTCTTCACGTATGTCAGGCGTGAACAACGTTGCACTTTGGGCAGGTGAAAAGACTTCTCCATACATTCCATTTGTTAACAACCGTCCAGTGGTTGCAGGTACAAACGGTATCGCGCCAATCTTCCTAACGACAGTTGGTGTAACCGGCGGTATCGGTCTAGACCTGAAAAACTGGGTTAAGAAAACGGATGCAAGTGGCAACGTTGTACGTGACGAAAACGGCGATCCAGTTCTAGAAGAAGCTTACTCTGTTGCAACAGGTACCGTTCTTACCATCGATACAAAAGCTAAGAAGCTTTACAACGGCGACAAAGAGCTTGTAGACGTATCCTCTTCTTTCACTCCACAAAAAGTGGAATTCATGAAAGCCGGTGGTTCTTACGCAGTAACATTCGGTAAGAAACTACAAACGTTCGCAGCAGAAACGCTAGGTATCGAAACACCAGCGGTTTACGCACAAAATAAAGAAATCTCTAACGAAGGCCAAGGCCTAACAGCAGTAGAGAAAATCTTTAACCGCAATGCGGTAGGTGTGAAATCTAAAACACCACTTCACACAGGTTCTGACGTTCGCGTTAAAGTGAACATCGTAGGTTCCCAAGACACAACTGGTCCAATGACTTGCCAAGAGCTTGAGTCTATGGCCGCTTCTGTGATCTCTCCTACTGTTGACGGTGCTTACCAGTCAGGCTGTCACACAGCGTCAGTATGGGACAAGAAAGCTCAGGCAAACATTCCTAAGCTAATGTCTTTCATGAACAACTTCGGTGTTATCACTGCACGTGACCCTAAAAACGTTTACGCGCCAATGACCGACGTAATCCACAAAGTACTGAACGACATCACAGTTGACGATCGTGCGATCATCATCGGTGGTGACTCTCACACTCGTATGTCTAAGGGTGTAGCGTTCGGTGCGGACTCTGGTACGGTTGCCGTTGCCCTAGCGACAGGTGAAGCAGAAATGCCAATCCCTGAGTCTGTAAAAGTGACGTTCAAAGGCCAAATGAAGCCATACATGGACTTCCGTGACATCGTACACGCGACTCAAGCGCAGATGTTGAAGCAGTTCCAAGGCGAGAACGTCTTCCAAGGCCGTGTTATCGAAGTACAAATCGGTACACTGCTTGCGGACCAAGCCTTCACCTTCACAGACTGGACTGCAGAAATGAAAGCGAAAGCTTCGATCTGTATCTCAACTGATGAAACAATGATCGAATCTCTAGAGCTTGCTAAGTCTCGCATCCAGATCATGATCAAGAAAGGCATGGATAACGCAGCAAACATGCTTCAAGGTCTAATCGATCTTGCTGACAAGCGTATCGCTGAAATCAAATCTGGCGACGCACCAGCACTTGCTCCAGATGACAACGCTAAGTACTACGCTGAAGTGGTTGTTGACCTAGACGCAATCGATGAGCCAATGATTGCTGACCCAGACGTAAACAACGAAGACGTGTCTAAGCGCTACACCCACGATGTGATCCGTCCGACCTCTTACTACGATGGCCGTAAAGTTGACCTAGGTTTCGTTGGTTCTTGTATGGTGCACAAAGGTGATATGCAAATCATCGCTGCCATGCTTCGTAACCTTGAGAAGAAAGGACCTATCACTTTCAAAGCGCCTCTAGTGGTTGCGCCACCAACGTACAACATCGTTGATGAGCTAAAAGCAGAAGGCGATTGGGCATTGCTTGAGAAATACTCTGGCTTCCAATTTGATGATGTGAACCCGAAAGAAGCGGCTCGTAAATCATACGAGAACATCATGTACCTAGAGCGCCCTGGATGTAACCTATGTATGGGTAACCAAGAGAAAGCAGCGCCTGGTGACACTGTAATAGCAACGTCTACGCGTTTATTCCAAGGTCGTGTTGTAGAAGATACAGCTGAGAAGAAAGGTGAATCACTACTAGGTTCAACACCTATGGTTGTTCTATCTTGTATCCTTGGCCGCTTCCCTTCTCTTGATGAGTACAAAGAAGCCGTTGCAGGTATCAACCTAACGTCTTTCGCGCCACCAAGCGAAGACCTAAGCGTGAAAGGCGGCGACATCGCCATCACGCCAGTTGCTTAATTTAAGCCAAGCTTAATTAAGACAGCGTAAGCAACACTAAAAAGCCCTGACTCAATGAGTTAGGGCTTTTTTTATGGGTGAACTTTGCCACTGTGACAAAAAAGCCCCGCTCAGCATTCACTGGCGAGGCTTTTTAGAGTGACTCTTTAGCGAGTGAAGCTAACTAAAGCTCAATATTCGCAATGTCATCCTGCTTTGGCATTGTCACCGACTCATCTCCCGCTGGCGCAGCGGTTTTAGGAGCGCGCGGTAAATGCAGTTTCAAAGCTTCACTGGTGCGGATCAACTCACGGTTGGTTGCTGACACATTGCCGTTTAGCTGAGTGCCGTAAGAAGGAATGATTTCTTTAAGTTTGCCATTCCATTCACCAGCGACCTTATCTGCAAACACCTGTTCCAAGACATTCAACATGATTGGCGCTGCGGTGGAAGCTCCCGGAGACGCACCTAACAGAGCCGCAAGACTTGCGTCTGCTGATGACACTACTTCCGTACCGAATTGCAAACGACCACCCTGCTCAGGGTCTTTTTTGATGATCTGTACGCGCTGACCCGCTGTCAGCAAGCGCCAGTCTTCTTTCTTCGCTGTTGGGTAATATTTTTGCAACTCTGCAAAACGATCTTCATCATCCAGCATCACTTGTTCGATCAGATACTGAACCAAGTTAAAGTTGTCCAACCCAACTTGCATCATAGGCACCACATTGTCTGTTGTGGTTGCGCCCAGCAGATCCCATAAGGAGCCATTTTTCAAAAACTTAGTTGAGAAGGTCGCAAATGGGCCAAATAGCAAAACTTCTTTGCCATCAATACGGCGAGCATCCAAGTGGGGCACAGACATTGGTGGTGCACCGACTTCCGCTTGTCCGTAGGCTTTATTAACGTGTTGCTTCACCACTTCTGGGTTTTCCGTCACTAGGAACTGGCCACCCACAGGGAAACCACCATAGACCTTACCTTCAGGGATGCCAGATGCTTGCAGCAACGGCAATGATGCACCGCCTGCACCGATGAAAACGAACTTAGCGTTTACCGTACGCTCTGCTTCACCGTTGGCCAAATCTGCAATGGTCACAGTCCAAGTCTTGTCCGCATTTTGCTCTAAGCCGCGGACTTCAGAATGAAGCTGAAGATCGAAGTTATCTTTGGTTTTTAGATTTTCTACTAACTGACGAGTCACTTCACCAAAGTTAACGTCTGTACCCAATACCGAGTGAGTTGCCGCAACCAGCTGGTTTGGATCACGACCTTCCATCAGCAGCGGTGCCCATTCAGCAATCTGCTGCGGATCTTCGCTGTAGTCCATACTTTGGAATAAGGTGTGCTTTTGCAATTCGGCATAGCGTTTGCGTAGGAAGTTAACGTTTTTGTCACCCCACACAAAGCTCATGTGATTTACGGTACGGATAAAGGATTCAGGGTCATGCATAGCACCCTGGTTGACCTGATACGCCCAAAACTGACGGCTGATTTGGAAGGCTTCGTTAACCTTGATCGCCTTGTCCACATTGATACTACCGTCTGGCATTTCAGGGGTGTAATTCAGCTCCATGAGTGCCGAGTGCCCCGTGCCCGCATTGTTCCAGCCATTGGAGCTTTCTTTAGCAACACCCCCCAAACGCTCCACCATGGTAATGGTCCAGTTTGGCTCTAGCTCTTGTAAATAAGTACCAAGAGTTGAGCTCATGATGCCACCACCAATTAGCAGCACATCAACAGGTTCTTCATTGGCTTGGACAGGGGTAAACACGTTAGCAATGCTTACCATAGCGGTCAGCAAGGCTAGTTTGACTTTATTCATAATGATTGGCTCTAAGATCTGTTTTAAGCGGAGATAACAATAAGAAAAGGCCTACCCCATGCCAGCAAAAGCATTGTGGATAAGCCTTCTAGAACACCCTGTACTCAGAGATACACAGGTATTAGCTATTCGAATCGCGGCTAAATTAACACTGACCTAGAGCACATGAAATATTTAGTAATTAAGAGAGGTTAAGATAGTTTAGTTCACCGATTAGGGCTTCAAAGTGAGCTTGCCTTGCTCGATGGTCAAGTCCAAAGGCACACTCGTCAGCAGCCGAACGGCCGTATCACTGGTATCTAAGGTATACACAGGATGAGTGTCTAAATATTGATTCAACAGAGCCATGACTTGATCGCTAACGGGCGCCAAATTGCCCTTGTAGCCCCCAGCTTCCACAGAGCTATTTAATAACGCCAGAGAACGTACAAAGATGGCTTTTTTGTCGCTGTCATAATAGGGCGTGCCTTCTAATTCAAGTGCCAGCTTCGCCGGGTATTCAAACCCCAGCACCTTCATATTCGCTGTGGCAAACGTGCCAAGTTGCACCACATCTCGCCCCTCTGGGCCGATGTTCACCTTCATATCATCTACCGACAGCGTCAGAGGAATACCAGCTAGGTCAGATTTCGCCTGTAGCGCCCCTAATTGACTGTCTAGCACCTGCTCTAATTCACTGTTCGACACGGAATAGGCCGAGTACTGGGACAAGCTAGCGCAGCCGCTTAATACTAGGGTAAAACACGCAAGGAAGAAGGTTTTCATAGTTGGAACTCATTTTTGCAACAGATTACCCAAGTGTAACCTGTCGCAAGCAATCGGTTGGGCTCGTTTAACCGCTTTTACAGGATGTTTTCAGTCCCTGAGGAGGCATTCTTCAAATAGTCCACAGCCCCCTTTCCAGCTACCAAACCACTGGCATAGCAGGCTGTCAGCAAATAGCCCCCTGTGGGCGCATCCCAGTCCAGCATTTCACCGATGCAAAATGTTCCCGGCATGGCTTTTATCATGAGCTCGTCATTCAAGGAGTCCATGGTAATACCCCCTGCTGTGCTGATCGCTTCATCAATTGGACGACAGCTTTGTAAGCGTTGGGGAAGATGCTTTAAGAGCGCTGGTAATGTTTCCAGATCTTGCATTTGTTCTTTCGTGATCAGGGCTTTAAGCAAAGCCAATTTACCACCGGAAAGAGAAAGCTGCTTTCTCAACACGTTGGACAGGGAATCTTTCGCACGACGTTTTTTCAACTTAGCACGGATCTCATCAAGGGACAGATCAGGCAACAAATCCCAATGAACTAACGCTTCCCCAGCCAATTCAATGGCATCACGAATAGGAGCTGACAAGCCATAAATCAAGCTTCCTTCCACCCCATAGTGAGACAAGGTAGCATCGCCCTTCTTAGTGTGTTCACCACAAGTCAACACAACGCCTTTAAGAGGCTGACCGCCTTGTTCTTGCTTAAACGTATCTGACCATGGGTAATTAAAGCCACAATTACTCGGGCGAAACGGCTGACAATCGACCCCATGCTTTTCAAAGACAGATAACCAATGTCCATCAGAGCCCAATCGGGCCCAACTCCCGCCTCCCAATGCAAAAATAACCACCTGGGATCGAACGGTTAACTCTTCCATAGGCGACTGGATTCTCAAGTCTCCCTGATCATTCCACCCCAACCATCGATGGCGTGTCTCTATGGTGACACCCGACTCTTTGAGACGCTTTAGCCAAGCACGTAATAGAGGCGCCGCTTTTTTCTGGGTAGGAAAGACTCGACCAGAGCTCCCCACAAACGTCTCCACACCTAGCTCTTTTGCCCACTGCACTAAATCTTCACTATCAAATACGTCTAACCAAGGGGCCACTGCCTCGCGAGGTTGATATCGATTTATAAAAGCAGGCTTGCCTTCAGAATGGGTGAGGTTAAGACCACCGATCCCAGCCCGTAAGAACTTCCGACCGACGGATGGCATGGCATCATACACGGTAACTGGAATCTGTTGCTTGGCTAACTGCTCAGCAGCCATTAAACCTGCTGGGCCTGCGCCAATCACTACGGCTTTGAGAGAAGTTATAGAGGACATATACTTTGATCTTTCTATTAAAAGAGAATACGAACCAACCCACATTTTGCAGAGGTTCGCACCTTGAAAAGGAGATGAATTTTACTTGCTCGCAGGCTAAGAGTCTGCATTTAGTTTTATCCCAAACCCATACTACACCCATATTTTCTGGTTATTAGTCGTCATGATAAATACTGGCTTTTCCATTGAGGATTCGGCTCACTTCAAACCTCAGGCATGCATAGAAAGTAGAGCTAGAGACAAGACAATTTCTTTACACATTTGAAAAGCATCCGCTTATCCTATAGGATTTTTATTAATTAAACGTTTAATTAAAAAAAATCGGAAGGTGTATGAATTTCCTTTTATCGTCGGGCCTAATATTCTCTTTCGCTGCTATAGCAGTGATTCTCCTAAAATGGTGGAACAAAAAGTGCGTTGGGATAACCCCTGTCAGCACCCTTGTTTTTATCGCAATCTTGTTCACCTCAGGACTTGATGTCGGATTAATCATGTTCCCATTAACGGAGTTTGGGGGTTACGCGAATCTAACGGAAAATCCTGAATACAGCTTCGCCAACCCACTCGCTATCGAATTCGGTTATTGGGCATTTTTAATCTGGGGATTCTATTTCTTAACCTGCTTTTACTTTTGTGTGATCGAACCAAAAGTTCAATTCTTTGAAATCCCAATCGTTAAGTTAGTCAACAATATTGTCATTATCGGCACTTGTGCCTTCACCGCTTACCTACTGCTAGTAAACCTGCCTTGGTATCTGCCTCAAATCGGTGATGGAGAATCAGTAGTCTCCAGCTTCTATTGGATTGTATTTGCTTCCATTGCGCTTGCAGTGTTCTCAAGCAGCAGTATGAAGTTGCTAAGACTGCTCAGTTTAGGCTCGAGCATTCTCTTTATCGCGTTAATCATTATCATGTGGTTCCGCGCTTACCTAACCGATAACGGAAACCCTGAGGACTTCCTAAACAACGCAGGCCTTATCGGTGACTACTTCACAAACATCTATCAGTTTATGTTGCCGTTAAATGACTACCACGCGTTTTACCTTTTCTGGTGGTTTTCTTGGAGCATCATGATTGGCCAGTTCACCGCACGCTTTGTTAGCGGCATTCGCACTTGGCAGCTACTGTTAGCCATGATGGTCTTTCCATCGATTGCAATTGGCATCTGGTTTACGATCCTCTATCACTATCATATTGAAAGCCTTCACATTGCGGGGTTCATCAAAATTATGATGGTCACTGTGGGTATATTGATGGTGATAAACTCTTTAGATTCGTTAATTCGGTTGTATACAGACAACTTGAACATCACCGTGAAACGTTTCGGCCTAATCCCTTACATTGCCGGAAACTTTGTCGTGATGTGCACGCTAACCCTGCTGTTCCAGCTCGACTTTCTTCGCATTCAATGGGTCGGCGCTCTGGTCATTGGCTTATATTTTTCTTGCTTTTTTTACATTGTATTTAAGAAACGCTCTGACATAGCCAGCATCTAATATGTTGGGAAAGCGCCATATTGTTTAAAGCAGCAATACCTAATCACCAAAACGGGGGCAAGTAAAACCAACCTCTTTCAAATGCTAGGCCAGAGCCAACAATACTATGGTTGGCTCTGGCCCAGCAGCTGAAATAGGTGGCGATGTTCCCCTCCCCCCTGCTTGATAAATTTCTTTTTGGTTTTCTAGAGATTCTGGCACAATCTTCCCCCAAAATAATAACGCCAGAACAATAAGGCTCCCCATGCAAGCACTCCTCAGCAAGATCTTCGAAGACGTTAAACCTCTAATGGGAAAAGGCAAAGTCGCTGACTACATTCCAGCACTGGCCAGTGTAGACCCAAACCAATTCGGCATTGCCATTTTTAGCAACGAGGGAGACCTGTATCAAATTGGTGATGCAGACACGCCATTTTCGATCCAGAGTATTTCTAAGGTCTTTAGTCTCACCTTGGCCATGAAGCACTATGGCAAGGACATGTGGCAACGGGTTGGCAGAGAGCCATCGGGACTACCCTTCAATTCACTGGTGCAACTAGAGTACGAACACGGCATTCCCCGTAACCCTTTTATCAACGCTGGGGCATTGGTGATCAGCGATATGAACCAGTCCCGCTTTGCGTCGCCACACTATGCCATGAGTGAGTTCGTACGCCGCATCTCAGGTAATCCTGAGATCAAAACGGACCTACAGGTGGCAGACTCCGAATACGAATTTCGCCATCGCAACGCCGCCATGGCCTACTTAATGAAATCAAACGGCAACTTTGAAAACGAAGTCGAAGACGTCTTAAAAAGCTACTTCGCCAATTGCGCCCTACGCATGAGCTGTGTGGATTTGGCCAAAGCGTTTAACTTCCTTGCGAATAAGGGCTATTGCACCATCAGTCAGGAGCAAGTGATTTCAGAAGAGGAAGCAAGGCAAGTCAACGCCCTCATGGCAACCAGTGGCATGTATGATGAAGCGGGCCATTTCGCCTTTCAGGTAGGTTTACCCGGTAAAAGTGGTGTGGGCGGCGGCATCGTTGCCATCGTCCCAGGACGCTTTTCTATCTGTGTTTGGTCTCCAGCCTTAAACAAGGTGGGTAACTCCTGTGCTGGGGTGGCTGCATTAGAATCCATGAGTAAACATATAGGTTGGTCCGTGTACTGATATAGCCATCCACCACATTGAGGCAAAACAAAGTATATCCCTTCAGCAAAACGTTAGGACAAGTTCAACACCCACGACTTTATGCTAGGTTACGTCTACTTAAAGAATGACGCAGTTTTACGGTTAAGGAGACAGGAAAGTGGGTGTACGTTCGGGTGTTGTATTGATGGGTGTCTTGTTGGGTATCACGAGTGTTTCCACAACGGCGGCCACATTTGAAGTGCCACGCAACTTTGAGATCATGTACGTAGATCTGGAAAGCACCGGCAATCTTGGGGGCGACTTCAAAGCCGAACTGGAACCAGGCAAACGCCAACTAGTTGTACGTTACAATGACCGTATTGGAGGTGGTGCAGACGCGGATCGTTTCCAGTCTGAGCCCATCATCCTCGACATCACAGTGGCACAGGATGACAACATCCTTTTAGAAGCCCCCCATTTATTCCGCAAAAATGACGCAGCCAAATTCGCAGAATCCCCTGAGTTCACACTCATTCATAAGGACAGTGGCGAGGCGTTAAATTACGACATGCACATGCTACCCACTCAACCTGGGGCACAGATGTTTCGAGATTACAAAGACGAAATTCGCGCATTCACTCAAACCTATCAAGCCCCCTCTGTTACTGCAAAAGCGGCAGACAAAGAACAAGCAAAGACAGAAGCCTTGGATATGCTGAAACTCTGGTATAACCGTGCTTCAGCAGAA
This sequence comes from Marinomonas vaga, assembly GCF_055388305.1. NCBI lineage: Bacteria > Pseudomonadati > Pseudomonadota > Gammaproteobacteria > Oceanospirillales > Oceanospirillaceae > Marinomonas > Marinomonas vaga. Next base: position 361,236 of record NZ_AP043903.1, read on the forward strand.
GATCAGAAAGCCTTCCAAGAGTGGATGACGGATACTCAATAATCCATTTTCCCCTACACTATAATGATTCCATCAATCAGAGGGTGAGCCATGTTGATCGTTTTTAAATGCCAAGCTTGCGCCAACATCACCATGTTTGGCTCCGTTGCTCAGCAATTAATCCAGATGATGGGGAGCGGCAATGCGATTCCCGGAGCCATCACTGCGGAAAACGTACCAGACGCATTAAAGCGATTGCAAAGCGCCCTCTCACGCTACAAAGAAACAGCTGCTCAACAGAGCTCTACAGATGAAGACGACGAGCAAAACGAGCCATCTGTCAGCCTTGCCCATCGGGCCATTCCTTTGATCGACATGCTCAAAGCCGCCATTGAAGATGAAGCGGATGTGATTTGGGAATAACGAGAATCAACCGCTAAACGTTTCAATATACAGCGCTTCCACCTTATCCCTCGCCCACTGCGTTTTACGCAGAAATTTTAGGGAAGATTTAATCGAAGGGTCATTAGAAAAACAGTTCACACGGACACGGTCGTATAGGCCATCCCAGCCGTAATGCTCGACTAGATGTGTTAGTATCTTTTCTAGTGACAGACCGTGTAATGGGTTATTGGGTTGGCTCATTGGGAATTCCTGATTTGGGTAGGAAGGGAGTTTAGCAGGTTTTGGAGATCTGGAGAGGTATGATCTAGGAGATCTTACCCCCTTTCTAAAAACCGCAGGCATTAAAAAAGGAGCACCGAGGTGCTCCTTTTTAGGATCTAACGAGAAGTTAGAAGATTAACCAGCTACGAATGCTGCTTTTTCTTCTTCTGTTACTTCTTTCATAGACAGTTTGATACGACCACGTGCATCTACGTCTAGTACCTTAACGATTACGTCTTGGCCTTCTTCTAGTACGTCTGCAACAGCACGGATGCGTTCTTCAGCGATTTGAGAGATGTGAACTAGGCCGTCTTTGCCTGGAAGGATGTTCACGAATGCACCGAATTCCGCTAGGCGTACGACTTTACCTTGGTAAAGTTTGTCCACTTCTGCTTCTGCAGTGATCTCATGGATACGTAGCAGTGCTGCATCAGATGCTGTTTTATCTGGTGCGTAGATACGTACTGTACCGTCGTCGTCTAGGTCGATAGAAGCGCCAGTGTCTTCGGTGATAGAACGGATGGTTGCGCCGCCTTTACCGATTACTTCACGGATCTTATCAGGATCGATTTTGATCGTAGCCATAGATGGTGCGTTTGGAGACACCTCTGGACGAGCGTAACCAATTACTAGAGCCATTTCACGTAGGATGTGCTTACGTGCTTCCATCGCTTGAGAAAGAGCGATGTCCATGATCTCTTCGTTGATACCTTCGATCTTAATGTCCATTTGAAGTGCTGTGATACCTTCTTCAGTACCCGCTACTTTAAAGTCCATGTCACCAAGGTGGTCTTCGTCACCTAGGATGTCAGTTAGGACTGCAAAGCCGTCTTCTTCTTTAACAAGACCCATTGCGATACCCGCAACCGGTGCTTTAAGAGGAACACCCGCATCCATCATAGACAGAGACGCGCCACACACAGAGGCCATAGAGCTTGAACCGTTAGATTCAGTGATCTCAGATACCACACGGATGGTGTATGGGAATTCTTCTTCAGAAGGAAGTACCGCCTGAACACCACGGCGCGCTAGACGACCGTGACCGATTTCACGACGACCAACACCGCCCATACGACCACACTCACCTACAGAATAAGGAGGGAAGTTGTAGTGCAACATGAAGCTGTCTTTAGACTCACCCGCTAGACCGTCAGCGATCTGAGCGTCACGGCTTGTACCCAAAGTACAAGTCGCGATGGCTTGCGTTTCACCACGTGTGAACAACGCAGAACCGTGAGTTTTCTTAAGCATGCCCACTTCAACGTTGATGCCACGAACAGTTTTGTTGTCACGGCCGTCGATACGTGGTTTGCCATCGATAACACGACGACGCACGATGTTTTTCTCTAGCTTGCCGAATACGCCTGTCACGTCTGCTTCAGAGTATGGGCCTTCTTCTGTTACAAGCTGAGCAATTGCGGCTTCGCGCACTTCGCCCAATTTCGCGTAACGGTCCATTTTGTCGCTGATTGTGTAAGCTTCTTCGATTTGTGCTGCGAAACCTAGTTTAACGGTTTCAACAAGGTCAGCATTGGCTTGCTCTGCAGACCATTCCCAACGAGGCTTGCCAGCTTCTGCTGCGAAGTCGTTGATGGTTGCGATAGCCGTTTGCATTTCTTTGTGTGCGTAAAGTACTGCACCTAGCATTTCGTCTTCTGTCAGCTCTTGTGCTTCAGACTCAACCATTAGCACTGCGTCTTTAGTACCCGCAACGACCATGTCTAGTAGAGACTCAGTCAATTCAGAGTTGCTTGGGTTCAATACGTAGCCAGACTCGTCGTTGAAACCAACGCGTGCTGCACCGATAGGACCGTTGAATGGGATACCAGAAATCGCCAACGCAGCAGAGGTTGCAAGCATCGCTGGGATGTCTGCATCTAGGTCTGTGTTAGTAGACATAACCGTACAAACCACTTGTACTTCGTTCATGAAGCCTTTCGGGAACAGTGGACGAATCGGACGGTCGATCAAACGAGACGTTAGGGTTTCTTTTTCAGAAGGACGGCCTTCACGCTTTAGGAAACCACCAGGGATTTTACCTACTGCGTAAGTACGTTCTTGGTAATGTACAGAAAGCGGGAAGAAGTCTTGGCCGTCTTTTGCGCTTTTAGCGCCAACAACGGTAGCAAGCACTTGCGCGTCGCCCATAGTACAAAGTACTGCACCAGTCGCTTGACGTGCGATACGGCCAGTTTCTAGTGTTACTTCATGTGCTCCGTATTGGAACGTTTTAGTCGTAATACTCACTCGTATTCCTTACTTAATTTTTTGTAACTTTCTCCCAAAGACATTCTTTGTTAGCCAGTACTCAGATGTGTTCTGTTTTAGGACCTTAACATCAGGTCAAAAACACATTTGAAGTACAGGCTGTCCCCTGGGAGGCCTATAAGAAAAAAAGGGCCATAGATTTTCTATGGCCCCTCTTCGGTCTTAGCGACGTAGACCTAGCTTTTTGATCAAGCTAGTGTAACGTGCTGCGTCTTTACGCTTAAGGTAGTCCAACAACTTACGACGTTGGTTAACCATGCGGATAAGACCGCGGCGAGAATGGTGATCGCCTTTGTGATCTTTGAAGTGACCTTGTAGACCTTCGATGTTCTTAGTTAGCAATGCAACTTGAACTTCTGGTGAACCAGTGTCGCCTTCTTTAGTTTGAAACTCTGCAACCAATGCTGCTTTTGCTTCTGCAGATAATGCCATAATCATAATCTCCGAATTAATATGCTTATAAAAGAATCCAGGGTGGCCGAGCATATTTCCAGTCATCCTAGGGTCGTGAATTATAACACTAGTTGCGCGCTAACTCACTGGTATTTACTAATCTATGTGGCTTAATTTTACCATTTTTCACTTCACCAAGGCCCAAGAAGGCATTTGATTCGGTGACGTAAAGGCGCATTAATTGCCCTTCTGGCAAACCACGGGTGTCGTTAAGCAGTCGCCCAAATACAATATCTTTAGATTCTTGCAAAGACATGACAATTTCAGGCAAGTGCAATACCGCTGTGTCGGCACCCATAAGGTGCTTATCCAGCTCTGGCTCCCCTTGCTCAGCTAGCGCCTCAAACGCTTCAATAGTGAGCATGTCTTCCGGGTTGTAACCCGCGGTCGACACTCGATGCAGGGTTTTAAGGTGCGCACCGCAGCCTAGAGCCTCGCCAATGTCTTCTCCAATGGTACGTATATAAGTCCCTTTGGAGCAGCTGATATCTAAGGTTAGAGTATTCTCTGTTCGCTCTAGCACGGTTAAATTAGAAATCACAACGGCGCGACGTTTGCGCTCAATGGTGATGCCTTTACGTGCATACTCGTACAGGGGCTTGCCTTCATGCTTTAGGGCCGAATACATCGGCGGAACTTGTTCGATATTGCCACGAAACGAATCCAACAGCGCTTCCAGTTCTTCATCCGATAATTGAGGCACAGGCTCGTTGCTAAGCTCTTCACCTTCTTTATCACCGGTTGTTGTACGAATACCAAGCTCAATACAGGTAATGTATCGCTTGTCCGCATCAAGAAGAAATTGGGAAAATTTGGTCGCCTCACCCAGACAAAGGGGCAGCATACCAGTTGCGAGGGGATCAAGTGCGCCCGTGTGTCCGGCTTTAGCAGCACGGAACACACGACGAACTTTTTGTAACGCTTGATTCGAGCTGAGTCCCAAAGGCTTATTTAATAGAACAACGCCATCAATGGCGCGCCATTGCGTTTTGCCCATGGTCAGTACTTACTCTTCTTCTGAATCTTGGTTCTTTTGGTCCTTACGAAGCGCTTGGTCGATCAATGCCGACATGCGCGCACCGTTGACAACACTGGTGTCGTAGTGGAAACGCAGGTGCGGCATAATGCGCAACTTCACTTCTTTCGCAAGACGGTGACGCAGGAAGTTTTTAGCACTGTCCAGTGCCGCTTGGTTTTCAGCCAAGCGTTCCGCGTTGTCGTCCAATCCAAGTACGGTGTAGTAAATATCCGCATACCCTAGATCTTTCGCAACGCGTACTTCGTTAATCGTCACCATGCCCAAACGTGGATCTTTCACTTCAAACTGTATAAGGGATGCCAGCTCCTTTTGGAGCTGATCACCAATACGACTAGTACGACTGAATTCGCCTGCCATTTTGATACCCTATATTAAAGTGAACGAGCGACTTCGATTGTCTTGAAGACCTCGATTTTGTCGCCTTCTTTCACGTCGTTGTAGTTCTTAACGCCGATACCACATTCCATACCTTGACGGACGTCGTTAACTGCGTCTTTGAAGCGACGTAGGGATTCTAGTTCACCTTCGTAGATTACCACGTTGTCACGTAGGACACGGATTTTCTCGTTACGGTAAACCGTACCCTCGATAACCATACAGCCTGCAACCAGACCGAATTTAGGCGAACGGAATACGTCACGTACTTCTGCTGTACCAACGATCTCTTCACGTAGATCTGGCGTCAACATACCAGACAAGGCTTGTTTCACGTCGTCAATGATGTTGTAGATAACGCTGTAGTAACGTAGATCAACGTTTTCACGCTCGATGAATTGCTTCGCTGAGCTGTCTGCACGAACGTTGAAACCGAAGATTACTGCTTGAGAAGCCAGTGCTAGGGTCGCGTCAGTTTCAGTGATACCACCAACACCGCTGGACACTACGTTCACTTTTACTTCATCAGTACTTAGATCAGTCAAAGACTTGATCAGTGCTTCTAGGGAACCACGTACGTCTGCTTTCAATACGATGTTCAATGTGCTGACTTCGTCTTTGCCCATTTCAGAGAACATGTTTTCAAGCTTAGCGGAGTGTTGACGAGCAAAACGCACTTCACGGTACTTACCTTGACGGAAGTTCGCTACTTCACGGGCTTTACGTTCATCAGCAACAACGATGAATTCTTCACCCGCTTCTGGTGTACCGTCTAGGCCAAGAATCTCGACTGGGATAGCAGGACCAGCAGACTCAACCGCTTTACCGTTTTCATCTAGTAACGCACGTACGCGGCCCATGTTTAGGCCTGCAAGAACGATGTCACCTTTACGTAGAGTACCGTTTTGAACAAGTACGGTTGCTACGGAACCACGTCCACGGTCTAGGCGGGATTCAACCACTACACCTTTACCTGGTGCACTTGGTACAGCCGTCAATTCAAGTACTTCCGCTTGCAAAAGAATCGCTTCAAGAAGTTCATCAATACCTTGGCCAGTTTTCGCAGAAACTTCTACGAACTGAATGTCGCCACCCCATTCTTCTGGAACAACTTCCTGTGCAACCAATTCGTTACGCACTTTATCTAGATCAGCAGATGGCTTGTCACACTTAGTGATCGCAACAACAATCGGAACACCCGCTGCACGAGAGTGCTGGATGGCTTCGATGGTTTGTGGCATTACGCCGTCGTCTGCCGCACACACTAGGATAACGATATCCGTTGCTTGCGCACCACGTGCACGCATTGCCGTAAATGCCGCGTGTCCAGGTGTATCCAAGAAGCTGACCATACCGTGATCTGTTTCAACGTGGTAAGCACCAATGTGCTGTGTGATACCACCAGATTCACCCGCTGCAACGCGAGTAGTACGGATGTAGTCAAGTAAAGATGTTTTACCATGGTCAACGTGGCCCATTACGGTAACCACTGGTGCACGCTTGATTTCTTCACCCTCATAATCGATGGCATCGATCATGTCATTTTCTAGGGCGTTTTCGTCAATGTACTTAACCGTGTGACCCATTTCTTCAACCACTAGGGTTGCTGTGTCTCGGTCGATCGTTTGGTTGATAGTCGCCATAGCGCCCATCTTAAACATCACCTTGATCACTTCGGCTGCCTTGATAGACATTTTCTCAGCAAGTTCAGCGACTGTGATGCTTTCAGGCAGTGCAACTTCATGGACGATTGGTGCCGTCGGCTTTTGGAATCCATGCTCTTGTTTCACTGCTGGCTTTTTAAGCTTACGCTTGCCACCGCGACGAGAGAATTCTTCATCACCGTTTAGCGAAACGCGGCCACGTTTCTGATCGTTCTGACGACCACGAGGCTTGTCTTTTTCACGGTCGCTTCTTGGCGGTGATTTTTTACCTTTAGGCGCTGGAGCACTGGTTTTGCTTTCGCCTTCAGGTTGAGACACCTTACGATTGGTCTTAGTCTCTTTTGGTGTTTCCACGAGTGTATCCGCTCCCATATCGGAGTCGTTTTGCTCCGTTTGCTTTGCAGCTCGCTCTGCAGCATCACGCTCTGCTTGTTTACGCTGTGCTTCTTGTCGAGCTAATTCTTCAGCTTCTGCTTTCGCTTTGGCTGCCTTCTCTGCTTCCTGTCTCGCAAGTTCTTCTTCGCGAGCACGTTCCGCCTCGATACGTGCTTTTTCTTCTACCTCACGTTGTGCAGCAGCTTGTTCTTGCTGGCGCTGCAACTCATCTTCGGCATTATCACGTTTAACATAAGTTCGTTTCTTTTTCACAGCCACATTGACTGTTTTTCCAGCACCGCCAGCAGAAAGCGTACTTTTTGTACGACGCTGCAGGGTAATACGCTGACCTGCATCACCTTCTTCTGAATCACCGTGTTGGCGTTTCAGATAGTTTAGCAGGATTTGCTTCTCAACATCAGAGACTTCTTGGTCTGCACTTCTTTGTGGCAGACCAGCATCTTGCATCTGAGCCAATAGCTTCTCGACTGGTGTGTTCACCAGCTCGGATAGTATCTTAACGGTTTGAACTGTCATTAAGTTCCCCCTTTTTACTCAGATTTTATTCAGATTCAGCAAACCAAGGCGCGCGCGCGGTTAAAATTAATGCTGCTGCGCGTTCTTCATTCATACCTTCAATTTCGAGTAACTCGTCAACTGACTGTTCAGCCAAATCTTCCATGGTAATAACGCCTTTCGACGCCAATACAAGAGCTAGGTGATTATCCATACCTTCCATCTCAAGAAGGTCTTGAGCAGGTTTCGCACCGTCTAATTGCTCTTCTGCCTGTAGCGCTTGGTTTAGTAGCGCTTCCTTAGCACGAGTACGTAGCTCGTTTACCAAATCTTCATCAAATCCGTCGATGTCCAACATTTCTTCCATAGGTACGTATGCAACTTCCTCAAGCGTTGCAAAGCCTTCTTCGACCAGCATAATCGCTAGGTCTTCATCGATGTCCAAGGCTGTCACAAACAAGTCGATCAATTTTTGAGATTCTTCTTGCTGTTTCTCTTGAGCATCTTCGCTGGTCATAACATTAAGCGTCCAACCAGTTAGGGCTGACGCTAGGCGTACGTTTTGACCATTACGACCAATCGCTTGCGCTAGGTTGTCGCTTTTCACAGCCACGTCCATAGAGTGCGCATCTTCGTCAATAACGATTGAGTCAACTTCAGCTGGCGCCATAGCATTAATAACAAGTTGTGCTGGGTTATCATCCCAAAGCACGATATCAACACGTTCACCATTCATTTCATTCGATACCGCTTGTACACGTGCGCCACGCATACCCACACAAGCACCGATTGGGTCTATACGGCGGTCACTGGTTTTCACAGCGATTTTCGCACGTAGACCTGGATCACGTGAGGCACCACGAATATCAATCACTTCTTCTGAAATCTCAGGCACTTCAAGGCGGAAAAGCTCCACCATAAACTCAGGAGACGTACGAGAAAGAACCAATTGTGAGCCACGAGAATCTTCGCGAATCTCTTGCAACAAAGCACGGACACGATCGTTCATACGGAAAGTTTCGCGATTAATCAGCTGATCTTTTGGTAGAGACGCTTCTGCATTTTCCCCTAGATCGATAATCAAACTGTCACGGGTCACTTTCTTAACTTGACCATGAACGAGTTTGCCAACTTTCTCGCTGTAACGAGCCACCATTTTCGCACGCTCAGCTTCACGTACTTTTTGTACGATCACTTGTTTCGCTGTTTGCGCAGCAATACGGCCGAACTCTTCTGATTCAATTTCTTCTTCGTAGATTTCGCCAGCACCCAGTGCTTGCCCCATCTCTTCCATGTCATCAGTTGTCAATTCAGAATCTGGTGCAGAGTAATCTTCGTCTGCAACGATGTCCCATTGACGGTAAGTTTTGTATTCACCTGTACGTTGATCGATGGATACGCGTACTTTTACATCGCCTTCAAAACGACGCTTTGCGGCACTTGCTAATGCAGTCTCTACAGCTTCAAAAATCACCTGTTTAGGCACATCTTTTTCGTTTGAAACTGCTTCTACTACCAAAAGAATTTCTTTGCTCATCCTTTTAGCCTCTCTTAAAGGTTAAATAAATTAAAACTGAGGAACGATGTTTGCTTTTTCGATCAACTCAATTGGCAATAAGTATTCCTCGTTGTCCACGAGAAGAACCACTTCATCACCTTCAATACCACTGAGCTGACCCTTGAATTTACGGCGACCATCAAAGGGTACGCGCAACCGTAACGACACAACCGATCCAACAAAACGCTGGTATTGGTTAAGGTCAAATAGAGGGCGATCCAAACCTGGGGATGACACTTCCAAGCTGTATTCGCCTGTAATGGGGTCTTCGACATCAAGAATGGCGCTTACTTGGCGACTCACTGACGCACAATCCTCGACATCAATGCCTTTTTCGGAGTCCGTTTCAATGAAAACACGAAGAACCGAATCTTTTCCCTGAGACAGGTATTCTAGGCCCCAAAACTCAAACCCCAAACCCTCGACTACTGGTCTGATTAGCTCTTCAAGCTGTGTAAACTTAGTAGACAAATAACTTCTCCGAATAAAAACCCTAGAAACAAAAAACGGGCTCTAGGCCCATTTAACAAAAGTTCAGATAACAAAAAACCCCATATAGGGGCCATCCAAACTTCAAGATCTTTTCAGACCTCAGTTTCTCGAAAGAAACTAGGTTGGTTGCGGAGGCCGGATTCGAACCGACGACCTTCGGGTTATGAGCCCGACGAGCTACCAGACTGCTCCACCCCGCGTCAACGAGAGCTTATTCTACTACATCATAGCAGGACTCTCAAGAATGGTGCCGATGGCCGGACTCGAACCGGCACAGCCGTAGGCCACTACCCCCTCAAGATAGCGTGTCTACCAATTCCACCACATCGGCAATTCTTTCTCAGTAGATTCTGATTACTCTACTGTAGGAATATCGTTGTTTTGAGTTGATTCTGCTTCACCTGAATCTAGGTTAGGCATATCAACGTTTTCTTCTACTTGAGGAGCGCTTGGAACAAAATCCAAACCGCCACTAACATTTTTAGCTTGCTCGCTCGCAAAGAACGCCAAACCAAAGCTAGTTAGGAAGAAAACCAACGCAAATACTGCGGTCATACGACCAAAGAAGCTACTGCCACCTTGGCTACCAAATACTGTCTGTGATGCGCCACCACCAAATGATGCGCCGGCATCAGCACCTTTACCCTGCTGTATTAGCACCAACCCGATAATAGCTACGGCGGCTAATACATGAACAACTAAAACTAAAGTTTCCATTAATCTACTTCGCGTTTTCTATGATCGAATTAAATTCTTGTGCATCCAAAGACGCGCCACCAATAAGAGCGCCATCAATGTCAGGCTGAGCAAACAACTCTGCGCTGTTAGATGCCTTCACACTGCCGCCGTATAGGATGGCTACTTTTTCAGCAACCGTCTCAGAAGACTGAGCAATGTGATTTCGAATACCTTTATGCACTTCTTGTGCTTGCTCAGATGTAGCAGATTTACCTGTGCCTATAGCCCAAACTGGCTCATAAGCTACGACTACATCAGCAAAACGCTCTGTTCCAACAACCTGCAATACCGCATCAATTTGGCCATTACAAACCGCTAGGGTTGTGCCATCTTCGCGCTGCTCGAGGGTTTCCCCCACACATAGAATTGGGGTTAGACCTGCTGCCAGTGTTGCTTCAACCTTCTGCGCAATCATCGCATCCGTTTCAGCATACAAAGCACGTCGCTCTGAATGTCCTAAAATCACGTGAGAGACCGCAAAGTCATTCAGCATGGACAAACTTACTTCACCCGTAAATGCACCCTTGTTTTGCTCGGACACATTTTGCGCCGCCAGCTTAATACCAGCTTGAGGCACTAATTCACTTACCTTAGCTAGGTAAACAAACGAAGGAGCGACTACGACATCAACGGCGTCATCTGACTTAATGCCCTTCACTAGTTCAACAACCGACCCTAACGAGCCATTCATCTTCCAGTTACCAGCAACAATCTTACGACGTGTCATATTGATACCCTTGATTTCGAGGCGCTCATTCTAGGCAATTGCCCTTAGCATATCAAGCGCTATTTAAGAATTTAGGTTTAGAAATCAGCCAATTGACTGAGCTTTGCGATTTGCTACCGCTTGCACTTCTTCCGTGAGAATATCAACCAACTCATCCACCATGACTTGGTCACGCCCCTCTACCATGACACGTATTAATGGCTCAGTACCCGATGCACGCAGCAATACGCGCCCTAAACCGTTCAAACGCTCATTGGCATGGGCAATGGCTTTTTGTAGGGAAGGCTCTTCCGCAGGGGCAAAACGCTCGGCCACCCGTACGTTTTTCAGGCGCTGAGGAAATTTAACCAAGCCTTCTAACAGCTCTTCCAGTGTCTTTTCTTCTTCCACCATGGCGCGCAATACTTGCAGCGCAGCAATGATGCCATCCCCTGTTGTGGTGATATCTCGGCAGACAATATGTCCAGATGGTTCGCCACCCAACACCCAACCATGCTGAAGCAACTTCTCATTTACATAACGATCGCCCACTTTTGCACGGCTAAAACCAATACCCGTTTCTGAAAACGCCAATTCAAGGCCGAAGTTACTCATCAAAGTACCAACAACACCGCCATTGAAGCGGCCGGTATTCATTAGGTGGTTGGCAATGATATACAACACATCATCCCCATCTCGGACGACACCTTTGGCATCCACGAGGATCAAACGATCTCCATCACCATCCAAAGCAATGCCGAGATCCGCACCTTCTGCCAAAACATTTTTACGAAGTAGTTCTGGCTTAGTCGCACCACTAACTTCATTAATATTCAGGCCATCTGGGTTCACCCCAACAGCCACCACGTCTGCACCAAGCTCTGAGAAGACTCGCGGCGCCACGTGGTAAGTAGCCCCATCGGCACAATCAACTACGATTTTGAGTCCAGACAGCTGCAGGCCAATCGGAAAAGTACCCTTACAGTATTCAATGTAACGACCGGCCGCATCATCGATACGTTTAGCACGACCAATTAATTCGGATTTCACCACTTCCATTGGTTGATCAAGGAAGTATTCGATTCGTTCCTCTATTTCATCCGATATTTTGCCACCTTGGGCTGAAAAGAATTTGATGCCGTTATCCGTATAAGGGTTATGGGAAGCACTGATCACAATGCCCGCACTGGCACGAAATGTTCTCGTTAAGTAGGCAATGGCTGGCGTAGGCATTGGCCCCACCAAGCGCACATCCGCCCCAGCCGCCACGATGCCTGATTCAAGGGCAGATTCAAACATGTAGCCAGAAATGCGCGTATCCTTGCCAATCAAGATCTTTTTATCGTGTTCTTTGAACACTTGCCCAGCGGCCCAACCAAGTTTCAACATAAATTCTGGTGTGATCGGCGCCTTCCCTACTTCACCACGAATTCCATCTGTCCCAAAATATTTACGCATTTCGACTCTCTTCTATTTGATGCATCACTTTCAACATGTCTACATGGGGCTTCACATCGTGAACACGAAAAATTCGCGCACCTTTAAGATAGGTTGAAGCATTTGCCCCCATTGTGCCATACAAACGCTGATCAACCGGCACACCCAAAATGTCACCGATCATAGTTTTACGGGACACTCCTATCAGCACTTCAAACCCCAAGTCCACAAATCTCTGAGTGTAATTCAGTAATGTGGCATTATGGACCAAACTTTTACCGAAGCCGATCCCTGGATCTAGCAGAATTTGTTCCCGCTGAATCCCCGCCGCTTCCGCAATAGCAACACGCTCTAGGAGATACTGCTCCACATCCTCAATTAACGCGTCGTAGGAGGGTGACTGCTGCATGTCTTTGGGCGTTCCGCGCATGTGCATCAAACAAACAGGCAGACCTGTTTGCGCGGCCGCAGCCACTGCGCCATCACGTTCTAAAGCACGAACATCATTGATCAACCCAGCCCCCAACTTTGCCGACTCCAGCATAACGGAAGGTGTACTCGTATCGACTGAGATAATCGTATCGAAGCGCTGAGCAATAGCTTCCACAGCAGGCAATACACGATCTAGCTCTTCTTGCTCACTGACTTCTGCTGCGCCAGGGCGGGTCGACTCACCACCGATATCAATAAAGCTAGCGCCATCTTCAAGCATCTTTTCAGCTTGTCGTAACGCAGCCTCTAAAGAGTTGTGCTGACCACCGTCAGAAAAGGAATCAGGGGTGACATTGAGTATCCCCATAACGTGAGGAAGCGATAAGTCGAGAGACTTATCGCCAAATTTCATCACAGACATTATGTGTCCAAATAGCGTTTGATGAGGTGTCTGGCGAAGCTTACGCTTCGCCAGAGGTTTTTTGAGAAACGGAAGCTTGGCCTGTTTGACCTGTCATTTGGTCAGTAGACGCATCTTTTGGTGCTTCCGCTGTATCAGCCTGCTCAGGAGCTACTTCTGGCTCAGAGCTGCCTGGTCCATTACCACCAGATGGATCAGTCCAACCTGCTGGAGGGCTAGGCTTTTTACCTTCCATAATTTCTTTGATTTGATCGGCATCGATTGTTTCGTACACCATCAAAGCGTCTGCCATCATATCAAGCTTCGAGCGGTGCTCGACAAGGATATCAGTCGCTTTCTGGTAACAACGATCAATGATATCTTTAACTTCTTTATCCAATACTTTGCCAGTCTCTGCAGAGAAGTAGTTATTCTTACTACCCGTCATGCTCTGCTGATCGTCTTCTTCGTAGGCAAAAGCACCCAACTCTTCAGAAAGACCCCATTTGGTCACCATGTTACGAGCCAAACTAGACGCACGCTCTATATCATTTGATGCCCCTGTGGAGACCCCGTCAAAGCCATGGATCAATTCCTCGGCAATACGACCACCGTACAAACTACAGATCTGAGACTCTAGACCGCGCTTACTTAAGCTGTACTTATCTTCTTCTGGAAGATACATGGTGACACCCAAGGCGCGCCCACGAGGAATAATAGTCACCTTGTAAACTGGATCATGCTCAGGCATCAAGTAACCGACAATCGCGTGACCTGCTTCGTGGTACGCCGTATTCAGTTTCTCTTCTTCCTTCATCACCATGGACTTACGTTCAGCACCCATTAGGATTTTGTCTTTTGCAAGCTCCAATAGCTCCATGTTAACCAAGCGGCGGTTAGAACGGGCCGCAAACAATGCTGCTTCGTTCACCAAGTTGGCCAAATCAGCACCAGAGAAACCTGGTGTACCACGGGCAATGTTTTTAGGCACCACATCATCATCTACAGGTACTTTACGAAGGTGTACCTTAAGAATCTGTTCACGACCACGGATATCTGGCAGACCCACTGTTACCTGACGGTCAAAACGGCCAGGACGCAATAACGCTGGGTCCAATACATCTGGACGGTTGGTAGCGGCGATCACGATGATACCTTCATTACCTTCAAAACCATCCATCTCAACCAACAATTGGTTAAGGGTTTGTTCGCGCTCATCGTTACCACCGCCCATACCAGAGCCACGGTTACGACCTACCGCATCAATCTCGTCGATAAAGATGATGCAAGGCGCATGTTTCTTCGCTTGTTCGAACATATCTCGAACACGGGACGCACCCACACCCACAAACATTTCAACAAAGTCAGAACCAGAAATAGTGAAGAAAGGTACTTTAGCTTCACCTGCAATGGCCTTCGCAAGTAAGGTCTTACCTGTACCTGGAGGACCACACATCAAGATACCACGTGGAATCTTACCACCTAGGCGTTGGAATTTTCCTGGTTCACGCAGGAAGTCCACTAGCTCTTCCACGTCTTCTTTGGCTTCATCACAACCCGCCACATCGGCGAATGTGGTTTTAATCTGATCTTCAGGCAACAAGCGCGCTTTCGACTTACCGAACGACATTGGGCCGCCCTTGCCACTACCACCGCCTTGCATTTGGCGCATAAAGAACATAAAGATGGCGAGAATTAAGAGGATCGGGAAGCTGGCAACCAACAACTGAGTCCAAATGCTTTGTTGCTCAGGCATACGACCTTCCACAACTACATTGTTGCTCAACAGGTCATCCATAATTTTTGGATCCTGTGCTGCAGGACGAACAGTTTCAAAGCTGTCTCCGCCCGTACGAGAGCCGCTGATCGTATATCCGTCGATTACCACTCGGGCAATACGTCCATCATGCACTTCTTGCACGAATTCGGAGTACGAGATTCTATTTGTCTCAGTAGAGGTATTAAAGTTGTTAAACACCGTCAGTAACACTGCGGCAATTACCAACCACAATAAAATATTTTTTAGCATATCGTTCAAGAGTACACCTCTTAATGGTCATCAAACGAAGCGTTTTCGCCACTTCTGCAAACAACCCTTAATTGTCGTCCTAGTTGGATACATTTCGAGTCAACGAAAGCATCGGTTGTTAGGGGCACAGCCGAACCAAATTGGTCCCGTATCGCTTTATAAGCTTAGCATTCACATTGATCGTGAGCGATAAGCATTACCACCGATTATTTACCATGTCCGAGAAAACTTTTCCCATACATGAGCTTACATATTGGGGTCATATTCCAAATTACAAGATTCACTCCCATAGTTCCAACCCTGATACGTATATTTTCGTGACCAAGGTCGAATCAAGGGACGCACTTTACTATATCAGAAGACACCTCAGCACGTTTATGGACAAAGCCCTGCCGGAAACGTTCCCCGTATTCCGCCAACCTGACTTTTTGCCTTCAGGAGCCTTGCAATCATACCTAATCAGACCAATATTCCGCTATAATATCGCCTAACCTCTGAAGCCTCCAATAAAGAGGGTCAACTAAGATGAGAAATTTTAATTATGAGTTTGACGAACGTTCAAAAAAAGCAATATCGCCTCATTGGGCATTCACTTAATCCAGTAGTAACGATTGCAGGTAACGGTTTAACAGAATCCGTCTTGACCGAAATCGACCGCGCCCTGGAAGACCACGAATTGATCAAGGTGCGTTATAGCATCGCTGACCGTGAAGCACGTTATGCTCACGTAGAAGAAACCAGCAAAATTTTGAAGTGTGAAGTGGTACAAACCATCGGTAAAGTAGCACTTTTATACCGCGCAGCGATTGAGCCAAACCCAAAGCTTTCTAACTTGCTTCGCTAAGATTCCCTGAGGCTGACACTTGTCAGCCTCAACTCTTCTCTTTTTCAGCCGATAAGCTTTAAATAACCACTGCTTTGGATGCTGATATGATCTTCATCGATACGGTAAATCGCTTACGACAACTTCCTGAAAGGGATGATACGGTGTTTCAACGTCGACGCCGTACTGTGAGTTCTAATGACAGTTTGACCCTAAGCGAAGCCGCAACCTATGTTCAACACATCACCCTTACCGCAGACGCAGCGTTTGAACTCACCCCTGTGGATAGCATCATCGCTAACATTTTGGAAACTTTATTAGAGCAGTTTGAGAACCAGAAACTGGATGTCACGGCACTTTCTCAGCTTGCCGCCAACCAAGAAGACTGGGAATTACCGCTACAGACACCACCTCTCGAGCAAGCACAAGATTCTCCAACCGATTACACAGAGCATCTAAAGGCTCAACAAAAGAAAGGCATTGAAAAACGTTTTGAGTTCACTCTATTGGGCAAAAGCAATCAACAACGAAAGCTGATGCTGCTATTTCGAATCCAGCATCTCAACACTTCAGCCATACAGAGGTTACAAGGCATCCCACCAAACCAGCAGCTTACAACCCCCTACAGCATTGAACAGTTGCAAAGCCTGCCAGAACACTGGACGTTTGAAATGGATCAAGATGGCGAGCAGCAGCCTCTTTCAAGCCTTTACAATAATGTCAGCACTCGAGCGACTTACACCATATCGGTACCCGGATTGCAAATTTGGTACGAAAAAGAACGAGACGCTCTGCCATTGCTCATTGCTGATCCAAATTTTGGATATGTATACATTGGCAATTACGGCACAGGGAGCACCGCGTCAGAGCATCAGTCACCCACCATTCATCATGAAGGTGACATTGATACCAGCGCCTAATTTAAGCGTGCCCCTTACTTTTCTGTAGTTTGCGGCGAGACAGCCACCACACACACAGAGTCACCAAGGAAACGATCAAGATAATGATGGTTGCCAAAGCGTTGATCTTTGGAGAGACCCCTAAGCGTACAGAACTAAACACCTCAATCGGCAACGTAGTGGAACCAGGCCCCAACACAAAACTCGCAATCACCACATCATCCAATGAAAGCGTAAAAGCCAACAACCAAGCAGACACCAAAGCCGGCATAATAATCGGCAGGGTTATTTGTATAAAAGCCTTTAATGGCGTTGCCCCTAGATCCATGGCCGCCTCAAGATAGGAACGATCCAGCTCTTTCAATCGAGACGTGATCACCACGGTTGCATAGGCGGTACAGAAAGTCGCATGGGCAATCCAAATGGTTAGCAGCCCCCTATTCTGTGGCCAGCCAATCAAATCCGACATGGACACAAACAACAAGAGCAAAGACAGACCAATAATCACATCCGGCATCACCAATGGCGCCGTCACCAAGCTATGCAACAAGGATCGTCCCTTAAATCGACCAAATCGTGTCAGCGCCACCGATGCTAAAACACCCAGCACTACCGCCGCATTAGCACTCCAAAAGGCCACCTTCAAACTGCGCCAAACAGCCGTCATCAAGTCACGATCTTGGAATAACTCACCGTACCACTTCACCGACCACCCTGCCCAAACGGTGACCAGTCGCGATTCATTAAAAGAATAAATTATCAGACTCAGCATGGGCAGATACAAAAATGCCATACCAAACCAAAACATAACTTGAGAAAAACTAGGTCGCGCTATCATTTACCCGCCTCCCACTCTTTCTCTTGGTAACGCCTAAAGAAGTGAATCGGAATCATCAACAAGAGCAACATAATCAATGCCAAAGAAGACGCTAACGGCCAGTCCCGGTTATTAAAGAACTCTTGCCACATGACTTTACCAATCACAATAGAATTACTACCGCCCAGCAACTCTGGAATCACATACTCCCCTACAACAGGTATAAACACCAACATAGAGCCAGCAATCATGCCATTACGAGAGAGAGGAAAAGTAATATTCCAGAATGACGTAATACGCTTCGCCCCCAGATCCTGAGAAGCTTCAATTAAGCTGTAATCGTGTTTCACCAAATTAGCGTACAAAGGCAATATCATGAAGGGCAAATAGGCATATACAATGCCTATATAAACGGCAATATTCGTATTCAGTAACGCCAGCGGCTCATCAATGACACCTATCCAGAGCAACATATTATTGAGTACCCCGTTACTCTTCAGGATACCAACCCAAGCATAAATACGAATGAGAAAAGAGGTCCAAGAAGGCAATAAAATTAACAGCAAGAGAACGGACTGTTTTTCAGGCTTAGCACGGGCAATATGATAAGCCATAGGATAACCAATCAATAAACACAAAAAGGTCGATATGGCCGCCATCTCCAAACTGTTGAGATAGGCATGAATGTAGAGATCGTCTTCTGTCAAAAAGACGAAATTACCTAGATACACATGCAAATCAAGCGCTTGATCAGCCAGACTCACCAAAGCGGTATAAGGCGGAATAGCGATAGCCGCTTCCGCAAAGGCAATCTTTAAAACGATGACAAACGGCAGAGCAAAAAACAGCACCAACCAAACCATCGGAATAGCAACCACCCATTGCTTTCCAAAAATCACACGTCGTTTCAAGGTATCCAATAAGCTCATCATGGGCGCAAAACCAATCCGCTGTCGTCAGACCAATACACGAACACTTCATCTTCCCATGTAGGCAGGTCGGCAAAACGATCCGAATTGATCATAAATGAATTCAGGATTTGCCCATTCTCCAAGCGAATATGGTACACAGAATGACCACCTAGGTAAGCGATATCATGCACCACACCTTTACACCAGTTATATTGAGACTGAGGTTGTTCACGACTGATTAAGGTTTTCTCAGGTCGCACGGCAAACACCACGGACTTGTCTTCAATGGCCGTGGTCACACCATAGGACACATAAAGCTGCGTTGAGGCGCCTTCTGCGTCAATCACCGCATGATCCTGGGCATCAACAGAAATCACTCCATGGAACAAGTTCATACTGCCGATGAATTCCGCCGCCTGCAGGCTGTTTGGCGCCTCATAAACATCCCGCGGAGAGCCCGCCTGAACGATGCGTCCTTCTTCCATGATGGCGATTCGGTTCGCCATGGTCATGGCCTCTTCCTGATCATGGGTCACCATGACACAGGTCACACCCACTCGCTCAATGATGTCCACCACTTCCAATTGCATGCGGTTGCGCAGTTTCTTATCCAACGCTCCCATTGGCTCATCAAGCAACAATAACTTGGGCGATTTTGCCAAGCTTCGAGCTAACGCCACACGCTGGCGTTGCCCACCAGACAATTGATCAGGCTTACGTTTGGCATAATTTGTCATGTGCACTAAGCGAAGCATTTCATCGACTTTTTCTGCGATTAATGCTTTGGGCATACGATCCTGCTTCAAACCATAGGCAATATTCTGAGCTACGGTCATATGAGGAAACAATGCATAGGATTGGAACATCATATTGATCGGGCGACGATAGGGCTCAAGCGGGACAATGTTTTCACCATCTAATAGAATCTGCCCTGAATTTGGCGCTTCAAAGCCTGCCAACATACGCAAAAGAGTGGATTTCCCTGAGCCTGACGCGCCTAGCAAGGCAAAAATATCACCTTTGGCAATGTCCAAAGACACATCATTTACTGCTACTACGTCATCGTAAGTTTTTACAATGCCTTGAATTTGAAGAAAGCTCTCATCGGTCACATCTCGAGAAAGGCTCGGCTCTATCATCAATTACCCTCTGCTTCAGGTTAAGTTCGGTACACTAAGATAATAAAAAGGAAGCAGCCTAGGACGCAAACGCTCGTCCTAGGCTAGGGCCGGAATTACTGGCCAGTTTTGATACGGTTCCAGCTGCGGGTCACTGTACGAGCAGTACGTTGATCCAGCACAACAGGCAACCAAAGTTTGGCTTTCACATCAGCAGGAGGAAAGATACTTTCGTCCGTTGCAATTTCCTCATCCACCATGGACATGGACGCAGGGTTCGCATTGGCATACCAGACATAGTTAGTAATGTTCGCTGTGATCTCAGGACGCATTAGGTAGTTAATCAGCTCATGAGCACCTTCGGGATTACGAGCATCACGGGGAATGGCAAGCATATCAAACCACATCAGGGCTCCCTCTTTCGGGATGGTGTAACTCACGTTGACACCATTGTCAGCTTCCTCCGCACGAGCCGCTGCTTGGGCAACGTCCCCAGACCAACCAATCGCCACACATATGTCACCGTTCGCTAGGTCATTAATGTAACGGGAGCTGTGGAAATAACGATAGTAAGGACGCACGGACATAAGTAGATCCGTGGCTTTAGCAAGATCCGCTTTCGCCGTGCTATTTGGATCAAGTCCGAGGTAGTTCATCGCTGAACTCATCACTTCAGTCGGAGCGTCCAAAGACACCACACCACAGGACTGAAGCTTTTCTAGGTACTCTTTTTCAAACACTAAAGACCAGCTATTAATCGGCGCATCGTCACCCAGCACCTCTTTCACTTTATCCACGTTAACGCCAATGCCCGTGGTGCCCCACATATAGGGAACGCCATATTTGTTATCTGGGTCTACGTTTTCAAGCAAAGACATAATTTGCGGATCTAAGTTTGACCAGTTTGGCAGCTTAGAGCGATCCAGCTCCATAAAAGCCCCCGCTTGGATTTGCTTACCTAAAAAGTCATTCGTCGGCACCACCAAATCAAAACCGGATTGACCTGACAGCAGCTTCGCCTCTAGCACTTCGTTGCTATCGAACACATCGTAAACGACCTTATTGCCCGTTTGTGCTTCAAAACTGGGCAAAGTCTCTTCATCGATATAGTCCGACCAATTATAAAAATGCACCACATCTTCCGCCTGAACACTAAGCGGAACAACAACACTTGCAGCTACGGCCAGCATAGAAACGCGAGACGTAAATTTCATTGGTCACCTCCAGTTTTGAATGCTTAAAAATGGGCGACGATTCTAACCGTCAACCCATTTGAGTTAAATGCCACAGGGCACTTTTTTAGCACTAGCGAAATGTGTACGCCACACCGATCGTGGTCATACTCTCCATTTCTGCGTCCTCAACACTTGCCGAAGACGCCACATAAGAAAAATTCAAATCCAAGTTATCGACTAGCTCATGCATGACCCCTAAACCACCACGAACACTAGGAATCTGCTTACCTATTTCATTGGACACATCCACCATGCCTACGCCAAAAACGAAATAGGGGCGAATAGAGCCCTCAGAAAGCTTCCAATGACTATCAAGATACATCATTGAAGCATCAATCGGATCGCCATTTTGCTCCGTCAACCCTCGAACACCATGCATATAGCCTGCCGAAATATCTAACAAAGGTGACACTACATACATAACTTGCAAATCTAACGCGTAAGCATCTAATTTACTGTCGTCGTAACCATGTTTTTCGCCATCCAAATACATGGAGCCAATTCCAGCGGCGATACGCCAATCCCCTTCTTCGCCATAGGCATTAGACATCAATAGTGCGGCCATTAATCCGGCCCATGCTAGCGTTTTCATTTACCTTCCTTTTGCCATAAAAAAACCCTCGTCATAAACGAGGGTTTCTACTGTAACCTGTTTCAATCAAAATTGCGTCTAGATGCTAAAACTCGCACCACAACCGCAAGTGGATGCTGCATTCGGATTGGCGACAGTAAACCGGGCACCTTCTAGGTTTTCTAAGTAATCCACTTCGGATCCCACTAAATACTGAAAACTTAGGGGATCAACCACTAGTTTCACGCCATCACGTACCACTTCAGTATCGTCTTCTTGATACTCTTCATCAAAGGCGAAACCATACTGAAAACCGGAGCAACCGCCTCCTGTCACGTAGACACGCAACATTAAGCGCTCGTTTTCTTCCTCCACAATCAATGACTTAAGCTTATCAGCCGCAGCAGAGGTCATAGAAATAGGATCCGCAGACTCAACCATAATGAGAAAAACACCTTTATTACGCTAAAAATAATTGCGGTCATTATCCACTTAACCAAGTAATTCAGTCAAGTATTGATCAGTGCTCACGGGTAGCACGGAACTCAACTTCTGGGTAACGCTCTTTGGCTAGATTTAAGTTCACCATGGTTGGCGCAATGTAAGTGAGGTTATCCCCACCATCAAGCGCCAAGTTTGCTTCGTTTTTACGTTTAAACTCTTCAAACTTTTTGCCTTCTTCCGCTTCGACCCAGCGGGCAGTGGCCACGTTGATACTCTCGTAAATGGCTTCCACGTTGTATTCTGCTTTTAAGCGCGCCACCACCACATCAAACTGAAGCACACCGACTGCACCTACAATTAGGTCGTTGTTCTGGAATGGGCGAAACACCTGTACAGCGCCTTCTTCAGACAATTGCACTAGGCCTTTTAAAAGCTGCTTTTGCTTCAACGGATCTTTTAGACGGATACGGCGGAACAACTCTGGGGCAAAGTTTGGAATCCCAGCAAATTTTAAGTTCTCACCTTGAGTAAAGGTGTCACCGATTTGAATCGTACCGTGGTTATGCAAGCCAATAATGTCCCCTGCGAAGGCTTCTTCAGCACGAGAACGGTCCCCCGCCATGAAGGTCACCGCATCCGAAATACTGATCTGCTTACCAATGCGCACGTGATTCATTTTCATGCCCTGAGTATAGGTACCAGACACTACTCGCATGAAGGCAATACGGTCACGGTGTTTCGGATCCATGTTGGCTTGTATCTTAAATACGAAACCTGAGAATTTTTCTTCGGTTGCCACCACTTCACGATCATTGGTTTGACGAGGTAACGGCGCAGGCGCCCATTGAGTCAAGCCGTCTAGCATGTGGTCCACACCAAAGTTACCCAATGCTGTACCGAAGTAAACTGGGGTTAACTCGCCCGCAAGGAACAACTCTTCATCAAACTCGTTAGAGGCCCCGATCACCAACTCAAGCTCTTCTCGTAGCTGTGCGGCCAAATCTTCACCGACCGCTTTGTCTAACTCAGGGTTATCTAAACCTTTAATTTTACGAACTTCTTGAATCGTATGACCTTGTCCAGTGGCGTATAGAATCGTCTCATCATCGTGGATGTGATACACCCCTTTAAACGCTTTACCACAACCAATTGGCCAAGTGATTGGAGCACAAAGCATGTTCAACTCACTCTCCACCTCGTCTAACACCTCCATTGGATCACGAATATCACGGTCCAATTTGTTCATGAAGGTCACGATTGGCGTGTCACGTAGGCGAGTGACTTCCATTAGCTTACGGGTACGATCCTCGACACCTTTTGCTGCGTCAATCACCATCAAACAAGAGTCCACCGCCGTTAATGTACGGTAGGTATCTTCCGAGAAGTCTTCGTGCCCAGGTGTATCCAGCAGGTTTACCAAGCAGTCATTGTATGGAAACTGCATCACAGATGTGGTGATGGAGATACCACGCTCTTTTTCCATGTCCATCCAGTCTGACTTTGCGTGTTGCTTAGAACCGCGACCTTTAACGGTACCCGCTTGCTGAATCGCACGCCCAAACAGCAGTACTTTTTCAGTGATGGTGGTCTTACCAGCATCAGGGTGGGATATGATCGCAAACGTTCGGCGGCTGTTTACCTGCTGAACAAATTCAGAATGGGACATGGACAATGATCTTCTTCGTTAAATTGACTAGACACTACGCTCGAATCGGCGCAAATCAGGATTTTCAAAACTGGCGCGTATTTTCACCGATCCTGAGAGGATACTCAACGTTGATCTTGGGAATAAGAGAGAAGTACGTGAGAAATTGGGGTGGATTGTACGTCGATGATGCTGTGTTCAATAACAGATTCAGAAAGATGGCTATGACTGTCGAGTCGACGCTCGACAACGAAACGCTCACAAGGCTCAAGAGATTCATACAAAATCGCTAAATCAATAGCCTGATCTTCTTGCTTAACCGAAGTGCCTAGATGTTGATAAAAGCCATAATCTGCCTGAGAAACCAACTCATCATCACACTTACCAAGCTCTACTGCTTCCTGCTGCTCTGGCTCCTGTAGCACAGCCACCAGTTTTTCATCATAGCGCTTCATAACTTGGCTAGCGTCTTTTGACTCTTGGGCATAGCGAAACAACATGAGTCGATTCTCAATGTCTTCCCCTGAGCCGTTATATTGTCCACGCCAACCCAACATGCGATCAACTTGACGGCCGTAATACTCCGCCATACCTGCATCCCATTTTTTGGCTGCGTGCTTTAACATGGCTTTGCGCATGCCACGGTAAACTGTCACCTCATCCGCCACGTTCATATCTTCAAGACCCAACAACTCAGACACATCTTGATACTGAATACGAGACACGATTTGACGATCAACGGCCATCAGAAAATGAGTTTTGGAGGGAAAGGTAAAAGGTTTTGGGGTGGTATCTTTGATCGGAGAAGAAATAGAAGAAGAGGCTGTACTGTTGGCTTGTGCAAACATGGACGTTGCACCAAGAGCTAACATGGTGGCTAACGAACAACATACAGACTTTCTAATCATACAAACACCGACTACTGATACATTCATCTCTAATTGAACTCAGAGATACCTAAAATAACTTAAGTTCATAACGCTATCGAATCCTAGCGCCTGTTGCAATCTTTCAAGCTGCGCAGTTTTTGCAAAAAAGGTGGATAAGTTTTAATAACAAATTACTTTTATATGACCTCATCTACGCTAGCATGGTGACTCGCACTCAGAATTGGAAAGTAAGTATGCCAAAGGATCTAACCGAACTGACATTAGACCCCATCTTAGCTGGGCCCATTGTTCGAAAAGTGGAGAGCAACTCCTGTCATTTCTGGCTGGCAACTAGCGCACCGTACAGAGTTTCCATATCAATAAACGATAGTAAAGACACACTAACATCAGAACAACATACACACACTATTAAGATAGGGGAAAGACTCTTCCTTAACTTTATAACACTGACAACTGAGTGCGATCTTAAAGCAGATACGACCTACGGTTATCACGTGTCATTATCTGACAAAAACGGACATGATGTCCCTACCGAGTTGGATAACCTACTTTACAGCAATCATGACACCCTTTCTTTTAAGCGCCCTGTTCAGATCTCGTCGCTACTCCATGGCTCATGTCGTAAAGCCCACTATGGTTACAAAAACATGGAGAATCGCCCTCAGGTAGGCGATGGTTTAGCCCAAGCTGATGAGCTTTTGAAGCAAACAGCCCCAAACGATTGGCCGGACTTACTTATTTTGTCTGGTGATCAAATCTATGCGGATGACGTGGCTGGCCCAATGCTTCACGCTATTCGTCAGGCGATTGAACTATTGGGCATTGATGAAGAGAGCCTACCTGATCGTAAGGATACTCTCGGAGAGAATGCTTACCTCTATCATAGGGAAGCACTACTTCCCCAAAGTGAGTTGGCAGACGATGTGCGTTCCCAATTTTTCAAAGGCAAGCGCAAACCTGTCTTTACCACAGATACAGCGCACAACCACCTGATTAGCCTCGCTGAAGTCGTCTGCATGTATTTGCTAGTGTGGTCGCCATCCCTTTGGAAACATATCTCCCTAGAGATGCCAGACACCATTGAAAACGAAGAACACAAAACCCGCTATCAGCTGGAAAAACGCTCGATTGAGGAATTCAACAGCCAACTTCACAAAGTACAGCGGGTCCTTGCACACCTGCCTACGGCAATGATGTTTGACGACCATGACGTGACTGATGACTGGAACCTAACCGCCGCATGGGAAGTGGCAGCCTATGAGCATCCCCTTTCTAAGCGCATTATTGGTAATGCCCTGCTGGGTTACTTTCTCTGCCAAGGCTGGGGCAATAATCCAGACGCCTTTGACGAGAGTGTCTTCCAAGCCGCCCAAGAGGCTATTGCTCAACAAGGAAAGAACCAAGACGACTATATTGACGAGCTACTGCAATTTGAACAATGGCATTACGAGTGGCCAACCACTCCCAAATTAGTGGTACTCGATACCCGTACACGTCGCTGGCGCTCAGAACAAGACATCAATCGTCCTTCTGGGCTTATGGACTGGGAAGCCCTCACCGATTTACAGCAAGACATTAAGAACCTTGACTCCGTTATCATGGTGTCCCCTGCCCCAGTCTTTGGGGTAAAACTCATTGAGTCGATTCAACGAATCTTTGCCTGGATAGGCAAACCGCTCATGGTGGATGCGGAGAACTGGATGGCTCACCCAGGCTCCGCCTATGCCCTGATGAATTTATTTACCCATGCTAAGACTCCAAACAATTTCGTCATCTTATCTGGGGATGTGCACTATTCTTTTGCCTATGACATCAAACTGAGAGGGCAAAAAAGCAGTCCAAACATTTGGCAAATCACCAGCAGTGGTCAGCGCAATGAATTCCCACACAGCTTATTGGAATGGTTTGACCGATTAAATCGCTGGCTTTATGCCCCTTGGTCTCCCCTTAACGTCTTTACCAAGCGTCGCGCCTTACGGATCACTCCACGCAAACCGGACAACGCGGACAAAGGGGAACGCCTACTAAATCACTCAGGCATGGGACTTGTGAAACTAAATCAAGAAGGCCAACCCACAGAAATCAGTCAGTTGTGCAACCATGCAAACAAGGTCACTTTCCAAAAGTCCAGCCGCCAACACTGACGCGATCTAAATGCCAACAAGCACAAAAAAAGGAGCCACTTATGGGCTCCTTTTTTAATGCTTAGGAATCGATCAATCTTCGATTGGGCGTTTCGGGAACATGCGTCGAACCACCACAAAGAACAAAGGCACAAAGAAGATCGCTAGCACTGTGGCAGATAGCGTTCCCCCTACGATACCCGTACCGATTGATATACGGCTGTTGGCACCGGCACCGGAAGACAATGCCAAAGGTAGCGTACCTACGATGAAAGCCAAAGAAGTCATGATAATCGGACGAAGACGCAACATGGCACCTTCTCGGGCCGCATTCCAGACGTTTTCACCTCGACGATAAGCTGCCTCCGCAAACTCCACAATCAAGATAGCGTTCTTCGACGACAAACCTATGGTGGTCAACAAGGCTACCTGGAAGAACACGTCGTTCTGCAAGCCGCGCAAATGCACCGCAGCCACCGCACCGATAACACCCAACGGAATCACCATGATCACGGAGAAAGGTACTGTCCAGCTCTCGTACAAGGCTGCCAGACACAAGAACACAACTAAGATAGACACCGCATACAAGAAGTATGTCTGGCCACTAGATTGTTGCTCTTGGTATGACAAGCCGCTCCAGGAGTAGGTCGCTCCTTGAGGCATATTGTCTGCGATACGGGCCATTTCGGTCATCGCATCACCGGAGCTTAAGCCTCCCGCAGCAGAGCCTTGGATTTCGTAAGAAGGCAGACCATTGAATCGAGTCAAACTCTTAGGCCCGTAGGTCCACTCGCTCTCAGCGAAAGCAGAGAATGGCGTCATAGTGTCTCCATCACCGCGAACATACCAATGCTGCAGGTCTGAAGGCGCGCCACGGTATTCCGCATCACCTTGAATGTAGACCTTTTTCACTCGACCACGGTCGATGAAGTCATTCACATAGCTACCGGCCCATGCAGATGACAAAGTACTACTGATGTCAGACATAGACAGACCTAAAGCAGACGCTTTCTCTTGGTCTATATCAATATGCAATTGAGCCGTTTCGCCCTGTCCACCCATACGGACACCAGATAAAATAGCGCTCGCGTTGGCATCTGCCAGCAATTGATCACGCATTTCCACCAAGGTATCTCGGGAAGTATTACCTGCTGCCTGAAGCTGGAATGTAAAGCCGTTGCTTTGCCCCAAGCCCATGATAGACGGTGGCAACAACGAGAAGATCTGTGCATCGCGCAACTGAGCAAAAGCACCATACGAACGACCAACAATCGCCGAAGCACTGCTGCCCGGTGTCGTACGCTCATCCCAATCTTTTAACAGTACAAATGCCATACCCGCATTTTGTCCAGTGCCCATGAAGCTGAATCCAGAAATCGTGAAGATCGACTTCACATAGTCCTTCTCACCTTCAAGGAAATGGGTTTGCACCTGCTCCATCACTTCCTCGGTACGAGCCATTGATGCCCCTTCAGGCAAAGACACCATAACCATGATGGAACCCTGATCTTCCGTTGGTAGGAAGCCAGTCGGCACATTCACCATTAGGTAGCTCATACCAGCAATAATGACCAAATAACCCGCCAACCAACGCAATGGTTTACGAATCATGCGAGCAACGCCGCCAGTGTAACGAGTATTCAAACGATCAAAGTTACGGTTAAACCAACCACCAAGACCACGCTTCTCTTTGTGGTGACTTGGTTTTAGCAAGGTGGCACACAATGCAGGAGAAAGCGTCAAGGCGACCACGACAGATAAAATCATCGAAGACACAATGGTGATCGAGAACTGACGATAGATAACACCTGTGGAGCCACTAAAGAATGCCATAGGTACAAATACCGCTGACAAGACCACCGCGATACCAATCAAGGCACTGGTGATTTCTTTCATGGATTTAATGGTAGCTTCTCGGGCGGAGAGTTTCTCTTCCTCCATGACCCGCTCCACGTTCTCCACCACCACAATCGCATCGTCCACCAGCAGACCGATAGACAACACCAAACCAAACATGGTCAGGGTATTAATGGAGTAGCCAAACAACTGCAGCACACCAAAAGTACCCAATAACACCACAGGTACAGCGATGGCAGGGATCAAGGTAGCGCGCCAGCTTTGCAAGAAGATAAACATTACGATGACAACTAAGACAATCGCCTCAAACATCGTTTTAACAACTTCTTTAATAGAGATCTTAATGAAGTCTGTTGAATCTCGTGGCAAAGCCACTTCATAGCCTTCAGGCAGGTTACGTGTTAGCTCATCAATCTCAGCACGAACCGCTTCAGAAGTAGACAAAGCATTGGCACCCGGTGCCAACATAACCGCCATACCAGAGGATGGATGGCCATCTAGACGAGGGGAGAAGTTGTAGTTTTCACTACCCAGTTCAACCTTCGCTACGTTTTTCAAACGTACGGTGGCACCATTATCATCGTATTTAAGAATGATGTTTTCGAATTCTTCCGGGGTTTGAAGCTTAGACTGAGCAGTTACCGTTACGTTAAGCTCTTGCCCCTCTTCGATGGGGTAGCTTCCTAAGCTACCTGCGGCAACCTGAGTGTTTTGTGCGGTAATCGCGCTGGACACATCGGATGGCATCAGGTTGTATGTCGCAAGCTTAAGTGGGTCTAACCAAATACGCATGGCGTATGAGGAACCAAACACCTGCACACTACCCACCCCTTCGATTCGCGAGATAGGGTCCTGCATGTTGGACACTAGGTAATCAGACAAATCGTTGGCTGTATCTGTGTCTGTCTCATCATACAAAGCCAGAATCAACAAAAAGTCAGATTGAGACTTGGTAACAGTGACACCGTTTTGCTGAACAGAATTAGGCAAACTTGAGGTGATTTGTTGCACCTTATTTTGTACTTGCACTTGAGCAGTATCCGCATCAGTACCTTGCTGGAAGGTCACATCGATACTGGTTCGGCCACTGGCACTACTGCTCGAAGAGAAATACAGCAAACCATCGAGCCCTGTTAACTGCTGCTCGATGATTTGCGTCACACTGTTTTCTACCGTCTCAGCCGAAGCACCAGTATAGGTGGCAGAAATCCGGATAGACGGGGGGGCTACGTTTGGATATTGAGAGATCGGCAACTGAGTGATGGACAGAATACCAGCCAACATGATGACGATCGAGATGACCCACGCAAAGACGGGGCGACGTACGAAAAATTGAGCGATCATAGATGACTCCCTTCTTTACTGGCCAGTCGTCGCAGCATTTGCCGCAACCATTCGACCTGTTTGAGCATCACGCTTCAATTCCACTGTAGTGACTTCAACGCCAGCACGTACTTTAGCAGTGCCTTCTACAACGACTTTGTCACCCGCGGCAATACCATCCGTCACATACCATTGATTACCGACAGCACGTTCAGTGGTCAAAATACGTTGTTCAATCTTGTTTTCTGGTGTCACAACATAGGCAATCGCATTGCCTTTCACATCACGGGAAACACCTTGCTGAGGAACCAATAAGGCTTGACGATCACGCAAATCACTCAACTGTGCACGTACGAACATTCCTGGCAACAACAAGCCATCAGGGTTAGGAAACTCTGCACGAACAGTCACCGAACCAGTCAATTCGTCTACGCTCACTTCGCGGGTTTTCACAACACCTTCAAGCGCATAAGCCGTACCATCTTCTAGCGTCAGAGAGACGGTTTGATCACCTTGTTCAATACCATCCTTTGCTAGCAGTGTACGAGTATGAAGCTGGTCGACACTGGTTTGTGCTAAATCTACGTAAATAGGATCTGTCGCACGAATGGTCGTCATCACGGTAGATTGAGCAGCGGTCACGAGCGCCCCAACACTGACACGAGAAATACCTGTTTTACCATCAATTGGCGCAGTGATTTTAGTATGCTCTAAATCGATTTTCGCACTATTAAGAGACGCCTGTGCTTTTTTCTGGGCCGCTACAGCAGACAGATAGGCAACATAAGCGTCATCAAGGTTTTGCTGAGACACATTATTTTGCTCCTTCAGAGTCAAGTAACGGTCGTAGGTTTGTTTAGTTGATTTAAGTGTCGCTTCCGCACTTTCCAAATCCGCTTGGGCTTGTTCAACACTGCTTTCATAAGTGGAGTCTTCAATTTGATAAAGTAGGTCACCAGCTTTTACGGCCTGACCTTCTTCAAACAAACGTTTTTCTACAATACCACCCACTTGAGGGCGAATTTCCGCTTCGAGGCTCGACGCTGTGCGTCCTGGTAACTCAGTTGTAAGCTTCACATCTTGTGGCTGAATCGTCACCACGCCTACTTGAACTTTCGGCGCTTGCTGACCAGCCGCACTATTCGATGCACTGCTTTCGCTTTCTTGACACCCCGCCAAGACCGCAGAGGCCAGAACCAACCCCGTCAAAAGTGTATTTCGTGACAGCATAAACTGTGGAGACTCCAATAATTATCATTTGAGAATGAACGTTCATTCACACTATAATCTAGCTAAGATTTCGTTCCCATCTTTAAAACGTGCAAATAAATATGAAAAAGCCCAGTATTAATGACCAACAACGCCGCTCGCATATTTTAGATGCATTTATCGTGCACGTTATTGATAAGGGATTCCACCGCGCCAGCATGGCAGAGATCGCCAAGACAGCGGGACTAAGTGTGGGACAAATTTATCGGTATTTTAGTAACAAAGAAGAGATGATTTGCGTACTGGTTGAGCAGCAAACGGAATCTTACCTGACCACCATGGAAGATTTTTTAGAAAAAAAAGACTGGCTCGCCCGACATTTTGAGCATGCAGAGACGGAAGAATTTAAGCGAAACCGACTGCTTCACTTAGAGATCCTTGCAGAAGCTAGCCGCTCTCCAAGCATAGCGGCTATTCAAGAGCAGGCTGAAGCCCGTTTAAACAAGCATGCCTTGAAACTGATCGAGCAACGCTATGATTTGAATAATCAGGCGGACATTGCCGCCCGACTTGAGTTTTTAATTGCTTTGACTAAAGGCTTACTAGTGCGCAGTGACTCTTTAGAACGCCCTTTTTCAATTCAAGCTCACGCTTTATACCAGCGCATTTTTGACGAACTTTTTCCTGATTAAAAACCAACTAATTGGGCGTAAACACCGCACGAATTTGCGTCCATTTACTAATCAGCATGGCCGCAAATATCAACACACATCCAATAATTTGAATGGTTAGCATCTGCTCTCCAAACCAAACCATAGCAAACAGAGCAGTCCATACGGGTTCTAAATTCATAATCACCGCCGCATGGCTTGCAGGGGTTAGACTCTGACCATAAGTCTGCAGTAAAAAGCGCAGACTGGTAGCGATCAAAGTACTGGCTAAGAACCACCCTAAGACAGGCAAAGACACCACATCGGGCCAAGTCTCAGTCAACAATGATAATACCAGTAAAAATATACCGGCGGTGCCAAGCTGGATGGCAGTCAAAACAAACACATGCAATCGCGTTGACATACGGGACAACATATTGAATTGCAAAGCAAAAGCCAGCGCCGAAATAAAGAAATACACCAGTGCCCATTCAAACGCTACTTGACCATTTAACGCTAGACAAGCCAGCCCCACCACGGCCACAGGTAAAGCAAACCAAATACTTTTAGGCGGTCTGTCACCAAAAATAAAACGGGCAAAAATGGGCACCAAAATAACCCCTAGACTGGTGATAAAAGCACCAACACCAAGGCTACTGCCCTGATCCAATCCCAACACCCAGAAGGTCATCGCCAGCCCCATAAAGAAGCCCACAATGATCGCCCCTTTCACATCCTGCCAACGAAGGTCACTAAAATACTTGCGTCCGGCGAGTAACAAGACAAAGCCTGCCACCAAAAATCGAATCGCCATAAAGAAAAATGGCGGTAATCCAGCTAAGGCTTCTTTAGAAAAAATCCAACCAAATCCCGCAATGATCGTAACCAAAACCAAGATCAACTCGGCCTTAAAGTGAGTGTGTTGACTCAAAACTCATGTCCTAGATAAAAGAGAAAGCACCCTAATCGAGTGCTTGGGAGAATTACAAGGTTAAACTGGTTACGTCGTAACCATAAACGCTGTCTAATTTGCTGTGCACAATACTCGGAGCATAGCGGGATGCAAGACTTAAGGCTTTTAATTTCAACTGCCCCGTCAAACCGCCATGCATATGGTAAAGCCCAGCATTTTCCCGTGACAATTGCTGAATAGCAGTAACTCTGGGCTTACGAATCGCCTCGTAGTCGTTAAAAGCTTGAGAGAAAGATCCCTTGCCGAGCAAATTTGCCAGTACATAAGCATCCTCAATGGCCATTGCAGCCCCCTGAGCCATAAATGGCAACATAGGATGGCAAGCATCCCCCAACAGAGTCACGGCTCCGTCAGACCACTTTGATAACGTGGGACGACTATTAAGAGCCCACACAAAAGACGATTCACAGGCAGCAAGTATCTCAGTCACTTCAGGGTGCCAACCTGAGAATTTTTGCCGTAAGTCCTTTACATCCCCTTCTTGGCGCCATGATTCTTGCAACCATTCCGCTCGTTCTTCGACCGCCACAAAGTTTATCAACTCACCGCCTTTCAGGTAGTAAGTTACCACATGTTGGTTAGGTCCAGCCCATACGGTGGCATCGGGCTGAACTTGGACATTCTTAATGGCATTAACTGGAACGGTACCGCGCCAGGCAACCTGCCCAGTAAACAAGGGCGCTTCAATTCCCAACATGAGTTCACGAATTTTAGAATGAATGCCATCTGCACCAATCAGTAAATCCGCCCACTCTGTTTTGCCCTCTAGTAGTATGGAAGCACCATTGCGCTCATTCCGATACCCCAGCACCTTATGATCGAGCTCTATGTCCACATCATTGGCATAGCAGGCCTGAACGAGTTCAGCATGAAGATCTCCTCGATGGACATGCCAATACGGGGCGCCATAGCGATTTATGACCTCCTGACCTAACGGTGAACGTAAGTAATATGAGCCGGATTTGTAGTCTCGAATACAGGCATATTCTGGGGCAAAGCTGTGGCTCTCTAAAGCAGTGTCTAGTCCTAAACTTCTAAGCACTTTCATAGCATTTGGGCTCAACTGAAGGCCTGCTCCCACTTCACTTAATGCCTTCGATTGCTCAAAAACTCGAACTTGAAATCCCTGTTTGGCTAAGCCTAAAGCTAGTGTTAGCCCACCAATGCCGGCACCTACCACAACAATGTGGCACGGCTGATGCACATTACTCACTGTCTAATCCTTTTCAAATGGCCATTTTTGAAAACATTGTATCAAAACCCAATTATAGATAATTGATATAGGTTAGCCGAATATTAAAGCCATAGTTCTTACATATTGTGTCAACTAGGCGTATAAATGGCTAAATAACCACCTGAAGACCAGGGTTATTGATGAGTTTAGACGAAGCAAGAATTAGAAAATAAACAAGGTTAGAGGCATTTGCCTTACGCTCAGTTTTAGCGCATCTATTTTGTATGCGAGGCAACCAGATGCACTTAGTTGATGCGGCATCTTATGCCGTTTAAGGGGAAAGCAATACATGGATACACTCACAAGCAATTACCAAGCTGGCATTTTTTTTGATGAGCTGATTGATGAAAAAGGAAACGCTCGACCGCCCGCTAAACAACTCCTGAAGTACCTCAACTCTTTACCAACAGAAGAACTGGAAAAACGCCGCCTAGCCGCCGAAGCCACGGTTCAGGAAATGGGTGTCAGTTTTACGGTTTACACCGAAGAGGGCAATATTGACCGAGCCTGGCCCTTCGACATTATCCCAAGAACCATAGATGCCAAAGACTGGGAAGTCACCGCGGCAGGGCTCAAGCAACGTCTTACCGCACTTAATCGCTTTATTGATGATTTATACCACGACCAAAACTGCATCAAAGACGGCATTATTCCTGAACACATCATTAAAGATTCGAAAAACTTCCGTCCTGAATGTGTCGGCGTAAATCCTGCCTTTGGTGTTTGGGCGCATATTTGTGGCACAGATTTAGTGCGTGATGAAGACGGTAAATTCTATGTGCTAGAAGACAACCTGCGAGTGCCATCCGGTGTGTCTTATATGCTTGAAAACCGCGCTATCACTAAACGCGTTCTACCAGAGCTATTTGAAAACGATGATATCCAGCCAGTCGGCTCTTATACTTCCCAGCTGTTTGACACCCTTGCCGCACTCTCGCCACGAGACATTGAACAACCCGAAATCGTTGTATTAACCCCTGGTATTTATAACTCTGCCTACTTTGAACACGCCTTTCTTGCTCAGCAAATGGGGGTGGAGTTGGTAGAAGGTAACGACCTATTTGTGGACTCAGATGACTGCGTCTACATGAAAACCATCTACGGCCCAGAACGGGTAGATGTGATTTACCGCCGTATTGATGATCTGTTTATTGACCCAGAAGTTTTCCACAAAGACTCCGTATTAGGAGTACCAGGAATCATGCGTGCATGGAAAGCCGGTAACGTTGCCTTAGCCAATGCTCCTGGCGCTGGAGTGGCCGACGATAAGGTAGTCTACGCCTATGTACCAGATCTGATTCGCTACTACTTGGACGAAGAACCGATTCTGCCAAACGTCAAAACCTACCTTTGCGATGATGAGAAAGACCGCGAATACGTACTCGCCAATCTGGACAAACTGGTTGTAAAACCTGCCAACGAATCCGGCGGCTATGGCATGTTGGTAGGACCTCATTCCACCAAGAAAGATCAACAACTGTTTGCTGAATTAATTAAAGCCAACCCACGTAATTACATTGCTCAACCAACCCTTAAACTGTCGACCTCGCCAACCTTGATCGGCAAGGGCTCCTTAGAGCCTCGACACTTGGACTTGCGCCCTTTCATCTTGCAAAGCAAAAACACCCATGTGACCACAGGGGGATTAACACGAGTCGCAATGAAAAAAGGTTCCCTCGTCGTAAATTCGTCACAAGGCGGTGGTAGTAAAGATACTTGGATTGTAAACACTAAAGGAGCTTAACCGATGCTTTCAAGAGTTGCTGAACGCCTATACTGGAGCGCCCGTTACCTTGAGCGCGTCGAAAATACTGCTCGCCTAGTCAGCGTGTACGATGATTTACTATTTGATTTGCCACCAGATGTGGCGATTTCTTGGTACAACCTAATTGAAATCAACAGCGGCGTCGAAGCCTTTAACCAACGCTACAAAGTTCGTGACGAGCGAAATGTGGTGAAGTTTTTGCTGGCCGATGATACCAACTCAAGCTCCTTATTATCGTCCCTCAAAATGGTTCGCGAAAACATTCGTACCAGCCGTGACGTACTGCCTGGAGAAACCTGGGAGTTAATCAATGAACTGGACTTGTTTGCGCGCCAAAACATCAAGCAAGGCATTAATCGTTCTGACCGTCATGCGTACCTGAACATCATTATTGAAGGGTGCCAAAAAATCATCGGACTGATGGCTGGCACCATGGATCGTGGTGCAGGTTGGAGCTTCTTGATTCTTGGTCGTTACCTAGAACGAGCTGATATGAACACCCGTATTATAGACGCCGCCAACACCCTAATGATGCAATCCCAAGCAGAAGAAAACATCGAGCTAGGGCAAGTAGTTTGGTCAAAAGTCCTAAAATCCCAAAGTGCGCACCTTAGCTTTAGACGCACCATGCGCACGTCCATCAGTGGTGCTCGGGCTGTGACCTTCCTGTTAACGGATCCTCACTTCCCACGCTCACAACGCTACTGCTTGGAAGAAATCAAAAAAGCTGCCGCCTCATTGCCCCGCTCGGGTATTGTCCAAGTCAGCGCCGATAAGTTATTGGACAGCACTCACGGTGTAGAACACTCCAGCTTACTGAATCAAGAATTCAGCGATTATCTAAATCAGGTTCAGCTAGACATTATTTCACTGCATCATCAGATCACTGAGAACTGGTTTAACTTCAAGCAAGGAGATGCGGCATGACCATTCGGATAGCGATTCAACATACCACCACCTATGACTTTGATCGCTTTGTAAACGTTGCGCCGCATATCTTGCGCCTTCGACCTGCGCCACACTCTCGCACACACATTCATGGATACTCCCTAAAGGTCACGCCAGAAGATCATTTTATCAACTGGCAGCAAGACCCTTACGGCAACCATCAAGCGCGCCTAGTCTTCCCTGAGAAAACTAAGAAACTTGAATTCTCAGTCGAAGTCATCGCCGATATGACCGTCATCAACCCGTTTGATTTTTTCATTGAAAAGTACGCAGAGAAATTTCCCTTCAAATACGACAAGCAACTTAAAGAAGAGCTTGAACCCTATTTGAAGAAAACAGATGACTGTGCTGAGTTGCAAGATTGGCTGAAAAGCGTTGATCTAAAGCCCACACCGACCATTGATTTTCTGGTCGCGTTGAACACACGCTTGGCTTCCGATATTGGCTACGGCATTCGCCTAGAGCCAGGGGTGCAGACCTGTGAAGAGACTCTAACCCTGAAAAAGGGCTCATGCCGAGACACCTCTTGGCTATTGGTACAAATCCTTCGCCACCTTGGTTTGGCGGCTCGCTTTGCATCTGGTTACCTTGTACAGCTGACGGCAGACGTCAAAGCATTAGATGGGCCATCTGGACCAGAAGAAGACTTCACCGATTTACATGCTTGGTGTGAAGTTTACTTACCCGGTGCAGGTTGGGTTGGATTAGACCCGACCAGTGGCCTATTTGCCGGAGAAGGCCACATTCCTTTGGCCTGTACCGCTGAGCCGATTTCGGCCGCGCCTATTACCGGCTATACCGATGAGTGTGAATGTGAATTCAGCTACTCAAACGTCGTCACGCGTATCCACGAAGACCCACGGGTAACAAAACCCTACAGCGACGAAGAATGGCTCAACATCAAAGCGCTGGGTGAAGCCGTTGATAAAAAGCTCGAAGCAGGAGATGTGCGCCTGACCATGGGTGGGGAGCCGACCTTCGTCTCCATTGATGACATGGATTCTGACCAATGGAATACCGGTGCTTTAGGGGCTGACAAGCTGCGCTTAGCGAAAGACCTACTGCTAAAAATGAAGTCCAAAT
Organism: Marinomonas vaga; assembly: GCF_055388305.1. NCBI lineage: Bacteria > Pseudomonadati > Pseudomonadota > Gammaproteobacteria > Oceanospirillales > Oceanospirillaceae > Marinomonas > Marinomonas vaga. The sequence continues at coordinate 398,881 of NZ_AP043903.1, forward strand.
TTGGCGCCAATGGCCTGCTCCATTACGGCCAAGGCAAATGGTATCCAGGGGAAGAAGTCCCTCGCTGGGCACTGGGTTGTTTTTGGCGCACCGATGGTGAGGCCCTCTGGCAAGACCCAGATTATCTGGCACGGGTAGATAAAAACTATGGCTTTACCGAACAAGACGCCCACAAGTTTGGCGCTAAACTTTGTGATGTCCTAGGGCTGGAAAACAAATACCTGCAACCTGCTTACGAAGACACCCTATATTACTTATGGTTAGAACGCTCACTACCGGACAACGTTAACCCACGTAAAGCTTCCCTCAAAGACGACTTAGAACGTCGCCGTTTGGCCAAATTATTAAACCACGGACTAGAGCGAGTGAGCGGTTACATACTTCCGGTCCAACATAACGGCTACCAATGGCAAAGCAGCCTATGGCCTATGCGTGCCGATGTGATCACCCTCATCCCAGGGGACAGCCCTATGGGGCTACGTTTACCGTTGAACTCGTTACCGGCCATCAGCCAAGAAGAGCAACCCCACGAGCGTGATCCGTTTGCCCCCCGTGAGCCATTACCCAGCTTTAGTACCACAGCCAGTGGAAGTGGTACTTCGGTAAATACCAAGGCGCAGAAAACAGCCCCTCAAACGCAACCAGCACAAAAGACCACCACGGTCACTAAAGACGTGATTCGCACCTCTTTGTGTGTGGAAGCTCGGGATGGCCGCATGCACTTGTTCTTACCCCCTGTGAATCTGCTCGAACATTATGTGGCATTAATCAATGCTATTGAACAAGTTGCCACTGAGCTGAAAATCCCAGTGGTGATCGAGGGATACGAGCCACCCAAAGATCCACGTATGCAGAAGTTTTTGATCACCCCTGATCCAGGTGTTATCGAGGTCAACATTCATCCTGCTAAAAACTGGAAAGAGTTGGTATTCAACACTGAGACCCTCTACGAACAAGCCTATCTTTGCCGCCTAGGCACTGAGAAATTTATGCTGGATGGACGCCATACAGGCACAGGTGGCGGCAACCATGTCACACTAGGTGGCGTCACGCCTGCTGACAGTCCTTTGCTACGTCGCCCTGATTTACTGCGCAGCTTGGTCACCTTCTGGCAGCATCACCCTGGCCTTTCTTATCTCTTCTCAGGCATGTTCATTGGCCCAACCAGCCAAGCGCCACGTCCAGATGAAGGCCGTGATGAAGCTCTTTATGAGATGGAAATTGCTTTCCAGAACATGCCAGAAGGCTTTGTAGATGAGCCATGGCTAGTGGATCGCCTGATGCGTAACTTACTGGTGGATATCACGGGTAACACCCACCGCTCAGAGTTCTGTATCGACAAACTCTATGCCGCAGGCACCAGCAGTGGTCGACAAGGCTTGCTTGAATTCCGCGGCTTTGAAATGCCACCCCATGCCCGCATGTCTATCGTACAAATGCTGCTGCTACGTTGTCTCGTAGCGCGTTTTTGGAATGAGCCTTACAAAAAACCTTTGGTTCGCTGGGGCACCTCTCTGCACGACAAATTCATGTTGCCGCACTTTGTCTGGAACGACATTAAGGAAGTCGTCGATGACCTGCAGGCCCATGGCCTCCCATTCAAACTTGAATGGCTAGCAGCCTTTGAAGAGTTCCGCTTCCCCCATTACGGTCGTCAACAAATTGGCGAAGTGGAGCTGGAACTGCGCTGGGCCATTGAGCCTTGGCATGTATTAGGTGAGGAAATTAGCCAATCCGGCACAGCACGCTATGTAGACTCTTCCGTGGAGCGCCTACAGGTTCGCTTAACCGGTCTCACTGAAGGACGCTATGTACTGGCCTGTAATGGTCGTCGAGTGCCATTACGTTCAACAGGACAAAAAGGTGAAGCAGTTGGTGCCGTGCGCTATAAAGCTTGGACGCCACCTTCGGCTCTGCATCCAACCTTAAATCAAGATACGCCCTTGGTGTTTGACTTGATTGATACGTGGAACGGCCTATCGGTTGGCGGTTGTACGTACCATGTTAGCCATCCTGGTGGACGCAGTTATGACACGCTTCCGGTGAACAGTAATGAAGCTGAAGCCCGTCGCGTGAATCGCTTTTGGGATCATGGGTTTACCCAAGGCCCCTTCTCACCACCGCCTGAATTCACCGGCATGCGTGGTTTTTATGAAAATAAAGAACCCCCACGCCCTATGGCACCACCACAGGAAGAAATATGTCACGAGTATCCACATACATTAGATCTAAGAAAGAAGTATACTAGGCTCTAATGACACTAGAACTTAGCAAACCATGAACAGCACTGTTTCCACCCCTATTGCAGCGACCTCTGAGTCGCTGCTTGCGTCTCCTTACGAACAACCGAATGGAGCGTACGATGAAGCCTTTGATCTCAACAGAATGGCTCGCCCTCAATGGCAAGCTATTCTGGAGTGTATTAAAGGTTTGGGAACTGAAGGGATGCAGGACCGGCACCGTCGCGCCCAACGAATTCTTCGGGACGACGGCGCCACCTATAATTTAAAAAATGATCCGCTTTCGCCTAACGTATGGGCTTTGGACATATTGCCAAACACCATTTCTGCGGCTGAATGGCAAACATTGGAGCTTGCCTTAGCGCAACGCTCCACCCTATTCGACCTTATCTACAAGGACCTCTACGGCGAACAACGTCTTCTTAAAGAAGGCATAGTGCCGTCTGAAATTATTCTTAGTCATCCTGGCTTCCTACGCCGTTGCCATGGGATAGATTTACCAGGGGTCAAACACCTAACGTTTCACGCGGTAGATTTAGTTCGGGATCAAGCAGGACAATTTGTAGCCATTGGCGATCGCACCCAAGCTCCCAGTGGTGCGGGCTACGCGTTAGAAAACCGAACCGTTGTCTCACGGGTGCTACCAAGCCTATTCCGCGACAGTCATACCTTGCGTTTGGCGCGTTTTTTCCAAACGATCCGCGACACCTTATCTAATTTAGCCAATCGCATTACCGATGCGCCACGCATAGTGGTACTAACGCCAGGCGCATACAGCAGCACCTATTTTGAACATGCCTATCTGGCCAACCATTTGGGTTACCCATTGGTGCAAGGGGGCGACCTGACCATTCGTAATGGCAAGGTATGGATGAAATCTCTGGCAGGCTTATCACAGGTGGACGTCATCGTGCGTCGTATGGACGATGCCTTCTGTGACCAAGCGGAACTGCGCTCCGACTCCATGCTGGGGGTGCCAGGTTTATTAGAGGTGGCACGACAAGGGAACGTGGTCATTGCCAACCCACTCGGTTCAGGGATTTTAGAGACCCCTGCGTTGTTGTCTTTCTTACCACAGATTAGCGAATTCTTAATGAACGAGACCTTGATGCTGCCATCGGTCACGTCCAAATGGTGCGGTAATCCAAATGACTTAGCGCTCGTATTAGATAATCTCAAAGACTGGATCATCAAACCTGCGTTTCGCGGCGTAAACAGTCAAAGTATCTATGGTCACAGTCTTGATCTAGAGGGACTTAAAAACGCCAAAGAAACCATTCTCAGAAATCCAGCTGCCTATGTGGCTCAAAGCTACATCCCTGGGTCTCATACCCCAATCTGGGAAAACGAAACACTCAGAGCACGCCCTTGTATCCTGCGCGCCTTCACGGTTGCCAGTGAAGAAGGCTATTGCGTGATGCCAGGAGGGTTAACTCGAGTAGCGGACTCTTCTGTCGAGTCCATAGTGACTAAGCTATCAGGCTCCCGTAGCAAAGATACTTGGGTACTGAGTGATGAACCCGAGTTGAATCAAGACATCAGCGTGAGCAGCTTGCAAACCATTCAAGCTCAAGTCACTAACTTGCCAAGTCGCGTCATCGAGAACCTCTTTTGGTTTGGTCGGTACGCAGAGCGAGCGGAAATGAGTTTGCGTTTGATGCGTACCACCTTTAAGCAATTAAACGGTATTGATCACTTCCCTACCGAAAGTCGTGAAATACTGCTGTCAGCCTTATCAGAGATCACTGGTTGCTTACCGGGCTTCCAAGATAATGATGAGCTGATTCAAAACCCAAGTAATGAGCTGGCTTCGCTGGTGATTGATGAACAGCGAACAGGAAGCATCAAATCCAACTTACAATTGATGCTCTCCTGCGGTGAACAAGTGAAGGAAATGCTGTCGGCTGACACTCGCATCATTTTGAACGAACTGCGGGATCATATTCATAGCTTAGAGCGCGCCTACATCAATGGCTTGCCATCAGTACCGGAAGAGTCCCTAGACAGCTTGGTGACCACCTTGTTAGCCCTGTCAGGATTGAATCACGAAAGCATGCTACGTGGCATGGACTGGATGTTCCAAGAAATTGGTCGCCGTACAGAGCGCGCTTTGCTCACAGCCAAGTTACTGAAAGCCACCCTAAGCCAACCTTTGCCAAGCCTGCAACAACAGCAGATTTTGGAGTCCGTGCTATTGAGCGTCGAAGCCCTGATCTCCTTCCGACGCAGGTACCGCACCCAAGCTCGTGTTTCATTTGGTTTGGATCTGTTGATGATCGACCGCACGAACCCACGCTCTCTTATTTACCAAGTGGAGCAACTGCGTAAGTATCTAAATGAACTGCCCCATTCCCAGCAAGCGAGCTTAGGACTGTCCCCTGAAAACCGTTTAATCATCAAGTCATTAAACGATATCCAATTAGCGGACCTAGAGTCTTTGGCACAGATCGATGAGACCACACAGTCTCGTCAAGCCCTAGAGGATCTCATGACACAGATCACAGACCAGCTGGAGCAACTGACGACCATCATCAGTGATAAGTATTTTGATCATACTGCTGGCCCACAGCAGTTGATCAAATCTAAATGGAAAAATGACGTATGAGATACCGCGTTCGACATCTGACAGAATACGTTTACGGTGCCCCCGTGACCCTATGCTACAACATGGCTCACCTTCTCCCTCGAGATACTGGTAATCAAACCTGTCTGAGTCGTCGCCTGCATGTCACGCCAATGCCAATTTATCAAACAGAAGGGACGGATTACTTCGGTAATCCCACCTATTATTTTTCCATTCAAGAGCCCCACAAAAAGCTCACCATCGACGTGGAATGCTTGTACGAGGTAACGCCCCTTGAGCTGGCCAATCAATTAACGCTAGGGTCCATCACCTGTGGAGAACTGCGTCAGTTACTCACCGACGCAGGGACACCAGAGCTGAGAATGGTAAAAGAGTATTTACTCAACTCGCCTTTAATTCCTCGTACAGCAGAATTGGCGGCGTTTGCCCAAGACACTTTTGCCGATCATGTGCCCGTATTGCAAGCGGCGTTGGACTTCACCCATAAGATTTTCAACGAGTTCACCTTTGACCCAACGGCCACCAGTGTCAGTACACCAGTGGATCAAGTACTCAAGGAAAAACGCGGTGTGTGTCAGGACTTTGCTCATCTGGCCATTGCCTGCATTCGGTCCGTAGGATTACCTGCTCGCTACATCAGCGGCTATTTGGAAACCCTCCCCCCTCCGGGACAAGAAAAGCTCGTGGGTGCTGATGCGTCCCATGCTTGGTTTGCCATTTACATCCCAGAGATGGGCTGGGTAGAATTCGACCCAACCAATGACTTGATGCCGAGCGACCAGCACATTGTCACCGCTTGGGGCCGTGATTACAGTGATGTCACCCCACTTCAAGGGGTTATTTTTGATGGTGGCGACTCACAAAACATCAAAGTTTCAGTGGATGTTCAGCGCTGTTGAGGCGCTCCATCCAGCCATTCATTCTCATGTTTGAACCATTATGACCTTTGCAAAACTTGGCCTACCCGCGCCGCTTCTGAGCACTCTCGACGCCCTTGGCTACCACCAACCGACGCCGATCCAAGACAAGGCAATTCCGCTGATTCTAACCGGTAAAGATGCCATGGCCGCGGCGCAAACAGGCACAGGAAAGACCGCCGCCTTTACCTTGCCCATTCTCGCCAAATTATTAGGTAGAGAACGCGCTAGCGCCTACCAAGTACGTAGTTTAATATTGGCACCTACTCGAGAGTTGGCCAGCCAAATTGGTGAAAGCGTTCGCAGCTATAGCCAAGGATTAGGGTTGCGCAGCCAAATCATCTATGGGGGCGTCAAAGCCCATCCACAGATCAATGGATTGAAACGGGGCACCGACATTCTTGTGGCGACACCTGGGCGCTTGCTGGACCTATTTAACCAAGGGGAAGTAAAGTTCGATGAGCTGGAATACCTTGTTTTAGACGAAGCAGACCGTATGTTAGATCTGGGCTTTGAGGAATCTCTTAATGCCCTGTTAGCCGCACTGCCTAAAGCTCGCCAAACCTTGATGTTTTCAGCGACCTACTCTGACGCCGTGAAAACCCTAGCCAAGGTATGGCTTAATGACCCAGAAGAAGTGGCGGTTAAACACAGCAACAAGGTCGCAACCACAGTACGCCATCAGGTATACCCTGTTGATAAAGCACGTAAACCTGAGCTATTAACGGAGCTTTTGCAACGCCAACATTGGGCCCAAGCCTTGATCTTCGTTAAAACCAAACGGGAAGCGGATGAGCTAACAGACATCCTGATTGCTGAGGGTTACAACGCCGCAGCCATGCATGGGGATAAGCAGCAGTACGCTCGTCTTGCCACACTTAAAGCCTTCCGTGACGGCACACTGACTTATTTAATCGCTACCGATGTTGCCGCGCGCGGTCTCGATATTGCTGAGCTACCTGTCGTCATTAACGTAAGTCTTCCCCATGTTGCCGAAGACTACATCCACCGCATTGGTCGTACAGGGCGTGCTGGGCAAGAAGGTCGTGCCGTATCCTTGGTCTGTGCCGACGAAATCGAGGCATTACGATCCATCGAAGCCTTACTCAATCAGCGTATTTCCCGTAAAGAAATTCCCGGATTTGAAGCGGAACATCGGGTTCCCGATTCCCACCCCCGTAGCCAGAAGTCAGGCAAAGCAAAAGCGAAAGACACCACTGTTACTCAAGCAAAAGGCAAAGGCAAAAAGCCTAAAGTTGAGTTACCCCCTCCAGATGTGACCAAAGGCCCAGGGTTACGCAGCAATCCCTTTGCGAAAGCCAAAAAGAAGTAACTTGATCACGTTATAAATGACATAAACCGCTCCAAGAGCGGTTTTTGCTTTTATAAGTCAAGCACTTAGCTGCGAAGTTTGTAGGAAGACAACTCCGCGACTACTTGATCAAAACGACGTTGCGTTTCTTTGGCTTCATCTGCCGTAGTCGTCACCGAATCCATAATATGACTTGAGCGATCACGTACCTGTTGGACATTTTGGTTAATATCTTCAGACACTTGAGACTGCTCTTCCGCCGCCGTCGCCACCCGCTCTATGGTCATATTGATACTTTCAATTGAGGCAAACAGCGACTCAAGCATCTCGGCATTGTTCGAGACCTCTGAGGCACTTTGTACCGCCATGTTCGAGCAACTCTCCATGGAGGATAGTGCACTTTGGCCAGACGCGATTAACGCTTCTATCATCGAACGAATTTCTTCCGTTGAGTCTTGAGTTCGCTGGGCAAGACTACGCACCTCATCGGCAACGACAGCAAAACCGCGACCTTGCTCACCAGCCCGTGCCGCCTCAATGGCAGCATTTAATGCGAGTAAATTGGTTTGTTCGGCAATGGACTCAATGGTTTGCAGAATCGAGCCGATCTGCTCTGTCTGTCCGGTGACCTGCTGCACTGAATCATAGCCCCCACGGACCTCGTTGTTCAGATTACTGATGGCCCCTTGAATCGCCAACATGCCAGAGCGACCTTCGGCAGCACGTTTTTGAATCACTTCCGTTTCCTTTGCAGCATCCTGCATATCCGAGGAAATGGTACCACTGGTAAGGGACATCTCTTCCACCGCTGCAGCAATCTGGTCTGTGCGGGATGATTGATCTTGGGACTCCTCTAATACGGTGCGGGACTGACTGATCAAGCTCGTCATACTGGATTTAGATTCCTCAGATTTACCCACCAACATGGCAAAAGTTTGAGATAAATGAGTTAGATGTTCATTCAATACTTGCATAATGACACCAATCTCATCACTCGATCTGGCATCCAGTTGCACGGTAAAGTCTTTTTTAAGCCCTACGGCCTCTATGGCCTCTTGCACCGCAGACACTCTCGAGGAAACGGAACGAATCACGATTCGCATCAAGGCTAGCACTGCAACCATAACTAAAGTGATGCCAATAACCACGCTTATAAAGATGCTTAAGGTTTGGGATTTAAGAGTCTCAACATAGGCTTGAGTATTTGATGCAATCTGATCTGAAACGCCCTTCACCAAACCGATACGGGCTGTCGCCATCTCAAACCAATTACTAGGACCAGAGAGCTGGCTCAAATCTGGAGTTGACTGAAATGCATTGAGAGCTTGGTTTACTTTTTGCCATGTTGCACTCTGCTTAACAGCACCTAGCTGTGCTTTTTGATCAGATGATGCCACATCTTTGAAGTAAGCTTCCCAAACCTTTTCATTATCGATAAAGCCATTTATTTGTACAAAACGTCGCTCGGTAATGGCCCCAGCACTGAAGGCACCATTTAATGCACCACGGTATTGCCCAATACGCTCTTTCATCCATAGCAAGCCCAAACGAGCGGAAAGCGACTGTACTGTCGTCTGGGTGCGCAATAAAGTAATGGCTTTTTGCACCGTATGGAGCGCCTTATCATTTAAAGCAGAATAAAACACAAATGCGCCATTATCTGATGCCAGTGCATCAACCTTGGTACGGACGTCACTCACACGCTCTAAATCCTTCAACACTGGTGCCAGTAAACTCTCTAAGGTTTCTGGTGAGAGTTCTTCAAAGTCTGTAGGAGAAAGACTTTTTAACCCCTGACTGGCCGCGTCCGCTTTGAGTCTTTGTTTGGCTACAGCCTCTTTGCCTTGAGCGCCACCCGATCCTAAAAAGCCAGCGGTAAGACCGCGCTCCACTGCAAAATTATGAGCTACCGCGTCTAACCTGTTAGACAACAAAACCACATCATTGCCCCGTCTCGCATCATGGATGTTATCAAGCAAAACTGAGCCATAAGATACAGCCAAAACGGCCACTAGAATTAAAGGAAGAGCCCCAACCAGCGCAATAGCGTGGGCGACTTTTAGATTCTTCAGCACAATACCATCTCCTTATGTATAAATACCTAGCTATAAAGAATGGATCATGCCTAGAGGTACGGCAAATAATTAGAAGGATTTTTTACCCATAAATCCATGACTATAAGAATCCCCCCCCTTCAGACTTTGGGGCATAGATCGCCCTACAACTAAGGCGAAGACAATGATGAGCTGAAGATACCGGCGACACACTCAAAAACTGCCCAATAACACACATACTGGCGAATTTTTAGATCATACTGACAGAAGCATAATGATAGAAAAAACACAATTTGCTGCTTATCTTCGGGATCTATATTGCCTAGGAAAAGAAGTTTAGACGACACTACAATTAGAAAACGGTCACCCAGAGTCCTACTCGGATTCTGAGTAATAAAAATAACAAATCGTTTAACTTGGAGTCAGAGATGAATATTTCTACTCGTATATCCGTAAGTATGGTCACCACTTCCGGGATTGCTGCCTTGGCTATTATGCTGATTCTAGCAACCCTGAGTATCAACTCCATTGGCACAGCGTCGCTTCAAAGCGTCACTAACCAACTGGCTTCCATTAAAGAAACCAAAGCCAGTGAAGTGACCCATTACTTCCAATCCTTGGAGCAACAGCTTGAGCAATGGGCCTCCAGCCCAGCCGTCATCTCTAATACTAAAAATATTCACTACTCTTTCGAGCTGGTAGAGCCAACCCCTGAACAAGATTCAGCTCTGAAAAATTGGTATCAGAGCACCTACAGCCCCTATTACGCTGAGCAAGCAGGCGCCCTCGCCACTGATCCAATGGAATTGCTAGAACAATTAGACCCAATCGCTCGGTTTTGGCAATTTCTCTACATTGCCGATAACCCTAACCCAATGGATCAAAAATCGAGTTTGTTGGAAAGCCAAGAATACTCCATGTACAACATGAGTCATAAAGCCGCCCATGTGGAGCTGCGAAAGCTTCGGGAAAATCTCGGGGTCGGTGACATCTATATTGTTGACTCAGGAAATGACTACGTGACCTATTCCGTCACTAAGAATATTGCCTTCGGTACCTCATTAACCTCAGGGCCCTTTAGTGAATCAGGGCTAGCAAAGGCGTATCAATCCGCTTTGCAACTGGAAAAGGGCCAAGTGGCATTTGCCGACTTCAGCATGTTCACACCTAGCTACGAATCCTCTGCTGCGTTTATTGCCTCTCCTATTTACAATATTGATCAACTGATTGGGGTTTTGGTATTTCAAATGGATCGCCAATCTGTCGATCAGCTCATGACGTATAATCAACGTTGGAAAGAAGTTGGCTTAGGCACAACCGGTGAAGTGTACCTTGTCGGGCCAGACGGTAGCTTACGAACAGGCAGTCGAGAGTTCATAGAAGCTCCCAATAGCTTCCAGCAGGACGTAAGTGATTTACAACTTGAACAAAGCCAAACCAAACAGATTTTAGCTGGGCACACTACAGGGTTGTTGCATGTCAGCCCCACTGTGGCGACAGCGTTAACAGATCAAAGCAGCGATTTTGCTGAAACCTCTAACTACCTGGGTAAAAGCACCTACACATCATTCCGCCCTTTGTCTGTGTTCGGACAGAATTGGCAGGTAGTAGCGGATTTAAGCAAACAAGAAGCCGACTTTGCTAGTCAGCAATTGATCGATAGAACCTTATTAATATCCACCATCACGTTAGTCGCCATCATTGTCTTGGCTGTCTTCATTGGCCTGTTTACGGGACGCCGTTTAGCACGCCCCATTCTCTATATCAGTAAAGAGCTTCATCACATTACGACTCACAAAGACTTAGCACATAGGATCGCACTCAACCGTAATGATGAATTAGGGCAAGCTGCCAACAGCGTCAACGAACTGCTCGATGGGGTTGCAAAAACCATTAAGCAACTTGCTGGAGGCATTGGCACCATGCAACAAGCCTCGACACAATCGGCTAACGTGGCCAATCAAGTGAGCGAAAACGTAGAACAGCAGTCAGAGCAAATTGCATTAGCGGCTACAGCCATGAGCGAGATGGTCGGCAGTGTGTCTGAAATTGCCCAACAAGCGTCGTCTTCTCATGATCTGGCCAGCAAGATTACTGAGCAAGCACAAAACGGCAGCCGCCAATCTGAAACCATGTCAGGCAACATCGTGGCCCTCGCGGATGAAGTAGAAAACAGCGTAGCGGATCTATCGCGCCTCGAAAGTCTTGGCAAAGAAATCGTCTCGATACTGGATGTTATTCAAGGCATTGCTGAACAGACCAATCTTCTCGCACTGAATGCAGCCATCGAAGCGGCTCGGGCTGGGGAGCAAGGTCGAGGGTTTGCCGTTGTAGCCGACGAAGTTCGAGCCCTTGCAAATCGCACCCATAACAGCACAGAGCAGATTCAGCAGACCATCAGCAAACTACAATCGGCTACATCAGATACTGTGCAGCGTTTACAACAGTGTAACAACTTGGCCCTAAATGGTCGCACCGCCGCTCTAGAAACAGTGGAAGTGCTTAATCATGTATTGAGCAGCGCCAACGCCTTGATTGATGCCGCCGCTAACGTCGCCGCAGCGACCGAAGAACAGGCTACCGTATCGGAGAAAATCAATCAGAACATCCAAATCGTGCAAGATAAAGCGGGCTCAACCAAGACCGTCATCAAGGATGCAAACGAAGCGTCACAACACCTATCAGCCCTATCTGATAACATTAAAAAGGCCATAGAAGAGTTTAAAGTCTAAAAGCTTTAATAAACAAAGAGCGCTCTTTAAAACAAAAAAGCCCCAGTAGGAACTAACCTACTGGGGCTTTCTTATATGGTGGCCCCACCCTGACTTGAACAGGGGACCTGCCGATTATGAGTCGGATGCTCTAACCAACTGAGCTATGGGGCCAAAAACGGCGCCCATTATAGCCAGAGAGCCATCTTTTGCCAAGCTAGATGGCGAACTTTATGGCAATTAATCCGCTCCCTAACTCACTGACAATTCAGTAGATTACTTGAGTTCGAATCCTTGCTTGATGAGGAATTCTCGCATGTGTGGACGGAGTTTTCCGGAAAACATAGGCGCCATGCCTTTTGACCAATTTGAGTCTTTATTCCCACCCGTACGTTGTTGGTAATAATCGCTCATAGTTTGGTCGTATTGTTCCACGATGGCTTCGTCATTTTCCTCAGTGTAAACGTCTTGTTTTAACACAGTAGAAAGAGGCAAACGGGGCTTCACTTCTGGATCTTGATCGGGGTAGCCAATACACATGCCAAAGACTGGGTAGACATGTTTAGGGAGCTTTAAAAGTTCACTGATTTGTTCTGGGTTGTTACGGATACCACCGATGTAACACAAGCCGAGTCCTTCCGATTCCGCAGCAATGGCGACATTTTGGGCAAACAGCGCCACATCAATGGTGGCCACTAATAGTTGCTCTGTCATCCCTCGCACGGCTTCGACACCAGTGCGCTCCGCCGCGTCTATGTTGCGCTTCATATCAGCGCAAAATACTAAAAACTCTGGGGCTGCTTGAATGTATGCTTGATTACCAGCCAGCCCCATCAAAGCTTCCCGGTTGTCAGGGCGAGTAACACGAATGACGGAACAAGCTTGCACGTGATTACTCGTCGACGCTCCTTGCCCAGACGTTATCAAGGTCTCTAATAACCCTTCTGGCAGAGGCTGATCGGTGAATTTTCGAATGGATCGATGGGCAGTGAGAAGATCAATAACCGAATTCATAGGACTTCCTTAAAAATACTTTGGCTGAAATTATGCGCATTTCACCGCTATAACCAAGGGACATGTGAAATATCCCAATCAGTTACACATTTTAATTTCACTCTACCCCATGAGACACAAACGTCATCTTAGACAAATAAAATTGCGATTCAGCCTATTTCTGACTTAAAGGTCAAGATACACTCAAAGCACAACATCACAATAGGAACTTGGAGCTTTTTCATGACGTGGACTTTCACACGACAAATACTACTGGGAACTTCTTTGGCTTGTGCCAGCGCCTTACATGCGGCAACGGTCGATTTACGCATTTTAGAAACCACTGACATTCACATGCACCTTGCCGATTATGACTACTATGCTGATAAGCAAAGCGATAAAGTCGGCTTGTCTCGGGTGGCGACACTGATCAAGCAAGCTCGCGCCGAATCCGTCAACTCTGTATTAGTAGATAACGGAGACTTACTTCAGGGGAACCCACTTGGTGATTACGTGGCTAAGGGGCGTGCCTTGCGATTTGGGGAGACACACCCAGCCTACAAGGCCATGAATTTACTGGATTACGATGTTGGCAACATAGGTAACCACGAGTTTAACTATGGCTTAGACTTTTTAATGAAATCACTCTCAGGGGCCAACTTCCCTTACATCAACGCCAACGTCTATTTAGACGATGGGGATCAAGACGCCAGTAACGACCAGCCTTATTTCCAACCCTATTTAATCAAGCCGACCCAAGTGACAGATCGTGACGGCCAAACTCACACCCTAAATGTGGGATACATAGGCTTTGTACCCCCGCAAATTATGACCTGGGATAAAGACAATCTAACCGGCAAGGTGATCGCCAAAGACATCATAGAAAGCGCCAAAAAGTACGTACCTGAAATGAAGGCAAATGGTGCAGACGTGATCATAGCAATCCCACACAGTGGTATGTACACAGGTCATTATCAGCAAGGGGAAGAAAACGCCACTTACCACTTAGCGAAGGTAGAAGGCATTAACGCCATACTGTTTGGTCACTCCCACCGAGTATTTCCTGGGGACTCGTCATTAGACGGCATCGAAGGGGTCGATAACGCCACAGGCACCGTCTTCGGGGTTCCTGCAACCATGCCTGGATTCTGGGGATCACATTTAGGATTGGTCGATCTTACCTTAGAATCAAACGGTGACGACTGGACTGTCACAAGTGGCACCAGCGCGGTACGCGCCATCGCAAAGCGTGAAGGCCGCGAGACCATTCCATTAGTGGAGGCAGACAGCGCGATTAACGAAGCAGTCCATACGGAGCATGAAGGCACCCTAGCCTACATGCGTCGCAAGGTGGGGGAATCCACAGCGGATATCAATAGTTTCTTTGCCTTGGTACAAGACGATCCTTCTATTCAGATCGTGAACAACGCGCAAACCTGGTACACACAAAACATCGTTCGAGGCACCTCCTACGAAGGACTGCCCATTTTATCTGCTGCAGCGCCGTTTAAAGCAGGTGGTCGTGGTGGCCCAGAGTATTACACAGATGTGCCGAAGGGTGACATCGCCCTGAAAAACGTGAGCGATCTCTACATTTACCCGAACGATGTTAAAGTCGTTAAGTTATCTGGGACACAAGTTGTGGAATGGCTGGAGCGCGCCGCCGGTCAGTTTAATCAAATTGATCCGAATCAATCTGCGCCTCAAGCCTTGATCAATGACAGCTTCCCAACCTACAACTTCGATGTTATCGATGGCATCCACTACCAGATCGATGTGACCCAGCCAAACCGCTATAACGCAGATGGGGAACTGGTCGCCCCCGAAGCCCACCGGATTACCAAAGTGACGTTTAATGGCAAACCTGTCCAACCAGATCAAGCTTTCCTAGTGGTAACTAACAACTACCGCGCGTCCGGTGGCGGTCATTTCCCAGATCTGGATGGTTCTACCACTGTCATTGATGCACCGGATAAAAACCGCGATGTAGTGGCCAATTACCTGCTGTCTCAAACCACGATTAACCCAGCAGCAGATAATAATTGGCACTTCGCCCCATTTGGTCAGGCCAAGGTTCTCTTTACCACCTCACCTAAGGCGAAAGACGTAGCGGCCAGCTCTATGCGCTTTGATTCCATCAATGACAAAGGCTTTGCGGTTTTTGAATTAAAATCTACCCAATAACCCCCCTGCAATCACTGGGTGGCACCACCACCCAGTGATCTTTTGATCTTCTCCCAACACTTGTCATCTCTTTTGCCATTTACTACGTAGGTTACACATAGCCTATTAAAAGAGATGGACCATGACCTTAAAAAAATCCGCAGTCGCCTTGGCATCCTTTGTCATGGCAGGGTGTACCCAAGTGGGTGTCGATATCGCAAATCTTCCTGCAAAACTTAGCAATACCGAACGGGTAACTCAGGTTACCTATGGTGATCAAGCGAACCAATCTTTAGATATCTACATCCCAGAAAAGGCTGCGGCGGATAACCAACGACCAGTATTAGTGTTCTTTTACGGTGGACGCTGGACCGATGGCAACAAAGAATTGTACCAATTTGTGGGGGAAACCTTTGCCCAGCAAGGCTATGTGGTGGTGATTCCAGATTATCGAAAATACCCTGAAGTTAAATTCCCAACTTTCGTGGAAGATGGCGCACAGGCGGTGGCTTGGACGTTTAACAACATTCAATCTTACTTCGGCAATACTGATAAGCTGTTTCTCATGGGGCATTCCGCTGGGGCACACATCGCAGGCTTAGTCACGGCAGACCCTGAATATCTCAATGCCCATCAACTTGAGCCGGACATTATCGATGCTTTTGCAGGTTTAGCTGGCCCATATGACTTTGTGCCAGAAGAGGACGACCTGATTGATATGTTTGGCCCAGAAGAACAGTTCCCAGAGATCACCGTGACCCATTATATCCAAGGTAATGAACCGCCTATGTTGCTGCTTTGGGGGGAAGACGACGAATTGGTGGGACGCCGCAACATCGACCTACTTAGCCAAGAGATCAATGCCAAAGGTGGCAAAGTGGAGACCAAAACTTACCCTGATACGGGTCATGTAGATATGGTGTCGAGCCTTGTTTGGTTTTTGCCAACCAAAGCGCCTATTGTTCAGGATGTCAGCGATTTTTTTAATCAATATCAATAAGCCCCACTAAAGATTCAACCATTTAGGGCGGCGTCCGGATACAAAAAAACCGATGCTTATTAAGGCATCGGTTTTTTATTAACCAGAACTTTAAGGCTTAGTCTTGATTGATAAAGTAGTTCAAGATGAAGCTTGGCAGATCTGCGGTTTTCACCACTTCTTGTTCCATGGTGTCACGGTGACGAACGGTCACGGGTGCGCCTTCTTGTTCAATGGTGTCGAAGTCTACAGTGATACAGATCGGCGTGCCTACTTCGTCATGGCGACGGTAACCCTTACCCACGTTACCCGTGTTTTCGTACAGGATACGACCTAGGCCAAGTTTTTGTAGGCGGTTTTTAATGCCCTTCGCGGCTTCAACGATTTCTGGCTTGTTCTTCTTAAGCGGTAATACAGCAACCTTGATAGGCGCCAAGTGTGGCTTAAGTTTCAAGACGATACGGCTAGAGCCATTGTCTAGTTGCTCTTCGGTGAAGGCTTCAGTCAAAACCGCCAACACACCACGATCAAGACCTGCAGAAGGCTCGATACAGAATGGCACGACCATCTTGTTCTCTTCTAGATCACGAACGGCTAGCTTAGTCGTAGAGTGTTCGTTTTTCTTCACTTTAGCTGACAGGCCGAATTCATCCTGAGCCTTAGTGTGGGAACCTAAGTCGTAGTCAGTACGGTTCGCAACACCTTCTAATTCTTCAAAACCATGTGGAAACTTGTACAAGATATCCACAGTAGCTTTGGAATAGTGCGCTAGGTCATCACCTGTGACGTATTCAAATTCAATGTTTTCTTCCGCCAAACCTTGGTCTAGCCACCACTGTTTACGCAGTTTCACCCAAGTGTCGTGCCATTGCTCGTCTTCCCCTGGCTTACAGAAGAATTCCAGCTCCATTTGTTCAAATTCACGAACACGGAAGATGAAATTACGCGGTGTAATTTCGTTACGGAACGACTTACCAATCTGAGCGATACCAAAAGGCAAAGCACGGGAAGTAGAGTCCACAACGTTTTTAAAGTTAGTAAAGATGCCCTGTGCAGTCTCTGGACGAAGGTAAGTGTAAGAGTCTTCGTTCACCATTGGGCCAACGTTGGTCTTAAACATTAGATTGAAATCACGTGGTTCAGTCACGTTATCAGAGCCACAGTTGTCACACTTTTTAATGTCTTTCATGTGGTCGGCACGCATACGAGACTTACATTCGTGACAGTCCACCATTGGATCTGTGAACGTGTCTTCGTGACCGGAGTATTTGTACACGTGTTTGTTTTGGATGATGGCAGCATCCAAACCTTCTACGTCGTCACGGTCATAGACCATGGCACGCCACCAAGCGCCTTTAAGATTGTTTTTTAATTCAATGCCCAGCGGACCGTAGTCATAAGCCCCTTGCATACCACCGTAAATTTCACTGCCTTGGAAAATAAATCCGCGACGTTTACAAAGGGAGACGAGTTCATCCATCGTTTTAGCTGGCATTTTTTAAACACACCTTAATTTGTTGATTCGGAGACGCCGAGCTCTTAGCAAGGAGCCTATAAAAATAAGTTCGACATTGTACTCCGTGACCCGATTTCTCTCAATGGTGGATAATTTTTACTGAATACGGTTTTTTTTTAATGTATTGAAATCCAACCTAGCGGATAATGCGTATTGTTTACACACTCCTTCACATCATAGGCATGACCATGCGCACTTCATCGCGGTATCTGATCACTACGCTGGGTTTTCTCGGACTCGCACCTTTTGTCGCTAGCCTAGTGGCTTACCACGTGGAATGGTTCCATGCGACCACGCTAGGGCAAAAAGTATTCATCTCATATGGTGCCATTATCCTGAGCTTTTTAAGTGGTGCGGTTTGGGGACAAGTTCTAGAACAGCCTTATCAAGCCAAGGGACGTGCTCTACTCATTTGCAGCAATTTAATAACCCTTGGGGCTTGGGTGGCATTGCTAGTGCAGCAAGCTCAATTATCCTTGCTGTTATTGTTATTGGGGTACGTAAGCCTATTTTGGGTGGAAGCTCGCTGGCTAAAAATTCTACGCACTGATAACAGTTTCTACCCTAGTATGCGTTTTACCCTCACGGCAATCGTTTGTTCTTTACATGTGTTGATGCTGTACCCACGTTATTAGAGGTCAAAAATGATCACCCTTTTCTACGACGGCTATTGCCCATTGTGCGTCAAAGAGATGGATCAATTAAGACGCTACAATAATAAAAACCAACTCAAACTGGTCGATATCCATCAGTCGGATTTCGAGCAAGAGTACCCACACATAGATAAACAAGCGGCAGACCGAATCCTGCACGCCCAGTTAGAAGACGGCACTCTGCTATTAGGATTGGATGCAAACTGTTCCGTTTGGCAAGCGGTAGGCAAGCATCCATGGCTAAAAGTGTTGCGCTGGCCCATCATTCGCTGGTTTGCTGATCGTTTTTATTTGCTGTTTGCAAAACACCGCTACACAATTTCCCGCTGGCTGACCGGACAAGAGCGCTGTGAACCCTGCGAAAAAGGCGTTTGCAACAAAGACTGATACATCCAGTTATTGGCAGGTTACGTATCTCCCTAATATTTGGAGAAGATCTTATGAGTTCTAGCGCCATCATCATTGGAGCCAGCAGCAAGATTGCACAGGCGATCATTCAACAACTTGCCAAAGATCCCGATTTGGTTCAAATCATAGCCATCAGCCGCACCCAGCAGGACTTCCAAAGTCCAGTGACTTCCCTGACCTGTGATTATCAAGAAGCCAACATCGCTGCCCTTTGCCGTGATCTCACTCTGACCGCTCCCCTAAGTCGCGTTATTATTTGCAACGGTGTACTGCACGATGAGCACAAGCAACCGGAACGCAGAATCGAAGACATTAACCAATCCGCACTGACGGAGATTCTCCATAGCAATACCGTGATCCCCACCTTATGGTTGACCCATTTAACCCCCCATCTAAAAAGTGACACCCCCTGCAAAGTTGCTCTTTTCAGTGCTCGAATTGGCAGTATTTCCGACAATCAATTAGGGGGCTGGTACAGTTATCGAGCTTCTAAAGCCGCACTCAATATGCTCGTGCAAACCTTTTCCATTGAATTGGCGCGGCGGGCTAAAAATGTCAAACTCTTGGCCTTTCACCCAGGCACCACAGATACGCCTCTCTCAAAGCCTTTCCAACGCTCTGTCCCCGAGGGGAAATTGTTTACACCTGAATTTGTCGCCAGTCAGCTACTAGCCTTACTGAATAACCTTGAGATCGATGGTACGGCCAGTTACATGGATTGGAACCACCAGCCAATCCAATGGTAAAACCTAATATTGTCGACAATTGTGGGACTGAATTCTGATTTTCAACTAATACCTAAGTATTATTGTCGACAATCCACCTTGATTTATACTTATTCTCATCCTATAAAATAGACATTGTCGACAACTACTAGGAAGACTGCTTTGGACAAGGTGACACACATTAAATCAGATACCCTTTCAGGAGATCTCGTCAAACGCTTAACCAGCGCCATTGTCGAAGGTGACATGCCTTTGGGGAGCAAGATCTCGGAGCCTGAGCTGGCGAAGCGTTACGGCGTGTCCCGTGGCCCACTGCGTGAAGCCCTAGTCAAGCTGGAAGCTTTAGGACTCATTACTCGCACTGCGAATGTGGGCGCTCGAGTGGTGGAGCTTAATATTGCCGACTTGCTGGACACCTTTACCCTACGTGAAGCCATGGAGGGCATGGCAGCACGTTTAGCCGCAGAGCTCATCAGCGACGAGGAAATTAGCAACCTCTATGCTTTATTGGAGGATCACCAAGCCTTTTTGGACTCCAACCAAGATGAGCATTACACCAGTCAACATGGCAACGAAGATTTCCACTTACGAATTATCTACGCCAGTCAGAACCAAAAGCTGATTCGCCTGCTGACTCAAGATCTGTACGCCACCATTCGAATGTACCGTCGCCACACGGCGGACTCTCGTTCTGATCCACGCCAAGCGTTACGTGAACACAAAGCCATTTTAGACGCCATCGCTAACCGCGAAGGGGATTTGGCAGAACTCTTGATGCGCCGTCACATCAGCCGAGCGGCAAATCTTTTGAAACAAGCGATGATGCAAGACAACAAATCTCAGGGCAATACAGGCCAATAACAATGGAACCTTTGCAGGATGTCGCGAGCGACGCCAGACGAGTCTGCTTTTAACAAAGTATTTGGTAAGCGCAGTCGTCGTGCAAAAGTCCCAAAAATAATAAGTGAGGAAAATATGACACTATCATCACCAGGAGCGCGATTTCGCCAAGCCGTTAAAGACCATGCTCCACTTCAAGTGGTCGGCACGGTCAATGCGTACTGTGCCATGATGGCTGAACAAACCGGACATAAAGCCATTTACTTATCCGGTGGTGGCATTGCAAACGCGTCTTATGGACTTCCTGACTTGGGCATGACGGACCTCAATGATGTGTTAGAAGACGTGCGTCGCATCACTTCTGCCAGCCAATTACCCCTGTTAGTCGACATCGATACAGGCTTCGGAGGTGCTTTTAATATCGCCCGAACCATTAAACAGATGGAAAAAGCCGGCGCCGCCGCGGTGCACATCGAAGACCAAATTCAGCAAAAACGCTGCGGACATCGCCCTAATAAAGCCATCGTTAGCCAAGGGGAAATGGTTGATCGCATCAAAGCGTCAGTGGATGCCCGCACGGACGATAACTTCGTCATCATGGCGCGCACCGATGCCCTTGCGGTAGAAGGCATGGAGTCTGCCATTGAGCGTGCTGTGGCCTGTGTGGAAGCCGGAGCTGACATGATCTTCCCAGAAGCCATGCTGACCCTCGAACAATACAAAGAATTCGTTGATGCGGTAAAAGTCCCAGTATTAGCGAACATTACCGAGTTTGGCGCCACGCCGCTGTTCAGTAAAGAAGAGCTTGGCAGCGCTGGAGTTGATCTGGTGCTTTACCCATTGAGCGCCTTTCGCGCCATGAACAAAGCCGCCTTGAACGTCTACCAGCACCTACTCAACGACGGTCATCAAAGGGATGTGGTAGAGACCATGCAAACGCGCATGGAACTGTACGATTTTCTGAATTACCACGACTACGAACAAAAGCTAGACGCACTCTATTCCAAGGATAAATAACCCCCTAAAAATCACATAGAGATATCTCACAAAAGAGACAATGACAGGGCGTCACGAGCGAAGCCAATACGAGGCAAGCGCAGTAGCCCTGACGTCTCGAAAAATAAAAATGGAGATCAACAATGGCTAAAGAACTTTCAGGCGCAGGTCTACGTGGCCAAAGCGCTGGCGAAACCGCACTCTGCACCGTCGGCAAAACCGGCTCAGGCCTCACCTATCGCGGGTATGACATTGAAGTGTTAGCAGAGAAAGCCTGCTTCGAAGAAGTAGCGTATTTGCTACTTCATGGCAAGTTGCCTAACCGCACTGAGCTAAGCCAATACCGTAACAAACTCATGTCTCTGAGAGAGTTACCTCAAGCCCTCAAAGCTGCTTTAGAACTTATCCCTAAAGATGCTCACCCAATGGATGTGATGCGCACGGGCTGTTCCTTTCTTGGCAACCTAGAAACAGAAACGGATTTCAGCCAGCAGCAAGACACGGCAGATCGCCTACTTGCCACACTACCGGCCATAATTCTGTACTGGTACCGATTTAGCCATGATGGAGTTCGCATCGATACCTCCAACCCATCGGTACCAAGCTTAGCAGGGCATTTCCTAGCTATGCTGCACAGCGATACCCCTAACCCGCTTCACGAACAGGTTATGAATGCCTCTTTGATCCTGTACGCAGAGCACGAATTCAATGCCTCAACCTTCACTGCTCGCGTCTGTGCTTCCACCCTTTCGGACATGCACTCTTGTATTACAGGCGGCATCGGCAGCTTGCGCGGCCCCTTACATGGTGGCGCCAACGAAGCCGCTATGGACATGATTGAACCATGGAAAACGCCAGATGAAGCCGAAGCGGCACTACTGGATAAACTCGCAAACAAAGAAAAAGTGATGGGGTTTGGTCACGCCATCTACCGAGAACGTGACCCACGTAACGACATCATTAAGCAATGGTCAAAACGCCTTTCAGAAGAAGTGGGGGACACCCACCTTTATGCAGTATCTGAACGTTGCGAAGCGGTTATGTGGCGCGAGAAAAAACTGTTCTGTAACGCCGATTTTTTCCACGCCAGTGCATACCGCTTTATGGGTATTCCGACCCTTTTATTTACCCCTATTTTCGTTTGCGCCCGTGTGACCGGTTGGGCAGCCCATGTGATGGAGCAACGGGCTAACAACCGCATTATTCGCCCTAGCGCAGATTACACAGGACCAGAAAAAGCCCAATGGGTTGAGCTGGATGACCGCCCATAACCGCTGATCATTTTACTATTAGGACTGAACCATGAGTGCAAACGTAGATTTAAACAACCGCCCAGAATACGACCAAGTCATCCAAGACATTGCTGATTATGTAATGAATTATCAGGTTACCAGCGCCGAAGCGTTGGACACCGCCCGCAATTGTTTAATGGATACTTTAGGCTGCGGTTTGCTAGCCCTTCGCTTCCCTGAATGTACCAAACACCTTGGCCCCATAGTACCCGGCACCCTAGTGCCAAATGGTGCCCGAGTGCCCGGAACCTCACTCACCCTAGACCCAGTGAAAGCCGCGTGGGACATTGGCTGTATCATTCGTTGGCTAGACTACAACGATACATGGTTGGCCGCGGAATGGGGGCACCCATCGGACAACCTTGGGGGCATCTTGGCCGTGGCAGACCATTTGTCACAAACCCGAGTCGCCCGAGGTGAAGCACCTTTGACCATGAAGGAAGTACTAGAAGCCATGGTCATGGCTCACGAAATCCAAGGGGTTATCGCCCTCGAAAACTCCTTTAACCGAGTCGGTCTTTGTCACGTACTCTTAGTTCGCGTCGCCTCCACCGCTGTGTTAGCCAAAATGATGGGAGGCGACCGTGAGCAAATCATGGCGGCCATCTCTCAAGCTTGGGTAGATGGCTCAGCGTTACGCACCTATCGTCACGCACCGAATGCAGGCTCACGTAAATCCTGGGCGGCAGGGGATGCCACGTCTCGAGCCGTACGTCTGGCAGACATGTCACTGCGAGGCGAGATGGGGATTCCCGGAGTACTCACGGCACCACAATGGGGGTTTTATGATGTGTCATTCTCCAAAACCAACAAGAACCAAGCTCTAAAAGCACCAGAGGACCGAGCCTTTAAATTCACCCAAGACTACGGTTCCTATGTGATGGAAAACGTGCTGTTTAAGATCTCCTTCCCAGCCGAGTTCCATGCCCAAACCGCCGCGGAAGCTGCGGTCACCCTGCACCCACAGGTGAAAGATAGACTAGACCAAATCGAACGTATCGTGATTCGCACCCATGAATCGGCCATTCGGATTATTTCCAAAGTCGGCCCCTTGGCCAATGCTGCAGACCGAGACCACTGTCTGCAATATATGACCGCCGTACCATTGGCATTTGGCAACTTGGTAGCAGAGCACTATGAAGATGACTTCCATGCTGCCAACCCAATCATTGATGAACTGCGTGAGAAAATGGAGATCGTAGAAGACCCACGCTTCTCCGCGGAATATTTAGAAGCAGACAAGCGCTCTATCGCCAACGCCATACAAGTATTCTTTAAGGATGGTTCCGCCACCGAAGAAGTCTCAGTAGAGTACCCAATCGGTCACCGACGTCGTCGAGAGCAAGGTATTCCACTATTGGAAAAGAAATTCAAAGCCAACCTTGCGACCCGCTTCCCAAGTGGACGCAGCCAGCAAATCTTTGCCCTATGCAAAGACCAAAATGCGCTGGAAGCCACACCTGTCCATAAATTCATGGACCTTTTCGTCATCGCTTAACCTTAAAATTCCCCTTCTTTTCCATAAGGCTCACATTCTGTGGGCCTTATTTTTTCTTGACACAAAAACCCAATTGAGAATAATTCTCGCCATGAAAATCTGATTATCATTCGCTTCTTACTTTTCGTTACAACATGTTTGATGAAAATAGAATATAAAGTGCACGTTATCCCCTAAATGAGAAAGGACTTCCCAATGTTTTCATCCCTCAGAAACATGCGACTCCCTAATCAGGTCAGCCTAGGCAGCTTGATCCTGATCTGTGCCATCTTCATTGTCATGGTGCTATCCATCAGTAAATTGTTATCGGTTCAACTCAATGACATTGTATCGAACCATCAACAAACGGAAGTGAGTTTGATTGCCCACGAGCTGGAATCAGAGTACCGCATGGTAAAAGAGTCATTGACTCGCTCAAACAATCTGGTGAACGCAACCCTAAGCCCCATGATCACAGCTCGTAACGGCCAATATCAAATCCAAGGCGCAGCGTTAACCAGTCGCTCCCCTGCCCTACTTAACTTAAAACAGGCTTCCCAAGCGGAAATCGTACTGGGCAGCCGCTCGGGTAATCGCTTAAATGTGATTGCCTCAACGGACAGCAAGGTAGCGAATGCCTTTTCATTGCCCAGCACCCTTAGCAGCGATGGCAGCTTCGGCAAAGTGACCATTGGCAGCCAGAAATACTTTGCCACGGTTGGAACTCTTTCGTCTAACCAAGAGTTAAGCCTTATTACTCTCATCCCCTATGACGCAGTATTAAACGAGGTCAGCGCACACTTAAACGGCCTAAAATTTGGCAAATCAGGCTATATCTATGTGGCCGATACGGGTGCCGATGAAGCCAAGCTTGTGGTTCATCCAAGCCTTGCAGGCAAAAACCTATACAGTCTTTTCCCCGATTTAAAAGCCAACTTCCGTGAGATGTACCAATCTGATGCAGGGATTTTCTACTACACAGCAAAAGTGGCGGGACAAGACAAAGAACAACGGGAATCCAAAGCTATTTTCCAAAAAGTGGAAGGCTGGAACTGGGTGGTAGTGATTAAAACCTACACTTCAGAATACCAAGAAGAAATCAACAGCGTTCTACTGTTTACCGCCATTGTCGCAGCGGTGGGGGCAGTGATTCTAAGTTTAACGGTTTGGTGGTTTGTGCGCCGTACCCTCAACCCATTGCGTGAGATTTCTAGTGGACTCAATGAGATCGGTCAAGGCAACCTTGCATTCCGCTTTA
This sequence comes from Marinomonas vaga, assembly GCF_055388305.1. NCBI lineage: Bacteria > Pseudomonadati > Pseudomonadota > Gammaproteobacteria > Oceanospirillales > Oceanospirillaceae > Marinomonas > Marinomonas vaga. Next base: position 423,999 of record NZ_AP043903.1, read on the forward strand.
ACAAGCAAGTGGACTCAAACAGCAACAACGAGCTGCATCAGCTGCAAACCTCTATCCAGATAATGCGTGACAATCTGCTAACCCTGATTAATCAGGTGAAGCAGTCTAGCGTTCATTTAATTGAATCGTCCCAGCGTATTAACGAGTCCAACGCAGAGCTATTTGATAAAGCTAATCAAAGCACCCAGTCCTGCACCGAAGTCGCCTCTGCCATTCAACAGGTGTCCGTCGCAACAGAAGAAGTGGCCACCAGCACTGTAGAAGTGTCTGAAGAAACAAAACAAGTAAATGGCATGACTGAGCGCGGCCATTTGGCGGTGAAAGACGTTGAAAAGACCGTTGCTAACCTTTCTACTTCTTTTGAACATGCAGCAAAAACCATAGAAGAAGTGGAAGTCAGCACCACTAACATTGGCGCCGTCATTACCGTGATCAATGAAATCGCTGAGCAAACCAATTTGCTTGCCTTAAACGCAGCCATTGAGGCCGCTCGAGCGGGAGAACAGGGCCGAGGTTTTGCGGTCGTGGCGGATGAGGTGCGAGTGCTAGCACAACGTACTCAGCAATCCACGGAAGAAATCCGCGAAGTGGTCGAGCGCTTGCAAAAAGGCAGCCGCTCTGCAGTGGCCACCATGGAAAATGGTCGTGACCAAGTGGCACTCAGCGTAGAACAAGCGGGGGATGCTGGCGCCCTATTGACGCAAATCCACGATTCCATGGTGTTGGTTGCCGAACGTATCGCCCATGTGGCAACCGCATCGGAAGAACAAAGCGTGGCCGCCACACAGATTCGTGGCAACTCGGAAGACTTGCATAATGCAGCCCAAAGCACCTTGGATGAAGTGCGCAACTCGCAACAACAGAGCGAGCGCATTTACGAGCTGGCCAACGAGCTGCAAGCAAACCTTTCCAAGTTTAGAATTCAGTAATTCAAGCTTCGCGGGTATGATACTCAAGGCGCACATAACATGCGCCTTGATGTCTACTAACCCAATGAGTCCAACATGTCTGACTGTGCACAACAACATCGCCACTGCACTCTAAGTTTGTTACCTTGGTCAGACGCCCAAGCGCAATTCCACCGCCTCACTCACGGGTGTCCCCAGCAGAGCTTAGTCGTTACCCATCAAGTATCTCTCGACAGCCCTTGTCCCGTTATTGGCTTTAATGGTTTAAAAAATGTCCTCGGCCAGACCCATCGCGCCCTGTTACTAGACTTTAGCCAAGGTATTAACCTGTCTGCTCTAGCCATTCTAGCGGGGACCATTGAGGGCGGCGGCGCATTGATTCTTCATCTTGGCGAAAACTGGCTGGACGCCACAGATCACGAACTGGCACGGTTTCTACCTTGGCCGCTGACACCAGAACAACAACCGAGCCAATATAAACACATCTTCTGGCGCGCCTTACATGAAAGCCACTCTCCCTTTTCGGAGCAATGGCCCACGGCCTTATCTGCCAGTAAGGCGGCGAGTCATACAAACACTCTGACCCAAGATCAGGCCAATTTCATTCAATCCTTGTTTCCTTTGCAGGCATCGAACCATTTACTTCTGGCTCCTCGGGGTCGAGGCAAGTCCTATGCACTAGGCACCTTGCTGGCTCAATGTAAAACCCTGGACTACAACCTTATGGCGACGGCTTCTTCACCACAGAATGCCATTACATTGAAATCAGCTTTTGAACAAACGGTTTCATGCGAATGCCCGTTTTCAGCACCAGACGCACTTCTCGCCAGTGATAACTATTATGATGTCTTAGTGGTCGATGAAGCCGCTAGCTTACCGTTACCAGTGTTAGACCGCTTAAAAGAAAAAGCGAAAACCGTTGTTTTTAGCAGTACTGATTATGGTTATGAGGGTTCAGGGCGAGGCTTTGGGCTAAAATTTAAAGCGCTTCTACATGCCCAATCTAAACCACTGATTGAGCACACCCTTAGCCAACCATTACGTTGGGCGGAAAATGACCCCTTTGAACTCTGGCTCAATGAGCTACTGTTCGTCGAGTACAGCTTTCACCAAGCTCACTCGCAAACACCTAGAGTGCTTCAAGGGGCACAATGGCTCGATTATCCGCAGCTTTTAGATCAAGCTTTCGCTTTACTTGTAAGTGCTCACTATCAAACAACCCCAGATAATAAAAGATGGCTGGTGGATGACCCGAGCGTGACATGCTTTTTAAGTTACCACCACCATCAACTTGTAGGGGTCGCCCTTGTAAGTGAAGAAGGTTCCTTGCCAGACGACTTATCGGAGCAAGTAGCTCAAGGTAAACGCCGCCCACGGGGGCATTTATTACCCCAGTCATTATTAGCTCACGAGGGCATTGAGGACGCAGGACGGTACCGTTACTGGCGAGTGAGTCGTATTGCTGTGGCCCCCAACGTTCGCCAACAGGGGCACGGGAGTCGTCTATTAGATGACATCTACCGCAAGGCACAATCTGAGCAAATAGACTTTGTCTGCACCAGCTTTGGGGCCACCACGGAAGTGCTCACCTTTTGGCAAAAGAATCACTTCGTAAGTGTTCGACTTGGCACCAGCCAGGATCAAGCCAGCGGAAATTATTCTTTAATGATGTTGCGTGCTGTCACAGGCGACAGTCATAGGCTCACATGCCACTGGCAATCCTTATTTGCTCGCCAATGGTGGTTGTGCAAGCCGTTATCACTTCGTGAACTTGAAGCCCCTTTAATGGCTCTAATCGAAGCAGAATTCCCAAAGGGCGAATATCCGCCACTTTTTAAACTGACGGATAAAGATGTTTCAGATTTGACCTATTTTTGTGAGCACCATAGACCTTACGATACGATACGCGCACCGCTCTTGGTGTTTTCTAAGCACCTCTTAACCCTGCATTTACTCAAGCCTGATAGGCCCGATGATGCGTTATTACTGGGCTGTAGCCGAAATACACTGATTGAATCAGACGCCAAATCCTTGGGCTACACGGGTAAAAAAGCCTTTTACCAAGCACTCAAGCAAGTTATCCGAAAGCATCTTTTCAACTAACAACAATGGGTGGATTTCCACCCATGGCATCAAGCCAGTGGGGGGAAACCCCACCCTAAAACCCCTTCCCCATCTCTAACAAAACTCATCAAATAAAAAATATTACATTTAAAATCAATGACTTAAACAAAACCCAAAGAATTGGCACAGATTGTGTAATAAGTTAGGACAGCAACTTGAAAATTGTTGCCTGTTTGGCGAAGACCAAGCTAACAATAATAAATACTCAAAATTGGAGTCATACAAAAATGAAAAAAATCAGCCTTGCACTCACTACCGCTGCACTTGCTTTCACTGCGACTACTGCGTCTGCAAACTGTGATTCTGGCGAGCGCGTTGTTAAGTTCAGTCACGTAACTGGGGGTACAACTCACCCTAAAGTGGTTGCGGCCAACAACTTCGCAGAGCGTGTAAACAAAGAAATGAACGGCAAACTTTGTATTGAAGTTTTCCCTAACTCTACTTTGTTCGGTGATTCCAAAGAGCTTGAAGCATTGCTACTTGGCGATGTTCAATTGCTTGCTCCTTCCCTTTCTAAATTCGGTTCTTACACACCAAAATACGGTGTCTTCGACCTACCATTCATCTTTAAAGACATGGATCACGCGATCCGCTTTACACAAACAGAAGAAGGTAAAGCACTTCTTACTGAGATGGACGAGTACGCAGGTTTCGTTGGTCTAGGTTACTGGATGTCTGGCATGAAGTATTTCTCTGCTAACAAACCACTGATCGTACCAAGCGATGCTTCTGGTCTTAAATTCCGCGTACAAACCTCTGACGTTGCTAAGCAGATGATCTCTGCAATGGACGCATCGCCACAAGCCATGGCGTTCTCTGAGGTATACGGCGCATTGCAAACGGGTGTAGTAGACGGTCAAGAAAACACTTGGTCTAACATCTACACGAAAAAATTCTACGAAGTACAAGATAGCGTGACAGAAACCAACCACCAGTTGTTGGCTTACTTGTTCATGACGTCTTCTGAGTTCCTATCTAGCCTAAGTGATGAAGATCGCTCGCAATTCCTTGCCATTGCAGATGCAGTAACCCAAGAGGCGAACCAATCTGTAAAAGCAAAAGAAGCAGCTAACCGCGAAAACATTCTGAAATCTGGCGGCACAATCAACACTCTAACCCCTGAGCAACGTACTGAGTGGGTTGAGACAATGAAGCCAGTTTGGAAGCAGTTTGAAAGCGACATCGGCAAAGATCTAATTGATGCCGCAGCTGGTGCATAAACTTAGCTAGACCATGCAGCAATGCTGGCTAAGCCTTTCAATTTCAGGACTTAGCCAGCTCCTTAGCCTTTCACTTATTTTGATCACGCCGTGTGTTTCACGGCAGTGAAAGGCTTTTTTACGCTGTGTTTCGACGATCAGGAGTAACCCCATGGCATATTGGCCTCACTTGTATCTGCTAATTTTTGTTCTCGTTCTTTGGGTACTGGAAAAACGTTTCCCAACTTTCATGGAACGATTGGAAGAGAACTTATTAGTCCTTGTAATTTCATCCATCATGATCGTGTCATTTGGTCAGGTTATTGCTCGCTATGCGTTCAATACTGGCTGGATTGCGGCACTTGAATTCAACACGGTTATGTTCTCTTGGCTAATTCTATTGGGAATGAGCTACGGCATTAAGACAGGTATTCACCTAGGGGTAGATATCTTGCTTAACGCAGTGCCACGCCCACTAATGAAGTTCCTTTCACTGGTTGGTGCAGCAGGTGCCATGCTATACGGGTTGATCCTACTAGATTCCACTTGGCTGGCCATGCTAGGTGTCGATGTACGCGGTGGTGCCATCGAGTACTGGTACAAGATGTGGCGCATTGGCCTAGGTCAAGAAGAACTCCGCTACCCAGCGTTTATGGTAGAGATGTTCGACCTGAAACCTCGTGTACACCGTTGGTTGGTGCTGGTCATTCTACCGATCAGTTTGGCTCTTCTTTCTTACCGTTCTCTGCAGGCTTTTTGGGCCATTGCAACAGGTAAACGCGACATGTTGATCAGTGGTCACGAAGCGCAAGACCTTGTTGAAGAGAACAAAGGCGCATTGAAAGACTAATTGGTTAGGAGAGTATCGTGGAAGCTTTAATTTTATTCGGAATGGTACTAACCCTGCTCTTTATCGGGCTACCGGTTGGTATCTCATTGGGCTTGTCGTCCATCTTATTCATTACATTTTTCTCCCATGACTCTTTGTCATCGGTGGCAATCTCGCTATTTGGTGCAGGTCAACACTACACCTTGCTGGCGATCCCGTTCTTCATCTTGGCATCATCTTTCATGTCCACAGGTGGTGTGGCGAAACGTTTGATTAACTTCGCTATCGCGTCCGTTGGTCACTTCCGTGGTGGCTTGGCAATGGCCTCTGTCTTGGCATGTATGATGTTCGCAGCCTTGTCAGGTTCTTCACCTGCAACCGTGGTTGCAATCGGTACCATTGCTATCGCGGGCATGCGCCAAGTGGGTTACTCCAAAGAGTTTGCTTCTGGCATCATTGCCAACGCAGGCACACTGGGAATCTTGATCCCACCATCCATCGTAATGGTGGTATACGCTGCAGCTACCGACGTCTCCGTAGGTCGTATGTTCTTGGCTGGTGTGATTCCAGGCTTGATGGCCGGTGGTATGTTGATGCTTGCTATCTACGTGGTAGCCCGTATCAAAAACTTGCCAGCAGAAGAATGGAAAGGTTTTGGCGCCATCATCAAAGGTGGTAAAGATGCTGGTTGGGGCTTGTTCCTAATCGTGATCATCATGGGTGGTATCTACGGCGGTGCGTTTACACCGACTGAAGCCGCTGTAGTGGCAGCCGTATACTCCATCTTTATCGCATTGTTTGTCTACCGTGATATGGGCCCTTTAAAAGGCCAGACTTGGACTAACGACAGTGATTCTGCTGCCGCTCGCGTGGGCTTCAATGGCACGGTTTACGGTGTCTCCCTGTTCCTAGTATGGGAAATCATGTCCTTCTTTGCCTTTGCAGACAGTGAAACCTTCACTGGGGGTGTGCGTGCTTTGGTAGGTCTAGGATTAGGCGTTCTAGTGGCTTTATTCTACATCTCTAAGCGTGGCCAACACCTAGAAGCTGGTTTTGGTGGGTGCTTGGCTGCAGGTATGCCAATCTGGGGACGCAACATTTCCTTGATGGTACGCGGCTTTTTCCCAGCATTGTTTGGCGATGAAACACGCAAAACCATGCTTGAAGGTACGAAAACAACTGTGATGCTGATGTTCATCATCGCCAACGCTCTGTTGTTTGCACACACCTTGTCCGCAGAACGTATTCCACAAGCCATTACTGAGTGGATGCTAGGGGTAGGTTTCAACTGGTTCACCTTCCTAATCGCAGTAAACATCCTGCTATTAATTGGCGGTCAGTTTATGGAGCCATCTGGTCTACTTGTGATCGTTGCACCTGTGGTTTTCCCAATCGCGATGGAACTAGGCGTGGACCCAATCCACCTAGGTATCATCATGGTAGTGAACATGGAAATCGGTATGATCACACCGCCGATCGGTCTGAACCTCTTTGTTACTTCGGGGATCACCGGCATGAGTTTGGCTCGCGTTGTGAAAGCAGCCATGCCATTCGTAGCGGTATTGTTCGTATTCTTGATCTTGGTGACTTACATCCCAGCGCTTTCTACCGCATTGCCTTACGCAATCATGGGCCCTGAGATCATTCAGTAATCCTTTTATGACAGCGTGCTGTCATGTTTTAAGCGCCCTTCGGGGCGCTTTTTTTATGGCTAATTTTGCACACTGGATGACAACAACATCTTGCTACCTGCTGCCCCGAAGAATACCGCAACTAACCTGTCCAATGGACGCTTTAACTTAAGGTAACCTTTACGCATGGACGGCGTGGAAAACAAGAACGCATAACCTAAGTTGACCAAAGCACTTTGTATGGCAACCAACACGAATATAACCCAGACCGTCTGAGAGGTGGCTCCCGCTGGTAAACCGAAGCTATACAAGGAAGCAAACATCATAATCGCCTTGGGATTGGTAATATGAATAGCAAAACCTTTCCAATAGCTACGTTGATAGGACGAAACCTGAACTGGGTTTAGAGCTAAATCCACTGACGCCACACCCCGTGAGGACATCCAAGAGCGATAACCTAACCAGAGTAAATAGGCACCTCCTACATATTTGAGTAACACCAGCGCCCACTCAAAATGCATCATCAAGGCCGCCAGCCCCATCGCCGCAGAACCAGACCAAATTAACGAGCCCGTTATAATGCCAAACGCTAAAGCAACCCCATGACCACGACTTTGCCCCATAGAAGTGGCAGCAATGGACAAGGTAGCAGGCCCTGGACTGGCTTGGCCCACAAACACAATTAACAAAACGGTAATGATGGACGCATCCAGCATGTTTTTTCCCTCAATATAGGCTGATTAAGTGCTATCAAACATACGGCGAGGGATGCAGAACGGCAAGCGTTCGAAGTCAGGTGCGTATAAGCGAGGGGGCAGGCTTACCAGAGCTGATAAGCCTGAATAATCAAACGTGCTGCTAAAATCGTTAAAATCACGTTAAAAATTCGATGAAAGTGCTTATCAGGCATTTTCTTCAAAACCTTTAAGCCAAACCAGGTACCGATAGCACCGCTGATCACCATACAGGCCAACAAGGGTAACCAAGCACCAATCGGGAAGCCCGCTTGCTCAAACACCGCCACTTTTAGGACATGCTGTAAGGACATAGCCGTGGCGAAGGTGGCTACCGTGCGAAAGCGATCCACAAACACTTGCTTGATAAAGGCAGCAACTAAAGGGCCAGTGGCACCAACAAACAAGGTCAAAAAGGTCGTCAACGCCCCTGCTACCATGGTGCCAAATTTCCCTAAAGCCAGTTTTGGTAGCTTTGGCCCCCAACAGAGAAACAAGATGAACAAGGCGATAGAAAGATACATGAGCGATGGATCTAGGGCTTTCAATACCAACTGCCCGATCAATGCCCCGACTAAGGCACCGGGTAGAAACAACCCGATCAAACGCCAGTCAATATGACGCCAGCTCATGGCCGCGCGTCCGGCGTTAGAGCCTAATTGAGCAACCCCATGTAACGGGATGATCACTTGGGGTGGAAGCACTTGGGCCATCACGCCCAAGAGCATAACACCGCCCCCTGCACCAAAACTGGCGGTAAACAAAGAAGTAAAACCTGCTGTGATCACAAGTAACCAAAATAACGCTGGCGACAGACCATTTAAAAAGAACTCTGACACGGTTAGATCCTAAAACCGAAGGGAAAATCCCATGCTAGCATGGGCATCTAGCTGGGCTTAATAGTGTGGTGAATAGCGACTATGCGCACTCGCTTTAGGACTTGTACAAATCCTTATCAAGGTCGTATTTTCGCATCTTGTCGTAAAGGGTTTTACGGGGTAAGCCTAATGCATCCATGGTTCCTTTAATCGAGCCTTTTTGACGCAAAAGCTCTTGTTCTAAAAGAGTTTTCTCAAACCGTTCCATCTGCTCGGGCAAGGTCATCATGCCAGGATTCGACTCGTTGGTGATGATCTGATCAAACTCAAAAGACCCCGCTTCCCCCATCAATACATACCGTTCCGCAAGGTTGCGCAGCTCCCGTACATTACCGGGCCAATCATAACTCAGTAAGCTGTGCATGCGTTCCGCAGAAAGCTGCTCTGATTCCCGTTTGTATTGCGCTGTGGCTACCAAACAAAAATGTTGCCATAACAAAGGGATATCGTCTTTGCGTTCCCGCAGTGGTGGGATGTCCACTCGCACCACATTTAAACGGTAATACAGGTCTTCACGGAAGGTTCCTGTCTCGCTCAGCTCTTTCAAATCCACCTTGGTCGCCGCGAGAATACGCAGGTCTAGATCTACCCCTTTATTGGAGCCTAAACGCTCCACCTTACGTTCTTCGAGCACCCTTAATAAGCGTACCTGCATGGACATGGGCATGCTTTCGATTTCATCCAAAAACAAGGTGCCCCCATTGGAATGCTCCAACTTACCAATACGTTGAGTCTTTGCATCGGTAAAAGCGCCCTTTTCATGACCAAAGAGTTCAGACTCCATAATGGAGTCGGGCACAGCACCACAGTTGATGGCGACAAATGGCTTTCCTCTACGGGAGCTGTGTTCATGGATAAAACGGGCCACCATTTCTTTACCCGTACCGGTTTCCCCTTGCACTAGGATATCGGCGGCAGTATCCGCCACATGTAGCAAGGCTTGGCGTAAACGATGGATGCCTGGGGTGTTACCAATAATACGTGGACCGGGGGCGTTTTGTGCCGCCAACTCCAGTCTTAGATTACGGTTTTCCAAGGTCAAACGACGCTTTTCGCAGGCACGTCGGACCACTTCCACAAAGTCATCATTGGAAAATGGCTTTTCGATAAAATCATAGGCCCCATCACGGATAGCATTGACTGCCATACTGATGTCCCCATGACCCGTAATTAAGATAAAAGGGATTTCAGCGTCGATCTTTTTAACCGCTTCGAACAACTCTAAGCCACTCATACCAGGTAGATTAATATCACTGACAATTGCGCCCGGCCAATCGATGGAAATTTTTTCAGAGACCCCTTGAGCACTGCCGTATTCCACCACATCAAAATCTTCCAATTGCAGGGTTTGCGAGATCGCCATACGGACAGATTGTTCGTCATCGATGACAATCACTCGATCAAGATCAGACATGGAATGTATCCTTAGGATTGGTCAGGCAGAAAAAGATTAAGGGTAACACAAAATTGAGCGCCACCTTCAGTGGGGTTGCAAGCGGACAGGTCACCGTTCATAGAGTCCATAATTCGCTGACTGATGGACAAGCCTAGTCCTAATCCTAACCCCGATGGCTTGGAAGTATAGAAAGGCTCAAAAAGGTGTGCGAGGGCTTCTTCTGATAAGCCCTTCCCTGAGTCTTGAACAAAAATACGCGCTTGGCTGTCATCAGAATCCACAGCGATTTTAATCCACTTATCTTCAGGTTGCGCCTCCATGATCGCATCAGTGGCGTTGGCTAATAGGTTCACCAGCACCTGTTCTAAAAACACCATATCCGCCAACACTGCCAGCTCAACGGATTGAGGACTCTGCACCTGAATTGAAGCTTCTTTCAATCGTGGCTGCATGATTTTCAGTGCACCATTAATAGCACTTTGCACATCAATAGGGGTATGAGCCACGTTGCCTTTTCGAGCAAACACTTTAAAGCGAGCAATGATATCGCCCATGTGATGCCCTAGCTGATTGATTTGTTGTAGATTGCCTTTTGCCAATTCATAGCGTTCACGTTCCAGCAGTTTCAAGCCATTTTCCGCAAAGGAACGGATGGCTGTCAGGGGCTGGTTGAGCTCGTGGTTTAAGCCCGCACTCATCTGCCCAAGCACCGCCAGCTTGGCAGTTTGAATCAGCTCTTGTTGGGTGGTTTTGTGTTCAGCGATCTCATGGCGCAACAAGTGGTTGGATTCCTCCAATTCAAAGGTGCGTTCTTTGACCCGTAGTTCCAAAGCATGACGGGCTGCTGTGATTTCCTGCTCGTAACGCTTACGCTCTGTCATGTCATGGAAAGTCACTAGGTAGCTACGTCGGTTTGGCAACTGGAGTTCACAGATGGTTGCTTCCACCGCTACTCCTTCCCTATGCCCTTCAATTTGCAAGGTCCCCTCCACTGTTGTGGAGCGATTCACTGCGTTATCAAAGTCAGCCTGCAAAGCCTTCATCCAGCGAGTTTGATCCGTTTCTGATGGCCAAAATAGCTCTGTCAGGGGCTGTCCAATCAAACCAGATAAGGGACTCGCCACCAGCTTTTCGACCGCTGGATTTAAGGCCTCAATGCGGCGCTGCCCATCTAGGGTCACCAAGCCCGCTTGAGTATGCTGAATCACCTCACGGATGTAGGCTTGGTTGTGATAAGCCATTTCGATGGCATCTGAACGCTCCTGCAACATACGCGAGCGCAAATGAGCCAAGCCCATGATCAACATGGTGATGGTGATACCACCGGCAAAAATAGCACGCCATAAGGCAATTTGTTCTTCAATGGCCGTCAGTGGCACTAACACAGAAATTTTAAAGCCCAATAACTGAATCGGCTTTTCCATGGTTAGATAGCGATGACGTTCAACAAGGCTGTCACCTCGGCTATCACTGACTTCATCCAGCATTTCAATGACAGATGCGCGCTCAGCAAAGCGACGTCGAGCTACAATCGGCAGGGTTTCAATGGATTGATCAAAGTATCGCTGGGACTCAGCAATACGTGATAATTCTTCGTAGGACAATTCCCCCATGACCTTGTACAGCCAACTGGCACGGGAAGAACTAAATACCACCCCATCAGGGTCGAGCATTAAAAACTCGTAGGCTTGATTGCTAAAACGCTTTTCAAACTGATTCAGGTCCACCTTCACCACAGCTACGCCTATGATGGTATCGCCTTCATAAACCGGATAGGAAAAGTAATAACCACGACGATTAGAAGTGGTACCCAAGGCATAATAGCGTCCCGCTTTGCCTTGAATGGCCTCTTGAAAGTAAGGACGAAAGGCAAAATTCCCACCAACAAACGAGGTGCTCAACCGATAGTTAGAAGCCGCTATGGTGTCCCCGTTAATGTCGATAATGTAGCTGTCTGACGCTTCGGTAATACGGTTGATTTGCTCTAACTCACGATTGAGTTGGTTAATGTCCGAAGGCAGGCCATCTCGCAGGGCTTTTCGCACCCGATCATTAGAAGCGAGCAAGGTAGGCATGTGCTGATATTTGGCGATGGCACTTTCCACCACACTGGCCAGCTGATCCAGTTGTTCTTGGGTTTCCCGGTTTAAATCTTCAATTTGCTGCTGTTTTAAGGCGTCCCCACCGCGCCATAGGGTCAGCAGACAAATCACAAACACCGCAACATATAGCCACAGCAAACGACGCTGGCTACCGCGTAACAACCAATCTCGAAAAGATGGGGACGAAGTGGTCATAAAAATCTCTGAGTTAAAAAGACGTTATACGTGAGCACCCGCAAATGGCATCACATGGTCTATATGCTTCTGGCCTGTTAACAACATTAGCAGACGATCGACCCCTAGGGCGACTCCCGCACACTCTGGAAGCCCCAACGCCAAGGCTTTAATCAATCGCTCATCCGCTTGCCGCCAAGGCTTGTCTTGCTTTGCTCGTTCCTGCATTTCGGCCACCATACGAGCTGACTGTTCCTGACTGTCAGTTAATTCGTAATAACCATTGGCCAGTTCCATCCCCTGCCAATACCATTCAAATCGTGCTGCCGTCACACCCCCTTCTTCATCCTGTTGACGTCTTGCAAGGGCCGCTTGAGACGCTGGGTATGCATGAATAAAACAGGGTACCTCTTGTCCTATATTAGGTTCCACTAAGGTGGCGAATAACAATTCCAAAAGTGTGTCTCGATCCGTTTCCCCTAAGCCGAATTCTGTATGTTGATGACAAGTAGTTTGCAGAGTTTCAAGGGGGGCGGTAAAAGGGTCCAACTGCACATGGCGAATAAAGGCGTCACGGTAGCTTAACCGCTCAGAGCAGATTGCTTGCCCCATTAACTCAGACAGTAAATCGTCCATTTCTGTCATCAGTTGCCAATGGTCAAATCCAAGGCGATACCATTCCAACATGGTGAACTCAATGCTATGGCGACGACCAATTTCCTCAGCACGGAACACCTTACCCAGCTGATAAATACTAGGAGCTCCTGCCGCTAAAAGCCGTTTCATGGCGTATTCAGGTGAGGTCTGTAAGTAATAGGTAACATCCTTTCCTAGGGTTCGAGTGGTCGCCGTCAACACTTCAATATGAGGGTCACTGATACTGCCCAGGGACAAACAAGGGGTATCCACTTCCATTACATCTCGCTGAAAGAAAAACTCACGGATGCCACGAAACAGCCTGGCTCTCTCTGTCAGCATGGCCATGGAAGCCGTTGGTTGCCACTGATCTACTTGAAACATTCACCCTACCCTCTGGACACAAAAAAGCCCTCAAGCCATAGGACTTGAGGGCTTCTCTGAAAACAATTACTTACCTGTTGCGCGGGAAACGTATTCCCCTGTACGCGTATCAACACGAAGCACTTCGCCAATGTTGATAAACAATGGTACACGGATCACAGCACCAGTAGACAAGGTCGCTGGCTTAGAGCCACCGTTTGCCGTGTCACCTTTTAGACCTGGATCTGTTTCTGTCACTTCAAGCTCAATGAAGTTTGGCGGCGTTACAGCCAAAGGCGCACCGTTGTATAGTGTCACAACGTAAGATTCTTGCTCTTTCAACCACTTAGCAGTCTCGCCTACCGCATTTGCGTCCGCGCCATGCTGCTCAAACGAACCGTCGGTTAGCATAAAGTGGTAGAACTCACCATCGGTGTATAGATACTCCATGTCCGTATCCATTACATCAGCGGCTTCTAGAGATTCACCAGACTTGAAGGTACGTTCCCAAACACGGCCTGTTTTAAGGTTACGTAGCTTGATGCGGTTAAACGCTTGACCTTTACCTGGTTTAACGTGTTCGTTGTCCAATACAGCACAAGGATCACCGTCAACCATTACTTTGTTACCGCTGCGCAAATCGCTGGTAGAATAACTCGCCATAAATCCTCACAATGTCATGATTTAGATAAAAAGCTCTAAACGAATATGGTATTCGTTGAAGTCCATCGCGGCGTAATAATGCGAGACTTTCAAGAGCGGAGGCCAATCGGCCGAAGATTGGCGCACATAATAACCCAACTTAACTCAATTTTGCAGATATTTGACGTGATCCCGATTCAAAATGACACCGAGAGCCATTGGTCCATGGAGCTTACCCAGGCGATTCGCTCTCCTTCAGAGCTTCTAACACTGCTCCAACTAGCGCCCCATCAGTTACCCGAGTCAAACAATGCAGAAGAGGCATTTAAAATGCTGGTACCTCGCCCATTTGTCGCCCGCATGGAACAAGGCAATCCTAACGATCCTTTATTACGACAGGTGTTAGCGGACAATATCGAGATGACACCTGTGTCAGGCTACAGCAAAGACCCTCTGGACGAAGGAAATCACACCCCGCGCAAAGCCATCGTCCATAAATACAAACATCGTGTGCTGGTCATTACCACTGGCACCTGTGCGGTCAATTGTCGTTACTGCTTCCGTCGTCATTTTCCTTACAGTAACAATCAACTGGCCCAACGGGAATGGGATCATGTGATCGAATACCTAGAGCAACACCCAGAAGTAAACGAAGTGATTTTGAGCGGCGGAGATCCGCTGATGCTAAAAGATTCGCAACTTAGTAAGCATGTGGCGCGACTGAATGCCCTACCACAACTCAAGCGTTTACGGATTCACTCCCGTTTACCTGTGGTGATTCCCAGTCGCGTGAATCATGAACTATTGGCTTGGATGGCCTCCAGCCCTCTGGATATCGTGTTAGTTCTGCACAGCAATCATGGCAATGAAATCAACCAAGAGATCGCAGCGAAAGTCTCGCAACTAAAACAAGTTGGGGTAACGGTGTTAAATCAAGGGGTTCTACTGAAAGGAGTGAATGACAGCGTCAAAGCGCAAGTAGATCTCAGCGAACGCCTGTTTGCCGCAGGCATTCTACCCTATTACATGTTTACCTTTGATCCCATCGAAGGGGGCGCTCACTTCGATATCTCAGTCACGGAAGCCCAAAAACTCATGGGCCAAGTGGCAGAGATTCTACCCGGTTACCTAATGCCTCGCCTCGCCAAGGAGATCCCAGGACAGCCCGCTAAAACGGTACTAGCACCCTCCCTATCAGACCATTAGCGGACACAAAAAAGCCGCGTCCTTTGTTAGAGGCGCGGCTTTTACTGACCCACAGATGAGCTATACCTTGATATTGATATTCTGCCCAAGATTTCCTGTGGCGGGAGCGCTCGACTGAATCTGCTGCGAAGATGCAGCAGCACTCTCAAGTAGTTGCAAAGACTGACGCCCTTGTTCCTCTTGTTGAGTTTTTGCCATCGCGACACCCATCATTTCCATTGCATAGGAAGTACTGACGTTTGTTACGTTGCTCATAGTAAGCCCTCTTAATTGGAATCCTTACCATAGTTCACCAGCAGCCCTTAGGAAAGGACCACTTACAATCCATTACCAATCCCTATCGACCGCTACGCAAATTTCTTAACCCGTTACAGAAAATTTGCCATTGAAGTTAGTTCCGCAAAAGCCGTTGCACTTTCTGCAACGCCGCATTCAAGAAAACAATAAGGAAAACCCTCTTAAAAACATTCCTTAGTTAAATAGGAAGCATTATCATTCATTTTAACTTTTAAAGATTAACAAGGAGTTTCCCCGATGTCATTGATTCACCACCTTAAGCGAGTCTCTGCAGTTTCCATTATTGCACTCGCCACCAGCGCAGCATTAGCTGACGTAACCGTTGCCACAAAATACGGTGAGGTGACTGTCAAAGACAACGCAACTCAGGTTGTTACTCTGGCGGAAAGCGCCCTAGACGTAATGTCTGCCATTGATGTTGAGGTAGCAGGTTCTGTTGCTACGCGAGGCAGTGACACAGTGTCTCGTTACTTAGAAGACAAGCAAGCTGGCATTCAAATCGTTGGTACCGCGCGGGAAACAAATATCGAAGCGGTCATTGGTTTGCGCCCTGACGTTATTTTAGCGTCTTCCAGTCTGCCCAAAGCACAATACGATGTCCTGTCAAAAATCGCTCCGACTATCGTTCCTGACACCACATCAACTACCCCTGGCAGCTGGAAACAAGATGCCCGCTTGTACGGCAAAGCCATCGGTCAAAGCGACGCGATTGAGCAAGCGTTAAAAGCCGTTGACGACCGTGCCGCCAGCATCAAAGAAAAAGTCGATGCCAACATTCCAGCGGATCAACGTACTGCGTTTATCGCTCGCTGGATGCCACAAGGTGCCATTGTTATGTCAAAAGACCTGTTTGTAGGCTCCTTGTTGAACCAAGTCGGTTTTAAAGCAGACGATGGTGGCCTACTAAAACCGGGGCGCCCTCACTCTAGCCCTCTTAGCCTAGAAAACCTAAGCACTATTGATGGCGATTGGTTATTCCTTGCAACACTGAATGATGATGGTAAAGAAGCGTTAGATGCGGCTAAAAAATCCCCTGCATTCGCTCGCTTAGATGTGGTGAAGTCTAACCATACCGCAACTGTAGATGGTCAGGTTTGGAGCAGTACTTCTGGACCGCTGGCAGCCCATGTGATTTTGGATGACATCGAAGCACTATTGGAAGCGAATACCCAATAATGACCACAGCGTTTAGTAGTATATTTTTCCTTTCAAAAAGGGCGCCTTCACAGCGCCCTTTAGTCGTTTGTGTGGCCATGACCACAGCGCTACTAATGGCTGCGTGCATTGTCTCCCTTTTAATTGGCGCTGGAGAAGTCACGCCTAGTCATGCATGGCAAGCCATCATAGGCCAAGGCTCAGATGAAGCCATATTTGTTGTCTCTGAACTACGCCTGCCGCGCACCATAATTGCAGTGGTCGTGGGCATGGCATTGGGACTCTCTGGTGCCTTAATGCAAGCCGTTGCTCGCAACCCATTGGCAGAACCTGGGCTTCTTGGCGTCAGTGCGGGGGCATCCTTTGCGGTAGCGATTGCGCTCATTTTAGGTGCCAGTGCCGCCACCTTAGCCGTGGGCGTTGCGCAGCTTGGTGCGTTAGCTGGATGCGTCTTCGTCATGGCAGCAGCCCGTCTACAAGGTCAATTCAAAGACCCTGTTCGCTTGGTCTTAGCGGGGGCAGCCTTGTCTTCCCTATTGTCTGCACTCACTTCCATCCTCCTGATGTACGATGAGCGCGCAGCGGATGAAATTCGTTTTTGGGTCACTGGCAGTGTTGCTGGGCGTTCCATGGATTCCCTCTACCCCGTGCTCCCCTACTTCGCTATTGCGGCTGGCTTGATTCTTTATGTGGCTAAACCCTTGGCATCCATTGCCTTGGGCGAAAAAGTCGCACTTGGACTAGGCCATAAACCTCGTACTATCCGCTATTTAGTGATTTTGATCGTAGCCATCCTAACCGGCACGGCTACGGCCATTGCGGGACCCATTATGTTTGTGGGTTTGGTGGTACCCTTTGCAGCCCGAGCACTCGTAGGACCAGACATCCGCCGCACCATGATCATGTGTTTGCCCATTGGGCCGTTAATGATTATCTGCGCCGATATTCTCACCCGTTTAATTGCCCAACCTACAGAAATGCCCCTAGGGGTTCTGACCGCTATTGTCGGAGCACCTGTATTGATGTTGATTGTACGCGCTAAACGTTTACCAACTTTGTCCTAGGTGAGATGTATTATGTCATTATCTAATAGCTCCTTTGATTCTCACAACGCTGACAACCGAGCCCTGCCTAGGAATACGCGTCTTTTGGAATGGGGGCGAAGCAGCCTGCTCATCGATATGGCAGCAGCACGACGTAATGGTATGTTGTTGATTGCCTTAATCGTCGTTAGCGTCATTTCTTTGGGCTTTGGCACCTTGTCTATTGCCCCTAATGAAGTCGTCATGGCGCTGTTTGGTTATGGGGATACCATGACTCAGTTTGTAATAAACGAACTGCGTCTGAATCGACTACTAGCAGGTATTTATACGGGGGCCGCATTTAGTGTGGCCGGCTGTTTGATGCAAACCGTTGCCAGAAACCGTCTTGCCACCCCTGGCATTATCGGCATCGATAACGCTGCCATGGCCTTTGCTGTGGCATCAGTCGTAGGCGTAGGTATTAGTTTAGCGCCATCAGCCATGGCCCTAACGGGAGCCGCCACCGCCACCGCTCTCGCCTTTATAATAGGAGGTGGCAGTGGCACTCGTGGCTACCGTTTTATTGTGGCGGGCCTAGCGGTAGGCTCTGTGTCAGCAGCCATTTCGCAATTACTCCTATCTCAGGTTCACATTGATACCGCTAACGCGGCGTATCCTTGGACCGTTGGCAGTCTTTCCGGTCGCCCTGAAGATGAAATTCCCATCATGGGCTGGGTCACCTTAATAGGTTTAGTTTTGAGTCTTGTATTGGCCCGTTGGTTTCAGTTGATGGCCTTTGGTGACCCGGTTATTACTGCCCTAGGCAATCGCCCCAATCAGCTTAGATTGGTGGCTGTGATCATCTCTGTCGCTTTAACTGGCTTCGCTGTTGCTTTAGCTGGACCCGTAGGATTGGTGGCGTTGGTCGGACCAGAAATGGCGCGAACCTTTGCCCGCCACCGGGGATTGCCCCTGTTCTCCAGTGCCCTCTGCGGTGCCATTGTGATGGTGCTCGCAGACTTTGTTGGACGTACAGCATTGAGCCCTATCGAACTGCCCGTCGGGGTTATAACTGCCATTATTGGTGGCCCTTATTTACTTTGGATTTTAATTCGCAAGCCTAAACAGAGCACATTATGAGCCAGACAACTTCACCACTACTGACCGACAAGCTGACTCTAAAACATTCAGACCATACCATCATAGATGGTTTGTCTGTTTCGTTTCCAAAAGGCAAGGTAACTGCCATTGTGGGCCCAAACGGCTGCGGTAAATCGACCCTATTAAATGGCCTGTCACGGGTTCATCAACCTGCTGCCGGACAAATCATTTTAGATAGCAAGGACATCCACTCACTCCCTTCAAGAGAGGTGGCGAAAAAGCTTGCTTTGCTGCCCCAGGAAACTTCGGCGCCAGATGGCATCACGGTGAAGGAATTGATTCGCTTTGGTCGTCATCCCCATCAAAACTTTTTAAAGCAATGGGGCATGGATGATCGTACAGCGATTAATTTCGCCTTAAATGCAGCTAACCTGGAAGACTTATCCGACCGTTTACTGGATACCCTCTCCGGTGGGCAACGTCAGCGGGCATGGATTGCCATGTCCATTGCTCAAGAGACGCCAGTCTTGCTTTTGGATGAGCCGACCTCGGCATTGGATTTAGGTCATCAGATTGAAGTGTTTGATTTGATTCGGGAGCTGGCGGAGCAAGGAAAGACCCTAGTAATGGTGGTCCATGATTTAGCGATGGCGGCTCGGTATGCGGATCATCTAATCGCTATGAAGTCAGGGGAAATCGTGGCCCAGGGTGCGCCAAAGGACATTATCACGTCGGAATTAATGGACAGCCTTTATGGGGTGCACTGTGATCTTCTGGAAGACCCAAGCACTGGCGCCCCCATTTTAGTTAATGTTCGACGCAGTCAGAGACAAACGTCTAATCCTACCCCCTCAGAAACAGCCAAAAGCTCTTCTGAAAAGCCCGCTCTAGCGTAATGCTAGAGCGTTGCTTGGTAAGCCTTCTTAATCTGCTTCATAAATTCTTGGCAACGCTTTGGAAGATGGCCATAAGGGTACATCAAATAAAGCGGTAAACTCGGAGCTTGCCACTCGGGCAATACCATCTCCAAATCATCCGAATGAAATTTTGCACGGGAGGCGACCAAGTATTCCGGCAAGACGCCAATGCCTCGACCGTTAACAATGGCATCCAGATGGAAACTCATTAAATCCGTAGACAATCTAGAGGTCGGCATTTTGAGGCTTGCATAGCCATGCTCTTCATGGAAGAGTGAAAGCATGTGATCCGATGAATAGAAATTATGCAGATTGACCCAATCTTTTTGACCTAGCTCATCAATCGTTTCTGGCACCCCCACGGAAGTTAAATAATCGGGGCTAGCATACAAACCACAGCGCATTTCCCCCATTAGCTCAGTTTTCAGGTCTGTTTCCTCCAGCTCTCCAATCCAGATCACTACATCGGTTGCGGATTGCACATCTTCCAACGCACTTACGGTATACACATCAATATTGATTTCTGGGTATTCAGCGAGATATTTGAAAATTTCCCGGGTCACCCAAGAGCGGCTCAAGCCGGAAAATAGAGCCACCTTTAGTTTCCCTGATACGGTTTCCTTTAACTCATCAACCTTACGATGGGCGCGTCCCACCATTTCAAGAATAGTATTGGCATAGGGCAAGAAAGCACGCCCCGCATCATTGGCAAAGATTCGATTCGCTTGGCGTCTCATTAACGGTTGCTTGAGCACATCCTCTAAATGAGAGATACGTCGACTCAAGGTGGATTTGGATACGCCAAGCTCTTTGGCGCTGGCCCCAAGACTTCCTGTTTCAATAACAGAGACAAAACTCTGCAAATCACTCAAATCGTACATAATCCAATCATCTCTTCCCAAGGTGTTCTAATTTCTGCAACGGCTCATTTCACCACAAGTGTAAACATTTAATGCAAAATATAAATGATAAGGATTCGCATTCCTTTTTGTATTCATATTTTTTAAAGGACTTAACCCAGCATGTCTCGCACGCACTTTCCCTTTACACTTGTAGCTGCCAGCTTACTTTTCGCACACAGCGCTCAGGCAGACACCGTCAACCTGGAAGAATTGGTCGTCAGCGCCTCAGGTTACGAACAAAATACCGAAGATGCTGCCGCTTCAATTACGGTGATCTCCGCCGATGAACTCGAAAAGAAAAACTACCGTGATGTCACAGATGCCCTAGCCTCCGTTCCTGGCGTCTATGTCTCTGGCGGTGGCTCGACCTCAGACATTACCATGCGTGGCTTGGGAGGCAAGTACACTCTAATTTTGGTGGACGGTAAACGCCAAGGCAGCCGTGAGACACGCCCAAACTCTGATGGCCCAGGTATCGAACAAGGTTGGCTACCACCGGTCACAGCGATTGAGCGTATTGAGGTAGTACGTGGCCCTATGTCCTCTTTGTACGGTTCTGACGCTCTCGGCGGTGTTATCAACATTATTACCAAGAAAGTACAACCCGAGTGGCATGGTGAAGTGAGCGTTGGCACTGTTATCCAAGAAGACAGTGATTCTGGCGACTCTCGTCAAGCGGACTTCTATGTCGCTGGCCCTGTTGTTGAAAACAAACTAGGTCTCGAAGTATATGGTCAAATCTCGCAACGGGATGAAGACAACATCGAAGATGGCTATGCGGAACAAAGCATCAAAAACCTAACCAGTAAAGCCACCTGGCAGATCAACGACCAGCAATCCCTTAAGTTTGAAGCGGGTACTGAAAAACAAGATCGTGACAGAACAACTGGCAACAGTAGTGATTCAGACAGCACCAATGATTATCAACGGGATCATTTCTCTGTCACCAATGAGTTAAACACTAACTCAGGGCAACATACGACTTATTTAAGCTATGAAGAGAACGACAATAAGACTCGTGAAATGGTGTATGAGTCTACTGTACTAAACCATCAGAGCCATTTGTTCTTTGATCGTCACACCCTAACCGTTGGTGGACAATTTGAAAATCAAAAGCTAACGGATACAGGCAACCAGTTAAGCTCTGACGTTGATCAGCTAGAACGTTGGCAAGCAGCAGTGTTTGCTGAAGATGAATTCTATCTAACTGATGATTTTGCCCTAACCACAGGCCTACGGGTGAACGAAGATGAAAACTATGGCACTGCGGTGACACCTCGCATTTACGGTGTTTGGCATACCACTGATACCATTAGCTTAAAAGGCGGTATTAGCGCGGGTTACCGTTCTCCGGACCTACGTCAGGCAACAGACGGTTGGGGACAAATTACTGGTCGTGGTTCCGGTATGATTCTTGGTAACTCGGATCTTGAAGCTGAAAAGAGCATCAGTCATGAAGTGGGCATCGCTTGGAATAATCGCCAAGGAACTAAAGCGGAATTAACAGCTTTTTACACTCAATTTAAAGACAAGATTACAGAAGAGCGCATCTGTGACGTAGATGCAGGGGACGCGAGCTGTGATGGCGGCTATGACTTCATCAGCACTCGCTACAACGTGGATGATGTTGTCACACAAGGTATTGAAGCCTCTTTCGGCACCATGTTAACTGACAACCTAAGTTGGGATATTGGTTACACCCTAACTGACTCCGAACAGAAATCTGGAGAGTTCAAAGGCGAACCTTTGAACCGTATTCCGAAACATCGCGTGCATACCAATCTATCTTGGGATGCAACCGATAAGCTGAATGTTTGGGGTGAGTTAAACTACGTGGGTGAAACCTCTGATGGACTCTCCCGTACCAGCATGGCAGAAGGTTACCCAGACTACACATTGATTGACACTGGCTTAGCTTATCAAGCAACGGAAAGTGTCACCCTCTATGCAGGGATCTATAACTTATTAGACAAAGAAATTGATAGCGATACTTACGGTAGCATTCAAGATGGTCGTCGCTACCACGCCAAGATCAAAGTCGCCTTCTAACATAAAACCACTGCACATTTCGGTAATCGAAGTGTGCTAGTAGGTCTAAGGTTTCCTTTCTTATCCCCTAACAATGGCCTTGTTAGGGGATTTTTTATAATCGTTCATCTGCCTCTTGTTGAACAAACGCTTCCCAATATTGAGTGATGACGTTCTGATTTTGCTCAAGAGTTTCCAGTGGCACTAAACGCCCTAATTTCTGCAAGGTTTGTCTATGTGCGGTGGCGCGATAAAAGGTATAAGCGTCGACAAGCTTCGCTACCGTACTGGCTTCCATTAAGCCAGATTTTACCGCCATTTCGAGTTGCCGAATGTTATCGGAATAGAGCATCAATTCTGGGTGCTCATTGGACCAAGCCAACACCAAGTACTGCACCATGAATTCTATGTCGATGATACCGCCGGCACCTTGCTTCAAATCAAAGCCTTTTTCAGCACCGCTGGTGTCCAAATGGGCGCGCATTTTCTCACGCATTTGAATCACGTCTTGCTTAAGGGCTGTACGGTCCCTAGGACGTGCCAAAATTCGCTGCCGGGCGTCATCAAACTTTTGAGTTAATCGAGCATCTCCCGCTAGGGCCCGAGCACGACAGAGCGCTTGATGTTCCCACACCCACGCTTCGCTTTCCTGATACGCGCAGAACGCATCTAAACTGGCCACCAGTAGCCCAGAGTTGCCGGAAGGACGTAGGCGCATGTCCACCTCATAAAGACGCCCCGCCCCAGTAAAGCTGGTGAGTAAATGAATCATGCGCTGTCCGAGGCGAGTATAAAATACCAAATTATCGATACTGCGCTCCCCTGACGTGGCGTGATTTAAGGGGGCATCATGGATAAACACTAGGTCCAAATCAGAGTCATACCCAAGCTCAATGCCCCCTGACTTGCCATAGCCCACAATGACAAGTTCTGGATGGGCCGCCATACCGCTGTCAGAGGTAGGATATCCATGGCGTTGGGTGAGATAATGCCAAGATTGCTGCAATACTTGCTCGAGCAATACTTCAGCCAACCAGGTCAAATGGTCGCTCACCTTCATCAAAGGGAGCACTCCCGTAATATCACAGGCGGCCACACGCAACGTAATGGATCGTTTGAAGCGACGCATAGCATCCATATGGGCTTCTTCATCCTCTTCAGGCAGCCTGAGAAGGGTCTGCTTGAGCTCCAAGGCCATCATGTCCTTTGAGGGCGGCGAAAATAACGTATTCGCGTCCAGTAGCTCATCTAACAATGCGGGAGAGTTGCTGATGGCCTCAGAGAACCAAACACTTTCTCGACACAGTCGCATCAAATGCACGATGGCACTCTGATTTTCCGAGAGCAAAACTAAATAGGAGGTTCGTCGATTGACAGCCTCCATGATCGGAATAACACGCTCAAGCACCACATCAGGATTTTGCTCAGCTTCCAGATGGCTCAATAAGGTCCCTAAGAATACCGCCAAACGCTCTTGACCGATGGGTTGCATGTAAACCACTGAGCGAGCTCCTAGAAACCGACTTAGCTGCTCAAGGACTTGCTCTGGATTCTGCCATGCCACATCGGCAATAGCGTCTTTGATCCCATCCAGATCATCCGGGTGCTTAATTAAAACACGCCAAGCTTCTTGCTGACGTACATCACAGGAGGTTTCTTCTGCGCCATCGTCGATCAAATCTAAGAAGTAGTGGTGCACACGATGCCGGTGGGCCCAAAGCTTGTCGCTTAACGCCTGCCAATTTGGCTCCCCAACGTGATAAGCCAACCTCTGCCGCTCTGTCTCCGTATCAGGCAATAACTGGGTTTGTTCATCACATGCCCCTTGCAAGGCATGTTCAACGCGCCTCAAATAACGGTAAGCGGACAATAACTCTTGAACTTCTTCATCTGGTAAATAACCATGTTTTCCAAGTGCTGGTAACACAGAAAACAACGCCGCATTTTGCAGCGCCTGATCACGCCCCCCATGGAGTATTTGCAAGGCCTGAACGATAAACTCAACTTCCCGTATGCCGCCTTCACCAAGCTTTATATTGTGCTCAATGCCTTGTCTGCGCACTTCTTTGGCGATCATGGCTTTTAAGTCACGTAAGGCACCAATGGCCCCAAAGTCTAAATATTTGCGATAGACAAATGGACGGCGAAGGGCTTCGAACTCCTGCACATCAAGGGGGTCACCCGCCATCACACGGGCTTTGATCATGGCATAACGCTCCCAATCCCGTCCTTGATCTTGGTAGTAGTTCTCTAGGGAGTCCATGCTCATGACGAGGGCACCAGACTGACCAAACGGTCTTAGGCGCATGTCTACCCGAAATACAAAGCCTTCCGCATTCACTTGATCCAAGTGCTGAATCAACTTTTGACCAATCTTGGTAAAGTATTCCTGATGGGAGAGACTCTTGCGCCCACCTTGGGTGTCACCATGCTCTCTAAAAGCAAAAATTAGGTCGATGTCTGAGGACAAATTCAGCTCATACCCACCTAATTTCCCCATGCCGATTACGATCAATTTCTGCGGCTGGCCCTTGGAGTCTAAGGCTTGTCCATAAAGTCCCTGATATTGGCGAATACTCCACATCTGACTAACATTGACTGTGACATCCGCCAATTGGCTCAACAATGCCGTTAAACGCTCTAACGGCATGGTTTGCTCTATGTCAGCAGCGACTAGGCGTACCATCCACCAATGACGGTAGCGGCGTAATTGCTGCATTAGGGTCGCTTCGTCCCAGTCTGGTAAGTCATCTAAATCAGTGTCAGCCCCTTTCCCCCAGCACTTTTCACCGGCAGCCAATTGATTCACAGAAGGAGGAGCCAGGGCTTCCTGACTATCAAATAGGGTCTCTAACCAATGGGGAAAGCGCACCAGTTGTTTGTGGACATAGTCACTCAACAGCCAGAGGCGTTCCGCTTGCTGTAGACGTTCTTCAGTGATCTCTAAACCAATACGTCGCTCAATAGCATCCAAGATGGCTTGGCGCTTGTTAACAACATAATCTTGGGAGTACAGGGCTTGCACATCAGGAAGGGGCGTAAGGCTCAAACTTCAATCCTTTTTATTATTGTGTTTTGTCCAATTGTTTATTTAACCAGTATCCAACTTCAAGCATTATCACTCCCGTGTCTGTGGTGCCAGCAAGCTTAGACAGTAAAGAGCTGTCATCATCTTCAAACAAGGATTCGAATTTAGCTTCAAGGGCTGCCAGTGGAGTTGCCACGGACTCGGGAGTACATTTTTGCAGTTGCACGATCGAAGACAGGATCGGCTGTAACAGCGCTTCATCTTTTAGGTGAAACATCGCTTCCCAGTAAACTAACCAGGTTTCATACCAGTATTCAGCGAACGCTTGTAACGAGTCAGTCGGATTTGGCTTGGTAGGAAACTCAATACGTCGATGTTTTAAGCGCGTACCTTTCTGGGCTTTAGAGACAGTGCTGACTTGGACAGGCAGCTCAGCCGCCAAATGTTTGGCAAACTGATAAAGGGCAAGTTCAGGCCCAGACTTAAGTTCTAATTCAAGTTCCGAGATATCATCTTGACCATAGCTGGAAGACACAACACCTTGATCGCATACCACTTCTATCGTGGCCCCTTCGTATTCAATCAGCCACACATGTCGCTTAAAGTCTGTCCGAAACACTTCCACTAAATCTCGAGACCAGGCCATATCAACCAAAGCCTCAGGTAAGGGCACTTCTTCCAATAACGATAGATCCAGCACATCAGAGGAGATACGCCACTCCCACTCTCCACGCTCGTGCATGCCAATACGACTGCTACCGCGGGTTTTAACCGTTTGGATATACTGTTGATTAACGGCTCGAATGCGTAGGGCAATGCCGTTGTCCATTAGCAGTCCATTCGCCGTATCGTAATACCCATTCATTAAATCAAGTGTCGGTTGACGAACATTTATGCTGCCCTGCCCCCCATCATTCATTTTTTCACAAAATGCATCGAGACAAGCACACGCCGACTTGAGATACTCGGGTTGAACCATTAATTTAAGTTCAAGCTCGGTAGCCATATTGAAAACCTCTCAATCTTCCGGTATACCGGAGACAACCAGTGTAGAGCAGTAAGTTTACCAGAAGCCTAGGTAGGAGCTATACACACTTTAAACAGGCATCAGATAAAGGAGTATCCAATGTCTAAACTTCCTTCACTAATCAGCATGATGTCACAGTTGATCGCTGTGCCCTCTATCAGTTGTAGTCAAGCCAGCTGGGATCAGTCAAATAAAGGCGTCATATTATTGCTAGAAGACTGGCTTTCAAGCCTCGGTTTTCAATGCGAAATCATGCCTCTCCCAGAACAACCAAACAAATTCAATTTAATCGCTACCCTAGGTCAAGGGGCAGGCGGTTTAGTCTTATCTGGGCACACAGATACCGTCCCCTACGACGAAGATCGCTGGACCAGCAACCCATTTACGTTACAAGAGCGAGACAATCGCTTATATGGGCTTGGAACCTGCGACATGAAAGGTTTCTTTGCCATCGTCATAGACACGTTACGCGACATGGATTTAAGCAAATTACAGCAGCCCCTTATCATTCTTGCTACCGCTGACGAGGAAAGCTCCATGGAAGGTGCCCGTGCGTTAGTGGACGCTGGCCGCCCAAAAGGACGCTATGCGTTGATCGGTGAACCCACCTCCCTAACGCCGATTCATGCCCACAAAGGCATTATGATGGAAAAGATCCGTATCACGGGGCAAGCAGGACACTCTTCCAACCCGAATTTAGGTAATAACGCCCTAGACGCCATGCACAGTGTCTTGTCAGAGTTGATGCAATATCGTCAGCATTTAAAAGACACCTACCGCGACGCCAACTTTGTCATCGACTATCCGACCATGAACTTTGGCTGTATCCACGGGGGTGACAGTCCAAATCGCATCTGTGGACGTTGTGAACTTGAGTTTGACTTGCGCGCCCTGCCAGGCATGAATAATCAGGCCCTACTTGAAGACATTACAGCATTGCTGCCTAAAATCGAGCGCAACACTGGTACAAAAATTCAGCTAAATGAGCTATTCCCGAGTGTGCCATCGTTCTCAACGAAGAAAGAGTCCGATATCATTCAAGCTTGTGAACGACTAACAAACAAACCCGCTGATACAGTCGCCTTCGCTACTGAGGGTGGATATTTAAATCAGTTAGGCATGGAAACCCTGATTCTTGGTCCAGGCTCCATAGACCAGGCCCATCAACCTAATGAGTTTATGGGACTGGATCAGATCAAACCCATGCAACACGTTATTAATGGATTAGTGAAACGCTACTGCGTCACTAGCAACGAAAATGAGGCAGCAAGTGTCTGACGAACACAGTTATGTGGATTGGTTTCGCCACTCCTCCCCCTACATCAATGCTCACCGTGGTAAGACTCTTGTCATCTTGATCCCCGGTGAAGCCTTTGAGAGCCCTAACTTCGCCAATATCATCCATGATTTGGCCCTACTGGATTCCCTTGGCATCCGCCTTGTCTTAATCCAAGGGGCTCGGCCACAAATTAGCCGTGCATTAGAAAACCGACGCCTTACTTCCATTATCGAAGATGGCTACCGTGTTACGCCTCAAGATCAGTTGATTGATATCATTCAAGCCTCTGCAGCGGTTCGGGTACAGCTGGAAGCCCAGCTTTCCATGGGGCTGTCGAATACCCCTATGGCCAATGCAGGCTTGAAGGTGTGCAGCGGTAATTACGTGGTCGCTCGCCCACTGGGCGTGGTAGATGGTATTGACTATGGCCACTCAGGGGAAGTTCGTAGAATCGACAGTGATGCTATCTTTCGCTTACTGGAAGATGACAACATGGTGCTGTTGCCACACCTAGGCTTTTCTCCAACCGGCGAGGTATTCAACCTTAAAGCTGAGGATGTGGCCACCCAAGCAGCCATCCAATTAAAAGCCGATAAGCTGATCATCTTCACGGAAGACGAAGGCATATTTGATGATAAGGATGAACTGTACTCAGAATTGCTGGCCAACCAAGCGGACACCATCTTAGCACGCCACACCCTATCATTTGCCACACACAGCGCCTTAGAAGCCTGTGTGATGGCGGTAAGAGGTATGGTTCCTCGCTCTCACATCATCTCATTCAATGAGAATGGTGGCCTTCTGAGTGAGCTTTTCACCCGGGAAGGCTCAGGCACCATGATCGACGAAGACAGCTACGAAAAGCTACGTGGCGCTACCATTGATGATGTCGGCGGCATGATGCAGTTGCTGGCGCCATTGGAAGCCAAAGGCATTCTCGTTCGCCGCTCACGTGAGCTATTAGAAAACGAAGTGGAACGCTTTATCGTGATCGAACGTGATGGTGCTATTGTTGCGTGCGCTGCCCTTTATCCCTTTGAACAAGAACGGGCGGGAGAGCTCGCCTGTGTTGCCGTATCACCGGAGTACCGAGGCTCTAATCGAGGCGAAAGGCTACTGAAAGGAATTGAAGGAGAAGCGAAAAAGCTTGGCTTGAACACTCTCTTTTTGCTGACGACACGAACCGCACACTGGTTTGTTGAACGCGGCTTTCAAGAGACCACTTTGACAACTTTGCCTGCCAAAAAGCAAGCTTTGTACAATTACCAGCGCAACTCTAAAATCTTTTCAAAGCAGCTCTAGATAGGTAACTTTTCAGATATGAAGCCAGCGTTCAAACGCTGGCTTATTAATTGAGTGCAGCGCAATAATTACTAAAATCCACCAGAATAAACAGCTCTTCATCCCGTTGCAGGGTCCCTTGAATGCAATCATGGGAGCGGTATTCCAGAGTTTGCGTTTCTTCATCACTAGGCAAGTCCATCACCTGCTCCACGTCTTCGACTCGAATGCCAAAGTACCCCGTAGGCAAATCCAGCACTAGAATGTGTCCTTCATCCTCACATTGGGTAGGATCTAAATTTAGTAAATGAGTTCCATACAGTACCGTCACCATATGACCACGCACATCAATCATACCCTCTACGCCGGCACCAGCCCCTGGAACAGGTGCGGGAGATTGATAGCTAAGCACTTCCTTAACACTTGATAATGGATGCACATAACGCTCATCCCCTAAACGAAAACAAATGCCTTTCTCTAGGACCTGTTCCACAGACTCTCCTGAAATTATTTTAACTCTAATAAAAAAAAGACTTTAAACCACTAAAAATCAGATAAAAATAGTTACATGACTAATCTTTTTATTCAAGCTGAGACACAAAAAAGCCCGCTTTACAGCGGGCTTTTAAAGTCAAACCTAAATCGTTATTCCACAATTTTAAATGGAATAAACATAGGGTAACCGTCACGAATCACACGCATCGGTACAGAGCGATTATTTGGTACCTCTTTTGCAATATCAGCAAAGCTCTGAGGATCCTTAATCACCTGCCCATTGAACATGGTAATGACATCACCTTGTTGCAGGCCATTTCGCGCTGCAGCGCCACCCAACACTTGTTGAACAACAACACCGCCTTCGACGCTCAAGCGCTCAGACATTTCATCCGTTACCGGAGCGACTGTCATACCCAATCGACCTTGTTGTTCCTGCTGCTGGTTCTGCATTAGGTTCTCATCATCAGGACGCTTAGCCAGGGTAATAGTAATGGTACGCTCTTCCCCATCACGGAACACTTTCGCTTCCGCCTTAGTATCCACTTTAAGCTGACCCACTAGATAAGGTAGCTCAGAAGAATGCTCAATGGTTTTACCGTTGAATTCCATGATGATATCACCGGCTTTTAATCCCGCAGCCTCTGCTGGAGAATCAGGCATCACTCGACTCACTAAGGCACCGTGAGGACGATCCAAGTTAAAGGACTCAGCCAGATCGTTGTTCACATCTTGAATCAAGACACCCAACCAAGCACGGGAAACTTTACCATCTGCTTTAAGCTGGTCTACAACTGACATGGCCATATTGGCTGGTATAGCGAAGGACACCCCCATAAAACCACCGGAACGAGTGTAGATTTGTGAGTTAATACCCACTACCTCGCCGTCTAGGTTAAATAAAGGTCCACCTGAGTTACCAGGGTTGATTGCAACGTCAGATTGAATGAATGGCACATAGTTATCACTGGGTAAGTTTCGACCAATGGCACTTACAATCCCAGCCGTCACTGTGTAGTCAAAACCAAACGGCGAACCAATCGCGAGCACCCACTGACCGGCTTTCAGCTCATCAGAATCGCCCATTTTTACTATGGGTAAATCTTCCGCCTCAATTTTAAGCAGGGCCAAATCAGTGCGGGCGTCAGTCCCTACCAGTGTCGCTTCATATTCACGGCGGTCGTTCAAACGAACATGAATCACATCCGCCCCATCAATCACGTGATTATTCGTCAACACATACCCATCATGGGAAATAATGAAACCAGACCCTAGAGAGCTTCGCTGACGCTGTTGTTGACGCGGCTGCTGGGGTTGCTGTTGACCGAATGGCTGCTGGCCAAAAAAGTGACGGAAGAACTCATTAAGCTCCTGCGCATCAGGGCTTAACTGCCTATTACTCGACGATACCGACTGTTCGGTGCTGATGTTTACAACAGCAGGAGAAGAGTCTTCAACGAGCTCGGTAAAATCAGGAAGGTTCGCTGCATGGGTAAGCGCAGAGAAAAGCATCAGCACACTGACGCTGACTAGGCTCACACGTTTTAGCAATTTGTTCATTTATTGGTCTCCTCAGATGTACCAAAGTTTAACTTGCTATAGTTGTGTCAGGTGAAGAGGATTTCAGGCTTTTTGCACTACTGGAATGAATGGTGCCTGTGCATTAATTTTCAAGATGCGTGGATAAAACTCTGGATTATCGGCTTCGCGAGACGCCTTCCTTTTTGCCGTCCACAAACCACCCAAAAAACCACACAGTGCTCCGACAATTGACACAATGGATTGTTCCGTAAAAAGTGAAGGTAATGCAGCGCCCGCGACTAACCCTAGTAAAGGCACGGCATACATCCAAAAAGACGCTTGTAAAAGAGTGTCTTCAGGTATACCGACAGTGACGTTTTGCCCCACCGCTAAAGACTCTGGAGCAATAACCTTCATCAGCATTCGGTTGCTGTTAGACACTTTCGCAATGGTATGATGGCCACAACCATGTCGCGCTCGACACGTTGAGCAGGTGCTGGTGCGGATGGTTTCTACTTCTGCAATGCCGCCATCAATCGACAGCACGGTACCTTGTTCTTCAATCATATTCTGCTTTCGGCATTATTGCCGTCATCAATCGCTGAATCGTTTGCGCAGGGACTTCCCCCACAAGGGTCAGCAGGTAAGTTTGATCTCCCACTTGAATCGACTTTTCACCAGCAATGGTTGCACCAAGATTCATCAAGGTCTGAGGACGTTTACGGTCAGACTCCTCAACAAAAACAGACACCGTACTCATTCCATCTGACAATAGCATCATGTTGGTTGTGTCATTCATTTTACGGGCATTAGACCATACCAGATCAAAGCCTTGAGGCAGCCACTCAAATTGCCAACGATTAGGCACTGGATCTGGGTCGGATTTCACAAACTGTTGGGTGTGCAATCCCTCTTTAGGGCTAAAATCTTCTGCTTTCAAGTCCGGTATAAAGTTTACTGAAGTGAACTGTATGCGTTCAAGCAGCTCTCCGTTGTTATCCAGTACATCGTGTTTAAGCAAAAATCCATTTTCTTTATCCACCCAAAATGAGTGCCCATAGCGATATTCGTCTTTGGGGATCAAAGTCAGTTTAACGGCTTGTCGTGATGCTATGCGTTTATGATTGTCAGCAATACGAATGTCATAAGTCTGAACTAAACGTCCCTCATCAAGCTTTTTAAAACGCTTGAATGGTGTATTTGGCACTAATCCAATATCAAAATCTTCTTTTTCCTTGTAGACGCAAATGACACTGTCATCCACTCGAATAACTTCTATCCGTTGTCCATCTAAATCTTCAAGGCTTTCGTATGCCACACCACCAATGAGACCATGGCGGATACGCATGCTGTTCATAGCACCAGCTTCTTGGTGTACAAACACCCCTTCATAGGACAAGTTGTCGAAGGAATTCACCATGCGAGACAGCCAATCTACTCCCACATTACTTGCGTGAGCGAGTGGCAGAGTCAAGCACAGGATTAAAGTCAGAAACGCTCGTATCATTGACGCTCGCCTTGTGGGTAACTCACTACCCGCGCCATAGGAATCATGCCTTGTCCAACTGTCATAGAAGCCTGCTGTGCGTGCTGTCTCAAATAGCTTTGCAAACGTTCATTGTTTTCCAGAGCCATCTCCCCTCTTAACTCCTGTACCGGCACAACATTTTGCTCAATGACAGGCGCTCGAGCAGCTGTTGCTGTTACCGAGGAGAAGCCGTTGTCAGGTGTGCTCAGAAGCAAATTGCCACCTAATAACACCATCAATGCCACACTTGCAGCCACCGCAAGGCCGCCAAAAATCGGCCCCTTGGTGTTTTTAGATTCTGACTCGCTCACTACAGGCAAAGAAATATCCAAGGTGTTGCGTTGTGGGGCCTCATTGCGAACTGGAAATGCCACAATATTGTTATCTGGAATGTCTTTCTTTAACTTATCGTGAATACCCGCTAAAAAAGCGCTGGAATCAAAAATTAAATGTTCGCTATCCGGTTGTACGGTTTGATAGATCTCATGATAGTGATCAAGTTTGTAGGCAAGATCGTTTTTATCTGCTGCCAACAATCTTTCTATATCCTCTGCATTGGCCTCGTTATCCAAAAATGCAGATAGGCTTTCATAAGTCCCTGAGCCGAATTTGCCATTATGTTTGGACATAACTAGTCTCCTCCCCCGACAATGGGGCGAATACGTTTTTCAACTGCTTCACGCGCACGAAAAATTCGTGATCTGACAGTACCGACTGGGCAATCCATCACTTGAGCGATGTCTTCATAACTTAAGCCGTCAAACTCTCTCAATGTGAGAGCTCCCCGAAGCTCTTCAGGTAGATCTCTAATAGCCGATTGGATCTCGGTCTCTAGACGATCACGATTCAGATTTGCATCCGGAGTGCCCACATCTGACAATTCTGCATAACTTGCATGGGTGTCTTCGTTATCCAGCTCCACGTCAGAAGACGGTGGACGGCGAGAACGACTCACTAAATAATTTTTTGCTGTATTGACGGCAATTCGATAAAGCCAAGTGTAAAACGCACTGTCTCCACGAAAACTATCAATCGCTCGATATGCCTTGATAAAACTGTCTTGCGCCACATCCAGCACTTCTTGCTTGTCCTGAATATAACGGGAGATTAACGCTGCCACCTTATGCTGGTACTTCAATACCAACAGATCGAAGGCACGTTTATCGCCTGTTTGAACCCGCTTAACCAACGCCTCATCACTGGACGTTTCGTGCTGCATAGGCACCTCATAATTTAAAATCATATTGCGCCCGCCTATTTGTTAAACAAGTGGACAACACCCTAGTTTAGGAGTTCCATGACAACCGGAACCTGAATGGTTAAATATTGTATTCCATTTGCCTCTCAGGCCGAAGTCTAATCGCGTTTGCTCCACAAAGTATTCATTGCCACAGCGAAGCAGTGTACTATTGGTAAGTTTATTACAAGTTAGAACAACAAGATGAGCCTACACTTACACCACGATATCGTCATCATTGGCGCTGGCGCTGCCGGCCTAACCCTTGCCCTTGAGCTGGCTGCCACCCATAAAGTTGCTATTTTGACTAAGGGCGATATTACTGAAGGCTCAACACTCTACGCCCAAGGCGGCGTTGCCGCTGTATTATCTGATACAGATACGGTGGAATCACATGTTCAAGACACCATTTCTGCTGGGGCCGACTTAGGCGATGAAGCCGCGATCCGCTTTACGGTGGAGCATTCAAAAGAAAGCATCGACTGGCTAATCGAACAAGGGGTGCCCTTCACCCGCCATGGTGACAAGGACGACTACCACCTGACCAAAGAAGGCGGACACAGTCATCGACGCATCATTCATGCGGCGGATGCCACAGGGCTAGCCATCTCCAAAACATTGATTGAAAACGCCGTTGCCCACCCAAACATTCATTTTTATCCCGATCGCATGGCCATTGACCTGGTCACTACCCAAAAGCTTGGCATCCCTGGGGAAAACAGAGTCATTGGCACTTATGCACTGAATCAAGCAGAAGACCAAGTGGAAGTCTTTCACGCACGCCGCGTAGCACTCGCCTGTGGGGGGAGTAGCAAGGTGTATTTGTATACTAGCAATCCTGATACCGCATCCGGTGATGGTATTGCCATGGCATGGCGTGCAGGGTGTCGTGTTGGCAACATGGAATTCAATCAGTTCCACCCGACTTGCTTGTACGATGCCAAAGCGAAAACTTTCCTGATTTCGGAAGCTGTTCGTGGAGAAGGTGGTCGCCTACTGCTACCTGACGGTAGTCGTTTTATGTTCAATTTTGATGAGCGCGGCGAGCTCGCACCACGAGATATTGTTGCCAGAGCGATTGACCATGAGATGAAGCGCCTTGGTGTGAAGCATGTTCTACTGGATATTTCACACAAAGACCCAGAATTCATTAAAGAGCATTTTCCGACAATCTATCAACGCTGCCTTAAATACGGATACGACTTAACCAAAGAGCCGATTCCTGTCGTGCCTGCCGCCCATTACACCTGTGGAGGCGTCGTGGTGAATCAAAAAGGCGCTACGGATGTAAAAGACTTATATGCCATTGGAGAAACCTCCTATACAGGGCTCCATGGGGCAAACCGACTTGCTAGCAACTCCTTGTTGGAATGTATCGTCTATGCCAGAGCTGCCGCCAAGGATATTATGGCTGATCAATCCGTACGGGGGGATTTTATGATCCCTGATTGGGACGAATCCAAAGTAACGGACTCGGACGAAGATGTGGTTATCACCCATAATTGGCACGAATTACGCCGCTTCATGTGGGATTACGTTGGCATAGTACGCACTAATAAGCGACTTCTGCGGGCCAAACATAGGGTTGATTTGCTCTTGTCTGAAATTGAAGAGTTTTACTCGAATTACAAGGTCTCAGCAGACTTGATAGAGCTGCGCAACTTGGCTGTGGTGGCAGACCTTATCATTCAATCAGCCGCAGCAAGAAAAGAAAGCCGTGGACTGCATTTCACTCTAGATTACCCTGATAAATTAGAGCATTCTTCCGCGACTATTTTAAAACCTAGGATCCGTTCTTAGCAGATGCTGACTGGCCAATAAATTTCGCGACATTTAATGTTGAACGAACGAGCCGATAGTCATCATGGGTGAATTGATCTCGATACAATACTTGGTGACGTTGTATTAGGAAAAAGCCAATACCTTGTAGCCAAGTTTCCTGATTTGCTGGGGCCAGACTCACCACCATCCAGCCATCATTTTGATACACAAGGCGCACAGGATAGGTCTTTTCTCCCCTAGCTAAAGACACCTTTCCATCATCAAGCTGTACCAGATGACAAGCCATTCGCCTCTGCAATCCCCTCACAGTTAGAGCACCAAGCCAAAAAAGTATCAACGCACTTTGCGAAAGTTGTAAATACACAATGAGGACAGTCGCTGCCAGCAAAAACAGCAGCGACATCAGCCATTCAAGGCGGGAGGATTTATTTAGAACGATAGTTTTCAGGTTGTACTCGAGTCACAATAATATCAACAATACGCGCTAAATCTGGATCTTCCGGCACCTCTTTTTGCATAAACCAAGGGAAGATCTCTTGGTCCTCACACTCAATTAATTTGTAAAAGCGCTGTTTATCTTCTTCGCTCAGCGTCAAAAACACATCATCCAAAAAAGGCTCAAATAAAACATCCAGCTCAAGCATGCCACGTCGGCATTGCCACTTTAGACGTTTAAAGCCCATTGACTCTTTATTATCAATTACATCTGTCATACACACTCTCCCACAAAGGTGCCGCCATTATAGCCACTGGCCTGTTTTGGGCAAATAAGCGAAATCAAACCTATAATGCTTTTTTGACTACAAATAGTGATAAAGCCTTGATTTATGTGCAAATAGAGCAAAGTCAAAAGAGTATTATTTTGACTACATTTTTGATCAATTAAGTAGTAACGAAACAAAAAAGTACATAAAGTGGCTGTATATGTACTAGTTAGTCAATTGTTTTATGGCTTATATTTACTCCACTTGATCAGCAAACGATCAAGACCACTAGGTGCGACAATAAAAAGAAACTTACCCAAACTGGGAGAACCTATGAAAAGTCTTACCAAAACAGCCGTCGCTTGTGCGGTATCCTTCGCAGCAATCAATGCCTTTGCTGAAACGCAAATCACAGTCGCTACCGTGAATAACGGTCACATGATTGAGATGCAAAAACTAACACCAGAATTTGAAAAGCAATACCCTGACATCAAAGTCAAATGGGTAACGCTGGAAGAAGGTGTCCTTCGTCAAAACGTTACACAAGATATTGCAAATGGCAGCGGTCTATACGACGTGATGACCATCGGTATGTACGAAGCTCCTATTTGGGGTGAGCGCGGTTGGTTAGAGCCAATCGATACAAGCGGTTCTTATGACGTTGATGATATTTTGCCATCTATCCGTGGCGGTCTATCTTACGACGGCACTATGTACGCATCGCCATTCTACGGTGAGAGCTCTATGGTTATGTACCGTAAAGATCTTGCGGAGAAAGCAGGTGTCACCATCAGTGACCGTGATAGCTGGGAAGATATCCGTAATGCGGCAGCAGCAATGAACGATCCTGAAAATGGCGTTTACGGCATCTGTCTACGTGGTAAAGCAGGTTGGGGTGACAACATGGCCTTCCTAACGGCTATGGCAAACTCTTTCGGTGCTCGCTGGTTCGATATGGACTGGAAACCACAACTAGAATCTGCAGAGTGGAAAAACGCTGTTAGCTTCTACGTTGACATGATGGGTAAATACGGCCCTCCAGGCGCAAGCGGTAACAGCTTCAACGAAAACTTGGCACTGTTCAACGAAGGTAAATGTGGCATGTGGATCGACGCTACTATCGCTGCCTCTTTCGTAACGGATCCAAAACAATCTAAAGTCGCAGACAAAGTTGGCTTCGCACAGTCTCCTTACTCTAAAACAGAGAAAGGCGCTAACTGGTTGTGGTCTTGGGCGCTTGGTATCCCAGCTGCTACTAAAAACGCTGAAGCTGCACAAACCTTCGTACGTTGGGCCACTTCAAAAGACTACATCAAGCTTGTAGGCGAAACGAATGGTTGGGGCGCTGTACCAACAGGTACTCGTCAATCCACTTACGAAAATCCTAAGTTCCAAAAAGCAGCCGTCTTTGCTGATGCAGAACTTAAAGCGATCAACTCTGCTAACCCTAACGACAGCACACTAGAACCATCTCCATACGTGGGCGTTCAATTTGCTGCGATTCCTGAGTTCCAAGCAATTGGTACTACCACTGGCCAGATGATCTCTGGTGCATTGGCAGGCAGCTTATCGGTTGATCAAGCTCTTAAATCTGCGAACCGCTCTGCAGATCGTCAAATGCGTCAAGCGGGTTACTACTAACCAGCTGTCGTACATCGATACTAAACAGGGGCGATAGTGCCCCTGTTTATTCTCGACATCATCGTCGCGAGACGCGCTCAAAAGCTAATAACGAGAGAAAATCCCATGAAGCGTTCCATCACTCGCTTACTAATGGCACCCTCTGTCATTTTGCTACTGGCATGGATGATAGTGCCATTATCAATGACCATTTATTTTTCCACCATCAACTACAACTTGCTTTACCCAGGTCGTACTAACTTTGTTGGCTGGATGAACTATGAATTCTTTGTTACCGATCCTGGCTTTTGGATTGCGGTCTCAAACACCCTGATTCTATTACTGTCTGTTTTGATCATTACCGTGGTACTCGGTGTGGCGCTGTCAGCGCTCATTGATAAGCCCTTTGCTGGTCGAAACATTGTACGTGTACTATTAATATCGCCTTTCTTCATCATGCCTACAGTCAACGCCTTGATCTGGAAAAACATGATGATGAACCCTGTGTATGGCATCTTCGCTTGGATATCCAACTCCTTTGGGTTAGAGCCGATCGATTGGTTGTCTAACCATCCACTTATGTCGGTCATCATCATGGTGAGCTGGCAGTGGCTCCCCTTTGCCATCCTCGTCTTCGTGACGGCACTTCAGTCCCAAGACACGGAGCAAAAAGAAGCCGCTCAAATGGACGGCGCAACTGGCTGGCACATTTTCCGTTACCTGACCATCCCACATTTGGCACGTCCAATCGCAGTTGTGGTGATGATTGAAACCATCTTCCTATTGGCGGTCTTCGCTGAGATTTATGTTTCTACAGGCGGTGGTCCAGGCTACGACAGTACTAACTTAGCGTACCTTATTTATAACCAAGCACTGCTTCAATACGATGTGGGCGTCGCCTCCGCAGGTGGTTTATTCGCCGTACTTCTTGCAAACATAGTCGCGTTCTTCTTGATTCGCGCTGTCGGCAAAAACCTAACAGTGTGAGGACAACATTATGACTTTAACGCAACAACGCAAACTCAAAACTATCTTGGTAGGCATTGCCTCTTGGACTATTGCACTGCTGTTGTTCTTTCCGATTTTTTGGATGTTCATTACGTCCTTCAAAACAGAACTGCAAGCGATCTCCGTACCACCACAATTGTTCTTTGAACCAACGCTTGAGAACTTCTCAATCGTGCAAGAACGTAGTGATTACCTAAAACACGCTTGGAACTCTGTGGTGACGTCGTTTGGCGCAACCATTCTTGCCCTGATCATTGCGATCCCAGCGGCATACTCTATGGCGTTCTTCCCTGGTAAACGTACCAAAGATATTTTGCTTTGGATGTTGTCCACCAAGATGCTACCGGCTGTGGGTGTATTGGTTCCTATTTACATTTTGAGCCGTAACTACGGTCTATTGGACTCCAAACTGGGTTTGGTCATCATTTTCACCTTGATGAACCTACCCATCATCGTTTGGATGCTGTTTTCATACTTCAAAGATCTGCCAAAAGAAATCTTGGAAGCAGCTCGTATGGACGGCGCCTCTCCATGGGGTGAAATGACCAAAGTAGTATTGCCTCTGTCTGTTGGCGGCATCGCATCAACCGGACTGCTTTCCATCGTGCTTTGTTGGAACGAAGCCTTCTGGTCTCTCAACCTAACAGCATCTGAAGCGGCACCATTGACAGCAATGATCGCCTCTTACTCCAGCCCTGAAGGCTTGTTCTGGGCCAAGCTATCGGCTGCCTCAACACTGGCTTGTGCGCCAATCGTTGTATTCGGCTGGTTCTGTCAGAAACAACTTGTACAAGGCCTCACCTTCGGTGCCGTGAAATAATTTATAGGAATAAGAATAATGGCTTACTTAAACATCACAGAGCTACAAAAACACTACGACGATTACCACGCCCTACGCGGCATCAACTTGGCCATCGAAGAAGGCGAATTCATCGTATTCGTTGGCCCATCTGGCTGTGGTAAATCAACACTTTTACGTACCATCGCAGGTCTTGAATCCAGCACTGGCGGCACCATCAATCTTGACGGTCGCGACATCACTGAGCTGGCGTCCTCTAAACGTGACCTAGCCATGGTATTCCAGTCTTACGCTTTGTACCCACACATGACAGTAGCGGATAACTTGAGCTTTGCTCTACGCCTAGCAAAAGAAGACAACGCCGTTATCCAAGAAAAAGTGAAGTCAGTGTCTGCTTCTTTGCAACTAGACAAACTACTAGAGCGTAAACCAAAAGAATTGTCCGGTGGTCAACGTCAGCGTGTCGCCATTGGCCGCGCCATCGTTCGCCAACCAAAAGTCTTCTTGTTTGACGAGCCACTGTCTAACTTGGACGCAGCATTGCGTGTACAGATGCGTCTTGAGCTGGCCCGCCTGCACAAGAAATTAGGCACCACCATGATCTACGTAACCCACGATCAGGTAGAAGCCATGACGCTTGCGGACCGTGTTGTGATCCTCAACGCCGGTCAAATCGAGCAAGTAGGGACGCCACTTGAGCTTTACCGCTCACCAAACAGCCGTTTCGTTGCTGAGTTCATCGGTACGCCGAAAATGAACCTTATTCCACTAGACGGTGTGACTCGTTCTGGTGAAAACCTAGAGCTGAACCTGATGAATAAAGTCATCGAGTTCCCTGTATCACGCACTCACGGGCCATTGCCTTCTAACGTGACCATGGGTATTCGTCCTGAGCACATGCAGATTGTTGCTGAAGGTGGCGACCTAAGCGGTAAAGTTGAACTGATCGAGCACCTTGGCTCTGAAGCGTACACACATGTTCGCTTGTCAAATGATCAAACCATCATTGTTAAAGCACCAGCACGTACCACCATCAAAGATGGCGAAATCATTCATATCAATGTTGACCGTGAAGAAGTGATCCTATTCAACGAAAGCGATCGTGTCTTCTCTGTTATTGCTGAGGAAGCAAGCCATGGCTAATCATCTAATTGCCACACAAAACGCTGATCAACTGCTTGAGCGTGGCTACCAACGTAACGACATCACAGCCGGTGTCATGCATTTAGGAGTGGGCGCGTTTCACCGCGCCCACCAGGCAGTCTACTTCGACCGTCTATTGGCAACCCCTGAAGGCAAAAACTGGGGCATTATTGGCGTCAACTTACGTCCACAGGATTCTGCAGCATTCAGCCGCTTTGTTGAACAAAAAGGCGAGTATGTTCTGAAAACCATGGACCCTGAAGGCAACACAGAGTACGAACACATTCGCTCTCTTGTGGGTCAAATCGATGGAGCTAAAGACCCTGAAGCGGTAGATCAAACGATGGCTGACAGCGCCATTCAGATGATTACTTCGACCGTGACAGAAGGTGGCTACTACCTAGACGAAAACCGTCAGCTAATGCTAGATCATCCAGCAATTAAAGGTGACCTAGCCGGTGAGCGTCATACCCTTTACGCTTTTTTGTATGCGGGTCTGAAACTGCGCAGCCAAACCTCTAACGCTAAGATTACCTTGCTTTGCTGTGACAATTTGCGTCACAACGGTGAAATTCTTGAAGCAGGTTTGATGCAATTCCTTGCTGCGAAAGGGGATTCTGAGCTCGCACAATGGGTGTCCGATAACGTTGCCTTCCCTTGTTCTATGGTGGACCGTATCACCCCTAAACCAAGCCCTGAGCATGTGGAAGACGTGCGTGAGCGCTTTGGTATCGATGATCAAATGACGGTGATGGGCGAAGACTACCTACAATGGGTTATTCAAGACAAGTTTGCGGGTGCTAAGCCTGCTTTGGATTTGGTCAATGCGCAATTCGTGGACGATGTTGTGCCTTACGAAGAAGCAAAAATCCGGATTCTGAACGCAGGCCATACCAACGTGGTCTATCAAGCCGCACTCAAAGGCATGACCTATTTCGACGAAGCCATGCGTGACGAAGAATTAAGTCAGTACTTTGTGGATTTCATTTTGGAAGACTCCATCCCAGCGATTGGCGACTCCATTGTGGATCTTGATGCCTACTACAAAATCATCGGTCGTCGCTTCAGCAATGCTAACATTGGCGATACGGTGGAACGTATTTGTACCGATGGCTACGCTAAGTTTCCGATCTTTGTTTACCCCTCTTTAGCGGGTTGTTACAACAAAGGCCGTACACCAGCGAAAACCATTCAGGGCATCGCGGCATGGTTTACCTATTACCACAAAGCGAAGGCAGGTACGGTGGCAACGCCTTACCATGAGCCGAACATCGCCTCGATGGAACGCTTTACTAATGACGCAGAAGGCATAAAATACTTTGCCACTGACCGTTATCTTTGGGGAGACATCCCAACGCAGTATCCTGCGTTTGTGACTGATCTAACCCAAGCAATCCAAGCCATGCAACAGCAATACGACGCCTAGCAAAAGTGGCTTAAGGCACTTAGTTCTATCCACTAAGTGCCTTAATGACATCTACTGTCAAAGATAACAATAATAGCAACACATCACGGGATTAACGTGTTTACGATACTCGAGTTTTGCAACGGACATATTGCATGCTAGAGCTTAATCGAAGTAGGTAACCACTATGTCAACAGCGACGACAAAACGACTCACACCAGAATACGAGCTGGTACATGAAGGCATCGAAACCATCCGCTATTTGGAGCATGGTCACCCCAGTGAATTAATTCGTTGGCATGCCCATGATGACTACGAATTGCACTTTATTGTGGCCTCTACTGGCAAGGTATTTGTCGGCGATTACATAGGAAACTACAAGCCAGGACAATTAATCCTTACTGGCCCACGTTTGCCGCACAACTGGATCTGTCAAAACAGCGATACCTCTGTGCCACTTCGTGACATGGTCATTCGCTTTGACCATGAAGCCTTCGAGCAAGGCTGTAAAATCGTGCCAGAATTAGCGGAAATACTTCCCATGCTGGCCCGGGCCAAATCTGGTATAGAGTTCTTTAACGTAGACTTTGATTACCTACAGGAGACCTTCGCGCAGGTGCGTGATTCTTCTGGGCTACAACGGGTGATGAATGCCCTGCCATTGCTGCACCAATTGTCTCAAAGTCGAAGCTACCGCTTGCTGTCTACGGTTCAAATCGACTTAAAATCCAGTGAAACCCTGCAGCGTAAAATCAATACCGTAGTGGATTACGTGTCCCAAAACTACGCAAACGACATTACTCTGGCCAATGTGGCAAGCTTGATTGGCATGTCAGACAGTCATTTTTCACGCTTCTTTAAGAAAGCGACGGGCAACCGCTTTACTGAATTCGTCAACCGCATGCGCATTAGTCGTGCCTGCAGTCTATTAACGGAAACCGATCAGCAAATCGCGAATATCTGTTTTCAGGTAGGCTTCAATAATGTGGCGAACTTCAACCGCCGTTTTCATGAATTAAAAGGCGTTACGCCAAGGGACTTTAGAGCCCAATACTACAAACGTATTGAAGGGCAATAAGTTCGTACAAAATAAAAAACAAAAGGAACCCAAAAGCCGCAACGATTATTCGCTGCGGCTTTTTTATTCTTATACTAGCTGACCAAAGGCATCATTGAGCACGGCCGTTTGCTCGTATGCTTTACGGTATAAGGCATACTTGGCGCTAAAGTATTCGGCGTTATCAGGGTTCGGCTGATGGGTTGCTAACACTTCAGGCAATTGACAGTGTTCCTGAATCAAAGCTTCAATGTCTTGCCCTTCGCTTTCTTTTTTCCCCATTAGGGCCAAACGTGCGGCACCTAAACCTGGCCCCACATCTCCCCCATCGCGATAGTCTATGGTCTTACCCAATACATCTGCGATCAACTGACGCCAAAGAGCACTTCGAGCGCCACCACCAATCAAGGATAATTCGCTTACATCACTGCCAGCGCTGGCGAGAGCGTTCTGGCAATCTAGCAATGAGAAGGCAATGCCTTCTAAAACAGCTAAAGTGAGCTCCGCACGCTGGGTACTGTTCACCATGCCTAAGAACTGACCATTCGCAAGGGGGTCGTTAATGGGTGTTCGCTCGCCATTTAAGTAAGGCAAAAACACCACGCGAGCCCGTTGAATATCACTGTCTTCCAGCTCATCCAATAACTCAGGTACTGGACGATCTACCAATTTTGCAAACCAAGAAAGGGAATTGGCAGCACTTAACGTCACCCCCATTTGGTGCCAACGATTTGGCAAGGCATGGCAAAAGGCATGAACCGTGTTGTCCGGGTTGGCATTATGGGATTCAGACACACTGAAATACACACCAGAGGTTCCTAAGGACACAAAGCCCTGCCCAGGCTCAGTAACCCCCATTCCCACAGCCCCCGCTGCATTATCACCCGCCCCAGCAACCACTGGGATAGGCTGCAAGCCCAACTGCTCGGCGATATCGGCCGATACCTGGCCAACCACCTGCTGGCCTTCAAATACTGTCGGCATGTTTTCAGAGGTCAACCCGCAGATTTTCAATAATTGCTCGTCCCACTGGCGTGTTTCTGGGTTTAGCCATAAGGTACCTGCCGCATCAGAACAGTCGCTGGAAAATACGCCTGTCATGCGGTAGACCAGATAGTCTTTCGGCAAGAGCACTTTATCAAGCTGAGCATAAACCTCTGGCTCATTTTCTTTGACCCAAAGGATTTTAGGAGCAGTGAACCCCGGCATAGCAAGGTTACCGGACAAGGTTAACAACTCAGGATGAGCTTGCATCACGGCATCACATTGGGATTTACTGCGACCGTCATTCCATAAAATACAGGGACGAAGCACCTGCCCCGCAGCATCCAATAAGGTGGCACCATGCATCTGACCAGACAAACCAAGGGCTTCGATCTTGCTTAGGTCCAAACGCTCAGATAACTGACCACATACATCCAGCAAGGCTTGCCACCAATCTTCAGGTGCTTGCTCTGACCATGTGGCTTTGGGAGAAGAAACAGTAAGGGATGAAGACGCCTGAGCAACCACATTGCCCGCATCATTAATG
Organism: Marinomonas vaga; assembly: GCF_055388305.1. NCBI lineage: Bacteria > Pseudomonadati > Pseudomonadota > Gammaproteobacteria > Oceanospirillales > Oceanospirillaceae > Marinomonas > Marinomonas vaga. The sequence goes on from NZ_AP043903.1 coordinate 468,688, forward strand.
ACCACACCCTTCAATCCGGATGTGCCTAAATCTAAACCTAAAAACATATTGAATACCTGCGACAGGGCGCGATGACTGTTATTTTTTTATGGCATTTCTCACCTTAAAAGAGTGAAAAAATGTCTACCTACACAGTGTCAGAAGAACAGGTTCGAGAGTCAATCTAATCGGTAAAATTCGCATTTTTCGTATCAGTTGATCGCAGAATCCATCAACTCTGAGCTTTGCTCAACACAAACCCGCCAACGCAATAAACTGACCTTCAGACATATTGAAATTATAGACACTAGCCGCATATAAGTAGCTATACATCCATTCCCTATCGAGGCCACTATGCAACTCGAGCAACTTTTAAATGACCATCTTCCGGCAACCAGCTATGCCCACGCAAAAGACATGGGCGTTATCCGTGTGACGGGGCCGGACAGTGCTAAGTTTTTACAAGGACAAGTCACTGCAGACATCCACAAGGTCGATACGCAGAACAGCAGCTTCGCCGCAGTCTGCACACCGAAAGGTCGGATCATTGGCAACTTCTTCGTATTACAAAGTGCACCAGAAACCTATCTTCTAGCCATCAAACAAGATGTCTTAGAGACGCTGTTAACACATTTGAAGAAGTACGCTGTGTTTTTTAAAACTGAGCTAAGCGATGCCAGTGATCAGTTTACGGTCAGCTCCATGTTTGCCTTCAGTGGTGCGGTTTCCCCACAAGAGCAGTATCCGTTACTGATTCCTACCAGCCATCAAGACGATTGCAGCCAATTGATTTTGGATAACAGTTTCTACCGTCAAACCTTAACCCTAGCCCCCAAAGCGGAAGAACTGCCCGATCCAGAAGACCCAGCGGCTCACCATGTGATGGGGTTATTGGCTGCTAGGCCGCTGCTCACTAAAAAAGATACTGAAGAACTATTGCCCCAGTGGATCAACATGCAGCGCAACGGTGGCATCAGTTTCACCAAAGGCTGTTATACCGGTCAAGAAATCGTGGCTCGCATGAAATACCGCGGTAAGTCGAAAAAGCATTTGGCTTTGTTTGCCGCTGAACAGCCGATTCAGGTAGGCAGCGATGTCTTAAATCAAGAAGGTAAAACCATTGGCCAAGTGTTTGACGCGGCCGATGCTGGGGAAGCCCACGTTGCCCAAGTGATTTTAAATGTGGATCAAAGCGAGTTCAGCGAAGCCAGCTCTGACGGTGTCCCCATGACACTACTTCCTTTGCCTTACACATTAGATTAACTGGACGCATACCATGTGATTCAAAAAAGAGTGCCCTGTGCGCTCTTCTTTGTTTCTTGTGGTGGGGCAAATGACAAATGTGAAGACCAATCAATGGCTGTTTTTCCTTGCGCCAGCAAATAGTCATTGGCTTTTGAAAAATGCCCACAGCCAAAGAAACCACGATAAGCAGATAATGGTGATGGATGAACCCCTTCCAACACGAGATGTTTATCGCGATCTATATTGCGCCCTTTTTTATGGGCGTAAGATCCCCACAACAGAAACACAACCCCATCATTTTCTTGGCAGATCACCTCAATGACGCGATCGGTGAAACGTTCCCAGCCCTTTTTTTGATGTGCACCAGCCTTCCCCGCTTCAACCGTTAGCACGCTATTAAGCAATAGCACGCCTTGCTCAGCCCAGCTTTGCAGATACCCATGGGGCGCCACGGGAATCGACAAATCAGATTTCAGCTCCTTATACATATTCATCAAGGAAGGTGGTGTTTTAACACCAGGCTGTACCGAAAATGACAAGCCGTGGGCTTGGCCTTCACCGTGATATGGGTCCTGCCCTAATATCACCACCTTAACCTTCTTTAGGGGCGTCTCTTTAAAAGCATTAAACCAAGCCGTTTGAGGTGGATAAATGATCTGTCCTTGAGCTTCGCGCTCCTGCAAATAAGCCATTAATGCCTGCATATAGGCTTGATCAAATTCAGGCTCTAGAAAGTGAGACCAGTCTTGTGGAAATCGTGTCATGGGGTTTAATTATCAAAATAAGGGTTAAAATCTGTGTCTGTCGCCAAGACATGATACCACTCTAGGCCGTTTAACTCCTGAGGGGCCGTCAGATGTTTCAGTAATAGCCATACTAACTCCCGCACCACATACAGCTTACGGTATAAAAGTACTCGCTTAGCCATCCCTGAAGTGAAGGGTTTTCCAAGTACATATTGGCAGACTATTTCAATGTGCTCTGGCTGCAAATGCTGTGAATGAGCCAACACGGCCACATCAAACAGCGGATCATTCATCCCTGCGCTTTCCCAATCGATCAACCAAAGCTTTTGCCCATCGATGATTAGGTTTTTAGGGTTCAGATCGTTATGGGCCAACACAAGATGCTCGGGGGGAACTACTGTAGGCAAGGCCTCAAACCAGTTCGACACTTGGCGCCACTGGGCTGAGACACTGACAAAGTTTTCGTGGAGACGAATCTGCTCCAACCAATCGGCTATGATCAATTGCACATCATAGTGCAGCTTAATAGGAGGCATGTCATGGAGGCGTTTCAACAGTCTACAAACTTGCTCAATCGAAGCTTGAGTGTGCTGAACCTCTAAAGGTAAGGTCGAGCCAGTCAAAAACTCGCTTAGCACAACCCCTTGAGGATTATGCCACAGGATTTGAGATGTGAGACCCTGTTGTGCGGCTTGCTGCCACACGGATAATTCCGTTTGGCGATCAATGTGAAAGCACTGGGACTCTAGCATAGGCAGCCGCAGTACCCATTTTGGCTGACCTGATTCGAGAATTTTATAAACCTTATTCGTGAAACCTTCCTCGATGGCTTCAACGCGAATCTCACCATTGATCGGCAAAATCGAGTTCAATTGCTTCAAATAGTCTGAAAGAGCACACATTTTCAATCACTTATTGCCAGAGGGGTAAACCGCTGTCAGAATGTCTTTGAAAGCCTTTCGAGTCAATATAATACTGTTGAAGCCAAATAGATGAATAAGCACGAAGATATTATTCGCAGAATCCAAGAGAAGTTAACCACGCTCAGCAAATCCGAGCGAAAAGTGGCGGAAGCAATCCTAGCTGATCCGAAAACCACCATTCATTCCAGCATTGCCAAGCTAGCAGCTCGAGCAGAAGTCAGTGAACCAACGGTCAACCGCTTTTGTCGTAGCTTAATCGGCAGTGGCTTCCCCGACTTCAAAGTCGCACTGGCACAAAGTCTCGCGAAAGGTACACCTTACGTTAACCTGAACGTAGAGCCAGATGACGCTGCGGGCGCCATCACAAACAAAATTTTTGAAGCCGCTAAGAACAACCTAACCCGTGCCCAAGAGCTCCTACCTGAGACGCTTATTAGCCGCACCGTAGATGTTTTAGCCCAAGCAAGACGCATTGAATTTTATGGACTTGGTGCCTCCGGCCCTGTGGCAAAAGATGCCCACCATAAATTCTTCCGTCTAAATATGCCTGTGGTGGCTTACACGGATATCTTGGTACAACGTATGGCGGCAGCGGGGACGCACCCAGGTGATGCGGTCGTGGTTATTTCCTTATCTGGACGTACCTTACCTTTGATCGAAACGGCTCGTGTGGCCCGTGAAGCAGGCGCTACAGTCATTGGCATTACCAACCCGGGTTCTCCACTCACTGAGCATTGCTCTATTGTGCTGCCAATTGAAGAAACAGAAGACACAGATATTTATACGCCAATGAGTTCCCGTATCGTGTATCTGACATTGGTGGATGCTCTCGCCACTGGTGTTTTGCTAAAACGCGGTCCAGAATTCAATGAACATTTGCGTAAGCTTAAACTAAGCGTACAAGACACTCGCCTACCCAAGGCAGACTGATATTACACCTACAACACAGCTCGGTGTTGTAGGTTTCTTTCAGACATCCCCCTCCCCTCGCTCAATTCCAGACCTTTTTATAAGTTTTTCATAGAATCGTGAAAGATTAATCCCAAGACACCCCATAAAATCGCCGGTTAGGTTGCGTAACGCCCACTGCCTAGCATGCATCAGCGTTAAATTTGAGGGACCCAACCTACTTTCGTCATGAAAATTAGCAATAACATTTGAAGCCATCAGTCGTGCTTTTAACTGTCTTTTATTGTTTCAACTATATTGAAGCAGAGACAGGATTACGCTCTTTAGGCTTCGCCATAAAATTAAATCATGGGGACTACAATGATTGAAAACAGCTTAGCAATAAGCTTTACCTTCCTTGCATACTTAATTGTCATGCTTGGAATAGGGCTATACGCATACAAACGCACTTCCAACTCAGAAGACTATTTCCTAGGAGGCCGTTCTCTAGGACCTTGGCCTACAGCCTTGTCTGCCGGTGCATCCGACATGAGTGGTTGGTTGCTTTTAGGACTTCCAGGCTATGCTTTTGCGGCGGGTATGGAATCTATCTGGTTAGCAGGTGGTTTGCTTGCAGGAACCTACTTGAACTGGCTAATCTGCGCTAAACGCCTGCGTACTTACAGTGTTGAAACCCATGCTTTGACGCTTCCCGAATACCTTTCCACTCGCTTCCAAGATAAATCCAAGTTGATTCAAACGATTTCAGCTTTCTTTATTTTGCTGTTCTTCCTGTTTTACACCAGCTCAGGTTTGGTGGCCGGTGGTAAGTTATTCGAAACCGTTTTTGGCCTAGATTACCGTTGGGCAGTCGTGATCGGCACCGTTTGTGTGGTGTCTTACACGTTATTCGGTGGTTTCTTAGCGGTCTCTTGGACCGACTTAGTTCAAGGACTACTTATGTGTGCCGCTTTGGCGATCGTTCCTTTTGCCATTATGGAAGGTGACTGGTCAACACTGCCAGCAACCTTAGCGGATAAGAACCCAGAGCTGCTAACCCTTTGGCGCGATATTAATGGTGAGCCACTGAGTGCCATCGGTATCATCTCATTAGTCGCTTGGGGACTTGGTTACTTTGGCCAACCACACATTTTGGCTCGTTTTAAAGCCTCTCGCTCCAATAAAGACATCGCCACAGCACGTCGCATCGCCGTAGGTTGGACAGCCATCTCAATGATTGGCGCCCTACTGATTGGTATGGTGGGCATTGTTTATGTGGACAACCATATGGGTGGCGCACTGGATGATGGCGAAAAAATCTTTATGATTTTGGTTAATGCTGTCTTTAACCCAGTGGTTGCAGGCATTCTTTTGGCGGCTATCCTGGCTGCTATCATGAGTACGGCAGATTCCCAATTATTGGTGTCTTCTTCGGCTTTAGCGGAAGATTTCTACAAAACTTGGCTAAATCCGAATGCAACCCAAAAGCAAATCGTCAATGTGGGACGTTTAGGCGTAGTAGCCTTGTCGATCATTGCTTTGGTCCTAGCGTTTAATCCAGAGAGTTCAGTACTTGGATTGGTATCCTATGCTTGGGCTGGCTTTGGTGCGGCATTTGGACCTGCGATCATCTTGAGCCTATTCTGGCGTAACATGAATCGTAACGGTGCCTTAGCGGGTATCATTGTCGGTGGTGTCACCATCGTCGTTTGGAAGCAAATCTCAGGTGGCATCTTTGATCTATACGAGATTGTTCCTGGATTCATCCTATCTACCTTGGCAATCATCATCGTCAGCATCATGACTGGCGCTCCTGATAAGAAGGTGGCAGAGTCCTTTGATGCCTACGAAGGTAAGCTAAAGACTCTTGATTAACACCCGCTGCTAACACTAAAAAGCCGAGCCTTATTTGGGGCTCGGCTTTTTTATTGCTTTAGTTTTTACTTGCCTTAGCTTTTAAAAGCAAAAAAAAGGCCTCCCGAAGGAGGCCTAAACACCATTACTAACAAACGTTAGTAGTCAGAGAAATCTTAATCGTTAAACAAGCTGCAAGCACCTTGCTCTGCACCGTTCACCAACATACGTTGCCCACTGAACAGCTCACGCCCCATACCCTGATGAGAACGCGTCAAATCACATTCTGCCGCATCACGCTTAGCCAGCTCTGCTTCACTTACCAAAACAGAAAGTGTGCCTTCCACAGCATCTAGGCGAACCAAATCACCGTCTTGAATCTTAGCAATCAAACCACCAGCCAATGCTTCAGGCGTCAAATGAATGGCTGCTGGCACTTTACCGGATGCACCGGACATACGCCCGTCGGTGACTAACGCCACTTTATAGCCTTGATCCTGCAAGTTACCTAAGTAAGGCGTTAATTTATGCAACTCTGGCATACCTAACGCTTTTGGCCCTTGGAAACGAACTACTGCCACACAATCACGCTTAAGCTCACCACTGGCAATGGCATTGGCTAAATCATTTTGATCATGGAAAACCACGGCAGGGGCTTCAATAATGCGGTTCTCTTCTTTCACCGCAGACACCTTAATCACAGCGCGACCTAGGTTGCCTTTTAATAGTGACAAACCACCTTCTTTACTGAATGGGTTTTCGATTGGGCGCACCACCGCTTCATCTAGGCTCTTGCTCACCCCGTCACGCCAAACCACTTTGTCCCCATCCAAGAACGGCTCTTTCGTGTATAGCTTCAAGCCTTTACCAGCGATTGTATTGACGTCTTCGTGAAGCAAACCACCTTTTAGCAATTGCTCGATTAGGAATGCCATACCACCGGCCGCTTGGAAGTGGTTAATATCCGCTTGGCCATTCGGGTAAATGCGAGTCATCAATGGCACCACTTTAGAGAGCTCGGCAAAGTCATCCCAGTTAATAATGATGCCAGCAGCACGGGCAAAGGCCACGATGTGCATGGTGTGGTTAGTCGAGCCACCGGTTGCCAACAAACCAACGATGGCATTCACAATAGAGCGCTCATCGATCACTTGGTAAATCGGGCGGAACTCTTTGCCTAATGCGGTTGTTTTCGTGGCCAACTGAGCGGTATGACGCGTCAGAGCTTCACGTAGTGGCGAATCAGGGTTCACAAAAGAAGAGCCCGGCAACTGCAAGCCCATAATTTCTACCAATAGCTGGTTGGAATTCGCAGTACCATAGAAGGTACACGTACCCGCACTGTGGTAAGCAGCGGACTCAGCTTCCAGTAACTCATCGCGGGTCGCTTCACCTTTCGCAAAGCGTTGACGAACTGCGGCTTTTTGGGCGTTGGTAATACCTGTAGGCATCGGACCAGCAGGTACAAATAGACATGGCAGATGACCAAAGCGTAACGCCGCAATCAACAAACCTGGAATGATTTTGTCACAAATGCCTAAGAACAAGGCCGCATCAAACATATTGTGGGACAAGGCAATGGCTGCCCCTTGTGCAATATTGTCGCGGCTAAAAAGAGAAAGCTCCATGCCGTCTTGACCTTGAGTGACCCCATCACACATAGCCGGCACACCACCAGCGAACTGAGCAATGGAGCCCATTTCAGCTACGGCTTTACGAATAATGTTTGGGTAATCTTCGTAAGGTTTATGAGCAGACAACATATCGTTGTAAGAGGATACGATGGCAATGTTCGCTTCATCGAGTAACTTAAGCTTTTGCTTTTCCTGTGGCTGACATGCTGCAAAGCCGTGGGCCAAGTTACCGCAAGACAGCGTCCCTCGGTGTGGACCTTTCAACTCAGCCTGCTGCATATCTGCGAGATATTGAGTACGCAGTGGCTTACTACGCTCAATAATGGCCTGTGTGACTTTTTCCACGATAGGGTTCATTCTTCCTCTCCGTACAGGCATGCTGGCACAGCCTGAAAAATCTAATTTATGTAATTTTACTACATTTTAATAATTTAATCGGGACAAACAAGCCTAAATATGACTTTATAAGCCCTTTTGTGTAATTAATTTACCAAAAACTGTAGCAACGGTCTTTTTTTTGGTTAGAATAGGACGACTAGCAAGCTAAAGGACAAAGACTCTGGAGACTTCTTACAAGTTGATTCGATTGAATCTGTTGATCCAAGTCTTTTTCTAGGAAGTAATTTTTAATTTTTGTAGTATTTTTACAATAACATCTAAATAAATCTGTCCTACACTAACTTTAGGATAGATATATTCTTCAATTATTCTAGGAGTGAGATATGACGATTAAGGTAGCTATCAACGGTTATGGACGTATCGGACGTAACGTTCTTCGAGCGCTTTACGAGTCTGGCAAACGCGACCAAATCCAAGTTGTTGCCATTAACGATCTTGGCGATTCCAAAATCAATGCTCACTTAACTAAATATGACACAGTTCACGGGCGTTTCAATGCCGATGTGACATTTGATGCCGAAGCTCTGTACATCAACCAAGATAAGATTCTTACTTTCTCTGAACGTGATCCAGCGAAACTTCCTTGGGCGGATCTTGGTGTTGACGTTGTTTACGAATGTACTGGCTTCTTTACAACTAAAGAAACAGCAGGTGCTCATATCTCTGCCGGCGCGAAGAAAGTCATCATTTCTGCACCGGGTAAAGAAGTCGATGCAACCGTCGTATACGGTGTTAACCAAGACGTTTTAACTTCTGATATGACGGTTATCTCTAACGCATCTTGTACAACTAACTGTCTTGCACCAATCGCTAAGCCTTTGAACGACAAGCTAGGCATCGAAAGTGGCTTGATGACTACTATCCACGCTTACACGAATGACCAGCGTCTTTCAGACGTATACCACTCTGATCTATACCGCGCCCGTGCAGCAGCGATGAACATGATCCCAACTAAAACAGGTGCTGCGGCAGCCGTTGGCTTAGTGGTTCCAGAATTGGCAGGTAAATTTGACGGCATGGCGGTTCGTGTACCGACGATCAACGTTTCCTTGGTTGACCTGACGTTCCAAGCTCCTCGTGAAACCACAGTAGAAGAAGTTAACCAAATCATTGCCGACGCCATCGCAGCGGACCCAGTTCTAGCTCAAGTATTGTGCGTTAACAATGAGCCATTGGTGTCTATGGACTTCAACCACAGCACATTTACATCTAACTTTGACGCGACTCAAACACGCGTTCAGGGCAAACTTGTTAAAGTGATGTCTTGGTATGACAACGAGTGGGGCTTCTCTAACCGAATGTTAGATAACACCATCGCATTGATGAACGCTAAATAAGGCGTTTTTAAAAAGGCTGCTGACGCAGCCTTTTTCGTCTCTTATACTACTCCCACACGCTTTATAAATTTTCTTGGAATGAATATGACTCGCAGAACAAAAATCGTTGCTACATTAGGCCCAGCTTCTAGCTCTCCAGAAATGATTGAGAAACTTATCCTTGCAGGCGCTAACGTATTCCGCTTGAACTTCTCTCACGGACAGCCGGAAGACCATATCAACCGAGCAAAGATCGTTCGCGAGATGGCTGCGAAAAACAACCGTCATGTTGCCATTCTAGGAGACCTTCAAGGCCCTAAAATCCGTATCGCCCGCTTCAAAGAAACAAAAATCCATCTAGAACAAGGGGCAACCTTCATTCTAGACGTTGGCTTTGACAAAAATGCGGGCGACGAAACTCGAGTCGGTATCGACTACCCTCAACTTGCTGAGGATTCTTCTCCTGGCAACGTATTATTGCTAGACGATGGCCGAGTAGTACTTGAAGTACTTGAAGTAAAAGGCACTGAAGTTATCACTAAAGTCATCGTGGGTGGCGCCTTGTCTAACAACAAAGGCATCAACCGCCAAGGTGGTGGCTTATCTGCCGCTGCTCTGACAGACAAAGATAAAGAAGACATCAAAACTGCCGCAGCACTTAAAGCGGACTACTTAGCGGTATCTTTCCCACGTAGCGCTGCGGATCTAGAAGAAGCTCGCGCCCTTGCTCTGGCTGCTGGCCTAGAAACTGGCATCGTTTCTAAAGTGGAGCGCGCTGAAGCCGTTGCGGACGACGAAACCCTAGATTCCATCATCAAAGCTTCTGACGCTGTGATGGTTGCCCGTGGTGACCTTGGTGTTGAAATCGGTGATGCGGAATTGATCGGCGTTCAAAAACACATGATCAAACGCTGCCGACAGTTGAACCGTCCAGTGATCACTGCCACTCAAATGATGGAAACTATGATCACTCAAGCCATGCCAACACGTGCAGAAGTATTCGACGTAGCAAACGCGGTATTAGACGGCACTGATGCGGTGATGCTATCGGCGGAAACAGCAGCAGGCGACTACCCAGAAGAAGTGGTTAAAACGATGAACCGCGTCTGCTTAGGAGCAGAAAAGCAGCCTTCTGTTATGCGCTCTAAGCACCGCTTAGATGTGACCTTTACGTCCATCTCTGAAACCATTGCTATGTCTGCTATGTATGCAGCTAACCACCTAGAAGGTGTGCGTGCGATCATCAGTCTGACGGCTTCTGGTACAACACCTTTGTTGCTGTCTCGCATTTCATCAGGTCTGCCAATCTTTGCGTTATCGCCAAACCAAGAAACGCTTAACAAAACCGCCCTTTACCGTGGTGTTACTCCTGTTGCCTTCTCTTCACAAGAATTCAACGTAGATACCATCATCGCGGGCTTGGTGAACAAGGTGAAATCCTTAGGCTACGTAAAAGAGGGTGATCTAGTTATTGTGACAAAAGGCGACCACTTGGTATCCCATGGCACAACTAACATGATCAAAGTTGTTAAAGTAGGCGAAGTCGCCTAATGGAAAAGAAGACCGTTACCACAGCAGCGCAGAAACGCGTTGCTTTGGTGGCTCATGATAATATGAAGCCCGAGCTCACCACTTGGGCCGTTCAGCATAAAGAAAAGCTGATTAAGCATAAACTCATGGCCACTGGCACAACCGGTAATTTATTACAGAAGCAGCTTGGTGTTCCTGTGGATGCCCTAATCAGCGGCCCATTGGGAGGCGATCAACAGCTTGGTGGTCTGATTGCAGAAGGCAAGATCGACATCCTGATTTTCTTTTGGGATCCTTTTGAGCCCATGCCCCATGACCCAGATATCAAAGCCTTGCTTCGAGTCGCAGCGGTTTGGAATATTCCAATTGCTTGTAGCGTCTCCTCTGCAAACTTCTTAATCAGCTCGCCTTTGTTCGATGCGCCGTTTGAGAAGCAAATTCCAGATTACGAAACCTACCTCAAGGCGAGACTTTAACTCGCCTTCTTTATTTAGAGCACCTAACTTCTAAGCAATAAAAAGTCGTTTATAAGCCGTCCTCAGCTCGCGATTTCGACGAAAATCGGCTATATTATCGCCCCTATTTGCTGGAGTTGAGCACAGCTCCTCCTCTGATTTGTACCACTACTCCGACACTTCCCCCTCATACCCGTTGGAGCACAGCGCAGGAGAACGATTTTGCAAGCGAAAGTAGCCCTTATTATGGGATCAAAAAGTGACTGGGCAACCATGGAAGCCGCCGCGGAAATCATGGACAAACTAGGCGTTGCCTACCATGTAGAAGTGGTCTCTGCACATCGCACACCCGTTAAGCTAGCAGAATTTTCAGAAAGCGCCGTAGAGCGCGGTTTTAAGGTCATCATTGGCGGTGCTGGGGGTGCAGCTCACTTACCAGGCATGGTGGCAGCACACACACGTTTACCTGTGTTGGGTGTTCCGGTTCAAAGTAAAGCCCTAAACGGCATGGACAGCTTGCTGTCTATTGCACAAATGCCAAAAGGCGTGGCAGTAGGCACCCTAGCCATTGGTACAGCAGGTGCCTTCAATGCAGGCCTACTCGCTTGCCAAATCTTAGCAAATGAAGACGAAGCCCTAGCACAGCGTATTGACGCCTTCCGTGACGAACAAACGGACACTGTATTGGCTAACCCAGATCCACGAGAGGAGTAACTCATGTCTTCTATTTGGGTACTTGGCGCAGGCCAACTGGGCGCTATGCTAAAACAAGCAGCTAACCCGCTTGGCTTAGATGTAAAGCCAGTCGACATTGAAACAGACGAAGTCCTACCCCTTCAGGCGGACGACATTGTTACCGCAGAGCGGGAAGACTGGCCTGAAACTGCCGCTACAAAACAGCTGGCAGCGCACCCTAATTTTGTAAACCTCAACACTTTTCCTCAGCTGGCTGATCGATTGACGCAAAAGCAATGGATCGACAAACTAGAGCTTGCAACAGCCCCTTGGTTCCCTGTCGAAGCCGATTCTACTGCCACGAAAGCCTATGAAACATTGGGCGAGCGCGTCCTAATGAAACGCCGCAGAGGTGGTTACGATGGCAAGGGCCAATATTGGCTCAAACAAGCTGAAGCCACAGAAATTCCAGATGACTGGAAAGGCTTCGCCATTGCTGAGCAAGCCATCAACTTCGACGAAGAAGTATCCGTTGTCGGCGTACGCGGTAAAAATGGCGAAAAGTACTTTTACCCATTGACTCTGAACCTTCACATCAATGGCATCTTGTACGCGTCCATTTCCCCGTTACAGCGCCTTGAGCACCTTCAGCCTAAAGCAGAAGCCATGCTCGGAAAGCTGATGGATGCCCTAGATTACGTTGGTGTCATGGCCATGGAATGTTTCCGTTGTGGCGACGACCTATTGATCAATGAATTAGCCCCTCGGGTTCATAACAGTGGCCACTGGACACAAGCGGGAGCAAGTGTCGACCAATTTGAAAATCACATCCGTGCTGTAGCAGGACTGCCCTTAGCCCCTGCCGAAATTAAGAACCAAAGCATGATGGTGAACCTAATTGGTGTAGACGTGGATTACAACTGGTTAGCGATCAAAGGCCTAGAGCTGTATTGGTACAAAAAAGAAGTACGCCCTGGCCGAAAAGTAGGCCATCTAAATGCCTGTTCTGGCAATTTAGAAGAACTACAAACCATCCTTAAAGAGCTTAAAACAATGCCCGCGCCTTATGACGAAGCGCTCGCTTGGCTAAGCCAACATTTGCCGTCTCAGGCATAAGGAAAAAGGCTGCCCTAGGGCAGCCTTTTTTCATTCACTTTCCTACCTAAATCTGCAAAGTATTCGCAAATAAAGCAAAGAATGTGCTTGTTTATTATGTAAAATTCCCTAGGATAATAACTATAAAGACGCCAGCTAATCTCCGATAACCAATTAAGCTGGGGCGATAATTCCAAGGAACCTTGAATGAACACACTCGAACTCGACAGCTACGACTGGAAGCTGCTACAAGCCCTACAGGCTAACGCTCGACTTTCAAATGTCGCCCTGTCAGAACAAGTTAATTTATCACCCTCTCAATGCTCTAGACGGCTTCAACGCTTAGAACAAAGCAAGTTAATCGAATCCTATAATACCCAACTCAATACGGCAGAACTCGGTTACCAAGTAACAGCTTTCGTGACAGTAACCCTTGAGAAAGGTAATACCCGTGCACGGAAAAATTTCCAAGAACGAGTCGAACAAATGGACACAGTCCTAGAGTGCTACTCAGTCACCGGCGAATGCGACTACTGGCTAAGAGTGATTGCTCAAAACTTACCTGCCCTCGCTAATTTCCTAAGCGAAGATTTGGCCTACATGGAAGGTGTTCGAGACGCTAGCTCAACCGTTGTCCTGAACAAAGTAAAACAATGTAGCAGTGTCCCATTACCTAGTTAAGAATGGGACACATCCGGTAGGCGTAGAGCAAACACAACCCCTACCAGCGTAATGCACGAATAAATTCCCACAAGCGCCTGCAAACTTAGCACTTCACTCAGTATTCCAAGCGTACTGAGTATCAACAGCAAAATACCAATCGCAGTATTTCCTACCGCGGTATAACTGGTTCGTTTATTACCTTCCGCCATATCCACTAAATAGGTTTTACGGCCCACACGAATGCCCTGATGAAATACCGTTAATAAAAAATAAAATAACGGTAACAACCAAATACTTCCCAGCAGGTCAGGCAGCCAAAAACCAATAGCCCAAAGCAACACCCCAGTAACGCCCCCCATTGCAGAAGCAAACACCAACACCTTACGGCTGGAAACATCAGAAAACCTTCCCCAAAACGGGCCTGATAACAAACCAGCAAGGCCACTGATCACCATAAACAGCGCTAACACCCAAATACTGCTACCAATACTCTGTTCCGCCAACAACACATAATATGGGGCACTCAGAGCGGTTCCTAGAAACATGGCACGGGTGATAACAAAGCGCCTAAATGCCTTGTCTGTTTTAAGCAAAGAAAGTTGCTTCAATACAGCTAGCACAGACAAGTCGGAATTCTCAGTTTCCCCTTTATCCTCGTCTACCTTCGCAAACACAAGGGAAGCCACCAGCCACATAACAGCCCCTAACACCAGCCCCCAGACAAAGTAACCGGATTGATTCCAATCTAGGGCATAGCTAGCCGCCATCAACCCCCCAATACCAACAGTCACTAAACCAGCAGCACTTGCGGAAAGACCTGTTACCTGTCCACGCTGTGCCTTAGGAATAGCCTTACCCAAGACATCTTTATTGGCAACTGAATTCAAGCCCCGAGCAAAACTGAACACCGTCAGCAATAATAGAATCAAAACACCAGCAAGAGCGCCCTCAACTAACGCGGCCACAGCCGCCATACCTAATAAACTACATGCCTGAATCGAGCTGCCGCTCACCCACACCCACTTACGAATACTCAACCGCTTGATAGCATTTGCAATAAACAACTGAGGCAATAGCGAACCTGACTCCCTAATGGGAACCAACCAACCAATTAAAAAAGTTGGCGCACCAACACTGTTCATCAGCCAGGGTAAAGTGACTTTTGGATTGACCAAAGCATCGCCGATGTTCGTTAGGAATTGAGCAAAAATAAGCTTCAAAAAATTCTTAGCGGTCTTAGAATCCGTATTATCATTTTGAGTTTTAACAATTCGCCGATAGAGAAGCACAGGCCAATGGGGTTGAGACATTCATTACTCCGCAGCACTAAATAGATAGATGTAATTGATATCCATAAGATAATAGCATGCGACATGACAGATAAATGCCAAGCATGACGAACAAAATGCGCATGCTAGCCACTTAATGTGCCCTCCCCTTTTTTAAAAGGAAGGCTAGGATGGGGATCGTACTCATAGGGGTCAGATCCTAATCCTGTTAGCGGCTACTAGAGACTAATGTATGTAAAGGGATCTGACCCCTTTATAGAAGCGGACTCACGCACTGAGGTCTCAGGTTCCTTCCCCTTTCTAAGGGGAAGGCTAGGATGGGGTTAATCGCTTTTTTAAACAAGCACAAAAAAAGCCCTGACCATCGCTGATCAGGACTTCGTATTTGAAGCTTGACGACGACCTACAATGATCTGACGCTGCGCGTCATCCCCTGCGGGCATCCTTCGGATGTCTGCCACTGGCTCCTACGGAGCATGGTGTCATCACATGGATCCATTGTAGTGGACAGACAGGTGACGTGATTCAAAACGAAAAAACCCCGCCCTGCTTCGCAGGACGGGGTTCTTTTCATTTGAAGCTTGACGACGACCTACTCTCACATGGGATCTCCCACACTACCATCGGCGATGGCGCTTTTCACTTCTGAGTTCGGGATGGGATCAGGTGGTTCAACGCCTCTATGATCGTCAAGCAAACTGGTACATGCTTGAACAAACAGGGTTTACTCTATTCAACCGCTCATTTGCTACAGCATAGAATCTAGTATGCTATCTAAAAAAGCCCTGACCATTTCTGATCAGGGCTTCGTATTTGAAGCTTGACGACGACCTACTCTCACATGGGATCTCCCACACTACCATCGGCGATGGCGCTTTTCACTTCTGAGTTCGGGATGGGATCAGGTGGTTCAACGCCTCTATGATCGTCAAGCAAACTGGTATGCGTTCGTTTTGAGTTGATGTTCAAAACACGCAAGTTCGTTAACTTGAGTCTTCAACAATTAGACTTTTTTGAAACAGTCGATAACCAAGCCATCAAACCGGCTTATCGTAAATTCTTTGTAGTTCGCTCTGTTTTCTTCAGAGCTAGCAAAACCACTTTGGTGTTATATGGTCAAGCCTCACGAGCAATTAGTATTGGTTAGCTCAACGCCTCACAACGCTTACACACCCAACCTATCAACGTCCTAGTCTCGAACGGCTCTTTAGGGTACTTAAAGTACCAGTGAGATCTTATCTTGAGGGAGGCTTCCCGCTTAGATGCTTTCAGCGGTTATCCCGTCCGAACGTAGCTACCCGGCAATGCCACTGGCGTGACAACCGGAACACCAGAGGTTCGTCCACTCCGGTCCTCTCGTACTAGGAGCAGCTCCTCTCAAATCTCAAACGTCCACGGCAGATAGGGACCGAACTGTCTCACGACGTTCTAAACCCAGCTCGCGTACCACTTTAAATGGCGAACAGCCATACCCTTGGGACCGGCTTCAGCCCCAGGATGTGATGAGCCGACATCGAGGTGCCAAACACCGCCGTCGATGTGAACTCTTGGGCGGTATCAGCCTGTTATCCCCGGAGTACCTTTTATCCGTTGAGCGATGGCCCTTCCATACAGAACCACCGGATCACTAAGACCTACTTTCGTACCTGCTCGACGTGTCTGTCTCGCAGTTAAGCGCGCTTTTGCCTTTACACTCTATGCATGATTTCCGACCATGCTGAGCGCACCTTCGTGCTCCTCCGTTACTCTTTGGGAGGAGACCGCCCCAGTCAAACTACCCACCACACAGTGTCCTCGATCCGGATAACGGATCTGAGTTAGAACCTCAAACATACCAGGGTGGTATTTCAAGATTGGCTCCATGCAAACTGGCGTCTGCACTTCAAAGCCTCCCACCTATCCTACACAAGTAGGTTCAAAGTTCACTGTGAAGCTATAGTAAAGGTTCACGGGGTCTTTCCGTCTAGCCGCGGATACACAGCATCTTCACTGCGATTTCAATTTCACTGAGTCTCGGGTGGAGACAGTGTGGCCATCGTTACGCCATTCGTGCAGGTCGGAACTTACCCGACAAGGAATTTCGCTACCTTAGGACCGTTATAGTTACGGCCGCCGTTTACTTGGGCTTCGATCAAGAGCTTCGCTTACGCTAACCCCATCAATTAACCTTCAAGCACCGGGCAGGCGTCACACCCTATACGTCCACTTTCGTGTTTGCAGAGTGCTGTGTTTTTAATAAACAGTCGCAGCCACCTGGTATCTTCGACCGATCAGAGCTTACGGAGTAAATCCTTCACCCTAACCGGCGCACCTTCTCCCGAAGTTACGGTGCCATTTTGCCTAGTTCCTTCACCCGAGTTCTCTCAAGCGCCTTGGTATTCTCTACCTGACCACCTGTGTCGGTTTGGGGTACGGTCAATGTATATCTGAAGCTTAGAAGTTTTTCCTGGAAGCATGGCATCAACCACTTCACCCAAAAGAGGGCTCGTCATCAACTCTCGGCCTTAAGTACCCGGATTTGCCTAAGTACTCAGCCTACCATCTTAAACACGGACAACCATCGCCGTGCTGGCCTAGCCTTCTCCGTCTCTCCATCGCAATATACATCGGTACGGGAATATTAACCCGTTTCCCATCGACTACGCTTTTCAGCCTCGCCTTAGGGGCCGACTCACCCTGCCCTGATTAGCATGGGACAGGAACCCTTGGTCTTCCGGCGAGGGAGGTTTTCACTCCCTTTATCGTTACTCATGTCAACATTCGCACTTCTGATACCTCCAGCCTGCTTTACAGCTTGACCTTCAACGGCTTACAGAACGCTCCTCTACCGCTTACACTAAAGTGTAAACCCGTAGCTTCGGTGTACAGTTTGAGCCCCGTTATATCTTCCGCGCAGGCCGACTCGACTAGTGAGCTATTACGCTTTCTTTAAAGGATGGCTGCTTCTAAGCCAACCTCCTAGCTGTCTAAGCCTTCCCACATCGTTTCCCACTTAACTGTAACTTTGGGACCTTAGCTGACGGTCTGGGTTGTTTCCCTTTTCACGACGGACGTTAGCACCCGCCGTGTGTCTCCCGCGCTCATACTCATTGGTATTCGGAGTTTGCATGGGGTTGGTAAGTCGGGATGACCCCCTAGCCCAAACAGTGCTCTACCCCCAATGGCAATACGCGAGGCGCTACCTAAATAGCTTTCGAGGAGAACCAGCTATCTCCGAGCTTGATTAGCCTTTCACTCCAATCCACAAGTCATCCCCGGACTTTTCAACGTACGTGGGTTCGGTCCTCCAGTTAGTGTTACCCAACCTTCAACCTGCTCATGGATAGATCGCCCGGTTTCGGGTCTAATGCTAGAAACTGAACGCCCTATTAAGACTCGGTTTCCCTACGCCTCCCCTAAACGGTTAAGCTTGCTACTAACATTAAGTCGTTGACCCATTATACAAAAGGTACGCAGTCACCGAACTAAGTCGGCTCCCACTGCTTGTACGTACACGGTTTCAGGTTCTATTTCACTCCCCTCACTGGGGTTCTTTTCGCCTTTCCCTCACGGTACTGGTTCACTATCGGTCAGTCAGGAGTATTTAGCCTTGGAGGATGGTCCCCCCATATTCAAACAGGATAACACGTGTCCCGTCTTACTCGATTTCATTGATAAGGCGTTTTCGTATACGGGGCTATCACCCACTATGGCGGCACTTTCCAGAGCCTTCTACTAACACCAAATCAACTTAAGGGCTAATCCCCGTTCGCTCGCCGCTACTAAGGGAATCTCGGTTGATTTCTTTTCCTCCGGGTACTTAGATGTTTCAGTTCCCCGGGTTCGCCTCGTTAAGCTATGTATTCACTTAACGATACCCGCAAGCGGGTGGGTTTCCCCATTCGGACATGTTCGGATCAAAGCTTGTTTATCAACTCCCCGAACCTTTTCGCAGATTACCACGTCCTTCATCGCCTCTGACTGCCAAGGCATCCACCGTGCACGCTTGGTCACTTGACCATATAACCCAAAATAGTTTTTTATCTAACCTAAGTTAGTCGCTACTTTGAACTACATACCAACGCTGCTTTTGTTCAGCACTGGATTTACGATCTTAGAATCTCACTGGGTTAGAGTGGATTCCACCGGTTTGACGCTTGATTATCGTCTATTTCAAAAAGTCTAAATTGTTAAAGAGCAAGTTTAGTGCAAAGCACTAAGTCAGAGACTAGGAAGTTTCAGTCGACATCGATATAAGACTTACTGTCTCTCGATTGACTGTCCAAGCATCTTGCTTAAGGCTTTGTGTGTTGTGTCATGTACCACTTGGGAAGTGGTGGAGCTATGCGGGATCGAACCGCAGACCTCCTGCGTGCAAAGCAGGCGCTCTCCCAGCTGAGCTATAGCCCCATATCTCATTGTTGTTCCACCAAAATCTCAATAACAAAGTTACGGGAGTTTTGGTGGGTCTGGGCCGATTTGAACGGCCGACCTCACCCTTATCAGGGGTGCGCTCTAACCAACTGAGCTACAGACCCAAAACAACTGCCTGCATCCAAATTCAAATCTGAATCAGACGACAACACTCTAAACTACAGATATCAGATAATTTGTGTGAACGCTCACCAGAGCTTCATATCGTTTAAGGAGGTGATCCAGCCCCAGGTTCCCCTAGGGCTACCTTGTTACGACTTCACCCCAGTCATTGACCACTCCGTGGTAACCGCCATCCCGAAGGTTAAGCTAGCTACTTCTGGAGCAATCAACTCCCATGGTGTGACGGGCGGTGTGTACAAGGCCCGGGAACGTATTCACCGTGACATTCTGATTCACGATTACTAGCGATTCCGACTTCATGGAGTCGAGTTGCAGACTCCAATCCGGACTACGACGTACTTTTTGGGATTCGCTTACTCTCGCAAGTTCGCTGCCCTCTGTATACGCCATTGTAGCACGTGTGTAGCCCTACTCGTAAGGGCCATGATGACTTGACGTCGTCCCCACCTTCCTCCGGTTTGTCACCGGCAGTCTCCTTAGAGTTCCCACCCGAAGTGCTGGCAAATAAGGATAAGGGTTGCGCTCGTTACGGGACTTAACCCAACATTTCACAACACGAGCTGACGACAGCCATGCAGCACCTGTCTCAGTGTTCCCGAAGGCACCAATCCATCTCTGGAAAGTTCACTGGATGTCAAGAGTAGGTAAGGTTCTTCGCGTTGCTTCGAATTAAACCACATGCTCCACCGCTTGTGCGGGCCCCCGTCAATTCATTTGAGTTTTAACCTTGCGGCCGTACTCCCCAGGCGGTCTACTTATCGCGTTAGCTGCGCCACTAAAGAAATAAATCCCCAACGGCTAGTAGACATCGTTTACGGCGTGGACTACCAGGGTATCTAATCCTGTTTGCTCCCCACGCTTTCGCACCTCAGTGTCAGTATCGGTCCAGGGTGTCGCCTTCGCCACTGATGTTCCTTCCTATATCTACGCATTTCACCGCTACACAGGAAATTCCACACCCCTCTACCGTACTCTAGCCTGCCAGTATCGGGTGCAATTCCAAGGTTGAGCCCTGGGATTTCACATCCGACTTAACAAACCACCTACGCGCGCTTTACGCCCAGTAATTCCGATTAACGCTTGCACCCTCTGTATTACCGCGGCTGCTGGCACAGAGTTAGCCGGTGCTTCTTCTGGAGTTAACGTCAAAATATACCGGTATTAACGGCATACCCTTCCTCACTCCTGAAAGTGCTTTACAACCCTAAGGCCTTCTTCACACACGCGGCATGGCTGGATCAGGGTTCCCCCCATTGTCCAATATTCCCCACTGCTGCCTCCCGTAGGAGTCTGGGCCGTGTCTCAGTCCCAGTGTGGCTGATCATCCTCTCAGACCAGCTAGAGATCGTCGCCTTGGTGAGCCTTTACCCCACCAACTAGCTAATCTCACGCAGGCTCATCTAATAGCGAAAGGTCCGAAGATCCCCTCCTTTCCCCCGTAGGGCGTATGCGGTATTAGCATGCGTTTCCACATGTTGTCCCCCACTACTAGGCAGATTCCTACGCGTTACTCACCCGTCCGCCGCTCGACGCCTGATAGCAAGCTATCATCGTTTCCGCTCGACTTGCATGTGTTAAGCCTGCCGCCAGCGTTCAATCTGAGCCATGATCAAACTCTTCAGTTTAAAAAGTTTGCTCAAACTCACAAATCACATCTGACTTTAACTATATTCTTCAATCCTAAGATTAAAGAACGTAAAGCGAATTGACGTGTTCACTCGTTTAAGACTTCAAATCTTTTGACCTTAAAAAGGTCTGCTGAAGTCTCCAGCGAGCGCCCACACAAATTATCTGATTATCTATTTTAAAGAGCGATGACACTTTAGCGTTTCGTTTGATTCGCTTTGCAGTCCGTGGTGGCCTGCCGTGTCAGTGGGTGCGTATATTACCTTCGCGAATTTTTAACGCAACCCTTTTTTGAGCTTTTTTGTTAAAAAAACGGCTTTATTTTCTTCCCACAGGTTATACACATTTAATACGCAAAAAGCCCACCGAAAGGTGGGCTTTTCTGTACATAACTTAGAGGAAGAGTTGTTTACCCCCCCACATAACTCAGCATAACACCCGCAGCTACCGCAGATCCGATTACGCCGGCTACGTTTGGCCCCATGGCATGCATTAACAGGAAGTTCTGCTTGTTAGCTTCAAGCCCCACTTTATTGGCAACTCGAGCAGCCATTGGAACCGCTGACACACCTGCAGCACCAATCAATGGGTTAATTGGTGATGCTGACATCTTGTTCATCAGTTTCGCCATCAAAACACCCGTTGCAGTACCGATTGCAAACGCCACCAATCCAAGGGACAAAATACCTAGGGTTTCTATATTAAGGAAGGCTTCAGAGCTAAGCTTCGACCCCACTCCCAATCCTAAGAAAATCGTCACAGTATTAATCAATGCGTTTTGAGCCGTATCACTCAAACGATCGACCACTCCAGACTCTTTCATCAGGTTACCGAAACAGAACATACCTAACAGTGGTGCAGCAGAAGGCAAAAATGCCGCTGCCAGCAAGGTCACTACGATTGGAAAGACAATCTTTTCGGTTTTAGATACATGACGAAGCTGCACCATTTGAATAGCACGCTCTTCTTTAGAAGTCAGTGCCTTCATGATGGGCGGCTGAATCAAAGGTACCAACGCCATGTAGGAATATGCAGCCACTGCAATCGCCCCTAGCAGGTCAGGAGCCAAGCGGCTTGCCACGAAGATAGCTGTTGGACCATCCGCACCACCAATGATGCCAATCGCTGCTGCATCCGCGAGAGAGAAATCCATAATGCCAGTAGCACCTAAAACCACAGCACCAATCACGGTTGCAAAAATACCGAACTGAGCCGCAGCCCCAAGCAATAGGGTCTTGGGGTTAGCCAGCATGGGCCCGAAATCAGTCATGGCCCCCACTCCCATAAAGATAAGCAATGGGAATAGGCCCGTTTCAATACCACCATGATAGATGTAGTACTGCAATCCACCCGGTGACACCATGTGCCCCGTCGCATCATAGACTGGCGCAGCCATAAACCCGGCACCAGGAATATTCACTAGGATGGCCCCTATGCCGATTGGCAGTAGCAGCAAGGGTTCAAAGCCTTTTTTGATGGCAAGGTAAATGAGCAGCAAGCCCACACACATCATAACGAACTGACCAAACTCCAACTGATAGATACCAGTATCGTGGTACAGGTTTAATAATTTCTCTTCCATTTTATTATCTCACCCTGCTTTATAGAGTCAGCAACGCTTGACCAACCTGAACAGCATCACCCTCTTTCACAAGGATAGAACCGACAGTCCCTGATTTTGGTGCAGAAATTTCCGTTTCCATTTTCATGGCTTCCATGATCATTAAGGTATCCCCTTCAGCAACTTGCTCACCTGGCGACACTAAAACCTTAAAGATATTCCCTGCTAAAGGTGCCGGCACATCTTCACCACCCGCTGCTGGAGCTGGTGCAGCAGGCTGAGCTGGTGCAGACACTGGAGCGGTAGCTGGCTGAATGCTATTAACATCCCCGCCCTCGCTCACCTGCACAACAAAGGTCTCACCCGCAACACTGACAGTATAAACAGAAGCATCACCTGCCTCTTTGCTTGACACTTCAGCTTTTGGTGTTGCTGGCGCTGCCACCTCCTCTAATGTTGGAGCTGGTTCAAACGCTGACGCATCACCACGGTTTTGCAGGAATTTAAGACCAATTTGTGGGAACAAGGCATAGGTCAGCACATCATCAATTTCGTCATTAGCAAGTTTAAGACCTTTGTCTTTTGCAAGCTCAGACAGCTCTGCCGAAAGCTTATCCATTTCTGGATCCAACAAATCAGCAGGTCGACATGTAATAGCTTCTGCACCATTTAAAACGCGAGCCTGTAGCTCTTCATTAAACGGCGCTGGCGCTGCACCGTATTCACCTTTCAAGATACCTGCGGTTTCTTTAGAGATTGATTTATAACGCTCGCCTGTTAACACGTTTAGCACCGCTTGAGTACCAACAATCTGAGACGTTGGAGTCACCAAAGGAATCATACCTAAGTCTTGACGCACACGAGGAATCTCCTCTAGTACAGCATCAAACTTGTCGGAAGCCCCTTGCTCGCGCAGTTGGTTTTCCATATTGGTCAACATGCCACCAGGCACTTGAGCGATTAAGATACGAGAATCCGTACCACGCAAAGAGCCTTCAAACTTCGCATACTTCTTACGAACAGTACGGAAGTATGCAGCAACCTCTTCCAGTTTAGTTAGATCTAGACCCGTATCACGATCTGTACCCTGTAGTGCCGCAACAACAGACTCTGTAGAGGAATGTCCATAGGTCATAGACATTGAAGAGATAGCGGTATCTACGCGGTCGATACCCGCCTCGATAGATTTCAGAATGGTCATGTCAGACAAGCCTGAGGTGGCATGGGCATGCAACTGCACTTCTAGGTCTGTTTGCTCTTTAAGCTTACTTACCAATTCAAATGCATCATAAGGCGTCAAAATACCAGACATGTCTTTAATGGCGATCGAATCGGCCCCCATGTCTTCAAGGGTTTTCGCATAATCAACCCAAGTTTTCAAAGTATGGACTGGGCTCTTTGTATAAGAGATCGTTCCTTGCGCATGCTTCCCTTCAGTTTTAACAGCCTTAATCGCTGTCTCAAGGTTACGCGGATCATTCATAGCATCAAAAATACGGAACACATCCACGCCATTTTTCGCTGCACGCTCAACAAACTTAGCAACCACATCGTCTGCATAATGACGGTAACCTAAAAGGTTTTGTCCGCGCAGTAGCATTTGTTGTGGCGTATTAGGCATCGCTTTTTTCAATTCACGGATACGATCCCACGGATCTTCACCGATAAAACGAATACAAGAGTCAAATGTTGCCCCACCCCATGATTCCAAAGACCAGAAACCAATCTGATCCAGTTTTTCTGCGATTGGAAGCATATCGTCGATACGCATACGAGTAGCAAAAAGCGATTGATGTGCATCTCGTAATACAACATCAGTGATACCGAGAGGGCGTTTGTTATCTGACATGTCTTGGCCTCTAAAAAGATTAGCTAAAAATTATTTACGGTTACGGTGTTGGTGAATCGCAGCAGTAATAGCTGCTGTTATTTTAGGATCCACGCCGGAGGACTTAGCAGCAGGTGCCGTAGCAGTCGCTGCCCTTGGTTTTACCACCGGCATTGCTTCAGGAAAGTAGCGAGTTAACAGCTTTGACATGTATGTCGTTGCAAATATCAACACGCCAAGAAATAGGAATACAAACCCCATCCCTAGTAACATCAACCCAAAACCATCGTTAATTAAGTTATTCATAGCACTTTCCATAAAAATCTGAATAATTCAAAACGTGACAAAAGCAGACGTTTAATACTCACACGTGCACATTAAGTCCGCAATGTAAGTTCTTTTGTATCACAAACCATAACAGTTTCATATTTTTTTTGCATAACAGTTAGATAACGTGACCCTAAACACACACCCCAAAGCCTCACCAGACATACTACTCGCTGTCGCCCCAATGGAAGGCGTCATGGATCACACCATGCGCGCTCTACTTTCAAAAATAGGCGGCATGGATTATCTCGTATCAGAATTTGTCCGAGTCACTCAGCAGCCTACTTCCAGCCAAGCTTTTAAAAAACTTGTACCGGAACTCAATACAGGTGCCAAAACGATTCACGGTCACCCTGTCCACATTCAATTACTCGGATCTGATGCTGAGATCATGGGCGCCAGTGCTGCCAATGCAGTGGACGCCGGCGCAACTCATATTGATATTAATTTTGGCTGCCCTGCTAAGCGTGTTAATGGGCATGGCGGAGGTTCATTTTTACTACAAACTCCCGAGGCGCTTTTTAATATAGTACATACCGTCAAGACATCCCTGCCTAAAAACATACCTTTATCTGCCAAAATGCGTCTTGGCTTTATGGATGAGGCACTTTTCTATGAAAATCTAGCCGCCATCGAAGCTGCAGGCGCTCAGACACTCACAATACACGGACGCACCAAGAAAGACGGCTATGGCCCTCCTGCGCGCTGGGAAAAAATAGGACATGCAAAACAACAATCGACTATGAACATCATCGCTAACGGAGACATTAATAGTCGGTTAAATCTGGAAGCTTGTTTAGAGCAAACTCAATGTCATCATTTCATGATTGGCCGAGGTAGCCTAAGCAACCCGTTCATCTTTCGGGAGCTAAAAGGAGGGGAAGCAGGCACATTTACAGAATTGTACGACCTCATCCAGGGATATATGACCACCCTAGGAGAGCACTACGATGACTTCGCAACCCTCGGTCGCATTAAGCAATGGAGCGCACACTTGCGCCAAGATTGGCCGATCATAGCCGAAAACCTAAAAAGCATTCGACAGACCCAAAGCACCTATGAGCTCAAACAGGTACTCGATAAATTAAGTGGAAGCGAAATATAAAAAAACAAAGCACTAGACCTGAAGTAAACCAAGGAAGGTTTTGATCAGAAATAAAAGAATGAAATCTAAATTTGAAATATCTAGAAGGGATTAAACGAA
The DNA here is from genome assembly GCF_055388305.1 of Marinomonas vaga. Taxonomy (NCBI): domain Bacteria; kingdom Pseudomonadati; phylum Pseudomonadota; class Gammaproteobacteria; order Oceanospirillales; family Oceanospirillaceae; genus Marinomonas; species Marinomonas vaga. The sequence goes on from NZ_AP043903.1 coordinate 494,461, forward strand.
AGGAAAACTTAGGAGAATATTAAGTGTGGCGCATCCGGGAGGATTCGAACCTCCGACCGCTCGGTTCGTAGCCGAGTACTCTATCCAGCTGAGCTACGGATGCGTAACTACTTAATTGATGTTAGATGGCGCATCCGGGAGGATTCGAACCTCCGACCGCTCGGTTCGTAGCCGAGTACTCTATCCAGCTGAGCTACGGATGCGTAATCTAATTTTTCGAATTAAGATGGATAGCTCTTTATTCGTCACTTGTTAACACGTAATGGCGCATCCGGGAGGATTCGAACCTCCGACCGCTCGGTTCGTAGCCGAGTACTCTATCCAGCTGAGCTACGGATGCGTAAATGGCGGAGAGTGAGGGATTCGAACCCTCGATGAGTTTCACCCCATACTCCCTTAGCAGGGGAGCGCCTTCGGCCACTCGGCCAACTCTCCGAAACAAGTGCCGCGTATTATAGAGACACCAAATGTGTTGTAAAGACTTTTTTTAAAAAAAATTAATCTTCTGTTTGTTCGTCTTGTTCTTTCTGAATGCGAAGGTAGATTTCTTCACGGTGCACAGAAACATCTTTTGGTGCATTGATACCGATACGAACCTGATTACCTTTTACACCTAGTACAGTGACAGACACTTCATCACCAACCATAAGTGTTTCACCTACACGACGAGTTAAAATAAGCATAGCATTTCTCCTTAAATATCCTTGTGAGACATTGGAAATCCCTGACTACTTTGTAGGGATTTCCTTACAAGACGAATTGTAGCCGCTCTCTAACCCCGAATCTACCCATGCACCAGATGATCTTGTGTCAAAGTGTTACGCTTCGCTAACACCTGCATCTGCTTCGTTAAGTTTGAATGCAGAATGTAGAGCTCGAACCGCTAACTCCATATATTTCTCATCAATGATTACAGAAACTTTAATCTCTGAGGTAGAGATCAACTGAATATTGATGGACTCATCAGCTAAAGCTTTAAACATAGAGCTGGCAACACCCGCATGGGAGCGCATCCCCACCCCAACGATAGACACCTTAGCGATCTTATCGTTTGAAATAACTTCTTTCGCTTCCAGAGACTCAGCAACCCCCTTCAGAACAGAGATCGCTTTCTCATAGTCGTTACGATGCACAGTAAAGGTAAAATCCGTTGTGCCGTCCACAGAGACGTTCTGAACAATCATGTCCACTTCGATGTTCGCATCACTTACAGGACCAAGAATCTTTGATGCCACACCTGGAATATCAGGTACGCCCTTAAGAGTTAATTTGGCTTCATCACGATTAAACGCGATACCAGAAACAGCAGGCTGTTCCATATTTTCATCTCCATCAGTAGTAATAAGCGTCCCTTCTCCTTCAATGAAGCTAGATAGGACACGTAACGGAACTTGGTATTTCCCCGCAAACTCAACAGAGCGGATTTGCAGAACCTTTGAACCTAAGCTGGCCATTTCCAACATTTCTTCAAAGGTGATTTTTTCTAGACGACGGGCACTGTCTACCACTCGCGGATCCGTGGTGTACACGCCATCTACGTCAGTATAGATTTGGCACTCATCAGCTTTCAAAGCAGCGGCCAAAGCCACCCCCGTGGTATCAGAGCCACCACGTCCTAGCGTTGTGATATTGCCCTGAGCGTCAGCCCCTTGAAAGCCAGCCACAACCAGCACCTTGCCTTCAGCCAGATCCGCTTGCATGGCTTCCGTATCAATACTCTCAATACGCGCTTTACCATGGGCATTGTCAGTCGTGATTCGCACTTGGCTACCGGTATAAGATTTTGCCAATAGACCGCGTTTCATCAACGCCATACTCAGTAGGGCGATAGTGACTTGCTCACCAGTAGACAGAAGCACATCCATTTCACGCTCATTTGGCGTGTTTTGGACACTCTTTGCCAACTCGATTAAGCGGTTTGTCTCACCACTCATTGCTGACACCACAACAACGATGTCATCACCTTGCTGCTTGTGCTTAAGCACTCGGTCTGCCACCGCTTCGATACGTTCAACAGAGCCTACCGAGGTGCCACCATATTTTTGAACTAACAATGCCATTTTCTAAACTTCCACTAAAAAGCGCCCCGTAGGGCGCATAAAACTAAACTCGCTCGCTCACCCATTCAGGCACTAGCGATAACACTTCAGCAACCCCTTCGGGTTTGCTTCCGCCTGCTTGAGCCATGTCTGGACGACCACCACCGCGACCATCCACATAAGGCGCAGCCATTTTAATCAGATCGCCTGCTTTGACTTTCGCTGTTAGCTCTTTCGTCACACCAGCAATCAAGCTCACTTTGCCATCATTAACAGCCGCCAACAGGATCACCGCGGATTCAAGCTTACTCTTTAACTCGTCCAGTAGATCTCGCAGCCCTTTTGGATCGTCAATCTCAACTTGCGCCACCAACAACTTACCGCCGTTGATTTCCACCGCTTGAGACGCCAAATCAGCGCCAGCTTGAGCCGCCAACTTAGATTTTAGCTGATCGATTTCTTTTTGCAGGGCACGAGCCTGATCATTAAGCGCCACTACCTTATCCAAGGCAGCCTCTTTGCTTGCCTTAAATAGCCCAGCAATCTGAGCCAAAGTCGCATCCGTTTGACGGGTTGCATCAATTGCCGCTTTACCTGTTATTGCTTCAATACGGCGTACACCTGCAGCAATACCACTTTCCTGAACGATCTTAAACAGGCCAATATCACCGGTACGCTTAACATGTGTACCACCACACAACTCAATGGAGTAATCAGACCCCATGGTCAGAACTCGAACTTGCGCTTCGTATTTTTCGCCGAATAGAGCGTGAGCGCCTTTCGCTTTGGCCGCTTCAATGTCCATGACTTCGGTAATGGTTTCATGGTTCAAGCGCACCTGCTCATTTACCATATCTTCCACTTGTTCTAGCTCTGCTGCAGTCAGACCTTCAAAATGAGAGAAGTCAAAACGTAGACGCTCCGCATTGACTAAAGAGCCCTTCTGCAACACATGATCACCCAACACACGGCGCAATGCTTCGTGCAATAAGTGAGTCGCTGAGTGGTTTAGTGCCGTAGCATTACGTAAAGAACGATCCACTTCCGTGGTGACCACGTCACCGACTTTCAAAGCGCCTTCACGAACTTCCACATGATGCAAATGCACCTTGCCTTGCTTAGTAGTATTGCTCACTTTTACGGCAGCGGGACCACGGAACCAACCTTGATCACCCGCCTGACCACCAGACTCTCCGTAGAAAGGAGTTTCTGTTAGCACGACCAATCCTTTTTGACCTTGCTGAAGCACTTCAACCGAAGCACCATCAACTAGAATCTGCTCAACAGGGCTTTGACCTTCAAGGAAAGAGTAGCCTGTGAATTCTGTCTGACCGTCCACACTGACAGAACCAGACATATCCAAACTGAAGTTACTCGCAGAACGGGCACGGGCACGTTGCTCTTCCATGGCCGCTTCAAAACCTGCCTCGTCGATTTCAAGACCTGCTTCACGGGCAACATCATTCGTCAAATCTGCAGGGAAGCCATAGGTATCGTAAAGCTTAAAGATAGTCGCTCCTGGAATGACTTTGCTATCACCAAGGTTAGCAATATCTTCTTCAAGGATGCGCATCCCTTGATCTAGGGTTTTCGCGAACTGCTCTTCTTCTTTGAGTAGAATAGAGGCAACGCGATCAGCCAACTTACGTAGCTCTGGGTAGGCTTCGCCCATTTCCGCATCCAGTGCTGCCACTAGCTTATGGAAGAATGGCTGTTTTTGGCCCAGTTTATTTCCATGACGTACAGCACGGCGGATAATACGGCGCAATACATAACCACGTCCCTCATTAGATGGCACAACACCATCCACAATCATGAAGGAACAGGAGCGAATATGGTCAGCAATAACCCGCAGTGACTGAGAAGAAAGATCTTCTGTCCCCACAGCCAAGGCAGCTGCCTTGATTAGATTTTGGAACAAGTCGATTTCGTAGTTAGAGTGTACCCCCTGCAAAATAGCAGAAATACGCTCAAGCCCCATTCCAGTATCAACAGAAGGCTTAGGCAAATTCGCCATCGTGCCATCTGCAGAACGATTGTACTGCATGAATACAACGTTCCAGATTTCGATAAAACGGTCGCCATCTTCTTCAGGAGAACCTGGAGGCCCACCCCAAATATGCTCACCGTGATCGTAGAATACTTCGGTACATGGACCACATGGCCCCGTATCACCCATTGCCCAGAAGTTATCTGATGCATAACGGGCACCCTTGTTGTCACCGATACGGATGATTTTTTCCGCTGGCACGCCGATTTTGTCTTTCCAAATACCATAGGCTTCATCGTCTTCCGCATAGACAGTGACGAGCAGCTTTTCTTTTGGCAAACCTAAAACACCGGTTAAAAACTCCCAGGCGTAAGAGATAGCCTCTTCTTTGAAGTAATCACCAAAGCTGAAGTTACCCAACATCTCAAAGAATGTATGGTGACGGGCGGTGTAACCTACGTTTTCAAGGTCATTATGCTTACCACCGGCTCGCACACAGCGCTGGGACGTCGTCGCTCGCGTGTATGGACGTTTATCAGCCCCTAGAAATACATCTTTAAATTGCACCATACCCGCGTTTGTGAACAACAGGGTCGGATCATTGCCCGGAATCAGTGAGCTGGATTCCACGATCTGGTGCTGCTTGCTTTCAAAGAAAGACAAAAATGACTGGCGTAACTCAGAACTCTTCATAATTGGATGAGACTCTATCTCTAAATATCTGGCGAATTGAATTGCGTCAAAGCCTCCTTAAGAAGACACTTTGGCAATTAAAAGGTAGAAAATAGTACACGGAAAAGGCGTAAATGATCAAAACCTAAAGAACAGATTTTGCGCTTATTTTTAGCAATCCCTCCCAATTACCCATGATTTAACATAAGTAATTGGGAGAAAACCGTCAGAAAGGAGGTAAAAGAGGTTACGACTCGCTGGTATAAACCAACTTAGGTCGAGTCGTCATGCGTGTAACCAGCTCATAGCCGATGGTATCTGACCAGTACGCCACCTTCTCTACTGGCATACCTTCACCCCAAAGTACCACTTCATCACCAATCGCCAAGGACTGATCTGTGTGGCTAAATTTGGCGGTGATCATGTCCATAGACACACGCCCTGCCAGCTCAGCAGGTTTGCCGTTAATCAACAAAGGGGTGCCTGCTGGTGCGCTACGTGGATAGCCATCCCCGTAACCAATGGCAATCGTACCTAACTCATGATCTTCCTCAGCCTGGTAACCTAACCCATAACCCACTCGATCACCGGCCACCAAAGAGCGAACAGAAATCACCTTGGACGTTAAAGTCATAGCAGGAGTCAATCCCAACTCGGCACCGCTCAATTCGGAAAATGGGGAAATGCCGTACAACATAATCCCAGGACGAATCCAGCCATTTTCAGGCACACTCCATTTCATAATGGCCGCAGAGTTCGCCACACTGGACCCGATCTCACCAATCAATTGGCGAGCTTGCTCAAAGTAAGTGAGCTGCTTCATGGTGGTTAAGTCTGCCAAGTCATCTGCACAAGAGAAGTGTGTCATTAGCAAGACCTCACCTACTTTCCCTGAAGCCCGTAAAGCATGGACATAATCGTCTGCGACTTCCTTGGTCACACCCAAACGATGCATCCCTGAATCCAATTTCACAAAGATTTTTTCAATCTGGATATCACGCTCGAGCAAACCATGGAGTTGGACTTCATTTTCTACGGCAGCCCAAAAACCATGTTGCTGACACAACTCCCATTCGGAGTCTTCAAAGACACCTTCCAAAAGCATGACCGGTGATTCAATACCGGCTTCACGCAATTCCAAAGCCTCTTCGATCGTAGCGACGGCAAAGGCATCCGCCTCCTCGTCGAGAAAAGTTGCAACACGAACGGCACCATGGCCGTAGGCGTTACTTTTTACGACAGCAAAAGCATGACAAGTAGGATGCAATTGCTTTGCATAGCGGTAGTTTGACAGGATCGCGTCTAAATTGACGGTCGCTGTAAGTGGCCTAGACATCTGCGCCCCTTAATGTGCGTAACGTTTAACTGCAAGATCCGATGAGTCGATCGCAGTCTTCTCACCTAACATGATATCAGCAATCAGTGCTGCAGATCCGCAACTCATGGTCCATCCTAAGGTTCCATGCCCAGTATTTAGGAATAAACCCTTAATCGGCGTTCCACCGACCACTGGCGTGCCATCTGGCGTCATGGGGCGCAATCCAGTCCAATATTCCGCTTCTGATAAATCCCCTCCTTGAGGAAAGACATCACCGACCACATGAGCAATCGTATCCGTTCGGACTTTTGGCATTGTTAGATTATAACCCGTTAGCTCCGCTGTACCTGCCGCACGAATGCGATTTCCCAATCGAGTCACCGCCACCTTGTACGTTTCATCCATAATGGTTGACGTCGGTGCAAACTCAGATTGTGTGATTGGCACCGTCAAGGAATACCCTTTTACAGGGTAAATGGGCACATCCAAATCAATCGCTTTGAGCAACTCTTTGGAGTAGCTACCAAGACACACCAACACCTGATCAAAGTTAAGCATAGCTTCTTTAGTTTGTACGCCCTTGATAGCACCTTGATTGATTTCCAGACGTTCAACGGAAGTATTGAACTTAAAATCCACTCCAAGCTTGTCGCACTCAGCCTTTAGCGCTTCACAAAACATATAGCAATCACCGGTTTCGTCTCCCGTTAATCGCAATGCACCTTTAAACTTATCAATCACAGGTGCCAACCCCGGCTCGACTTTAAGAATATCAGCGGGGGTTAACTCTTCATGAGGCACTCCCAAGGCCTTGAGCACCTTGATATCTTTTGCGGCGCCTTCTACCTGCTCATCCGTACGAAACAGTTGTGTGGTACCACCTTGCCCATCGTCATAACGAATGCCCAACTCTTTGCGCAAATCAATAAAGCAATCACGACTGAACTCCGCTAAAGCCATCATTCGAGATTTATTTACGTTATAGGCTTGATTGGTGCAGTTAGCCAACATCTTGGTCATCCAAAGCAACTTTTTAACTTCTGGCTCTGGGCTAATTTTCAGCGGCGCATGCTTTTGCATCAACCATTTGACGGCTTTCATTGGTATCCCAGGAGCCGCCCAAGGGGCAGAGTACCCGGGAGAAATCTGACCTGCATTGGCAAAGCTTGTTTCCAAAGCCACACCTGGCTGACGGTCCAAAACTGTCACCTGCACACCTTGCTTTGCTAAATAATAGGCAGACGTCAAACCCACAACCCCTGCCCCTAAGATACAAACATTCATAGCGAACCTCCAAAAGAACTATCCACTATTCTTCCAAAAGATAACTAGAATTTCTCACCATATTTAAAATCATATAAAGAATTAAAAACCATAAGATCAACACTAAACAGATAATCATATAATTTATCAATTCAAATTATTTCAGCTATAATCTTTCCTTTTGCAGTACCAATATCCTATGACTCATCAAGCTTCCGCCTACAACCACGCCTTATGGCTGTTAGGCGCCCGCGAACACTCTGTTCGAGAACTTCAACAAAAGCTAAGTCGCAAAGAGTTTTCGGCTGAGGACATTCAAGCGGCTATCGACAAACTCATCGAATATAACTACGTCAATGATCAGCGTTTTGCTGAAGCCTTTGCTCGCAGCAAAGCCGCAAAACCACTGGGCAAGCAACGCATCCTGAATGAACTTAAAATGAAAGGCATTGATGAGGCATCCGCTAAGCAGGCACTCAATGCTCTGGAGGCTGATTGGTTTGAATTAGCTCTAGAGTTAAAGCTTAAAAAATTTGGAGAAGCTGTCAGTCGCGATTATAAAGAAAAAGCCAAACAAACAAGGTATTTGGCTTACAGAGGGTTTGGCTTCGACGAAATCAAACACGCCATCGAATACAGAGAAGAGGATTAAGACATAAGAGAATTAAGGTAACGCTCCTCCATGTTCACGTAATTTGCCTGAACCGTATCAATTTTAGCATCCAGATCAGCTATTTTTTTCTGCAACAGCAGGACTTCTTCGTTATCATCAGCACCAGAATCAAGCTGATCCAACAAACGCCGCTTTTCGTCTTCAAGCTCTGCATTAATCTCTTTTAAATTCTCAATTTCTTCTTGCTCTTGAGACGTTGGAACTACCTCTCCCACGTCTCCATTTAAGCGCTGAGTTAATTGATCGTACTCCAACTTAGCCTTATCCAAGTCTCGCTCAAGCACATTCACATATAACTCTGAGTCATCCACCATCTTCTTAAGGGAAGCAAGTTTTTCCAGCTGTTCACTTTCAAATTCTTCGTAGTCCTTATGGAATGGCATTGCATCGATAAAGCCAGACAAGGCTTCTACCGAGTCATACTCATTAGCCAACGCCTCTTGAGCAGACATCACACTAACTTCATCTTTAGACTCAAGCTGAGCACCTTTCAAGCGCAACGCTTCCTCACGCTTACGTACATCCACATTCAAGTTGTACTTGATGGTCTGCAAGCTCTCTAGCTTATTTTCGAGAGACTTTATTACGCGATTACTTTCTAACAAACTCTTCTCGAAACGCGCAAAAGCAATGTCGTATTCCGCTAAATGATCGTCCTTACCATGGGCAACTTCACGCTTTTGACTGACACGATCCTTTAGCTCATTGATCACAGAGGCGCGGTAATCTGCTAAATGCTGTAGCTCGTCTACCTTATCATCCAACTCTGTACGCATAGGCGCCAAGAAACCATCGGAGGAAGTTTCACCTAAGAACTCAGATAATGCATCTAAATACTGCTCACTGGAGCTGTTGCCAGCATCAGCTTTCAAACGCTCACCCAATTCATACATGGAAGCCAACTCTGCACGAACACTGGCAAGCTCTTGGTCGACTTCATGTTCTTCGTTAAGTTTTTCCTGCTGCTTATCAAGCTTGGCATTTAGATCGGCCGTAATATTCATTTGATCAAATACCAAGTCGCCAGTGTGCTGAATCACCTTATTGAGTTCTTTCAGCAGATTGTTACTAACAGATAAACGTTTAAGTAAGACATCAATCTCTTGGGCTTGCTGCAGTTGCTCTAAGACAAACTCGAACTGACTCAGGTATGGCGTGACATCCTCGTCATCCCCAGAGAGCAACTCACGCTCAATACTCAGGAACGTATGCCAACATTTTAGAGAAAGATCTTGCTGCTCCTCGGAAAGCTGTTCACAGACTGCAAGCTGTTGATCCAATAGCGCCAACCAATGGCTATTTTGAGACAGTTGATCATCTGTGACAGCCTCATCATCAAAGTCCTCGGAGTCTTCAACTGAATCAACAGGCGTTTCAACTTTGGATTTTTGCTTGACGCGCCAGTACCACACACCGCTTGCAATAAGCAGTAGAGCAGACACTCCGGTTGTGATCATCAACACAAACACCAAATTCATCGAGAACACCTAGTCATCCTATCTTCCCTTTAGAATAGTTGTTTAAAAAATAAGACTCCACACAGCGTACTATTTTTAACAGTCGAATTACCAAAATGTCACAGCAATCAAGCTTAACAATATGATGCAGACAAGGTTTAAAACAAAACCTACCCGCATCATCTCGCTCTGATTTATATGCCCTGACGCAAACACAATAGCGTTAGGAGGGGTTGCCACTGGCAACATAAAGGCACAAGAAGCGGAGATGGCAATCAACACAGCTAGAATCACCGGAGATACTCCGAAGGCCTCAGCCAAACCGCTGAACACAGGAATTAATAACGCTGCACTGGCAGTATTGCTAGCAAATTCCGTTAGAAACACCACAAACGCTGCAATAACTAGGATTACTACCACAATATTCAGATCTGCAATCAAGACGCTCAGCTCGTTCGCAAGAAACATGCTAGTACCCGTTTCCCGCAAAATATTACTTAAACAAATCCCACCTCCGAATAAGAGTAACACCCCCCAATCTGCGGTTTTCTCCACATCCTTCCATTTCGCAGCCCCAGAAAAACACACCAAGATAATCGCTCCGAGAGCAATAATTGTGTCAAAGCTTTTGATTCCCCCTAGCATGCCATTAATCGGCTTACTAAAGATCCACATAAAGACGGTTAAGAAGAAAATCACCAAGGTTAGTACTTTACCTTGGCTCCAGACCACAGGTTCCACATTAAGATCAAAACCACCACGAAGGTCAGGTTTCAAAATCAAATACAGCAAGGCAACGGCAATGGGTAGTAAGATCAAGGACACAGGCAAACCAAATGCCATCCACTCAGAGAAAGACAATCCTACCTGGGCCGCAGCAATAGCATTTGGCGGACTCCCCACCAAGGTGGCAATCCCACCAATGCTGGAACTGTAGGCAATCCCCAATAAAACAAACACATAGGTACTGTGGCCACGCTCCTGATCCACCTTGCTTAAGATACCCAACACCAAAGGCAACATCATAGCGGCTGTGGCCGTATTACTGATCCACATAGACAGCACCGCCGTTACACCAAACAGCATAAAGATAGCGAGATTCATCCGCCCTCGCGCCATTTGCAATACCTTATCGGCAATGACCCTATCCAAACCTTGTACTCGCATGGCTGCGGCCAAGGCAAAGCCCCCTAAGAACAGAAAAATAGTGGCATTTGCGAAATTATTCAGCGCCGTTTGCGTATTAAAAACACCAAATAAAACCGCCATAACAGGAACCAAAATAGCGGTGACCGTGACATGCAAAGCTTCTGTTAACCAAAGAATGGCGACAAACACCAATATACTTAAGCCAAGCACCACATTAGACTCAAAGGGTAAGGTGTTATAAAGCAACGCAAACAAAAGCACATCGAACACAACAATTAATGACTTGATATTAAAAACACCAGTGGCCGAGCTAACGACTGGCCGTGAGGAAGGTTTACTACTCATTCTTATATTCCTTTATCGGAGTAGCCAAGCGTGATCATCATGCTTGAACAACAATTAAACAACAAGCCCAGCATTAAAACGGTCTATTGGGGTTCACAGCAATGCTAGAAGTGGGAAAAATATGTCAGATTCCATCCTGATTGACATTTAACATAAGTACTCTTCAAATCACCGATGAACCCACCTCTGAAACAAAAAAAGCAGCCTATTGGCTGCTTTTTTAGAAATCGAAAGTATCTGGAAACGTTAGGACTAAAGGTCTAACTCAGCATTTTCAGTTGAGTCAGCCTCTGCCGCAGCTTCTTCTTTGGTGGCTTTTTTCACTAACAGGGTTTCACGAATCTTAGCTTCTACTTCTTGAGCAATCTCAGGATTGTCCGCCAAGAACTGAGCAGCATTCGCTTTACCTTGACCAATCTTATTGCCATTGTAGGCATACCAAGCACCGGACTTATCAACGAATCCTTGCTTCACACCTAGATCAATGATCTCACCCATACGGTAAATACCCGCACCATACATGATCTGGAATTCAGCCTGTTTAAATGGCGGCGCAATTTTGTTCTTCACAACTTTTACGCGGGTTTCGTTACCAATGACTTCATCGCCTTGCTTAACAGAGCCGATACGGCGAATATCCAAACGTACGGAGCTATAGAATTTCAGTGCATTACCACCTGTAGTGGTTTCTGGAGAGCCAAACATGACACCGATCTTCATACGAATCTGGTTAATGAAGACAACAAGACAGTTAGCATGCTTGATAGAGCCAGTAAGTTTACGCATGGCTTGCGACAAAAGACGCGCCTGAACACCGACAGAAGAATCACCCATCTCCCCTTCAATCTCAGACTTAGGCACCAAGGCTGCAACCGAGTCAACAATGACTACATCTACACTGTTAGAGCGTACCAACATGTCACAGATTTCTAGGGCTTGCTCACCCGTATCTGGCTGAGAAACCAACAGGTCACCAATGTTAACACCTAGCTTTTCCGCATAAGACGGATCTAAAGCATGCTCGGCGTCGATGAAGGCACAGGTTTTACCTTGCTTCTGAGCTTCTGCGATAACACTAAGCGTTAATGTGGTTTTACCTGAAGACTCAGGACCATAGATTTCACAAATACGGCCATAAGGCAAACCACCAGCACCCAGTGCAATATCAAGACCTAGAGAGCCAGTAGAAACGGTTTCGATGTCCAGCTTTGCGCCTTCACCCATCTTCATGATGGCGCCTTTACCAAACTGACGCTCGATTTGAGAAAGCGCTGCGTCTAACGCTTTTTTCTTGTTGTCTGCTGTAGATGCCATATCAAAATCCTAGTGGTATTTACCTGTAAATTTAAACTGAGACTAATGTAACGCGTTTTAAAATTGCACTCAAGAAAATACTGTATAAAAACACATGCTTTTTATTTAGAGTGACAACACACCTTCTAACGCACGTATCACAGTGGCATCACGAATCCCTTTACGATCACCGGAAAACAGGCATCTTTCGACCTGAGCTGGCTGGCCTTTATGTTGCCACCCAATATACACACAGCCGACAGGCTTTTCCTTCGAGCCGCCCCCTGGTCCAGCCACTCCGCTAACCGCCACAGCAATATCACCACCGAGCGCCAAGGCTCCGGCACACATTTGTACAACGGTTTCTTCACTGACTGCACCGTGTGTGGCGAGGGTTTGTTCTGATACCCCCAACCCACGGACTTTCGCTTCATTCGCGTAACTCATGACACCGCCGAAAAACCAAGCGGAGCTGCCAGCTAATTCAGTACAACTGGCCCCAATTAAACCACCGGTACATGACTCAGCCGTGACCAACATCTTACCGTCTGCTGTCAATGCTTCTGCGACTTTGACGACCAAATCATGAATGATTGCTTCACTCACTTCCATCACTCCCTTAAATCTGATGAGATTTTCCCTTAGAATATCCGCCCTGTTTCACACACACAAATACACAACGCGAGCCGCTGCATGAGTCAACACGACAAAGACAACCACACCCCCATGATGCGCCAGTATTTTGGCTTAAAGTCGCAGCATCATAACCAGCTGCTATTTTACCGCATGGGCGATTTTTATGAGTTGTTTTACGACGATGCAAAACGCGCGGCAGAGCTACTGGATATCACGCTGACGGCCCGCGGGCATTCCGGGGGTAAACCCATTCCTATGGCAGGAATCCCCTATCATGCAGCGGAAAACTACATTGCCCGCCTTGTTCGCATGGGAGAATCCGTAGTCATCGCTGAACAGACTGGCGATCCAGCCACCAGTAAAGGCCCGGTCGAACGTCAAGTCGCCCGTATCGTTACCCCTGGCACCATCAGTGATGAAGCTTTTTTAGAGGAAAAGCGAGAAAACCTACTTCTATCTATTGCCCACGTACAACGCAAAGGGCTGGATGTCTTTGGCTTTTCTTATTTGGATATGGCCAGTGGTCGCTTCTGCGTATTTGAAGTGGATGGCTTTGAAGCGCTAGCTAGCGAATTGCAACGCCTAACACCTAAAGAAGTCCTGATTTCTGAAGACTTCCCTGCTCGAGACCTCATTACCCTTGAGCGCGGCGTGAGCGAATTGGGCCCATGGCATTTTGACTTCGACTCCAGCTACCGCCAACTCATCCAACAATTCAATACAAAAGACCTATCTGGCTTTGGCTGTGAAGCCATGAGTGCGGCCATCGCTTCCGCAGGGGCACTGCTCCAGTACGCCAAAGATACACAAAGGTCTGCACTACCCCATATTCAATCCATCAGCGTGGAGCAGCGGGACAATTCGGTACTCATCGATGGCGCTACTCGTCGTAACTTAGAGATCGACCAAAACTTAAATGGCACCACAACCAACACCCTAATGAGTGTCATTGATAGCTGTGCTACCCCGATGGGATCCCGCTTACTTAAACGCTGGCTGCACACTCCTATTCGTGACCTAGATGAAATTAATGCTCGTCAGGACGCTATCGGAGCGCTACTCGAAGGCTTCCATTTTGAAACGTTACACGACAGCATCAAAAAGATCGGCGACCTAGAACGTATTCTATCCCGCGTTGCCTTACGCTCCGCACGTCCGCGAGATTTGGTTCGTTTACGGATGGCATTAGAAGCGATGCCCGCCATTCGCGATCAATTAGACCAAGTTAGCAGCAGCACTCGTCTGACGCTTCTAAAAGACCGCTTAGTAGAACTACCAGAACTGACTCAGGAGCTAACGAACGCCCTAGTGGAAAACCCACCTTCGGTCGTACGTGACGGAGGAGTCATTGCATTCGGTTACGATGAAGAACTGGACGAACTGATCTCCTTGTCTACCAATGCGACAGATTACTTAGCTGAAATGGAACGCCGAGAAAAAGAACGCACCGGCATAGCCTCTTTAAAAGTAGGCTTCAACCGAGTGCACGGTTATTACATTGAAATCAGCCGCTTGCATTCTGATCAAGCGCCAGCTGAGTACATTCGCCGACAAACATTAAAAAATGCCGAGCGTTTCATCACACCTGAATTAAAAGAATTTGAAGACAAGGCCCTGAGTGCAAAATCCAAAGCCTTGGCCCGTGAAAAGCAACTTTATGAACAACTTCTAGACAAACTTAATGATGAGCTAGGGCCGCTTCAAACAGGTAGCCAAGCCGTTTCCCAGCTTGACGTACTACACTGTTTTGCAGAACGAGCAAACCGCTTGAGCTTTGTGCGACCAAGCCTACACAATGAGGGAGGCATTGCTATCCAAGCGGGCCGTCATCCGGTTGTCGAATCCGTCATTACCGATCCCTTTATCCCCAACGACTTAGAGCTCAACGATGGCCGTAGCCTACTCATGATCACTGGTCCAAACATGGGCGGTAAATCTACCTATATGCGCCAAATAGCCATTATTACCTTGCTTGCGCATACCGGCTGCTTCGTCCCAGCGGAGTCCGCCTCCATTTCTGTTGTGGATCGCATCTTTACCCGTATGGGTTCATCTGATGATTTAGCTGGCGGGCGCTCCACCTTCATGGTGGAAATGACTGAAACCGCAAACATTTTAAATAACGCCACCAAAGACAGCTTGGTACTCATGGATGAGGTAGGACGAGGCACCAGTACTTTCGACGGTCTCTCTCTGGCTTGGTCGGCGGTAGAATATCTGGCTAATAACTTGGGTAGCTATGTGCTTTTCGCAACCCACTATTTTGAATTAACCACCTTAGCGGATCGCCTTCCAAACGCGGCAAACGTTCACCTAACGGCCACCGAGTACGAAGACGAAATTGTCTTTATGCATCAGGTGCATGACGGCCCTGCAAGCCAGTCGTATGGTTTACAGGTGGCGCAATTAGCAGGCGTACCAAGAGACGTTATTATTGAGGCGCGCCAAAAACTTACTGAACTGGAGCAAGACAGCTTCAAAACTGCACCTGAAATCAGCCCCGAGCCAGTGAAAAAATCCGCACCAAAAGCCAAATCAGCAGCAACTCAGTCTCCCATGCAGCCAGACATGTTTGCCTTGGACGAGCAAAATGAGTTGAAAGAAGCGATCAAATCACTGGATCTGGATAACACAACTCCCCTTGAAGCCCTAAATATGCTTTATAATCTTAAAAAGGATCTTTAGCAGCATAAGCTAATGACAGATAAATTTAGAGCGATTAGCATTTCTCCCTTGCTGGTAAACAGCCTAACGCTCTAAAATATCCGCAAAATTTTGAACCGTTTCTAGGAGAAGTCGTATGGCTTTCATCGTCACTGATAACTGTATTCGTTGTAAGTACACGGACTGCGTAGAAGTCTGCCCTGTGGACTGTTTTTATGAAGGCCCAAACTTTCTAGCCATTAACCCTGATGAATGTATCGACTGTGCATTATGCGAGCCTGAATGCCCTGCTGGCGCAATCTTCTCTGAAGACGAGTTGCCAGATGGTCAAGATATCTTTGTTGAGCTAAACCAAGAATTAGCATTAATTTGGCCAAACATCACTGAGAAAAAAGATGCGTTGCCAGATGCTACAGAGTGGGATGGTGTGGAAGATAAGCTTGAGCACCTAGAGCGCTAACACAGCGACTCCAGACGAAAAAAAGGGCAGCCTAGTGGCTGCCCATTTTTTTGCTCTTCGTCCTGAAAAGCGCTCATCCGATGAGTAAAACATTCTGTTTAACTATCCGTGAGATCCAACCGTTCATGTTCGCATGATTTCGCTCCATGAAATCATTCACATCCTGTGATCTAGATCCATCTAAAAAGCTGTCCTAGCTTTCATTCATGTTTACAGAGATCCTACTCTGTTGCGCATCATGCGCCCCTCGATCCATGAGTTCCGTTTGGATAAGTACACTTTAACCGATCAGCGCCAAGAATCAACTCACAAAAAAACAACCAAAAAACAAAAAAGTCATTTAAAATCAGACAATTAGATTTTATGAAGCCGTAATTTCCAAAACTTCCCGCAACACACTGAATTCCCTTACGAGCAACGTCGGAAAATTCATACAAGCAATTAGATATCTCCTGACACCTTACCCTGATCTCTATAAAGAAGAGCGAAATCCTTCTACCCATTTAACCGCTTCAGTATAGGTTTCCGCCAATAGAGTGACATCCTCAGGAGCTTTAATGGGACGCTGTTTTTCATACGCTTCGATCAAGTCCAAGGTATAGCCCACACGCCCTGAGCGCTCAACAATGGCACTGGTAAACTCTAACGGTAAAGGTAGCTCAGACAAGATGGTATCCAGATCAATGCCCACACACACATCTATCAGGGACAACATGCCCGCGAGAAAATAACGATCTTCGTTGGCGTACTGGCGCTTTTTAGCAAACAATTCAGCATGCTTAGCACGGAGTAATACTTGAGATTGCAAAGCTTCCCGGTCAGCCGTCATTTCTGACATCAGCAATAAATTAGTAATGGCTTTAAGTTGATCAATACCGATTAGCATGATGGCTAAACGAAGGGAATCTACGGAGGCCATCAAGCCCGTCATAGGAGAGTTAAGATACTTGAGCAACTTGTGAACCAAGCCTATGTCTTGACTGACAATGCTTTCAAGCTCGGAAATGGATAAGTCGCTGGCTTTCATCATAGCGGCCATCAACTGCAACAGAGTCATTTGATTGACGCGGGAAGCTTTACGAGAAATCGATTCAGGCTTTTCGAAGAAATAGCCTTGGTAATAATCTACCTCGAGCAACTTAGCGAAATGATAATCTTCCCAAGTTTCGACCTTTTCGGCGATCAACTTAACTTTGAAGGGTTTAAGCATCTCAACCTGTTTATGAAAGGCTTCTTTACCTAAGGCCTTCATATCCAGTTTGACGTAATCCGCAATCTCAACAAAAGGCGACAACTTAGGCTCAAACACAAAATCATCTAAAGCCAACTTGAAACCAGCCCCGTGCCAACGACGCAGTGACGCCAACAGCACAGCATCAAAGCCCGCTGTTTCCAGCACCTCTATTACCGTATGCTCTTTGGGAAGCGGCACACCGCTTGGGTTAATCAAATAACCCCGAGGAAAATTTACAAACGCCTTACCTGAACCAACGAGATTGTGTAACCCCAAATCCAGCAAACTGGTTGTAATAACTTGAGCTGTCGCACCCACTTGATCGTAAACATCAGCATCCATTGCCTGGGCATCGCGACGATACAGCAACTCATATGCAATCGTTGACAGTTTATTATCGACAATTGGCTGACGAGCTATCGCTACGTTTTGGTAGTTCATACGTGCTAGAACCTTTGACGTCATACTTAGTTAGGCAACGAGCTCTGACAATTGCACTCTATATGCTCACTGTATTGCCAAATTTGTCTTTGGGCGAATGCAATAAACTTGGTAACATGACCGGATAAATAAAGCAAAATAAATTGTGGGGATACCAATGCCAGAATATCGCTCGAAAACCTCTACCGCCGGCCGCAATATGGCAGGCGCTCGTGCCCTTTGGCGCGCAACGGGCATGAAGGATGAAGACTTTCACAAACCTATTATCGCCGTAGCTAACTCATTCACTCAGTTCGTTCCAGGTCACGTACATCTAAAAGACCTTGGACAATTGGTCGCCCGTGAAATTGAAAACGCTGGCGGTGTGGCTAAAGAATTCAACACCATTGCGGTGGATGACGGTATCGCAATGGGCCATGACGGGATGCTTTACAGCTTGCCGTCCCGTGACCTTATTGCTGATTCTGTCGAGTACATGGTCAATGCACACTGTGCCGATGCACTGGTATGTATTTCTAACTGTGACAAGATCACACCTGGGATGCTAATGGCCGCTATGCGCCTTAACATTCCTGTTATCTTCGTCTCTGGCGGACCAATGGAAGCAGGCAAAACCAAGCTTTCTGAGCACAAGCTTGATCTAGTGGATGCTATGGTTATTGCCGCAGACGACAGTGTTTCCGACGAAGTTGTTGCCGAAATCGAGCGTTCTGCTTGTCCTACCTGTGGTTCTTGTTCCGGTATGTTCACTGCGAACTCGATGAACTGTTTAACAGAAGCACTAGGGTTAAGTCTTCCAGGTAACGGTACCGTCGTCGCCACCCACGCAGATCGTGAGCGCTTGTTCCTCGAAGCAGGTCAGCGCATCGTTCAGATCGCTAAGAATTACTACGAAAAAGACGAAGCTAAGTGGTTGCCACGCTCCATCGCAACATTCGAAGCCTTTGAAAATGCTATGACATTGGACATCGCCATGGGCGGTTCCACCAACACCATTCTTCACCTATTGGCAATTGCACGTGAAGCAGGTGTTGATTTCACCATGCAAGATATTGATCGCCTATCTCGTAAAGTGCCTCAGCTATGTAAAGTGGCTCCTAACACCCAGAAATACCATATTGAAGACGTTCACCGTGCTGGGGGTATTTTTGGTCTATTAGGCGAACTCAATCGCGCAGGTATCTTACATAACCACGTACATACGGTTCACTCAGACACCATGCTAGATGGCCTTAAGAAGTGGGACATCATGGAATCACCGTCTCCTGAAGTTGTAGAATTCTACAAAGCAGGCCCTGGTGGCATTCCAACACAAGTCGCCTTTAGCCAAGACTGCCGCTGGCCAACTCTAGACGGAGACCGCGCAAATGGCTGTATTCGTTCTCTTGAAAATGCCTTCTCTTTAGAAGGTGGTCTGGCGGTTCTATACGGTAACATTGCCCTAGACGGTTGTGTGGTGAAGAGTGCCGGTGTAGACGAATCAATCCTTGTATTCGAAGGTCGTGCCCACGTAACAGAATCTCAAGACGAAGCCGTCAGCAACATCTTGGCTGATAAAGTGGAAGCTGGCGACATCGTTATCGTTCGCTACGAAGGACCTAAAGGCGGTCCTGGCATGCAGGAAATGCTGTACCCAACCTCTTACATCAAGTCGAAAGGTCTAGGCAAAGCCTGTGCCCTACTGACGGATGGTCGTTTCTCTGGTGGTACTTCTGGCCTATCGATCGGTCACGTTTCACCTGAAGCCGCAGCCGGCGGCGCAATTGGCCTAGTGGAAAATGGCGATCGCATCTTAATCGACATTCCAAATCGCTCCATCAACGTCATGATCTCTGATGAAGAATTGGCAGAACGTCGTGCAGCAATGGAAGCCAAAGGCACTGCAGCATGGAAACCTGTCGAAGAGCGCCCACGTAAAGTGTCAACAGCGTTGAAAGTTTACGCCCACTTTGCCACCAGTGCCGATAAAGGTGCCGTGCGCGACTTGGATCAACTTGACTGATCAACGCTTACAAAGCTCAAGCCGCGCCTCCTATGAGGGGCGGCTTTTTTAATTTTTAGGATCATCACTATGCTTAGCTATCGCCACATATACCATGCGGGCAATCACGCGGATATTTTGAAGCACTTAGTTGCCAGCCAAATATGCCGCCACCTAACCAAAAAAGAAGCCCCTTTCTTTTATTTGGATACCCATGCAGGTATTGGGCTGTACGAGCTTGAATCAGACCAAGCACAACTCAACCAAGAATTCGCCACGGGCATCAGTCGATTGCTTGAAAAAGAAGACCTACCTGAGCCCTTAGAAGCCTTTGTAGAGATCGTCCGAGAGCTCAACCCTGACGGTCAATTACAATTTTATCCCGGCAGCCCAATGGTGGTAGATCACTATTTGCGGATGAAGGATAAAATGCATCTATGTGAGTTGCACCCCAACGACTTTCCATTACTTGCTGCACTTTTCCCCAAAAAAAGAGTCGCAAATGTGGTAAAAGATGATGGATTCCTTGCGGTAAAATCCATGCTGCCACCCCCTCAAAAGCGAGGTTTTGTGCTGATGGATCCGCCTTATGAAGTGAAAAACGACTATCAAAAAGTCGTTAAAGCACTCGAAGAAGGCCATAAACGTTTTGCCCAAGGGACCTACGCCATCTGGTATCCTGTACTCAATCGCCGTCAGGCTGACAGCTTGCTTGATGCCGTTGAAGCGACCAAAATTAAGAATACCCTGCTACTAGAATTGAATATTCGTGGCACGGAAACAAAACGCGGCATGGCTGGCAGTGGCATGATAGTTGTTAACCCACCATGGACGCTGGAAAGCGAAGCAAAGACCTTCCTACCGTATCTAGTGGATACCTTAGCAGAAGACTCTGACGCACATTTCCAACTGCGATGGATCACCCCAGAGTAAACTTATTATTAGGCGTCACATTGATTGACAGAGGAGTCTCAAATGACCATTCCATTTCACACTGCTTTTCTTCGCATGCCAACACCAGCCTTTGTGGCCGATATTGAAAGCGGCGAGATCAAAGCAGCGAACGGAAGCTTGGAAAACCTCTACCTCAATGTGGGCGCCACGCGCCCAGAAAGCTGGGCAGAGTTTATCCACGACCACCAAACATCTTTGAGTCAAACGGTTGCCCTGATTAAACAAGGCACCATTGAACGGGTTACTGCACCTTTACAAGTTGGTGATCGCTTACTTGCCGCAGAAATCAGCCTCAGTCTGCTCGATGAGACAAATGTACTCGGATACATCTCCCACACGGACCATCTTGATTTTTCCGTAGCAGAAAACACCTTACTCAAATTTGCCTTGACCGAATCCTCTGCAGGCCTGTGGATGTGGGAGGTCGAAGGGGACACTATTTCCTGCTCTCAATCCATTGCCTCTTTACTAGGCTGTCCTCTAGAAGACACGCCACACAACACCGTTGACTGGCACAGTCGTATTCACAAAGATGATGCAGCCAAGCTCATTCAAACGGTAAAAGAGCACATTGAACACCGGCAAAAATACTACGAAGCAGAATACCGTATTCGTCGCGCCAACGATGAGTACATCTGGGTCCGCGAACGTGGCCGTACCTACAGCCAAAGCAATGCGGGCGAGGTGAAGAAGATCATAGGTTTTGTAGAAGACATCAGTCACCAAAAAGCCCTCGAAGAACACCTACGCTCACAGGCCACCTTTGATGAATTAACAGGATTGTTAAATAAGGGCGCTGCACTGACCCATTTCACTAAGCAATTGGGGCTTGCCCGTCGCCAGTACACACCGCTTACCATGGCAAAAATCGACCTTGATGCCCGAGGCTTACTGGCAGACATGCCCCTAGATCAGCGCAATACCGCTATTCACACCACAGCGCGCTTCATCTACAAGAAAATCCGTGAAGCGGACATCTTAGCTCGTGTAGCCCATGACAAGCTCTTGCTTCTATTGCCCAACACCAGCCTTAAAGACGCCGAAAAACTGATGAAAACCTTCCTAACCCCCAAGGAAGACGAGCGTAAAGTACTGGAGTTTTCCGACGCCAGCCACTTAAACCTCTGTGTTGGCTTAGCCACTTTCCCAGAAGATGGGGAGAACATTGAAGAATTGGCTCAAAGCGCCAACGCAGCCGTCGAGAAAGCACGTACATCCGGCCTGACCTTGTCTATTGCCGAATAAATTGCCACAGACAAAAGCCTCTATCGAATAAATAAAAAGGAGCCCTTGGGCTCCTTTTTATTTATATGAAATCTACTCCCCTTGGAGCGTCAACACTAATGTCCTAGAGCCACCGTGGTTGCGGTGTTCACATAAATAGATACCCTGCCAAATCCCTAGGTTTAAATCGCCACGGGTGACAGGAATATTTAAGCTTGCCCCTAAAATACTACTTTTTAGATGGGCAGGCATGTCATCACTGCCCTCGTAAACGTGCTGGTAATAAGGCTCGTTTTCTGGGACCGCGTGATTAAAGAAACTCTCAAAATCCACACGCACCGTAGGATCCGCGTTTTCATTAATGGTCAAAGAGGCAGATGAGTGCTTAATAAACACATTCAGCAGACCCACCTCTAAGCGAGTCATTTCGGGAATCTGACGTAAGATTTCATCGGTCACCAGATGAAAACCTCGCTTGCGCGGGGATAGAGTAATCTCTCTTTGTAACCACATAGCTTAGCCTTTCTGATAGACGCTAAAACGGTAATCGTAAGGGTTATGACCTTCAGCAGCGAAAGTTTCTTCACCAATTTTTTCGTAGTTTGCCCAGTTCACTTCTGGGAAAAACGCATCGCCATTAATCTCTGCATCCACATGAGTAATGTATAAACGATCTGCTCGCTCTAACGCCAAAGAATAGATCTGGGCACCACCAATGATCATTACCTCTTCTTGCCCATCTACTAGGCAAATGTCTTCACCAAGCTGGATCGCAGCATCCAAAGAGCTGACCACATCGACCCCATCTGGCTGATAGTCTGGATTGCGACTGATCACAATATTGCGACGACCAGGCAACGGCTTACCGATGGACTCAAACGTGTTACGCCCCATGATAATTGGCTTGCCCATGGTCGCTTGCTTAAAGTACTTCAGATCATTTGGCAGATGCCAAGGTAGGGAATTATTCACACCGATGACCCGGTTAGACGACATAGCAACAATTAAAGACAGCATTTTCACTCCGATACACACAAGGGGCAATTTGATATACTCTGCGCCAATATTATACCGACCATGGACTCAATTGCATGAAACAATATCTAGATCTTTGTCGTCGCATTATTGACGAGGGCGAATGGGTAGCAAACGAACGCACTGGCAAGCGCTGTTTAACAGTGATCAATGCTGACCTGACCTATGATGTAAGTGCTGGGGAATTTCCTTTGGTCACCACCCGTAAAAGCTACTGGAAGTCTGCCATTGCTGAGATCATCGGCTACTTACGTGGCTACGATAACGCAGCAGATTTTCGCGCCTTGGGCACTAAAACATGGGACGCCAACGCCAATGAAAACCAAGTATGGCTCAACAACCCCTACCGCAAAGGGGAAGATGACATGGGCTTATGCTACGGCGCTATTGGACGTAACTTCCCGAAACCTGATGGGGGCTCCGTTGATCAGCTACAACAGATTGTTGACGACTTAACCCGTGGCGTTGATAACCGTGGAGAGATTTTTACCTTCTATCACCCTGGGGCACTGCATATGGCCTGCCTACGCCCTTGCATGTACAGCCATCATTTTTCCCTATTGGGTGATACTCTCTATTTAAACAGCACCCAGCGCAGCTGTGACGTCCCTCTAGGCCTGAATTTCAACATGGTTCAAGTGTACTTCCTACTTGCCATCATGGCGCAGATTACTGGCAAGAAACCAGGCAAGGCTTATCATAAAATCGTCAACGCTCACATTTACGAAGATCAACTAGAGCTGATGCGCGATGTACAACTCAAACGCGAGCCATTGGCCGCACCGCGCTTTAAGATCAACCCAGATATTAAGACGTTAAAAGACTTAGAAACTTGGGTGACTTTGGACGATTTTGACGTGGAAGGATATGAGTTCCACGAGCCAATCGCGTACCCATTTTCGGTTTAAGACAGTGTCAGACACCTAGCCAAGGCTAGGTGTCTTCTTCAGGTTATTTTTGAGGAAACACCTGACGTTTGTAACCAACCCAAATCATCCCCGCACCCAATAAAACCATAGGCACAGATAACAGCTGCCCTTGAGTCAACCAACCAAATGCTAAGTAGCCGATTTGTGGATCTGGCTCCCGTACAAACTCCACCAAGATACGGAAAAGACCGTAGCAAAGTAGGAATAGCCCCGAAATACAATAACGCGGCTTAGGCTTGCGAGAGAAGAACCAAAGGATGGCAAAGAGGGCAACCCCTTCTAACGCAAACTGGTACAGTTGAGAAGGATGACGCGCCAACTGCATCGGATCGGTTGGGAAGATCATCGCCCAAGAGACATCTGTAGGCTTACCCCATAACTCACCACCAATGAAGTTACCCAAACGTCCAAGGCCCAAACCTATCGGCACAAAAGGGGCGCCAAAGTCAGTGATGTCGATAATATGTTTTTGGGTTTTACGGGCGAACCACCACATGGCGATTATGACGCCCAGCAATCCACCGTGGAAGGACATGCCCCCTTCCCAGATTCTAAACAATACCAGTGGATTATCAATAAAAGACGGGAACTGATAAAACAGAATATAGCCAACACGGCCGCCTAATATAACGCCTACGGCACCAAAAAAAATCATGTCACTGACTTGTTCTGGTGTCCACAGACCATTGGAACGCTTGGCGCGATACACACCTAAGAAGTAAGCCGATAAAAAACCGATTAAATACATTAAGCCATACCAATGGATGGCTAGAGGACCCACCGAAATAGCGATTGGGTCGATGTCTGGATAGGAAATCATAGAAGGCCTTAGTGAGGTCTGATTACTGTAGGGCTGCCGTTTTAGAAGGGCGAATTAGGCGTTCGACACCCGCCTCTCGAACAAGTTTCATCAAGGTTTGCTTCACTGCGTCCGCGTGGGCAAGAGACATCACTTGAGCGAGCATATCTTCTGCTTGTTCCATAGTCAGCTTGCGCAATACGGCTTTCACTTTAGGTAAGCTGGTGGAGCTCATCGACAAGGTGTCGTAACCCATGGCCATAATTAGAATCGCTCCCAATGGATCGCCGGCCATCTCGCCACAAACGCTTAATTTAATTCCTTCGCCCTTGGTCTGCTCGACGATATCATTCAAGGCACGCAATACCGCTGGATGGAAGGTATGATACAAACCAGCCACCCGTGAGTTGTTACGGTCCACCGCAAGCAAGTATTGGGTTAAGTCATTACTGCCCACAGACATAAAGTCCACCATGCCAGCCAGTTCTTTGACTTGGTACACAGCAGCTGGCACCTCAATCATCACCCCAACTTTAGGCATGATGACATCGTAACCTTCCTCTTTGACTTCCGCGTATGCGCGACGAATCAGCGACTGGGCTTCTTCTACTTCTGCGACGTTGGATATCATGGGCAACATGATCTTCAAATTATGAAGACCTGCACTGGCTTTGATCATGGCACGTATTTGCGCCATAAAAATTTCCAAATGATCTAGGGTCACTCGAATCCCGCGCCAACCCAAGAAGGGGTTTTCTTCTTTAATGGGGAAATAAGGCAGGGCTTTATCGCCTCCCACATCCAGGGTACGAATCGTCACTGGCGCAGGGGCAAAACCTTGAAGCTGCTGGCGGTAAATCTGCTCTTGTTCCGCTTCTGTTGGGAAACGGTCACGAATCATGAAAGGCACTTCGGTACGGTACAAGCCCACACCTTCAGCACCACGATCCAGGGAACGGTTAATGTCTGCCAACAATCCGGTGTTCACGTACAAACCTATGCGCTGGCCATCTAGGGTTTCGCAAGGTAGGTCTTTTAGCTGTTCATACTCGCTTTCTAACAAGCGTTCTTCGTCAACGATCTGCTGATAGCTGTCAATAATGGCGTCGGAAGGGTAGGTAAAAATCTGACCAGAATAGCCATCAACGATCATGTCGACTTTATCGAGTTTACTGTAGGGCAGATCCACCGCCCCCATGACAGTAGGAATGCCCATGGCTCGTGCAAGGATAGCGACGTGGGAGCTACTGGAGCCCATCACGGACACCAGACCTTTTACCTTGTCGAGGGGGAATTCCCCTAACATGGAGGCCGTCAGCTCTTCCCCTACGATGATAACTGGCTCAGTAAGCTCTTCTGTAACACTAGGGGTTTTCTCTTGCAAATGGGACAAAATACGACGCCCAAGGTCACGAATATCAGTCGCTCTCTCACGTAAGTACGGGTCTTCCATTTACTCAAAGAAGGAAATGTGTAACTTGATAACTTGGCGCAGTGCACCCGGTGCCCAGTTACCCTCTTCAATCTTACTGACAATTTCTGCCGCCAAGGAGTTGTCGTCTAAGATTTTCAAATACACATCAAACAGCGCCTTTTCGTCACTGCTGATATGCTGACTTAGACGACTGCTGACTTTGCGAATGTCGCCACGAACGGCTTCTAGAGCTTGGTAAAAATCTTCAACTTCCTGTTCGACGCTTTGTGGAACGCGATCTGGAATGACGTCCAAATCCGCAGGAGGAAAGATCACCGCAGCTTTACCAATCGCCACACCAGAACTGCCCGCAATCCCTTTGTAACGGAAGTCTGCTCCCACCGGCGGTGAATTTGGTGTCAAAGACATCATCGCACCGGTCGCTTCCGCGTGAGCAATAACACCTGCTAATTGGGCTGAAAGGGTAATTAGAAAAGCTTCTTCACCTTCATCAAAGCGGCGACGTTCTTCGTGTTGAACAACCAATACGCCTAACACTTGACGATGATGGATGATAGGCACACCCAAGAAGGAACGATAACGTTCCTCACCCGTACCACTTAGGTAGTGGAACGCAGGGTGAACATGGGCGTCTTCAAGATTAACTGGCTCGGCACGACGGCCCACCAAACTTACGAGGCCTTCATCAGCCTTAAGACTCAGCTTACCCGCTGCATCCGCATTCAGACCGCGGGTCGCCATTAAAATGTAATCTTGAGAGTTGGGATCGACTAAGTAAATTGAGCACACTTCCGAACGCATGGCGCGGCGCACACGGCGTACGATAATATCCAACGCCGCCTGCAACGACTGGGCGGCCGTTACTTCTTGAGTGATACGTCTCAATAAACTTAACATAAATCCTCTACTCTCAATGTAGGGTCAAGCTTATGCTGGCTTTTTCCTACGACTTAGCCACCTATGCGCATTGGGGATTAGCTCCTTAAGTGCGCGACGATAGACATCCTTTTTAAACGAGACAACCTGCCCTAACGGATACCAATAGCTTACCCAGCGCCAACCATCGAACTCTGGGCAATCCGAACTGTCTACACAGACACAGGCGTCTGCGCAGCGAATGGAAAGCAAAAACCATTTCTGTTTCTGTCCGATACACAGGGGTTTGCTATTATGGCGCAACATACGTTTTGGCAATCGGTAACGTAACCATCCGCGAGTTCTTCCGACAATTTCTACTTGATGGGGTTCAAGCCCCACCTCTTCTTTCAATTCTCGGTATAACGCTTGCTCTGGAGTTTCATCCGATTTGATACCACCTTGGGGGAACTGCCATGCGTTTTGACCCACTCGTCTCGCCCAAAGTAGCTGGCCTCGCTCGTTCATCAAAATGATGCCTACATTCGGTCTATATCCGTCTGCATCAATCACGAGACTCACCTTATAACTAAAATCTAATACACATCATTGTTCCACAATTCGGTCATTCACACAATTAATCGGGCTGTTATTTGTGACCTGCATCGCTATACTGACGCTCTCAATTTATGATGATAGGTGACATTGTGACTCTGGCAATTTTTGATTTGGACGGCACCCTGTTAAGCGGTGATAGTGACTACAACTGGGGACAGTTTTTAGTTGAAAAAGGCTTAGTGGACGTGGCGGTTTATAAAGAAGCCAATGATCGCTTTTTTGAACAATATCAAGCTGGCACGCTAGACATTCATGAGTACCTCGCTTTCAGTCTTAAACCACTGACTCAGTTTAGCAAAGCAGAGCGTGAAACCTTGCATGAGGAGTTTATGGACACCAAAGTACGCCCTATGATGCAAGCTGAGGCCACCAAGCTCCTAAAATTCCATAAGGATCAAGGTCATTTCCTATTACTCATCACGGCCACTAACGAATTTGTCACGGGGCCGATCTCAGCAGAATTAGGAATGGATCACATTATTGCACCGGTTCCAGAAGTCATTGATGATGTCTACACAGGGAATATCGTCGGTGTCCCCAGTTTCCAAGGAGGCAAGGTCACTCGCCTTAATCAATGGCTAGAGGAAACTGGGCATTCTATGGAAGGCAGCTATTTCTATAGCGATTCCAGAAATGATCTTCCTTTGCTGGAGCTAGTCGATCACCCTGTGGCCGTGGATGCCGACCCAACATTAACCGATATCGCTAAAGAGCGTGGCTGGCCTCATATTTCATTACGAGATAACCAAGCCTAAAACTTCTTCTAAACGCAGCTTCGGCTGCGTTTTTTTATTTCCCATTGCGACATTTTCCATGCATGTTTTTGCCAACTCTACTTTTCCCCATTTCCCAGAACTGAGCTTTTGATATGATCCAAGCTTTCTCTTTTTAGAAACAAGGAATCCGCGCCATGAGCCAAGCGACTGTTCAACTCTTGCAAAATTACTACGATGCTTTCAACGCACAAGACATGGACACTTTTTTGTCATTGTTAACAGAGGATGTGATCCACGATATCAACCAAGGTGATCGCGAAGTGGGGAAGGAAACTTTTAAACATTTCATGGATCGAATGAATCGCAACTACAAAGAGACGATTACTGACATTGTCATCATGTCGAACCCAGAAGGGAATCGTGCAGCCGTTGAGTTCACTGTACTAGGGGAATATTTGGCCACAGACGAAGGTTTACCAGAAGCCAACGGCCAAACTTACCGCCTTCCAGCAGGGGCATTTTTTGATATCAAGGACAATAAAGTGGCTCGGGTTACCAACTACTACAATCTAGAAGATTGGATCGCTCAAGTGTCTAAGTAATGACTATGTTAACTTTTAAACGTTTTAGCGGTTTGGAGCTGATTCAATACCTTGATGAATTAGCGCATTTGCGCATGACTGTCTTTCGCGACTTCCCTTACCTATATGAGGGAGATCTTGCCTACGAAGCCAACTATTTGAAAACCTATATTGAAGCCCCTAACAGCGTGATCGTACTGGCGTTTGATGGTGACAAAATAGTCGGGGCTTCCACAGGCGTCCCCCTTAAAGAGGAAGTTGAAGAGGTACAGCGCCCGTTTCTCGAAGCCGGTCATGACATAGACAGTATCTTTTATTGTGGTGAATCCGTGCTATTGGCCACCTACCGGGGCAAAGGGGCAGGCGTTGCGTTCTTTGAACACAGGGAAGCCCATGCAAAAGCCATCAAAGGCATGGAACACGCCTGTTTTTGTGGGGTGCAAAGGCCTGACGATCACCCTGCCAAGCCAAAAGATTACCACCCCCTCGATGATTTCTGGCGCAATCGCGGCTATCAGAAGCACCCTGAGCTCAGCACATACTTTAGTTGGAAAGATATTGGTCAGGCAACGGAAACTGAAAAACCTATGATGTTTTGGATGAAATCATTGATATGAGTGTATTTAAAATTGCGACAGCACAATACGACATTGGCTTTTTTGACACTTGGCAGGATGCAAAAGCTAAGCTCACCCACTGGGTAGACGCTGCGGCAAAAGAGAACGCCGAACTGTTGGTGTTCCCCGAATACGGCAGCATGGAATTAGCCTCTTTATTTGGTCAGGATGTATACAGCGACCTACACAAACAAATCGAAGCAATGCAGTCCTTATTGCCAGATTGGTATGCACTGCACATTGATCTGGCGAAGCAATTTAATGTGATCATCCTGGCAAGCTCCTTCCCTACGCAAATCGGGGAAGGTCAGTTTGTGAATCGTGCATCCCTGTTTGGGCCAGAAGGCTTTATTGGCTTCCAAGACAAACTCATGATGACGCGTTTTGAAAACGAACAATGGCACATCTCCGCTGGGGAGCAGATTCAAGTGTTCGATACGCACTTGGGGCGCATCGGCATCCATATCTGTTACGACTCAGAGTTTCCAATGATCGCCCACCAGCAGGTGGCCGCTGGCGCTGACTTATTATTAGTGCCAAGTTGCACCGATACCGAAGCAGGCTTCCACCGAGTACGCATTGGCTGCCAAGCGAGAGCTTTGGAAAACCAATGCTATGTGGTGCAATCCCCTACCGTCGGCCTAGCCCCTTGGTCTGAGGCGGTGGATATCAATACAGGACGGGGCAGCGTCTATACACCAGTGGATTATGGTTTTCCTGACAATGGCATCTTGGCTGAAGGTAATCCAGACCACTTTGGTTGGGTTTATGCCACGGTGGATTTAAGTCAAATCTCTAGAATTCGTTCCCAAGGACAAGTTTTTAACTATCGAGACTGGCGTAAGCAATTCATTCCTAAAGGCCCATCCCAAGCCTCTTAATGGTTATGCGACCTACATAAAAAACGCAGCCAAGGCTGCGTTTTTTATGAATTGTGGGTTATAGCCCCATATTGTTATGCACCCGATAAAACAGAGCTTTAAGATACTCCGTCTCTGGGATGGCAGGGTGCACGGGATGATCTGGTGCTTGAGTACCGCGATAGATCAACTGAGAAAAGCGCTCTAATTGACGGCTATTGCTGCGCACAATGTCATGCAAACGGCTGGTTTCCAGGTGCATTGAGCAAGACCCTGACACCAAAATACCGCCCTTCGCGACCAGACGCATGGCTAGCTGGTTGGCACGGTGATAAGCCCCTTCACCTGCTTTAATGTCTTTGCGTCGAGCAATGAAGGCTGGCGGATCCATAACGACCACATCAAAGCGCTGCTTTTCTTCGATCAAGGACTGCATGGCTTCAAAAGCATCCCCATGCATTAAACTCGCTTCACCTTCGTATTGGTTTAGCGCCAAGTTGGCATCCACGTGCTCTAGGGCAGCGTCAGAAGCATCAATAAAAGTCACGTCTGTGGCACCTGCGGCAGCAGCCTGAACACCCCATCCACCCACGTAAGAAAACACGTCCAATACACGTTTACCAGAACAAAAGCCCTGCATGGTTTTACGGTTTTCACGGTGGTCATAGAACCAGCCAGTTTTCTGTCCATCCCACACAGGGGCCTGGAACAACACATCATTCTCTTTTAGATAGACCACTTCAGGCACATGGCCGAACACCTCTTCAACATAAGTGTCCAAACCTTCGATGTTTCGCATCTTGCCATCATTCTTCATCAGAATAGCGCTTGGCTTGACCACTTCCTGTAAAGCTTCGATGACTTCCTCTTTAATACGCTCGATACCTGCGGTGGAGATTTGCACCACAAGAATGTCTGCAAAGCGATCGACCACTAAGCCAGATAAGCCATCTGAATCGCCAAACACCAAGCGGTAGTAGGGTTCTGGATAGCTCATCTCACGTAGAGACAGGGCGATTTTCAAGCGGTGAATCAGGGTTGATTTGTTTAATACGGTATCCGTACTACGACTAATCAAACGCCCACAAATCAGCGTATTAGGATTGATTGTTGCAATCCCTAACGGCTTCCCTTGAGCGGTTTCCACCACTACCTGATCACCAGGATTGAACTGCTTCAAAGGGGTAGCATCCGTGTTCACTTCGTTGCTGTATATCCACTGATGGCCCGCACGAATACGTCTGTCCGCCTGCCCTTTTAACCTAATTACACTCAAAGTACTCACCAAGATTACAAAAAAAACGCTATTATAGAAGATCGTATCTGTTTTGCTACGCTAGCTATAATTTTTAAACAAAATTCACCAATCAAAATATTTCGAGGGCAGGATGTCGACAGGGTTAACTGATGATCAAGTGAAGCGTGTACTTCAAGGAATAGCCATCCCTCCTCAACCTCAAGTCATGGTTGATTTGCACATGGAGCAAGTCATGCCTGAACCCGATATGGCGAGAATTGCACAAATCATTTCGCAAGATGTTGGGCTCTCCGCCGCAGTGCTCAAGTTCGTAAACTCCGCTTACTATGGCTTACCTCGCAAGATTTCTTCTATCCAACAGGCGGTCATGATGCTCGGCATCAACTCCATTGCCAATATTGTGAATGGGTTATCCGTTAAAAGTGAGCTGTCTGATGGTGCCATAGAGAGCTTGCACCAGTTCTGGGACAACGCCATGGATGTAGCGGCCGTCTGCTCTAGCATTGCCCAGCAGATCGGCTTTAAATACCAAGACGAGTGTTACGCTCTGGGTCTATTCCACAACGCAGGCATTCCCTTAATGATGTCTCGGTTCTCAGGTTATCGGGAAGTGTTAGAGCAAGGGTATCAGTCACCGACCTTTGAGCTGACAGACCTTGAAAATCAAAACTTTCGAACCAACCACTCTGTGGTCGGCTACTATTTGGCGAAGTCTTGGGCTTTACCCAAATCCAGCTGCTATGTCATTGCCAACCTCCACAGAGCCTCCCATATTTACACCAACCGCCATGCTGGAGACAGCAAGAACCTAACCTTCTTATCCGTACTAAAAATGGCGGAACACATCAGTGGCACCTACCGCCACATAGGTAAAGCCAGTGAGGACTACGAATGGATGGCAATGGGGCATTATGCCCTAGAACATCTAGAGCTCACGGAATATGACTTTGAGGGCATGATTGACGTTTGCCACGAACAAGGGATCGGTAACCTATAACCGATCAATTGCCTAAAAAAGGGCCAAACGGCCCTTTTTTTGTATCGTTATTCGCTAATCGTCGGGAACATAACCAGATGGTCTAGATCCACACTCAAGCCGATCTCTTGACCAATAGAATGGTTATGGTGGGACGAAGCAAAGCAGTAAATCACCTTTCCAGAAGGTAATTTTACACGGTATAAAAAGTAGGATCCTCGGAACCACTTACTGACAATCAAACCTTTGAACTCACTGTCATCATCATGTAGCACATCATCGGGACGGACCAACAAATCCACCTTAGCACCTGTCTCAAAACCATGATGCAACTCACCACGGATATTACCCAAGTCCGAGTGTACGCAATCAGGGCCACATACCACCGCAGGCAAAAAATCCCCTTGACCAATAAACATAGCCACAAAGCGTGATATCGGTTCGTGATAAATCTGATAGGGCGTACCTACTTGCAGAATCTTCCCCGCTTCCATAATGGCCACTTGGTCCGCCATAGCAAAGGCCTCGGCCTGATCATGGGTCACTAAGATTGCACTGACCTTCTCATGGAGCAGAATAGCTCGGATGTCCGGTACTAGCTCTTCGCGAAGCTTTGCATCCAGCCCTGAAAAAGGCTCATCCATTAACAACAGCTTTGGCCTTGGAGCAATCGCACGAGCCAAGGCTACCCGTTGCTGTTGGCCACCGGAAAGTGAGCTAGGGTAGCGGGCACCAAAACCAGCTAACCCAACCAAGCCCAACAAATACTCCACCCGGGCTTTTACATCGCTCTTAGACCAGTCTTTTAGGCCAAAGGCGATATTGTCGTAAATGGTAAGATGGGGAAATAGAGCAATATCCTGAAACACCATGCCAATGCTGCGCTTTTCAGGACTTACCACATGGCTCTTAGAGGACAAGACGTCATTATCTAAGGTAATCTCGCCATCCATTAGAGGTTCAAAACCAGCAATCGCTCGTAACAAAGTAGACTTGCCACAGCCACTTGGGCCGAGTAAACAACCAATCTGACCTTCAACCAAACGGAAGTTCGCATCTTGCACCACAGGGGTATCTTGATAGCCAACACAGATATCAGTCAGCTTTAGTTCTTTCAGCATTTTACTTGGGGGCATTGCAGTCATATTTTATCTCTTCACCCTAGTGATGCGTGGCAGAAATAGATCGGCTCAACAAAATAACCGGCAGTAATCCCACTAATACAATCATTAGTGATGCTGGAGCCGCATCGATCAAACGCTCGTCCGACGCCAACTCAAATGCACGAACCGCCAACGTATTAAAATTAAATGGCCGCAAGATCAGAGTTGCGGGCAGCTCTTTTAGCACGTCCACAAACACGATTAAAAGAGCCGTCAGCACTGAACTCTTCATCAGTGGAATATGAATGCGCTTCAACACCTGAGATGGCGAACAACCTAACGAACGCCCAGCCATGTCCATACTAGGCTTCACTTTACCAAGGCCACTTTGCACCGAGCCTAAGGATACCGCCATAAAACGAACAGTATAAGCAAACAACAAGGCGGCAATGGTGCCAGAAAAGAATAACCCGATTTTGACCCCGAACACAGCCTTGGCAAAATCAATCAGGCGATGATCCAACCAAGCAAGGGGGACTATCACACCTATGGCGATAATCGTACCTGGCAAGGCATACCCTAACCCTGCACTCGTCACTGCGGTATTAACCGAACGCGTATTATGCAAGCGTGCAGCATAGGCCAGTACGAGGGCCAAAGACACAGCTATAAGCGCAGCCAAGGCCGCCAAATAAAACGAATTCCAAGACAGAATCACAAAGTCCCAGCCAACGCTTTCAGCCTTAAATATAGCCCAATAAGACAACACCCCAGCCGGCAGTATAAATCCACCTAAAATAGGCAAAAAGCACATGGCAAAGGCCAAACATCCTTTTATACCAGTTAGTTTTAGAGTTCTATCGCTGGCTTTACGTAGCCCAGAAGCATGGTAAGAAATACGGCGACGTGAATAGCGTTCGGTAAAAATCAGCACGGCCACAAACAACAGCAGAATACCTGCCAACTGAGAAGCAGCCGCCAAATCACCAAAACCATAAAAGGTACGCATGATGCCAGTGGTGAAGGTGGTCACGCCAAAATACTGCACCGTACCGTAGTCCGCTAGTGTCTCCATCATGGCAAGAGTAACCCCTGCCACAATTGCAGGACGCGCCATGGGCAAAGCCAAACGTAAAAACGCCGCGGGAGCGGAGTAACCCAATGTTCTGGAGACTTCTAGGGTGTTAGCAGATTGCTCTAAAAAGGCTGCTCGACTCATGAGGTACACATAGGGATACAACACCAAGGACAGCATCACCAGGGCACCGCCTAAGGAGCGCATCTCAAAGAACCAATAGTCGCCATACCCTAATCCAGTGACGTCACGAATAAAGGTTTGCACTGGGCCAGCAAAATCCAACAACCCAGTGTAGGTATAAGCAATAATGTAAGCTGGCATGGCCAAAGGTAACAGCAGCGCCCAAGAGAAAACTCTTCGTCCAGGAAAATCACAGACACTGGTAAGCCATGCGGCGGGCACACCAATAACCAAGGTACCAAGAGTCACCCCAATCATCAGCAATAGAGAGTTGGAAATATAATCCCACAACAAAGTGTTATAGAGATGGGTCCATACTTCACCGCCCCCTAAAAACACATTGATCGAAATAATGGCAACAGGAAGCGCTAACAACAGAGCAACACTGATGGCACTGATTTTTAACCAAGGAAGCCCGCGACGCTCCTGCGCTGCGGGCAAACGACTTGTTATCGATGACATAAAGTCAAATTCTCAAATATATTTATTTCCAGCCGGCAATATCCATCATCTCAACCGCCTTACGGTTGTTATCACCTAGAACACTCAAAGACATGGTATCAGCACGGAAATCCCCAAATGGTTGCAAGCTCTTTGGCGGGGCAATGCCTTCCACCACTGGGTATTCATTATTGACATCCGCATACCAAACTTGGCTTTCATGGTTCGTTAGGAACTCCACCAACAATTTTGCGTTTTCAATGTTTGATGCCGCCGCAGTCAGGCCAATGCCACTTACGTTCACATGGGCACCACGGTCCCCTTCCTCTTGGTTAGGCCAGAACAGTGCCACGTCGTCATATACTGCACGATCATTTGCATCGTCACTTTGACCTAAACGACCATAATAATAAGTATTTGCTAAAGTAATGTCACACACACCCGCTGCGACCGCTTTCAATTGGTCAGTATCCCCTCCAACAGGTGGGCGAGCAAAGTTTTTCACTATGCCATTGAGCCACTCCTGGGTCGCAGCTTCACCGTCCGACTCAATCATAGATGCAACAAGGGACTGGTTATAGATATTTGATGACGAGCGCATGCAAATACGACCTTTCCATTTCGCATCAGCTAGGGCTTCGTAGGTAGATAATTCAGACGCTTGGACTTTCTCAGGGTTATAGAAAATCACTCGGGCACGCTGGGACAGGCCGTACCAGTAACCATCACGGTCATGTAGGTTGTCGGGCACCACATCATTTAGCACATCGGTCTCAAATGCTTGCAGTACACCCGCATCTTTCGCACGATATAAACGTCCCGCATCCACGGTAATAAAGACATCCGCAGGGCTCGCATCTCCCTCAACTTGAAGACGACGCAACAAAGCATCGGCACTGCCTGTGACAAGGTTTACGGTCACATTATGAGCTTTTGAAAAGGCATCAAGAGCAGGTTCAATCAAAGCTTCTTTGCGTGCTGAGTAGACATTCACCTCACCTGCCGCATAGGTCATTACAGAACCAAAAGAAGATCCTAAGATCACAGCAAGGGAAACACCTTTAGCCATATGAGAAGAGTTTTTCAGAGCTAGAGTTTTAAGCGATGACATCATTACACAACCTTTTTCTTGTTTGCGACGGTTTCATTGAATGCAACCCATGGGCTAACGTGCCCGCACCAATGAAACTATAAATGAAAACCGTTTTTGTTTACATATTTTTCAAGCTTAGCAAGCACAAACTTGCTTTAAATCTAATATATGAAATGACATAGACAAAAAAAGAGAACCAAGGTTCTCTTTTAATCAGAATGATTGAATAGGTTATTTTATACCCGCAGCATGGGCGACGAGCTGCCGCTTTACGGAAACAGACCTATGGCACAGACTCATCCCTATATTGCGCAACTGAACCACCATAGGTTGCTGGGTAGAGAAGGTACGCTTAAACGCTTCCATGGAGGCAGACATGGCAATGTTATCCAACATGCGAGCACGCTGATAACGGCGCAAGATTTTTAAGCTGCCTAGGGCTTCACCACGCTGATGGGCTTTCACCAAAATAGGAACCAAGGCACTCACATCTGAAAAGCCTAAGTTCGCCCCTTGACCGGCTAAAGGGTGGATCGTATGAGCCGCATCCCCCACTAGGGCAATGTTCTCTTGCACATAGTGTTTTGCATGGCGCTGGCGTAAAGGAATGGCTTGGCGCGGCACGGTCAAAGACAAGGCGTTAAAGCGGCGGTTCGTCGCATAATGTAATCGCTGACAGAATTTAGCTTCGTCCAGCGCCATTAGCGCTTGCGCATCTTCTGGCGTTACGGACCAGACAATGGAGACGAAATGGCGATCCGCCACACTGGGCAAAGGTAAAAATGCCAAGATCCCCTCTTCACCAAAGGCTTGCCAAGCGGTGTTTTGGTGGGGCTGGTCGATTTCAACAGTCGTCACTATGGCATGGTGACCATAGTCCCATTCCACAGTATCAAAGCCGTTATTCAAACGGACCTGAGAATTTGCGCCATCCGCGGCAATCAATACGGAGGCCTCTAATTGACGGTCGGACGTCAATGTCACAGCGACACCCTGGGCAGTATAACCTTGCTCTTCAACACTTTGACCGAGATAAAGATCAATACCACGGGTGTCTTGTACGCACTGCATTAACGCATCGCATAACACGGCGTTTTCAACGAGTTGCCCAAGATCCCCACGTTGAAATTGGTGTGCATCAAAATCCACATAGCCATCACCTAAACCATCCCAGACGACCATTTTGTGATAGGGTGCTAGGCGGCTTTTATCGATTCTTTGCCAGGCTCCCGCCGCTTCTAACAGCTGCTGAGAAGACAAGGAAATAGCACTGACTCGAGCGTCATAAGCGGGTGGAACGGATAAATCAAACTGCCCCGAGTGCTTATCTATTAGAGCAACCGTCAGCCCCTTTTGTGCTGTCAGCACTGCAGTCAATGCGCCGACCATACCGGCACCTAAGATAATTACGTCATATTCTCTGGCCATGCTACTTCCTGCCTTTACTAGGCTCCCTTTATCGGGACGCCATTAACGCTTCAATATCATCAATTTCTTTTGCTAACCCATGAGTCAGTACGTAAGGACCTTCTTCTCGTATCAAAATATCGTCTTCGATGCGAATGCCGATACCACGCCACTGCTCGTCAACGGATTCATTGTCTGGGTTCACATACAGTCCAGGTTCAAGGGTCACCACCATGCCAGCTTCAAGAGGGCGAGACACCCCATCGACTTTATATCGGCCACAATCATGAACATCTAATCCCAGCCAGTGTCCGGTATTGTGCATGTAAAAGTCGCGATAGGCTTTGCGCTCAATCAAGTCCGCCACATCCCCTTGCAGCAATCCGTGAGTGACTAAACCTTGGGTCAGCACTTCCACCGCGGCATTGTGAAAGTCTTCATAGGCAGCACCAACGGTCATTTTCGCCAAGCCTGCGTGGTAGGCATCCAGCACCACTTGATACAACTTAGCTTGTGGTTCAGAAAATTTGCCATTGGCAGGGAAGGTACGAGTGATGTCTGAGGCATAGCAACTAAGCTCTCCCCCTGCATCAATCAAGATGAGATCACCATCTTCGATCAATTCGTCGTTTTTAATGTAATGCAGTACACAAGCATTACTACCAGAGGCCACTATGTTGTTGTAAGCGGGAACACGGGCTCCGTTTTTCATAAAGACGTAGTTCAGCTCGGCTTCGAGTTGATATTCCATCATGCCTGGCTGCACGGATTTCATCGCTTGTTTGTGCGCTTCCACGCTGATTTGCGCGGCCTTTTCCATGATCTCTATTTCCGCAGCATCTTTGATTAAGCGCATTTCAAACAATGGATCAGACAGATCCAGCAAAGACACAGGTGCCACAGCCCCCATGCGAGCTTTAGCCGCTAAAGCATCGCGCCAGGCGAGGGCTTGATCACGTAAGTATTCATCCGCCATCAAAAGTGCGATGTCGCTCGCGCCATCAAGCAGCTCTAGTGCCAGATCATCCAGCTCATCTAATTCAACCGCTTGGTCCATTCCAAAATCTTGCATGGCCCCCGTAATGCCATGGCGAAAGCCATCCCATTGCTCTCGTTCAGGGTCTTTCGGTAGGACCGCCAGATGGCTTGTACCATCACCAAGAATGAACAAAACCGCGCTGGGCTCACTGAAACCCGTCAAGTAATAGAAGCTCGAATTCGGACGGAACTCATAATCACAGTCGTTGTTACGGGTGCACAACTCGCCTGCGCGAATCACAGCTACCGTGTTGTCTGGCAAAGCAGCCATCAATTGACGACGGCGGGCTTGATAGATTTCTTTAGATAACGTCATGTACACCTCGTTTAACACTCACAACTGAATTAACTTTCTGACACTTTAGAGCCGCATAGTATTAGTGGAAACGTGGCGACTGCTCCGCATCAGGCGACTCTGACACCCCATGGTGCTCTGAGTAGAGCATCATAGCGGACAAACGAACGTACTCAATTAATTCCATTAGGTCCGTTTCATTGTCATTGTTCTCTTCAAGATCCTTCATATCTCCCTGCATGGCGGAAATGTTGGCAAAATCTTGCAGCACTTGTTTCGTGTCATCTGACAATTTTTCTTTACGGCCAGACAAGCCATAACCTGCTAAGAATCCATGAGCCCACTGGGATAAAGTAGTGCCACGCTCACTGATTGGCGCATCGTCATCACTGATGCAAGGCACCAGAGCATACTCGCCATTTTTAAATAGCGCTTGTGTTGATTGGTACAGCTCAACGATGGCTTCACGACTAGCATCTTCTTTCCAGCCTTCGATGTCGCAGAATTCAGCCACCATGGTCAACCAATCTTCCAATGGTAGGTTCACACCGGAAGCAAGATAACCACACAACTGACCGTGAAGTTCTGCAGGAGACGCAGAAATCGATTCGGTCACAAAGACATCGGCAATCAGATCAAAGTCGAGGGCGTCGAGCAGCATTTCTGTAGACATGGATTTAGCCTTTTTGTATTCGATAAAAAACAAAGCCGTACCCGAAGGCACGGCTCTCTATGTTGACCTATATTAGGGTCACATATCTAGATTCAAGTTTAGCCTATTTGTTTTAGGCCAGATTCTAGTGTTTGCAGAATCAAAGTATTGATGGTCATCGGACCCACACCGCCTGGTACCGGTGTGTAAGCGGCTACACGATCCACCAAAGGTGCCAACTCGATGTCACCAACACCGCCAGGATGGTAGCCAGCATCGACAACCACTGCGCCATCTTTAATCCATTCCGCTTTGATCAGCTCAGGCTTGCCTACAGCCCCAACGATCACGTCTGCTTGCTTCACAAACTCAGGAAGGTTTTGGGTGCGTGAGTGACAGATAGTCACGGTAGCATTGGCATTCAACATCATCATTGCCATTGGCTTACCAAGAATAGGACTACGACCTACTACCACAACGTGTTTGCCTTCTAACGGGATATTGTAGGCTTCAAGTATACGCATGATGCCAGCAGGCGTTGCTGCTCCGTATGCAGGTTCTTGCATCGCCATGCGACCAAAGCCTAGACAGGTAACGCCGTCTACATCTTTGTGGGCAGCAATCGCGTCAAAACATGCACGTTCGTCAATTTGATGTGGTACAGGGTGTTGCAATAGGATGCCATGTACATCTGAGTTGTTATTCAACTCATCGATTTTTGCCAACAGCTCTTCAGTTGTGGTTGTTTCTGGCAATTCAATAGCAAGCGAATCCATGCCTACACGGCGACAAGCGTTTCCTTTCATCTTTACGTAGGTTGCGGATGCTGGATCAGCACCAACCAAAATGGTTGCTAAAATTGGGGTACCGCCGGTACGCGCTTTCAGTTCAGCAACTTGTTTTGCTAAACGCTCTTCGGTTTCTTTCGCGCATTGCTTGCCGTCAAGAACCAGTGCAGCCATGAATGAACTCCTGGAAATAGTATATGTGGTTAAATGGGGGCCGCAGATTATATCCTATTCTCAGCAAGTTGCCGCCCCTGATAATGCAAATACTCGTGTTTTAACGCCCTATTTATGCAATCGGCTCTATGTAGTCCACCATCAATTGCAAGTTACGTTGCCCTCGAAACTCATTGACGTCCAGCTTGTACACCAATCGTGCTCGGGACGCGGTATTTGGCCATAAGGACAAATCCACAAAAAAGTGAATTCCATCCACCAGCAACCCGGAGCTAGGCTCTCTTAAGGTCAGTTTTAGATGCTTTTGCCCCACAATACGCTGTTGCAAAAGCTCAAACTCCCCGTCAAAACAGGGCTCAGGAAATGCCTGTCCCCAAGGGCCAGCGCGATGCAGCTGTTCTGCAAATTCCAAACTAAAGTCTTGAGGCAACAACGGGCCATCTGTGTACAGAGTGGCTTCAAGCTGTTCAGGCGTCACCCAGTCCGTAATGATCTCATCAAATGCTTTTGCAAATTCAGCATAATCCGCTTCACGGATGGACATTCCTGCGGCCATGGCATGCCCCCCAAACTTACTCAATAGATGCGGATGGCGCTTGGCTAAGAGATCCAAAGCATCTCGAATATGCACCCCTGGAATGGAGCGAGCTGAGCCTTTCAGGTTAACGTCATCGACTTTTGCGAACGCTATCACAGGTCGGTGGCACTTTTCTTTCATGCGCGATGCGAGAATCCCTATCACCCCTTGGTGCCAATCTGGCTGGTAAAAACACATGCCATTAGGTAAATCCTGATCGTCATCCAATCCAGCCAGATACTGCTCCGCCTGTTGCTTCATGTCCGACTCAATGGACTTGCGCTCTCGGTTTAACTGATCCAGTTGCTCCGCATAGGAGCGCGCCAACATAGGCTGCTCTGCTAATAGGCATTCAATACCAATAGACATGTCATCCAATCGACCTGCGGCATTCAGTCTTGGTCCCACCACAAAGCCCAAGTCTGTGGCCTTGATACGAGCATGATCACGCCCACCTAGCTCCAGCAGAGCTAGGATCCCAGGGCGGGCCTTGCCTTCCTGAATACGCTGCAGTCCTTGCTGCACCAAGATACGGTTATTTGCATCCAGTGCCACCACATCCGCCACAGTGCCGAGAGACACAAGATCCAAATAATCCCCCATATTTGGACGAGGAATGTGCTCACGTTCAAACCAATTCCGAGAAGACAGTTCTGCCCTGAGCGCGGACATCACATAAAAAATCACCCCAACGCCCGCCAAGGCTTTGCTAGAAAACCCACACTCAGGATGGTTCGGGTTCACAATCGCATCCGCATTGGGCAACTCATCCCCTGGAAGGTGATGATCTGTGACGACCACTTTCATGCCTGCCGCCTTTGCCGCCGCTACACCGTCAAGACTGGCAATGCCATTATCCACCGTGACCAACACATCCGGCTCTAGCTCTTGAGCCAATTCAACGATTTCGGGGGTCAACCCGTAGCCGTATTCAAAACGATTCGGAACCAGGTACTGGGGATCGATAGCTCCCATGGCACGCATTGCCAAGATACCTAAGGTCGTGGAAGTGGCACCGTCTGCATCAAAATCGCCAACAATGAGTATGCGCTGCCCTGTTTCGATCGCATCTGCCAGAATATTGGCCGCGTTGCTAATATCAAAAAAGTGCTTGGGATGCTCTAAACTGGCTAGTTTGTATTCCAATTCTTGAAAATTGTTAACGCCTCGGGATTGATAAATACGCGCCAAGGTCGGAGGGAAACTCGCGGGAAACGTAGACGGGCTCTCGGGTACAACTTCTCGTGTCAAAACTCGCATTGTGGTACTCATTTAAATTTTTACTAATATTAACACAAACCCTACATTTCAAAGGGGTAGACAGGACTGAAACTTGCTTAATAAACACACCCCCTTTACCTACTAGCAAACAAGGAATTCGTGCATGGGTTTGACTATCAAATCAAGAATCATTTTATTAGGGACCTGTTTAGCCTTTGTCCCTGCCCTGATTATTGGCTTCACTCTGAGCCAAAACGCTCTGGAAGAAGGTTCTAGATCCCTCACACAAAACGCCCAAGAAAAACTCACTGGAGTGTCTTCTCTAACTGCTGAATCGATTAGTACCTATTTTGGTTTTATCGACAAACAAGTACGAACTTTTGCCACTGACAAGGCCATCATTGATGCGGCCAAGGAATTCACCAAAGCTTTCTTTGTATATGAGCAACAACACAGGCAGGATCTCGCACAAAGCAAAGCCGCTTTGAGAGACTATTACGTAAACGAATTCGACCAGCAATTTGCTTCACTCAATCTAGACCGCTCCTCTAATCCAACCGCCTTGCTGGATCAAATAAGCCCCGTTGCGACCCTACTCCAAGCGAACTACATTGCCAATAACCCTGCGCCGCTAGGTGAAAAAGACACGCTGATCAGTGCTAAAAATGGCAGCGAATACGATGCTGTACACAGCCACTACCATTCTATGATGCGCACTTTTCAACAGAATTTTGGCTACTACGATGTGTTCATTGCTGATGCGAACTCCGGCAATATAGTCTATAGCGTATTTAAGGAGCTGGACTTCGCCACCTCCCTTAAAACAGGCCCTTATAAAGACACAGGGATAGGTAAAGCTTTTGCTGGCGCATTAACCGCATCAAAACCTGGCGATATCACCCTAACGGACTTCGCCGCCTATGGCCCTTCCTACAATGCCCCCGCATCGTTTATCTCAACTCCAATCTTCGACGGCAATAATCTGATTGCCGTTCTCATTTTCCAAATGCCTGTGGATGAGATAAATAACACCGTCAACTCGGGTCAAAACTGGAAACAAGTGGGACTTGGTAACACTGGACAAAGCTACTTAGTTGGTAGCGATCACACTCTGCGCAGTAATGTGCGACCTTTTTATGAAGATAAACAAAGCTATCTGGCTGACCTTGCAGACACAGGAATCGACCAGAACATACTCAGTGAAATCGATAGTTTAAACACAACGATCAGTAGTTTTCCGATTCAAGGCACCACAATAGACGCCGCTTTAGCAGGGAAATCTGGCAATGATCAAATAACAAACTATCTGGGGCAAGATGTATTAGTCAGCTACCAACCTCTTACGATTCATGGTCTAAAGTGGGGCTTGATAACCGAGCAGAGCGTGGACGAAGCCTTAGCCCCCATTGCAGCGCTGCAACAAACAATAGAACGCAATACCCTGCTACTCTCAGTTATTGCTTTGATCGTAGGTCCCCTTTTGAGCTATGTATTAGCGCTCTACATTACTCGCCCCATTAAACAAATGGTGCATTTAGTAGAAGATCTGGCCCAAGGTGAGGGCAACCTGACGCAACGTTTACCAGTGCAATCCAAAGACGAAGTGGGAATGCTAGCCAATGGCATCAACGATTTTATCGCTCAAATCGATAACACCCTGTCTACTGTCTTAAAATCCGTAGTGCGCTTGGAACCTATCTCTCAAGACACCTCTGCCGTAATCAATCGCCTCAATGCAGCCAACGACAGTCAAAAAGCGCAGGCAGATAACGTAAGAGACTTCCTCGACCAAACCCACCAATCATCGGCTGACGTCGCACAAGAACTAACAGACATCGATGATTCAAGTAACCAAGGTCTTGCTACGGTTGCTGACAGTATGCAGAGCATTTCAACCGTTTCAGCCACCATGCAAACCATGTCTGAAGATCTTTCCCGTGCGCTAGACGCTTTAGGGGTTTTGAAACAAGACACGACCCAGATCACAGGCATCATCAGTGTCATTAATGACATTGCAGAGCAGACCAACTTACTGGCATTGAATGCAGCCATTGAAGCAGCCCGTGCAGGAGAAGCGGGACGCGGGTTTGCGGTGGTCGCAGACGAAGTGCGAACCCTCGCGTCCCGAACTCGAGAGTCCACTAACGAAGTCAGCAATATGGTTTCCGCCATCCAAAACAGTACATCAGA
Source organism: Marinomonas vaga (assembly GCF_055388305.1). Lineage (NCBI taxonomy): Bacteria > Pseudomonadati > Pseudomonadota > Gammaproteobacteria > Oceanospirillales > Oceanospirillaceae > Marinomonas > Marinomonas vaga. Next base: position 539,170 of record NZ_AP043903.1, read on the forward strand.
GGTTGCCAAATTGATGGAGGAAAGCGGTGCCAGCGCCTCCTTATCCGTGCAACAAGTTGAGGACAGCAAGGTGACTCTCAATACTGTGAACGATGCCATGGAAATGATTGCTAACAAGGTCAAAAGTATTGGCCTGTCTATTTCCCAGCAGCAAAGTAACTTTGTCGAAGTAACTCATAGCTATGAGCGTATGAATGACAGCTTTGAAGAAGTGCAAATGCACAGCGCCGAGTCAGCTAAGGTCGGTAGCGATGTGATGAAACTGGGCCATAAAATCACCCAGCAGATCCAGCGATTTACCGTCACCGATAACAACCACTCTACTGCCCCCCGAGCCACCATTCGAGATCCAGAATAAATACCTTTCACAAGCTAACCTACTCTTCCGCAAAATATGCGGAAGAGTATCTTTCATAATGCAAGAATCCGTTACACTTCTCTTTTGAATATGCATGATACGTGGATTTATACCGTATCTTTCACAATATTTGATCAACATACAACCGAGCTCGGGTATGATCCAGCGCCCTATAACCATCCCATTTAAACGATTGTAATAGGTCGATACTATGAGCTCTCAAACCTCTGTTTCGAGCCAGGGCGCGTCCAGTCAACGCTTCGCGCTTGTTGCTCTAACTTCGTTGTTTTTTATGTGGGGTTTCATCACCTCTCTAAATGACGTTCTTATCCCTCACCTTAAATCAGTTTTCTCACTGAACTACACCCAAGCCATGTTGATTCAAATGTGTTTCTTCGGCGCTTACTTCTTGGTGTCTGTGCCAGCAGGGAACCTGATTAAAAAGGTAGGATTCCAACGAGGCCTAGGGATCGGCCTATTAATCGCAGCAGCAGGCTGCCTACTATTCATCGCCGCAGCAAAAGCACAAACCTACTGGATTTTCCTAACGGCCTTATTTGTGTTGGCATCCGGCATCACTATCCTGCAAGTGGCAGCGAACCCTTTAGTGACCGTAATGGGACCTTCAGAGACCGCCTCTAGCCGCTTGACCATGACTCAAGCATTCAACTCCTTGGGTACAACAGTGGCACCTATCATCGGCAGTGTATTGATTTTCTCCGCCGTCACAGAGTTTGCAACGGACACAGCCGAAGCTGAAAGCGTCATCGTGCCTTACTTCGGTTTAGCCGTGATGTTGGTGCTATTGGCGCTGATCTTCACAAAAATCTCTTTGCCAACCCCCAACCTTGAAGAAGACGAAACCGCCACTGGAGATGAAAATACTCGTCTCACAGAATACCGCCACCTGATCCTTGGAGCCGTTGCTCTGTTCATGTATGTGGGCGCGGAAGTATCGATTGGTAGCTTCTTGGTGAACTTCTTCGGTCTAGAAGAAGTGGCAGGCCTACCTGAAGCACAAGCTGCCCATTACATTGCCTACTACTGGGGCGGAGCAATGATAGGCCGCTTTGCTGGTGCCGTGCTGATGCAGAAAATCGCTGCAGGCAAGCTACTAGCCTTTAACAGTGTGGCTGCGGTTGCCTTAATCCTGATTGCGATCTTTAGCTCTGGCAGCGTTGCCATGTGGTCGATCTTGCTTGTGGGTCTATGTAACTCCATCATGTTCCCGACGATCTTCAGCTTGGCGCTAAAAGGTCTTGGGGTAAACACCAGCCGTGGCTCAGGTTTGCTTTGTCTGGCGATTGTAGGTGGTGCCATCGTACCGGTAGTTCAAGGCGGCTTTGCAGACACAATTGGCCTACAGGTATCCTTCATCCTGCCAGCCCTTTGTTATGTCTTTATTGCATACTATGGTTTGATCGGCTCAAAAGTCCGTAACCATTAATTAAAAAAAGCGCTCCAAGGAGCGCTTTTTTTATACCTAATTCTTTCTAGAACGAGGCTCAAACCTTCTCAATGCGGTTTCGCCCCATTTCTTTCGCTTGGTACAATGCCTTGTCTGCACGCCCAAGCGCCGTTGTAATCGACTCTCCTGCACGCATCATAGTGACCCCAATACTCACTGAAGAAGAGATACTCTTACGTTGCCCATCAGACACCTGAACCGATGCCAAACCCAGCACTTCACGTAACTTGTTTGCCAATTCACTTTGATCTTCCATATTATTCAGCACAATCAAGAACTCTTCACCACCCCATCTAGAAATCAAAACAGGCTTACCCTGAAAAAAAGTCGACATAGTATCTGCTAATGCTTTGAGATATTCATCTCCAAGGTCGTGACCGAATTCATCGTTAATACGTTTAAAAAAGTCCACGTCCATAAGCCATACATTAGGCATCAACCACTCTTCTGCCAAAAAGTGCTGCTCTAACCCTCGACGATTAAGCAGCCCTGTCAAAGGGTCTGTCGTAGCGGCTTGCTCTAATTTTATCGATAGTTGCTGTAAGGATTTATTGAATCGAGAGGATATGTATTCATAAATGGTCGACAAAAAGCTTATTAAAACAAAGGAATAGACAATTCGAGACTTCAGATCTGGGTGATAACCGAGATCATCAAAGGGCGTATCAAGCAAAAATAAAATCACCACTAAGCCAACGGTAAACAACACAACTTCAGTTAAGCCGCGCTTTAACCCATGCAAAAATAACGAAACCGGAGGGATACAATAAATCCAAACGTGCCCAGTTCCATTCACTCCACCGCTGTACACCAAATACAGCATCAAAGCATAAAGAGGATAGAGAATGACATTGCCAGAGAGCACGTGATTTTGAGTGCGGCGAATAAAAAGGTGGTTAAAAAAGTACAAGACAGCGACAGATATCAGGCCAAACCCGACCAATAGACTGCCATGAATAAGAGCCAAAATGCCTAATGGCGCAGTAAACAACACCCCCACCAGGCAAAACAAATTAATAATAAATGTGCGGCGCGAATCATCCGAAATGGATTTAGAAGAGGTCCCTGCACGTAAAGTGGCTAATAACCATCTTCTAAATTTCTGATGTAGGACACTATTTGACACTTTTCCCATTAACAGCCCAGCTTTGCATTTACTCAATCAGTGCACAATAGCTTAAAAGTTGACCACACAACCAGTAAAGTTTTATTAATTTGGTGGATATTTGCGTGACTGAGGAATAGAAAAAACACTAATAACGCGATTTAAAGGGAATCAACTCGGTTCCGCCCAGCCTCTTTAGCTTGATACAAAGCTTTATAAGCACGTCCAAGCGTTGTTGAAATGGGTTCGCCTGCACGCATTATAGTGATCCCTATACTTACTGAGGTAGATATGGTCCTGCGCTGCCTGCTTGACACCTGAACTGAAGCCTTTGCCATCATTTCACGCAGCTCATTTGCGAGCTCACTTTGATCACCGGTGTCATTTAAAACAATTAAGAATTCTTCTCCGCCCCATCTGGATATCAGAACAGATCTACCTTCAAAAAAGGCATGCATGCTATCCACCAAAGCTTTGAGGTATTCATCCCCTAGAGTATGACCAAATTCCTCATTAATGCCTTTTAAACAATCCACATTGACAAGCCATACATTAGGCATCCACCATTCTTCTGCCTGTAAACGTTGCTCCAAACCATGACGACTTAATAACCCCGTTAGGTGATCCGTCATAGCAACCTCCTCTAACTTTACCGATAACTGATGGCGTAAAGAGTGATTAAAACGAGACGAGACATATTCATAAATAAGCGAAAGGCAGGCGATTAAAAGAAAGGAATACACAATTCGAGATTTAAGATCTGGATGGTAACCTAGCTCGTCAAACGGTGTTTTCATAACAAATAAAATCACCACTAAGCCAATGGTAAACAGCGCTACCTCGATGCCTCCACGCTTAACCCCATGCAAAAACAACGTCATTGGCGGAATACAATAAATCCAAACAAGGCCCGTACCATGGACACCACCACTGTAGACCAAATACAGCATCACAACATAAAGGGGATAAAGAACTAAGTTGCCGCAAAGGACATGATTTTGAGTACGACGAAGCCAGAAATAAATAAAAACATACAGAGCAGTAAAAGGAAGCAAATCATAAATCACCTCCCATTTACTCTGTATTAGTCCGTAAACGGCAAATGATGCCGTAAACAAAACCATTACCAGACAAAACAAGTTAATAATAAATATTTTGCGCGAAGCATCTGAAACAGCTTGAGAGGAGGCACTAGGGCGCAATATAGCGGACAACCACCTACTAAGCGTCTGAAATGAAGTACTCCGCGGCTCTTTTTGCATTAAAAATCCAATTTCCAATGTTTTCAATTAACCACAATAGCCTAAAAGTTAGCCGTACCGCTAATTTAGTTTTATCAATTAGGTGGGTATAAACGCGATAAAAGTACCGGAACAGCCGTTTCCACTTTAAGAATACGATCACCGATATGAACCATTTCCATACCGGCTTCTAACCATTTCTCAACTTCAAACTCATTCCAACCGCCTTCTGGGCCAATCCCTAAAACACAGGGCTCATCCAACGCCACAGGGCAAGGGGATGCTTGATAGGGATGCGCTAACAAGCCTCGCTGCGTTTTTAGCAACTCGGGTAAAACATCTTCAACAAATGGACGAAAACGTTTATGGAAAGTAATCGTAGGTAATACCGTATCCCTAGCCTGCTCCAAACCTTCTAAGAGAAACTGATGCAGTGATTCCGGCTCTAATACTGGACTCTGCCAGTAGCTCTTTTCGACTTTCGCTGAGTTTAATAAATGGATGCGCTTTACCCCCATGGCTGTCACGTTTAACAAGGTACGTTTCAGCATGTTTGGTCTTGGTAAAGCCAATACAAGTTCAATCGGTAAGGCTTCAGGAGGGGCGGTAGACAAGCTCTTTAGCTCAACCTGTTGCAATGCTGTATCCAGCTCAGCCTCGCCGATTAAGCCATTCATTAAACCCACTCGAACACTGTCTCCTTGGGACTTCTTCAACACTTCGGCTAAGTGCTTAGACTGGCGTTCAGACAAGGCATAGCGCTGTTCCGATAGCTGTTGCTCAGGCGACAGTAGGATTAGGTTCATAGAAAAGGTACTCAGGAGAGGAAGCAGGGTAAACGAGAAGACTCGTTTACCCTATTGCGTTAGCAATTAGATATTCTTAGCAACGTAGGATTGTACGTCTGCCAAGCTGTTCTCAAGCACTTCGTAAGCCTCTGTGCGCTCGAACAAGTCTTTCATATGCTCTGGTAAGCTAGGAGATTCACAGCCCGCTTTCTCTACCGCTTCAGGGAATTTCACAGGGTGCGCCGTTGCCAATGTAATCATAGGCACAGACTTGTCTTTCCAGCACTGACGCGCTGCTTCAAGACCAATAGCCGTATGAGGGTCAAGCAGATACTGAGTGGCGTTAAACACCTCTGAGATCACTTCACAAGTACGAGTATCATCCACTTTGTAGCTATCGAAGTTCTCTTTTACAAACGACCATGCTTGGTCATTCAAGGTCACATCCCCTGCATTAAAGCGCGCCATAAGATCAGCTATTGCTGCACTGTCACGGCCATGGGCATCAAACAATAGACGTTCGAAGTTACTCGACACCATAATATCCATACTAGGAGAAAGCGTCACATTCAAAGCTTGACGACTCATGTCGTTGGTCGCGATCGTGCGGTGCAGAATATCGTTTTGGTTCGTCGCTACCACAAGCTGGTCAATAGGTAAGCCCATTTGCTTCGCTAAGTAACCGGCAAAGATGTCACCGAAGTTACCCGTTGGCACAGAGAAAGACACTTTACGATGTGGACCGCCTACCGCTAGAGCAGAAGAGAAGTAGTAAACGATCTGAGCCATAATACGCGCCCAGTTAATCGAGTTCACCGCACCCAGTTTAGCACCTTTTAGGAAACCTTGATCTGCGAAGCTGGCTTTGACCATGCCCTGACAATCGTCGAAGTTACCCTTCACAGCAATGTTGAACACGTTATCATCAATCACTGTGGTCATTTGACGGCGCTGTACTTCAGACACGCGCTGGTAAGGATGCAGGATGAAAATGTCCAAATGCTCAGAATGGCGGCAACCCTCAATCGCAGCAGAACCTGTGTCACCAGAAGTCGCCCCTAGAATCACTAGCTTCTCGCCACGTTGGCCTAGCACGTAGTCCATCAAACGACCCAGCAATTGCAACGCAAAGTCTTTGAATGCCAAGGTTGGACCACGGAATAATTCCAACACCCACTCGTTGTTATCCGTTTGCACCATAGGTGCGACAGCAGAGTGATTAAAGCCAGCGTAGGCTTCGTCGATCATGCGCTTGAATTCATCAGCAGGCACTTCCCCTTCAACGAATGGCCACATCACCTTAAAAGCAAGCTCTTGATAGCTTAAAGACGCCCAAGATGCGATTTCATCTTTGGAGTATGTTGGTAGTTTTTCTGGCACATACAAGCCACCATCACTGGCCAAACCAGCCAATAACACATCACCAAAGCTTAATGCTGGAGCTTGGCCGCGAGTAGAAATGTATTTCATTGTCTTATCCTCTTATGCCAAATTCTCAACGCGAATACGCTGAACCGCACCCGCTACATCTGGCAAAGCTTCAATGGCTGCGATGGCAGCATTCATATTGCGTTCTTTTACGTCGTGGGTCATCACAACCAATGGCACAAGCTCACTGCCTTCGCGCTCACGCTGAATCACAGATTCAATGCTGATGCCGTTGGTAGAAAGGATTTGAGTGATGTTTGCCAACACGCCAGCACGATCTTGAATGGTCATATTCAAGAAGAAGCCGCACTCAATTTCTTCCATAGGCAAAACTTCCAGATCAGACAAACGGTCTGCTTGGAAGGCCAAATGAGGTACACGATTAGTCGGATCGGCAGTCAGGGTACGTGCCACATCGATAATGTCAGCGACGACAGAAGACCCTGTTGGCATCGCTCCAGCACCAGCACCGTAAGTCAATGTTGGCCCTACAGCATCGCCTTTAACCATTACGGCGTTCATGACGCCATTAACGCTTGCAAGCAATGTTTTATGAGAAATCAGCGTAGGGTGAACACGTAACTCAACACCCAGTTTAGTACGACGGGCGATACCCAAATGCTTGATGGAATATCCTAGTTCACTAGCAAAGGCCACATCTTCCGCTGTAATGCGGCTGATGCCTTCGGTGTAGGTTTTTTCAAATTGCAGTGGAATGCCGTAGGCAATGGAAGCCAGGATAGTCAGCTTGTGGGCTGCATCGATCCCTTCAACATCAAAGGTTGGATCCGCTTCAGCGTAGCCTAGCTCTTGGGCTTCTTTCAACACATCATCAAAAGCACGGCCCTTTTCACTCATCTCAGTCATGATGAAATTGCCAGTACCATTAATGATACCAGCCAGCCACTCGATATGGTTGGAAGACAAGCCTTCGCGTAAGGTCTTGATGATTGGAATGCCACCCGCAACAGCCGCTTCAAAAGCAACCATAACGCCCTTTTCCTGAGCTTTAGCAAAAATCTCGTTGCCGCACTCAGCAATCAGCGCTTTGTTTGCCGTAACAACATGTTTGCCATTTTCGATGGCGAGCAACACAAGGTCACGAGCAACAGATGTACCGCCAATTAATTCCACGACGATGTCGATTTCAGGATTGCTGGCAACATCAAAAATATCACGGGTAATGTTTACGTCTGTGGTATCGCAGGTAGGGTTATCTCGACGTGCGCCAATTTGCTCAATAATAATGCTACGGCCAACACGACGTGTAATTTCTTCTGCGTTGTCACGCAAAATGTTAAATGTACCGGAACCAACAGTTCCTAACCCACAAAGTCCGACTTTTACCGGTTTCAAAACGATACCCCACAATTGACGGTTTTAATAATATTGATTCGCTGATGACAAGCGATTAGGTGACCAAGGATTATACCGCCAGACGGCCATAAACCCAACGTAGAAAAACCTGAGTTGGGCTCATGTTTAAGAGAATTTTTCGCTATAAATCTATAAGTTTAGTTCTTTCGCCAATTCTTCTGCTGGCAAGTATCCAGGAATGAATTTTCCATTATCCAAAATGATACTCGGCGTACCACGCACACCCACCGCATTTCCTAAACGGTATTGGCTAGCAACGGGATTGGTACAGGTGTTTTGTGGCACTGATTTACCCAATTTGGCATCGGTTAGCCATTTCTTAGGATCATCGGAACACCAGATGCTGACCATATCATTGTAAGCTTCTGAGCCTATACCTGCTCGAGGATAAGCAAGGTAACGCACGGTCACTCCCATATCATTCAAGGTTTCTACTTCTTTGTGAAGCATGCGACAGTAACCACAGGTGATATCGGTAAACACTGAAATATGCGCTTTTTCATTGGCAGCTTTGTAAACCACCATTTCAGACTCTGGGATTTGCTCTATCTTCGCCAGCTTCGCCTGCTCTGTTTCATTGACTAGGTTCCCGCCCTCTACACGGTACATGTCCCCTGCCAATAAGTAGCTGCCATCAGCGGTTACGTGCAGCACAGGGCCATTCTGCAAGGTGGCAACATATAGCCCAGTCCCCTCATGACGTTCAAGGGATTCTAATTGGTATTGAGGTAATGCCTGAGCAATGGCGTCGCGAACGGTTTGCTCATCTGCTTGAGCCGCTGTGCTTACTCCAAAAAATAAAGCCGTGGCCACAAATAAGCTTTTTGCTACGTGTTTCATAATAACCTCTACGTCCTAGGAAGCTCTATTAGGCCATTTTTACTGGGTGAAGTTCCATAAAAAAAGGCGACCGAAGTCGCCTTTTTTTGAATCCAAACAGGAATTAGCGCTTAGCCAATTTCTCTTTGATACGTGCAGATTTACCTGAACGATCACGTAGGAAGTAGATTTTAGCTTGACGAACGTCACCACGACGTTTCACTTCAATGCTGTCTACTAGTGGGCTGTAAGTTTGGAACGCACGCTCCACACCAACACCGCTAGAAATCTTACGTACAGTGAACGCAGAGTTAAGACCACGGTTGCGTTTTGCAATCACAACACCTTCATAGGCCTGTAGACGCTCACGAGAACCTTCTTTAACTTTAACTTGAACAACAACAGTATCACCAGGACCGAAGGCTGGGATCTCTTTGTTCATTTGTTCTGCTTCTAGCTGTTGAATCAGCTTAGTTTTGTTGCTCATGGATTTGACTCCTAATGATATGGTTTCTAATCGGCGCGAAGGTTATAACGTTCCGACTAGCTCGTGATTCCTACTCTGCCGAGGTTGAAACTTCAGTTTCACGAATAAACTCTTTTAACAACTTCTGCTGTTCCTTGTCCAACTCAAGGTTCTGCAGAAGGTCAGGCCGACGTTGCCAAGTTCTTCCGAGCTTTTGCTTTAATCGCCAGCGCCGTATCGCCTCATGGTTGCCACTAAGTAGTACCGGTGGTACAGGTTCACCGTCTAGTACTTCGGGGCGAGTATAATGTGGGCAATCAAGCAATCCATCTGCAAACGAATCTTCGTCTGCGGAAGCCTGCTTACCTAACACACCGGGAACCATGCGAAAGACAGAGTCCATCAACACCATTGCCGGTAACTCACCACCACTTAGGACAAAGTCGCCAATGGACCACTCTTCATCAACCTGAGATTGAATCAAACGCTCATCAACGCCTTCATAACGGCCTGCTACCAGAATAAATTCTGCTTGTTTAGCAAGCTGTTGCACGCCTTCCTGCGTTAGCGTGCGCCCCTGAGGGGATAGATAAATAACTTTTGCATTGGGCACCCATTGTTTGGCGCTCTCAATAGCATCTTTTAGGGGCTGAACTTTCATCAGCATCCCAGGGCCACCACCATAAGGTCGATCATCGACCGTATTGTGCCTATCATGGGTAAACGTTCGAGGGTTGAAAAAATCAATCTCGATCAATCCAGATTTGATTGCCCTGCCCGTTACACCATGTTGGGTAATGGCTTGGAACATTTCCGGAAACAGTGTTACCACACCGATGCGCACGCTAGGCCTCGCTCGATTTTAAAAGTCTGGATCCCAATCCACGACCATCTCTTGTTTCTCTAAATCAATGTTTAGCACAAACTGATCTGGCACATAGGGAATCAAACGTTCTTCGCGATCAAAGCTGCCTTCACAACCACGAACCACCAACACATCATTTGCGCCAGTTTCCATAAGTTGAGAAACCTTACCTAGAAGAACACCTTCTTTGGTGATTACCTTTAGACCTTCCAACTGACTCCAGTAAAAATCACCTTCGTCCAGTTCTGGTAGATCTTTTGCATCAATATAGACATCCATACCGCAGATCTCTTTTACCTGATCACGATCTGAATAGCCTTTAATCGCTGCTACCAAACCACGTCCTTGAACGCGACCTTGGCTTAACTCTATGACTTTCCACCCACTAGGAGTTTTCAGCCACCAATGCTTGTAATCAAAGATTCCAGTCATTGGGTCGGTGTGTGAATATAACTTCACCCACCCTTTAACACCGTACACTGATGTAATGCGTCCTACGACAAGCGCCTGCTCAGGAGCTTTTGCTTGCTTTAATGAAGACATTGCATTACCTCAGTATTAAGCGTTTTTGCCAGCTTCTTTAACAAGCTGAGCAACACGGTCAGAAAGTTGTGCGCCTTGACCTACCCAGTGATTAACACGGTCTAGATCAATACGTAGACGTTCTTCTTGACCACGTGCAATTGGGTTAAAGAACCCTACACGCTCGATAAAACGACCATCACGTGCACGACGGCTATCAGCCACGCTCAAGTGATAGAAAGGGCGCTTCTTAGAGCCACCACGAGAAAGACGAATAGTTACCATATTATTGGTTCCTTATTGCTTAACGAAACACCTCTTGTTAGGCTGGTTATCGGCCTAGTACAAGAAGGCGGCATATTCTAGTCGATTCCACAGAAAAACAAAAGGGCGAATTGATCGCCCTTTCAACAATTTTTTAATTCTACTTTGTTGCCTAGAACTTAGGTGCAAAAGAATTAGAATTTCGGGAAGTTGCCGCCCCCAGGAAAGCCACCACCGCCCGGCATCATACCACTCATTCCGCGCATCATTTTCTTCATTCCGCCTTTTGAGCTGAACTTCTTCATCATCTTTTGCATTTGCTTGTGCTGTTTAAGAAGACGATTTAGATCTTGGATCTGAAGACCCGCACCGGCAGAGATACGTTTTTTGCGTGAACCATTGATTACATCTGGGTTACGGCGTTCTGCTGGAGTCATAGAGTTGATCAAGGCTTCCATCTGAACGAACATCTTATCGTTTACCTGATCTTGGATATTACCCAGCTGCCCACCCATACCTGGAAGCTTGTCTAACATAGACGACATACCGCCCATGTTTTTCATTTGCTGCAACTGCTCTTTAAAGTCTTCTAGATCGAAGCCCTTACCTTTTTTCAGTTTGCCTGCCAGCTTCTCCGCTTTGTCTTTGTCGATCTTCTGCTCTGCTTCTTCTATTAAAGAGAGCATGTCCCCCATCCCTAAGATTCGGGACGCTAGACGATCAGGGTAAAACGGCTCAAGGGCATCGGTCTTCTCACCCACACCCAAAAATTTAATGGGTTTGCCCGTCACATGACGTACAGACAGTGCAGCACCGCCACGGGCATCACCATCGGTCTTCGTTAGGATGACACCGGTTAACGGCAACACATCACCAAAGGCTTTAGCCGTGTTGGCAGCATCCTGACCGGTCATGGCATCCACGACAAACAGAGTTTCAACAGGATTAATGGCACCGTGCAGAGCTTTGATTTCCGCCATCATATCTTCGTCGACAGCCAAACGACCGGCCGTATCGACAATCAACACATCTTTGTGAGCTTTCTTCGCCACATCTATGGCATTGTTCGCGATATCAATTGGCTTTTGAGAAATATCACTTGGAATAAAGTCCACACCAATATCATTGGCAAGGGTTTCCAACTGTTTGATCGCTGCCGGACGATAGACGTCGGCACTGACCACCGAAACCGATTTCTTTTGGCGCTCTTTAAGGTATTTCGCCAATTTACCTGCAGAGGTGGTTTTACCTGCACCTTGAAGACCTGCTAACAAGATCACCGCGGGAGGTGTAGCACGTAGATTCAGCTCATCATTCTGCTGCCCCATAACGGCTTCAAGTTCTTGCTTAACAATTTTAAGGAAGACTTGGCCAGGACTAAGACTACGGGTGACTTCTGTTCCCACCGCACGCTCTTTCACGGCAGCGATAAAGTCTTTCACCACTGGCAACGCCACGTCGGCTTCCAAAAGTGCCATGCGTACTTCACGCAACACATCTTTAATGTTGTCTTCGGTGAGTTTGGCTCGACCGCGAATGCGATCTAAGGATGACGTTAAGCGATTCGATAAATTGTCGAACATGTTGCCCTCAAAAAATTGCTCTAGATGGAAAAAACCGTGTTATTCAGTTTATCCAAGGTGAAATTGACTTTATTATAACGAAGATTTGATCGTCACCCTATAGTTTTAACCAGTGGATCGGCTTATACATGACTCAGTTTTCGCTTTGGCTCGCTTGCATTCTCGCGCTTGTTGCCGGTGGTACGTACTTCTTACGTCCCAGCACCCGCACTACACAGACCTTTGGGGCGCTAGCAATCGTCATCCATACCATGGCTTTAATTCAGTTGCTGGGAAGCAAAGATGGCTTTGATTTTTTAACCATTGGCCTACTGATTTCCTTAATTGGCAACCTATTGCTTTGGTTTAGTAACCGAGATAAGGACTTATCGCTCTTATTAAGCGTGGCATTTCCGCTGGCAGCCATCATGATCGCCTTAAACGCCATTGCCCCTTGGGATCTAAAACAATTGCACAGCACATCCCTTGGCACATCCATGCACATACTGATTGCCTCGGTCGCCTACAGCCTATTTACGGCAGCTTGCGGTGTGGGCATTTTGTTAGCAATCCAAGAATATCAATTAAAGCATCACCATCTGCGCCAGTTGCTGCGTGTACCGCCGTTACAGGTTCTAGAACGCGTTATGTTTGAATTTATTTGGGCGGCATTTGTCTTACTTAGCATTACCATGGCGACTGGCTTCTATTTTATTGAAGACATGTTTGCGCAACACTTAGTCCACAAGACGGTGTTTACCATTGCATCATGGTTTGTGTTTGCAGGCTTATTAACAGGCAGACACTTCCTAGGGTGGCGCGGTCAGCTTGCCGTTAAATTGACGCTAAGTGGTTTTATTTTGCTTATGATCGGCTATTTTGGAACACAAATCGCAGTGGAAATATTCAATAATTGATCGTTGCATTTGACACCGAACAAACGAGAACTAATAATCCGTTCTTACTCCAAATTTGAGGCATTATTTTTTTGAACGACGTTCCCTTAAGTATTCTGGCTGGAATACTGGTTTTCTTAATCATTCTCTCTGCGTTTTTCTCTAGTTCCGAAACCAGCATGCTTTCGATCAATAAGTATCGTTTGAAGCATTTGGTTAAGAATGGACACCGTTCTGCCAAGAAGGCTAGCAAACTTCTTGAGCGACCAGATCGTCTTATTGGCGTAATCCTAATCGGTAACAACTTCGTCAACATCCTGGCTTCCGCCATCGCGACCATTATTGCGGTTCGCCTTTGGGGAGACGCTGGTGTGGCCATTGCAACAGGTGCTCTGACTCTGATCATCTTGATCTTTGCCGAAGTGACACCAAAAACCATGGCAACGATTCACCCAGAAAAAATCGCATTCCCAGCTTCTTGGGGATTGACCGTTCTGTTAAAAGCCTTATACCCCTTGGTGGTGATTGTGAACACCATGTCTAACGGCTTATTACGCCTCTTTGGCGTTCACAGCAGCCACGGCAGCAATGACAAACTAGGCTCTGAAGAGCTGCGCACCGTGGTAAATGAAGCCAGTGGCCTAATTCCACCCGCTCACCAAGAGATGTTGCTGTCCATTTTGGATTTAGAGAATGTCTCTGTTGAAGACATCATGGTGCCAAGAAACGAAGTCATCGGCATCGACATTGAAGACTCTATCGAAGAGATCATTGAACAAATTTGTGAATCCCGTCACACCCGTATGCCGGTTTACAATGGCGAGATCAACAAGGTCATCGGTATTCTGCATGCCCGCCATGCGGCGCAATTCTTACGCGAACCGAACCCTTCTAAAGCCGCGCTGCTGAAAGCTACCCTAGAACCTTACTTCATCCCAGAAAGTACCTCTATCAACACAGTACTGCTGAACTTCCAAAAAGATCACCAGCAAATGGGTATCGTGGTAGACGAATACGGTGATGTACAAGGTATTGCAGCACTAGAAGACATCTTGGAAGAGATCGTAGGTGAATTCACCCCTCCCACCCAAGACGAAGAAGAAGAAATCGCCCTACTGGATGACGGCTCTTTCCGTATCGAAGGGTCCACACACATTCGCGACATTAACAAGGCCCTAAGCTGGCATTTGCCCACTGACGGACCTAAAACTCTAAACGGCCTCATCATAGAAACACTGGAGTTCATCCCTGAGCACCCAATCAGCCTTTGGGTCGATAATTACATGATCGAAATTCAGGAGATCGAGGACAAGGTCGTCAAGTTTGCCCGTTTAGAGCACAGAAGATAAAAGGTATTGAGTATGAGATTCTGCCCGAAATGTGGTCACCAAGTGAATATGGAAATCCCCGCCGGTGATAATAGAGTTCGGGCAGTCTGTCCTAGTTGTGACTTTATCGATTACGACAACCCACGGTTAATCACAGGCACCATTCCTTTATACCAAGGTAAACTGCTGCTTTGCCGCCGTAATATCGAACCCCGCTTGGGCTACTGGACACTGCCAGCAGGCTTTATGGAAAATGGCGAAACAACCTTAGAAGGCGCTCTTCGAGAAACCCTTGAAGAAAGTGGCTCGGAAGTCATTCCCAAACAACCCTTCGCCTTGATCAGCATTCCGCAGTTTAATCAGGTACATCTATTTTACATTGCCGAATTGCCAAAACCTGATTTCCACCCAACTTCCGAAAGCTCTGAAGTGGAGCTATTCGATCTAGATCAGATCCCTTGGGACGAACTGGCCTTTAGCAGTGTCACCAAAGCACTGACATTCTTTATAGCGGATCATAAAACGGGCCAGTATGGCTTTCACGAAGACACCATCCTGCGCAACAGCCTTTAAGTCTCAACCCGAATCAGATGGTAAGCCACTTCTTCATAGGGGTGGCTGGCTTTTAACGCCGCAACCACGCCAGACTTAAGCTCATCCTGTAAAACCATTTCAACTCGATACTCCGCCACTTTCTCTAGCTGTCCCGCCTGACCGATAAAAGGATTCGCTTGGGAAGCAGGACAAAACTGCCCTTCACCCTTTACCTGCCAACAACAATCAGCATAATCACCGATCGCCCCCGCCCCAGCGGCAAACACCGCCGTTTTAACGGATTCGAGATGGGTTTCTGGCACATAAAAAACCAAACTGTACATAGATTAAATTAACCCCATTTGTTCATGATGAGTGGGCAAGGCAATTTGAGGCTGATAATTCGGAAGACGCGCCAACAGTTTCTGATCCAGCCAGGAAGCCAAGGTGGGTGCAGCAATATTATCCGAGGAATGAATAAATACCGTAGGCGTCAGGCCAGATTCAAGCCATTGGGCAAGCTTGCTGACCCATTGATCGAGCCAAACATGATTACGATCTAAATCTGGATGACCAATAAAACGCACCACTGGATGGGCCCCCGTTGCCACAGGGTGACAAGGCACCCGAGGCTTTTTGCGTTGAGCATCCACTAAGCTGTCACAATAAGCGGGGGTAGAAAATACCGGACGAGAATCCATCACCACTTTATCCGCACCACTGTTGGCCAAGAGGCTTAAAAACGCCTTTTCGTTATTCCCCTTATCAAACAAATCAAGACTACGGACTTCAACACTCAAGGGGGCCTTCAGCGTCCAAGCATCACACAACGCTTGAATAACGGGTAAATGCTGAGCTGTCACCGTTGCAGGGAACTGGAGCATCGTTGCTCCCAACAGAGGTTCAATAGGCCGCAGTAAATCTTGAAAAGCTTGCCAAGCCGACATGCAGCTCGTCTCATCCAGCTCTTCAAACTGATGAGAGATATGGCGCGGCACTTTAAAGGAAAATCTGAAATCCTCCCCCACCATGGCGGCCCAACGCTCAATTTGCTCAGGGGCCACATCCGTATAGAAGGTACTCCCTACTTCCACGGCTTTAAAAAACTTGGCATAGTGACCTAGCCGTGCCCCGGTAGCTTCTGAACGGGGATACAACCAATCCACCCAAGCGGGATGCTGCCATTGTGCCATGCCATAGCGGATGACCATCTACAAAACTCCAATTTATCAGCGGCCATACCGCCTAGATAAGAACATTGAAGCCTTATTTTACCATTCGCTGGCGATCCTACCTAAACTAAAAACACCGATTACCTAACGGCAAAATAAAATAAATATTCCAAAATAATTTGATATGGAATTTTTAATACTATATCGTGTGGCTATTCGTGATAAATATGAACATAGATTTTTCTATTGTGGGAGTTGAGCATGTCGCATCTATTATCAAAAAAACAAACGCTAGAAGGCAGCACACAAACGCAGAAAATTACGCCCGAAAGCGCTAATTGGAACTACGTTGGCTTCGAAGCCCATACATTAAGGAAAGGCGAAACCTTTGCGGTGGAAACAGGTAGCAACGAAGTCTGTGTCGTACTGTTAAACGGTAAAGCTGACGCCAAGACCAACGAACAACAGTGGGACAATATTGGCGACCGCGAATCCGTATTTGACCAAAAAGCCCCTTTTGCCGTCTACGCTTCATCGAACGACTGCATTTCAATGACGGCTTTAACAGACATTGAGCTAGCGGTTTGCCAAGCACCAGCGAAAGGCAACTACCCTGCGCGATTAATTCGTCCAGAAGATTGCCAATTTGAAAGCCGCGGCGTGGGCAGCAACCGTCGTCACGTTTGCAACGTATTGTTTAGCAACTTAGAAGCCGACAGCCTACTGGTGTGTGAGGTCATCACTCCAAGCGGCAATTGGTCCAGCTATCCACCACACAAGCACGACCAAGACGCTGCGCCAGCGGAAACACAACTTGAAGAAACCTACTACCACCGGATCGATCCACCTCAAGGCTTTGTATTCCAGCGGGTTTACACCGATGACCGCAGCCTAGACGAAACGATGGCAGTGGAAGATGGTGATGTGGTCATGGTGCCAGAAGGCTACCATCCTGTGGGCGTTCCACACGGTTACCAGTCTTACTACCTGAATGTCATGGCTGGTCCATCCCGTAACTGGATTTTCCACAACGACAAAGACCATGAATGGATTATTGAGCGAGACAAGAAGATCGCTGCTGACCAATAGAGGCGAGTCCGACGCAACACCAACAAAAAAGCGGAAGTGCATGCACTTCCGCTTTTTTAATGCGCTCTAAAACAGGCCAATCACTTAGGCTTCTTGAAGCTTATAGGCCAAACCAATAGAAAGCGCCTGAGCCAAACATAACGACGAAGAAAGGGAACGAAACGAATCGATCTCCGCCTCTTTCACCACAAAGCATACGGACGCCACAGACGCCAAAGGACTTAGGTGATTATCCGTAATCACTATCACTGGGATCCCCCTTTCCACTGCCACTTTCGCCACTTGTTGAGTTTCTTCCGCATAGGGGTGAAAGCTCACCGCAATCAATACATCTTTGTCATCGAAGGTGCTGGCCTGCTCTTTGTACATCCCCCCCACGCCATCAACCAAATACGCTTTGCGATCAATATGGCGCAAGGCATAAGCAAAATAACTCGACACAACAAACGCTCGACGCACGCCAACAATATGGGCAGCTTGAGCCTGACTTAAAATATCAATGGCCTTATCCAAGTCTTCTGCGCGAATATTATCCCCTAGGTGCTCCAACGCTAGGGTATTAGCTTCCGTAAAACGAGTCAGCAGCTGATAAGAAGACTGACTGCTATCAGGTTGCCCTGATGCTTGACGCGCCATACGAATGCGGTCTTGATAGCTTGGGGAATCCGCCATCAAACTTTGTTGAAACAGCTTTTGCATTTCACTGAAGCCGCTAAAACCAAACGCATTGGCAAATCGAACCCAAGTAGAAGGATGAACGCCCGCATCTTTTGACAAAACAGCCACGGTTCCGAACGCCACTTCATTTGGGTAATCCAACACAAACTCCGCCACTTGGCGCAGGCGCTTACTGAGCTGAGAATGGTTTTGTTTGATAGTTTCGTTTAAATCGGAAAGAGAGGCGGGTGAGTTAGTCGTCATAAAAGGCTCGCATCATTCACTCCCTTTAGGCACAAAGCAGAGGAAGCAAGTTCGTAGTATTGTTATTGGCGCACAGTCTTTTTGCTATGCCTGTAAATGCATATTACATAAATGGAACAAAAGTTCTATATTTTTATTGTACATTATCTAGTGTTCAGTCCGCCACGAACCCCAGTCTTAATGAAAAGGAAAAACACTTCTCAGGCGAGATAGACTGACCTGGAATGAATATTTAGCAATATATTTGATTGAATGCTACATTCTATTGTTGACGATAAACGGAATATACGTTCCAATTCAGACAATAGATAATCCGTATCCATAGGAAAGCGCTTCTTTGATAGACAGCACTTCAGCACGGAAGACCATTCAATAAAAATAATCGAAAAGGTTTTGCTATGAAAATTGCACTCGATCCATATATGCACCGCCACCTTTCTTTGGAAGAGCTATGCCGCGCCACCAAAGAAATGGGATACGATCACATCGAACTGTCTCCTCGGGCAGACTTCCTACAGTGGTGGACACGCCCACGTGTTTACCCAGAGCGCCTTCAAAGCTTCAAAAAAGCCATGAAGGACCACGATGTATCCATTTCAACCCTTCAGCCTATGTACCGTTGGTCTAGCCCTTATGAGGACGAATGGAAAATGGCTATGGACAACTGGAAGCGCGTCATTGAGATTGCCGTTGAATTAGACAACCCTCTACTGATTTCTGAATTTGGACGAGGTGGTTCTCCAGAGCGTTCAAATGCCGATACCCAAGGGATTCATACCCCTGAAGCCTGTGAAAACGCCTTCTGGCGCTCTATGGATGTGTTAGTCCCCTTGCTTGAAAAAGAAGGTCTAACCTTATGTGTTGAACCTCATCCAGAAGACTGGGTTGAAGAAATGGCGCCAGCGGCGGACATCATTCGCACGATCAACTCTTCAGCAGTTCAATGCTCTTATATCGCGCCTCACTCGTTTTACTATGGGGACGACCTAGCGCAGACCATTCGTGACACCAAAGGTATTCTGCAGCACGCTCGTGTAGCGGACACCTTTAATCACAAGGGCTCATCTCAGTTACGCTACATCGTGAACCCACCTGGTTCCAATGCTCGAGTTCACCAACACCTGGACATGGGTGAAGGCGAAGTGGATTGGGATACTTTCTTCAAGACCCTACATGAGATCGGTTTTGACGGCGTTCTATCAAGCTGTGTGTTTGCATGGGAAGAACGCGCTGAACAATCGTCTCGCTTTATGCGCGACGAAATCCAGCGCTACGTGGACAAATACTGGAAATAGCGTGAGCCACGTAATCGTGAGATGACACAAAAGCCACCTAAGAAAACCTTAGGTGGCTTTTTAATGAACACAGGGTAGCAATTCAACCCTAAAAAGAATCTTCAACGCTCACACAAAAGCGCTGAAATATTTCAAAAATAGAACGAGAAAAATATTTATTCTATTTTGTTGAATTTTTGGAAAATAAATTCTATTCTGATCTCAGTGAATCAAAACTATAAAAATACAGCCTCAGTCTTACCCTAGAACTGACTCGTGGTTTCCAGGTGACAAGGCTGACACGGGAGATAAAGAAACATGCCCAGCGATAAAACCTTAGATTTAATTTGTCTCGGCCGCGCGGCAGTCGACATTTACTCAGAGCAAATCGGCAGCCGACTTGAAGACGTCACCAGTTTTGCGAAGTACCTAGGTGGCTCCTCAGGGAACATCGCCTACGGAACCGCTCGCCTAGGTCTGAAAAGCGCCATGCTTACCCGTGTTGGCAACGAACACATGGGGCGCTTCGTGAAAGAAGAGCTAGAGCGTGTTGGCTGTGATACCAGCCACGTGGTGACAGATTCAGAACGCCTAACAGGCCTAGTACTTCTAGGCATTAAAGACAGCGACACCTTCCCTCTTATCTTCTACCGCAATGATTGTGCGGACATGGCCGTGAGCCCAGAAGATTTCGACGCTGACTTCATTGGCTCAGCGAAAGCACTGGTCATCACTGGCACACACTTCTCTACCGATGGCACGTACGCAGCCAGCAAAAAAGCCATCGAGTACGCGAAAGCTAACGACACAAAATGTGTGTTAGACATCGATTACCGTCCCGTACTTTGGGGCTTAACAAACCCTGGCGATGGCGAAACCCGCTTTATTTCCAATGACCAAGTTACCACTCACCTGCAAGGTATTTTGGGTGACTTTGACCTAATCGTGGGTACTGAAGAAGAAGTTCACATTGCAGGCGGCAGCACTGACACTATTACTGCACTGAAGAAAATTCGCGAATTGAGTAACGCGACCATCGTTCTAAAATTGGGTGCACTAGGTTGTACCGTTCTAGAAGGCGACATCCCTGCAAGCGAAGACGACTTTGATGTATTCACTGGCGTTCGCGTTGATGTGATGAACGTGTTGGGGGCGGGTGATGCCTTTATGAGTGGTTTCTTACGGGGCTGGATCCGTGGCGAGTCACCTAAACAATGCTGTGCTTACGCGAATGCTTGTGGTGCTTTGGTTGTATCACGCCACGGCTGTGCACCCGCCATTCCAAGTGCGGAAGAGTTGGATTACTACCTTGAGCACGCTGAAGGAATCCCGCGCCCAGATCTAGACGATGAACTGAATCACCTACACCGAGTGACCACTGAACGTCTTCCATACGATTGGCAAGACCTATGTATCTTTGCATTTGACCACCGTAAACAGTTGTTTGATATGGCCACTGAAGAAGGCACAGATCCAGAGCGCATCAAAACCTTGAAGCGTTTGTTAGTCCAAGCTCTAAATAAAGGCATCAAAGAAATCGGCGATAGCCAATACGGTGTATTGATCGACGACACTTATGGTCAAGATGCATTAAACGATGTAACCGGACGCAACATGTGGATCGGACGCCCTGTTGAGTTTCCAAGCTCACGTCCAATTGAGCTTGAAGGTGGTCGCAGTATCGGTTCACGCCTAAAAACTTGGCCAAAAGAGCACATTATCAAATGTTTGGTGTTCTATTCTCACAAGGACACGCCAGAGATGTTGGCTGCTCAAGAGCGCCAAGTGATCGAGCTTTATAAAGCTGCGTGTGTATCTGGCCATGAATTATTACTGGAAATCATCTCACCTCGAGATCAAGCACCTGACGACACGGTTTACACCGAGTCTCTAAAACGCTTTTATGATCTAGGTGTTCGTCCAGACTGGTGGAAACTACCGCCACAAACACCAAGCAACTGGCAGCAAATCACAGACATCGTGAATACCAATGACCCGCACTGTCGCGGTGTGGTAATGCTTGGACTGGATGCGCCACTGGATGAGCTGAAACAAGGGTTTGCAAACAGCGCTGGCTTCGACATTGTGAAAGGCTTTGCGGTGGGTCGCTCTATCTTTGGCGTACCAAGCCGTGAATGGCTAGGCGGTCGTTTCGACGATGAACAACTTATCAACGCCTGTGTCTCCAACTATTTAGAATTGGTTTCCTACTGGAAAGACCGCCACTAACCTAGGCATTTAAGGAATCAACATGAGCACTATTAAATTAACCATGGCGCAAGCGGTAATCCGCTACATGATGGCGCAAAAGATCGAGACTGATGAAGGCATCAAGCCTATGTTCGCAGGTGTCTGGGCGATCTTCGGTCACGGCAACGTGGCAGGTCTGGGTGAAGCACTTTACCACGTGAAGGAACAGCTACCGACTTACCGTGCGCACAACGAGCAAGGCATGGCACACGCGGCCATCGCCTTCGCAAAGACAAAAAACCGTCAACAAATGATGGCTTGTACCGCATCGGCTGGTCCAGGTGCTGTAAACATGGTCACGGCAGCCGCCGTTGCCCATGTTAACCGTATTCCTGTGTTGTTCTTACCTGGGGATACTTTTGCAACACGTATGCCTGACCCGGTATTGCAGCAAGTGGAAAACTTCCACGATCACACGTTAACGTCAAATGACTGTTTCCGCCCTGTGAGCCGTTTCTTCGACCGCATTACCCGTCCAGAGCAGCTTCTGACGTCTTTGCCACAAGCGATGCGCGTGCTAACAGATCCAGTGGAGTGTGGCCCAGTCACACTGGGCATGCCTCAAGACGTTCAAACCATGGCGTTTGATTTCCCTGAGTCATTTTTCGATGAGAAAGTTCACCGTCTGCGCCGCCAAGGCCCTGATGCGTTTGAACTTGCACAAGCGATCGAAGCTATCAAACAAGCGAAGAACCCTGTCGTCATCGCTGGTGGTGGCGTCCACTACTCTGGCGCATTAGAAGAGTTTGACGAATTTGTCTCAGCTCTAAAATTACCGGTGGGTGAAACCCAAGCTGGTAAAGGCGCACTGCCTTGGGATCACAAACAGAACATGGGCACCATAGGTGTGACCGGTGCAGGTTCCACTAACCGTTTAGTTCAAGACACAGATCTGATCATTGCGGTCGGCACACGTCTTGGTGACTTTGCGTCAGGCTCTCGATCTTTGATCAACCCTGATGCCAAATTGATTTCTCTAAACGTTGCCTCATTCGATGCCGTGAAACACAAAGCCGTGTCTTTGGTAGGTGATGCCAAACTGACGCTACCCATGCTAACCAAATCACTTGAAGGCTTTGAATCTGATGCAGCTTGGGTAGAGCGTGCTGAATCTGAGCGCCAAGCTTGGCAAGCGGACATTGATGAAGCAACACGCGACCGCGGTACTAACCTTCCTAGTGACGGTGAAGTGGTTGGTGCCGTTAACCGTGCTGCGGGCGAAAAAGACATCGTTGTTTGTGCTGCTGGGGGTCTTCCTGGGGAGCTACAAAAACTATGGCGTACCCGTTACAGCCGCGGTTACCACATGGAGTACGGCTACTCTTGTATGGGTTACGAAATCGCAGGTGGTGTCGGCACCAAGATGGCTGCGCCAGATTCTGAAGTGTACGTCATGGTGGGGGATGGCTCCTACCTAATGATGAACTCTGAAATCGCTACCTCTGTGATGCTTGGCCTAAAAGTTGTGTTCGTCGTGTTGGATAACCGTGGTTACGGCTGTATTCACCGTCTACAACAATTCTGTGGTGGCCCAGGCTTCAACAACATGCTGGAAGACTGCTTAACCGTCGAAGGTGGCGCACCTAAAACTGACTTCGTTGCACACGGTAAAGCATTGGGCGCAAACGGTGAGAAGGTGACAACCATCCAAGAACTGGAAGCCGCCCTTGAGCGCGCCAAAGCCTCCCCAATCAGCTACTTAATCGAAATCGATACGGATCCAGCCATTGTCACTGAAAGCGGTGGCCACTGGTGGGATGTTGCCGTACCGGAAGTATCTGAACGTGAAGAAGTGCGCAACGCTCGTAAAAACTACGAAGAGCACAAAGCACGTCAGTTCAAAAACCTATAAATCATTCAGTTAGAGAACGCCGCCTTTCGCGAGGCGGCTCAAACAATAAAAGGTACTCAAATGGAAACTTTAGGAAACTTCATTAACGGCCAGCACGTTGCCAGCCAAAGTGGCCGTATCGGTCCTGTTTACAACCCTGCAACGGGTGAGCAAAGCCTAAACGTTGCCCTATCTAGCGCGGACGAAACACGTGACGCGATTGCCGTTGCACAAACGGCATTTGAATCTTGGCGTAAAGTCACTCCGCTAAACCGTGCCCGCGTTCTTTTCAAGTAC
Source organism: Marinomonas vaga (assembly GCF_055388305.1). Classification (NCBI taxonomy): domain Bacteria; kingdom Pseudomonadati; phylum Pseudomonadota; class Gammaproteobacteria; order Oceanospirillales; family Oceanospirillaceae; genus Marinomonas; species Marinomonas vaga. The sequence goes on from NZ_AP043903.1 coordinate 563,025, forward strand.
AAAGCACTTCTTGAGGAACACGCTGACGAAATCGCTGAAATGATTACTAAAGAACACGGTAAAGTGTTCTCTGACGCGAAAGGCGAATTGACTCGTGGCCTAGAAGTGGTTGAGTTTGCTTGTGGTATTCCTCACCTTCAAAAAGGCGAGCACAGCCTAAACGTTGGTCGTGGCGTTGACAGTATGTCTTTGATGCAACCGCTAGGTGTTTGTGCCGGTATCGCACCATTTAACTTCCCTGCCATGGTGCCAATGTGGATGTTCCCTGTTGCCATCGCCTGTGGTAACACTTTCGTTATGAAGCCGTCTGAAAAAGATCCTTCTGTTCCACTACGCTTAGCTGAACTTTTAACTGAAGCAGGTCTACCTGATGGCGTATTCAACGTTGTTAACGGTGACAAAGAGTCTGTGGACGTTCTATTGACTGACGAGCGTGTACAAGCAGTTAGCTTTGTAGGCTCAACGCCAATCGCAGAATACATCTACTCTACTGCGTCTGCCCACGGCAAACGTGTACAAGCACTAGGTGGCGCGAAAAACCACATGATCGTTATGCCTGACGCAGATCCTGCTCAAGTGGTCGGCTCTCTAATGGGTGCCGCTTACGGTTCGGCTGGTGAGCGCTGTATGGCCATCTCTGTTGCAGTTTGTGTGGGTGATGAAGTGGCTGACAACCTAATCTCTAGCCTAAGCAAAGAGATCGACACCATGCGTGTTGGCCCGGGTCTAGGTCTTCCTGAAGAAGCGCACATGGGTCCAGTTATCTCTAAAGAGCACTGTGCAAAAATCAAAGGCTACATCGATACGGGTGTAGAAGAAGGCGCTACCTTAGTACGCGATGGTCGTGAATTCGTTTACCCTGGCCATGAAAACGGTTACTTCGTAGGCCCAACACTGTTCGACAATGTTAAGAAAGGCATGCGTATTTACGAAGAAGAGATCTTCGGCCCTGTATTGTGTGTTGTTCGCGCAGAAAGCTACGCCGAAGCAGTTGAGATGATCAACGCTCACGAATACGGCAACGGTACTTCCATCTTCACCCGTGACGGCGACACGGCACGTCAATTCTGTGAAGAAATCCAAGTGGGCATGGTGGGTGTTAACGTACCGATCCCAGTCCCTATGGCATTCCACAGCTTCGGTGGTTGGAAACGTTCTTTGTTTGGACCGCTACACATGCATGGTCCAGATGGCGTTCGCTTCTACACTCGCATGAAGACTGTTACTGCTCGCTGGCCAACAGGTCTTCGCGCAGGCGCGGAATTCTCCATGCCGACCATGAAGTAGTTGATAGAGTTAGACACGAAAGATACTCCGACCACCTCCGTGGCTGCTGCTAGTTTGCTCCGGTAATCTCTCTCTAGTATGCAGTATTTTTAGCCCACTTTACGTGGGCTTTTTTCGTGTCATTTTGAAACAAAGCCGATACAAAAAATGACACAAACCTATAGATCGATTACCTATATCGACCTGAATTTTGATCACTAAACAAACTAAAGTGAAGTATGAGCCTTAACTCTATTGGCGAATAGAAGGTGTAATAAGACCTCAACAGCCCCTTATTTATCGACTGAAAGAGATCTAAAAAGAGGACGAAGGAACCCAAATAAAAGGGTAAATGAAAGGCGATTAAGCGGCCAAAATATGACCGCTTTAGTTAAGTAAAATCAGTGGATGAAATCAGTCGATGGAAACACACTGATTTTGCGCAGCACTCAAGGAAACCGCATCAATGACTTTAAGGACTTCAATGGCTTCTTCACAGGTCACAGGTGGTGTTTTACCTTGAGTCACAGCGTCGTAAAACTGCTGGTAATAGTCATGGTATCGACCTTGCTCTGAGGGGACAGTGCGTTTGTCTTCTGGGGTTGCAAGTAATGCCCAGTGGGCCTCATCTTGATATCCCCAGCCATCTAAATCCTCCACCGGGCGTTTGCCTGCAAAGATATCTTGAGCCTGTACGTCAGTCGCCAAAGAGTGATAACCACCGTTCTCTGCGTACACGAGAATCTCCTTCGCCACCAAGCCATTCACTTTACTTGCGGACAAGTGGGAGTGAACGCCATTTTTGTGGTTAAGGGTAATGCAAAAACTGGTGTTAGTAGTGCCTTCAGGCAGCTCCATGTTATCTAAGTTAGCATTCACTGACGCCACAGAGCCGAATAGGTGAATGGCTTGATCCACCACATGGCTACCAAGGTCACGGAGCAAACCGCCTTCTGGCCCCTTCTCTAGGGTGGCAGGATCATCCAAATCGAACCGTGATTGGAAGCGCCAGACTTGCCCTAATACACCACTCTCTAAAGTTTTCTTTAAGGTAACAATATCCGTATCAAAGCGTCGGTTATGGAACACACTTAACACCACACCACGATCTTGTGCCGCTTTAGTCAGCTCTCTGGCAACCTCGGCATTCGGAGCAAAGGGTTTATCCGCTACCACATGCAAGCCAGCTTCAATGGCCTTAAGCACCAGCTCTCGGCGCGTATGAGGCGGAGTGGTTACAGTCACCGCATCAAGAGACACGCTAGCCATCATGCTGTCTAAGGATTCAAATACCGGCACATCAGGAAAATCCGCCTTAGCCGCCGCAACCTTATCGGCTGCTCGCGCGACAATCCCCACCAACTGGATGCCATTCACCGCCTCAATAAAAGGCCCATGAAAATGCTGTCCACCTGTACCATATCCAACTAACCCTAAGCGCATGATTCTGCTCCCTACATCCATTTACATTATTATTTAGACAAAATACTCCAATACAATAAAAAATGGAATTTATATTCCAAAATAACCCAAGTTTTACACTTAAATATTGGTCGGCATCAGGATCTCAAAAGGCACGGTTTTCAACATAGTCGGCGTCGCTGAATCGTTTTGTACCGTTTCCACTAGACTCTCTACTAACATGGATGACATGCTCTCTAGAGGGTGACACAAGGAGGCGTTAATCAGCCCTTCTGACAAGCCTTTCATGGTGATTGGGCCCGAATCGCGACAGACCAAAATGATCTCGTTTCGCTTGTCTTCTGGCAGCTCCTTTAGAGCACGCACAACCCCAGATATCCCCCCACCAACGATCAAGATCCCCACTAAATCATCGGTGGAATTCACCAGCTCTTTCACCATATCGTAAGCCAGGTTTGGGTCTTCGTGGGTAGGACGAGTTTCATCAACAGTTAGCAAGTGATGGTATTCTCGAATATACGATCTGAACCCCGCATCCGCCACGTCCTGGCACTGATATCTATGGTTACCAATGAAGACCGCTACTCGCCCAGGACGCTTGCTCATCTGCCCCATTAGGTAACCCGCAGTTCGTCCAAGTTTCCAGTTATCCACCCCTACATAAGCCGCTTTTTGCGAGCTTGATTGGTCTGTGATGTAGGCCACCACTGGTGTGCCTTGTTGCGCTAAATCACTGATGGCATGACCAATCAAAGGATGGTCCGCGGCAATCACAGCCACCGCATCACACTCCTTACCCAAGGCAATTAAGCGTGAGGCGATATTCTCTGGCGTCAAAATATCAACAAAATCCACCAGCGGCTCGACGACTTCGTTCAATCTGTTTTGACAGGCCTGAACAATGTGGTCACGGAATAATTGATACAGAGGTCGGTGGGATTGTTGCAACAAAAAACCCAAACGATAGGTGGGTGTGGATTCTTTCACACGATACTCGATGGCTCCGATTCCATAGAAACCAATTTTCTCAGCGGCTTTTTTGACTTGCAGCATGGTGCTGTTTTTAACCGCCCCACTGCCATTAAGAATTCGGTTCACCGTTGAGGTAGATACCCCTGCAGCCTTTGATAGATCTGCGATGGTTGGTCGCTTCATACTCACTCCAACTATTTTTATTATGTCACTATGAATGATTCATAATGACACAATAAACCATCTTTAGCTCTTTTTCATTTCCCAACTTGCAAATTTTTTACTACTTTTATTTTGCGAATAAAAATAACCAGCTCTCCAACGAGAGAGCAAAACAAGCAATGGAAAGGAAAATAAAAATGAAAAAGCTGAACCGTTCTTTGTTGTTAAAAACTGCCGTAGCGACTTTCACTGCGTGCGCAACCACTGCTGTCATGGCAGCTAATATCTTTGTCGTTGGTGGCAAGCCTGACGATTCCTTCTGGTCAATCGTGAAGAAAGGTGCTGACGATGCAGGCTTAGTAGTAGAAGCTCAAGGGGGCTCTGTTACTTGGTTATCTCCTCAAAACTACGACAACCTAGGTGTGGATGCGGCGGAGCTGATTCGCCAAGCGATCTCCCAAGGTGCGGATGCCATTGTTGGCCCAGACTGGGTTCCTGCGGCAATGGATCCAGCCTTTGAAGCCGTTCGAGCTGCGGGCATTCCTCTGATCATCTACAACGCGGGTGGCATTCAAGCCGCTGACAAGCTTGATGCAATGAACTACATCGGTTCAGATGATTACAAAGCAGGCATCGCAGCCGCTCAATACCTAATTAAAAACGGCCAGAACAAACTGGTTTGTATCAACACTCTTCCTGGTGCTGCCAACATCGAAGCTAACTGTAAAGGTTTGACAGATGGTGCTGCGGCGGCAGGTGGTGAAGCTGAAGTACTTCCTCTTCCAGCAACTTCCTTTGGTAACGCAACAGCCGTTGCCCAAGCTATCAAAGCTTACCTACTTCGCAACCCTACGGTAAACGGCGTTTACACGATCGGTAACGTAGATGCGAACTCTGCCATCAATGGCGTTATGCAGTCTGGCAAAATGGGCCGCGTACAAGTGGGTAGCTTGAACATGGACGAAACCGTATTAAACAACATCAAGTCTGGCAAGCAACTGTTTGCGATTGACCAACAAGGCTACCTACAAGGTTACCTAGCTGTGTCCATCCTAAATGGCTATGTGAACTACGGCCTGACTGTACCGACTCGAGAAATCTTGACCGGCCCTGGCATCGTTGACAAAACCAACGTTGATTCAACGCTATCAGGTGTTAAACAAGGTACTCGTTAAGCGCGCTTTCACCCTGCGCACTCAATGTTGAGTGCGCAGCGGATTGCCAGTCTAAGAGCTGGCGTAAAGAAAAGCCGAAAGGTTTGTTTATTCTCGGGGAGTAGTACATGGCCTCTATTAGCCAAAATCAAAAGTCTGTCGTGACTTACAAAAACACATCTGGACCGTCGCTTGGACAGCTAATCAGAAGACCAGAAGCAGGATCATTCTTCGGAATGCTTGCGGTATTTGTTTTCTTCTCAATTTTCGGCGGCATGGTCTTCCTTTCACCTGCAGGTTTTGCAAGCTGGCTTAACGTTGCAGCAGAGATCGGTATTGTGGCACTGCCTATTGGCTTGCTCATGATCGCTGGTGAATTGGACTTATCCATTGGTGCCGTGATTCCAGCTTCTTCGCTGACCACTGCCATTGTCTCTGGTTACTTTGGTTTACCAGATTTTGTGGGCATCTTGGCCGCATTAGGGGTTGGTTTATTAGTGGGTCTTATTAACGGGCTAATCGTACTGCGTACGGAGATTCCGTCTCTGATTGTGACCATCGGTATGATGTTCGCTCTGATGGGTCTGACTCTTGGCTCTTCTATCTTGTTAACTGGCTCAACTACAGCGTCCATTATTCCAAGCGAACTGTCTCAAGCCATGTTAGGCCAGTTTATCGGCGGCATGTTCCAGATCACAATTTTCTGGTGGATCGGCTTCATCGTGGTAGTGGGCTTCATCTTACACGCGTCTCGTTTCGGTAACTGGATCTGTGCCTTAGGTGGCGACAAGATCAGTGCCCGTAACGCCGGTATCCCAACAGAAAAACTGACCATCTCTTTGTTTATGATGAGTGGTTTTGCGGCAGCCTTTGTGGGTGTGTCTCAAGCCATGGTGTATCAGAGTGCTCAAGTAGCAGGCGGTCAAGCTTTTATCTTTAACTCGATCATGTGTGTGGTCATCGGTGGTGTGTTATTGACCGGTGGTTTTGGTTCTGTGTTCGGCATTGTGTTCGGCACCATCACCTTCGCTGTGGTGAACCAAGGGATTTACTTCACCAGTTTTGATCCGAACGTTGGCAGTATCATCATCGGTGCCTTGCTATTGGTTGCCGTAATCACCAACGACTCGTTCAGAAAGCTTGCGCTAAGTTACTCCAAGAAAAAGAACAAATAAGAAGGCAGAGCTATGAATAACATATCTATCAGCAATTTTCTGACTCGCCCTGAATCCGGCTCAGTACTGAGCTTCGCGGCAGTCATTGTGTTCTACATCATTTTTGGTGGCGTTCAGCTAGACCACCTAGTGGGATCGGCAAGCTGGGTAAACTTTGCCGCTAACCTAGGCATCATCGCCTTGCCTGTGGGCTTGTTGATGATCGCTGGAGAACTGGACATTTCCATTGGTGCCATGATTCCTGCGGGCTCTATGACCGTAGCCATTCTGTCCGGTCACTATGGCTTCCCAATCGAAGTAGGCATTCTAGGTGCGATTGCACTTGGGGTGATCGTTGGACTGATCAATGGTTACTTAACGGTCAACACAACGGTACCGTCTTTGATTGTTACCCTAGGCACCTTGGTTGCCATGCAAGGTTTGGTATTGAGCTCTTCGGTCCTGCTTACCGGTAATGCCAGTGTTTCTTTGGCAGCCCCTGAATGGAGTAAATCCATCTTCGGCCAACTCATCGGTGGTAGCTATCAGGTGATCATCTTCTGGTGGTTGGCTTTGGTGGCCGTGTACTTCTTCGTGATTCACCGTACTCGTTTTGGTAACTGGATCTATGCCATGGGTGGCGACAAGGTCAGCGCCCACAACGCTGGTATTCCAGTACGTAACATGACGATTTGGTTGTTTGTCTTGTCTTCTACCAGCGCAGCATTTGTAGGCATGTGTGGGGCGATTCTATTCAACTCTGCGCAAGTATCCGGTGGTATGCAGTACATCTTTAACGTGATCGTTTCCATTGTGGTGGGCGGCGTGCTTCTTACAGGCGGCTTCGGATCCATCATGGGTATCTTCTTCGGCACGCTAACCTTTGCGGTCGTAAGCCAAGGTATTTACTTCACAGACATCGACCGTAACTGGTCCAGCTTGATCATCGGCGTGATGTTGATGGCAGCTGTATTGATGAACAATTTCTTCCGAAAAATGGCGTTAACACACGCGCCCAAACAAAAAAAATAAGAAGAGGGATTAGATATGACTACTCCAGTATTGGAACTTCGCAACGTAAATAAGTCATTTGGGCCAATTGATGTGTTGCACGATATTTCTTTGAAAGTACACCCAGGTGAAGTGCTGTGTCTATTGGGTGACAACGGTGCCGGTAAATCTACTTTGATTAAAACCTTGGCCGGTGTCCACAAACCGACTTCTGGTCAAATGTTTATGGATGGGGAAGAAGTCAACTTCGATCGTCCAAAGGATGCATCAGACCGAGGTATTTCAACCGTTCACCAATTCGGGGGCACCTTCCCATTGATGAGCATTGGTCGCTCCTTCTTCGTAGGGGTTGAGCCCACCAAAAAATGGGGCCCATTCACAGTATTTGACCGCAAGACAGCTAACGAAACCGCCGTTAAAGCGGTACGTGAATTCGGTATCACCCGTATCGATGACGGCGATCGTCTGATCGGTGGTTTGTCCGGTGGTGAGCGTCAATCCTTGGCCATTGCTCGTGCGGTTCACTTTGGTGCCCGCCTTCTTATTCTCGATGAGCCGACTGCGGCATTGGGTGTAAAAGAAGCGGCCCACGTATTGCGCATCATCTTCGAAGCTCGTAAACGCGGCCTAGCTGTTATCTTCATTACCCACCAAGTTATGCACGCCATGACAGTGGGTGACCACTTTGCTGTCTTGATTCGTGGCGCTCTGGCGGCGGACTTCCGTAAAGGCGACAAGACCCGTGAAGAAATCACGGATCTGATGGCGGGCGGTGAAGCCATGGCAGACCTTGAGAGCGAAATCGCGAGTCATATGGATGCCCATGATGGGCAGCCAGCAGCGGCTGCAAATCAATAACCCGTGGACGGCGTCTAACCAATAGACGCCCCTTACACAGCGCACAAAAAACAATAATTATTTACTCATTTATATTCTTTAAGGAATAGGGGGACTTATGTCTTTAAGAGTTGGCGTTATCGGGACTGGTATGATTGGACAAGATCATATTCGCCGTCTAACAAAAGTATTACAAGGTGTTGAAGTGGTTGCGGTCAATGACATCGATGAAAACCGCGCAACAGCTATCGCCCCTGAAGGTGCAAAAGTATTCACGTCCGTTAAAGAGTTGATTCACTCCGAGACAGTAGACGCTGTGGTGATTTGTTCTTGGGGAGCGGCCCACGAAGAACAATTGCTTGAATGTATCGCCGCCGGTAAACCCGTGTTTTGCGAGAAGCCAATGGTGATCTCGGAAGAATCAGCGCTGAAAGTCTTGGCTGCGGAAGTAGCTTATGGCAAGCGTCTTGTACAAGTGGGCTTTATGCGCCGATTTGACGCTGACTACCGTCGCCTTAAAGCTGTGATTGATGGTGGCACCTTGGGCACGCCTTTGATGTATCACTCCACTCACCGCAACCCGAGTGTGCCAGAGGGTTTATACACCTCTGACATGCCTCTCAATGACACGCTGGTTCATGATGCGGACATCTCACGCTGGTTACTTTCAGATGAAATTGACGCGGTAGAAGTTCGTGTACCACGTCGCTCAACCCGTGGCGGCGAGCTGCGTGACCCAACCATCGTCTTACTTCACATGGCAAGCGGTGCCATCGTGGATGTGGAAATCTCTGTAAACATTGCCTACGGCTACGATATTCGTGGCGAAGTAAGCTGTGAACTTGGGGTTGCGGCACTTCCAAATCGTCCTGCGACTGTGATTTCTGATCAACACGGTATTCGCCAAGCCATTCCTGAAGACTGGCGTGAACGTTTTATTGAAGCGTACGACCAAGAATTTAGAGAGTGGATCGCTGCGGCTTCTGCCGGTACAGCAACTGGGCCAAGTGCATGGGATGGCTATGCTGCCACACTGACGGCCGATGCCGCCCTTCGCGCTGTTACATCAGGTCAGCGTGAGCCAATTAAGCGCATTTCTAAACCAGACTTGTACAACTAACACTTTGTGAATTTATAGGCTTATTTATGAAACTCTCTATTTGTACCGATGTAATGGGCAATCTGTCGTTCACAGAGATGCTAGATAAATGTGTTGAACTGGGTTTAGAAGGTGTTGAAATGACGGGGGGTGGCTGGTCAAGCGCCCCTCACTTCCGCGCTGACGAACTGCTTGCTGATAAAGGCCTGCTAAAGAAAAAGCTAGCCGAGATCGAAGCCCGCGGCCTACAAATCGCCGCGCTAAACTGCTCTGCTAACCCTCTTGATCCAGGTGAGATGGGTAAGCGCCACCGTAAAGAGATGGAAGACACCATCCGCCTTGCAGGGGAAATTGGCGTTAAGAAAATCATCACCATGTCTGGCTTGCCTGAAGCGGCTCCAGGAGACATGGTGCCTAACTGGTTGGTGTACACCAAGAGCTGGCCAAATGAAATGCCTGAGCGTGACCGTTACCAGTGGGAAGATCGAGCATTCCCTCTATGGCACGATCTGGTGAAACTGGCGACTGAAGTAGGCGTAGAAAAATACGCTCTAGAAAACTTCTCTGCCATGTTGGTATGGAACCCTGAGACACTGTTCCGTTTGCGTAACGAAGTTGGCCCTATGGTAGGTATGAACCTAGATCCAAGTCACTTGTTCTGGAAAGGCGCTTGCCCCATCGCGGCTGCCCGCGCTCTAGGGGACGCCATTCACCACGTACACGGCAAAGACACTCGCATTGAGCGCGGTTTATGCGACATCAACGGCCTATTGGAACTTAAAGACGTGACGGACGTTGCAAACCGCTCTTGGAACTATGTGGCGGTCGGCGCGGGTCACGACCTCCAGTGGTGGAAAGAGTTTTTCTCTGTGGTCGGCATGCAAGGCTACCACGATTGGGTCTCTCTAGAGATGGAAGACTTCACCATGTCGGTTGAAGCGGGCATCCAATCCTCGGTGGATGCTCTGAAGCAAACGATCCTGCGTTAGGGACCGGCATCTTTTAGCAGGGTGGCCAATCTGCGGGCCCCCTGCTCTTTTTAATACTCTACGTATTCTATTTGATCAATATAATAGGTTTTTTCACCACCCGCCCTTTTCAGTACCACTTCATCTCCCTCGCTACGCTTCAGCAGTGCTTTTGCTACGGGTGAATCCATACTGATGTAATCTTCCTCATGATCGATTTCATCGGGCCCTACAATGCGAAAACGCTCTTGATTCCCGTCGTCATCTTCCAGTGTCACCCATGCCCCAAAGAACACAACGGAACGATCAATGGGCAAACGATCCACCACGGTACATTGATCTAACCGCTTTTCTAGATAGCGCACACGTCGGTCAATCTCACGTAACTGCTTCTTACCGTAGATGTATTCTGCGTTCTCCGAGCGATCCCCCAACTTTGCGGCATCACTGACGGTTTGAGTCACTTCAGGGCGTTTTTCCTTCCAAAGATATTTCAGCTCAGCCAACAGCTTATCCGCCCCTTGTTTGGTGATGTAAGCACCTTTTGGAGCACCCGGTGGACGGTATCGACTCATAGAACCTCTCTAACAGCGTCTTCAATAAACAAAGTATTCAACAAACAAAAATGGCGCCACGATTTCTCGCGACGCCATTGTATAACCTTTCGCAGTTTAGTCTGCTTTGGACAAATGCACGTCCATTTGTGGGTACGGAATACCAACACCGTTCTCATCAAAGGTGTATTTAACCTTCTCTAAGAAGTCAGACTTGAATTGCAACAAGTCGCTTGATTTCACCCAAATACGAACACTGAAGTTTACGGAGCTGTCCGCCAACTCTGAGACAAAAATCATGTACGCAGGATCAGGCAATACACGCTCTTCATTGTCCAGGATAGACTTCATCAAATCACGGGCCAGACGGATGTCTGCATCGTAGCTAATACCAATAACAAGATCTAAACGGCGAGTTGAATGGGCCGAATAGTTGACAATGGTACCGTCCATCACAGACGAGTTCGGCAGGATCACGCTGCGATTATCAAGGGTCTTCAGGTAGGTATGGAACAACTCAATGCGATCTACCGTTCCCATTTCGCCACCGACTTCAACGAAGTCCCCCGCTTTAAATGGACGCAATAGAATGATCAGTACGCCCGACGCAAAGTTTGACAAGGAACCTTGCAACGCAAGACCTACGGCTAAACCGGCGGCACCGAGAATAGCAATAAAGGATGTGGTCTGGACGCCAATTTGACCAAGCGCCATCAGAATCACAGCGGCAAACATCAAGGCATACAAGATGCTTGAGGTAAAGCCCACTACGGCATTGTCAATTTTTGAATTGCGCATACGTTGCTCAATCCAATTTGCGATACGCTTAGCAATCCACTTACCAACAAAGAAAATGATAATGCCAACAATAATGCTGACGCTTTTCTCTGTTAACCAAGGCAGCCAAGTACTCCCTTCTTCCATCCATTTTTCCAATTCATTCATATCTCATTTCCTGTGTTAAAAATTAAGCCAAATACTCGGCTTTATGCTGCCATTCATCTAACAGATGCTTTAAGCGTAAAATACCTTGCTTTGAAAACACAACATACACTTTGCCATCTTTACATTGCGTATTCACGACACATTCCTCATCGATCACAGCACACTCGTGACGCAAAGCTTCGATCTCCTGATCATATCGCACACTCATCCCAATAAAGACATGCCAGTCTCGCTCAAGCAGCCGCTGCTCCACGGCTTCACGCAGTACTTTGACACAGCCATTTGCATCTAACTGGTAATAAGGCGCTCGCTGCTTGTGTTTGATAAAAAACACCAGCAAGACAACCAACAATAAAAAGCAAACGAATGTACCGATCAGGATTTGTAAGATCATTCGTTAAAGTTATACGCCAACAAGTAAGTTTTAGCGCGACGCAAACGCTCCACATGGGTTGCTTCGAGTGCATCCATCTCGGCTTGATATTTACGTCGCGCAGCAAGTGGCAGAGCATTCCATTGATCATGAGTTGGAATATGTTGTGTGTGCTCTTCGACTAAGTACACAGCTTGCACATCTTCGTGCTCCGATAAATCAACGCTTAACTGATCTAACAGGTTCTTCACACGAATAGACGCTTCCGTCCAAGTTAGCTTTTCATCCTCTTCTACGGCGCGCATTAGGATTTGGATGCTTTCAATTCGCTTTGTCCGCTCTTCACGTAAGCGACCTTCTCCCGCCGCAATACGATCGGCACGCTCTTTATTCTGTTTCAACTGTCGTGCAATAAAATAAACCGACAAGCCAATGACGGCAAAACACACAATCAAAATTGCCCAAAATGCATTAGTAGACATATATTTCCTAGCATTAATATTAGGTTCAGTGGGTACTGAGCTTAGGAAGCCCAATAGACACTAAACGCTCAATTCAATTCGAGATTCTTGCAGCAGGGTATTGATAGCGTCATATAGCTCTGGCGTCGCAACGATTAAACTGTCGCCATTTATGGCCTTAGGCCACTCTGCGCGCTGAGCACCAAACGCCCCTATGGTAGCTCCAGCTTCTTCGGCAATTAAAGCTCCTGCTGCCATATCCCACGGCTTTACATTTTCGTAGTAAGCATCCATTTGCCCATTGGCCACTGCACACAGATCCAATGCAGCAGAACCATTTCGTCGTATGTCTTGGCAATTCGCCAATACGGCCGTCACATATCCCATCAACTCATATAAAGTATCTCGCTGATATGGGAATCCTGTAGCAACCACCGCATTACGCAATACATTACGACCACTAACGGAAATAGGCCTGTCGTTTAGCCAAGCCCCTTTCCCTTTTACGGCGGAATACATTTCATTTAAAAATGGTCCATAAACCACTCCCACCCAGCGCTCTCCACGGTAAAACACCGCAATAGACACCGCCACATGGGGCAAACCTTGAGCGAAGTTGACCGTACCATCAATGGGATCAATAACCCACACAGGCACATCCGACGCCATGGCGACATTTAAATCAGGGGACGACTCTTCAGACAAAATCAAATGCCCAGGGAAGGTTGATACAATTTGAGTGCACAAGTAATCGTCCACCGCTAAGTCCACCGAGGTGACCAGCTCGTGGCCGGCCTTATAATCTCGTTTGAACTCTGCATTTGCGCGACCTTGCTGCATCATACCGCCCGCATGAAGGGCCCATTCTTTAGCGGATTCTAACCAACGATCTGGCTCAAACTTAATTGACATTTACTCTCTCCTTAAGCAAAACGCTGATTCAACCACTCACCGATAACAGCCACCTGTTCTGCACACACTGAGTGAGGCATAGGGAAAGTGCTGTATTCTGTAACATACCCTTTATCATTTAATAGGGTATTGGCTCGTACCGCTAAACTCGGATCCACGACCGGATCCAAGGTGCCATGCTGAATTAAGAACGGGGTCTTTTCATTCTTATGACCCTGAGCGTCCTGAACTTGGTCTGGATCCGCAATGTAGGTAGATAAAGCCATCACGCCTGCAAGCTGATATTGACCACACAAAGCAACTTGATAAGCGATCACGCCCCCTTGCGAAAAACCAGCTATCACGACCTTGTCACTGGCAATGCCCTGTGCTTCAAGCTCAGAAATCATCTGCTCAATTTGCTCCACAGACTCTTTAATGTTGGCCATATCCACTTTGCGATCAAGAGTCATTTCTAAGATGTCGTACCATGCCCTCATTTTCATTCCACCATTAATGGTCACTGGGCGAATGGGCGCATTAGGGAACACAAAACGAATGGCTTTACCTTGTAAGCCTAACTGCGGAACGATTCCTTCAAAGTCATGGCAATCCGCTCCAAGGCCATGCATCCAGATGACGGCAGAGTTGGGGGATTCGGCGGTATCAACGGTGATAAATTCTAGTGGCTTTGACACAAAAACTGCTCCAAAAAATAGGCCATCACAATGGTGACAGCCTATCATAAATTGCTGATCGATGAATCCAGCTAGTGTGTTTCGGGTAATTTTACCGATTCAACCCCCTGGTCACCATTTAACATAAACTGAATATCTGCCCGTTGAATCATAGAACAAATCATATGGCGGGTAATACGCTCGTAGTATTGCATAAAGCCCTTTAGCATTTCTGGGGACATGACTTTAATGTCCAAGGTATCCAAAATCCCCCCATGAATATCATGTAGATGCTCTTCTAACACTCGCTCCTGCTTATTTCGCCAGTCATAAACGACTTCAAAACCTGGTGGCTGCATCCACATTTGCACATCAATAAGCTCAAATAGAGACTTATAGTCCGTGGCCAAATGCTCATTGACCGCTTTACGCCATATCGCCTCCGCATCTTTATCTTCTTCCAAGCGATTAATGGGTGTCAGTAAAGACTCTTCTGACATAGGGGAAGCTCCCACACACCAGCCTTCAAAAAAAATCACATCCACAGGCCCTGCAACTTCCTGCCAACGATGTACTGGCTTACGATCATCAAGTGACTTATCAAACATAGGCACATACATGACTTCCCCAGACTTGAGCTGCTTCATGCGTTCAAAGATATTCAGCGCCAGAGGAATATCATGGGTCCCTGGTACACCACGGGTCGCAAACAGAGGGTGCACTTGATGGGCATAGGACAAGCGATCTGAGCGGGTCAAATAAAGATCGTCCAAACTCACCACCACAGCATTACGGTCAAACCCCTTACACAGCACATGGCTGACCACCGAAGAGAATGTGGTTTTGCCACACCCTTGGGGCCCACCTAAGCCAATGACTAGGGGACCTTGTTTAGACTGCAAACGATCCTCTACCCAGCGTGCAAAGGGTAAATACAAATCATCCAGACGCTCCACTAATGACTCATCAGCATAGGTCCCTTTAAGAGTCTGCTCCACATCAAACCGTAAACGCTCTGCCAAAGAACCTGGCTGCCCTTGCGCTTGATTTATTAAACTGACCTTTTGAAAATTCATAATGAACACCCCCATTTCGCATGTCTTGTAGAAGTATAGGAGCTGCTCATTTTTTAACCAGAACAGAAAAGCATATTAGGATCCCCCCAATATTCCGTTGAAATACCGCAAAAATGACGCAAATCTGTGCAAATTTACTTCAAGAATAGGTAGTTTTAACCGTAAACTATAGGAGTAAACGAATATTGAGGTTTTGCGATGCACACAAAACAGTGGCTGATAGCTATTGGAGTTGCTGCCTTGGCGCTACAAGGCTGTACTTATAATCATTACTATCAAAACGGATCAGAAATGATGGCAACGCCCGCAGGTGAAACAGCCATCGCGAAATCCGCTGCGACAAAACCGACAAAAAAAGTAGTTATTTACCGAGTTCATTAATCGGTATTCATTACACCTATGTTAAACGGCTGAAAGCTGGCGCAGTATCTAATGGAGGATCCCCGATGACACATACGGGCAAACTAGTAACATTGATTGGCCTAGCAGCACTTTTAAGTGCCTGTAGCGGCAAACCAATAATGGAATCCCAGTGCACATCGGTAGCCCCTTGTACAGGAGGTATGCTGAGCAACTCTTCAGAATCAGAAGAGGAAACCCGCGACATCGAAATTATCGATGTGGTGCCTAGAGATCCCATCATCATTAATGCAACTGGCTACTCTGCTCCAATCTCCAGCAAACAACTGTCCAAATCCCAAGCCCGCCTCATGTCCCTGCGCGGCTCTAAACTTGACGCCTACCGTAATCTATCAGAGCGGGTATACGGCTTAAAAATTGATGGCACCAGCTCCCTCAGCAACATGATGATGCAGCATGACGAACTGCGCACCTATGTAGATGCCTACCTAGTGGGCGCTAAAGTGATTTCTCAGCGGGAACTGGAAGACGGCACATTTGAAACCGTTGTCGAAATGGCATTACAAGAAAACTTCCGAGCCTGCGTTAGCTCGCCGGAAAGTATCCGTTCGAACCCTACCTGCCAAATTCGTAAAAACTACAGCACGAGTACTGCTACGCCAGCGTCACAACCCTCTAGCTTTTATAGCGTTCAATAATGATTAGGCTGATTTTAACCACATGCTTACTGAGCTTAACCTTAAGCTCAGCTATCGGCCAAACCATTGAAGCTCAAGGGGAAGCCATCATCTATGACCAAGACCTAGATGATGCACGTTATCGGGCGACTCAGCAGGCTATCAAGCAAGCCACCTTGCAAGCCAGCTCAAGAGTCCGTTCCCATGACGCCATGGTCAATGGCACCATATCTTCCAATACCTCTATTCAAAGTGCCGGCGTTGCCAAAGATACTCGCATATTGTCTGAATCCGTGGATTCAGACATCTTAACGGTTCTGATCCAAACCGACATTTCCCCAGAAGGCATGTGTGAAAACGGCACCATCAACCCCTACAAGAAATCTGTTGGTATTACTGGGTTCGCACTGCAAACACCACAACAAGCAAACTTAGGTGCCCTGCACAATATACCTAGAGAATTCCCCAAAGCCCTAGCAGATGAAATCAATCAACAGGGCTACCTAAGAGCATTGGCTGCCACCAATTTATCGGTTTATCCTGATCTTATTAACGCCCCAACCTCCATGACCAATGACGGCTCCCTAACTGACGTGGCCAATATCGGTGAAGACTTAGGGGTGCAATACGTTATAAGTGGTGTTGTTCGAGATATCAGCGAGCGCTTTCCAAAGCGCCCCGATCAAAAGACCCCATTAAACAAATTACTAAGCTGGGCAAACAAAGAAGACAACCAACGTAAGTTCGTCCTAGACCTTTACATCTATGATGGCTTCAGTGGCGCTTTAATCTTCCAAGAGCGCTATGATGAGACCGGCAAATGGGATACAGATGAAACCAATAAAATAGGTTTTGGTACAGGTCAGTTCTGGACACTGCATTATGGTCAGATCGTTAAACAAACCCTTAAAAATATGGCCATCGACACCAGTGACAAATTAAATTGTCAGCCATTCGTCGCTAATATTTTTCGCACCGAAGGCAATCAAATACATATCAACGCAGGATCACTTGCAGGCATCAAGAAAGGTGATCAATTTCAAGTTTTTCGTCGTTACGAGATATTTGATCAGCTACAAAATGCGCAAACACAACTTAACAACGCCAACATCAATGTTACTATCACTCAGGTCCAACCCAATTTTGCCATTGGCGAACTTGCCGTGGACGCACGGGTATTAAATGTTCAACAACAAGATGTTGTGATTGCTTGGTAAACAATTAAAATCAAGCTTTTAAAATGCACTACACTGCTAGGATTAGATTTACATGAACAACGAACTACTTCACCACTTAGAACAACGCATCAATGCTGCTGTTGAGGAAATTTCTACACTACGCCAGCGCATCTCCGAGCTTGAAATGCAAAATTACGAGCTGACTGAGGAAAAAGAAGAAATTTCCAGCAAACTAAACCAACAATCAGAACAACACAGCAACTGGGAAAACAGCCTAAACCAGATGCTAAACAAACTAAACCAACTGGATTAATTGGGTCGAAATTGATGAAAAAACTTGTTTCAGCGGCTTTACTCGCAGGGGCGACCAGCGCATCGGCCGCTGGACAGTTTTCGAGCTTAGCAAGCTATGACTATGTCTTTAGCAAACCCTCAACCGCTACCAGCCACACTGCTAGCGTAATCAATACACTGGTCGAGTACACCTACCCACGTACCCTATCTATTTACGGCGGCTTTTCTTTTATTTTGCGGGACAGTTTTGAAAGCACCTTAACCCTTGGTGCCCGTTTATACACGCCAACCCCCATGTTTTACTGGGGCGGCTCGGTACCGATTTGGAGTTACGTCGGTGCAGGCACTTTTTTATTGGATAACGGCGCTTACTACCCAGAAGCTGGGTTGCGAATTGGTATAACCAACAACACACGACTAGACGTTTTCCTAAAAGTGTTTAACAGCGACGACACAGCTTATGATAAACATGCCACCATTGGCGTAGGTTTGACGTTCTAACGATAATAATGAAGCTGTTTTATATTTTTGTTGTGAGCATAACCATGATTAGCGTGTTTCGTTGGTGGAATACTAGCAATGTAGAAGTCATACTCCCAACAACACAACAGCTCAACGAAATGGTCGGTCGAGAAGGCGCTCCCAGCGTCCCTCTCCCTAACACACCATCCGGAAATTAATCTTTATGGATCGATTAATCAAAGCGCTAGAAGATAAAATCGACAACCTTTTAGCGGAGCTTAACCAAGCCAAGCAAGAGATTGAGCGCCTAAAACAAACGCCCCAAGAGACGGCCTACGAAGTTAACAGTCCGAGCGATGCCTCTCTGGACTTGCTATCCTCTATGACAAAGCGTTCTACAGAAGATCAGCTACAACTATACATCGAAGACTCATTAGACCTACTGAGCCCTTCACCCAGCAAGCCCGAAAACTCGGACTTGGAAAACCAACTCAGCTTTGACTTAATGCATCAAATGCAACAAGCCACTGAGACCAACGAAGACAACCAAGAAACGAAAGAATCTCTTATGACTACTGAACAAGACCTTACACCAGCCGCTGACCAACAAGAGACTGCTGTGACAGAAGTTGAGCAAACGCCCGTCGATTCAACACCTAGCCACACTCCTGAAGCGCCAGCACTCAGTGCCGAGGAGAAGCGTCGCCAAAAAAATCAAAAGAACAACCGTCGACTGATTCGTTTGTTGGAAGAGCGCTACCCTAAAGCCTTCGACTGGAACAACCCACGCCCACTTAAAGTTGGCATCGACAAAGACATGGTGCTTGACGACGAGTTCAACGACAGCAAACGTAAACGCGCCATGGCGGCCTACACGCGCTCTGATCGCTATAAGAAGTGCCTACTGTCTGGTCAGCCACGTATTGACCTTGAGGGCGTAGCGGTAAGCGATGAGCCAGCTCTACCTAACGCCAAGAAGCCCACAGCGCCGAAAAAACCAATGCCTAAAAGCAAGCAAAACGCTCATCCAGGTAACAAAGGCAAAGGTGGCTCTCAACAAAACCGTCCAAAGAAAGCCAAACAACAGCCAAAAGTTGACCCACAGTTCGAGAACCTAACGGAAGAAGAACGCATGCAGGCTAAATTGGCACAATTGCTGAAGAAAAACTAAAAAAAGTGTTTACACGGCGCGGCAAGCCTTATAATATATGCCGCGCTGCTGTGGAGGGGTTCCCGAGTGGCCAAAGGGAGCAGATTGTAAATCTGCCACGAAAGTTTCGGTGGTTCGAATCCACCTCCCTCCACCATTTCTCTTTTCTTCCTGATATTCCCTATCTTCTCCAATTCCATTCTCAGTAAAATCAACCAGTTAAATTTATACATTTTTAGCTATATACCGTACAGAAAGCACCACACAACTACCCCATCATTACCCTGATAGCCAATCAAGCACCTAGTAGATCAAGCACCAAATCAAGCTCCTAGCCGAAACAAGACAGACACCTTAAATCTACTTCACCCGACGCCCACCTACACGACACAAAACCAACACAAGCACAGAGCAGTAAGCAGTAAGCAGTAAGCAGTAAGCAGTAAGCAGTAAGCAGTAAGCAGTAAGCAGTAAGCAGTAAGCAGTAAGCAGTAAGCAGTAAGCAGTAAGCAGTAAGCAGTAAGCAGTAAGCAGTAAGCAGGTAAGCAGTAAGCCAGACTACAGGTCAGGAATATGACTACAAGAAGAAATAAGAGAAATATAGAAAGAAGGGAAAGTGGTGGGTCGTACTGGATTCGAACCAGTGACCAATTGATTAAAAGTCAACTGCTCTACCAACTGAGCTAACGACCCACTTAAGACAAATTGTCAGACTATCCTGATGGTCGGAGTAGAGGGATTCGAACCCCCGACATCCTGCTCCCAAAGCAGGCGCGCTACCAGACTGCGCTATACTCCGATGGCTCCCTGAACTGGACTCGAACCAGTGACCTAATGATTAACAGTCATTTGCTCTACCAACTGAGCTATCAGGGAATGTATCAGAAATAGGATGAAACCAAATTGGTTTCGAGGCATAGTTGGTGGGTCGTACTGGATTCGAACCAGTGACCAATTGATTAAAAGTCAACTGCTCTACCAACTGAGCTAACGACCCAACTATGAGGCAATGGGGTGGACGATGGGGCTCGAACCCACGACCGATGGAATCACAATCCATAGCTCTACCAACTGAGCTACGCCCACCATTACCAATTGATGCAAATTAGTGGTCGGAGTAGAGGGATTCGAACCCCCGACATCCTGCTCCCAAAGCAGGCGCGCTACCAGACTGCGCTATACTCCGATGGCTCCCTGAACTGGACTCGAACCAGTGACCTAATGATTAACAGTCATTTGCTCTACCAACTGAGCTATCAGGGAACAACTAATTTTTCTCACAACTTCCTTCCTAAAAGGAAGATGGCGGAGGAGGAGAGATTCGAACTCTCGGAAGGCTATTAACCTTCGCCGGTTTTCAAGACCGGTGCATTAAACCGCTCTGCCACCCCTCCGTTGCGAGCGAGGTGTATATTACGGATTCTAAATTTCAGTGCAACACTTTTTTGAATTTTTTTTAATTTTTTTGTGACACATAACGCTGGTCTTCCCCAGCACGAATCCAGACGTTGGAGAACCAGTAATACTGACTCCCCGCCCTATTTGGCATAGTACAGTTAATACGCCCACGACCGACACCAAATGGTTTCTCTGCCGCCGCAACAACAGTGGTATCGTCTAGCCAGTTTAATGCTGCTTTGCCCTGCCCTGACACATAACACGCCAAGTCTTTTAGACGATACTGCCCATCTTTAAATGAAAGCGTTAACGACACGGGCATCTCACCCGCAAAATCGCCACCGGCTTCAACTTTCTCTAGCGGCATCGGCATAGAATTCAACTTGGTTTTTAATGTAGAGAGCTTGGCGTAGTTGCCTGCTGCAGGGAAACGAGGCAAGTCGGCAAAATTAGAGTCTTTACTCACAACACCAGACTGCTGCCCAAAGCCCACAATCCCTTGATCAGTCAACAGAGTGCGAATCTCCTGATTAGACTCCCCGTAAGGATACGCCAACATTTTAGGGGATGTGCCTAAGTGCTCCTCTAATGCGGCCTCCACATCTGCCACTTCTTTTTCCATACGAGCCTTCCACTGCCCATGGGATTCCCCTTCTTCCATTCGTGCCATATAAGGGTGGCTGACTGTATGGTTCGCAAATACGCCACCTGATTGGGTCATTTCTTTGATTTGATCCCAAGTTAGGAAGCTACGGTTTTTTTGCTCGATGGGCTGAGTATTAATAAAGACAGTAAATGGGAACCCATGCTCTTTAAGGATTGGAAAGCCATTTTGATAAATATTGCGATAGGCATCATCAAAAGTAATCGCAACGGCTTTATCAGGTAATGCTACGCCATTACGAATGTCGTCTAGGGCTTTTGCCAAATCCACCACGTTAAAATTAGCTTCAGCCAAATAGTCCATGTGCTCTTTAAACTCTTCAGGAGAAAGAGAGGTGGATCGGGGAGTCGATGCGCTCACATGGTGATATTGCAAAATAGGCAAATAATCTTGTGCGAAGGTCGCCGACGCCAGCATGGTTGCAGCACCAATTAAACCTAGGTGTTTTAGTGACATTTCCAGTCCTTTAATTTAAGTATTTATTCACAGCATTGTACGCGACCCCTTTATAAAGGGACAACTCAACAACTGTTATGCTCATTTAGTACTACCACTGCATCTATCCCGTTTCTATTTCTTAGCACTACACTGAAATCAGATTAGGAGGAAAGAAACATGAGCAAACAGACACTCTATACAAAGCTTACCCAGCAACTTCACGAGCTGAAAACCGAAGGCCTATACAAGGAAGAACGAGCCTTAGCCAGCCCCCAGAGCGGCACAGTTTCTCTTGCCTCTGGCAATCCTTTAATCAATCTATGCGCTAACAATTATTTAGGCTTAGCCAATCATCCCCAAGTCATTAACGCCGCCCACCAAGCGTTAGATGATTTTGGCTATGGTATGGCATCGGTTCGCTTTATCTGTGGCACCCAAACGATCCATCAGCAATTGGAAGCTCGCCTAAGTCACTTTTTAGGCATGGAAGACACCATCCTGTACTCGTCTTGTTTTGATGCCAACGGCGGCTTATTTGAAACCCTACTGACAAAAGACGATGCAGTGATCAGCGACAGCTTGAACCACGCCAGCATCATTGATGGGGTACGCTTATGCAAAGCGCAACGCTACCGTTACGACAACAACGACATGCAGGATCTGGAAAAAGCACTACAAGAAGCAGACACAGCTGGCGCAAAAACTAAGCTGATTGTCACTGACGGCGTCTTCTCTATGGATGGCATCATTGCCAATTTAGCAGGAGTCTGTGATCTGGCTGACCAATACGATGCACTGGTGATGGTAGACGACTCCCATGCGGTGGGTTTTTTAGGTGCCCATGGCAAAGGCTCCCATGAATATTGTGAGGTTATGGGGCGCGTTGACATCATCACCGGCACTTTAGGTAAAGCCCTAGGCGGTGCATCCGGCGGCTATACCAGCGGCAAAAAGCCTGTCATCGACTGGCTACGCCAGCGCTCTCGCCCTTACCTTTTCTCCAACTCTCTGGCACCTATGATTGCAGCCACCAGCTTGGCTGTTGTGGACCTATTAGAAAGCGATTTAAAACCATTGCAACAACTACAAAGCAATGCAGAATACTTTAGAGCACAACTGAATGCATTAGGGTTTGAGCTCATCCCAGGGGAACATCCGATCATTCCCGTTATGTTAGGGGATGCCGCACTCGCGCAACGTATGGCCACTGCCCTTCAAGAAGAAGGCGTACTGGTCACAGGGTTCTCTTACCCAGTCGTCCCAATGAACAAAGCGCGAATTCGTACACAAATGTCTGCGGCCCTGACTCGTGAAGAATTGGATCAAGCCATTGCAGCATTTAAACGCGTTGGCCAAAGGTTAAACATTATCTAGGAGTCTTGGTCATGAAAACATTAAGCAAGCAGCACCCAAAAGAAGGCATTTGGTTAACCCAAACCAAGCGCCCTCAATGTGGTCACAACGACGTATTGATTAAAATCCAAAAAACCGCCATCTGCGGTACGGATATCCATATCTACAAATGGGACGAATGGGCACAAAAAACCATCCCCCACGGCATGACCGTAGGCCATGAATTCGTCGGTACCATTGCAGAAGTGGGAGCCGAAGTACGGGGCTTTAAAATTGGCGATCGCGTTTCTGGGGAAGGTCATATCACCTGTGGCCATTGCCGTAATTGCCGTGCAGGCAGAAGACACCTATGTCGCACAACCCTTGGGGTTGGGGTCAACCGTCCTGGCGCCTTCGCAGAATACTTAGCCATCCCAGCCAGCAACGCTTTCAAAATACCTGACGACATTAGTAGCGATATGGCGGCCATCTTCGACCCATTCGGTAACGCCACCCATACGGCTTTGTCATTTGATCTGGTTGGAGAAGATGTCTTAATTACCGGAGCCGGCCCAATTGGCGCCATGGCCGCCGCCATTGCCAAACATGTGGGAGCCCGCAACGTTGTCATTACCGACGTGAACGACTACCGACTCTCATTAGCCAAACAGTTAGGCGCCACCCGCACCGTCAACGTCATGAATGAATCTCTCAAAGATGTCATGGGGGAACTGCACATGACCGAAGGCTTTGATGTGGGCCTTGAAATGTCAGGTAATGGCAGCGCCTTTGAATCCATGCTGGAAAACCTCAACCATGGGGGCAAGATCGCCATGCTTGGCATTCCAAGCAGTGATACACGCATTGATTGGAATCAGGTTATTTTTAAAGGTCTGACAATCAAAGGCATTTATGGCCGAGAAATGTACGAAACCTGGTACAAAATGGTTGCCATGCTGCAATCGGGTCTCGACATCAGCCCTATCATTACTCACCATTTCTCTATCAACCAGTTCCAAGAGGGCTTTGACGCCATGCTATCCGGCAAGTCTGGCAAGGTGATTCTAGACTGGTAACCCCTAGCTCACTAAATCCGGTTGCCAATGACCTGACTGCACGTTAGTTTAGTGAGGTCATTGGACGGATAGTAGACTCATGATTGAAATAGGCACACACACTCACCCTTCCCCCCACGCAGCAGCGCGCTACATTCTATTAGCGAAACAAAAGGTTCTCATTGTTGGCGATCAATTTCTTTTCTCGCTGGGGGATTTTCATCCCACCTCAGAAATGCGCAGCGTCTATTGCGGCAAATTTGAAGAGAATGATGTGTTTGTGTGCTACTTTCCGCAAACCCCAAAAGGCTTTGAGGAAAAAGGGCTACGAGAACTTCTGTTTGAAACCACCGATTACTATTACGGACTGCTGAGTCGCGCCCAACAGCTGGCCACCTGGGATGCAGACCATCAGTTTTGCGGTCGCTGCGGTCATGCTTTAACGGTTAAACACCCAAAAGAGCATGCAAAAGTCTGTTCCCACTGCAATATCCGACACTACCCGCGAATTTCCCCCTGCATCATTGTATCGGTGCGTAAGGGTAATGACATTCTGCTCGCTCGACCATTAACAGCCAAAGAAGGCTTCTTCAGTAATATTGCGGGCTTTGTTGAAGCTGGAGAAACCTTGGAGCAGGCAGTACAACGGGAAGTCATGGAAGAAGTGGGCATCAAAGTCACCAATATTCGCTACATTGATAGCCAGCCATGGTCTTTTCCACATCAACTGATGGTGGGCTTTTTTGCGGAGTATGATTCTGGAGAGATCACCCCCGCCAAAGATGAAATCGCCGAGGCTCACTGGTGGCCCTATAACGATTTACCAAACACCCCCAACCCAACCAGCATTTCTGGTCAGCTGATCCTGGCGCAAGTAGCAGCCATCGCAAAAGACCAGGACCGCTAGCTCTGTACCTTGAATGAGGACATAAGGATTATGCAGCTCTTTAATTGCCAACAATGTGGTCAAACCTTACTGTTTGAAAACACCCAATGTGAAGCTTGCCAAGCTCAACTCGGATTTATACCTGAGCTGCTGACCTTGAGTGCCCTCACCCCTCTGGAGAATGGCTATCAGGCACAAGGAGACACAAGCGGACAAATATGGCATTTTTGCGCCAACCACCAACACAATGTCTGCAACTGGATGGTCAAGGAAGAAGGCACCCTATGCGAAGCTTGTGACCTAAACCGCCATATTCCAAACCTAGCGGGGATAGAAGAACACCAAGCTTGGCAGCAATTAGAATCTGCCAAACACCGTCTAGTCTTTTCTCTGTTAAAGCTAAAACTTCCAGTGATCAGCAAAAAAGAAGACCCACAGGATGGCCTATCGTTTGATTTCATTTCTGAAGAAAACCAAATCCCAGAGGACGCCCAAAGCACCACAGGTCATGCCCTAGGACAAATCACCATCAATACCGCCGAAGCAGATCCCGTGGATCGCGAGCAAGTACGTCAGGACATGAACGAATCCTATCGTACGTTAATCGGACATTTTCGCCATGAAGTGGGCCACTATTATTGGGATCAATTGATTGCCCCCAATGCCCAATTATTGGAGCAATACCGAGCAATGTTTGGTGATGAGCGCGCCAACTACAGTGACGCACTGCAACAACACTACAGCCAACCTCAGCCAGATTGGCAAACCTCTTTTGTCAGCAGCTACGCGGCCTCCCACCCTTGGGAAGATTGGGCAGAAACCTGGGCCCACTATTTACACATACTCGATACATTGGAAACAGCTTATGAATTCGGTTTGCAGGTACAACCTCCCAACCCTAGTCATCAAGCCTTAGCCACGCAGGCCAGCCTCGACCCATACCAGCATGGGAACTTTGAAGACATTCTCAACCAGTATTTACCTCTTACCTTCGCCGTCAATAATTTAAATCGGAGCATGGGACAACCGGATTTGTACCCCTTCATTATTGCACCGGCCGTACGCGAAAAACTTAGTTTTATTCATCAGGTAGTGCAGAGCTATTCCCAGTAAAGCGCCATATAAAACGCGCAATAAAAAGGCCGCATCTCAGTGCGGCCTTTTGATTCGAAGTATTGCTAGTCCGTAACAACTTTATAACAAGGAACGTAGGCACTGCCCGGCAACTTCATACGCTGTTGCTCAACAAAGGCTTGCAGCAGGGCATCTAACTTACGCATTAGCCCTTTATCCCCATGGATTTCAAAGGGACCTAGCTCCTTAATACTTGCCACCCCTTGGGGCTTCACATTACCCGCTACAATCGAAGAGAACGCTCGACGCAAATCCGCCGCTAACAAGTGAGTGTCCTGACCGAAATGCAGATTCAAACCACGCACGTTCTCGTGGGTCGGCTCGAAGGGACGCTGAAATTCATCAGGCACATGCAGCTTCCAGTTATAGTAGAAGGCATCTTGATGGGCTTTACGATATAGACGCACTTCTTCCATACCACGCTTCATGACACGGGAGACTTCCACAGCATCATCAATAATAATCTGATACTTGGCTTGAGCCGCTTCCCCTAACACTGCACCAATAAACTCATCGATCTGCTCAAAGTAAGCCGCACTTTCTTTCGGCCCAGTGAACACCAATGGGTAAGGGATGCCATCGTTTTTAGGGTGCAACAAGATACCCAGTAAATACAGGATCTCCTCAGCAGTACCAGCGCCGCCTGGGAACACCACAATACCGTGGCCAGTGCGGACAAAGGCTTCCAGACGCTTTTCAATGTCTGGCATGATCACCAGTTGGTTCACAATAGGATTCGGTGATTCCGCAGCAATGATGCCAGGCTCAGTTAAGCCCAAATACACACCATTGTTTAAGCGCTGCTTAGCATGGGCAATCGCAGCCCCTTTCATGGGACCCTTCATGGCCCCTGGACCACAGCCCGTACAAATATTTAATTCACGCAGCCCCAACTCATGGCCTACTTGCTTGGTGTAATCGTACTCGTGTCGGGCAATAGAGTGACCACCCCAGCAAACGATCATGTCTGGACTTTGAATGCGTCGAAACACATTGGCGTTACGCAACAGCTCAAACACGACGTTGGTGATTTTATCGGAAGAAGCCTCTCCCAAACCGCGAGAAAGGTTGTATTCATGGTAAGTAAAGATGATGTCACGCAAAACACTGAACAACATCTCACGGACGCTGCTGATCATCTTGCCATCGACGAATGCGCTGCCCGGTGCGTTTTTCAGTTCTAATTTAACGCCCCGCTCTTGCTGAATAATTCGGATTTCAAAATCTTTAAAGACCGACATAATTTCAGTCGGATCATCGGAGTCACTGCCACAGTTCAAAATGGCCAATGAACAACGTCGAAACAACTCATGCAACTCGCCAGAGTCTTCTGACATGCGAGCTATTTCATCCTGAGATAACATTTCCAGTGCGCCTTTTGGTGATACCAGCGCATCTACGCGATCGTTCAACATCATGATCGCCCTCCTTTTCAGTTATGTTCTTGTCTTATAAGTATATTGATCCGAAAGGCTCAAATTGCAAGACAAATTGTGTAGCCAAATTTTTCTGTCTTCCACAACACATAAAAAAGGCCGCTTACGCGGCCTATTTTTTATCACAACTGACTCAGCACATATTCCGCCGAGCTCACTTTAAACTCTCCGGGCTCATCAAGCCAAAGTTCTTGGATAATACCGTTATCCACCAACATGGCGTAACGACGACTTCTAATCCCCATTTTGGCAGCGGAAATATCCAGCTCCAATCCCATAGAAGTGGTCAGCTCTGCCAAGCCATCTGCCGCCATGACAATGTTTTCTGCGTTTTGTGCATTGCCCCAAGCATTCATCACAAACACATCATTCACTGAAAGACACATGATCTCATCAATGCCTTTTTCCTTGAAAGCATCGTAATGGACAACATAACCAGGTAAATGACTCGCACTACACGTCGGTGTAAAGGCTCCAGGTACAGCAAACATTAAGACTCTCTTGTTTGCGAAGAACTCTGTTACATCAATTGTTTGCGGGCCTTCTTCCCCCATGACCTGGAAGCTACCGTATGGCAGCATATCACCCATCTGTAAACTCATACCTTTCTCCAAATGTTGCGGATGCCAACATAGTACCCAAATGAATCTCAGCTAGCGATAGTCTTATGATGTTTTAAATTGCCCCACCAACTGACGTTGGTGCTCCGCTACTTCGTTCATCTTCTCACAGTTTTCCTTACCTATACGGGCTTCTTCCATAGCACTTTCTGAGCTGGAGGAAATTTCATGAACGCTTTGGTTAATCTCTTGGGCCACATGGGATTGCTGCTCAGCCGCTGTGGCAATTTGCATACTCAAGTCGCGGATTTCAACCATGAATTCACGTAGGTCATTCAAGACAACACCCACACTTTGTGCTTCTTCCATGCTGTCACGGGCATTTTGACGACTTTGATCCATAGAGCTTACCGCATCTTTGACCCCGCTTTGCAGATCAGAAATCACCGTTTGTATTTCTTCTGTAGAGGTATGCGTTCTATTCGCTAGGGTACGTACTTCATCCGCCACGACAGCGAATCCTCGACCTTGCTCACCGGCACGGGCTGCTTCAATCGCAGCGTTCAAAGCCAATAAGTTAGTTTGTTCAGCAATCTCTTGAATCACAGACAGAATTTGACCGATATTTTGCGAATGTTGGTCGACCCGCAAAACAATTTCAGACGACGCCTCGAGCTGAGACACTAAACTCTGAACCTGAGCAATGTTTTCATTCATCCTTTCAAGACTATGGTGCGCACTCTTATCCACGTCTTGGACCTTACTCAAAGTCACTTCGGCATTTTGGGCGACTTCCGCAACGGTTGCAGACATTTCATTCATAGCAGAAGCGACTGACGTCGTTTTGTCGTTTTGCTCTTGCATGATGTTCTGAGTATTTGACGACGTCTGATACACATGGCCAGCTGATTTCACCACTTCATGGGATGCGCCTTCAATCTGTTTCACCACAGATCCCAGCTTTTCTACCAGTATGTTCACCCAGCTCGATAACTGACCAAACTCGTCCTTGCTGGTGACAGTGACACGCTGGGTCAAGTCACCATTAGCGATAAGATCCAAGATCTCTAAAATCTTCGCTAACGGCTTACGGATACTTCTGCTAACCCATAACGCCACTAATACTGCAATGATGACGGAGACAGCCACCACTAAAATCGAAATGTATTTAGCATTAGAAGAGGCGCTTAGAGCATTATCTTTAGCCTGGTCACGTAGCTCATTCACCATGCCACTGAGCTCTTGCTGGTATCCTTGGATGACATTAAGGCTATTAAGTAAGCTCGCTGCGGCAATTTCCGCTTCTACCTCAATCTTATTTAACTCGTAGTACTCAGCAATCACACCATCTTCAGCTTGAGCCGCCTGACGAATGATCTCTATGTTCTCAACCACCATCTCATCATTAATGGTTTCTAATACTTGATCCACAGGACCAAATGAAGAATCAATATCGCTTTGCAGGTCTTCTAGATCACTGATATCAGAGGTATCAAAGTAATCACTAATCAGTAATTGCAAACTTTCCATTTGCGTACGGGCTAACCCAGACGCAAAAGATTGCTCATCACTCTCTGGGTAACGCTCAATCGCCTTCAGGTCATCAACCACAAAGCTCATTGTATCTTTCAGATCTAGCTTCTTATCCGCAAGATTGCGTTTAAGCTGTACTTGACGTGTATGATCTTCAATGGCGCTACTGGCCACAGCCATAAACTCATCGGATTGGTCATCCACCGCGGTCAATACCGCAAGGATGTCAGGGTAGTCTGAGACCAATGATTTAAGCGCCTCGCTTTGTGCAGCAAACGCATCACGGCCTTGATTGAACTGAGTCATCGCTTCTTCTAATGCTGCATCACTGGAGGCCACCAAATACTGCAATACAGCACTACTGGTTTCTCCCATTTGCGCACTCAAAGCATTACTGCCATCGGAGATATTAGCCATTTCTCCAGTTACAGTTTCTATACGTTCCTGAACACTGTTGAGACCTTGGACGCCAGCGCCAGCGACCACAAACAGCAACACCAATAACAGCACAAAACCAAGCAGCACACGCTGCACAACAGATAGAGACATCATTTCCTCTCAAAAAATAGTGTAAACATTTGGTTTCCGCGCCTCGCAATTATTATGTTTTCTTTACTCAACTTTGCCTGTAAACAAACGTAACCGCAAGTTCATTTAGGCCTCCGCTCCTTATCTGACTTATTTTATAGAGCGCAATCTGATAAATTGAACAGCTAGCAAACTTAAGGCCACTTTCATCCATGGATCAAACCCTCTATCAAAAAGTCGCGGATCAAATTGAAACGCATATCCAAGAGGGACTTTTTAAGCTAGGCGAGCGCATTCCATCCGTACGAAAAGCCAGCGCCCAGATGGAAGTCAGCATGGCAACCGTGCTACAGGCCTATCGTTTACTTGAGGATCGCGGGGTGATCAAAGCCCAGCCACAAAAAGGCTACTTTGTTCACAGTATTCCTACTCAACCCCTAAAAGTTCGTCCCCAGTCCACTGCAGATCAGGATGAAAGCATCCAGACCATGTTGGCTAACGTGCTACGGCTTTCTCAAGATACAAATGTGACTCAGTTTGGTGCAGCCATCCCTAACAACCAATTCTTACCCATCCGACAATTGCAGCGATCCGTTGGTCGCCTGATGCGTTTAGAACCCGATATCTGTGCCGCTTACGCTTTCACACCTGGCTCTGAAGTGTTGCGTAGACAGATTGCCATTCGCATGCTCGATACCGGCTGCAAGTTATCCCCTGAAGACATACTGATTACACTGGGTTGCCAACACGCCTTAATGCTTGCGCTACAGAGCACCACCATGCCGGGTGACACCATTGCGATAGAAAGCCCGAGCTATCATGGAATACTGCAAGCAGCCAAAGCATTACATTTAAAGGTCATCGAAATCCCATGTCACTGGGACACGGGCTTAGACCTAAGTATGCTGGCCAATGCTTTAGCGGAGCATCCGATTAAAGCTTGCGTGGTCTCCCCAGAGAATCAAAATCCAACGGGGGCGCAGATGCCTCAACCCGCACGCCATGAGCTACTCACGCTGGCCGCTAACTATGACATCACCATCATTGAAGACGATGTGTATGGAGAGCTTTGCTATCAATCTCCAAGACTGCCGTCATTAAAAGCATTAGACAGGCAAGATAAGGTTATCTACTGCGGGTCATTTTCAAAAAGTATCGCACCAGGATTTCGCGTCGGATGGATTATTGGCGGTAAACAACAAGCGGCAATTGCCCAACAGGCTTATGTGCAATCCTTTGCCACGCCTACGTTAACGCAGGTTGCCATCGCTAATTTTTTAGAAAATGGCGCCTATGACCGTCATCTACGTAAGACTCGCCAAACCTATCAACAAAACTTAAGCTACTTTCAAGGAGCAATCACTAAACACTTTCCCGTCGGTACTCACTACTCTGCGCCGAAAGGAGGGTTTATCCTTTGGGTTACTTTACCCAAAGAGATCAATGCTTTAGCACTCCATAAGCTAGCACTACAACATAAAATAGGTTTGCTACCAGGCCATGCCCTCAGCCATTCTGGAACCTTCACCCACCATATCCGTATTAATTACGCTCTCCCATGGAACAACCACACAGAAACGGCACTCAAAACACTTGGTCGCCTTTGCTTTGAATTAATGGACTGATATATGCATAGCGTTTTAATAGGTTAGGATGAAATTCCCACTGGCCTGAATTTTTCAGCCCATAATGGGTACTTATCACGCCTGTTCTAGTGGGATTTACGTGAGGCTCAGATACCAATAGTGAAAAATTATTTAGACCGTGGAATTTATCCTAAATTTCGTCTGTACAGCCAGATTAAAAAGCGTACAATTCGCTTTCTTTTAAACCTTATGGCTGTCTGGCCGATAAACCAATTAATTACATAGAACTGGCTTGTCGCGATGGAATTTGTTGCACATCCAAAAGACTTACCCTTAAACATCGAAGTGATTGAGGATCAGTCTTTTCCGACTGTAGGCACAGATCGGCACGGCTTTGTAGGCATTACCTACTTAGCCTCTAGCGCTTTTCAAACGGGCGCATCTGTACGCATAACATTGGAAGAAATTGACCCGCATTTCTGTGTTGTTGGGCGCATCGCTTGGTGTGACAATGAGCGGGACGAATATCGCATCGCTATCGAATTCCCTAACAAAGAAGACTGTTACTGTGTCCGCATGGTAGAACAGCTTTCACAGATCGAGCACTATCGCCGACAGGCGAAGTTTCAAGGCCGACGCTTAAACTATAACGAAGCGGCTGCCGAATGGATTCAGCAATTCGCAGCAAGCTTCCCAGCATTTACAATTTAAACTCTTCATGACTAGTACCCTATCTCAAGCTGATATTGACATCATTACTCAGCAATTAGGTCGCACACCTAGCGGAATTCGCAGCGTTGCACATTACTCACCCGATGGTGTTCCCCAAGTTCTTGAAATGGAAACCTGGGTCTTTGACCAACCTTTTCCAACTTTATTTTGGCTCTCCAGCAGCGCCATTGATAAAGCCCTTGCGCGCATCGAAAGCCAAGGTGTCGTAAAAGAGCTTGAGCAACGTATCAAAGACGATGAAGAACTCCGTGCTGCCTACCATAGATCCCACGAGGATTATGTGAAGCGCCGTTGGGATGCCATGAGCCAGGAACATAAAGCCATTATTGAAGAAAAAGGCTTCACTCACCTGTTTGAAACCTTAGGCATAGGCGGCATTAAAAACTGGGATCAGGTTCGCTGCTTACACATGCAATACGGACATCACCTTGCCGGAGAAAACATCATTGGTAAGATATTAGATGAAGAATATGGCATCCGAGATATTGCCGACGCCGAAGCGCGTCAAGCCTACAGTCGTTAAACGACCCTATGACAATAATAAGGCCAGCAATTGCTGGCCTTATTATTTTGATTAAGACAAAACTCTTTAGGTCACCCTTTCAGTGCTGCTCGAAGCTCATCTGGGCTCGATACTTTAGGAAGAATCTCACGCACCTTATTAAATGCATTGCAGGCAACTGCTGGGCGTTGGGCGTAAGTGGTTAAGGCACCACCGGTCCAGCCCGCTAGTTTTAACACTTCTTTTTTAAAATTATTACCAGTAACGCCATGGCCGCCTAAAGCCATCAACTCATCCTCGATATCGAGGTAACTCGGACGCTCGCCACCGAACTTCATAAAGTCGTCCTGCTGAACCTCTGCGTGTTGTTTAGCCATTCTGTAAACCCTTTGTGATACGAACACTGTATTCCTTACAGTAGCCAGTTCGCAGTCAATGCTCAAGCTACCACATGTATCAAAACGTAATGTTATTTGCTGCAATAAACAACACTTTCCATTCCCAAAGTTTAGGCTGGCATCTTAGAATACTAAGACATTCACCTATCTGATTAAGTTTACACAAGAGGATTGCACATGGACTGGCTTTTTCCGAATATTCCCTATTGGGCATTGATAGCCCTTTTTGCTACGGCCTTTGTTGCCGGATTAATAGATGCCCTAGCAGGCGGTGGCGGTTTGATTACTGTCCCCGTACTTATTGCCACAGGAGTGTCTCCCGTCGAAGCCTTAGCAACCAACAAGCTTCAAGGAAGCGCTGGGACGCTATCATCCTCTTATCATTTTGTTCGAACCGGAGCGGTGTCATTAAACTCCTTAAAAGTCCCGATCATAATGACGGCCATTGGCTCCGTGTCAGGCACGTTACTGGTGTCTTACCTAGACAGTAATCTGTTGATTAAAGTGATCCCTGGAATTCTCATCGGCGTCGCTATTTTCTTTTGGCTGTTACCCAAGATACAGCCAGCCATCGCCAAGTTTAAGCAACTAACAATGACGCAATTTGCGTTTGCAGCAGGACTGACTTTTGGTTTTTATGATGGTCTGATTGGCCCAGGCACCGGGGCCTTTTTCTCTACCGCATTCATTTGCTTCATGGGCTATTCAATTGTTTCCGCCACGGCTCATACCAAGGTGTTAAATGCCACCAGTAATGCCTCTTCATTGATCATTTTTAGCTTCAGCGGTCACGTACTTTGGGGGCTGGGAATTCTAATGGGGATTGGAAGCTGGCTTGGGGCTCAAGTCGGCTCACGACTGGTGATATCGAAAGGTGCAAAGCTCATTCGCCCATTAGTGATACTCATGTGTATCGCTCTCTCCACGAAATTATTACTGTCTAGTTAAGCTAACACGCAGGCAAAAAAACGGCGACCCGAGGGTCGCCGAACTAACACACATGCTTAAATGTGTCCGGTCATTATGCGGCTGCGCTTGCCACGGTCTCACCTTCAACCAGCGCCATTTGGGCTAGTTTTTCCATTAGGCGAACCACTTGGCAGCTGTAGCCGTATTCGTTGTCGTACCAAACGTATAGAGTCGCTTGGTTACCACGTACTTTTGTAGACAGTGAATCCAAGATTCCTGCTTGCTCACTACCGATGAAATCCGAGCTAACAGCATCAGATTCGGCACTGAAACCGATTTGACCTGCCAAGGCAGCGCTTGCTGAAGCATTTTTCAGCACTTCGTTAATCTCTTCGACGGAAGTACCAGCCTTTAGATTAAGACTTAACACTGCGATAGAAACGTTGATCACTGGAACACGGATAGCGCTACCACTTAGCTTGCCTTCTAGGGAAGGGATGGCTTTAGAAACGGCTTTTGCTGCGCCAGTTTCTGTCATAACCATGTTCATGGCTGCTGCACGTCCACGACGATCACCTTTGTGAACATTGTCAATTAGGTTTTGGTCGTTGGTGTAAGCGTGAACTGTCTCTACGTGACCAGATTCGATGCCGTATTTCGCTTCCAATACAGAAAGAATCGGAGTAATAGCATTGGTGGTACAAGATGCCGCAGACAAAATTTTGTCATCAAAATTGATGTCGCTGTCGTTCACACCGAACACAACGTTCTTCATCTCTTTACCAGGTGCAGTCAGCACAACACGCTCGATGCCAGGGCGAGCAAGATGCACGCTCAAGCCATCGTGATCACGCCAGCGGCCTGTGTTGTCAACAAGCAAGGCATTGTTGATACCAAATGCTGTGTAATCAACAGTGCTTGGATCCGATGCATAGATCACTTTAACGGGCTGACCATTGATAATGAGCTGTTCGTTTTCTGCGTCAGCTTTAACAACACCTTCGTAGGTGCCATGTACTGAATCAAATTTAAGTAGGCTAGCGCGTTTCGCTAGATCATTGTCGCAGGCTTTACGTACAACGATTGCGGCTAGGTGCATACCTGGCGTTGTATGGCCAAGAGTACACATACGACGAGCAAGCAATCGACCGATTCGACCGAAGCCGTACAGCACAACAGGCGTTGTAGATCCCGCCACAGCATTACCCGCTAGTGTCTCAAGATCTGCAGCAGCAAATACTTCTTCCAACTCAACGGTTGTGTTGGCGGTGTTGCCTTCGATCAGTTGCTCCAACACTTGATATACACGTGCTAGATCGATTTCAGGATATTGATCAAAAAGAGCCACTAATCCTGTGACAGAGTCAGACATAAGTGTTTGTCCAGCTAACTGAACTTTAACTGACTGCTCACGACCTAACTTACCCAAAAGAGGAATCATTGATTCAACTTTTGATACGGTTTCTATCCAAGTGTTTGCCATGTATCTGCCCCCGAGAAAAACAAACGATTTCTAACGATTTGGGCGCAGTTTACCCATTCAAAATGGCAAAAACAAATTGTAGCTCGACAACAAAAACCCTTTAAAATCGTGCATTTAAGGCGATTTTTTATGAAAACAACGTAATTCTGAAAGGTCTGTTATTAAATAACAACAATACATATAAAAGTCGGTTTTTAAGCCCTTTTAATCTAATAAAGTTACGTAATTTACTAACAGAAACTGGTGGAAACTTTCTTAAATTTTTTACACGTAACGCTTTCGTTCAGCCAAAAAACCTAAGAGACAGAAGCAAGCAAGGATAAAACTAGGGAGATATACCGAACTTATATGAGTCAGCAACCAATACACCATAGGCTGTCCCCATAAAGTCAAAAAGCCATATCCGAAGGTACACATCAAAACAAATGCACCAATACGGGCAAGGAAGAACCAATTGGCCACGGCACGTTTAAGCATACCATTAACATGATCACCGAAAATGACTAAAAGCGTCGCCACCAAGGCAAGGGAAATATCCTGTAGATAAGGTCGTAAGTTATACGCCAAAGAGGCGTTAAGATCATAAAGCACATTAATCATGAAGAAGCATTACCGAGCACGGCGCATCAGCGCCTCAACGTCAATTTGGCCAGAGGCTTGTTCTCGAGCAGGACGCGTATCCACATATAAAACGGACACATCAAAGGTGGTGTTGTGAAGTTCAATCTCAGTGCCATCGGACAATAACCAACGGGCTCTCCCAAAGCCATCGCGGACAAATCCTACATCAGGCTGGCCATATTTTTTAACTAACACATTACCCAAACTCGCCCGCTTTTCTTTACTCTCGACCACACCTGACATGGTAGCCTTCTCAACAAAATTAGACGTGTTGTAACGCACAGTCAGTTCACGAATTCCTAATATGCCCTCTTTTCCTAAGCTATAGCTGGCAATTCCAGCACGATAGGACGGATAAGGCTCTAAGCCCATTTTTTTAAGGTGCGCTTCAAAGGAAGACTTTGATAGGTCATTAAACCCAATACCAAATAGCTCTGCTCCTTTAGCATAGCTGGGGGCAACCACAGGTTCTGGCTCGGTCTGCTCTTGCGCAAAACTTTGTACGCTCACTAAACCCAACATTAGCGTAAACACTTGCAACGCAACTCGATAAAAAAACATGTTTCAACAAACCTAAATCTAATTTTAACCAAAAAGTCAGGAAGCGGATTTTACCTTTCTTTGATAATATAGCGCCATATTCCATACTTCATTGTAAACCACTTATCCATTTGAGGTAGCCCATGGCACTCGTAATTGGCGTAACCGGCATTTCTGGTAGCGGCAAAAGCCGTCTATGCTCACTGTTAGCAGAAGGCTTACAAGATAGACTGACCATAATTTGTCAGGATAGTTTCTACAAAGGCTGCGGCAGCATTGACCCTGATGTTTATAACTTTGATGATCTAAACTCGTTAGATTTGGAAAGCATCTCCCTTGCTATCCACAACTGCAAAAACCAAGAGCAGCCCAACGAAATCCCTGTGTACGATCACTCCCAACACAAGCGAGTTGGCTATCGTAACCTTGAGCCGAGTAAAGTCGTACTGGTTGAAGGGCACATGATGTTTCAAGATCCCGCTATCCGCGATGCTGTCGATTACCTTTTGTTTGTCGACACCGACATGGACATCGCCATCGTACGTCGATTGAAGCGCGATATCGCCGAGCGCGGACGTAATGTTAATGAGGTGACCAGCCGCTACATGCGCCATGTTCGCCAAGCATCATTAAAAACCATCGAGATTCGCAACAAAGCAGATTTCATTATTCCGAACAATAATAGCTTCACCAATGCGGCGAATTTATTACGCCATTATATTGAGTCATTATTAACGGAAAAAGGAGCCCGATAGGCTCCTTTTTTGATTCAAGACAAGATGTCAGTGTGACTATTTTTTGATGTCTTCAAAAAACTTCTTCACACCGTCAAACCAGCTCTTTTGCTTTGGCGAATGATCTGAATCATCCCCCATGCTGTCTGCCAGCTCTTGTAACAATTCTTTTTGGCGATCTGTCAGATTAACTGGCGTTTCAACTTGTACACGACAAATCAAATCCCCTACTGGGCCACCGCGTACAGGCTTAACACCCTTGTTACGCAAGCGGAACAATTTACCAGTCTGACATTCTGGTGTGACTTTCAAACGTACACGACCATCTAAAGTCGGCACGTCAATTTCGCCACCCAATGCTGCCGTAGCAAAACTGATCGGTACTTCGCAGTATAGGTTAGCGCCATCACGCTCAAAAATCGCGTGAGGTTTAACGGAGACTTGTACGAATAAGTCACCCGCTGGTCCACCATGAGTTCCGGCTTCCCCTTCCCCTGATAGGCGAATGCGATCGCCTGTATCAACCCCAGCTGGGATCTTAACATTCAGAGTCTTGTACTCTTGCTTACGACCTTGGCCGTGACAAGAGTTACACGGATCAGAGATGATCTGGCCTTGACCATGACACTCTGGACAGGTTTGCTGAACTGAGAAGAAACCTTGGGACATGCGCACTTGGCCAGCACCGCCACAGGTGCCACAAGTTTTCGGCTTAGAACCCGGTTTGGCACCAGAGCCATCACATACTTCACATTCCACAAGGGTTGGAATGCGGATCTTCTCTTCACAGCCCCATACTGCTTGCTCTAGGTCAAGCTCCAGGGTGTAACGTAAGTCAGAGCCACGACGGGTACGACTTTGTCCGCCACCGCCGCCGCCACCAAAGATGTCGCCAAATACGTCACCAAAGATGTCACTAAAACCGCCTGCACCACCGCCAAAGCCGCCTGCACCCGGCTGGCCATTTACGCCTTCGTGTCCGAAGCGATCATAGGCCGCGCGCTTGTCATCAGAAGACAGCACTTCGTAGGCTTCGGCGATTTCTTTAAATTTATCCAGTGCTTCTGGATTATCCGGATTTTTGTCCGGATGGTACTTGTTGGCTAACGAACGGTAAGACTTTTTGATGTCTTTTTTGTCCGCGTCTCGGCTTACACCAAGTACTTCATAATAATCACGTTTACTCATTGCAGGGTTTCCTGAATCTGTAGAGTGAGCTCTTTAGCCCGAAGACAGCAAAACACGGTGGCGTCCCGTGTTTTGCATAGTCCCTTCGGGACGACGATAAAACTAAGCTTTTGGCTTATTTTTTCTCGTCTTTTACTTCTTCAAACTCAGCATCCACTGCATCGTCTTGCTTCTGACCAGCCGCTTCTTCAGCACCGCCTTGGGCAGCACCTGCATCAGCTTGCTCGTATAGTTTTTGAGCTAGAGAGCCAGACGCTTGAGTCAACGCATTAGTTTTCTCTTCGATCTGATCTTTGTCGTTAGATTCTAGCGCAGCTTCAAGATCAGTGATCGCTTTTTCGATCGCTTCTTTCTCTTCTGCAGTCGCTTTATCACCCGCATCAGTCAGAGTTTTGCGCGTAGCGTGGATCATGCCGTCCGCAGTATTGCGAGCTTGTACAAGCTCTTCAAACTTACGGTCTTCTTCAGCATTCGCTTCTGCGTCTGCTACCATTTTTTCCACTTCATCATCGCTTAGACCTGAAGAGGCTTTGATTACGATAGACTGCTCTTTACCAGTCGCCTTATCTTTCGCAGAGATGCTCAAGATACCGTTGGCATCAATATCGAAGCTCACTTCGATTTGTGGCACACCACGTGGCGCTGGCGGAATGTCTGCAAGGTCAAAACGGCCTAGAGACTTGTTTTGAGACGCTTGTTTACGCTCACCCTGTAGGGCATGGATCGTTACAGCGTTCTGGTTATCTTCCGCAGTTGAGAATACTTGTGACTTCTTAGTTGGGATAGTCGTGTTCTTCTCGATAAGCGGAGTCATGACACCGCCCATTGTTTCGATACCTAGAGAAAGAGGCGTCACGTCTAGAAGAAGTACGTCTTTCACATCACCTGCAAGTACCGCACCTTGGATCGATGCACCGATTGCAACGGCTTCATCTGGGTTCACGTCTTTACGAGGCGCTTTACCAAAGAACTCAGTTACTTTCTCTTGTACAAGAGGCATACGCGTCTGACCACCAACTAGGATAACTTCGTCGATGTCAGAAGCAGATAGGTCTGCATCTTTTAGTGCTTGGCGGCAAGGCTCTAGGGACTTAGTCACTAGATCTTCAACCAAAGACTCAAGCTTAGAGCGAGTCAATTTAACGTTAAGGTGCTTAGGACCTGTTGCGTCAGCCGTGATGTAAGGAAGGTTCACTTCTGTCTGGCTAGAAGAAGACAACTCAACTTTCGCTTTCTCACCCGCTTCTTTTAGACGCTGTAGCGCTAATGGGTCGTTATGTAGATCAATACCTGTCTCTTTCTTGAACTCTGCAGCCAAGAATTCGATAACGCGCATGTCGAAGTCTTCACCACCTAGGAAGGTGTCACCGTTAGTCGACAATACTTCGAATTGCTTCTCGCCATCTACGTCAGCGATTTCGATGATAGAGATATCAAACGTACCACCACCCAAGTCGTAAACAGCAACCGTAGAGTCACCAGTCGCTTTGTCTAGACCGTAGGCTAGCGCCGCAGCAGTTGGCTCGTTAATGATACGCTTCACTTCAAGACCAGCGATCTTACCTGCGTCTTTCGTTGCTTGACGCTGAGAGTCGTTAAAGTAAGCCGGTACAGTGATAACGGCTTCTGTTACTTTTTCGCCTAGGTAGTCTTCTGCTGTTTTCTTCATTTTCTTAAGAACTTCAGCAGATACTTGTGGTGGCGCTTTCTTGTCGCCTTTCACTTCTACCCATGCATCACCGTTATCAGCGCTGATGATTTTGTAAGGCACCATAGAGATGTCTTTTTGAACCACGTCGTCTTGGAAACGACGACCGATCAGACGCTTAACAGCGAATAGAGTGTTCGTTGGGTTTGTTACCGCTTGGCGTTTCGCAGACTGACCTACTAGCGTCTCACCGTCTTCAGTGAATGCTACGATAGATGGGGTGGTGCGATCGCCTTCTGCGTTTTCAATTACGCGAGATTTGTCACCGTCTAGGACAGCAACACAAGAGTTGGTTGTACCTAAGTCAATACCAATGATTTTGCCCATGGTTTATCTCCAGTAAAAATTCGTTGTTCGTTTCGATAATTCTGTATTTGGGTGCAGTGATTTTAATTTCAAGAGCCCGGTGTCAAAAAAATGACAGTTTTTTAGGCAGCACTTGAAACCACTACCATCGCTGGGCGCAATAAACGGCCATTCAGCGTGTAACCTTTTTGAACCACATCCATAACGGTATTTGGTTCCATATTTGGGTTAGGCACCATTGTCATCGCTTGATGTAATTCTGGGTTGAACGGTTCACCCTGCGGATCAACGGCTACAACTTCAAAACGAGCCAAGGTTTCCACTAGGTCTTTGTACGTCAATTCAACTCCTTCACGCATTGGATCATTTTCAGACCCTTCCGCGGCAGAAGACAAAGCACGCTCCAAGTTATCGGCTACGGTAATCACCGATTTGGCGAATTTTTCCAACGCAAACTTGTGTGCTTTTTCAACATCCAGCTCAGCGCGACGGCGCACGTTTTGCGCGTCTGCTTGAGCACGTAATGCAGCTTCTCGGTAGGTCGCGACTTCTTCAAGCGCCTTAGCGAGCTCATCAGAAGCACCCGCTTCCTGAACTTCCTCAAGACCTTCTTCGGCCGTTGCGACTTCCTCTTCGTTTAGCAGTTCGTCCTGCTCGACTTCTTGGTTAGCTTTGTTCGGCTGATCACTCATTTTCATCTCCAAATAACAGGAAGTAATCACTGTCTGTGTGGGCTATATGGGGACACCTTTTAACCTTTCAACACCTAACCCCCATTAAATCTACGGAAATAATTTCTTTACGCCCCACTTGTCAAAAAACAACCAACTACTGTATAAATAACCATATCTATTTCGCCGTATCAGGAGCATCTCATGCTAACCAGTATCGCCATCTCAAATTTCGCCATTGTTGACTCTCTAGATCTTGAGCTCAAAAATGGCATGACCGCCATTTCAGGGGAAACCGGTGCCGGCAAATCCATCATGGTTGACGCCTTATCATTATGCTTAGGTGGGCGTACCGATGCAGGGGTTGTTCGACATGGGGAAAAGAAAGCCGATATCAGCGCCACCTTTGAGATAAGCAACTATCCAGACGTACAAGACTGGCTGGAAGAACGGGATTTAGAAAACGATCATCACTGCATACTGCGCCGGGTCATCACCAAAGAAGGTCGCTCTAAAGCCTACATTAATGGACGCCCTTGCACCCTTGCTGACCTAAAAGAGGCCGGCAGCTTTCTAGTGGACATTCATGGTCAACACGAACACCAGTCCCTATTAAAACGCAGCGCTCAACGCCAACAATTAGACGAGTATGGCCAGCTGACAGAGCTTGCCCGTCAAGTGCAATCGGAATACAGCGCCTGGAAAAAGCTACGTGAGGAATTGCACGCCAAGCAAAACCGCTCCACTGAAATGGAAGCGCGAGTACAGTTACTCTCCTATCAAGCAGAAGAGCTGTCTCAGCTTGATTTAAAGGAAGGCGAAATCGAGTCCCTTGAACAAGAGCAGTCTTTCTTGTCCAACATTGCTGACGCTCAATACAAGGCTTATCACGCCAGCGCCATCCTACGAGAAAGCGATGAAGGCAATGTGTGCTCCATGCTACATCAAGCCATTCAACAAGCCAGTAGTATTGAGCCGCCAACAAAAGAGCTCGAAAACGCCCTAGAGATGATGAACCAAGCTCTAATTCAAGCGGAAGAAGCGTCTTCTAGCTTAACCCATTACCAGGACACCCTTGAGCAAGATCCCGAGCGTTTGCAAGCCATCGAAAGCCGTTTAGAAGACATCTATGACACAGCGCGCAAACACAAGGTACTCCCAGAAGGTCTATTACTGTTGCGTGATGAAGTGGAAGCAGAACTAGACCAGCTTTCTGGTGGTGAAGAAAGCCTTGAAGCCCTTAAACTGAAAGAAGAGCAAAGCTACCAGCAGCTTACTACCAGCGCCACCTTGCTGACTGAAAAACGCATGCAAGCAAAAGAAGAATTGGCTCAACGAGTTGAGGAGCAAATTCACGGATTAGGCATGCCTTATGCGCGTTTCTACATTCATTGCCAACCCCTAGAACACATCAGCGCCAACGGCTTTGAAGAGATCGAATACATGATTGCTTCGAACCCAGGACAACCTGCTCAACCATTGCGAAAAGTTGCCTCCGGTGGTGAATTGTCACGCATCAGCCTAGGCATCCAAGTTGTCACTGCTAATACATCCGTGATTCCAACACTCGTATTTGACGAAGTAGACGTGGGCATCAGTGGCGGCATTGCAGAAGTCGTCGGACGCATGTTGCGTGCAGTGGGCGGACGAGGGCAAGTCTTCTGTGTGACACACTTAGCACAGGTTGCGGCCCAAGGGCATCAGCATTTGCGGGTAAGTAAAAGCGTGGCAAACAATGCTACCAGCTCTAAAGTAGAGTCCCTTGCGGAAATGAATAGAACGCAAGAAATTGCGCGTTTATTAGGGGGACTGGAGCTCACCGAGCAAACTCTCGCTCATGCGCAAGAGATGCTCGGTAACGTACAACTCCAATAGAGAGCGTTACACGCTTAGCCTTTCTTAGGGCGAACGTACAAAATCAGATTGTGATCTTCGATATCGTAGCCATGCTCGGCTGCGATTTCGTGTTGACGCTTCTCAATGATAGGGTCAACAAACTCAATCACTTTCCCTGTTTCTAGACAAATCATGTGATCGTGGTGATCGCCTTTCGCCAATTCAAATACCGCAGTACCCGCTTCAAAGTGATGACGAGCCACCAAACCCGCAGTTTCAAATTGGGTTAGCACACGGTAAACGGTTGCCAAGCCCACGTCTTCACCTTGCTCCAACAAAGTACGATACACATCGTCCGCACTCATATGATGGTCGCCTGCATTTTCAAGGATCTGTAAAATTTTCACACGCGGTAGCGTAACTTTCAGTCCTGCTTTCTTTAGTTCTTGATTTTCACTGCTCATGAGTCATTCTCTATTCGATCTTGTTAATAATTACTTTATCATTGGCTCACCAAACAAAGGATTTTACCAATGAAGAAAACGATTCTCCTGCTTTCAGCACTCTTCACTCTCAGTGCTTGCAGCCTACTACCGCAACCCTACAAACCAGCGGTTGAACAGGGCAACGTCATTAAAACAGAACAAGTGGAGCAACTCAAAATCGGAATGACCGAATCTCAGGTTATTTACGTTCTCGGCACGCCAATGGTGCGAGACACCTTCAAACCCGACGAGTGGCACTACTTATTCACTAGCCTCTACACCGATGAGAACAGCAAGTTAAGTGATGTAAAACACCTAACACTCACCTTTGACAGCGGCCTACTGCAAAGTATCCAGCAAAAGTAATCGTTTTATTTAGACGTTTTTGCTGCGCGGTTGGCTCGAGCCTGTTTCGGGTCAACCTTTAACTCTCGATAAATTTCCACACGCTCGCCAGGACGCAATACATGCTCCTCTGGATTACGAATGGCTTTACCAAAGATCCCCATTTTCGGCGCAGTCAAATCCAAACCAGGAAAAAACGCATCAATGTTTGACAGACGAACTGCCTCCATTGCCGTACAGCCTTCCTCGACATCCAAAGCTACGATTTTTTGTTTTTCGGGCAACGCATAGGCTACCTCGACGCGGATCTTATCCATATACGACTTTTGCTCTCTCGCTAAACGCTTCCACCATGGCATTGGTCACCTGACCAAATACACCACCAAAGGCAAACTTCAGTACACCTTTTAACTCAA
Source organism: Marinomonas vaga (assembly GCF_055388305.1). NCBI lineage: Bacteria > Pseudomonadati > Pseudomonadota > Gammaproteobacteria > Oceanospirillales > Oceanospirillaceae > Marinomonas > Marinomonas vaga. Next base: position 607,592 of record NZ_AP043903.1, read on the forward strand.
AATCGATACTCAGCTCGATCTTGCAGCTGGTTTCAGACAGAGGCTGAAACGTCCACACACCATGCAAACGTTTAAACGGCCCTTCCACTAATGTCATTTCTACTTTCTCAGGCTCAGTAAGAATATTGCGTGTCGTAAACGACTGACTCACAGGACCTTTACCTACCTCTAATGTGGCCACGATCTCTTTGTCACTTTGAGACAAGGTTCGTGCACCCAAACAGCCCGGTAGAAATTGCGGGTATTGCTCAAAATCGTTTACCAAGTCAAACATCTGACGTTGACTGTAATTCACATGAGCAAACCTTTTTATATGACTCAAACTAAGCTCCTATCCATCCCGCCACTGTAATAAGAATCGCAGCGGGAATACTCACGTATTTTAACGTAGTGTACCACCAACGAAAATGCGTAGCGTTCTTAACCAACATTTCGTTCATCAGCATCTTTTTCGGCACCACCCATGCGACCAAGATTGACAAAGCAATGGCCGCCACAGGCAACATAATAAAAGAGGTCAGCTGATCGATGATTTCAAATAAATTCAAACCAAACAGCAATTTCGCGTCCCAATGGTTAAAGGACAAAACCACTGCCACACCGACCAGCCAAACACCAAGACCTAAAGTAAAGGCTGCTTTTAGACGACCAGTGTAAAAACGCTCATGGAGCCAAGCCACAAACAACTCCATCATAGAAATAGCTGACGTTAGCGCAGCCAAAACTAAGAGCGCAAAAAATAACAACCCAATCACCTGCCCTGCCGGCAAAGCGCCAAAAATCAGAGGCAAGGAAACAAAAGGCAAACTCGGACCCGCTGCCACATCCAAGCCAAACTTAAACGTCAGCGGAAAGATAACTAATGCCGCCAAAATCGAAACGATCAGATCCAGCCCTACGACAATCGTACAAGCCTTAGCGATGGACATACGCTTACTCATGTATGCGCCATAGGAGAACATTGCCCCTAACCCAACCCCTAAGCTAAATAACGCATGCCCAATGGCAGACAAGGCCACATCAAAGGTAAACCCACTCCAATCCCAACGGGTCAAAAAGAGCAACGCATCTGCACCTGCCCCCATCACCATGGAATAGACCGCCAGAATAAACAAAGTCACAATGAGAACGGGCAAAAGAATCCGCACCACATTCGACAAACCACGGGTCACCGCCTGCCCGACAGACAGCACTACTAGCCCCATAAACAAGGTATGCCAGAAAATCATCTCAACAGGCGAGGCCAAGAAGTCATCAAATACTGCTTGGGACTGAACCATATCCAGCCCTTGCAAAGCACCTGTCATTGCCCGTTGAGCGTAAGCGAATCCCCAACCAGCAATCACACTGTAAAAAGTCAGAATGAGCAGCCCCGTCGCGCCCGCCAGATAAGGAATCGCCACCCAAAAACGATGGATCACATGACGCTCAGCCAAATCATTGACCGTATCCACCGGGTTTGATCGTACCGTACGCCCTAATGCCACCTCAGCCATTAACATTGGCAGCCCCACTAGCAACAAACAGGCACAATAAATAAACAAGAACGCACCGCCGCCATTAGTCCCCAGCATATAAGGAAACTTCCAAATATTACCTAAACCAATCGCAGAACCTGCGGCGGCAAAAATAAATATCCAGGGACTGGACCAGATACCTTGTAAACAGCGACTCTCGGGCATACATTACGCTCTATTGTTTCAGGAGTAGTAGATTGCTCGCCTGTGCAAAGACACAGCTCGTCCTGCAATTGTGTAAAGAGTGGAATTTTCTTACATTAGGACGCATACCTCAAGAAAAGCATAGGTTTTTCCAACTATCGACCGTATAATTTTCGTCTATGAGTAAAGCAAAGAAAAAATCACCCAGTTCAGGCACCATCGCCCTTAACAAGCGCGCGCGCCATGAATACTTCATCGATCAGAAGTTCGAAGCAGGCCTACAGTTGGCCGGCTGGGAAGTAAAAAGCCTCCGTGAAGGCAAAGCCCAACTGGTGGATAGCTATGTCATCATCCACCAAAATGAAGCCTATCTGATCAATGCCCGCATCACGCCCTTACTAAGTGCCTCAACCCACGTAGTCTGCGAACCTTTGCGCATGCGCAAATTACTGATGCACCGTCGTGAAATCGACCGCATCATCCAGGTCACAGAGCAAAAAGGCAAAACCTGTGCGGCCATGGCATTGTACTGGAAAGGTAGCAAGATCAAATGTGAAGTAGCACTAGTGACCGGTAAAAAAGATCACGACAAACGGGATTCTGCCAAAGAACGTGATTGGGCTCGAGATAAAGAGCGCCTAATGAAGGCGAAAATCTAAGGCAAACGTGATTGATATATAAAAAGCTCACAAAGGTGGAGACGCCCACCTTTGTGAGAAAGTGCTTTTTCAAGCACACATCACTAAGGGAAACTCAACGCCTCTTTCTTAGCTGAGTATTTAGTCACTAATGAACTCGTCAACACAAACATGGCAATAACTAAAATAACCATACTCGAGAGCGCATTAATTTCAGGCTTAATACCGGTCGTCACCTCAGAGTAAATACGCATAGGCAACGTTGTAATCCCCGGCCCTGTCGTAAACGTCGTCATGACCAAGTTATCTAAAGACATTGCAAACGCCAACAAATAGGCCGACACAATAGCCGGTAAAATCGCCGGTAATGTCGCATGTAAAAATGCAGAAATAGGCCCGCATCCTAAATCCCTTGCCGCTTCTTCGGTAGATAAATCTAACGACGACATTCTCGCTGTAATAATCACCGATGAAAAACACATCGCAAGAGTGGTGTGAGCAATGATCACAGTGGCATAGCCGCGATCAATATGAAAAGCGGTAAACATCAACATCAAAGACAACCCTGTAATCACTTCAGGCAGCACTAAAGGCGCAATCGTCATCCCCAAAAAAATGGGTCTTGTTTTAAAACGTTTCATGCGGACGACTACGCAACTGATTAGTGTTCCCATAATGACCGCCAATGTCGACGCGACCAATGCAATACGTATCGTGACCCAAGCAGGGCCCCAATAAGAGCCATTGGTAAACAAGGTTTCATACCAGCGGGTAGATGGGTGCGTCCAGACAGTCACCATAGTCGAATCGTTAAAACTCAGAATAACCAGAGTTAAAATAGGCAAATACAAAAATGCCAAGCCAATGCCCAAAGATGTGAGGCTGAACCAAGTAAATTTACGATGCATTTTTATGCCTCCTTATCTTTTTTAAACACTTGCGACAGAATGATCGGAACCACCAAAAACATCATCAAAAAGATTGAAATCGCAGCCGCAATAGGCCAATCACCATTGGTAAAGAACTCAGTCCATAGCACACGTCCAATCACGGGCGTTGAAGAGTTACCCAACAGGCTTGGTACAATGAACTCGCCTGTCACGGGAATAAACACGAGAAAACATCCAGCCAAGATCCCGGGAAGACTTAACGGTAACGTAATGAAATAAAATGCTTTTGTGTGACTGCAACCGAGATCTCTTGCGGCTTCATATACGCTATTATCGAGTTTTTCCAACGTTGCAAAAACAGGAAAAATCATCAAAGGCAGATAGGCATACACCAACCCCAAATACACGGCAAAATTTGTATTTAGGATCGTTAGAGGAGTATCAATCACCCCCAATGCGATCAACAAGTGATTGATGACTCCTTCTTTACTGAGCAATACCATCCATGCATAAATACGAATCAAGAACGAGCACCAAAACGTTAGATTGATAGCCATGATAAGCTTGGGTTTCCAAGATGCTGGAGCACAGGACATCCCGTAGGCAATTGGAAAACCAATTATCAGACACCAAAAAACAGTAATGGCCGCCATTTCTAGACTATTCAAGTAGGACGCAAAATAGACCCTATCCTGAAAGACAGTAATAAAGTTCTCGACGTCCAACTCAGATAAATACTGCCAGACACCTTCCAAACCACGCTGCACTTCCAAAATCGGCGTATAGGGTGGAATAGAGAAAGCTGGATCAGACAGCGAAATACCTAAAATGATGAATAAAGGCGCTATGAAAAACAGTAGCAACCAGCCATATGGAATGCCGATTAAGACCCAACGATTGTAAAATAACTTGCTCATATTCACCTCAGCGCACCAGCAATTGTCCGTCTTGCGGATACCATGACACCCACACAACATCTCCTTCCGCAAAATGCTCTGTGTGTAATCGCTGACTGTTGGTCATTTGCGCCAAAACAGGTTTATCAAGGCCCACATCCACGTAATACGTTGACAGGTTGCCAAGGTAAGCGACATCGATAATAGTGCCCTTTAAGTAATTAGAACTGTCTTCTTCGTAATCTCGACTGACAGCCATTTTCTCCGGACGAACGTTGAGATACTTTATATTTCCGGAAGGAACACCAGTCAGTTCCGGTGCAACCAGAACGGTGTCTACTTTATCGAGGCAAAATTGCCATCCTGATTCTTTGACCGCATTGACGTGCCCACAAAACACATTGGTATCCCCGACAAACTCGGCCACATGACGACTCACTGGGTTCTCGTAGGTTTCTAACGGTGTTGAAACTTGCACAAGATGACCGTGATCCATGATTCCAATACGATTGGCTACTGTCATCGCCTCCTCTTGATCGTGCGTCACTATTACAAAAGTGGTTCCCAGCTGATGCTGGATATCCATCAGCTCAAGTTGGGTTTCGCGACGTAATTTTTTATCGAGTGCCGCCATGGGTTCATCAAGCAACAACATTTTGGGGCGTCGTGCTAGGGAACGAGCTAACGCAATGCGTTGACGCTGCCCCCCCGAAATTTGTCCGGGCTTGCGGCGTGCAAACTTTTCCATTTGTACCAACGACAACATTTCGGCCACACGGGAATGAATCTCGTCTTTCGCCATATTTAATCGCTTCAAACCAAACGCAATGTTTTGCTCCAAGGTAAGGTGTGGAAACAAAGCATAGGACTGAAACATCATATTTATTGGGCGTTTTTCTGGAGGAATCGACACCATATTCTCACCGTTTAATAAAATCTGACCGGAAGTAGGCGTCTCGAAGCCTGCTAGCATTCGTAACAAAGTACTTTTGCCACAGCCAGAAGGCCCAAGTAGTGCAAAAAACTCTTTTTCATAAATATTGAGAGACAAATCATTGATTGCCGTGAAGCTATGGAAGCTTTTTGAAATGCCTCGAATTTCAATTAAGGGAGTACGAGATTCTGTGTCGCGGCCAAACTGGCCTGCCGAGTTAATTACCGATTTTTCTGTTAAAGCCAGCATAACTTTTCCTAAACGTCTGAGGTTGGAAGCGTTTGTAGACATATTAAGCTCCAACCAAATTGACCACTTTTGCCTCTAAAGGCGGATACCATTCGTTAAAAGGGTAAAACTCATGGCCTCTACGTTTAGCCACAAAAGGGTCAAGTTGAATCTTTAAATCAAAAGTTGAATCAGTGAAGCAAGTCTGTAATGGCAGTTACCGTCATCACATATCGCGTTTCATCTTCACCAGTCCAAACATCTGCGAAATTAGCCCCGTAGGCACGCACATCCAAAGACCACGCTCGATCTAACTGCTTTGAAATGCCGACATTCCAGTTTCTATCACTGCTATCTTGGCTAATAGCCCCGGTCGTTTTTGATTGAGTCCAACCCTCATACGCCCCTGACACGCGCCATTGCTCTGAGAGTGCATAGCTCGCTTGCTGGCTTAACAAAGTGTTATCAAAGTTGGTGTAATACTTCACCAATAATCCGAGATCGAATTTTGGTGTCAGGCGATAATTAACCTTAGCGTTCAAGGTGTTACCGAAATGACCAGTATCGTCGTACGCAAAACGCCATGCGTTCAGATCTACATTCAGACGCTCAGTTAAACGTGCTCGATAACCTACATATATGTCGTACTCATACTCATTTTCATCCACTTTATACAAACCGTAAGGGGTATGCGCACAGTCACAAATTCCGCTCGATCCCCAAGCCCCTAAGTAATAACCTTGAGGCGCGTTGTACTCGATAAATGGTTGAAAGGCCGGCTTATTATTGGTCTGTGTATTGCCACCGATAATATAGTTACTGGTCAAAGACATACCGAGAATCAAAGCACCATCATTAGGCGGCGCCAATTTACCCGTCTGGGCGGCGGCTAAGTTAATGTCACTCGCCTCTTCAGAAAATGCCTGAGAAGTAGTTAATGAAATCAGCAAAGCCGGTAAAACAATTTTTTTTAGTTCCTTCATGATATTTCCTCATGGATTAATCGTTATATGTTTGTTTTAAGCGCTTTCATTAGTTGGGTTCATAAGTGGTGCGTAGACATGCTCTGTCCACCAATTGTGTTTCTCCTTATTGGGTTGTTGAATGACTTCGCAGTCGAGATCGAAACGCATGACGCTTCGTGTATTGGATTCGTATAAAGGCCAATTCAATGAATTGATGGTTGGGTTGGCATTCGGTGTGCCATGATGAATAAACGACAGCACTCGCTGGAAGAATGCTTGGGATAAGGTTTCACGCTCTTGTGTTTGCTCAGAATTCGCCGGTGCTTGAATGAGCTCACAGGCCGCCTCGTCGTTCGGACGACCAAAGAAAAATGGCAACTCGCAGGAGTGCATGGCCTTGAATGTGCTATTCACTTCCCAGTCAAATCGATACATCCAAACCTTGTTTTGACGTGCCGACATCTCCTCTGCAAACCACGTGATGGGGCTCACGAAGCCACAGTCACTCATGATCATAAGCCCCAACTCCCCTTCGCTAAGCGTTGGGTGAAACGTCCGATATTGAGCGACAACTTTCTCTTTTACGCGATCGCTAAGATTGCCATAAAGGTCCGCCATTTTTTGGGCGGGCCAATTTAACATGGCCTCTTCCGCCATGACCCAAAGACCGGCCTCATAGTTGGTATACCCCAACATAATATCGATCCCATCCAACATTCCTGCTCGAATGGCACGATACGGTTCGTTATCTGAAAACACCTCATCTACACAGGGGTAAAACAACCCATCTAAATCAAATAGGTGATCTTCTCCCGTCACACTGTTTGCAAGACGGTTAAACACATTTTGCGCCGCATCGGCTTGCATAACTTCGAACGAGTCATAGCCAAGACGCGCCATAAATTGCTTCGCGATAGTCTGAGAGAAACGCTTATCGTGGCGGGATAGTTTGTTCGGAGCCTCGCCAAATCCGGCCGGTCCTTTAACATTACTCATTAGGATGGCACGTTTAACTTTGCCCTTAAGACGACCACTCGCCAGCAACCAACTGATGTCCATCCCGCCTGCTGATTCTCCTGCGATCGTGACATTACCTGGGTCTGCGCCAAACGCTTCGGCATTGGATAGGATCCACTCAACTGCCATTAGTTGATCCATTAAGCCGTTACAAGATGATCCTAAGTAGTCCTCTCCGCCTAGCTCGCTGACATCCATAAACCCCATCATGCCTAAGCGGTAATTTAACGAGGCAAAAACAATATTGCCCTGCTCAGCCATGACTTCGCCGTTGTACATTCGACTTCGGCTCCCCTCCATGTGGTTTGCGCCACCATGAATCCATATAAACAGCGGACGCTTGGCTTGCTCATTTTCTGGCTTCCACACATTCAGCGTTAGGCAGTCTTCTGAACCAAAATAACCTTCCCCTACTGGGGTATTTTCATCAATAAAGTCGGCAACTTCATGTTCAGCTCCCATCATTTGTAGCGATGGCGAACCAAATTGCGTCGCTTCAAACGGTGTTTGCCACGGTTTAACCGGCTGTGTTGCCTTAAAACGTAACGCACCGATTGGCGGCTGTGCGTAAGGAATCCCCAAGAAGCTAGACACACGCCCACTTTCAAGCACTTTCCCGACAATAGGACCGGTACTGGTCATCACAACACCGGTTAGTTTCACCTCAGACATATTCACCTCAAATAGACGCAGCAATCCCTGCCACGGCAACTAGCATATTTTTTAAAAGTTAGAGAAAGTGCCTAACGTGTCAGGCACTAAGGTATAAGCGCGTTTACACTATTGCGCGCTGCGGAACTCAGACCACTTACGCTGTAAGTAACGACTCTGCTTAGCCGTTAATGGCCCTCCCATGAACAAACGCGCTAGCGTCGTTTCGGGTGGGTACAACATAGGGTTATTCACCATTTCTGGCGGCAAGTAGGCTTTTGCGCCTTCGACAGGGGTTGGGAAGCCAGTAAGCATCGACATTCTCGCCGAAACCTTAGGTTCAAGTAGGTAATTCATGAAGGCATTCGCAGCCTCTGAATTCGGAGCGTTATTTGGGATCGCGATCGTTGTCATCCACGCCATAGCGCCTTCTTTCGGAATAACGTAATCCAGCTCGACACCATTATTAGCTTTTTGCGCAATCATATTGGCGTGAGTGATGGAGCCAGAGAACCCCAATACAGCACAAGCAGAACCATTCGCCATATCGGTTTCAAATTTACCCGTATCCAAGTACACGTACTGACGAATTTCAGACAGTTTTTCCATCACCTTATCAACGGTTTCTTTATCCATCTTGGTTGGATCAAGATTGAGGTACGCGGCCATTGCTGGGATCACATCAAATGCAGAATCGACTAAATAAAGGCCACACTTTTGTAATTTCTGCGCGTACTGCGGCTCAAATATCAAGCCCCAGCTATTGGTTGGAGCGGTACTTAAATCCAAATGCTGGCCGATCAATTTCTTATTCAAACCGAGTCCTGTACTGCCCCATGCAGCAATAGCTGCGTACTCTAAAGTCGGATCGGACTGTCGCAGCAAATAGCGCATTTCAATATTGAGGTTTTTCATATTCGGCACTTTCGCCGGGTCGTACTTTTGCATGGCACCTACGGCAATTTCCCGTTGCAAATACGGCACAGCGGAAGGTATTACGATGTCGTATCCAGCTTGCCCTGACAGCAACTTGGTTTCCAACATGGCGTCAGAGCTGTAGTTATCTTGTTGTACTTTATAGCCTGTTTGCTCGGTGAAACCGTCTAATACCTGCTTATCAAAAATTCCGGCCCAACTGTATAAATGTAATGTGTCGTCCTTGGCCATGGCAGGTAGCGTCGTTAATGACAGCAGGACAGACAGTGAAACGCTTTTAATTTTTTTCATCATTTGTGTTCCTTTTTTGCGATTCAATTTGTTATGTCGGTTTAATAAATGAGTATCAACTTCCCGATACGCGATACATGGAAACGATGAGGGTGTTCTCCCCCTCAAAGTCATCAACTGTGCCAATAAACATGCTTTTATTTAGCCAATCGTGTGGACCTTCTGGAGCGATAAATTTGGGGTTAGTACGTAGATAATGTCCGTCTTTTGAGCCGTCTTCAGGCTGCGCCGATCGCCAAATACCTTGATTATCAATCAGGATAATTTGCCCGTTATCCGCTTTTAGTCGATATACGGCACCAATCTCCGCCACACCATCATTGCGCTCTAATGACACATCTGCGCCACCTGGAATCACAACCCCAGAAATATTTGGACCTTTAAAGTAGCCCCCTGTAATGGGGTAATTCTTACGACACCCGTCATGGGTTTTACCCATGTCTTCTGTCGGGCCTAGTTCGACATAAACGCGGAACGCCAGCTCCACTTGGAAACGGCCAGAATCATCTGGTGCCATCAATGCTTTCTCGATATGTTGACTCATTGTTATGTGTGCCTCGATTTTCATTAGTAATAAAAAGTAGAATGCGTTACACTAAAAATACTAGAACACATTCTATTTTTAAACAATAGGCAGAATGCATTCTATTTTTAGTTTTTTATGGGAGTCAAAATGACCACGTCAAAAGCGAGTGGAAGTAATCAGGAAACTGAGACTTTAAGTAAGCGTCAGCTCAAAGCTAAAACCATTCACCGCAACATTTTGAATGCGGCGCGCTCACTGATCTCTGAATTGGGATACGAAAAAGCCACCATTACCAAAATTCGTAAAAAGGCCGATGTCTCGATTGCTACGTTTTATAACTACTTCGAATCGAAGCAATCTGTCCTGCTTGGTTTACTCGCAGATGAAAGGGAATTAACCGCCGAAGCCATTGATCGAATGATTGAAATGCCATCAGATGATCCCGTGGTGTATCTCAGCAACATCATCTTAGGTGCACTACACCCTGAAAACGAAGCCATCGACATACACATGTGGCGTGAAATATTAGCCGCGTCATTACTCTTGCCTGAAGAGCATGACCGGATTGAAGGATTGGAATCTGAGCGTAGTTTTTACTCACAACAAATGCTGCGTGCTTTTGACAAAATGATTAACAGTCAACAGCTCTCGCCCGACTGCCCAACTGAGCAAGTTGCCAGCATCATTTATTGCATCAGTGCTCATGAATTTCAGGAATACGTTGGCGGACATTTCGCCACACGCGAAGAACTGGTTTTGCATTTGCGCGAACTGATTAGCGCATTGCTAAAACCTTGGATACTTAACTAATCTCGGACAACCAGTGATGACGGAAAGACCTCGTATTTCCACACAAAGTCTGAATTGCTTGCCAGTCTATAGAATTGGCAATGCCCTATGTAAAACGTGTCGAACCACTCATTAACACCCGATACATAGTCATTACTTTTTTATGTGGAGCAATTTATGCCAATCAATGCAGACATGCCAAACCGCGATGTCACGGACACCCCTGTTGTGGACACTACACGTCCAGCATCTAATCCAACAGGATTAATGTTAGAGCCTATTTTAGAGCAAGTCGGCGCCCCATCCAGCGTACCCATCGCGATTCAAAATGCGCGCTGGCATATGAATGACAAACAGGTTAACTCCGTCATGTTCCGCCAAATGGACATGCTATATACCACGCGCAAAGTACCAAAATCAGGACAGCCCAGCGCCCTAGATTATCAACTAGCGCCACTGGACTTTACCTATGAAATGGGCGGTGAAACTTTAACTCCAGAAGAGTTTTTAGATCGTACCTACACCAATGCCATGATGATCATTAAACAAGGAAAAGTGGTGTACGAGAAATACCACAACCACTCAACTCCAGATACCAAATTCATGGGCTGGTCGATGACCAAATCCATCACCTCTATCCTAATCGGGATTGCGGTTGAGGACGGTCTAATCCAATCCATCGAACAGGACATTACCGAATACCTGCCAGAACTAAAACCCGGTGCATACAACGGTGTGACCATTAAACAAATACTAGAAATGCGCTCTGGGGTAGATTATGTGGAAAGTTATGACTTCCACACAATGAGCGTAGCCAGCAAAAACCACATCGAAGCGCTAATTAAAAATGTCGTACGCTTTGTTGATGTCGCCAAAACCATTGGTCGCTCATCACAACCCGGAAAAGTATTTGCGTACAAAACAATCGACACCGCCGTACTCGGCTTACTGATCGAACGAGTTAGTGGCACAAACATCTCAAATTATATGGCTGAAAAATTGTGGGAGCCACTCGGCGCAGAACAGGATGGTTTTTTTATTATGGATGGAGAACCCGGTGTCGGTCGTGAGTTCAGTGGTGCAGGCTTTAATGCTTCACTGCGAGACTTTGCTCGGATTGGCCAAATGATCCTAAATAAAGGCCGAGTTAACGGTAAACAAATCGTACCTGAACAATGGGTCTTAGATTCCGCTCGCCCAGCGGGCGATGAAAGTGAACCTATTGATTATGGCTACCAGTGGTGGACCTTCTCCAAAACACCGGCGTTTTCCGCGATTGGCTTACAAGGACAATTCATCTTTGTAGACCCATCTACCGAGACCGTCATTGTGAAGCTAAGCTACTTCCCGTTAGATGTGGATGAAAACCTTTTACATGAAGAAACCGTTCGCTTCTTTATGACCGCATCCCATTGGCAAGCTCAATAAAACAGCGACGCTTAACAACCACTAAAGAAGTAGTCTGCCTACCTGGCAGACTACTTTCCTCTTTTATTACCGCATGTTAGTCGCATTCGACGCCTAGCGAAGCGGCACAAATTCCGTTAGAATGGTCGCAACTTCGGGGATGACATGGTTTCGACGCCGGTTACAAAACCTGAGGTGCATGTCGAGAGTGATACGTGATCTCGTAAATCCACATGTATCAATTATATAGTCGCAAACGACGAAAACTACGCTCTAGCAGCTTAATAACCTGCTAGTGTGCTGCCCCCAGGTTGCTTGTAGCCCGGGATTCCGCAGTATCATAAATTACGAGATGCTATCCGATGCCCTGCCTGGGGATAAGGATCTAAGATCAAACAGGCTCGCTGGTTACACCCTGTCCTTCGGGCGGTAAACAGTCAAAAAGTAGAAGAGACTAAACATGTAGATCCGATGGCAGAGGACTGGCGGACGGGGGTTCGACTCCCCCCATCTCCACCAATCATCGAAAAGGCCGCTCACCTGTGAGCGGCCTTTTTTTATATCCTGTGCTAGCTGCTTTTGACGCTGACGGTATGCCCAAACGAGCGTCTGTGCTCTACTCCCCGTTTCTTTATAAAGGCTTCATCTAAACATTTTCTGTTTATAAGAAATTATTATTACCCGATCCGCCAGATCCTCCGTATGTATCTATACTGAGATTGACCACTGTCAATTTAAGCATTTTTGAAATCCATGTCTCACAGCTGACGCGCAGCGAGGAGGTATCCATGATCAATCATGTATGGGGCTTAATCCATCACCCTGATAGAGAATGGCGAGAAATCAATAAAGAGCACGAATCCGTTAGTCATATGTATGCACACCACGTACTGATTCTGGCGGCTATCCCGGTAGTCAGTAGTTTTATCGGCACGACACAAGTTGGCTGGACACTCAATGGTGAAGAAGCCATTAAGCTGTCTACCATGACCGCCTTGGGTCTTGGGGTGCTGTTCTATGGGATCATTTTAGCGGCCGTTGCTGCGGTTGGATCTGTGATTCATGCCCTAGCCCGCAGTCACTCCCACCGCCCAAGTCGCTCTGAATGCATAGTGTTTGCAGGCTATATTGCGACACCAATGTTTCTAAGTGGCCTGTTTGCCCTCTACCCCATCATCTGGCTTTGCACGTTGGCATTAGTATTAGGCGTAGCCTACACGGGCTATCTTCTTTATAAAGGCACCCCTAGTTTCTTAGGTATCAGTCATAAAGAAGGTTTTATTTTGTCTAGCGGCACCTTGGGCATAGGCGTTTTGGTTTTAGAGTTCATGCTGGCTGTGGTGGTTTTACTCTGGAGCATGGGCTCTGAGCACAGCATCATGTGGATGTTCTTTGGTTAACCACTCTCTCTTGGCTTTAATAATCTACCCATTCCTGCTCTCGCTCTCCCAATAATTGATCGAGAGCAGGTTTTTTATATCTGATTACAAAAACACCACACATCCATCATAAATAACTTTTATCCTATGGTTACTTTCAATTAAGCCCCTAGCGCTTGTGTCGCCATACGGAGTAGAAGTTAAGATGTTTTTTCAAGGGTATAAGCAGCGAATCGCTGAACTTGAACAGCAGCTTCAGTCAGAGCGAGAGGAAAATGCGCAACGCATTGCCTCTCTAGAGTCCGAGCTGCATCGAGTGTCCCAGCAATCAGAACAAAACCAACAGGATGATTTGTGTAACGAGCTTCTTAGTTACCAACTCAAAGGCGGAGAGATGCTAGGCTCCATTCGACAAGGCTTAGCGGAAAGTGCTGAAACCCTTATCGACGAGCGCAAGAAGCTGAAAGAAGTTGATTCATTATTTAGCGAAACCCGAAACGCCCTTTCTCGTCTCAATGACCGAGCCCAGATTATTAATCAAGAAGCCAGCTCCAGTATGGACGCCGCCAATGTACTGGATAAAACCGCTAGTGGTATCAGTCAATTAGTGTCCAGCATCCAGGAAATTTCTGATCAAACCAACCTATTGGCATTAAATGCCGCTATTGAAGCAGCTCGCGCAGGCGAAGCGGGCCGAGGGTTCGCAGTCGTTGCAGATGAAGTACGCAATCTCGCCAGTAAAACCCATGCCGCCAGTGAGCAAGTCGAGGATTTGGTGCGCAAGGTGCTGGAGCAAACCCAACAGATCAAAACCATAGTAGACAAGAATCAGTCTAGCGCTGAAGATGTGGCCACATCAGCCGGTCAAATCGACAGTATTGTTGGAAGTGTGATTAACACCTCAGAACAAATGCAAAACGTCATTAAATTGGCTGCGACACAAGCCTTCCTTGATACTGTGAAGCTGGACCACTCCGTTTGGAAAAACCAAGTTTACACTAAAATCGATAAGCAGGACTTTGCTGAAGAAGTGAATGCTCACACTGAATGTCGCCTAGGTAAATGGTACTACCAAGGATATGGGCAAAAGCATTTCCAACAGTCTCGTAACTTTAAAGCCATTGAAGCGCCCCATAAATTGGTTCACGACTCTGGACGCGCAGCCGTTCAAGCCGCAATGGCTGGACAAGGCAAGGTGATGCTACAACATTTAGAGAAGATGGAAGGTGCCAGCCTCCAAGTGGTTCAAAACATAGAAGCTCTACTCGAAGAAATTAAAGAAGGTTGAACTTCCCCACCTCAACTCTGTCTATTTGAGCAGCGCTGGGCACCACCTAGCGCTTTTTAGCGTGTATGCAACACATTAATTTTGTTACTTTTTTCATGTACTTTTTTGCAGTAAATATTGCAATATCACGCTATCCTTACAAGATATTGAACATTAAGCGTCTGATTTGTATGGTATCGCTTAAAATCGGAGACGAGGGATCGGCTTTTTATCGGCTGCCCTGAATACATTGCTACAAAGGAGCAGATCCGTTGAACACTCTACTATGCATTCCCCTACTCGTTTTGTTGGGAACCTTAGTTCCGCTGTGCAGCGCCCGATATAGTCGAACAGCTTGCGCCTTTTGGACAGCAGCACTGCCTGCAATCGCACTATTTTTGATACTTCAGCTAGCGCCGGCTATTCTCGACGGGCAGCGCTTTCAAGCGGCCTTAGATTGGGTGCCAAGCATTGGCCTAAATCTGGCTTTTCGTTTAGATGGCCTGTCTTTTCTATTCTCTTTGCTGATCCTTGGGATTGGTCTTTTAGTTATTCTGTACGCCCGTTACTACCTGTCTGAAAAAGACAATATGGGTAAGTTCTACTCTTATCTGATTCTGTTCATGTTTGCCATGCTTGGCGTGGTGATGTCTGACAACCTCATTCAGATTTGGATGTTTTGGGAGTTGACGAGCATCAGCTCCTTCTTGCTCATCAGTTTCTGGGGACACAAGAGCGATGCCCGTAAAGGCGCGCGTATGGCCCTGACGATCACAGGCGCTGGCGGTTTATTCTTACTTGCGGGCTTGCTGATCTTAGGTAATGTGGTGGGTAGCTTTG
Organism: Marinomonas vaga; assembly: GCF_055388305.1. NCBI lineage: Bacteria > Pseudomonadati > Pseudomonadota > Gammaproteobacteria > Oceanospirillales > Oceanospirillaceae > Marinomonas > Marinomonas vaga. The sequence goes on from NZ_AP043903.1 coordinate 622,907, forward strand.
AGCTCCAAACCGTATTAGACAGTGGCGATTTGATCCGTGCTCACCAGCTTTACCCTGTTATTGTGGTGCTGATTCTGCTTGGTGCATTTACAAAATCCGCCCAGTTCCCATTCCATTTCTGGCTGCCCAATGCCATGGCGGCACCCACTCCTGTTAGTGCCTACCTGCACTCCGCCACCATGGTTAAAGCAGGTATTTTCTTGATGGCACGCTTTTACCCTTCTTTGGCGGGTACAGAACTGTGGTTCCTAATCGTAAGTATGACTGGCCTGGCCACCTTCCTATTAGGCGGTTACTTAGCCCTGTTTCAGCACGATCTTAAAGGTTTGCTGGCCAACTCCACTATCAGTCATCTAGGGCTTATTACTCTACTGTTGGGCATGGGCTCAGATTTAGCCCTTGTGGCGGCCATCTTCCATATAATTAACCATGCCACCTTTAAGGCGTCTTTGTTTATGGCGGCGGGGATCATCGACCATGAGTCTGGCTCCCGTGACATGCGCCAACTCAATGGCCTGTGGAAATACATGCCCTATACCGCTACCTTGGCAATGGTGGCCGCATCAGCGATGGCTGGGGTTCCACTGCTAAATGGTTTCTTATCAAAAGAGATGTTCTTCACTGAGACCTTACATCAAGGGGCGCTGGGTTCCCTATCTTGGATGGTACCTGTGTTGGCGACCTTGGGTGGTGTCTTGTCCGTGGCTTACTCCACTCGCTTTGTCCACGATGTGTTTTTCAATGGCGAACCGATTAATCTTCCAAAAACGCCCCATGAGCCACCACGCTACATGCGCGTCCCCGTGGAGATTTTGGTAGCCCTGTGTTTGCTAGTGGGTATTCTACCTAGCTTGGTCGTAGGTGATTTGCTTTACAGCGCGTCTTTCTCGGCCTTGAATAGTCCTGTGCCTGATTACAGTTTGTCTATCTGGCATGGTTTCAATATGCCACTGCTTATGAGCTTTATCGCTTTCTTTGGCGGTCTTTTGGTGTACTACAACCGCCAACACTTGTTTAAATTTCAGGCCCAATTCCCCGCAAATGACCCTAAGTTGGTATTTGAGTACATTATCCAAGGGGGCGTCACCTGGTGTCAGAAGTTCATTAATCTATTCGAAAATGGTTCTCTGCAGAGATACATCTATTTTGTATTAAGCTTCACCATTATCGTCAGCGCTTACCCATTGTTAGATTTGAATACGACAGCAGGGCGTCGACCTGAAATCCCAGTGGATGCTTTATCCATAACGGGTGCCGTGCTCCTTGCAATTGGTTCTCTGGCAACGGTTGTATGGCATCGTCGTCGCATGGTTGCTCTGTTGACGCTCTCTGTTGTGGGGTTAATCGTGTCATTGGCGTTTGCCAAATTCTCCGCACCAGACTTAGCTTTGACTCAACTATCAGTAGAGGTCGTGACGGTTATCTTGCTGATGTTGGCGTTATTCTTTTTGCCTCAAAAAACACCTAAGGAATCAAGCCCTCGCCGCGTAGTTCGAGACTTGGGGATCTCAGCAATGGTTGGGGGTATTGTGGGCACGGTGATTTATGCCCTAATGACTCGCCCATTGGATTCGATCTCTACCTTCTTCACCGAAAACAGTAAAACGGGTGGCGGTGGAACCAACGTGGTCAATGTGATCTTGGTCGATTTTCGTGGTTTCGATACCTTGGGTGAGATCACGGTACTGGGGATCGCAGCACTGGGTATCTTTAAGCTGATCGCCCGTATGCGATTGTTTATGCCGACCAGTGATGATCATGGCCGCCCCTGGTCAACGGATCGTCATCCACTGATGCTGGCGGTGATTTCCCAAAGCTTGTTACCTTTGGCGCTGTTAGTATCGGCTTATATTTTCCTTCGCGGGCATAATATGCCTGGTGGTGGTTTTATCGCTGGTTTGATTACTTCGGTGGCCATTGTACAGCAGTATGTGGCCCACGGTGTTGATTGGATCAAGGACCGTCTGAAGCTGGATTATCAGATTATGATTGGCTCAGGGATCGGTATCGCAGCACTGACAGGTTTAGGCAGCTGGTTCTTTGGAGAGTCTTTCTTAACCTCTTGGTTTGATTACTTCTACTTACCTGTTATTGGCAAATTTGAGTTGGCAAGTGCCATGCTATTTGATTTGGGCGTGTACCTAACAGTGGTTGGCGCAACTATGTTGATTTTGGCGAACCTAGGACAATTAACAACCAGCGAGCGCCCGGTTTTTGAGGAGGACGCGTAAATGGAAGGTATCTACGCTTTTTGTGTCGGGCTGATGACAGCCTGCGGTATTTTTTTAACACTTCGGGGACGCACCTTCTCTGTGGTTGTGGGTCTGACCCTTTTATCTTATGCAGTGAACCTTTTCTTGTTTGCTAGCGGACGCTTGAAGCTAGACGCCGCTGCTGTATTGGGTATGTCTGATAGCTATGGAGATCCTCTCCCTCAAGCGCTGGTGTTGACCGCTATCGTTATCGGTTTTGCCATGACGGCATTCGCCGTTATCTTAGCGATGCGTGCCCGGGCAGATTTGGGTAACGATCATGTGGATGGTAGAACACCCACCACACGTCAGGAGCAACAACGCCAGAAGTCTGGAGGGCAGCGCTAGATGCTACAACACCTAAGTATTTTACCCGTATTACTCCCTTTGTTTACGGGTGCGCTGTTACTGTTGCCGCCTTTTTCGGGAACGATACAACGTCAACGATTACTTGCTCTACTATCGGCTGTTTTGCAGGTGTTTGTGGCCTTTTGGTTGGTGTATGACATTCAAACGAATGGGGTTACCCAATACATTTTAGGAGGCTGGCAACCGCCATTTGGGATTGTTCTCGTAGCAGACCCTCTGTCCAGCGTCATGGTGGCTTTAACCACTTTCCTAGGTTTGGGAGCCTTGAGTTACTCCACAGGTAGCCACGACCGTGCAGGGGGATACTTTTATCCCTTGTTTATGTTTCAAATCATGGGCATCAATGGCGCCTTCCTAACCGGTGACGTTTTTAACCTGTTCGTATTCTTTGAAGTCTTGCTCATTGCGTCTTATGCCTTGCTTGTTCACGGAGGCGGCAAACAAAAGACCCAAGCTACGGTGCATTACGTCATTCTAAACTTGGTGGGCTCAAGTGTGTTTTTGTTTGGCCTAGGGATTCTGTACGGCACTCTCGGCACCCTAAATATTGCCGATATGGCTCAGAAAATTTCAGAGCTATCTGGCAGTATGGCAATTCTTGCCAAGATCGGTGGCTTGTTGCTATTGGTCGTGTTTGGTCTCAAGTCTGCCATGTTGCCTTTGCATTTCTGGCTTCCAAAAACCTATTCAAGCGCTAGCGCACCTGTGGCAGCCATCTTTGCGGTTATGACGAAAGTCGGTATCTACAGCATTTTGCGCATCCACAATGTGGTATTCGGTGATGAGGCTGGGGAGTTAGCGAATATTGCCCAATCGTGGATCTGGCCATTGGCACTATTAACCATTGCCATCGGCACCATTGGCGCACTAGCAAGCCCAGGTCTAAAACTGCTGAACGCGAACTTGGTTATTTTGTCCGCAGGCTCTTTATTAGTGTGTGCCGCTTTGCAAAACGAAGCCGCTACCAGTGCAGCCGTCTACTATATGGTTCACAGTACTTTAGTGGCTGGCGGTATGTTCTTGTTGGCAGACATGATTTCGCGTCAACGAGGCAAAGCTGAAGACCGCTTTGTTGTGGCCAAAGGCATGGATAATCCTATTTTCTTAGGGATCTTTTTTGCCATCGCTGCCATTGCCATTATTGGCATGCCGCCCTTCTCAGGTTTTATCGGTAAAGTCATGATTCTGCAGGCGACCCAATCTGCCGCTGAGCACGTTTGGGTTTGGCCAGTTCTGTTGTTAAGCAGTCTGGGGGCTCTGATTGCTTTGTCTCGAGCAGGCACAACCTTATTCTGGCGCAAAGCAAATCAAAAACAGAGCGATGAGAAACAAGTCATCCATGTGGGTGAATGGATTGGCGTCGTGATGCTACTGATTGCGTCGCCATTGCTTGCTTTGTTCGCTGGTCCTATGGCGGAGCTAGCGGACTCTGCTGCAGCCTTCTTGCACGATCCTAGCTTATCAGTCGATGCGCTGTTGACCAGTCCACTTGTAGAAGGAGGTAGATAATATGGCTTTCTTCCCAATGCCTTTCCATAGCATCTTGCTGTTTGTTGTTTGGTTATTGCTGAATAACTCCATTCACCCTGGACATATATTGCTGGCAGCCTTTTTTGCTATTTCCATTCCTTTGCTTGTGAATAGCATGCGTGATGAGCACCCTAAGCTTAAAAAGCCTTGGTTAGCTGTACGCTATTTCTTTTTGGTTTTAGGCGATATTTTAAAAGCGAATTTCCAAGTGGCTTTGCTGGTTGTTGGCCCATTACGTAAGTTAGAGCCTGGCTTCATCGCCGTCCCTTTAGAGGTATCTTCAGATGTGGGCATTACCTTACTCGCCAGTACGGTTTCTCTTACTCCGGGCACCGTCAGTGCGGAAGTGTCTGAAGATAAGAAGTGGCTCTATGTTCATGCACTACATCTAACCGATGAGCAGGAGTTGATCAATGAAATCAAACAGCGCTACGAGCGCCCCATAAAGGAGATCCTAGGATGCTAAGTTGGGCGTTGTTTTTCGTCACCATCTGTATTTGTATTGCGCTCTTTTTAAATCTTTGGCGTCTGCTTGTGGGCCCCCATGTAGCCGATCGGATTTTAGCGCTAGATACCATGTACATTAATGCCATTGCTTTGATCATGCTGTACGGGATTTATGCGGGCACTAGCTTATATTTTGAAGCCGCGTTGCTTATCGCGATGCTTGGTTTTGTGAGTACATCCGCCCTTTGTAAATATCTACTTCGCGGCGACATCATAGAGTAAGGAGCCTAAAATGAGTTTTATGACTGAATTAGTAATTACGGCTCTGTTATTAGTGGGTGGGATTTTCTTGCTAGTAGGGTCTATTGGCCTAGCGCGCTTACCGGATATTTTTACCCGCCTTCACGGGCCAACTAAAGCTACGACGTTAGGCATCACAGGCGTGCTGCTATCGTCTTTGATTTATCATTCCCTGCGTCAAGGTAGCTTATCTGTTGCAGAACTATTGATTACCTTGTTTCTGCTCATCACAGCTCCAGTCGCTGCAAACATGGTAGCCAAGGTGGCCTTGCACCACAATACTCCGGCCATCCCTAGAACAAGCCGTCAGGAGCTGATGCCTCGAGCTAAAGAGCGTCAAGCACCTGATACAGAAGATTAAGCTAATCTTTTTGACTGTTGGCGTAAGCGTTCGCCAACAGTCTCTTCGCTTTCTGGACGGAAGTAATAAAAGCCTTGATGCAGATTACAGCCCAAATCATTTAATACTTTGGCCTGAAGCTCTGTCTCAACACCCTCAGCGATGACCTGTAAGTCCAGATTCTGTGCCAGCTGAATAATCGCCTCACAGATTTTATCTCCCTCTGCCCCATCACCACTCTCCAGTACAAATGACTGATCGATCTTCAAAATATCCAGAGGTAGCATTTTGAGGTAGTGCAAAGAGGAATACCCTGTCCCAAAGTCATCCACCGAGATTTCAACACCCAAGGTTTTTAACGCGCTCATGATCTCGATACTCTCATGAACATCATGAATAAAGACCCCCTCGGTGATTTCAATCTTTAACCAGCGGCCATCCACTTTATAATGGCGTAAGGAGCGCTCTATAAACTGCGGAAAACCTTCTGAGATGAGATGACGTCCAGAAATATTGACCGCTACAGGGACCACATCAACCTTGTCTTGCTGCCACTTAGAGAGACGACGTAGGACGCTATCAATCACGAATTCGCCGATCTTGTTAATCAAGGTAGATTCTTCCGCAACAGGAATAAACTCTGCCGGAGAGACTAACCCTTTTTCTGGGTGCTGCCAGCGAATCAGAGCTTCTAAGCCAAAAATGCGATCACTACTACTGTCCACTTGGGGTTGATAGACTAAGAACATTTGATGACTATCAAGCGCTTCTTTAATTTCCTGCTCAAACTGAAACTGGCCTGAAACCTTTTCAGCCATATGAGGTTCATAGAACTTTGCGTTGTCGCGACCGTTCTGCTTAGCCCAATACATGGCCATATCCGCCTGTTGGATTAACTTTTCAGCAGTAATGTCAGGGGTGGAAATCGCCATACCGATACTCGTGGCCACATTGACAGGTTTGTCTGTCAAGGTGACGGGCTCTCGCATGCTCTCTAAGATAGCCATTGCCAGCGAGCTGACGCGATCTTCTGTCACATCCTCCGTCATCATGATCAAGAACTCATCTCCCCCCCAACGAGAAATGACATCTGAGAGTGCTACCGCATTATTCAACCTAACAGCCACCTCACATAACAGCTCATCACCCGCCTTGTGACCTAATGTGTCATTTATGATCTTAAATTTATCTAAGTCTAAGAAAAGCAAAGCGACCGGCTCACCCGTACCATTCCTCAACGAACGCTCAAGCTGTTCATTCATGTAAGTACGATTATACAAATTAGTCAGAGGGTCGCTGTAAGCTAAGAAGCGAAGTCGCTGTTGCAGCTTCACATGGCGGGTCACATCACGAATGTGAAGGGTAAACTCTTGAAAGCCCCCATCATCATTTAAAGCTTTCGTTATGGCTATTTCCACAGGAAAAGACTGATCTCGGCCGCGCTGCAACTGAAAGTGGTTACGTCGATTCAAGACCCATCCTTTGGAAGATGAAAAGCCCGTATCCAAACTATTACTGATTTCTTCCCTGTCTTTAGGGGGTACAAATAGCTCGATAAAACTTTTCCCCCGAACCTGTCGCTTCAACATACCAAAGGTACGCTCTGCAGCGGGGTTGTATTCCATGATATTGCCATAGGCGTCTATGGTAATTATGCAATCCATTGAGGAATTAAGAATAGCCGACTTGCGCATCTCACTTTCTTTAAACCAAAACAAAGCCTGGTCACGCTCAGAGATTTCTTGGTTTACTCGGTCAATCACCTGATTATATTGCTTGGCGATTTGCCCAACTTCGGTGAATGGCTCTTCCGGGACACGACGTGAGAAGTCTGCTTCATCCTCCTGATACTGCATAGAATTCAGCAAATCAATGAGCTCCGTAGTCGCCTGATGTTCAGAAACATTCAGTCCTTTCTCTTCATCCTCAACGCTCACTCGTAGGGACACAAACAGCCCTATGCACTTCAATGACACATACGCTATTAGACAAGAATATAGACCAACAGAACCAATCCCTATAAGTTGAACTCCAAGCTGCTCTAATCGGCTTAATCCCGTGCCTATCACCTCCAAATCACCAAATAACGCTACGGCAGCAGTCCCCCAAATCCCTGCGAATAAATGCGCAGGTACGACATCTAAAGCATCGTCCAGCTTCCAGCGCTCCATAAAGCCACTGCCCACCACGGTTAGCATACCGCTCACAATACCAATGATAATCGCACCACTCACAGACACCACATGACAACCCGCAGTAATACCCACTAAGCCTGCAATCACACCATTTAAGATCTGAGAAACATCAATAAAGCCTTTCCGAACCAAGACAAAAGCACTGGAGGCAATCCCACCCCATACGGCCGCCACAAAAGTATTCAGTAGAATTCCAGGTACGTCATCGTTTAACGCTAAAGTGCTGCCACCATTAAAGCCAATCCAGCCTAACCAAATTAACAGCACCCCAAGCCCAGCAAGAGGCAAGTTACTCCCTTGAGGTAAATAAATCCCCTTATCAAAGCGTCGTAAGCGGGGCCCAATCAGCAATACCGCAATCAGAGCAACCCACCCCCCCACGGAATGCACGACAGTGGAGCCAGCGAAATCAATAAAGCCTAAGGACTCCAACCAACCTGACGTATTATTTTCCGAATAAATGCCATTCCAAGCCCAATGGCCCACAATAGGATAAATTAAGGCACTCAACACAACCGTGATCGCCAGATAACCCGTAAAGGTCATTCGCTCGGCCACGGCTCCAGAAACCAAGGTCGCAGCGGTACCGCAAAACATCATTTGGAAGAAGAAAAAGGCAATAGAGGTAGAAGACGCCCCATCGCCAAAAAGGAAATTTGATGTTCCAAATAAGCCCCCTTGAGAGAGGCCAAACATCAAACCAAAACCGACGAGATTAAAAATTGCAGAGGAGAGAATAAAATCAGAAATGTTTTTGGCAGCAACGTTAATGCTGTTCTTACTTCGGATGCGACCACTTTCTAAACACAAGAACCCAGCTTGCATTAAAAACACTAATGAGGCCGAGATTAAAAGCCAACCAACATCAATCATATGCGCTCCAATATCCTGTCTACATCACGCTTACGCACCAAACTTGATCATTCAGATGACAAAACCGATTAATTTTTGAATGAAAATCGATATCAAAGCGAGTCCTTATAATCATTCAATTGTCAGGCCACTTTTAAAAAATTAATAGCAATGGATACAAATGGATACAAAAAAGGCACCCAATAGGTGCCTTTTAAAAATCGACAGGATAGCCTAATTATCCAAGCACTAACTGGGCTAAGGCCATAGAAGCGACATAACCTATGCTATACACCAACAAAAGCACCAAGCTATAACGAGCATAAGAAGCAAACGTCAGCCCATCTACCTTACTCATCGCAACAATACCCGCAGCAGAACCAATGACAAGCAAGGAACCACCCACGCCCACCGCATAAGTCAGACCCAGCCATTCCGCTTCAGTCATGACAATGCCAGCTTTTAGAAGAGCTGCCGTCAGAGGCACGTTGTCGATGGCAGAGGACAAAACCCCCATCAAGAAATTGGCAATAGATGGCGGCAAGATTTCATACATACGTACAATCGAGTCTAATACTTCGATTTCTTTGAGCATACCCACGAGCAACAATATGCCCAAAAAGAACAACAACGTCTCAAACTCAATAACACGAATATATTCCAGAATGGACTGCTCTTCTTTTTCATCCGCATCAAAGAAACGAGCAATCAAGAACATAGTCGCCATCCCCAATAGGAACATCAAAACAGGGGGAATATTAAACAGAACGTTAGCAACAATTGTACTGACAATAGTACATAGGAAGGCCGCACCAATTAATAAATCCACACTACGGACTTCATTACGTGTGATGCTGATCTCAACGGTTTCCTTCATTCCTCTGCTGAGCAGAACAGCTAACAGCATAACCGCGATAAAGGCAGGCGCTGATAACATCATCAAATCTAGAATATCGACCTTATCTTCAAGGAAGATCATCAGCGTCGTCACATCACCAGTAATCAAAGAAACACCGCCTGAGTTCACCGCGAACACAACCAAAGTAGCAAAACGCACGGTTTTCTTAGTGGACAAATTAAGCGATAGAATCAAAGTAACCGACACCAAGGTCGCTGTGATATTGTCTGCTAGCGAAGAGAATATGAAACAGAAAATTGCCGTTAAAAACAGCAAGGCTCTTTCACTGATACGCTTTAGCATAAACAAGTGAATAACGTTTTCAATCATTCCCTTCTTGTTTAAATAAGCAACGAACGTCATTGCTGCCACCAGGAACAACCATAGACTTGCTATCTCAGCAACGTTCTCCTCAAACCCCCTCGCAACCGCTTCTCCTTGCTCAGGTGTATTTGAATGAAACACATACAAAAGCACCCAAGAAAAAGTGCCTAAAAATAGCGTCACCTTCGCTTTATTAACATGAATAACATCTTCTAACACCACCCCTAGCAAAGCGACAACCGCTAAGCCAATCAGGATGTACTCCAGTACAGCCGGCATCTCAATAACCTCAGTTCGTAAATGTAAAAGCCCAAAAATTTGATGCGCGAATTTTATACCTCTTTAGAGTGGAGTCCTACACACAAACAGCGGAATTATGAAACTTTATTTCATAACACCTCTTGCTAAAGCAAAAATGGACCTAAATTCGAGGAAAACTCTCTATATAAAACGCGAATGACGAACCAAAGTTACAAAAACAAATCATTTTCGTAAGTCGAGCCTTGAGCGAACTGTTTTAGCTCCAATACAAGCAAATGCAGCACATTAATTGAGCTCACAGGTTCCTTCTCCTTTTAAAGGAGAAGGCTAGGGTGGGGTTCGGACTCGTAGGGGTCGGATCCCTATCCTGTCAGTGGTTACTTGAAACTGATGTGCGTAAAGGGATTGCCTGAAACTGATGTACGTAAAGGGATCTGACCCCTTTTAACGCAGGTATTTCGTGTCCCTTCCCCTTTCTAAGGGGAAGGCTAGGATGGGGGTCGGATCCCTATCCTGTCAGTGGTTACTTGAAACTGATGTACGTAAAGGGATCTGACCCCTTTTAACGCAGGCATCTCAGGTTCCTTCCCCTTTCTAAGGGGAAGGCTAGGATGGGGTTAATCGCTTTTTAAACAAGCACAAAAAAGCCCTGACCATTTCTGATCAGGGCTTCGTATTTGAAGCTTGACGACGACCTACTCTCACATGGGATCTCCCACACTACCATCGGCGATGGCGCTTTTCACTTCTGAGTTCGGGATGGGATCAGGTGGTTCAACGCCTCTATGATCGTCAAGCAAACTGGTATGCGTTCGTTTTGAGTTGATGTTCAAAACACGCAAGTTCGTTAACTTGAGTCTTCAACAATTAGACTTTTTTGAAACAGTCGATAACCAAGCCATCAAACCGGCTTATCGTAAATTCTTTGTAGTTCGCTCTGTTTTCTTCAGAGCTAGCAAAACCACTTTGGTGTTATATGGTCAAGCCTCACGAGCAATTAGTATTGGTTAGCTCAACGCCTCACAACGCTTACACACCCAACCTATCAACGTCCTAGTCTCGAACGGCTCTTTAGGGTACTTAAAGTACCAGTGAGATCTTATCTTGAGGGAGGCTTCCCGCTTAGATGCTTTCAGCGGTTATCCCGTCCGAACGTAGCTACCCGGCAATGCCACTGGCGTGACAACCGGAACACCAGAGGTTCGTCCACTCCGGTCCTCTCGTACTAGGAGCAGCTCCTCTCAAATCTCAAACGTCCACGGCAGATAGGGACCGAACTGTCTCACGACGTTCTAAACCCAGCTCGCGTACCACTTTAAATGGCGAACAGCCATACCCTTGGGACCGGCTTCAGCCCCAGGATGTGATGAGCCGACATCGAGGTGCCAAACACCGCCGTCGATGTGAACTCTTGGGCGGTATCAGCCTGTTATCCCCGGAGTACCTTTTATCCGTTGAGCGATGGCCCTTCCATACAGAACCACCGGATCACTAAGACCTACTTTCGTACCTGCTCGACGTGTCTGTCTCGCAGTTAAGCGCGCTTTTGCCTTTACACTCTATGCATGATTTCCGACCATGCTGAGCGCACCTTCGTGCTCCTCCGTTACTCTTTGGGAGGAGACCGCCCCAGTCAAACTACCCACCACACAGTGTCCTCGATCCGGATAACGGATCTGAGTTAGAACCTCAAACATACCAGGGTGGTATTTCAAGATTGGCTCCATGCAAACTGGCGTCTGCACTTCAAAGCCTCCCACCTATCCTACACAAGTAGGTTCAAAGTTCACTGTGAAGCTATAGTAAAGGTTCACGGGGTCTTTCCGTCTAGCCGCGGATACACAGCATCTTCACTGCGATTTCAATTTCACTGAGTCTCGGGTGGAGACAGTGTGGCCATCGTTACGCCATTCGTGCAGGTCGGAACTTACCCGACAAGGAATTTCGCTACCTTAGGACCGTTATAGTTACGGCCGCCGTTTACTTGGGCTTCGATCAAGAGCTTCGCTTACGCTAACCCCATCAATTAACCTTCAAGCACCGGGCAGGCGTCACACCCTATACGTCCACTTTCGTGTTTGCAGAGTGCTGTGTTTTTAATAAACAGTCGCAGCCACCTGGTATCTTCGACCGATCAGAGCTTACGGAGTAAATCCTTCACCCTAACCGGCGCACCTTCTCCCGAAGTTACGGTGCCATTTTGCCTAGTTCCTTCACCCGAGTTCTCTCAAGCGCCTTGGTATTCTCTACCTGACCACCTGTGTCGGTTTGGGGTACGGTCAATGTATATCTGAAGCTTAGAAGTTTTTCCTGGAAGCATGGCATCAACCACTTCACCCAAAAGAGGGCTCGTCATCAACTCTCGGCCTTAAGTACCCGGATTTGCCTAAGTACTCAGCCTACCATCTTAAACACGGACAACCATCGCCGTGCTGGCCTAGCCTTCTCCGTCTCTCCATCGCAATATACATCGGTACGGGAATATTAACCCGTTTCCCATCGACTACGCTTTTCAGCCTCGCCTTAGGGGCCGACTCACCCTGCCCTGATTAGCATGGGACAGGAACCCTTGGTCTTCCGGCGAGGGAGGTTTTCACTCCCTTTATCGTTACTCATGTCAACATTCGCACTTCTGATACCTCCAGCCTGCTTTACAGCTTGACCTTCAACGGCTTACAGAACGCTCCTCTACCGCTTACACTAAAGTGTAAACCCGTAGCTTCGGTGTACAGTTTGAGCCCCGTTATATCTTCCGCGCAGGCCGACTCGACTAGTGAGCTATTACGCTTTCTTTAAAGGATGGCTGCTTCTAAGCCAACCTCCTAGCTGTCTAAGCCTTCCCACATCGTTTCCCACTTAACTGTAACTTTGGGACCTTAGCTGACGGTCTGGGTTGTTTCCCTTTTCACGACGGACGTTAGCACCCGCCGTGTGTCTCCCGCGCTCATACTCATTGGTATTCGGAGTTTGCATGGGGTTGGTAAGTCGGGATGACCCCCTAGCCCAAACAGTGCTCTACCCCCAATGGCAATACGCGAGGCGCTACCTAAATAGCTTTCGAGGAGAACCAGCTATCTCCGAGCTTGATTAGCCTTTCACTCCAATCCACAAGTCATCCCCGGACTTTTCAACGTACGTGGGTTCGGTCCTCCAGTTAGTGTTACCCAACCTTCAACCTGCTCATGGATAGATCGCCCGGTTTCGGGTCTAATGCTAGAAACTGAACGCCCTATTAAGACTCGGTTTCCCTACGCCTCCCCTAAACGGTTAAGCTTGCTACTAACATTAAGTCGTTGACCCATTATACAAAAGGTACGCAGTCACCGAACGAAGTCGGCTCCCACTGCTTGTACGTACACGGTTTCAGGTTCTATTTCACTCCCCTCACTGGGGTTCTTTTCGCCTTTCCCTCACGGTACTGGTTCACTATCGGTCAGTCAGGAGTATTTAGCCTTGGAGGATGGTCCCCCCATATTCAAACAGGATAACACGTGTCCCGTCTTACTCGATTTCATTGATAAGGCGTTTTCGTATACGGGGCTATCACCCACTATGGCGGCACTTTCCAGAGCCTTCTACTAACACCAAATCAACTTAAGGGCTAATCCCCGTTCGCTCGCCGCTACTAAGGGAATCTCGGTTGATTTCTTTTCCTCCGGGTACTTAGATGTTTCAGTTCCCCGGGTTCGCCTCGTTAAGCTATGTATTCACTTAACGATACCCGCAAGCGGGTGGGTTTCCCCATTCGGACATGTTCGGATCAAAGCTTGTTTATCAACTCCCCGAACCTTTTCGCAGATTACCACGTCCTTCATCGCCTCTGACTGCCAAGGCATCCACCGTGCACGCTTGGTCACTTGACCATATAACCCAAAATAGTTTTTTATCTAACCTAAGTTAGTCGCTATTTTGAACTACATACCAACGCTGCTTTTGTTCAGCACTGGATTTACGATCATAGAATCTCTTCTGGGTTAGAGAAGGATTCCACCGGTTTGACGCTTGATTATCGTCTATTTCAAAAAGTCTAAATTGTTAAAGAGCAAGTTTAGTGCAAAGCACTAAGTCAGATGCTTGGATGATTGAATCATTCAAACCTCTTGCTTAGGACTCTGTCCAAACTCTAAAAGATAGATACTTACTATGAGGAACTCATAGTCATCAGATAATTTGTGTGAACGCTCACCAGAGCTTCATATCGTTTAAGGAGGTGATCCAGCCCCAGGTTCCCCTAGGGCTACCTTGTTACGACTTCACCCCAGTCATTGACCACTCCGTGGTAACCGCCATCCCGAAGGTTAAGCTAGCTACTTCTGGAGCAATCAACTCCCATGGTGTGACGGGCGGTGTGTACAAGGCCCGGGAACGTATTCACCGTGACATTCTGATTCACGATTACTAGCGATTCCGACTTCATGGAGTCGAGTTGCAGACTCCAATCCGGACTACGACGTACTTTTTGGGATTCGCTTACTCTCGCAAGTTCGCTGCCCTCTGTATACGCCATTGTAGCACGTGTGTAGCCCTACTCGTAAGGGCCATGATGACTTGACGTCGTCCCCACCTTCCTCCGGTTTGTCACCGGCAGTCTCCTTAGAGTTCCCACCCGAAGTGCTGGCAAATAAGGATAAGGGTTGCGCTCGTTACGGGACTTAACCCAACATTTCACAACACGAGCTGACGACAGCCATGCAGCACCTGTCTCAGTGTTCCCGAAGGCACCAATCCATCTCTGGAAAGTTCACTGGATGTCAAGAGTAGGTAAGGTTCTTCGCGTTGCTTCGAATTAAACCACATGCTCCACCGCTTGTGCGGGCCCCCGTCAATTCATTTGAGTTTTAACCTTGCGGCCGTACTCCCCAGGCGGTCTACTTATCGCGTTAGCTGCGCCACTAAAGAAATAAATCCCCAACGGCTAGTAGACATCGTTTACGGCGTGGACTACCAGGGTATCTAATCCTGTTTGCTCCCCACGCTTTCGCACCTCAGTGTCAGTATCGGTCCAGGGTGTCGCCTTCGCCACTGATGTTCCTTCCTATATCTACGCATTTCACCGCTACACAGGAAATTCCACACCCCTCTACCGTACTCTAGCCTGCCAGTATCGGGTGCAATTCCAAGGTTGAGCCCTGGGATTTCACATCCGACTTAACAAACCACCTACGCGCGCTTTACGCCCAGTAATTCCGATTAACGCTTGCACCCTCTGTATTACCGCGGCTGCTGGCACAGAGTTAGCCGGTGCTTCTTCTGGAGTTAACGTCAAAATATACCGGTATTAACGGCATACCCTTCCTCACTCCTGAAAGTGCTTTACAACCCTAAGGCCTTCTTCACACACGCGGCATGGCTGGATCAGGGTTCCCCCCATTGTCCAATATTCCCCACTGCTGCCTCCCGTAGGAGTCTGGGCCGTGTCTCAGTCCCAGTGTGGCTGATCATCCTCTCAGACCAGCTAGAGATCGTCGCCTTGGTGAGCCTTTACCCCACCAACTAGCTAATCTCACGCAGGCTCATCTAATAGCGAAAGGTCCGAAGATCCCCTCCTTTCCCCCGTAGGGCGTATGCGGTATTAGCATGCGTTTCCACATGTTGTCCCCCACTACTAGGCAGATTCCTACGCGTTACTCACCCGTCCGCCGCTCGACGCCTGATAGCAAGCTATCATCGTTTCCGCTCGACTTGCATGTGTTAAGCCTGCCGCCAGCGTTCAATCTGAGCCATGATCAAACTCTTCAGTTTAAAAAGTTTGCTCAAACTCACAAATCACATCTGACTTTAACTATATTCTTCAATCCTAAGATTAAAGAACGTAAAGCGAATTGACGTGTTCACTCGTTTAAGACTTCAAATCTTTTGACCTTAAAAAGGTCTGCTGAAGTCTCCAGCGAGCGCCCACACAAATTATCTGATTATCTATTTTAAAGAGCGATGACACTTTAGCGTTTCGTTTGATTCGCTTTGCAGTCCGTGGTGGCCTGCCGTGTCAGTGGGTGCGTATAATACGCATCAGAATTTTGAGCGCAAGGACTTTTTTAAAATAACTTAAAATAATTTTGAAACAGCAAAACATTGATCAAAGTTTCACCAAAATCAGTTGTTTTAGGCTGTTTTTGATGAATTATCAAACAATCTTGTTTAGATGGGAGGCACAATCCTAATCCACCTCCCTGAAACACCCTTAGATTAGAGCTCTCTTTTCACTTCCGCCCAATCAATCGTAGGAGACTTCATGCCGTGAGCACCTTTATAAGCAGGGCTCTTAGGTTGCTCCCATCCAGCTAAGGCATCTTCTTCCAATTTATAGATTTCAACCTCTAACGGATGACAGGTCGATAAAGGGTCAACGCCATCACGACCTAAGAAATCCACCGACAAATCACCACCAGGGCAACAAGACATTGCACACAGCAAATCAATCTCCGCAAAGAACTCAAGATAGTCTCCTTTCTTTGCTGGACAGGGCTTCATAAAGTACTGATCGTCTTCATTTAATCCGGTGCACTGAAATACATTTAACACATCATGTACATCAAACTCCGTTAGACCATAGGGCAATACCGCTCTCACTAAATTTGAATGGCAATGAAAATCGAAGTCTTCTCCCGTTAAAAGATAATTAATATATGGGTCACAACGGGTTCCTAATAAGTCATGGACTCGACCACCATCTTCATCTTTACCATAGTCAGCCAGTGTGTCTTCAATGATGGTCGCCATCGGTCGTAGAAATGGCAGCGTCGACCATAATCGGTCATAAGTGCTTACATGGGCACGCTGGAGCTGACGAGTACGGGATGCCCACATTCTTTCTCTAGGATCGTGCAGGTTCCACATATTAAAGTCTCCCACTTGTGGACCGTCAGAGACACGAATACGAAACACATGTCCTGCAGGCACCTTCCAAGCTATCCCTGAGCGCATGGGTACCTTGACGGTTTCAACTAAGGTTCGCTTCGCCTTACCTTGAATCAGTGAGCCATAGAATTCTTTGTTGATTGCCAGCTTCGAACCTTCACCTGAGCGGTACGCTGCTTCTACATTTGCCATAATCCGTTCCTCTTATGAGTTTTAATTGACTCAGAGTACGTATTTGAGAAACTCAACAAAAGTGACATTTATTTTAATTACATGACATTTATTAAAGAGTCTGAAGATGAGTTTGCCCTACACTGCTCTACACACTTTTCATCTAGTCGTACGCTTTGGCACTTTGAAACAAACTGCTGAACATTTGAAGTTGACTGAATCAGCTGTCAGCCATCAGATTAAACGCTTGGAGGACAAACTAGGCTATGCTTTGTTTTACAAATCTGGTCGCCAATTAAAACCCACCCCCGAAGGAGCTCAATTGGCGCAGGAGCTTGAGCAACCCTTTGATCATATTGATCAGGTGTTACTGAATAAGAGGCCTCACTCCCACAACACTATTACCTTGTATTGCTTACCATCTTTGCTGGAGCCATGGTTACTTCCCAGGCTATTAGCGTTCAAGGAAACCAATCCCTCTTTGGAATTGGTCATTCGTTATCACTCCTCTGCACCAGAGTACCTTGATGAACACAGTGTGCGTATTGGTAGCCATGAAGCGAACACTTCTTCCCCCTATTCATTGAAGCGTCTTTTCTCAGGTGAAACGGTACCGGTGTGCAGCCCTATTTATCTGAGTCAGCATCCAACTCTTGATACGACAGAAGGACTGCTAAACGCCACCTTACTACACGACCACTCCTCCGCCAGCTGGGAGCAATGGTTTACTCAAAGCGGACACCTTTTAGAACAATCCGCCTCACTGATTTACGAAGATTTTCACTTGCTAAAAATGGCCACTCTTGCCGCCCAAGGTGTTGCGTTATGCCCTGAAGCATTAATCCGGCAGGACCTTGAGATGGGCACCTTGGTTTCATTAAGTGAGCAGAAAGGAAATTTAGGGCGATATTACGGTATTGAGCACAACCGCTATGCCCACAGTAATGTACGCCATCTGGTTGCCTCTTTAACTTAGCTATTTCCAGGATGCACAAAAAAGCCCGCTTACTTTTCAGTAGCGGGCTTTTTAATTCCGTTAATGGCTTAGCCTAGGAACTTGCGAGCGTTTTGGAACAAACGCAACCAAGGACCTTGCTCTTGCCAATCTTCTGGCTTCCAGCTGTGTTGTACCGCACGGTAAACACGCTCTGGGTGAGGCATCATGATGGTCACACGGCCATCTTCTGACGTTAGACCTGTAATACCTTCAGCAGAGCCGTTCGGGTTGTATGGGTAACGCTCTGTTGGCTGACCATAGTGATCAACATACTGCAGTGCTACCTGGCCATTGGCCTGAAGAATCGCTTTATGTGCTTCATCACGGTACTCAGTATGACCTTCACCGTGGGCCACGGCGATTGGCATAACAGAACCCGCCATATCCGCAAGTAGGACAGAGTTAGACTCTTTCACTTCCACTTGAACCAGACGACCTTCAAACTGAGCTGATTGGTTACGTACGAACTTAGGCCAGTTCTGCGCACCTGGGATCAAGTCATGAAGGTTAGATAGCATCTGACAGCCGTTACATACACCTAGGGAGAAGGTTTCTTGGCGATTAAAGAAAGCCTCGAACTGCTCACGGGCACGGGCATTAAACAGGATGGATTTCGCCCAACCTTCACCAGCGCCCAATACGTCACCGTAAGAGAAGCCGCCACAAGCCACTAGACCTTTGAACTCTTCCAATGAAACGCGACCAGTAAGGATGTCACTCATGTGCACATCCACAGGATTGAATCCCGCTTTATGGAACGCCGCCGCCATTTCTACTTGACCGTTAACACCTTGCTCACGCAATACAGCCAAACGAGGCTTCACACCCGTGTTAATGTAAGGCGCGGCAACATCGGCATTGATATCAAAGCTCAGTTTCGCAGAAAGCCCCGGATCTTTCGCATCTAGCAAGTTATCAAACTCTTGCTGTGCCGACTCAGGGTTATCACGTAGGGCTTGAATACGGTAGCTTGTTTCAGACCAAGTACGCTGCCAAGTAATACGATCTTGGGACAATACTTGTTCACCTTGGAAGGCGAAGTTTAATGTGTCGCTATCATTTAGGGTTGCAACCGCTGTCGCAGAAACACCCGCTGCTTGGTAAGCCGCTAGTACAGTTTCCACTTCGCCGTTTGCAACTTGAATCACAGCACCTAGCTCTTCGTTGAACAATGCCGCCGCTAGAGACGCTTTGTCTTTAGCAACATTTGTAAGATCAACATCTAGACCAATGTGACTTGCGAAAGACATTTCAGTCAAGGTAGCAAATAAACCGCCATCTGAACGGTCGTGGTAGGCAAGCAATTTACCTTCTGCATTCAATGCTTGAGTCGTATCAAAGAAGCCTGCAAGCACTGCTGCGCTGTCCACGTCTGGTGTCGCATTGCTCACTTTATTGAACACTTGCGCAAGTACAGAGCCACCTAGACGATTTTGGCCTTCGCCAAGATCCAATAGGATCAACTGACTGTCAGTTTGCTTAAGTTCAGGTGTTAATGTTTTACGAACATCTTCCACTGGCGCAAACGCAGAAATCACAAGAGACAAAGGTGAGGTAACGGCTTTTTCTTCGCCGTCTTCTTTCCATACTGTCTTCATGGACATGGAGTCTTTACCAACAGGAATGGCGATATCCAGAGCTGGACATAGTTCCATACCGACTGCTTTTACGGTTTGGTATAGCTTCTCGTCTTCACCCGCATGACCTGCAGCAGCCATCCAGTTTGCAGACAGTTTAATGTGATTACGCTTGGTGATTTTCGCTGCGGCTAGGTTGGTTAGAGCCTCACCCACGGCCATACGGCCAGATGCTGGCGCATTCAATAGGGCAGCAGGGGTACGCTCACCCATGGTCATAGCTTCACCAGTGTAGCTGTCTAGAGAAGAAGTCGTTACCGCTACGTCTGCTACTGGCACCTGCCAAGGGCCAACCATTTGATCACGAGCCACCATGCCTGTGATGGTGCGGTCACCGATAGTGATCAAGAAGCTCTTAGAAGCAACTGTTGGCAAGCTCAACACGCGCTTCGCGGCTTCAACAAGCTCAACCTCAGAACCATCAAAGTCGTCGCCTTTCACGTCCGCTTTGGTCGCTTCACGGTGCATCTTAGGTGGCTTGCCAAATAGAACAGACATTGGCAGATCAACTGGGCTGTTGTCGAAATGTGGATCTTCCACTTCTAGGTGCAGCTCTTCTTTCGCTTCACCAACCACAGCAAATGGGCAACGCTCACGCTCACAGATAGCAGCGAATTCGTCGATGCGGTCAGCAGGGATAGCCATGACGTAACGCTCTTGAGATTCGTTACACCAGATCTCTAAAGGAGACATGCCTGGCTCGTCATTCAATACTTTACGAAGATCGAATTTACCGCCACGCTCGCCGTCTTTTACAAGCTCTGGCAAGGCATTAGAAAGACCACCCGCACCCACATCGTGGATGAAGCTAATTGGGTTTTTGTCGCCAAGCTGCCAACAACGGTCGATAACTTCCTGACAACGACGCTCCATTTCTGGGTTGCCACGTTGTACAGAGGCGAAATCCAGATCTTCGTTACCGTCAGAAGACGCCATAGAAGACGCCGCGCCGCCACCTAGACCGATCAACATAGCCGGGCCACCAAGCACTACTAGCTTAGAACCTACTTGGATCTCATCTTTTTCTACGTGCTCACGGCGGATGTTACCGATACCGCCCGCCAACATAATTGGCTTGTGGTAACCACGAACTTCGTCACCCGTTGGCCCTTGAACTTTTTGCTCGAATGTACGGAAGTAACCCAATAGGTTTGGACGACCAAATTCGTTATTAAATGCCGCACCACCAATCGGACCTTCAATCATGATGTCCAGTGGTGTCACGATACGGCTTGGTTTGCCATATTGGCTTTCCCATGGTTGTTCAAAACCAGGCAACTTAAGGTCAGACACTGTGTAACCAGATAGACCTGCTTTCGGTTTAGCACCAATACCGGTAGCACCTTCGTCACGAATCTCACCACCAGAACCTGTCGCAGCACCTGCAAATGGCGCGATCGCTGTTGGATGGTTGTGGGTTTCCACCTTCATCAAGATGTCGATATTTTCTTGGGAGAAATCGTATTCACGGGTTTCAGAATTCGGGAAGAAACGGCCCGCTTTGTGACCTTCCATCACAGCCGCATTGTCTTTATAAGCAGACAAGGTGCCGTCTGGGTTATGCTCGTGAGTGTTTTTGATCATTTTGAACAAAGAACGCTCTTGCTCTTCCCCATCAAGGGTCCACGATGCGTTAAAGATTTTATGACGGCAGTGCTCAGAGTTTGCTTGAGCAAACATCATCAATTCTACGTCATTAGGGTTACGCCCCAATTCTTTAAAAGACTCTACCAAGTAGTCAATTTCGTCTTCCGCCAGTGCCAAGCCAAGCTTTTGGTTCGCCTCAACCAATGCTTCGCGGCCACCCGCAAGAATGTCTACGCTTGTCATGGGCGCAGGGGTCGCATGGCTGAACATAGATGTCGCAGCATCTAAGTCTAGCAACACGCTTTCCGTCATACGGTCATGTAATAAGGCCGCAATTTGGCTACGTTGTACTTCAGAGAAAGACTCATTTGAATGAATAAAGTACTGAACACCACGCTCAACACGTTCAACCAACTCAAGACCACAGTTATGAAGAATGTCTGTTGCCTTCGATGACCATGGAGAGATAGTACCTAAACGAGGCACGACCAAAACATAGTTATCAGACAATCGAGTCGTCGTAGACTTAGCCCCGTAAGTTAGAGCCTGTTCAAGTACATTTTGTTGCTCTGAAGTCAGCGCCTGACCTGATTTCAATTCAACAAAGTGAAGGAACTGGGCATCGATATCTGTGATGGATGGGTGCAGATCTTGTAGACCGGCTAGTAGCTTAGCTTTGCGAAACGCAGAAAGCGCTGCGGAACCATGCAGAGTCAGCATGTCGAGTTTTGCCTCATGTGGTAGTTTGGGGAAAAATTTGCGCACATTTTAAATCATTGAGGTGTTTTGAAGCCAGCACAGTCTTTGCAATATCGCTATTTTCCTTCACCAGCATCCTTGGATAGCGTCTTAGCCTGTTGTTTTAACCGCTTTTTTTGCTCTCTGCGGTACTGAAAAAAGTTTGATAGCTGTCTGCTCGCTTGGTCAGCCAATACGCCACCGGAGGCATCCACCTTATGATTCAAAAAGTCTTGCTCGAAAAACACTTGTTGGCTTTCAATGACACCGCTCTTTGGCTCCGTCGCCCCATACACCACTCGAGCAATACGACTGTGGACAATCGCACCAGCGCACATGGAGCAAGGCTCCAAGGTCACATACAAGGTCGCCCCAGGCAGACGGTAGTTGTTCATATGTCGGCAAGCGTCTCTAATCGCTTGAATCTCCGCATGGGCTGTGGGGTCACAGTTGTGAATGGGAGAATTAAAACCCTGACCAATGATCTCACCCTCCAGTACCACAATGGCTCCCACGGGAATCTCACTGGCCGCTTCTGCTGTGCAGGCTAATTCTAGGGCTTTAGCCATCCAAAACGCATCTTCTTCCGCAGAAGGGTGACTAGGGTCTATTGCACTTGGCATTTCTTATCTCCTAAACTCAAGTGAACCATTATACAAGGAGTTCTGAGCGTGCAAACTGTAGCAGACTTAATGATCACCAAACTTGTCACACTGAAAGAATCCGACTCTTTGGCTCACGCCAAAGCACTCATGGCAGAAAAGAGCATCCGCAATTTACCTGTGGTGGACGCTGACGGCACCTGTTTAGGTATGCTGACACAGCGTGAATACCTCAAACATGCCTTTTACCTTGTTAGCCAGTTCGGTACCCAGCAATTGAGTAAAAAGGAAGAGCAAACACCCGTCCGTAATGCCATGAACAAAGACATTCTCACGGTTTCGTCCACCCTCTCACTTAAAGCAGCGGCGGAGTTTTTTATCGAAAACAAATACGGTAGCCTGCCTGTGGTAGATGAAGGCAAGCTAGTGGGCATTTTAAGTCCCATCGATTTTGTTAAGTTAGCCCATCAGTCGCTGTAACGTCATGCTCTGATGTGCGCCGTTATATATAAAAAAACCCAGCATTAAGCTGGGTTTTTTGAATCAGAATCAGCGACTAGACAGGCTTTTTCTCAAGTTTTACCTCTGCGGCTTGAACACCAAAATCCGTCTCAGTGATTTCAAAACTCACTGATTGACCTTTTTTTAAGGTTTTGTGTCCTTCCGAAAGGATGGCTTTGTAATGCACAAAAACGTCAGGCTCTTCATCACGTTTGATAAATCCCACGCCTTTGGTGTCATTAAACCACCTAACTTTGCCAAATAGTCTATCTGTCATGTGCCGCCTCTTCTTATTATTTTTGCGTCATTAGCCCCCACTCGATGGCAGGGGACTATGCATTACAAGGACTCAATGCTCGCTTTTTGCTCTTCCAGCTTAGCGACCACGGATTTCAGCTCTTCGCTTTTAGCCTTCTCTTTCTCTACAACCGCCGCTGGTGCTTTAGCAACAAAAGACTCATTGCCAAGTTTACCTTCGATTCGTTGTAGGTCTTTGCTCGCCTTATCGATCTCTTTTTGCAGACGCGCAAGCTCAGCTTCTTTGTCGATCAGACCTGCCATAGGCACCAATACTTCCATGTCACCAACCAATGCAGTAGCCGACATAGGCGCTTCGGCACCGCTTTCTAGCCAAGTAATGGATTCAATCTTCGCAAGTTTCTGCAAGAAAGCTAAGTTAGCTTCCATGCGAGCTTGATCTTGCTCAGAGCCATTGCGGAAGAAAATATCTAAAGGCTTAGAAGGCGCAATGTTCATCTCACCACGAATGTTACGGATGCCTTCGATGACACCTTTTAGCCACTCAACATCGGCTTCGGCTTCGGCGTCTTTTTTCGCTTCTTCCGTTTCAGGGAAGGCTTGAGTCATCACCGTATCACCCGCTTGACCTGCAAGGGGCGCTACACGCTGCCAAATTTCTTCCGTGATAAACGGCATCATTGGGTGGGCAAGGCGTAAGAAAGCTTCCAATACACGAACCAAGGTACGACGAGTACCGGCAAGCTGTGCTGGGGTGGCATTTTCGTCCCACAATACAGGCTTAGAAAGCTCTAAGTACCAGTCACAGTATTCATGCCACATGAATTCGTAAATTGCTTGCGCTGCCAAATCAAAACGATGGGTATCGTAGGCTTTGTTTACCGCTTCTTCGGCATGTTGCAAACGAGAGATGATCCACTTGTCTGCAAGTGACAGCTCTACGTCACCGCCATTTTGAGCACAGTCTTGGCCTTCAGTATTCATCAACACATAACGGGCCGCGTTCCAAATCTTGTTACAGAAGTTACGGTAACCTTCCAAACGGTTCAGATCGAACTTGATATCACGACCACCGGACGCAAGAGAACAGAGAGTGAAACGCAATGCATCAGTACCGTAAGAAGGCATGCCCTCTGGGTAGGTTTCGCGGGTATTCTTCTCAACTTTCTCTGCTAAACGTGGCTGCATCATGCCGTAGGTACGCTTGGCAACCAAGGCTTCCAAGTCGATACCATTGATCAAGTCTAATGGATCGATGACGTTACCTTTAGACTTAGACATCTTGTCGCCCCGCTCATCACGGATCAAGCCGGTGATGTAAACGGTTTTGAACGGCACTTTATCGGTAAACTTCAAGGTCATCATGATCATTCGGGCAACCCAGAAGAAGATGATGTCAAAGCCTGTTACCAACACATCAGACTCAGCAAACAGGTCAAAGTCTTCGGTTTTCTCAGGCCAGCCTTGAGTCGCAAATGTCCACAGGGCTGAAGAGAACCAAGTGTCTAGAACATCTTCGTCTTGAACCAGTTCAAGATCTGCCGCTAGATTGTATTTTTGGCGTACGTCTTCTTCACTCTGACCAACGTAGAAGTTGCCAGCGTTATCGTACCAAGCCGGAATCTGATGTCCCCACCAAAGTTGGCGAGAGATACACCAGTCTTGAAGGTCACGCATCCAAGAGAAATAAGTGTTTTCCCACTGTTTAGGAACAAACTGAATATCGCCGTTCTCAACCGCTTCAATGGCAGGCTTTGCCAAACTCTCAACGGCCACATACCACTGGTTCGTCAGGTACGGCTCAACCACTGTGTTACCACGTTCTGCACGAGGAACCTTCAGTTTGTGATCAGCGATCTTTTCCAATAGACCCAGCTCTTCAAAGTCCTTAACAATGACTTTACGGGCATCAAAACGATCAAGGCCTTGGTATTTCTCAGGGGCATCACTGTTAATAGCCGCATCATCTGTGAAGATGTTAAGCATAGGCAGATTGTGACGCTTACCCACTTCATAGTCATTAAAATCGTGGGCTGGGGTGATTTTCACACACCCAGTACCGAATTCTTTATCAACGTATTCGTCAGCAATAATAGGAATACGACGATCCACCAGTGGCAAGATGATTTCTTTGCCAACTAGATCAGCATAACGCTCATCATCCGGTGCCACGGCAACAGCTGAGTCGCCAAGCATGGTTTCAGGGCGTGTCGTCGCCACCACAATGTAATCTTTGCCATCGGAGGTTTTCACGCCATCCGCTAGGGGATAGCGGAAATGCCACATGAAACCATTTTCTTCCTCTGACAATACTTCTAAATCAGAGATAGCTGTATGCAGCTTAGGATCCCAGTTAACCAAACGCTGACCACGATAGATAATGCCTTCGTCAAATAAGCGAACAAACACTTCTTGTACTGCCGCAGACATTCCTGGGTCCATAGTGAAGCGTTCTTTATTCCAATCTACCGAGTCACCCAAGACGCGCATTTGATCAGAGATGGTACCGCCAGATTGGCCCTTCCATTCCCAGACTTTTTCTAGAAATTTCTCACGACCAAGACCGGTACGAGTTAAATTCTGTGCCGCCAATTGACGCTCTACCACCATCTGGGTTGCGATACCTGCGTGGTCGCTACCAGGTTGCCATAATGTGCGCTTACCTTGCATTCGAGCGCGACGAATCATGGCATCCATCAAGCTATGCTGGAATGCATGGCCCATGTGTAGACTACCCGTGACGTTTGGCGGTGGAATCATGATAGAAAATGGCGTGCCGTCACCGCTTGGTGCGAAGTAATTGTTCTCTTCCCAGCGCGTGTAAATCGGCTGTTCAATACTTTGGGGTTGGTAAGTCTTTTCCATTATGGTGTCTTATAGCTCTTGGATGGCAAATAAAGTTGGGGAATTATAACGTTTCAAAGGCAACCGAGAAAGCAATTGATGGTTATGCTGTCTCATTCTTAGATAACTCTAAGACGACCTCTTGAACGATTTCGGGGAGTTTTCGCTGTAAAACAGCTTCGATCGCTGCTGACAAGCGCTCAGAATCAATGTCTAAAGACGCCTCAGCAGTGCTTTCGGCCTTAGAATCTGTGACAGGAGTTGCCGTGGCACCCGCTTCTAAAGCTGGCTCTTCAGCCGCATCAGGCTGTTGTGACTTATCATTAGTAAAAGATTGTACAAAGTGCTGTTCTTGACTAACAGGGGCGCTCGCCTCGCCGACGATGTCCATCAAAATAGGAATATCATCTTTGTTACGCAACGCTGCCGTCAAAACCGTCTCATCAGGTTCTGCGCTATACATTTCGGTATCAGACAACACATCAGACATAAAACACCACAGCAACTTAAAACTGTTTTACTAAGGTTAATACAGGGGTCTCTTGATAATAACCAACCGCCACAGACATATCTGGGCGATCACGCTGTACAACTTTCGCACTGACGTAAGCAAATGTCCACCCCAGTACCGCTTGTGAGGTGTAGTGTTTGTCCATGGCAACCCGAGCCAAGGCTGGTAATGTGGACAAACCATAGAAGACGCTTTTAGCCCAGAAGGATTTGCTTAACATGGCCGCGTTAATCATAGGCACCGCGCCGGAAAAGGCATGGCCACTTATGCTGTTAACGTCATCAAACAAGCGCCAATCACTGCCACGCCCTTCAGTGGGTCGACTGCCTCCAAGGATATTGGCGGAAATGAAACCTGACGGCGCTCCGACTAGAAACGTACGCAAGGAGTACTCTCCCCATTGCCCAACTACGCTTTGCTCTTCATTCAACCAATGATCAATCCCCATAGCCGCCGCATAAATAGGGATACTTGGAATGGTGCGAGTGGAGTCACCAAAATAGTTTACTTGTTTGGAATGGTCTCTAAATCGCCTGTCATGAAGTGGCACTTCATCTTGTATTGAACGATCGATCCCAGAGTTAGCCATGATTGCTGCAGTAAAGAACCCGGGCGCAAGCGCCCGGGCGGTGGAGAGGGTATAAAAGTTTTGATAGTCGCCAGCGACTTTTTGAAAAAAAGACTCTTCTGAATCCTCTGCATGCCCTAATAAGGGCAAACAAGTTAAACACATCAAAAAAACATAACGACTACTACCCGAACTCATTGATAACCCTTAACCTGCCTTATTTAGAAGATAACGTGTTAACAAGCCAACTGGACGGCCACTTGCCCCTTTCGCTGCGCCGCCAGACCAAGCGGTACCAGCAATGTCCAAGTGCGCCCATGGGTAGCTTTCAGTAAAGCGAGACAAGAAACATGCTGCGGTCACCGAGCCTGCTTCTGGGCCGCCAATGTTAGCGATATCCGCAAAGTTGCTATCCAGTTGTTGCTGGTATTCTTCATCTAGGGGCATCTGCCATAACTTATCTGCGGCTTCAGTACTGGCTGCTTTAAGGGCATCAGCGACTTCTGGTTTGTTGGCGTACATACCAGAGTTAACACTTCCCAAAGCAACGATGCAGGCACCGGTTAAGGTGGCGATATCTACAACAGATTGTGGTTTGAAGCGTTCGATGTAAGTCAATGCATCGCACAATACCAAACGACCTTCCGCATCTGTGTTCAATACTTCAACCGTTTGGCCCGACATGGTTTTAACGATGTCACCAGGCTTGGTTGCATGGCCACTTGGCATGTTTTCAGCGGCAGCAATCACGGCAGTAAAGTTCAGTTTAGGCTTCAGTTCACAGATGGCTTTCATGGTGCCAAACACACTGGCAGCGCCACACATGTCGTATTTCATTTCGTCCATTTTGGCACCTGGTTTCAATGAAATACCACCGGTATCGAAGGTGATACCTTTACCCAATAAAACATGGGGAGCTTCGTCTTCAGCACCACCGCGGTAATGCATCACAATCAAGTAGCTTGGTTGATCACTGCCTCGACCAACAGACAGCATACAATGCATGCCTAGCTCGTCCATTTTGGTTTCATCCAATAGCTCCACATCGATACCGAAATCTTCTCCAAGCTGCTGTGCTTTTGACGCTAGATAAGCCGGAGTACAGACGTTACCTGGAAGGTTACCAAGTTGGCGGGTAAAGGCCGAGCCGGAGGCAGTGGCCACACCAATGTCTAATGCAGCTTGATCCGTGCCTTCGATTAATAGGGTTTCAACTTTAGTAGACTTTTCAGCGTCGTCTTTTTTGAAGCCTAAAAATTCATAAAAGCTTTCGTTCAGCCACTGGGCAAGTAAAGTTGTTACATTGTTAGATTCACGATCTTTCGCCGGCAACCCGCTCGCCGCCACAGCAACCGTTTCATAAGGCAAGGCTTTGATGCTAGAGCCGATCGCCGCAATGACTTTTTTCAATTTCATATCTGATAAGGCATCTTTGCCTGTACCAACCAAAAGCACCGCTGGCTTATCCGCCGCAAGGCTGGGTAATAATAGTGTCTGGGCAACGGAACCTTTGAACACACTTTGCTCACGCAGTGTTTGAATTTGACCCGCTAATGTCTCGTTGATCTGAGCGGTCGCGGTCGGCAAGTCCCCTTCACTTGGGACAAAAGCCACGACTAAATTAGCGTCTACCTCTGCAACATTCTTAAATAACTGTGTTCTCATAATCTTTTCCAATTCCATAAAACTTTCTAAAAATACTGGCTACCGTCCGCAACTATCGAGATAATATTGGCTGCAAAACGTAGCGTTTGCCTGAAGTCACGCTAGAACTCCAGAAGAGGTTCCTTTGAAACTATTCAGATACTTGGCTAAAGAAGTGTTGGTGTCAACCGCAGCGGTCACCTTCATACTACTTCTTGTCATCTTAAGCGGCCGTATCGTTAACTATTTAGGTCGTGTTGCGGACGGCAAAATGAGCTTCGATTTTCTCTTTATTATTCTAGGATTGCATATTCCTAGCTTTATTCAAATGATCCTCCCTTTAGCATTTTTCTTATCTTTGCTATTGGCCTATGGACGTTTGTACATTGAAAACGAAATGTCGATCTTGTTCGCCAGTGGTGTGAGTAAGATGAAACTTGGAGTTTACACTCTGAGTATTGCGCTATTTGTGACAGGAATTTCTGCTGTTATTAATTTTTGGATGTCCCCATCATTTGAATACAAGGTGCAAGAGATCTATCGACAGCAAGATCAACTCACCGCATTTGATCTCATTCAGCCAGGTAAATTTGAAGGCTCCGGACAAAAAACCACCTATGTAGAACAAATCACCTCCGGCGAAGGCTGGATGGAAAACGTCTTTTTATCCGACATTTCAACTCGTAATAATCAACAAGTCCCCACCCAAACCATTGCCCATTATGCAGAGATTGTCCGTTTACCAGACCATAACAATTTGCAGTATCTGGTGTTAAAAGATGGTACTCGCTATGAAGGCACGCCAGGGCAAGCGAACTTTCGCATTACGACATTTGAGACCTATGCGCTGCGTTTAGAAGATACTCCACCAAAAGATATCACCGCAGAATACGCGTTACCGACAACCTTTTTACTGCAGTCAGATAATCCCAAGCACATTGCTGAATTACAGTGGCGTATCAGCCTCGTGGTGATAGTACCCATACTTGGTGTAATCGGCTTGTCATTAAGCCAAGTTAACCCGCGCCAAGGGCGGTTCTTTAAAATGCTGCCAGCGATTGTTTTGATGATTACTTATTTAGGTATGTTGATCTGGGGGAAAACCGCACTGGAAAAACAAGAGATCCCAATCCAATTTGGTTTATGGTGGATACATGCCATATTTGCTGTAATCGGTGCTTATACCTTTTTAATGTTTAACCAAGCTTTTAGTCGCCGGAGTGCGAGATTACCGCAACAGGGAGGCAACCATGGGTAAACTGGATCGATATATTGGCAACAGCGTGTTGATGGCGGTTTGCTTGGTGGCATTTGTCCTATTGGGGTTGGATTTTGCGATTACCTTTATTGACGAAGTAAAAAAAATCAACGAGCAATACACCACCGCCATTTTGATGGAGGTCTTAGCGCTACGCTTGCCAGGCAAGCTGGCTGAGTACCTTCCGGTATCATCTCTCATTGGCACCTTAATCGGCCTTGGGGCATTGGCTTCGACCTCAGAGATCACCGTCATGCGTGCCGCTGGTATCCCTTTATGGCGGATCGGCTTATCCGCTTGTAAACCTATACTGCTCCTATCCCTTATGGGATTACTTATCGCAGAGTTTGTTTCCCCTATTGCGGAGCAGAAGGCAAATTTAGTAGATAAGCTACAATCTGGACGCGCAGCCAGCAGTTTTTCCATCACAGGTGGCAGCTGGCTTAAAACTGACACCGACTATGTTTACATCGATGCTGCAGATCAAGACGGAACGCTTTACAAGATCACCATTTATGACCGCTCTGATGACCAGCTTAAATCCATCAAAACGGCTAAAACAGCTATACAAGTAAACGACAGCGAATGGTTATTGCAGGATATTAAATCCTCTTCTTTTTACGAGGACAGAATTGAAACCAACACTCAAAAAGAAGAAAGATGGACCTCCACTCTAAAATCAGATTATCTGTATTTATCGACCCAGGAACCGGATAGCCTCTCCCTGACTCAATTAAATCAGTACGCCCAATTTTTGCAGCAACAGGGATTAAACACGGGCAACTACGAGTTAGAGTTCTGGAATAAGGTGTTCCGCCCCTTATCTTCATTAGCACTGGTCATTGTGGCCATCTCCACCATATTTGGCCCATTACGATCTTCGACCATGGGGGCTCGGATCTTTTCTGGTGTCTTAATCGGATTGCTGTTCCAAAATTCTTTGTACATCACCGGGCGCATGAGTTTAGTCAGTTCATTACCACCTTTGCTTGGTATATTGATACCTATTCTTGTGTGTTTGGCTGCAGGGCTTTATTTACTAAAGAAACGTAACTAACACTCTTTGAATGCCATAAAAAAAACCGCCCAAATGGCGGTTTTTTTATCAGTCATGGATCACTAGACTTTAAAGCTGCCCACTTGGCGATCCAGTTCCTTATATAAATTGCGGATGTGGCGAGAATGCTCTTGCACTAGATCCGAAACACTTTGAACCTGCTCTGTCTGAGACTGCATCGCAGATAGGTTTTCGTTAATCTCATTTGATACGGTAGATTGCTCTTGAGTGGCTTGAGCAGTTTGAGCCGCCATATCCTGAACCTTAGCGAAAGATTCCTGTAACTCCCCGAAAATACGAATCACATCATCAAAATTAGACACTGTGGTATCCGCGTTTGAACGGCTGTTCTGAATCGCTTTAGAGGATTCACGAACGTTCACCTTCAACTGCTCAATCATTGACTCGATTTCGTTGGTGCTGTCTTGTGTGCGGGTGGCCAAAGTACGGACTTCATCTGCCACCACCGCAAAGCCTCGACCTTGTTCGCCAGCACGGGCCGCTTCGATCGCAGCGTTGAGCGCCAATAGGTTGGTTTGCTCAGCAATGTTACGAATCACCTCCAACACAGACGCAATGGCCTCAGAGCTACGCTCCAATTCAGAAGAGCGACCTAAAGCATCATTAATGTCATTGACCAAGTTGGAGATGGCAGACTGGGAAGTATTCACAGCACTAATACCTTGATCTGCTAGTTCACTAGAGTTCTGTGCTTCGTGCGCTGTATTAGTTGCCACATCTGCCATCTGCTGGTTAGACATACTCATCTCATGGGCAGCACTCACGATCGAGTTAGAGGCATTCACTAAAGTCGTGGTAATACCCGCAGTGCGCTCTGAAGCCTGATTAAGGTCGTTAGTCATACCACCAAGGGAGTTTGACTGCTGATGAACACTACCAATAATACCCCTTAAACGCTCAACGAAAGTGTCGAATTCATGGGCTAGATCGCCCAATTCATCCTTTGCAGTGGAATTGATACGCAGGGTCAAATCCCCGTCACCTTCAGCGATTTCTTTAATACGATTGGCTAGGTTGGAGACACGGCGATTCAAACGTTTTGGCACGATGTAGCCGCTTACTGCCGCAACAACTAAGGCCGCAACAATGATCACCAACACAACATTCTGTAGGGATTGGATAGTCGCCATGGTTTCAGCTTGGGACTCTTGGGCACGCTTGCTCACAGCCTCTCCAGCCACATCGAGAACATCGCGAATATCGGAAAACAATGCATCAGTAGAGGCTATTGCAGCATTATTGACCGTGCCCGTTTTAGCACTGGCAATCAAGGCACGCTCGGCTTTTAGCCACTGGTTAAATAGTCCATCAAAGTTCGAAAATGACTTCAGTAAATTTGCTTCCCCTGCTAAAGCACCACGATAAAGTTGAAAGCGGTCTTTAACTTGTTGGGCATTTTCTTCAAAGTCCGCAAGGTTAGAATCATAATCACCCTGTTTATTTAGAATGCCATTGCGTCCAACTAAGGCTTGGTAAATATCTCGGTCAGCGTTTAGCACATAGTTTGCTGCGGCAAAATAGCGTTCAGACTGAACGGCCATTTGCTCCTTTTGCATCCCGACAATGGATAAAAAAGATAAAAACACCCCAATTAATATGATGCCGAGTAACGCAATGGGTGCAGTGACCTTTGAGCGAATAGAATTTAAACGCATATCAGTTCCAACCTTACTGATTATTTAGAATGTATGAATATTAGAGTAGTACGATTTGGCGAATCAATTTGAAATAACAATTGCACACACTTTCCCCTTGGTCATTTACAGTTCGCCAATGACGGGCTCCTGTTGTTACACTTTCTGGCACTATTATGCTCAGCGAGTGTCACTATCTGTCATGATGACTAAGGATACTGTCTAGATGACCATCTCTGTCCAAGAACGCTCCGTGCTACTGAAAACGTTGCACTCCACAAAAGGCCAATCGTCCCTAGCAATCTCTAATGAGAATGCGGTGCTAGCCTACTCCAAGTTAGTGACAAATATGCGAAGCTTTCAATGGGGCATGAGTCTAATTTTTTTCTTAGTCGGTATGCTGGCAGCCCCCATGACATTCGATACGTCGGGCAGCCAAAAAATCAATATCTTTTGGCTGCTTGGGGTATTACTAGGAGCACACTTTTTTAGTCTAGCCCTATGGAGCATCAGCCTTATAGTTAACCATCGTAAAACACCCTACAGCACCTCAATTTTGACGTCCATGTCAAAACACCTTGCACCACGATTAAATGTCCCTTCATTGATATTTGA
This sequence comes from Marinomonas vaga, assembly GCF_055388305.1. Classification (NCBI taxonomy): domain Bacteria; kingdom Pseudomonadati; phylum Pseudomonadota; class Gammaproteobacteria; order Oceanospirillales; family Oceanospirillaceae; genus Marinomonas; species Marinomonas vaga. The sequence goes on from NZ_AP043903.1 coordinate 656,176, forward strand.
CGCTTTTCTCCAGATGCGAATCACTGGAAACCGTGCGAAATGGCTCGGAGCTCGGCTCATACATGGTTTTTGGGGAGCCTACCTTCTAGGGGGCCTGACCAGTGTTTTATTCTTCCTCATGACCCACCAAGTACACTTTGTCTGGGAAACAACACTGCTCACCAGCAATGACTTTGCAGCCCTCACCCATGGTTTGAGTGTCCTTCCGGGGTTGGTGGGAATCCCGGTTCCAAGCCTGAGTGATATCCAGCAAAGTCAATTGTCAGCGGCAGTTCAATCAGAGTCCTTACGACAAATGTGGGCCATCTGGCTACTGGCCTGCGTAATGATTTACGGCGTCTTGGTACGAGGTATCTTGTACTTGATTTGCCACTTAAATTACCGCCTTGCACACACACGTTTCTTGAGTACACGTTCCTCTAGTCAGCTTGAGCCATCCCCTAAAAGCCATATCATCGACCCTGACTTTAGCTCCCCATCAAAACACCAAGCACTCAATGGCAACCCATCAATACCTTCGGTCAAACAGATTCCAAAGGAGCTCACCTGCTATTTATTTGAGTGGAGCAACCCTAAACCCAGCACAATAACGTCACACGCTTGTTTACACATAAACTCCCTCGATGAGCAAAAAGGCTTTTTAGCAGCTGAACATCCTGCTGCCCTGATAATAGACAGCCAAACTAGTCCGGACCGCGGCAGTCTTCGCTTTATGGCACAGACTCAAGCCACAGACACCCACTACTATTTGGTGGGGGCGACCTTTTGCAGTGATTGGCAGCAAGCACTCATAAAAGTAGGCATTGAACACAGTAAGATTCAAAGGTTGGTTGAATAAACAATGGCTATTTCACTATTGATCGTTGGTCATGCCAACACAGGAAAAACCTCCCTCATTCGCACCTTGATGCGCGACAGACGTTTTGGCGAGGTGGACAACCGTTCTGGCACCACTCGCCATGTGGAAGAAATCCCGTTATCTGTTAAGGGTGAAACCTTACTAAGGTTGATTGATACACCTGGGTTTGAAGACTCCATGGGGCTTTGGCAAACCCGCCGCATGGCCCCCTATGACCAGCAAACCAACCAACAATGGTTAGAGCAAATCATCACTGATGGGGCCCTTACAGAGCACTTTGATCAAGAATTTAAGATTCTAAACCAGCTACCTCAATGCGATATCACCCTTTACCTCATCGACTTACGCCAAGCTCCATTAGAAAAATACCTTAATGAATTAGACATACTCGCCTGCGCCAATAAGCCTATTGTGCCCATACTTAACTTCTGTAATGGTGAGCCGAGTCATTTGGATACTTGGAAACAATGTCTTGCTGAACGCCAACTTCACGCCCATGTACGCTACGATACGGTCGCATTTTACTTTGCTGATGAACGTAAGCTTTATCAAACCCTGCAGAGCCTTTCCCCAGATCATTACGATGCCTTGCAGTCATTAATTAGCCAACGCCAACAGGATGCCCAACAGCGTTTACAGAGAGCTCAGAACCAATTAGCCAGCACCCTTATCAGCTGTGCCACTTACCAACACTTGTGTGCCAGCGCCAAACCGTCACCCCAAGACCAGCTAGAATTTGAATCCAAAATCCGTATCCAAGAAGAGCATTTTATCCAGCAGTGCTTAGCCATTTATGACTTTCAACCCAGTGATGTAGCCTTACAGAACTTGGACATTGATGGCCACCAATGGGAACAAGATCTATTTGATGCGCAAACCCTCAAAAGCTGGGGCATCCAAACCACTACAGTCGCCGCTACGGGGGCCGCAATCGGGGCAGGCATCGATATTCTTAGCGCTGGGTTAACCTTAGGTACGGCCACAACATTAGGGGCATTGCTGGGTGCAGGCTGGCAGACAGGTCAATCTTTCAAAGCCAGTTTAGTGAATAAGCTGCGTAACCGTGCCGTATTAGCCGCTAATAGTGGTACTTTGATTGCCCTGCTCTATCGCGGTACGGAATTGATCAACCATCTCCATCACCGAGGCCATGCGGCTCAAGTTGCTTTCCAAACTAAGAACGAGGTAATACCTTCAAAAGAGGACATAGGACGATTAGACAAGCTGTTTAAAAAGCTTGCTCAAAGGACCGAATGGCAAGCATTGGACGAGACAGACCCACTCCCTCGTCACGAGCTAATTGAGAGCTTAACCAAGGAAATTTCGCACTTAAGCACCAAGAACTAGCGCTTTCGCTCCAGCTCAAGGTCCATTTCCGCTTGCTTAGCTTGCATGAGCGACTCGCAGCGAGCCACTAAATCGGGAATATCTGCGTCGGTAAGTCCCTCGGTAAAGATAGGATCCATGATCTCTACCTTCACAGGACCATTATCTAAACGGTTCAGAGACACCTGTTTATGGGTAGAGCTGCAGACGATGGGAATGATAGGGACTTGTGCCTGAATCGCCGCATGGAAGGCGCCGCGCTTAAAAGGCAGCCAACCCCTTCCCCGGCTACGAGTCCCCTCGGGAAACATCCAAATGGACAAGCCTGTCTCACGCATGTTATCGACAATCTCGCTGATGGTAGCAATCGCCTTATTGCGGTCATGTCGATGAATCAAAAAATTACCACTGGCCCAATACAACCACCCAAAGAATGGCAACCAACGTAATGAGCTTTTACCTACGGTCACTACCCCATGGGGCACCACATGGGAGAAGGTAAATAGGTCATAATTATTTTGATGGTTCGCAACATACACAGCTTGCTTCACATCCAAGCTCTTATAGGACACATGCTTGGTAACAGACAGTCCGAATAAACGCGCCACCGGAGAGAAAGTTTTTGCCACGTAATACACACGATCTTTCGAACGACCTAAAACAAGACAAAGCAGAAGGCCATAGGCCGTCACAAGGATGATCAAACAAAATAGAATGATTAGCCTGACAATCGCTATCATCACGTCACCTTTATATAAGGAATCTTTTTATGGATTAAGTGTTTACTGAAATACGAAGATCGTCAAATAAACTGACTACTTACGCCAGCGAGTATCACGCCAAAAGTCCATTTGATTCGGCTCTAAGAAGGTCCATGCAATAAAACGACTGATTTTTTGCCCTTGAGACATTTCTATGGTTTTTACATCCGTGGCCCCAGCCTGCTTTAGTGCTTGATAGAGACGTTTAAGATTGTCCTTACGCGCTACTAAGCTGGTGAACCAAAAGCACTGCTCTTTTACCGCAACACTTTCTTCAATCATGCGCGTAATAAAGCCTGTCTCGCCCCCTTCATACCAAAGCTCAGGGCCATGACCGCCAAAGTTCAAGGTGCCTTTTTTGGCATCTTCTTTAGACTCCAACCCACGCCATTTGCGCTTATTTTCAGAAGACATAGCACTTTCACTGCTGTGAAACGGTGGGTTGCAAAGGGTCACATCAAAGCACTCCCCAGTTTGCCAAACCCCAGCAAAAATATGTTCACCATCCGCTTGTTGACGGATCTTGATACGCTTTTTCAAACTGGAATTCGCCTGCACTACGGTGCTTGCCGACTGCACCGCCACAGGGTTGACGTCCGTGCCTACAAATTGCCAGCCATACTCCTGGGAACCAATAATGGGATACACGCAATTCGCACCTGTCCCTACATCTAATGCCTGCACACTACGCCCACGGGGAATAGTGCCATCATTGCTCTGAGCTAATAAATCCGCAAGGTAATGAATGTAATCAGCACGCCCCGGAATAGACGGGCACAAATAGCCTTCTGGAATATCCCAAAACAGCACACCGTAAAAATGCACTAACAAGGCTCTGTTAAGCATTTTTACCGCATCAGGATTTGAAAAGTCGATGGTCTCAGAGCCATAACGGTTCAACTGAATAAACGGGGCCAGCTCTGGGCAAGAGTCAGCCAGCAAAGCAAAGTTGTACCGCGCACGATGAGGGTTACGCGGATGAAGCTTTAACTTATTGTCGTTTTTAACCGTTTTCATAAGGGAATGTGACCAAATGGAAGAATCTGAATTCGAGCAGCCTATTCTAAAGACTTTTAACCGGAAGTAAAAAACCAATGCAAAAGATGCCTTCATTCACCTTATTAAGCGTTTTCCATAATACGCATAATAATTAGAAGCATTATGCATTGGATAAAAATCTTCTCCCCCGCCAAGCTAAACCTCTTCTATTACCCAACGCAAAGGAGGTTCCCAATGCTAACAGGACGACAAATCTTCCTGTACGGATTATTCTTCAGCACCATCTGTGTTGTATTTTGGAGCACCCTCCCCATTGCGCTGAAGTTGTCAGGTGGGTTTTCGGACCCAGTGACACTAACTTGGCTACGCTTTTCCGTGGCGGGACTCATACTGCTCTTATGGCAATGGCAACGGGGAGCTTTGCGAGAGTTTACCAAGCTTACTCGTAAGCAATGGCTAACCCTTTTTGCCGCCGGCAGCTTTCTGATCATCAATTACAGCAGTTTTGTCTGGAGCTTGGATTATTTGCATCCGGGTTCCGCACAACTGAGTTTTCAAGTGGCCCCTCTATTCCTCGCACTTGGCGGCCTAGTCTTTTTCAAAGAAAAAGTTCGCTGGCAACAGTGGGCCTGCTTTGTGGTTCTCGGCATTGGTATGCTGACCTTTTTTCACCCTGTATTAACAGGACAAGGGGCAGGTAGCTCAAACAATGTACTGGTCGGTTTTCTAATCGTGCAGTTGTCAGCCAGTGCTTGGTGTCTTTATGCCCTATTACAAAAGTCACTGTTTAAAATCCTGTCGAGCACCAATATATTACTCGGTATCTATCTGTATGCATTAGTGGTCATGTTTCCTTTCACTTCCCCTTCTGCCCTATTAGAAATGGATCTGAATCAAACCTTGGTTGCCGCATTTTGCTGCTTAAATACCATTGTGGCTTACGGTGCCTTTGCCCAAGCCATGAACTACTGGCAAACCGTACAAGTCAGTGCATCCATTGCTTTGACCCCCGTGGTAGCTTTTATCTTTACTGAGGCGGCTGTTACATTCGGTTGGTGGCAAGGGGTCATCACTTCTTCTAATGCTGACAGCTTGAGTTTATTTGGAATGGGCTTAGTGGTGGCAGCGGCTATTATCGTACAGTTCCTAACGGCCTCGCTGAACAAACGCCAAGCCGCACTCGATAAACTAAAAACTTCCCACGCTTAAATACGCAAATCCATAAACCCCCGCTACACTGAAAGGACACAACCAGTGAAATGCGGGGGATTTATGAGTTTCGACGCCTTAACCGTCCGGGACATTATGTCTCGAGACACATTCCACGTTTACCCCACCACGCGCATTGACGACTGCGCTCGTCAACTTGCGGCTCACAAACTCAGCGGCGCGCCAGTCACGGATCGCTACGATAATTTAATTGGGTTCATTTCAGAACAGGACTTATTGGAGCCACTTATGCAGGCGGTGTATTACTGCCATAGCGCCAAGGACATCTCTAGCTTGATGAGTGAGGACGTGCTCTACCTGACACCGAGCCAGCAAATCATGCAGGTAGCAAAACTTATGACAGACAACAAACCTAAGATCTATCCCGTGGTGGAAGAGGGCCGTTTAATCGGAATTGTGAATCGCCGCCAAGTCATGACGGCACTGCTACAGGGCCAAGAACATTGCGTCCCAGTGTAGGAACTGCCCATTAGATGATGAAGGGGAACACACTGATCGCAAGTACAAACAGCACTGCGATCAGTGTAAAAATAAACTCCACGGGATTTTGTCGAGCGTGACTCAATGCGCCACGAACCCAATCCAATGCAGAAATGGGCGTTGCTGTACCCGCACGTTGAGCTTGATCTTCGGCAATTAATTGTTTGGCCAGTTTGGCTTGTTCCACATCCCGCACCCAAATGCCGGCCATGGAGATTTGCCAGCGGCCAGCAGTGGTTTCGTAAAACTCAATGTCATGCTCCGCTAGCAACTCACGAATATCATCCGCTTCTGCATCAGGAACATTTTTTAATCGAAAAACTAACTGCGCCACTCACTCACCTAATCAAAGCCACACTAAAGGGCGCAAGGTTAACAAATGCCTTAGGGCTTGTCGCTCATTCACTGGGGGCCTTAATGATAGTAAGGGTGAGATACCCCACCTCGAAGCCAAATTTAGTTAAGACTGACTCGTTCATCACCACATCAGGACTCACACGATACATACGATCATCCACGTTCACATCTATGGTGTCGCCATTATAGGGGACCTGTAACACGTACTTCATAAACAAGGCATTACCAGAGGTTTTCAACAGTCCCGAGCCGACCACGTCCCCTGCCGTAGCAGTGTAAGTACCATCTCCATTAGGCGTTAACGTCCAAGTTCGCTCCTGACGCTCACCATCATCAAAAACAAACCACTCTTCTAGGGTGCCAACTCCGTTTTCCCAGTGGCCCTTTAAATCAGCGGAAAAGTAGCGTGTTACTTCGCCACTACGATCTTTTAAAATCCCATGGGCCGTTAATTCCCCATCAAAAAAAGACGTCACATCAAATATTGGACGATTATCTGCGTACTGCTCCACTGTGGTGGATGAGCATCCAGACAGGACGGCTAAAGACAGCAACAGGACGAATAAACGGCTCATAACGAACTCCTAGTTTTGCGCCAGTTTCTCTGGGTATTCGTAACGAATATCAACAGATTGGTACTTACCTTGAGCACTGGCAATATTGCCGCGCCCATTAAAACGTAACAGGTTTCTTGAGCTGACATCATAGGCCACTATGATGGGGTCAACTGCGAGTGAGACCCACCAAGACTGAGGTGCAATAGCAAAACATACGGCACCCTTTGGGGTCTCTGGCAAACAATCCACTTTACTGACATTAAAGCCTACAGTGGTAAGCTTACTAGGCACTAAATACTCGATGGACATATCGCTACTGCCGGCATTCAACGCCTGCCAATTGTTTTTCACATAGCGATCAAAACCGGCATCCACCAGCAGGTTATCAGACAAATCAAAGCGTTTATCGAAGACGGTTTCACCGGTTTTTTCTTGGTACTTCAACAGCAGCTCATCACCGTCATCGGTGACTTGAATCCACTCCCCACGCAAATCATTCCGCTGCTCAAAAGAAGGAGCGTTCTCTGACACACTGTAATCCAATACCTTACGCGCAAAGGGCTTTCCATCCGGGTCGAAATAACGTACTTCGTGGGTTTTATTGGCAAGATAACGATGCCGTTCCACGTATAAGAGGTCACCGCTGTCTAGATCATAGGCTTTGCCGATGACTTCTTGAGAGGGTTGGCTGTTTGCCGAAACCACACTCGAAAAGACCAATAAAAATAGTGAGATAGCTCGAGCTTTCATAACATCAACCTTGTCGCTTTGATTCTACGAGACGAACACCAAAGACACCTATTTGCACCACCCAAAACCAAATAAATGCCATCAGCAATAAAGTCTCAATCATAGGCTCCGCTAATGACACTTCTGCTAAATCTGCCCCTAAAACATAACTGGCTGGCGCAGAAATAGCCGCCAAGCCACTTAATACCCATGGGTAACGTTGTCCCCAATAGAGACAATGGAAAAACAAAGAACCCACGCCAGCCCAAAGCCCTAACAGCCATGGTGGCGGAATCGATAGTGACCATAACGAGTGAGGCATCTCCAACCAGCCCCCGAACATCAAGGCACCGTCAAGGAGGATACCGAGCACCACAAAAAGTGCGATCAAATACCATTCAGATGAGTGTTCCACAAAGTAAAAGTGGTGAAACACAAAGTACAAAATAATCGCCGCAACACTCCAATTATCTCCGCCTAACACACAGGCAAACCAAAACACTTGGAAAGCGGCGGCGTTGACCAAAGACTTCATTGGGGCCTCCGATCGTTTAGCAATTGAAATTAACGGAACCGATAATTCGGTTTCGCGAAGACAAACTGCCCTGTACTGATGGCCCGTTCCCGGAATCCACCTTCACAATAAGCCAGATAGAACTCCCACATACGGCAAAATACGTCGTCAAAGCCCTGCTGCTTCACAACCTCCAATCGCTCGAAAAAACGCTCACGCCAATGCATCAGAGTGTCCGCATAATGCTCAGTAATGTCTTCCAATTGTACGATCTGCATGTCTGTCTTATTGGAAACCTTATCCGCAATGACCGCATTAGAAGGCAAGCAACCACCTGGGAAGATATAACGCTGAATAAAATCCACTGATTTACGGGCATAGTCATAACGTTGATCGGCAATGGTGATGGCTTGGATTGCCATCAAACCGTGGGGCTTTAATAAGTCACTGCATTTTTTGAAGTAGCTGTCGTAATACTCGTGACCCACTGCCTCGATCATCTCAATGGAGACCAACTTATCGTATTGGCCGGTCAGATCGCGATAGTCTTCGAGTAGAAGAGTAATCTGCCCTTCCAACCCCTCTGAAACCACTCGGGCTTTGGCGTAATCATATTGCTCTTTTGAGATGGTCGTCGTGGTCACCTGACAACCATAGTGTTTCGCCGCATGAATCGCCATGCCGCCCCAGCCAGTACCGATTTCTAATAGATGATCATCAGGGGTCAATTCAAGCTTTTGGCAAATACGATCTAACTTGTGTACTGCCGCTTCCTCAAGACTGGCATCTTTACTAGGGTAAATAGCAGCGGAGTACATCATGGTCGGATCTAGAAACAATTCAAAAAAGTCATTTCCAAGATCATAATGGGCTGAGATATTTTTACGGGAACCGTCTTTAGTATTGGCGTTAAAAGAGTGAAACAGTTTGCTGCCGATTCGGGACCAAATAGGACGCTTTGCATCCGCCTCATTGATGACATTTAAGTTCGCCACCATAAGTCGAATCACATTGGTCAAATCCGGTGTCACCCATGCACCTTTCATATAGGCTTCACCGGAACCGATGCTGCTGTTAAAAAACACATCCCGGTAGGCACTCGGGTCTTTTACCGTAATGTGGGCATGGTATTGGGTGAGCGCTGGGTCTTGACCAAATGTATAATGCTCATCCCCATCTTCCACCACTAAGTGTCCGATTTCTAACCGCTTAAGCAAAGCCAAAACCGCTCTTTTTGCCACCTTATCCATGACACTGGAACGGGAAGTAGACTTACTGTTTCTATTAGCACTCACGGAATTAATCATCAACAGCCCCTTAATCAGACGAAGGTCCAGAACTGTGTTTTGGGTGGTCATGAACTGGCACGCGCTTTATAAACAGTTTTAACGCCTGCCAATAAATGCCCCATACAACCTTGGCTGTCATCCAAGGATAACGCCACAAAATAGACGTCAAATTACCCGATGAAATAGGCTCACGTCGAAGTGACAAGGTTGCATCAAAAACACAATTCTCTAATGAATCTAGCTTTTTATTCTGCATATGTATCGCAATTTTTTGACCGGGGACCGTGCTACGCCAATCGTAGAAATGATCCATGGGATGAAACGGTGACACATGCATTGTTTTGTCTATTCTTGTACGTTGAGTATGCTTTGCTGGATCACAGGAAAATACGTAAGTCACCCGTTCTTCCCATGGTGTATTGGTCACTTCCAGCATCATGGCTTGCAATTTTTCCTGCTCGTCAAAGCAGTAATAAACAGAGATTGGGTTGATCAAATAACCAAAATAACGGGCATTTGTGAGCAGTCGAATTGGACCAGTGAGCTCAGTTCCAAGCCGCCGATTAACTTCTGCCCTGACGGCTTCCTGCAATGGAATATTAGGGTCGCCAAAGTAATCCTCACGTACAAACCGAGCAGGACGCCAAGACTTGCTAGACCAACAAACAGACTTCCCAAGCACCAGCTCGATTTCACTCAAATCGAAATACATCATGTACACGTTGTAAGTGAAATCATGATTGCGGGGGGTAAAGCGACGATGCCGCACAACCCCAGTATAGATGGCGCTTGCTAAATGTTCTGACATTACCAATCCACACCTAATGCCTTCGCAACGCGCACCCCACTCCAACACCCATCTTCGTGAAAACCATTTCGCCAATAAGCGCCACAAAACCAGGTATTCTCATGGTTAATCTCTGCCCAACGCTCTTGGGCATTAATCCCCTCTAAAGTGAACGTGGGGTGGTCGTAGTGGTAAGTTCCAATAATGCTCTTAGGGTCAATATCATCAGTGTTATTTAGAGTTACCACATAGGTTTTCTCTGTGATATCAAACCCCTGCAAGATGTTCATGTTGTAGCTCAAAGTGGCTGGCTTCGATGTGTCTTTACCAAGGTGGTAATTCCAGCTCGACCAAGCAAGTTTTGCCTTAGGCATGAGGGACGTATCCGTATGCAACACTACCTCGTTACTGCGGTATGGAATCGCCCCTAGGATCTCTTTTTCCTTGTCAGTGGCATCGTCTCCGAGCAAAGCCAACGCCTGATCGCTATGGCACGCAAACACCACATGATCAAACACACGGGGTTCTTGGTTTTCAAAATGGAGGGTGACTTGGCCAGGCTGACGTTCTACCCGTGTGATCTGGGTATTAAGCTTAATGTTTGGCTGAAACGACAAGCTCAATGGATTAAGGTAGGCCGCTGAGCCACCTTCGATCACATGCCATTGAGGGCGATTATTCACACTCAACAAACCGTGGTTTTTGAAGAAGCGCACAAAAAACACCAATGGAAAATCCAACATTTCTTCCAAGGTCGATGACCAAATAGCGCTCCCCATAGGGATCAAATAATGACTCGCGAAGAGTTCACCATAGCCTTTCTGCTTGAGATAGGTTCCTAAAGTAATAGCAGGATCCAACACGCCGGAGTCCAAGTCTTGAATGGCCGCTTTATTAAACGCCATGATGTCTTTCAGCATGCCTAGAAATGGCAAGTTAAATATATTTTTACGCTGGGCAAACAAAGAATTTAAATTGTTACCGCCGTACTCTAATCCAGTACGCTGACAACTGACACTGAAGCTCATCTCGGTCGGTTTGGTTGTGACCCCTAACTCTTCCATCAGACGGATAAAATTAGGGTAAGTCCAGTCATTGTAAACAATGAAGCCAGTGTCCACTTTAATGACAGAATCACCGTCTTTTACGTCTTTTGTAGCCGTGTGTCCGCCAATGCGAGAGTCACGCTCAAACACTGTGATTGAATGTTGTTTATTGAGTAAATATGCCGCGGTCAAGCCCGCGATTCCTGTACCGATAACAGCTATGTCCATGAAGTTTTTTTCCTATTCTATGAACCAGTACGAGCATTTCGCTTAAACCAAAGATGGGGCATCCAGCGAGATAACGCCAGTACTGCGGTCAATCGTTTAGGGAATGCGTATTCAAATACACGTTTTTCAATGGCTTTTACGATCCGTTCACTGGCCTCGTCAGACGACATGATGAAAGGCATATCAAAATCGTTTTTTTGTGTCAGGGGTGTATCCACAAAACCGGGAAGAATGCAGGTCACAGCAATATCATCTGGCGCCAAATCTAAGCGCAAAGAAGCCATCAAATAGCGCACTGCAGCTTTGCTCGCACCATAGGCTTCCGAACGAATAAAAGGCGCTTGAACCGCTTGGGAGCTGACTCCCACCAAATGCGCATTGGGTGTCTCTTTTAATAATGGTAAACAGACACGTACGGAACGCACCACTCCCATGTAATTCACTTCATTGACCCGCTCAAACAAGGACCAATCCGGATCATCCATGTTTAAGTATTCGCACGTCCCTGCATTCAAAATGGCGCAATCTAAACGTGATGTGAGTTCCGCAAGACGCTGGCTGACGACACTGACTTGCTCTTCATCGGCCACATCAAACGCTAAAAATTCCAACTGTTCAGGATACCTCTTCGATAATTCAGCCAGCTGCCCCTCTTTACGAGCCGAAGCGATGACCTTAAACCCCTTATGAAGGTAAGTTTGAGCAAGACTGTACCCCAGACCTGAACTGGCCCCCGTAATCCAAACTGTTTTTTGGCTAGGCTCCACTGTCACCTTAATCCTCCGTGCTTAAATTCTGTTTGAGTCGCTTTACCGCCCACCCCAATACAGGCACATGCTCGTAAATCATTTGCCCCATGTCGTAGACATCCTCATGGAAATAGATGCGTTCACCAAATTGAACTTGAGACATACCACGAACGACGATGGTTTCTTTACCAAGCTTTGGGTGCCGAAAATACATATTCCACTTGATGTATGCGGTATCTTTCCCGACCATCTGGTCGAGAAATTCAAAACGCCCACTTTCGACGTTTTCACACATAGCCGATAAGTAAGCATGCAACTCAGCCAACCCCGTGATCTGATGAACTGGGTCCTTGAACTTAATATTGGCAGAGTAAACATCCGCAATAGAATCCAATCGAGGATTCTTCACATCCTTGTAGAAGGATTTAAAACGCTCAATGAGCGCTAAATTTTCCTCCGAAGCGGCTTGATACATAGTTAATTACCCTTAGCGATAAATGGTGTTACCTTGTTCCTATAACTACGCTTAAAAAAAACGATCAGATCACTGATCCAATGACATAGCTCAGTGCGTATACTTACTGAGCGGAATACCTCCACTCACCAAGCTACCAGTGCACGTTTGGAGCAAAGGATGAATACAGTTTCTGATACGACGATAGAAACATCTCTACTAACTGATATTGAACGGGTCGCGAACAATCGTGACACTCAGGCATTAACACGTCTGTTTGATCACTATGCTCCCCGTGTCAGAGCGTTTTGTCTTGCGTCGCATCCAGGATCTAATTTGATGGCTGACGACATTGCTCAAGAAGTGATGATTCGCCTATGGAATAAAGCACATCTTTATAACCCATCTTCAGCATCACTGAATACTTGGGTTTTCACTATCGCTCGAAACGCCCGTATTGATTACATGCGTAAAAATGGACGCTATCAAAGCGACATCGATCCGGAGAGCTTTTGGAGTGAGATGGTGGATGAAAGTGCCGATCCGTTCAGGGAAGCACAACAGAAGCGCGATGAAACTCGCATTCGGGAGGGGCTCATGCAGCTCCCCAGTGACCAACGCCAAGTATTGTCGAAGGTATATTTAGAAGGTAAAAGCCATTCTGAAGCTTCCGAAGAACTTGGATTGCCGTTAGGCACTGTCAAATCTCGTGTGCGTCTCGCATTAAACAAGTTATCCGTTTTTATTAAGAGGTAGTCGTTATGCTTTGCTACCATCCATCTTTAGACATGTTAGTTGACTATTCGTCTGGTGCCCTGGCGCTGCCACATGCTTTAGCCGTGTCTGCTCATTTGGATCAATGCGCCGAGTGTCGCGAACAACTTAAACGTCTCAATACGCTTGGGGCAGAACTCTTTTCTGAGCAGCCAACCAGTGCTTCTGATAGCCAGTTGTCAGCCCTAAAAGCCAATGTGCTAGAAGCCATTCAAGGGCAAACAGAGGTCTCAGCTAAGACAGAAGTTACTCAAGCTTCTGAGCTTAATGAAACCCTTAAAGACATTCCTGCTTCGCTACGTCGCTTGATTCCAAAAGGCTTCGATAGCCTAAGTTGGATGAGTCTCACACCGTCATTCAAGTTGGCGATGCTCAGCAGTGAACCCGGTGGTGCCCAAGTGGCTTTATCGCGTATCAAAGCCGGTGCGCACATGCCTACCCATACTCACACTGGCAACGAAATTACGCTGGTTTTGACAGGAGCCTTCTCCGATGAAGAAGGGGTCTATCGTCGCGGAGATTTCATCTGTCGTAACGATGATGACAAGCATAAGCCTCGGGTTACCAAAGACGCGGAATGTATTTGTTTGATCGTTCTCGATGCGCCCATCGAGTTCACCGGATGGCTGACTCGATTCTTGAACCCCATCATGCGTCGTTTCCATCCGAACAATACCCCAGCCGAGGCATAGATCGTCTAAAAAATAAACTCAAGCCAGGGAAGGCGAAATTTGATATGATCACAGATACATCAATTGAAAAGAATAAGGGAACAGATTATGGCGACTAAGAAGAAGCAACCAGCAGCGGTGGAAACCTCTGACTCAATTGCTAAACAAATGGAAGAGTTTTTATCCCGTGGCGGCCAAATCGAACAAATCGATTCTGGCGTCAGTGGACAAACCAATTTCAAGGGATCTCGCCACATCACGCTCGGTAACAGCAAGCCGAAAGCTGAGTAAGCCGACTCTCTAAGATCTTAACAAGCCGACCTCCTGAGTCGGCTTTTTTATACCCATTTGCCACAAGCGATCCGCTGTCATCAAGCCTACATAAAAGCGTCACCGACTTGTCATGTACTAGTCATAGCCTATTCATTAGATGATACAGGCTAACGGAGCGCATCGTGCTACAAGTCGAACAACTGATTGCAGACAAATCCCCTCAATTCTTTGAAAAAAGCCCCTTAATAACCAAGCCCACATTGAGTTTGTTAAAGCGGCTGTTTCATGAATCCGAAGTCAACGATTTTCTGGAGCATAACGGTGACTGCATCGGTTTTGAATTCATCGACCGAGTACTGGATCATTTCAACTTTGGCTATCAAGTCAGCCAAGTGGACCGCCGCAATATTCCAGCGGTGGGGCGAACTCTAATCGTCGCCAACCATCCTCTTGGGGCACTTGACGGCCTCGCTATACTGCGCCTAATCGGCGAGATTCGCACGGATGTCAAAATCGTTGCCAACGACTTACTGCTAGGATTCGATGCTTTAAAAGGATTGGTTCTGCCAGTGGACAATATCGGCGGTAAAACTGGGCGCTCACAACTAAAAGCCATCATGGATTGTCTACATAGGGAAGAAGCAGTCATCATCTTCCCTGCTGGGGAAGTCTCTCGACTGTCTCCAAGCGGAGTAAAAGACCTAGCTTGGAACTCAAGCTACTTAAAGATCGCCCAAAAAACCAATAGCCCTCTTTTACCTGTGCATATTGGTGGCCGAAACTCCATGCTGTTTTACACCAGCTCATGGATCTATCGCCCCCTGTCTACGGTTCAACTGGCCAATGAAATGTTCCGCCAGCGAAATCGTCGCATTCCTATGCAAGTGGGCCAACCTATTCCAATTCAAGAATTGGCGCGTTTACCCTTAAGCACCAAAGAAAAGAACAAACTGGTTAAGCGCCATCTTTACCGTATTGCCAAGGGTCGTAAACCGCTTCTTAAAACAGAAAAAACCGTTTCTCACCCACAAAACCGCCAACAACTGAAAGCAGAGCTCAAACGAGCGGAGCACCTGGGCAGTACCAAGGACAATAAACAAATCTATCTTGTAGACTACGAACACGACTCTAGTTTGATGCAAGAGATCGGTCGCTTACGGGAAGTTGCTTTTCGTAAAGTGGGGGAAGGGACTGGTGAGAAAAAAGATTTAGACAAATATGATCAATACTATCGCCATCTAATTCTTTGGGATGAAGACGAGCTTGAAATCGTCGGGGCCTACCGAATTGGCGAAGTCTACAAATACCTGCAGGCGGATCAGGATCAAACCATCTACAGCGCAAGCTTATTTAGTTACAGCTGTGATATGGAGCCCTATTTTATGCAAGGCATTGAATTAGGACGCAGTTTTGTACAACCCAAATACTGGGGCAAACGTAGCCTTGACTATCTTTGGTATGGCATTGGCGCTTATTTGGTGCGCCACCCAGAAGTGCGTTTCATGTTCGGCCCTGTCAGTCTGAGTGGTAATGTGCCAGACATTGCCAAAGATATGATCGTCTACTTCTACCGTACCTATTTCTCTGATCCTGAGTATTTGGCCTCCTCCTACACTCCCTACCGTATCTCTGTAGACAACCAAGCCCTAATGAAAAGCTATTTCGTCGGCAACAACTACGAAGAGGATTTTCGTACCCTGAAAGAGCAATTAGGCAATGTAGGAGCTGCTGTACCGACTTTATTTAAACAGTACAGCGAGCTGTGTGAAGACGATGGCGTACGCTTCTTAGATTTCGGCGTAGATGCTGACTTTGGCTACTGCATCGATGGACTCGTACTTGTCGACCTAAACAAAGTCAAAGACAGCAAGCGTAAGCGCTACTTGGAAGCAAACGCCGAGCACTAATGGCGATGATGATCATGGTGTTTACCATGGTCATGGTGCTTGATGTACCACAGGTAAGAAAGTTTCGCGACGAACGCGACAGCGAGAACAATGAGAACAATGTGAGCAAATTCCATAAGGGTCACCTCTTATTGTTTTTTGATGTTCACCATGAAGTTTAGCGTCAGGCGCTAGAATATTGTGCATATTTTAAACAAAACGCCCTCATATTTAGCGTTTTTAGTATGTTGATTAAGTTATAACGCCAAAAACAACCCGAACTTGGGGATAAAACCATGTTTTATCCCCATTGGCGTGAGACTTGCTTTGCATCTTTCAGGTGTTCATAACTTCTACACCCATTCATACCAGACTCAAGGAGCTGAAGATGATTGAAAAGACCTACTTAAAAACCAAGCCTGAATGCAAAGTGAAATTTGCGCTACCAGCAGACGCTCTAAATGGAGCGAAGAATGTCGCCTTGGTAGGAGATTTCAACAACTGGGATGAGACAGCCACGTTAATGCGTAAGCAGAAGACAGGTGTGTTCGCCTCGACTATTAACCTAGAAAAAGACAAGCAGTATCAGTTTCGATACCTTGTTGACGGTACCACTTGGGTCAATGATGAAAGTGCGGACGCCTATATTCCGAGCCCTGTCAGTCATGACCAAAACTGCGTGATCGACATTTAATCCATAAGCGTTCGACCTACTTTTGCAAAAGCCCTGATGCCTCACTAATCAGGGCTTTGTTGCGCCTGAAAGAAACATTTTTAAGCCCCAAAAGCGTCTACTTCACCCTCAAAATTTATCCGTTTTAACCGAAGGTGGTGTCAAAACCACTTAATTTCTGTACAATTGGTTTTTATTAAACGCGCGTTTAATAAAAATTAAATGCCGATCATTTAGTTAACGACACGCGCTAAACTTTTAACACACAGCACATACGCTGATCGATTCTGAGAGGTGAAACATGGCACATAAGCAGCAATACATTCACGGCCGCTACCTTGCATCAACGACGGGTGAAACCTTCGAGACACTGAACCCAGCAACAGGTGAAGTACTTGCAACCATAGAACTTGCAGGGGAAAAAGAACTGCAAGCAGCCATCGACTCTGCCAAGAAAGGTCAGCAAGAATGGGCTGCCATGAGCGGTGTTGAACGTGGACGTATCCTTAAACGTGCAGCGGATCTGCTACGTCAATACAACGATGAAATCGCCGCCTTGGAAGTACAAGACACAGGCAAGCCGATGCAAGAAGCCATGGTTGTTGATATTCAAACCGGTGCAGATGTAATCGAATACTACGCAGGCCTTGCAGATAAAATCCAAGGGGATTTCCAAGACCTAGACGCAGACAGCTTCTACTACACTCGCCGTGAGCCCCTAGGCATTTGTGCGGGTATCGGTGCCTGGAACTACCCAGTGCAGATCGCTTGTTGGAAATCCGGTCCAGCCCTAGCCGCTGGTAACGCAATGATTTTCAAACCTTCTGAAGAAACCCCTCTGACCGCTTACCGTCTTGCGGAAGTTTTCACCGAAGCGGGTCTTCCTGATGGCGTATTCAACGTGGTTCAAGGGGACGCTCGTACAGGTCAGCTCATCACAAATCACCCTGAAATCGACAAAGTTTCTTTCACTGGTGAAGTAGGTACTGGCAAAAAAGTCATGTCCGCTGCCGCCTCTTCTCTAAAAGAAGTGACCATGGAACTTGGCGGTAAGTCTCCGCTAATCATTTTCCCAGACATGCCCGTCGACCAAGCGGTTTCTGGTGCCATGTTGGCAAACTTCTACACCCAAGGTGAAGTGTGCACCAACGGCACTCGCGTATTCGTTCACGAAGACATGCTAGAGGCTTTCACAAAAGAGCTGAAAGCCCGCACTGAAGCCATGATCATCGGTGATCCGATGGACATGAATACCCAAGTCGGCTCGCTCATCAACAAAGACCATATGGAAAAAGTGCTTGGCTACATTACGGCAGCTCAAGAAGCGGGTGCCACACTGCTGTGTGGTGGCGAGCAATACACTGCTAATGGTTGCGAAAAAGGGGCTTTCGTTGCTCCAACGGTCTTCACAGATTGCACCGATGATATGCCACAGGTACGTGACGAAATCTTCGGACCTGTCATGTCAGTATTAAGCTTCAACGATGAGGCGGATGTGATTCGCCGCGCTAACGACACAAAATACGGCCTTGCAGCAGGCGTCTTCACCAAAGACATCAGCCGTGCACATCGCGTCATCAAACAGCTAGAAGCGGGTATTTGCTGGATCAACACTTGGGGCGCTTCTCCGGCTGAAATGCCAGTCGGTGGCTACAAAGAGTCCGGTGTCGGTCGTGAAAACGGTCTTGAAACTCTGCGCCAATACACTCAAGTGAAGAGTGTGCTGGTTTCTATGACAGATATTCCTAGCCCTTACTAACGGAGGATCCGAGCGATGGTCAACGAACAGTTTGATTACATCATTGTTGGGGCGGGCTCAGCTGGCTGTGTGCTAGCCGATCGCCTAACTGAAAGCGGTGAACACAAGGTTCTACTGGTAGAAATGGGAGGCTCTGACAAAAATATCTTTATTCAGATGCCAACCGCACTGTCCTACCCAATGAACACAGATAAATTCGCATGGCAGTTTCATACGGACAAAGAAGACGGTCTAGACGGCCGTGAAATGCACTGTCCTCGAGGCAAAGTACTGGGCGGCTCTTCCTCCATCAATGGCATGGTGTATGTACGTGGCCATGCATGCGACTTTGATGAATGGGAAGAAAACGGTGCAGCTGGTTGGAACTACCAAACGGTACTACCTTACTTCAAACGTGCTGAAACATGGCGCGATGGAGAAGACACTTACCGAGGCGGTTCTGGCCCATTGTCGACCAACAACGGCAATGACATGCGCCTAAACCCACTTTACCAAGCTTTTATCAATGCTGGGGAAGAAGCAGGGTACGGTCAAACGGAAGACTACAATGGCTACCGTCAAGAAGGCTTTGGCCCTATGCACATGACGGTAAAAGATGGCGTGCGTGCGTCCACATCTAATGCTTACCTACGCCGTGCAATGAAGCGCCCAAATTTGACCGTACGAACGGGTGTTCTGAGTAACAAGGTTGTGGTGCAAAACAAGGTAGCGATTGGTCTTGAGTACAGCCATAACGGCGTTGACGCCACAGCGACCGCATCAAAAGAAGTCATCTTGAGCGCTGGCTCTATCGGCTCACCCACTTTGCTACAACGTTCAGGCATTGGCCCTAAAGACGTACTAGAAAAAGCCAAGGTTCCATTGGTGCACGAGTTGCCTGGGGTCGGAGAGAACCTGCAAGACCATTTGGAAGTCTACTTCCAATACTGGTGTAAAAAGCCTGTGACCTTAAACAGCAAGCTGGGACTCATCAGCAAAGGCATGATCGGTGCTCGATGGATTCTTTTTAAAGACGGTCTTGGGGCAACTAACCACTTTGAATCTTGTGGCTTTATCCGCTCTCGTGCGGGTCTAAAAGCCCCCAACATTCAATACCACTTCCTACCTGCTGCCATGCGCTATGACGGCCAAGCAGCTGTGGATGGTCATGGTTTCCAAGTACATGTGGGCCCCAACAAACCAGAGAGCCGCGGTAAAGTATGGATCGAATCCAACGATCCAGCGGCACAGCCACGCATTGTGTTCAACTACATCAGCACGGAACAGGACAAACAAGATTGGCGCGACACCATTCGTCTTACCCGTGAGCTGCTTCAGCAATCCGCATTGGACGAGTTCCGTGGTGAAGAAATTCAACCAGGAATGGACGTGCAAACCGATGAACAAATTGATCGTTGGGTAAAAGACAACGTAGAGAGTGCTTACCACCCATCTTGTACTTGTAAAATGGGTTCAGATGACGACCCTATGGCCGTTCTGGATGCAGAATGCCGCGTACGAGGTATTGAGCAACTACGAGTGGTGGATTCCTCCATCTTCCCAACCATCACCAACGGCAATCTAAACGCACCAACTATCATGGTTGCGGAGCGTGCTGCAGACATGATCCTTGGCAAATCATTGCTACCAGCTGCCGATGCGCCTGTTTGGATTCACCCAGAGTTCGAAACGAAACAACGCTAACCACCTCGTTAGGTTGATTCCGCTTGGCCCCTTTATGGGGCCTTTTTTATGCAATCATTATCGTCTTGGCAACCGCCAGAACAACAGAATATTGGTTAGGGCTGACGCCACGTAGGTCATGGCGCAGGCCGTAAGGATTTTGCGCACTTTAGGGATATCTTGACTGGGCAGGTAGCGCCCTTTTCTCAAGATAGGCAGCGCTTTGTTAAAGCTCGCATCCCATTCCTCTGGCAAAATGGCCAGCTGGATAAAGACCGTCATCAGCCCCAAGGTCCCCACCACCAGCACATGCAATAAAGGCGTATAAGGCAAGCGCAACACGGCACTCAAGATCGGCCATGCAAACAACATAATCGCAGCAAGTCGCTGTAACACCATCGCTGCTGGTAAATACCGGGTACGCAGACGCGCCACGGTTTCATTACGATGATGAGCAATGGCATGCCCTACTTCATGGGCCGCCACGGCGACGGCGGTTAAAGAACGTTCGTTTAATACATAGGGACTTAGGCGAACCTTTCGCTCCAAGATATCGTAATGATCCTTACCCTCTGGCGCAGCTTCTACGGTGACACCTTCCAGCTCATATTTCTGGATTAGATGCACCGCTAATTCCCCTCCCGTCCCCGGTAAATCGGTACGTGGCGCACGATATCGCTTAAGTATGTGTTTTACCCATAGTTGTGGACCAAAAAAAAGCACTAACACCACAACCAATAACAGTACATAAATCATTAAACGCCCCACTAACGAATAAATTAGGCCTCATTTTTTGACCCAGAAGAGGACCCGCCCTACACTGAATTCAAAGCACGGAGCCAACTATGCGAAACCCACTGATCCCAAACATTTTAGCGCTTCTACGGGAACATCCAGAAGGAATCTCGGAGTACACCTTGCTAAAAGCACTAAAATCGGAACGCCCCGAATTAGACAAGCTAGCCGAAGATGCCAATCTCACTTTGTTCCGACAGCACTTTCTAATTATGAATGCTCTCTACCAACTGCAAACCAGCCTTTGGCAAGAAGAGCGCTTGGCTCTCACCATCACTGCCACACACATAAAAGTCCATGGGGCCAGCGAACTGGAAATCAGCAGCACCACTACTTTGTCCGACAGTGTTGACGCCAAGCTCGCCGCCTACTATCTCGATTGGAACGAATACGTGCAAACGGACGAAGAAGACGTCAGTCGTTTGCTCGACAGTTTTTACCACGGTGTCTTTAACGTGGACGTGCGTAAAGAAGCTTTAAAGACGCTGGAGTTAGACGAAAGCTTCCTAGATGATAAGGAAGGCATCAAACGCCAATATCGTAAACTGGCCCACGCGGCCCACCCAGATCGAGGCGGAGACACGGATGTGTTTATTACTTTACGACAAGCTTATGAGTGTTTAATCCATTCTCATTCGTGAACTTTCTTTGTTCCATTTACTCATACGCCATACCAACAACAAACTTTCCAATTCTATGATGACACGATCGTTACTTTTACTGCTGCCTATATTTATTCTCAGCGCCTGTTCCACTCGAGAAATCGACTCTTCCAACGAATTTCCTAATAATGGACGAGATGAAACCGCTTTCAAACGAGACACCTTATATTTAGACGAGCGACTGCCCCCTGGGTTCCCAATGCCTGATGAGAGTTTCAAAGAGGGCTTAGGGCAACAAATCCGTTATTTGGATCGAATTTCAGCCCAAGATTACAGCGTTGGCAACCTGCAAATAAGTCGGGATGATCTGCGCGCCACTGCCAGTGAACTGCAGATGTGGCTTAATGACCCCACTTATTGGCCAGCGCTCAGCGCCTATCAGCTGGCTGGCCAAGACCAACGGGGCAATGTACAGATTACCGGGTACTACGTCCCTGTATTGGAAGTCAGACACCAACCGGATGCCCTATATCGCTACCCGCTGTACCGCAAACCAACACCTGTGAATGGCGCACCTTTGCCCACTCGAGATCAAATCGACTTTGAGGGCGCTTTGGATGGACAAGGCCTCGAATTAGCCTATACCTCAAGCCTTGTAGACAATTTCTTTCTTCATGTCCAAGGCTCAGGGGTCGTGGAATTTGAAGACGGTGAGCGCCGCTTGTTTTCTTGGGGAGGGGCCAATGGTCATCCTTACCGTAGCCTAGGGAAAGTGCTGATTGAACGAGGAGAAATCGACCGAGAACATGTCTCTGCTCAATCTATTCGCTCTTGGTTAGCGGAGCATCCTGAGCAAATGAGAGAAGTGCTTGCCACCAACCCGAGTTACTTATTTTTCAGCGAAGGTTTAGACAAGCCTGTCGGAGCCGCCAATGTCCCCTTAACCCCTTTGTACTCAGTGGCCGTAGATCCTGCTGTCATCCCATTGGGCAGCATTCTGCTGGGAGAAGTGCCTAAGTTAAACGAACAAGGTCAGCTCATTGGCCACGAATTTCGCTTGTTATTGGCACAAGACAAGGGGGGCGCAATCAAAGGGCCAGGACATATAGATTGGTATCAAGGGATTGGAGAGGATGCCCATTTTCACGCAGGGCAACTAAAACACTTCGGCCGCGTATGGTTACTGTTACCACGGGCGGCCGAGTCTACTGCCTTAGTCAAAACGCCTTAGCGTAATGTGAAGGAAACGGGCAGTGTGATGCTTAATGGTTCGCTGCCCATTTCCAGCGAGAAGGCTGGCAGAGGCTGTGCTCGCTTCACCATGTCGATGGCAGCATTATCCAATCTTCGTGAACCGGAGCTTTCCACAACCTTAATATTGCTGGCATCGCCGCTTGGATGTGCCACAAAGGAAATGGTAACAACCCCTTCTTCCCCACGTCGGCGAGACTGACGTGGATAACGCTTGGTACTGGCAAGCTTCGCTGCCAATTCCGAATAATAAGTTGCTTGAGCGCCCGCCTGTCCACCATTGGTAGACGCATTAGATTTACCCGTTGTCGCCTTCTGCTTCACTGTGGTTTGTTCTGCATTGGCTTGATCCACCACCTTTGGAGCGGGCGTTGGAGCAGCTACCGGCTTCGGCTTAGGTTCTGGCTTTGGCTCAGGTTTAGGTTCTGGCTTTGGCTCAGGTTTAGGTTCTGGCTTTGGCTCAGGTGTCGGTTCTGGCTTTGGCTCAGGTGTCGGTTCTGGCTTTGGCTCAGGTTTCGGTTCTGGCTTTGGCTCAGGTTTAGGTTTCGGTTCTGGCTTTGGCTCAGGTTTAGGTTTAGGTTCTGGCTTTGGCTCAGGTTTAGGCTCAACGATTGGTGGAGCCACCACTTCACTTTCCTGTTTAACCTCTACTTCCTCTTGAGGAGGCTCAATGATTGGCTCAGGTTCTACGACTGGTTCAGGTTCAGGCTCTGGTTCGGGCTCTGGTTCAGGTTCAACAACAGGTTCTGGCTCTATTTCAGGTTCGGTTTCTACCACTGGCTCTGGGGGTGCAACTTCCGCTTGAGCCACGACCGTTTCTGTTTCTGCGCCCATATCACCGAGCATCCCTAGATCAAACTCAACCCCTTGAGTGCCTTGATCAATACTGCCATCTTGCTGATGGTAAAACGCCGTGTAAAAAGCGCCTGCATGAAGGGACACGGCGACACTACCCGCAACGATCCAATGGTACTTCTTCACAATTACGATCCTTGTCCGAGCTGCGTCGCAACACTCACTTTGGTTAAGCCACTTCGACGAATCGCAGAAAACAATGGTCTCAAGCTGGCAATATCCAGATCACCATCCGCTTTAATCTGCACCCAAAAAGCCTCAGGGTCAGAGCTACCTTCAAATAAGCCTGTTAAGTTCTGCTCGATATTTTCGAGCTGAACTAGGTCATCGTTAAGGTAAATGTCACCGTTTGCTCCCATGACTATCATGGCATCAGGGTCATTCTCTGGGCGTGTTTCATTAATAGAGTTAGGAGGGTTGACCTGAATCGGGTCAGATTTTTGAATCTGCCCCGCCACCATAAAGAAGATCAACATTAAGAACACAACATTGATCAACGGAATGACACTGTTGTCGCTGCCCGCATCCCGTTGGGCAATAAACTTTCGATCAATATTCATGGTTTGGGTTCATTAAATGCATTCGCAATGGACAGCTTCTCTGCCCCTTGAAGTTTAAGCTGGTCAGCCAGTGTCATGAGGGTTTGCAATGCCACATTGTCATCAGCCTTTAGCACAAACAGCTGGCCTTCATGCTGTTGCACTAAGTCACGAATGCGATTGCCATTGGTTAATGCAATAGGACTACCCTCAAACCATACTTGGCCATCGTTGGCGCGCAACTCAAATACAGCTGGCGGCGCTGGATCTTCGCTGGCGATAGGCGTTTCTGAAGGCGTTGATAGGGGCGTATCAACGGTACGCCACGCCACAAAAGTCGACGTCAGCATGAAGAAAAGCAAAAGAATAAACACCACATCAATGAGTGGTGTAAGGCTGATTAACTGTTTGCGACGGGGCTGCTCAAGATTAAGCGGCATGCAAGGCTCCGCGAGCGGCAACCACTGCAGCTAGGCGTTCACCTTCTTTAGACGTAAACACTTGAGTCACGGCATCATTCATAATGTGAGCAATGCGTTCAACCTTGCGCTCTAACCAAGCATGAAGAGCCACTACAGGGATTGCGACCGTAATACCCACCGCAGTCGTTAAAAGTGCCTGCCAAATACCACCAGACAGCACGGAAGGGTCAACTTGGCTACCAGCAGATTCCATGCTTTGGAAGGCTGTAATCATCCCCAGTACTGTACCTAGAAGACCGAGTAACGGGCTTAAAGAAGCAATAATCTCTAATGGACGCAGGTTTGAGCGAAGGGTGTGCAAGGTGTTTAGAGCTCGACGCTCAGCTTCTTCTCTTACTGTTGCCACATCTCGGCTTGTGCTACGTAGTGCCTCCATGCTGTAAGCGACTATGCTTTCTACAGGACGCTTATCCGACAGCATAGCAATGGCACCGTCCGCATCACGGTTGCGCCATGATTCTAGTGCTAGGTCTAGGGCTTTGCGGCTCTCTGCACGTAACGATGTTAGTTGCCAGAACTTCACCATAACAATAGTGAGCGCAATAACAGAGAACCCCATCAGGATCCAAACAACAGGGCCCCCGATGATAAGGAATTCTTGAATTTGACTAAGTGTGTTGTCCATTACCTTGCTCCATAAATAATAACAAGCCTCCTAATGATATTTATTCTCAACTGCATTTACAACAATTAGCTCAAATATAAAGTGTAAATCTGATTCCAAAATCGCAACGTATTAGTCCTTAGTATGAAAGGAGAAGTCCATGAAGATCGGATTAGTATGGTTTGGTGATGACCTCCGTTGTGCCGACCAAAAGATACTCTGGCGCGCCGCCCAAGAAGTCGACCAGTTAGTCTGCGTGTATTGTGATGAGCCCCACTTACATCAACCTAATCGCTATGGTTTACAAGGCATGTCCAAGCAACGTCAGCGCTTTCTAACCGAAGGGCTCGATGAACTTTCCCGTGGTTTAAATGGACTGGGGCAAAACTTATATGTAAGCCGTCATACGGCCCACTCTACTATTGCTTTACTGCTCAACAGTCTGCCGATCTCCCATGTGTATCGGAACCAACATTCTGGTCACAACGAACGCCAGACGCTGATGCGATTGTCCGAGCGATACACGGATGTGGCATTCCACGAAGAAGACGGCCTAACCCTATTTAGCGCAGCACAGCTTCCTTTTGAGCTGGAACAACTGCCCGCTTCTTTCTCAAAGTTCCGCCGTTTGATCGAAGAACTTCCTGTGGAATCACCTCTTCCTGAGCTAGACGAATTACCCCCTGCTCCTAAGTTCAACCTAAATGGCATCGCTCCTTGGCCACTTAAAAAACGCTCCGACCACAGCACCTTTAATGGTGGCGAGCTGGCAGGCTTGAACCAACTCAGCGACTATTTCGCCACTGATCTGGCGTCCCATTACAAGCAAACCCGGAACGAATTGGATGGTTGGGAGAGCACCACAAAGTTTTCTCCTTGGCTTGCCCAAGGCAGTCTTTCAGCACGACAAATTCGCGCTTGCCTAGATGTGTATGAACGGGATCATGGGGCCAATGAGTCTACCTATTGGATCTTCTTTGAGTTGTTATGGCGAGAGTATTTTCATTGGTACGCCATCTTGCATGGCAAGCATCTCTTCAAACAGGACGGTCCTTTCAAACGCCCTTTCCGAGGCAGCTTCTATCCAGAGCGATTCAAGAAGTGGTGCCAAGGCAACACTCCTTATGCATTGGTAAATGCTTGCATGAAGCAGCTCAAGGAAACAGGCTTTATGAGCAACCGGGGACGTCAAATAGTGGCCAGCTGTCTAATCTACGAACTCGGCATTGATTGGCGCTATGGTGCGGCGTATTTTGAGCAACAATTGCTTGATTATGATGTGGGCTCCAACTGGGGTAATTGGCAGTACATTGCTGGTGTCGGTGCCGACCCTCGCGGCGGACGGCATTTTAATATCGCCAAGCAAACTGAGATGTATGATCCCGAGCACCATTTTATTGAGAAATGGTGTGGCCATAATTTTGACGCTCAATTGGATTCGGTGGATGCCGCCGATTGGCCCATTTCGCCTTCCCAGTAACCATGTCACACACACCTTCTGAACTCGAGACACCCGTGGTGGTTTGGCTAAAACGTGATTTGCGTTTAACCGACCATGCCCCGTTACATAGCGCTCATCAATCGGGGCGGCCGGTGTTGCTGCTTTATATTTTTGAACCCGAGTTAATTGACGATCCCCATTATGAGGATCGTCATTGGCGCTTTGTTTGGCAATCCCTGCTGGATTTGAATCGACAATTGGCTCCTTATAACAGTCAAATCCATTTGGTTTGGGGAAACACTCTGGAGGCTCTCAACTCTCTGCAGACACAAACCGGCTTCCGAGAGCTATTCAGCCATCAAGAAATTGGTATCAACCTTACCTTTGCTCGAGACAAAACCGTGGCTAAGTGGTGTGTGGAGCAAGACATTCAATGGCGTGAGTTTCAAACCGGTGCAGTGATCCGCGCTCTTAACAACCGAGACAGTTGGGATAAAGACTGGCAAACCATGATGCGAGCCCCCTTAGAAAATATATCGCTGTCATCGGTTCGTTGGTTTGATGTTAAACCTTTGCCTGAATTGGATGAGTCCATCATTCCTGACACTTGGCAGCAGCCACAAAAAGGCATGCAAACTGGCGGCCCTAGCCTCGCCTGGCAAACACTGCATAGTTTTTATGAAGAGCGAGGTCAAAACTATTATCGCTCCCTTTCAAGTCCTCTCAGCAGCCGCTCTGCCTGCACTCGCCTGTCGCCTTATTTAGCTTGGGGAAATATTAGTCTGAGGGAGGTGTATCAGGACCTGTTATCACGCTGGCACACTAAAGGCTGGCGGCGCACTCTCGTCGCGTTAAGCTCAAGACTTCACTGGCATTGTCACTTTATGCAAAAGTTTGAAAGCGAGTCGGACATGGAATTCCGACCAGTCAATCGTGCTTACACCCTATTTCCATATCGCGAGGTTGCAAGCTGTCAGGAGGATTTGCGAGCATGGCAGATCGGGCAAACGGGCTACCCAATGATTGATGCCTGTATGCGGGCTTTACACTCTACTGGGTATATAAACTTTCGCATGCGCGCTATGCTCGTCAGCTTTTTATGCCACCACTTAAATATCGATTGGCGTCTTGGGGTACATCACTTAGCGCGCCTGTTTCTCGATTTTGAGCCAGGCATCCATTATCCACAATTTCAAATGCAAGCAGGTGTGACGGGGACCAATACCATCCGCATTTACAATCCGCTCAAACAATCTCAAGACCAAGACCCAGAAGGTGACTTCATCCGCCGCTGGGTGCCAGAATTGCGCGATGTACCGGCTCCGTTAATCCATACACCTTGGGAGATGACCGCCATGGAAGAAGCACTGCACCAGTGCCATATAGGCAAAGATTATCCTGCCCCGATCATCGATCTGGGAGCAGCGGCCAAGGCCGCACGAGAGCGGCTTTGGGGATACCGCAAACACCCTGAAGTTCAAAGTGAAAAGCAGCGCATTCTGAGCCGCCATGTGCGCTCACCTAACCAAGCTGCAAAACAGGCCCGTGCTACACGCAAGGACCAATCGGAGACACCGTCATGACCCAATACCACACGCTTCGGGTGATTCTTGGCGATCAACTCAACGCTGGTCATAAATGGCTACGTAAAGTGGACGATGGCGTCCTTTACCTGATGGCAGAGTTACACCCTGAAGCCACCTATGTAAAACACCACTTTCAAAAGTTATGTGCTTTCTTCCTCGCTATGGAAAAGTTCTCTGAGGCGCTACAAGAAGCTGGGCACCAGGTACGCTTTTTGACCCTTGATCACACTCAAGACAAAACACTGGCCTCTCTCATTATGGAAACAGCCAATGAGATAGGCGTCCGCCGCATTGAATTGCAGCGTCCAGACGAATATCGAGTGTTGATGGAATACAAATCCGTGGCAGAAAAGGCCGTGCAGTCCGTCTCCCTCCACGATACACAGCACTTTATGCTGCCTTTCGACGACATTCCAAAGCACTTCAAACCCAAAGCGCCTACCCGTATGGAGCATTTTTACCGCAAAATGCGCCAGCGCTTTAATATTCTAATGGAAGATGAAAACACCCCGGAGGGAGGCAAGTGGAACTTTGACAGCTCCAACCGTCATAAGCTCAAAGCAAAAGACATGGCCCATATTCCTGAACCTCTGTGTTTCCAACAGGATGTAACGACCATCAAAGAGCGCATTGAACGTCATCAGATTCCTTACTTGGGCAAACCTTGCGACACCCTACTCTGGCCGGTCACCCGTCACGATGCTTTGACCTTGCTGCAGTTTTTCTGTGATCACCTGCTGCCTAATTTTGGCCGTTTCCAAGACGCTATGACCGACCAGACACCCCACAAATGGAGCCTATATCACTCACGTTTGTCCTTTGCTTTGAACACCAAAATGATCAGCCCAAAGCATGTGATCAAAGCCGCAGTACTGACTTACGAATACCGCAAAAAAGACATCAGTATTGCCCAAGTAGAAGGCTTTGTACGGCAAATTTTAGGCTGGCGTGAATATGTGCGCGGTATGTACTGGATCAACATGCCCGACTACCACGATCAGAATGCTTTAGAGGCCCATCGAGATCTACCCTCCTATTTCTGGAATGGACATACCAAGATGAACTGTTTGTCCCAAGCCATTGGCCAATCTTTGGAATACGCCTATGCCCACCACATTCAACGTTTGATGGTAACGGGGAACTTCTGCCTTCTCACTGAAGTGGCGCCGAGCCAAGTAGACGAATGGTATCTAGGCATCTATGTGGATGCTTTGGAATGGGTAGAGCTACCCAATACCCGCAGTATGAGTCAGTTCGCTGACGGGGGCTGGATCGCCTCCAAACCCTACGCCGCCAGCGGCAGCTACATCCAACGTATGAGTGACTACTGCGCAAGCTGCCATTACGACGTGGACGAAAAAACCACTGATAATGCCTGCCCACTTAACAGCCTCTATTGGCGCTTTATGGACAAGCATCGGGAGCGTTTATTCAAAAACCCACGCATAGGTGTGATTTATGGTAACTGGGATCGCCAGGATGCCAGCTATCGCCAAGACATCTTAGATCGGGCCCAATGGTGCCTAGACAACATAGAAGAACTTTAAGCCTTTAAGAAGCGGCCGGCACAGACGTATTGCAGGTCGCTTTCAAAATACGCTGATAAACCTGCCACGCTGCAATGCCAGCACAGATGTTCGCAATGGCGGCACCGATAAAAATCCCCCATAGGCCACCGATCTGCCCACCGAGCCACAGCCCAGGTAAAAAGAAAGCAAACAAGCGTAAAGTGGAAATCCACAAAGCGCGATAGGACCGACCTAACGCATTGGCAACCGACACCATGATCATGCAAACGCCTAATGGCCCTAGAGAAATCGGAATCCAAAGCAAATGCCAAGTAACCAACTCGATCACCTCTGCATCACTGGACATGAGCGCAGCCAAAGGCGCGGCAAACCACCACACCAAGGCAGCAACCAAAGCTTGGAATCCCAGTACATACATCACAGCAATGCGCACCAGCTGCTTGATCTCAGCCACATTGCCCGCACCAAACAAACGTCCCACCATGGGTGGCAAGGTCATCGTCAACGCCAGTACAGTCACGATGGCAAAAAACTCAAAACGGGAACCCACCGCCCAAGCGGCCACCGCTGCTGTACCAAAGCCTGCCAACAGCTTAGTCGCCAAGACCGCTGAAACGGGCGGCAACAACTGACTCATCATAGCGGGCCCCATAATATGGCCGATCTTACCTAGGGTTTCACCAATATTGAGATCGCTAAAATCAAAGCTCAGCCAATGATTGGCCAACACCTTGGGGGTCATCACCAAGAGACCGATACCAAACGCCAAAATAGTCGCCACAGCGGCCCCTACAATGCCCATGTCAAAAACAAAAATAAACAGCGGGTCCAAGGCAATGTTCAGCAAGCTGGTGACAATCATCATGATGCCCGGCAGCATGGTATTGCCGTTGGAGCGACAGATGCTGTAGAAGAAGTAAATCATTGCCCCTAGCCAAGTACTGATGAGCCACCAAATCCAGTAATCATCAATGATAGGCGTCACCGAGTCCGGCGCACTCAGCATCGCCAGCACAGGGCCGCGGAAAAACCAAATCAATAAAGAAAAGACAAAAATCCCCGCCGCACCCAGCAATATAACTAATCCACCCAGCTGTTTTGCAAAGTGCGGATTATCTGCCCCTAAGGCACGGGAAATCAGCGCCGTCGTAGCGATACCAAGGCCCACTTGAAGGCCAATAAAAATCAACTGAATAGGAGCAGTGAACCCTTGTGCCGCCAAGGGAAGCACACCCAGCTGACCGATAAAGGCACTGTCTACAAGCTGAAAGCTCATCAATGACAAGATGCCAAACAGCATTGGCCAAGTCATAGAGAATAGTTGTTTTGCAACGTTTTTATTGGATTGCATGGAACTCCGAGGTCATTAGAAAAGCCGATTAATGAGCGCCATTGTACTGGAAGTTAGGGTCACTATTGTGAATTTTCCCCGCTTTTTGCTTGCTTGGCACGCTGTCGCCGACAGCGCTCAGAACAATATTTCACGTCTTCCCAGCAAGACGCCCACTTTTTGCGCCAAGCAAACGGCCGCCCACACACTAGACAGACCTTTTCTGGAAGATGTGGCTTTTTATGAGACGGCACCTTTACTCCCCTGTTTCCCCGTAGCTTGCTTTAATTCGATCCGCATAACGAAACAAACCATAGGCTGTCGCCGTAAATAAGGTAAAGCCCACCGCCAAAGGCGTGACAGAAAAGTCATAAAAACTGCCCACAATGACCGACAAAATAACGGCCAACAAACTCGACGACGATGACACCAAGGAGGAGCCTAATCCTGCGGTTTTCCCCAAGGGCTCCATGGCCAAAGCATTCACATTGCCAAACAATAAACCCAAGGTAAAAAACAACACCATACCAATACTCAAAAACAGCCACATTGGCGGAACGCCATCAAACAGAAGGCAGACACTGAGCATACTAATGGCCGCGGTAAACTTTAATTTCAGGGCAAAAGACACCACACGTCGCATTCCCAAACGCACCACAATTCGCCCATTCGTAAAAGACGCTATCCCCGCCCCGCCGGACATCAAGGCAAAGTACAAGGGAAAAGCATCCCCCACATGATACAGGTCTTGATAAATGGATTGAGCCAAGCCAATGTAAAGCATCAAACCCGAGAACATCAAGCCCGCCATCATGGCGTAGCACACCACTTCTTTACGGGCAAAAATACTGAGGGCATCCTGTACCAATCGGCCAGCATGTAAGGGTTTACGCGCTTCATGGAGCAAGGTTTCAGGCTGACGTAATATCAACCAAAGGGAGGCAATAGCGGCTTGCAGGATCAAGGCACCAAAGATCCAACGCCAGTTCCCCACCATGAGGACTAACTGCCCTAAAGAAGGCGCCAACATGGGTACCAATATAAAGATCACCATCACATAGGACATGATACGCGCCATACGGGCGCCCTTATGCAGATCTCGGATCAGAGCACGAGACGCAATCTTTGGTCCGGCGACCCCAAACCCTTGGATTGCTCGCCCTAGCAATAATGTTTCTAAGGAGTGAGCTCCCATCGCCACCAAGGTGCCCGCCATATAGATCCCCACACCGATGAGGATGCTTTTCTTGCGGCCAATAGCGTCAGACAAGGGACCGAATAACAGCTCACCAAACACCATCCCACCGATTAAGGCAGAAACCACCCATTGCATACGAGTCACATCTGCGACCTGCAGACTAAGGGCCATATCACGGAAGGCAGGCAGGACAGCGTCCATACTCAGGGCCGTGAGAGACATCATTATCGAAAATAATGCGATGAATTCTTTTTCAGACAGCGCCTTTTGGGCGCTTAGGGAGAAGCCATGGGTGAGGCGTTTCATAAGCGTTCCTTATTTTTAGGAAAGCTAGGCTAGCACAAAACACCTCACCGCACCGTTGAAAAACGGAGACTCTATTAAGCTTTTAACAGGGCTAAACTTTCTTCGGCAAAACCAGTACCGGCTTCGGTATAGAAGTTGAAGACGTTGTTAATGCCCGCCTTGACCATGTATTCACGTTCATCATGGTAACGGGCAATGGCCGCCACCTGCCCTTCAAAGCCTGCGCTGCGAAGCTGTTTCACCACGTTCACGCTGTCATCCGCAGACGGCAGTGCCAACAGAATCAGTTTCACGCCTGATAAGTCCAGGTGCTCCCAAAGGTCCACGTCTTCACCGTCACCAAAGAAAACATTCTGTTGGTCAGCTTGCATGGCCTTGATACGGAACTGATCCGCATCCATACCAGCCACTACACCGCCAGACACCATACTGTTGAGCGAGTCATAGGCACCACGTCCCACTCGACCTAGTCCTACGACCAAGATTTCCATATTTTTCGGCTGATACAAGGTATCTTCTGGTAACGCCACCGAATGCTCGTAGCGGCGAATCGTATCCTTATAGCGACGGAAGTAGCTATGAGCTTTGCGGTACAAAATACTCGTAATCACAAATGAGAAAGACACGGCTAGGGCCAAAATCACCAGCCATTCATTGCTCAACCAGCCATAACTCACACTCAAGGCCACCACAATCAAACCAAACTCACTGTAGTTTGACAGTGCTAATGCCCCCAAGAACGAAGTACGACCACGTAGACGCAAGCTGGCAAAGAAATAGAAGAACAAGACAAATTTAGCCACCAAAAGCGCCGTTAGGATCAAGCTTAAGCCAAACATTTCCCAAGTAGGTAACGCACTAAAGCCAATCGATAAAAAGAAGCCGATTAGGAACAAGTCTTTAAAATTCATTAGGGATTTATTCAGCTCCGCCGCCTTGCTGTGGGAAGCCAACAAAATCCCTAAAATCAAAGCCCCTAAATCCCCTTTGACACCCACTAGATAAAACAGCTCATAACCGCCTAAAGCAAAGAACAAGCCCGTCAGTGGCAACATTTCCCCGTGACCAGATTTATCCAAAATACGCCCCAGCACTGGACGCAGTGGAATCAAGGCAAACAACAACAAGGCCCACAGACTCGGCACCTTACCCGTTGCCAACACCAGAAACACGACCGCCACAATGTCTTGCATGACCAAGATGCCCAAGGCCAACTGACCGTGGCGAGTTTTCATCTCACCAGTTTCTTCCAGCAGCTTCACAATACATACAGTACTAGAGAAACTCAGAGCAAAACCCACTAACGCTGCAGTGCGCAGGGTCAGCACATCAAAATAATTCAGACCTATGATGCCAAGTAGAGACGCCACACCAATGATAACTATGGTCCAGGCTCCCATGTGCCCTAATGTCGAGGCCCAGACTTCCCGCTTCAACAGATCCTTCACATGAAGCTTCAAGCCAATACAAAACAGCATCAAGGTAATACCCAAATCAGACAAATGGGACAACACACTCGAAGGCTGCACCTGCATGAAGTTCAGCAAAAAGCCCGCGCCTAAAAAACCAATTAGCGGTGGTAGTTTTACCAACTTCACCGCTAGGCCACATAGAAACGCAAATAAAATCCAAATAAATTCCATAACTTTTAAAATCTAATCCATCGGTTTTAACAGAGGAGGCGCATGTTTAATGAGGCGATAACACCTCATAAACCGTTTGCGCTGACGGTATATTGAACTCAAAAAAACGATCTAAGAATGCTTTGCCACAGCGGCTTTGCCAGACTTTTTCACTTGATACATGGCACTGTCTGCCGCTTGAATCAAGGCTTCTAAATTTTTTCCGTGCTCAGGGTAGCGAGCAACCCCAATACTGGTGGTGACACAGACAGACGTTTCAGCACAGGACAACTCAATACCTTGTTGCACCGCGGCCAACACACTTTGAGCAACGTCCTCTATGGCTTCATCGTCTAACTTGCCTTCCAGCCAAATCAAAAATTCATCGCCGCCGATACGTACGACTTGCCCGACATTACGAACCAAGCGATCTATTCGCTCAGCAATGCATTTGAGTACCTGATTTCCAGCATCATGGCCGTAGCTGTCATTAATGTCTTTAAAGCCATCTAGATCCAAATATAGGATTGCCAAACCGCCCTTCTCAGATTCTGCCTGAGCAATCAGCTCGCGCTCTTTGGCTAGCATATAATGCATCGAAGGAATGCTTGTCACCGCATCGTAATGGGCCATTTGGCGCAACTGGTGCTGGGCTTTCTCCGCCGTATCCAATGCTTCATGCAACTGGGTAACATCATACTCGGACATCAAGAGTAAAAACTCCCCCGTCAAAGGGTGTCGAGTCATTCGCAGGTCTAGAGTGTGTTTTTTGATACCTTGTGATGTATTTACTTCACAGGTCCATTGACCGCCTTTGTCATGAATGGCTTGGGCTAGAACTCGCTGGCCCTCAGCCTCGTCAACAAAACGGGCCGTAAAGAACGACTTGTCTTCGGCAAACCCATCGCGTGATAAGTGTTTATAAGCTTCCGTAGCAGCGGGATTTTCCACAATGGGCTCCCCAGCAAAGGTAAAGCTCGTTACCAAGACACTGGTATAACGCATCGCTTCTACCAACAAAAGATTCTCAGGGGTTTCCCCTAAATTCACCTCTTCGTTCACAAAAGCAATGATGGCGCGATGCTTTTCAGGCCCCACTAATGCAGCACGATGGCGCATATAAATCGTTTTGGGCTTACCATTTGGGTAAGTGGTCCAAGGGTCAATGGTTAAACCATTTTTTACCGCCAACTCAAACGTCTGAGCCGTACGATCTTTCGCACCTTGTGTATCGCCAGAGAGATCTTTATTGATCAATTCATCCAAAGTCGTTAATCCCCAGAACTTAAGGGAGGCAGAATTGCCCCACCACCAGCCATGTTTGTCCAGATCGAAGATCCAAACCACATCTGGGATCAACTCAAACAGCTCAACCTGTGAGTGGTCTGATAAATGCATTAGATGGTCATATTCTGTGGACATAGAGAAGGGTTCAGGTACTTAGACAAATTAAAAACGATCTTTGAATCATAATGAGTTTACAACAAATGTCAGTAACAACATGTGAACAAGAGCCTATTCTTTGCCCTCTATTCCACTTGGTTAGAACGCAATAGGTTTAACAACACTTCTGGAATAAATTTACGGGGTAGACTGATGGCATAGAAGTGCTCAAATGCCTGAGGCAGAGACTGATACAACTGCAAACGTTTGCTTTCGATCTCATCTTTAACCACCACCGGCGGCATCACGGACAAATAGCCACTGTCTCGTGCCAGCAATCGCATCATGGCCATATCATCCACCTCGGCTTTGATCTCGGCACGATAATGGTGAGTTGCGCAGAAGGATTCAAAGACTGAGCGAATACCCATATTGCGCGCTGGAAGAATCCATTTTTTATCTTGATAACCTTCAGGAAACGCCCGTAAAGGTTGCTCACCATATGGGCCAACAATGGCCACAGACTGGCGCGCCACCAGCTGGTTTTGCCAAAGCACACCATGGACATCGTTGCTAAGCGCGCGATTGGTTAACGCTATGTCCAGCTCATGATTGGTTAAGCCTTCCATCAGGTCATTCATGGTACGAGCATACAGGGAAAAGCTAACGTTTGGTTCATTCAGCAAAGGGGTGATAAACGCCTCGATAAAGTTACGAGACAAGTGCATTTCAACGCCAATGTTTAGATGTTGATGGCTGGCGCTGTTGCCGCTTTTCAAAAACTGCTCCAGCTCCTCTCCGGTGGAGAAAATGTCTTGGGCATAGAGCTGCACTCGCTTACCCACATCCGTCAGTACGAGGCGACGTCCCTCTCTTTCAAATAACGGCTGACCAATGTTACCTTCCAATTGTTTGATCTGAGCAGACAAAGCGGATTGTGAAATGTGCAATTGCTCCGCTGCCTGGGTCAAATGACCTATACTCGCAACACGCCAAAAGTAATATAAGTGGTGGTAGTTCAAGCGTGACATAGCAACCCCATGGGACCCATAACAGAAAGCATCAATGGTATTTAAAAATACATAACCAAAACAGAACGATTTGTTTAAATATATGTATTTTTATTAACTTTTATACGCTGGCATAATGGATTCCATGGCAATAAAGGACGACCCAAGCTCGACATGACCTTCTTTACTTTTTTACTTCCTATACTGTTTGCACTGACTGGCATCGCCTGTGGACTCCAACGTTGGCAAAAACATGCTGCCAAAATTGCCCTATGGGGATCGCGCATTGCTCCTGTGATCCTATTAATAAGTTTAATCTCTTGGATGTTCCAAGCCCCAAGCCGCCTTGCATTAGCCCTAGACGCCCCAGTGAATGGCACCATGCTGAGTGCGTTAATGCTGATCCTTGTGGTGTTTATGGCTTGGATTCTTGTACAGTTCTCCCAGCATTACATGGCGGGTTCCCAGCGAGTGAGTCATTACTATCGTTGGTTGATGCTGACCCTTAGCGCCGTAACTCTGACCCTGACCAGCAACCATTTATTAGCCTTCTGGGCCGGTTGGATGGGCATTAGTTTAGGGCTTCACTTCTTACTGACCTATTACCCAGACCGTCATCGCGCCATCATTGCTGCCCATAAAAAGTTTATCCTGGCGCGGGTGGCTGAAATCTCACTTTTGGTCGCCTTCTGGCTCTTATCCCAAGCCCATGATAGCTGGTATATCACTAACATCATGGCGCAAATGGATGAACCTCTCACTTGGCAAGAGCAAGTCGCTTCCATTTTGATCGCCGTGGCAGCTTTAATGAAATGTGCTCAGCTGCCAGTCCATGGTTGGTTGATGCAAGTAGTTGAAGCCCCAACGCCAGTCAGTGCCCTATTGCACGCAGGCATTATTAACCTTGGTGGTTATCTCGTTTTAACCTTCTACCCATTGCTGCATTTGAGTGGATTGGCCATCTGGTTGCTACTGATCGTGGCCGGTTTGACCACCCTTGTCAGTGCCTTGATCATGACCACCCGTATCAGTGTGAAGGTACGCTTAGCCTGGTCCACCAGTGCGCAAATGGGCTTAATGCTGCTGGAATGTGCCCTAGGCTTGTATGAACTCGCGATCCTTCACTTGCTCACTCACTCGGTTTACAAGGCCCATGCTTTCTTAAATTCAGGCAGCGCTGTACAGGAGTTTCTACAGCGCAAGCTGGCACCAGATGAGTCACCTAACTATTTATCGTGGATTGCCGCAGCAGCCTTCAGTGTTGTATCTGTCACCCTGGCGATATGGTTCTGGGGATATCACGGTCCAATGAGCCCTTGGTGGCTGTTTGCTTTTGCCCTCACTATCCTAGTGGCACAAGGTCGCAGCGTACCTCGTCCAGCTCATTTGGTACGCCTTGGGGCTGTTAGCCTTGGGTTAGCATTGCTGTATGGTGGCCTCAAAACCGTTATGGGATGGCTATTACAAAACTCCCTTGAAGGTCATGCAACAACCCATACCGTAGCGGCCTACAGCGCGCCAGATTTATGGGCCTGTGCACTCTTTATTGCCCTAGTAGCACTGGCTATTTGTCTACGTTACTACGCCCATTTACCCTGGGTGCGTCAATTTTCAACGGCACTGTTTGCAGGCTTTTATCTGGATGAATGGTTCACCAAAGTGACTCTACAGATTTGGCCAGTGCGCTTACCTGCCCACTCAAAAGTGAAACACCAAAGCAACAAGTTTGGTCTGACTAAGTTACCGAAGAAATGGAAAAAATAGTTATGGAAGCCTCAACGTCTAAATCACTTTCTGAAAGCCAACAACAGGCGCTTTCGATTGCGACCCAGAGCATTGCCCCTAACTGGCCTTTGGATCGAATGATCGCCGTGAACCCACTTTGGCAACGTATCGATCACCATTTTAATCAAGTGGCCGCAGATGTTTCTTGGTTGGCCAGTGCCCGTTGTCATATGGATCAAGCCACTTATTACGCCTGGTACAAAGACGGGCGCATTGATGATAGCGCTTTAGAAAAGGCTGCCGCAGAGTACGATCTAGAACTCCGTGGTGATGAATTGATGGGGTATTTAATAACCCCCGAAAAACGCCCCGACAGTTGGCGCAACATAGCGGATTGGGCGGATCTTTCCCGCTCCGAAAACAAGATGTCTTGGCACGATGAAATCACCCATCAGATCAGTCAATTCTGTGCCGCTCATTACCAGCAACAACGGCCCATGTTGCAACGTCAGTACCGCGAACAGTCCATGAACCTGTACCAACACTGGCTCTACATTACCCGCCAGGATCGCGGCCTAAGCATCATCATGTCAGAGGACGAACTGAACAAAGAATTCGACCAACTGCCTGAAAACCAAGAAGAACTGATTGCCCTAGTGATCAAAGAATTCGGTCTATCAGACGCTGCCTTAAGTCTCTATTGCCAAGCCCTATTGCTGGACATAAATGGTTGGGGGGCGTATCTGGCCTACCGTCGGTTTGAAGCGGAGAAATCCGGCAGCCAAGATCAAGACATCTTGTCCTTATTAGCCATTAAATTGGCTTGGGAATGGGTGGTTTGGCGCTACATGAGCCGCCATCATCAGGACGATTTTGATATTTTGACCCAGCGCTGGGATAACCAACTGCGCAACATGCATGACCTAGGTGGACAGCACAAGATAGCCCTATTGCCGCAAATGATCTGGGCACGCGCTTTGGAGCTGAGCGAACAAACAGACCTAGTAAAAAAACTGCGCAGTCACCACCCTGAGCCAGCTAACACCCCAAGCATGCAGGCGATTTTCTGTATTGATGTCCGCTCAGAAGTCTACCGTCGCGCCCTAGAGCAACTGAGCCCAAACATCGAGACTTACGGGTTTGCAGGCTTCTTTGGTCTACCCATTGAATACCAACAAGCAGGTACCCAGAGCTTTCGCCCACAACTTCCGGGCCTGATTGCCCCCAGCGTACAAGTATTTGAATCCCACACGGATGAAGAATTACTCAATGAAGCCTCTCGGGAAGCCAGCTGGCACCGTTGGGGCTCCACGGCAGTCGCCACCTTTTCCATGGTGGAATCCATGGGCTGGTGGTACGCCTTTAAGATGTTCAAAAACACCTGCCTCGACCTTTTCAGCCATCAACATGCTGAAGAAGCAGCCAAGCCACCCAAAACCGTAAACTGGTCCCTAACCCGTCAGGGAACAGCGTTAACCGTACAAGACCAAGCGGAGCTCGCCAAAGGCGTCCTTGACGTCATGGGACTCAAGTCCTTTGCCGAAACCATCTTGCTGGTAGGCCATGGCAGTAACAGCCGTAACAACCTGCAAAGCGCAGGGCTAGAGTGTGGCGCTTGTGGCGGTCAAAGCGGTGAGATTAACGTGCGCGTATTGGCTCAACTGTTAAACGATGCTGGCGTTCGTGAGGCACTGCGCTCCCTAGGGTATGACCTACCAGATAACACCCAATTTGTGCCTGCCCTACACAATACCATTACGGATCACGTGACCTGCTACCTGCATCCAAAGCAGGAAGGTGTCATTCATTGGTTACAGCAAGCCACCTATTTTACCCAACAAGAGCGGGCACTAGATTTAGACCCTAAGTTAATGGATATGGATAAGGTGGAAAGGGATCATGCCTATCAATTGAGAGCGAAGGATTGGTCGCAAACTCGTCCTGAGTGGGGCTTGGCAAACAACAACGCCTTTGTCATCGCGCCGCGTGCCCTAACCCGAGGATTGGACCTCCAAGGCCGTAGCTTCTTACATGATTACCAAGCAGATAAAGACCCAGATGGCAGCATCTTAGAACGTCTTTTGACAGCCCCTATGCTGGTGACCCATTGGATCAACATGCAGTACAACTTATCCACGACAGACAACTTCAAGTTTGGCAGCGGTAACAAAGTACTGCACAACGCAGTGGGGGAACACATTGGCTTGTTTGAAGGCAATGGTGGTGATTTGCGCATCGGGCTTGCGACCCAATCCATTTATGACGGCGAGCGCTGGATGCACACCCCAGAGCGCTTAAACGTTTTCATCCATG
Organism: Marinomonas vaga; assembly: GCF_055388305.1. Lineage (NCBI taxonomy): Bacteria > Pseudomonadati > Pseudomonadota > Gammaproteobacteria > Oceanospirillales > Oceanospirillaceae > Marinomonas > Marinomonas vaga. The sequence continues at coordinate 696,810 of NZ_AP043903.1, forward strand.
CTCCAAAAGATCGCATTGTTGAGCTGGTTAAAAAGCACTCGGTACTCAGCCATTTGGTTGATAACGAATGGCTGTATTTATTCCAGTGGCAGGATCAACACATTGCGCGACTTTATGAAGGTGATTGGCAGCCGATGTAACGGCTGCCTCAATGAACCCTCTTTTCACAAATTAGATACCGCCGCGTATGTGTTCACGTACCCGCTCTTGATAAAACTGCGCTAATTGCTTGTGCAAGACACTGTCTAGGGGCGCCAAGTCAGAGGCTTTTGCATTACGCTCAATCTGGGCGGCAGAAGAGGCTCCCGCAATCACACTCGTCACCTGAGGTTGATCCAGAATCCAACGTAATGCTGCATCCAGCAACGCCATATCATTAGGCAGCAAAGCCTGTGCCTCATTGGCTAGGGCCACCCCTGTTGCATAGGGCAAGCCATTAAAGGTTTCACCAACGTGGAAGGCTGCCCCATCTTGGTTGTAGGATCGATGGTCCGTCTCGGCAAACTGACGATCTAGGGTCATCTTGCCTGACAATAGGCCACTGGCGAGGGGCAAACGCACTATGATGCCCACGTTATTTTGCTCCGCAATGGGGAACAACTCGGTGATGGCATCCTGTCGAAACATATTGAACAATACCTGTAGTGACGCCACTTTCGGATGCTGCACAGCAAATACCGCCTCATCAATCATCTCCACACTGGCGCCAAAGTGACGAATCAAGCCTTCTTGCTGTAGGTCTTCCATCCACGCCAAAATATCCCCAGCAAACAAGACCTCTCGGGGAACACAATGAAGCTGAGCCAAATCAATTGCCTCAACGCCCAAGCGTCGTGCCGATGCTTCCAAACTGGCACGCACAGATGCCTTGCTATAACCCGACGGATACAAATCAGGATTACGTCCTACCTTGGTTGCGATAAAAGGCTTCTCTGATAATTCCCCGCGCCATTGACCAATACGCTGCTCAGATATGCCGCCCCCGTACACGTCAGCGGTATCAAAAAAATTCACCCCATGGCGCTGGGCCGTTTGCAAAATGTCCTGAGCCATTTGCTCTTCCACTGGCCCAAAGTCGTTGCCTAATTGCCAGCATCCTAAGCCGATTTCAGAGACCTTGAATCCTGTTTTACCTAATGTTCGATACTTCATAACACCCCCAATGGTTCGGCTTTGTTCGATATCTAAATAGTGTACCCTGACAAAGATTGTCTATAATCAGCAATACATTTAACCCATTGGTAAGTCAGATTTAACAATATGCCATCTACCCTACCCTTCGGTATTGAAGAATTCTTGCTCGTTGCTGAACATCAAAGCTTCACTGGCGCGGCCCAAAGTCTTGGTTTATCCCGTGCGCGAATCTCCCAAGTCATTCGGCAGCTAGAACAAACCTTAGGGATTCAATTATTCCATCGCTCCACGCGAGTGATTTCACTCACCAGTGCTGGGGAAGTGTTTTATCAACAATGCCGCACGGGCATCGATCAATTGTATTTCGCTGTGGAAAACGCCCAAGATATGCACAGCAATCTCAGTGGCGTGATTCGAATCAACTCTGTGGGAGGCTTGTTTGGTGAACAAATTCTAGCGCCAGTCTTAGCACAGTTTATGAAGCGACACCCAGAGGTGCAGATTGAACTGGACTTTTCCAGCGTTCGAGAAGATGTGATTGAAGCGAAGTTTGACTTGGTGGTGCGTATGGGGACCTTGTCCGATTCCTCCCTCATTGGCCGCCCGTTAACGCATTATCAGAACTATCTGGTAGCGAGTCCAGATTACCTTCTAAACACTGAGCCTTTAAACCATCCTAGGGACCTACAACATCATGCGTTGATTAATGGCAGCATCAAAAAGTGGACATTGCAGCATCATGAAAATCGAGAGAAGCCTTACGAAGTCACTGTCCAAGCCAAGGTACAATGTAGCAACGGGCATGTGGCCCATAGCTTTGCCTTGGCAGGCTTAGGGATCACTCGCCAACCCAGCTATTATGTTGAACAAGCCTTATCAAATGGCCAGCTGGTGCAGGTACTCGCTGACTGGTCCCTCGGACAAACCACCGCCAGCTTGGTGTACCCTAAGGCCCGCCACCCAAGTGCCCGGGTGAAGGCCTTAATTGAGTTTTTAACCAGCGCCTTTGCCAATGACCCCCAGGGGCAAATCAACTCGTTGCACTCACGTACACAGGCTTCGAGCAAGCCCTAGGCTAAACCTCAAGGGCTTGTTTGATCTCAGACCAATCTGCTGCGCTAGGTGACACCTGCTTGGGAAGATCCTGGTGATACAAGGCAATCAGCTGACTTGCAATGGACACAGCCACTTCCATTGGGCGTTTACCCGGTACATCTTGCGCGCCTACTGGACAGGTCATGTGAGCGATATCAGTTGGACTAAATTGGCGGTGGGCTAAACGTTGACGAAAGCGTCGTGCCTTAGTATCTGATCCAATCACCCCTAAGAAGCCCAAATCCCCCCGCTTCAGAGCCGCCTCGGTCAACTCATAATCCAACTGATGGTTATGGGTTAACACCAACATAAAGCTACCTGATGGGGCATCTTGTACTTCGTCTACAGGGGTATCTGTCAGACATTTATTCACGTTACTGGGCACATAATCTGGAAATTGCTCTTCTCGGCTGTCGACCCATACCACCTTAAGCGGTAGCTCTCCCAAAATAGGGATAAGGGCTTTTGCCACATGACCTGCACCAAACACCAATAGAGTCTTACTGGCGCCTGCAAAGTATTCAAACAACACAGACACATGGCCGCCACAACATTGACCCAGAGTGGCCCCCAGCGGGTATTGTTCGAGTGCTTGAGCCTCTTGTTCTGACAGCAATAATTCCCTCGCTTTGGCGATGGCTTTGAATTCCAAATGCCCACCCCCAATGGTGTCAAAACTGTTTTCTGCCGTGACCACCATCTTGCTGCCAGTTTCTCTAGGGGTGGAGCCTCGTGTACCAATGACGGTCACCAAGACATAGGCCTCACCTTTGCTTTGTAATGTCGCGAGTGCTTCTCCCCAATGGATCATGACTCACCTCCCCGAGCCATCTCGGCCTTTGTTGCCATAACCGCATGAAGTACCCGCTCTGGGGTTGCAGGCGTGTCCAAAGCAGGACTAACGTTATAATCAGACACATTGGAGATGGCATCCCTTAGGGCCGACCAAACAGAGATCGCCAGCATAAAAGGCGGCTCCCCAACAGCCTTGGAATGGTATACGGTCTCCTCGTCGTTATCACGCTCAAACAGATCCACATTAAAACGTTTTGGGGTGTCGCTGATGGCTGGAATCTTATAGGTTGCAGGCCCATTACTGGTCAGCACGCCTTTTTCGTTCCACTTCAATTCTTCGGTGGTAAGCCAACCCATTCCTTGAATGAAGCCTCCTTCAATCTGGCCACGGTCAACGGCTGGGTTTAGACTTCGCCCCACATCATGAAGGATATCCACACCCACCACCTTGTACTCACCAGTGAGGGTATCCACCACCACTTCCGACACCGCTGCGCCATTGGCAAAATAGAAGAATGGACGGCCTTTCGCTTGCTCTCGGTCGTACCAGATTTTTGGCGTCTTGTAGTATCCGGTGGCAGACAGGGACACCCGGTTCACATAGGCAAATTGTGCCGCCTCGGCGAAGCTCATGGACTCCCCTTCTCCCCAGTGCACCTTGCCATCGGCAAATGACACCTGCTCAATGGTGCAGCCCTTTTGCTCCGCGATGCATTCACTTATACGTTGTTTAAGGGTTAACGCTGCGTTTTTAGCGGCTTGACCATTTAGGTCTGTACCGCTTGAGGCCGCCGTCGGTGAGGTGTTTGGCACCTTATCTGTGCGAGTAGCCGTGATTTGAATCTCATTGGGATCAATGGACAAGGCTTCCGCGACGATCTGGATAATCTTGGTATGCAGGCCTTGCCCCATTTCCGTACCACCATGATTCACTTGAATGCTGCCATCCGTGTAAATATGAATCAGGGCACCGGCTTGGTTCAGGTGCTGCAGGGTAAAGGAAATACCAAATTTCACTGGGGTCAGAGCCAAACCCCGTTTTAACACCTTGCTTGTACTATTCCATTGAGTGATCTCATCTCGACGGGCGCGATAATCGCTGGATTGCTCAAGCTGCTCAATCAACTCAAGTAACACGTTATGCTCCACTTGCTGATGATAAGGCGTCATATCACGCCCCGCGCCACCGTAGAGATTGCGTTTACGAATATCTAAAGGATCACATCCAATGACACGGGCAATATCGTCCATGGCGCGTTCAATAATCATCATCCCTTGGGGGCCACCGAAGCCCCGAAACGCTGTGTGAGACACGGTATTGGTCATACAGCGATGACCTGCAATGGCCACATCGGGTAGATAATAGGCGTTGTCCGCATGGAACATGGCCCGATCGACAATGGCATCTGACAAATCCGGGGAGTGACCACAATCTCCCGCCACCATGATGTCAGCCCCTAAAATCAGCCCTTGCTCATCGAAGCCAATATCATAGGCGTTGTAAAACGGATGACGTTTTCCCGTCATGGACATATCGTCCACCCGTGGCAGACGCACTTTGACGGCTCGTCCGGTTTTCATTACCAGCAAGGCCGCCATACAAGCCCAAGCGGCGCCTTGGCTTTCTTTGCCACCAAAACCGCCCCCCATACGGCGCATATCGACCGTAATGCGATTTAGAGGCACATTCAGCACTTCCGCCACCAGCTTCTGTACTTCACTGGGGTGTTGAGTGGAGCTGTAAACCAACATGCCACCGTCTTCAGCGGGCACTGCCAAGGCCGCTTGCCCTTCTAAATAAAAATGCTCCTGCCCACCCACATGTTGTTTAGCCTGTAAACGGTGGGGCGCATTCGCCAGCGCCGCGTCTTGATCCCCCCGTTTCATAAAATGGGAAGGACGCACAAACTGCTGCTCCCCCAAGGCTTTCGTCACATCCAATAAAGGTGTCTCTTCTTGATACTGGATGATCGCTTTACGAGCCGCTCGACGGGCTTGTAACTCGGTAGCGGCGGCCACCACAAAGATTGGCTGACCTTGGTATTTCACCTCGTCACTGGTTAATAGGGGATCACCACCAAAAACCGCACCAATATCAATGTGTCCTGGAATGTCTTGCACTTCCAAAACATCCACCACCCCTTCACTGGCTCGCACAGAGGCTAGATCCAATGCCATAATGCGGCCTTTGGCGATAGAGCTGTAACCTACCGCCCCATACAAGGTGCCACGGGGTTCTTGCATGTCGTCCACATAGACGGCCGTGCCTGCCACATGTTTGGGAGCACTCTCGTGCTTTTTAGACACACCTGTGGCGCCCGTTTTCGTCTGCTTGGTATGTGAGATGTCGCTTAGATTACGCATATTGCACCACCTCCATAGCTTGCTCCTTATCCGCTCCTTGCTCATAAACGGCTCTTAACAGGAGATTTTGCGCCACCATCAAACGGTAAGTGCCTGTGGCTCGCACGTCGTCAATGGGCTGAAAGTCTTGAGCAAGGGCCTGTTGTGCTGCCACGATGCCAGCCTCGGTGAACGGCTGACCGATTAAAGCTTGTTCTGCTTTCAGGGCCCGTGCAGGAGTCGCTGCCATTCCCCCAAACCCTAGTCGGGCAGCCCTCACATGCCCCTCTTCAATGACCAATGCCAGAGCCGCGCAGACCGCAGAAATATCGTCGTCCAGTCGTTTTGACACTTTAAACACAGACAGCTGTTGATCCGGTTGTTTAGGAATTTCAATGCGCTCGATAAAGCCGCTTTCTGGTAATGCGGTGTGACGATAGCCTAAAAAGAAGTCATCAATACCAATGGACTGACGTTGATCCCCAGTGCGCACATGCAGTACAGCATTCAAAGCCAACAGCACAGGCGGGGTATCACCAATGGGGGAAGCGTTTGCCACATTGCCACCAAGGGTTCCTTGGTTTCGGACTTGTAAGGACCCAAGGCGATCCAATAGCTCAGCAAAGGCGGGAAAGTGCTGATGCAGCAAAGGTTCTGCCTCGGAATAACTCACACCTGCCCCGATGGTTAGAGCGGCATCACTGTCAGTGATCGTTAGTAGCTCCGCGACACGCCCAGTGTAGATCAAAACATTTGGCTGCTGCAGTTGTTGAGTCACGCTCAAGGCGAGATCCGTTCCCCCTGCCACCAATTTGGCGTCTGGATAAGTAAGTAGCAAGCTGGCCAACTCATCACTGGAAGTGGGCACAAAAAAGTGTCTGCCCCGGTAGGTAAGTTGCCCCGTTGGGGTTTCTGACACTAACGTCGTTAAGCGCTCCAATGTCGCCTGCTCACTATCACTAAATTGATCCTGCCCGCTTTTGCCTGCAAGACTCAGAGCCGCATCGATTATCGGACGGTAGCCGGTACAGCGACAAAGATTACCAGCCAGTCCACGCTCTACTTCAGCACGGCTGGGAGAATGGGTGTTTTTGTAGAGGGCAAACATAGACATGATAAAGCCAGGAGTGCAAAACCCACACTGGGAACCATGCAAGTCCACCATAGCCTGTTGCACAGGATGCAAGGCACCGCTCTGCTGCAAATGCTCCACCGTCAATAGCTGCTTGCCGTGGAGCCCACCCAGAAAGGTAATACAGCTGTTAACGTTACAGTAGCGTAACTGCCCATCGATTGCCTCAGCTATCACCACGGTACAGGCGCCACAATCCCCAGACGCACACCCTTCTTTGGTACCACGCTGCTCTGCAATGGTGCGAAGATACTCCAAAACGGTAGTGTCTGGGGAGCAATCGTCCAGACAAACCAACTCATCATTAAATAAAAACCGGATCATTTGATGGTTACTCCCTAAAGATTCGTCTTACTGCGCCACCATATCGCCCAATCAAAATCATATAACTTATTGATAAATATATTAAAGATTTTGGTTTCAGGTTTTAAACTCTGTTAATTAGTATGCCTAATTTGTCACAGAGCGCAGTATTTATTCTTCAAGGGTAGCAGGATTCCTGCCAAGTTTGACCGATCGGTTAAATATTTATTAGATTTTCGCTTAGAGCCTTTTCTGCTCATGGAGCTTCCCCAGCCCCAATGGCGATCAGACTCAGTATCAGGAACGTATTCAAAAGAATAAGAACCTTGGTGCTAGTTCGTAAACGCTATAAATACTCTATGCGAAGATTTGCTTGGGACCAAAGCTTCCATTCACCGTCTTCTTGCTTAAAGACTTGTAAGGACTCTAGGTCATTGTCACGGAAGTCAGGCCCCTCTACTTTTTCGGTGCGCTGTATTATACGGGCGTAAGCATAACCTCCCTCTTCAGCAACAAACTTATAAGACATTAGAGTGTAGGATAAGTCATGGACAGAAAAGAGCTGCTGTAACATCTGCACAGTTGCTTGATAGTATAGAGAATCCGAATGCATGGTGGACATAACAGCTTCCACATTTTCGCTTTCGGTGTATGTCATATTTTTTTGAATGAGAGCTTCGATCTCTTGCGCTGTATCAGCATAGCTCATCACCGGAACGGCTAAGGCGAGCGTTAAAATGACAGGCTTCATAAGCAGTCCTTACTATAGAAAGGCGCTCACACTAGCACGGCCTCATGAGGGAGGCCATGCCACTGGATGACAGTACCTCCCCTTAGCCATGATGTTTACAACCTTATTACCTGGTTCTGAGCAAAAAAAAGCCCCTACTCAAAGAGTAGGGGCTCAGATGAGACACCAGTCACCCGGCATCACATGACGAACGATTAAACGTCTAAGAAATCCATAATGCCTTCAGCGGCTTTACGACCTTCATCGATCGCAGTTACGACCAAATCAGAGCCACGAACCATGTCGCCACCGGCGAAGATTTTCTCATTCGTTGTTTGGAACATGAATTGGCCATTTTTAGGCGCTTTCACACGTCCACGAGCATCGGTTTCGATGCCGAATTTTTCGAACCAAGGCGCTGGGCTAGGTTGGAAACCAAAGGCTACAATCACCGCATCCGCAGGGATGATTTGTTCACTGCCTTCGATGATTTCTGCGCTACGACGGCCGTTTTCGTCCGGCTCACCCATTTGCGTTTCAACCACTTTCAAACCTTCTACTTTACCGTCACCAATGATTTCTACTGGCTGGCGGTTAAATAGGAATTGCACACCCTCTTCACGAGCGTTTTTCACTTCTTTGCGTGAACCTGGCATGTTTTCTTCGTCACGGCGGTAAGCACAAGTAACTGTTTTAGCCCCTTGACGGATAGAAGTACGGTTACAGTCCATGGCTGTATCACCACCACCGAGTACAATAACTTGCTTGCCTTTCATGCTGACAAACTCGTCTTCGCTTTCTTCAAAGCCAAGGCAGTGGTTAACGTTTGAAACGAGGAAGTCGAGCGCGTCGTACACACCTGGAAGGTCTTCACCTGGGAAGCCACCTTTCATGTACTTGTAAGTACCCATGCCTAGGAATACGGCATCGTATTCTTCTAGTAGGTGCTCAAATGGCACGTCATCACCTACGCTAGTACCCAATACAAACTCAACGCCCATTTCTTCAAATACTTCACGACGACGAGTCATGACGGATTTTTCAAGCTTGAATTCAGGGATACCAAAGGTTAGCAGACCACCGATCTCTGGGTTCTTATCGAAAACCACTGGCTTGACACCATTACGAACAAGGATGTCCGCACAGGCAAGACCCGCAGGGCCCGCACCCACGATAGCAACGGTTTTGTCTACAGGTACAACCTTAGACATGTCTGGACGCCAGCCTAGAGCAAACGCTGTGTCGGTAATGTACTTCTCAACGGAACCGATCGTCACCGCGCCGAAGCCACCTTCACCAAGGGTACACGCCCCTTCACACAGACGGTCTTGAGGACACACTCGGCCACACACTTCTGGTAACGAGTTGGTTTGGTGGCTCAATTCCGCTGCTTCAAGAATGTTGCCCTCAGACACCAACTTCAACCAATTAGGGATGTAGTTGTGTACTGGACATTTCCATTCACAGTATGGGTTACCACACTCAAGACAACGGTGGGCTTGGCCCTTTGCGTTAGTCTCTTCGAATGGGCGATAAATCTCCACGAACTGAGACTTACGTGTCAGCAGTGGTTTTTTCTTTGGATCTTTACGATCTACTTCAACAAATTGAAATACGTTGTTCAAGCGCTCTGACATAAGCTGCTATCTCCTGTGGCCGCGCACCGCGCGGCACTCTTTCAAATGGGTCAAACTGAGTTAGTCACGTTCTATAAAGCTCAATTACTCTGGACGTTGGCGAGTGTTCGCTAACAATTGTCCTAAGCTTGCGGCTTTTGGTTTCACTAACCAGAACTTACCGATGTAGTCGTAGAAGTTTTCTAGGATTTCTCGGCCCCAATCGCTATCAGTTTCGCGAACATATTCTTCGATCACGCTGCGTAGGTGCGAACGGTATTCTTCAGTTATTTCTGTGCCCACTCGTTGGATTTCGACCAACTCGTGGTTGTACTTATCTACGAAAGTACGGTCTAGGTCGAGTACGTAAGCAAAGCCGCCTGTCATACCCGCACCAAAATTGTAGCCTGTGCTACCTAGCACGGTGACTAAACCGCCAGTCATGTATTCACAACAGTGGTCACCAGCGCCTTCGATCACCGCATGACAGCCTGAGTTACGAACACCGAAACGCTCACCAGCCGTACCTGCCGCGAACAATTTACCGCCCGTTGCACCGTACAAACAGGTGTTACCAATAATGGCGGATTCTTGTGATTCAAACGCTGACCCTTTAGGTGGACGAACGACTAGCTTACCGCCGGTCATACCTTTACCTACGTAATCGTTGGCATCACCCTCAAGGTACATGTGCAGACCACCGGCGTTCCAAACACCAAAAGACTGACCCGCTGTACCAGTTAGCTTCAAGGTGATCGGTGCATCCACCATACCTTGGTTGCCGTAGCGTTTCGCAATCTCACCGGACAAACGCGCACCGATAGAGCGATCACAGTTGGTCACGTTAAAGCTGAATTCACCACCTTCACGCTCTTCAACCGTGTTTTGAACTTCTGCCCACATTTTCTCAGCCAATAGGCCTTGGTCATGGGGTGGGTTCTTAGTAACTTGGCAGTATTGTGGCTTGTCTGCTGGGATCGCGTCGTTGTTCAAAATTGGCGACAGATCCAAGTTCGCTTGCTTAGAGGTTTCACCTGGTAGCAGAGTCAATAGATCCGTACGGCCAATCAAGTCAGCAAGGCTAGCAACGCCTAGTTTTGCCATCCACTGACGAGTGTCTTCCGCCATAAACTGGAAGAAGTTTTTGATCATTTCAACAGTACCAATGAAGTGATCTTCACGTAGCTTGTCATCTTGGGTTGCAACACCCGTCGCACAGTTATTCAAGTGACAGATACGTAGGAACTTACAACCCATGGCGACCATTGGGGTAGTACCAAAGCCAAAGCTCTCCGCACCTAGGATCGCTGCTTTGACAACGTCTAGACCGGTTTTCAAACCACCGTCTGTTTGCAGACGAATGTTGCCGCGCAAATCGTTAGCACGCAGTGCTTGTTGTGCTTCCGCTAGACCAAGTTCCCATGGGGAACCTGCGTGACGGATAGAGGTAATGGGCGATGCCGCTGTACCACCGTCGTAGCCAGAAATAGTAATCAAGTCAGCGTAGGCTTTTGCAACACCCGCTGCGATGGTGCCCACACCTGGCTCAGAAACAAGCTTCACAGAAACCAATGCTTCTGGGTTCACTTGTTTCAAGTCGAAGATAAGCTGCGCTAAATCCTCGATTGAGTAAATGTCATGGTGTGGTGGTGGCGAAATCAGGGTCACGCCCGGTACTGCATAACGCAGACGTGCGATCAAACCATTTACTTTACCACCTGGTAGCTGACCACCTTCACCTGGCTTAGCACCCTGAGCGACTTTAATCTGCAACACTTCAGCGTTCACTAGGTATTCTGGTGTCACACCAAAGCGACCAGAAGCGATCTGCTTGATCTTAGAACGACGCTCAGTACCGTGACGCGCTGGGTCTTCACCACCTTCACCAGAGTTAGAGCGACAACCCAGCTCGTTCATAGCTTGCGCAAGTGCTTCATGAGCTTCTGGAGACAAAGCACCTAAAGACATACCAGCCGAGTCAAAACGTGGCAGGATAGACTCGATCGGCTCCACTTTATCTAGAGCAATCGGTTTCGCCTTATCAGACAAACCAAACAAGTCACGCAACATAGACGCTGGACGCGTGTTCACGGACTCGGTGTACTTGGTAAAGTCTTCAAACTGACCACTGCTTACTGCTGTCTGAAGGTTACGCACTACGTCAGGGTTAAACGCATGGTATTCCTGATCGTGAACGTATTTTAGGTAACCACCTTGCTGGATAGGCTTACGTGCTTTCCAAGCATTCGCAGCAACCGCAGTTTGCTCGCGTTGGAAGTCTTCGAAGGTTGCTCCTTGGATACGACTCGCCACTCCTTTGAAACATAGGCTAACGACTTTGCTATCCAAACCAACCGCTTCAAACAACTGGGCACCACGGTAAGACGCCATGGTAGAAATCCCCATCTTAGACATGATTTTCATCAAGCCTTTGTTGATGCCTTTACGGTATTTCTGATGCGAAATAATTGGGTCGCCCAACACTTCGCCTTTATCAATCATATCGTTGATCAAGCGGTAAGATAGGTATGGGTACACCGCTGTCGCACCAAAGCCTAGCAATACTGCGAATTGGTGTGGGTCACGGGCAAAACCAGTGTCCGAAATAATGTTGGAGTCACAACGAAGACCCGTTGCTGTCAAATGGTGATGCACTGCACCCACCGCCATTGGCGCAGGGATAGGTAGCAGACCTTTTTCGATCTCGCGGTCACTCAATACAACGATCACAGCACCGTTACGTACCACTTCTTCAGCGCTGATCTGTAGATTGCGAACCGCTTGCTCCAGAGAAATTTCCTCTGGGTTGTAGTTAGTGTTCAAACGCACTAGACGGAAACGGTGATCTTCCATTGCCAATAGGCGACTGTATTTACGTGGCGACAAGACTGGCGACGACAGAATAATACGGTTTGCATGCTTTGGCGTTTCTTCAAATAAGTTGCGTTCCACACCGATCAATGTCTCAAGGGACATCACCACAGACTCACGCAATGGGTCAATCGGCGGGTTGGTTACCTGAGCAAACTTCTGACGGAAGTAATCAGACACGGGACGAGTCTGGCTCGACATGACCGCCATCGGCGTATCATCACCCATAGATCCTACTGCTTCATGACCACTTTCAGCCAATGGACGGAAAATCTGATCACGCTCCTCAAATGACACTTGGAACATCTTCTGGTAGCTGGACATTTGCTCAGGAGTAAAGGGGATAAACTCCATAGAATGTTCTTGCAGCAACGCCTCAATGCGCAAACCTTCTTGCTTCAACCACTTTTTGTAAGGGTGAGCAGACTTCAGTTTGTTATCGATGTCATCTGTGTGTAGAACCTTACCGTTTTGTGTGTCCACAACCAGCATCTGGCCAGGACCAACACGGCCTTTCGACACCACATCTTCAGGCTTGTAATCGTAGGTACCGATTTCAGATGCCAAGGTGATGAAACCATTCTTCGTCACGACCCAACGGGCAGGACGTAGACCATTACGGTCAAGCATACAGATCGCGTGACGACCATCGGTCATTACTAGACCGGCTGGGCCATCCCAAGGCTCCATATGCATAGAGTTGTATTCGTAGAATGCACGCAAGTCTGCGTCCATGTTTTCTACGTTTTGCCACGCTGGTGGAATGATCATGCGCGCTGCACGGAAGATATCCATGCCGCCCATTACCAACAACTCCAACATGTTGTCCATGGAAGACGAGTCAGAGCCAGTTAAGTTAACCACTGGCTGCAGGTCTGCCAGCTCAGGGATCATTGGTGAACGCAGTTTGCTACCACGAGCCAACGCCCAGTTACGGTTACCATCAATGGTGTTGATCTCACCGTTGTGAGCGACCATGCGGAATGGCTGAGCGAGAGGCCATTTCGGTTCAGTGTTGGTTGAGAAACGTTGGTGGAAAACACAAATCGCGGTTTTCAGTTTCTCATTACCCAAATCTTTGTAGAAGGTTGGCAGATCAACAGGCATCATCAAGCCTTTGTACGCCAGCACCTTGTCAGATAGGGAACAAATGTAGAAGTTTTCGTATTGCGCCATTTCGATTTCGGTGCGACGGCGAGCCACAAATAAGCGTGTAGCAAAAGTACGTGCATCTAGACGATTACTGTCGACAAACACTTGCTCGATACGCGGAAGGCAGTCCACCGCAATACGACCTAAGCAAGAAGGATCAACTGGCACTTCACGCCAGCCCACAACGTTCAACCCTTCTGTTTCCAGTTGCTTAGTCAAGGCATCACGCTGCTCTGTTGCCAAGGCTTCGTCTTGATCTAAGAAGACCATGCCGACGCCATAAAGGTCAGAGAAAACGTGATTGAACAAGGACTTGGCTTCTTCACGTAAAAATGCGTCTGGCTTTTGAATCAATAGACCACAACCGTCACCGGTTTTACCATCAGCAGCAATACCGCCACGGTGTGTCATACATGTTAAAGATTCGATTGCGGTCTTAAGAAGGTCGTGACTAGACGTGCCTTCCATGTGAGCAATTAGGCCAAACCCACAGTTGTCTTTGAACTCGCCAGGACGATAAAGGCCTGCATTCATACACCAACTCCCACAGTTAGAATGTAGAAAACTCTACTGGATTTACTTCAAATTTGATTAGGTAGACAAGCATCGGACGTGCTTTAGAAAAGGTGTTTAAAGCCCCACCTAATCATTCAAACGGTGAGTCATACTACTCCGTGGTCCCCTGTCGCTCAAACTGCCGGGGACGCAGGATAGGGGAAATTAGGCTCTTTTAGGAGCCAAATAAGAACAGTTCTCATGGGAAAGTAGAATTATCTATGGTTCGGCTATAAGCAGGCAGAAAATTCCTCTGACTTCCCTAAGAATTCAGGCAAATATGGTTTTTTTTGCTTTTTTCTCTTTTTTTTTATCAAAATACGACGACAAACGTGCAGAAAAGTTGCAAATGATCAAAAAACCATCAGAAATGAGAGGTTATTGTGCTCCAACCTTAGCAATATCTTGCTGAATGCCACGCACACTTCTTGCCCAAGGGTTTAAGTCACGTAAATCCCTTGGCAAATTTTCCACTGCAGCGATGGCTTCACTTCGGTTGCGGTACTCACCATAGACCACAACAAACCAGTCACGACCATTGTGAACCGTCTGAAAGTAGCTAAATACCTCTAGACTACCTTGATCACGGATAAACTCCTGAACGGTATCTTTGTTGTGGGTTCCCAATAACTGTAAGGTATAACGGTTAGGATTACGCTCAGTCCATTGGGCAGTCTTATCAAAGCGATCCTGGGGCTCAGCTTGCACTGTGGGCTCTGGCTCGGAGACAGGTTGCGTTGCCTGAGATTGTAAAACAGGAGTCTCAAGTACTGGCTCACTGATATTCTCAGGTTCGCTAGTGGAAAGTTCTGTCGTCTCTCTCAATGGAGCAGATTCAATGGTTGGAGCCTGAGCTTGAGTGCTCGAGTTGGCACCTGAAGGAACAGCCCCTGTTGGGATCGGCGGCAGAGATAATGGTGCTTCTTGGCCAATTTGACGCTGCATCGCTTCGATACGAGCGATTGTTTCGGAGCTAGCCTGACGAGGCGCTTGGCTAATGGGGGCAATCGAGGTGGTCGTAGCAGCAGTCTCAGTGGATTCTTCTGGGTCATTAAAAATCACCGCAACCAAAATGCCTAGCATAACAACCGACAAGAGCGCCATGTGTACCACAGGAAAGCCAAATGATAGCCCTCCTTTAAATAAGCTTTTTTTACCGTCGTTGGCCTCTTTTGCCGAAGTCTTACCATCTCCCATCATACTTAGGGCGACTTTATTAATACGACCTGGCATTCCTTGGGATTGCTGATAAATCTTTTTTACTTGACGGTCATTGAAGGGAAGGTTGATACCACCTCCAATCGCTCGCACCCGGTGCAGCATATATGCTCGAGTTTGCTCTAAAGTAAATGGCGCTAGACGTAACTCATGGCTCAGCTGTTCATAGCGGCTTTTCTGATAGGCATCGAGATTGCGTGCAGGGGAATGTTCTGTAAACAGCGCAATGTGTGGCACTTCTTGAGATTCAGTGGCCAAGGACATCATGTCCATTAGCATGGTCACCGCATCCGTGTTTAGCTCATGGGCGTTGTCCACTAGGATAATCGCCTTCTGCCCTTTTCCTTCCATTTCGTGGGCAAATTTTAGCAAGGGACCGAAAGAGGATTCCCCCTCGGCATGCTCCAAGACATCTGCGTAACCTCTGTAGATGGCCTGCAACAGCTGCCCCGCTGTCATTAACATGGTGGCTTTTACATGGGAAATAACAGCGGTGTCTTTTTGCAGGCGAATGAACTCCTGCAAAAATCGAGTTTTACCACTGCTACTCTCTCCCATTACCACAGAAATAAGATTTGAGTAGCGGCTTAAATGCTCCAACATGCCCAGCTGTTGGTTGCGTTCTTCGCTGGCAAAAAAGACTTGATTATCGTTGGCGCCAAAAGGGTTCCTCAGCATCACTTTGGGCTGATGGTCCAAGGCTTCTTCTAGGTCGAACTGAAAGTTTGACTCCGCCATACTGTCCTCAAGTCGTCCGTATTATTAACTTGCTTGAGCCGCCGCTTCGATTGCGTCATCCAAACAAGCATTAAAGTCATCCAGAGCAAAATCGGATGTCACATAAGCCTCGCCAAGTGCCTTAAGCAACACGAATCGTAGACTGCCATCTAGTACTTTTTTATCCAGCAACATGCGGCCAATAAAGGCGTCCCGAGACATTCCCTTAGGAGGTAGTATCGGCAACTTTGCCTTTTCCAGCAAGGCAACACTGCGGGCCACATCTGTTTCCGTGACATTTCCTAGGCGCCAAGACAAGTCAATTGCCAATACTGTGCCCGCTGCAACGGCTTCCCCGTGTAACCAATTGCCATAGCCCATTTCTGTTTCGATGGCATGACCAAAAGTATGACCTAGGTTCAAAATTGCGCGAATACCGCCTTCTTTCTCGTCCTGTGCTACGACTTTTGCTTTCGCGAGACAGGATTCGTAAATTGCATGGGTAATCTTCTCACCGTCAAGCGTCATTAGGTCGTCAATATTATTCTCTAACCAAGTAAAAAACGGCGCATCACAAATCAAACCATATTTGATGACTTCCGCCATACCGGCAGAGAGTTCTCGCTCCGGCAAGGTATTGAGAGAATCCGTATCAATCACCACGGCTTGAGGTTGGTAAAAAGCCCCGATCATGTTTTTGCCAAGGGGATGGTTTACGCCAGTTTTCCCACCCACCGAAGAATCCACTTGGGACAACAGGGTGGTGGGCACCTGAATAAAAGGCACCCCGCGCTGATAGGTCGCCGCTGCAAATCCAGCCATATCCCCTACCACTCCACCACCAAGGGCAATGACAGTAGTGGTACGGTTGTGTTTGGCCTCTAGCAAAGAGGTCATGATTTGTTCATAGGTTGCCAAGGTCTTGTAGCGTTCGCCATCGGGCAAGATACAAGTATCCACTTGGTAATCTTCACTCAGCATGGCCACCATATCCTCTAGATAATGGGCCGCTACTGTTTCGTTAGTGACAATCATCACCTGTTTGCCGTGAATCGCTTCACTGAACAGGGCTTTTTGTTGACGAATTCCCGAACCAATGTAAATCGGGTAACTACGGTCTCCTAGATCGACCTTCAGCGTTCGCATTTAATTAGGCCTCCGCTTGTAAATGCTTTTTAATGGCTTCCATTACTTTGTTGGAAACAGATTTAGGATGACGCGAATCTGTCTCGACAATCACGCTTGCCACATCCCGGTATAAAGGATCTCGAATAGCAAATAAGCGCTTTAAGGTTTCTTTTGGATTGCCTTGTTTGAGTAACGGGCGGTGATTACTCTTGGAAGTACGTTGTAATTGCTGATTCACCGACGCAAAAAGATAAACAACAAGGGGTTGAGTCTTAAGTAGCTCGCGATTCTCCTCGCGCATGACGATACCGCCACCAGTTGCCAGCACAACAGGGGCTTGGTCTTCCTCAAGCATGGTTCGCAGTGTTTGAGTTTCACGTTTACGGAAACCGTCTTCCCCTTCTTTTTCAAAAATCCAAGGAATATCGGCCCCTGCGTTTTCTTCAATCACCCGATCCGAATCAAAAAACTCTCTGCCCAATTGTTGGGACAGTAGGCGTCCGATGGTCGTTTTTCCAGCACCCATCGGGCCCACCAGAATAATAGTGGGGGCATTAATCATTATAATGTTTACTTCGAAGTTAAACTGTTTTTGGCTGTTGCCTAGTTTACCGACATTTTTAGCAGTTTTGGCGTAATAAATACAAGTAATTCAACCTTTTCTTGCTTTTGCGTCTCCTGACGAAACAACTTACCCAAAACTGGCACATCCCCCAACACAGGAACTTTGCTTACGCTGACAATATTCTCTTCTCGAAAAATCCCGCCCAGCACAAGGGTTTCGCCATCTTTCACCTCAACTTGAGTTTGCACACGGTTGGTTTCTAAACTCGGCACTCCATTCACCATATCCCCCACTGCATCCTGATGAATTTTGAGTTTCATAAGTAACGTGTGTTCGTCTTTTACCTCTGGCGTCACTTCCAACACCAGCCCAGCTTGGCGAAATTCGACACTTAGATTTTCGTCATTCATGACTTGATAGGGAATTTCCGTGCCCGACTCAATCCGCGCGGGCTGACCTTCAGAGGTCACTATTTTAGGGCGAGCCAATACGGACGCTTCCCCTTCTCGCTCCAACCAATCTAACGTGGCCGAAAGAGTCAGTGAGTCACTGGAGCCAGAGATACCAAGCACCACTGGAGAAGAAGACAGATCCAAACCTGCACTGCCAATGAGGCCATTTCCTGCCGCGTCGATTAGATTTGCTTCCCAATTCACCCCTAACTGATGTTGAACACTCTCTTTGACCTGAGCGATCTCGGCGGCGATTTCGATCTGGCGCATAGGGCTATCAAGCCAAGTTATCGCCAACTCAAGGGGCCCTGACGGGCCGCAGTAATGGGTCATCAGGGCATTAGTGCGATCATCTACGATAATTTGAATACCCTGAAAGTACTGTTTGATATGGGCACCTACTTTATCTGCTTCCCCATGTCGCAGGCGCCAAACCTTATGATCACAATGGGCAGCCGCTGAAGGAGCATGGGCACTGTTAACAGGCGACCTTTTTGGCACTAGAAGCGCGATATCCTCTTGCCACGCCACCTCTAAATCCAACTGCATTGCAATGGCATCAAGAATCTGAGACCAGTCTGCATCACGAATGGCTAAGGTAACCTTGGCATCTATGCCTTCCTGCAACAGAATACTTTCACCGAGCTCAGCTGCCAGCTGTGGCAATACCTCACCTACAGGTTGATCCCGCACAAACACATCAAGGGGCCAAACAAATCCGCTCCAAAACCAAACACAAAAGACGCTCCATCGGGACATTTCTACCCCTCCTGTTGTTTGCTCCATAGAGGATGCTTTACACCATGGAGGGACAGCACTTTAAGCTCCCCTGTGCCATATCGTAGTAATATGCTTTGCTCCTGAATACCTTCAATGGTGGCCGATAATGCAGGCAGCCAGGTACCTTCCGACACCCAATGCTCCTCACCATCCACCCTCAACAATGCCGCCGAGCGCTTATCATGCACGACGGAAAGTAGCAGCACAGGCGTCCTCGGTGAGGCATCAGAAGATAAGGGCAACCAATCATGATTCGGTTTTAATACATCAGGTCGATGGATACGCCAAAAAATGTCACCGTACCATTGATTAGGATGTTCTAAATCCCTTTGCCAGTTAACAAACTCGGGAGTAAGCCAAAGGTTTTGTTGGATCTGCTCCAACATTCTCTGCCAATCTGCCAAAGGCCAGCTGCCTCTTACCCCCACCCCTTCAATTTGATCAGGATAATCTGCGCTATACACGACATAGCCATTTAACCGTCGCACGACAAAATCAATAGCATTTAATTGGTGGGCAAGTAGGGTTTGCTGATAGGCATACTGTCGTGCTTTCACATACCCTTGCTCCCGCTCCACCCAAGCATTATGTACTCCGTAAAATGCAATCAGCACTAGGATCACAATCAAGATATTCGCCTGGCGCAGGGTCAGTAAAGATCCTCGAACAAAGAGCCCTTTCATTGCTTCCCTCCTTCAGGTTCAGGAGGGGATATTTGCAACTCTAGCGGTGGTAAATCACTGGACCAATGCTGTTTCCAGGTTTTCAAATCACTAGCCACCCCTGTCACCTCAACCAGCACTTGGTCCCTAGAAATTTGAATCCGATCCACTCTCACCCTTGAAGGTAAGGCCCGCACGTAAGACAAGGCTTTTTCAAAGGTCTGTTCCTGGTATTGAGGTTTGGTCCATGGCCAAGTAAACGCCAGCTCAACAGGCGTGTCTTGTTTCAGCATCTCAATGATGACAGTTGTGATAAGCACGATGAGTAGTGCTGCGATGTAGAGTCGTCGCTTTGCTTTAGCATGCTCTTGTCGTTCTAAAAAGTCCGCTTGAAAAATGGCGAACGGACTCCCCCGTTCCAGCACTCTTGGCGTCACCGGAGAATAGAACATAGCTTCACTAAATAGAGGAAGTGATGTGGCCTGCTGCAAGTCATCAAATAATGACCATGGCATCACCGCAAAATGTAGGGTTAACGGCTCGTAAGTGACCCATGAACTCACCACTGTTTCACCAGCGCTGGAGCCGGCTTTGTCTTCAGCAAAGGTTTGCGCCGCAAGAGGGTATAGTTCACAAGGTAATAAGTGATCGATTTGCTGTGAATAGACCTTAGCAAGCTCCGTGGGGAGGGCTATACCACGACACTTTTTCTGAGTTTTAACAGGCAGCTGATTCAACAGCGATAATATAGTCGCCGTATCTGACGACTGGGGCGTGCTGGGAGGCATCCCGTCATGGGCAATAAAGAGCTGCCAGGATTGGGAACGCCACGCCAATATATATGGGCGAGATCTTAGGGGCATTACTTCCTCCATGAAGTTGCCATGTCACCTTCCTTGTGACATTTAATTTTTGCTGACAAGGAACTTACAAGTTCTTAACTCGTCAGACTGCAATGCAAAGATAACATGAATTCCATCTAGAACAAGCTCGAATGCAGTGACAACTTAGGTATAATGCCCGCACACAAATCAACCAGCGACCCATCATGGCCAAGACATTTAAAATATTAGTAGTACTCTTCATTGTCGGAGTCATTGCCGCAGGAGGCATCACTTACGGGGTCTATCAGCACGTAAAAGATCGCATTCCCACCGTCGAAGAGATGAAAGCCATTGAGCTTAAAATCCCGTTACGTATATACACTCGTGATGAGCAGCTGGTTGGCGAATATGGTGAGCAACGACGTACCCCTCTTAGCTATGATGACATTCCGAAGGATCTTGAAAACGCCGTATTAGCAGCAGAAGACAGCAATTTCTACCATCACCCTGGGGTGGACATTATGGGGCTATTGCGCGCTGTCTATCAGTTGGTTTCCACCGGTGAAATCCAAGGCGGCGGCAGTACTATCACCATGCAGGTCGCCCGTAATTACTTCCTATCGTTTGAACAAACCTTTACCCGCAAATTTACTGAAATATTCATCTCGCTCAAGATGGAGCAGCAGCTCAGCAAACACGAGATCCTCGAGCTTTACATGAATAAGATTTACCTAGGTAAACGCGCTTACGGTTTTGAAGCCGCTGCACAAGTTTATTATGGCAAGTCATTAAGCGAATTAGATTTGGCCCAATATGCCATGATTGCAGGGCTACCTAAAGCGCCTTCTCGCTTTAATCCTGTAGTAAACCCTTCTCGCGCATTAATTCGTCGCAACTGGATCCTACAGCGCATGCTGTCATTAGATATGATTGATAAAGAGTCTTATCAGGCCGCAGTGGAATCCCCTATTACAGCGAAGAACTATGGCATCCAGCCTGATGTTGACGCCAACTATGTGGCTGAAATGGTTCGCTCTGAGCTATACGAAACCTATGGTGAAGCCCTGTATTCAGAAGGGCTAGTGGTCTACACCACCATCAACTCCAAGCGCCAAAAAGACGCCAATAAGGCAATTTATGATGGCGTACTGTCCTATGACGAGCGCCACGGTTACCGTGGCACAATAGAGACTCGTACCGAGCTAGTGGAGGAATCGGTAGAAGACCAGCAGGAGGCCTTAAAAGAGCACAGCAATGTCCCCTCTTGGGTGATGGCTCTGGTTCTAGAAGTCAGTGATACGACAGCACTGGTCCGATTAGAAAATGGTGAGCAATTCGAACTACCATGGGATGCTATCAATTGGGCAGCCCCTTACCTTAGCGCTGACTCTAGGGGGAAAAAACCTGAAACGGTGGGGGATGTGCTCGTCGTTGGTGATGTTATCCAACTGCGTCCGGACTCTGATACCGTATGGCGCCTAGCACAGACTCCTGCGGTACAAAGTGCTCTAGTGTCATTAGACAGCAAAGATGGCGCTATTGAGTCCTTAGTAGGCGGCTTCAATTACTTTAGTAACAAGTTTAACCGAGTCACTCAGTCTAAACGCCAGCCTGGCTCCAACTTTAAGCCCTTTATTTATTCTGCGGCACTTAACCAAGGGTATACGGCAGCAACGGTCATCAATGATGCCCCTGTGGTATTCCACGACACAAATCTTGCACAAGCTTGGCGACCGACAAATGATGGTGGTAAGTTCTACGGCCCTACACGATTACGCCAAGCCTTATACCGCTCTCAAAACATCGTATCGGTTCGTTTACTCGACCAAATGGGAATAAGCTCAACATTGGAGTTTTTAAAGAACTTTGGCTTTGATCCCAACGAACTTCCACGCAACTTATCTTTATCTTTGGGCAGCGCCAACTTATCCCCTTTACAGATCGCATCGGGTTACAGTGTGTTTTCCAACGGCGGCTTTAAAGTTCAACCTTATCTCATCGACCGCGTAGAAGATCGTTACGGCAACATCATCTTCCAAGCGAATCCAACTACCGTGTGTAAGACCTGTACTTTGCTTGAAAAGAGCACCCCTGACGAACAGCAAATGGGGCTATTCAATACCCTAAGCGGCTTTGAAAGCTTACCCGTCGCACCAAGGGTTTTAGACCCAGAAATCAGCTACATCATCTATGACATCATGCGTGATGTGATCACCAAGGGGACTGGCCGTCGGGCGCGAGTGCTCAATCGTGACGACATTGCGGGTAAGACGGGTACCACCAACGATGGTCGAGATGCTTGGTTCTCTGGCTATAACGGCGATATCGTGACATCTGTCTGGACAGGGTTTGACGATATGTCTCCTCTTGGCCGAGGAGAGTGGGGGGGATCTGCTTCCTTGCCTACTTGGATCAACTATATGCGCCCAGCCCTGGCAGAGTTACCAAAGAGCTATATCGACAAACCTTCTTCCTTGGTAACAGTCCGTATTGATCCGCTCACAGGTGAGCGAGCGCTACCGGGCCAAAAAGATGCCATTTTCGAGATTTTCCGTAAGGAACATGTGCCTGCGCAACGCAGTATTGCAGCCCCCATCTCCGAGAGCACAGGCATTAGGGATTCAGGGGAACAAGAAACCCGTACTGAAAACGCCCTTGAGAACTTGTTTTAAAGGCGTTTTCGTACAAAATAGTTAATAAAAAGCCCCATCCTTCACTGAAGGATGGGGCTTTTTTGATTTAAAGGCTTAATTTTGGGCATCAAGCAGAATTTCGGCTAACTCCGCAAACCCTAATCCGCCCTTTCCTTGGGTAATATAGGCAGGCTTGTGTGTCAAAACAGGCAAATGGGGAGCAATATTAGCCACCCCGACACTGATGGGGAACTGAGCAAACATACTCTCATCGTTGGGTGCGTCCCCCACATACAGAACGTTAACCTTTTGTTGCTCAGGCGAAAGTCCATACTTTTCGCTCAATATCTTGTTTGCCATGGCATATTTATCGACGCCCTTTTGGCAGATATTTATATGGATTGAAGAGGCCTTCGCATTCAACCCTAAGGACCGTAACTCTGCTAACAGCATCTCTTTTTCTTGCTCTGCTGGAGGCTGAACATCTTGGGCATAATCAATGGCCACATCCGTCAAACGATAAGCTTGATCCTTGGTAAGACGTAGGGCTTCAAAGCGTTTTAACCTTGGTTCTACCATGGTCAATATGGCCGCCTGCTCTACCCGCATAGAGGCTTCATCGTGGAAATACTGGTAGTTTACTGAGCCCGAACTGCGCGTCATAAACACCCCGCCTCCTTCTGTGATCACACCAGAAACAGGCAGAATACGAGTCATCATATCGGACCAACCAGCACAGCCACCGGTAACAGGAATCACATGGATACCCGCCTCTTGCAAACGATACAAGGCACTCAGTGTTTGGTCCGGAAGCTTACCTTCTAGGGTCAGGGTGTCATCAAAATCCGTTAGCACAAACCCTATGTTCTTAAGACATGCAGTGGTTAACCCTGCAATAGGCTGAGGCATGGACACCCCATTATTGGCAACAGAACTCATTAACCTTCCTTAGATGCTTGGGGCTGACATATTTCTACCTTGACGCCTTCTTGGGTGAGATAGGTCATCAAATTAGGGGGAATCGCATCGGTAAAGAGCGTTTCAGCGGCATTCAACTCCGCCACCCGAGCACTGGCCTTACGTCCCCACTTGTGTTGATCCGCGACTAACAACACGTGACGACTTTGCTCTACTAGAGTTCGGCTGACATTGGCTTCATCAGGATCAAAATCCAAAATCCCATAGATTTCATGGAGACCTCCGCATCCCAGTACGCCGTAATCAAAAACGTACTTGCGCATGCTTTCGAGGGCTTCTGTACCCACCAAATCACAGTGACGGTGACGCATACGTCCCGCCGTGACCCGAACAGTGGCACTCGGGTTTTGAGCAAAAATAGTGGCCACTGTTAAATTATTGGTAAACACCTGAAGGTCTTGGTGCTGCAACAGGGCTTTCGCAACAAACTCCACCGTGGTGCCGATCCCTAAAAACACCGAGGCCCCATTAGGAATGTGCTCTGCTACCCCCGCGGCGATAGCCTGTTTCGCCTCACTGTTCATGAACTGGCGATTAGCAAAAGGGAGATTTTCCGCAGTAGACACCGGGGCAACGCCACCATGCTGGCGACGGACAAGATGCCGTTCCGCCAGTTGGTTCAAGTCTTTACGAATGGTTTGGGAAGACACCCCAAAACGTTCAACAATGTCCTCCACTCGAAGCAGATCACACTGCTGAACCCAGTTTAGAATGTGTTGCTGACGTTCATTTAGACTCAAGATTGAGCCTCCAGGTGCATAAATTGCCTTGGATCATCGGTAATCACCGCATCCATCCCCCAATCCCAATGGTGCTCCACTAGGCGCGCTTCATTGGCCGTATAACACAGCAACTTATAGCCTGCCGCTTTCACCGCACGGGCTTGTTGTTCCGTCAAAGGGAGGTAATAGCAATTCAAGCTATACGCCTCAATTGCAGCCAATTTTAGCAACCAGTCATCAGGCACATCTTCCACAAGATAAGCCAAATGAAGCTGCTTATTCATGGCATAGCAAATCTCCAAGGCAGGATAATTGAAGCTAGAGATCATCAACTTGTCATTGTCTTGCCAATGCTCGGCCAGTACCGCAAGGATCGGCGGCACAATCGCTTCCACATCCGTGCCTTCGTACTTAATTTCAAGATTTAGTCCCATCCCTAATTCTTGAATACAAGCAATGGCTTGCTCCAAGGTAGGGACTTTTTCACCTGTATGTTGCACGCCAAACCAGGCCCCTGCATCCAGTGACAGTATCGCCTCTAAATTAGCATCCAAGGTCAGGCCTGAGCCATTTGTACAGCGCTCTAAAGAATGATCATGGAAAATGATCAATCCACCTTGGGCAATCGGATAGACGTCAATTTCAACCCATTTCACACCGGTTTCTGCCGCAGCGCGGATAGAAGCCAAGGTATTTTCTGGTGCCAATAAGGCCGCACCACGATGCCCCATAACTTTACTCAATTGCATGACGCGTTCACTCTCTGTTGTGTATGGGAATCAAACACATGCCATGCCGACTCAGGGACGCTCAGAGCTAACTGGTCGCCGCATTTGAATGTATGATTGCCTGATAATCGTACTACAAAAGATTGGCGATTTGCGCTCCCTAAAATGCTTCCATGGATCAGGGTTTCTGCCCCTAGGGCTTCCACTGCTTTAACGGTAAACATGAGATCCGCTTGCTCCGGGGTCGTGATCTGCACATGCTCTGGGCGAATCCCCCAGACAAAATTGCCATCGGCAATCTGTGGACAAGCCAGTGTGTTGTCCACATCTAACATCATTTGGCCGTTTTCCACCCGAGCGGGGATAAGATTCATAGCGGGGGAACCAATGAACTCCGCCACAAAAATCGTCGCTGGGCGCTCATAAAGTTCCATCGGTGTGCCGATCTGCTCCGCATGGCCTTTGTTCAATACCACTAAGCGATCCGCTAGAGTCATGGCTTCTACCTGATCATGGGTCACATACAGGGTGGTAGTCCCCAATTTGCGCTGCAATTCACGGATTTCCACTCGCATTTGCACACGTAGTTTTGCATCCAGATTGGACAAGGGTTCATCAAACAAAAACACCTGTGGATCACGTACCATGGCGCGCCCCATGGCCACGCGCTGGCGCTGACCACCAGATAACTGACCGGGCTTACGCACTAGAAGTTCTTCCAGACCAAGCATCTGCGCCACAGCATTCACCTTGGTTTTGATTTCAGCTTTGGACTCCCCACGATTCTTTAAACCGTAGGCCATATTGTCGTACACCGACATATGGGGATAGAGGGCGTAGTTTTGGAAGACCATGGCGATGTCTCGCTCCGCAGGCTCCTTGTTGTTCACCTCATTCCCTTTAATCGACAATGTCCCTTGGGAGATGCTCTCAAGGCCTGCCACCATGCGTAACAAAGTAGACTTGCCACAGCCAGAAGGCCCAACCAAGACGATAAACTCCCCTTCTTCAATAGTAAGGTCGATGCTCGGAATGGCTTGGTAGCCGTTGGCGTAGGTTTTACCAATATTTTCTAATACTAAATCTGACATCTTATTTCTCCGCGTCCACCAAGCCTTTAACAAATAATTTCTGCATTGCAATCACCACCATCACTGGTGGAATCATGGCTAACAAGGTAGACACCATCACTTGGTTCCACTGAATATCCCCTTCCGACACGGACAGCATGCGTTTCACACTCATGACCAAGGTGTAATAGGCATCATCTGTGGTGACGATCAAAGGCCATAAATATTGGTTCCAACCATAAATAAAGAGGATCACGAACAAGGCAGCGATATTCGTGCGCGACATAGGCAGCAAGATATCGAAGAAAAATCGAATGGGGCCTGCCCCATCGATACGTGCCGCTTCCACCAGCTCCCCTGGCATACTCATAAAACACTGGCGAAACAAAAAAGTCGCCGTGGCACTGGCAATAAGAGGCAGAGTTAAACCTGTGTAGCTGTTTAATAGGTTGAGATTAGCGATCACTTCATAGGTGGGCACGATGCGCACTTCAACGGGCAGCATCAAAGTAAAAAAGATGATCCAAAACGCCAAACCACGAAAAGGGAAACGGAAAAATACAATGGCATAAGCGGACATCAAGGAGATGGCGATCTTGCCAAAGGTAATCCCCAAAGCCATGATCAAAGAGTTCATCAGCATCTTCAGCAATTGACTGGACTGACCGTCTGATCCCACTAACAGCATTTGCCAGTTGGCGAACCCTTCCTGTCCAAACCACATGGGAATATGCCCAGAGCCAAAAGCACTCGCTGGATGAGTCGACGCCACCAAGGCCACCCAAACCGGTAAGGCCACAATAAAGACACCAAAGATTAAAATGGCATGACTAAAAACAGCCATCCAAGGACGATTTTCAATCATTAGTACTGCACCTTACGTTCAATGTAGCGAAACTGCACGATCGTCATTAACCCGACGATCACCATCAAAATCACCGATTGGGCCGCCGAGCTCCCTAGATCTAGGCCTACAAAACCGTCGTTGTAGACCTTATAGACCATGGTCGTCGTGCTTTGCCCTGGCCCCCCTTGGGTCGTGGCATCGATCACCCCAAAGGTCTCAAAAAACGCATACACTAGGTTCACCACTAATAGGAAAAATGTGGTGGGCGACAGTAATGGAAAGACAATGTCCCAAAAACGTTTGAAAGGGCTCGCACCGTCGATGGCGGCGGCTTCAATCAAGGAGCGAGGAATGGCCTGCAAGCCCGCTAAAAAGAATAAGAAGTTATAGCTGATCTGTTTCCAAGTCGCTGAAATCACAACCAAAATCATCGCCTGATTGCCATTTAAAAAGTGATTCCAATCAACACCTACATACTCTAACCATAGGGCCACTGGCCCCATACTTGGATCAAACAGAATCCACCAAAGTACCCCTGCCAGCGCCGGAGCTACTGCGTAGGGCCATACCAATAAAGTCTGATACACCAACTTGCCACGGATCACTCGGTCGGCCATCACTGCCAACCAAAGGGCCACAGCAATTCCCAAAAATGCGACGGAAAAACTGAACACCAGAGTGGTCTTCAAAGACGCGTAATATTCAGGACTGGTTAACAGCTCAGAAAAATTATCTAAGCCAACAAAATCACGACTTAAGCCAAAAGCGTCTTCTTGATAAAACGCTTGCTCAACCGCTTGGCCCGCAGGCCATAAGAAGAAAATCGCTGTTACTAACAGCTGAGGCAGCAGCAACAAATAGGGTAGCTGCTTATGGGGGAAATACACCGACATATCTAGGCTCATCCAAACACGCTTTTACATCACAAAAAAAGCCTCCTCCCGAAGAAGGAGGCACCTCACCATGAGGAAGTGATGTTATTTATTCGCTTTCTCGAATCGAGCTAGCAAGGCATCACCACGTTTCACAGCCGTATCCAACGCCTGCTTAGCGGTCTTTTTACCCGCCCAAACGGCTTCTAGCTCTTCGTTGATGATGTCGCGAATTTGAACAAAGTTACCTAGGCGTAAACCTTTAGAGTTCGCCGTTGGCGTGCCTGAAGACATCTGCATAACCGCCACATCTGTTCCTGGGTTCGCTGCGTAGAAGCCTTGACCTTCTGTTAGTTCATAGGCCGCTTGGGTGATAGGCAGGTAACCAGAGAACTGGTGCCAATCCGCTTGAACTTCAGCACGGGATAGGAAGCTTAGGAAAGACGCCACACCACGGTATTCTGCATCCGATTTACCTTGTAACACCCAAAGTGAAGCGCCACCGATGATGCTGTTTTTAGGCGTGTCGATGACCTTATCATCGTAGGGCAACTGGCTAACACCGAAGTCAAATTTCGCGTTACGCTTCATACCTGCGTAGCCCGCAGAAGAGTCCATGTACATGCCACACTCTTGGCTGTAGAACTTAGGTGCCGCATCGCTACGGCGACCGCCATAGCTGAAAATGCCGCTCTTGTGCCAGTCACTCAATTGTTGAATGTGCGCCACTTGGTTGTCACCGTTGAACTGCAAACGAGTGTTTACACCACCAAAGCCATTCGCTTCAGAAGCGAACGGAAGATCTTGGCGAGCACTGTAGTTTTCTAGCTGAGTCCAAGACTGCCAAGCCGTTGTAAAACCACAAGATACGCCACTGTCTAGTAGCTTCTGGGAGACTTCGCCCATTTCTTTCCAAGTGGTCGGAGCTTTTTTAATACCTGCTTTAGCGAACAACTCTTTGTTGTAGTAAAGCACTGGCGTCGAGCTGTTAAACGGCATAGATAACATATCGCCGCTTTCTGTAGAGTAATAACCTGTTACCGCAGACAAGAAGCCGTCTTGACGGAAAGATTGACCGTTTTCACGCATCAGTTTGTACACTGGGTAGATGGCACCTTCAGCCGCCATCATGCTCGCTGTCCCGACTTCAAACACCTGAACAATCGCTGGTTGTTGCTTCGCACGGAAAGCAGCAATGGCAGAGGTCATGGTCTCTGTGTAGTTGCCTTTGTAAACAGGTTTTACTTCGTAGGCGTCTTGGGAGTCATTGAAGGCTTTTGCAATCTCCTCCACTTTCTCACCATTGGCGCCACCCATGGCATGCCACCACTCCACTTGCGTTGCTGCAAAAGTAGAACTTGAAACTGCTAAACCGACCGCCATAGAAACCAAAGCTAAATTGCGCATGGTTAGTTACCCTCGTTTTATTTTGAAAAAGATAAAGATGAAACGCTCAAAAATGCATCAAACGCGGGTCAATGTACGGGGAAAATGTTTCATTTTGATGATAGTTAATTTTCAAATGAAAATTTATAGTTTCATTTGAAACAAAAAAGGCCATACAGAAAGATGGCCACAGATAAGAAATAAAGGGTCGAGCTAGAGCGCGCCTGACTCTTTCAGAATCTCCACGATCTCCTGCTTTTTCACACGGGATTTAAAAAAGTTAGCAAATACAGACGCCCCCGTGATGCCGATTAATGCCGACAACATGTTGTCGTTGCCATAACTCACCACAAAGCTGTACACCAGCAATGCCCCACCCACTAATAAAATAAGTGGCTGATAAGAGACTCTTAGAGCACCAGTTTGAGCATTCTGCACTATGGTCACCCCGTAGAAAGAGCCCAAAGATCCCACATAAATCCGGCGGGGAAAGGTTTTTAATTTTGCGGGGTAACCCTTTTCTTCTAATAATTTAGCGATGTCTTCTAATTGCATCATTCCGATTTCGTGGATTGCACGCCTCCCGTTACAGCAATACGCATACCCTCTTCCATCGTGATATCAAGAGGGGTTAATTTGTCCCGTGAAACATACACTGTCATGCCCCCAATTTGATAGCTCAATGGCAAATAAACACCTACCAAATCACTTTCTCCAAACAAGCGTTTACCCATGTCAGCCCCAGTGACAAAACCAATCAGCTGCATGCCTTGAATCTCCAAAGACACCACACTTTGCATGTCGGTTTTCTTCGACAAGTTAAAGACTGTCATCATGTCGCAGATGGCGCCATAAATGGACTTTACTAAGGGAATACGTTCAAACAGACGTTGGCTTACCTTCATCAGGTAGCGCACCCCATATAGGTTCACAATCAAACCAATCACGGCCAGTAACAGCAAACTGGTGACCAAACCTAAACCGGGAAAATAGTAATCACTTGGCCAAACCAACAATACCAATGGCTTGGCGAGGGCCTCAGCAGTCGAGAGTAGCCAAAACAACAAGTACACCGTCAAACCAATCGGCAACACGGCCACTAAGCCTTTTAAGATCAATGCTATAAGTCGATTCATATCTTTCTCCTGAAAGTCCCCTAGAGCATACAAAAGCCGTACCAGCATAGATACAGATACGGATGAAATCTTTCGTCAAGGATCAAGGAAGCCCCAGCAATTCTTCTTGTTGCAAAACCCTGACATGAAAGCTTGTGATCCGACCTATTGGTACTTTAATCTGACGCAAGTAACAGGAGAGACAACACAGTGAATCACAAACGCTTAGAAACCTTCGTGTGGGTCGCCAGCCTAGGCAGCTTCCGTAAAGCCGCAGAACGCATGTACACCACCCAACCAGCCATTTCTGCACGGATCTCAGCATTAGAATCCGAGCTAGGAGTGAAATTATTTGAGCGTGAAGTGGGATCTGCCCCCATCTCCCTGACAGCCAAAGGCAAGGATCTATTACCCTACGCAGAAAAAATCCTGTACCAGTCAGAGCAATTACGAAAACGCGCGGAAAGCTCCAGCGCCTACTCTGGGGTGATTCGTATTGGCGTTTCTGAAACCATCGCCCACACTTGGCTATCACGGTTTCTAGCGCAACTGCATCGAGAAATGCCCAATCTAGATGTGGAACTGACCGTTGAAGTGACGCCCACATTGACTGCAGGTATCAAGGATCGTTCTTTGGATTTGGGATTGTTAATGGGGCCGATCAACGAGCCTAATATTGTTAACCGAGAGCTGTGTACTTTCTCTTTGTCTTGGGCTGCCAGCCCGAGTTTAGGCCTGCCTGATCGTCTTCTGTATTTAGAAGAACTGACCCCATGGCCGATTATTTCCTACGCCCGAAACAGCAAGCCCTACGCGGAAGTCACCCATAAATTTCGTGAAATAGAGGGACCACCAGCCCACTTTTTTGCCTCTACCTCCCTGTCTGCTTGCCGCTCTTTAGCACTGGATGGGGTTGGCGTGGCCACCATGCCAGACGTGATGATTGAGCAAGACATTGCAGAGGGCACATTGAAGCGAATTCGCACCATCTGGACCCCTAGCGAGCTGCGTTTCACTGCCTCGTACTCTGACGAGCCCTTTAACCCCATGGCGGATGTGGCGGCGCAAATCGCCGTAAAAATCGCCCATGAATACGAGCAATCTATAGCTTGATAAAAAAAATTGATCAAAAATAGCAAAAAAACACGATTAGACTTTTCATGCCGTTAAAATCTACTCTTAATTCATACCAACTGTGATAAGAATTAGGAAAACGGCATGGCGCATATACCCAACACATTATTGCAACAAACGGCTGCTCTTCGTCAGGCCATCCGCAACAAAGAGCATACTGGTCCAACCAGTGGTCTCGCCACAGGTGCCATGCAAGGGAACGTGGTGATTTTACCTGCCGAGTACGCCAATGAGTTTTTGATGTTTTGTCAGAACAACCCTGTGCCTTGCCCTTTAATCGGCGTGTCAGCGGTCGGCGATTTCCGCATGCCAATGCTAGGGGAAGACATCGACATGCGTCATGACATTCCTGAGTACTATGTCTACCGCAACGGTGAAATGGTCGAAAGCCGCTCTGATATTGAAGATCTTTGGCAAGAAGACATGGTAGCGTTTGT
The DNA here is from genome assembly GCF_055388305.1 of Marinomonas vaga. Lineage (NCBI taxonomy): Bacteria > Pseudomonadati > Pseudomonadota > Gammaproteobacteria > Oceanospirillales > Oceanospirillaceae > Marinomonas > Marinomonas vaga. Next base: position 728,804 of record NZ_AP043903.1, read on the forward strand.
CCTAGGCTGTTCCTTTTCATTTGAAAATGCCCTATCTCAGGCGGGACTCACGCCTCGTAACATCGAGCAAGACGTGAACGTTTCCATGTTCGAAACCAACATTCCAACCAAGCCTGCTGGACGCTTCCATGGCAACACTGTCGTCACTATGCGTCCTTATGTGCCCAAAGATGCCATCCGTGCAATCCAGATCACGACTCGTTTCCCTAAAGCCCATGGCGCACCACTGCATTTTGGTGACCCAGCAACCATCGGCATTAAAGATTTAAACAAACCTGAATTTGGCGACCCTGTAACCATTAAAGATGGGGAAGTGCCAGTTTTCTGGGCCTGTGGCGTCACACCACAACTGGCCATCCGTAACGCGAAACCCCCAATTTGTATCACCCATGCCCCAGGCAAAATGCTGGTGACCGACATTTTAGATACTGACCTCGCAATTATGTAAGTATCTGATTTTCCACGGTCTATCCCTATAGGCCGTGGTTTTTTAATAACCATAATCACAACAAAAACTAACCCTTCGCATTTAAAGGACAGGAACGATGAAAAAACTCAGCACAGCTTTGATGTTCGGTAGTCTACTTTCAACTTCTGCAATGGCGGCGCAATGGCACATGCCAACCCCATACGGCGACGGCAACTTGCCGACACAAATCGCTTACGGTTTCGCAGAAGAAATCAAAGAAGCCACAGGTGGCGATCTAGACATCACCGTTCACTCCGGTGGCTCCTTGGTTAAACACACAGAAATCCCACGTGCAGTAAAAAGCGGCCAAGTACAGCTAGGGGAAGTATTCCTAGGCATTTTGGGCAACGAACACCCAGTGTACAAACACGACAACATTCCCTTCCTAGCCACGTCTTTTGAAGACGCTAAGAAGCTTTGGGAAGCAGCGAAGCCTGCGGTAGCGGCCCAGCTTGATAAAGGCGGCATGACACTGCTTTACGCGGTCGCTTGGCCAGCTCAGAGCTTGTACACCAAGATGCCGGTAAATGAGTTGGCTGATTTGGAAGGTTCTAAGATGCGTGCTTACAGCCCATCTACTTCTCGCCTAGCAGATTTAATGGGCACTACCCCAACGACAATCCAAGTACCTGACATTCCTCAGGCATTCAGCACTGGCATCATCCAAGCCATGCTAACGTCCCCCTCTACAGGGGTGGATTCTCAAGCTTGGGACTATGTGAACTACTACACAGATGTGAAAGCTTGGATTCCAAAAAACATCATCGTGGTTAACAAGCGTGCTTTCCGTCGTTTAGACAAGTCCACTCAAGAGGCCATCATGACCGCCGCAGCCCACGCTGAAGCCAAAGCTTGGGAAGGGGTTGCCGACCGCGCTGCAAGTGACAAAGCAAAACTGGTCGAAAACGGCATGAACGTAAGCGACCCATCTGACAAATTGGTCGGTGAGCTTCAAGCAATCGGTGAAACCATGATTGCTGAATGGAAAGCGGAAGATCCAGAAGCAGTCGGCGCAATCCTAGACGCCTACAATAAGTAATCCCTCTGTTAGACCTCTGCTCTCCCCAATCAGCTATGATTGGGGAGACATTCCTAAAAGAAGAGAACACCATGAAAAACTTCAAAGACTCCTGCTATCGCTTGTCAGGCTGGCTTTCTGGTATCTGCATCCTAGCCATTACATTGCTTTTGTTAGCACAAATCCTGGGCCGCTTGTTTGGCTTTATTGTGCCTTCCGCCGAAGATTTTGCTGGCTTTGCCTTAGCCGCTTCCACCTTCTTTGGTTTGGCTTACACCTTCAATGAAGGCGGCCATATCCGCGTGACGCTGGTAATTCAGCGTTTATCCATCGGCAGTCGAAAGGTCCAAGAAGCCATCATCCTCACGCTGGCCTTAGCTTTAACAGCATTCATCGCCTACGCCAGCTGTTACATGGTGTATGAGTCCTACATTTATGAAGAAGTGTCCTATGGCTACATCCCTGTTCCTCTTTGGATTCCTCAATTACCCGTGGCGATTGGCGCCCTTGCACTGGTGCTTGCGGTACTGGATGCCTGGGTGGGTTCTTTACGCGGGAAAACCCCGAACTACATGAAGCATGAAGACGAATTGTCTTTCGAGGAATAAGCCATGGATCTTACGTTAATTTCAATTGTTCTCGCCGTTGCCATGATCGCCATGTTGGCCTTCGGTGTTTGGGTATCTTTTACCCTCATTTTCATCGGTGGCTTAGGCCTAGTCATGTCCGGCAACATGCAGATTGGTCTGTTATTTTCCACCTCCTCATGGGGAGCAGGTACCGCTTGGTCCCTGACTGCATTACCTCTGTTTATTTGGATGGGTGAGATCCTCTTCCGTACACGTCTGTCAGAGGATTTATTTAAAGGCTTGTCCCCTTGGTTAGGCGGTGTGCCTGGAAAACTGCTACACGTGAATATTTTAAGCTGTGGCATCTTCGCTGCAGTGTCTGGCTCCTCTGCTGCCACAGCAGCCACCATTGGTCGTATGACCTTACCTGAGCTTAAGCGCCAAGGTTACAGCGAGCGCATGGCCATCGGCACCCTTGCTGGCTCGGGGACCTTAGGGCTGTTAATCCCACCGTCGATCATCTTGATCGTTTACGGGGTGGCCGCAGAAGTGTCCATTGCTCGTTTGTTCATTGCAGGGGCACTGCCTGGCTTACTATTGGTATGCCTATTCATGGGTTACACCATGATTTGGGGGATGTTGCGCAAAGACGAACTGCCTCAGCAAACCTCTGAGCACACTAGCTGGAGTAAACGTATTAAAGCCCTTAAACAATTGCTGCCTGTGGTGGGATTGATCGGTTTTGTATTGGGCTCTATTTATGGCGGCATTACCACACCAACGGAAGCCGCGGCGTTAGGTGTTACAGGTGCCCTAGTGATTGCAGCCATGACGGGCTCCTTGTCTACCAGTAGCTTTATGGAAAGCATCATGGGAGCCGTTAAAAGCTCTTGTATGATCACCTTCATCTTGATCGGCGCTCACTTTCTTACCCTTGCCATGGGCTTCTTAGGCATTCCTAAAGAGTTGGCTGTATGGATCGGTAGCTTAAACCTATCCCCGATGGAGTTGATCCTATACCTAACCGTCTTATTTGTGGTGCTGGGTTGTTTCCTCGATGGTATTTCCGTGGTGGTGCTAACCGTTGCCGTGGTATTGCCCATGGTAGAAGCCGCTGGGATCGATCTACTTTGGTTCGGTATCTTCATCGTGTTGGTGGTGGAAATGTCACAGATCACCCCTCCGGTAGGTTTCAATTTATTTGTTATCCAAGCACTCACTGGCAAAAACATCCTGTACGTAGCACGTGCGGCACTGCCGTTCTTCTTATTGATTGCTGTGGCAATTGGCTTAGTCACGTTATTCCCAGAAATCGTGACCTACCTACCCACTACGATGTCGCAACGCTAATTGGAGAGAATCATGAAATTAAACTGTGATATGGGCGAAGCATTTGGCGCATGGACCATGGGCTTAGACGAGCAAATCATGCCCTTCGTTGACCAGGCTAACATTGCCTGTGGCTTTCATGCATCAGACCCACTCACCATGAGCAAAACCGTGGCACTGGCTGCCAAACATGGCGTTACGATAGGTGCCCACCCCGCTTACCCAGATTTAGTCGGCTTTGGTCGTCGTAATATGGATGTGGCACCTGCTGAGTTAAAAGCCCTGATCCAGTATCAGATTGGCGCGTTACAGGGTATTTGTGCCACCCATGGCACTCATGTCACCTATGTAAAACCCCATGGTGCCTTGTACAACACCATGATGAGCAATTTCGCGGTACTTGAAACCGTAATGCAGGCTGTGAGCGAGCTGGACAGCTCATTGGTACTTATGGTCATGGCGGTGCCAGAAGCCGAGGAAGTGAAAGCTTTGGCGCAAAAATACCAACTGACACTGTGGTTCGAAGCCTTTTCCGATCGTCTCTATACAGACGAAGGGCGTCTGACGCCACGGAAGCAATCCAATGCCGTACACAGCTCCTTTGAGCGCATTGAACAGCAGGTGCTTGAGCTCAGCAATACAGGAAAGCTCACTACAGAATCCGGTGCATCGCTGGAAGTCCATGCGGACACTATTTGTGTCCATGGTGATGGTGCCCACGCCGTTGAAGCGGTAAAACGCATCCGCGCAGTGGTCAACGGGTCAAACGCATCATGAGCAGTCACCAACACCCGTTACCACAAGCCATGGATACGGCCATTGAAATGGTCAGCGATCATGCTTGCTTGCTGACTTTTTCAGACACCATCAGCAATGAAGTGTCGGACCGGATTGGCTTGGTTACAAAGAAACTGCGCTGTATTGAAGGCATCCTAGACCTGATCCCTTCTTACACTACCCTGTTGGTAGTATTTGATACGGATCATTTTGACCGTTTTAAAATTTGCCATCAGATCGCTCAAGTCATCGATAACCTAGATCCCAACGAAGCCCAAGCTCGGGATGCCCGTGAAGTGGTTATTCCTGTGTATTACGGCTCCGAGGTGGGGCCCGATATTGAGGACGTGGCGCAACACTGCCAGATGAGTGTTGATCAAGTGATTCAACAGCATTCTGAAACCGCCTACCGTGCCTATGCGATTGGCTTTACACCGGGGTTTGCCTTCTTGGGGAACACCCCCAAAGCACTGCATATCCCGCGTAAAACTACCCCAAGACTAAAAGTGCCCCTTGGAAGTGTCGCCATCGCAGAACAGCAAACCGCTGTGTACCCAAGCGTGACCCCAGGTGGCTGGCAAATCATCGGCCGCACGCCTTTACAATTGGTTGATTGGGGCAGTGAAAGTCTAGCCTTGATCGAAGCTGGCGACACCGTGCGTTTCACACCGATCTCCCGTGAAGAATTCCTCGCACAAGGAGGCAAATTAGATGGCTTTTAATGTTGTAAAGCCCGGCATGTTGGCACTTATCCAAGACCTTGGTCGCCACGGCTATCAGCACCTAGGGGTCACCTCTGGAGGCCCAATGGACGAATTAGCGTTCCGCTGGGCCAATGCTCTCTTAGACAACGCCGACAACGCACCGCAGATTGAAATCACCTTTGGTATGCTGACCTTAGAAGCCCAAGCCAATACCAGCATCGCTATCACAGGCGCAGACCTTGGGGCTCAGTTGAACGACAAGCCTATTTTGCCATGGCAAACCTACCCGATTAAAAAAGGGGATGTGCTGTCATTCCAACAACCGAACCACGGCTTACGTGCTTATTTAGCCGTCAAGGGTGGCTTCCAAGTTGAGCCAGTTCTCGGCAGTGTCTCCACTGTGATGCGGGAGCAACTGGGGGGATTATCCGGTAAGGGCAAAAAACTTGAGAAAGGTGACAAATTGCCTTTCACTGGGACCGATGACCATGTGCAGCGAATTGTGCCGCGCTTAGCCATCCCTAACTATGATAACCCCGACATTCCCGTGGTTATGGGCTATCAATTCAAAACCTTTTCGGGACTCGATCGGGCACACTTTTTTGGCAGTGATTTCAAAGTCACCCCCGACAGTGACCGTATGGGCTATCGTATGAATGGACGAGCCATTGGTGGCGACAAAAAAGGCATCATCTCAGAAGGCATCGCTTATGGTGCCATTCAGATCCCTAATGACGGCCAACCGATTGTGCTATTACGGGACCGTCAAACCATTGGAGGCTATCCCAAAATAGGCTGCGTCACAGCCTTTGGTGGAGGGCTGTTAGCACAGAAAAAACCCGGAGATATCATAGGCTTCCATTGCGTTTCCGTTGATCAAGCAGAGCGGGAGCGGTTACTGCAAATGGCTCGTATCGCCCAATGGCGATAGCCTCAGTCTGACGCCTAGCCTCTTCCCGAAAGGGCTCAACTAAGCGAAGTTGAGCCCGCTTCCACCCTCTATTTTTACAGAACATCACACAACCCCTCCCCTGTATTACACAAACATCTTCTAAACTATAACGAATAATCTCGGCCTTCTATGCATACTCTACCGTATACGAATGCCCTTAAGCCCAATCTCAATCTGTTTTTTAGGATTGGTCTTACGGCTTAAAGACTTAATACACGTTCTGATTTTTACGGGAAGCAGTACCCTATGATAAAGCGAGTGAGCCAATTGATGGCGCTGATTGCGGTTTGGATGACCCTACCTGTATTGGGCCATGCTGAACCTATGCGCGTTGGTTTCACTGGTCCATTTGATGGGCCAAACGCCTATTTAGGAGAAGAGATTTCTCGCGGAATAGAGCTAGGGTTAATGCACATTAACGCCCACAAATCTCTGAATTATGATGTCACGCTTGTACCGATGAATGACAGCTACGAACCCGCTCGAACTGCTGAAGCCATTACCGCACTGGTAGAAGAATACGATATTAAGGCCATGCTTGGCAGTGTCGGCACCCCCACAGCGGTAGCCACGTTACCCCTGCTCAAACACTACAACGTGCCTCTGATTGCCCCCTTAACCGGAGCAAAATACCTATACAGTGAACGAGCCAAAGGCACCATTTTTAACGTACGAGCAAGCTACGAAGACGAAGTCTTCCTATTGGTAGAAAAGCTCGTCGAAAACCTAAACATTCACTCTGAAGATATCGCCATACTGGCACAAAAAGACGCCTATGGTGAATCGGGATTAAACAGTCTCTTGAATGCCCTAAAGTACCATGGCATCAAACACCCAGAACAAGCCTTGCAAATACGTTACGCTCGCAACTCTCCCTTTGCCGAACATGCGGCAGCAGACATACTTTCACACAAGAAACTGCCCAAGATAGTATTTATCATTGGCACCTATGAAGTAGCGAGCCAACTCATTTCCATTCTCGACGAAATGGACATTTCACCTCTTTACGCGACACTGTCCGCGGCAGGAATTGGCGCATTGGCGGATCGTACTCAGCACACAAAAGCCATGATTCTGTTTACCCAATCCACACCACCACTGTCCCACAACTATCTACCCTTAATTAAAGAGTTTCTTACAGACAGTGCGAATTTTATGCCCGAAGACACCCCCACTAACTTGAAACTAGAGGGGTACATCTCAGCACGTATTTTAGGCTTGATACTTAGCGAGTTTCATAGGGAACATATTCCAACCAGCAAGTCCCTCTCTGTGAGCATGAATCGAGTTGGCAGTTTTGATTTAGGCGCTGGGTTTAAACTCGCTCTACAATCCACCGATACCCCTAACCACAAGACCATCTGGTTAAGGTTGATCTCGGGGGGACAGGTTCAAGACGTCTCACAAAATAGTGAACTACTATATAACAACGAATCAGCAGACTTGGCCAATTCGGAGGGCCATGACTATGACTAGCAGCCACCGTAAACACGTTTCAGTGTCGCCATTGGTTTGGACACTGGCAATATTTGCCGTGTTTTCCTCACTCATTGGTGCCATCATTTTATCCAGCACCTTGTCGGATTTGCGCCAACAGCAAGCAGACATACGGATGCAGCAAACTTCCATGCTGACTGCCGCATCAGAGCTGCGTGAGATCATCCCCGCACAGCAAAGTCGATTGCGCCAAGCCTTGTATGGCGGGACTAACATGATGTATCAGGATGTGAGCAACTTCAGCCGCTTCTCGGATGCTGTGACGACACTACGAGCGGCAGCTCCGAAAAATACCAGCACTACGGTATTGGGCGTGGTACTTAAAACCCGTGGTAACCAAATCGAGCAGGTCACTTACAAAATCAACGACTGGTTCGAAAGAAAAACCCAGTTCGAGGCCATACAGGAAGAAGACGATCTCGCCCAGAAAGCCCTCTTAAAAGTGAGTGCTTTAAAAACTCTGCTGACTGCTTTAAACGGACGTAACCGTCTGAAAGAAAGCCGCCTTTTGTACACTTATGAAAACACCGATGATAACTCTGAAAAGAGGTTGCTGTCGGAAGAGTATCTAGACTTACGTTTGGCTTCATTGAACTCCTCATTAAGTACCACCACCGAGGATATCGCCATCTTAGAGGTAGCGATCAACCTTGCGATTAATGCTTCCCGTAACGAAGAGCTGATCGATTTATTGGAAAACCAGCTCGTGCCATCTATCGATCGGTTGCAGTATGTCATTAATCAAGCCCAAGAAGAGTATCCATCGAGCGCCCAAAGCTTCCAACGCCTTATCGCGGAACTCAACGACATTTTATTTGGCACAGACTCCAGCTTTAGCCGTGATACTCAGACCATGAATTTAGGAGAAGGGGGGCTGTTTAACGAGCGCTTCGCCCAACTCAAGATCGAAACCCAGCGGGTAGCCTTAAACCGTGAGTTTCAAGCGATCTTCTCGCCACTGCCACGTCTTCTGGATCAAATTGGCGACATTGTGCAAACCAAATCCTCCGAGCAGGAACAAGAAATCGAAGAGCAGCTTACACGGGTAAACAGCACTATTATCTCAATCAGTGCCATTACCATTGCCATTTTAAGCATCTTGGCTTGGGTGGTCACCAAAGGGGTAAAACGTCAGCTCGCCAACTTGATAAACAGTGAAGACCGTTTCCGTTCCATGTTCGATGCGTCCCCAGACCCTGCATGGATTATAGTGAACGAGTCCATTGTTGACTGTAACGACGCGACCACCCTAGTGTTGCATTACCCATCTAAAGATGACCTGATGCAAACATCCGTGTTGGATTTGTCCTCTTTCTCTCAAATGAATGGCCAAAATGCGCCAAAACAACTGGAAGAGATCTACAACATCGTGATTCAAAAAGGCCACTACCGTGGCGAGTGGATTTTCCGTCGCTTCGATGGCGCCTTGCTGTATGCTGATATCACTATGATCGCGATTACCTACGATGATAAACCAGCAATCATCTGCACTTGGCGAGACATTACTGAAAAGCACAATGCCCAGCGCTCACTGCAATCTTATAAAGAGCAGCTAGAAGAAGACATTGCCGAGCAAACTAAAGAGCTGAAAGCTGCCAAAGAAGTGGCTGAAAACGCTAGCCGTGCGAAAAGCGACTTCCTTGCTAACATGAGCCATGAAATCCGCACGCCGATGAACTCTATTATTGGCATGTCATACTTAGCGCTGCAGTCCGACCTAAATCGCAAACAACGGAACTACATCCAAAAAGTCCGAAACTCCGCAGAGTCATTACTTGGCATCATTAATGACATCTTAGATTTCTCCAAAATCGAAGCGGGCAAAGTCAGCATCGAGCAAGTCTCCTTCAATATCCAAGACGTGCTGGACGAAGTGGCCAACCTGCTCAGTCTAAAAACGGAAGAGCAAGACATCGAACTCATTTTCGACATTGACCCTCATTTGCCCAAAATGGTCACAGGTGATCCGACTCGTCTACGCCAGATTCTGTTAAACCTTGGTAACAATGCCGTGAAGTTCACCCAAGAAGGGGAAGTGATCATCAAAGCACGTCACTTCACACACTCTGCTGATGAGATCGTCGTGCAGTTCACCATCAAGGACACTGGGATTGGTATCAGCGAAGAACAGCAACGCAACCTGTTCCAATCCTTCTCTCAAGCAGACACCTCTACCACACGCCGCTTTGGCGGCACCGGACTGGGCCTTGCCATCTCTAAACAACTTACAGAGTTAATGGGCGGCAGTATCTGGGTGAAAAGTGAGGAAGAACAAGGCAGCGAATTCCACTTCACAGTGCGCTTTGGCCGGTCAGAGGCAGGACTTCTTTCGGAAACCAGCCTTTCAGACAGCATCCAGATCTCCAAAGTACTGGTTGTGGATGACAACGACAGCGCACGGGAAGTGCTTCAGTCTAATATCGAATCCATGGGCTTGTCCTGTGACACCGCCAACAGCGGTGAACAGGCCCTCGAGATGCTGCAAGCAATAAGAGGCAAAGGCGGCGACTATGAGCTGATTTTGGTGGACTGGAAAATGCCTGAAGTGGATGGGGTGGAAACCTGTCAGCGCATTCTCAAAGAATTCGCTCCAGAAGAGACGCCACCGACTTTAATCATGGTGACAGCCCATGGTCTAGAGCATGTAAAAAAGGCCGCCAAAGGGACTCAAGTATCGGGCTACTTAACCAAGCCCATCACCATCTCCAGCTTATATGACACGGTCGCAAGAACCTATGGCATTGAAGGGTTTACTCTGGAAGAAAATGAAGAAATCATCGAAGAGCATGCCCTACACCCAGAGTTAACTGGCACTCGTATCCTTCTAGTGGAGGATAATGAGATTAACAGAGAGCTCGCTGAAGAGTTACTTTCTCAAGTAGGAATCGAGCTATCGATTGCTGAAGACGGTCAACAAGCCCTCGATATCTTAGCGTTCGAACCTTTTGACTTGGTGCTAATGGACTGTCAAATGCCGGTAATGGATGGCTACCAAGCCACAGAAGAGCTTCGCAGAGTGCCAAAATTTGCCAAGTTACCTATCATCGCCATGACTGCTAATGTCATCAAAGAAGATGTAGAACGCGCACTGGAAGCTGGCATGAACGACCACATCGCCAAACCCATTCAAGTGGAGGAAATGTTTGCCACCATTTCAAAATGGCTCCCCAACACCTCTATCAAGCCAACAGCCGATATCACAACTGAGGCGCAGGCCAAGCCAGAGCAAAGCACACCACAAAGCTTGCCCGATATAGAGCAAATTGACACTGAACTCGGCCTACAACATACCCGCACCGAAGCCCTATATGTACGATTGCTCAAGCGATTCTATGATAGCCAAGAGGGCTTTATTGCCACCATTAAACACACCATAGAGAAAGAAGACTTTGACAATGCTGAGCGATTAGCCCATACATTAAAGAGTACCGCCGGAACATTAGGCATTCAGAGACTAGCAAGCCTCGCAGCCGAAATGGAAACCGCCATGAGTGAACAATCTGGTCACGCTTACATTCTCGAGGCATTAGAGAAGGAGCTGACAGAAGTACTTTCCGCACTGGCAACTTGGTCCGCTCAACAGCAAGAAGAGGTAAATGAAGAAGTCACTCCAGTGACTCCAGAAGAACAGCGTCAAGCACTAGAGAAGCTTTCCTCCTATATAGAACAGAACCTATTGGAAACTCGGGACGTATTACTCGACATACAACCCTATTTTGATACGCCAGAGAAAAAAGCCGAACTGAAGAATATCGATCAGGCGGTCAACATGTTCGACTTTGATAAGGCCGCAGAGCATCTAGAATCGCTCAAAGCTTTGGTGAACGATAACTGATTTATAAGGGCATGAGATGCAAGCAGAAGCCACTGACAGCCAACACCTAGCACCAATTAAAAAGCCCATCGTCTTACTAGTGGATGACACACCAGACAACATCGACGTACTAGCAGCGTCTCTGGATAATGAGTACACCTTAAAAGTGGCTGTCCGTGGAGAGAGAGCCCTCATTGTCGCTCGAAGCACACCTAAGCCAGATCTCATCCTCTTGGATGTGATGATGCCGGATATGGATGGTTACGAAGTGTGTCGCCGTCTAAAAGCCGACCCCACTACCGCCAATATTCCCGTGATTTTCGTGACGGCCAAACACGATATCCGAGACGAAGAGAAAGGCTTTGAACTGGGAGCTGTGGACTACATCATCAAACCCATCAGCCCTCCACTAGTGAAGGCTCGAGTTCGGACTCATCTTGCCCTGTACGATCAAAACCGCCAACTCAGCATTCAAGTCCAAAAGCGCACTCAAGCCCTAGAGGACAGCAAACTACGGATCATTCAACATCTTGGTCGTGCAGTTGAATATAAGGACAATGAAACCGGTGCTCATGTGATTAGAATGAGCCAAATCACCCGCCTGATTGCCCAGCAATGTGTGGACGACCTAAATTGGATTGAACGCATCTATCACGCCTCTCCAATGCACGATGTAGGCAAAATCGGGGTCTCCGACACCATACTATTGAAACCCGGTAAGCTGGATGCGGAAGAGTGGGAAATCATGAAAAAGCATACCCTTTATGGGGCCGAGATCTTATCCCAAGACAGTGATCCTATGCTAAAGATGGCCCATAGCATCGCCCTAACCCACCATGAAAAATGGGATGGAACAGGTTACCCCTATGGCCTGACCGGAGACAAAATCCCCCTTGAAGGCCGCATCGTCGCCCTTGCAGATGTCATCGATGCCCTACTGTCTAAACGCCCCTACAAAGAGGCCTGGAGCTTAGAGAAAACAGTTGCTCACTTAAAAGAGCAATCCGGCAAACACTTTGATCCTAAACTGGTTGAACTAACGCTACCCTTAATTCCAGCCATCACGGCCATACGAGCGAAATACCCAGACGAATAGATTTATAGGAAATATTTATCAAGTATTTAGGTATTAACAATTTTATTAATCACCAATATCTCCCTAATATATCAACTGTTGGTAACGCACACAGCGAAACACTTTAAGGAGATAGACAATGATCAATACTCAAATCAAACCATTCAACGCAACTGCATTCAAAAACGGCGAGTTCGTAGAAATTTCTGAAAAAGACGTACTAGGCAAGTGGGCTGTGTTCTTCTTCTACCCAGCAGACTTCACATTCGTATGTCCTACTGAACTAGGCGACGTTGCAGACAAATACGAAGAGCTTCAGAAGCTTGGCGTTGAAGTTTACTCTGTATCTACAGACACTCACTTCACACACAAAGCTTGGCACGACAGCTCTGAAACAATCGGCAAAATCAACTACTACATGGTAGGCGATCAAACTGGCAACATCACAAACAACTTCAATGTGATGCGTGAAGGCCAAGGTCTTGCTGACCGCGCAACATTCTTGATCGATCCAGAAGGTACGATCCAAGCAATGGAAATCACTGCAGAAGGCATCGGCCGTGACGCAGAAGATCTAATGCGCAAAGTGAAAGCAGCTCAATACGTAGCAGCTCACCCAGGCGAAGTTTGCCCAGCTAAATGGAAAGAAGGTGAAGCGACACTTGCTCCATCTCTAGACCTAGTAGGCAAAATCTAATACGCCTCCCAATAGTTGGGCGCCCTGCGCCCAACTCGGGCTTGCCTTCCAGTGCTAGGCATTAAAAGCCCACAACACAACTTTCGAGCTAAGGAACCTCACGCCTCCCTCTCGCATAGAGACAGGTGATGACCTCGCTCGCTCGAAATTTTATTGGCACTGTAATCACTCAACTAAATAAACGGGTTAAATATTATGTTAGACACAAACATGAAACAGCAGTTGGGCACATACCTTCAAAACATCGTTAATCCGATTGAAATTACTGTGTCTATCAATGAGCATCCTAAATCTGAAGAATTACTTGGTTTGGCTCGCGACATTGAGTCCCTTAACCAAGACAAAATCACCCTATTGGTAGAAGAAAACCCACAAGGCCGCGCACCACAAATGGCAGTTGGCCCAAAAGGTGAAGAAGCCCGCGTACGTTTTGCCGGTATTCCAATGGGACACGAATTCACATCCCTTGTGTTAGCACTGCTACAAGCCGGTGGTCACCCATCAAAAGCAACACAAGAGACCCTAGAACAAATTAAAGGCTTGGACAACGAACTTAACTTTGAAGTGTACATTTCATTGTCTTGCCACAACTGTCCAGATGTCGTTCAAGCGGTCAACCTAATGGCTGTATTGAACCCTAAAATTACTGCAACCATGATCGATGGCGGTGTCTTCCAAGAAGAAGTCACAGATCGCAACATCATGGGTGTGCCAGCCGTATTCCTTAACGGTGAGCATTTCGGTCAAGGCCGCATGACCTTAGACGAAATCCTAAACAAAGTAGATACCGGTGCCAGCGAGAAACAAGCAGCCGCCCTATCTGAAAAAGATGCTTACGACGTTCTTGTCGTGGGTGGTGGTCCAGCGGGTGCTGCAGCCGCTATTTACGCAGCCCGTAAAGGCATCCGTACCGGTGTCGTAGCAGAACGTTTTGGTGGCCAAGTGTCAGACACCATGGCCATTGAAAACTTTATCTCTGTGAAAGCGACAGATGGTCCAAAATTGGTCGCAGGCTTAGAGCAACACGTCTTAGATTACGATGTTGACCTAATGAAGACACAGAAAGCGGTACGTGTTGAAAAGAAAGAACTCGTGGAAGTCGAACTCGAAAATGGCGCCGTGCTGAAAAGCAAATCCGTCATCCTAGCCACAGGTGCACGCTGGAGAGAAATGAATGTTCCAGGTGAGCAAGAGTACAAAACCAAAGGGGTTGCCTATTGCCCACACTGTGACGGCCCATTGTTCAAAGGCAAGAAAACCGCTGTAATCGGTGGTGGTAACTCTGGTATCGAAGCGGCCATCGACCTAGCGGGTATCGTAGAACACGTTACCGTATTGGAATTTGGCGATACCCTACGTGCAGACGATGTATTGGTGAAAAAAGCTGAGTCCTTGTCAAACGTGACCATCATCAAAAACGCTATGACCACTGAAGTACTTGGTGATGGAGAGCGTGTGACAGGTCTACAGTACACAGACCGTAAAACAGATGAGTCGCACAAGCTAGACGTTGCAGGGATCTTCGTGCAAATCGGCCTAGTGCCAAACAGTGAATTCTTGCAAGATACGCTGGAATTAACAGATCGTGGCGAGATCGTAATTGATTCTCACGGCCGTACATCGATGGAAGGTGTGTTTGCTGCCGGTGACGTGACTAACGTGCCATTCAAGCAAATCATTATCTCTATGGGAGCTGGCGCAACAGCCGCTCTGGGCGCCTTTGATCACCTGATTCGCAACTAAGCGAATCTCCCCTTTAGATCAAACATGGCGGCTGCCCCCGCCATGTGACTCTCTTCACCGGCTCTCCCTTCGCACTGGGTTAGCCGGTTTTTTTTGATCGCAATTAAAGCGCCATGGGCAATAAGCCAAACGCCAAAAAGCACAACCAAAGTACGGTCGCGACCGCGCCACCAATCAAAAAGTAACGCATCTTGGCTGACATAGGTGCTTTCTCTTCACGCACTGGCTTTGGGTGTTTTTCACGATATTGACCTAGCGCCCCACCCGCTGTGGTCGCCTCAAATGCCCCTTTTACGGCGTAACCGCAGCGCTTAAAACGTTCAATGGTCTCTGGGTCAGATTCCGCTCTCATTAGATCTTCGCGAATTAATACTGTGTATTGCGGCATGAGTAAGTCTCTCGATTAACGCTAATTTTATCGGGACATGATGCTACCATTCTTGCTCCAATTTGGCTTGTATAAAGTCTAAAAATCCTTGAACTCGACGGGGCACTAAAGACTGCCCTGGCCAAACGGCATAAATGTTCACTTCATGTTGTGTGTAGGCCTCTAAGACTGCTTCAAGGTGACCTTGTTCCAAGTCATGACGAACATCAAAGCCAGACTTAAGCACCACCCCAGCCCCCTGTCGAGCCCATTGACGTAATACGCCCCCATCACTCGCACTGCGATTGCCGGAAACGGCAACGGAGAAAGTCTTCCCCTGTTTCGAAAAGTGCCAATGAGACTGGGGCTCACCGGGTCGAGCCAATACCAAGCAGTTATGTTGTTGCAGGGCTTCAGGCTGATCCGGACGGCCGTGCTCATCCCAATAACTTGGCGCCGCACATACCTTCCTGTGATCCGTCAACAAACGACGGGAGCGAAAACGCGAGTCGGTTAATGGCCCCATACGAATCGCTAAATCAAAATGTCCTTGCACCAGATCATCCATGCCGTCACTTAAAATCAGTTCAAACCGAACTAAGGGATGCAGCAAAAGAAATGCATCAATCAAAGGCGGTAAGTGATGACGACCAAAATCATTAGTGGTCGTTAGTCGAATGGTACCCCTCAAGGGTCCCTTATCTGCGACCCGCTCAAAACTGTCGTCCACATCGTTCAAGATCCGATGGCAATCCAATAAAAAGCGCTCACCTTCCGGCGTTAAGCTCATTCTCCGGGTTGTCCTGACCAGCAAACGACTGCTCGCCTCAGCTTCTAGGGATTGCAGCGCTTGAGTAATGGCCGCCGGGGCAACATTTCGCTGGCGCGCAACAGCCGCCAAACTACCGAGCTCAACAATATCAACAAAGGTTTGCATGAGATGCAGTCGATCCATGGGAATATCCTAGAAGCCTCATAAAGATTATTAAGTTTAATCTAAATAAAGCATTCATTTACGCCTCATTTATTCAAAAAATTAGGATGCTTAAACTGATCTTAAATCCATTGAAAAGGAGACGAGTCATGACAAGCACCACACCAATCACCCAATTTGATCCACAACATTCAGTTTTAAAAGGTAAAAAGATTTTTGTCATTGGCGCAGGGTCCGGCATGGGCGCTGCCATCGCAAAAATGGCGGCTGCAAAAGGCGCACAAGTGGCTTTGGCAGGACGTACCGCCAGCAAACTACAAGGGACGGCCGAAACCCTCTCCTCACCAGCACTCGGCCTCTACTCCTTAGACGCATCTGATGGCCAGGCTCTTGAAGCGGCCCTGTCTGAGCAAGGTCCTTGGGACCACATCATCAATACCGCGGCCGACCTGACATTTAAACCCTTCATTGAGTTGTCTGATGATGACATTAACAAGATGCTGAATTCTAAATTTCATACGCCAATCAACATTGCTCGAAGCGCCAACAAACACCTAAATGCTCAAGGCAGTGTGGTGCTTTTCTCCGGTTTAGCGGCCTACCGCCAAGGAGAAGGTAGCTCCATCGTCGGCGCATTAAACATGGCACTTGAAAGTCTAGTAGCAAACCTTGCCATCGAAATGAAGCCCAAACGCTTTAACGCGGTATCCCCGGGTGTCGTCGATGCAGGAAGCTGGGACTTTTTAACGGAAGCGGACCGCCAAGCCATGTTCAAGGACGTTGCAGGCGGCTTACCTAGTGGACGTGTTGGCCATGTGGATGACCTTGCCCATGCTGCCATCAGTTTACTGGAAAACGGCTTTATTACCGGCACAGTACTCAACGTGGATGGTGGTGGTCGTATTGCCTAGGAACACCGCCAAACATCTTATATAAGGAGGACATATGAAATTCTTAATTGCTGGAGCCAGTGGTGTCACCGGTTATGGCGCCACCCAAGTACTAGAACACGCCCATCTAGACGTAATCACTTTGTCGCGCTCCTCCAGCGGCCCGAGCAAGGGCATTCATTTGCAGGCGGATCTGCTGGATCGTGAAAGTTTAATGGCTCACCAAGACACCTTGAAAACAGTGACCCATGTATTCTATGCGGCATTAAAGCCAAACGATGACGCCCTCACAGAAGCCCAAGAAAACGGTCAAATGATGGAGAACCTCGTTGAGACCTTGTTGCATGTGGGAGCACCACTGGAGCGGGTTATTTTTCTCCAAGGCGGGAAAGTCTACGGCGCTCACTTGGGTGTTTATAAAACCCCTGCACGCGAAGATGATAGCCGACACTTCCCGCCAAACTTGTACTTTACCCAAGAAGACTATGCCCGCACCTTGCCCCAAAGAGGCGTGCAATGGACCGCCCTGCGACCTGACATTGTCATTGGACATTCGTTAGGGTCTGCCATGAATCTTGGAAACCTGATCGGTGTTTATGGCAGCCTTTGTCAGCAAATGGGACTGGCCATGCAATTTCCAGGTCCTGCCCAAGCCTATGAAGTATTAGTCAATATTTGTGATGCCGAAGTGCTCGGCCAAGCCGTTCTATGGTCCGCGCTGGAGCAAAAAGATGGGGCCTACAATGTCACTAATGGGGACCAATTCCGCTGGAAACATGTCTGGCCAGCGCTGGCCAATTGGTTTGGTTTAGAAGTTGGAGAGCCCCAACCCATCTCCTTAGCCCAACGATTGGACCGCGCCAGTTCTGAAATGTGGCAACAGCTCGCAACAGACATGGGGCTAGCAGAAAAAGACATCACCCAACTTGCGTTAGGAGGGTTCGGTGACTTTATTTTTCACGTCCAAACGGATGCTGTGTTTGACGTCACCAAAGCCAGACAAGCGGGCTTTCAACACATGACCAAACGGTCGGACGACACCTTGATCGACCACCTAAATAACATGGTGAAACGGGAACTCATCCCTACGCAGCAGCCATAGTAAATATGGCAACAATCAAAGGGAGCCTATAGCAACAGGCTCCCTAACGTTTAATGTCCCGTTCAAATCGCCTTTCCCTAGGTGAGTCATCCGTCATAAAACTTCAACACCTCTTCCCTATGATCGTCCCTTCTTACCCTGTACAGGATGTCATAGGAGTTTTTATGCTACGCAACGTTTGTATGATCACATTGATAGGATTGTCGTCTTTCGCTTCAGCAACCGAAGCGACCAAGTTTACCGCTGTCCTGAAAGAGCACGCACAACTACCCGCCAATACCTTTGTTCTTCCTCCTGATTCGGCCCCGAGCTACTTCAACCATTCGGGTCGATTTACTGCCAAGGACAACCAGCGGGTCGAGCAAAACTACCATATTTATCAACCAGCCACGGGCTTGGCCTTACCCTTCCCGGGCCAACCTATTCAAGGCTTCTCTGGAATTCGAGCAATTGACCATGACCACTATCTTGTCTTAACAGACAATGGATTTGGCCGTGCCATCAACTCTGCGGACGCCTTGCTCATGTTCCATAAGGTCCAAGTTGACTGGGACACAGGTCGAGTTAACGTACAGGAGACCATTTTTTTAACGGACCCAGATCGTAAAGTCCCCTTCCCGATCACGGATGAAACCAGCCCAGCACGCTTCCTTACTGGGGCAGACTTTGACCCAGAGTCGATTCAGCCCACGGAAGATGGTTACTGGATCGGGGATGAGTTCGGTCCTTGGCTCATTCATGTGGACAACAAGGGAGTGGTTCAAGATGTGATCGCCACTCACGTAAACGGCACCCATTACGCCTCGCCCGATAATCCGTTTCTGCTCATGCCGAACCCAAATGAGAAATCACCAGACGTCATTACCATGCGTTCTGGGGGATTCGAAGGCATGGCCATTTCAGCAGACAAGAAAACCTTGTATCCCCTACTCGAAAAGCCCATCTATGATGTAACAGCGGGCAAACCTGAAACCGTCAATGGCCAGCCAGTGTTGCGCATGTTGTCATTTGATCTTGATAATAAAACATGGGGTGATCAGGTTCTTTATTACCCATTGGAGAACCCTCGCCATGCCATTGGTGATTTCAATATGATCGATGATCACCGGGCGCTTATTATCGAGCGCGATAATGGCACTGGAGATCCTAGGGAAAACTGGTCGAAAAATCCTGCTAGGTTTAAACGTGTTTACTTGGTGGATTTAGACCAAGTAAACGATCAAGGCGTTATCCGTAAACTTGCCTACATCGACCTAATGGACATTCAAGACCCCAATAAGGTGGCCATTAGAGGCACCATTGATGGCATCTTCACCTTCCCATTTTTCACCATTGAGAACGTAGATCGTATTGATGAGCATCATATTGTTATCGCTAACGACAACAACTACCCCTTCTCAGTTGGCCGTGAGCAGGGGCGGGTGGATGATAATGAAATCATCGTTCTGGACGTGAGGGACTTCCTGCAAGCCAAGTAATCCAGTGCTATTCACCCAGTTCATGGGCAACCGCATCCGGTGACGCCAGTGTGGTTTGCACAAACGCTTGGATAGCACTGGAAGGGTTATCCTTTCGAGAAATCAAATAGGTGGGTGCGTGGGCAATGTCCCGCTCCACCGTTTGTACCGTCAGGCCTTCGGTTTGGTGCAATGCGAGAACGGAGCGCGGCACCATACCGATCCCCATACCAGCGATCACACAGCCGATCATGGTGAAATGATTAGGAATCTCGATGACCCTCTCACAGGTGTGCCCTGTACGTTTCAACCAGCGCTCCAAACGATGACGATAAGAACATCCCTTATGGTATCCCACCATCATCAAGGAGCTGGGCAGTGATTCCCGCTGAGCCCACTCTGTTGGCATAATCAACACCAGCTCTTCGTCAAAACAATGAACACTCTCTAGACGCTCGTCTTCAGGTGGATCTGACGCCATGACCAAGTCCAGCTCCCCATCCAACACCTTCTCTATCAGGGGCATGGATGCCGTCGTCATAAGCTCCAACCGCACGGCAGAATAAGTCTGATGAAAGTCAGACAAGATCTTGGGCAAGCGGGATGCCGCACTACTTTCCATGGACCCTAAGCGCAACAACCCAGCAGGTTCCGCTTGGGTCAGCTCCGCAATAGCGCTCTTTTGCAGTTGTAGGATTTTGTCGGTGTAGTCCAACAGGCGCAGTCCTGCTGATGTCACCGACAAACGGTTATTCTCCCGCAAAAAAAGATCTACATTTAGCTCTGCTTCCAGCTTTTTTAAACGGGCCGTCACGTTAGAGGGGACTCGATGTAGGGCTTCGGCGGCGCGACTCACCCCATTGTGCTCAACAACTGCTTTAAAGACGGTCAGATCAGAAATGTCCATCGGCACACCTTTTCATTATTTGTGAATAAGTATTTCTTTATTATTCATTTTTAATGAAAGAAATCCACCCCTATACTGTAGGAAAGTTAATCAACAAGAGGATGCTATTTATGACTCACTCAAGCACTTCCCCGTCCTCACTACCTACTTCTGGACTGCTGTATGGACTGGCAGCGGTAGCGATTTGGACAGGATTCATATTGGTTTCAAAAGCTGGGGCATTAGGCGCGCTGGCCATCCCTGACATGATCATGGTGCGCTTTGGCACCGCCTTTGTATTGTTTTCACCCTTTATTTGGAAGCATCGTAAGGTGATTTTTCAATGGCGTATGTTTGCCCTAGGCAGTATCGGTGGATTGGCATATGCCTTGTCTGTGTTTAATGGTTTTGCCAATGCGCCCGCAACCCATGCCGCGCTGTTACTACCGGGGTTGATGCCCATTATGATTGCGGTGTTCGCCTATTTTGTCGCAGGGGAGCGGCACAGCCGCGCCTCTTGGACAGGCATCATTGTCAGCAGTTTGGGGATTTTGGCCCTATTGGTTGAGACCTTTTGGCACGGTGCTTCCTATTGGCAAGGGGATTTAAGCTTTGTGTTGTCCTGTGTGTTTTGGGCCACTTTCACTGTATTACTACGCCGTTGGAAGTTTGCCCCTTGGCACGCCACATTAGGCATCATTGCAGTGACGACCTTGTTGTTCACCCCTGTTTATGCGCTCTTTTTACCCCATAACTTGGCGGCGACACCTTGGGAAATGTTGGCGCTACAGGCGTTTTACCAAGGCGTCATGGCCACCACCATACAGATGGTGTGTTATGGCCGGGCAGTACACCTGATTGGCGCGACTAAAATGGGGGGGTTAATGGCACTGGTGCCAGTCTTTGCAAGTGTTTTGGCTATCCCTATGTTTCAAGAAGCATGGACACCAGGTTTGGTGATCGCTCTGGTAATGATTTTAGTGGGGACTTTAATCAGCAACCTGTCTTTTGCACCGATACAACGCTGGCGAAAAGTCAGTTGCAGCGCTTAACTTCAAAAGAGCCGCCAGTTTAATCACTAGGCGGCTTTTTCTTGGTGACGGTAATAACGCAAATAGTAGGTTCCACCGATGCAGAAGGCGAGCATACCAAAGACCGCCCCCACCCCGATGGACCATCGAGCCCCTATGGTATCCGCCACCCACCCCACAAAGGGGGCTCCTAAGGCAGTGCTGCCCATCATGGTCGCTAGGACAATGGCCATTACCCGTCCACGATAAGCTCGAGACGTAGAGGTTTGCATAAAGGTATTAGAAGATGTGGTGAACAACTGCAAACTCAAGCCGAGAACTATCAAGAGCCCAGAGAAGGTGAGGTAATTCGGACTCCAAGCCACAAGCACACTGGCCATGGCATAGATTGCAGGCAAGCAAACCATAAAACCAAAGTTGGGTTTGGGTCGGCTGGCGGTAATCAAAGCACCGCTAATAGAGCCAATCGCCATCATGGAGATCAATAAGCCATATTGCCCTGCATGGCCACCAAACACATGAACCGTCATGGCAGATAGGTAAACAGAAAAGTTCATCCCCAACCCACAGACCAGAGAAGACATGACTAGCATCACAATCATTTCACGGTGGGCCCCCAAGTACCGGAAGCCATCCAGAAAGCCCATTTTGTGGCTTGTCTCACGCTTGGTTTCACAGCCTGCTAGAGAGCGGCCACCTAGGATCACTAGAGCACTCAATAATGGAATGAAGGACAATAAGTTGATCATAAACACCCAGCCAGCACCCACGAGGGCGATGAGCAAGCCAGCTATCGCAGGACCAATTAAGCGGGCCGAGTTGAAAGACACTGAGTTTAGGGCCACCGCATTAGGAACTTCATTTTCAGACACCACATCTGAAACAAAGGCATGTCTGGCAGGTGCATCAAAGGCAGCGACTATCCCCAAAGCCAGCGCACAGGCATAAACATGCCACAACACAATCATGTTAGTAAGCGCCAACACACCAAGTATCAGCGCCAATATAGCCATACATATTTGGGTAGTAAGTAATAACTTACGTCGATCTAATCGGTCAGCAGCCCAGCCCGTTAGGGGAAGTAGCAGAATCTGAGGTAAAAACTGAAACATGACCACTATCCCCACCGCCGAGGCATTCTGGTCGGAGAGATCGGCAATCACAATCCAGTCTTGCGCAGTGCGTTGTAGCCAAGTACCTATGTTGGAAATGAAAGCACCAATCAGCCAAAGGCGATAATTGGAATTAGCTAATGCGCGAAAAGTGGTGGGTAGTTGCATGGGGCGCTTTGATCGATCCTGTCATAAGTGAGGCACTATTGAAGCAGGTTCTCAAAATGCTGCAATGGGCATCACAATTTTTCCCTATATGACGCCCATTACCTAAAGACAAAATCAGTCGACAAGCTCCACCACAAGGTCACTACTAATGTCCTCAATGGCTGCCTCTAGGGCTTCAAGAGATACATTTTCAGGTAGGGTAATTTCTAGCTCGGCCTTAAACAGCATTTCAGAACTCATCGGCGCAGGCTCACAGTAGCTGTTCAAATCTCTGACACTGGCTCCCAAACCACTGAGGGTTTTGGCTACTTCGCGAACGATACCAGTACGATCGTTGCCCATCACAGAGATCACTGCCGTTTCACCCAGTTTCGCAGCATGAACTGCTTTTTCAGCGGTCACTTTTAAGCCAACCGTAGACAACCCTTGCAGAGCCGCCACCAAGGCCTCCTCCTGATCTAGGGGCACTTCTACGGTCACAATCCCAGCAAACTTATCCGCTAAGTGGGCCATGCGGCTTTCGCTCCAGTTACCCTGATGGGCCACCACCACATCAGACAATGCCTCGACTAAGCCTGGACGGTCATCACCAATTACTGTTAACACCAGATGTTGCGTCATAAAGTCATCCTAATTGTTTTTTTAACTATCTTGTTCATAACACCCTGAGCTGCCTTAGGAAAGCTGTCAATGTCGGGCATCAGAGTATCTGACTGTATTCTCATTTTTATGACAAACTGACAAATTTTGCCAATAAACTTGATGATTCACTTACACTAGACTTTGCGTGAAAAATAAACGATTCTAAAAGCATGGAAAGTAAGTAGGGGTAAAGATGAAGGCTTTCACGGTTCTAATCGTTGATGATGTACCCGACAATATTGATATCCTACGCAAGGTGATCTCCCCCCTTGAATGTAAGGTGTCCGTTGCGACCTCCGGGGAGCGCGCATTAACTATTTTAGAGCAACTCACACCAGACCTTATTCTACTCGACGTCATGATGCCGGGCATCAGTGGCTTCGATCTATGTCGTTTGCTTCGTAAAGACGAACGCTTTGCCGATACCCCTATTATCTTCGTCACTGGCCGCACCGATGACATCAGCCAAGGCTTCTCTGTCGGCGGCAACGACTACATCACTAAACCGATCAATGCTGATGAAGTCTCAGCCCGTGTTCAGCATCATAAAGAACGCTACTTACTACTACAGCAACTACGTAGTTTAAATTCCGAGTTAGAAGAACGTGTTCGCCTGCGTACGTCTGAGCTGGTAACGGCGAACAAACAATTGCGTGAAGAAATTAACGAACGACGCTACATGCAGGATCGCTTAAAGTATCTTGCTGAGCACGATTTTGTCAGTCGCACTTATAATCGCACAGCACTGGAATCTTATGTGGTTGATATCATCAGTCAGCCCCCAGAATCTTTTACCCCTTCTTATTACCTTTCCATCGATTTGTCCCGTTTTCGAGTTGTGAACGAGAGCTGCGGTCTGATTGCAGGTGATGAGTTACTCAGCGAAGCAGCCGAGCTGATCTCGACTATTTTGGGCCATAAAGCTTTTGTGGCACGTTTAAGTGGCGACAGCTTTGCGGTGGTGTACCCAACCCAAGATCTGCAAGCCATCACCTCTCTCGCCAACCAACTGTTTAACGAGTTCGAACGGTTTACGTTCATTTGGGATGATCGCAGCTTTGACGTGGGCACCACTATTGCTGTGGTTAAGATTGATGAAAGCGTCACCTCCTTTGATCAGATACTGATGTTGGCGGACGATGTCATGTACAGTGCTAAACGCTCTGGCGGGCGCTGTGTTCGCTATCTCAGTGATTTAGTCAGCGACTGTAATAAAAAGGACAGCCGACAAAACTGGGCATTACGCTTGATCGATGGTATCAAGCATGACCATTTCCGCGTCTTCTTCCAACAGATTCATCCTTTAAGTGCCAAACAAAGTGGCATGCGTTTGGAAGCCTTAGTTCGTTTATACGCACCAGATCAAGGCACCTTACTGTTTCCAGACACCTTTTTATACGCCGCAGAGCGATACCAACTCATTGCTGACATTGACCGTTGGATGATCCGCAAGGTGGCGGAGTTCTTATTTGACAACCCAAGCCTCTACCAGCGCATCGATAATGTGTCCCTAAACTTGTCCCCTTCCACTTTACGAGATAAGTATTTGGTGGATTATGTGTGCGATGTGCTATCTAAATACCGAGTAGATCCGCGGAAGATTTGCTTTGAGGTGACAGAGACAGAACAGATCATTCATGTGAGCCAAACCTCGAACATCCTCCAACAGCTAAAAGAGCTAGGCTGTAGCATCGCCATAGACGACTTTGGTAGCGGCTATTCGAGCTTCAGCTATCTGCGCGAGTTCCCCTTTGACTACATTAAGATCGATGGCATGTTTGCCAGAGAGGTAGAACACTCCGAATCCAGCATGGCCATGGTTCAGTCTATCCAAGATGTGGCTCAAAAACTCAAGAAACCCTGTGTTGCTGAGTTTGTGGAAAACGAGGCTCTCGCCACCCGCTTTACCAAAATGGGCATCGAGTGGGGCCAAGGCTATTATTTCCATAAACCAGAAGAAATGACCGTGGAAAACGTTCAAAGGTGCTTGCTTGGGACTCAAGAATGCATCGATGCCGATTAACACTTTCTCTTTTAATCACGGGTTTATTGCTCGCACTCACATCCATGGGTGCGCAAGGCAAAACATTTCAAATCACCCCTAAAGAACAAGCTTGGATCGACGATCACCCCTACATAATTTTTGTGGGGGACCCAAATTGGCTACCTTTTGAAGCATTTACCGAAGACGGCCAATACATAGGGATTGTGTCCTCCTTCTTAAAGAAGTTTACCCAAGACACTGGCATCAATATCGCTTTTCGTCCGACAGCCACCTGGCAAGAAAGCTTAGATGTGGCCTCAGAAGGCAATGCTGATGTGATCTCTGACGTATTGGGCAGTGCAACCCTTTACGCTACCCACACGTTTACCAAGTCCTATATCACCAACAATCTGGTACTGATTTCAAACACCGTAGGTGTCCCCATTTCAGATATAAACGAACTGAGTGATGCCAAGATCGGCCTAATTAAGGGTTACGGCTATACTTGGGAACTGTACGAGCGCTACCCAGATGTGAGCTTCGTAGAAGTGGACAACATTCAAGAGGGACTTGAGGCCTTAGAGAACAAAGAGTTCAATTACCTCGTTTCAACCTATGCACTGGGGCAGTTTCAGCTATCAGCTTTAGGAAAATCAGGCCTACATCTACGGGGACAACTCGACGTAGAAACCTACCTAGCATTCGCTGTACGTAAAGACTGGCCTGAGCTAGTAGAGATCTTTAATCGCTGGATCAACTCCCTTTCCCCGGAACAACGCTATCAGATTGCAGAAAGCTGGTATCTGGAGAACACAGACTTTTTCTCCTACGAAACGGTAAACTGGACCTATGTGGCCTGGTTAATCGTGGTCATCTTAGTTCTGCTTGGCTTGATTGCCTACGGGATTCATAGTCGTTCTACCTTACGCCAACATAAACTACGATTCGAAACGGCCTTGGCCGCCATCAATGCGGTGGAATGGAAGATGCCTCGGGAGTCAGCTCGACTCGATGTACCGGAAGGGTTTACCCACATTCTCCCAGAACGCAAAACAGCGCCAACGACCTTAAACGAACTCATTGAAATGATCACCCTTGAGGATCAGGAGCGTGTTTATAATGCCTTTCGCAACGCCCGTTTATCGGCAGATGGCTTGATCAACATTGAGTTTCGTATAAACACCCAAACCACCTGTTGGCTGGCGTTAAAAGGCAGTGCGATTAATGATTTTGGTAAGCCCTATCTGGCAGGAACACTCGAAAACATCTCTTATCGTAAACAGGTCGAAGCAGAAAAAGGCCGCACCGATAAGCTGATCGCATTGCTCTTTGACGCCATTCCAGATCTGATATTTTTAGACTTATTTGAGCCCCAAGATCAGATATCTAATAAAGCCTATCGCCGGTACTTTGGTGACCAAAGCGTTTCTGACACCCTGTCTCCAGAGCAACTCGAAACGTGGCAAAAACAGCAGGACACCCTGATCAAATTTAAACATTCTTGCCACTTTGAAAGCTGGCTGTCTCCGACAGATGCAGCCCAAACTTATTTTAGTATTTTGCGGGTGCCCTTTATTGACGACCAAGGTCAGGTTATTGGCATACTTTCGGTTGCCCGAGACATGACCGACCAATATCTGCTGCAACAGGAGCTTCAAGAGGCCAAACACCTTGCGGATCAGGCGAACACAAGTAAAACAGTATTCCTAGCAAACATGAGCCATGAGATTCGCACGCCATTAAATGCCATCTTAGGATACTCACAAATACTCACCCAAAGTGAGCACCTAAATGAAGAAGAATCCCGTCAAATCAATCGTGTACATCTAGCAGGTCGCCGTCTACTGGGATTGATCAACGACATCCTTGACCTCTCTAAAATTGAAGCAGGTAAGCTGCAATTCAACCCTGAAAAAGTCTCTCTACGCCAGGAACTAGAAGAGCTACTCGCTATTCACCGTCAACGGGCCCAGAGCAAAGACCTCGCTTTTAAAGAAGATATTAAACTCAGCAAACAAGACCATGTGACAGTGGACCGCACGAAACTAGGTCAGATCTTACTTAACGCCATTGATAACGCCATCAAGTTCACCGAGTCCGGTAGTGTCCTGTTCAAAGTGGAATACAAAAATGGCCAATTGCTTGCCACAGTGACAGATACTGGGCCAGGCATCAGTCAAGATGAACTGGACACCTTGTTTCAACCCTTTAGCCAAGGAACCAGTGGCAATATTAACGGTGGTACAGGGCTTGGCTTGGTTTTATCACGCAGACTGGCGACTGCCATGGGCGGCAGCTTTAATCTGAGCAGTGTGGTAGGACAAGGCACCACGGTAACGATCCAAATCCCAATGGAATTAACAGTAGAGAAGGAAGGCAGCCTACCGCAGCGGAACCAAAATTGGCGCTTAGCAGAAGAAGAACCTAAAGTTGCCTTAATCATTGAAGACGACGAACTCAGCCGAGACCTGTTAAAGAACATCTTGGGGCGTATTGGTTTTAATACCCTTGTGGCGGAGGATGGGGAACAAGCCCTAGCCATATTAGAAAAGACAGACGTTGTTCACATGGTATTCAGTGATATTCGTATGCCAAATATGGACGGTTTAACACTCATTCATCACATCCGCTCTCAACAGCACTTGGCTAACATTCCAGTGGTGGCAGTCACCGCCTCCAGCTTTGAACATGAAAAACGTTACTACCTAAAAAATGGCTTCTCTGATTTTGTTCCAAAGCCAGTGGAGCTAGAGCAATTATGCCGAGCGATTAAGAAAGTCTTCAATATGACCTTGGCGTCTCCCCCCCCTACTAAAGAACTTCCGTCCAGAACCCAAGACGATCGTCTTCCCCCCATGACTGAAATCACTGCTAGCGAAGAGCAAGCCTTGGTAGACAGATTTACCCATGCTTGCCAGCTAGGGGATGCAGATGAAGCCTTATTTTATCTCCACAAACTTCAAGAAACCTCTATAGCTGCCAATAAGTTAGATATAATTAAACAAAGCTTAGAGCATTACGACTTCGACGCAGCCTTGGCTGTTGACCTATACTGACTAGAATTAGAATTCTATTTTTCATTTGGTACCCGTACTAAGTCGCTCTCACATGGATTAAAGACGCCCGATGCCACCAAAAGATTTCTCACATATTGAGCAAAAAGACGCGGTAGACTTACTCTACTACAACATGAATACGGGGTTGGCGAGTACCTTTCTGGCCGCCACCATTTTCGTGTTTGCCTTTCCCCATGGCGGGAGCTTAGGAACACTACAGTTTGGCTGGTGGATGGGCATGTGTGCACTCTTAGCGTTGCGCGGTATCGACATGTTGTACTACTACCGCCGTGTGCGTCATTCAACCAGTGACTTTGAATATGGTCGAGCGTTTGCCCGATTTACCATTGGCATCCTATTAACCGCCGTGTTTTGGGCGAGTTACGCCCTGTATATGATTCCCCATGCCTCTGTGCCCGAAGTCGCTGTGTTCAGTATCATCCTCTCTGCCTTCGCTGGGGGCGCAGCCAATCTACTCTCTGGCTCCCGCACAATATCGATTTTGTATTCGAGCATTTTGACCATTCCGTTCACCATCGCCTTAATTCTCGCCGATGAGCCGTTTTACAACACCCTCGGCCTACTTGCTTTGACGTTCGCTATTATCATGCTTCTAAGTGCTAATAAGTCTGCCCGTTTCACGGCTAAGGCCATCCACCTCAAGCATCAAAACGATCACTTACTGGCTCATATGGAGCATGAGGTCGTTAAGCGGACAAAAGAAATTTATTCTCTCTCCAACTCTGATCCCCTGACAGGCTTATACAACCGTAAAGCCTTTGTGGAAAAACTGGATTACCGATTGCTGACCCAACCCAACATTAAGCAAGCAATCCTGTTTATCGATTTAGATGGTTTTAAAACCATTAATGACTCCCTCGGTCATGAAATCGGAGATCATGTGATTCGAGAAGCTGGTAAACGTATTCTTCAGAGCAGCCATGCGAGCGACCTAGTCTGCCGCTGGGGCGGTGATGAGTTTCTGTTAGCACTGGAACAAAACGATCAAGTGATCGAAAATGCCCAAAAGCTCATAGAAACCATTTCCGAACCCTATCTAATGGATGGTTCTAAACTCTCCATTGGTGCCACCATAGGGGTATCGTATTACCCAGCCCATGGCAATGATCACGAACGCCTGATACAGCGCGCAGACATGGCCATGTACCATCAAAAGCGCGCCCAAAAAGGTGGCGTTGGCATCTTTGATGAATCCCTACGGGAGCAATTACTGCGGGAAATCCGCCTGCGTGATCATCTTGAAAACGCCATCCATCGCCACGAACTGTTTCTCGTTTTTCAACCGATTCTGGAAGCCAAGACCAACCGCATCGCCGCCGTGGAAGCCCTATTGCGCTGGCGTCTAGATAATGAATACATCCCACCGGATGAATTCATTAACATTGCCGAACAGTACGGTTTTATTAAACCCATTGGCCTTTGGGTGCTCGGTGAAGCCTGTATGGCAGGCAAACGTTTGCAACAACTGGTACCGGATTTGTCTGTCTGCGTTAACGTTTCCATCCAACAATTACTGGATGAAAACTTTCCAGAGGATGTGAAAGCCACCCTAGAGCGGACAGGTTTCAGACCTGAAAACTTGCACTTAGAAATCACAGAGTCTCTATTTGCCCACGACAAACACCGACTCATTGAGAACATCTCTCGCCTCAAAAAAGTGGGCATTGAGGTCTCCATTGATGACTTTGGCACCGGGTACTCCTCTTTATCTGTGATGCAAGAATTCGACGTGGATCTGGTTAAAATCGATCGAACCTTTATCTGGACTATGGATCAAGGAGGTCGCGCCATCGTCGAAGCGGTATCTCAAATTGCCTCCTCTTTTGGCTATCAAGTAGTGGCCGAAGGGGTTGAGACCGAGGAACAAAAACAAATCCTCACGGACATGGGCATCGATTATTTGCAGGGCTATCTCTTCCTTCACCCGGTGACAGAAGAAGAAATGGTGGAGCATCTCAACATTCAGGCAAGTTAAAGATAGTCCTAACTTGCCCTAGAGATATAACAAAGAAGCAGATCAGTTTACGCAATTCATCCCCAAAGGTTGCCTTGAAGTTCGACGAAAATGACTTAATTTAGTGGGTATCTATCCACAAATTACGAGTTTTGTTATGTCTAATACTATCGATCTACTGAACTGGCGCTATGCCGCCAAAAAAATGGATGCCAACAAATCTGTTCCACAAGAAAAGGTTGACCGCATTCTTGAAGCCATCCGACTATCTGCTAGCTCTAGTGGCCTACAACCTTACGAAGTGTTTGTGGTCACCAACAAAGACATCCGCGAGCAAATCATGCCCCACGCTTGGAACCAGCAGCAAATCCTAGACGGCTCTCACCTACTGGTTTTCGCTGCTTGGGACAACTACACCGAAGATCGCATCAACATGATGTTCGACTTAGTGAATGATGAGCGCGGCTTCACCAACGAAGGCTGGGAAGCTTACCGCAAAATGATCCTTAACACTTACCCTCCACGTGACCCTGAAGTGAACTACGCCCATGCGGCACGCCAAGCTTACATCGGCTTAGGCTCTGCTCTGATTGCAGCCGCTGAAGAAGGCGTCGACAGCACACCAATGGAAGGCTTTGATCCGGAGAAAGTTGACCAGATCCTTGGCCTAAAAGAGCAAGGCCTACGCTCCGTGATCATCCTACCTTTGGGTTATCGAGCAGAGGAAGGCGACTGGCTAGTGAACCTGAAGAAAGTTCGCCGCGCCAAAGAAGACTTCATCCGAAACGTGGATTAATCGCGTAACAAACGATAACAGGGGCTCTTTTTGAGCCCCTGCTTGTCTAGGGGTTAATGACTGACAAAAAGGATCACACCATGATGAAACGACTGCTTCCACTCACTGCACTGGCCGCTCTGCTCAGTGCCTGCTCTTCTAATTCAGATTGGCGTACCGCCAGCCGTGAGCCAGCGGGCATAGCTCCAAATCCTGCGCAAGAGCCTGAAGCCGTGGTAGAAGTCTATGGTGCGGACGCCTTTAGCTGGCGCGGCTGGTTCGCCATTCACACATGGATCGCCACCAAAGAAGCTGGTGCGTCTGAGTACAAGGTTCATGAAGTGGTTGGCTGGCGTGTCGAACGGGGGCAACCAGCGCTCTACTCTTATACTACCGCCACACCGGATCGATACTGGTTTGGAGCGCGTCCGGAAAAGATTCAATCCATTACCGGTGAACGTGCGGCTCAAATCATTCCAAAGATCGAAGACGCCATCGCCCATTACCCATGGGCCGATGAGTACACAGTCTTTCCGGGACCAAACAGCAACACCTTCCCCGCTTGGGTTGGTTTGCAAGTACCTGAACTAGAGCTAGATATGCCGTTTCGCGCCATCGGCAGCGGTTACGCTGACTAGGCACTAGGAAGGAGGCAAAACACCAAGCTTAATGCTTGGTGTCGCCTGGGTTTGGGATAAAGTTAATTACCACAGATTCCACTTCTGGCGCAGCAGAATGAGGCTGGTTCACACGAGTGGGGATTTCTTGGGGCTGAGCTTGCACCACGGTGGATTGCTCATCGGTATAGCCACAAGACACACACTCACGAAACTGCTTTTCTGCCTCATCATCACGCCATGCGCGAATCTTATCCATCTCATTACAGCGAGGGCACACGGCCCCCGCAATAAAACGTTTGGTCGTCATCACCTACCTCTTAAGCTGCAATACCACTGTGGCGTAGCAGCGCATCGACACTTGGCTCACGACCACGGAACGCTTCAAACAATTCCGCAGCGGGGCGTGAACCACCATTTGCCAATATGGTATCACGGAAGTGAGCACCGGTTTCAGTGTTGAAGATGCCATCTTCTTCAAATTTAGAAAACGCATCCGCAGATAATACTTCCGCCCATTTGTAGCTGTAGTAACCCGCCGCGTAGCCCCCAGCAAAAATGTGCGAGAAGCTGTTTTGGAAACGGTTAAACGCTGGCGGAATGGTCACCGCCACTTGGCTACGCACATCGTCTAAGATCTCCTGCGCCTTGATGCCCGTCTGGTATTCACGGTGCAAACGGAAATCAAACAAGGAGAACTCAAGCTGGCGCACCATCTGCATGCCCGACTGGAAGTTCATCGCAGCCAGCATTTTATCCAACAGATCCTGAGGCAGTGGCTCACCCGTTTCATGGTGTCCTGCAATGTGTGCTAGGGCTTCTGGCTGCCAGCACCAGTTTTCCATAAACTGACTTGGCAACTCTACGGCGTCCCACGCCACACCATTGATACCAGATACGGAAGACACTTCCACTTGAGTCAGCATGTGGTGCAGACCATGGCCAAACTCGTGGAACAAGGTGGTCACTTCATCGTGGGTAAGCAGCGCAGGCTTATCACCAATCGGTGGCGTGAAGTTACACACTAGGTAGGCAACTGGTAGCTGCAAACGACCATCGTCTAAACGGCGGCGCACGCGACACTCATCCATCCAAGCACCACCACGTTTACCTTCACGGGCATAAGGGTCTAGGAAGAAGCGCGCAATGTCTTCCCCATCTTTAGAGATGGTAAACAGCTTCACGTCTTTGTGGTAAGTGTCAAAGTCAGACTCTTCACGAATGTCCACACCAAACAGGGTTTGCGCTGTGTAGAACAAACCAGAGGTCACCTTGTTGATCGGAAAGTAAGGGCGCAGCACTTCTTGAGAAATAGCGTATTTCTTCTCACGCAGTTTTTCCGCGTAGTAGCCCACGTCCCAAGAGTTCAATTCCTCTACACCATGCTCCGCTTTGGCGAAGGCTTTTAGATCCGCAAGATCCGCTTCAGCAGACGGTTTAGATTTCACCGCTAGGTCATTCAAAAAGTCGATAACCTGCTGGCCGTTTTCAGCCATTTTCGTGGCGACTGACAACTCAGCGTAGTTATCAAAGCCTAAGATCTTTGCCATTTCATGGCGTAACGCGAGAATCTCATCAATCAATGGCGCATTATCAAACTTACCCTCATTGCTTTGCTCTGACGCACGGGTGGCGTAGGCCGTGTACATTTCTTCTCGCAGGGCTTGGTTGTCCGCGTAACTTAACACCGGCAGGTAGGACGGAATGTCCAAGGTAAATAACCAACCTTCCTGCTCTTTCGCTTCTGCCATTTGCTTCGCTTGGGCCAAGGCGGATTCTGGCAGACCTTCCAGTTCACTTTCATCGGTAATTAACTTGCTCCAAGCGCGGGTAGCATCCAGTACGTTTTCACCAAACTGACTGCTTAACTCAGACAAGCGTGAGCTGATCTCCCCATAGCGTTTTTTAGCATCACCTTCTAGACCCACACCGGATAATTCAAAGTCGCGGATCGTTTGCGTTAGTGCTTCCGTTTGCGCTGGGGTTAAGGTTTTGGCTTCTTCACTTTCCGCTAGGGCTTTGTAGGCTTCATAGAGCGCCTTATTTTGTCCCAGCTCCGTGTAATACTCGCTCAATTTTGGCAAACACGCATTGTAGGCTTCACGAATCTCAGGGGTATTTTGTACTGAGTTCAAATGACTCACGGGTGACCAGAAGTGTCCTAGACGGTCATGAATCTCATCCAATGGCGTCACTAGGCTAGCCCACGTCGGGGCGCTATTTTTCGCCACTACCGCTTCGATGTCTGCACGGTTCTTTTCTAATAGAGCTTCAAGGTCTTTGGCGATGTTAGCCGGTTCAACCTTGGAAAACTCAGGCAAGCTTGTGGCATCCCATACGGATTGTGTCATATCGTGTTATCCTTTTTTGCGTCAGCGAGATGCTCTAGCACCTCGTCAAAAATTTTAGTACTGACATATAAGATATGTGGTCTTGGCGCTTTTTCAATGGTGTTGCGTCGATCACTTCCATAGCTTTCATTAATGCTGCACCTTGAGTGCTAAGGTCGAGTCAAAATGGTTATGAAAACGTTTCGCGGTCACACGCCAAAACTGGGGCAACGGGTCTGGGTTGACGACAGTGCAGTCCTGATTGGCGACATTGAAATAGGTGACGACAGCTCAGTTTGGCCTTTGGTAGCCATTCGTGGTGACATGCACCGCATTCGTATTGGCCAACGCACCAGCATTCAAGACAATTCCTGCTTACACATTACCCATGCCAGCAGTTATAAGCCAGAGGGCCACCCACTTCACATTGGCGACGATGTGACCGTCGGGCACATGGCCATGCTCCACGGCTGCACCATTGGTAATAAAGTGTTAGTGGGAATGGGCACCACCATCCTAGACGGTGCCGTGATCGAAGACGAAGTCATCATAGGTGCAGGCTCGTTAGTGCCTCCGGGTAAGCGCTTGGAGTCCGGCTATCTGTACATGGGCTCTCCCGTAAAACAAGCACGTCCTTTAAGC
This sequence comes from Marinomonas vaga, assembly GCF_055388305.1. Lineage (NCBI taxonomy): Bacteria > Pseudomonadati > Pseudomonadota > Gammaproteobacteria > Oceanospirillales > Oceanospirillaceae > Marinomonas > Marinomonas vaga. Next base: position 763,416 of record NZ_AP043903.1, read on the forward strand.
GAAAAAGAAATCGAATACTTCCAATACGCTGGCTTAAATTACGTGAAGCTAAAAGACGAGTACCTAGCTGAAGCAGCGAACACCTCGTCACCAAGCGAGTAATATTCGATAACTTTAAGGCGCTTAACTTTTTTTAAATTTTTTCTGCCGCAAAGTGTAATAAATACTCGGCTTGAGACGTCTAGTTGGCTACATTGCTAATTAACGTTTACGACAAGCCGAGATTTAACATGACACAAGCCCTATCTCGCTCCACCGAACCCAGCAACGGATACATCTTCCAGGACACCGTCTTTATGGAAGGTCTGCGCCAGCAAATGTTTAAATTTGCCCTGTTACAAGTACGTAACGAAGCCATCGCTGAAGATGCAGTGCAAGACGCCATGCTCTCCGCCTATCAAAATATTGAACGCTTTAACCGACAAGCAGCTCTAAAGACGTGGGTGTTCGCCATTTTAAAAAACAAGCTGATTGATATTTTGCGCAAGGAGAAGCGCTATACCAATGCCAGCTCTCTAGAAGAAGGCCGTAACAGTAATGGTGAAGCCCTTCTCGAAGAGTTGTTTACCGATAATGGACATTGGCAAAAGCACGAACGCCCACAAAAGTGGGATGAGCCAGACCATGGCATTGAAAGTCAGCATTTCTGGCGCATCTTCGATGCCTGCCTCGATGCTCTGCCGGCAAAATACAGTCGCTTTTTTATGATGCGAGAATTCCTCGAGTTGGACACCAATGAGATCTGTGACAACGAAGACATAAGCGTCAGCAACTTAAACACTACGTTATTCAGAGCGCGCCTGCGCTTACGTGAATGCCTTGAGAACAACTGGTTTCAAGAGGAGACAACAACATGATTCGCTGCATCGAAGCCACACAATTACTGTCCGAAAAACTCGACCGACCATTGTCGAAAAAAGAAAAGGTTAATCTGGGCATTCATACGGCCATGTGTCCCGCTTGTCGTCAGTTTGGCAAACATATGCTGATCTTACGGGATGTGAGCCAACGCTATGTGAGTCAAACTGGAGACAGTGAAGATCAGACTCCAAAAGACCGTTAAATACCTCTCAAAATCCCCCTAATCTGGCGGGCGGTGAAAAAATATTCAGTTTTTTTCACCGCCCCTGTAAGAAGCCAACCCCTCCCCCGTCAAACGAAGGTAACTAACAAAAACGTTTCCTTTGGAGGATCCAGATCATGTCTACTAAAAACGCTTCTCTTGCTCTAGCACTTGGTACTGCGGTGGCTCTGTCTGCGGTTTCGATGCCAGCTCAGGCTGCCAGTAAAGAAAAATGCTACGGTGTTGCCCTAGCGGGCCAAAACGATTGTGCGGCGGGCCCAGGCACCTCTTGTGCTGGCACTTCCACTATGGATTACCAAGGTAACGCATGGAAACTGGTACCAGCAGGTACTTGCATGGACATGCCTTCACCGAAATCCCCAAGCGGTCACGGCAAACTGGAAGCCTTCTAAGGGTTCCCCCATGACCATAACAAGCACCCAACGTGGGATGCATACCGAGGGTAGCCCACTACCCTCGGGCTTTTCCCAACGTACTGGCATCAGCCTTAAACCCGCTTACTATGAGCAGATCTTAGCGGAGCGCCCTAACATTGGGTTCTTTGAAATCCACGCGGAAAACTACCTCAGCGCTGGCGGCCCTGCGCCCTATTATCTGGACAAAATTCGTGCCCTGTATGAGGTGAGTATTCACGGCGTGGGGTTATCTTTGGGCGGGAACGAGCCCCTCAACCTTGATCATTTAGAGCGTGTGGCGCAACTGGTAGAGCGCATCGAGCCGGCGGTCTTTTCTGAACATCTGGCTTGGTCGACCCACGGGCAGAGCTTCTACAATGACCTGCTCCCTGTGCCTTACTCAGAAGTCCGCCTAACGGCCCTATGCGAACACGTTCATCAAGTACAAGAGCGGCTCAAACGCCCAATGCTGATCGAAAACCCGTCTACTTATTTCGAGTTTTGTTCCAGTGTGATGCCAGAACAAGACTTTATCGCCGAGCTGGTACAACGCACTGGCTGTGGTTTGCTCTTAGATGTGAACAATGTAGAAGTATCCTGCTTTAACCATGGTCGTTCCCCACTGGACTACTTGGCACACTTTCCGTTAAACGCAGTAAAGCAGATCCATTTAGCAGGCCATAGTCTAGATGTGGCAGACGCTACCCAGCTAAAAATCGACTCCCATGACCAACCGGTCGCGGCAGAAGTCTGGCACCTGTATCAGTATGTGCTGCAACAGATTGGCGATTGCCCCACTTTAATCGAACGAGACGGAAACTTCCCTGCTTTAGACGTCCTATTACAGGAAGCGGAACAAGCCAACCAGATTCGCCGGTTAGTCATGGAGGCTCCCCATGCAAAAGCAATTTAGCCAAGCCTTGTTTGCCCCCAACCCAGAACAGCGGAACAGGCTCCTAGAGGACATTCAGGGACAAGATAACTCCGAGCGCAATCAACGTTTAAACATCTACCGCAACAATGTGTTTGTGTCCCTCATGACCGCCCTTGGAGACATTTTCCCTGTCTGCAAACAAGTGGTCGGCGAGGATTTCTTTAACGCCATGGGGCGGCAATTTGTGGAACGCCACCCGCCTAAATCCCCAGTGTTAACCTGTTATGGGGATGAGTTTAGCGAGTTTGTCACACACTTCTTTCCCGCTCAGTCCTTACCCTACTTAGCCGAGCTGTGCGACCTAGAATACCGATTACTTCAGCTGACTCATGCCGCCGAGCCGGCCACATTGAGCTTGGAAGCCGCACAACAAAGCTTGAGTCAGGTGCAACACCCAGAGCGACTTGAGTTACATCTCAGCCCCCTGTGCACCCTGCTGCGCACAGGGTATAGGGTGGGCTCTCTGTTTCTCGCCCACCAAACGAATAAATATCAAGTGCTCCCTACGTTAGAACAGATCGATATTCACCAAGCTGAGTGCTTATTGTTCACCAAGCGTGGCCTATACGGTCAGGTCTATGTACTCACTGAAGCCGAATTTGCCTTTGTGGAAGCCCTACAGACTCACCCCAGCTTGAGCCGAGCTTTGCCCTCACAGGAAGATTTTGATCTCGGCCAAACCCTAGCAAAGCTGATGACATGGCAGATGTTCACGGCCATTAAAGAATCCAAGGAGCCTTTATGCTGAGCCTTATAAACAAACTACCGGAACAAGTTTTTCGCCACATTCCTGAATCCTTGGTGTTATTACTAGCGCGCTTTGCTTTGGCGGCGGTCTTTTGGCTCTCAGGGCAAACCAAGATAGAAGGATTCGCCCTAAACCCTTTGACCGGAACCTTCGAATTTGGCTGGCCGAGCATCAAAGACACCAGCTTCTTTTTATTTGAATACGAGTACGCCCTACCGCTGATTCCGGCCACTTGGGCAACCTATCTCGCCACCACAGCGGAGCATCTTTTACCGATCATGTTGCTGTTAGGTGTAGGGACACGTCTAAGCGCCTTTGGCCTAATGCTGATGACCTTGGTGATTCAAACATTTGTCTACCCAGAAGCCTACGTACTCCATGCTTCTTGGGCCGCTATAGCGCTCTTCATCATGCAACGGGGGCCGGGCAAACTGTCTTTGGAAGGTTGGCGTCACCACTAACAAAAAGGGCCTGCTTTTTAGAGCAGGCCCTTTTAAAATCGTCTTCACCTAGGAAGGATCCAGCATTAACTGCGCGCCTTCATGAACGGCAAGGTATACGCCACTAAGAATAGGAAAGCCGCACACACCACCACACTTGGGCCCGTTGGCGTATCCCAATGGTAAGAAGCCCACAAGCCGCCACACACGGACAAGCAGCCTAATACCCCCGCCATGGTCGCCATCTGCACGGGCGTGTTAGACAAGCGGCGAGCCGTCGCAGCAGGAATAATCATTAACGAGGTAATCAAGAGCACACCGACGATCTTCATCGCCACAGCAATTACCAAAGCCACCAATAGCATCAGCAACAGGCGAATGGTTTCTACTGGGTAGCCTTCTACCTTCGCCAGCTCTTCATTGACCGTCACCGCTAAAAGGGGCTTCCAAAAAATCACTAACAAGGCCATTACCAGCGCCCCACCACCAAAGATCCAATACAAATCCGTTTGCCCGATGGCCAATAAATCACCAAACAAATAGGCCATCAAATCAATGCGTACATGGTCCAAAAAGCTCACCGCCACTAAGCCTAACGACAAAGACGAGTGGGCCAAAATCCCCAGTAAGGTGTCCGTAGCAATGATGTGTTTCTTTTGTAGCGTCACCAGCACCAGCGCCAAGCCAACACAGAGCACCACAATGGCTAAATTCAAATTGATGTTTAACAAGAAGCCAAGAGCAACCCCTAATAACGCCGAATGGGCCAAGGTGTCACCGAAATACGCCATGCGGCGCCACACCACAAACGCTCCCAAAGGACCGGCCACTGCTGCGACCCCAAGACCGCCTAACAAAGCCCGTATCAACAGTTCTAACATTTCTTTCTACTCTACTTGGGATTAATGGTGATGCTGACAGCTAGCACTGTGCACATGGCCTTCTTCGACCACTTCACCACTGTCATCATGAACGTGGTCATGGCTGTGGGCATAAATGGCAATGGATTCTGCCGCCCCGGGCACACCAAACAGTGCCTGATAGGCTGGGTGGCCTTTCACATGTTGCGGCGAGCCAGAACAACACACATGCTGATTAATGCATACCACAGTGTCTGTTTGCGCCATCACCAAATGCAAATCATGGGAAATCATCAAAACGCCGCAATTCAGCTCATCACGAATACTGGCAATGAGGTTATACAGCTCCACCTGACCATTCACATCCACCCCTTGGACCGGCTCATCCAACACCAATAAATTGGGACGATTTAACAAGGCGCGAGCCAGCAACAAGCGTTGCGTCTCACCACCAGACAAGACCTGTACTTGGGAGTTTTCTAAATGAGGAATCCCGATTTTCTCAAGGGTTGGGCGGATCTCACGCTTATCCACGCCGCGCACCAAGCCCAAAAAGTGCTTCACCGTCAGGGGCAAAGTGGGATCAATATGCAGCTTCTGGGGCATGTAGCCGATGCGCAGCTCACTGTGTCGCACCACTTCGCCACTGGTGGGGGTTTGTAATCCCAGCAAGGTACGAATCAGGGTACTTTTGCCACTGCCATTTGGGCCGATCAGGGTAACAATCTCACCACGATGCAGAGGCATATTAATATTGCTCAACAGCTGACGGTCACCAAAGCGAATGCCGATGTCTTTTAGCTCGGCCAAGCAGGTACTCATTGGGCGCTCTCCTGCTGGCAGTTTGCACACAGTCCCGTCAGCTCAATGGTTTCGGCACGCAGTTGAAAGCCCTGCTCTTTGGCTTTATTGATCAACGCACTGTGGATGTCCTGATAATCGAATTCCGCCACATTGTGGCACTCATCACAGATCAGGAAATAGCCTTTGTGGGGCTTGTCCGCATGGGCACAACCAAGGTAAGCATTCATAGACTCCACCTTGTGAATCAGCCCCGCCGCCAACAAAAAGTCTAACGCTCGGTAGACGGTTGGCGGCGCAGAGTTAAAACCTTCTTCCGCAAGTTTTGCCAATAATTGATAAGCCCCGAGCGGGCGATGGCTTTGCCAAATCAGCTCCAAGGCTCGACGGCGCACCTTAGTTAAGCGCTGACCTTGTTGGGTACAAACCGTCTCGGCGGTTTCCAAGGCTTGCTCAATGCACACATTGTGATTGTGGCTATGGTCGTGAGAATGATTGTCTTCGGTCATTAGAATGCCCGTCCTGCTACTTGTAGGTCGCTGTAAATCATAGCAACACTAATAAAAATTAACGCCAGAGCCGCCACCATGCCCAGTAAACGGGTCATACGTGTGCGCCAAACGCTTGGTGTCAGTCCTACGCTGGCATCGCGCAATGCCACACTGACAATCGCTAAAATAGAAACGGTGATCGCCGTCCCTAGGGACATAGCGACTACCGCTAACATCCCCCAAAACATAATGCCGGTACTGGTGGCGAACAAAAGCACCAAGACCGCCCCAGAACAAGGTCGAATGCCAATGGCAGACACCATGGCCCAAGTACTGCGCTTCGCGACTTGCTGGTCTTGATGATGCTCATGGGCATGATCATGGTCACAGCAGCTGTGATCGTGGCTGTGATCGTGGCCACAGCTTGACTTGCCCCAGGCCAAACGCCACAACATCCACACCCCAATCAGACCAATGGCCACATAAGAAGCGATTTCCAGCACTCGAGTCGTCTCAGTAATAATACCCGCCAAGGTAAAGACTTGGGACAACATAAACACCAAAGCAATCGCCACCAAACCTTGGATCATGGCCGAAACAAAAGATAACTTAATACCTTTCATCGAAGGGGCTTTGGTCGCCAGCATGTAGGATGCAATTACCGCCTTGCCATGGCCCGGTCCCGCTGCGTGGAAAATCCCATACAAGAAACTGGCCACCAACAAACTGCCGATCAAAAACGGATCTTCTTCACGGGCCAACGTCTGTACTAAGCGCGCCAACTCCCGGTGAAAATCCCGTTGTTGCTCCATCATCCAGCGACTGATTTCGAACACTTCCACTTGGCCAGACGCCCAAGCACTACCCGATAACAGCAACAAAGCTACTAGTATCCATCGACCCATTAGGACGACTACTCCCATTGAATAAATTTTAGGCTGTTATGTTATAACAAGTGACACGCCCCTTGAAGGACTTTGACCCTCAAAAGGCGTAAAGAGAAGTGAATTCCGGCTTCCCTTGAAAACGAGAAGCCGTGGCAATTGCTTTAAGGAGCAACTGGGTGCAAAAACCCCATCACGCCACCCATAAAAATCTGTGCCGCCATGGCCGCCAAGATCAAGCCAGTAATCTTAGATAAGATGTTTAAGCCAGTACGGCCTAACAATTTTTCGATCAAAGAACCCGAGTACAAAATCACGCCCAAGGTGAGCAAAGCTCCCACTAACCCCAGCACGCCGATGACCAGATCCCAGCCCTGAAACTCAGCACCATAGACCAGAATCGTACCTATGGTGGCAGGGCCTATGATGGTGGGTACCGCCAAGGGCACCACAGAGACATCGTCCCGTTCCTCGTTGGGCATGCCTGTCGCATGATTTCGAGTCCCGTCCCGCACCAAACTAATGGCAGACATAAACAACAAAATCCCAGAGCCAATGCGGAACGAATCCAAGGTAATGCCCAACACTTCAAACAAGGCACTGCCAAAAAACATCAACACTAGGGAAATAGCTAACGCCGCAATAATCGCTTTGTTGGCAACGCTCTTGCGTGCCTGTGGCGCTTCGCCACGGGTCAACGCCAAAAACATCGACAACACGAAAAACGGTGCGAAAAGGAAAAAGAACTTAATCCAAGTAGAGATCAATAAACTCATGAAGGTGAATACTCAACAAGCACCTCATAACACGATCAGCGTTGTGTCAGTGCTAATTTAACGCCAAAGCCCACCAGCAATACGCCAGTGATGCCGTCCAAGACTTGCGCCACTTTTGGTCGCGCCAGCCAAACTCGCGCGCGATGAACCATCACGGCAAGAAACGTTTGCCACACCATCGCTATGATAAAGTGCAGTGCGGCCATAAACAGAGATTGCGCCACAGCCGAATGGGCTGGGTCGATAAACTGTGGCAAAAACGCCATGTAAAACACGATGGTTTTTGGATTCAGTACATTTGATAGGATGCCCTGACGAAACGCGCTACCAGCGGTTACCTTACGACCTTCTGGTACATGCAATGTCAGACCTTTTGGTCGCCAAGCGCTACGCAATGCTTGAATCCCTAAATAAGCCAGATACAAAGCCCCCGCCATCTTAAAAGCGGTAAACAGAGTCGCCGAGCCTAGCAGGATCACCGACAAGCCCAGAGCTGAAATCGTCGCATGGGCAAACAAGCCCAGACAAATCCCCAAACTACACACAAAGCCAACACGCCAACCCGCTACCGCAGAGTTACGCAGCACCAACAAGGTATCCACACCGGGACTCATAGTCAGCACAGAAATCGCCAACAAAAAGGGTAACCACTGAAAATGCTCTAACACGCTGCTGACTCCTTAATGGGAACGGCTACTAGCCACGATCACAATGAAGGTCGATCCAACCTTCCATATAAATTTCTTCTGCGTCGACCAGTGTTGGCGTGCAGGTTTCTGCCAGCACACCCGTTAGCTGAATTAAGCCAGCATCTGGGATCACCATGGCAAAGTAATTTTCTTTGTCACCAAAGCCAATGCGCAGGGTCTGCTGCTGAATGTTCACCGGCTCAGCCAGCTCAATACCCAGTTTCACCTGTAGTTTTTGATCCGAAATAGCCAGATCTACAATGGACACCTGTGCTGGCGCGATTTCTTCCCCATCCACTTGGATACGCAGGAAATAACCGTATTGGGCAAGGTTGGTCATGGCCACCGCAGCTTCCGCCTTTTCTTGACCTTGAAACACCCCATCCGCATTGGTATCAAACGCCATCAACATGTCTAAACTGGAGAACAGGTCGAACTCCCAGTTGGCTTCGAGGGTTTGCAAGGTGGGCTGATTCACCACCACCCGATAATAAGAATCCACCCAAATATGAGGGTGCGCCATGACAGCGGTGGATTGCCAAACCGCTCCCAAGGCCAACAAGCTCATGATTAGGCGTCTTATCATGGGATTAATTCTCCATCAAACTCGGGGCAAAACGCACACGGGCTTCTAAAATACGCTGGAATTCCATGGGATCATGTTGCTGCGCCAAACGCTCAGGGTCATCCTTCGCACCGTGCCATGCTTCCAAACGGGACAACCAAAAACGCAACGCTGCAATGCGCAACATATGCGGCCATGCCATGATTTCTGCGGCACTGGGCTCACGCTCATGGACATAGGCATTGATCATGGCGTGGTACTTATCCATATCCAATTCGCCCGTTTCAAAATCCGTACACCAGTCATTAATCACAATGGCTAGGTCATACATCAACCATGCATAGCAGGCATTGTAGAAGTCGATGATGGCGGACAACTGGTCCCCTTCAAACAGAGTATTGTTGTAAAACAAATCACCGTGAATCGTGCCCTTTGGCAACTGATCATCGTAATCCGCAATAAAGGTATCGAACTCAGCCACCTGTGCTAACAGCAAATGGGCTTGTTCCGGCTCTAGCTCAGGGGCGATGGCTTTAGAGGTGTTGCGCCACCATTCGATACCGCGATGACTTTCACGGTGCTCGGGAAAATCCATGCCCGCCGTATGTAATTGCGCTAAGACCTTGCCCATCAAACGACAGCTTTCCACCGAGGTGCCATCGATCAAACCGCCGGCAAAGCAATCCACGATAATTGCAGGACGACCTTTTACTGTACGCAGGCGCTCACCATGGTTGTCGATCAGCGCCGCTGGGACGTTAAAGCCTTTATGCTTAAGGTGAGCCACCACATCTAAGAAGTACGGTACTTCATCAAACTCAAACTCTTCAAACAGGGTAAGCACGTATTTTCCAGTGGTGGTGGTCAGAAAATAGTTGGTATTTTCCACGCCCCCAGAAATGCCCTGAAAAGACACCAATTCACCCAAGTAATAATCGGCCACAAGGCCGCGCATGTCAGAGTCCGTAAGAGTTGTATAAACCGCCAAGTGATGCACCTAAACTTGTTAAAATCGAGCGTAATCGCATTAAGCCGCTTATGCTCCACAATCAGAGCAAAAAGGTCAATTCAAGACCGCCAAAAAGCAGCGATTATGTTAGTCTAACTGACAATTTAGCATTCGTATTCACCGCAAACAGCGGAAGACTTTGAACAGAGCCGTCCACGACACCGGACGGCCAAGAGGAAAACTATGTCGGCTCAAGACTCACTGACCAACACATCCCCCATGGTTCTGGTAGACGGTTCTTCGTATTTGTACCGTGCCTTTCACGCGATTCCACCGTTAACCACTAGCGACGGCCAGCCCACTAACGCGGCCCGCGGTGTGATCAGCATGATCCGTAGCCTGATTGGCCGCTACCCGAATTCTCCGATCGTGGTGATCTTTGATGCCAAGGGCAAAACCTTCCGAGACGACCTTTACAGCGAATACAAAGCACAACGTCCGCCTATGCCAGACGATTTGCGGGTTCAGATCGAGCCGATTCACCGCATGATCGAAGCCATGGGCCTACCTCTTGTCATCATCGAAGGCGTGGAAGCCGATGACGTGATCGGCACCATCGCCAAACAAATCGGCGGTGAAGGCCGTGAAGTCGTCGTCTCCACTGGTGATAAAGACATGGCACAGCTGGTGACGGACAAGGTCACCTTAGTGAACACCATGACGGACACAGTGATGGACATCCAAGGGGTACACGACAAATTCGGTATCCCCCCTGAGCTGATCATCGACTACCTAGCTCTTATGGGCGACAAGGTCGACAACATCCCCGGTGTACCGGGCGTTGGCGAAAAAACCGCTCTGGCAATGCTGCAAGGCATTGGCTCCATCAAAGAGATTTACGAGCGTCTGGACGACATCGCCCCATTGGGCTTCCGTGGTTCCAAAACCATGGCGAAAAAGATGGAAGAACACCGTGAGATGGCAGAGCTGAGCTACACCCTTGCCACCATCAAGTGCGATGTGGAGCTGCCTTTTGATCCCCATGCGTTGAAAAACGAAGAAATCAACAAAGAAGCCCTACGTGAATGGTTCCAAAAGCTGGAATTCAAAACCTGGCTACGCGACATCGACAAAGCCCCTGTTCACGGCACCGCCGATGATACTGTAGACAATGAAGATGAGCCTGCACCGGCCGCCAACATCGAAGTGGACTATGACACCGTCCTAGATAAAGACAGCTTCAACGCTTGGCTGAAAAAGATCCAAGAAGCCGAGCTGGTGGCATTCGACACGGAAACCACTTCCCTCAACTACATGGCCGCAGAGCTAGTAGGCGTGGGACTTTCAGTAGAAGTGGGCAAAGCGGCTTACATCCCAGTAGCGCACGACTACGAAGGCGCCCCAGAGCAACTTGACCGTGATTGGGTATTAGAGCAATTGAAGCCTTGGCTTGAAGACGACAACCAAAAGAAAGTCGGCCAACACCTAAAATACGACGCCAACGTACTGAACAACTACGGCATCACCCTGCGCGGTATCGAATTCGACACCATGCTGGAGTCTTACGTGTTCAACTCCACCGCCACCCGTCACGACATGGACAGCCTAGCGTCTAAATTCCTCGGCCACACCACAGTGAGCTTTGAAGAGATCGCAGGCAAAGGCGCGAAGCAAAAAACCTTTAACCAGATTGAACTTGAGCAAGCAGCGTTTTACGCGGCAGAAGACGTAGACATTACCTTGCGCCTGCACCAAGCCATCATGCCTAAACTGGAAAAAGAAGGGGACCTGGTCAAAGTCCTAAAAGACATCGAACTGCCCCTAGTGCCAGTCTTGGCAAAAATGGAACAAACCGGTGCCCTGATCGACCCTGACCTACTCCATGCTCAAAGCGCCGAGATTGCCAGCAAGCTGCAAGAAATCGAGATCAAAGCCCACGAAGAAGCGGGCCAAGCCTTTAACCTAAGCTCTCCCAAACAGCTCCAAGAAATCCTGTTTGAAAAGCAAGGTTTGCCTGTTATCAAGAAGACACCAAAAGGCCAGCCTTCGACCGCAGAGCCAATCCTGCAAGAGCTGGCGGAACAATACGAGCTGCCACGCTTGATCATGGAGCACCGCAGTCTGTCGAAGCTAAAGTCCACCTACACGGACAAGCTACCAGAGATGCTGCAAAAGACTGGGCGCATTCACACCTCATACCACCAAGCGGTGACCGCCACAGGTCGTTTGTCGTCCACAGATCCAAACTTGCAGAACATCCCGATTCGTACCACCGAAGGCCGTCGTATTCGCCAAGCCTTTGTTGCACCACAAGGCTACAAGCTCATCGCCGCGGATTACTCGCAAATCGAACTGCGCATCATGGCACACTTGTCCCAAGACAAGGGGCTACTGGATGCCTTTGCCAATGACCTAGACGTGCATAAAGCCACCGCAGCAGAAGTCTTCGACACTACCGCAGACGAAGTGACAACAGAGCAACGTCGCCGCGCCAAAGCCATCAACTTCGGCTTGATCTACGGCATGTCAGCCTTTGGTCTCGCGAAACAGCTCGGCATTGGCCGCCCAGAAGCGCAAAAATACGTACAACGTTACTTTGAACGCTACCCAGGTGTGCGCTCCTACATGGACAACACCCGTGAAAGCGCCAAAGAAAAAGGCTACGTGGAAACCATCTTCGGTCGCCGCCTGTACCTACCTGAGATCAAAGCCCGTAACGCCATGATGCGCCAAGCGGCCGAACGCACCGCCATCAACGCCCCAATGCAAGGCTCCGCCGCCGACATCATCAAACGCGCCATGATCAACATGCACAACTGGCTCGCCGACACCGACCTAGACGTACGCATGATCATGCAAGTACACGATGAATTGATCTTCGAAGTTGCTGAGAAAGACCTTGATGCCGCGCAAGCTAAAATCGTAGAAATCATGCAGACCAGCAGCGAGATCGACGTACCATTGCTTGTGGAAGCAGGGGTTGGGAACAACTGGGACGAGGCGCATTAAGCCTCGTCTATTATCAACGAACTTACTCTCAGTGGTCAGATCCCTTATACACTGAATTTGATTGAGACTAACACTTAGCCTTTACGTGAAAGGGATCTGACCCCTTTCTATTCTGCACAAGCCAAAATCGTAGAAATCATGCAAATCAGCAGCGAGATCGACGTACTATTGCTTGTGGAAACAGGGGTTGGAAATAACTGGGACGAGGCGCATTAAGCCTCGTCTATTATTAACGAACTTACTATCAGGGGTCAGATCCCTTATACACCAATTTGGTTGAGACTAAAACTTAGCCTTTGCGTGAAAGGGATCTGACCCCTTTTCCTAAAACACTTTGGTTTCTATTCACGGAGGAAAAGATGCCAAGAAGACCTCGTGCATTACTACCAAATGTACCCGTCCATATCGTTCAGCGTGGTGCTTCACATAAAGCTGTTTTCTTCGAGAATGAGGATTACAAAGCCTATGCAAGTTGGATGAAGGAAGCCGCTGTGGTTTATGACATTGCCATCCATGCATTTGTCTTGATGACTAATCACATTCATATCCTGCTAACGGCTAAGAATCCTGAAAATGTAGGCAAGTTTATGCAGCACATAGGACGCCGCTACGTTCCTTTCATAAACCATAAATATGGCCGCAGCGGTTCTATCTGGGAAGGTCGCTATAAAAGCAACCTAGTGCAATCAGAACACTATTTTCTGGCAGTAATGCGTTATATCGAATTAAATCCTGTAAGGGCTAATATGGTGGAGCAAGCCGCCCACTATCGTTGGTCTAGCTTTCAACATAATAGCGGCTTAAAGCCACTGTCTTTTATTACGCCTCATCCTGTTTTTAATGCACCTGGTTCAGATACTGTCACACTAAGCAGTAACTATTTGTCTATGTTTGAGCAGCAGCAAAACACACAAGAGATCAATACTATTCGAAATGCTTGGCAAACAGGCAGATCGCTGACTTAGCTTCGGGGTCAGATCCCTTATACATCTAGCTCAATTGAGACTATCACCAAGTCTTGATATGAAAGAGATCTGACCCCTTTGATGCTATTTGTTTACATAACACATGCCTGACAGTGCTGGCCTAGCTGCTAAAATAGGTTGTTCAAGCAAATGGAGCTTTTTCCCCTCATGACTAAATTAAAATCTCTTCATTCGGCTGTCAGTGACAGCTATACCCGCCGCACGGTGGTTAAATCCCTAGGGGCTTTGCCCTTTATGTCGGCGTTCGCTTTAGCTGGGTGCGATCGCACCGGTGTTATGAAAGATGGTGCTGTGGCAGCGTCCACTGTGTCTCAAGGAACTTACTCTGGTCCTTGGGCTGTGGGTGGTACCGATTTGATTACAAGCGCTTATCCTCCCACGTCCATTTTTGAAACGGGTCGCACTTGTAGTATCGCACTGACGGAACGAACGACGGAAGGCCCTTGTTATTTTCAGGACAGTACGGGGGAAGACATCTCCGAGGGTCGTGAAGGGTTGCCGATGCAGCTCTGCCTGCAATTAATCGATGAGAATTGTCAGCCTTTGGCCAATCATAAGATCGAAGTCTGGCACTGTGATTCAGAAGGCATTTACTCTGCTGACACCAGCAACAGCGAATATTCTCGTCGCTTTAATGAAGGTTTCTGTTCAGGGGACAAAGAGTCCGCGTTATCCTCCACATGGTTCCGTGGACAGCTGATGACTGACTCAGATGGCCGAGTCAATTTTAAGACGTGTTTCCCAGGCTGGTATCAAGGCCGCACCATCCACATTCACTTCAGTGTGACGGATTCAAATGGTAATGCGAGCGTAACGTCTCAGTTTTGCTTCCAAGACGGTCTAGCAAAAGAGATTTGCACACAACACCCAAATTACATGGCCCGTGGCGAACAGGGCACACCGCTCTCTAGTGGCCGAGATACCGTCTTCCCAAGAAGTGGTTTTGAGGCATTTATGTTAACCACTCGCTTAAATGATGACGGCACTCTTCTTTCTTACGGTTCCATTCAAATCAGTTAAGCTCAAAGGGGGCTGCAGACCAGTGCGCCCCCTTGATTAACGCGTTTACGACTTAGCTTTTTCAACAATCTTTTCTAGCAGTGGCATCCACTCACTTTCGACCTTCAGCGCAAAACATTCCTCTAACGCATCGGCTAACTGCTCTGCGTTTAGCTCTCGCTGCTCCACTGCGCCGTTGCGAGGGCGGACGGTTAGGCGATTGTTCAATAGTGCATAGCGAGTGTCCGGTATTGCCCGTGCCATCATTAGGTTATGGCGAAATTTAGAGTTGGGGCTGGCCGAGGTAAACCAGTTAGCCACTTCCATATCGATCGGCTCAAGTGGTTGGCTGGCAATATCGTAAAGGTCTTCCCATTGATCCTGTACGCTCACCTGCAACATCCAGCCGTGGTCTTGTGGGAGAATACGAAACGCTTCGTGTTGTCCCTGTTGCGCCTCACTGGTCCCCAATCGCAAGGGATCAGTCAGCACGAGACCACCAAAGCCCACATCGGCTAGCCACCATTCCCCTTCGATACGAACTCTGAGCACCTGATGGGTTCTTGGGCCAAATGGTGCATTTTCGGGTTGTCGCCAAACGTTGCGCGCCATTAGGGATTCCACTTCAAACCCCAGTTGTTTAAGGGCTTGCATAAATAGCGCATTGTGCTCAAAACAGTATCCACCGCGACGATCGCCGATGAGTTTTTGTTGGATGCTGTCTAAATCCAGACGGATACCACGATCAAGTAAGACGTCAATATTTTCAAAGGGAATGTGCTTTGGATGCAGAGCGTGAATGGCTTTTAGAGTCGAAAGCTCTGGTGTTTCTGGCCCTTGATATTGGATACGGGCGAAGTAGTCTTGCAGGTGGATCATGTCTAATACCTGATTCCTATGATTAAAAAGAGCACTTTAACAGTTTGCTTCGGTTTCACAATTACAGGCCAATAAATGGCATCTAATAAAACGTTTCAAAGCATTGGTTGATGGGGAAATCATCATTTAGCCCTTCTCAACTTACCTTTGTTCCCCAACCTCCCCCTTTATTGGATCTTATCTGCGCACTATTTAAAGAGTGCTGATGGGGGGTGGTGCTAGGCTTTAAGGATATGAAACACATAAAAGGAAGCCCCCATGCTTGTACGTATCTTAAGTCTGTTGATTTTGCCTCTGCTACTGGTGGCCTGTAATGCAAATCCGAGCCAACCACTGAATGGTGGCACCCAAGCAGAACCAGCCAAGTCTAGTGAGGTGCAAGCTGCGCCGTTGAAAGACGCTAGTTCGTCAGACGAAGGCGTGCTAGCACAGATTAAGGCCGATGAGCAGGAAGCCAAGCAAGAGCAAGCCGCCACAGAGCAAGAGATTCAACAACGTGAGGCGACGTTTGAGCAGCGCCTTGCTTTGGATAAGTCTGTCGGCACGACTGTGTGTACTTGGCAAAACAGTGTCGGGGTCGTAAAACAGGTTGAGCCAGACCGCATTCAGGTGGCCGTGCAAGGCCGCGCTATGTCAGCCACGAATGGGGCGTTTTTTAGCGACACTGCCAATCACCCCGAGCTGACAGAGCAGGAAGGCAACGTCTGGACAGACGGCAGCGATTGGGCCGTCTGTGACGTGGCTTTGTAAGACGAAGCTTAAATTTATACAGATGAAGGCTGGTGCTTAGTCCAAACGCACCGTGGGGGTAGTCTCCACAACGCAAGGGGTTTCGCCTTGAACCTTTGCGATCTGGTCTTTCGAGGCATGCACTTCTGTTGCATTGGTCAGCAAACCAAAGCGCACATAGAAATGTTTACTTTCTTTTCCCTTGATCGTTGGCACCAAATTCAAATCCCACTGGTGTCGGCGATTATAGGCGTAGGATGTGCCCGGCTCGATGCCGACCACATAACCCTGCTCTGGGGTATCTAGGTTCTTCCAAATGGTCAGTACAGGCAGAGTGTCCATCTTATAGGCGACTTCTATGCCTTGACCTTGGCTAGGACTTTCTAACAGGGCATAGGCCATGTCGTGCTCATCCCCTAAGCTTTCTATGTTGAACACCATTTCATCAAATTGCGCTGTGGGCTCAGACATCTGCGCCCAAGTATCTAAGCCTGTTGCAGCGTAGTCATTGAACGGCGCAACTTTTTTACCTGTGACGTGTAGACGCGCCCCTTTCCCAAGAATGGGAGCACCGAAGTTGTTGTGGTATATCCCCTGATAGGTGTTGTCATAGCTAGACAGGTTGGTAAGGGTGTCCTGCACTTCAATGTAAGGCGATGAAGGAGTCAGGGTTAGACAGGTATCTAATTCAAAATTGGTGAATTTAAAGCGTTTCTCATCCACGCGACCCCGCAATCGCACCCTATAAGGGGGCTGCTGATCTACTTCCAATACAATGTCATCTGCTGGGGTATTTTGAATACGACCATGGAGGGTCAAGAATTCACCACGGTCTTCCCCCGGATGCCCTGCCCACTGGTAACCGCAACGCACCATCATTTCGTTAAAGCCATCCAGCCAACCACAGCCACCGGAGGCTTCTTGGTTGATAAAGCCAGGGTGCACGACTTCTTTTACTGGGGAATCCCAACCGAATCGAACATCCCCGCGAACGGCGTCTAAAATCCCCATCCCACGGGTGGGGATCACTCGCACAGTGATGTCCCCCACGGTCAGAGCAATGAGGCGGGAGCCTTGTTGCTTACCGCCCACTAGGGTGACTTGTTCCACATGTAAAGGCACATCAGCGGGTAATCCAAAGTCTTTGGCATCACGCTGGAAGTCACTTAAATCAATGCCGTCACGCTGGCTTAATATGGTTAGGGTGGCGGTTGTATTTGCCATCAGAATTCGTCTCCACTAGGTTGTCGCGAGGGGCTGTACGCCATCCATTAATGCTGCAAGCAGGCCAACATTTCTTGCTCTATCTGCTGCCAATCAAGGTCCGTTGGACTGATGATTTCGATACGTGTGTCACGTCGGTAGGCGACTTTATCAAAGTCATGCTCATCGTTAACACGATTAAAGAACACCCAAGCCGTGCCAATACGAATCACGCCTTTTACGCGATTAACACCTTTGAGCCCCGTTAGAATTTTCTCTAATTCCCAGTAGTCAAAGCAGTCATCCCGGTGAAAGATCCAACCACAGCTGTACAAGCCGCTACCATGGCCAGTTTTTCGGATCGGTTGCCCAGGTTCAGGCTGAGCTTCATGGTGCGAGTGATCGTGATGGGAATGATCATGATGGTCATGGTTGTGGTTGTGGTTGTGGTTGTGGTTGTGGTCGTGGTCGTGGTCATGGTGCGAATGTTCATGATCATGATGAGCATGGGCGTCTGGAAATTGCGCTTTTAGCTGACCATTACGCACCAGATCAAGCAATGCTGGATCGATATTACCCTGTGTTATTCGCCCGATAAATTGCTTCGGTGGGAACATGTCGTTCAAACCAGATTCCGCCACTTCGATCTGTTCTGGTGTTGCAAGATCGCACTTGTTGATCAAGACCACATCCGACAGGTTAAGCTGGTCATGAAAGATCTCATTATTAATCACACCTTCCTCTTCCAACCAACGTGGATCGAGCAAGCAGACCGTTGCCCGCAGGTCGAGCACCGTTTTAAAGTTTGGCCCCATGAGAGTGTCGATAATGCCTTCTGGGTGACCTATACCCGTTGGTTCTATGATCAAGCGATCAGGCTTCGCCTGTTCAATCAGCGCCCGCAGAGTTTGTCCCAAAGACGCCCCCAATGAACAACAAATACAGCCACCGGCTAGCTCTTTAATATGGAGTCCGTCTTGGGTGGGCATCATTTCTTGGTCAATTCCCACTTGGCCGAATTCATTAACGAGCACAGCCCAGACTTCTCCTTCTGGCTTATTCGCGAGCAGCGCATTAATGGTGGTGGTTTTGCCAACACCCAAGAATCCAGTAATGATATTGGTTGGGATGGCTTTCGATTGTTCGTTCATAGTGACTCTTTTGTCTGGTGTTTTAGGAGCTATGGAAAGGACTGACACAGCCATTTAAACCAAACAATTGGGGCTGTTAAGCATTAATCCACCCCAGTGGAGCAAATTTCGTGGAATTCCCTATCCAGTGTTCACAGACGACAATGGGCATGCCGCCTGTGCTGTAGGGTCATTAAGGCGGAATTAGATGGCTTTATCAAAATAGGTATGAGTTTGAGTCAGCTTGGACACTTCATCAATGTAGGCTTGTACCGAATCAGGGAAGGTTAAATTTGCCACCATGGTCAGGTTACGTAGCACGGGGTAAACCAGCACATCATCCCAGCTCAGGGTGTTTTCTCGGTCTGAAGGGAGAGACAAGGACGGCAGTTTCCCTAGGGCATTTTCAACCTTATCTATGTGTTCCTGGGTCTGGTCCATGGCGGTGGCAAAGGACATATCAATGATCTTCTCTTTTTTACCTTCAAAGTAATCTTGAGCCGATTGAGTTTTGAATTCAGGTAAGCCAATGCGGATATTACGGGGGAATAGCAGGCAATTAATCGAGAAGTTCACCTGATTAAGCACCTCTAGCACGTCTTTCGCGTGACCGCCCTCTTCAATGATCTTTTCTGGATTGCCTAGCTCATCAAGGCGCTTGGCAATGTCCAAGCTCTCGCCCATGGCATCACCTTGATGCTCTAATATCGGCAGCACTTTCGCACCAATCAGCTTATAGCAGCTTTCTTCGTCATCGTTAGCAAGGTAGATGTTCTGCTGGTTCACTTGTTTGTAATTGGCGACCATTTCAGCTCGCACACAGAATGGACAGTGATCGTATAGATACAGATTCATGGGGGCTCCTTTTGATGTTCAATACTTAACAATCTATCGCACTGGGTGCTTTATTGACAGTTCGCAGCGACCGCATCCATATGTTTTGCAAGATCAAAGTCTTTTAGAGATAAGCCAGAAACATCGTGTGTCATCAGCTGAACACTGACCTTGTTATAGACATTGAACCACTCTGGGTGATGGTCTTTTTTCTCCGCATAGAGGGCACATTGAGTCATAAAACCAAACGCCTGACGAAAGTCTTTGAAGGTAAAGGTTTTGCTCAGTTTGCCCGCTTCGATTACCCACTTATGCTCGGTCTCTGCGTTCAGCTTGTTAAAGGCGGCTTGAAGTTCTTGTTCTGAGAGTTTTTGATTTGCCATGTAAGCTCCTTAAGCCCCAAGGTTTTCCCTTGAGCCCTTTAGCGATATGTCTCATCTGACTCTAAGTTATGGGCCCGTGACTCAGAAACGCATCTCGGGAACGAAAATGTGCCATGTATTTGTGGTGCATGAAGTAGTTTAGCACAGGGTTGAATTCATCGAATTGGAAGCCTTTGATCCACCTCATGGTTGTTTAACCTTACTGGCGTTTCTAATAGATAGGCCGAGTGGGGCTCGGCCTATCCATTCAGGTGAGTTTTAATACTTTAGCTTTTGGGATTGCACTTGATGTAAGGCGATATCCACTAAGGCAAACAATGCATCAATGGATTCTGTTGCCCGTTTAAAGTAGCTTTTGGCATCGATTCCCGGGGACGCAGTACTCAGTAGTTCTGATTTAATGCAAGTGAGAAACTCCGCCATCACTGCTTCCTGTTTCTGCAGCTGAAACCCTGTGGTTTCAGGGTGTGCCGCCAAATGGGCCTGCAAAGTATGAAACGCATCGCCCGATAACTGTTCGATCTTTTCATAGAGGAATTGCAAACGCACTCGCTGGGCTGGACTGCTGTAGCCTGTGGCAGCAATGCTAGCGCCAAGTGCCCGAGCTTGTCCCGCCCACTCTGCTGCGGGAATGACTTCCCGCCAAATGCACGTTAAATAAGCCAATTCTGCTTTGCCTTGGGTAAGATCCACCTCACAAGCAATGTCTTCCATCAAAAAGATACAGTTGCGAATAATCAGATTGTGCTGTTTCAAGTTATTTTCTGGGTCCTGACTGCGCCCTTCACGCATACGGGACCAGTGATCAATAATGCCAAACCAAGTCTCTTTGTGGGTGCTTTTACAAGACTCTGCTGTGGCAATATGCTGATTAACCCGCTGGCGGATATTCTCCATATCTTGAGCCATGCTGGTATCGCCATTTAACACGGCACTGGTTAAACCTCGATGCTTTTGTAAGTCTGCGGTCAAAGCTCTCAACAGCAGCAATTGCTGAAGGTTAGATTCCGCGTGGAGTCGATCTTGACGTCGAAGGCTTCGGTGCAATCCGTAAAACAACAGCCCAAAAGCCACCGCAATAATCATTAGATAATAGAATTCTGTGAGAATACTCATAGGGTTTGTCCTGTAAGATGAGCCAGATGATGGGCAATGGTGCGTGCCTGATCAGCAGCATTAAGATTGTCATTGTTGCCTTGACGAACTTGGTCCGCCAACTGCGCAATCTCTGCTACGGCTAGTCCTTGTTGTTCGGTGCTGAGGGCCACTTGGTCAACCTGTTCGGTCAACTGTTGAGTGCGTTGTTGAACCTCATTTAATAAGGTGCGAACAGTCTTTGAGCTTGTCGCACTTTGATGGGCCAGTTCGGTAAGGTCAGAAACCTGTACCGTGGCATCGGAAATATGCTGCTGCACGGATTCAATATTGCGACTGATCTCGTCAGCGGACTCCAAACTGTGTTGTGCCAAGCGACGTACTTCGTCAGCCACCACCGCAAAACCACGGCCACTTTCTCCAGCTCGGGCAGCTTCTATGGCCGCATTCAACGCTAGCAAGTTGGTTTGATCCGCAATGCTCCGTATTGCCCCAGACATTTCATTGATCGTATGGGATTTCTCATTCAACTCTACAATCAAGTTATTGGTCTTGATTGATTGCTGCGCCATATCCGAAACTTGTTGCACCAAGTTGGTGAGTTTCAAAATGCCATCGGCGAGCTGTTCGCTGGCCACCACACCAGATTGACGGGAGGCTTCTGCCAACGCGGCAACCTCCACAATGCTGACATTAAGCTCCTCAACCGCCGCTGCGGCCACACTGGCTGATTCACTTTGCCCTTGGGCGTTACGCGTCACCAGTGCTGCACTTTGCTGCAACTCAGTGGACGAATGGGAAATCTCGTCCAGTCGTTGTTGTAATAACTGTTGCTGACGATGTTCACGGCTCAGCCATTGCTGAAACTCTCGGTTCACCGATTGCAGCATAAGCCACTTAGTATCATTAGTAGGTGCCTGCTGAACAGGCTGGGCTGCGGTCTCACAGTAACGCTGTAACTGCCCAAGCTCCTGATGCATTAGCCATAAACTCGCCACGGCTAAATACGTTAACAGGGCCCAAAGCCATTGAACTGGCCAAGCAGGGACTAACAGTATTGTGGTACCACCGATCACGGCAATGCCGATCAAAATGCGTAGCATGCCCAATACTCCTAGGGCACGCATTAACAGAAATGCGGGGTAAGTAAGCCACCTCATAATCCTTCACTCCAGTGTAGAACCAAAAAAAAGGCGCCTGAACCACCACAGAGAGTCTGTCGCGGAATCAGGCGCCTTTGCCTAGCAGGAATAACCTGCCGAAATATTTGTCTAAAATTTAAGCAAAATTAATGCCATTGGCAATAATTTTGTTACGCATCCGAGGTATCCACCAGCTCACCCACCACAACCGACACATGTTCGGCTCCTTTTAAGATTTCATCAATAATGGCCGCGGCCTCTTGAATTCGTCCTAGGTTATCACTGGCTCGTTCAGTGACTTTGGACATGCTGGCTTTGGTGTTGGCCACCAGCTGGGTGTTTTTATTGACCATCAAGCTGATCTCTTCCGTGGATTTGCTGGTTCTCGCCGCCAAGGTACGTACTTCATCAGCAACCACCGCAAAGCCTCGACCATGCTCTCCAGCTCGGGCTGCTTCAATGGCTGCATTCAGTGCCAGCAAGTTCGTCTGATCAGCAATGGCACCAATGGTGCTGACGATTTTGTCGATTTCTTCAGACTGGTGATTCAAATCCTCTACAAGATGCGCTGAAGCATTAATGTCTGTAGTGATGTTTTCCGTGTTACTCACGGTTTGTTTCAACAACACCGCACCACGCTCCGACACTTGGGCAGTTTCCACAGAGGTGCTGTGGGCTACTTCTGCCGCGTGTTGGATCTTTTGTGAACGCTCAATACGCTCGGTGACATCAGCCGCGACTTTTACCACACGTAATACTTCACCTTTAGTGGAGATCACTGGGTTATAGGAGGCTTCGATCCATACTGCAGAGCCATCTCGACGCATCCGACGAAATAAGCCTGTTTTAGCTTGGCCTTGAGCCAGCTCCTGCCAAAAATTCGGTTGTTCCTCGTAGAAATCGTCAAAACAAAACATACGATGGTGACGCCCTTGAATGTCCGCTAACGACTTGTATCCCAAGGCCTGCACGAAATTATTATTTGCCGTAATAATCGTGCCATCTGGCTGAAACTCGATAATGGCATTGGAGCGATCTATGGCTTCCAGTAATGCATCTTGAGCTTGGCAACGAATTTTCTCCGCCGTGATATCTGCCGCGATTTTATAGACTTTAATCACTTTGCCTTGGTGTTTTACAGGGAAGTAGGTAGCTTCGATCCACAAGATACTGCCGTCTTTACGACGACGTAAAAATTGTCCTTTATGGCTTTCACCTGACGCCAGCTTCTGCCAAAACGAGGCATAGGCAATAGAATTCACCTCGTCTTGATCACAGAAAATACGGTGGTGACGACCAATGATTTCGTCCAGGGAATAGCCGGTTGCCTCTAAAAAATGCTGGTTTGCTTCCAGAATTTCGCCTTCCGGTGTAAAGCAAATAGTGGCGCAATGCTCGTTTAGAGAATCAATAAGGCTTCCTTGCTCAGAGGTATCGGCTGCGTCCTGCAATATTTGGTGTTTTTTAAAGGAAAATAGCATGTCGAGCCCTCGCCTTAAGGAAACGTTAATGTTTATAGATTAGACGACTGGATCAGTCTGAGTCGTAATAATTTGTTCTATTTATTAATCATTATGGTTTCAATCTAGGCACCTTTGTTTCGGATTACGGAGCTTTTGGGGATAAGTTTGGTGGAATGATGCTCTTTTGTGCAAAGCGCTGGTTTTTCGTCAACGGCGTGTTAGCGTTATAAGTCACTAATATGGATGCTAGGTAGCGAACCCCCTATGACCTATTCGATTGTCGCTGGTTTTACGGCTTTTATTTGTGTAATCACCCTATTACCCATGTGTCGAATAACACACTGGATCGTACGTAGTTGCGACTTTCCACGTTTGCAATTTGCGCTATTGGCGTTGCTCTTGCTCGTCTCTCAAGTGGCGTTACTGCCCATGGATCAAGCATCAACTTGGGGGCTGATCCTGCCGACACTGGTTGCCCTAGGGATTCAACTCTGGTGGGTTTTGCCTTACACGCCCCTATTGCCCAAGGAAGTGAAAGCGGCACATCAGCCGCCAAAAGACAGCCTAATCACCATTTTAACCTCCAATGTACTGACACCGAATCGTGACGCTTACAAGCTGGTGAACTTAGTCAAAGAGCACCGCCCCGATGTACTGGTAACACTGGAGTCGGATCAATGGTGGGAGGATCAACTTAAGGAGATAGAAGAGCAACTACCCCATACGGTGAAATGCCCTCTGGATAACCTTTACGGCATGCATGTATATTCCCGTTTTCCAATGGGAGATACAGAACTCTGCTACCTGGTAGAAGACGACATTCCCTCGGTGCACACCACTCTAACCCTGGATAATGGTCGCGTCATTCGCGTGCACTTCCTCCATCCTGCGCCACCCAGTCCTACGGAAAACACCGAATCCAAAGAGCGGGATGCGGAAATTACCATTGTCGGAAAGAGCGTTGCAGAAAGCACCATGCCTGTGATTGTGACGGGGGACCTCAACGATGTGGCTTGGTCGACCACTACTCGGCTATTCCGCAAGATCAGTGGCCTGTTAGACCCACGTATTGGCCGGGGAATCTTTTGTACCTTCCATGCAGGTTATCCATTTCTACGCTGGCCCCTTGATCACGTGTTCCATAGTTCTCACTTTACCTTGAGCCACATGGAACGAATGCCCTCCATTGGCTCAGACCATTTCCCGTTACTGACACAGCTGGCTCTAACACCTGAGAAAGGTTCAGACCAAGAAGCCGTGGAATGCACAAAAGAAGATAAAGAACTGGCTAAAGACATCACTAAAGAAGAGGGCGTCACCAAGGACGATGTACCTGAGCCGGGGCAGCGCTCGTAGAAGATATCGCCTGAAAACATAACCATTGAAAAAGCCACCCTAAGGTAGTTTTTTAATAAACACAAACCACTGATAATAAAGAGTTTTATGTTTTTATGCCGCTTTACTGTCCACCTTTTGTCCACTAGAACGAGGGTTGTAATGAATTGCGTCCATTAAATGATTTGGCGACAGGTGGGCATATCTCATGGTCATGCTGATAGAAGAGTGGCCAAGGATTTTTTGCAGGGACAGTATGTTGCCACCGTTAATCATAAAATGGCTTGCGAATGTGTGACGCAAAACATGCGTTTTTTGTCCCTTTGGTAACTCAATGCCAGCCAGATCTAGGCATTCATAAAACAGTTTCATTTGTGGGGAAAATAACTGGTTGCGCCCAACTTGCTGGGCGTGCTCCTGAATCATAAAAAATAGGTCATCAGATATTGGAATACTTCGATTTTTGCCGCCCTTAGTATCAGAGAATGTAACTTTTGAGTTTTGGACACGGCTACGGGTCAATCCGTTTGCTTCGTTCCAACGTGCGCCAGTGCTTAAACAGACTTCGGTAATTAGTCTGCATTCACCATCCATAACAGCCAAAAGGCTATCTATTTGCTCAAGTGATAAAAAGCTCATTTCTGTCTGTCGGATGCGTAGCTTAGGTACTGACTTGATCGGGTTTTCAAAGTCAACCTCGCCAATTTTATACAGGCCGTTATAGACAGCATTCAAGAATGCTATGGATTCATTGATGGTCGCGGTTTTGCGTCCATTGGCGATTCGAGAACTTAAATATTCATTCCACTGCTTTGGGGTGAGTTGCGCGGCTATCGGATCGCCAAGGGCTAAAACGATTTGATCCAGTTTTAACCGCCTAGCATGGTGCTTTTTGAGCTTAACGCCAAAGTGTTTGGACCACAGTTCTACCAGGTCAGACAGTAGGCGTGGGTCTTTAGGCTTTTCGTTCCACGGCTTACCCTCAGCGATAAATTGCGCCTCTACAAACTTTTGATAACGTTCCGCTTCATTCTTAGTTTTACAAGTTTTGCGGTAGCGTTTGCCCTGCTTGCCACCCACACGGAAATCGACTTTCCAGCCGTCCTTTACTTTGCTGACTGCCATAAATCCCCCTACGCACAAATGCGGCCGTAAACAGCGACACGGCCAACCACTTTTAAGCCGCCTAGTTCTGCTTTCGGTATCGTCATGTTTGGGTATTTGTCGTTATCAGAGATCACCAGCAAGTCACCAGTAAAGGCCAATTGCAGGCGTTTAACGAACAATTCCCCGTTGTAGTTGAAAACGTAAATCCCACCCTCTGGGGCTACCGTGTGGAAAGTACGGTCAATGAATAGCGGATCACCGCTGTTGAAAGTGGGCTCCATGGAATCACCACGGGCGTAAATGATCATTAGGTTACTGGTGTTTACACCCGCCGCCGCTAAGTTGGCTTTCTTAATGGCTATGTACTGGCTTGGCGTTTCATCTTCGACTAGCGCTCCATGCCCTGCGCTGGCTTCGATCTTATATTCAGGAACGTTTACATAATCTGAGGCCTTGTCTCTTTGGTCACCTTCACCAGTTAAAAGCCAAGCAACACTAAAACCTGTCGAAATTGAGGTTTCGCAAATCTCTTTATATGGGATTGAGCTTCTTTGTATCCACGTTGAAATATTGCTGGGGCTAACATCTAAAGCGCCAGCTAACTCCTTGTTTGTACTTACTTTATTAGCCTGTTTAAGTCTATCCAGTACTTCTTTGGTATTCATAAGCGTTCTTCCATTAATTAAAAATGACTCAAAAGAGACTTTACATAGACTCAACTGAGATATAGGATTCACTCAATTGAGACACTATAAGACACTCAATCTCGTATATTTGATTCGAATAATGGAGTTTAGACCAATGGCAAGACCAGCAAAAGACACTAAACCACATAACGCGGCAATTATTGGCGGTATGCCGTTGGTAGTTACCGCTCCTTATATGACGCAAGCGCAATGGGCTGAACACACGGGACTATCGAAAGAAGCCGTTCGCCTACGCCTGAACGAAGGCACGATTGCTCGTTATCAGCCAATTGAAGGCGGCACGATTTTCGTCAACGTTTTGGCGGAAATGAAGAAAACCGCCGAAGCACAGCCTTACTAAGGAGGGATTCACATGATTAAACCTCCTTACCACCAACTAAAAATTTGGCCTGAGTTTTACCGCGCTGTCATTGATGGCCGTAAGTGCTTTGAAATCCGTGAAGATGATCGCGGCTTTGCTGTTGGTCAATTGGTCTGTTTGCAAGAGTTTGATCATTTGGGCGATGGCTACACAGGCCGCTCTTGTCTGGTGGAAATCACTTACCTAACTAGCTGGGCTCAACAAGAAAACCACGTTGTATTCGGTTTTGAGTTCACAGGGTTATCTAAAGAGGTGGCTTAAAAATGGAATTCTTTGTCATTGGGTTTGGTTGGGGCGCGGTGTTTAGTGCCGTTGCGTTGCTTGCTTATCGCCACGTCAGCAAGGAGGAAGCATGACCCCATTAGAGGAACAACGAAAGCAGCTCCTAGCGTGGATGTTGCTTTTTCCGCCTGATCCAGTCCTTAAAAAAATCGCTACCAGTTACCACGCCATGCAACCCAAGAGAGAAGTAATCAATGTCAAACCAGCCAAGACCCAACGCCCTAGACAAAGTGAATTGCCTTTTATTCAGTTTTTCAGCGTCTGAAATCAACGTTGCGCGGTTGATCGGTAACCACTGGCGAAAAATGTACGTATGCCACGAAATTGACCGTGGTGAAGTGGCGGGTTGGACGTTTATTACCGTTTGGGACCCTGAGCAAACCATTAGCAAAATTCAAAGACAGCCGTCATTTAAAACCAGCTCACTTACCCAACACCAT
Organism: Marinomonas vaga; assembly: GCF_055388305.1. Lineage (NCBI taxonomy): Bacteria > Pseudomonadati > Pseudomonadota > Gammaproteobacteria > Oceanospirillales > Oceanospirillaceae > Marinomonas > Marinomonas vaga. Next base: position 791,116 of record NZ_AP043903.1, read on the forward strand.
TATGAACTAGGCGAAATCGGTGCACAGCTAAACGCACCGTTAACCCGCTGGGAATTGGAAATGCTGAACAACATGGTGACCGCTGCTATCGAGGGTCGTTTAAATCGCTTCTTGTTGCTAGATGAAGGCGTGATGAACGATGTTTTAGGTTCATACCTTACCCAGTCGTGGACGTGTAACAGCACTGCTATTGCCTTGGCTGAAAAACTCCAGTTGCTTCAACATTTCGCAGGAATGTCTGACGGTTGCGGCATCTATCAATCAGCTGTTAATGCTGTTCAACGTGTTAAGGGGGTGGAGCGTGTTTAACCCTACTCTGCACTGTATTGAATGGCGTAATGAACTCTTATCTGATGTAAGCCGTGAAGACGCCGCCGAATTGCGCCAGCGTCTTGACGAGTTAGACCAGTCTGAGGGGTATGTTGCCGCTAATACGTGGCTACGTAGCGTTATTGAACGACTGCAGTTGCTTAACCGTGTTTCGATTATGCGCCCCGCAGTAGAGAAAGAAGCTGACAGACTGGCGGAACAAATGGGGCAAAATGCCGCCCTTGAGTGGTTGCGCGGTGTCGTTCAACGTCTACGTTACATTGACCGACTTATAACCGATCTAAACGGTGAAGAGCTGGCGAAATGGGCAGAAGAAAAAAGCCGCCGCTTTGAGGTGGATTTAACCCGCGAGGCGATGGAAAGCGGTGCGGCCTATGCGCGCCGATACATGGCCGAAAGCCTCTTAGTTGCTGGCGTTACGTTTACCGATTGGGAAGACGGCGACAAAGTCGCGGCTATGGCCGCTCGTATGATCTTGCCAGAGTGGTGGATTCGTAACGCTAAGAAACAATTTCGTATTGTTGAGAATGTGCTTCGTGAGTGTGGCCAAGTATGCAAACAGGGCTCACCTTATGTTTCTAGTTGGTCGCTAAACAAGTTTCGTAAGCAACAACAATCTAACCGCTCATTCCTAGAAAGCTGGGAAGCGGTGAATCAATACAACCAATCTTTTACTTTGGCTGAATTGTCCGATCGTGGCGTTTCAAATCCAGTGAACCGCCGTAATGAGTTGATGACTCGTATTCGTGGTACGGAAGAGTTGGCCACAGAGCTAAACCATGACGGCCTGTTCATTACATTAACTTGCCCGTCTAAGTACCACGCCGTAAAGATCAACGGAAAACGAAACAAGAAGTTCGACCGAGCAAACCGCCCAACGGTTCGAGACGGTCAAAAATACCTATGTGATACATGGGCAAGAATCCGCGCCTTTCTAAAACGCAACGGCTTACCTGTCTATGGTATCCGCACGGTAGAGCCTAACCATGATGGTTGCCCACATTGGCACATGATGCTGTTTTGCGATAAGCAACACACCAAAGCGGTGATTGATGCCTTCACGCTTTACGGCTTGATGGAAGACGGGAACGAGCTAGGCGCTAAGAAACAACGTGTGAAAGTTGTCCGTATCGACCCAGCAAAAGGGACGGCTTCGGGCTACGTGGCTAAATACATTTCTAAGAACATTGACGGTAAACACATCGACACCGACCTAGAAACAGGTAAAAGCGGCACTGAGGCGGCGGAACGTATCACCGCCTGGTCACGCCGTCACGGTATCAGACAGTTTCAATTTTTCGGCGGGGTATCGGTCACGGTATGGCGTGAGCTTCGCCGCTTCTCAGTTGAAAACGCCCCTGCTCTATGTACTGACATTTACCACGCTGCAAACCGTGGGGACTGGATGGCGTTCACTAAATTAATGGGCGGCGTATTCGCTGGCCGCAATCAGACCTTAAAACCTCACTACTCAGAACCCGAAGAAAACCAATTCGGTGAAATGGTCACCTCAATCATGGGCGTTGCCCGCGGTTTAGAGGTTGCCGTCACTCGTTTGTATGAGTGGACAGTGCAAAAGGTCGGGGCTCAGGTTTTAGAGGACGACGAAGTCGTCCCTTGGACTCGTGTCAATAACTGTACGGGGGGCGAAGCCGCCCAACTCTTCGACCGGCGGGAGGGTTATTTATGGCAGTAGCGGTGTTATTTGCCAGGTCTGACAGCTTTTACAAAACAATTAATGGGTGTGATGTGTGGGACAAGGAAAGGGATGCAACAAAATTTGATGGTAATTCCCCTGTGATTGCTCACCCACCATGCAGGGCATGGGGGCAGTTACGCAAACTTGCAAACCCGTATCCAGGCGAAAAGGAATTAGCTTACTTTGCCGTTGATGCAGTCCGTAGAAATGGCGGTGTTTTGGAGCACCCGAAGAAATCAACTCTTTGGCCGGCGGCGGGGCTACCCCTTCCAGGCGTAAGGGATCAATTCGGGGGATGGACGTTACCCATTTTTCAATCTTGGTGGGGGCATAAAGCTGAAAAAGCGACCCTTTTATACATAGTTGGATGCGAACCGAAAGATATTCCTGAACTGCCGATGCTCCTGGGCGAGGCGCAATATATTTGCGGTTCTCCTGGGCGGCGAAGTGATGGAACCAGATTACACAAAGGCGATTTGGGGTGGCGTCCTGAAATCACCAAAGCAGAGCGCGAGCATACACCACCAGATTTAGCCCGGTGGCTCGTTGAATTGGCTGGTCGTTGCGACCGGCGGGAACATGAAAACCACTAAAGGAACATTCAAAAATGAAAAACGAACAACTAAGGGAATTAATGGAAGAGCGAACGAAAGCCCAATGGGAATTAGTCGAATCCATAAAAACCATGAATGGGGTAAACCCTATGAGCTTGATGATGAACCCTAAGGGGCTAGGCGGCGTTTTTGAAGCGCTTACAAAGTCCGCTGAGTTGAATGATCAAGTAATCACAGAACTAGCACGGAGGGCTTTAGCTCATGGCTGAAACAATCGGCTTTATTCAGTGCAGTGAACGCCACTGCAAAGAGATCGCGGAAGTACGCAAGGCAAGCGGTAAACGCTCAAGTCTTTATACGGTTTGCCCTGCTTGCGGCACCAACCAAGGCAACGGCGCGGCGCGTCAAAAATACCTAGCAGACAACCTAAAGGTTACTGTTGATGACATTGGCTTCGTAGTGAAGCTGAATGAAAAAGTAACTCGCCCAGTAACCGAAGAAGAAAAAGCCGCTATATCAAGTAAACAAGCGGCTTCCAGCGTTTCAGAGGATACCGAAAACAAGCCTAACCCGATACCTACGGATAAGCCTAAAGCTATCCCAACGGCTCCCCCTGCCTTGCTGGGGGCGTTGGCATTAGCCGCGGCACTACTCACGGCAGTTTTTGCCACTCGTAAACCAAGTAAACATAAGGAACACACAGCATGAAAGACGAAGAACAATTGGAACTAGAACACACTGGCGAACTACCCACCGAGCAAGCGGAATACCTAAAGGCTCTGGAAGCCGAAGAGCAGGCGGAAGACTTCGACCCTGAGCAAGCCAAGGCCGAAGAAAAAGCGGCGGAGCAACAAGCCGAAATGGATGAACAAACCGCACAAATGACGGCGGTCATGGGCTTAGGGACGATTGAATTTGCGCTTAAGCGCTTCATTCACCCTGAGTTTGAATTCACCACCGAAACCAAGGCGTATGCCATTGAGAACCTAAGCCCGGCATTGATCAAATACGGCGCTTTGCTTCCTGAATGGATGGGCGCATACGATGCCGAAATTAAAGCGGCCATGGCCGTAGGTAAACTGGTATCTGAGGGCATGGACACCAGCCGCGAGCTAAAGGCCAAAGATGCCGCCGAAGCCAAGGCCAAACAGGACACGCAAAACAGCCAGCGTGATCAGGTGGCCGCGTAATGCTTAAGCCTAGAAACCAAAACAACAAGCTGTCTGAAAACCACTGGTTGGTGGTGGGGTCGTCTGGTTCGGGGAAGACTACGGCGGTTAAGCAGTTGGGCATGGTAAAGGCTACCGATCAGGTCGCCATATTCGACCCGTATTTAGATTACGAGGACTTATGCGGTCGTGAGGTGCGCCGCTATACCTCGCTTTCTAAATTCGCTCGAGCTTTATTTTCTGCCCGTGCCGCTAAGCAATCACGGGGATTTAAAATTGCTTATAGCCCTAGCGATGGTGCCAACCCTAAAAACCTAGAGGCATTCTCTAAAATTATCTGGGGCGCTGGGGACGGCCTACACAAGAAGCCGCTTAAGGTGGTGATGGAAGAGTTAGCGAAGTGTGTGACAACCAGCGGTAAAGCTACTGGGGCATTTGGTGAGATTTTGACGGGTGGCCGTAAATTTGGCTTGGAAGCGATTTGTATTTTTCAGCGTGGACAAGAGGTGCCAAAAACAATCGTGGGTAACTGCCCTAATAAATGGGTAGGCCGTCAGCAACGCCTTAATGATGCGGTTTACCTATCCAAAGAGCTGGATTTTCCAGTTGATGCAATTAAGGCACTACCAAGATACCACTATTTGGTTAAAACCAATGACCACGATATAGGTGAATACGGCTCAGGGAAGCTAAGAAAGTTACGCTAATTTGTGCAAAAAATAAGGATAAGAAGCCCCGATATACCTTTAGGTATCGGGGCTTTTTTGTGCCTTGACGGAAGCCTAGAGCGGTTTTGTATGTTTCGTCCTGTTCAACAAACATTAATCACGAACAGGAACATTCAACAATATGAAAGACGTTAAAAAATACATGCCTATGGTAATGGTCGCGCTAGCAGTAGCGGCGGCGGTTGTCTGGGCGTCAAACAATGTCGATGCTGTCGAAGACGCAATCGGTTAAGGGGGCAATATGTTACAGGTAGTGAAACCCCTAAACAGTTTCAACGGTGTGGGCTTTAACTCTAAGGCGTCTATGTCTTTGCCAGTGGGTCCGACATACAACGAAATCCACCTTGTTACCTCTTTGAAGGCGGCTCAAATCCGCCAAGTGTCCGTTGTGCTAAACGGCGACACCATCATTCAAGTGAGCGGTGACGATTTGGTCATGATGGAAGACTACAAAGGTCACTTCGTTGATGAAGGTACATTTGTCATTCCATTTACCAACCCAACAGCGAAAAACCAGAACGGTGCGAACTTCGGCGGTTTGGTCACTTTGGCGGGTGAGAACATCACCTTAGAAGTGGAAATCGGTGCAGGTTCCGGTGCTTTGACTCTGGACGCTTACGCCTTCCAAACCCCTGCACAGGCTCGCCGTGTTTGGGTGCCTCGTATTCGTACTCACGTTATGCCAGCGAACGCGGCAGGCTGGAACGACTTTACGACTTTTCCAGCGAACGCGGCTACGTCTATTCGCCGTGCTTACTTCAAGGCGGGGATCAATCGTCTGAAAGTGGAGCGCGACAACCTCATTCTGTTTGATGCAAAGGATTCGCTACAGCGCTTCCAGCAAAAACGAATCGGGCGTTTCCCTCAAGAGGGCGTGTTTACCTTTGATCCGACCATGTACGGCTTTGAGCAAGCGGACGTGCTGAACACAGGTTACAGCTCTGAGTTTGTTTTCCGTGTGGAAGTGAACGAAGCGAAACCTATTCCCGTTTTGGTTGAGTCCATTCAACAAGTCGCACCGCTATCAGCAACGGCTTAAGGGGGCGGCTATGGGTATTTGGGACAGCGTAACCGCTTATGTCGATGAAAAGGAACAAGCCGTTTCTGAGTGGTGGAATGACACCGAAGACAGCGAGGGCGCGCCTAAGTCTTACCAACAGCAAGCCCAAGCGGAAAAGCTCGCGGAAGGCTCAGCCCTTCCCAAAGTGGAAACGGCAAGTAATGCCACAGGGGAGACCGTTGTTGTCACTGCTTCGGCTTTACCGCCCTATTCGCCTTGGTTGATCGGTGGCGGTGTGCTGGTGGTCGTGTTGGCAGTCTTCGCCATGATGATGAAAGGGGGTAAATGATGCCATTGGTTTTCTTAGCGCCTCTTTTATCGGGTGTGGTCGGCTTCGGTGCTGGCTGGTGGGCGGGTGATTCGTTCGGCTGGGTTAAGTGGTTGCTGATTGCGGCGCTGGCTTGGTTCGTTCTTCACGTAAAAATGGGGGTGATCTAATGCGGTTCATTCCCTTTTTAATCAAGTCCGTCATGTTGGCCGTTGTGTCGTTTTTCTTAACGAAAAAGTTGGGAGGTTAAATGTCTTCTATTCCTGGCATCAGTTCGGGTGGTGGTGACATCAATCCAGACTTAAGCGCAACGGCAACTAACACAGGCGGCACCAACGCACTAGGCGGCTTTGCCTTTGGTAACTACTCCAAGTCAAAAGGCGTGAGCCCGTTATTGATTGGTGGTGTTGTGGTGGTCGCACTTTGGTTCATGTTCAAAGGGGGCAAACGATGAAGGTACAGCGCATTAATTGGCCTCTTAAAGTGCCTGAAAAACTGCTTACAGCCTGCGGTGACGACTTCAAAACCATTCGTAACCAAGTGCAAGACGGCATTGCCCATTTGTACAAGCTCGAATCGGACAACACCGATTTGTTGGTGGTGACACGCGGCGAAGAAACACCAAGCGGTAGAGAGTTTGTGATCGTTTGCGTGGCGGGTCATGGCATGAAAGACGCGGGGCAATTCTTGATTGATAACGCCAGTCGTCTGGGCTTTGACAGCATTCGCTATCACGCAAACGAGGCCACTCACCGTCTTTACTCAGCCTATGGCTTTGGTGGTGATGAAATCGAACGTGTCTACAAAGTCGCGCTAGGGGGTGAGTGATGGGCGGTAGTTCTAAAAGCTCAAACAAAACCGTTAACAACGTCACCAACTATTCACTGCAAGGTATGGAAAGCGCTGAAACGGTGGTCGCGGGTGACGGCAACACGGTGACAACCACCGATTACGGCGCGGTTGATGGTGCCTTTGCTCTTGGGTCTGAGGCGCTGGGCTTTGCTGAAAATGCGTTAGAGATCGGCGGTGAAGTTATCAACGGCAACACTGAAGTTTCCAAGCTGGCAATTAATGCAAACGGTGAGCTGGCAAAAGACGCGCTTAATCAGGGTTTTGGCTTTGGTGAAAGCGCGCTAGAAGCCAACAGCAAAGCGCTAGATAAAAGCTTTGAATTTGGCACCACGGCCATTGAGTCCAACAACGAAGCACTGCAAACGGGCTTCGGTTTTGCGGAATCGCTGGTACAGCAAAACACGGCGAATGCGGCGGCTAACAACTTGGCAATGAAAGAACTCGCTAAATCTGTGTCAACGGGCGGCGCTTCGGACGTGGCAAGCCAGTCACTTAAGACTGTGTACACCATTGGCGGCGTAAGCGTGGCCGTGGTACTGGGGTTACTACTGATCAAAGGGGGTAAGTAATGTTTGTCACTCTGCAACCATTGGAAGAAGTGACCCTATCAGGGCGTGGTGAAACCGTTGTGTACATCAGCGGAAGCGAACCACTGTTATTGATGGCCAGCAACAAACGGGCGGAAATCCCGAGTGGTTCACAGATCACTTTTCCAGCCTTCGACCAATTCACAGTACAGAACAAGGGTGAAAGCCCTGTCACGGCTGAATTGCTCGTAGTGGAAGGGGAATTCCGTTCGCTGGCCGAAGGTTCAACTGTTCGCATTCAAGGGATTATTGACCCTGTGGAAGTGAACGAAGTGCAACGAATCGTTGAAGCAGTCACGGCCAACATTGCGAACACCGTGGATATTCGCCAGATCACCGAAACCTTAAAGACGGAGATCACTAACCAGATCACCGCCAGCATTGCGGGGACGGTGGACATTCGCACGATCACCGAGACGTTGAAGGCCGATGTAATGAACACGGTCACGGCGAACATTGCCAACACCGTAGACATTCGCACGATCACAGAGACGTTAAAGGCCAATGTAATGAATACGGTCACGGCCAACATTGCCAACACCGTAGACATTCGCCAGATCACGGAAACGCTTAAAACTATTGAGACGCCAGCGACAAGCCTCGCAACGTTTCAAAAGACTTTTACGGCTGGGGAGACTTACATCATCCCAGCGAACACAAACCGCCGTGATGTGACCATCATGGCATCGGAAGACAACACAGACACGGTGACTGTGGCGGGTATCCCGCTTCGCGCTGGTCAGTATGTGGAATTAACTAAATACACAGGCGCGGTCACTGCCCAAGCAGTCTCCGCAGATGATCAAATTTTTATTACTGAGGTAATCAAATGAAAGTAGGTTCTCAATCAACCTTAAATGACTTGGCGTTACTGGATAGTCAAATCGAAGCGATTAATACCACGATTTCCAAGCTGAACTCAGACGTTAGTCAATTCGCGGATATTAACAACCTCCACACTTTTATGAAGGTTCGCCCAACACTCACGACAGAAGATTTTTTTGTGATTCGTGAGCCGGGCATTTACAAAATCCAGAATGGATCACAGACCCCTAACCCTAACCGACCTCCTGAGCTTCGTTGGGGCTTGGCTAATTTGTATGGCTCACTCGTTGTTTACCGTTCTGAAATCAACGGCGAAAACCGAACAGTAATCGACTTCCTTAGTGATGGCGGTGCTCGATTTACAGCCCATTCAAATAATGGCGGCTGGAGCGAGTGGAGCGAAATCCCTGTCATTGGCGAGACGGCTATTGTTGATGCTGACGGCTTCATTAAAACGGTCTAAGCGCCGCGCTTAGACTCCTGAAACAATCACAAAAGGAACATAAAACATGGCAATTATCCAAACCACAGCGGCGCTGAACTTGCTACCAGATGGCGTAAATAAAAACAGCACACAGCCACAGATGACAACCGAACGTCTAGAGCTTGGCGTGTACCAAATCAGCGGCGTGAGCGGTCTAGCCTCCGAAGGCTGGCGCACCACGATCAAGAAAGACGATAACGGCGAACCATCATTTTCACTGGAAACAGAAGCCAATGAAAACGGCGTCCTAGTCCGCACTTACGAACGCGGCACCACTACCCCTACTGACATCATCGGCGCGTTAACACTTCGCTTTGATGTGGAAGTAGAAGTGCCAGACATTGAGCCAGTGGCAGAGCCGGCCTAATGAACAAACCAGCCCTAGCCCTAGCTGGTCTAGGGCTCGTTTACATCATCTATCGGGGGAGCAAAATGCTTGCAGTCGATGACGTGCGCGGAATGCGCAACAAGAACCCCATGAACGTAGTGAAAACCAACATTCAATGGGACGGAAAAACAGAAGGCGAAGACCCTACTTTTGAGACGTTCAAAACGTATTCATACGGCATTCGTGCAGGGGCTAAATTGCTAGTGAACTATCAAAAGCTACACGGCATAAACACCGTACAAGGCTTGATTAACCGCTATGCTCCCAGCCACGAAAACCCAACCAGCGCATATATAAACCACGTAGCGGCGGCGGTAGGCGTAGCGCCTGACCAACCCATAGACGTACAAGCCAACCTATACAAACTGGTTTCTGCCATTATCAAATTTGAAATTGGTTCAAACCCTTTTGCGAGTTGGTATATCAAGGACTCAATTAAGAAGGCGTTAGCATGAAGGAAAAACTAAAGTCCATTTGGGCAAATCAGAAAAAGCCGATTATGGTTATCTTGCTTGGTCTATCTGGGGCTATTGGTGTTCCAGCATGGTTAGGCACACCCGCTTCATCAATTGCTTACAGTAGCATTTGTACAGTGTTTGAGATTGAGTGCGACTAATGGAAAAGATACTAAGCCCGACCACATACGGCGGCGCTTTTACGGCATGGATGGGAAGTATGACAGCGAACGATGTAGCGGCCTATGGTGGCCTAGTGGTTGCCGCCGCAACATTCGCGGCCAACGTATGGTACAAACGGCAACACCTAAAACTAGCAAAAGAGAAATTAGAAAAGGGGCTAAACTAAGCCCTTTTTTTTTACACGCCCTACATGGGCGGCTGCCAGGTGCGGAAGTCTTGAAAGCCTGATGCAAAAGCAGAGCAGGAACGGCACAAGCTTAGTGCTTTTTAAATGGCATTTCAATGTCCACAAAGTGTCCACCAAGACCACACCAAACCCCACTATCACACACTATTGAAAAGCAAAAACCCCAGAATACAAGCGACATAGCCCGTCTTTACTGGGGTCTTCAAGCCACCCTAAGGTGGCTTTTTAAAAGTTAAAACGGTCTTAGTTCAGCGCTTTCGCAACTTCTGCTACTTGCAGTTTGAGGCTTTCTAGACCACCACCTGACAAGTACCAAAGCTCTGGTTCAAGATAAGCAACTTGGATGTCTGAGCCACCGTTTGCAGCCAATTCAGCCTTGAAGCTTTCCATGTCCATGGCGCCAGATTCAGCGCCGATGGCCGCGCTGCGGTCTACAATCATCACTACTGCAGGTTTCATAGCTGCCACATTGGCCGCTGTGAGAGGTGTGAAGCTGCGGGCACCACGTTTAATGGTTTCTACACCTTCTGGAAGGGTGGGAGTTTTCAGACCCAGCAGGTCGTTAACCACGCCATCATTGCGAAGGCTCACATTGCCGCCATTGTGAGTCAAAACAACAACCGATTTGTTAGACCCTTTGACCTGATCGATCTGTTTTTTCAGCGCCTGTAATGCCGTCGCCGCTTCGGACTCTTTATCAAAAGACGCCGCCAAGTCGTTTACCTTTTGACTGAAGCCAGTCCAGTAATCCTCTCCTTGGGCGCCCACATTTTGCACGTTAAACAGGGCTTCCAACTCTGGAATCTTGCTCCCTTGGCGACCCGTGACTAGAACAAGATCAGGCTGAATGGATTTTAGAGCTTCCACATCAGGATTTTTTAAGCCACCAATGTCGGCGTACTGGTCACCTGAAAATTCACTCAAGTAATTTGGCAGTCCCTGCTTAGGCACACCTGCCACCACATCGCTTAATCCCAGAGCATGCAAGGTATCAATACTGCCAAAATCATAGCTCACGACTTTGGCATATTCTGCTGCGCTCGCCATTTGGCTGGCTAATAGGATCGCACTGACGGCGATGGCACGTTTTAGGATCATATCCGTTTCCTCTAGAGTAATAATGAAATCAATTCTTCATTGAGAATTGATCTCATTATTTCACATCCTGCCCATCGGCAGCTGTCTGTATCGGGAACATACCGTTTCAAAACCTGAAACGACTGCAAAGCCTTAACAAGCCTGTGGATAGGGAGTAGATTTATCCACTTAGATTTAAGGACTGTCACGAATGTTGAAAACTCTGATAATCATCGACCAGCAAGAAGGGATCGATCATCCTAAATTAGGGCCTCGCAATAACCCAAATGCAGAACAAGTGATGCTCTCACTTTTATCTCATTGGCGAGCGCAGGGCTGGCCAGTGGTGCATGTGATACATAGATCCAAGGAGCCGGACTCCGTCTTTTGGCCGCACCAATCGGGCTTTAACCTTAAGTCTGACTTCCAACCACAAGACAAAGAAACCCGACTGGAAAAATCCGTACCCTGTGCCTTCACACAAAACCACTTAGCAGAGGTTCTCGAAACCCTTGGCAGTCATGAGCTTGTGATCACCGGCGTGGCTACCAACAATTCAGTAGAAGCCACTGCTCGCACTGGTGGGAATCTAGGGTATGACGTCTATGTCGTGGAAGATGCCTGCTTTACGTTTGCCAAAAACGACTACTTTGGTAACCCTCACAGCGCAGCAGAGGTGCATGCCATGTCCTTAGCGAACCTTGATGGTGAATACGCTCAAGTGGTTCACAGCGAAGTGTTTCTTGGGGCATGAGATTTATGGTTTTGATACAGGTTTTGACTTAGTCGCCAGCGGCGTCGAGACAATTTAAAAAAGGTCCAAACATCCCCTTCAAACTGCTCAAAGCGCCCAGCAACGGCTAAGTCTGGACGATCAAGATCCGCCTCAAAGCCAAGCTTGGTTAAGATTTTAATGGATGCCGGATTGTTCCACTTTAGGCAATGGGCATGCATTTCCTCTAATCCTAAGGTGTCAAAGGCAAACGTGAGTAACAGACGAGCTGCGCACTCGCTGATTCCTTTGCCCCAAAAAGGCTCCCCCAGCCAATAAGCCAATTCCCCTGTGTTTTGAATGCGATGGAGCTTTTTCAAAATACAACAGCCAACTACTTGGCCTTGCCAGACAATCACCCAATGCAACTCTTCCGATTGACTTGGATCCGCCAAAAAATCTCGGCTGGATTGTAGCCATGTTTGCACCTGTTCTTCAGAACAATGGGCTGGCACACCACTGGTACGACTGACTTGCTGATTGTTAGCTATCCTTGCTAACGCTGCCACATGGTGTTCAGCCATTGGCTCTATCTTGATATCCATCTTGTGCGCTCTTGGCTCCCTAAACAAACCTCTATGTTAACAGAAGATCACCATCTCAAAACAGTAATGACAATCAGTTGCATTTGATTTAGATTATCATCTTTAACATTACGACAAAGGAAGTAAGCAAATGTCCGATCAAAAACTTAACGATGCAATGCAATCCATGTTGGCAGAGCAAACGCCTATCTTGGCAACCGTCATTAAAGAGTCCGGCATGCCAAACATCGGCCCTAAACGCTCCTTGCGTGTTTATGACGGCAACCATCTAATTTTTAACGAAAATACAGGCGGCCAAACCCTAGAAAACATCAAGCAAGGCTCAAAAATCGCCATTGCAGTGATCGATCGCCCCAACCTAGACGGCTACCGCTTTGTGGGCACACCAGAAGTCCATCTTGATGGTGTTTTTTATGACAATGCCGTTCAATACGCCGCAGATAACGGCATGAAAACACCAAAGTGCGCTGTCTTGATCAAAGTCGATGAAGTCTACACCCTAAAATCTGGCCCTACCGCTGGACAACAAATCGCCTAGAGCACTCACCGCTCGTCAGCCCCTAATGGCCATCATGCATTTAACTCAAACCGCATGATCCCTTAGGGGCTTTTATTCCCACTCTTTCTCCTAACCATTGCACCATTGGCCTTATTTAAACCACTTTTGGCTGGATTATCTGGCAAGAAGTTAAGAGGAATGAACTACAGCTTTTGCCCCATGCACAGCAACAATAAGAGTCAGTATTTTCATGTTGACCCATTGGATGAGGTGCCTATGAACAAGAGTATTAATAACCCAACACAACACACGTCCCTTAACGATAAGGAAGTGTCTCACAATGCCGAGCGCCGGGACCTGCTTAAGATGACAGGTGCAGGCTTGGCTGCTGTGGGAGTGAGTGCAATGGCTTCAAGCCCTGCCATTGCCCAGAGTGCTACCAGTCTGTCTTTAGACAATAGCTGGGATAAAACCTTCCCTAAGAGCGACAAGGTTGACCATAAAAAAGTCATCTTCCAAAACCGTTACGGCATTCCTTTGGCGGGCGATTTATACACCCCTAAAAATGCCAATGGCAGTCTTGCGGCCCTGGTGGTAAGCGGTCCATTTGGTGCGGTGAAAGAGCAGTCTTCTGGGCTGTACGCACAAACCATGGCCGAGCGTGGATTTGTTACCTTGGCTTTCGATCCTTCGTTTACCGGTGAAAGTGGTGGTGCTCCCCGAAACGTTGCGTCTCCTGACATTAACGTCGAAGACTTCAGCGCAGCAGTGGATTGTATTGGCACTCAAGCCCATGTGGACCGCGAGCGCATCGGCGTTATTGGCATATGTGGATTTGGTGGCATGGCACTGAGCGCTGTTGCCGTGGATAAACGAGTCAAAGCCGTTGTTGCCAGCACCATGTACGATATGACTCGAGTGATGTCGAAGGGCTATAACGACAGTATGACCCAAGAGCAGCGCACGCAAACCCTTGAGCAACTAAGCCAACAGCGTTGGAGTGATGTGGAAAACGGTAAGCCAGCCTACGGCCCTGTTTCTTTGGAGTTACAAGGTGGTGAGCCGCAATTTGTGGTGGAATACGCAGATTACTACAAGTCAGAAAACCGTGGTTTTCACCCTCGTGCAATCAACTCCAATGCCTCTTGGACACTGACTACGCCTCTGTCTTTTATGAATCTTCCCATTCTGACTTACATTGCGGAAATCGCACCACGTCCTGTGTTGTTGATTCATGGGGAGGTGGCTCATTCCCGCTACTTTAGCGAAACCGCTTACGCTGCTGCGGCGGAGCCAAAAGAGTTAATGATCATTCCGAACGCGACCCACACGGATCTATACGATCAACTGGATAAAATTCCGTTCGACAATATCACTCAATTCTTTGAAAGCAGCCTCGCTTAGTCTCACCTTAAGAGCAATAGGTTATAAAAAAGCCCCGCCTGATGCGGGGCTTTTTTGAGACTGAATCGGTTTCTACTTGATGTGTTGTTTGACTTTGATGCGCATATCAAACTCAACCCCTTCACCCAACTTGCTGTAACACTTGATTGAGCCTCCTAGGGCATTAGTAATGATGTTATAGGTCACATTCAGCCCCAGACCCGTACCGCCTTTGCCACGGTTGGTAGTGAAGAAAGGATCAAAAATCTTAGGTAGGTTTTCAGCACTGATGCCTTTGCCGTCGTCTTTGTAACGCAGATTAAAAGTCTTATCCCCACATTCATTCACCGAGATCACAATATTGCCGGACGTGTGATCAACGAAACCATGGTTGATAGAATTGACTATCATGTTGGTCAGTACTTGAGATAAAAGCCCTGGATTAGTGACCACCTGCACCCTGTCAGGACAATCCACTGCCACTTGGACATTGGATTTACGGGTCAGTGATCCCAAGCTAAAGACGACTTCTTCGATGTAAGCTTTTAGATCGATCTGCCGTTCGTCTTCACTGGTTTGGTCTACGGCGATTTGCTTAAAGCCTTTTACCAATTGGGCCGTTCGCTCGAGGTTTTTATTTACGATACCTGACAGCTCATTGGAGTTATTTAGAAAATCTTCGAAATCGGTCTCGGTAAGCTGCCCTAATTCGTAACGTTTGCGAATGGCGGCGCTTTCATCCATAAGCTGGGAAATACCCACTAAACCCACGCCAATAGGAGTATTAATCTCATGGGCCACCCCTGCGACCAAGGATCCGAGACTGGCCATTTTTTCTGACTCAACCAGTTTTTCTTGGGCTTGTTGTAGGCTTTCGATCATATTTTCCAATACGACATTTGACTCTTTCAGCTCAAGGTTACGCTCTTTGATTTGCAGCTCTAGCTCTTTCTTTTCCGAGATGTCACGAATGACGGCATAGATAAGATCCGCCCCCTGCAAGGTCACCTTAGTAACAATGACTTCGGTCCAAAATTCGGTTCCATCTTTCTTTGAATGCACCCACTCAAAACGCACACCACCTTTATGCAGTGAATCAAAGATAATCTCTTTAGCGGCGTCTTTTGAAGGCCTACCGTCTGCTTGGAATTCTGGGGAGATATCCTTTGGATGAAGCCCAATCACCTCTTCTTTGCTGTTAAAACCAAACATACGAACAAAGGCCTTGTTGCAGTCAATGTACTTTTGACCATCGAACACACTCAAGCCATCCATGGATTCGTTAAACAGGGTCTCGAAGGTTTCTTTTTGCTGGGCCAGTTCTAAGGCGAGGTTCTTTTTCTCAGAAATATCACGCCAGTTACAATGAATGACCTCTTCGCCATTTAGCATAAGTTTGGTGATGATCACCTCACACCAAAACAGATCACCGTTAAACCTCTTGTGCAACCACTCAAAGCGCACACTGCCTTCTCGAAGGCATTGCTCGATCTTCTCTGTGCCTTTTTCTAAGGAGGTACGACCATCAAGCTGGTATTCAGGGGACAAGTCAAAAGGCGTTAATCCGAAAAAGTCTTCTTCATTTTCTATACCCACCAAATCCAACATGGACTGGTTACAGTCAAAGAAAACACCTTCTTTGAAAAGCGCCAAACCGTCTTTAGAGTTTCGAAAAACTTTTTCAAAGCCACTTTCTTGCGACGTCACATCATTCATGGGGCAGTGATCCCTAGATAAAAGGAAGGAAGAGTCAGATTTCAAACTAGCAAATAAGCTTAGAAATGCCACTTTGTTATGTAACCAAAATTGTAATTAACGTAATCACAAAAAAGGGCAGACTACGGAAGCAGCCTGCCCTTAGAAAAAACACTATGGTTTAGTGTGCCAGTTTCAACACTACAACCCCTGAAATGATCAATAGAATGCCGATGTAACGCATCAAAGAGGTGGCATCACCAAACACCATCACCCCCACTAAAAACGTACCCGCAGCACCAATCCCCGTCCACACGGCATAAGCCGTCCCCAGTGGAATGTGTTTTTGCGCCATAAATAAAAACGTGCCGCTGACCACCATGAAAACCACAGCCATCATTAAACCGGGCCATTTCACAGCGGATGTTTGTGCGATCTTCATACCTAAAGGCCAGCCTATTTCCGTTAAGCCTGCCAAAATCAAATATACCCACGCCATACTTGCTACCTCCGAATAAGCTCCTAAGACGCTTGTGAATTTGACGGTCATATTATCTGGATATACGATGCTTTAAAGTTAATTACTATCTAATAAATTCATATATGCAAAACTTAGAACACCTTCGCATGTTGGTCTTGTCCGCTGATCTCGGCTCGTTCTCAGCCTGTGCTCGTCATATGGGCAAAGTACAATCGGCTGTCAGTCATGGCATTAGTAATTTAGAAATAGATTTAAACGTTGAACTGTTTGACCGCTCCACTCGCAAACCGTCTCTCACACCCGCAGGGGAACGCTTGTACCGCAGCGCTAAAGCCCTGCTCACTCAATCAGAAGAGTTCGAGCTGATCGCTAAGGCCATCAACCGACAAGAAGAAGGCACCCTGCGTTTGGCCGTTGACGATGGTTTGATGACCCCAACCGTTTTGCAGGTATTGGGGGAGTTTTCGCAAAAGTTCACTCATACCCAGCTGGATCTAGTGCTTTTGCCCTCTCCTGACATCATTCGACAGGTACAACAAGGCCATTGCGTATTGGGCTTGATGACCTCAGAAGTGGAATCCTTTAAAGAAGTGGCCTTCTCTTATATTGGGCAAATGGAGATGGTGCCAGTGTGTCACCCAGAGCACGAGTTGGCGACGCATTCCGGTGTGACAGAAACGGATTTATTCCCCCACCGTCAGATCACTGTGCGCGGCCACCAAAAAGTAGAGCCTGCGAGCTTGGTTAGCATGAGCCCCAATAACTGGTGGAGTTCGAGCCATAGTGCGGCACAAACTCTAATCGAACAGAATATTGGGTGGGGCTATCTGCCCAAACATAAGATCGAAAGCGAACTCAAACAAAAGCGTTTAATCGCCATTCAAACCGTGTTTGACCAACGCACCTGGGAAGTCCCCGTGGATCTCGTTTGGCCAAAGGGAGCCACCATAGGGCCGGCGCTACACTGGTTATTGAACGCCTTCAAAGACGCCTTTTAAACCCAAAACACCTTAAAGTGACAAGGTTAAACCGCCTTCTGGCAACGGCAGGGCCGTTTTATAGCGCACCTGTTTTAAGGCAAAACTTGAGCGGATACTCGCCACACACGGGATTTTGGATAAGTACTGCAGGATGAAGTGCTCTAAGGCCTTGATGTCCGCCACCACCACCCGCAGTAAGTAGTCTTCGTCACCTGTCATCAGATAGCACTCCATTACCTCAGGGCGATCATCAATGGCGTCCTCAAAGCATTTCAGTGCTTCTTCTACTTGTTTCTCTAAGGTCACATGGATAAATACGTTTAAAGTTAAACCAAGCTTTTCTGCTTCCAGCAGAGTCACTTGCTGCTTTATGAGCCCTTTTTCTTCCAACGCTTTGACTCGGTTGTAGCAGGGAGTGGTCGACAAATTCACCGCCTTGGCTAACTCCGCGTGGGTGATCCGGGCATTTTCCTGCATGTACGAAAGAATACGAATATCCGTCTTATCCAAGCTAACCATTATAAATTTTCTCTAAAAGTAATTTATTGAAGAAAATAATTACTACCTAAGATAAATTCAACAAAAAACTCAGAAAATAAAACTCACCCTAACTGCTTACAATGTATGGATCAGCAATACAGGTGATCTATGCAGAAAACATCTACCTTTCCCACAGCGCCTTTTTCAGGGCTTGGCCTCGCCTCACAACAGGCCGAGCATTTCAAAATGATCGCCTTATTTGTCCTAGGCATTGCCTTATTGGGAGGAAATTGGCCGGTCATGAAGCTTGGCCTAAACCACATTCCCCCTATCTGGTTTGCCGCTGTGCGATTTATTTCTGGCTGCATCTGCTTGATATTGCTACAGGCGCTATCAGGTCGCTTAGTCCTACCAAAGCGTCGAGACTTTCCCATCATTGCCAGCGTTGGCTTGATTCAAATGATGATGTTTACCGCCCTTGGTGCCATCGCCATGTTGAGTGTTTCAGCAGGGCGATCCGCTATCTTGGGTTACACCACGCCCTTATGGGTCACTCCGGTGGCTATGTTCCTATTCAAAGAACGCTTCAGCCCACGCCAACTGGCCGGCACCATCGTCGGCTTTGCAGGTGTCATGCTTATGTTGAATCCTGGGGAGATCAATTGGCAAGACAGCCAAACCGTGCAGGGCAATGCTTTATTGTTGTTTTGCTCCCTGTGCTGGGCCGTGTGCATCCTACACATTCGTCATCACCAGACAGAGGCTAGCGCCTATCAGCTGGCCCCTTGGCAGATGCTCTTAGCCAGCATGTGCTTGCTGCCATTGGCCTACTGGATTGAAGGGGGCTTCACAGGGGATCTAAGTCCGACCTTCTGGTGGGTGATGCTGTATGTGGGGCCTCTGGCCACAGCGTTTTCCTTTGTTGCCATTAACGCGGCAGGGCGCTGGCTTTCCTCAGCGAGCATGTCGAATGCCATGCTCGGTGTCCCTGTGATTGGGCTGCTCACTTCCACTATATTCTTAGGGGAACCTTTAAGCGCATCCCTATTAATCGGAGGTGTGGTTATTCTGGGAGGGATTGTCTGTGTTACTTGGAAGTCCGCAAAAGGCGCTTAAGACACGCCTTTAGTGGAAGATTGACGCCCCCATTTAGGCAACGACCAGTCAAACTTCACGGCACAAACAGACAATAGAATCAAAGCCACCCCCACTAGTTGCCAAAAGGAAATATGGGTCGCAAAGGCAATATGATCCACAAACAAGGCGGTTATTGGATAAATAAACGACAGGATCGCCAACAAGTTCGTCGGCAGCTTCTGAAATGCGTCATACATGATGATGTACATAAAGCTGGTATTGATAGCCCCAAGGATAAATAAATCCAACCAAGCAATATTATTGGATGGCAAGGCTTCCCATTGCACAAAAGGCAACAACATCAGCACCCCGACTCCCATTTGAATCAAAGCCACTAAATAGGGCGGCACACTGCGCACCTGCTTTGTGATCAAGGTAGTAGCCGTGTATAACAATGCAGCCGCCAATGCTAAACCTAACCCCAATACGGCTTCAAAAGAATTACTGTCCCCTTGCAACAAACTGCGCACTTCCGCCATATCCAGCTCAATGACGAACCATAGTCCCGTGAAGGAGACGATCAGCCAAAAGATCAGGGAGCCCGTGGGGGCTTGGCGCGACAAAAACGCTCCCGCCAACACCAACATTAATGGCTGGGTGTGATAGGCCACCGTTGCGATGGAAAATGGGATATAGGAGAAGGAAGCAAACAAAAACACCCAATTCGCCACCAAGGTGACCCCGCCCAACAGCACGAGCAGCAAGATACTGCGCTGCTTGAGCGCTTCGGGTAATACCCCTCGATAGAAGGCATAAGCCAACAACAGGCCACCGCCGATCACACAACGAAAAAACACCACATTCCAAAACGACTGTCCCGAATGCACCACAAAATAGCCAATGGTGCCTGACAGCATCATGGCGAGAATCATCTCAAGATTCCCTTTGGTCATTTCATTTACTTTCACGCTCTAATCTCCTAACGTTGAATAAGCATAAGATTAGAGGCTTTCAACGGGCATTGGCATAGATAAAACTATGTAAAACCAGCTCATAACATTTATAACGTGAGGCAAAAATGCGAAGTAACCTTAAAAACGAAGTTAGAGCATTGGACGGTATCGATGCGAAGCTGGTTTCGCTTCTCAATGAGAATGCGCGCATGAGCATAGCGGAGCTTGGCCGCGCTGTGAATATGTCCTCCCCCAGCGTAAACGAACGTCTAAAACGCCTTGAAGAAGCAGGGATTATCTCAGGTTACACGGTCACTTTAGATCCCGAGCAAATCGGCTATACGCTGCAGGCGATTGTGCGCATGCGCCAACTGCCAGGCAAGCTAAAAGAGCTGGAAGAATTGATCCAATCGATCCCACAGTTCATCGAATGCGATCGAGTCACCGGAGAAGACTGCTTTTATGCCCGACTCTGCCTGACCGACATCCACCAGCTCGACGAGATTCTCAATCGCGTGTGCGAGATTGCTGAAACCAACACCTCCATCGTCAAATCCACCCCAGTCAAACGCCGCCAAGCGCCATTGCTGGTGGGAGGGAGTTAAGGTTGGTTACGCATTTCTCGCACACGCATTGGCATACGGTCGATATCACCAAATAAACGATCCAGATCTAACCCAGAAATACGTTCTTTCAAGCCCCCATCTTTACCAATCAAAATGACTTCATTGTCACTCAGTTGGTACTGGCTCTTAACGCGGTTTAATAAACTTGGACTCACAGTGCCTGGATAATTGGTTTGTAATTCATCATCAGAAAACACAAACCAGATCACATCCCGATCAATGATGCCGTTATTTTCTTGGCTAAAGAGATCGGTCAGCTCATCGCGGTTTTGTTCACTGTTCGCCACTATAATGCGGTTCTCCCAGATCAAATCTTTTAAACTGGTTAATTCACCATTACTGGCCATGGCTGTCTGTGCGAGTGTTGCTGCGGCGAGTGCACAGGGTATTAGGTAACGTTTCATAAACACCTCCTTAATGGATACTAAAGGGCGTTACGCAATCCAACTGTACACAGATCAACCAAAATTACTTCTTTACACTAGAGCGTTGATACATTTTTTCTTTAAAAGCTCTATCACCAGTGCTTAAATCCTATAACGATTAATGACTTGGGACTGGGAATGGCTAAACGTAAAAGAGGTGTATTCGGTTGGATATGGTATGTGATTTGGCGTTTGGCCTTATTGATTGTCGTATTGCTACTGATCTTGCGTTTTCTCCCCCCGCCGACCACAGCCTTTATGCTGCAGAGCCCAACGCCTGTCACTTATGAATGGGTTGGCATACAGCACCTGCCGTCCCATGTGTCTTTAGCTGTAGTTGGCTCGGAAGATCAGCGTTTTCCTGATCACTTTGGTGTGGACTTCACAGCCATCAGTAAGGCCATCACCCAACGAGACGAAGGGGAAACCTTACGCGGCGCCAGCACCATTACCCAACAAACCGCCAAGAACCTGTTTTTATGGCCCGGTCGAAGCTATATTCGCAAAGGCCTAGAAGCAGGGATTGCATTAGGACTAGAAGCCCTCTGGGGGAAAAAACGTATTCTTGAGGTTTACCTCAATATTGCAGAGTTTGGCCCCGGCATATACGGAGTAGAAGCCGCCAGCCAACATTACTTTGGTAAAACTGCGAAACGCCTCACGCCCAGACAATCCGCCCAATTGGCCGTATTGCTCCCCAACCCGAAAGAGCGAGACCCGAACCACCTCACCCCATATCTGAGGGAACGGGTGACATGGGTGGAGCGCCAGATGGATCAATTAGGCACAGGGTATTTAAACTCAGTGCTGGAGTAACGAACGCTTGTATCGATTGCTATGCCTTCACTCACAGATCTAAGTCAGTCGAAAGACAACAACTTTAATCTGCTCCGTATGGTCTGTGCGCTGGGCGTTCTATGGGCGCATAGTATCTTGGTTTATACCGGTGAACCGCTGCCTTGGCAGATTTTTCACATTCGTTTGGATCACCTTTTTGTCGCAGTCTTTTTTGCCATCAGCGGTTTTTTGATTTGCCGCAGTTTACTCGTCAGCCAAGACTTGAAGCGCTATGCCATCGCACGCATGGTGCGCTTATTTCCGGCGTTATGCCTTGTAGTGGCAATAACTGTGTTAATTGTAGGTCCCTCCTTAAGCACCCTGCTGCCCTCAGAATATTTCAGCCATCCAAACACTTGGCAATATTGGCAGAACCTAAACTTGCTGAGCATCCATACCCAATTTGACCTCCCCAAGGTATTCAGTAATGCTCCGTTCCCAAACAATGTGAACGCCTCCCTTTGGACCTTGCCCATCGAAGTTTGGCTGTACGTCATGACCGCCATGGCTTACTGCCTAATTCACCTGATTATCGAACGCTGGCCATTGCTCCCTCGCCAACATCCCCAAAGCCTAATGCTTACCATTGGCCTTGTTCTGCTGATAATACTCAGTCTGTTTGGCAGTATCGCCACTCAACACCGCAACGATGATGCAGGGGTTATGCTGGTCTTCGTCTGCGTCTTTTTTGCGGGGGCTCTGAGCTATTTGGCCAGAAGAGCTCTCGTTCTAAACCTGCCATTTATGCTGGGGCTTTGGCTGGTGGCTCTCGTCTTACAAAATACACCACTGTGGCTCGCCGGCTTCTGCCTAAGCCTTGTTTACAGTGTCCTCTGGCTCGCCTATCGCCCTAATGGAGTGATTCGACGTTTTAACCGCCTAGGGGATTATTCGTACGGCACCTATATCTATGGCTTTATGATTCAACAGAGCACACTGGCCATCTGGCCGACACTCTCCTTCAGTAGCTTCTTAGTGATATCAACAATGGTGACACTAATGTGTGCGGTAGGCTCTTGGCATGGGCTGGAAAAGCCTTTTATTAGGCATTTCAAGCTAAGCTCTTCAGATAGATAAGCTACAATTACGCGGCGCATTTCACACCGCCATTTGTTAAGATAGCCTCCTTTCGATTGGCGCTACCCTGAAGGCTCCCTATGACTGTTCTTTTAATGACTCCTCCTATGACCCAGCTGAATACGCCGTATCCGGCGACAGCCTATTTGACTGGCTTTTTGCGGTCTCGGGGCTATGAAGCAGTGCAGCGAGATCCTGCCATTGAGTTGTTTTTGGAGATGATGACGGGACAGGGTCTCGACATCATGCGTCAGCATGTAGAAGAAAACTTTGAGCAGTTTGAGGATGACGAGCTGCCGGATGTGATTTATACCTTTTTAGCGGAGTTTGACCGCTATAAGCTGTGCGTCGAGCCCGTTATTCGCTTTTTACAGGGCAAGGACTCCAGTCTTGCCATGCGCATTAACTCCCGTCGTTTTTTGCCTGAGGGGCCTGCGTTCGATGCCATCGAGCAGATGGAATCGGTTTCGGGCGATGTGCTCACCAAAGCCTTTGGAGATCTGGGAGTCCAAGACAAAGCTAAGTATCTAGCGACTTTATTTATCAATGACTTATCCTCTGTCATCACCCAAGGGGTAGACCCTTATTTTGAGGTCAGTCGCTACGGCGAGCGTTTGGCTGCAGCCAATCCCACCTTTGATGACCTGTACGATACGCTCATGGGGGAACCTAGCTTTAGCTCGGAGATCCTTGAGCAGTTGATTGAAGTCTATTTAGAAGAAACCCAACCCAGCGTCATTGCCTTAACAGTACCTTTTCCCGGTAACGTATTAGGGGCGTTGCGTATTGCGCAAACCTGTAAAGAGATTAACCCTGACATTCCTGTGGTCATGGGCGGAGGCTTTGTGAACACAGAGCTGCGCGCTCTGAAAGACCCTCGGGTGTTTGAGTTTGTGGACTTCATTTGTCTAGATGATGGGGAACGTCCATTTATCACCCTGTTGGAATACTTTGATGGCCAACGGGAAGTGGACGAGCTTGTGCGCACCTACTTTTTAGCAGAAGACGAAACTGGCGAGCCATTTGTCTACTTTAATGACAACAAAGCGCTGCACGACATTCCGCAAACAGAAGTAGGTGCCCCCGTTTACGATGGCTTGCCCCTGACGGAGTATTTGTCCCTGTGTGAGATGCTCAACCCTATGCATCGAATTTGGAGCGATGGCCGCTGGAATAAGCTCACCATTGCCCACGGTTGTTACTGGAAGAAATGCAGCTTCTGTGATGTCAGCCTCGATTATATTGAGCGCTATGATTATGCAGGGGCAGATATCCTTGTGGACCGTATTCAAGAGCTGATTGAAGAAACCGGTCAAACGGGCTTCCACTTTGTGGATGAAGCTGCGCCACCTAAGGCGCTATTCGCTCTGGCAGAACGCTTGATTCAACGGGGCGTTGTAATCAGCTGGTGGGGCAATATCCGGTTTGAGAAGACCTTTACCCCAGAAAAATGTCAGCTACTGGCGGACTCAGGTTGCATAGCGGTCAGCGGCGGTTTGGAAGTAGCGTCCGACCGACTGCTAAAACTCATGAAGAAAGGCGTCAGCGTCGAACAGGTGGCACGGGTGACCAAAGGCTTCAGCGATGCTGGCATCTTGGTACACGCCTATTTGATGTATGGTTTCCCCACACAAACAGAACAAGAGACGGTGGATGCCCTTGAAATGGTGCGCCAGATGATGTCCCAAGGCTGTTTCCAATCCGCCTACTGGCATCGCTTTGCGGCCACGATCCACAGCCCCATCGGCATTCATCCAGAAGAATATGGCATCACACTGGCAGAACGCCCTGAGACCTTATTTGCAGAAAATGATGTGGACTTCTTTGATCCCACTGGCACAGATCATGACATGCTAGGGAATGGCCTGCGTAAAGCCCTGTACAACTACATGCACGGCATTGGCTATGATCAACCTATGAGTTTCTGGTTTGATCAATCAGTCAGCCGCACCACAGTTAAGAAAGACTTAATCAGCAAAGCTTTCAGTAGCCTCATCGCCAGCAGCTAGAGCTGTCTGGCGACGGACCTAACGTTAGATTTTAAGTACTCAATGCGGGATCAAAGATCAACGAGCGGTGGGCGCAGATTCCCGCAAACATACCGGATGCCACCGCCAAGGTGCCGCTTTGCATTGGGTTAGACAGATCCCCCGCCACAAACAATCCCTTGATGGAGCTCTCTTTCATCTCGTCCACTTTGACCACATTCCCCATGGGCGTTTCTTGCATTGCCAAACCTAGCCGCTCAATCAAAGGTGTATTCATTTCTATCTGTGGCCCAACATAAAGTCCCCCTAGGGGAATCTCTCGACCATCGGCTAACACCACGCCTTGGACCTGTTTCCCCACATGGATCACCCGCACTACAGGCGTTCGCTCGATGGTGACACCCCGGCGCCTGAGCAGGCCAGCCATATCCCCCTCTGGCTCAAATTCCCCTTGAGTAAAAAGCGTTGTCGCCCCCCAATCAGGAATCATGGCGGCCTGATGCAATGACATCTCCGTGGTCGCCAAGACCCCTAGATTTTGATTGCGAAGCTCATAGCCATGGCAGTAGGGACAATGGACAGCACTCTCGCCCCAACATTCAGCGATGCCGTCAATCTCAGGTAGGCGATCACGAATGCCTGACGCCAAGATCACTCGCAGACCTTTGGCTTGCCGATCTGATTGCGTGATAACAGAGAACCCCTCAGCACACTGCTCCAGCCCTTCTACTAAATCTTCCCAAAGTTCAAAAGTAGGGTACGCGTACAACTGGCTTAGACCGATTTCACGAATTTCAGCAGGACTTTTACCATCCAAACCAAACACCCCATGGGATGCTTTAGCAAAACGATTTCGGGGAGAGTTCCCATCGATCAACAACACCTTCCGCTGGGCTCTTACCAATTGCATGGCCGCCGACAGCCCTGCAAAGCTGCCTCCAATAATGATTACGTCATAGGTCATATTTGCCTCCAAGACAGGCTTCAACTATTAAGTAACTTTTATTGTTACATTTAAAAACCCTCAAACGCAATACATGTAACATTAAATGTTTCGTGATAGACTCAGAACCCTATCTATGAGGTGACATCATGCGCAAAGACAGTCGACTTTCTCGAGTACTCCATGTCCTCATTCACTTGGATGCATTTGAACATCCGGTAACGTCAGACACCTTGGCAAAGATGCTGGGCACAAACCCAGTGGTAGTCAGGCGTACCATGGCTTTGTTACGGGAGCAGGGGTATGTGAAATCAATCAAGGGGCACAGTGGTGGTTGGTCACTGGCAAAAGCACTGGGAGATATCACCCTGTTGGACATTCACCAAACATTAAGTGACAGCAGTGTCTTTACTATTGGTTTGACGGACGAGCATACCGAATGCCCTATCGAGCACGCGGTAAACCGAACGTTAAAAGAAGCCATGGATGAAGCAGAAGGAGTGTTACTCAAACGCTTTGGGGAAGTGCCTTTGTCTGAGCTGACGGTTGAATTCAAAGCCGCTTTAGCTAAGAGATAAAGCCTTAAGCTAAGAAATAAAGCCTTTAGCCTTGCTCAAACCCTTCAAGTACATTGACCACATTGGTCCCTAAAGCCTCTGTGGCATAACCCCCTTCCATGATAAAAGCCGTCGGCAGCCGCAAACTCGCAAGCTTGTGACCCACTTTAAAAAAGTCATCGCTCTGTATGGTGAATTTTGAAATGGGATCTTCCGCAAAGGTATCCAGTCCTAGAGAAATCACCAAAGCCTCTGGCTGGAAGCTGTGAATGTTCTCTAATGCTTGTTCTAAACATTGCAACCACTGGTCAAAGTTCGTTCCAGCTGGCATGGGATAATTAATATTATAGCCTTCGCCCTTACCTTCTCCGGCTTCGTCCCCGTGACCTAAGTAAAACGGAAACTCGGTCTTAGGGTCCCCATGAAGACTGATAAACAAAACGTCATCACGATCGTAAAACAGACTTTGGGTGCCATTACCGTGGTGGTAATCGATGTCGAGAATCACGACCTTTTTCATACCCTGCTCCAAAAGGGTTTGGGCCGCTAAGGCGGCGTTATTTAGAAAACAATACCCCCCCATAAAATCTCGCCCAGCATGGTGTCCCGGTGGCCGACTGGCGCTGAACACACTCCCATTACCGTTCAGTAAATACTGGGCAGCACTGACCGCCGCATCGGCCCCAGACTTAGCGGCTCGCCAAGTGCCCTGAGCCAATGGGGTGCCATTATCCATGGAATACAGCCCCAACTTAGCAATGAAATTATCTGGCACCACATCGTCTCTTAGGGTGCGCGTCGGCCAGACAGACGGGAAAGGTTGCAGAGCTTCATTGGCAGGATCCAACGCCAACCATTGCTGCCACGCTGTTTCCAAGAATTGGACATAAACAGGGTCATGGAGAGTATGGATCACACCTGTTGCATCGTGATCGGGAGAAACGGTTTTATGTCCTCGAGCCTGTAATGCCTTGACGATGTTATCCAAGCGCTCCACTGACTCAAAACAAGGCACCTTCTCCCCACGAAAGTACTCATATTTAGGATTGTGATCACGGTAAGAGTCCGAAAGAAAGCAATGCATGAGTCCATATCCTTAAGTTGCTAGCTCAATGGTTCAATATAAGGTCTTCGATCTTCACAAGGCAACTGCTTGCACCCAACACCATTCTTCCCTTGTGACAGTCTGTTAGCTTCACGCACAAATCCTCTTAAAACTGTTACAAATCTGCATAGGTAAAGAATGGCTCTTAAATATATAACTATACTCAAACAGTGTGTGCTTGATCGGAGCCCTACCCATGAGTCTTCAAAAGAAATTTACCCTAACGGTTGCAGCCATCATTGCCATCGTTACCCTCATCATGATCGCCGTTGTGGTTGGTCTGTCTAACAACCAAACAAAGGTCGCCATTGCTTATGAAAAAGAGCAGCTGGGTGACCAGATGGTTCGTTTGCTAGATGTCACTGACACTCTAGTATCCGCACAGGTGCAAAGCAGCATGAAGCTACTGCAACAGCGCGGTATGGCGATTGGCCAGCCAAGCCAAGGTAGCCCCGTCAAAGTGGGAGAGCGCAATCCCCCTAACCTACTGCTGGGAGACAAACCCCAGGCCAACAACTACGATCTCGTTGATGGTTTAACCGCTGTCATGGGCGGCACAGCGACTCTATTTAGCCGTGATGGTCAAGACTATGTTCGCGTGAGCACTAACGTTATCAATAAAGGCGGTCGAGCAACCGGCACCATCTTGGCTCCCACAGGTAAAGCCATTAAAGCCATCAATCAAGGGAAGCCTTACTATGGTCAAGTAGATATCTTAGGTCGCCCATACTTAACTGGCTACGCGCCGATTAAAAAAGGCAATGACACCATCGGCATCTGGTACGTGGGCTACTCCGCTGACCTGAAAGCATTGGAATCCGTTATTAATAAAACCAAAATTCTGGACAGCGGCTTCATTGCCCTACGTGATGGAAAAGGCAACGTACGCCTTCATTCTGAGCACTTAAGCAGTGACGCTATTCAAGACGTTATCTCTGGCAAAACCCAAGACTGGACCATTGACATCTTACCCTATGCTAAGTGGGGCTACGACATCGTTATGGCTTACCCAAACAGTGAAGTGAGTGCGGCATCCACCAGCAAGGCTATCAATGCGGCGCTAGCTGTGATCGCGATCGGTCTCGTATTGATCATTATCATCAGCTTGTTGATTCGCACCCTAGTGGGTCGTCCATTGGGCAACTATGTCAGCGCCATCAAAAACATTGCGGAAGGCGAAGGTGATCTGACAACACGCTTTGACGCCCATGGCAAAGATGAGCTAGGACAAATGGCTTCTGGCTTTAATGCCCTGCTGGATCGAATTCAAAATACGATCAAAGAAGCCAAAGCCGATGTACAAACCCTTACTCGCTCATCCGAGACCTTAGCAGAGACATCCGCCCAGTCGAGCCGTGCGGTCATGGCCCAAACCTCTGATGTGGAGCAAGTTTCCGCCGCAACGCATCAAATGAGTATTGCCGCAGAAGATGTATCGAATAATGCTGCAGCAGCAGAACAACAGGCTCTCAGCGCTAACGACAGTGTCGCTCAAGCGAACCAAACCTTGAGTCAAACCATTCTTAGCATTGAGACCCAAGCCCAAGCTATCGAAACCTCTAGCCAAGTGGTGCAAGAGCTAGTCAATGCCAGCGAAGACATCAGCAAGGTATTGGAAGTGATCAGCGACATTGCTGAACAAACCAATCTATTGGCACTGAACGCCGCCATCGAGGCAGCCCGTGCCGGTGAACAAGGTCGAGGATTTGCAGTCGTTGCCGATGAAGTGCGCTCCCTTGCGAGCCGGACACAGGCCTCCACTGAAGAGATCCGTACCATGATTGAGCGTTTGCAACGTGGCGGCAAAGACGCTTCCGAGCAAATGAGCAACAACAAACGTGGTGCATTAGAAAGTGTCAACAGTGCTAAACACGCAGGTGAAATGCTGACTTCTGTACTGGAATCGGTACGTCAAATCTCTGACTACAACACTCAGATCGCCAGCGCAGCGGATCAGCAACGTCAGGTGTCTAACGAGGTGAGTCAAAACATCGAATCCATTAAACGCTCTGGTGAGGAAAGCACGTCCTACTCTCAAGCCACTATGGAATCGTGCAAACAGCTTAGCCACCTAGCGGATCAACTAAACAGCAAGCTTGGAAAATACCGAGTCGAGTAGGCCCTATCACCAGCCAACGACAGGCAATAAAAAAGCGCCCCATCGGGCGCTTTTTTCGTCTAGCACTTTGTTCAAATGAAGCTCTTAGTGAACAATACCATTTTGCAGCGCTTTCATTTCATCGTGACATTCTTTAGCCTGCACCTTAATACGCAGTAGTGCCGCTTCAGATTCAGGAGTTTGCTCCTTAGACAACGCATCGTCTAGTTCTTCCAGAACACGATCCTCCACTTCTTCCAGCTGGTCCACATAAGTAAATTCGGTGTTGGAAGACAGTTTCGCCACCGCTTGGGTGTAAGTTTCCCGCGCTTTAACCAAGTTGTCAGTGCCTGTTTCAAGATCACCTTTTTCTTCTACAGCAAATGGCTGCAACTCAAAAATAGCTTTGGCTTTCGCATCAATCATGCGATTAAAAAAACCTTGGTAACTCTGGTCATCCACTTTCTCTTTTGCCTTCTGGTAAAACTCGATACCGCTGTTCATGACTTTAATAATGTCCGTGATGTGATGTACAGATTCTGTTTGCTGAAGCATGGCTTCCTCCTTATCTATCACTGTGCGATTTAATGAATGAATATTTACCGTTCGCATTTATAGATTTGAAGATGTGCCAAGGGATTTCAACCGTACTGGCGAGGCTTCACATAGGTTGCAAGCTTGCTACATGTTTGCAGCCAATCCTCACACTTTGTTGTCACTTACCCAGCCTCTGATAAAACACTTAGCACAAAAAATCCCAGCCAAGGCTGGGATTTTTATCTCACGCTTAATGCATCTAACTAGCTAGGCTGTTGCCCAATATGAACCTCTCCTATGGCACCAGCTTCTGGATCGTTGTACACATCTTTATCAACTTGGCCTTCACTGTTGGCCACCACCACAGACACCACCGCATCCCCAGAGATATTGACCGCCGTACGTATCATGTCGAGCAAACGATCCACACCTAAGATTAAGCCAATCCCTTCGATCGGCAAACCGACCTGAGCAAACACCATAGACAACATAATCAGCCCCACACCTGGGACCCCTGCCGTACCAATAGATGCCAAAACGGACATCAGAATGACCGTTAAATAACCGCCCATCCCAAGATCGACATTATAGATGTTGGCAATAAACACGGTCGCGACACCCTGCATGATCGCCGTACCATCCATATTAATGGTCGCACCAAAAGGCACGGTGAAAGACGCCACCGAGTTACGCACCCCCATTCGCTCCGTCACCGTCCTTAAAGTAACAGGAATGGTGGCGTTGGAGCTGGACGTACTAAAAGCAAAAACTTGAGCGTTACGAATCTTGCGAACAAATGTCAGCGGGCTAAGTCCAGAAAACAACTTGAGCACCACCTGCAGTGTGATGAACAAATGGAACATCAGCACACCAATGAGCACTAACACATAGCCCAATAGTTGACCGAGTAACTCCATCCCTAAATTGGCTATCGCACGAGCGATCAAACAAAACACTGCATAGGGAGCAACCGCCATGACCACAGTCACCATTTTCATCATGACTTCGTTCAGTTTTTCGACAAAATCACTGACGGATTCTGCCTTTTTCCCCACCATCAAAATACTCACACCAAACAAGATGGAGAAGAAAATCACTGGCAACATATCCCCTTGGGCCATGGCATTAATGGGGTTAGAAGGAATAATACTAACGATCACATCAGTTAACGGTGGCGACTCTCTGCCTGAAAAGTTAGCTTCCGAGCTGGCATTCATACCTTCACCGATACCAAAGCCCGCAGCAATAATAATGGCTGAAGCAATAGCAATCGCTGTAGTAAGGAGGTACAGCAAGAAGGCCTTGGAGCCAATACGCCCTAGTAATTTTACGTCTCCGATCCCGCACACACCGCAGACCAGAGAGAAAAACACTAAGGGCACCACCAACATTTTTAACGCATTTACAAACATCTGGCCGACAACGCTAAACAGCCCCTCAGTGAGGTAAGCATTGGCCCAAGATCCTGATGCATTCATCCCCGTCAAATTAATGACGAGCCCTACCAGAATACCCAGCACCATCCCCACCAAAACTTTCATAGTGACACTCATAGACATCTCCCTATCCGATCAAAACCTTTCGCGACGCTTACCTGACGTAATGCCTCTCTTACTAAAATTTGGCACAAAATGTGTACAATCGGTAGTTAATGTCATCTCAATGACACAAATCGAATCAACTTCTACGTTCTGTGCACATTTCCCATCGTGGTCTGAGCTGGTCTGACTCTTGGCTATTTAACTGAATATTAATGTTATGTTATAACATTAATATTCGAGAGGAGAGCATAATGACTACCGATATCCCCAAATTACCCGTCACGGTTTTATCCGGCTTTCTTGGCGCAGGAAAAACCACCCTACTAAGTCATATCCTAAACAACCGCGCGGGGCTGCGTGTGGCTGTAATCGTGAATGACATGAGTGAAATCAATATCGATGCTGAGCAAATTCATCAGGAAGTATCACTCAACCGTGGTGAAGAAAAGCTCGTAGAAATGAGTAATGGCTGTATTTGCTGCACCTTGCGAGAAGACTTATTAATCGAAGTGAGCCGTTTGGCCCATGCCCGCCAGTTTGATTATCTAGTCATCGAATCCACCGGTATTTCAGAGCCACTGCCCGTGGCAGAGACTTTTACCTTTACGGACGAAGACGGCATCAGCCTATCTGACGTAGCCACTCTAGACACCATGGTTACCGTAGTGGATGCGGTTAACTTCATGAAAGATTACGAAGCCGCAAAATCCCTACAAGAAACCGGTGAAAGCTTAGGGGAGGAAGACGAGCGCAGCGTAGCAGACTTGTTGGTTGACCAAGTGGAATTCGCCGACATGCTGCTCATCAGCAAAACCGACCTTATCAGCCCTGCAGAGCTAGAGCAGCTACAAGCTATCTTACGTTCGTTAAACGCCCTTGCTGAAATCGTGCCTATGCAGCACGGTAACGTCCCCATTGAAAAAGTCCTCGGCACAGGCAAATTCAGCTTTGAGAAAGCACAACAAGCAGCAGGTTGGTTAAAAGAAATGCGAGGGGAACACACTCCCGAGACCGAAGAATACGGCATCTCAAGCTTTTCCTATGTGGCTCGCCGCCCATTTCACCCGGAGCGCTTCTATAACCTGCTACATAACACGGAACCTTATGGCAAATTGATCCGCTCCAAAGGGTATTACTGGTTGGCGACACGTCCTCAATTTGCTGGGCAATGGAGCCAAGCCGGGGGCATTGCTCACTATGGTTTCGCAGGTATGTTTTGGCGTGCCGTACCGGAGGATCGCTGGCCTCAGGACGAAGAATCCCGCCAAATGATCATGGAGCATTGGCATGAACCCTTTGGAGACATGCGCCAAGAATTAGTCTTTATCGGCCAAAACCTGAAAAAGGACCAGATGATAGCCGCCCTAAATGCTTGTTTGCTGAGCGAAGAAGAAGTTTTAAAAGGCGTGGACTACTGGCACTCCCTCAATGATCCCTTCCCTGCTTGGGAGGAATCCGCATGAGCTTAGCCCAGGCATTTCCCATTACCAACAACCCTAAATCAGAGTTTGTATCCGAGCTCATCGGACTTGCCGAAATCGACCGTGCGACGATTAACATGGTCACGTGGCAGAGGGAGCAATCTGAGTCACTTATTGGAGCCACCAAAAAGCTCTCAGATAGAAGTCCTCACTTAAATGTTCGGGAAGAAGTGACACCGGATTCGGTGAGCAAAGCTCTAACTCGCCATCTTGGCAAGACAGATAACCTAGAGCCGCTCATCAATGACATCTCAGAATTAACCGATGCGTTTTGCTGTTTAATGGGCTGCGATAGCGTGGGCCTTCGATTAGAAGTGGTCGATCGTGCCTCTTGCCCGCGCTTTCATGTGGATCAAGTGGTGTGCCGCTTGATTACGACTTACCAAGGACCCGCGACCCAATGGCTGGCCCATCAAGATGCGGATCGCAGCAAACTAGGACGTGGCAATGGCGGACTACCGGATGAGCAATCCGGACTTATGACATCCACAGATCAGATTCAATCCATCGCTTCTGGTGATGTGGCCCTATTAAAAGGTGAAGGCTGGCCGGGTAACCAGGGGGCAGGGATTATCCATCGCTCGCCCACTATTCCCGCTGGGGAGCAGCGCCTTGTGCTCACCCTTGACCCAATCTTTTAAACCGCTGACTAGACAATCGAGTGCTCGCAATGGCGGGCGCTTTTTGACTTAAGCCCGTGTTTTTAATCGCCGCCACCATAAACTTAGCAAAATCGATACGGCGGACTCGATTGTGCGCAATACGAGGATCCCCCACATGCTCTGCCCATACCGGTAAGCCTTCGCTCTCCCCTTCTTCTAAATCACTACCACGAACAAGGGTCCAATCACGGCCAGACTCAAACACCGTCTTAGCGGCGCGCTCTTGATCACGCAAGTCTGCAAACCTTAACCAACGAGCTAGGGAACCAAACACCGCAGCAAAACAGCGTAAGCTCAAAGGATACTGATCCAAACCGTCCCGACTCAAATGCCAACCTCCGGAGAACACCAAACGAGCCTCTTTTGGCGCAGCGTTTAACACCGCTTCAACCGTGTGTGTGGCGTAGCCGTTTACCCCCCAACAGACCATAACGGTTAGTACCGCATCCACATCAGCCAAGGCCTTAGTCAATGCCCCTTGGTCATCTGTATAGGCTGGCACAACGTCAATCAACCCTTCCCAAAGGGCCAACTTAGTCACGCTTTGCGGGCGGCAAATCACCGTCACACGGTACCCCTGCATCAAGGATTCATCAATCATGTAACGCCCAAGTTTCCCTGAACCCCCTACAATCGCCACATGGGGCTTGTTATGAATGGTGTGATGCGCATGTGAAAACATATGGACTACCTCCTATAATTTTGTATAGGAGAAGTATATTTTTACCTTTATCCTTTAAAAATCGCCCATTATTAAAGATCGGATATACATTTTTGCATGGCAATGAATTATGAACAGCTGGATTGGAATGCTTTAAAAGGCTTTATAACTGCCGCTCGAGAAGGCTCATTTTCTAAGGCGGCTATCCACCTTGGCATGACACAACCCACCTTAAGTCGCCAGATTTATCAGCTGGAACAGTCTCTTAAAGTGACCTTGTTTGAGCGCCTGAGCACAGGCTTGCAACTTACCGACGCAGGTCAACGGCTATTAGAATTCGCTGCACCTATGGGCGTTTGTGCAAAAAATGTCAGTCTTGCAGTGGCTGGTTTAACGGAATCTTTGGAAGGAGAAGTCAGCCTTTCTGTCAGTGAAATTGACGCTCTGTTTCGCATACCAGACTTGGTGGACTACATATGTCAGCAGGCTCCAACAATCGAGCTAACCATTCATGTAAGTAATCAGGTCTCAGATATCAAACGCCGAGATGCAGACATTGCCATTCGCAGCTTTAGACCAAAGGACGAAGATCTGATCGCACGCAAATTAATGGATGAGCCCATCTGGTTTTACGGCACGCCAGATTACCTTGCCCAATTTGCAACTAACCGTACCAAAGCTGCTATTCAGGGCATGCAGATTATCGGATTTGAGCGTAATGACGAACTCATCAACCATCTAGTTCCCTTAGGTTGGCCTGTCAGTACTGCCAACTTTAGATTGGTGACCAGCTTTCAACCCCTGCAATGGCAACTGGTATTACGAGGGCATGGACTTGGCTTTTTCCCAGAGGCTATCGGTGATAACGAACCTCGTCTCAACCGAGCATTCCAAGGGTTTGGTCCAGTAATGACCTTACCCCTTTGGTTGGTCACACACAGGGAGCTAAGGACCAGCCCCCGCATAAATAAGGTATTTGCATTGATCGGAGAATGGTTCGAAAAACAGACGCTGTAACCCACTCAATTGCCTATACGCGTCACTTTACCCATGTAAGCAATCTGTTCTCATGCAGCAAAAAACGCAAAATAACACTATAAGCAGGCAAAATACTATCAACCACAAGAGGAGAGACGTTAACTTTTGAGAGACTCCATGCATCAGGGTTACAGCTGATCAAAATAAGTACAGCTATGATAAACACCTAATAATTCGTTAAAAATGTGTATAAATTTCAGACAATTAAAAAATTATCTAACTAAACTCTCACTCTTAAATATTAGTCATTGACCGGTAGGGAAACGTCGCTTTAGCCCACAAGACTTAAGGGGTACAACTACTTTAGAACCTTTAAATATAAGCTTAACTAATGGCTTTCATTATTTCTTAGTCAGTTTACTGCCCCATGAAATTTGCATACTTTGTGTACATAACTATGACATGAGGGACACCAATGGCTAATTCTAAGCATTCTGATACGGATTACGTGATAGTCGCCGATCAGGGTCTATTCCGTGATGTAAACCCACCCATGGCGATGCTATCCAAGTTCGTCATTCTCGCATTCGTTCTGTTTACCATTTCTGACGTTGAACTAGCCGGTAGCATTTTTAGCGGCATGCAAAACTGGATTCAAAGCACTTTGGATTGGTTCTACATAGCGTCCATGTGTATTTTCATCCTTTTTATCTTTTGGTTGATGACGTCTAAATACGGCAATATCCGCTTAGGTCGTAAAGATGAGCGTCCTGAATTCAGCTATTTCTCTTGGTTCTCCATGCTGTTCGGCGCTGGTATGGGTATCGGCTTACTGTTTTGGTCCATTGCCGAGCCTATGTACCACATTCAGAGCAATCCATTTTTAGCGGAAGGGACTGCGAATACCATGGCAGGGGCTTACACGGCCATGCAGGTGACTTTCTTACATTGGGGACTCCATGGCTGGGCCGTTTATGTGATCGTTGGGTTGGCGTTAGCCTACTTCACCTTCCGTCATAACTTACCCCTGACGATTCGCTCCGCCCTATACCCATTGTTTGGGGATGAAATCTTTGGCTGGCGCGGACACATTGCCGACATCCTAGCGGTGTTTGGTACGGTATTTGGTGTCGCGACCACTCTGGGCTTAGGGGCCGGTCAAATTAACGCGGGCCTTAATTACTTATTCGATGTGCCCATCGGTACTACGTCACAGGTATGGATCATTGGTGTTGTCTCGGTCGTCGCAACCGTTTCTGCTGTGACAGGGGTAGGCAAAGGCATCAAGATCTTATCTGAAATGAACATGTGGCTGTCGGTGATTTTAATCACAGTGTTCTTGGTCGCAGGCCCAACGGTCTTCTTACTGGGCTTCTTCGTGACAAACGTAGGGGAATACGTTGCTAACTTCATCCCTATGGGCTTCTGGGTCGATCCTGATCCTGAAGGTCAATGGCAAGGCTGGTGGACAGTGTTCTACTGGGGGTGGTGGATTGCTTGGGCACCATTTGTCGGTATGTTCATTGCCCGTGTATCCCGTGGTCGTACGATCCGTGAATTCTGTCTAGGGGTCTTGTTAGTACCAACCTTAGTGACCTTCTTCTGGATGTCGATCTTTGGTGGCACAGGTATGTACATGGAGCTGTTTGCAGACGGTGGCTTCGGTACTGGCGCGGTAATGAATGCCGTGAACGAGAATATCTCAAAACCTTTGTTCGTGGTGATCGAGCAGCTTGATTTAGGCTTGCTTACTAACATCGTCGCTTTGATCTCTATCGTATTGATCATTACTTACTTCGTCACGTCTTCGGACTCGGGTACCCTAGTGATCACAACCTTAGTGAGTATGGGTAGCAATGAGCCGCCACATAGCTACCGTATTTTCTGGGGTATGGGTCAAGGTGCAGTTGCTGCCGTATTGCTGCTCGCAGGTGGCTTGAAGGCCCTGCAAACCGCCTCTCTTGCAGCGGGTCTACCGTTTGCCTTCATCATGTTTTTAATGATGTGGAGTTTGGTGAAAGCCCTTAAAGCTGACCATGAAGATTTACATGTCACTGAGTTGGCACCATTAAAAAACACCAACCGTACTGACCATTATATCTCTCAAGTACAAAATGCCAGCTAAGCCAATCACTTACTGAGCAATTTATAGAAAATCCCCTAGCCGGAAAACGCCGGTTAGGGGATTTTTTTGATCTCAAATCTAGGCGCGATCAATTTTGATAATTCTCAGCAAGCCCCCGTTAAACGGCGAATGCGGCTTTCTTAGAAACCCAATCTGTTTTAGTATCGTTATCTTAAGATTTGGACATCCACTCGAGCCTGCCCAAACTTAACCCAACTTACCTCTAGGTATTCTTTTATCAACTCAGTAGGAAACAATAATGGCGGCTTTTGGTAGCGTGTTTATGCCGAAAATGGCATTAGCAACATTCGAAGATAACAAATGGTCTGACACTCAGATCGTTGCATCAGACAGCATCTCTCTTCACCCAGGTGCGCACGTCTTGCATTACTCAAGCACTTGTTTTGAAGGCTTGAAAGCATTCCGTCACGAAGACGGCAGCGTGCATGTCTTCCGAATGGACCAAAACGTCAACCGCTTCGCCCAAAGCAGTGAGCTATTGTCTCTTCCAAAAGTCGACAAAGACCAAGTGTCTAATATGATCGTCGACATCGTAAAAGAATACGCTGCGGACGTACCTACGCCTCCAGGTTCTATGTACATTCGTCCGACTCATATCGGTACCGAAGCTGCTGTGGGTAAAGCCGCAGCGCCATCCGATTCGTCTATGGTTTACATCCTTCTATCTCCTGTGGGTGACTACTTCGCAGGCGGCGCGCGTGCATTGCGTCTTCTGCTAGATGAAACAGGACAACGCTGTGCACCGCACATGGGAATGATCAAAAGCGGCGGTAACTACGCCAGCGCGTTGGCTCCAACCCTAGAAGCGAAAGAAAAATTCCAAGCAGACCAAGTTTTGTTCTGCCCTAACGGCTACATCACCGAAACCGGTGCCGCAAACTTCCTGTTAGTAGATGGCAACGAAATCATCACTAAGGCATTGGATTCTAGCTTCCTACACGGTGTGACCCGCTCCAGTATCCTACAAATCGCGAAAGACCTAGGTATGACGGTGTCTGAGCGTGAAGTGTCTGTAGAAGAGCTACTAGAACGCGCTGCTAAACCAGGTGTCGAAGCCATGCTGTCTGGTACAGCTGCGGTACTAACGTCTGTTGGCACCTTCATTCATAACGGTAAAGACGTGAAAGTAGGCAATGGTGAAATTGGTCCAATGGCACAAAAACTTCGCCAAGCCCTAAACGACATCCAATGGGGTAAAGCACCTGATACACACGGTTGGTTGACTCGTATCGCCTAAGGCTGAATCGGTCAATCACCACGAAAAAGCCCCGCTCAGAGCGGGGCTTTTTTATAGCTAATGGCTAATATCAAATATCCAAGCCGAGCTTATTTACTGGACTTGAAATGCGTCACCATGGCTTGTAGCTCACTGGACAATTCATTCAATGCGGCCGCAGTGTGAGACACTTGAGAAGACAAGTCATTGGATTCGCTAGAACCGTTATGGATCACCAA
The DNA here is from genome assembly GCF_055388305.1 of Marinomonas vaga. Taxonomy (NCBI): domain Bacteria; kingdom Pseudomonadati; phylum Pseudomonadota; class Gammaproteobacteria; order Oceanospirillales; family Oceanospirillaceae; genus Marinomonas; species Marinomonas vaga. The sequence continues at coordinate 829,944 of NZ_AP043903.1, forward strand.
CACATTGTTGTTGATCTCCTCTGCCACCAAATGTTGCTCTTCCGCAGAGGCGCTGATTTGAATCATCATGTCTTTGATGGTTTGCACCGATTCAAGAATCTGCTCAAACACCACATAGGTCTGGGACGCTAAATCCACAGAACTGTGTGCCACGCTGACACTGTTAGACATCTTACCGGCCACCAATTGGGTTTGCTGTTGCAAACGGGTCAGCAGTTTATCGATTTCATCCGTCGATTCCGCCGTACGGCCTGCCAAGGTACGAACTTCATCAGCTACCACGGCAAAGCCTCGACCTTGTTCCCCTGCTCGTGCTGCCTCAATGGCTGCGTTCAAGGCTAGCAAGTTCGTTTGCTCAGCAATGGCTTTAATGGTGTCTAGAATCCCCACAATGTTGTCAGACTCTTGGGACAAGGTGGTCATGGACTCATTGGAGCTGTTTAACTCAGTTTCTAGATTTTTCAACGAGTCCATCGTCTGCTGAATCAGCTTGTTACCCGATTGAACGTGTTTTTCACTGTCCTCTGCCGACGCGGCCGCGGACGTACAATTAGAGGCTACTTCATTGGCGGTCGCCACCATTTCATTGAAAGCGGCAGACAAATGATCCACTGAACTGGCTTGTTTTGCTACGATATTGCTGAGGTTTGAAGACAGACTTTCCGACTCGTTGGCCACCTTGCTGATCTGTCCACAAGACTGCTTAGTATGACCGACAATATCATCAATGGAGGCCACAAATCGGTTGAAGGCTTCCGCCATCTGGCCGGATTCGTCTTTGCTGTTCGCCTCAAGGCGCTGGGTCAAATCACCGTCACCTTGGCTAATCGCCGTCAATCGATCGGCCATATCTCGTACCGGGCGCAGCACCACACCCGCTAATATGGAGCCTATCAAAACGAAGATAGCCACCATGATGACACCAACAATGACGGTCATCATGATCAGGTTATTTGCTTGAGCATACACCACACTGCTTGGAATCAGGCCAATAAACTTCCATCCCAGTTCTGGTGACGTGTACACCTTAGCGAACCACTCTTCACCGTTGTACATCATGGTTTGAATGGCACTGTCACTTCCCAAAGACGCGTAAGGACGGGATGCGTCACTGATGTTTTTAAAGTTATTCTCAGGATCCATTGGGTCTGCCAAGATGGTATTGGTGTCCTCCACCATGACCACATAGCCTTCGCCACCAAACTTCACATCCGCAAGTAGCTCCGTCAATTTCTGCAAGGTCACATCGACACCTACGACCCCATAGAGACCGTTTTTGCCTTCAAAACGTTGCAGGTAGTCCACCAGTGGCGCCCCTGTGAAGGTGTCTCGGTAAGCCGGAATACGTACTGGGGTTTTGGCATTAATCGACTGCTTATACCAACCTTTTTCTGATGGGGTGTAATTGTCTGCACTCTTGCCAAGTGGGTACTGCAAGTAACCTTCGTCATTGGTGCCTAACCAAATGTAGGCAAGGTCAGGATGGGTTTTGCCAAAGTCATCAAATAATGAGAACGCCGCCTGCTCTTGGGGGGAATTCGACTCAGGGGTCATCTGTTTGGCTTTTTGTTTGGCGTAGCTTTCAATGCTGCCAGGGGTCAGTTGTTTGAGCACATCAGAGCGAGCAAAAAAGGCCGCATCTTCGGCTAATCCATTCAAATACATGGAAAACAATGCATCCACATGGCCCACTTCAGATTCCGCCTGCTGAGCAAACTTATTCACCGCATCAGAACGCACAGAGCTCACAAATAGAATAGAGATAATCAGCACAGGGAGAATCACCCCAGCCGCAACAAGAGCGATTATTTTCGCACGTACCGTCATATGAAAACCTCGTTAGTTACACAGCTTGTTTTCAACACTCGACAACATTATTCAACTTGGCTGCACGCCACCTACGGTTGAAACATCATGAAAACATTCCATGTAAACCTAAGTTGGTTTGTGTATTGCAGAGAAACCTTGTGAGCCACCCGGCTAGGTTATGCTTACCTGCTTGATGTGCCGACAAAATTTCTTATAAGTTACATTTATCACAAACTAAAAAAAGCAACAAAGAAAATCGACGATCGAATTAAATAATCGTCGATTAGCCTTCCACCTATAACAAGATTAGTCTGGTGCGACACCAGAAATGAAAATTTGCACCTGCTGGTGACTGGAGCCCCAAATGTGGGATTTGATGTCATGCAAAAACTTGTCTGCTTCTTTGAGGGTGACAATGCCGGCCATCAGCTCAACGCCTATGCCTTCTTGAGTAAAAATGAATCGCCAAGTGTGGCCATCCACCAGCACTTCGCCTTCGCCGTTTTGATAAGAAACCTGTGTGAAAGGGTAATCAGGAGGGACAAAACACGCCAGTTCTTGACCTGATGCGCCGTAATTTAAATCTGGAACATAACCTTGTCGATCGACCAGTCCGAACTTCATAACAAGTACTCCGTTTTTATTGTTTATTTGAGCATAGCCGGAAGCCGAAAATTTGCCGCGATTTTTTACTCTCCTTTGAGTGCTTCATAAAACATCTTTTGGGGTGACCACCATGAATTAAGGAGGGCTTTATATGCTTTTTTTACTCATTATGTGCACTCTTAGAATCTCCCGTTAATTTTCTATCAGCATTCCCACTCTAATCTGGCTGGCTACTGTGCCTTGACAGCTCTCCTCGAATATCTCGGCTTACTATAAAAATAGCATTTTCACAGAGACCAGATTTATGCATCAAAACGAATCAAAACCGTTTGTGTATGCCAACATGCGTTTGGCATTTATCCTTTTGATCACCTGCTTTGCCGCTTGGGGTGTAGCAGCCAACATGACCGACCCCTTGGTTAAAGTCTTCAGCAAGATCTTTACCATGACGAATTTGCAATCTGCCCTAGTGCAATTTGCCTATTATGGCGCTTACTTCTGTTTGGCTCTGCCTGCCGCTTTCATCAATGTTCGATTTTCCTATAAGACAGGCGTACTGACAGGGTTAGGCTTAGCCTGTCTAGGGGCTTTAGCGTTTTATCCTGCTAGCATTTCCATGAGCTATGGTTTCTTCTTAGCTGCGCTGTTTATTATGGCTGCGGGGATGTCGATCCTAGAAACCTCAGCAAACCCGTTTGTTATGGCCATGGGGCCCCGTCATAATGCCACCCGCCGCTTGAACTTGGCACAAGCCTTTAACCCTGTAGGCACCAATATCGGGGTCTTCTTGGCGGCCGTATTGATCCTACCGAATTTGAACACGGCCACCGCAGAGCAGCGTGCAGCCATGACTCAAGAGGCACTCAACGCAGTCCGTGCAGCTGAGCTGCAGGCAGTTATGACGCCCTATGTGGGCATGGCGCTGGTGTTGTTGGTAATCTGGTTGCTGATTGCCTTTGTCAAAGTTCCCCGTGCTGAAAACGCAGGTGTCAGTGATGAACAAGAGCAGCACGATGGCTTTCTCGCCACCCTTAAACGCCTCATTAAATTGCCACAATACCGTTGGGGCGTGGTGGCACAGTTTTTCAATGTGGCGGCGCAAACCTGTGTCTGGACCTACACAATTCAATACGTTCAAGAAGCCATTGGCGGCACCGAAGCCAGTGCTTCGGATTACTTACAGTACAGCCTGATCTTGTTTTTGATTTCGCGCTTTGTAATGACCTGGCTGATTGGTGTGTTCCGTCCCACTATTTTGCTGGCCACTCTGGGCTTCGCTGGCACCTTGTTGTGCGTATACGCTTCCCAAGTGTCTGATATCACTGGCGTGTGGGCGATTGTTGGTATCTCTGCTTGTTTGTCCTTAATGTTCCCTACCATTTACGGCATTGCCTTAAATGGCCTAGGTAAAGACACTAAGTTTGGCTCAGCAGGATTGGTCATGGCGATCCTTGGCGGCGCTATTATGCCTATGGTTCAAGGGGCTGTAATCGATACCCAGAGCGCTAGCCTATCTTATCTGGTTCCCGCTGCCTGCTTCTTAGTGGTTGCTGGCTATGGTGTGTTTGCGATTCGCAACATCCAAGACTAAGCCTTTGGCAAAGCGCTGCACCTAAGCAGCGCTTTGCACCTCATCTTTGACACCCTCTTTATCCTCTTGATGATTTACCAACATGGGCTGAAAATTCATCCCCATTTCCTACCAAGTCCGGCCAGAACGTTAAGAGTATCAGTGTGACCTTACAATCGTTACGCAGCTAATCAACTTTCCTAACCTGAGTTTTGCTTTACCTTATAAGGACTTAATTAACGTTACGAATGACGGGGAGGGCCTTATGACAAATCAAGCCAACAACATTTCACTGAATGTCCAGCGCCACCAAGATACCTTGGTTCTCAACATGAAGCCGTCGGGTCACCCTAGCCGCCAAGATTTTAAAAAGCTTTCCCAGATGATGGACACAGCGGTGTACGCCATTCCATCGGCTAACATCGCTTTATTGGTAGATCTGAGTGAATTAAAAAGTGTCAGCGCCAGAAGCGCTTGGAATGAGCTCTTGCACGGTTTGAGAATTGGCTCCGAATTCAACCGCATTGCCATTGTGGGCCACAACCACTGGCACAACTTTTTGATCCGCGCGACCAGTTGGCTGATCTCCTCAAACCTAAAGGTTTTCCAGCAAAAAGACCAAGCTGCCGATTGGGTATTGGCGGCTTAGTCATGCCTTGTTGGGATTAGCGTCGGCGGGGCTTGCCGCTTCTCGGTTTGCCGCCACCACTTTGGCCAAGGGCCTTCGCCCGTAGGGCTTTTTTAGAAGGTTTACGTTTAGAACTGCTAGCGTCTTCTTGCGCCATGGGATTCGGCTCAAACCCTTCCATCCACTGAGGCACAAAATGCTCCCCAGTCAGTTTTTCGATGTCCGCCAGTAGATACTTCTCTTTATGGGATACGAGGGACACGGCTAAGCCCTCTTTACCCGCTCGTCCCGTTCGACCGATACGGTGAATGTAGTCTTCCGCGTTGTAGGGCAACTCATAGTTAATCACGTATTGCAGCTGTTGAATGTCCAACCCCCGAGCCGCCACGTCAGTGGCAACCAAGGCCCGCACCTGTCCAGTTTTGAACTCTTCCAACCCCCTATCACGGGCACCTTGGGATTTATCCCCGTGAACGGCTGCGGCGCTAATACCGTCTTTTGCTAACTCTTTCGCCAGCTCATCAACCGCTTGCTTGGTACGAGTAAAGATCAGTACTTGCTGCCAGTTTTTAGAACCAATTAAATAGGCCACCAAGCCCGCTTTGCGCTTGTTATCAACCTCGTAGATACGCTGCTCTACCTTAGCGGCAGTGGCGTTGCGCTCCGCAACTTCGATCAGCTTAGGCTGGTTTAACAGAGTTTTGCTGAGGGCAAACACCTCATCGTTAAAAGTGGCCGAAAAGAATAGGGTTTGGCGTGTGTCAGGTAAGCGCTTCAGGATACGTTCAATGTCGATAATGAACCCCATATCCAGCATGCGATCCGCTTCATCCAGTACCAAGGTCTCAACCGTGGTGAGATCAATCAGCTCTTTCATAGCCAGTTCTAATAGACGACCTGGGGTTGCTACCAGCACATCACAGCCAGCATTCAGAGCTTCGATTTGCGGATTAATACTGGCACCGCCGTAAGCCACGACGGCATTCAACTGAAGCCCTTGGCTGTAGGAGACAAAGCTTTGGTGGACCTGCTGTGCAAGTTCTCGCGTCGGAGTAAGCACTAACACACGAATGCTTTTCTCTATGTCAGCACGAGTCAGATGTCGCTGAATCAAAGGCAAAGCAAAGGCTGCCGTTTTACCTGTGCCCGTTTGCGCCCCCGCCATCACATCGTGCCCAGCCAACACATCTGGGATCGCCGCCTGCTGAATCGGCGTAGGATTTTGGTAGCCAAGACGGTCCAAAATAGACAGCAAATCAGCGTGCAAACCAAGGGTAGAAAAACTCATAAACAAGCACCGTAAGAGCAATAAACTAAGACGGTGCTAGTGTATCATTTCACAGTTTTTCTGCTTGGTTTAATAAGGTTTTGTACGCCACGTTCTCATATTTGGCGAAGCTTGGCTGCTGTCGGGCTTTGAGTTTGGTGAACACAGGTTGCGTTAAACCCGCCATGAATCGAGCTAACAATACTGGCGTCACTTGCTCTGATGGCAGCTTTTGCAATAACCAGAGTTTGGCTCCTTGCAGGTCAGTGTTGAGATCATCAAGAGAGGTGTCGTCTTCCTGTTGTTTCAAGGTCAGCACTTCCCCTCGGCAGACAGAACAGTGACCACACTGCTCTGGGGCCTGTTGATCACCGAAGTAGCGAGCTAAGTTATGATTTAAGCAACGACCCAGTTCGAAGAAGCGAATCATGGTCGCGATACGTTCGATTTCTGACGTTTCTTTTTGGGTGACATAGGCTTGCAGTTCTTCAGCCAACACTGGCGTCAGTTTTTCAACCTGTACTCCGTACACTTCTGTAAGGCCTTTGGTTTCTAGGGCAATCAGATCTCGATCCGCCAAATGCTCTAGTAAACTTAAGGCCATGCCTCGCTCGATACCTTGCTGGTGCAAGCGCTCGAAGTCCGGCACGCCCCATACTTTTTTAAAGTGGGTTTGTTGTGCCACCTTTTGGAGTGTTGTGTGATGCTCTGCTGATAAAGACTGAGCAATCTGTTCAAGGCTTTGATTCCATTTGAGTTTTACATCGCTGTAGTAGCTGTAGCGCGGCACAATGGCCCCCGCCAACTCCAGTTGTACCAGCAGCGTCTTTAAGGGCAGGGCCCGAATATTCGTGAGCTGGGATAAGCCATAGGCTTGGGTTTCCCATTCCCCATGGACAGTGTTGTCAGCCATTTCTTGCAGCAAGGTTTGAATGGCATGGGGCTCGGGGGTATCTCCATAGACAAAGTTCTCCAGAACATGAAGCCCCTCTAGGCTCGCCAACATCACACAGCGACTTGGCAAACCATCTCGTCCCGCCCGACCAATCTCTTGGCTGTAGTTTTCGATGGATTTCGGTAGGTCATAATGGACCACAAAGCGAATGTCCGATTTGTCGATGCCCATCCCAAACGCAATGGTCGCTACTATGATGCGGGTCTGCCCAGCCATAAAATCGTTTTGAATGGCGGCGCGAACCTCGTTGCCAAGCCCCGCGTGGTAGGACACTGCAGAATAACCGCTCTGCTGAAGACTGGCTGCCAAGTCGTCAGCGGTCTTTTGTTGCGTCACATACACTATGCCCGCCCCTTGTGTGTCATTCAGTACTTGGCGCAGCAAAGCCTGTTTGTCTTGGCCTTGGGCAGTGATGAGGTCAATGTCCAAATTCTGACGATAAAAACCCGTCTGCACTATGTTCTCTGGGGCGATTTGAAACTTCAACGCCATGTCTTTTTGCACCCGACGGGTGGCAGTGGCGGTGAGCAATAGCACCAATGGGATTTGTAGCTCTTGTTGGTACTGGGGCAGTTTCAAATAATCGGGGCGGAAATTATGCCCCCACTCAGAAATACAGTGGGCTTCGTCCACCACCAACATGGAAATAGGCACCCCTTGAATAAAACGACGAAAGCGTTCGTTTTTAAAACGCTCAACAGAGATCATTAGGATTTTGATCTCGCCATTACGCACTTGCTGCATCACCTGCTGACTTTCTTCTTTGCTTTGCGTGGAGTCCAAGCTGGCACTGGCGATTCCCTTACTTTGTAAAAACGCCAGCTGATCATGCATCAGGGCAATCAGGGGGGATATCACCAAGGTTAAGTGAGCTAATTGAGTAGCAGTCAATTGATAACACAAGGATTTGCCAGAGCCCGTGGGAAACACCGCCAAGGAGGACTGCCCCTGCAACAGTTGCTCAATGGTGTGTTGCTGGCCTTCGCGAAACTGGTCAAAACCAAAGTAGTCGTAAAGCGTACGCTGCAAAGTTGTCATGTATATCCTTGTGGTCAATCGATAGCTCCCCTATTCTCTCGGTTCTAACACCAATGGGCAAAGCATTGCGCAATTTCATCCAATCTTTCTTTACTTTACTGGGTTAGAGTTTAATCCTTACTCAAGGGTTCTATTTGCACTGAGGTGATCATGCCGAAAGACAATCAGTTTCAATTTGCCACCAGCCAAGCCGTTGACGGTGTAATGTTGCTGAGCGCATCTATGACTGACTTTTCTTACGGCCGCCATGCCCACGAAGAGTTCTCCTTTGGTGTCACCTTAGCAGGCCGCCAAGATTTCTTTACCCAAGGGGAGCAGCGCCACAGCTATCCGGGGAACGTACTGGTGTTTAACCCAGACGATGCCCACGATGGGGAGTCCGGCAGTGACGACACCTTGCGCTACCAAATGCTCTATGTGCACCCAAACCAATTAGCACCGTTTTTAGACGCAGTCGGTGTTAGACAAGCAGAGCAGTTCCGCATTGGGACACCTGTACTAGAAGACCCTTTGCTACGCCATCAGATTCTGCAATTGGCAAACTTGGTGAAGGATGAGGACACCAGCACCTTTGCCTACACGTCTGCCATGTTTGAATTTGCAGAGCAGCTGGCCCGCTTTGACGGAATCGCTCCTTTAACCCCCAATAAGCAACGGGACATCCTCTTGCTGCGGGCACGGGACTATCTTTATGACAACCTAGACAAAGAGATCTCTCTGGACGATCTCAGTCAGGCGGTTCACATGTCTAAGTTTCACCTGCTGCGTCATTTTAAACAGCACTTTGGCATGACTCCGTATCAGTTTTGGCTCAATGGTCGTATCAATAAAGCACGACAAGCCTTGCTGTCAGGCAAGTCTGTACAGGACGTTGCCATGTCGTTTGGCTTTAATGACGTGAGCCACTTCAACCGTCGCTTTAAGCCGATCTTTGGCACCACGCCGCGCCAATATCAGCGCTTTCTAGCGCAACGATAACCTTACCTAACGAATCCAACCGACTCTGCCCACGAGGCTCAAGAGGGACACCCTATGCTCGAAATTCTGTTGTTCTCATTATCTATCATGTATACCCCAGGCCCAGTAAACCTGCTGACTCTGCTCGCGGGTGTCAAAGGTGAAGGCTGGCGGACTTTGCAATTTTGTCTGGGGGTTGGGGTCGCCATGTGCCTGCTGTTTTTGTTGATCGGCTATTTAGGGGAAGCCATCGTTTCACCCCATTTGCAGCGAGTGGTCGGTTTGCTCGGCGGGCTGTATTTGTTGTATCTGGCGGTTAAGATCTTACGCTCCCGACCAAGCCCTAAAGTCAATCAGGAAGAGGGCTCCAAGTTGACCTTCCTCAGTGGCTTAATCATGCAATTAAGTAACCCTAAGGCGCTGATCGTGATCTTACCCGTTGTTACCATACAGTTTCCTAATGCCCATATCGTGGGGCCGAGTATCGCTCTCTGGTCTATTTTGCTGAGCTCTCTGGCGGCAGGGGCTCCGACCACCTATTGGTTACTCGGATCTCGCTTTAAGACAGCGGCTCTATCAGGCAACCGTATTCTCTGGATCAACCGATTAATGGGGGTCATGCTGGGGTACATCGCCCTGCAGTTCATTTTTGATAGTGTGGTGATGTGATCTTCCATACAACCCACCATGCAGATTGCCATACAGATGCATAGATCCTTTTCTGTATGGCAAAAAACCATAGCAAGTGTCCCTAAACGAGCTAGGAAAACCCCGTTACATTATCCATTCTGACACCACCCACTGAGGGGCCCCCTATGTTTTTAGACAGCTCGTTTTACCTCGCCGTGGCGACCTTTGCTTTCATCACATCGGTCACCCCCGGCCCCAACAACATGATGCTCTTAGCGTCCGGTGCACACTTTGGTTTCGTCCGTACCATCCCGCATATTTTAGGTATTGTATTGGGTATGGCGTGTTTGTTGACCTCAGTATTGGCGGGGCTTGGCACTATTTTTATCCTCTGGCCTCCGGCGCACGACATTTTAAAAGTCGTCGGTAGCGTGTATTTACTGTGGCTCGCTTGGAAGCTTGGCAGTGCTCCGACAGATGAAATCAGCGCCAAGGACCCAAACCATCGCCCCATGCGTTGGTGGCAAGCCGTGTTATTCCAGTACGTGAATCCCAAAGCCTGGATGATGACCATCGGCTGTATCACATCTTTTTCCATCGCTGGTGACCTGTATGTGCAATCTGGGGTTTGGATCATTATTTTATTTGCCTTGATGGGCGGCCCAGCCATCTGTTTATGGGCATGGGGTGGCATGGCCATTCGCCGTTATTTGAACAACCCTAAACGACGCCGAGTTTTTAACCTTTTGATGGGCCTTGCCACGGCCAGTACGGTACTGCTCATCATCAAGTAACCCTCTCCCAGGGAATCCGTTACTCGAGTTCTCTGTTACAATGCCTCAATTGTTGAACGACTTTTGAGGCATTTTTTTGCACATGAACAGCCCAACCATTGAAGCCATTGACGCATGGACAACCCCTCTGTTTGTCGCCCAGTTGGCAGATCATGAGTTTTTAAAAGATGCCCTGCTGGCACATATTTACCAGTGCCAAGCTCAACAGGCGAGTGAGGTAGACAGCCAAGTGGCGGTACTCGCCAAGCACAAGCTGTTTGAAAGCCAGCTAGACTATCTCGACGCAGAAGTACCCGAAGTAATGGAGCTGCGTCGTATACTGGAAGAAATCGTAGTAGACGTGGCCGGAGAAGTGAATCACGCCCATTGGCCAGAAGATGTCACCGCCTACGCCCATGCGATTGAATCTTGGTATCACATTACCCAAAACGGCGGCTACCATGACGCCCATTCCCATCCTAACTGCTCATGGTGTGGCATCTATTACCTAGAACCGGGAGACGCCACGTTAGATCAGCGCAATGGTATCAACCGGTTTTACGATCCAAGAGTGAATGCGGAACACTACGCCGACCCTGGCACCGCCTATTTAGGCAATCAAGGCTTTTGGGACTTTGCCCCTACAGAAGGCCAAGTGGTGATTTTCCCTTCTTATCTGAAACATTCTGCGTTGCCCTACTTTGGACAAAAGGATCGCGTGGTGGTGGCGTTTAATTGCGTAATCGAATTAGATTAGTCCACTCTCTTTTTTGAACAATGTCATAGATCTGTCAAAAGGGCAGACCTATGACGTTCAAACATTTTCGCTACCCGCCAGTTACAAAATAACACCCCTATTACAGCTCTTAACATAGCGCAACAAGAGTTAATCAAACTCACCCTGACAATTACGGCATCTTGTCTTTAACTAGTTGGCAATTAAAACATTAGTTTTTACTAAAGCATCTAGGCTGCTTCTGCATACAACAGGACATGTGAACATGAGTCACCAATTAGAAGACATTCTCAATCCCGAAGTACACTCAATTCTATCTGAAAAATCTGTCATTCAACGTTTTGTCAGCATGATGAAAGCAAACTTGGGAGTTGCCACTTTCACAGGAGAAGGACTACTCATAGAAGCAGACGACGCTTTTGCACGCTTCTTAGGAAAAAAACCACAAGAGCTAAAAGACCAACCTCTATTTTTCGATGATGTTATGGTCTGTGTGAAAGGGAATCACTTTGAAGATTTAAAAGAATCTCTTACATGTGACACTTTTATAAGCTTTGCAGAAGGGGCTGATTTGTTGTCATTCAAAGGACAACTCGTCACCTGTGATAACGATCAGTTCGCTCTGATTGGTCAGTTTTCAGAGTTCGGGCTGCGCTCTATGTACGAAGCCGAAAATGCTGTGAAAAGTATGCTCGATAACATACCAATGATTAAGTTTTCCCCCGATGGCTCCATTATCGATGCCAATAACTTGTTTCTTAGCAGCGTTGGCTACTCTCGAAAAGAAGTACAAGGCGCACATCACCGTATGTTCGTGGATGAAGAAACTGCAGCATCACGAGAGTACGCAGAGTTTTGGAAGCAGCGATCTCTAGGCATGAGCTACTCAGGAACCTTCCCTAGAATAAATGCCAACGGCGAACGTTTGTGGCTATTTGGCATGTACCTACCTGTCCATGGACCACATGGAGAAGTGACCAAAGTCATCAAGATCTGTTTCGATATCACTCAGCAAAAAGAAATAGAGATCGATCGTGAAGAAAAGCTCAACGCCATCAACAATACCCAAGCCGTAGTAGAGTTCACACCAGATGGTCGTATTCTAAAAGCCAACGACAACTTTTTAACTACAATGAAGTACGAACAAAGTCAGGTGATCGGTCAATATCATTCTATGTTCGTCTCTCGTGAAGAAGCCATCTCAGACAGTTACATTTCATTCTGGAAGGAACTCGCTCGTGGGCACGCTAAAGAAGGTCAATTCAAGCGTTACAACAGCGAAGGGCAAACCGTTTTCATTCAAGGTACTTACACCCCTATCCGTAACGTAAATGGCAAAGTCTACAAGGTTGTAAAATTCTGTTCTGATATTACGGCGAATGAACGCCTTAAAGCACGTGCAGACACACTTTATAGCGCTATTAACTCTAATAATTGCGTTTGGGAGCTAGACCTCGATCATCAAATTATCCGTGCTAATAGAAAGTTTGCCGAGACCCTAGGCTATCCCGTGGCAGAACTTGAAGCGATGGAAGAAACATCACTGATGGCATCAGCCACTGTTGAGAGTAATCGTTATCAAGAAGATTGGCGCAACCTTAAATTAGGCAAAGTCATCAACCGTGAGATCCGCCGACTCGACAAGCAAGGTAATGAAGTGTGGTTCAAGGCCACTTTCCAACCATTACCTGATAGTAATGGTCATGTCGAAAGTGTCTTAGTTCTAGGTCAAGATGTTTCACATGAGAAGCAGCTCTTCTTAGAAATCGAAGGCAAAATGAATGCCATCGAGCGCTCAGATGCCGTCATTGAATTCACGCCTGATGGCCACGTTATTCGTGCAAACGACAACTTCCTAAACACGCTGCAATATGAGCTCAGCGAAATCAAAGATCAACATCATAGGATGTTTGTGCCAAAAGATATCGCTGAGAGCCAAGAGTACACCAATTTCTGGCGTGAGCTTGGTCGGGGAGAATATTACAGCGGTGAATTCAAACGTATCACTAAAACCGGCCAAGAGATTTGGATTCACGGCACCTACAATCCAGTCTTCGACCTGAATGGCAAAATCAAAAAAGTCGTTAAATTCGCCAAAGACATAACGCGCCATAAATTGATTTCGGCGGAGTACGAGGCCAAGGTTGAGTCAATCGATAAGAGCTTAGCGACCATTGAGTTTGACCTAGAAGGCAATGTCCTAACAGCGAATTATAACTTCCTTAGCGCGATGGGCTATACGTTGAAAGAAATCCAAGGCCACCATCACTCCATTTTCTGCAGTGGAGAATATGTTCGCTCGGACGAATACCGTTCATTCTGGCTCAATTTGAGTGAAGGCAAGCCTATCAGTGGCCGCTTCCATCGCCTTGGCAAGTTTAATCGCGATGTCTGGATTCAGGCCTCTTACAACCCTATTTATGATCTGAATGGTAATGTCAGTAAGATCATCAAAATTGCATACGACATCACTCAAGAGATGGCGCTGCAAAACCTCATCATTGATGAGACGAAGAACATGAGTGATAACGTTACCAATGTTTTCAACACCCTAGAGTCGTCAGCAAAACAGTTAAGCGAAGCCGCAATTGCATCACAAAATACGCAGAACAGCGCTGAACATGGTGAAAAATTGATTAATGAGATTGGGGAATCTTGGTCCTCAGTAAAAGGAGCGTATGAAAACATCTCTGAGATCGTGACCCATATTCGAGAAATTTCCAGTCAGACCAATCTGTTAGCCTTTAATGCCGCTGTTGAAGCCTCTAGAGCAGGCGTTCATGGCGTCGGCTTTTCTGTCGTAGCAAGTGAGGTACGACGTTTAGCAGAAGAATCTTCACAAGCAGCGGAGCAAATTTACAGCCTTGTGAAGGAGATTAAATCAAGTATTCAGCAAGGCTCGAACATCAGTGAAGAAGCCAGCTCTGCATTCCAAACCATCGTCTGGAATGTAACCGAGACTCGCAACTTAATAAAAGCCTTTGAATCGTCACAGCAAATACAGCGAAATATTACCTCAGATGTCCACAGTACCTTGCAACAACTAGCTTCAGTGGTTTCTGACAATGGTTAACACTGCTGCCAGCAACACAATCGACAGAGTCGACACAGTGTTTGGTATTTTTGAATTTGCCAAACACTTGTTTAGTGTTCCAGCTGAAACAATTCGAGAGGTTTTGCCAGCTCATCACTTAACACCCATGTTAGGTGCAAACCCAGTGGTCGCTGGCACCATTCGGGTTAGAGAACAAAGCATTCCCGTTTTGCATACTCATATATTAACTGGATCGACTATTAGCGAGGATGAACAGACCACCAATGCGTTGCTGATCCTATCCCGGGGTGACTTATGTATTGGCTTAACGATCAGTGAAGTTATCTCTCTAACCGAACATAATGCAGCTCCTCCCAGTTATTTTACAAACTGTGATAACCAGCTGATTCATGGCACTCTGTTTGTACCAGAACTGAATAAAGACAGCGTGATCGTAAACACCGACTGGTTGTTCTCACGCAATGACTTACCAATGGCAACGGTAGCTGCCCCCGTATTGGATCATGGCAAGACAAATAACTCCCAAGTAAGTCTGACATCGTCATACTTTTTAATGAAAATGGGGGGAGCACCGATCACGATCGAATCCGATAAGGTCAATGCAACTATTCAAGTTAGGCAACTCTCACCCTCCAAAATCAATGCAGACATCATCTTAGGAGAAGTAGTTTATCTTGAGGAGTACGTGCCTGTAATTGACTTACAGTTATTATTGTTCGGTAAAAGTAGTCTAGATAAACCACGACAATCAGGCCCTGCTATCACCCTTAAAACCTCAGAAGAACATACCGTAGCTTTCTTGGTGGACGATATATTGAATATCGTGTCTATTCCAGATGAAACGTTTGTAGATCTGCCAGAGGAGGACTTCAAAGGAAAGCAATGGCTCAGTTCTATTGGTAAACCCAACTCAGCCACTCCAGATGAGTCTTTACTGCTCAATTTGGATGTAGACACATTGCGTACTCACCCTACGGTAATAGGGATTTCAAAGATGTGCCGTTCGACGCAAGCGAAAGACCATGAATTTGGCTCGAATATGTTTTCTGAAGAAATCACTTCGCAAAAGGAAACGCTATTAGTTTTTCGTCGAAAGACTACGTTTAGCATGCGTTTGACTGACATCGTCGAAATAAAAATGGCAAATATCCCTCTGATTCCAGTCCCCGATGAAAATGTATTAGGGGTCTTCCAACATGAAGGGGCATCATTACTGCTCTACGATATGGAGACTTTGTTCGGCCTTAACTTTGAGGATTTAGACGAAGATGAGCGTTATGAAGAAATCCCAATCAACCAACGAATTGTCATCATTCGCACCCCTGCAGGGAACCGCGCGATCTTAGTAGATGATTTGGTCGATATATGTGATGCAGTTCCGCTGGTCGGAGACGAAGCCCAGGATAATACTGAGCAACGTCACAACCGCCACTTAAGCTATTATTTGACTCGAAAAAATAACAGAAAAGTTTATTTAAGCTGTCTTAACCCTAGTTATTTGGAGACTGTAGAATCGATCAATACTGTGGTGCATAAATAGCGACTTACTTTGGGTAAAAAGACTCTCTCATGATAGCCTTTGGTTGCGTAGTCGAATTGGAGTAACTCTCATATGATGATGACGGAACGAGACGAACAGGCAAAAACCCAAGCACTCATCGCCTACTTGCTGATGGTCTTCGGTTTGTTCACAGGCATCTTTTGGGTAATTGGCGCCGTGTGGGCCATGGCTAAAGCAAGGGACGCGAAAGGCACTCTGTTTGAAGATCACTACCGCAACATGATCTCGATCTTTTGGTGGGGTATTGGCCTGAGCATCGTCGGCGTAGTCTTAGCCCTGTTTGTGATTGGCTACTTTATTTTATTGGGGGTTTGGATCTGGTCTGTGATCAAGTTATTTAAAGGCTTGGCTCGACTGACATCAAACCTACCTTACGAAAACTTCTAACCAGACACAAAAAAGCGCGCCAATCGGCGCGCTTTTTTAATCACTCTACTTTTAACTCTCTACTATTTGGCAACCATGCGTTTACTGCTTTGGATGGACTTCTTCCAAGCTTTTTTGCCATGCACTTTTTCCACCAAGATCTGCTCCATTTTCTCTAGAGACACACCTTTGGTCTCAGGCAAGAAGCGACCGACGAACCAGTATGCGCACATCATAATACCGGCGAATAACCACATAGGTGCCGCACCGTTGAAGTTTTCCACCAAGTAGGTGTTTTCGTTCAAGATTGGGAACAGCAAGCTGATCAAGAAGTTACTGACCCACAAGATCGTCACCGCAATGGACATACCAAGTGAACGCATTCGGTTCGGGAAGATCTCTGAAACGATGATCCAAGCCCCTAACGCCCAAGAGAAAGAGAAGAACACCATGAAAATCAGCATTCCTATCAATGTGAGGTAACCATATAAAGTAGCGCTTTCAGGTCCCACTTGACCACTTTCGTACAAGAAGTAGGAGGTAATCAACAGACCTAGAATACAACCAAGGGAGCCAATTCGAAGCAGTGGAACACGTCCGACGCGGTCCATCATAAAGGAACCAATCGCTGTACCCACCAACTGAATAACACCAATCCAAATGGTCATGAACAATGCGGTTTCTGCATCCCCTGTGACACCTTCAAGCAAGACTGGCGCGAAATACATCATCACATTCACACCACTGGCTTGCTGGAACACAGCGATCATACAGGCGATCACAGCCACCAACCAAAAGCGGCTTTCCCGTAACAAATCACTGGCTCGAGACTGGTGCTGTTTGCATTCTTGTTGCTCTTCGATACTGCGCTCGATGGCCTCTAGCTCTTTGTCTGCATAGGCCTCACCACCGATCTTTTTCAAAATCTTGTGGGCACGCTTCTGGTTACCCTGCATCACCAACCAACGGGGAGACTCAGGGATCAAAAACACCACCATGCAGAACAAGGCACAAGGAATCACCTCAGAACCGATCATGATGCGCCAGCCAACCGTATCAATCCACTCGGTAGCGGCGCCTTTAGCGATCATAAAGTTACCGAAGAAAATCACCACCTGACCAAACACGATGGCAAAGTTCTGCATCCCCACGGCACGACCACGAATACTCTTTGGCGACACCTCACTCATGTACATAGGCGACACACTTGACGCGATACCCACTGCCAAACCACCAATCAAACGATATACGATGAAAGAGGAGAAGGTTGTCGCTACCGCAGCACCCACTGCGGAAATGGTAAACAGCACCGCAGAGAGGATAAGGGTTTTCTTACGCCCTAAGCGTCCCGCTAACCAACCGGATGTGAGGGCACCAACGATACAACCAATGGCCACATTTGAAACCGCCCAACCGGTTTCAAATGGGGTCAGCTCGAAGTATCGAGAAATAGGATTTACCGCACCGGAGATAACGGCCGTGTCGTAACCGAATAACAAACCACCTAACGCGGCAATACCGCAGATCAGTAGTAAGTAACGAATGTTGTAAGCTTTGATTTTTTGATTGTCCATAAGATCACTGTTTAGTTATTAAAAGAAGGTAGAAGATCAACGAGGGACTGATTTAAATGGGGGCTGGATCGAAAAGTAGCTCGTATAACAAGCCTGCAAAGGCGTACTTTTTTACGGGATGGTAAGGATTGTTAGCAGAAGGCAAAATGCAACTCCAAATGGCTAATGACACTTTAAGGCTATCACAACCTTTTGACATAAATGCCGCATTTGATCGATTTCCAATCAAAAACTATCATCATTAAATAATTAATATACGCTTAGATGACCAGACAAGCACATTTCTTACACATTAATTCACCCCTGCTATCCTTTCCATAAGTCTCAATTGAGACACTTTCCAACGTGAATTTTCCCAAGCCTCTTCGGGCCCCTTTGGGGATCAGGCCATTAGTTTGTGCAAAAAATAAGAATAAGCCCAATAAACGCCCATTTCATTGCCTTTCAAGCGTCAATTTCTGAGCTAGGCAGTGGCGATTTGAGTTGCTAGAGTAGGCGCAAATACATAATAAAACCCATTAGGAGAGCGTTCGTATGACGCATCAATATCATCCACTTGGATTTGAAGGATCACGTATCGCGCAGGGCTATTGGCGATTAAACGAGTGGGGCATGAGCGACCAAGAGTTGGTCAGCTTTATCGAACAAAGCATTGCGGCTGGCATCACCACGGTGGATCATGCAGACATTTACGGGGATTACCAATGCGAAAGCTTATTTGGTCAGGCTCTTAAACTAAAGCCATCCCTAAGAGATCAACTTCAGATCGTCACGAAATGCGGGATTTTACTGCCCAGCAAACACCGCCCAGACATCAGCAGCCACCGCTACGACCAAAGCACCCAACACATTATCCAAAGCGTTGACCGCTCATTACAGAACCTAAACGTCGACAACATCGAGCTATTACTGCTGCATCGCCCCACACCTTTAATGGACGCAGATCATATTGCCGAAGCATTTGAGCATCTCTTCACCGTGGGCAAAGTCACCCACTTTGGTGTGTCTAACTTCACCCCACAACAGGTTGATTTGCTGCAATCTAGACTGCCTATGCCTTTAGTCGTAAACCAAGTGGAATTGTCGCCTTTAGAACTCAAGCATTTCAAAGATGGCACCTTAGAACATGCCCAACAACACGCGATCACACCAATGGCTTGGTCACCATTTGCTGGAGGGGACTTGTTCAAGCTAGAGGGCATTGACCCGACCTTGCATCAAGCCATGACACAAATCGCTGAGACTCATAATGCCAGCCTAGATCAGATCGCCCTCGCTTGGCTTATTCGCCATCCATCTGGTATTGCACCTGTCATCGGCTCAGGCAAAATTGAGCGGGTCAAGGCCGCACAACAAGCACTGACGATAGAACTGTCCGATAAAGAATGGTTCGAAATCTGGGTCGCATCCCAAGGCCATCCCGTCCCATAACCCATAGTTATATCCATTGGGGAGCAAGGACAAATAAGTCAAAATCAAGACAGTCAAAATTTGTGCCTTGCGATCCCCGCTACCTGCCCTCATGGTGACATCATATTGATGACACTGGAGAGGATTATGTCCATCCCATTTTCTATTCTTGATTTGGCACCCGTAGGGGAAGGCCAAACCATTTCAGACGCGATTGAAAACAGCAAAGCCGTGGCTCAAGCGGCAGAACAAAACGGCTACCAGCGAGTATGGCTTGCAGAACACCATGGCATGCGGGGGGTGGCCAGCGCCGCCACCGCTGTTTTATTAGCGGCTATTGGTCAAGCCACCAGCAAAATACGTATTGGCTCAGGGGGCATTATGCTACCCAACCACGCGCCATTGGTGATCGCAGAACAGTTCGGCACTTTGGCGGCCATGTTTCCTGATCGAGTTGATCTCGGGTTGGGGCGTGCGCCAGGCACCGACATGGCCACCGCCCGCGCTTTACGACGCACCTTAAGTGGTCATGTGGATACTTACCCGGACGATGTGGAAGAGTTGCAGGCATATCTAGCAGACAAAAATACGGTGAACCCATTGATTTCAGTACCGGGTCAAGGCACCAATGTCCCTATTTGGTTACTTGGTTCGAGCTTGTATTCGGCACAGTTGGCGGCCCATATGGGATTGCCATTTTCCTTTGCTTCCCACTTTGCACCAGACATGTTGTTGGAAGCCATTAGTGTTTATCGCGCCAACTTCCGCCCGTCTGCCCAGCTAGACAAACCTTATGTCTCCGCTGGGGTGATGGCATCTGTGGCAGAAGATCAGCGGGAAGCGGAGTACCTGTTTACCTCAGCGCAAATTAAGTTCTCTCACCTGCGCCGCAATGCCAACTTACCGTTTGCCAAGCCTGTGGAAGACTTGCAAAGCGCGGTGGCGGCGGCAGAAATGCCCATGATCAATCAAACCTTACGCTACGCGATGGTGGGGTCACCGGAAACAGTCGAGACCAAATTACAACAATTCATTGAGCAAACAGGTGTGGATGAGATGATTTTCTCCTTCCCTATCCACGATCCTGTGGCACGGGTCAAAGCCATTGAATTAACCGCCGGCATTGACTCAATCATGCAAAAACAAACCTATTAATTATGGGATTGTGCGTCCGCTGCGGGGAGCAATTCCCGCAGTGCGATGGCTAACGCTGGGATAGACACTGTGCCATGATCCATGGCCTCTAACACAAAGCGCTTACTGCGAACGCCTTGCTGCAATAGCCAATCATTGGCTACATTTGAATCCTGCAACATAAAGTCCTTTTCTTCTGCGCCAACAACCATCACCACTTGTTTGTCTGCAATCACAGAAGTCTCCACTTTTTGCCAAGGAGTTTTAAGGTAGCCTTCATTCCACCATAGGGATGGGCTTATGGCACCGTAGCCTGAAAAGGCATTGGGATGCTGTTGCAAGGCATAAAGGGTAAACAGTCCTCCTAGAGAATGTCCAAACAGGATCTGTTGTTCCGGATTAATGGGGTAACGCTCCGCCAGCCAAGGGCGCAAAGTGTGTGTCATGAATTGCAGCACATTCTCCGCGCCACCGTAACGAATGTCTTTATAACGAGCCATGTGTTTCAGCGGCACGGCGGGAGGCTCCGGGGTCGGTGGCGTCAGGTCGTACCAACGTCGTTGATAGTCGTAAGCCCCATCAATGGGATACCCCACAGCAACAATGATAGCGGGCTGTTTGGGACTTTTCAGGGCATGACTCAATTGGCGCGACAAGTCCACGGCGGTGGTAAAGAAGGCATTACCATCCATTAAATAGACCACCGGAAAGCCGGCGGCAGGCACTTCCCCTTCTGGCACAGAAATAAATAGACGATGATTAGGGTCGCCTTCCGCTAACGGCCAATCAAGATAAAAGCTATTGGGCACGCGGATCTCATCATGACTGCGCACTGGGCCAGCAAACACCTGACTCATTAATGTTCCTACTATGATAACAAAGACAATCGCTTTCCAAATCCAGCGACGGGTTTTACGACTTAACACATGGGACTCCTTCTGACGCTGAATAGCGTGTTAACAAGCTATTCAGAGAGCGCTGATGCACTTCTGTGGGAGGCACACCAAACTGTCGTTTGAAGGCGACGGTAAAATTATTTGGATGACTATAACCCGCAATATGAGCAGCCTCCATGATACTGGCCTCTCCTCGATGCAAGGCTTGGCAAGCTCGATTGAGACGCTGCTTGCGCAAATACTGTGTGAGGCTCATCCCTAGATGCTCTCGCGCATAGCGCTGCAAGGTAGCAGAACTCATCCCGAGATGGTTGCCGATCATATCTAAACTTAATGACCATGACGCTTCATCCGAAAGATACTGAACAAAACGCTGCACCTGGCGACTCACCGAACGCACAGGAGTCTGGTTAGCCTCTTCTATAGACGCTAACCACTCTCCGATTAACGCTATCCCAAAACCTTCACGCACCAAGCGCCCTTTGGGGCTGGTATCCTGTTGCTCGAGAAGCTTGCGAGCTTGTAACCATAAATGACGTGGCAATACCCAGTTTTGAATCGACAAATGTTCCTTTAGCCGTTGTAGCAAGTTCACATCACTGAATCCGTGGGAGGCAAACCACTCAGGTGTCACCGCCACATACAAGCCATAACGACGATCTCCGTCACGGATACTCATGCGGCATTTCTCATCACGGCTAATGGTCATTACCTTAGCTTGCTGAGAGTCTTTTTCTAAGGTTAAGGTTTGCTCGCCAAACTGAAAGCGCGTCTCTCCTTCAAAAAAGATGGTCACTTTTAAACACGCCGATACCTCTGCCTCCACAGTAAAGTCCTGCATTGCCAAAGCATCCACCAAATGCACCAACATGCCGCTAGCACTTTTTTCCGTTAGTACCGTTCCCCGTAGCACGGGATGGGAGCTACTAACGGACTGGGGCGTAGCAAAGCGTTTTGCTGGCACTCGAATACGATGATGCTCAAGATGTTGTGCTTGAGCAGCTAAGTCACTCGGCGCCACAAAGTGGTCTTGACTGGTAATTGGGGGAGCCATAATAAGTATCCTCGGAGCGTGAGTGTCAGCAAATCACTCACCTGTGTATAGCGATAACAATGGAATTGATGCTTAGTCATAGCTAGTTGAGCTATTTGCATAGGCATGAATGATTCCGCATGTGGAATAATGATCCCAACAAAACATAAATGCAAATCATTATCCTTTGCATTTGTAAATTTACGACTATTCCATCGTTGAGGAACCCCTATGCGTTCGCTGACCTTCCTAAGTGCCACCTTGTTAATTCCCTTTTCAATGACCGCCATTGCGGAAACTGTTACCACCTCTACCCGCCTACCTGCCTTATCAGTGGAAGGTAATGCGCTATATGGCATGGAATCATCTGAAGAAACGGAAGGTTATGGGGTTGAAGCCGCGACCATAGGTACTAAAGCTCCTGCGTCTTTAAGAGATATTCCACAGTCCATTACTGTGATCACCAATGACTATCTTGAAGATCGCGATCTAACACACCTTGATGATGTGGCAAAAGTCACTCCGGGGTTACGTACTTTGTCTAACGACAGCGGCCGCTCGTCCATTTATGCTCGAGGCTACGAATACGATGAATACAGCATCGATGGCCTGGCAGCGCCGATGCAGTCTATTAACGGCACTTTGCCTTCATTGTCTGCCTTCGACCGAGTAGAAATCATGCGTGGGCCTTCTGGTCTTTTTAATAGCTCTAGTGAACTGGGTGGCGTTATCAACCTAGTCCGCAAACGAGCGACTTACGAAGACCAAGCCAGCATTTCCGCGGGCGTAGGTAGCTGGGGACGTAATGAACTGGGCGCCGACGTGTCTGGCCCATTGAACGAAGACGGTACGGTACGCGGTCGAGTGGTACTGTCCCGTGAAGACATGCCTAACGAAGTGGATGGCAATGAAAACCTAGACCAAAGTGTCTACGCTACCCTGGAAATGGACCTAGATGAACGCACTGAATTGTCCCTTGGGCTCCTTCATCAGAAAAAAGACATCACCCCCGCTAACGG
This sequence comes from Marinomonas vaga, assembly GCF_055388305.1. NCBI lineage: Bacteria > Pseudomonadati > Pseudomonadota > Gammaproteobacteria > Oceanospirillales > Oceanospirillaceae > Marinomonas > Marinomonas vaga. Next base: position 852,961 of record NZ_AP043903.1, read on the forward strand.
CTATCCAGCCTACAGTGACGGCACTTTAGCGGACTGGGATCCTTCCACCTTCCTTGGGGCAGACTGGAACGACTTTAACAACACCACGACCGATGTGTTCGCTGATTTGACCCGTGAATTCAGCAATGGTGGCTATGGGCGCTTTGCCCTACGTGCGTCTGACCGTGCCACAGATTACTACTATGCTTTCACTGGCTCGGCCCTAGGGAGCGATGGTTCAACGTCTTTAAACACCACTCAGCGTGACTTCGAGCAACAAACCCTTTCCATGGACGCGAGCTACAGCCAACCGTTTAGCACCTTTGATACGGTGAGTGAGTTTGTAGTGGGAACGGACTATAAGCATTACGACACTGACTACCTAAACGGCGCGACACGTAACTATGTCAGCAGTATCAATGTGAATACCTTTGATTCCTCATCTGTGGCTTACACAGCACCCACTTACTCTACCCGCGTGCAATCGGAAGAAAGCGAACTAGGTACCTACGGTAAACTAACCTTCCGCCCGGTCGAATCTTTAGCCTTGATCGCAGGGGGGCGCTTTAGCTGGTACGACCTAGAAAGCTCTGAGACGACCTTGTCTTCCGGTGCAGTCAGTCAATCTGAATACAGTGATGATGGTCGCTTCACAGCATACGGCGGTACTGTTTGGGATTTGGACGATCATCACTCTGTCTATGCCAGCTACTCTGAAGTGTTTAAACCACAAACGGATTTGGATGCCAATGGTGAAATGTTAGCTCCTCGAGAAGGCGAGCAATTTGAAGTGGGTATTAAAGGCAGCTACGACAATGGCCGTCTAAACAGCCGCGTGACCGTATTCCAACTAACGGATAGCAATCGTGCTGCATCGGTTACTGGCGAAAGCTATTCAGAAGCCACAGGTAAAGCCCGTGTAACCGGTGCTGAGCTGGAGCTTAGCGGACATTATGGTGCTATTGAGATGATTGCAGGGTACACCTACCAAGAAACAGAAAACCTAGCGGGCGATGAAAATACTCTGTTTATGTTGATGCCTGAGCACACCGTCAATCTATGGGGTAAATACACCTTACAAGGAGGAGCTCTGGTAGGTACTGAGCTGGGGCTTGGGGTAACAGCCATGAGCGATTTCTCTTTAACCCGTGGTAGTACCACTATCACAGCGCCTGAGTACGCGGTGGTTGATGCCAGCATCAGCAAAGACGTGACAGAGCACCTTAACCTTTCTCTTAACGTTAATAACTTGTTTGATGAAAAGTACTACTCTCGAGTGGGCAGTGTGGCGACCTTTAACTTCTATGGTCCAACACGTAACGTGATGGCTAAGGCAACTTACAACTTCTAAGCCAAAAAAGGGGGATCTCTGGAAAAGAGATCCCCCTTTACGTTTGCTCCAATCAATGGGTACCGTGATGCAGCATGGGCAGCTTAATTTGAAAATGCGCACCGCCGCTAGTGGCAGGCAGAACCTTGATCTCCCCACCTAATTTTTGCGTCACTAGGTTATAAGTGATGGACATCCCTAAACCTGACCCGCCATTTGCTCGGTTGGTGGTATAAAACGGCTCAAATACCCGACGGCAAATATCTTCATCCATCCCCACCCCATTATCACGGTAATCTACTACCACTTGTTCCCCCACCTGCATGGCACTGAGGTAGATATCATTTTCATCGTTAACAGAACGAAATCCGTGAATACAACTATTGCTGATAAGGTTCGTTAGCACCTGATCAATCGCCCCTGTGTAAGTCACCAAAGATAAATCTTCAGGTATGGTGGAAATGACCGTCGCGTTCTTTTGCTTATAGATGGGATTCAAACTGGTAATCAAGGAGTCTACGGTAGATTTGAGGTTCACAGACTCTACCACACTAGAACTTTGGTCCACTGCGGTTTTCTTAAAGTCAGACACCAACTTAGCCGCCCGCTCTAGGTTTGACGTTGCTATCTGATACGCACTGTCGAATTCACTCAAAAAGGTGATAAAGCCATTTTCATCCAAGGAACCCGTTTCATAGGCTTTACGCAGGGTGTGCACTTCCTCTTTGATATGACTTAACGAGGTGATCGAGACTCCAAGAGGTGTATTCACTTCATGGGCCACACCAGATACCAAACCACCTAAAGCCGCCATTTTTTCCGACTCAATCAAATGATCTTGAGTAGCTTTCAAAGTTTCTAAGGTTTGATTAAGGGTTTGGGTACGCTCTTCGACTTTACGCTCCAAGACAGCATTGGCATCACGCAGGGCATGTTCCAACTGCAGACGTTCATAGGCAGAAACAGCACGTCCATAAAGATCCGACAACACCCCAGAAAAGGTCGCTTCATCGTCTGTCCAATTGCGATCACGTTCTGTGCCTTCAGAGCAAATGATGCCCACCATTTTGCCTCGGTGGCGAATAGGCGTATCCAGCATAGAGCCGATACCGAGGGGATTCAGATAAGACTCAATGAACTCCGCCGTCACAGGATCGGTCAAAGCGTCATTCACACGAATCGCTCGCTCAGTATCTAAAGCACTGAAATAAGTAGGAAAGTCAGAGCGAGTAAGGACTATGTCTTCTACTTCAGTGTTGTTATGCACATCAATAAGTAAGCGACATACGATGGATTCTCCATCTTCTGCAAGCAACCAAATGCCTGTACGTTTCACCCCAAGGCCCGTGACAACGGAGTCGAGGATTAAGCGCGCCGCCCTATCCAAATCCCCTTCATCAATATAAGGGGACTGGGACACCTGCAATAAGATGTTTTCAAATTCGATATTCAAAATCTTCTCTCTTTATCAATCTGGAAGGGTGGCACGTAACGCCATGATTTGATCGAACTTTTCAATGGCGATATCACACAGGGTCGGGTCAAAATGACGACCGCGCTCTTCCTTAAGTAAATTGAGAATTTTTTCCTCTGACCAAGGCTCTTTGTAAGAGCGACGGGCAGCCAAGGCATCAATGACATCTGCCACGGCCATGATGCGCCCTTCAATGGGGATGTCTTCCCCAGACAAGCCCACTGGATAACCAGAACCGTCCCACTTTTCATGGTGGTACAAGGCAATGCTGGCACCCACTTGAGGCAAGGCTCGTTTTGAGTGACTCAGTAGCTCAAAGCCAACTTGAGCGTGAGTTTGCATGGTTTGCCACTCATCCGAATCCAACTTCGCAGGTTTATGAAGAATGTTTTCTGGAATGGCGATCTTACCAATGTCATGCATTGGGGTAGCATGCTTTATGAGCTGAACAAACTCTTCATCCAAACCGATTTCTCGAGCCAAAAACTCACTAAGTAAGGACACACGACGTACATGGGAGCCGGTTTCTTTACTGCGTTGTTCAATGGCTTCACCTAGGACAAACATGAGCTCTTGCTGGGTACGTTCGATTTCTTCTCGGCGGTTCAAGTTCTCAAAAATGATCGACACCTTGGTCAGCAACACATTCAGTAAGCGTTTCGTTATTTCTGGCAGTGGTGAGGCGAAGGTTACTTGGGTGACGCACTCACTTTGATTCCCCAGCGCGGTGTAACAGTAAGAGCTGTTATCCGTCATTAAATCTCGCCTAAACTGGAAAATATGGTCCATCATGGCGCGGGTTTCAGAATCAAAAAGCTCACTGTTTAAGTCTGTTTTTAACGTAAATTCACCTCTGTGCGCATGCATCAACAAATGCTCTTGATGCCCTAAGGCATTGCGAGCACGGTAGTGAATATTCAACCCCACCTCTTGATCTTGGGTAAGAGCGCGCACTTCTTTAAGTACTTGAACACTAAACTCTTCACTGTTGTTGGCTTGCAACACACGCGTGGTCGCACTGACTACGTCTTCAAGGCCTTTGCTACTTTGCTCAATGGCCTTAATATCGCGATAAGAGCGAATCGCCGCATAAATAGTGGTTTTAAGGCGAGTGGAATTTAGCTCGGTTTTGTTTTTGTAGTCATTGATATCGTAATCACGAATGACTTCTTCTTCTGGCGCTTGACCTGGCTGCCCCGTACGCAGCACAAGACGCGTAGTGGTATTTTTATTGCTCTCGCGAATCCACTTCACTAAATCCAAACCCGCATGATCGTCTTCCATCACCACATCCACTAACGCAATGGCAATGTCGTCATTATTTTCAAACAGCTCTCGGGCTTCTTTAGCAGAGTGAGCTTTGAGAAATTCAAGGGGGCGCTCGTCCACTTCCAAACGTTTCAACACCATTTCAGACACGGCGATCACATCGTCTTCGTCATCAATCAATGCCACTTTCCATGGCGGAACAGCGCTCTGCAGCTTACCCGCAATGGACTGGGCTGCGACACTGGAATTAGATGGACCTTTAGAGAAAAGCGGATTTTGCATGGTAGCGACCTATAAAAAGCGAACTAATTTATCCTTGTTGTGACTCTAACTTTGGTCAAAAAACAGTCTTTCTTCAATGTGGTTTCCGCGCATTTGCGTATCAAAAGGTTGCCAAGTGTTGCTAAATGCAAACACTCAAACCGCAATAGGTTTCACAGTTTAGTCACTTTTGCTACGGCATAGGCTGATTGCATTTCGTACAATCACCCTAAATATATAGCTCTTACCTGTATTACTTGCACCCTTTCTTGGACAGATAATTTTATGATGCGAATCATCGCTTACCTCGCGGCTGCCATTGGCGTACTCGCGTTTGGAGGATATATGCTCAACAATTCAATCAAGGCGGATACCTCCCATATGGAAGTCCCTCAGTCTAGTCATTTTGAAAATGGTCGATTTCACAACGTGCCTCCGGTCCCTCAGCGCAGCACCTCTGAAAACCTTGCCCTCTGGGTGCGTTTTTTCACAGAGAAAAAAGTCGATACGGTGCCCGAGTCCGCCATCCCTGTGGTAACTGTCACTCGAACACAACTGAATGCATTACCCAATGACGACCTCTTTGTCATTAAATTAGGCCACTCATCCGTGCTACTAAAAAACCATGGTGAATACTGGCTGTTTGATCCAGTATTTGGTGAACGGGCGTCGCCGTTTTCTTTTGCAGGGCCTAAGCGATTTCATAACCCGCCTATTCAGTTGGAGGACCTGCCTGAGATCGAACGGGTATTCATTTCCCATAACCACTACGATCATTTGGATAAGCCCAGCATCAAACTTTTAAAAGATAAAACCCAACATTTCTACGTGCCTCAGGGGGTAGAAGGGGATCTGCAAAAATGGGGTGTCGCAGAAAGCAAGATTCAGGTGTTTGATTGGTGGCAAGAAACAACATCTGGGCAACACACCATTCGCTTCACCCCGACCCAACATTTCTCTGGGCGAGCAATGGGGGATGGCAACCAAACACTTTGGGGCTCTTGGGCCATTACCTCCCATGGAAAATCTCTCTATTTCAGTGGTGACTCCGGCTACTTCAAAGGCTTCAAAGCCATTGGTGAGCGCTATGGGCCATTTGATTTGGCCATGATCGAGACAGGTGCCTACGATAAAGACTGGGCGCATATTCATATGACTCCGGAGCAAAGCGTTCAAGCACACCAAGATCTCAATGCCAAGGTCATGGTACCTATCCACAATGGCACCTTTGATTTGGCGTTCCACACTTGGAAAGACCCTCTAGATCGTGTGGCGGCTGCCGCAGAAGCGCAAAATGTGACCTTAAGCACTCCCATCTTTGGGGAAGTGTTTACCGTAAAAGACGTACAAACCAAGCGCTGGTGGCAGGGCATGCCCTAAACTTTTCGGATCTTATATTCACTCTTTGGCGTGCCCAAAAAGCACGCCAATCTTGATATAAAGACTACGCGCCCGTCGGAAAATGAGAGTACAATACGCGCCTTACTTTTCAGATAAGCAGCTCAAAAATGGCCATTAAAGCAACGATTTACAAAGCATCTCTACAAGTTTCAGACATGGATCGACACCATTACCAAAGCTATGATCTCACTCTGGCTTTACATCCTTCTGAAACCGAAGAGCGCATGATGGCGCGGTTAGCTGTGTTTGCTTTGTTAGCAGACGAAAAGGAAGGTGATGAGCAATTAGCGTTTAGCAAAGGCATCAGCACTGAAGACGAGCCGGATCTTTGGCAAAAAAACTTTTCGGATGAGATTTTAATGTGGGTAGAACTGGGACAACCAGACGAAAAACGCCTACGTAAAGCCTGTGGTCGTGCGCAAGATGTGGTGATTGTTAATTACAATGACAAATCGGACATTTGGTGGGAACAAAATAAAGGCAAAGTCAGCCGTTTTGATAACCTGCGCATCATGAAGTTTCCAGAAGTGGACATTCAAGCCCTTGAGCAGCTTTGTGCTCGTTCCATGCAGCTAAATGTGACGGTTCAAGACGGTGAAATGTGGGTTTCTAGCGACAAGGGTGAATGCGTTCTTCATCCAAGCTGGCGCTATTGATCTCCTTTAGACGGGTCCGTTGAATCATTGGCTGGGGACTGAGGTTGCATCTTGCTGGCAAAGTACTGGCTAATTATGCCAATCAGCTCCGACTGAGCACTTTTTAATAAGCTATTGCGAGCCTTGGTGGCGGCATCACACTGGGTAGTCATTCCTAAGCCAAAGCTCACCAACAAACCTTGAGCGCTCGAAAGCGTACTCAGCACTTGGGATTTCATGGCAATGCGTTGGTCACCAGCCTGATCCTCAAGTCTCAATGCTCGTTGATAAAGACGCTCCCGCTCTCGATACATGTGCTTTAAACCAAACATAATCAATCATCCTCGTCATCATCAGTGGGGATGGCTGCATCCAAAGTGCGGGTAAAATTCATGTGTTTAAGGGTGCGTTTAACCTGCCAGATCAACACTAGAATTCCCACAACCGTTAAGCCAATCGCCGATAAAAAGATGGCAATTAACGAAATACCACTTTGCCAAGCAAACACTGCTCCCGTCGCAATGATTAGCAACCAACAGGTCACCAACAAAAATACAACGCCACACATGAGTGCCAGCAGTTGAGCCCCAGACGCTACCCAAATCTTAGCCTCTAATGCCCCTAACCCGATCACGCTTTTTAACCAACGTTGGTGGGTATTGGATAGCTCGGCCACACTCACGTCGTCATCCTTGATCGACGTGTGATCTTCCGCTTGCCGGGAAGCAAAGGTTGGATCAGCGTGGGACGAATTCATTCGTTCTTCCATGAGTCATTTCTACCTTATTTTCGTTTGCACAGTAGGCTTGCTGCGACGGCACCCGCTAAAAATGCAAAACCAACTGTTTTCAGTGGATTCTCTTTAGCATAGTCACCCACTGCGGTGGAGACACGTTCGGACTGAGCTTTTGCTGTATCTGCAATGGCTTGGGCTTGCTCGCTGACTTGGCGGGCAATGGCTTCAGCACGCTCTTGACCATGCTCTGCGGCTTCTGCAGCGTTGTCCACACCCTTGTGAGCCGTATTTGCTGCCTTATCTACTGCGTCATGAGCTTTCGTCTGTGCATTGCTTTTTGAAGTTGCCATTTCCTGTACCTCCGTTTAATGAATTCGCTATTTAAGCTAGCGCCTATTCATACGATTAGAAACATTAGACCTCTAATCTTCTCTTTGTTTACAAGTTGGCAAAAAGCGTCCACACAATCAGGCTAACACCCTTTTATTAAAAACGATCGTCCGGAGACAAGCTGCTCAGTAAATCATTTTGTTCTCCAGCCATGACGTCCAATAACAGCTCAGCCGTTGTGGGGCCTTGGGTAAAGCCTTGATGACCATGCCCAAAATGAAACCACATGGTCGGATGTCGAGGTGCTTGCCCCACCACTGGTAACATATCTGGCATACATGGACGGGTACCAAACCATTGAGGCTCTTGCACTTTTTGACCTAGCGCTAACATATCACTGAGGGCTTTTGTGCCGCGCTCTAACTGCACCGGGTTGGCTTTTGCATCCATTTTTACCAGCGCTGCGCCGGTCGTTACGCGAATGCCTTTAGTCATTGACGATGCCAACACGCCATTCTCCACATCCAGAAACGGTCGAGTGAGAGCCATAGGTGCATCATAGTGGCCGTGATAGCCGCGCTTATAAACCATCGGAATGAAATAACCAAAGCGCTGTAAGAATGCTGGCGCCCAAGGCCCCAGAGCCACAACGATCTGTTCCGCCGTCAGCAGACCTTCCGCCGTATTAGCTTGCCAACCATGAGCGGCTTGGGTCACCTGAGCCCCATCACATTGGATGATTCGCCCACCACGGGATTGAAATAACTTCCCATAAGCTTGGGTCAAAGCACCGGGATCACTACAACTCCAGCTTTGTAGCCAATGCACCGCACCGGTCGGAGTTTTAAGCAACGCGGGCTCTTCTTTACGGTAGTCTTCACCAGACAAGGTGCGTGAGGTAACGCCATATTCTCGATCTAAGCGTTGTGCCCGGGTGGCCGCTTCATCAAAACTCTGTTGATCTCGGTACAGCATCACCAGACCCTCCCGGCGGATCAAGTGCTCACTGTTAGAGGCTTCAATCAAGGGTTGATGATCCGCGGTAGCGCGCGCGGCTAACTGTGAGTAGGACGCGGAAATCCGTTGATAAGGTTTGTCGGCGGACAACTTTAAATAGCGCCACAGGGCCGGAGCCATTTTTAAGGTGGCACCAAGGGACCACACCACATCGTTGGACAGTCCCACCCCGTATTTGAATAGAGTGCCAATATCCCGAGGTAAGGCATAGGGTTCTGCGGCCTCTGTCTGAATGATACCGGCGTTCCCGTAGCTTGTTTCAAGACCAGGGGAAGTACGATCCAGCACCACCACATCATGTCCCTTTGCCTGCAGTGCTAAAGCGGTAGAGATGCCAACCATCCCTGCACCCAACACAAAAAACTCTGCCATACAGCCTCCATAAAACCGTTTGCCCTATGGCTATTGTTAGACGCTTTTACCTGTCGGTGCAACCAAGTTATGACGCAAAAAACACTCTTTTTAACCGCCCTAGTGATAAGAGGTCAAAACTTTTTAAAGGAGTAGTGAAACTTTTTTGAAAAGCCACCGTGTATAAGAAAACTAACTACAAGAACGTTAGTGTTTTAGTAAACAGAGAACTGTCATTACAGGAAGGTAATTATGAACACTACAACATTGAAAACCGTTAAAAATACCGCACTCTCTTTGGCTTTAGTGGGCGCAGCGTCATTCGCCAGTGCTGCTCACCATGGCATGTCCGTTAAAGGCATGGACCAAGATGTTTCCGGTGGCACAGTCACTGCTAGCATGATCAGCGCCGAAGCCAATGGCTGGCTCGTGGTACATCGCACCGATGCCAACATGAAACCTGGCCCAGTTGTGGGGTATGCCCCTCTAAAAGCGGGCAAAAACAAAGACGTGACTGCGATTCTACAGGAGCCTGTGAAATCCGGCGAAATGCTAATGCTGATGCTTCATGGGGAAGAAGGCGGCATGAAAACAGGCGTTTTTGAATACACCCTTGGGGCAAAAGAAGATGGCCCTGTACGTAAAGATGGCAAGCTGGTGATGGATGTCATTAGCGCCAAATAAGTTCGACCTGCGTTTCGATAGACTAGGCATGCTTTCGCATGCCTAGTTTCGTTGGGGAGCCAGCTTATTGCTCATGAGCACTAAAAACACACCCCCTAAAATCATTAGGGCACTCACTACCAGTCTTTGTTCAAGGGTCTCTCCTGCCCAAATGATCCCACCCACGGCCGCAATCACAGGGACCGATAGCTGTAACACCGACGCCTGAAACGGCATGATAAATTTCAGCGCCCCATACCAGAGGGCATAGCCGATTCCTGAGGCAAGGGTGCCAGACAAAACCGCGAGCCAGATCCCTGATGCACTCAAGCGCCATTCAGGCAAGGCGAAAGCGAACCAGATCAATGCCATGGGCACAGCTCTCACAAAGTTATAGGCGGTATCTTCTAATGGCTTAGTAGAACCTTTTCCAACAAGGGTATAAACGCCCCAAGCCATACCGGCGATGGCCATTTGCACGGCCCCAATAAAAGAGGGGGTACTTAACGTGGGCAATACTAAGTAAACAAACCCAACAAAGGCTACTGTGGCTCCCAACCATTCAGGTAAGCGAAAGCGCTTACCACGAGAGACTTCTACAGCAATAATGGTGAACTGCACCATACCAAATAAGATCAAAGCGCCAATGCCTGTTTCGAGGGAGACATAGGCATAAGAAAAACCCAGTGCGTACACAAACAACGCCAAGGCTCCTGACCAGCTCCCCTTCCCCCGAGCCATACCTTTAATGTTAGAAGTACTGGGGCGGAATTTGGCTTTTAACAGCAACAAGATCGCCAGCATCATGGCTCCCGACAAGATCCGCACCGTGGTAAAACTGGCCGCATCAATCACCTGAGCCCCTAGGGCAAGGCGACATAAAATCGAGTTTGCGGCGAACGCTAACAAGGCTGATATCGTCATGAAATAGGCTTGCATGCCCTGCTCCTTTACTGGGTTATATGGCGAAAAACCGTCTACACTAGAGGATGAGTTTACCGACTCTACAATAAAAATCTGCAAACGTTGCGCATGATCTGCCGACGCTATTGGAGGATACCTATATGTTGACCACAAAATCAGCACAGAATGCTTTTCGTATCGAGCTTGGCCAACTAGACGCCAACACCGTTGACCATCTTGCCCCCTCATTTGATGGCTTACCACCTAACCCTTACGCCGACGGTTCTTATCGCTTACGCCGTTATTCGCGTTTTATTTTTAAAGACGACAAGCTCGCACGTCTGCCAACCAAGGCCTTCGTTCAAGACGCCAGCATTAACCACTTTCAAGGAAATGTAGAACGCACCTATCCTGAAATAGATGACGAAACAGTAAAGGACACCGGCTTCCTTGCTCTGTTTGAACATTTTCAAAATATGACCAATATCGCAGACGGTGCCACCATTGAGGTTCATCAAATGCGCATCTTTGCTGATCACCATTCAGTGGATGTGGCCCCTGAAGGCATTCACCAAGACGGCTTTGACCGCATTGGCATTTACATTATTCAACGCCATAACATTGGCGGGGGTGAAGTCAGTGTGCACCCGGATGAGCAAAGCGACGCCATCGTAAAAGCGCCCTTGGACCATGGTGAGTTTGTGGTGATTAATGATCGTCAGTTTTTCCATTATGCATCGCCTATCACGCCCCTGGATGGAGAGCGTGGCTATATGGATGCCTTTGTATTAACGGCGAATCTTGTTCACTAATTTCCTGCCTACATTTGAACGACCGTTTTCCCGCAACGAAAACGGTCTAACTTCATGACAAATAAGATTTAACCAGTCCGTCAGATTTGTGGTGATCCGGAAAGTTATTCGTTATATTAAAGTGACTACTCCGGCGTAACATTGCGTATCACTTCAGATAAGGACATTCACATGAAAGCTCCCCTGTCTTTGCGTACTGCTGTTTTATCGGCCTCTTTACTAACCTTGTCTTCCATGACATTCGCGAGCACCTTAAGCACTGTCAAAGAACGAGGAGACTTAAATTGCGGCGTCTACCCAGATGACCCTGGCCGAAGCGCAATTAACGAAGAAGGTCAGTGGGAAGGCTTCTATGTGGACTTTTGTCGGGCCACTGCCGCCGCCGTATTAGAAAACCCTGACTATGTACGTTACCTAGAAGTCGGAGCCACCTCTCGTTTCACCTCCCTTGTGGAAAAATCCACTGATGTGGTCATGTTCAGCTCCACTTGGACCCTCGGCAGAGAAAACACCTATCAAGTCAGCTTCCCCACCTTGTACCTTTTTGACGGACAAGGTTTCGTGGTGCGCAAAAGCGCAGGCATTGACTCGGTAAACGATCTCGACGGTAAAACGGTCTGCGTGACTGGCAACACGACCACCCAGCGTAATCTAGAAGATTTCATTAAAGCCCAAGGGTTTGATACGGAAGTGGTATACACCAATGGCGATCAGTTTTTCCGTGGCAGTGTCTGTGACGCCTACAGTGCTGATCGTATGAATCTAGCCATCAACTTGGCAAACCGCGTGGAGCAAAAAGACGACTACAAGGTACTTCCTGAGACCTTCTCCCGTGAACCTATCGGCCCAACGGTGCGCAATGATGACGACCAATGGGAGCGCATTATTCGCTCCATTGTCCACGCCACCTTTTTAGCGGAAGAAAAAGGCATCACCCAAGCGAACGTCGATCAGATCAAAGCCTCTTCCAAAAATGTAGAAGTACGAAACCTATTGGGAGAATCTGGGGATATTGGTGAGCAGCTGGGACTAGACCCACTATGGGCTTACCGTGTTATCAAAGCCGTGGGTAATTATAGCGAAATCTACGACCGTCACTTAGGTCTCGACACCCCCATCGGGCAAGAACGGGGACTAAATGCCCTATGGCGTGATGGCGGACTCATGTTTGCACCACCGTTTAAATGATACAAAAGTGATTAACTAGAATGATCCAAGACGATTTCAAAGTATCCAAAACACAGCGAATAGGTTTACGTCTGAACATTGTGTTATTGAGCATTATCGTCTTCTTTCTAGTGGCGTCTGGCTTTGGGATCTGGACATTACAGCAACAAACCAAACAATTTAACGCCATCACCCAAACTTACTATGACCGTGCCATGCTAGCAGCAGAGCTGTCTCGAGACGCGGAGCTGATCGCCACCCAAGCCATGGAAAAAACCGTCACCCAGCGACTTGGGAAGATCGACGCCAACGTACTGCAAACGGACATTACCAAGATCTTTACCGTAGCGCGGGACTCATTGGTGGCACACAGCGATCGGGAAGCCGAGCTAATCGATCGTGTTGACACCCTCACTCGACCTTATTTCGAGCAAATACTGGCGTTTTATAAAATGATTGAGCAACAGCTCAGACAAGAACTGCGCCTTAGAGATATCGAACGTGGCCTTGCTAGATTGCAGCCATCCCCTTTTACCGATGTGCGTAATGAGCTGACGCCCTATATTTCTGATACGACCAGCGCATTATTGTTCATGCTGCGAGCTGACAGCCCTGGCCTGCTTTCTAGACGCACTCGGGATGTAACCTACCAGCTGGAACAATTAGCTGCTTTCAGAACCGATGACCCAGCTCAACAGCAGACTATTGCTGAGCTTCAAGATCTAGCGTCCCAAGCGCTTTCTCTTAAAATGAACATTGATCAGACCCGTATGCGTACCTTAGCCGCCATGCGAGAAACACGCCTCTATGCCCAGCGCCTGAGTGGCGCAAGCTATGATTTCTATCTGTACGTAAAATCCGAAGCCGATACCGCCGCACTTGAACACAGCCGCCATATTGAGTCGGTATCAAAAATGATTGTAGGATTTTGTTTGATATTCCTACTCCTAATCGGTGTGGCATATTGGCTCATTCAGCGCATTTTGATTCAACGTCTAAACCGACTCAGCAGCGTCATGCTGCAACATGTGGAAGGAGAGCCCGTCCCTATCCCCCAATCGGGGCAAGATGAAATTTCCATTATTGGGAAAGCCTTTTCAGTCTTTGTGGAAGCGAACCAAGCATCCCATCAAAAAGCTCAAGAAGCACAGCACCAAGCCGAAGAAGCGAATCAAAAGCTGCGTAAGCTGAATGCCTCCTTACACGAACAAAGTAATACTGACGAACTTACCGCCACCGCCAACCGTCGCTCATTCTTTAATTGGTTGCGTGCCACTTGGCCAACGGCCAAAGACAAAGGGTCGAGCTTTGGTGTCCTGATGATCGACATAGACTGGTTTAAGCGCTACAACGATCACTATGGCCACTTAGCCGGGGACTTGTGTTTGCAACAGGTGGCAAAAATACTGCGTACGACAGTGGGGGCTAATCAAGGGATGTTAGCGCGCTACGGCGGGGAAGAGTTTATCGTTGCCGCAGCAGGCGTTACCCAAGCCCAGATTAACAAGTTGGGGCACGCATTATTGAAGGGGGTGGTCGATGCCCAATTACCTCATACCCGCTCCCCAAAACAGCACATCACCATCAGTGTGGGTATCGCTTATTTTGACAAGCTTTCGGCGGAAGACACCTCTGAAAAAGTCATCGCATTGGCAGACCAAGCGCTGTATGAAGCGAAAGCCCATGGTCGAGCCAATGTGGTAACTCTGAATACTACTGATTCATAATCCAAGTGCGAATTTCTTCCCGTTGAGTTTCATTGGCTTGGATATACAGTAACTGGACGGAACGCAACAAATCGTTCGTTTGTTCTGGCGTAGGTTCTGGTTGCGCAGGGACAAATTCATTTTGGTGGGTTTTATTGTATTCCGCCACCAAGGTATGAATCGACTCTTTTGGCAAATTGGTCTCTTTGCTCAGTACCTCAAACTTCACTGTTTTTACCGTGCCGTTCTTGTATTTAACGCGCCAAAATTGGTTGTTTGTCAGATATAAATCCGCCTGGCTCTTGGTGTTTAACTCTGGAGCCAAAACAACAATGTCATCACTGGACAACATGTTAAGAGTGATCAGCAAAGGTGGTGTCTTATAATCCACTTCTCGCCCACCGTCTTGTAAGCGCTTAGCGTAACGAAACACCAATTGGTGCTCCCCAGACTTTACCGAGCGTGGGATCCAATAGTTCTCTTTCACTGCTACACCATCCAATGTGAGCAATTCAATATCTTTTTCAACACCTAAAGAGCCCGCTTGAGCAACGGAGGATAAAAAAACGGCCAATACTAGGCACAATCGTTTGCAGTACATCATGGGTAACTCCTTTCAATCAAAGATCTGGCAGGCGCTTCCTTCCTGAACTGCTTGGCTGCCATCAGTGTGAACTAGACACACTTAGTGGTTAATGTATAATCACCCGCCGTTGTTTGACTACACAGTTTTTACAATAGATTCGCCAAAGAAAGTGAAACTTTCTATTTGGGTTCCCTTACCCCAAACTAACCAAAAAGGTCTGAAAATGAGCCAATTTTCCCCTGAGCAGCAAGGCAAGGCGCTGCGTTATCTCGTTGCCTTCCACCTACTGATCATCGCATCCAGCAACTACTTGGTACAGATTCCATTCACAGTGTTTGGATTCCACACGACCTGGGGTGCCTTCACCTTCCCATTTATCTTCCTAGCCACTGACCTGACCGTTCGCATATTCGGTGCAGCACTGGCACGTAAGATTATTTTCTTGGTAATGCTACCATCCTTGGCAGCATCCTATGGCCTATCGGTTCTATTCTACGAAGGTCAATTCCAAGGGTTTGGGGCACTCGGTGAATTCAATCTCTTTGTGGCCCGTATTGCGGTGGCCAGCTTAATGGCTTACTTGTTGGGACAAATCCTAGATGTGCATGTGTTCAACCGTTTACGCAAGCTTCGCAGTTGGTGGGTCGCCCCTGCCGCTTCGACTGTCATTGGTAATGGTTTGGATACCTTAGCGTTTTTCGGTATTGCCTTTTACCAAAGCCCAGATCCCTTCATGGCCGAACATTGGCAAGCCATTGCTTGGGCAGATTACGGATTTAAGTTATTGATTAGTCTTGGGTTGTTCATACCTATGTATGGGGTTTTATTAGCTTTTATCATCAAAAAAATCACCCATGTGAAGCCCGATTTTTCCTTAGCAAAGGCTTAATAAATCACTTTCAAAAGAGCACTTAGGTGCTCTTTTTTACTTCCAGTACCTTGCGTTCCTCATTCACTGCAAACTATGTCCCTTTAAAGCCCAGCCCTTAGTCTCTATACCTATAGGTAACAGATTAATTTATGGATCTTACTAGGAGGGTCTTATGAGTTCTGAAAACGAATACGTACCACCAAAGGTTTGGAAATGGGATCTTGAAAGCGAAGCAGGGCAGTCAAAAATCAACCGCCCTTATTCCGGCCCAACCCACGAAAAAGCACTCCCCCGTGGTGAACATCCGCTGCAACTTCATTCCCTTGCGACACCCAACGGCCAAAAGGTCACCATCATGCTGGAAGAGCTGCTGGAGCTAGGAATAAAAGAGGCGGAGTACGATGCTTACCCCATTCGCATTAACGAGGGTCAACAATTCTCATCTGGCTTCGTGGACATTAACCCGAACTCTAAAATCCCAGCCCTGTTGGATACCTCAGAGTCCCCAGAGCTTCGAGTATTCGAGTCTGGCTCCATCCTGCAATATCTAGCCGATAAGTTTGATGCCCTAGTGCCAAAGGATTTAAAAGCGAAAACAGAATGCCGCAACTGGCTGTTTTGGCAAATGGGCTCTGGTCCATACATCGGGGGTGGTTTTGGTCATTTTTACGCCTACGCACCACGTAAAATGCAGTACCCAATTGACCGCTTTGCCATGGAAGCTAAGCGCCAGTTAGATGTACTGAATAAGCACTTGGCAACGCATAAATACATGGCTGGGGACGAATACTCTATTGCCGACATTGCCATCTGGCCATGGTATGGGGCGCTGGTACTGGGACGTTTATACGATGCCGCAGAATTCCTACAAGTGGAAGACTACACCTATGTTAAACGCTGGGCAGAAGAGATCGACCAACGTCCCGCCGTAAAACGAGGCATCCGAGTCAATCACTGGGGTGATGGAAGCGTGTTAGAACGCCATAGCGCTGATGACTTAAATTAACATTTGGTTGACCAAATCAACTTTTTGTAAATTTAAGTAAAAATGCTTAAGCCTCCTGAAAAATGTGTCGATACTTAACAAAGTATGACCCAACACATTTCAAGGAGGTTTTTTATGAGCAGCGTCTCAATGAATCTGAGTAGCATCACTAGCCAAAGCAGTAGCGCTTCTCAATCATCATCGTCATCTCGGATTGATACTCTTAAGGAGAAAGTAAAAACGCTTCAAGAGGAGCTTACTACTATTTCTACGAGTACAGATAAAACAGAGGAAGATGAAGAGCAGGCAAAGCTGTTACAGCAACAAATTCAAATGCTACAACAACAAATCACTCAACTTGAAATGCAAGAGGCCCAAAAAGCCAAGCAGCAGGAATCCAACTCATCTTCTGAAGAAGACGAAGAGGCTACCGTTAGTGAAAAAGATCCTGATGACCCGTTGGGCCAATCAGTTGATGCTTATGCTTAATCAGCATTTGGACTCTTTAACTCATACTTAAAGAGTCCAAAGCTCTCCAAACCTATCTCTATGGCAAAGATACACCCTTAGCTCGAACTCTAGTTGATGGTAATCCGGCTCCATGTAGCAACACAGATTGTAGAAGGCTTTGTTGTGGGCTTTTTCTTTCAGATGAGCGAGCTCGTGCACCAAGATCATTCTCAAAAAAGGCTCAGGAACATTGCGAAAAAGCGCTGACACTCTGATTTCATGCTTAGCTTTTAGCTTGCTGCCCTGCACCCGTGAGACAAAAGTATGCAACCCAAGGGCATTGTTAATCACATGAATTTTATCGTCATAGACTACCTTACTGATCGGAGCCGAACTTTTCATGTAGCGATTTTTAATCCCCATGCCATAGTCAAACAGCGCCTGAGCGCCATTAATGTCATGACGTTTGGGGTATTTCCCTAGCAACCAAGCCCCTGTCTTTTCTTGCTCCAGCATGGAGATTACGCGCTGTTGAATATCCACTGGATAAGCATTCAAGTATTGGGGTGACTCAATCATAGGCACTCTTCATTAATGACCTAAAGGTTAAACATTCACTGTATTATGACCGTTTTCTTACTTAGCGACTAAATAAGAACCCAAAGTGCAGCTTTAGCAAACTTACCTATCTATTCAGGCGCTAATTAGGAAAATTCGCTGGAATATGCAATGTCCTAGCAGATGCCTCTCGAAATGAAGGTCTGTGTGATAGCTTTTTAAGAACCTATAAACACACCGACTCAAAGAGGCCATGAACCATGAAACGAGTATTCATACCGGTCATGTCTGCTTTGCTAGCGACGCCGCTAGCCTATGCAGCCGACCAACCCGTCGTAGATCCAAAGCCTATCTCCGGCTCCGCAGAACTTGGTTACATCGCCACCTCTGGGAACTCAGATACCAACAACCTAAATGGTCGACTCGCCATCACTCAAGAATCCCTAAAATGGCGTACCGATTACTCCCTAAGTTCTTTGTTCAGCAGCGCTGATGATGACACTACTGCGGAAAAATACTCGGGGTCGGTACAGAGCAACTACAAATTCAACACAGAAGAGTTCTGGTATGTCCGTGGCACCTATGACCGTGACCGCTTCGGTGGCTACCGTCATCAAAGCTCTGTTTCCACCGGTTATGGTAATCGCTTCTGGCAACAAGCGGACGGCTCTTATTTGGAAGCCTCCGCTGGAGTAGGATACCGTGATTACGGCATCGACAGAGACATAGACCCTGACGGGAAATCAGATCGTGGCTCCTTCGTCCGCCTGGCGGCCACCTATGAAAACAAACTCACAGCCAATTCCCTATTTCGTCAGGATTTAACTTCGGAAATTAGCACGAGCGGCGGTAGCACCGTTAACGAATCCGTTTCTGCAATCCAAGCAAACATCTTGAATGATCTTGCCATGAAGCTAGCTTATCGCATCAAACATACATCTGATGTTCCAGCAGATACAGAAAAAACAGATACAGAAACCACTGTATCAGTGCTGTACTCTTTCTGAGACACAAGACGCGCAATCAAGCCTATGGTCTGATTGCGCGTTTACATCTCAAGTCCTTAAGAGTCCTACTGGTCTTTATCCAAAGACTTAATCAACACGGACGTATCCTGACGACCTCGCCCTTCTGCCATCAATCCCTGATAAGCGTCATCTACCGCTTTAGTATGGGGAATCTTCAAGCCCATGGTATCAGCCTGCGCCAAAGCGATGCCTAGGTCCTTATGCATCCATTCAATGGCAAAACCAAAATCAAACTCATCTTTCGCCATGGTCTGACCACGGTTTTCTAGCTGCCAAGAGCCTGCCGCACCGAACTTCAAGGTGTCTACAAGGGTTTCAATGTCTAACCCTGCTTTCTGAGCAAAACGAATGCCTTCTGACAGTCCCGTCAGCACACCACCAATTAAGATTTGGTTGACCATTTTCGCCATTTGACCAGCTCCCACATCGCCCATGCGAGTCGCCGCTTTGGCGTAACAATCCAGCACTGGCTGGGCACGATCAATTAAGGCTTGGTCGCCACCAATCATGACTGTCAAAACACCATTAACCGCACCAGCTTGACCACCGGATACAGGGGCATCAATGAAATCACATTGCGCTGCTTTGGCTGCTGCATGCAGCTCTTTTGCAACTTCCGCGGAAGCCGTAGTGTGGTCGATAAAAAGGGTGCCTGGCTTGGCTTGAGTGAGAGCACCTTGCTCACCGAGGTAAAGAGAGCGCAGGTCGTCATCATTACCCACACAGGTGAGCACAATGTCTGTTTGTGCCGCCGCTTCAGCAGGGGTCACCGCGACACGCCCTTGATAGGTTTCACACCAGTTTTCAGCTTTACTGGTTGTCCGGTTGTACACCACAACCTCATGGCCAGCCTTGCTCACATGACCCGCCATAGGGTATCCCATGGTGCCTAATCCTAAAAAACTCACCTTCATTATCATACTCCTTGAGTGACTTGGTGTTAGCGTAACCAATTATTCAAGGACATACGAGGGACAAAGACAGGCAAATTTACCCATACAGATGCCATCAGTGTGACGCTAATCGTCACTGTATGGCTTATTTAATTAGACCTGTCACCTTAGGGAGTAAAGCGTGGGCTAATTGCTGATTAGCTTCTGAATCAAGATGCACGCCATCCACAGTGGAAGCAGACACTAAGCCTGCTGCATTCAGAAACTCACAATGATTGGCCGCTGCTACATTTTGATAGTACTGATGAAAGAACTGGGATTTTTCTTCTGCGCCGGCAAAGACGTCCCGCATTTCCCCTTTCGGGTCATGAATATTCGGTGGAGCTACTACAATGATCTCGGGATAAGGAAAGCCCACATCCGATGGCAAACGAGCCCGCTGGATGATCTTTTCAACGCCTTTAGACGCTTCATAAGCCCCCACGTTAAAATAACGTTTCAGGTCATTAGTGCCCAACATAATGATCAAGACTTTGACCGGGCCAAAAATCTCCAACGCTGCTTGAATATAAGTGAGACCGTTACGACCTTCCCGAAAGGGGTCGTCCCAAATTGTGGTACGACCCGGAAGGCCATTATTAATGACTTGATAGGACTCACCTAGCTCTTGCTGCAACAATTGCGGCCAACGTAAATGGGCTGGGAAACGACCACCATTGGGAACACTGCCCCAAGTTAATGAGTCGCCATAACACAGTACTGTTGTCATATAGACCTCCGTTGGTTAAGCCAAGCCCAATGTCCGTCATTATTTCAGGGAGTTTAGACGTCTCGCGATCGCATCTATTTCCTCACTCATACGACTTAAACGGTTAGAGTCGTCCGCATTACTGCTGGTCAGCCCTTGTAAACGGGCCACAAACTCACTCAAGTCGCTAGAGACTTTCTGCTGCTCGTTAGCAGCAACAGAGATTTGGGTCGCCTGATCCGTTATTTGTGAGAAGGCATTCACCACATCATGAAGGTGCTGGGCCGTAGACTCGGCATTGTTCACGGCTTTTTCTGTCTCCGCTTGTCCCAAAGACATGGAGCTGACGGATTCTTTCGACGTTTCCTGTAGTCGGTTTAGCACCTGCTCAATTTCCACCGCAGAGCTTTCACTTTTCGCGGCCAGATTACGCACTTCATCCGCCACCACAGCAAAGCCACGGCCTGTTTCCCCTGCTCGGGCCGCCTCAATGGCGGCGTTCAGGGCTAACAAGTTGGTTTGTTCCGCAATGTCTCGAATGACACCCAGCATGCTATGAGCTTTGCGGCTGTCTTCATCCAGTTGCAGGATATTGTTTTGAGCCTTGTCCATGGTATTGGACAAGGAGCGCATAGTATCAATAACACCGGACATCTCACGGCCACTGCTACGCACGTCTTGGTGAATCCGCTCCACGGTTTCTTTGGTTTCGTTGGAATACATGGCCACATCTGCTGAGGTAGAGCCAAATTCTTCGGTCGCCGCTGCCAAGGTCAGGTTTTCATCACTCAAGCTGTTGGCTTTATTGAGGAATTCATTGCTAAATAGCTTCAACTTGCCCGCATCATCCACCAATTTGGCGGACTCTGCGTGAATACTAGTAAGCAGCATTTTCAGCTTGCCGCCATAAGCATTTACCGCCTGGCGCAACTCACCTATCTCATTAAGCGTGCCTTCTTCTAACTCTTGAGCATTATCGCCGGACACCAGCATGTTAATCTGTGATGTGGTTTGTTCGATCTTAGTAAGTAGGCTTCTGAAGAATACAAACGCGGCAATGCCAACGACTATGAGCAATCCGCCCACCGCCAGCATGATAAAGATGCCCATGCTTTGAGCCACTTCTGTCATCACACCACGGGGCACCACAAGGCCTATGGTCCAGCCAGTTTTAGGCTCTTTCACCAAGTCCACATAGGTTTTTTCATTCAAAATGCCGTCGTTCTCGATCTCCATCAAGGTGGAGCCTTTAAGGGTCTTAGCCGCATTTAATACGCCCGCCATCCAAGGGAGCTTCTTCGCCAAATCCGCTGCTGTCACCATGGTGTCGTCCGGATTTACGATTTTAGCCGCCGTTTCAGGAAAGCTCAGCATTTGTCCTTGCGCGTCCAGAGCAAACACATACCCTTCATGCTCTTGGCCGTGTTCTTTCAAGATGTCGCCGATACCGTCTAGCATCATGTCTACGGTGGCCACGCCGGCAAACTTACCGTTTTGCTTGTAGGGCACCGTACAGGTGACCATAGGAATCTTGGTTACTGGGTCAGTGTAAGCTTCTGACCAACTACAGCGATCCAAAGGTGCATTACGTCCAACTGTGTACCAGCCTTCATTGTGATATCCAGAACCGTTTGGGTCGTTGTAATCCTCCAGTAGCTCAACGCCACTGTCGCTACGCGCCCAAAAAAAGCTACGACGATCCACACCGGCGGTAAACGCATTAGGTTCAGGCCAAATACCTCCACCCGCGATGGCTGAATCACCATGGTTATCAATCAAGGGCGGAAAGACTTTTTTAAACAGGTCCACATCTTTTGGCAAACCACTGGTGCTCAGCGCTAAAGAACTGGTCAACAACTGGACCTGATCTAGCTTAGCTCCAAGCAAATCGATGAGTCCCTGCTGACTCGCTTGAATCTGAATTTGACGCTCTTCAATGAGGTCTGATTTCACCTTGCCTTCCACGACTAAGTAAATAACAACCAGTGCCAATACTATGATGGCAGCTAAACCAAGACTGATTTTTTGACGAATCATTAATGCAGGTTTCATAGGTGTGCAGATCTCCCAACACATTTGAGAAGGATCATAGAAGCAGAGCTTCTTTGAAAGGGGTTATATAAGTTGTAGCACAATTCTAAAAAAGTGTCGCAAGAACAATAACAAAACCCTGCCAGAGAGATGGCCAGCGCTGGAAAAGCGCGTGCGCACGAGCACAGAGCGCTCGCCGCACGCTTTTATGCCGCTTACCCCAGATGACCTGGGTTAAGCAACATGCCTTGGGGATCAGTGTCGAACAGAAGCACCCGCTCCAAATTCACCTGTAATGTGCTCAACACACCCCGATCTAGATGTGACCTTAAGTCTAGACGAGCTTTGCAATCTTCGCCTCCCAGCTTAAATAAGGTTTCCTGATCAAACCCAAGATTCTCCACCAAATCAATGGTGATATTTTCAAACTGAAAACTGTCTTCATCCGCAGGATGCAAGGTGGCATCTTCGAAAAAGTCAGGGCGAATCCCCACCAACACCGTCTCATGTTTGGCTAACGTCGCCATATCCACATGACCAATTTTGGCGGCTGGCAATCGATACTGATCGATCACCAACTCTTCCCCTTCCACCTTGGCTTCGATTAAGTTCATCGCCGGAGAGCCAATAAAGGTCGCCACAAAGGTGTTAGAGGGCTGCAGATAAATTTCCATGGGTGTACCCACTTGCTCCACAATACCATCCCGCATGACAACAACTCGGTCTCCCAAGGTCATGGCTTCAACCTGATCATGAGTCACATAAATGGCGGTCATGTTGTACTGATGCTGAATCCGCGCAATCTCTGTGCGCATATGATGGCGTAGCTTGGCATCAAGGTTAGACAAAGGTTCGTCAAATAAGAACACCTCCGCATCCCGAGCCAATGCCCGCCCCATGGCCACCCGCTGACGCTGACCGCCGGACAAATCCGAGGGTTTGCGATCCAAGTAGGGCTCCAGCTTCAGCATCTCGGAAACTGCGTCCAAACGGGACTTAATGGTCCCTTGATCGGCCCCGGACTTTTTCAGACCAAATACGATGTTTTCCCGTACTGACATGTGGGGATACAAGGCATAGTTTTGAAACACCATGGCGATGTTGCGTTTATGGGGCGGCAGATCATTCACCGCTTTGCCCCCTATTTGCGCTTCCCCAGAAGTGATGTCTTCCAGCCCTGCCACCATTCTCAAGGTGGTGCTTTTGCCACAGCCTGAGGGGCCAACTAAGACGACAAACTCCCCGTCCTGAACTTCCAAATTTAGATTTTTAACAATCGGCAAGTTGCCGTAGGACTTATTCACATTACGAAGAATGACTGAACTCATAATCTGCTCCTTATCCTTTTACACCGCCGTCTGTTAAGCCCCCTGACAAGTAACGATTAGCCAACATAAAGCAAATCACCACTGGCAATAGGGTCAACATAGACGCCGCCATAATGCGGTCCCAAATGGCGTTTTTAGAGGTAAACAGGGTTTGCAATGCCAACGGCAAGGTATGGAAATCTTGGTACTGTTTCAAAAACACTGACGCGAATAAATACTCATTCCACGCAATCACAAAACAGTAGATAAACACGGTAAACAACATGGGCTTAGAGAGGGGCAAAATGATTCGCCAGAATGCTTCCACCCGAGAGCAGCCATCCATCATGGCCGCTTCTTCTAAGGAAAAGGGAATGGTGCGAAAGTAATTCCCCAGCATATACATGGCCACCGGCATGGTCTGAATCAAATAGATCAAGAACAAGCTGAAGATGGTCCCTGCAGAGCTAGAAGCCAAGCCCACACTCACGCTCATTTGATATAAGGGCACCATCAGCAATACGCCCCCCACCATGTACACAAACAAAACCCCGTTGGCCATCAAGGACTGACCGGGGAACCGTAAGCGAGCGATAGCATAGGCAGCAAGAGAGGCTAAAAAGGTGGCACAGATACCCGTCACAAAAGAAATCACGAAGGTATTCAACATGTAACGCCCAAACGGAAAGACGCTCTCAGTGGACGTAAATTTGGCTAGGATCGCCTGCCGCTGGGCATCCGATAAAGCAGGGTTTTCCAGCAGTCTCTGAATGCTCGCGGGCACCTCCACTTCCTGGGCGGGCATCAACCCCAAAAGCTCTTTGTAGGCATCCAGATGCAATACTCTGGGGATCAGAGAAGGGTTCCCCCAGTCGATGGGATGTTTCAAAGAGGTGGATAAAATTTGTAAAAATGGAAATAGGCAAAACAATACGAGCAGCAAAACCAGCCCATACAGAATCACCGATTGCAAAGGTGTTCGTCTGTTCATTGTCATCACCACTTCAGCACTTTGCGAACGTATAGCCAGATCAAACCGACCAATACCAGCAGTTGAATAACAGAAATCGCTGCGGCCATACCTTGATCCACAATGCCAGCGAAGGCTTGGTAGTAGGTAAATATGGGCAGTGTTTCAACATTAGGCGCCAGCAGATACACATCCTCAAAGCGATTTAAATTCCAAATCACCCGCAACAGAATCACAGTCGCAAGGACAAAACGAATCTCCGGCAAGGTCACGTGCCAAAAGCGCCCAAGGGCATTTTGCCCATCAATCGCGGCCGCCTCATAAAGCTCTTTGGGGACACTTTGTAATTTGGCCAGTAGCAACAAATACGCGATAGGGAAGTGCTTCCAAATATCGAATAGAATCACCACAAACAAAGCGGAATCCGGCTCTCCAATCCAGTTGGTGCGTGTCTGAGTCAGCTGCATCACATCCACCACGAGATGGTTAAAAATGCCGTTCACTGGATCAAAGATGAACTGCCAACCAAACACCACACTGATCACAGGAGCGAAGTAAGGCAGCAGAATCAAGCCCCGAGCCATATTGCGCCCGCGGAATTCCTGATTCATCAGAATAGCCGCCCCAAGCCCCAATAAGGTGGTGCCCGACACAGTACCAATCAGATAAATGATGGATACGCCTATGGAGTGGTAATAGCGATCATTGCCTAACAGAACACTGTAGTTTTCAAACCCAACAAAGGTTTTCTCCCCGTTGAGCTGCACGTCGAAAAAGCTGAGATAAATGTTGAACAGAATCGGGTACAACACCAGCAAGCCGATGATGCCCACCGCAGGTGCAATCAACTTCAACCCTAACGACGCTTCGTTTTGCTTCAATACCGAAGACATAACGACCTCCTTGTAATGAGCGCCCACCCCACCCGAGGGGTGCAGGGCGCTCTAACTCACAAATGGTTTATTCGCCGACGATGGCTTGCATTTCTTGCTCTGCTTCATCCAAGGCAGCTTGTGGGTCTTGTCCCTCAATGGCGACGCTGTAGACCATGCGGGGAATCACAGACTTGGAGAAGATTTCCCCTGATTTCGGGAAGGTGCGTCCTTCCACTACGGAGAAGGAACGAATGTCCTCAAACCCTGACACGATCTGAGTCATCTTCTCAGGACCGTATAGTTCAAACACACCGTTAGGATCGTTTAAGTACACAGGATCTTCGGCAATGCCTTTTAACATGGGGTTCATGCCACCCGGAGCCATGTGCAAGAAGCTGATGTAACTGGCGGGTTCATACAAGAACTCCATAAACTTAGCCGTAGCCTGCGCTTGCTCATCTGAACCAGCGTCCAAGGCCACTAACCCAGAGATGGTGCCGTAAGACGACGGCGACTTGTGGGTAATAATGGGCGCAAAGCCGGTTTTCTTAACCAACTCAGGGTCAAAGGTACCCCCCACCAAATCTTTAAAGTTCTCCGCTGTCAAAGAGCCTTTGGCCACTTCCGCCAAAGCCAGATCATCCATTATGTAGGACGAGTAAAAGAACATGCCCATTTTGCCCTGCATGTAATAATCTCGGGCTCGCCAGTTTTGTGGTCCCGGCGGGTTGTATTGCGCCAGACGATTGTAAAATTCTAGGGTTTCTAGCATGGCTGGGCTGTTAAACACCAAGTTCCCTTCAGCATCGAATTGTTGCGCATCATTGGACAGTGCCAGTTGAGTAAACACCTGCTCCGTGTAGCTGTCCTGTTTAGTACCGACAAGGATGCCGTATTGATTCGCTCTACGGTCTGTCAAAGCCTCAGCCGCGGCTTCGATGCTTTCCCAAGTGGTCGGCGGCTCCAGTCCGGCCTCTTCGAACCAATCCGTGCGATACCAGATACCTTGGATCCAGCCATGGTACGGCAGGCCGTAATAGGTATTATTGGGGGATTTTAAGGAAGTCAGCGCCCCTTCATGAAAACGTTCCGCGCCGATATCGTTCAGCACTTGTTGGTGCAGATCCGCATCCACGATGCCTTCCTCACCAAACGCCATGATGATTTCTGAGTTCACTTCAATCAGATTAGGCTGAGTGCCTGCCGCCACTGCGGCCGCCATTTGCGTGGCCATCTCGTTCTCATCTACGGGCACCACTTTAACGGAAATACCTTGGTTCAAGGCTTCAAAAGTAGAGGCCAATACCTGAATGGTTTGCATCCGATCCGATTGGGTTTGTGCGGTCCAAAATTCCACCGTGGTGGCCGCCGCAGCAAGGGGGGAAAGCATTAGCCCATTCACCACTAGGGCGCTGGCAACGAGAGTCGATTTGCTAGGTGTCATGTTCGTCTTCCTCTTATTGTTATCCTTCACGGTAAGCAAAGCTTACCCAGACGTTACAACCCCGGGGGACAGCTCGACCTGTAGGTCTTTCACCGGAGTCCCTTGAATGCGCGCCAACACCATGTCAGCCAAACGCTCACCAATCAAATGGGGTGGCGCCTGTTGCAAGCCAATAATGCCGAGACTTGCCCGTTGCTCATCCAAGGGCGTATCACAACCAAGAATGGCCACTTGCCGGTGTTGATCTCCAACACGCAGTGCCGCCATTCCCGCACTGTTGGCTCCCACACTGGTCAGGGCCAACACTGCTGTGATTTCAGGGTACTGAAGAAGCCGCTCAACGCAGGCGAGATAGCAAGCTTCTTCGTCAAAATCCATCTCGATCCAATAATCCGAAGACAAAACCAAACCTTGGGCGGCGGCCTCTTCAGCAATCCCCCGCAAACGCTCCTGCACAAAGAAGTAACGCTTGTCAGGGGCAAGAATCGCCACCTTGTGGTGTCCAAGCTCAGCGAGCTTAGCAATAGCCATGCGCCCCATGTGGTAATTATCTAAATCCAACCACGCAAAATGCTGGGCTAGCTCCATTCGGCCGTAACACACAAAAGGCACATTAAGCTTGAGTAGACGATGCACTTTGGGGTCATTCACCCGCGTGCGTAAAAGAAGAAAGGCATCTTGATCACCGGAGCGAATTAAGCGCTCCAGTTGGCTCAACTCTTCGCGGCCTTGATCAAGGGCTATCACCTGCAGGAGATAGCCATGTTGCTGAAGATGCTGACGGGTTCCCGCTAGCACCTTAGAAAGAATGGGGTCGATTAGTTGCGACTCATGACTTGGCAATAACACACAAACGGACTTCTTCGTTTGCGTCCATTGGGTATTATCATCTCGCTTGAGCTTGTAGCCTAAGGCTTGTGCCGCTTTCCATACCCTCTTTTTTGTCCGAGGGCTGATATCTGGGTAATCATTCAGCGCCCGAGACACCGTAGAGACGGACAAGTCCAGCTGCGTCGCTATATCCTTTATCGACATGGTAACTCTGCACTCTCACCATTCTTATTCTTTTACTGTCTATGATTCAGGCCCATATTGAAAGCCTAAGTGTGCATTTATTGATCGAGCTTAAAGAAGCTAAAGCCGAAAATGTTTCGGTGCAAACATTTATTCGCGCACCAAAAAGACGCGTTTCGCAACATATCCCAGCAAGCTGATAACAAAACAGAACAGTGATTTTTGCACAAAATGCTAGTCTAATTAGATTAGATATTGCTTTGATACCTGTCATTCATGTGCACAAAGCAATGCCAATGCAAGCCCTTTAAAAGAGCCCCCGCTTATGACATCAACAGATATTGAAATAGGGAGCGAGCTAGATCGACCACTTCACCAAGACGTAGCCATCGATCAACCTGATACGGACATTAAACAGCTGATTAGAAACGAAAAATCCGCATGGCACTTTTTATTTGAAAGTACCCGTGACCCTGTTGCTTTGGTGAATATGCAAGGGGAAGCTGTGGACATTAACCAAGCTTTTCTGGACCTGTTGCACTACCAACGGGAAGAAGTTTATGACATGCACATATGGGATTGGGATGCAGATTTTTCCAAGCCCGAAATCATTCGCTTATTGACCGAAATCGATTTTGAAGGGGTTACCTTTGAAACGCGACATCGCCGAAAAGATGGCGTCATACTGAATGTTGAAATCAGTAGCAACACCACATTTTATGACGATGAACCTCTGTTGCTCTGTATTTGCCGAGATATTACCGAGAAAAAACGTCGCGACCTTGAATTGCAAGAGCTGGTCTCGAAAGACCCTCTCACAGGCCTGCTGAACCGTCGCGAATTCACCTATTTACTCAAAGATGCCCTCCATAAAAGCAACACTGGTACGATCCAATCCTCCATTTTGTTATTGGACTTAGACCACTTCAAGAGCATCAACGACGAGTTTGGCCACCTAGTGGGTGACCGGGTACTGACTTATGTTGCCGGTCTTATGAAAGAGCTAACCACTCAGCGTTATCATGTTGCTCGATGGGGAGGCGAAGAGTTCACCCTATTGCTACCCGATGTAACCAAACAAGATGCCATTATGTTTGCCGAGCAGCTGCGTCAAGCAATCACTGTTGCATCACCAGAGGGATTACCCCCTGTGACCGCCAGTATCGGCGTGGCCACCAGCTACCAAACGGACGATTTTAACAGCCTGTTTAAACGGGTTGACGATGCTATGTACCTGGCGAAACGTTCTGGACGCAACTGCGTTATGCCAACCAGCTAGGCATATTTGAAGGCGATCGGCCCGTCATGGCCGCTGCCACACAGTCCGCTAAGCTACCAAAGCGGATCTCTCGCTGGCTCAAACCTGGACCATAGTGGGCGTACTTACCTGAGTTCGTCATTAGGGTCTGGGTTGCCACAGGGAACACCGGCTCGGAGATAGAACACCAGCACAAGTCCCCGTGAATCTGAAAACCCGCCGATTCGATCTTGCCTACCAAGCCCTCGGCTCTCGCTTGAGTTAAGCTCCCTTGACCCATGGTGATCATGCCCACCACGCCCTCTTTACAGGCTTTCCCCTCCAGTAGTTCAGCCAAATCGCGGCATTCTGACACCGAAAAATGCGGACTCCCTAAGGCCACTAACTGAACTGGAGCCACCTTTGGATTGAACTGTTGCCAAACCCGCTGCAATGACTCTTTATCCGCTTTTACTATCTGGGCCTCAGGCAGAACCTGATCCGCCTCAGGGGTGATGCCCTCCACATGCAACATAGGCGCCCCAGATGTTGTGCCAAAGGCACCACAAAGGGCTTTTAAGTTATCTTCATTTGGGGATAAGTGCGCCACACCACGGATCAGAGGAATACAATCTGGGGCCAAACTGCCCGCTAAGTAGCCCAACATGGGCCAGAAGGCGTCATCCACCGTCTCAAAATACGCCATCTCAATGATACGCTGGGCACTGCGTTGTTCTGTTTGGTACATAGCCGTGGCGGGTGAACGGCCTGTGAGAGCAATGCAGAGATCTAGGAAATCTGGGTGCTTGGCGGTACGCGCCCCCAACACGCTGTTGGCGTAAATCACGGCGTTGGATTCTGCCCAAGCAATGTTCTCGCCCACCTTAGGCGGGTTTTCTAATAGATAAGGTGCGCAAGTAAATGTTGGCTGACAGCCCATATTTAAGTATGCATCGGCTAGGGCTTGGGCCGCCTCGCCAAACCCTTCGTCCATCCCCTGCTGTCGCCATCGAGCATACTCAACGGAGATGGAGTTCATAGTGGTGGGAACGGTGACCTTAGCGCCCATCTCATCAAATACTTGAGCAAAGCGTCGCAAGGCATCTCCCGCATAGATACAACCGTCAATGTGCACTTTCGACACATCTAAAAAGCCCGTAGCGCCTTCGTTCTGGGCCATGGCACACAAGATCTGCATGGCAATACGAACCGCTTCCCCTTGGCCACCAGCGAGTCTATTTTTATCCGCTTCAGTCAGTTGTACTGCCCCTTCTGACGCAGGCTCCAAACCTATTTCGCCCCCTTCAAACAGGATGCGATCGGATTGAATGTGCGCACTAGTCTGCTGGCTTAGCAGATCAAATTCTAAGGCCGAAAGTCGAATCACGGGCAAGGACAAATCAAACACATAATGGGCCACCAATGCCCCTAAGGTCAGAACACTTTCCGCTTCCCGAAAGATCAAAGCGGCAGGGGCATTGCCATTCTGAATCAACTCCAGCAACACACCACTACCGGTACAAGAACCTCGACTGGTTGGCAGCATGACGAGCTTTCCGGCCAGACTCTGTTGGTGCAGCGGATGGTGAGCGTCCACCACTTTGCCCGAAGCCGAATCCACGCCCCCCCAAAAGCTTAAACCTTCTTGTGAACACAATAGGGAACCTTGTGTTTCCCCTGCCACCATTTTACGTGCCATGAATCCTACCTAACTGTTCGTGTTATATTTTGTATGTTGTATCCAAGTTAAGAATGAAACACAACTATGAAGCCAATGTCGCATTACAATATGCCACCGTTGTACCATGACATGACCACTTAACCACCATTATGAGCTGAGCAAGCCATGCAAAACAGCCTAAGCATTCGATCTTACACTCGGCAGAGTCGCACCCATCTGCACGACTACCATCAATTGGTACTGCCTACCCAAGGTGTCATCATGATCGAGATTCCCACCTATCAAGGGGCGGTTGCAGTGGGAGAATGTGTGGTGATTCGTAAGGGGCAGGAGCATCATTTTCGCGCTGATGAATCGGCTCGCTTTGTCGTCGCAGACATGACGGACTTACCCGATCATCTGGCCACCAGCACAGAGCAGGTATTTGCCACCAATGGACCTCTGCAAAGCTTCTTAATGTTTGTGGAGAAACAACTGGCCCATCAGGTACACCCTGATATTGAAGCCTCCTTGTTCCGGTTGTTTAACCAGCTGCTGAACGAACAGAACCTTAACGTGCACATGGACCCGCGAATTCGCAGAGTGCAAACCTATATTTTGGATCATCTGGCTGCGCCCCTTAATATCAACTTGTTGGCCGACCTAGCCCATCTCAGCCCAACCCAGTTTAAGAAGCTGTTTAAAGAAAACACTCAACACAGCCCCTTAAGCTATATAACTGAGCAACGCATGGAGCGAGCTAAAGCCCTGCTCATTCACTCAGACATCCCCATTCGTTTGGTAGCTGAGCAAGTAGGCTACGGGGATTTCTCTGCCTTCAGCCGACGTTTTCGACAACATTTTGGTGTCTCCCCTAGAGAGCTATCGGTGCCCCATTAGAAACAGCCAATCACCCTAACAAAGCGTCCGATCTGCACAAAATTAAGCTCTAATTCATCGTATGCTATGGGTCTAACGTCATTCACTAGGTTACATCATGTCTACCATTACACAGGCATCCCCTGGGACCCAGATGGGTCATATTGCCATCCTGATTGCGTCTTTTTTGTGGGGCACCACAGGAACTGTCGCAAGCCTTGCCCCAGCCATTAGCCCATTGGCGATTGGCGCTTTTGCCATGGGCATTGGCGGCCTGCTACAAGCCCTCGTAGCAATGAAAAACTTACAGCAAGACAGAAGTCTACTTTGGCAACATCGACGCTTGGTGGTATTGGGGGCATTAGGAATAGCCACCTATCCATTGGCATTTTACAGCTCCATGCACCTTGCAGGGGTGGCCATAGGTACCGTGGTCACCATCGGCAGTGCGCCCTTTTTTACCGCCTTATTGGAATGGCTCATCAGCAAAAAAAGCCCCGTGACAACTCGATGGCTAATCAGTCTTTCCCTAGGCATTACCGGCATATTGCTACTGGCATTTTCTAACGATGCCAGTACTTATCACACCAGCACCCAAGACACCCTTGTAGGCATTATATTGGGCTTGGTGGCGGGCTTGGCTTATGCCTTATATGCCTGGATTGGCAAACATTTGATTGAGGCAGGCATTCACTCGAAAGCTTCTATCAGCAGCATGTTTGGGGTCAGTGCCTTGGTCTTACTGCCATCACTTTGGTTCACTGGAGATCATCTGTTTGCGGATCTACACAATGCCTCCGTAGCACTCTATATGGCCATTGTGCCCATGTTTCTTGGCTATGTGTTATTCAGTTTTGGACTGAAAACCACCCATGCCAGCACCGCCACCATCCTGACACTGTTCGAGCCGGTCGTCGCGGCAATGTTCGCCGTCACCATTGTGGGAGAGCACATTACTACTTGGGGATGGATTGGGATGTTGCTGATCGGCGTGTGCCTAGTCTTACAAACTTGGAAACAAAACACCCAAGCCCTTCAACCCAGCTTGGATTGATTAAGCACAGCAAGGAAAAAAGTTCCCAGCTCATTATTGCGATTTAAGAAATAGACTGTTCGGTTTTTAGCTATTTATTCATTAAACCGATGGCATTACAGTGGCGTCACTGTTTTACAGGAGTTATCCATGAGCCACTCTCTTATCATTCAAAAGCCGGTTGTTGCGAACCGATTAATCCTGTTATTCCACGGCGTGGGCGCCAATCCTAACAGTCTTGCACCGCTTGGTCGTTGGCTGGCGGATGCTCTAGATCGCGCAATGATCGTCGCTGTGGCAGCCCCGGATCGTTTTGATTTTGGTGAGGGTTTTCAATGGTTCTCCATTAAGGAAGTCACCGAAGATAATCGCTTGGAGCGCATCAAAACCGCCATGCCAGCCTTTATTAAGACGGTGCATGAGTGGCAAGCCACCGCAAACGTGGGGGCAGAAGACACGGCTATCGTTGGCTTTTCGCAAGGGGCCATTATGGCGTTGTCTTCGACACAATTAGAGAACACTCAGTTGGCACGAGAAGTCGTATCACTCTCTGGTCGATTTGCCGTGCAACCAACGCAAAAGCCAGCAGGCACCAGTGTGCACTTCTTACATGGCACTAAAGACCCTGTTATTCCCGTGATCCACGCGGAGCAAGGCTTTAACTGGCTTGAGGCCTTAGGTGCCAGCACCACACTGGAAACCTTCGACGGCCTCGCACACAGTATCAGCCAAGCAGAAGCCGAGCATTTATTGGCATTGTTGAAGGGTTAGATCGGCTCACCCGCTTCGTCTTCTTCCACCACATCGGTTTCGGTTAGAGCATCCGCGAGCCAACGCTTCATTGCTGGGTGTGCCAACATGGTTTGTTGGTACGCCTTGGCGGCATCAGACAGCTCTACCCCGTAGGTCACAAAACGGAAGACCACTGGGGCAAAGAACACATCCGCCAAACTGAATTCACCAAACAAGTACTCACCCTGGTCTGCGTACGGTAGGCGCTTTTCCCCCCAGATGGCATCAATGGCGGCAATGTCTTTGCGCACCGCATCATCGATTGCCACATGGCGACGAGCACGACAGTTCATAGGCATGGCACTGCGTACCGCGGAATACCCACAATGCATTTCTGCTACCGTGGCACGGGCCACTGCTCGAGCGGCTCGATCCGCTGGCCAGCCCTTGCCATCTAAGTAGGTTTCATTCACATATTCCGCAATAGCGAGGGAATCCCAAACACTGAGGTCACCATCCACCAACACAGGCACCTTTTTAACCGGTGTGTATTGCGCCAAGGTATCGTAGAAGGTGTCCGTAAACAGGGGCAGTTTCACTTCTTCAAATGGCACACCAAACGCTTCTAGCGCCAGCCAGCCACGCAAAGACCAAGAAGAGTAATTTTTGTTTGCGATGATGAGTTTCATGGGCATTTCCAATTCCTTGTGATGTAAATGACAGCTCAATCATTGTGCAACCTTGCTATTCATTTGACTAACGAATACTTTTGAAGAATCTCTTTCGATTTACGAATAGGTTTAGCAAGACTCATCATGGATATTGATGCATTAAGAAGTTTCATCGCTTTCGTCGATACGGGCAGTTTCACCCGAGCAGCCAAACAAACGTTCCGCTCCCAGAGCGCCATCAGCATGCAAATGAAAAAGCTGGAGGAAGACACTGGGCAGCCCTTGTTTGTTAAGGAAGGCCGTAATGTGGCACTGACCGAACGGGGACAAGAGCTGGTGAGCTATGCACGCCGGATACTCTCGTTACACGACGAGGCCGTCAGTCACTTTAAACACTCTACCCACCATCGCCCCTTGGTGATGGGCTGCCCAGATGATTATGCAGAATCCATATTACCCACGGTCACCGCTTTGATTCGTGAACTACTGCCTAACCAAGCGTTTAAAATCGTCTGTGATTGCAGCACGGAATTACGCCTAATGTTGGATGCTGGGAAGATCGACATAGCCATACTTACCCGAGCACCGGACGCCGAAGAAGGGTATCTGCTAAAACATGACCGAGGGGTCTGGGTCTACGGTAGCGACCCAAGCGTCCTCGAGCAGAGCCCGTTACCACTGGTACTTTATGAGCCAGATTGTAAGTTTCACAGCGCCGCCATTGATGGCATGGAAAAGCAAGAAAGGGACTATTCCCTGATGGTCAGCTCATCCAGCGCCACGGCGATTAAAAGCTTGCTGCGACGGGGCATAGGCGTCAGTGCTATGGCCGTGTCGAGCGTGTCACATGGCATCAACATCGTTCAGGACAATCACTGGCCAGCCCTACCCGCGGTAGACATAGTATTGTCCGTGGCCCCAGTGCCTCACCCTGCGTTCGGGGTCAACCTAGCAGCTAAAATCAGCCAAAGGTTTTTACAAGAGCATTAGGCGTCGGAACCGGAGGATTTGAGGGTGTTTTTCACGTAACGCCAAAAGACATTGGCCTCATGACTCAAGGTCTTGTTGCGTAAGCGGATCATAAACAAGGGGAACTGACTATGGGAGGTAAAGTTCTCCACATCCATCAACACCAACCGTCCTTCCTCTAGGGAATCCTTAATCATGTAATGGGGAATCCGCGACCAACCCAAGCCCGCCTGCACTAGGGTTTTCTTCACTTGAAAGTCGTTCACATGCCAGCGTTTCCCGGTGGGCAGTACAAACCTATGTTCATGCTCCGCACCGGATCGACTGACCAAGATTTGTGGCAGGGAGTACAGGGCCTGTTGCTTAACTTTTTGCGCCCCTGCTTGCAGTCCAGGTAACAAGTCCGGGTGGACGACACAGTTCATTTCTAACTTGCCCACTTCCACAAAGATGTGTCGGTCATCCAAGCCATAGCTGGGGCCAATGGCAATATCAGAACGCTCTTTGATTAAGTGATCCTGCACCCCATGAAGGTGGTCTGAAGTGACTTCTAAGGCGATATTAGGAGCATACTCTTGAAAGCCTTTAAGCAACGCCACGATCTGATCCGTTAACCCCATTTGGCTCACACACAAACGCAGGGGCTGCTCGGCTCCTAACGCCAAATGATGGCCTAAACTCTCCAGCTGGTTTGCCTGTAGCATGAGCTTCTTACTCTGACGAAAGAAGGCTTCACCTTCAGCCGTGAGGGTGGGTCGGTAACTATCTCGATCCAGCAACTGAATACCATACTGATCTTCCAGCGCTTTCACCGCGGCGCTGATGCTGGGTTGGGTCTTATGGATGATGTCAGCAGCGGCCCGAAAGCTGCCAGTTTCCACCACTGCAATAAAGGCTCTAATCTGATCCAACTTCATAACTTAAACCTTTCATCTTGATCAAAAAACGAAATTATTTTTATTTCATTATTCAGCGTATTCTATAGCCAATCAAGTAACACATCTTATTCATTGAAAGGAGGACCATGTGACCACTGCTCTCGTGGTAATGTTTATCGCCGGTTTGATCACTGGCTTTTCAAAATTTTCGGTAGGCGGAATGGGTCTACTGGTGTTGCCAATCGTGATGATTGCCTTCCCTGGCCCTGAAGCGCTGGGCGTTTTACTGCCTTTGTATTTAATTACTGACGTGATGGCCGTGTACAGCTATCGCAAGAACATCTCTTGGAGCGTGTTAGCACGTTTCTTGCCACTGGGGTTACTCGGTGTCTTAGTGGGGGCTACCCTCTTATCAGGGATGGACTCTGACCAATTCGTCACCCTTCTGGGTGTGATCATTGTCGCCATGATTGCCCTAGGTTTTTATCTGGATGCACGACCAGCCACCTTTATGCAGAAGCCGATTACGGCCTACTCCATGGGTTTTGCTGGGGGCTTAGTGAGTATGGTGGCAAACGCCGCTGGCCCTTTGTTCAGCTTGTTTCTCTTGGAGCAGAAGCTCAGCAAAGAAAGCTATGTGAGTACCCGAGCATGGGGCTTCTTCATCATCAATATTATGAAGTTCCCAATGTACATTGGCTTAGGATTGTTTAGCCAAGAAAGCCTGACTATCTCCACCTATGCACTGCCCGGGTTGATTATCGGTGCCCTAATCGGCTATCACTTTTTGAAGCATGTAAAACCAGCTCACTTCAAATGGCTGATTCGTATCATGTCGACACTGGCTGCCATGAAGCTCATGCTGTTCTCTTAAATCCTGCCTAGATTACAGCACGCCTCTCGCCTAATGCATCAAAGCATTAGGCGTCTGTTTTTAAAGGCGGCTTACGCATGCTGCGAAGGGAGCTAAAGACCAGCACCAGCAAGGCGGCCCAAATCAAACCAAACGTGATGAATTTAGAAGGCGAGAATGTTTCCCCATAGGCAAAAACCGCCAACAAGAAAATCCCACTCGGGCCAATGTACTGGAAGAAACCTAAGGTCACCAAGCTAACCCGATTTGCCGCTGCGGCAAATAACATGAGCGGCACCATGGTCACTGGGCCTGCGGCAAACAAGAGCACATTGGTCCAAAAATCATTGGCAAACATGTTACTCATAGGGTCGCTGGACCACTTCAGCTGCATTAAGGCAAATGGCAACATTAATAGGGTTTCAAGTGCCATTCCTGTGAAACTGTCCACTGCCAGTTTCTTACGCACCAAGCCATAAAATGCAAAAGTGAAGGCAAGAGCCAACGCAATCCACGGCAAACGGCCAAACTGAATCACCTCAAACACCACGGCAGCCACACACAGAGCAGCGGCAATTTGTTTCGCACGATCTAGACGATCTTTAAAAAACACCATGCCGATGATGATGCTGATCAGCGGGTTGATGTAATACCCTAAGCTGGCACTGAGCATTTGGTCGCTGTTGACCGCATAAATGAAGGTGCCCCAGTTTGCCGCGATCAAAGCGGTGGATGCTGCCAACGCCACTAACGACTTTGGAGAACGCAGCACCTTGATAAGCACTGGCAACTTACCCATCACTAGGATCAAGGCAATCACGATCACAAAAGACCAGAGTACGCGATGGGACAAAATGTCCATTGCGCCAATGTCTGAGACAAGCTTGAAGTAAACAGGAGCGATGGCCCACCAGACGTAGGCAGTAATGCCATACGCGAGGCCAGTTTTGGTAGACTGATCCATGGAATTCTTCTTATAAGTAGAGTTTGAACAACTGGTTCAAAAAGAGCATCGACTATAATCTCTAGGGACGATAAAACACACTCCTTTACGTATTTTGCTCTTTTTTTACACGATTGTTTTCATTGGCTTTTTAGGCGTCTTCCAAAACTTGCCCATAGACGGTAACCGTCTTTTGATAAAGGGTCTCTAGGGCATCCAAATCTGCAAGATAATCTCTATGCTCTCCAGCACTGGCCTGTTGCTCAATCTCTCTGAGCGCTTGAGCCACTTGCTGTGCTCCCACAGCATCTGCGTCTCCCGCTAAGCGATGGGCGATCTCAGCCAATTCATAATCGTCACGCTCTTGGTTCATTTCCCTAAGCTCCATCAGCCCCCGTTGTAAGGCTTGAGAGAAAGAGGTCACCAGCTTAGATAGGCGCTGCTTACCTAGGGCCGTCAAATGGGAGCGAATCAGAGTCATGTCGAGCAGATCTTGACCCACTTCAGGCGCCACAGCAATGTCACTGCCATGGGTTTGGGCACGCATCACTTGATGAAGCAGCTCACGACTGAAAGGCTTAGGAATGACGGCCCAGATGCCCGCATCGTGGCATTTTTTCACATTGCTTGGCTGAACATTCGCAGTCAGAGCCACAATCGGTGTCTCTGCATTGAGGCCGCCGCCTCCACGAATCTCCTGCGCCACATCTAAACCGCTCATACCCGGCAAATGAATGTCTAACAGGATCAATTCAAAACGTGTCTCTGCTGTCAGCTTTAATGCCTCTAGGCCGTCTTTCGCCAAGCGGACCCTGTGGCCATCCTGCTGCAATAGCTCAATGGTCACCGCTTGGTTAATCGGCGTATCTTCCACCAATAAGATGGACATGGGAGCCAGAGTTTCATTGGCTTCCACCGGTGGCACAAGAGGCGCTTGATGACGATCCCTCATGGCAGTCA
Organism: Marinomonas vaga; assembly: GCF_055388305.1. Taxonomy (NCBI): domain Bacteria; kingdom Pseudomonadati; phylum Pseudomonadota; class Gammaproteobacteria; order Oceanospirillales; family Oceanospirillaceae; genus Marinomonas; species Marinomonas vaga. Next base: position 891,570 of record NZ_AP043903.1, read on the forward strand.
AAGGCACATAGAACCAAAACACACTACCATGACCTTCTTCACTCTCAACGCCGATCTCGCCCCCTAGTAAATGCACCAACTGCGCTGTAATGGCGAGCCCTAAGCCAGTGCCTCCGAAGCGACGGGTAATACTCTCGTCCGCCTGACTAAAACGTTCAAAGATCTGGGCTTGAAACACCTCTGAAATACCGATCCCCGTGTCTTCAATCTCAAACACCACCCCTTCGTTCTGATTATGATCACTGTGAACCGGATCATCTTTCGCTGGAATCACCGAAATCGTGACAACGCCCTTTTCAGTAAATTTGATAGCATTGGACACCAAATTAGACAGAATCTGACGTAAAGCACCGGCGCCACCTTGATAGTAATCATCCAACTCAGGGCTGATGTTGACCCGCACTTGCGTGTCTTGCTCTTGGGCTTGGGCCGAAAACAACAAACAGGTGGAATTCACCAGATCCTGCATTGAAAAAGGCAAGATCTCGGGGCTGTACATGCCCTCTTCTAATCGAGCGTAATCCAGCAAGCCATTTAGGATCTCTAACAGGGCTTCACCGGATTGATAAATGGCCGCCAGTTTTTCCCGACTGTCTTCTGGCTGGGGGGCGCGCTGCAGTAGCTCCACCATGCCTAGGATGCCATTCAATGGGGTTTTGATTTCATGGCTCATGGTCGCCAAGAACTGACTCTTGGCCACGTTGGCTTCTTCTGCCGCTTCTTTTGCCCCTTGTAAACGTTGGGTGCGGCGACGCACTTGTTCTTGCAACTGATCCCGGTGGAAGCGTAGTTCTTCCTCGATACGATCCTTTTGCTTAATGTCCGCAAGGATGGCTTCGCGCATTTCATTCATGGCGTTCACCACCGCATCAATCTCGTCTTCTTGGCCCGTTCGAGCTTTATGAGGCAGCACCAGTTTGAGCTTCAGATTACCCGCGCCAATGGTACGAGTGTAACTGGCCATGTATTCCAAATGTCGCGTCACCATCAGGTGCACGATCAACAGCAACACCAGTCCATTAATCAACACTAACCCACTCTGAAACAAAGCAATTTCTAGAGCGGAGCGGAGCAATCGAGACTGGATCGCCGCCATATCGTGGTACACGGTGAGTTCGCCCAAAAGACGATCCGTTTCCTGCCCCTCGCGGTCCACATAATAAATGGAAAAGGTGGTGCCATAGCCCTCTTCTAAGGTGTCCGGGGGAGTACCCACTACTATGTCCCCATCACTCCAATCCACGGAACGCAGAGTAACCGCATTCACGTTGGAGAAGTTCATGATGCCTTTGAGCTGTAGTAAAAGTTGCTCACTGTCTAGATCCCACAAACCTTTGCGAATCCCTTCAATATGAGAAGAGGTAATAAAGTCCGTTTGCTGCTGCATGGAATCCCGCTCCCGGCGGTACTCGTTGTACACCTGAATACTGGTGGAAATCAGAGCGAGTAACAGACTCAAAGCCAGCAACTTGATAAAGATGCGGTACGCCAACGGGCGGTTTTGCTTGTAACGCACTAGGCTAGAAAACAAGGTGCGGCCAGACCATCGATTCATCTTACTTAGCCTCCTGTGACGGCCTCTGCATGGTACGCAGGTATAGGGTTTTCTGGCGGGCTAACAAGCTAGGAATGATGGCAGGATTTTTTAACAAGCGTTCCAACCGCTCATTCAGCTCTGGTAACCATTTCATTAACGGAGATTTTTTAGAGATGGCCACATACCAGTAATCGTTTACATCAGTAGCCGTATGTCCCACTCGTCCATTTAGCCCTAGCGCGGCGGTTTGTAGCTGCCCAGAGAGCTTCCCCATGGGCACAGCATCGAGACGACCATCGGCAAGCTTAAGTAGGTTTTGATTTTGCGTGGATACCCATTCCAAGTCTGGGTAGGTTTGCAACGCCGCATCGGGGCCATCTCCAAAGCTGTCCCCGCGCATCACACCAATGCGCATACCCGTCAGATTTTCCCAACGGGTAAATTCAAAGGGTGCCCCTATGGGGTAATAAAAGTAGATGGATTCTTCGATGATAGGGGTGTCGAGATAGGTGACAAATTGCAAACGTTCTTCATTGCGAAACCCTGAGATCACATCCACATTACCCAGCTCCACCTCTTTAAGACAGCGACGCCAATTACTGTTTTGTTGATCATCCACTTGCACCCCTAAGGGTAATAACAAGGCTCTAATCAGAGCGGCATTGACCCCTTCCACACGACCATTAGGGGCGATCCAAGACACAGGAGGATAGGCGGGAGTGCCGCAAATACGAACCTTAAGGTCCCCTAGAGAGTCCGAAGAAGTATCTTCCGCCCGACTGACTGAAGATCCGAGTAGCATACCGAGAGCCAAAACATAGGCGGCTGTTCGGCACGTCAAAGTCATGGAGTGTCCGAATGGCTTGGGGTGCTAAGTAAGTAGCCCACCCCATGAACCGTTATGATCAAAGAAGGGCAAGACTCGTCTTCTGCTAACTTGCGGCGAATGCGTCCAATGAGCACATCAATGGTTCGATCCGTGGCATTCCAAGTACGGTTTTTAATGCGATCCATTAGTTGGTCACGGGTTAACGCTACCCCTTCACTCTCAAGCAAGGCCGTCAGCAGTTGGAACTCCCCTTCGGTTAACTGGCTAACACTCTTATCACGACCTACTAAAACCCGACGGGACATATCCAGTTGCCATGTACCTAACTGACGAATAGGCGTTTCTTCCGCAGGTTTTTGTTGCTCCCGCTGCTTGTGCACACGGCGGATGAGGTTTTTGGCTCGAGCGAGCATTTCGCGGGGGTTAAAAGGTTTGCAGACATATTCGTCCGCACCACATTCTAATCCAATGATTCGGTCAATTTCGTCTTGTTTACCCGTGACCAGTATGATCCCCACTTCCGAACGGGAACGCAGCTCACGGGTTAAGGTGAGTCCATCTTTTCCAGGCAAACGTATGTCTAGCAGAACCAAATCAAACTCTTGATCTTGCATCAAGCGCTCGGCTTCTTCAGCGGTATTCACACCATTAACAGAATAGCCTTCCTCGGCAAAGTAACTTTCCAATGTTTCCCGTGTAACACTTGAATCGTCTACGACGAGAATTTTGATATCTGACATCAACATAAGCTATGCACTGCAAAGGGTAAGAAGTTCGAGGTTGCTAGGGGCGCTACGCTGGTTAAGCCGTGTGCTATGCACCTTAGTTTCATAACTATACCAAGTCACTCCACAAAAAATAAGAGCTTCAAAGAACGCACAAATTTAAATGAAATGTAAACAAGAGCACCAGTTATAAACAGTCATTTACAGGCTATTCAAACCCGTCTTAAGGGTTAACTAAGTTACCCCATCTATGGGGTAAAAGAGACGGAGATTTGACAAAATGCCAAGCACTTACAGGCTTACCGCGCCCCAGCATTTTAGACTAGTGACAGTTTTTCACATGACCTCATGCCTTTAAATCGCATCAACTGACAAAATACGTCAAAACAGCCTCGATAATCTGTCACAAATCCGTGAATTGGAGTTCACATTGTTCATACAAAGTATTACGACCTGTTTGCGAATTCATTCTTTCATCCTGCTAAAACGTTAGTCATCGAAAGTGCATCATCATTTTCGGTGGCACTTTATAACAATCACATAACACAAAACCGCAGGAACAAATCTATGGCTAATACCAACTCAAGAACGGCGGAGATGCCTAGCTTAGGGCTAGCATTGATTCCGGTCGTCTTAACACTAGCGCTTCTGGGCGTACAAATTTTTTACTTCGGTGACTTCACCCCGCACATTCCTTTAGCCATTGGTCTAGCGATCACGGCGCTGGTAGGTATTAAACAAGGATTGCGCTGGAAAGACATCGAAGAAGGCATTTTTCACGTTATTCACGTATCCATGCCGTCGGTTTCCGTATTGATCCTTGTGGGTATGATCGTAGGTGTGTGGATTGCCTCAGGTACAGTGCCAACACTGATCTATTATGGTCTAACCATCCTATCGCCACAGGTATTCTTGGCTGCGGCAATGATCCTGTGTTCGGTTGTCTCCCTATCTTTGGGAACCTCTTGGGGGACTGTTGGTACCGTGGGTCTGGCCTTGATGGGCATAGGTGCAGGTTTTGAGATTCCCATGTATTGGACTGCGGGTGCTGTAGTTTCTGGTGCCTTCTTTGGTGACAAGGTATCGCCACTTTCTGATACCACCAACCTAGCGCCTGCGGTGACTGGCACAGATGTGTTCTCCCACATCAAAAACATGATGCCAACCACAGTGCCATCCATGCTAATCGCTTTGGTGATCTACTTGGTGGCAGGGTTCACCTTAATCGATAACGATAACGCTTCCTTCGAGCGTATCAACGCCATCACTACTTCCCTACAAAACAACTTCGAAATCTCTGCTTGGTTGTTACTACCTGCCCTAGTCGTGATCGTCTTGGCTGTTAAACGCATGCCGCCGATCCCTTCTTTGTTTGCGGGTGTACTAACGGGTGCCGCTGTGGCCATGTTCACCCAAGGCGCTGGGGTACACGATGTACTGACTTACGCCAACAGCGGTTACTCTATCCAAACCAGCTCTGATGCCATCAACAGCCTACTCAACCGTGGCGGCATTCAGTCTATGATGTGGACCATTTCTTTGATCCTAATCGCTTTAGGCTTTGGTGGAGCCCTTGAAAAGACCCGCTGTCTAGAAGCCATCATCCGCGCCATCATGTCTAAAGTGGACTCGTTCCGCGGTGTGCAATCTTCTGCCACACTAACGTCTGTAGCGACCAACCTTGTGGCAGGAGACCCGTACCTATCTATCGCCCTACCAGGACGTATGTACGCACCAGTTTACCGTGGTATGAAATACTCTACTTTGAACCTATCCCGTGCCATTGAAGAAGGCGGTACCTTAGTGTCTCCACTGGTGCCATGGAACGCCGGCGGTGCCTTCGTAATTGGAGCCCTAGGTCTGAGCATTGGCAACGGTAACTTTGAAAACTTGTTGTACATCCCTCTGGCCTTTGCGTGTTGGATTTCCCCAGTATTGGGTCTGATCTACGCTCAAATTGGCGCTTTCTCTCCTAAAGCTACGGCAGAAGAGCAAGCACAATGGGAAAAACAAGGGGAAGCCATTGCCGACTACGCAACCGGCTCCGCTAACGAGCAGAACGCATCGGGCGCCTACAGCACTCGATAATGTAATCGGCTCTCAGCCATAAAAAATCCCCGCCAAGGCGGGGATTTTTTGTTTAACCTTTTTGTTCAAGCCAGTGCGCGTTATGCATTGACGCGAGGACGGCCAATCACAATCGAAAGCAAGGCAACCAAAGCCAGCACCCAGCTGTATTGCACATGGGTGATGACCTCAAGCGGCGACAATCCAGCCAAAGAAGATGCCAGTAGAATCTGAGCACCGTATGGGATCAAACCTTGAATCACACAAGAGAAGATATCCAACAAGCTGGCACTGCGGCGAGGATCTACGTTATAGCGCTGTGCCACATCTTTCGCCACGGAGCCGTTAATCAAGATGGCAACCGTATTGTTTGCGGTACATAGATTCGTCAACGCCACAGAAGCACTGATACTCATCTCACCTGCCCGGCGTGAGCCATCTTTTGCACCCAAGGCACGGCTAATCTTTTCGATACTGCGAACGATCCACTCCAGACCACCTTGAGACTTCATCAGCGCCCCTAGACCACCGATCAATAAGGACAAGATCATAATCTCTTGCATGCCGGTGTAGCCCGCGTAGATGTCCTTAGACCATTGCGCCACAGTGTAATCAGCCATGGTCACCAAGCCCAAAATGCCCGCAAGCAAGATGCCGGTGAACAACACTAACAACACGTTTACCCCAAGGATCGCCAATACCAAAACCGCCACATAAGGCAATACCAGCCAGATATTGTAGTCTTCTACCTGTTCAAGCTGTGCTTGGGAGCCTTGGAAGAACAACCAGATCAATACCAGTACTGCCGCTGGTAAAGCGATTTTAAAGTTCATGCGAAACTTATCACGCATGTCACAGCCCTGAGTTCGAGTGGCCGCAATGGTGGTATCAGAGATAATCGACAAGTTATCACCAAACATGGCACCACCAATGACCGCCCCAACAGTGGTCAACAAAGGCAGATCCGTCGCTTCTGCGACGCCAAAGGCAATCGGTGCAATGGCGGCAATGGTGCCCATGGACGTTCCCATAGAGGTCGCCACAAACGCAGTGATCACAAAGATACCCGGCAGAATCAAGCTCGCAGGAATCACACTCAAACCGAAGTTCACGGTGGCATCCACGCCGCCTACCGCTTTCGCGACACTGGCAAAGGCACCCGCCAATAAGTAGATCAATACCATGGTGATAATGGTCTGATCGCCAACGCCCTTCATGAAGGTTTCAATCCGCTCATTCAGTGCGCCACGGCTCAGTAGAATGGCTAACACCAAGGCTGGCAAAATCGCCACAGGGGCTTGGATTTGATAAAAGGCAAAGTCCACGTCTTGGCTCTGATACCAAAGACCGCTGCCCACAAACAGGGCTAAGAAAAGAAGTAATGGCAACAAGGCCAAAGGAGTAGGTTTCGTCATGATTACTGATGTTTCCAGCTTATTTTGCTTTTACGGGGCTTGTGGCCACGATGAAGGCGGCATGATAAGGAAAGTGACTCTGACGCGCCAATATTAAATTGGTCTTTTTAAAACCCTTTTCGTTATAACTAAAAGGACTATTGGTTTACATATACAAATCAATTATGGAATAAAGAAGCATGTAAAAAAACCCAACCTAAGGCTGGGCTTTTTCAACACTTTGCCTAGGATTACTGAGGGACGAGTACCTGCTCAAAATACGCATTCATCCCTGCCAAATCTGTTAACGGCAGGACGGCGGCGACATATTGATCAGGACGTACAATCACTAGGCACCCCTGCTCACGATCAATGCCACGCAAATCATAAATATCAGGCCCTGTTAAGTGATCCGCACAATACACCTTTTCAAAATCTTTCAGCCCCAGTTTGCCCTTTACCGGAGTCAGCAGCGGGTCTAACTGAGACCGCTCTAAGGCATGATGATGACAAGGGAAGATACCCCGCAGGTCAATCACCGAATCCACCTCAGCACCAGCAGGGGTGTATTTCTTCACAGGCGAGTCCCCATGATTCATCATGAAGTCAGCCAACTGACGAACTCCACAGCCCTCGGACATGGGCGCTTGGTTACCGGCAAAAGCATACACCCTGTAAGCACCATTCACCGTATGGCAATGGCCCAATTGCATCGGCTTAGCATCCCCATGACGGATCACTGGGGCCGAATGGAAGCGGAAGCCTACTTTTAATCCCGTTGCCAAGTCTTGATGCTCATTTGAACCGATCACTGAGGATTGGCGATACTGGATCGACACTCCAGCGGTGTAATGCCCAAACAATTTAAAATAGCGCTGAAACTCTGCCGGATCGACTCCGTCAGGGTTTTCCGCCGATTTCGGTTTAGCACTGAACATAGATGACCACTGACGATCAAAGTCGATTAAGGCTTGTCCGTATTCATGTCGTTCTGAAGAGTAAGTGGACAACAAGGACACATCCGCTAAACCACGAAGCACATGAGCTAACTTCCAACCTAGATTCCAGGTATCCATTACCGAGGTATTTAAGCCTTGTCCTGCTTTGGGACTGTGGGTATGGCACGCATCCCCCGCTAAAAAGACCCGTGGAGCGCGCCCTAGTGCACCATCATCAAATGCCGTAGTAATACGCTGACCAATCTCGTACACCGACCACCAAGCCACATCTTTCACGTCCATGGTATAGGGTGCAATGATGCGATTGGCAGCGGCCACTAGAATGTCCGAAGTCATCTCATCCCGTGACACACGCTCGTTTTCCTTGAGCTTATCCAGCTCTACATACACCCGCGCCATATACCCCCCTTCCCGTGGGATAATCAGCATGTTGCCTTCTTTATGGGACTGAATCAGAGACTTAATGCGGATATCAGGGAAGTCCGTGTTCACCAGCACATCCATCACCCCCCAAGCTTGGTTCAAGGCATCGCCCACCAGTGTTTGCCCTATGGCAGAACGCACCCCAGAGCGGGCTCCGTCACAGCCCACCACATACTTGGCTTTTACCGTTTCCACTTCTTTGGTGAACTGGGAATAATTCACCATGCGCTCAAACTGAACAGTCACCGGGTATTCCTCTGTTTCGTCCACGGTTAAACCGAGAAATTTCCGCTGGTAATGGGGCTCTAACTTGTTTGGCGAGTGTTTCATCACCCGCAAGAACTCATCGTGAATGCGGGCTTGGTTGATGATCATATGGGGCATTTCTGACAAATCCTGCTCCACATCCTCCACCTTCCCTGTGCGGGCAATATGGTTTGGATGGGTTGCATCGGGCTTCCAGAACGCCGCTTCGTTCACTTGATACCCTTCTTGCTTGATCTGATCTGCGAAACCATAGGCCTGAAACATTTCCATAGTGCGGCAAGCAATACCATCGGCCTGCCCCACTAACAAACGGTCGTCCTTCAAATCGGCAATGCACACCGAAATATCGCTGAATTGAGACAGCTGCGCTGCAAGATTTAACCCTGCGGGACCACAGCCAACGATCATCACATCTACCTGTTTTGGCATAGGACGCTTAATCGGTGGCGGCACCACTCGATCTTGTGGATCTGAAATACGTGGGTCTCCAGGAAAAAAACCGTCTTGATGGAATTGCATGGCACTGACTCCGATTTGTTATTTTTCTTCACTTTAGAGTAGATTAAATATAAGGAAAAATAGATTTATAGAGCCAGACTAAAAAGAAACGCATACATGAATCCAAACCTACTGAAGCAATTGGCTATCATCATCAAACAGGGCTCCATCTCTGCCGCGGCAGAACAGCTGTTTGTCACCCAACCCACACTCACCCGTGCGATTCAACAGCTAGAGCAAAAAGTCGGCGCACCGGTCCTAAAGCGCACCCGGTATGGGGTTACCCCGACTGAAATTGGGGAGCGGCTGGCCGCCATTGGTGAAAAGATTCTTGCGGAGTCAGAATACAGCAACGAAGTTATCCGCCAGTGGAACAGCGGCTTTCGCAACGAGTTCACCGTGGGCATTGATCCCCTTTGGGAGTATTCTACTGTGGCACAAACTACTCGCCATTTTATCGATGAGCCCAGATTTGCCTTTCACCTTCGCACTGGTTCCGCAGCGGCACAAATCCAACTACTCAAGGAGGAAGAACTGGACTTTTTGTTGGGGCCAGCCCATGTCACTGTTGCCCAAAGCACTTTGTCTCGAACCATAGTTTTCAGAGACCGTTCCGCCATTTTTGCGGGTAAGCACTCTCCTCTGCTACAGCACAAGCAATTGATCGAAGAACCGGTGTTGCAACGACAAAAGTGGTTTGTGGCCGGGGCCAGCGCAGGCTTTATGAACAGCAATCTTCCCATCCAAGACAATGCAGCCAAGATCACCTTTACCAGTAGCATTCGTTCAGTGATCCACCTACTCAATACAACGGATATGTTGGTGTCTTTACCTGCACGATTGGCCTTGATGAGTGGCGAGATCCTCCCAGAACAAATGTTGCTCACAGATGAACGCTTTATGCCGCGACGGGATATTGCATTATGGAGCCGCCAAGAACACAACGAGCGACCGGATTATCAACGCATTCATAATGACATTTTGACCTTTGCCAAGGGTTTAGATGAGCACACACCCACCTATGGTTTAGCCCTATAATCAGACACAAAAAAGCCCAGCAGCTGCTGGGCTTTTCTAGCTAAAGTGCTATTGCAAAGGCTGCTCTGAGGGTTATTTGGCGAGCTTGTAAGCCACCACATAATCACCAATGGTGGTGCCAATAGAGCCATGGCCACCAGCCACTTGAATCACCATTTGCTCACCCTTGCTGTTCATATAGGTCATTGGGGTTGCTTGACCACCCGCAGGCAAACGAGACTGCCAAATCTGCGCACCGGTTTTCACGTCGTAAGCACGGATGTAATCGTCCACAGACGCGGCCATAAAGGCCACACCGCTGTCTGTTAAGATAGGGCCACCAATGCCCGGCACACCCATTTGAATGGGCAGAGCCAGTGGTGTGAGGTCTTCGATGGTGCCGTTTTTATGCTTCCAAGCGGTTTCCCCTGTGCGTAAATCCACACCGGCAACATAGCCCCAAGGTGGCTGCTGACAAGGAACACCTAATGGCGATAGGAAAGGTCCCATTTCCACCGCATAGGGCGCGCCAGCGTTTTCATTTAAGCCTTGTTCCCCTTGGTTGGTTTCCCCTAAATCTTGTCCCGTTTTGGCGACTAATTTTGAGGTAAATGCTAGGTATAAAGGCATGCCAAACATCACCTGACGTTTAGGGTCTACCGCGACACTGCCCCAGTTGAATACCCCAAAGTTGCCCGGAAACACAATGGCGCCTTTCTCTGACGGTGCCGTGTAACGACCTTCGTAATCTAAGCTGTTAAATTCGATGCGACACAACATTTGGTCAATTGGGGTGGCCCCCCACATTTTCGCCTCGGTTAATGGCTCGGGCTTAAAAGTTACCGCAGAAGTAGGCTGTGTCGGTGCCGTAAAGTCCCCTGGAATAGATCCCTGGGGCGCTGGCTCTTCTGTAATTGGGAAAATCGGCTCACCGGTGCCTCGGTTTAAAACGTATACGTCCCCTTGCTTGGTGGGCACCACCAATGCAGGTTCCACACCTTTGTCCGTGTTCAAGTCCAATAATACCGGCTGAGCAGGTGTGTCCATGTCCCATAAATCATGGTGCACAAACTGCTGCACCCATTCTGCTTGGCCCGTTTCAAGGCTCAAAGCAACCACTGAGGTGGCGTATTTTTCGTCCGCAGGTGAACGGTACATACCAAGCTGATCCGGTGTACGGTTGCCCATTGGGAAATAAGCAAGCCCTAGCTCCTCATCAGCACTGGCCACAGACCAGCTATTAGGGGAGCTCACTGCGTAAGTTTCGTCTTCGCCAATCGGAGTTGTGTCTTCTGGATGACCAGCATCCCAGTTCCACATCAACTCGCCGGTTTTGGCATCGTAGGCACGAATAACACCCGACGGAGAATTAACGGCATAGTTATCATTAACTGAGCCCGCCACAATCACTTTACCGCCCGCGACTAATGGGGGCGAAGTAGAGTAGTAAAAGCCGGACTGCTTGTAAGGCATGTTATGCATCAAATCCAAGGTGCCGTTATCCGCGAAGTTAGAACACAAAGCCCCAGTCTCGGGGTCAACCGCTAGCAGACGAGCATCTGAAGTGGGTAAGAAGATCTGAGCATCACATTGCATGGACGCCAGCTCTTGTGCAGGTTGGTTTTGTTTCTTGGCTAGATTTTGTTTACTGCTGTCGGCAGCAGGAAGATAAGACACGCCCCGACAAGTTTGGTGCTGTCGCTGACTCTCTGCAGGCACTTTGGCGTCGTAGACCCAAAGCTCTTCACCGCTATCAGCATTCAACGCAATCAACCAGTTGTGCGGAGTACATAGATACAGGGCATTGCCGATTTTGAGGGGCGTGGCTTCATAGGTAGTTTCGGTCACATCCTCAGGGCCTTTGGTGTCCCCCGTTTGATACTGCCAAGCTAAGGTCAGATCATCAATATTGTCTGTGGTGATCTGATTTACTGGCGCATAACGCTGACCTAAATTACTACGGCCATAGGCGTGCCATTCTTCTGGGTTCGCTAACCCCGTTGCAGCAGATGGGTTGACGACAGACTCCGCCATGGTGCCTTTTACGGCAGTGGGATCGTCCATGGCGAGTGGGCTCAAGGTAAGCACAGTACAAACGGCCCAAGCTGGCAATAATAGACGCTGGGCTGCACGCCCTTTGCGGCCAACAAAGATCATTAATGGTAGGGCCAAAACCAACAAGGTGCCCATTCGGCTTGCCAGTGGCCACCAGCTGAATCCTGACTCCCATAGGGACCAAGCCATGGTTCCTATGAGCAATAGGGCATACAAGCTGTTTGCAATCACTCGGCGACGGCGTAAGGTGAAGCTGACGGCCAATAGAATAACACCAGCAATCACGTAGTAGGGGCTTCCATCGAGAGCTAACAGCCAGATACCACCAGCCGTCAGCACAAGGCCGATCATGAAAAAGAGGATCGATAGAATAAACATTCTGGCGTTACACTCCCTGTAAATTATTTGATTTGAGTTGATATATTTAGAGTAGAAACTATCTGGTCGTTAGGTAAAGAGAAATGAGCAAACTTCCTTAATTCTCATAATTCGCTTAAATTGTGCAAAGACCCAAAAAAGCTCAATATTTTCAATGATCTAGTTTTTAAATTTTCACGTAATTACATTTCTTTACGTTCTAAATTAGAAAGTAGATCACTATTAATTTGTAATAATATTGCTTGCTGGACGTCCAATCATGCATCTATGTAAACCGTCCGCACTCTGGAGCTCACTGATGAAAAAAGCGTTCACTGCCCTAATAATTGTTGCTTTGGCCACCTTGGGTATAAGCCAATATGGACACTTGCTCACCCTAGAATCGGTGCAAACCAACCTTGATCAGCTGCAACATTGGCGTGACCAACAACCTGTGTTCGCTTCATTGCTGTTTTTTATCCTCTATGTGGTGGCGACAGCACTCTCTTTTCCCGGTGCCACCATACTTACCCTTGCGGGAGGCGCTCTGTTTGGACTGGCTTGGGGCCTTACCCTGATTTCATTTGCCAGTGCCGTGGGAGCAACCATAGCGTTTTTACTGTCTCGATTTTTGTTTCGAGACTGGGTGCAAAAGCGCTTTCAACAACGACTTAAAACCATCAACCAAGGGGTTGAAAAGGACGGTGGCTTTTACCTGTTTACATTACGCCTTGTGCCGGTTTTCCCATTCTTTTTAATTAACTTGGTAATGGGGCTCACTCCTATCCGCACCTGGACCTTTTACTGGGTCAGCCAAGTGGGGATGTTTTTGGGGACTGCGGTGTACGTCAATGCAGGCACTCAACTGGCTCAGCTGGAAAGCCTCCGGGGCGTGTTGTCCGTCGAGTTAATTCTCTCTTTTGTACTGCTAGGACTCTTTCCTTGGCTGGCTAAACTCATCATATCGGGGCTGCAGAAGCGTCGCGTTTATCAAAAATACACGCCTCCCAAAAAGTTTGACCGAAATCTAGTGGTAATCGGGGCTGGTGCCGCAGGGTTAGTAAGCGCCTACATCGGCGCTACCGTAAAGGCTAAAGTCACCCTTATTGAACGTCATAAGATGGGAGGCGACTGCCTGAATTATGGGTGTGTACCAAGTAAGGCGATCATTAAAAGCGCCAAAGTCGCCGCACAAATGCGCCAGGCGGATAAATACGGTTTAACACCTCAGACACCTCAGTTTTCATTCAAAGGTGTCATGGCACGTATCCAAGAGGTGATCCGCGACATTGAGCCCCATGACAGCGTAGAGCGATACAGCGCTATGGGGGTAGACGTTCGTCAGGGGGAAGCAAAACTGATTGACCCTTGGACCGTCGCACTAACAGACGCTAAAGGTCACACCGAACAGATCACCACCCGCAGCATTATTTTGGCCACAGGGGCGCAACCTTTTGTGCCTGATATTACCGGTATCGAGACCATTCCTTACGTCACCAGTGACACCCTTTGGGAAACGTTTGCGGAATTAGAAGAACCACCCAAACGCCTATTAGTACTCGGCGGTGGGCCGATCGGTTGCGAACTGGCTCAAGCGTTTGCGCGCCTTGGCAGTCAAGTCACCTTACTCGAACGAAGCAGTCAGTTACTGAGTAAGGAAGACCCTGACATCAGTGCTCGAGTGCTTAAAAAGCTCACTGCTGACGGTGTGACAGTGCAGTTCAACGGGGAAGTTCAGGCCTTTGAAACCAGCGTCCAAGGTCATCTTGCTCAAACACAAAAAGGCTCGATCGAATTTGATTATGCATTAGTGGCCCTTGGGCGTGCAGCTCGTTTAGAAGGCTTTGGCCTAGAAGAACTAGGCATCCCAGCCACACGAACCCTAGACACCAATGACTACCTAGAAACCCTTTATCCAAATATCTATGCCGCAGGCGATGTGGCGGGCCCCTACCAACTCACCCACGTTGCCGCGCACCAAGCATGGTACGCCAGTGTGAACGCATTATTTGGGCAATTTAAACGCTTTAAAACAGACTATCGGGTGATCCCAGCGGTGACCTTCGTAGATCCTCAAGTAGCAAGGGTTGGACTCAACGAAACCGAGGCAAGCGCTCAAAACATTGCCTACGAGGTCGTGGAGTACGACGTATCGGACCTAGACCGAGCCATTGCCGAGAGCGCTGCAGAGGGAGTGATTAAGGTGTTAACCACCCCCAACAAAGACCGCATTTTGGGAGTGACCATAGTGGCGGAAAACGCTGGGGAAATGCTGCCAGAATTCGTACTGGCCATGAAACATGGTTTAGGCCTAAACAAGGTTTTGGGCACCATACATGCCTACCCAACGTGGGCAGAAGCCAACAAATACGCCGCGGGAGAATGGAAAAAAGCCCACGCCCCACAAGCGGCATTACGCTGGCTTGAGAAATACCATAACTGGCGTCGAGGTTAACTTAATGTCTCTTAGGACCATCGCCATGACGCCCGCCTGAGCTGCGATCACCTGAGGCTGGAGAAGACCCTTCTGTGTTTTTAGTGGGCTCCCCAAAGTGATTGCTGCGAGTATCATGCCTGTCTAAGTATGACCCTTGTCGATCGTCAGTAAATTCCATCCCATCATCTCCGCGGTGCTTAGGCTCCCCCTCTCGGGAGAAGCTTCGCTCAGGCTCCCGTTGCTGCATCTGTTTTAATTGATCGGCGGACCAATTTTTCACCGAGCGACCTTTTCGCAACGATGCATCCGGCGTTTCTATTAAGTAATTGGAGACTTGGCCTGCAAACGGTAACCGCTCATGCCTGACAAAATAAGCTGATTCACCTTGTGAAGTATTTCGCCCTCGCAAGGTGATGACCTCCCCATCTTTAGCGTCCAATATTTCCTCTGGCAGGACTCTCCCCGCCCAACGCCATTGGGTTTGTGACACAGCTTGCGCAGGTGCAACAATCTGCCATTGGTCCGTTTCAGGGATCTTTTCGATATCCGTTGCATAGAGTTGATCGCCAATAAAATAGCCGCTGACTCGAACGTTTTGCCCTAGATCTAACGATGGTAGCACCCCCGGCGCATCGGTGGCCGGAACAACGGATACTCCTTGAACCAGCCAACCTTCCGATTGACTCTCAACCACTTCGCCAATCACAGCATGTTGAATCCGCACCACACGTGCCCACCACTGGTCACCTTCTTGCGTGGCGAGCACAGCAACCTGTTGCCCAAGACGCAGATCTGACTCACTAGCAGCTCTACCGTCTCTGAGAATATTGGTCTTTTCATCAAGCTCTATCTCTAAACCATTTACCCAGATACTACCGAACTCTGTGATCGTACCAATTACCCCTGTGCCACCGATACCTCGGTCATCTCCTTGCGTATCCGATGGCTGCCCCATCATTTTACCGGTGCCGCCAATGCCTCGGTCATCGCTTGCCCAAATCACCAAGGACAGACTGAGAAGCAGGGTAAGTCCCCATCTAATCCAGTTAGCCATCTTGTTGATCCTGCTCACGGTAGAAATACACACCCAGAATAAATCTGTGATCGGCCTCCGCTTTGCCATCGTCTTCACGGGCCAGTTGTTGGGCTTGCTTATTGAGTTTCACGAGCAGGGCCTGGCTTTCATGGCTAGCAGTGTCTTGCAAAGCACTCACTGATTCGCAAGACAATCGGTTATAAAACACGGAACGTTCTGGTAATGGCGGCAGTTCGCCTCGAAGATTGTGTTCACAGGCAGCAATATGATCTGAGGTATTACGGGCAAAAAAGGAAACCTTTGTCGCCAAATCATCACTTGGAAATAAAGCATTTAAATTGAGCTGACATTGACCCTCTTGCTCCGTCAGCAAACCTCGATCCAACCACTCATCAAAGACTGTTCTAGGACGAATATCCACGCTGACTTCGCGAACTAAGCTCTCGAACGACAAGTCACCTTGCCGGGGCAGAAGGCAAGGCTCTCCCTGCTCGTCTAAAAAACGGCTATCTCCCACCCACAAACTAATTAATCGGGAAGTAAGGGATGATTTCTCCGGTACATACGACTCATCTGGGGCGTCTTCTAGAAGCCGCTTAACATCTTTTCTGTGCACTCCGCTGACCACACTGATACGACTTAAAGTGACTTTATCACCCTTGCGCTGCAGATCTTGGCGTACCTCATCCACATAAACCTTTTTCAACAACTCCAAAAACTCAGGATAAGTCACGCCATAACGAACAACCAAGCGAACTAAAGAGGATAAAACCTTCTTTAATGACTTAGTGATCAGCTGGCGCGTGCCTTGGCTAGGTGTGTCTTGGGACATATTGGCTCAATAAATAGTCAATTTTTCGAAATTTTATGTTGACGTGGGAAATTTATCCACTTAATTTAACCTCAATAATTAGTGGGAAAATATCCCACAAATAAAACAACACTCAATTATTACCCCATAACCCCCTCATATGGAGCAGCAGCCATGGCCAATTCCTCCTTACGTTTCATCGCTACTTTAGCGCTGAGCACTTTTCTATCATTTCCCCTTACCTCGCAGGTATACGCCAACGTTGTGGATGAAGAAGCTAACGCCACCAGCGACAGCAGTGCCACATCCGAAGACAGTACCGTCATAACAGAAGACACAACCACCAGTGATGAGAGCGCTACGAGCAGTGACACAAGTGGCGACGCCGCAAGTGAAGAAGGTACAACAAACTCTGATGAGACTTACTTAGCGGATGATAATAGCGTTGCTAGCGAGTCAGGCTCAGCATCAGATGAAACCTTTGTAGGAACGGACTCAGATAGCACAGTGACAGAAGAAGAGGCGAGCAACGCAAATCAGCAATCCTCTTCAGGGATCACATCCAAACAAAGCAATCGTCAACAAAACAGCGGTAGCCGCTCTGGTAGTCATAGCTCAGGCAACAAAAGCTCAGGGGGGCATAGTTCAGGTAGCAGAGGCAATGGCGGAAGCAAGAGCTCCGGTGGTCATAGCTCTGGTGGTCATAGCTCCGGTGGCCATGGTGGTAAGCGCCACTAATCACTTTTTTTCATTCATAATGAGGAATACATCATGTACTGCAAGAATCTTGTCTTTCTAACCGCTACCAGCTGCTTATTAATCACAGCTAACGCACAGGCTGAGACCAATGCCCAAATTGGTGGTGGTTACCATGCTCGCTATATTGAAGATGCAAGTAGCGATTACAGCGTAGATTTTGGCTCCCCTGTTTTCAGTGTGCGGTTGATCCCCCACGAAAATTTCGCGTTTGCGACAAATTATTACTACAACGGAAGTGGCTCTTATTCCCAAGGCTCTAACTCAGGCCCATCAGTATTTGAAACCTCCGGGCTAGAGCTCAACTTTTTGCTCGGTACATCATTTATCGACAAAGGGTTTTATGGGTACGCTGGACTTGGATATTTCAGCGAACATTGGGAATCTACCACCAGCAGCAGCGACTATATTGCTACCGGGTTACAAGCACCGATTGGCCTAGGCTATAACTTTGGTGACTTTGGCATGGAAGTCCAATATGCCTATCGTGACCCTAAGGCCTATCAAAAAGACGTATTCAGCGCGGAAAGTGACCCAAGCGCCAATACATTTCAAATCAAGTTGTTTGCCAACTTATAGACTGGCAGCTGCACCACAGATCTTCTCAAACAGCGGCGAAATGCCGCTGTTTTTTATGATACACACGTAAAGTATCCACTAAGGCAAGGTCCAAGTCAGTACCAACATGGCGAGAGCCACAACACCGGCCATTAACGCACCGTAGAACCAATTAGAGCGGGCAATCGCAAAGTTGTCTGCCCCATACTTGCCCGCCACCGAAAGGTTGATTCCTGACAAGGGACTGATGGCCGTACCCACGGCCCAGGTACACAAGGACACAAACGCCAACAAAGTATTGTCCGCACCGCTGGCTGGCACCATAGAACTCATCAAAGAGATCCCCACAATGGGGTGCAAGCCCATTAAAGAAATACCACAAATCACCAGAAAACACAGGTACGCCTCAAAGAAACCAAAGTGGTCAAACAAGGACCACCCTTCTCCCAGTAGACCCTGGAGCGCCAAGCTGACCGTAGTGGATAAAAACCCCGCCGCCAAAAATAACGACACCTCATTGGCCATATTTGGCAAACGAATGTGGGCATGGTCACGCAACCGCTGGCGGGTATGACGAGGACCACCTCTAAGAAATAAAAACAACACTACACTGATGGGACTTAACAAGGTGACAATGGACAAAATTGCCGCCTCTGGCATCACAAAATAATGAAAAATCAGCACCAAGGCCGCTAACAAAACGGGGAAGGCTAAGGAGCTCACTGATAAAGGAAACCCCTGAAAAGCCTCGATCTGACCGCTACGTTTAAACTCCCAGCAAGACAAGGCACAAGCCATAATAGAGAGGGGTAAACCAATCACAGCAAGGTGATGAAACTCTGCATCAGGGGCAATCGACAAGGCCACCGCAACGGACGCAAAAAACGGCGACCACCAACCAGCACTGGTCAAAGCGCGAACTAGAATCGAGTATTGAGGCCCAGATAACTGTCCGGACTGGCGTTGCAGCTTATCCCCCACCACAAACACCGCTGACATATTAATCACAGCGCCAAGTAACTGAATGCTCGCCCACGTGCTCGCAAAACCTTTTACCCCAGTCATAGGTGGCTTTGGCTTAGTCGAATCTGGCAATAACCCCAGCAAGGATACGCCCGTTAACATGGCCACAATGGCCAAGTTCCCCTGTAACAAAGAAAACACCGGCACAGTCACATCAGTAAAGACCGCCACCACCAGCGCCACAACCCCCACCACAAGTAAAAAGCCACATTGTCGTTTATTACGTCTGTTAAGACGCTGCCAAGCACTAACAAACACCGCCCAATAGACCATTCCAGACAAAATCAGCAGCCCACCCAGCCCAGGGATCAAGGCCAACAGAAACAAAGCGCAACCTAACGCTACCCCATATCCAGAGAGAGTTTTTATGTCGAGAGAAGCCAGCTTGAGCGACGGCAAACGCATAGGTACATCCTTTTAAAAACGGTTCAACCTATAGATTACATCAAGCACCTTGTGCCGTCAGGGTATCCTGCTGGGTGACTTTCGCATCTCGAAGGCGCAAGCCAATGTTGCCCGCGATTAATAAAATCGCCCCGGCAATTTGGTAAAGGGTGAGCGACATATCAAGAAACAACCAGTTAATGCCGGCCGCAAAGACAGGGAAAGTAAGCTCTGCGAGGGTCGCCAGTTGCGCTCGCACTGTCTTTAACCCTTGGTAGTACAACCACATGCCTAACAAGCCACTTAATAAGGCCATCACCACGAGTGCGCCCAAGTCCTCCGCTGGCATGGTGCTGATCTGATCTGTATTGCCCAAGGACAAAACTAACAGCACCAGCAAACCCGATAAGAAGCGCCCTGACATAATGGCGTTAGCAGGCACGCTTTGGTAAGACAGGTACTTACCACAAACGGTAGCGGCGCCCCATGCAGCCACGGCGAGTAGAGTAAAGCCGTAACCTTTTAGAACCTCCACTTCTTCATCACTGTAATGCCATTGTGCGTCTCCAAGTGCCATAATATCTGGGGCGATCATAAGGAAGCTTCCCCCAAGTATCACCAAGGACCAGCGCACAAAATGACCGCGGATCTGCTCTTTCAACACAGCAAAAGCCAACACAATCGCGATCACGGGCTGTAGTTTTTGCAGCAAGATCACTACTGTGGGATTCAGATAATGGAAGGCTTCAGTAAAGGCCAAGGTACCCAGAGCAGAGCCGACACCTCCGATGAAAAACAGACAAGCAAGGGATGCTCGGCGCATTTGTCGGTAATGATGACGATAACGCCAGATCAAGGGCGCAGTGATCAGTACTAAGGCCAGGTGCTCAAACAGCACGACCTGAAGAGTGCTATAGCCTACTCCCAGCAGAGGGTAGCGAATAAGGGTATCAAGGGCCCACGTAAAGCACGCAAGCATAATAAACAGTGTTCCTGCCATCTCTCATTCTCCAATAAATAAGAGTCACAGGGGTGATGATTGAACAGCCAAGTTGTAACCCACACGAGCGCATGGGTGAGCCTCGCCTTTAAAGGTGCGCCCATAGAGGCACCTTTAAAGGAGACTTGGTCGATCTTCTTTCATCCGGACTATAACCGTCGGCTCAGGAGTCACACCTGATCTGCTGACCCTTCCCAAAAGAAGGCGCTCGCGGGCTGTTTGCAAAGCAAAGTCACCGCCGGTGGGGAATTTCGCCCCGCCCCGAAGTTCGATTAATTAAAAATAAGCTAAAACTTTACCCCCAGCCTAACTGGGGCGCAATGCCCTAATATGAATACATTAGGGCAAATCTCAAGTGGGTCTAATTGCGCTTTTGTCGCGCGTGATACACCGCAAAGCCATTCTTACGCTCTAATTGCACGGACTTACTCAAGGCCGCATCCATCAAAGGGCTATAACGTAAGAAATCGTTAGCCACCACAAACACCTCACCATTCAAGGTAAGGTGTTGTTTTACATTGATAAAAAACTTCTCAGGGACACTGTAGTCTGTACTCACTCCCGTGTGGAACGGCGGGTTAGTGATCACATAATTAAAGCGTCCTTTCACTTCATTTAAACCATTGGAAGCTACCAAAGTCACAGCACCCACCGCTTGGTTCGCAGCAAACGTCAGCTCCGTGGCCGCCAAGGCCAAAGCGGAATCATCTAACGCATGGAGCTTGGCCCCTGTGTGCTTGTGCAACCACATACTGATGATGCCATCACCACAACCAAAATCTAACAAACGGGCATTGGCCACATCCGCCATAAATCGGTGGGATTGCATTTGCTCTAATAAGATCACAGTGCCACGATCTAGCTTACCGTGTCCAAAAACCCCTGGGATGCTGCACAAGGTAAAGGCTTGCCCCGCCACGTCTACATTCCAAGAAGTCACCCAATCCTCAAAGACAAAAGGCTTTGCTTCGTCGGCTTTTTGACCATTGAACAATAAACAATGCTTAGCGCCATCAAACTTACCAACGTGCTCTAAAGGCGACACCATACGCTTTGAAGACGATTTCACACCGCTTTTGTTGTCTCCAACGAGCCAAACTTGCCCTCCTTTTTTTAAGACGGGTAAGGTCGCCGCTAACAAATAATCCAGCAGTTCTTTTGCTTTGGGCTGATAAATAATGACGTGGTCAAAGTCAGAGGCAATCGTGCTGTCCCACTGGGCTGAAAACTGCACATTAGACTCAGACAGACCTACCCGTAAAAGCTGTTCGTAAACGGTATAGGACTGACACCAGGCAAACACTTCTGCCTGCCCTTTTAGCTCTTGAGGAAAAGCATCTTCAGGGTTGGCAAACAGCACTTTGCCGGTAAATTGCTCTGCGTTACGCTCCAGCAAAAGGCTGGGAGGATTAAGACTCATAAGTGATGGCTAACTCGTTTAAAGATAAAGTCGTAACCGGCGCTAACAATCGGTTGAGGCGCTCGGTCGATAAATTTGTTTGAGCACGAGGGTATCTCGGTTGCAAACGATCATTGTGTAGTGGCCCGCGCCACCCTTTTGTTAACGCTAAGAAATCCGTCGCAAAGGAATCCCCATGCTCAAGACAACCGGACAAAATCACGTCCACATAACTCAGTGCGATGGGGCATTCCGTATGGGGTTCTACCACTTCTTCCGTGTGATAAATCCAATAGGTACCGTCTGGCAACTCTTCGTCTAGGTAAGGAGTCAATTGCTCGCGCTCAATTTGCGTGCGTTGGTAGCCTTGTTCTCGTTCATCAAACAGGGTGAATTGATCTTCCGGTACTTCAATAAGAACACCATTGCAGGCTTTAGCATCCGACTTGACCACCGCAACAGAGCTCATCCCAAACTCTGATGTCATGATGGACCAATGACGCTCAAAACCATGCAGTTTCACCGGCCAAACTTGTCCTGTTTCACCGGTTTTAGCTCGGCTTTCTGAACTGATAAGGCTGCCATAGCCGAGAATGTAATGACGACTCATACTCTTCTCCTGTGCACGCAATTTAAAGTTTTTGGCCGCCGATAATAGCTTGGTCGATACACCAAAACCAGAGAAGATATATGACAACTGTCAGGGGCAATATGGTTTTTGCTAAGGAATCAATAGGTTACTGGCTTTTATAAATGGCACGGATTTGCGCCATAGAACGCCAAAGAATGAGTTTATGGATAGGAAAGACAGGAATCATATACAAACGACCAAGCCAATTTTTGACATGGACAACCGTTGTTACGGCTATGTGCGATTGATCACCCAAATCATTAATGTAAAAGGACACTCTCACATTTAGATGTTTATCGCAGTCCTCTAGCACCACCTCGTGATGTTCGTTTGAAACCACAGTAAAGATCCCCACCCGATCTCCTTTGATGTAGTCGCACGCATGCTTCACATGCAAAATTTCTTTAAAACTGCCGAGATTTTTAAGACCCACGGTGGCCCAGATATTATTGCGCAATTGCATCAAAGCATTCGCCCAACCAGGCATTCGGCGCATACTTTCAATATACAAGGTCATGGCGGTGATGTTTTTAGACGGAACGGATACAGACCAACTGTCCGCAAAGAAGGCGCGAGGTAGGTACAAAGCTATTTGAGATCCTTGAGGCACAGCCATCACACACTCCCTGATGTGATTGATAAAATATGATCAGGTCAAAGTATAACCAATGACCTGATCAATTGCCTTATCTTAATGGTGCTTTTTATCCGCCATGTCGCCGTGGCCTTGATGATCCATTTTGTCATGGTTCATCTTACTGTGATCCATGTCACCGTGATTCATATGATGCATAGACATACTGCCTGGGGCATAGGCAGCCATCTCATCAGGAGACAAAACAGGGGCAGACAACTTGATACGCTCACCGTTCTTCATCACTAAGGTAAGAGCAACGGAATCACCTGCTTTTAAAGGTTGTTTTAACCCCATAAACATAATGTGGTAACCACCCGGCTTTAATTGCGCATCACCATGAGCAGGGATCACCACCTGATCAACCTGATACATTTTCATGGTGTCCCCTTGCATCTCGCTTAGGTGAATCTCAACCTTATTTGCCACATTGCTTTCTGCAGCGACCAAAAAGCGCTCTTGATCCGAGTGGTTGATCAAGGTGACATAGCCACCACTAGTAGGCGCACCCGGTGGCGTAGCACGCACCGCAGGTGCGCTGAGTTCAATGGATGACGCCATCGCAATAGCCGAAGACATCCCTAGCGCTGCCAGCGCCAAACGAGAAATAAACCGTACAGACATAACTAACCCTTTCTTTTTTCAAGCAAAATTTTCGACAACTCAAACCGATGAAGGTGCTACGAAGAAAGGCGGGGCACGGGAGTAGTAATGAGGCACGAAAGTCGCAATAACGCGCTCATTATGGGGGATTGCCCAGAGTGACGGGGCAAAATCTCGTGGCGGCAACACAAAGTCAGCCGCAATCAAAGACATGTGATCCACGTTCAAGCCACACTTACAACTACCATGCAGCTGGCTGATGTGATCTTTGATTTGATTGTCTGAATACTCAGCAAGAGGGACTTTAATGAACTGAACACCGTTCATCAAAGTACATACCCGCAGTACGACAAAGTCGTCTTTTACCACTGGCTGGGTCGGCACCACTAGGGGGCCCAATAAGGACAAAGCCCAGGCGAATAACACCCAGCGTCCATATTTTCGTAACCGAGAAGCCAATGTCGTCGACATAGTCACACCACAAATAGAAGTGGCTGTATTGTAGAGAAGTTAGTTCGGAAAACCTAGAACCCAGTATTTTAATACTGGGTTCTTTGGATACTTAAGGTGACTAAGATGCTTGGCGCTTAGCAGGTCCACTTAAGATAAACACTAATGGCAAGGCACAGACTGTCACCCACATCATCAGACGGAAGTCCTGAAGGTAGGCTAAAGTTGCCGCTTGTACATTGACCATAGCATCCAACGCCGCTAGGCCCTGTGTGCTTTGAGTTGAATAAGTGCCGGCCTGCTCCGCCAATGACAGCCCCAAGTTGAATGGATTCACAAACTCAGAAAAGATCGCATGATTGATCTGAGTCTGCTGGGTCAAATAAGTGGCTACAATGGAGATACCGATACTGCTACCTATGTTCCGCAACAAGCTGAACAAGGAAGACGCTTCCGTACGCAAGGACGGATCCAAAGTCGAAAACGCAATAGTGGATAACGGTACAAAGACCAACCCTAGTCCTGCCCCCTGCACTACACCAGTACGAATAATATCGCCAGCGGTAGAGTCCAAAGTAAACTGGGTCATCTCCCACATGGAGAATATGATCAAAGACAGCCCGATAAAGATAAAGACCCTAGGATCTACCTTACCTGACAAACGCCCCACCAAGATCATCATTGCCATGGTGCCAAAACCACGGGGTGCGAGAATCGTACCGACGTCCACCACCGGATAGCCCATCAGGTTCTGCATAAAGGGCGGCAACAGAGCCATGGTCGCCAACAGAATCACACCCACAATAAAGATAAACACTAAGCCAACGGAGAAGTTACGATCACGGAACAGCCGAGTTTCGATAAAAGGCGTGCTGTGCGTATTGATGTGCACCACAAACATATACAAACACAATACCGCTAGCCCACACTCAATGATCACCTCAAGACTGCTAAACCAGTCCAGGGTTTCCCCACGGTCGAGCATCATTTGTAGGGCACCAATGCCAATAGCCAGCAAGAAGAAACCATAAAAGTCGAATTTTCGGTCTTTCTTCAGCTCCGTTTCTTTCACGAAACCACTGATCCCCATCCACGCCAAGATACCGAACGGCACATTGATGTAGAACACCCAGCGCCAGCTGTAATACTCGGTGAGCAAGCCCCCAAGGAATGGCCCCAAAATAGGCCCAACCATTACCCCAACGCCCCACATTGCCATGGCCGAGCCATGCTTCTCACGAGGATAGCTGTCAAGCAAGATAGATTGGGACAAGGGCACCAAGCTGGCACCGAAGACACCTTGCAATAAACGGAACAAAATAATCTGGTTGAGGGACTGGGCCATACCACACAGGATAGAGGTCACAGTAAAGCCAATCACCGACCATAGGAATAAACGCTTACGGCCAAAGCGGGCGGAGATAAAGCCAGTAAGAGGCATACAAATCGCCGCCGCGACGATGTAAGAGGTCAACACCCACGAGATCTGATCTTGCGTCGCCCCCATGGACCCTTGCATATGAGGCAGGGCCACGTTGGCAATGGTGGTATCCAGGGCTTGCATGATGGTGGCCAACATAACCGAGACCGTGATCATGATGCGCTGGAAATTGTCATCCCCTTGTTTTGCTTGGGTTAAGGTCATGGTGTCCCCCTAAAGCTTAACGCCAAGCAAAGAACGCTGATGCTCCGTATCTACCGTTACCGTCGTACTCAAACCACTGCGTAGCAAAGGCCCATTAGGGTCTTGTTCAATGTGAATACGGACCGGCACACGCTGGGTCACTTTCACCCAGTTACCCGTCGCATTTTCCGCAGGAATCACAGAGAACTCCGACCCTGTTGCTGGGCTAATGCTGTCCACTACCCCATGCCAAGTAATCTCTGGGTAAGCGTCTACTTCAATCTCAACGGCTTGTCCCGCATGCATATAGGTCATGTCTTTTTCTGGGAAGTTGGCTTCAATCCAAGGGGACTCATTACCAATCACAACCATAGCAACGGCCCCCGTGGAAACGTATTCCCCATGGTTTGGCACATTCGTCACAATGCCATTGGCCGGTGCATACACATTGACATGTTTAAGATCGATACGCGCCTGCTCTAAAGCGGCTTGCGCGGATTTATAGCTTGGATGCTCTTCTACTGGACGGGTCACATCACCGCCCAAGGACTCCTGCAAACGACGTAAATCTTTGCGTAGGGTGTTGATTTCCAACTGGCTGGTTTTTGTCGTTTGACTGGAAGCATCATACTGAGAATCAGAAATGTAATGCTGTTTTAGCAAGTCCGCCTGACGCTTCTCGTCACGCTGATTGTAGGCTAGGGTGTTTTCCGCTTGCTCGATTTGCGCTTGCTTCTCTTCGTAAGCCGCTTTTTGAGACAACAAGTCAATGCGTACCTGCTCAAGCTGCGCTTGTGCCTGGGCGACCGCAACGTTAAAAGGCGTCGGGTCCACAGAAAACAATAAGTCCCCCTGCTTCACCCATTGGTTTTCTTTGACGTTAAGGGTCTGAATCGTACCTGACACTTCTGCTGTGATCGGGGTTTTGTCGTTTTGGATGAAGGCGTTGTCCGTCTCAACGTAACGATCCCCATGCAGATAGATGTAAGTGGCAGCCAGCACGGCGACCACAGGGATCACAAACAGAAGAAAACGACGTTTGCCTTTTTGTGCAACCTGCTTAGGCACGTCAGGGGCAGTATTTTGGTCACTCATATAATGCTTCTATCCTCGTAGATGTCATGCAGCATGGATCATTCTTTGTCGCACAAATTGCTGTGCATGGTTTTTAACAAGCGAACCAATGTCTCTACTTCCTCTGCCGAGATCCCAGCGAGCGCCTTTTGGTTAACGTCAGCAACGAAAGAACCGATTTGGTCCAATCGTTGGCGTGCCCCCTCTGCCAAATACAGGCAATAAGCGCGGCGGTCAGTTGGGTCTTGGCGGCGAACCACCAAGTTATCTTCACTCAGTTGGTCGATGAGACGAGCCGTTGTGATGGGCTGAATTTCCAGGATTTCCGCCAATGCGACTTGCCGTATCCCTTCAAAACGTGACACGTAAACAAGGGCGCGAGCCTGCATCGGTGTGATGGGGGACTCACTTTTCAAATACTCGCGACGCATTAAACGTTTCACGTCAGCCAGCAGAAAACCTATTTCTCTTTCCAAACTCATACGGGGTTACTCATTTTATGTACAAGAATTATTATATACATTGCTTACTATATACAATGTAGCCTAACTAAGCTCCTCGCTTCTTTCCCAAACCACCCTAAATTGGCCTAAGTTTTTGCCCATTGCGCCGCGGAAGCATGGAGATATAACTAAATTGAAGGCAAAAAAAAGGCGACTTATTGTAAGTCGCCTTTTTCTTTAATCTGATTGGGTTAATCGTCGATCAGCTTACCCATACTAATACGCTGCTCAACTTTAAAACCAAGGGATTCGTAAAATGCCACCACTTCTGGGTTATTCACCTCACGAACTTGTAAATTCACCTTGATGCATCCAAGGGATTTTAGCGTATCAAAGGATGCGTTAATCAAGTTGGTCCCCACACCTTTACGACGGTGATCAGGGTGCACCGCAACCGCATACAACCAGCCACGATGGCCGTCATAACCAACCATGCACGCGCCAATCAGCACGCCATCTTCCCAAGCCACTAAAATCAAATCATCCACATCTAATTTAGTCGGTAGCATGGATCGCGGCGCGTTGTGCGACGGATCATCAGGGAAAACCATTTCCCATAGCTCAACCAGCGGTTCTAAATCGATTGGCTGTACTCTTCTTATTGTCATCATGTTATCTCCCATGAGCACACCATGTTGATAACAATATATACAAAACCGCGGCTCATGCCTATCACGCACCAAAATAGTTGCCATATGCTTTCTAAAAATTGCGCTGAAAATCAATCTCCCTTTCAAAATCTGCAATCACTTAGAACTCTTGTCTGCCTTCGCGGTCAATAAGAGGGTAAAATACGTCCTCGATTTTTAATTAAGTGAATAGAACTCTGATATGAAACCTTTTAGCAAAGCCGAATTGATTTTCTACGTAGGCGCCTTTGTCTCCGTCTTTGGCGTTGCCGCACTGGTAAAACTAATCCATTCAGAAGACCCTCTTCCGGATGCCCTCGGCCCCTGTAACTTAGACACAGGCCTGTGCACCCTGCAAGAAACCCCAGAACGCTTCAATGGTGCCACCATCCAATTTGATAAAGGCATCCAATTGAATCGCCGCATCGACACGGTACTCACCCTACCCAAAGCCGTGCAAAACGCCCAATCGGTTAACCTAGTACTAGAAGGTCGAGAAATGTATTTGGGTGTCTACGAATACCCATTAGTGAAACGCCCAGACAACACATGGCACAGCAAGGTCGTGGTCCCTTTGTGTACCGATGAACGTATGCAGTGGACACTCAAAGTCGAAATGAAAGACGCCATGGGGCGCGATAAAGAATGGGCCTACCTATTCAACATCGACAACCCCAATGAAGCGATTTAGTCTAAAAACTTAGGCTATTAGCGCTTAACCACGTTAAAATTGCTCCAAGCTTGTGACGTTGGCATTACTTCTAGACTATTGATATTAATGTGCGGTGGCTGACTCGCAATCCAAACCATGATGTTCGCAATATCTTCCGGTTGCAGTGCCTCTGCCCCAGCATACAGCTGATCATACTTTGCTTGGTCACCACCAAAGCGAACTAGACTGAATTCACTCTCGGATAGGCCGGGTTCCAGACTGGTCACACGAACGCCTTTACCTGCCACATCGGCCCGAAGATTTCTTGAGAATTGGGCTACAAATGCTTTGGATGCGCCATATACATGGCTACCAGGATATGGCCAGTTTGACGCAATAGAGGCTAGGTTAATAACGCTGGCCCCTTCTTTCTCCACCATTCGGGGCAGTATGGCATGGGTTACATTCACCAACCCTGTGATGTTTGTATCAATCATAGTATGCCAGTCTTTTAAGTCAGCCTCGTAACTTGGGCCTGCTCCCAAGGCTAACCCCGCATTGTTTACTAAACATTGGATACTCTGGAAAGCTTCAGGCAATGAGGCTACGAATTTGGCTACGGCGTCACCGTCTCTTACATCCAACACGTGAACCGATACAGGCACAAGGTCTTCTAGCTCTTCTTGTAAACGAAGCAGTCGGTCTTCACGTCTCCCGGTTAAAATAAGACGCCATCCTTCTGCGGCGAATTTTCTGGCTGCTGCCAACCCAAAACCAGAGGTTGCTCCCGTGATTAATACGCACCTTTTCATACACTACCTACTTAAACTGATACATTTGTCAGGCTAAGTTAGTAGAAGGCTTTCCCTTGCACTAGAACCAGTCTTAGTAACCTTAGGTACCAGTTAGTTCATGGTATGAGCATGTGTAGGAGCTTCTATTTGCAGTCGTTCAATAAGCTCTCCAAGGGTTTTAAGTCCTGAGTCTATTTTATTTTCGGGGATCGCAGAAAAACCAAGCCGCATGAAGTTTTTGGGGGCTGGATTCTGGGCAAACAGACTGTCTCCAGACTCCACCAAAATGCTGTAGTCTGAAGCAAGACGGACGAGATCCTCGCTTTTAATGGAAGACGGCAAACGTAGCCAAAAACAAAAACTGCCCCGAGTCTCCGTTACCTCACATTGGTAGAGGTATTTTTTGAGCCCCTCATGCATGAGATTCCACTTTGTTTCGTAGAGTGTTTTCATACGCCGTAAGTGGCTGTCATAGTAACCTTGGCTGATAAATAACGCTGCAACGGTCTGGTTGTTAGCAGGAGGATGACGATATTGTAGGCGACGAAGGGTTCTCAGCTCTTTAATCAATTCCGCATCGGCCACTAGGTAACCTATTCTCAATCCTGGTGACAAGGATTTAGAGAGGCTGCCTGTGTAAATGACTCGCCCTTCCTTATCCATACTTTTCAACGATGGCAGAGGCCGGTCGTGAAAATTAACCTCACTTTCATAATCGTCTTCAATGATAATAAAATCATCTTCAGACGCTTGAGCCAGTAGTTGTAAGCGACGTTCTATGGTCATTGTGACCGTTGTTGGATATTGATGGCTTGGCGTCACACACACATAATCACATTGACTGAGTTGGTCACCCACCACTACGCCTTGATTATCTAACTCTAAAAACTTCAGTCTCGATCTGGATGCACTAAAAATGTGCCTTAGATCTGGATAACCTGGGTTCTCTAGGCCCACTAACGTATCTTCATTCGTCAACACCCCTGCTAACAAAGAGAAGGAGTTCTGAGTTCCCATGGTCAATATGATCTCGCTAGGCGCTGCGGTAATGCCCCTTTTTGGCAAAATATTTAGACGAATCTGTTCTATCAGGGCTTTAGAGTCCATGTCCACATAGTCCTCTATCCACTCATGAACGGTTCCTCGGCTCTGAGCAATACGAGTACATTCACGCCATTGGTAAATGGGAAAATGCGTTGGCTCGATCTGACCATAGATAAATGGGTGAGAATACGTAATCCAGTTTTTGTCTTTACGTAGGGTGTTGAAATTTGCAGAGACTCGCTTAAACCTTTGCTGCCAAGCCAGTCCTGTAGGGGCTTCAAAAGAGACATCAGTAAGGGGCTGCGGTAGCTCATATTCACCCAGTTCAGGATTTACAAAGTAGCCGCTACGCTCTTTTGAGATAAGAAACCGCTCATCTACTAAACCTTCATAAACCAGCATCACAGTATTTCTTGAGACACCCAATAATTGAGCCATCTTTCGACTGGAAGGTAATGGCGCACTGCCAAAATAATCCTTCTGAATCAAATCAACGAGCTTCTCTCTAATCTGCTGCTGAAAGCTTCTTCCCGGTTGAAATTCAACGTTAATTAAATGATCAGTCATGGTTCAGCCTATTCAGAATGCACTGTTTCAAATATGCCTTGAAAGAAGCAAGAACCCCGCCAAGAGAAATCTATTTTGCTAACTGGACCATCAATTTAAACGATTGGCTCTATTGCTTATGGCAACAGACCCGTAACTTAACCTCCATGGTTTAACAGAAATATCTGCTCTAAGAGATCAAATTAGGATAGAGGTAAACAATGAATACATTAGATATTCGAGATGTATCAGTCATTTATCCGGCCTCTCAAGGGGGAGAAGCCGTCACTGCACTGTCAGACATCAATCTGACCATCGGCCAAGGGGATTTGGTCGTTGCTTTAGGGGCGTCAGGTTGTGGGAAAACCACTTTATTAAGTCTGATTGCAGGCTTTATTGCGCCAACCAAGGGTTACCTGACTCTGGGAGACAGCTCCATTAAAGGATACCCAAGGGTCGCTTGTGGTTTGGACCTTGGTGATGAAGTTCGAGGGCCAGGGGCTGACCGAGGTGTTGTATTTCAAAAGCATGCCTTATTGCCCTGGTTAGATGTCATAAGCAACACAGAGTTTGGCCTCAAGCTACAAGGTGTGGGTAAGCGAGAGCGCCGTGAGAAAGCGGCAGAATATTTAAAGCTCGTAGGCCTAGAAGATTTTCATCACCACCGGGGCTACCAACTATCAGGAGGCATGCAACAACGTGTGGGGATTGCCAGAGCGCTGACAAACAACCCTGAAATGTTGCTGTTAGACGAACCACTCGGGGCACTCGACGCCCTCACCCGTGAATCCCTACAAGAGCTGCTCCTCGATGTCTGGCAACAGACCAACAAGATGATGTTCTTTATCACACACAGTGTCGATGAGGCGCTCCTATTAGCGACACGATTAATTGTCATGTCCCCACGTCCAGGACGCATTACCCACCAGTTTGATTTGAGCTTTAACAAAGAATTTCTCGCCTGCCGCGATGCTCGAAAAGTGAAGTCCAGCGCTGCATTCATCAAAACCCGCGAAGAAATTCTATCCATCATTCATGGCGACGAAATGGAAACGCAAGAGGCTAAACATGAGCACTGAAACAATACTCCCAATGTCAAAAGCAGAGAGCAGCCCCAGCTCCAGCACTGGTAAACCGACCGAGAGTAAACCCCTAAAAGCGAAAGAATTCACGCCGCTGATTCAAAAGCTGTTGGTCTATATCAATCTAAAAATCCAAAAGCCATCGATTAAAAGTGGTGAGTTTTATGGCGCCCCCGGAGCGGGAGACAGCCGACTAATATCCGTCATTGCCACCCTCTTTTTTATTGGGGTTTGGGCACTTGTTACCGAGTTAGAAATGGTTGAACCCTTATTCCTACCATCCCCTGTAGATGTGTTTCAAAAGTTTCTAGACATTGCGAACAATGGCTTTGCAGGGGCGACCCTCTCCCAGCATCTATTTGCCAGCTTAACGCGTATTTTTGGGTCTTTCTTTTTCGCCTGTCTCATTGGCATTCCCCTAGGGATATTGATTGGTTGTAGCAATATTCTGCGAGGCATATTCGACCCACTTATTGAGTTCTACCGACCATTACCACCGCTTGCCTACTTACCCCTCATCATCATCTGGTTAGGGATAGACGAAGGCAGCAAGATGACTCTCATTTTCTTAGCCATGCTTGCGCCCATCATCTTAAGCGCTCGTTCGGGGGTTTCCTCGGTTCGAATCGAGCAGATTCAAGTTGCCTACTCAATGGGGGCGAGTCGTTGGCAGGTCATATTACAAGTCATTTCAAAAGGGGCACTACCGGATATTCTAACTGGGATGCGTATTGCCATAGGCTTTGGTTGGACAACGCTAGTGGCCGCAGAAATGGTCGCCGCTCAACGAGGCATCGGCTTTATGGTACTCAACGCCTCTGAATTCTTGCGCACAGATGTCGTGATCGCAGGGATCATTGTCATCGGCATTATCGCCTACTGCTTTGACTTATTCATGCGCTACTTAGAACGAAAACTCGTCCCATGGAAAGGGCATAACTAACACTTGGACAATCTTTTAAAAAAACAACTCATCACTTAAGGAGTGACTATGCGATTAATCAAAAAACTAGGCCTCATCGCAGGCGCAATGGCCTTCTCAGCCAGCCTTTTAGCAGAAGAAGTGACCATTGGTTACCAAGGTATGTTTAACCCCTACAAACAGATTATCGATGAAAAAATGGTCGAGGAAAAACTCGGTGTAACGGTCAATTGGCGCCGTTTTGATTCTGGCGCGAAGGCCATGACAGCTCTCGCTTCCGGTAGCGTCGATATCACTTCAGCAGGCTCAAGCCCTATCGCTGCAGCCGTGAGCAATGGCGTGGATGCGGAGCTGTTTTGGATCCTTGAAAACATTGGTGATGCCGAAGCCATGGTGGCTCGCAATGGTTCCAACATCATCAAGCCATCCGATTTAGTCGGTAAAAAAATTGCCGTTCCTTTTGTCTCTACAACCCATTTTCATACCATGTTTGCCCTAGAGCAGTTTGGTATCGAACCCAAGGACGTACAGCTACTGAACATGCAACCAAGTGCGATCGCAGCAGCATGGCGTCGTGGTGATATTGATGCGGCTTTTATTTGGGATCCAGTGTTAGGTGAGATCAAACAAACTGGACAGGTGCTCATCACCTCTAAGGCATTAAGCGCATGGGGCAAACCAACCTTTGATGGCTTAGTTGCAAACAAAAAATTCGCGGCCACTCACAAAGAGTTTTTAACCGACTTTGTTAAGTTAATCGCTTCCATCGATAAACAGTATAACGATAACAAAGCCAGCTTCACTGCTGACAATCCCATGGCGAAATCAATCAGCAAAGTGACTGGCGGCGATATCAGCACTGTGCCTGCGGTCATGGCGCTTTACGAATACCCATCCCTTGAAGCTCAAGCTTCTTGTGCTTGGCTAGGTTGTGGAGATAAAGGTGGTGCAGTTGCTTCGTTAAAATCCACTTCAGAGTTTTTACTTGAGCAAGATAAAATCAGTGGTCTAAAGGACAATTATGGGGACTTCGTCAACTCAGAATATGTTGAAGCAGCCTTAAATTAAGAACAGACGCTACGATAGTCAATCAAAGGCC
The DNA here is from genome assembly GCF_055388305.1 of Marinomonas vaga. NCBI lineage: Bacteria > Pseudomonadati > Pseudomonadota > Gammaproteobacteria > Oceanospirillales > Oceanospirillaceae > Marinomonas > Marinomonas vaga. The sequence goes on from NZ_AP043903.1 coordinate 925,389, forward strand.
AGTACTCACACATAAGTACTGGCCTTTTAACTCCCCCCAGCGAAATCACCGATTACATCGATTATTCCAACAACGGCCGTTACAGCCATCAGCGGCAATGACAAGGTTTTGAATGAACGCGGCGCGCGTTTATTAAAGCAATACTGACCAATCTTAACGCCCACCAGGGTCGGTAACAAAAGCCAAGCTATGGCATTTACCAACACTCCCGTTTGCAACAAACTCGCACCTAGCCCGATTAATGCAAGTACGTCGGACAACACAAAGAACAGCACCATGGTCGCTCGCTGAGTCACAACACTGAGGGGGCTAGAAAGCATGTAAAACAACACCATGGGGCCGCCTACTGAGGCACAGGTTGTACCGGCTCCAGAAGCAGCCCCCGTTACCATCTGACGCCAGCTAGAATCCTTTGTTTGCTTGGGAGACTTGCTCAGCAAGACGCCAATCAGACCTAGCACAAACAAGCAGATGAGCAATTTCAGCCAATAGCTAGGTAACATCAGCAGTAACGCCAAGCCGATAGGTGTTCCCATGGCCGCGCCAACAACCAGCCTTTTCAACACACTTAAATTTGCCTGCTTTAACGCCTGCCTTAACAAGCCAGCACTGCATAATAAATCCAATCCCAAAACAATCGGCACACTTTGAATGGGGGGCAAAAACACGTTTAAACCAATCACCGCAATCACCGCAAAACCGAATCCAGAATAACCTCGAACCAGTCCCGCAAAGAACACGATGGGAACTAGATACAGCAAATTTTCCATGGGTTTCTCACTCTTTCCAAAACCAAAATGATCACGGAGTATCGCAACCCACCGAGTCAAATCAGTAGAGCCAATTGGCAGTCTTCGTAGCACCAGATTTCACTTTTACCGCTGGCTCTATTGATTGCCTTTATTGGCTCTAAAGCCCTATAGATCAATCCGCTAAGCTGATTTTCACTACGAACAACACCTGTTGGAGAAAACTATGTCCCTCTTAGAGAGCCAAGCAATTGAGCAAGATAGAAATCACATCTGGCACCACCTGAGTCAGCACAGCGTGCTCAAAACTCAAGACCCTATGATCATGGTAAAGGGGGAAGGCTCTCGTGTATGGGATATAAAAGGAAACTCATATCTTGATGCCTCAGCGGGCGGCGTGTGGTGCGTCAATGTGGGGTACGGGCGCACTTCTATTGCAGACGCCATTCGCGACCAACTGTGCCAACTAAATTATTTTGCAGGCACCGCTGGCACCATACCTGGAGCACAGTTTGCGGAAAAATTGATCCAAAAAATGCCGGGGATGAGTCGCGTGTACTACGCAAGCTCAGGCTCAGAGGCCAATGAAAAAGCCTTCAAAATTGTACGTCAGATCTCCCACAAGAAATACGGCGGACAGAAGTACAAAATCCTTTACCGTGAACGTGATTACCATGGCTCCACCATTGCTGCATTAAGCGCCACGGGACAAGAAGAGCGCCGCGATCAATATGGTCCGTTTGTTCCAGGGTTTGTGTCCTTTCCCCATTGCAGTGAATACCGCAGCCAATTTGGCGACGTAGAGAATTATGGTGAACTCGCCGCATTAGAACTTGAGAAAGCCATTCTAAAAGAAGGTCCAGAGACAGTAGGCGCAGTCATTCTAGAGCCTATTACAGCCGGCGGAGGCGTCATCACGCCACCAGAAGGCTACTGGCCTAAGATCATGGAAATCTGCAAAAAGTATAATGTACTGCTGCACATCGATGAGGTCGTATGTGGACTTGGACGCACCGGTGAGTGGTTTGGTTACCAACATTACGGCATCCAACCAGATATTGTGACCTTAGCGAAAGGCGTTGCATCAAGCTATGCCGCCATTTCATGTACCGTGACCACCGAGGAAGTCTTTAATGAGTTTCTTGGAGAAGGCAGCGAGCGCGATGTCTATTTTCGAGACATCAGTACCTATGCTGGCTGTACCGGTGGCCCTGCTGCTGCCATAGAAAATATGCGCATCATCGAAACAGAAAATCTCGTGAAGAACAGTGCTGAAATGGGGCAATACCTATTAGAAGGTCTGGAGGCATTAAAACGTAAATTCAGCCTTATTGGCGATGTGCGAGGTAAAGGCTTACTGCTGGGAATCGAGCTAGTAGCGGACAGACAAACAAAAGAGCCTGTACCAGAATCCGTGGCCATTCGAGCCGTCGGTATGTGTATGCAAAAGGGACTGATTATTGGCCGTACCAACCGATCATTTGAAAAATTAAACAACACCCTTTGCTTATGCCCTGTGATGACATTAACCAAGGACGAAGCTAACTTTATCTTAACCACCCTTGAGTCGGTCTTCGAAGAACTCTAGTACCACACAACAAAGCGAAGCACCTTGCTTCGCTTTGTTCAAAAGACCGTCTAGCCGCTGCTTTTCATCAACGCCAGTTTTGATCCAAATCCGATAAATACCACGCCGATAAAAGAGTTTAGCCATTTCTTAAAGCGTTCACTCTGGGTCATGGACTTCACGCGCGACAGCATCATCACCATCAACACAAACCACAGCACGTTAACGATGGCGTGGGCAGTGACCAAGGCGTACGCCGTTAATGGGCTTTGATCAAGGGACATAAACTGAGGAAAAGCGGCCAAGTAAAACATGGAGACTTTTGGGTTCAAGACGTTAGTTAAGAAGCCTTCAAAAAAGGCTTTGCGTAAGGAGGCTCTTCGGGGCGCTGGTTTTGGGCCTTTCCCAGGGATCGGTTGGCCCTGTTTGAAGGCGCTACGCAAGGCTTTAATACCAATCCAGATCAGATAGGCCGCCCCTAATAGTTTGAAAACCATAAACGCTTGGGCCGATTGTACGAGCAATAAAGAGACGCCGAAGATAGACAAGGTGCCATGCACATAGAAAGCGGCAACAAACCCTGAAATATTAGCAAAGGCAGCATTGCGACCAAACATAGGCACAGTCTTGGCAATCAAAAAGCCATTTGGCCCAGGGGAAATCACCAGTAATGCGGCCACAGCCACAAAGGTCAAAATCGTTTGTAACTCCATCAAAGCTTCACTCCCTTTTTCTATCAAAGACTTCGCCCAGTGCGAGTCAATCTTCGACTTTACAGTAATTTTTCCACAAAAAAAGCGGCGCCTCTGGGAGATCGCCGCTTTTTATTTCATCTGAACTCATGACCTCTAAAAAGTTAGAGCACAGCACCAATAAATTGCTTCAGTTCTTCTGTCTCAGGGTTAGACAGCAACACTTTTGAGTTGCCCTCTTCCCACACTTTGCCTTGATGCATAAACACGACCCGATCACCCACGTCACGGGCGAAGTTCATCTCATGGGTCACTAGGATCAAGGTCATGCCTTCCTTCGCCAATTGTTCTAGGACTTTCAGTACGTCCCCGACCAATTCTGGGTCTAGGGCCGAGGTGATCTCATCACATAGCAGCACCTTGGGGTTCATAGCAAGAGCACGGGCGATGGCCACACGCTGCTGCTGGCCACCGGACAATTTCTCTGGATAACTGTCGAACTTATCCCCAAGCCCAACCTTCTCAAGCATAGCTCGGGCGGTCTTGGCAGCCTCTTCTTTGCTCTTTTTCAAGACAATCGTCGGTGCCAGCATGATGTTTTCACCCACGGTGAGATGGGGAAACAAGTTAAAGTTCTGGAAGATCATCCCCACACTCAGAGCCAAACGGCGCACCTGAATGTCTTCGGACGTTACTTCTTTGTCATCCACGGTAATACCGCCCTGCTGGTATTGCTCAAGGCCGTTAATACAACGCAACAGGGTGCTTTTACCCGAACCACTTTTACCGATGATGGAGACGACTTCACCCGCTTTGATATTCAGATCAATGCCTTTGAGCACATGGAAGTCGCCATAGTATTTATGGACCTGATTAAGTTTAACGAGCGACATGATATTTCTTCTCCAAATACTTGCTGCACAAAGACAGCGGGTAACACAAGGCAAAGTAGATAAGCGCCACAAAGGCAAATACCTTGAAGGGCTCAAACGTGGCATTGTTAAGCATGGTGCCAGCCTTGGTCAGCTCCACGAAGCCAATCACAGAAGCCAGTGCCGTGCCTTTTACCACCTGAACAGAGAAGCCAACGGTTGGCGCAAAGGCAACCTTAGTGGCTTGGGGTAAGATCACATGACGCAAGGTTTGTAGAAAACTCAACCCTAATACGCGGCTGGCTTCCCATTGTCCTTTAGACAAAGTATCGATACAGCCCCGCCAGATCTCCACCAAGAAGGCACTGGTGAACAAGGTCAGAGACAAGATCGCAGCGCCCCAAGCGGAGATTTCATAGCCAATCATGGACAAACCAAAGAAACACAAGAACATCTGCATAAGCAGCGGCGTACCTTGGAAAATCTCCACATAGATTTTGACCAATCGCAGCATGGCTGGGTTACGAGTTAAACGCATGGCCGTAAGCGTCAACGCCACGATGGAGCCACCTAGGAAAGCCGCGAGGGACAACAACACCGTCCACTGGGTCGCAAACAGCAGGTTACGCAGGATGTCCCAGTTACTAAATTCAATCATGGGGCCTCCCGATAGGCAAAGAAGCGTTTGCCAATTAGGCTAAAGATGTAGCGCATCAGCATCGCCAACCCAAGATACATCAAGGCTGTTACCACGTAGCTTTCAAATGCGCGGAAGTTACGGGACTGAACCAAGTTCGCAGCATAGGTCAAGTCTTGTACCGAGATCTGCGACAACACAGCAGAACCCAACATCACAATGATGCATTGGCTGGTCAGCGCCGGGTAAATCTTTTCAAACGCCGGGGTGAAAACAACGCGGGTCAGGGTCTGACGAAAGTTCATCCCCAACACCTTCGCCGCTTCCCACTGGCCTTTTGGAATATTGCTCAGTCCAGCACGGATAATCTCGGTACTGTAGGCACCAAGGTTAATCGTAAGAGCAATGACACTGGCTTGCCATGGTGACAACATCAACCCAATGGATGGCAGGCCAAAGAAAATGAAGAACAGCTGCACAATAAACGGCGTATTACGGATCAACTCCACATACGCCGCTACCACACGCTGACTGACGGGATCACCGTATTGGCGAATGGCGGCACATGCTGTGCCCACCAAGACGCCTAATACTGTGGTCAAAACGGTGAGTTGAATGGTGGTCATCAGACCCCCTAAAAACACATCCGTATAAGGTAATAGATCAGTAAAATTCAGCATGGCTTAAGCCTTATGCACCGAAGCCTTTAGGCAGTGGCGCTTTCAACCATTTCATGGAAATATCGTTTAGAGTGCCTTCAGATAGCGCTTTAGCAATGATGGCATTTACTTCCGCTTGCAGGGCTGTTTCGCCTTTCGCCATACCGATGTAGCAAGGAGAATCTTTCAACATGAATTTCGCTTCTGGCGCACGGGCTGGACGGCGTTTTGCGATTTCTGTCGCCACTAGGTTACCCGTTGCGATCAAGTTCACTTGGCCAGACAGGTAAGCCGTCAAAGTAGTGTTGTTGTCTTCAAAACGCTGCACGGTGACATCGCTCGGTGCATTTTTTTCCAGCTCAAGATCTTCTACTGAACCGCGTGTTACACCCACTGTTTTACCCGATAAATCCTGTAGAGAGCCCACGGCAACACTTTTTTCACCAAATACACCTAAGAAGAAAGGAGCATAAGGAGTAGAGAAGTCGATGGCTTTTTCACGCTCAGGGTTTTTACCCAAGCTAGAAATCACCAAATCTACCTTGTTGGTTTGTAGGTAAGGAATTCGGTTCGCGCTGGTCACTGGCACAATGGTCAGATCCACACCCAGTTGATCCGCAATGTAGTTAGCCATGTCCACATCGATACCCTGAGGTTTCAAATCCGCACCCACAGAGCCAAATGGAGGGAAATCCTGTGGCACAGCGATACGAATCTCGTCACGGGATTTGATGTCGCTCAGCACATCAGCTGCTGCAGTCATGGCAGTGCCTAAGCATGCGGTAGCGAGAAGGGTTTTTCCTAGCAGTTTCTTAAGTGATTTCATGTTGGGTTTGCCTCGTTTCATTTTATGTCGTTGTGAAACAGAGTTAGCAATCCGTATGCCAATATGAAACTAACGTTTCACACAAAGTGCATTTTGAGACATAAGTATCAGCTATTACTTACTTTTCTTTATTTTCACCTTCCATTTCGACGTAAGTATTTGACCGATAAGTCAAATTTATTTAAGAACCATTGTGACGCTCAAGCAGATAAAGCCGCACCAACATAATGCAAAGACACGCCCTAAGGAGAATTTCAATACATTAAAAAAGTTTAATGTGTCGTCCACCTTAGCGTTAAGCATGGTTGGCTATAGTGCATGTCAGGATCACGAAACAGAGGATTACATCATGAACCGCAAATCAAAATACGGCATCATCGCCACTAGCACTGTTACCACTCTATCTATGTACGCAGCATTGACTTCTGCACTTATGTTCGCAGGTCCTGCGTCTGCTGATGATTGGGAAAAAGAGCGTATGCATGACCGCGACCGTGGCCATGAAATGGAACGGGATCATAAGTTCGACAAAAAAGAGGGTCGTAAGCACCGTGACAATGAACTGGAAATGCTAGCCCTGAAATCCGCCGACACCAGCATGGAAGATGTTATTGCTGAATTCCGTAGCAAATACTCTGGCACCGTGGTTGAGGTAGAATTAGACGACAAAAAACACAGCATAGTGTACGAAGTGAAAGCCATCGACTTGGATGCTGGCGAAGGTCACAAAGCGTCTTACACCCTACGTGGCAAGCAAGAAACCGAGTACAACAAACGTTCTTTGAATGTATTGGGTTTCAGCAAATTGGATGACGATGACGCGGCGGCAGTAAAAGCCGTACAAGCAGAAAGCGCCATTTCCATGGACAAAGCCCTAGAAATTGCCCGCAATCACTCAGATGCTTACATTGAATCCATTGAGCTAGAAAACAAGCGCGGCCTCACCTTTTACAAGGTAGAATACATGGGTCCAGGTAAAGAGCGTCGTTTGCTAATCGATGCCCTATCCGGTGAGCAAGTGCCATCAATGCGTCGCTAAGCGACACTTGGGTCTAACCTTTGCAAAGCCGTTGCCCTAAGCAACGGCTTTAGTCATATGAGAGAACACAGTGCGTATTCTTGTAGTTGAAGACGATCAAGTCACTCAAAGCTTTTTAAAGAAAGGCCTCACAGAACAAGGCTATCAAGTGGATGTTGCCAGCGATGGTCAGGAAGCCCTGTTTCAAGCCCTTGAGATAGACTATCAACTGATCATATTAGATCGCATGCTGCCTAAGCTGGATGGACTAACGGTGCTTGGCACCCTTCGTGCCGCAAACAAAGAGCTGCCAGTATTAATCCTGAGCGCCTTAGATTCCGTAGACGAACGGGTTAAAGGTCTGCGCAAAGGCGGAGATGATTACCTTGTTAAGCCCTTTTCCTTCTCGGAATTGTTGGCTCGGGTTGAGATCCTCCTAAAGCGTCATTCTGCACCCAGCGCCGCTCCAACGTCTCAATTACAAAGCGGCGATCTCACTATGAATCTTCTCACCCGTGAAGTAACAAGGGCTGGCCAAAACATCCCCTTGCAGCCTAAAGAATTCCAAATATTACAGTACCTTATGGAACATCCAGGACAGGTAGTCACGCGCACGCTACTGTTTGAAGCCGTTTGGAACTATGACTTTGACCCACAAACAAATGTGATTGACGTGCATGTGGCACGCTTACGTAAAAAGGTAGAAGCTGATGATCTTCCGACGATTATTGAAACCATACGTGGCGTCGGCTACCGCTTGGTTGATAAAACGATTCTCTAGTTTCGCCTGGCGCTTTACCTTTTTATTCACCTCCTTGCTGCTGATCTTAATCAGCTGCTTGTTGTTTGTGCTCTATCAACTGAGCGTGGGTGAAATCAGCCGCAACCAAGCGCATCAGCTTAGGCTCACCATTCAGCAGCAAAACCTTCTCAGTCGAGAGCTGTCTTCCGAGGAATTCTTACGCCAATTAACCGTACAGACCCAACAAAGGGCCAATCCAATTTTGGCGTTTCAAAGCCCTGATTACTCCCTTGGCATTTTAAGTAGTATTCCTTCTCGCTTATCTCGCTGCCCGCGACAGAGTACCTTTTTAGTGGAAACAGGAGAGGACGATCTGCGAGTGTTCTCTGGTTGTGTCGCTCGAGTCGGCCAAGGCATCATGTTGGTGGCTACGGACAATGGTACCCTGCACTTTTTACAAACACGCTTTATGCATGCCAGCGTCGTGGCCTTGATCTTAACCATCTTCTTAGGGCTGTTTTCTGGGCGCTATATTTCCCGTCAGCTGCTGACACGTATTAAAGGCTTTAACCAGATTGCAGGAGAGGTGCAGCGAGGGGATCTCGGTGCGCGGATGCCCACCAGTGAACGGGACGACGAATTCGACTTGTTGGCCCAAAACATCAACCGCATGCTGAACCAAGTGGAACATTCCTTCCAAGCGGTCTCTGGGGTGACGGATGCCATTGCCCATGACTTGCGGACCCCATTAGGGCGTTTACGTTTGATGCTAGAAAGCAGCCTGATTGAGCATTCTAAACACCCAGTATCCGAACACACCCTTCACACCATGCTGGAAGAGTTAGACAACATTCTAACGACCTTTAGTTCCATGTTGGAGCTTAGCCGCCTAGAGCACAAACAAGCGAACAAGGCCCTTGTAAACTTGGATATGGAAGACATTACCAGCGACGCGGTGGACCTGATTCAGCCCTTGCTCCAAGCTCAGCAGCAAACCCTGACTTTGACTCAAGCAAGTTTCAGCAGCACCTCATTAAAAGGGGATAGAACCCTAGTGTTCCGAGCGCTTTTTAACACCCTTGAAAATGCAGTGAAGTACGCTGGAGAAGGCGCTCAAATACAACTAGAGGTGACCCCTACCGGCTTCATTGTGGCAGATAATGGCCCCGGGATTCCCGAAGCCTATCGAGACAAGGTGTTCCAGCGCTTGTACCGCATGGAGTCTAGCCGTACCAGCCCTGGCTATGGCCTTGGTTTGCCCCTAGTACAAGCCATTGCTCGTTTCCATGGGGGCAAGGTCACCCTGTCAGACAATCATCCAGGATTACGGGTGGAAGTGACATTTCAAGGGGCTCTCTGAGCCTCTTGATAACCCTGTAAAATAGTTTGGGGTCTTTACGCACCCATTCTTGCTTCATCTGCTCGCTAATGGGCTTTAGCTCATTTAGCAATTGCTGTGTAGGCTGTGAATAGGTGTCGGTCAAAGTAATACTGCTTCGTGGAATGATGAAACAAAAGTGCCATGAGAAATAATCTCAGTTGGCACAAAACCCGCTTTAGATTACCGTATATACCATTCACTTACTTAATAAGGCTATCAACTCATCGTGAAGCAGGATGTACTTTCGTTAATTGAACAAAATTACCCTTCGCTGTCGCCTTCAGCCCGTGCCATTGCAAACTACTTGCAGCAGCACCCGCTGGCGATTGTGAGCCAAACCTCAGCGGAAATCGCTGAGAAAACCAATACGTCCAAAGCGACGGTGAGCCGTTTCTTTCGCCAGCTAGGGTTTGAGTCACAGCAGGATGCCAAACAAGCACAATTGGCACTTCGTGAGAGCGGTGTCCCCGTATTAACTCAAGGTAGTAATATTGATCAAACCGCAGAGGAGCTAAGCAACCTGTCGCGCACCTTTGAAGGGTTACGCCCGGAGATTTTGAACGACATCAGTGCACAAATCGCCGGTGCCAGCCGGGTGACCTTGATTGGTTTTCGTAATGCCTACCCGATTGCCCTACACTTTCGCCAGCAATTACAGCAGGTTCGTCCCTCCATTCGCCTTTTGCCGCAACCGGGACAAACCCTAGGAGAGGACCTACATGACATCATAGATGGGGAAGTGATCGTATTATTTGGCTTCCGCCGCCGGACTCGCACTTTCAAAAAGATCGTGGAAGCATTGGAAGGCCGTAACACCATCTTGATTACCGACCCGACAGGACAGGTGTACAACCAGCAAGTGAATCATGTACTGGTTTGCCACCTTGGTAATGACAGCCCATTCGACAGCTACGCTGCCCCCATGAGTCTGGTGTCCATGCTGTGCAATCGGGTCTATCGCCACATCGGCAAAAATGCTCAACGCCGCACTCAGGCCATCTCTAATATTTACACAGAGCTGGATGAGCTAGAGCCCTAACCTGTTTTGTACCCTGTCTTAGAAACACAACAGCCGCTTTATTAGCGGCTGTTTTACAGGTTCAAGGAGTCATCTGTTTCGTTCAAAATGGCTCAGATTGATGTCCACTTCTTCCCCCAGCCAATAGGCATGGGTTGTGTGATCTTCGTAATTATCCCCTGTGTCCCCATGTACCAGAACACTTAAGCCCCCTCGATGGGCATCCAACCAGCTCAAAAACTCATCAAACACCTCATGGCCAAACAAGATCTGACAACTCCAGCGCATGTGGGGCCCTACAAGTTTTTCATGAACACGGCCCACCTTAAGACCAAACGTCTCCCCGGCTTGATGGCATAGATCTGTGGCAAATTGAACGGTCTGCTCGTCGAAATAAACGTGAGCATGGTAAGACTGGTGAACATTAATCGGGCGCTTCGGAGCAGACATCGCATGGAAACCTAAATCAAATGGTAAGCACAAAGAGTAATCCCTTTGGCAAATCACGTCCATGGGAGCGCTCTGCTCGACCCCTAAAATGAAGAGATGACCTCCCCGTTTGAGGAGGTCATTGTTGCGCTTAAGCGTCTGCTTTGGTGAAGTTTGCTTGAATACGCTGGTTCAAGAAATCCTGAGCAGAAATTGGCTGGTAGCGCTGGTTAGGGCCTTGGATCATTTGATTCTTATTCGCCTGACAAAAGAAGGCCACAGAGTAACGACTACCACAGTATTCATCCACTCGTGGTAAGCGTACACGGTGCAGGTTGGAGTTGAGCTGATCGTCGCTCCAACGCATTAGCATGTCACCGATGTTGCAAGTGATCACTTCCGGTAGGGGCGGAATGCTGGTCCAGCGTTTAGTGTCCGCTTCTTTGCCCGGACACACTTGCAAACCGCCATGGCCTTCGTGTTGAAACAAAAGCGTCAAACAGTCAAAGTCCGTGTGAGCCCCTGCGCGCCAAATATCCCCTTGTTCTGTCACACCTTCCGTTGGGTAGTAATGCAACAGGCGCAAGGTTGATTGGTAATCGTCTTGCTTAGGATCATGGGCTTTGGTGAAAAAATCACGCTCAAAACCAAGCTTGTCCGCAAAACAGGACAACACCTGCATGCCCACTTCCCAACATTGCTGCTCAAAGCGCATGACGTTGGCTTGGAAATTCGGTAGTTCGGCTTCCGTTGGCCATAGACCATCCATGTGGTATTGGGTGATTTGGTAGGATTCTTTTTGATCCGCGGTGCCCGTTGAAGGGCGAATTTGGCTGCGGGTTTCCCAGCCAGCATTCACACCTTTTGGACGTGGGTATTGGCCTTTTACGGCATCAGATAACTTAAAGAAACGATCCGCTTCGTGAAAAACAGCGTCCACTTCCGGTTGTTCAATACCGTGGTTTTTCAACTGAAAAAAGCCAATTTCAGTGGCGGCTTGCCACAGTTCATCGGCGATTTCAGCGCGGCGCTCTTCGAAGTTACTCAGATCAATAATGGGCACTTGGCGGTCGTCGGCTTCAATGCCCGCGCCACCAAAGGTGGTTTCACGTTGCAGTTCTTCCAGAGAATAGGATTGAGTCATAAGAGTCTCCTAAAAATTCTGGAGCAATGACCTGGCCAAGGGCCTGACTGCTTCTACTCCGTTGATTTAAATTGTCTGTGTGAGGTTAGCGAATGCTTACCACACACCTTCTTGCAAGGCCGCCGCTTCGTCCTCAAGACAAGGGCCGACCACTTCCACCTTGCGCTGACCGGCTTCGAATACCGCACGGCAAGGCAAATCTAACGTTGGGTTTTCTGGGTGATTACCAGTGATGATTTTTAATCGAGCTTCGCTCAAGCCATACACCACACGTCCAATCCCCGCCCAATAAGCGGCCCCCGAACACATGGCACAGGGTTCCGCCGACACATACATGGTACAGCTTGCCAAGAACTCTGGACGGTAGGCCTTGCTGGCACGGGTCATTAACTTACGCTCTGCGTGGCCTGTCATATCCAGATCTGGCAAATAGCCATTCACTTGGCTCATCAACTCATTGCCTTCGCCATCAACAAGGATGGCGGCAAAGGGGTGAATGCCCTGTTTTTTGGCGTCGTCCGCCAATTCAAAACTACGGCGTAACAGGGCTTCGTCTTTCGCGTTTAACATGTTCAACAACCTTTTCTTAACGGCTTAATGCTTTTTCTTTGGCAAGCTCCAAGGGAACCACCAAGCTTGAATCCACTGCACTGATTTGAACAGCAGCAAACTGATACCCGCTAAGAAGATCAAACCTGCAAAGGCTTGTGGGATCTTAAAGAAGGAGGTGGAAAACTGGATGAAATAGCCCAAACCTTCTTCTGCTGCCACAAACTCTGCAACCACCGCGCCAATAATGGCCAAGGTGATGGAAACACGTAAACCACTGAAAATATGGGGGATCGCGTAAGGAATACGGATCTGCCAAGTTTCACGGTAGCGAGGAGCACGCAGAGACTGGCTCAGCTCAATCATTTCAGGTGGTGTTTCCAACATACCCGTTGTGGCCGACACTACCAGCGGGAAGAAGGTGATCAAGCAAGTGATCAACACCCGAGACGGATCATCCGTACCCAGCAATACAATGATCAAAGGGGCCACCGCCACAACTGGGGTGGATTGGATCACGATCAGTAATGGATACAGAGTACGATTCAATAACTCAGAGCGAATCATGGCAATGGATAACGGGATCGCGATGGCAATAGACAAAGCAAAGCCCATTAACGCAACCCTCAAGGTCGCCCACAAATGCCCTAACCAACGGTCAAAGGACACATCGAAAAACGCTTTAATGATCGCCGAAGGGGAAGGCAGAATGTAATTAGGCACCTTACCCACCTGACAAATCAGTTCCCACAAAGCGATCAAACCCACAAAGAACATGACTGGCGCATAACGATACGCCTGCTGGCCAATCCAAGATTTAGGCTGGTACGTTTGGCTCATAAATATGCCCTCGAATTAAATCAGTCAGTTCTACAAAGCGTGGTTCGTTGATGGTCTTACTCGTACGTGGTCGTGGTAAATCCACTTCAATTAAATCCAGCACCGTACCGGGACGTTTACTCATGACCAAAATACGGTCCGACAAGAGCACCGCCTCACTAATGGAGTGGGTGATAAACAAAACGGTTTTGGGGTTTTCTTCCCAAATTTTCAGCAAATCAAAACCAATCTGCTCACGGGTCAAAGCGTCCAACGCAGAGAAGGGCTCATCCATTAGCAAGATATCTGGGTTCAACAACAAAGCACGGACAATCCCCACCCGTTGCTGCATACCTCCGGAGAGTTCATCCGGCATCTTGTCTGCAAATTGCGTCAATCCCGCCATCTGCAGCAGCTCTTCTGCACGTTTCTCGTCTTCCTTAGAGTAGCTGCCGTACTTATGCTTCAACGGAAACAGCACATTCTTGCGCACCGTCAGCCAAGGCAATAAGTTTGCCTTTTGAAACACAATGCCCACGTCATCACGGGGCTCAGTCACTTGGCGATTAAACACCGACACTTCCCCATGGGAGGGGATCAATAAGCCTGACACCATGCGCAACAAGGTAGACTTGCCGCAGCCAGAAGGGCCCACCACCGCCACGAACTCGTGACGGTGAATGTCTAAATCAATATCTTGCACAGCCATTGGTGCTTCTGGACGCGGGTCATAGCGATGACCCACTCCCTTCATGCTCACATAGGCTGCTTGTTTACTACTTTCCATTACCATTACTCCGGCATGAAGCTCATGTTGACAGCTGTTTGAGGATCTAGGGCATCCTCGCTCAAACCGTTCGCTTCTGACACGTATGTCCAAGTTTGTTGAATACGCTCTGGGGTGAAGACGCCAAAACCATCGGCTTCTGTGACATCGTTATAAACAAGGTTAGTGATGCTCTCGATCTGAGCTGCCGCAATGTCCGCGTCCACTTCTGGCACCATGGCGTGAATGTCTGCACCGGCTTGAGCTGGATTGGCGTAAGTAAACTCAAGGGACTTAGCAAAAGCCTTCACAAAACGTTTTGCCACGTCAGGACGCTCGCTTAAGAAGCGCTCAGACGCCAACAAAGACGAGCTGTACAAAGACAAGCCCGCGCTCGACCAAGGCATTTCTACAATTTCTTTGCCCGCTTCCGCGGCTTGGGTAGTGAACAAAGCGGTGTTGGTGACCCAGGCGATGATGGCATCTGTGTTACCTGTGATCATCATTGGGCCTAGGGCACCTGGATCGGTTTTCACAAGCTGGATATCATCCTCTGATAAACCGTTTTCCTTTAGCACTAAAGGTAAAAACGCATTTGAAGACGTGAAGGGTGACGTGGCGACTTTTTTACCTTTTAGATCTTCGATCGAGTCAATGCCTGAACTTTTCAAAGCAAAGAAAGCATGGGGAGCTTGGGTGAAATACGGGAACACAGCAACGACCGGGATGCCGTCCTGAGCTTTTGCTGCCATCAAAGCACCAATATCTGAACTGCCCACATCGGACTGACCCGTAGCCATCTTAGTCAAAGCGTCGGTAGAGCCACGACCACTGGCGATGGAGACTTCTAAGTCTTGTTCTGCAAAGAACCCCTGTTGAATACCCACATAAACAGGCGCTTTATCACCACCTGGCAACCAATCTAACTGGAATGTCACCTTATCCGCCGCCATCGCTGCGGAGCTCGCCATCATAGTAGCCAGTAGTGAGACCTTCAGTGCTGCTTTCATATTCAACTCTCCAATGGTAAGTACAGGGTTGTGAGACTATCGTTTCATATATTTACCATTAAGCAACAATCGTTCCAGCTTTACACCAAGCTTAAAAATGAATTTAACCCTATGATTTAAATGGTTTTATTGATCGACAGGAAGGAAGAACGGAAGCAACACAAGAAACACTCGTTCCAACTGGGAGCGAAACACTTGTTTCAGTGCACCAAACTAGAACTGGGGTTCAATCTCGGCCATTTCTGTTTGTCGCAGAGGTTGCTGGGGCGTTGTCGCGATGAATCACGACCTACAGAAGAGCCAGTTCTTGAGGACACTTCTGCCTGGCATCTGGGATGCTGACCTCGTCGCTGATGCAATCAGCTCCTACAATTTTGTATTGGCCAAAAAAAGGGGCCGAAGCCCCAAATCATTATGTCAAACGGTCATAGGTTAGCCTAAGGGCCCACCTAATATGGTTTTCGACAGTCCCTGCATAATGCCAGTACCTGTCTCTTCCCGCAGTTCGTCGTACCATGCCTGAGTGACTTCCGGGTTGAAGCCATGGGTCACGTCACAGCGAACACGGGCCTTGAGTACTAAATCCTTAACACGCTCTACTCGCGCATCGTTGTACTGGGCCAAGGCCATTTCAATGTCTTGTGTCTCGGCAAAGCACTGCCCCAGTACCACAGAATCCTCCATGGCCGCACAACCACCTTGGCCAATGTCTGGCGTAGTGCTGTGTCCCGCATCCCCTAATAAAGCCACCTTACCTTTCACCAATGGGCGGAACGGCTCAACATCGTGGATCTCAATGCGGTTGGTGGTATCTGGGTTAATAGCATCGATTAATGTCTGTACGGGTTGCGCCCAACCATCAAAATAGCCTTTTAGGTCAGCCTTCACCGTGGATCGATCTTGCTCAAGCCCAAGAGGCAGAGGCACATCAAAGAAGAAGTAAAAGCGGTTGTCTGCAATCGGCATTACTGAAACGCGTTTGCCATCGGCCACAAACATAGTCCACTGGTCGGCAGGGGCAATGGCATCATCGACCTCTACCAAGCCATTCCAATTCACATAGCCTGCGTAGCGTCGTTCAACCTTCTCACCCAAGACGTATTCGCGGGCAATCGAGTGAGCGCCATCTGCGGCGATCATAAAGTCAGCGGAAGCGGTGGAGCCATCGGTAAAGGTGGCGGTGACACCTTCTTTGTCTTGGGAGACGGATTCAAGGCGCTTACCAAAGTTGACCTTGTCACGTCCCCACCAATCGATCATCTGTGCTTGAAGATCCGCTCGAGCAACCGGACACGGACGCTCGCCAACCTCTTCCACCAAGGGAGCCAAACTAAATTGGGTCATGGTGGCACCGGACAAACCTTCGTTATAGGCCATCTTGCGCATCGGCCCACCCAAGTCATCCATGATTTTCCCCATCCCTAGATGGTTCATGCATTTGACACCATTGGACCAAATCGAAATCGCTGCACCGACAGGCTTCATCTCTTTGACTGCTTCAAAGATCTCACACTCAATGCCTTTTTGTTTCAACGCGACGGCTGCCGACATGCCGCCAATACCTGCGCCAATGATGATTGCTTTCATGGTTTTCCTCTTCAATGCAAAACAAATCTATTCTTCTGCTAGGGCAAGATTCATACCTAAAACGATTGTTTCCGCATTATTTTTTATGAAACAATAATTTCAAAGGGTTTGCGGCGAAATCTGAAACATCTGATTCAAGGTCAAACCAACCGCGCCATTGCACCACCATGGAGCGAGGCGCACAAAGACAATGCAATAACTAGCTACCGCGGTAAGTGCTGTAGGAATAAGGCGTCACAAGTAATGGCACGTGGTAATGACTGTCTTCATCGGCAATACCGAAGCGCAGCACGACCACATCTAAGAAGCGTGGCTCAGACATGGGAACGTCCTTTGCAGCGAAATAATCGCCAATAGCGAACTCTAGTTCGTATTGTCCTGAAACAAACGATTCACCGCTTAGCAAAGGGGCATCACAGCGACCGTCCTCATTTGAGAGGGTTGTATGTAACTCTGTACGAGTACCATCCCCATTCACTCGTGACAATCGAATGTGCACCCCTGGCGCCGCAAGGCCACAGGTAGTATCTAGAATATGTGTTGTTAAATTTCCCATGCTGATTCCTAACATTTTAAAGTGAACGGGTGGGCGAAGATCTTAAAATTAAGCGCTTTCCCAACGCAAAAGTGAACAGTGCCAAAACAAAAAACATGCCATTCATGATGGCCATTACACAAGGAAACCAACCATGACGACCACCAATGGGTCACTTCTTTCCCTAGATAAAGCCAGCTTTATCAATGCCTTAAAAGACATCTATGAGCACTCCGAATGGGTTGCTGAAGGCGTGTTCGAACAACGTAACGCCCTAGCATCCAGCTCGCTTCCCCTTCACGATGCAGTGCGAGACGCCATGCAGGCCTTGGTGGACCAAGCAGACCATGAGCGCAAACTGGCTTTACTATGTGCCCACCCAGACTTAGCAGGCAAGGCCGCTTTAGCGGGTGAGCTGACTCACGCCAGCACCAGTGAACAGGCGGGTGCCGGGCTAGACCAATGCTCCCCTGATGAACTGGCCACCTTCACCGAACTCAACAACACCTACCGGAGCAAGTTTGGTTTTCCCTTCATCATGGCCGTGAAAGGCGCCACCAAAGAACAAATCTTGGCAGGTTTCAAAGAACGAGTTCCAAACGACCGTGACACAGAGTTTGATCGGGCGCTGAAGGAAGTTCACAAGATTGCAGGCTTTCGTTTAGGGGATTTTCCAGCGGAATTTTGGCAACGCTAACAAAAAACGACTAGCCGCTTGTTTCAGTTGACAAGATCACGAAACAATTGTTTCATAAAAAAATACACAGGAGCATCCATGAAACATTCACTCGTTCAACATCCTTTTTTGCGTTTGCCGACCGCTTATTCAGCCCCCGCAGGTGCTGAGGTTCAGTCGCAGCCTCTGCAAAGTTTTCGTTTAGCGGTGAAAGACTTGTTTCATATGGCAGGCTTGCCCACTACAGCGGGCAACCCAACTTGGCTTGCGACTCATGCAACACCAACACACACCGCTTCCTGTGTTAGCAAACTCATCGCCGATGGTGCCACCTTCGTGGGCAAAACCATTACTGATGAACTGGCTTATAGCCTTAACGGACAAAACATTCATTACGGAACACCGCAAAACCCGGTGACCCCTAACCGCCTCCCAGGTGGGTCGTCATCAGGTTCAGCGGTGGCTGTGTCCCAAGATTTAGCAGACATTGGTCTTGGTACCGACACTGGTGGCTCTATTCGTGTGCCGTCCAGCTATAACGGCTTATACGGTTTACGCCCTACTCATGGGGCCATCCCTGCGGACAATATGGTCGCTTTGGCACCATCGTTCGACACCGTTGGTTTTATGACCCGCACCCTGCCAAGTCTTGAAAAAGTGGCCCAGTCACTGCTACCTAATCAGCAACCAAAGTTATCTAAGGTGTTGATTGCAAACACCTTAATGAACCAAGTAGAGCACAAGGTCGAGCTTGCACAGCAGCTAAACGATTGGCAACAAGCGGGTAAACTGACCTTAGACGGCTCCTTGGAAATTGATCCAATACATTGGCAAACAGGCGCCACCTTCCGCACCCTACAAGGGGCTGAGATTTGGCAAACCCACGGTGCTTGGATCATCCAACATGATCCAGACTTTGCCCCTGACATTGCCAGCCGATTTGAATGGACCAAGACCCTAACGGCCAGTGATGTTGAACAAGCCAAAACCCAGCAAGCCGCCTTTCGCGCGTGGATGGATGAGGCGATCCAAGACAGTATTTTAATCCTGCCAACAACACCGGGGCGCGCTCCGGAGTTAACCATGGCAGACGCTGAGCTGGCCGACTATCGCAACCAGTTACTAGAACTGACCGCCATCGCTGGCTTATGTGGTTACCCACAACTGCACCTTCCTGTTTGCGAGATAGAAGGCGCTCCCTGTGGCGTGTCCCTCATCGGCCCACGGGGCAGTGATTTGTCGTTAATCGCTTTTGCTAAATCGTTAATGGAGTAACCCATGGCTCATATCGCTTTTACCGCGCCCCACCACGAAGCCACTAAAGCTGGACAAGCCATTCTCGAACAAGGTGGCACCGCTATTGAAGCCATGGTTGCGGCTGCGGCCACCATTGCTGTGGTATACCCCCATATGAATGGCCTTGGTGGCGATGGCTTTTGGCTGATTAGCGAGCCGGGTAAAGCCCCTATTGGCATCGATGCATCAGGTAAGGCTGCACAGTTGGCCACTCTCGATTTTTACCAAGGGGAAGATTCTATTCCTGCCCGTGGCGGCAAAGCAGCATTGACCATGGCAGGTGCCGTGGCAGGTTGGCAAAAGGCGTTGGACATCAGTGCTTTTTGGCAAACACCTAAGTCACTTAGCAGTCTATTGAGCAACGCCATTAACCACGCTGAGTCAGGCATCCAGATCACCGAAAGCTTACAAGCGGCAAGCAACAAAGTTCATGCAGATTTAGCGATGTTGCCGGGTTTTTCTCAGTTTTTAGATGATAATCAGACCTTAACTGCAGGCAAAACACTGTCGTTAACCACCCTTGCTGAGACCTTAAAACACCTCGCAGAGGTGGGATTAGACGATTTTTATCAGGGCGCTATTGCCGAGCGGTTAGCTGCCGATTTGGAAGCCGCGGGCTCTCCTATTCGATTAGCCGATTTTCATAATTACCGTGCAGAACAAGTAACGCCATTAAGTGTCACCACCCAAGCCGGCACCCTTTACAATTTACCCGCGCCGACACAAGGCATTGCCTCCTTGATCATCTTGGCTCTATACGACCGTATCCACGCGTTAGGAGACGGCAGTGATGTGGACATGGCCCACTTGCTGATTGAAGCCACGAAACAAGCCTTTATCGCCCGTAATGAATACGTCACGGATACCGCTCGTTTGGCCTTGGATTTACAAGACCTACTAAGTGACGCCTCACTAGACAGCATGGTTGAGAAGATCCAACTCAACACGGCTCAGCCTTGGCCCCATGCGGCAAAACACGGGGATACCATTTGGATGGGAGCCTGTGACGCAGAAGGACGCATGGTGAGCTACATTCAGAGCTTGTACTGGGAATTTGGCAGCGGCATTGTTAGCCCAAGTACCGGCATTGTTTGGAATAACCGAGGTTCATCCTTTAGTTTAGAAGCGGGCCATTTGCAAGAACTTAAGCCCAATTTAAAGCCATTTCATACATTAAACCCGGCCTTTGCCGAACTGTCCGATGGCCGTCGTATCAGCTACGGCACCATGGGAGGGGAAGGCCAGCCACAAACCCAAGCAGCGCTATTTAGTCGCTATGTTTACCATAAGATGCCCCTAGAAAAGGCCATCAGCGAAGGACGCTGGCTGCTAGGTCGCACTTGGGGGGATGTCAGCCATAACCTCAAGGTTGAAGCCGATTTCGCCGAGCTGGCAGGCAACACCTTGATTCAGCGAGGCCACGACATGGTCGTCGTCGATGCCTGCAACGAACTCATGGGGCACGCTGGCGCGGTGGTGCTCAAACCTGATGGCCAAACCGAAGCGGCCACAGACCCTCGCAGCGATGGCGCCGCCATAGCCTGCGACACCCAATCAATCACACAGTAGACGTAAATCGTCAATTAACACCGAATGTTAGGAGTAAGCGTAAGATGTCATTCATAATGGAAAACTATTCCATGATTCTCGCCATGATGGGCACAGGCGTCATTGCTGGTATTCTCGCAGGATTACTGGGCGTAGGAGGCGGCATCGTCATCGTGCCGGTGCTGTTCTTCCTGTATCAAGGCCTTGGCGTCAGTGCAGATACCGCCATGTTAGTGGCCACGGCCACCTCTCTTGCGACCATTATTCCCACCTCTATCAGCTCTATTCGCGCGCACAGCGCTAAAGGCAACGTGGACTTCGCGCTGCTGAAGCAATGGGGCGTGTTTATCTTTTTAGGCGTGTTAATTGGTAGCTATGTGGTAACTCAAGTAGACGGCCAATGGCTTACCCTATTATTTGGTGTGATCGCCACCCTGTCCGCCATCAATATGTTGCTGGGTAAAAAAGACGCCTTGTTTCAATCTTTGCCAGGCAAAGGGGGCCAAAGCATCATTGCAACTTGCATTGGCTTCTTCAGCTCTATGGTCGGCATCGGTGGCGGTACCCTCACCGTCCCAACACTGACGTTCTGTAACTACCCTGCTCACCGTGCAGTCGGTACTGCAGCAGCAGTGGGTTTGATCATTTCTTTGCCTGCCGCGGTCACCATGTTGATCGTTGGCCAAACCCCAATTGATTCGCCTTTTGGCACAGTGGGTCTAGTTAACCTAGTGGGTGCAGCCTGCATTATTCCGTTAACTGTCTTGTTTGCCCCTGTGGGTGCTGGTCTTGCACACCGCTTGAATGCGGCCATGTTGAAAAAAGTCTTCGCCATCGTACTCATCTTCACAGGTGTACGTATGTTGTACCAAGTTTTAGCCTAGGAGCCCCTGATGCAGCCATTGTCTTTACCCCCAAGATTGCTAATGGGTCCCGGCCCAATTAACTGCTACCCACGCGTATTGCAGGCCATGTCCACTCAGTTGGTGGGTCAATATGACCCAGCCATGACGGGTTACATGAACGAAACCATGGCGCTTTACCGTCAGGTATTCAAAACTCAAAACCAACAGACCTTCTTGATCGATGGCACTTCCCGTGCAGGCATCGAAGCTGCCTTGGTATCGGTTTTAGAGCCAGGAGATAAGGTACTGGTGCCTGTCTTCGGTCGCTTCGGCCATCTACTGACCGAGATCGCAGAGCGTGCCGATGCGGAAGTACACACCATTGAAGTGCCTTGGGGCGAAGTGTTTGATCCGCAACAGATCGAAGACGCGATTAAGCGTGTCCAGCCAAAAGTGCTGGCCATTGTGCAAGGGGATACGTCAACCACCATGTTGCAGCCTCTGGAAGAACTAGGCGCCATTTGCCGCGCCCACGATGTGTTGTTTTACACGGATGCCACAGCGTCCATCGGTGGCAACCCATTTGAAACCGATGCGTGGCAAGTGGATGCTGTGACCGTTGGTCTACAAAAATGTCTGGGTGGCCCATCTGGCAGCGCCCCTATCTCCATGAGTGATCGTTTTGTTGAGGCGGTACGCAAACGCCAACACGTGGAAGCCGGGATTCGTGACAGCCATCACCAAGACGCAAAAGGCCAGCGTATCCGCTCAAACTACTTTGACTTGGCTATGATCATGGATTACTGGGGCGACGAACGTCTTAACCACCATACTGAAGCGGCTACCATGCTATTTGGCTCTCGGGAATGTGCCGTGGGCCTGCTAACGGAAGGTCAAGACGCAGTATTACAACGCCACGTGAATGCTGGCACAGCCATGCTTAAAGGCATTCAAGCCATGGGATTGAAGCCATTTGGTGACCTAAAACACAAGATGACTAACGTGGTGGGGGTTTACATCCCTGACATGGTGGATGGCGAGCAAATTCGTCATGACCTGCTAAACATCTTTAACATCGAAATCGGCACCAGCTTCGGCCCATTAAAAGGCAAAATCTGGCGCATCGGCACCATGGGCTACAATGCTCGCCAAGATGCCGTATTGCATACCCTGCAATCTCTAGAAACCGTGTTACGCCGCGCTGGCTTCTCACTCCCCGCTGGCGCAGGGGTAGACGCTGCGTTGGCTGTATATGCTGACGCCGCGGCCAATGGCAAGGGCAGTCTATGAAGGATTTCCAGCAACTTGCTCAGCAGGTGATGGATCGCTTGGAGACCCTAGGCAAAATTAGCCAATCCAGCGAACACCTTGACCGTCGCTACCTGACACCAGAACACCAGCAGGCCAATGCCTTAGTGGGAGACTGGATGAAAGAGGCGGGCATGAGCACTTGGCAAGACCAGGCAGGCAACCTCTGGGGACGCTGGGAAGCCAGCACCCCCGACGCCCCGCGCTTTATCATGGGCAGTCATTTAGACACCGTCCCTAACGGTGGCAAATACGACGGCATGTTAGGTGTGGTGGCTCCGGTGACCTTGATTGCGGCCCTGCAAGCCGCCAAGGTTCGTTTGCCATTTCACTTGGATGTGGTGGGTTTTGGTGACGAAGAAGGCACTCGCTTTCGCTCGACCCTGTTAGGCAGCCGCGCCCTCACAGGCCAATGGCCAAGCAGCTGGGCTGACCTAGAAGACGAAAATGGCATCAGCCTTGCCCAAGCCCTACAAGACTTTGGACTGTCCTTTGACGCCATCCCCGAAGCCGCTATCCCTACGGATAATCTGGCGGGCTACCTAGAGCTTCATATTGAGCAAGGTCCGGTACTGGAAGACTTAGATCTACCAGTAGGCGTGGTCAGCGCCATAGCTGGGGCCAAGCGTTTTGAATTTTCCGTCACTGGTATGGCAGGACACGCGGGCACTGTGCCTATGCCACTGCGTTTAGACGCACTTGCTGCCACCAGTGAAATGATCTTGGCGGTAGAGTCCTGTGCGATCAAACACGGGGTGGTTGCCACCGTTGGTCAAATCAATAACCGTCCAAATGGGGTCAATGTGATCTCTGGGGCCACCACTTTTTCGTTAGACATTCGCAGCGAATTTGATGACCGTCGAGACGTGGCATTGACCGATATTTTGGCTCAATTTGCTGACATTGCCGAGCGTCGTAAGGTGACGTTAAAACGCGAACCTACCCATGCTGCCAATGCCGTCCATTGCGACCAAGGGATGCAAGCCAGCTTACGCCAAGCCATTGAAGCCCAAGGCATCACGTCTCATACGCTGTTTTCTGGAGCGGGACATGACGCCATGGCCATCGCGGACATTTGCCCCGTAGCCATGCTGTTTATGCGCTGTGACAAAGGTATTAGCCATCATCCAGCGGAAGCGATTGAGACC
Source organism: Marinomonas vaga (assembly GCF_055388305.1). NCBI lineage: Bacteria > Pseudomonadati > Pseudomonadota > Gammaproteobacteria > Oceanospirillales > Oceanospirillaceae > Marinomonas > Marinomonas vaga. Next base: position 949,210 of record NZ_AP043903.1, read on the forward strand.
TCAGACGTGGCCGTCACCTTAGCTGTGCTAAGCCACACGTTACAGAACTTGAAGTAGCGAATTTAAAACCAGCTGAAAAGGGGTCAGATCCCTTTAAAGAGAGCAGTGCGAAGGCGATACCATAAGACGCTTAAGGGATCTGCCCCCTTAAATAACTTACAGGAATTTACCATGCAATTTACACGCATTTATAACGACGATCAGGGCAAAAGCCACTTTGGCGAGGTGACTATTCCCGTACGTGATGGTGGCCCCATTGGCATGCTGTCTGAACGCTTCGCCGCAGGGGATATGATTTTCCGAGAAACCCCTGGGGACTACGATTTTAAATGGCACCCCGCGCCACAGCGGCAAGTATTGTTCATTTTAAAAGGCCACTGTGAATTCACCGTTTCCTCTGGTGAGACCCGTCAGTTCGCGGGCGGTGACGTGCTGTTGCTAGAAGATACGGAAGGAGAAGGCCACTGCTCCAAGGCGCTGAATAACGAAATCCGCCATTCGATCTTTGTTACTTTGCCAGAAGGCACTGTGCTGTAAGCGCCATTGTTTCGACTTGTCCCTGCTCACCCTGAAGCTGGCGGGGATAAGGTCATGTTAACCAACAATTTTTAGCTCTAATCCGAGCGCTTTTAACACTTTCAAAATCGTGTCGAATTGGGGTCGCGAACCTGAGCGCAATGCCTTATATAAGCTTTCTCGTCCAAGACCGCTTTCCTTCGCAATCTGGGTCATACCTCTCGCTTTGGCAATATGACCAATTGCCGCAATTAATTCTTCGGTATCGCCTTCGTCTAACACCATCGATAAGTATGCTGCGATATCCGCGTCATCACGCAGTTGCTCAGCCATATCAAAGTTTTTCAATACTGGACTGCTCATAATCGCACCTCCTTTAAATTGTTCGCAATTTGCTTAGCTCTTGTTATATCTCGACTCTGGGAAGACTTATCACCACCTGCAAGCATGATGATCAAGGTGTCGCCTTGCTGAACGTAATACATACGTCAACCTGGACCAAAATGCTCTCGCATCTCAAATACGCCTGCACCGACAGTCTTCACATCTCCCAACGCTCCACGAGACGCTTTCTCCAAACGTCGAGCAAGTCGTAATCGGGCCACATTGTCTTTTAAGCCACTGAGCCAAACATCAAATTCTTCCGTGAGTTTAATGCTATACATGGTCAACATCCGTATCCAAGTGAATACAGGCTAGCTGATAAAATAGTCTTTTACAACTTAACATGAACTAGAAGCTATTCATTTGCGCAAGAGATCACCACTCTAAGCATAAGAATGTCTGTGTGGTACACTCTAGGTGACTTGGAAGTGTCCACTGAACCAGTAGTGATTCAGTTGCTTCGATCATAGAGCTTGGTACAAGGAAGCTTAAGCATGTCCAATTTAACCGACTCAAAATCATCTCTCTTTGCCAACACCCCAAAGCCTCCTTATTACGCAGTCATTTTCACGTCCCTGCGCACCCAAGGGGATGATGGTTACGGAGAAATGGCTGTTAAGATGGTTGAGCTCGCCGCACAGCAGTCAGGCTTTTTAGGCGTCGAATCCGCCCGCGAAGAAGTAGGCATTACGGTATCCTATTGGTCGGATCTCGAATCCATTAAGCAATGGAAAGCCAATACGGAACACCTAAAGGCCCAACGCACTGGCCGCGAACGTTGGTATGACAGCTATCAGGTACGCATTGCAAAAGTAGAACGCGACTACGGGTTCTAGCCCAAATTATCTAAAAGGAGTCCACCATGTTAGAGCTTCGCCCAAATTGCGAATGTTGTGATAAAGATCTTCCACCAGACTCTAACGAGGCATTTATTTGTACCTTTGAGTGTACTTTTTGCGCCACTTGCAAAAGCGATGTACTTAAAGATATCTGCCCAAATTGTGGTGGCAACTTGGTTCCTCGCCCGATTCGTCCTGCAGATAAGCTAGTGAACAATCCCGCTTCCACCCAGAGAGTCGTGAAAGCAGGCGGTTGTGCAAAACATCATTAACCCATAGAGGTGACTCCATGACGCTTTTGATCCGTGCTGCCGAGCCAAGTGATACGATAGGCATCCATAGGGTGTCTCAGTATTTGGGCTATGGTGATCAATCCCTTGCGGACACCCAACAGGCTTTAGAGGAGCTGCTAGATTCCCCCAATGATATGGTGTTTGTTGCCCTAAAAGACGGTGAGTTAGTGGGTTGGATTCACGCTTTTTGGGCGCAACGGTTGGCCTCAGCGTCGTTTTATGAAATTGGCGGTTTAGTGGTGGCTCCCAACGTTCGCCGCCAAGGGATTGCCAATGCGTTGGTGCAGGAAGTTCTTACCCAAGTGGATGGTACAGTCAGAGTTCGCTGTAATGAACTTAGGACAGACGCACACCAGTTTTACCAGGCGCTGGGATTCATCACCAATAAGAGCCAGCGTATCTTTGAGAAATCCTGCTAGCCCATTAAAAATGACGCAGCGAAACAATAAGAAGAGGGATTTTAAGTGTCTATTCAAACCTTATTGGGTATTGAACTACCCATCATTCAAGCACCCATGGCAGGGGTTCAAGACCATAAACTGGCCGTAGCGGTTTCCAACGCTGGCGGTTTAGGATCGCTGCCCTGCGCTATGTTAAACGCCGAAAGCTTAGCGGCCGAGTTAACCGCCTTGACCAGCAAGACTGACAAGCCTTACAACGTAAATTTCTTCTGCCATACGCCTCCTACGCCTGATCCGGAGATTGAAGCTCGCTGGCGTACTACCTTAGCCCCTTACTACCAAGAGCTTGGTGTTGACCCAAATGACGCACCAACCGGAGCAAGTCGAGCACCTTTCAGCGACGCTATGGCGGATGTTTTAGAGCCATTTAAACCGCCCATTGTCAGCTTTCACTTTGGCTTACCCTCCCCAGCGCTGATGCAACGCATCCGTAGCTGGGGCAGTAAAATTCTTTCCAGTGCCACCACGGTTGAAGAGGCCCTTTGGCTCGAAGAGCGAGGCGTAGATGCCATTATTGCTCAGGGCATCGAAGCGGGCGGCCATCGTGGATTCTTCCTGTCAAAAGACCTCACCACACAAGTAGGCACATTTGCCTTAGTGCCACAGATCGCCAGAGCCGTTTCTGTTCCAGTGATCGCGGCCGGTGGGATTGCCGATGCTCAGGGTGTCGCCGCAGCACTGGCCTTGGGAGCCTCCGGTGCTCAAATCGGCACAGGGTATTTACTGTGTGACGAAGCCAACACAACAGACATTCACCGGGCCGCTTTACAATCAGAGCAGGCAAAATATACGGCATTAACCAATATCTTCAGTGGTGGTGCGGCACGGGGAATTATTAATAGAGTCATGGACGAGCTTGGGCCAATCAGCCAAGACGCGCCCCCCTTTCCATTGTCCACCCCTGCGCTTGCCCCACTTCGTAAGCAAGCTGAGAGCCTAGGCTCAGGTGACTTTTCGCCATTGTGGGCCGGACAGAATGTCAGTGGTTGCCGCCCTGTTTCTGCCGCAGAGCTCACACGTTCACTCTTCCCGGGCTAAGGTCGCTGCAGACGATACCAGTGATGCTGACCTTTGCGATTATGGAAGCGGAGCCGAGCTTTTTGCGTTATTGATTGTCACCCGCGGCGTCTAGGTGAGGAGTTAAGCGATCTAGAGCCTGCTCAAGCACCTGAAATGGCCGTTGTCTGTGTGGCAGGTGCAAAGCGCTTTGGCTAATTAACCAAAAAAGGGCCGCAAACTGCGGCCCTTTTTTATTCATAGGTGCGTTCCTAGACTAGCCCGGCGACATGCCTCGGATGCGCTCCGAACGACGGCGAAGTATTTCGACCAAAGCCAGTAGCAAGATAGACAAGAGCACCATGATGGATGCCACCGCCAAAATAGTCGGACTGATTTGCTCACGCAGTCCTGTAAACATCTGCCATGGTAAGGTCTTTTGACTCGCGGAGCCGACAAACAGCACCACAACCACCTCATCAAATGAGGTAATGAAGGCAAATAAGCCCCCGGAAATGATCCCCGGCAATATCAATGGCATTTGAATACGGAAAAAGGTGGTAACAGGGTTCGCCCCCAAATTAGCCGCAGCCCGTGTTAAAGAGCGATCAAATCCCACCAAGGTGGCTGTGACGGTAATGATCACAAACGGAATACCCAACACCGCATGGGCAAGCACAACCCCCCAATAGGTACCTTGTAATCCGATACGGCTATAAAAGAAGTACATACCCGCAGCAGAGATAACCAATGGCACAATCATCGGCGAAATCAGAATCGCCATGATGGCTCGCTTAAACGGCACATGGGATTGGCTTAAGCCAATGGCCGCCAAAGTACCAAGCCCTACAGACAGCAAGGTTGCCACCGGTGCAATGCGTACCGAGTTATACAGCGCTCCAGTCCAGTCGGAGTTAGTAAAGAAGTCCTCATAGTGCTTCAAAGAATACCCCGCCGGGTCCAAAGCAATCATTTCCTTAGTGAAAGTAAAGAAGTCCTCGGCGTTAAACGACAGCGGAATAATCACCACAATCGGCGCAATCAAAAAGAAGAATACCAGCCCACAAATCACTCGAAAGGCATAGAACCAAAACTTTTGTAGCGGCGTGGCGTAGTTCGGTAAATGGATCATAAGCTACCCCAGTTTCATGTTATCAATGCCGACAAATCTGTCGTATAGCCAATAGAGAATCAGCACCACCGCGAGCAAGATTGCCCCCAAGGCGGATGCCAAGCCCCAGTTCAAGGAGCTGGAGATGTGGTAAGCGATTCGGTTCGAAATGAACACGCCTTGAGTACCACCTACGATTTCTGGCGTGATGTAGTAACCAATAGACATGATAAACACCAAGATCGAACCCGCACCGATACCCGGAATAGACTGAGGGAAATACACCCGTCTAAAGGCAGTCCAGTCATTGGCTCCCAGAGATTTTGCCGCACGCACATAGCTCGGCGGTATGGTTTGCATCACGGAGTACAAGGGTAAAATCATGAAAGGCAGCAAGATATGGGTCATGGCAATGATGGTACCCAGCTGGTTATTGATCATGATTAACCGCCCTGCTTCATCAATTAGACCACTCCACACTAGGATGTCGTTGATAACCCCCTGTTGCTGCAACAGCACCTTCCAAGCGGAAGTACGTACCAGCAAGGATGTCCAAAACGGCAACAACACAAGTATTAACAATAAGTTAGCAGATCTACGGGAGATGTTTGCCAATAGGAATGCCACCGGGTAGCCCAAGAGGATGGTACAACCCATGATAAACAAGGACATGTAAATAGTGCGTGCAAACAAGGTACCGTAGATACGTTCGTTCTCCGGCTTAAGCTCCGCACCGTCTGTGGTTTGTTCCATGTCCACGGCATTTAAGAAGTAACCCGAAGTGTACTCCCCAGAATAAAGTTTGATCGTCGCCCAATACTGAGGGTCAGCCCAATCCTCATCCGCATCGATGAACTGCTCTTTGAGGCTCACGCTTTCAAAGCTGCCCACGGCATTCATCCCATTGCGAATGTCTGCATTACGCACGGAGGCACCGCGCTCAGACAGTTTCATCAGATCGCGATACAAGGAGGTGTAAACGAAATCTTCTGGGGTTTCCTGATTAGGGTCGTCTTCTTCGCTGATGATAAATTCACGCCAGCCTGCATAGCTGGAAGCGGTTTCTGGCAGCAATTGCTGCACCCGCTCATTGTCCATAAAGCTCGCCCAGAACGTGGGAGATGCCCATTGTGGGTTCAAGGCTTCAAATTGGTCGGTATAGACATCCGTATCGAAGCGCTGGACACGGCGGCCCGTCTTACGAAAAAGGGATGAAATGCCCGTTTGTTGGTAGTTTAGGCGGGAGCCTAAACGAGTGTGAGTTTTATACTCTGATGCCAAATATAAGTCGGTGTAAAAGGCTGCAAAAACATCTTCGCCGGGGGCTTCGCCACTGTCCTCAGACCAGTTTTCGAGCTGCACAACCGTGCGCGGCAAGGTGTTTGAGACGATGTCATTTTCCACGGACCTAAACAGCATGTCGTAGATCGGGAAAATAAAGGTAATCAGTACAAAGATCAGCAGCGGAGCAATGAGCATCAAGGCTCTTAATTTCTGCATCCGCAATGCGCGATTAAGGCTGCTCTTTAACGGGGTGCCATCTGCTGCGAGCAGTGGCTGATTTGAAACTTTTTCACTCATAGGCCATCAGTCGTATCAGGGTGAGACTCACTCTCCTCATTAGGAGAGTGAGTGAGGATTCGCCTTAGTGCGAACGATTAGCGTGCCAACCAAGCTTGGAACTTCGCATCGATGTCATCACGATAGTCCGCCCAAAACTCATAGTTGTACAAGAAGGTGTTGGTGGCGTTTTTAGGATCTGTAGGCATGTGTGGTGCCATGTCGATACCTAGCTCCGCATGCTTACCCACCAATGGCGCAGAGGATTCACGCGCAGGACCGTAGGAAATGTATTTCGCTTGATCCGCTAGACGCTGAGAATCCGTCGCAAAGTAAACGTAGTCCAATGCAGCTTCTAGGCGATCTTCTGGAAGACCGGCTGGGATAATCCAACCATCAAGGTCAAATACCTGTGCGTCCCATAGCATGGCCACTGGCTGCTCTTTCTCTACGATCAAAGAGAACAGACGACCGTTGTAAGTAGAACCCATAACCACTTCACCGTCGGCCAGTAACTGTGGCGTATCCGCACCAGCAGACCACCAGATCACATCGTCTTTGATGGTGTCTAGTTTCGCTAGGGCACGCTCTTGACCTTCTGGGGTTTCAAGTACGTCATAGACCTCATCTTTGGCAACGCCATCACACATTAACGCCCACTCCATGTTGTTGATTGGACGTTTTTCGAGAGCACGTTTACCTGGGTATTTCACTGTGTCGAACACATCACACACACTGGTTGGAGGTGTATCGCCTACCATGTCTGTACGGTAACCAAAGGTCGTAGAATATACGATTTGAGGAATGAAACATTCAGAGACAATCAAGTCGCCAAAGTCGTCTTCAGGGGAGGAACCATCAACCCCTGGCGCTAGCATTTCGTCATGGTCGATTTCCATGGCCAAGCCTTCATCACACAGACGCATGGCGTCGGATGCGACCACGTCAACTACGTCCCAAGTAACATTACCCGCTTCGTTCATGGCACGTAATTTGGCCACCGCTTCGTTGGAGCTTTCGTCGTTGATGATGTTCACGTCTGGGTTCATTGCCATGTAAGGCTCGCTGTAGGCCTTCAGCTGTGAATTGGAATATGCGCCACCCCATGACACGACCGTCAAATCCTTGGCCGCTACGGTTAATGATACTGAGGCACTAACGCCCGTTAGGAGCAGTTTCGTTGCTATCTTCATTACTTATCTCTCCGTAGTTCACCCCGAGTTCAGTGCAGTGTTTCCTCGACGGGGACGACGGAAACACCTCATTCAAATTGTGTGTGGCTGACTAGCCAGCCGTATCCATATCCAGTGCTCGACAATCTTCCGGTGCCCAGCCAATTTGAGCCGTTTGACCCACTTGTAGAGGGCTGTTGCCCGGAGCATTAGGCACCTTCACGATAAACTCATCATCGCCGTGGACAGACATGCGACAACGCACATGGTCGCCGAGATAGATTTGTTCCAGTACCGTGGCTGTCACAGTGTTTGATTGCGCTTTGTCACCGATTAGGACACGTTCTGGACGAATAGAAAGGGTGGTTTCACCGCCAACTTCTGGGCAGTTCACCGCCAGAGCTTGGCATACCTCGCCGGACGCAAGACGCACGCTAGCGTAATCACCGTCAGTCGCTTCAACCTTACCCACTAGGCGGTTGTTTTCACCGATAAACTGAGCCACAAAGGCATTGTCGGGTTTATCGTAAAGCTCTTCAGGTGGTGCTAACTGCTTAATCACGCCGTCGTTAAACACCGCCACACGGTCCGACATAGTCAGAGCTTCCGATTGGTCGTGGGTAACGTACACAACGGAGATGCCTAAGCGTTCGTGCAAGCGTTTGATCTCCAGCTGCATGTGTTCACGAAGCTGCTTATCCAAGGCGCCAAGGGGTTCGTCCATTAACACCAGCTCTGGCTCAAACACCAAGGCACGGGCCAAGGCGATACGCTGCTGCTGGCCACCGGATAACTGCACTGGGCGACGATTAGCAAACTTACTCATCTGCACCATGTCCAGCGCGCGGCGAACTTTCTCTTGTTGTTCGGATTTACCGATGTTGCGAACCTGTAGGGGAAACGCCAAGTTTTCTGCCACGGTCATGTGTGGGAACAAAGCGTAGTTTTGAAACACCATTCCGATACCACGCTTATGGGGCGGAATGTTGTTGATCGGACGGCCATCGAGCAAGATGTCCCCATGGGTAGCAGTTTCGAATCCTGCCAACATCATTAGACAGGTAGTTTTACCAGAGCCCGAGGGGCCCAACATGGTGACAAATTCGCCTTTGGCAATCGAAAGATTTAAGTTTTTAACAACAAGCGTTACGCCGTCATAGCTTTTCTGAACTTGGTCAAAAACAACAAAACCTGAGTCATTATTGGAATCCAAAACTTTCCCTCTTCTCGCCAAAATTGTAAGCAATATTAATTAGAGTTCTAATTTCCATATTAAGATCGATCATTTAAATGAAAGTTTCAAGTAATGATTTAACAAGATCTTTACTGCATGAACCATGCCTAATAGATTATTTTATATACAAAAAATCGCTCTGAGGCGCGCCACAACTGATTTGAAGTCTATCCATATAACTCTTAAAACAGCTTTAAAACTCGTCAAATATTTAACCGAATGTGCAATTTTGGTTAGCAACAAAATCCCATGCACCTACCTGATGCAATGCAACTAAAACCATCGACCAAACAAAATTATCAAGCAAAAAATAGAGAAAAAGCCAACTCACCATGCACAAATAACAAATATCGCTCACACAACAAGCACGAAACATAATATCGCTGTCATACTCTCTCACTAATGTGGTGTTCAGACGCTTTATTAATCCAGAGGACGCCCTATGTTGTTTAAAACGCTTATCACCAGTGCCACCTATGTGGCCTGCGTAACCGCCTTACCAAGTTATGCCTTAGACCTGAAGCAAGGCGACATTGTGGAAGTGACACTTAATCAACTTCACCCTACTCAACCTTCAGTTGGTTACGATCAGATCATGTATAAACTGGGCCGCTATCAATTTGATCGGGAGAAAATGTATGACGAGATCTGTGAAGCCAATGGGCAAAAAGGCGTTTCATCCATTCAAAACAACGCACACCCTAATATCGCCAACACATTTCAATGTGATGACCCAGTCGGCACCCATAAGAAAGACATGAAAACCATCGTCATAGCACCCGATGGGGACTATTACTTAACCGATGGCCACCATACGTTTAATGCTTTCTATCAAATGTCCGATGGCGGCGCGGATTTTCGTATAAACGTGGTTATAGACAAGGACTACCGAAACCTTAACTCCATGGAAACCTTCTGGAAAATGATAAAAAAAGACGGCAACGTCTGGCTTTTAGATGAAACAGGTAATTCCATCAGTGGGCAAAACTTACCTCAATCTTTAGGTATTACCCAGTTCACCAATGATCCGTACCGCTCACTGATGTATTTTTCCCGTGACGTTGGCTGGGACAAGCCGAAAGACCCCATCCCTTTCCTAGAATTTTACTGGGCAAAAGAACTACGAAATCAGATTGATATCAGCGCATTCGATTTGAACTCTATGACTGGCTACGAAGAGGCCATTCGCGCTAACAGTAACGCCATTTTAGGGATAAAAAGCTCAAACATAGGTGATTCACAGCGTTCGGCAAAAGCCATGGGGCAATTTAGCGGATTCAATCAAAAGGGCTTAGACAAGCTCCTTAAAAAAAATGGCAAGGTAGATTACATGCTGCGCTATAAAACCAGCGCTTCCGGCCAAGGTTTAAGCTATGACCTGACAGTGAAAACTGCTCCCACACTGAAGATGATCGACACTACTACCCTTGCCGTCAACAGAAGCTTCAATCATCACCCTGCGATCACTAAAGAGGGCAAATAACTTGGCGAATGCTGATCACTGGGTTAGTGTCACGACTCTTTCGCTTCACCTAGGTACTGCATTGACATGTCTTCTTCTCTTGCTCTATCACAACAAATCCAGTTTCTAAAAGAGATCGATCAACTCAAGTCCGTGGTCCGTAAATCCCCCTTGATCGACCAATCCCGCAAGGAAAACTCCGCCGAGCATTCTTGGCATTTGGCCATGTATGCCTTGATCCTAAAAGACACAGCAGACGAGCCAATCAATGTGGAGCGCGTCATTAAAATGCTGCTGATTCATGACATCGTTGAGATTGATGCAGGGGACCACCCAATCCACGAAACCAGTGACAATTCCGTGCAAGAAGCCACCGAACAGGCGGCTGCGGATCGAATCTTTGGTTTGCTCCCGACCGAGCAAGGGATAGAACTTAAGTCCCTTTGGTATGAGTTTGAAGCCGCTGAAAGTGCCGACGCACGTTTTGCTAAATCCTTAGATCGCTTACAACCCTTGGTACACAATATCGAAACCCAAGGGGGTACATGGGTGGAAGGAAAGGTGAGCAAGGAGCAGGTGACATCCCGCTACGGTAGTGTGATTAGTAAAGGTTCAAAAGCGCTATGGCAAGTAGCCTCCAAATGGGTTGAAAGCCACTTTTCCAATAGATAAGAAGGTGTGAGACATCACACCTTCTTTGGCCCCCATACAAGTTGAAAAGCTGACAAATAAATGTAACCCGCGATCACAACTAAGCCTAAGGCAATCAAGGCAATAACGACATACATCAACTCAAGGGAGCCCGTAGTACTTTGCACCGCCCCTGCCATCAAGTTGCCCAAGGCACCACCCAGACCAAAAGTAACCATTCCGATACCATTGATCTGCATGGTCGCCTTGGAGCTGTAAGTTTTACTCAGCCAACCAGCAATGATGCCCCAAATAGGGAAGTACATGAGTCCGTAACCAAAGCCTGCCAGCATCACAAAGCGCCCAGGATTGTAGAGGAAAGCGAATACACTTAAGGCAAACGCCACAAAAATCAGCATCAAAGCAATACCATGACCGTATCTATCCGATAACTTGCCAGCAGCAAAGCCAGCGACCATACCCGTCACGCCAATCACACCCCAAGCATAACCTCCCAGTGCCGTCGGTAAAGACAGCTCAGCTAAGTAGGTATTTAACCAAGTAGAGAAGGTCATGGCCGCCATGCCCACCAAAAACAACATCAAGCAGGACAAGAACGCAGTCCGCTCACGGAGAACTGTTTTAAATAACTGCCCAGTTCCCATGGCAAAAGTAACATCCACGTCTTGGGTGTCATTTTCTATTCGTAATCGTTTAATCAGCCGATAAGTAGCAACCCAAACGAAAGCCCCCACCAATGCAGCCACCATCCAGCCACTGCGCCAGCCTAACACTGGTACTACAAGCAGAATCACCAGACCATTAATGCCATAGCCCCATGCCGAACCACTGGAGACGATGGATAAATTGGTTGCAGTGCGGTCCGCTCTGCCATGGCGCGTAACCAACTCCACAATACCTCCCCAACTGATAGCCGCACTGGCAGCCATCACCGCTAAAACCCCAAGCATGATCAAAGGGTCGCTCAACCATGCCATGACCCCTAGCAAGACAGTCGTAATGGCCCCTGTCGTCAACATGAGACGACCTGATTCCACCCGCGGCCCGATGACACCCAATAACATCGCCCCTGCTAAATAAGAGATCTGCGTTAAAGCGCCAGCGATGGCTAAATACCAGCTCTCAATCTGAATATTGGCCTGCATTAACGGCATCAAGGCCGCAAACAAAAACAAACCAAAGCCGTGGCTAATTACCTGATTAAATCCAAATGTGATGGCCATGCCCATAAAACACCTCTCGGCACTCAAAGCAGTATTAGGGGCCTCTCGAAAGAGGGAATCTGCGCATCATAAAGTCTTGCGTAAATTCAGAAAATCGATAAATATTCAAAACTACGTTCAACTTTATTGAAGACTGACCGATGCACGATTTGCCGATCTCATTACTGCGTACTTTTATGGTGGTCGCCGACACCCTGAACCTCACCGAGGCTGGGCGTCAGCTTCACAAAGCCCCCTCCACGGTAAGCATGCAGCTGAACCGTTTAGAGGATTTGGTCGCTAATCCATTAATGGAACGGGGACAATATGGCGTACGTTTAACGGCCGCAGGCAACCAACTCAAAGGCCACGCCCAACAGTTGCTGAATCTCCATGACCAAATCGTGGGGACCTTTCAGAACATGGACATCAACGGCGTAGTGCGTATTGGTACCCACGACCAATACGCCAGCGGCATCCTTGCCCCCATCTTGCAGGAATTCATCTTGAGCTACCCAGAAGCGGAGCTAGAGGCCTTTTGCGACTATCGCCCAGATCAACTTATAGATCGCCTCGATCGAGGAAAGCTCGACTTGGCCTTGGTGGAAATGACCGCAGACTCCCAAGGTGGCACCCGTCTTCGACGAGACCAACTTATTTGGGTCAGCGCCAAAGATCATTTCGTACACACCCAAGAAGTCTTACCTTTGATTGTCTTTGAGGAGGGTTGTTTACAACGTAAATTGGCGTGTGCGGCATTAGAAGCAAAAGGCATCCCCTATCGAATCGCCTTTACCAGCCAATCTCGCACGGGTGTGCTGGCGGCCGTTAGAGCCGGTATTGGGGTCGCCATACTGCCAGATAATACCCTCGATCAGGGGGAAGATTTGGTGGTCCATTGGGACTTGCCCAAGCTTCCAGAAATGGAAGTGACCCTGTTCAGTGCCAGCAAAACCAACGAGGCAACCAAACGTTTGGAAGGCATTATTCTAGACAGTCCGATTTTCCAATCCGGCGTTTAACTTAGTGACTCGACAAGTCAGGTCAAATGATGTGCTCGGGAAGTGGATATCAACCACTGCTGAGAAGACCGACCTTGCCCCCATTTAGAATAAGGACAAACTCAGCACGGATTACCCAAATCAGTTCCTCTTTTGCTAGAGAATCAGGCAAGCCTTCTGGACAATCTCGATAATCTTCCCTCCCGCCCAATGCTGTAATAAAGCCTCAGCTTTTTAATCTTAACTGATCACGTTATGGGTAATTGGAGGTTTTTATGTCTAAAGAAGTACGCATTAGCACTGCCGCGTTGCTAGCCGTTGCAGGCCTGTCTGGCGAAGCAATAGCAACGGAAAAGCAGCAAGTTCTATATGGATCTAGTAGCCAACCATCCTTTGTTGGTCCAGATGATAAGTTTACTGGGGACGTTAGTGTGCAAATGGCCTTTCCGGGTCAAGATGATGTTCCTTACTCTGGCGCATACGTGACCTTTGAACCCGGCGCTCGCACTGCTTGGCACGATCACCCTGCTGGTCAACACATGATTGTGACCAAAGGCACAGCCATTACCGCAACACGTGATGGACAAGTCATTGAGTTCCACGAAGGGGAAGCCGTTTGGTGTCCTGAAGACGTTGATCACTGGCATGGGGCTACGCCAAACTCCAGCATGACACACTTCGTCGTCACGGCAAGCAAAGGCGATGAGAACGTTCGCTGGAAAGAAAAAGTAACGGACGAGCAATATCACGCAGCGCTTGCCGCCACACAACATCATCATAGCCATGCCCATTACGATGCGATTTCAGAGCGTTATCAACACCTTACGCTTGTGGCAGCTTTTGCAGCTTCTGACGACTTAGGCTCTCTAAAAGTCGCCATTAACCAAGCCTTAGATCACGGAACAACGATCAACGAACTGAAAGAGGCGCTTGTACACTTGTATCCATATGGTGGTTTTCCAAAATCGCTTAATGCACTAGGTACACTGATGAGCGTTGTAGACACTCGTAAAGCCGAAGGCAAAACGGATGCAGTAGGTGATGAGCCTAACGAACTGCCTGAAGACTCGTTAACACTCGGCACAGAGGTGCAAACGGAATTGGTAGGACAGCCCGTTGCAGGGCCGTTATTTGACTTTGCTCCGGTGGCAAACACCTTCTTGCAGAAACACCTTTTTGGTGACGTTTTCGCACGCGGCATTTTAAACAACCAAGATCGCGAAATGCTTACCGTTGCCATTTTAGCCTCTATGTCTGGCACAGACCCTCAGCTACGCAGCCATATCAACATGGCGATGAATACAGGTATTACCCAGCAAGAGCTGTCCGTCTTAGCGGATTACCTTGGCCACACAACCACCCGCACCGTCGGTCAGCGCATCGCTGATGCGATTGAGGCAACAAGCAAATAATTAAGAACTACCCCTTGATTAGCAAGCGCCCCTCAGGCGCTTGCCATTTTTTATAGATGCTTAAAAAGGTATGCCTGCACCGCTTCTAACTGGCCATGAAGAGCTCGAATGTGATGTTGTACTGCGGCTTCTAATCCCACCAAATCTGCTGGAGCACTTATAGCCCAATGACTTTCTCTTAGCTCATCGAGCTGCTCTAAGTGACCTAAAATCTTCTGAAAAGCATCCTGCTGTCGAAAATCAAATTCATTGTCTGTCCCTTGAAGATACCACTGACCAAATTCTGTATCGCGCACGGAGCGCTCAAACCGCTGACCATTTTGTGCCGCCAAAAGCACATCCATTTTCCATTGCTGCAACTCTAATAACACGGTTGCTGTATGGGCAAACGCCATGGAACGGTAACCCGCATCCATCAGACCTGTCGTGCTAGCAACAGTGCGCTCAAAGGACTGGTCAAGCTGATAACAGGCATCGTTTACCGACACGGTTTGCTGGTGCAACGCATTAATTTGCTCGCTTACGCCTCGGGTACGCTCATCAATTTGCGCCACCAACACAGAAATCTGTTCACTGGACTCTCGCGCCTTGTTGGCTAGGGTACGCACCTCATCCGCCACCACCGCGAACCCCCGGCCGTATTCCCCTGCTCGAGCCGCTTCAATGGCTGCATTTAAGGCCAGTAAATTGGTTTGTTCAGAGATACTCTGGATGATATCAGTGAAGTTTTTAATATCTCCTGCCGTCTGCTGTAAGACATTTACATCACTGAGACTGGTTTGAGTTTGCGCCGCGATTTGTCGAATGGCTCCAGACAATCGCTCAATCTCTTGTTGGTTTTTTAAAATGTCCTGATTCGTCCCTTCTGACGCACTCATTGGTTCAAACAAGTGATCTGACACCTGTGAAATCACCGCTAACACTGGGGCTAAGCCAGCGGCCTGAGCGGACAAAAGGTGATCGTCATCATTCGCAGGTTGCAAGCGACTCTCTATTGTCTGCTGCGCTTCAGCCAAGGCACTGGTTAAACTCAGCTTGTCACGTTCTAACTGTTCGACTTGCGCTTCTCGAGCGGCCAGTTGAGCCTCCAGCTGCAGTCTTTTCTGCTTACCAAACATATGACGCCCTCTCTCAAGAATCAAAAAATACCCGAGGGTTTCGATCTAAAACCACTCGGGTAGTTACCCTATCTCCCTTCAGTTTAGGGAGGCAAAACCAAGAAAGATTGGGCGCAAACACACTGCCAAAGCAGCTAATTTACTCACTGTCTGGCTCAAACAAGCCACGCTTCATAAAGACTTTTACCCACACTGCAGCAATCACACTGATTACCAGCAACATTCCCCCAGCAATGCTGTACACCAGCTGCGTCATTTCCGGTGCAGGAGAGTTGTTTAGCGCCACATACAGCATGGCAGCGATGCCTAGAATCTGTGGCAATGGGTAAAACGGAGAACGGTAAGGACGCTTGTGGTTCGGCATGCGCTGACGCAGCACGATGACATTAATGTGGGCAATGATGTAAGCCAGCAAATAACTCGTTGTGGCCGCGATCACAAGAACAATCAAGGAATCGATGTCGAGCAATAGAAATGGCAAGGCAGACAAAACAGCCATCATCACCACACCGACCCAAGGTACATTATGGCGATTTAATTGCTTCAATTGTGGGAACGCCTGCTTATTTTCCGCCATGCCATGCAACATACGAGGCAGCGCCGCAAAAATCGTGTTCACTGTACTGCACGTTGCCGTCAGCGCCATAATCGTTGCGATGGTTAATCCTGCTGGGCCAAAAACAGCACTGGCGTAATCCAAGTAAGGGATTGGAGATCCCAACAAGGTATCAGTGTCCAAGAACAAGGTGGCACCGTAAGCAAACGCCGCGAAGATGGCGAAAATGGCAAACAGAGACAAACGCATGGCACGGGGAATGCTCTTAACGGGATCTTTCACTTCATTGATCATCGGGCAAATGTACTCTGCGCCAACGAACAACCACATAGCCAATGCAATCAAGCCAATGAAACTGCCATCCATCACACCGCCAAAGCTCCAATCCACCGGAGTGCCGGTCAAAGCAGGCGCTTCAGAACCACTGCTAAAGGCCACCAGCCCCGTCACGATCAAGGCCGACACCATGACAAACGCCAAGATATTCTGCACCTTAGCAAAGACATCTGCACCAATAAGGTTGGTCACCGCAAGAATCACAATGATCGCCAAAGGCACTAGTTTTTCAGGGAACATGCCCGGTAACAGCTCACCGATCATGGCATCCACCAAGAACAGCTCCACTGGCAATGCCAGCATGGCCACCACCACATACCCCGCAAACACCGCTACGATCGCAGGAAAGTGACCAATGGCTTTTTGTGTATAAGTCGCCAAGGTGCCCTCTTGAGGGAACATCAAAGACAGTTCAGCGAAGCTCATGGCATTAAACTGGGCAATAATGAGGGCAGCAATCATCGCAAAGATAAATGCCATGCCTCCGATACCAATCCCCTGTAGAGCAGAGATCATGGCACCCTGAACGATGACCATGCCTATGCACACAGCCATCATGGTAATTAATCCTATCTTCTTCATTTTTGACGCACTGGAGCTGCCAGCAGCTAAGCTCTCTGTGGTTGTGATATCGCTCATTCTTTAGTTCCTCTTGTGATTTACACAATATTTTTATGCCCTGACGGGTGAACACTTACGGCTCAGAACACCTTAAAATCGGCTAAACCGATAAGGTGTTGGATCGACTAATGGCGACTCTCCTGTTACGAGATCTGCGGCTAACTGCCCCGCAGCAGGGCCAGTTCCGAAACCATGGCCAGAAAAGCCTGTGGCAATCGTCAACCCTGGAATCGTCTCAATCCGATCAATCACCGGTGATGAATCCGGTGTGACATCAATTAAGCCTGCCCACGACTCTTCTATCTCGGCGTTTTCAAAGGCAGGCCATGCATTGATTAGGTTGTTCAGAGCATCACGATTAAGGCCATGATTGACCTTAGGATCGCGCACTCGCACCGTCTCAAACGGCGTAATATCTTTATTGTGCCAACGGCGAGGCAGGGCTAGATCGTCAAAGAAATCCTTACCAAGGCTGACTTTTAAGAAGTCTCCAGCAGTACGCAGCTGGTCTCGGTATTTCCAGCCGATCTTGAGATGATCCAACAGAATTGGCGCGTCCAACTTACCTCGCTGAGTGATAATGAAGCCGCCGTTTTCGTGTTTTCGGAAGGAGAAGTCAGGTCCCCCAACGGCAATATTGGTAGGACCTTCCATCGCCTTGGTGCGCAGCACAGAACAAATCAACGGCAAGGTTGGCAAAGACACACCATGATTACCCAAAAAGCGACGGGACCAAGCCCCACCCGTGAGTAATACCTGATCACAGCGGATTTCACCTTTTTCCGTCATCACACCACTCACTCGGCCTGCGGATTGAATCAGCCCTCGCACCGCGCATTGCTGCACAATGACAGCCCCCTTTGCTATGGCCGCTTGCGCCATGGCAGCAGTCGCTTTGGCGGGCTCAGCTCGGCCATCTGACGGGGTATAAATGCCCCCTTGCCACTGTCCCTTGCCCCCTGGGACAAGTTGATCAACCTCTTGGGCTGACAACAGTTTTGAATCCAAATCCAGATCCGACACCGACTTTAGCCAACCCTCGTGCATGGCCATTTGTTCCTCGGTTCGCCCCAAGAACATGATGCCGGCTTGCTGATAACCCACCTCTGCACCCACGCGCTCAGCCATACCATGCCAAAGGCGATCCGCGGCCTGCGCCAAGGGCACATCGGCGCCATGGCGACTGGTTTTTCGAATCCAGCCTAAGTTGCGGGACGACTGTTCTCCTGCAATGTGCCCCTTCTCTAGCAGCACCACAGGGATATTACGTTCAGCAAGGGTCAATGCCGCGCTGACGCCCACAATGCCCCCACCAATGATGACGACCGAGGTCGACTCAGGCAGGGCATTTTCGGTAGCAAAGGTGGTCAGAGTTTTCGTCATGTGTCGGGTCTCGGGGGCTGAATGAATTATTGATTTAGAACGATCTTTTTAACATTAGCCTTGCCAGCACCACGGTATGCAGTGACTTCTAGCTCAACCTTGTAAACCGTGGAACCTAACGGTGGGCAGGTCACAGTAGTCGCAGGATCAACACCACGGAACTTTTCTCCGATAAAGGCCATCACTGCGTTCGTGTCTTCTGGGTTTTGGATAAACACGCGGGACATCACTACATCATTTAATGACGCATCGACGCTCTCTAGCGCTCGCTCAATGTTGGCAAACACCTGCTCGGTTTGTTCCAACACATCCTCGGGAATGATCTGAGTTTCTGGATTACGGCCAGCGGTATTCGAAACAAACACCCAATCTTCCACTGCCACGACTCGGGAGTAGCTCGCGATTTCTTCGAATTTAGAACCTGTTTTTACTTTTACGATTTGTGTCATAACGCACCTAACTAAATAACTTAACGACCCCAGCCCAACGAAACGGACATGGGCCAAACAAACAGATAAATGGGATTAACGCAGTGCGGGGGTGTCCCAAAGGTTCAGAGGTACACCTATGCCTTTTTCAATGGCGTTGCGGTAAATCTTGGTAGCCCAAGCAACGTCTTCCACTGGCATGCCACCCACTGACAAAATGATGATTTCGTCTTCGCTTTGACGACCAGCGCTGTCACCGGCAACGATCTTGCCTAGGTCTTC
This sequence comes from Marinomonas vaga, assembly GCF_055388305.1. Taxonomy (NCBI): domain Bacteria; kingdom Pseudomonadati; phylum Pseudomonadota; class Gammaproteobacteria; order Oceanospirillales; family Oceanospirillaceae; genus Marinomonas; species Marinomonas vaga. The sequence goes on from NZ_AP043903.1 coordinate 968,228, forward strand.
AAGGTCATCTAGGGTGATCTGACCTTCTTCGATCATGTCCATAAAGCGCACACCCGGTAGCGGAATGTGATGGTGAGCAGGCTTAGGCACTTCTTCATACCAAGCTTGGTAAAGTCCTGTGTTATCCAGCACCTTACGTACATCATCGCGCTCCATATCTGCATCCAATTGGCAGTAGCCCGGCATAGACAGGAAGGCACCCGGCTTCACCCACTCGCGCTTAACCAATGGGTACTTGGATGGATCCCCGGTTTCACCAGAGTTGCAGTAGGTCACAATGTCCGAATCACGAACCACTTCTTCTAACGTATCGACCACTTGAATGGAGGTGATTTGTGGGTAGTTCACGCTGACCCAAGTGATGAAATCATCAAGGCTCTTTTGCCCGCGACCTTTCACCTTGATCGTATCGATCTGGGGGCAAACGGCCACAAATGCCGCGACGGAAGTGCGCCCCATAACACCTGGCCCCAACAGACCAATCACTTTAGAGTCTTTACGTGCTAGATGGCGTGCCCCCACACCTGGTACAGCGCCAGTACGGTAAGCTGATAACAAGTTGGCGGACATGTAAGCCAAAGGTGCACCAGTCTCGATGTCATTCAGAATCATCATCAAGATCGAACGAGGCAGGCCTTTCTCGCGGTTGGCAATGTTAGAGCCGTACCACTTCACACCACAGGTTTGAAAATCGCCACCAAGGTAAGCTGGCATCGCCATCAAACGACGGTCAGCTGTGGGCTTTGGCATCATTGGAAACGGGGATTCTTCTGGGAAGGTAATCATGGCGCCATGGGAATCACTGTTAGGACCCGCCATGCGATAATCACCGTGATAGAGCAAGGCAAACATCTCTTCCATGGCATCGACACACCCAGGCATGTCCGTTACCCCAGCTTTGATCATGTCTGGCTCAGACAGGTAAATAAAATCAATCTTTGTGCTCTCAGACATCGTTTCACCTTCAAAAAAATTCGTGTTGGTTGTTACTGTCTTTTCGATGCTAGAGGGAGAAAAACACTCTGTATTGAACTTTTGCGACATGGAAAAAAGTCTTTAACAGTCGCCAAAATGTGGCATCTTGCTTGCAAAACAAGAGATCTAACTCTTTTCGTTTTAGGTCTTGCTATGCCACATCAAGCAGTCATTAGTCGGTTAGAAAGGATTCGCTCAAAACAACCTTGGCTGGTACTCAGTGCCGCTGAGAAATTCTATATTGCTGGTTCAAATAACCCGGCGATTTCCCATTTCTACAGTTTCAAAGCTGGGGACAATGTGGAGGAAAGCTTCGCGATTCCCGACGGCTGCGTAGACATGCTGTTTGATTGTGATGCCACCTGCCCAACCGCAGGGGTGTTTGGCACGCCTATGTCCGCCATCGACATCGAATTAAAGCGCCAACATCAGTATTTCGGAGTCCGTTTCGCATCAGGGGTGATTCCCGATTGTTTGAAGGTGTCAGCGGAGGAGTTAATCGAGCATCATTTTGATTTTGTGGATGTAGTTCCCCATGCAAATCAACTATTTGAAGCCATCATCAGTGAAAAAAGCTTCGCCTCACAAGTGGCTTCTTTCCAGCAGTTTTTTGAAGGCAAAGCCAACCGAGTCATGTCACCTTTAACCCGTTATGTGGTCGCCAATATTTTTGAGCAACAGGGCAATGTTCGCATCGACGCTATGGCACAAGAAACGGGCTACACCACTCGCACCATTCAACGCCAATTCAGGGCCGATATGGGGATGTCGCCGAAAGCATTTGGCCGAATTATTCGTTGCCAGTCCGCTGTTTATCACATTAATCACCATGACCAAGTGGTGTTTTCTGACATGGCATTTGATCTTGGCTTTAGTGATCAATCTCACTTTTTAAGAGAGTTTAAAAAGCTCGTAAAAGCCACCCCAATGGCCTATCAAAACCGCGTAAAGCAGCAAACTTACTACGATAGAATCCAGCATTTTTGATCCAAAAAAGCGCGCATACACCTACTCCTGCTCAAAACCAGTGCAATTTTCCTATTGGCAGAGGTGAACATTTTTGTCAGATCAGGAGAAAAAAACACCCATTGCGGCCGTTGATGATCGCCATTGCCTATCCCAAAGCATCTCATTCCCCTCATTTTGTCGATCAAAAGCGCCTATGAACACTAAGACTGCCTCGGATATTTCGTCATCGTCTCCATCAATTTGAGCGATAACGGCAGTAAATCGGAAGTATCTTGTAGGGGAAATCTGACATCGGCGTAGGAGTTTTCTCTATTACATACTAGATAGTTAGAAAATCAGTAAAGAAATCATGCAACATATTGATTTATAAGTAGAAAACCTTATTTTCTGGAGTTTTTACCAAAGTTGCAAAGGCTATTGGGATGACTTACATTCTCATTATCCAAAGGGACCTCAAGGATTGAGTGGCACATAGATGTGCAGCAAAGCATGAAGCTTTGCGGGATAGCTGGAATTGAGTGAGGAACATTCAGAGACGGATTCTCACAGGATAACAGTTCGAAGGATTCGAACGTTAGGCCAAGATGGCATGTTACGGATTGACGGCGATGGAATCGCACTTCAAGGACAGATAGCTTTAACGGATTAAAGCAAAAACAGGCAGCTTAGGCTGCCTTTTTTCGTTTCTGAGGCGAGCAAACGTACTCTATTTGCCCTCACCTACTTCACATGGGGTTGCCAATCCCCACCTCTAAAGACTCTGCTGTTTTCGATAAGCCGATGGCGTACACCCCACTTGCCGAGAAAACTCCCGATGGAAGTTTGACTTAGTTTGAAATCCTGAATCCAAATAGATCTGCGTGACGGGCAAATCGGTTTGCTCAAGTAGGGCCTGGGCGTGTTCAATGCGATAGCAGTTTATCCATTGGGAGACATTCATTTGCAAGACCTGATTAACCCCTTGAGAGATCAATCGACTCGGCACTCCAGATTTACGCGCCACTTTAGCCAAGGTTAAGTTAGGGTCGAGAAACAAGGTTTGGCTAACTAATACTGACGACACCTGCTCCATCGTTGCCTGCATTTCCGACAAGCTAGGGCTGTTGCTCTGCAAGCCGTCTGAGGAAGCGGAGCTGGCCTTCTCACCATCTAGCACATTCACGTCAAGGGCGCTGGGTTGTGTGTGGGCACTGATCCAAATCACCGCTAAGGACAACATAGGCAATAGGATTCCGTGCCCCAATGCCAATATGTTTTGGGCATGACTCCCATCCCAAAACATAAAATCCACCGACAGAGCCCCATCAATCATCGCTGAAAACAACAACATACTGCCCGCCACACGCATCACTAAACTCGCCGCAGGTAAATCCGACACCGCAATGTTTTCCGACCAAGCCACTTGATGCAATGCCAAGTACCAAAGACCAATCCCATAAGCTAGGTACATAAGGGTCAACATAAGATCTATGGGGGGATGCCACCAAGGATAGGTAATTGAACTGACAATCAAAATACTGGGCATGAGCCCATGCCACCAGGCAATGCCCTTTGATTGATGGGCTTTAGCAAAGACATACCAAGCCAACACTGGAATCAAGCTCGCCAACACGGGCTGTAGCATACGCAAGATGGACCAATCTAATAGCCACCGTAACCCCACCACCCCAGTGGTCAAAGCACACATGATTAAGAAACACGCAGCCGATTTCTGCTCAGTACCTTTTTGACTAAACACAGCCCCTGCTAAGACTAATAACAACAGGGACACGACAAACGGCAAAGGGATCGACACCATTAGCTCATCTCACTCCATGAATAGGTTGACCAGTATGTCCTAAAACGCCTTTTCAAACGTCCTAAATCCGGATTTAGGACGCACTTGGGGGCTTCTTCAACCAAATTAGTACCTGATTTACTCAATTGAAGGAGCCTAAAATGAACGACTACTTATTAGCCTTTAAGCATGCCACAGACTTCTCCGGACGCACACAGCGTGCAGGGTTTTGGTGGTTCATGCTCATCAACTTGCTCATCACATGCGCCATTGCAGTATTTGAAGTCTCTCTGGATAACCTCGGCTGGATCGACCTGTGTTATAGCCTAGTGACCTTGTTGCCAATACTCTCGATCAGTTGTCGGCGATTGCGGGATACCGGTTTGTCTCTTTGGTGGTTTTTGCTGTTATTAGTGCCCGGTGTGGGGTTGTTGTTCCTACTCATTTTGCTTGCGTTTCCAAGCCAGCCAGAGCCATTACAGGAGCAACCATTATGATGCGTCAGCTTGTGATTCTTTTATCCCTGTTTGTATGTCTACCCAATGCCAAGGCCGTGGAACGTCCTCTGTTTATCCCGGAAGGGGCATTCGGTGTGGTCCAGATTTCGGACCTAATCGTCGGCACCCTAACATTGTTAAAGGGCATAAAAGGGGAAGGCCGTTATCTTACACACAATGCTCAAGGCGACCTATGCGAGGTTTCCCCCGTGCGCTTTCTGGCAGGAGGCTTTAATGGCCGCACCATTGGGGTGGAGCACGGCGCTGAGGACATAGTGATACAAGTGTATTCTGAAGAAATATCCGAACGACTGATGCAAGCCCGCGAAGTCAACAGCGTAGACTTCCCCGCAGAACGTGTTCATTCATCACAGGCGGGATGGGTGGTAACAGCAGGATTAGAAACCATGGAAGCCTTCATTCTCCATCCACAACCAACTTGGTCGTCATGGTGGCGATACCAAGAAACGCAGCTGCCATGCCGCCCGATTCACCAGCCTCCAGTCACTGGCACTACAGCCAGCGCCTTACTCGGGAGCAGTAAAGGGTATAGTGGTCCCTAAAGACTTGTGACAGGTGCGCTTCTTCCACTTGGGTTTGGCGCACTATGGTCATGACCCCCACCACAAAACACACTATTGAAAAAGCCGAAGGCAGCGCCAGCATAAAGCCTAATTGCGCAGTCAGTACCCCAAGATAGATGGGATTTCGAGACAGACCATAGACCCCCGCGGTCACCAGCGTCATTTTGCCCTGTTGATCCACGCCAGAGGTCCAAGCACTTCCCAATGAAAAATGCCCGAAAATCGCCCAAGCAAAGCCTAAGGTGAGCAACAGGTTGCCGGCGATGATCAACCAAGGATAAGCATGGAGGGGCAAAATGCCTAATGCCGAGTCTATGGACGGGAAGAACAGGCGCCACACACATACCATCCAAATGAGCACCCGAAAGACGCCAAAAATCTTATGGTGCCACCAATTTAGGGAGCCTCGCTTGCCATGGAAGACGCGGTTTTGTTGAGTGGAACGCTGCAAGGTCACAATGCGCACCGTATAGAACAGCGCAACGAACGTATAAAAGAACGCCAAATAGCCTCGGGTAAACTCCCAGACCCAATCTGGAGACGGCATTACTAACCTCAAGCGTTAAGAATTTAATGATGACAATACTGACTTAGTACACAGGTGCCAAGCATAAAAAAGACGCACTGGGCGTCCTTTTATGCTTACTCTGAACTCACAAGCCCATTAACCCTGAGCTTCTGGCGGATGATTCGTCATCCAGTGTTCCGCAATATCGCTGCGTCGCGTGATCCAAACATCCTCATGGGATTGCACATAATCGAGGAATTTTTTTAGCGCCATAAAGCGGGACGGTTTGCCCAAAGTACGACAGTGCATACCAATAGACATCATTTTGGGAGCGGTTTCGCCTTCAGCGTACAGACAGTCGAAATTGTCCTTCAGGTACTGGAAGAATTCATCCCCATGGCTGAATCCATAAGGGGAAGCAAAGCGCATATCATTACAATCTAGGGTGTAAGGAATGATCAGGTGAGGCTTAGTCTGTTCAGAATCTTGGTGATGCGGTACAGACACCCAGTAAGGTAGGTCATCCCCGTAGTTGTCCGAGTCGTATTTTAACTGGGATTGCTCGGCGACCAAGGCACGGGTATTAGGGGAATCACGCCCTGTGTACCATCCCATGGGCATCACACCGGTCACGTCTTGAATGATCTTGAGGGCTTCTTGCATGTGCGCGCGCTCTTCTTCAATAGACATTTCTTGGTAGTGAATCCACTTCAAACCGTGGCAAACCAACTCATGACCACCCTCTACAAAGGCTTTTGCCACGTCAGGATTGCGCTGCAAAGCGGTGGCCACAGCAAAGATAGACAGAGGCAAACCACGCTTCTCAAACTCGTTTAAAATGCGCCACACACCCGTGCGGGAGCCGTATTCATACAAGGACTCCATACTCATATGGCGATCTTTAAAAGGCTGGGCGCCAAAGATCTCCGACAGGAAGGTTTCCGCATGTTCGTCACCGTGTAACACACAGTTTTCGCCACCTTCTTCGAAGTTCAGAACAAATTGCAGGGCAATGCGTGCGTTGTTTGGCCACACCACTTTCGGTGTATTGTGGCGGCCGTAACCTGCGTAATCTCGTTCTAAGTAATGTTTCATATTAATTTCCTGTTAACGGGTCCAATGCTCATATCTACCGACATAAGACTTTTGTACGGGGGCGCCGAAATGCCCGACTTTAGAGGTTTTAATTCCGAGCTGGTGAATGGCTTCTGCCCACTTAACCGCTGCACTGACCCCATCAATAATGGGCACTGGCAGTTCGCTTTGCAAACGAGCGACTAGAGACGACATACCAGCGCATCCTAAAACAATCGCTTCTGCGCCATCCTCTGTCATCGCTTGTTCGCACTCTCTCTTAAGCAAAGCGTATGCCTGCGGCTCAAGATGCTCTAATGCAAGTACTGGAATGTCCGTGGCACGAACGCCACTGCAATGCCTTTCGTAGCCATACTTATATAAAAGATGCTCGCTGGCAGGCAAGGTGCGTGACAAGGTGGTCACCACACCAAACTTAAACGCCACAATACTGGCCAATTGAAAGGCGGCTTCCGCGATGCCAATGACAGGCGCATCGGCCAACTCCCTTGCCGCTTCCAAGGCCGGATCACCAAAACATGCAATGATGTGAGCATCTACTCCTTGCTCCTTCCCAGCTTGAATAAGATCCAGCAAAGCCGCAGAGGCAATGGCTTCATCTAAAGCGCATTCGATACTTTGTGGGCCATGCAATGGGGTACTGGCGAGGATCTGAGTGGTCGGTAATGCGGCCTGATGGGCGCTGGTCGCCATGGCATCGGTCATGGTTGCGCTGGTGTTAGGGTTGATAAGTTGGATAAGCATGGGATATCCGCGTCCTTTATAAGCTGACTTGTTGCACATAAAAGTCATCAGGATGATCTAAGCACCAACACCGACTGACTCAATATATTGTATACAATACTAGAAATAGATCGCATACATAAAGACTTTTTAAAAATCATATCAGCTCCACAAGACACACCAAAAACCCAAAATACGCACAGATAAAGAGCAAAAAGGATTATTTTGTCGCAAATGTGTGCACTGATTTCTCTACCTAAGAGAAAAAACATTGTCAGAGTAGCAAATATAGGTTCCCTGAAAATTGGCACAAAAGTTGTATTCGACATTGTATACAATAAGCAAACCAACGAAGGAACTCTCGCATGACCCAGAAACTCCCAGTAAGCCCTCGGCTCAGCAACGAGGATCTCAAGCCTGATACAGAACAAAAGTGGGGATGGTATTCTATCTTTGCTTTTTGGATGTCAGATGTGCACAGTGTCGGCGGCTATGTGTTTGCAGCCAGTCTGTTCGCTCTTGGATTAAATGGCATTCAGGTATTTATCAGTTTGCTCGCGGGCATCTCCATTGTCCTACTGTTTGCTAACTTAATGGGCAAACCCGGACAAAAAGCCGGCGCACCATTCCCAGTTATCGCACGTATGTCCTTCGGGGTCTTCGGCGCCAACATTCCAGCGGTTATCCGCGGCCTGATTGCGGTGGTTTGGTATGGTATACAGACTTTCTTGGCCTCCAGCTCCTTTATTATCTTGTTGCTGTATTTCTTCCCAGGCATGAGCACCTTGGCAGACGACAGTTTCTTAGGTCTGTCTTACCTTGGCTGGATTGGATTCACTGCCATGTGGATCCTACAAGGCATTGTCTTTATGTTCGGCATGGACATGATTCGTAAGGTCATTGATTGGTCTGGCCCTGCTATTTATGTGGCCATGTTTGCCTTATGTGTGTACATGGTGAATCTAGCGGGTTGGGAAAACATCAGCTTCACCCTAGGTGATGCGAGCTTATCTGGTATGGATGCCATCATGCAGATGATCATTGCCATTGCCTTGGTGGCTGGCTACTTCGCAGGGCCAACCCTTAACTTTAGTGACTTCTCACGCTACTGTGGCAGCTACAAACAATTGAAGTTCGGTAACCTACTTGGACTACCTTTTAACTTTATCTTGTTCTCCATCTTCAGCGTAGTGATCGTATCTGCATCTATTCCAGTATTTGGCGGTATGATTACTGACCCTGTAGAAACAGTTCGCCGCCTAGACTCAGGATTGATTACCGTACTTGGCGCAATGACCTTTATCTTTGCCACTGTGGGCATCAACATCGTGGCAAACTTCGTCGCTCCTGCGTTCGACTTTTCTAACGTATCGCCACAGAAAATCAGCTTTAAAGCCGGTGGCTTTATTGCCGCGTTCGGCTCAGTTCTGCTGATGCCTTGGAACCTGTTTAATAACCCAGAAGTAATCCACTACACCGTCGATGTGTTGGCCGCCATGATCGGCCCCCTATACGGCATTATCATTGTGGACTACTTCTTTATTAAGAAAGGCAAAATCGACATTGATTCTCTGTACACAGAATCTGAACAAGGCATTTATTGGTACGACAATGGGGTAAACAAGAAGAGCGTCTACGCCCTTGTGATCGCAGGCATCGTAGCCATCTTCTGTAGCTTTGTCTTTACTGCCCTAGCCAATTACGCATTGTTTATTGGTGGCTTCACGGCGGCGATCCTTTACCGCTATCTAATGGAGTCTGAGCGCGTTGCTCTACATGGTTTAGAAACAGCCAAGCAAGGCTAATTTTAACGCCATTGAAGCAGGCATCCCTATTGCCTGCTTTTTGCCTCATTGCCCGCCGTACGGAAACGTACTGCGGGATTTTTTTATGGCATCTCTACTATCCAATAGTAGCCATAGCCCGCTATTAAGGCAGGTACAAAAGAGTATAGGGTGGCCAGAGCCGCGGCTTTAGGTGCCAAAGCAATCGCTGGAAATAAAGCATCTCCATCATTACTGACCGCGTTAGCGATCAAAGCAGACATGGGAATGGTATTTTGCAAATAAAAGCTTGTGACTAATATCTGCGGGCCACATCCCGGCAGTAGGCCAATCAAGGCCGCGAGCAAAATAGAACCACTCAGCCATGGGCCTGAGAACATAAAGTCATTCTCTCCTACCAGCAGCATGGCGATCTCAAACACAATAAAAGCAACCACTACCCAACTGGTGACGAACTGAGTATCTTGTGCAACCTTGCGCATCCAGTGCCTTGGTAGTTCGTTATCATTTTCTCGTGCTAATTCAGAGTAGCGATCACTTCTTGCAGATAACGCCCAAAGCAAAAGACACACAAATCCTGCCATAGCCCCTAGGCTGTGAACCCCATCAGCCGACAACCAAGGGATTTGGTCCATGTCATATTGCATGGCAATAAGCAGCGCGATGATGGCCATAGGTATAATAAGAACACCCCAGAAAGCCACATTGATTCGAGATATCCATACATCCACCGATGACATGTATGTGGACGGTGTTTGATAGGGCTCAGGTTTACCTTCCCTCTCCCCAAAAGAGAGCTTCGGAGCGGGCAAAAATTGGTTTGTAAACAGCCCAGAGAGCACCCCTACCAACATGCAAACAGACAAAACAATGACTGCATCTTGAGGTCTTTGACTGATCAGCAAAAACGCAGCATCCCCCATAGTACTGGTTAACACAGCCACAACCGCACCAAACCGAATCTGTCCTTTGGTATATTGGGTGATGACAACGATGGCACCACCACAACCTGGTAACACCCCCATGACACTGGCAAACAGAATTTCTCGATAGGCTTTACTGCTCACCCAGTTTTGAATGCCTTTAACACTAAAGCTATGACTTATGCCGTAGTACAGAGCCAAAGTTGCCGCCACAAAAGCAGATACTTGTAGAAAGGCATCAGACAAAACGCCGGACACAAGGCTCCGGGTAGCAGGGTAACCCCACAGCAAGGCCACCAAAATAGGCACCAAGGCTCGCTTGTTGGCAAAGGTTTGCAACAACATTCTGGGGGAAGATGATCCGAACACAGCCATCATAGAAGAGACACTCACAAATCTTTATTGTTAATGATTATCAATAACAATAAAATAGTCAAAGCTTTTCCGGTGTCTATCAGGTTTTTTTAGGACACCCATAACGAGCGATGATTAGCTAAACCCTCGAAAAACTTATAAAGTAGTGCGTTCTTGAATATTGTGGCAGCCCCTCCCAGCGCTTATGTGAAGCGTTATTGGCTAACTCTCATTGGTACAGGCATTAATGAATACTGAACTTTCTTCTCTTCCTCTCGCCGACACCCTCAAAGGCATTGTCGGTGCTAAATACCTCTATACAGACGACGATAAAAAAGCCCCATTTTGCAAAGGTTTCCGTTTTGGCAATGGCAGCGCATATGCTGTGGTTCGCCCAGGGAGCCTGGTAGAAATTTGGCACGTGCTACAAGCCTGTGTCGAAGCCGATGTCATCGTCATCATGCAAGCCGCGAACACGGGCTTAACGGGTGGCTCTACTCCAAGTGGCGCCGATTATGACCGCCCAGTGGTGATTGTTAGCACCATGCGCATCGATGAAGTACAAATCATTAAAAATGGTGAACAGATCATCGGCTTACCGGGTAGTACGCTATTTGGTCTAGAAGAAGAGTTAAAACCTCATGGCCGTGAGCCACACTCTGTGATTGGCTCCTCTTGCATTGGCGCATCCATCGTAGGTGGCATTTGTAATAACTCTGGCGGCGCTCTGGTACAACGAGGCCCTGCTTACACAGAAATGTCTCTCTACGCAGAAGTCACCCATGACGGCAAACTAGAGCTGGTCAATCACTTGGGGATTAAGCTTGGAGACTCCCCAGAAGAAATCCTAAGCAACCTAGAAAACAAGCGCTACCAAGCGTCTGACATTCTTGATACCGCACAACGGGCCTCAGACGTGGAATACGAACAACGCGTCCGTGACGTGGACGCAGACACACCATCACGTTTTAACGCCGACCCACGTCGTCTTCATGAGTCTGCAGGTTGTGCTGGTAAGCTAGCGGTATTTGCCGTGCGCATGGATACGTTCCCGATTCCTGAAAAGCAGCAAGTATTCTACATGGGCACCAATGACCCTAGCGTTATGGAAGACATCCGCCGCCATATGCTATCCCAGTTCAAGCATATTCCTGTGTCGGGTGAGTACATGCACAAGAGCTGCTATGACCTAAGTAAAAAATATGGCAAAGATACCTTTATAGTCATCGATAAACTGGGCACTAAGTACATGCCTAAATTATTTGCCGTGAAACGTACTGTGGATCGTATTTCAGGGAAGTTCAGCTTTATTCCGAAGCAGTTTTCTGACCGGGCTTTGCAGTTCATGAGCAATTTCTTTCCGAATCATTTGCCGAAACCCATGGAAGACTTCCGCAAACAATACGACCACCACTGGATCATTGAAACCGCAAACCAAGGTGTCGACGAAGCGCGCGCCTACCTTACTCAATATTTCAAAGAAAACCCTGAGAAAGGCGGCTTCTTCGAGTGTACTGAGCGAGAAGCGGAACAGGCCATCCTACATCGTTTCGTGGCAGGTGGCGCATTGAGCCGCTTCCACTTAATTCAAAATAAGGCGCAAAACCTCGGCTCCATCATGACCATAGACGTGGCTTTCCCACGTAACGAACGAGATTGGTACGAGACTCTACCACCAGAAATTGATGAGCAAATCGCTGTGAAGATGTACTACGGTCACTTCTTTTGTCACGTGATGCACCAGAACTACGTCCTAAAACAAGGGGTAGACGGCAAGGCTCTGAAGAAACAAATTCTGGCGACCTTCGATGCCCGTGGCGCGAAATACCCAGCAGAACACAACGTGGGACACGAGTATAAGGCAGAAGAAAGCTTAAGCTCCTTCTACCAAAAGATCGACCCCACCAACAGCTTTAATGCTGGCATCGGCCAAACCAGCAAGAAGAAAAACTGGCAAGCCTAAGCAACAAAGCCCGCTTCGATGAAGTGGGCTTTGTTTTTCAGAAGACACTTACCTGCTTTTAATTTGCTTGCGTATTGTCTTCGTTCCTCGACACGTCTGCGCAAATCCAAAATCAGGTAACCGTCTAGCAGATCACTCAGGCTTTAATTCTAAATTCCACGAGCCTTCTGCTCGACGGACTTGATTAACCTTAATACCACTATCCCTCCATCTTTTAAGCGTTCCATCAAATTCGCTACAAGCTTTTATCAGCGCCCCCTATCTGCTTTGAGACGTTCGTTAGAGTCTAACGAAGAGGCTTTATAACGCCCAATAAAAAACGCCCCGCTGGTTTCCCAACGGGGCGTTTTCAATTCTTCAACGAACTAGGCTCAGCGGGCCAGCATCACTAGATAATCCGGCCCTACGGCACGAAAGTCTAATGACATGGTTACACTCAGCGCAGTCACCGTAATGATAGAAAAGAAGAACACTTGGCGTGCCCAACGATTCACATCAATGTCTTTACGGTAGCCTTTCAGCGCCATGTACAACCACCAAAGGCTGGTCGAGGCCGCAACCGCCATAAAGCCCACACCAACATAACCTGTCAGAGGCAGCATAGCCGTTGCGATACCAAACGCAGCGATCCATAACACAATGTGATGTTTCGCCTTCTGAATGCCCTCAGCAACCGGTAGCACAGGGATACCTGCTGCTGCGTAGTCCTTGTAGCGGAAGATGGCAATGGCATAGGAATGAGGCATCTGCCAAATACTAAACATTACCAACAAAATCGCCGCACCTGCATCGAACTGCCCTGTAACTGCACAGTAACCCACCACTGGTGGTACTGCACCAGACAAGCTCCCGATCAAAGTTCCGTAAACCGAGTTGCGTTTGAAGTATAGGGTGTAAAGCACAACGTACACGAAGTAACCGAAGGCTGCGAAAAACACAGCCACGGGATTCGTGAAATACGCCAGCAATCCAAACCCAACCACGCCTAACACCAACCCATGGGCGAGAGCGGCCTTTAAAGACATCTCACCCGTTACGGTTACGCGGTTACGAGTACGCTGCATCTTAGCGTCAATGTCGCGGTCGACACAGTTATTGATCGCACAGCCAGAAGCCACAACCAGTGACAATCCAATGATGGTCACTAGCATGATCAGCCAATCAATGTCTCCGCGAGCGGCGAGGAAGTATCCCCCCGCCACGGAGATCAAGTTGCCCATAATGATGCCCGGCTTGGTTACTTTAACGTAACGGTCGAACACACTATGCTGCTCTGGTTGTTGCGACGAGGATTTCCGCTTAAACATACGTTTCTTCGCCTAGTACATCATCATCAGAACGGATTCGTAGATAATCCAAACGGACAACGCTACAACCATTACGATAATCAGTGCAGTAAAGATAAATGAGAAAGTATCGATCTTGCCTTCTTTAGTGAAGTTTAGGTGCAAGAAGTACTTAAGGTGCACAACGATCTGAACCACAGCTGTTACAACGATAACCGCAAACAGCGTGGCGCGATCAAAAGCACCAGTCATTACTGCCCAAAATGGAATCACTGTCAAAATAACAGACAGAACGAAACCAATAACGTATGAGCTTACGCTACCGTGAGAATGTGCATCGTGATCATGTTGACTCATTTACATAGCTCCCATTAGGTAGACGAAAGAGAATACACAGATCCAGATCACGTCTAGGAAGTGCCAGAACAAGCTTAGGCAACCTAAGCGAGTTACAGTGCGGTCTTTCAGACCACGCTTAGCCACATCAATAAACAAAACTGTGATCCATAATAGACCCGCCGTTACGTGCAAACCGTGAAGACCTACTAACGAGAAGAAGGCAGTTAGGAAAGCACTAGCGCTTGGGCCGTGACCTGCGTGAATCAAGTGATTGAACTCGTACAATTCAATCGCGATGAAGGTAGCACCGAACAAGAAAGTCACGGCTAACCAAAATAGCACGCCACCTTTGTTTTGCTTGTACGCACTGATCATCGCAAAGCCGAAAGTAATCGAGCTTAACAATAGGGCAGCAGTACCGCCCGCAATCAGATTCAGGTCAAAAATATCTTTACCAGACACACCACCCGCTGTGTTCATAAACAACACAGCGTAGGTTGCAAAGAAGGACGCAAACAAGATGCAGTCCGTCATTAGGTAAATCCAGAAACCTAACGTAGTGTTACGTCCGGTATCGTGGTGCTCGTCATGGTGCGCATCGTGATGCGCAGTTGCAGAAGTACTCATGCTTACCCCTTAGCCACGTTATCAAGATGTTCGTTTTCGATACGTGTCACTTCATCAGGCTGAACGTAGTAATCAGTGTTACTAGCGTACGCACGACAGATGAAGGCAACGATCAGACCAATAAAGCTTGCACCAGCCAACCACCAGATGTGCCAGATTAGGGCAAAGCCCATAGCAGTTGCCAACGCACCCATGATTGGGCCAGCGTTTGTGTTGCTTGGCATGTGGATAGGCTCGTAGCTTTCATGACGCTGGTACGCAGTACCTTTCTCTTTCATGTCAGTGAAGGCATCAATGTCATCAACATGCGGGATTTTCGCAAAGTTGTAGAACTGTGGAGGAGACGCCAAAGACCACTCAAGAGTGTGACCGTTCCATGGATCGCCAGTTTTGTCCAAGTTCTTGTCTTTGTTTTTGAAGCCAAGGAACAATTGGATGAACTGAGAAGCGATACCAATCGCGATAACAAAGGCACCTACAGCAGCGATGTATAGCCAGATGTTCCAATCAGGGTTGTCCGTGTGGTTAAGACGACGAGTCATACCTAGGAAACCAAGAACGTACAATGGCATAAAGGCTAGTAGGAAACCGATTGTCCAACACCAGAAAGAGATCTTTCCGTATTTTGGATCTAGGTGGAAGCCCATTGCTTTCGGGAACCAGAAGGCAAAGCCCGCTAGGTAACCAAACACCGCACCACCGATAATCGTGTTATGGAAGTGAGCGATTAGGAACAATGAGTTGTGCAGTACGTAGTCTGCACCTGGTACAGCAAGTAGTACACCAGTCATACCACCGATCGAGAAGATCACGATGAAGCCAAGGGTCCAAAGCATAGGAACTTCAAGACGTACACGGCCTTTGTACATGGTGAACAACCAGTTGAACAGTTTCACACCCGTCGGAATCGCGATGATCATCGTCATGATACCGAAGAAGGCGTTAACGTTGGCACTCGCACCCATGGTAAAGAAGTGGTGCAGCCATACGATGAAACCTAGGATGGAAATCGCACCAGAGGCGTAAACCATCGACTTGTAACCAAATAGGCGCTTACCTGTGAACGTAGACACGATCTCAGAGAAGATACCAAACGCTGGTAATACAAGGATATATACTTCAGGGTGACCCCAAGCCCAGAACAAGTTGATGTACATCATCGAGTTCCCGCCAGCGTCGTTGGTGAAGAAGTGGAAATCCAAGTAACGGTCAAGCGTCAACATGGCTAGGGCAGCAGTCAGGATCGGGAAAGATGCAACGATCAAAACGTTGGCCCAAGTACAGGTCCAAGTAAAGATCGGCATATCCATCAACTTCATGCCAGGTGCACGCATCTTAAGTACAGTTACCAAGAAGTTAACACCTGTTAGAGTCGTACCGATACCAGATATCTGCAACGCCCATATGTAGTAATCAACACCTACCCCTGGACTGAATTCAAGCCCCGACAACGGAGGGTATGCCACCCAACCAGTCATAGCGAATTCACCAAGACCTAGAGAGATGTTCACTAGCACTGCACCCGAAACCGCCAACCAGAAAGACAAGTTGTTAAGGAACGGGAAAGCAACGTCACGAGCACCGATCTGTAGAGGAAGCACAATGTTCATCAAACCGATCATAAATGGCATCGCCATAAAGATGATCATGATGACACCGTGTGCCGTAAAGATCTGGTCGTAATGGTGCGGTGGCAGGTAGCCTTCCGAACCATTGGTTGCCACAGCAAGCTGTGTACGCATCATAATCGCGTCCGCAAAACCACGGATCAACATTACGAATGCTAGGATGATGTACATGATACCCAAACGCTTGTGGTCAACAGACGTCAACCATTCACGCCATAGCCAGCCCCATTTCTTAGCAAGCGTCATAAACACGAACAACGCCGCGCCGCCGATAGCTACTACCGCAAGGGTGCCTAGGACAATAGGGTCATGAGGGATCGAATCCCAAGACAATTTACCTAGAAGATTCATTAGTGAGAGGCCTCCTCAGCTTCATGGGAAGTGCTAGTACGCTCACGCTGAGGCAAAATCACGCCTTCAGGAAGTTCTGCACCGTATTCAGGCTTACCGTAGAAATCAATACGGCCCATGTCGCCCATGTATTCCCAGATGATGTCGAAGTACAAGCCATCTTTCACCGAACCGAAGTATTCCACAGGGTGGTATTCAGTAGGCTCAAGCAGCTCTTCGTAGCGCTCAGTTGTTAGCGCTTCACCTGATGCTTTGACGTTTTCAACCCATGTTTGGAAATCTTCACGAGTAGGCGTTGCGATCGCTTCGAACTGCATACCAGTGAAACCATGACCAGAGTAGTTTGCCGAAATACCTTTGAAAGTACCTGGCTCATCTGCGATCAAGTGAAGTTTGGTTTCCATGCCAGCCATAGAGTAAATCTGACTGCCCAGCTGAGGGATGAAGAATGAGTTCATTGTGCCCGCAGACGTGATCTTGAAGTTCACAGGAACGTTCGCTGGGAACGCTAACTCGTTCACCGTTGCGATACCAAGATCTGGGTAAATGAACAACCACTTCCAGTTCAGAGACACGACTTCAACAGTCACAGGCTCTTCATCAGATTCAATTGGTTTGTATGGGTTCAACGCGTGCGTTGATTTGTACGTAATAACACCAAGAATCACGATGATGATAATTGGAATCACCCATACGACGGTCTCAATTTTTGTGGAGTGCGACCATTTTGGTTCGTAAGCTTCACCACGACCTTCGCGATATTTCCAAGCGAAGTAAAGCGTCATGAAGATAACTGGAACCACGACAAGCAGCATCAAGACAGTCGCTGTAATAATCAGCTCCTTCTCTTGAACACCGATTTGTCCTTTCGGGTCAAGCACACCACCCTGACAACCAGCTAGTAATACAACTAGTGCTGCCAAAGCGACTTTACTTAAGTTACGAGTTAACAAGAGATTCATCCTCTAACCCTAGATTGACGTAGGCTGACATCGAAACGATGACAGGATTCAAGCCGGCTAAGCCGGAAGTTTTCCAACGGAGGAGTTTTGCGCGCCCAAGGAGCACGAGATATAAACCGACACTCGTGAGAATGCTGAGATATATCTACAAAACTCTTTAAGCTGAAACTGGGGGTGCGCGACAAGCCAGTACAGTACTGTATAGGGCTTGGCGTAGGACCGTCTCGCGAGGCGGTCTTGCGTATGTGCGGCGCTGTGTTGGCCACACAAATTGCCCACTGGAGGTACAAAACAACCAGTAGACAAACACAAATAGGCTGATAATGCCGAAAAAGGCATACAGGGATATTAGAGGTAGGTCTTTAAAAACCGTGTGGAAAAAGTCACTAGGATCGTAAGCCCCACCTAATGGAAAGATCACTAAGTTCACCATCACAACAGCAAACACGAAGGCGTACAAACGGGCCGCCCACTTCACTGTCTGAAGAGGCTGACGCAGCTCGCCAAAGCTGTTGCGCATGTTAATGTGACTGTGTCCTACTTCCAAAGTTGGATACCTACTTTTTACCTGAGACAGACAAAACTGATTGGTTTTTAATCAATTCTGACGAAAATAAGAATTTCGACCGAAAATTGTACACATTAGTTAGAAATCTCTCCACCTAAATTTTAGCTTAACATGCCCCAACCTGCTTCATTTTCATCATAACGCCCATTCTTGAATCATTTGCGTCACTGGAAGCGGCTCAAACTTGAAAATATTTCATAAAATATTTTTGGGCATCCCCTGCATTTCTCCTATTTGCTTTAAACCAACATGAGCCTAAGTCATTCAGAGAAACAAAACCGACAAAAAAGCCCCAAGGTGCGTGCAACACTTTGGGGCTTTCCGAAAGGACAGAGTCACTAATTAATCAAAATCAGACCAACGACTTAGCTGTAATTTTTTACGACGTACCGCGTAAAACACCCCCATCCCTAAACCATAAACAAATCCCCATACTACGGCTTTATCCATGGCTGACTTAAGGGTTTCATCGTTACCTAATAAGCCAAAATACATGACCAAGAAAATGATAATGGCAAAATACCAAAAGGCGATCAGAGCATTCAAATGAAAGCCTAAGTAATATGGCGGTGGCACCTTGATGCCCAAAGCACGCAACAAACTAAACATAGGCGGCTTATAGTTGGACAACCACACATTGTGGGATTGCAACTCAGCATGGGCCTTGGCTAAACGGTCTTCAAATGACACGGACAACTCCTAAAACAAATGATAAAAACTGTGTGACATCCTACTGTGAAAACCACAGCAACAACAGACATTCCCTATCAATGGCCATTTGTGGATGAAAAGACGTTAATGACCAACACCCCAGCAAGAATCAAAGCAATGCCCGCAAACGCCGCGAAATCGAGTCTTTGCTGAAAGAACAACCAGCCGATCACAGCCGTCAACACAATCCCCAAACCAGCCCAAATAGCATAGGCAATCCCCACTGGCATCACCTTTAACGTCAACGACAATAGGTAAAAGGCCAAACCATAACCCACCACCACAAGGACGCTTGGCACCAGCTTAGTGAAACCATCGCTCGCCTTTAGAGCCGACGTCGCCACCACTTCAGAAACGATGGCCACCAACAAAATAACCCATGTTTTCATCACCTACTCCTTGTTTAGGCTCGTAAACAGAGCGCAATGTACCATGAGAGATATTTTGGCGGTCAGTATTTTTACGGTATCCTGTGCCCTCACGTCATCAGCCGAGGCTTCCATGGATACCAACAACCCACTCGCATTGGATAACCAACTTTGCTTCACCTTGTATTCCGCGTCCCTCGCCATGACCCAAGCCTACAAGCCCCTATTAGAACCTCTTGGGCTGACCTATCCCCAGTACCTAGTAATGCTGATTTTATGGGAGCAAGATGGTCTTCAATTAAAAGAGATCGGCGCACGCCTAGGACAAAAATCCGGTGCACTGACCCCCGTCATTAAACGCTTAGAAGCAGAAGGTCGAGTACAGCGGGTACGAGACGCCCAAGACGAGCGCGCCCTAAGCATTTGTCTCACACCCGCGGGCAAGTCTTTACAAAAGCAAGGCCGAGAAGTGAATCAATGCATTCTGAAAGCCTGCTCTATAGACATAGACGAACTCATTGATTTGAAAGAAAAACTAGACAACCTTAGAAAAAACATTCATGAAAATAACTGACTGAGGCTTGCGCTGAATTAGTTATTGCGATAACTTAATTATCAACCAGAGGCCAGAACGGCCTTTATTTTTAATCATATAGTTATCGCGATAACTATACTCATTCGAAACAACAAGGAGCAAAATTATGGCTATCCTATACACAGCTCAAGCGACATCAACTGGTGGCCGCGATGGTCGCGCTGTCTCAGACGACAACAAGCTCGACGTTCAACTAAGCACACCGAAAGAGCTAGGTGGTGCAGGCGGCGAAGGCACTAACCCAGAGCAATTGTTTGCCGCAGGCTACTCTGCTTGTTTCATTGGTGCCTTGAAGTTGGTTGCGTCCCAAGCCAAGGTCAAATTTCCAAACGACCCAAGCATCACAGCGAAAGTAGGCATCGGCCCAAACCCAAACGGCGCAGGCTTTGCCATTGATGTAGACCTAGACGTCACAGTAGAAGGCATGGACAAAGAGACATTACTGCCATTGGTCGAAAAAGCCCACGAAGTATGTCCTTACTCCAATGCAACACGTGGCAACATCCGCGTAGGCCTGAACGTTAACTAAGCTTTCTCAACGTTCCAGTGCTAAAAACGTTCCAGTGCTAAAAACGTTCCAGTGCTAAAAACGTTTCAGTGCTAAAGCAGCCGGTCACATGGCCGGCTGCTTTAAATTAACTGGAATGGCCGACTCGGCGCTCCCCTCTGCTCTACCTCCAACGCCACCACCTGCCCAGCCAAAGGCTGCTCAGCAAGCTGATCTTCCAATCCGACACTCGCTGAGGTGATAAATAAGGTTTTCCCTTCTGGCCCACCAAATGCGCAACTGGTTGGACGAGCGAATGGCAACTTCAAAACCGCCCCTTCAGAGCCATCTGGTAGATAGCGCACAATACGCTGACCATCCCATTGAGCATTCCAAAGGGCGCCTTCGTCATCCATAGCAGAGCCATCCGGCCCTGAGCCTTCTGGGGTCTGAGCAAACGCAGCCGCGCCTCGCACATCTTGAAACCCGGGATACGGAAATTTATGGATTTGCCCTTTCATCGAGTCTGCAAAGTACATACAACCGCGACTTTCATCCCAAGCAAAGGTATTGGCGATACCGACATTGTCTAACAAACACTGCTTTTGCCCATCTGCTGTAATACGCCATAGGCGACCTTGGCAAAGGACTTCGTTGTCATCCATGGTGCCCACCCAAAGGGAGCCGTCAGGAGCCACTTTGGCATCATTTCCCCGATTACTAGGAAGATCATCGTCCAGTGTGCAAAGTGTCTCTAGTCGATGAGTTTGACAATCAAACACCGCCACACGAGTGGCCAGCACCACCAGCAACACATCCTTTTTATTGGTTGCGAATACCGCAGACACCTTCTCAGGCATTAGCCAATGTTGATGTTCGCCAGTGAGTGAGTCCCAGCACCAGACTTGCTGCATGGGGATATCGACCCAAAATAAACGAGCAGTTTCAGCGCACCAATAGGGGCCTTCGGCCAATTGATGTCTTTGCGAACTGATGGTTTTAAACGTCATAGGGAGCCCTTATGTCGGTTTCGCCAAGCGGCGACAAAGGCGGCCGCTTTATCTGTGGTTTCACTCACCTCTTGCCCAGCCTTATATAGGGCGGAGCCAAGACCAAAGCCATTGGCTCCCATGGCGACGTACTCTGCCAAATTATCAGGGGACACTCCGCCAACCGGACAAAACCAAAGGGGTTTAGGCAGCACTGCCCACATTGCCTTAATCACTTTAGGTGAAGGTATGCCTTCCGCTGGAAACAGCTTGAGCCCATCAGCCCCCGCATCCAGTGCCGCAAAGGCCTCCGTTGCAGTAAAAAAGCCTGGTAACGCAAACAAAGATTTCGCTTTCGCGTAGCGAATTAAGCTGGTATCCGTATGGGGACACACCATTAACTTAGCGCCTAGATCAGCCAGCTGATCCACCTGTTCCATCGTCATCACAGTGCCAGCGCCGATCAAGGCTTGTGAGCCCAATGACGCCTGCAAAATCGCAATACTTTCCATGGGGTCAGGAGAGTTCAAAGGCACTTCGATGATCCGAAAGCCAGCATTCACGAGCGCTTGCCCATGGGACAGCACCTCATCTGGCTTAACCCCGCGCAAAATGGCCACTAAAGGCAGCTCTGCCATACAATCATGAAAGTTCATAGGGTGACTCCTTGTGCTTGTGCCGATCTTGCTAGGGCAACAAAGCCCTGCACACTGGCGTCTTTCGCAGTCAGTTGGGAAACGTCCACAGCAAATCGGGACAGCACCCGCTGATAGCGTGCGCTCACCGTATCTGAACCAATCAGGTACAGGTGTCGGTTGTCACATAGATCTAAATTTGCCAGCACATCCGTACCTATCAAGATGCCAGACAAATAACTGGCAAGGCCGGAAGCGGGTAATTCACCTGTAACCGTACGGCTGCGCACCGTAAACAACTGATGCATTAAACCGCCCTGTTCTTCTGCCAGTATCACACCCGCATCAAACCAATCCTGATCAAACTGAGAAGCTGAGTCTGCCTGCCCTTTTGCCAAACTGGAGTGCTGGCACAGCAACGCAAATAGCTCCCCTGTCATAACAGTAGAAAAGCCCTCTAACCTGCTTTGATCTAATTGCCCCCATTTGCAATGGGTGCCCGGTAAGCAAAAGGTCATAGGCCCGTCACTGTCAGAGTGAGCCCCCCATAAGCCCAGTAGCTGCGTTTCTTCACCCCGCATCACATCCACTTGCCCAGCCGCTCCAACCCCTTTCACCCCGGGCACAATGTAAACCGCAATCGGTAATGCTGTATCGAGTTGATGAAGTTGCGTGGCAAGCCCATCTAAGCCAAGGGGACACTCTAGATAAGGCACTTCCTGCCAGCCACTACGACTCCCCACCATGCCAGCCATTAAGACTGGCACCTGATGGTGTAACCAAGGCTGAATCAAGTCACTGAGCACAGGTTCGAAGTCCCCCTGTGCTAATGACAGCATGCCCTGATCGCTGGCTTGCTCTGCCATCACCTTGCCATCATGATCAATCAAATAGACTCGTAAGTTGCTTGTCCCCCAGTCCACCGCAATGCATAAAGGCTTGCTCATACTCATCCCACCAAATCGGCTGGGAGAATCTGCGCCGGAATGTTTTGATAGCACACAGGCCGCAAGAATCGACGAATGGATAAGGTACCAACGGACGTGGCACCGAAGTTAGTAGACGCTGGATAAGGCCCACCGTGAACCATGGTGTCGCACACTTCGACGCCCGTTGGGAAAGCATTGGCCAGCACACGTCCGGCTTTACGCTCAAGAATCGGCAATAAACCACGAGCACTGTCATAATCCGCTTCTGATAAATGCAGGGTACAGGTCAACTGACCTTCCAGCTGTCGAGCAAGGGCCATCATTTGCTCGATAGATTCCGCCACCACCACTAAACCCAAAGGCCCGAATACTTCATGATGGAGAGAAGGCTTATCCAGCCACTCTCGAGCCGCTACCCGATACAAATTAGGCAATGCCTGACGTCCCTGAGCATCCTTCGTACGCAACACCGATTGGGCCCCAGACTGATCAAACACCGCCACCCCTTCCCGGTAAGCATCCGCTATACCATGGGTCAGCATGGCTTGTTCTTGAACTTGAGTTAATGCAGCGGAAGCCTTTTCAATAAAGGTCTCACACCCTTCGCCTTCTAACACAATGGCGATCCCAGGGTTGGTACAAAACTGCCCAGCGCCCATGGTGAGCGACTGAGCCCAGCCTGATGCCAACGCTTCAGTGTCTTGATCCAGCTTATTTGGCAAGACAAACATAGGGTTTACGGAGCCTAGCTCCCCGAAAAATGGAATGGGCTCTGGGCGAGCAGCACACAAATCAAATAAGGCGCGACCGCCCCCAAGACTGCCAGTGAAACCCACAGCTTTGATCAGTGGATGTTGCACCAAGGCGCTGCCTACTTTTCGGTCTCCCCCTTGAATCAAGGAAAAGACCCCGGCTGGCACACCACAAATTTTTATTGCTTTATCAATGGCTTGAGCCACTAACTCCCCAGTCCCCGGATGCGCTGAGTGGCCTTTTACCACCACAGGACAACCCGCCGCGAGGGCCGCAGCGGTATCGCCCCCCGCCGTTGAAAAAGCCAATGGAAAGTTCGATGCACCAAACACCGCCACTGGGCCAATAGGACGCTGCATCATACGCAAATCTGGACGCGGTAAAGGCGTACGATCAGGGAGCGCCTCATCGTAGCGACGATCCAAATAATCGCCCGCCAAAATGTGTTGGGCGAATAAACGCAGCTGCCCAGTCGTGCGCCCACGCTCACCAATCAAGCGTGCCTCTGGCAAACCTGTCTCAGCACATCCCACTGCCGTAATCTCATCACCAAGGGCGTCTATCTCGTCCGCGATCTGATTTAAAAAACCAGCACGAGTTGCTCGGCTGCTGTAGCCAAACACATCAAAAGCGGCTTCAGCAGCTTCCACCGCGGCGTTTACGTCTTCCACCCGCCCCACTGAAAATTCGGCATCTGTGTTATTGACCGTGGCAGAGTGGAAGGTATTTGAAGCGGCAACCCACTGCCCAGCGATTAAGTGTTTACCTGATAACATAAGCTCTCCGGTTAATGGCTGTCTTTCGGCACAGGCGCACCACGGCACCCTTTAAGGAAATCAAAATCGGCACCGGTATCGGCACCCTGAATATGGTCAAAGAACAACTTGATGTAGCCCGATTTAGGCGCCTCGATACTGGACTTCCAAGCGGCTAGACGGGCTTCTAATTCACTGTCAGGAATGTCCAACTGCAATCGACGAGCATCCACATCCAACTCAATCATGTCGCCATTTTGAACGATCGCCAGTGGGCCACCCGCCGCAGCTTCTGGGGTCGTGTGCAGCACGACAGTGCCATAGGCAGTACCCGACATACGCGCATCTGAAATACGCACCATGTCCTTGATCCCCTTGCGTAGCACCTTAGGCGGCAAGCCCATGTTGCCCACCTCAGCCATGCCCGGATAACCTTTCGGTCCACAGTTTTTCAGCACCATGACGCAGGTTTCATCAATGTCTAAGCTTTCGTCATTGATCTTAGCTTTGTAATCGTCGATGTCTTCAAACACCACGGCGCGACCACGGTGTTTCAACAAGTGCTCCGAAGCGGCAGACGGCTTCAGCACCGCGCCTTGAGGTGCCAAGTTACCTTTCAGAACGGCAATCCCCCCTTTTTGGGTAAGCGCTTTTTCCACCGGCAGAATCACGTCTGGATTGGAGTTGCGAACGTCTTTGACTTCTTCCCAAACACTGCCCCCAGACACGGTAAGCGCGTCTTTATGAAGCTGTCCGGCTTCTGCCAAATGTTTGATGACCACCGGTAGACCGCCGGCATAGAAGAACTCTTCCATCAGATATTTTCCCGATGGCATCAGGTTCACTATGGTGGCTATTTCATGCCCCAGCTTATCCCAGTCATCAAGGCTAAGATCGATGCCCACACGGCCAGCAATGGCTAATAGGTGGATGACGGCATTAGTCGAGCCACCAATGGCACCATTTACTCGAATGGCATTTTCAAAGGCTTGACGGGTCAATATATCGGAAGGCTTCAGATCATCTTTCACCATGTCCACAATGCGACGTCCGGTAAGATGTGCCATCACTCGACGGCGACTGTCCACTGCAGGAATGGCCGCGTTGCCAGACAGGGCCATCCCTAAGGCTTCAGCCATGGAGGCCATGGAAGAGGCGGTTCCCATAGTGTTACAGGAGCCCGGAGAACGGGACATGGATTGCTCTGCTTCTAGGAAATCCTCAGAGGTCATCTTGCCCGCTTTGATGTCTTCCGACATTTGCCACAGGGCCGTGCCTGAGCCCACACGCTCACCACGGAAGTAGCCATTCAACATAGGGCCACCGGACACCACGATAGAGGGAATGTCCACACTGGCAGCACCCATTAACAGGGCAGGAGTGGTCTTGTCACACCCTGCTAACAACACCACACCATCCAGTGGGTTGGCTCGCAGGGCTTCCTCCACGTCCATGGCCGCCATATTGCGGTACATCATGGCCGTAGGGCGTAGGGAGCTTTCTCCCACAGAGAACACAGGGAACTCAAGGGGCAAACCGCCCGCTTCGTAAATACCGTGCTTCACACGCTCCGCAAGATCCCGCAAATGGGCGTTACAAGGGGTAAGCTGGGACCAGGTATTACAAATACCAATCACTGGACGTCCGTCGAATAAGTCGGCTGGCAGACCTTGGTTTTTCATCCAACTGCGGTGATAAATATGGTCTCGGGACGTGCCGCCGAACCATTCCGTAGAGCGCAATTTGCGCGGCCAAGGCTTTGGTGTGAATTGGCTCATACCCAACCTCCATCAACAATAAAGTTTTGAGCGGAACACATTTGCGACGCATCAGACCCAAGGAAGAGCGCCATATTGGCAATGTGTTCAGGAAGTACAGAGCCCGCAAGGCATTGGCTCTGCTTGATTTTTTCTTTGGCAGCGTCATCCACCCAAAGCTGCAACTGCTTTTCAGTCATAACCCAACCGGGGACTAGGGTGTTTACGCGAATGCGATCCCCCCCTAAATCTCGGGCAAGGCCGCGAGTGAGACCGTGCATGGCTGCTTTGCTGGCTGCATAAGTAGGGTAACCAGCGGACGCCATCATCCAGCCCACCGAGCCGAAGTTAATGATGGAGCCACCACCAAGCTCTTTCATCATGGGCGTCACGACTTGTGCCGCAAACAGGGCATGCTTCAGGTTTACCCCCACCAGATCGTCAAAACGCTCCGAGCTAAGGGAGTCCAACGAATGACGCACATCGTTGGCGGCGTTATTAAGCAACACCGAAATCAGCCCAAGATCATTGGCCGCATCACGAATAGCCGCTTGGTAAGCGCTAGTGTCCGTCACATCACATTGGCGAAACCAAACCTGATGTCCCTGCTCCATCAGCTGACGGGTAAGGGTTTCACCCGCCTCTTTATCCAGATCCACAAAAGCGGTTTTAGCCCCTTGTTGCGCAAAGGCGGTCACCAAGGCTGCACCAATGCCCGTGGCACCACCGGAAATAAACACGGTACGTTGGGCCAAATCAGGGTAATTCGCTACCGAACTCATAGGACGTTCACCTTTGTATCTGGCGCCTCCTCGATGGCTAAAGCATTGCGCAATGGCAAACCAAAAGTCGGTGAAGAGATTTCAAACACGTCACCCGGCTGCGCAGCAACGCTATCCGCAAACGATAACGTGGCCGTGCCAAACATGTGCACATGCAGATCTCCCGGCTGACGGAATAAATCGTATTTAAAATGGTGATGTTCTAAGTTGCGAAAACTATGGGACATATTGTCTTCACCTGACAAAAAGTCCTTACCCCACAGGGTGTTACCGTTTCGTTCAATTTTTGAATGACCTTCAATGTGTGCGGGCAACTCCCCTACTAATAACTCAGGACCAAAAGACGCTGGGCGCAGTTTGGAGTGAGCCAAGTAGAGGTAGTTTTGCTTCTCTGTCACATGGTCAGAAAACTCATTCGCTAAGGTGTAGCCAATGCGGTGTACCGTTCCATCGTCACCAATCAAATAGAAGCCTGCGATCTCTGGTTCTTCACCCCCATCTAGGGCAAAGGAAGGGGATGGCAAAGCACTGCCAGGGGCAACCATGCCGGCACCATTCCCCTTGTAAAACCACTCTGGCTGCACGCCCTCTTCCCCTGCTGCGGGCTTGCCTTTCTCCACTCCCATCTGGAAGATTTTCATGGAGTCGGTCATGTCATCGCTGTTGCCATGCATCGCATTTCGCGTGGCAGCAGACCCCAAGTGCGTTAAGCCAGTACCAGTTAAATACGTGTGAGCTGGATCGGGGTGGCGCACAGGGCAGTCGAGTTCGCCATTGGCGTAAAGGGCGGCCAAGTCCACCGTATCACCGAAGCCCTTTTGCTCCACCAGAGTGGCTAGAGACAGGCCAGCGCTCACGGCTTCTTGTGCTAGGGCATAGACAGATTCTGCATCCTGTACCCATTTCGCAGTCTGGCCCATGCGGCACATCACGCCGCCGTTTTTATGTTGAGACAAATACATCATGAGGACTCCTGCCTAGCGCGCTTTCTGTTTGTTGTAGACATCGAAGATAACGGCCGCTAACAAGACCGCACCTTTGATCACTTGCTGCCAATCGATACCGATACCTAGGATCGACATGCCGTTGTTCATTACACCCATAATCAAGGCACCCACCACGGCACCGATGACCTTACCGACACCTCCTGTCATGGATGCACCACCGATGAAGACCGCTGCGATCACATCCAGCTCGAAGGCAAAACCAGCCTTAGGGGTAGCGGTATTCAAACGGGCAGCGAAGATCAAACCCGCTAAGGCCGCTAACATGCCCATATTGGCGAAGGTCAAGAAGGTCAGGCGCTCTGTGTTGATGCCGGACAGCTTGGCCGCTTTCACATTGCCCCCCAGAGCATAGATACGACGCCCAATGGTGGTGGAGTTGGTGAGGAAGGTGTACACAGCCACCAACACCGCCATGGTGATTAGCACGTTTGGCAAACCACGGTAGGTAGCAAGTAAGTAAGAGATGTAAATCAGTGCCACAGCCACTAAAGCATTCTTCACAATGAAAAAGCTAAATGGCTCATCTTGAATACCGTAACGGGCTGCTTGGGCACGCTGACGAGCGGCTAAAAATACAATGGAAGTCGCTGCCAACACGCCTAGTACAATCGCCGTGACGTTTGGACGACCAATGCCAAAGATGTCTGGCACAAAGCCCGTACTCATCAACTGAAAGGATTTAGGGAAAGGCCCTACGGACTGCCCCGCAAGCAATGCCAGAGTCAAGCCGCGGAAGATCAACATGCCCGCCAAGGTCACAATGAAGGACGGTATTTTCCAATAGGCGACCCAGTACCCTTGCGCTGCACCGATCAATAAACCGACAAATAGACACACCGGAACCACCACGACCGTAGGCAGCTCAAAGTTCACAGCCATGACGGCTGCTAAGGCGCCAATAAAGCCCACCACTGAGCCCACAGACAAGTCGATGTGACCAGCGACGATCACCAACAACATGCCAATGGCCATAATGATGATGTAGCTGTTTTGTAGGAATAAATTGGTTAAGTTCACGGGACGCATCAAGGTACCTTCAGTCAGCACCTGAAACATCACCATGATGGCCACAAGGGCCAGTAACATGCCGTACTCGCGCATGTGGTTCTTTAAAAAGCCCATGGCTGAGGGAGCCTGAGGCGGCTCGTTTTGAACGGGGGTTTCTGTTTTTGTTGTTGTATTCATGGTTCTCTCCGATTAGCCCTTGACGATCATCGACATGATTTTTTCTTGGCTGGCTTCGTCTTTATTCAGCACGCCCTCAAATCGACCTTCGTTCATCACGTAGATGCGATCACACATGCCAAGTAGCTCTGGCATCTCTGATGAAATCATCAGCACGCCTTTCCCATCTTTCGCTAGCTCATTGATAATGCTGTAAATTTCAAATTTGGCACCGACATCGATACCCCGTGTTGGCTCGTCTAAGATCAACACATCAGGCTGGGAATACAGCCATTTACTGAGCACCACTTTTTGCTGGTTACCACCAGACAAATTGCCCACGGTTTGCTGTACGCTTGGGGTTCGAATACGTAAGGCTTTGCGATAGCCTTCCGCCACATGTTGTTCTTCTGACTTGTTGATCACGCCACGCTCTGCCACACGATCCAAGGCCGCCATGGTGGTGTTCATCTTGATGCTTTCATCCAATACCAGCCCCAGCTCTTTGCGGTCTTCGGTCACGTAAGCCAAACCACTCTTGATGGCTTTAGGTACATTGGACACATCCACTGGTACGCCGCGCATCTTGACTTCCCCTTGGATGTTTTTGCCGTAGCTTTTACCAAAGATACTCATGGCCAGCTCGGTACGACCTGATCCCATCAAGCCTGCAATACCCACGACTTCCCCTGCGCACACGTCAAATTGAATGTCTTCGATGACTTGGCGTTCGGTTTGGATAGGGTGCCAGACGTTCCAATTGGCGACCGACATAAGCTGCTGCCCAATGGCCACATCCCGACTTGGGTAACGGTTCGCCATGTCTCGTCCCACCATGTCACGGATGATGTCCGCTTCACTGATTTTCTGGGCATGGCAGTCCAAATTCGACACGGAAGCACCGTCTCGAATCACGGTAATGGCATCTGCAACACGGCTGATCTCGTTCAATTTATGGGTGATCAAGATGGAAGAAATGCCTTGAGCTTTGAACTCCAACAACAAGTCCAACAACTTGGCACTGTCGTTCTCCTGCAGCGCTGCAGTGGGCTCGTCTAGAATCAACAGCTTTACCTTTTTCGCCAAGGCTTTGGCGATCTCTATCAACTGTTGCTTACCCACCCCAAGACTGCCCACCTTAGTAGACGGGGATTCTTTTAGGCCAACCTTGGCTAATAACTCTTGGGTACGTGCGAAGGTGTGTGGCCAGTTAATCTTGCCCCCTTCCACGTTTTCGTTGCCGAGAAAGAGGTTCTCTGCAATCGACAAAAGCGGCACCAGCGCCAGCTCTTGGTGAATAATAATGATGCCTTTTTCTTCGCTGTCGCGAATGCCACCGAAGGCCACGGTTTCCCCTTCAAATAGAATATCGCCGTCGTAGCTCCCATGGGGGTATACGCCACTCAGCACCTTCATCAGGGTCGATTTACCGGCACCGTTTTCCCCTACTAGGGCATGAATCTCACCGCTCTTTACTTGCAGATTCACATTATCCAGAGCCTTCACCCCGGGAAATTCTTTGGTGATACCGCGCATCTCTAAGATTACGTTTTGCATGACAATCCCCTGAGCAGGCGGCACAGAGCCACCTGCTGCTGTTACAACAAACTAGTGTTTACTAGGGTTTAACTTATTTCACTTGGTTGGATTGGTAGTAGCCACTGCCCAGTAGCACCTCTTCCCAGTTGCTTGCGTCAACTGCTACAGGTTCTAGTAGGAAGCTCGGTACCACCTTGTAACCATTGTCATAGGTTTCGGTGTCATTGATTTGCGGCGTCACATCGTTCAACACGGCTTGCACCATGCCAACGGTCACGTCTGCCAACACTCGGGTATCTTTAAAGATGGTGGAGTATTGCTCACCGGCAACGATAGATTTAATGGAAGGAAGTTCTGCGTCTTGGCCAGTTACAATGGGCATTTTCATACCGCCAGAGCCGTAACCCACCCCTTTCAAAGACGACAAGATACCGATGGATAGACCATCATAAGGAGACAAGACCCCATGGAGGGTTTTTTGGGTGTAGTAAGTCGACATTAGGTTGTCCATGCGCGCTTGGGCAACGGAACCGTCCCAACGCAAGGTTCCCACAGTGTCCATGCCTTGCTGGCCAGACACCACATCAATCTTACCGGAGTCGATCATCGGTTGTAGCACCGACATGGCACCATTGTAGAAGAAGTAAGCGTTGTTATCGTCAGGAGAACCGCCAAACAACTCAACATTGTATGGGCCATCACCAAAACGCTCTTCTAGGCCAGACACTAGGGACTTAGCCTGCTGTACGCCCACTTGGAAGTTATCAAAGGTTGCATAGTAGCTTACGTAGGGGCTGTTTTTGATCAAGCGATCGTAGGCGATCACTTCTATGCCCGCTGCGTTGGCGTTTTCAAGGGCATTCGATAGGGTAGTACCATCGATGGCGGCAATCACCAGCACGTCCACCCCTTTTACGATCATGTTTTCAATCTGTGCTAGCTGGTTCGGGATTTCGTCTTCCGCATATTGCAGATCGACCTTGTAACCCTCATCTTCAAACAGCTTGACCATAGACTCACCGTCACTGATCCAGCGCGCTGAAGACTTGGTCGGCATCGCTATGCCCACATACCCTTCACTCGCGTAGGCACCTGTCCCAAAGACCATGCCCGCACCCAGAATCGCCGTAGCAATACCGCCTTTTACAAAATTCATTAGCTCCTCCTATGGCAACCCACGTTGTTTAGAATGCGCCGGCTGCCGGGTTTTTTTATCTTTATTTTTAGCCAATCAGGTTATCTAACCTGCCAAGTAGAGTAGGAATATCCCCCATACCATTCAAATAGAAAAAACGACGCCAGCCATATCATTTTTGGTATAAAGCTAGCGAAATTAGATTAACGTTTAGACAATTCTGCCCGAATCAGGCGTTCTAGCTGGTGCGCAAGGGGGGACAAGTTACGCCCCTTCAATTTGAGCAAAAAGTAAGGGCTCAACTCGATTTTTCGCTCCAAACGCAACACGGTGAGCTTAGCCCCCACGGACTCGCTCATGAGCAAATCCGCCACCTCACTGGCGAGGGGAGCAATACTGTTGGACGACACCAAAATGGCGATCAAAGCCAGTAGAGACGTACTGTTAGTGATGGCAGAGGGCAAGCTGGCACGCTCAGCCACAAACGCCCCTTCCACGGCTTCGCGGATCGGTGCCCGATGGGATTGCATGACCCATTCGTATTTAGATAAATCCCGCATGGATACTTGATCGGCCTCGGCCAAAGGATGACCTTGTCGCACCAAGAGCGCCACGCTTTCGGTACGGGCTGGCAGGATTTCGAATTCAGAAGAGTTGTAATGACTGGGCAAACGCGCCACGACAAAGTCGTTGTTTCCCGTGATGAGGTCTTTTACCAGTGCTTCACTGGTATCGACGTTGATATCGATTTCGGCTTTAGGTGCCACCGCTCGCAACTGCTGGATCGCAGGGATCACAAAACCCACCGCAGCCCCCGTGACCGCACCGATAGCAGTGGATCCCCCGTTGCCCTGCTTCAATTCCTCCACTTCTCGGGATAGGTCACGCAGCTCCACCACCAAGTTATGGGCCCGACGGCAAATAGCCTGCCCCACCAAAGTAGGCACCATGCCTTTGGCATGTCGGGTAAACAGCTTAGCACCTAAGGTGGACTCTATTTCGCTGAGCATGCGCGAGGCAGCAGGCTGAGTGATTGCCAGTTCATCGGCAGCGATACTAAGTTGGCCGAACTCGGCGATGATGGCAATCAACCGCAATTGGTTTAATTTCAGGTGTTTTGACAACCCGATATCCATGGTTCCCCCTATGACACAGGCATTCATTCCTGCATCGCACGTTTACTTATTTTTATTAACAGTGTTTTCTATATAGGCGATCTGTGGGGGCAAAGAACACTGGCAATGGCCACGCTTACCCCCTCTCCCAACAATAACAAGACAGGACAACACGGATGATTAAGGTGTCACCATTTGGTCAATGTAATGGGCATGTCATAGATAAAATAACCTTATCTAACCAACATATCACGACCAGTTTTATAAATCTTGGGGCAAGAATGACAGAACTGAACGTCGCGGATCGTGACGGGATTGTTAAGAATATTGTGCTCAACTACCCAGATATAATCGGATATCAAAAAGACACCTCCTACCTAGGTGCGGTGTGTGGCCGCTTTGCTAACCGCATCGCAAAAGGACAAATGATTCTCGACGGGAACACTTTTCAGCTCGATAAAAACGAGGGTGAGCACCACCTCCACGGGGGAACCAACGGGTTTCACCAGCGGATTTGGGACTATGAAATCGATCCGTCAGACACCAGCGTTTGCTTCACACTCAGCTCTCCTCACCTTGATATGGGTTACCCGGGGAACTGCCATGTAAAAGTGACATTTCAGCTCATAGAAAATCAGATAAAAGTGCTGTTTGAAGCCACCACTGACCGCCCAACCGTGCTTAACCTCACCCATCACAACTATTACAATTTATCCGGAGAGCTGCATTCAAGCATTCGCCAGCACACGTTGCAGGTGCAGGCCGAGCAAATCACTGTCACCGATAAAAACAACCTTCCAACCGGCGCATTATTATCGGTCGCAGACACGCCTTTCGACTTTCGTACACGTCGCCCTTTAGAGCATGAACAGGCTTTTTCAAACACTCAAAGGGGCTATGACCACAACTTTGTCCTTAATGGAGAACGCCACACCGAACGCCTCGCCTGTCAGCTGGCAGAGACCCGATCAGGACGCGTGCTGCAGGTGTACACCACTGAACCTGGGCTACAGGTGTATACCGGTGGCTACCTAAGTCATGACGGACGTTATCAGGATTATTCTGGCATCGCCCTTGAGCCACAAAACTTCCCCAACAGCCCTAACCTTTCTCACTTTCCATCCTCTTTGGTAACACCACAGACCCCCTATCGACATACCACCAGGCTGGTGTTTACAACGTCATCTTAGAAATATATGATATTTTGCATATACGAAATTCCATATATACGAACGATTCATGACCCTAGATCCGATAAATTTTTACAAATGCCTCGCTGACGACACGCGCCTGCGGGCACTTATGCTGATCTTTTTAGAGCAAGAGCTGTGCGTCTGCGAGCTAGTAGAAGCTCTGCAAGAAAGCCAGCCTAAAATCTCTCGCCATCTGGCGCAGTTACGCCAGTGCGGCTTGCTGACCGACCGCCGCCAAGGCCAGTGGGTGTATTACCGCATCAATGAGTCTCTCCCAGAATGGGCAGAGCTGGTGCTGCAAATCAGTACGGTAGAAAACCCGTCATACACCGAAGATGACCGCGCACGCTTGCACAGCATGGGTGACCGCCCTGCCCGTATGCAATCCTGCTGTGGTTAATAGGAGCCTCTAATGGGAATATTTGAACGTTATTTAAGCCTTTGGATTGCTCTGGCGATCTTAGCTGGTGTGGGGCTAGGACTGTTTGCGGAACAGCCTTTGATGGTCATTGCCAGCCTTGAGTACGCCCATGTGAATCTGGTGATTGCCGTGCTGATCTGGCTGATGATTTACCCCATGATGGTGCAAGTGGATTTCTCAGCCATCAAGGATGTGGGTAAAAAGCCCAAGGGCATCGTCCTCACTTTGGTGGTTAACTGGTTGATCAAACCTTTTACCATGGCACTGCTTGGCTGGTTGTTTTTTAAGGGAATTTTTGCCGATTGGGTCGATCCGCAAACCGCTACTGAATACATCGCTGGGATGATTTTATTAGGGGTTGCCCCCTGTACCGCTATGGTGTTCGTCTGGAGCCAGCTCACCAAGGGTGACCCGAATTACACCTTGGTACAGGTATCGATCAATGACGTCATTATGATTTTCGCCTTTGCTCCGATTGCGGGCTTCCTATTAGGCATGACTGACATCACAGTGCCATGGAGCACCCTTACACTATCGGTTGTCTTGTATGTGGTGATCCCCTTGATAACGGGTGCGATCACCCGCCGAGCCTTAGATCGTGCGGGGGATTTAAGCCGACTAGATGAGTTATTGGCTAAGCTTAAGCCTTGGTCAATTATTGGTTTATTGGGCACGGTAGCTTTGTTGTTTGGGTTTCAAGCAGACACCATCCTTGATAACCCTCAAGCCATGGTATTAATTGCCATCCCGCTGCTGATCCAAAGTTATCTGATCTTCGCCATCACCTATGCCATGGCGAAAAAGCTAGGCTTGGCCCACAAAATTGCGGCTCCAGCGTGCTTGATCGGCACCTCTAACTTCTTTGAGTTAGCCGTCGCCGTGGCTATTTCATTATTTGGTTTGCACTCTGGTGCGGCTCTAGCCACCGTGGTCGGTGTGCTAGTGGAAGTACCGGTTATGCTGAGTTTGGTGTGGTTTGCCAACCGAACTCGCCATTGGTTTCACTCATAACATCGTTAAAAAAGGCGAGAAATTATGACAATTAAAGTTGGTATTAATGGGTTCGGTCGTATGGGGCGCCTCTCTTTTCGCGCCGCCTTTGACTGGGACGAAATAGAATTTGTCCAAATCAATGACCCAGCAGGCGATGCGGGAACCCTAGCTCATCTCATCACATTCGACTCTGTTCACGGCCGTTGGCACCACGAAGCCACTGCCGAGGGCAATGAGATGATCATCAATGGCCAGCGTATTCCATGCACACAAAACAAAGCCATTGGCGAAACAGATTGGTCTGGCTGTGATGTGGTGATCGAAGCCAGTGGCAAGATAAAAACCAAAGCCCTGCTTCAAGCTTACCTAGATCAAGGGGTAAAGCGTGTGGTGGTGACTGCCCCAGTGAAAGAAGAAGGCGTGCTCAACGTCGTTATGGGGGTTAACCATGATCTGTACGATCCA
Organism: Marinomonas vaga; assembly: GCF_055388305.1. Lineage (NCBI taxonomy): Bacteria > Pseudomonadati > Pseudomonadota > Gammaproteobacteria > Oceanospirillales > Oceanospirillaceae > Marinomonas > Marinomonas vaga. Next base: position 1,003,934 of record NZ_AP043903.1, read on the forward strand.
GCTAATCACCCCATCGTGACCGCTGCATCCTGTACCACAAACTGCTTAGCACCTGTGGTAAAAGTGATACATGAAAAGCTGGGGATTCAACACGGGTCCATGACCACTATCCATGACATCACCAATACCCAAACTATCTTGGATGCCCCCCACAAAGATCTGCGTCGCGCCCGCGCATGCGGTGCTAGCTTGATCCCAACCACTACGGGCTCCGCCACTGCCATCACTCATATCTTCCCTGAGCTGAAAGGTAAGCTAAACGGTCATGCGGTACGTGTGCCATTAGCGAATGCGTCGTTAACCGATTGTGTCTTTGAAGTCAGCCGCCCGACCACAGAAGCAGAAGTCAACGGCTTCCTAAAAGACGCAGCAGAGAACGAACTAAAGGATATCTTGGGTTACGAAGAGCGTCCTCTGGTGTCCGTGGATTACAAAACCGACCCCCGTTCCAGCATCATCGACGCCCTGTCTACCATGGTCATCAATGGCACACAGGTGAAGCTGTACGCTTGGTACGACAACGAATGGGGCTACGCCAACCGCACCGCTGAGCTAATGCGTATGGTTGGTCGTTTAGATCACAGCTGACCCCACCCTAACCCTCCCCTTGTTTCCTTAAGGGGAGGGAGCCACTCTTGGAGCCACTACGAGTAATGGATACACTAGCCAACCTTTCTCCAGCGATCCGCCAATACATGGTGGTCACAGGAAATTATTGGGCCTTCACGTTAACCGATGGCGCCTTGCGTATGCTGGTGGTGCTGTATTTCCATGGACTGGGCTACAGCCCACTGGAAATCGCCATGCTGTTTTTGTTTTACGAAATCTTTGGCGTGGTAACCAATCTCGTAGGGGGCTGGCTCGGAGCGCGGTTAGGGTTAAACCGCACCATGAACATTGGCCTGTTTCTGCAAATCCTCGCCTTGAGCATGTTGCTGGTGCCCGCCAGTGCCTTAACCGTACCTTGGGTTATGGCTGCCCAAGCCCTATCAGGTATTGCCAAAGACCTGAATAAGATGAGTGCCAAAAGCTCTATCAAGCTGTTGGTTCCCGGAGATGCCCAAGGGCAACTGTACAAATGGGTTGCCCTGTTAACCGGCTCTAAAAATGCGCTAAAAGGCGTAGGCTTCTTCCTTGGTGGCGCACTGTTGAGCTTATTTGGCTTTAAAGGTGCCGTGCTTGGCATGGCCGTCGTTCTCACCCTGGTGTGGATTGCAAGTCTCCTATCTCTCAAAAAAGATCTTGGAAAAGCCAAAAACAAACCGAAATTTGGCGATATCTTCTCGAAAAGTGCTGCGGTGAACTACCTCTCTGCAGCACGCCTATTTTTGTTTGGCGCGCGGGATGTTTGGTTTGTCGTGGCTCTACCCGTATTTCTGGCCAGTACGTTTGGCTGGGATCACTGGTACGTGGGTGGCTTCCTCGCTGCTTGGGTCATTGCCTATGGTATCGTTCAAGGTTTTGCCCCGCGCTTTACCGGTAAAGCATCTGGCAAGGTGCCTGATGGCCGACAAGCCCTACGCTGGGCCTTGGTACTAGGCATTATCCCCGCGGCCATTGCGTTAGCACTCACCTTCAACTGGCAAATAGAATTCGCCGTACTGGCTGGTTTGCTGGCATTTGGAGCAGTCTTCGCAATTAACTCCTCACTCCATAGTTACTTAATCGTCAGCTATGCAGGTCAAGATGGCGTTTCTCTTGATGTGGGCTTTTACTACATGGCCAATGCCATGGGTCGCCTTATTGGCACCCTATTGTCCGGCTGGCTGTATCAGGAATATGGCTTAGCCGTGTGCTTATGGGTGTCCGCTGGCTTTATCGGCTTAACCGCATTGATTTCGGTGAGGTTGCCTAGAACCAAGGAATAGGTTAAAAATACGCCAGATGAACCGTTTCTAAGTTCATCAATGGCTAGGACGCCATCAACTGAGGACTCAAAAGTCATGAACAACTAATCCCAACTAGAATTTTTGTTCGCAGGGAAGCAGAGCAAGATTTGTATGATTCGCCTATGTCTATCAGGGGAGTCACTCTTAAAACAGGCTAATGATGGCATCTAGGTTTTGATGGCATCAGCGCCAAGCTGCTCTCACCCCTTTCTTAACCTTGTCGTCTCGCGATAGACGCTCATTCGCCGCTTTCAACAGATCATGGTTTTCAGACAACCAATGAGAACAATGGGAAGAGTGCGTACAGCATCCTATGGTCCCGAGCGCCACTAAATAAGGTTCATGACAATGGAATGTAAAACCGACTTAAAATACCTTAAAACCTCAAAGATTCCTCGGGCAATTGAAGCCCTTTTAGAGCTAATCATCCAGTTAGCGGGGATAAGTATTGTCTACTTATCGTTTAAATATCTCTTATGGTTAACTGACGCATCGGACAATAGCCAAGACATCTTAATCAGTATGCTGCTATTACCATCGCTCTATATCTTAAAAGATGTCTATAAGATCGCAGAACCGTTCACCGTCAAAATCGAGATGCACCACAACAGGGTCGCCTCCCATCGAGGGTTTGCCACTAGGACGGAAGATGTGTTGGAGTTTATCCACTCTGAGAATCAAGAAAAGACCACCACACCGTTTGGCCGGCTTTTTGGCTACGCCACTATTCGGCTCTACTCTCCGGGTGGTTATATTGAGCTACCCTATGTTTGTCATCCGAAAGACGTGGAAGATCACATTACCTTCGCCAAGGAACAAAACAAGAAGGCTTAAAAAAGGTATCGACAAAAAAAAGCCCCCATAAAAGGGGCTTTTTATCAAATAAAACAGACCGTTAGGCTTTTTTGACGAACTTTGATTTCAGCATCATGTCACCTGCGCCATCCACCTTACAATCGATGTCATGGTCGCCATCAACAAAGCGCTTGATCGTCGCTTTAGTGCCCACTTTAAGCACTTGCGAAGAGCCTTTTACTTTCAGATCTTTGGCCAATGTGACCTTGTCCCCTTCCGCCAGCAAATTTCCATTTGCATCTTTTAGGATCAGCGCATCCTCATCAACCACTTCTTCATTTGGGTTCCATTCATGGGCACACTCTGGGCAGATCAACATGGATTGATCTTCGTAAACATACTCAGAGCTACAGTTTGGACAGGCCGGAAGACTCATATTCTAAAAACCTTTTATAAAAACCAGATTAAATGTGCGGGTATTATAACACCTTGAGAAGCGTTTTTTGTTAGCGATTATCGGCAAATATGCTTACATTTGTTGTTAAAGGAACTAACGTAAAAGAGCCCCTCATGATCAAACTACATACCCTATTGCTCAGCGGCTTAGTCGCAGGGACTATTTCTGGCTGCGCGACGACCGGTAGCGACACTAATTTAACTTATAAAAAAAGCCTGCCAATTGGCTTTCAACCTTGGGGCGTTATGAGTGTTACCAGTGACGAAGGATATCCTACTCGCACTGGGAACAGCTCCATCCGGTTTGAAGTACGTGACGGGGACTGTGCCCGTAACGACGTTTGGAGCGACTGTGATAATGACCGTCAGCGTCACGAGTTCACAACCAAGGGAACCTCTGGAGATGTTTGGTTTAACTGGTCGCTCTATATCCCAGAGGATTTTCCAAGTCTCTATCCATCTACTGTTACCTTAGGTCAATTTCATCAACGAAGTGGACCAAATCCACCTTTTTTGTTTCAAGTTTCCAACAAATGGGAGAATCAAAAAGCTGGCTACCGAATTGATAGGCAACAAAGGGGTGGCACGTCAGAAAACAAGCCTGTTATGCAAGACGAGGAGATGCGTGGAAAGTGGTCTGACATTCTTGTCCATGCTAACTTTAGAGCGGACTATCAAGGTTTTTTTCGGATCTACATCAACGGAGAAACTGTACCTAGATACCAGTATTCAGGCAGCACCATCGATAGCGATGGGGGAGCAGCCTACTTTAAATTTGGCATCTATCAGTCATTTATTTCACGCTACTTAGAATACGCTGGGGAAGGCGCAAAAACACCTACCCAGGTGGTTTATTATGATGATGTTTTCACATCCCCCCAGTGTACAAAAGCCGCCATATACTTCGATTGTGAAGCAATTGAACAGTACGAAGCAACGCTGCCAGCTCCGTCACCACCAGCAACTTACAAACGCGATGAAACCATTCTTTACTGGCGCTATTCATGCTTGGAAAAGCAGCTTATTGCGAATGACACCACTGAGTTAATGCCCAGTTCAAATGATATTCGCACGCTCGGTCGTGAACTCAAGGACTTTGACTCATATGTCTCACACTTCAAGCTACGCCAAATACTTGGAGCAGAGGTGGTGAACGCCCACAAAGAAGACCTGCTACACCTAGTGAATTTCCAAGGCACAACGGAAGAGTACTGCGCGTCCTTGTGAGCGGTCCTGTCGGACTAAAGTAAAACCTACTCCGCCACTAGAACTCTCAAGGCGACGCCAGCGGCGGCGGTGCGGTTTTCCACTCCGAGTTTGGGGAAGACTTGTTCCAGGTGCTTGTTAACGGTGCGTGGGCTCATTTCGAGGATTTCGCCAATCTCTCGGTTGGTTTTGCCATTGGCGATCCAGTAGAGCACTTGGGATTCACGCTCTGTCAGGGTGAGTTTGGATTTGAGCAGGTCTGCTCCAGCCAGTTTGTCCCCGTCTTCGAGTTTCACCAGTGCTTCGGATTGCTCGGTAAAGCCCATGAATTTTAGGGCAATGGGGTATTCTAAGCCTTGCAGGGTCAGGCTGTGCCCAGCTTCAGGCCTGTGATTAAGCCAGGTGCGTACTTGCGATGCCAGTTCTGACTCACGCCACTCTGGCGTAATCCGCGCCTTTGCCATGAGTGCATAGGCTTGGGGTGTCGCCCAAGCAACATCCCCTTGTCCATTAAAGGTCATCAAGTATTGTCCCATGCTGTCTAAGGCAGACTGGGCATTGTTACTCAAGCGGGCATTAGACAAATGCACCCGCATGCGAGCGATGAGTTCATTAGGCTGAATGGGTTTGGTGAGATAGTCCACGCCCCCCGCTTCCAGTCCACGAACAATGTCATCGGTTTCGCTCAGGCCGGTCATAAAGATCACTGGAATACTGGACAAGCTCGGATCCGCCTTCAAGGCACGGCAAGTCTCAAAGCCATCCATATTAGGCATGATGGCATCCAGCAAGATGATGTCTGGACGAATACGCTTGGCAATGGTCAAAGCTTGGCGACCTTCCAAGGCCACCAAAACATCCATATTGGCGGACTCTAAGGCATCATGAATCATGCTAAGGGCATCAGGGGAGTCATCTACCACTAATACGATGTCGCTGTGAGTTGTCCCATTCATCATGTTAATTACCGTCAGAGGCCGAATGTTGTTGTAAGTACTGGGCAATGCCGTCGAACTGGAAGCTTTTGTAGAGGGATTCTAACTGTTCCAGATGAGCATCGCTGATTATATGCTGTGCACGGATTTGATCCAGCACGCCACGGACACCTTTTTTGTAGCCCATTTGCGCAAACGCTGTCAGTTCGCGGATACTTTCATGGTCTGGAATCGGCGTCAGATCTGGGCTGTCTGATTCTTGTTCAGGGGCACTGGCCGCCGGATCAAACAAACTCACCCCATGGGCAGCTTCGGTTTCTTGATAGACCCATTCCAATGCCAACCAATGCTGTAATGTATCCAACAGAGCACTGTTTTTCACTGGTTTAACAATGTATTGGTTAAAGGCATTAGCCTCTTCTGGCCCTCGCTGATTCTCTTGGGCATCCGCCGACAGCATGACGATTGGGGCCCCATAGTTTCGCTCCCGCAACACCTTCGCGAGAGTTAAACCATCCATTCCAGGCATGGACACGTCTAAGATGAACAGATCAGGGGAGCAGGTCGCAAGCTCTTCCAAGCAAGCGTTCGCATCCGCTGCCTCAATGACGTTAAATCCTAAAGGCACCAAGATATCCGACAACAGCCCTCGCACCACCGGATCATCGTCTACCACCATGATGGTACGTTGATAACCTCGGTAACTGACGATCCGCTTAGACACACTCGGCAAGGACGTGGGCTGGCTGAGCCACGGCAACATCAAGCTGACTTTGAACTCACTGCCTTCCCCCACTTTAGAATGGGCTTGAAGATCCCCGCCCATGATGTCCGTCAACAGCTTCACTATGGTCAAACCTAATCCGGTACCCGGTAGGTTTGCGGTGCTTACGTCACGTACCCGCTCAAAGGGGTCGAAAATGCGCTGCAGATGCTCCTCTTTGATACCCAATCCAGTATCCCGAATCACAAACTCCGCCACCTGGTTACGATAGTTCACTTCAAACACAACCGAGCCTTTTGGCGTATATTTCACCGCATTTGACAGCAGATTGATCAGAATTTGCCGTAATCTCTTTTCGTCTGTGACCACGTGATTCGGCAAGGGCGCGAGGATTTTCGCTTGAAAGGTGATCCCCTTTTCCCGGGCTTGCATGGCAAACATGCTGTTAAGCTGATCAATCAACTTGGGTAGATCCACGGTGTTGCGATACAGGTCAAAGCGTCCCGCTTCGATCTTAGAAATATCCAATAGCCCTTCGATCAAATCCGCCAAATACATGCCACTGCGCTGAATAATATCCAACCCGTTTTGATGTCCGGAGGGGGTATTTTCCTTTTCCGACAGCAATTGTGCATAACCAATAATGGATTGCAGGGGCGTTCGAAGCTCATGACTAATCCCACTGAGATAGCGGCTCTTGGCTTCGTTGGCATGTTCCGCTTGCTCCTTCGCACTTTGTAGCGCCAAATCGGTTTCTTTATGGGCCTCGATCTCCCGAGTTAGCTTACGGGTTTGTCGATTGGATTCTTTTTGGGCCACCACTCGGCTTTCATGGGCCAACAAAAATAACCATGACAACACTCCAGACACAATCAACAACGTAAAAAACAGCGCCCACATGGCTTCTTGTAGCAACAGGGATTCACTGGGGGTTTCCGGCGCCATCTGACGATAGATCAGCATCATCAAGGCGGCGTTAATGATGTTGATGGAGACCAGCAGGGAAATGAACCGACCAAGTCTTGAACTGAGTGCCTTCACCGTACGTTTAGGCAAAAACAACTTAAGGAAATAGTCGCTCTGCTGGCTAATACTCGCCTGAGGCTTACAGCTATCAAGACAACGCACATCCAAAGAGCAACAAAGAGAACAAATAGGCTGCTGATAGGCGGAACAAAAGCTCATGTCTTCTGCTTCAAAGGGGTTCTCACAAATGCCACAGGTTAAAGTGACCAGACGATTAGGATGTCGCGCTTGCTCAATGGTCAGCAAGGGCACCAGCTCTGGGCTTTGGCGAGCGATGTAGTATTTCCCCTTAGTGATCCAAGCAATCAAGGGCACGCAGACAAAGCAGGCCGCAATGGAAATAAAGTGCGACAAACTCTTCGCCACCTCACCAAACACCCCCAAATAACTAATTAAACCAAGGGTGGTAGCGATCAACATGGAGCCAGTGCCCACAGGGTTGATGTCATACAGGTGCGCCCGCTTGAATTCCACGTAATTGGGGCTCAAACCAAGAGGCTTATTAATCAATAAATCCGCTGACAAGCTCGACAACCAACTCACCGCACTGATGGCAAACACACTCAAGATAGCGCCCAAGGCTTGGTAAATACCCAGTTCCATTAACAACAGGGCAATGGTGACATTAAACACCAACCACACCACGCGGCCGGGATGGGAGTGGGTCAAGCGAGAGAAGAAATTCGACCAAGCAATGGAGCCAGCGTAGGCGTTGGTCAAATTGATTTTCATCTGACAAATGAACACAAACACCGCCGCCAGCATCAAGGCAATGGCTGGGGAAGTGGTCAAAAATAGGAAAATGCGCTGATACAAATAAGTAGGGTCCGTGGCCTGTAGCGCCGTCGCCCCTTCTGAAATAGCCAAATAGGCCAAAAATGACCCCAGCAGCATCTTGATGGCCCCCATAAAGACCCAACCGGGTCCTGCAAGAATCAGCCAAAACCACCACTTTTTACGGTTTTCTGGGGTCTTCTTCGGGAAAAAGCGTAGGTAATCCACTTGTTCGCCGATTTGTGCCATAAGGGCAAATAGTACCGACGCCGCCGCGCCAAATAACACCCAATTGAACCCCGTATCTTGGGGCAAATGGGCTGGGACGTACTCGGTCCAGCCGTAAAAATTTTGGTATTCCTGAGTCACCACCACACCGATGGCGGCAAACTGTAGCACTAGCCAAATCCATTGAGTGCCGTTTTGAAAACGGCTAATTGCCCGAATCCCATGGGTCACAATGGGAATCACAAATAAAGCCGATAAGGCGTAACCAATGGGTAATGGAATGCCCAGCAGCACCTCCAAGGCCGAAGCCAAAATGGCCGCCTCGATGGCAAAAAAGATAAAGGTGAAGGTGGCGTAAATCAGGGACGTGATGGTGGAGCCCAGATAGCCAAAGCCCGCCCCACGGGTCAACAGATCAATGTCTAGGCCATGTTTCGCAGAGTGGTATGCGATGGGAAAACCAGTAATGAAAAACACCGCCAGCACCGTCAGGATAGCCGCTACCGCGTTGGTAAAGCCGTATCCTAATGTAATCACCGCCGCCAAGCCTTCGAGCGCTAAAAATGCCGCCGCGCCTAGGGCCGTGTGCCCCACTCGCTCGATGGTCATGGTATGCCCCTGCTTGGACGTATAGCGTAGGGCATAGTCTTCAAGGGTTTGATCGGCCACCCACTTGTTATAGTGGCGCCGGACTTTAAAAATCTTTTGCGCGGCTGTCATAGCACCTCAATGAACAGTGGGCACACAGGGTTACCCACTGCATTTTATTGGCCTATCTATCGATAGGTTGCCTTTATACGACCGCTTTAGCGGGCGGAATTTCTTTCGCTTCTAACATGCCTTCGGAAACAATGAACTGAATGATGTCATCCAGTCCTTGGGCGGCTTTTAAGTTAGAGAACACAAAGGGACGGGGGCCACGCTGGGCTTTCGCATCTTCGTCCATGACCTCTAAGGATGCCCCCACTAAAGGTGCCAAATCGATCTTGTTGATGATCAGCAGGTCGGATTTAGTAATACCCGGACCACCTTTACGGGGAATCTTATCCCCAGCAGACACATCAATCACATAGATGGTTAGGTCAGACAGCTCTGGGCTAAAGGTCGCACTGAGATTATCACCACCTGACTCCACGAATACCACGTCTAATTCACCATGGCGTTCTAACAGTTGATCAATGGCGGCTAGGTTCATGGAGGCATCTTCACGAATCGCCGTATGGGGACAACCACCGGTCTCCACCCCTATGATGCGATCAGCTTCTAAGGCTTCGTGGCGGGTTAAGAATTTAGCATCTTCTTGGGTATAAATGTCATTGGTTACCACGGCGATGTTGTAATGCTCGCGCATGGCAGAACACAGGGAACGTAGCAAAGCCGTTTTACCTGATCCCACTGGACCACCTACGCCAACGCGCAGTGTTTGTTTTGGTTTACTCATGTTTCCTTCCTCTTTGTATGGGTCAGGCGATCTTCTATGAACGGAATAATCGCGAATATTGAGTTTCATGTAAGCAGCTGGCAATGGCCACCGCAGGTAAGCCTGCGCCAATGTCGTCCTCGTCCAGCTGGTCGGCCAGAGTAATGGCCTCCATTAATACGGGTTGCAGCTTCCCTAATAGTTTTTGCGCTTGAGTTTGCCCAAGAGGCACTAACTTAGTGGCTGCGGCAATTTGATTTTCTAGCCAAGACCAAGCAAATCCTAAGGCAGCAGTGTCATAGTCGATCTGCCAATGTTTTGCCGCAATGGCAAATAACACAACAAAACTGATGTCTTCCAATCGCACAAAAGGCGTGGGGATCTCCAAGCTTCGTAACAGACGTGCTAGGGCTTCTCCCATAGCGGTGTCATTTAGGCGCAGCTCCTTGGTCTCACGGCAGGCCAACACAAGATCGTTTAATTCAACGATGCGACCTTCGTCTTGAGTGCCCCAGGCGTCCATGGCCAAGCGCAACACAGGCAAATCCACTCGAGCTAGGGACTGGGTTAACTGTAAGGCGGTCCAATCCGCCACCTGTTGTTGCTTGGTCACCCAGCCAGTCTCTATGGCGTATTCCATCCCTTGGGAAAAGGCATAACCTCCCACTGGCAAACTCACGCTACTGAGCTGCATGATACGCAGCATGGCCTGATTAGTGGTGGTGATGACCATGGCTATAGGCCCCTGATTCTGGATTAAATACCCCCTGCTCATGGGTGACGACTAGACCAAGGAGGTGCAGCATTTCTTCCAATACGTGGTCTGGTTTAATGCGCAACCAACGCTCTCCCACTTCCACCTTGGTGTGGCGGTTGCCTAGGTGATAACAGGCTTTGGAAAAGGTCGTCCAATCGTCACAGCTAGCGTGGGCGATGTCTTCTGTTGCACCAAGGATTTGAATGGTTTTACCGCACTCAGAGCGTAGATATTCCCCTACTAGTAGAGGCTTACCACGCTCCAAAAACACACGAATGTCTTCGCCGTTTTCGCCGGTTAACTTCAGACGTCCACGTTCCCGTTGTTCATGATCTAAAACCACTGTGGTGTACACCTCATCGTGGCAATGGGTGCCAAGGCGAGTATAAATGTCCAACATATCCAATTCCTTAAAACAGGTTATACAACTGAGCCAAAGGCAGCTGCTCGGCAGGCTCACAGGTCAGTAATTCACCATCGGCGCGCACTTCATAGGTTTGCGGGTCTACCGTGATGTTGGGCATCCAAGCGTTGTGCACCATGTCTGATTTACTGATGTTGCGGGTGTTTTTACAGGCCACCAAGGTACGATCCAAACCCAGCTGTTCCTTAATGCCATTTTTCAATGCGGCTTCTGACACAAAAGTCACAGAGGTAGCGGCACTGGCTTTACCAAAGGAGCCAAACATAGGACGGTAATGCACAGGTTGCGGCGTAGGAATGGAAGCATTCGGGTCACCCATGGGAGCGCTGGCGATCATGCCACCTTTGATGATCATGGAAGGTTTCACCGCGAAGAATGCAGGCTTCCACAAAACCAGATCCGCCAGTTTGCCCGGCTCAATAGAGCCTATTTCATGGCTCACCCCGTGGGCGATGGCAGGGTTGATGGTGTATTTGGCGATGTAGCGTTTAGCGCGGAAGTTGTCGGCACCGATTGTCACATCTTCTGGCAGTAGGCCAAATTGCTGCTTCATCTTATGGGCCGTTTGCCAAGTACGGGTCACCACTTCCCCCACTCGCCCCATGGCTTGGGAATCTGATGAGATCATGGAGAAGGCACCACGATCGTGGAAAATGTCTTCTGCTGCGATGGTTTCCTTACGAATACGTGAATCCGCAAAGGCAACGTCTTCAGGGATATTGCTGTCTAAGTGGTGACACACCATCAACATATCCAAATGCTCATCCACCGTGTTGTGAGTGTAAGGACGGGTTGGGTTGGTGGACGATGGTAAAACGTTTGGATGACCCGCTGCACGGATGATATCCGGTGCGTGACCACCGCCAGCACCCTCAGTATGGTAAGTGTGGATCACTCGATCTTTGAAGGCGTTCAGGGTGCTGTCCACAAACCCCGACTCGTTTAGGGTATCCGTATGGATCGCCACCTGAACGTCGTATTTCTCCGCAACGGACAAACAGCAGTCGATGGACGCTGGTGTGGTGCCCCAGTCTTCATGGAGTTTTAAACCACAGGCCCCGGCTTCTAATTGCTCTTCCAAGGCTTCCGGCAGGCTGGCGTTACCCTTTCCTAGGAAGCCTAAGTTCATAGGCATGCTGTCGGTGGCCTGCATCATCTTACCCAGATACCAAGGACCAGAGGTACAAGTGGTTGCATTGGTGCCTGTGGCTGGCCCTGTGCCGCCACCAATCATGGTGGTGACCCCTGAGGTTAGGGCTTCTTCAATTTGCTGTGGGCAGATAAAGTGAATGTGAGCATCGATGCCACCCGCGGTCAGAATCGAGCCTTCACCGGCGATGACTTCCGTGCCCGGCCCTACCACGATGTCCACGTTATCTTGTACGTCTGGGTTACCGGCTTTGCCCACTTTGAAAATGCGGCCATTCTTAACGCCCACATCCCCTTTAACAATCCCCCAGTGATCCAGCACCAAGGCATTGGTAATCACTAGGTCGACGGCCACGTCGTTGGTGAGCTGACTTTGCCCCATGCCATCACGAATTACCTTGCCGCCACCGAATTTCACTTCGTCTCCGTAGGTGGTGAAATCCTTCTCCACTTGAATCCAAAGATCTGTGTCCCCCAAGCGCACTCGGTCACCAGTGGTCGGGCCAAACATCTGTGCATAGCTGTGTCTGTCCATCGTTGCCATTAGCCTTCTCCCTCTGTTAAGCGACCCATGACATCACCACGGAAGCCATAAATGGTCTTTGTACCGGCGTATTCCACCAGCTCCACCTCACGACCTTGGCCGGGCTCAAAGCGTACAGCGGTGCCAGAGGCAATGTTCAGGCGGTAGCCTTTTGCTTGCTCTCGCTCAAATACTAACGCGGGGTTAACCTCGTAAAAGTGGTAATGGGAGCCGATCTGCACCGGACGGTCGCCGGTGTTTTCTACTCGTAATGTGAGGGTCTTGCGGCCTTCGTTTAAATTGATCACACCGTCAGCGACCTGAATTTCTCCTGGAATCATGTTGCCTCCTGCTTAGTTGATCGGATTATGAACGGTGACTAGCTTAGTGCCGTCAGGAAAGGTCGCTTCCACTTGAACCTCGTGGATCAAGTCTGCCACCCCGTCCATGACTTGCTCGGCACTGAGCAAGGTTTTACCAAAGGCCATCAGCTCCGCTACGGTTTTGCCATCTCGAGCACCTTCGATGATTTCCATGGTGATGTAGGCCATGGCTTCTGGGTAGTTCAGCTTCAAACCTCGATTCAAACGGCGCTCCGCCAACAGTGCCGCGGTAAAAACCAGCAGCTTATCTTTTTCTCTTGGTAGTAATTCCATGGTGTCACCTTTTTAGGTCGCAATAGGTTTAATCAATGTCTCAGACGCAGAATCAAGTGGCCCAAATACGCGGGGCGCAGGCGTCTTTTGCTAACAGTTCTGGGCGCAACACACCCCAGCACTGGGTAAACAGTCGTTTCATTTTTTCGCTGTCATGGCTGAGGCTGCGCACCACGACAAATTCATCTACTAGGGTCACCCCTGATACACCGTCTGCGTCTCGGCACAGCTGACGTAAACGCTCTAAAGCATCGTCATCAAACGCAGTAAACGGCCCAGCCAACATCAAGCCATTCACAGGACACCCTTGTAATCCGGCTTGTCCACCCATGAGGGTCTGACTCTGAGCATCCACCCGCAACCGCTCTCGCAATCGCAAACGGCCATCCACACGAATCTGAAAACTCTGGTCAGCATGGCCAACACCAAAATCCAGCTGATTCGCTGGCAGCCCAAAGCAGGTGATTTCCCAGCCGATAAAGCGGCCATTGGCGGATAATTCGATCTGGTTACGTAAACGGGTATTGGCGTCAGGGTAGAGGATGGTTTCTTGAGGGAGCCATTCCATGATGGCGTCCTTGGGAACGTTCAGGCGGGTCGTTTGGCACTGTAACGTACGATCGGGGCGAGCCTTGTAGACCCGCCCCGCTCCGGGGGTGGTGATTAATACATGGGTGTCGGGGGCTTGGTTTGATTCGATCACCAGCTCATCCCCAGACACTAAACCGCCCGGAGGATGAAGCAAATAGATGTGTGCGGTATCTGGCCCTTCTGGATAGAAGGGCTTTTGCACATATAAGGGACCTTTGTGATCGCAGGTTTTTAATACTGTGCCCCGAGCCGTTTTGGTAAAACCTAGGGTTAGGTAGGCTTGCCATTGGCTCCCTTGGGGTGGGCGCTCGTCAGCGCTGACCTTTGGGGTCACAGCTTCACTCACTAGACTCATGTCACTCCTTAGTCTGCAGGATTCAATACCTTGGGGTTACACCGCAAGGTATTGTTTAATCAGCTCGTCGTTGAGATTTTCCATCTTGTCAGCCGCCACAATACGACCTTTTTCCATTAAGCGGAACTCTTTCCCCACACGACGGGCGAAGCCAAGCTTCTGCTCAATCAAGATAACCGTCAGGCCTTCCTCTTCGTTGAGCTTCAAAATGACGTCCCCAATTTGCTTCACGATATTCGGTTGAATCCCTTCATTGGGCTCGTCCAAGATCAGTACTTTAGGCTCTAACACAAGGGCGCGACCAATGGCCAACTGCTGTTGTTGACCACCCGATAAGTCGCCGCCACGACGATGGAGCATTTCTTTCAGTACCGGAAACAGCTCAAAAATTTTCTCCGGGATCTCTTTGCTTTTGCGCACTGGCAAACCAATACGTAGGTTTTCTTCCACCGTCAGCATAGGGAAGATGTCGCGACCTTGGGGCACATAGCCAATGCCTGCGTAGGCGCGGCGTTCGGCGCTTTGCTTATGGAGCGCTTCATCACCCATGGTGATCTCACCTTTTTGGATTGGCAACAGGCCCATAATAGCCTTCATCAGGGTGGTTTTACCCACTCCGTTGCGCCCCATGATGCAGGTAATGGAACCCGGCACTATATCTAAGTTCAAATCCCAAAGAATTTGCGTACCGCCGTAAAGCTGGCTGACGTTATTAATCGAAATCATGTTTAAGCCTCCGCCGCTTCTTCGCCAAGGTACACTTCGATGACGTCCTTGTTGTTTTGAATTTGATCCATGGTGCCTTCTGCTAAGACGGAACCTTGGTGCAATACTGTTACTGTGCGGGCAATGCTGCGAACAAATTCCATATCATGCTCCACCACAATAACGGTGCGCTCCCCAGCCAAAGACGTGAGCAACTCGGCGGTGCGTTCCGTCTCCTGAGCCGTCATGCCCGCCACCGGTTCGTCGATCAATAACAACCTAGGATCTGATACAAGGAGCATGCCAATCTCCAGCCATTGCTTTTGTCCATGGGACAAGGCACCAGCCTTCATAAAGCGTTGATCTTTAAGGCCAATTATCTTCAGCACTTCATCAATCCGATCAATTTCACTAGGAGATAAACGGGCAAACAAAGTCTGAATCACACGCTTGTCGGTCTTCAGGGACAACTCTAAATTGTCGAACACGGTTTGTTCTTCAAACACCGTAGGTTTTTGGAATTTACGTCCAATCCCCAACTGGGCAATGTCCGCTTCGTCCTTGGTCAGTAGATTGTGGGTCTGACCAAAATAGACGGTGCCTGAGTCACATTGGGTTTTACCTGTAATCACGTCCATTAGGGTGGTTTTACCGGCGCCATTGGCACCGATCAAACAACGCAATTCCCCATCTTTTACGTACAGGTTCAGGTCATTTAGAGCCTTAAAACCGTCGAAGCTCAGATTTAAGCCTTCCACATAGAGAATCATCTGATTCGAGACATCCACCTTAGCGGCTTGCTCCGGCGCTAAAAATGGCCACACTTGGTCACGGCGAAAAGTCTCTCGCAGGCCTTGAATGGATTGATCTAATGCACTCATGATTGCACCTCCTGACCGCTGGGTTGACGACGTTTAGACTTCAGCTGGCCGTACAAGCCGACCAGACCTTTTGGTAGGAACAAGGTCACCAAGACAAACAGAGCCCCCAGTGCAAATAACCAGCCGTCTGGCATGATGGCGGTAAAACGTGTTTTCGCATAATTCACTAACAGGGCACCAACGATGGCGCCGATCAAGGTGCCACGACCGCCAACAGCTACCCAAATCACCACTTCAATGGAGTTGATCGGAGAGAACTCACCTGGGTTAATGATGCCCACCTGAGGTACGTATAACGCCCCAGCCACCCCAGCAATCACAGCGGAGTAAACAAACAACCATACTTTGTAGCGCTCCGTGCGATAGCCGATAAAGCGAGTACGTGCTTCGGCATCACGAACCGCCAAGGTCACCTTACCCAAACGGGACGAAAGAATACGCTGACTGACCACCAAGATGAGGGCCAGCATCAAGGCCGTGATCACAAATAAGGACACACGGGTGCTGTCTGCCTGCAAGTCGAAGCCAATGATTTCTTTAAAATCCGTCAGACCATTATTGCCACCAAAGCCCATTTCGTTACGGAAGAAGGCCAACAAGAGCGCATAGGTCAGGGCTTGAGTCATGATCGACAAATACACCCCAGTCACACGGGAGCGGAACGCCAACCAGCCAAACACAAAGGCCAATAACCCCGGCACTACCACCGCCATGATCATGGCGAACCAAAACTGATCCATCCCCAGCCAAAACCAAGGCAACTCCTGCCAGTCCAAGAACACCATGAAGTCAGGCAACACCGGGTGACCATATACACCACGGTCACCGATCTGGCGCATCAGGTACATACCCATGGCGTAACCACCCAAGGCAAAGAACGCCCCGTGGCCCAAACTCAAGATGCCGCAGTAGCCCCAGATGATGTCCACTGCAAGAGCCAGCATGGCGTAGCACAAATACTTGCCCAACAAGGTAATGCTGTAGGTACTGACGTACAGAGGCGAATCCGGCGGCAGCAATAGGTTTGCCCCCGAAGCCAACACAGTAATCGCCAGCAATAGAATCACGAATGGCAGGGTGTACTTGCCTGATGAGCGACCTTCTGAGAACCACTTGATCACCTTGCTCATTCTGCTGCCCTCCCTTTTTGTGGAAACAGCCCTTTAGGACGTTTTTGAATAAATAGGATGATGAACACCAGCACCAAGATCGCAGCCAACACAGCCCCAGTGGTGGGTTCCAAGAATTTCGTTGCGATACCTAAAGTGAACGCTGCCACCAAGGTGCCAAGCAGATTGCCCACACCGCCGAACACCACCACCATGAAGGAATCAATGATGTAGGCTTGGCCCAAGTTTGGCCCTACGTTGGTTAGCTGGGACAAGGCCACACCGGCAATACCAGCAATGCCAGAACCAAGACCAAACGTCATGGCATCGACCCATTCGGTTTTGACCCCCATGGCTTTTGCCATGCTGCGGTTTTGGGACACGGCACGCACATTTAGGCCCAAGGAGCTTTTCTTCAAAATGAGCACCAAGGCGATGAATACCAAGAGCGCAAACGCCAAGATATACAAACGGTTAAGGGTGAGGGACAGCACTGGGTTGATGTCCCATGAGCCGCTCATCCAGCTTGGTGCAGAAACCTGACGGTTAAGGGGAGAGAAAATCGTACGCACCAACTGTTGTAAGATCAGACTGATACCAAAGGTCGCCAGTAGCGTTTCCAAAGGGCGGCCATGCAAACGACAAATCACAAGACGCTCGATCAATACGCCCATTAAGCCCGATACCAAGAATGCCGCCGGGATCGCGACGATAATGGAGTAATCGATGTAATTCGGCATCAACAACTGCACCACATAAGTCGTGTAAGCCCCCAGCATGATCATCTCCCCGTGGGCCATATTGATTACGCCCATCACACCAAAGGTGATCGCCAAGCCAATGGACGCCAGCAAGAGCACAGAGCCAAGGCTTAAACCGAAGAACAACTGATCCACCAAGGCGTAGCGCTCTACCTGCTGATTAATGCTGACCAAGGCCTTTTCTGCGGCGCTGGCAATGGCGGGAGCCGGATCGTTTTGCAAACGAACAAGGACGTTACGCACGTCATTTTCTAGGCTGTCCCCAAGACGCTCAATGGCATCCAAACGCACGCTGACAGAGTTATCCGATTGCTGGGCGATGTACATGGAAAGCGCCGTGCTCATCATGTCTTTTACATCGCTGTTGGTTTCCTCAGGGTATAACGATTCCAAGGTTGCGAAGGTGTCATCATCTAACTCGGTGAGCAATGCGCGAACTGCCCCTTCGCGCACCCCAGCGTCTTTAGACGTCAACTGAATACGTGCGATCACACCTCGTAATAGGCCTCGCAGCTTGTTGTTTACTTTGATTTTTCTGACATCACGACTGGTCAAAGTGGCAATCGTTTCAGCCGTAAAAGGATCTTGATAGGTGTCTTCGCCTTTGACTTCCACCTCCACGACTAATCGACCTTGGTCGCGGGTATAATGAAGATCACCTTCCAGCCAAGCGCGAAACACGGGCAGCAATTCTTCACCACCGGCGGTCTCCAGCTGCTCGACCATATCAGGCATTTTGGATAATTTGGCTTCGGTTAGATCTTGCAACAAGCCTTGTGTGGTCGGCGTCAGGGCCGCTGCGGTGTTGCAAAACACACTTAAGAAGAGAAACAGAGAGATAAGAACTTTCAAGGTCATTCTCCAGGATTGATCAAATTTAGGCAGTCGAAAAAAGGCTCCTTGAATCTCAAGGAGCCAAGTTTTAACCCTGGGAGGCAGTCAGATTAGTAGTTCTGACCAGAACAGGTTTTCGTTTTGGTGTTGTAGTTGCCACACTTGATCGGAGCCGTCCAATCGGCAATCAGATCTTTAGAGCCAGGCAAGAAGTCAGACCAAGCGTCACCTGCCACCACACCGTCAGTTTCCCAAACCGTTTCAAACTGACCGTCGTCTTGAATCTCGCCAATCAGTACTGGCTTGCTCAAGTGATGGTTTTTGTTCATCACGGCGATACCGCCAGTTAGGTTAGGGGTTTCTTGACCGATCATGGCTTGCTCAACCGCATCCACGTCTGTTGTACCCGCTTCTGTTACCGCATTTACCCACATGTTAAAGCCGATGTAAGTGGCTTCCATTGGGTCGTTACTTACGCGCTCTGGGTTCTTAGTGAAAGCTTGCCACTTAGTGATGAACTCTTCGTTTTCATCGGTTTCAACACTTTGGAAGTAGTTCCAAGCAGCCAAGTGACCTACCAATGGTTCAGTATCCAAACCAGACAACTCTTCTTCACCTACAGAGAAGGCCACCACAGGAATGTCTTCAGAGGAAATACCTTGGTTACCTAGCTCTTTGTAGAAAGGCACGTTAGCGTCACCGTTGATGGTCGATACCACAGCAGTTTTCTTGCCTTCGCTACCGAACTTAGAAATATCCGATACGATAGACTGCCAATCAGAATGACCAAATGGCGTGTAGTTGATCATGATGTCTTCGTCCGCCACACCCATATCTTTTAGGTAAGCTTCTAGAATCTTGTTCGTAGTACGTGGGTACACGTAATCAGTTCCCGCCAATACCCAACGCTCAACACCCAATTCATCTTTCAAGTAGTTAACCGCTGGGATTGCTTGTTGGTTCGGCGCAGCGCCTGTGTAAAACACGTTTTTGGACGACTCTTCCCCTTCGTACTGAACGGGGTAAAACATCAAACCATTTAACTCTTCGATTACTGGCAATACGGACTTACGAGAGACCGATGTCCAGCCACCGAAAATGACGTCTACGTCGTTTTCAGTCAGTAGCTCACGAGCTTTTTCTGCAAACAAAGGCCAGTTAGACGCAGGGTCAACAACAACTGCTTCTAACTTTTTGCCTAGCAAGCCGCCTTTTTTGTTTTGCTCGTCCACCATCATCAACACAGTGTCTTTTAGAGTTGTTTCAGAAATCGCCATGGTGCCTGACAAAGAGTGCAGCACGCCGACTTTGATGGTATCGGCTGCCATAGAAGGCAGAGCGATGAGCGTTGCACCAGACAGTGCAATCGCAGAAGCAATCGTCTTGAGTTTCATGATTTAAGTCGTCCTATGTGATTTTTGATTTTATGAGCCGATCAGCAAGTGGCAGGTAGAACACCTACCACTTCATAACCAGTTCACTCAGTATTCAAAAATCACATGGAAAACGGTATGCGCTAAACACCCTAGTGATATACGTCATTTGACGTAGTGGCGTCTGTTACACCCACCAGTGCCCAAGCAACGCGATGATAGGAAGTGTGATTAAGGTACGCAGAATGAAGATAACCGCCAGTTCAACAAAATTCAGAGGAATCTTAGATTTCATCAGCAGCAAACCGACTTCTGACATGTAAATAAGCTGAGTCATGGAGACACCGGCGATCACAAATCGTGTTAATTCACTCTCGATACCCTTGCCAACAATAGCGGGCAAGAACATATCCGCGAAACCAACTAAAAACGCAGGTGCAGCCTTAGCGGCCTCAGGAATTTGCAGCAAATCAAGCAGTGGAATAATAGGCTTCGACAACCACACAAAAATTTGAGTGTACTCGGTCAACGCCATCGCAATGGTGCCAATCGCCATCACCAGAGGCAGCAAGCCAAACCAGATATCAGCCACATTATGCAGACCCATTTTCACCACTTGCCCAGCTTTAGGCGCCTTGCTAGCCCGAGCTACTGCTTGATGAAGCCCCCACCTAAACAGAGAAATATCCCCATGATTGTCTTCTGTCAGTTGCTTACCCACTCCTTCAACGTATTCGTCTTTTTTCCAGCACAAGGGCGGTAGCCTTGGGGTAATAATCGCTGCAATCAAACCGGCAATTAAAACTGAAGCATAAAATTCAATAAATAGGTGATCGATACCAATAAAGCTAGCAACCACCAAGCTGAATGCGATGGAAGCAATAGAAAAATTCGTGGCAATGACGGCGGATTCTCGCTTTGAGTAAAATCCCCCTTCATACTGTTGCGTAGTAATCAGAACACCAACCGTCCCAGAGCCAATCCAAGACGCTACCGCATCAATAGATGAACGCCCTGGCAGGCGAAAAATTGTCCTAAAAACATTACGTACCAAAGTCCCTACAAATTCCATTAAGCCAAAATCGACTAATAAGGGCAGCAACAATGATGCAAAAAAGAAAAAGGTAATTAAGGCAGGAGCCAAGTCGTATAAAACAACGCCACCAGTATTGCGATCCCAAATCCACTCAGGCCCTACTTCTTGCCAAGTACAGATCACAAATACTGCACCTAATACCCGTAGCAGTAACCATGGCAAACTTACCTTAAAAATTGATTGAAGAGCCTTTTTCTTCGGGGAAATGAAAAGAGAAAACACCACTGATAGCACGGCAGAAAAACTGAGCAAGAACACAGTAATACCAGGCAAATAATCCTTAAGCACAAGCTTAAAGTAATCGGAGATAACCCCCATACCAATGGTCACTTTGCCATCAATGAAAATGGGGACTAAAAAAAATAGCGCCCCGATAAGAGAGGGAATAATAAATTTCAAATAATCTGATTGGGTAAAGCAACGATTACCATCATCCTGATCACCCAAAACCACCTGCCCTGCTTCCAAGGTATCTTTATTCTGGCTCATATTTGTTCCTGCTTTATATTATTGTATATGACATTTTTTCGCCTCGTCAGCCACTGAATCAATATCTGCGAGATCTAGTTTTAAAGTGCTTGGCGCTCAGGCTTCATGGTCTGGGAGGACGCTAAAAACACGCTGAAGAAAGCACCTGAACGCCTAGCATAAGACTTTGATTTTTATAACTTATCTGTATGCCACACCGGGCAATACGCAGAGCATTTCGTAGAGCAAGCTGGGAGGTGTTGCCACTCACGTCGTAAGGAGGAGACACTTCCACTAGGTCACCACCAACGATGTTCAATCCTTTACAACCACGGACGATTTCCAACGCTTGGATCGAAGTCAAACCACCCACTTCTGGAGTACCTGTACCCGGTGCCCAAGCAGGGTCGATGCCGTCGATATCAAAGGAAATGTAGATCGGTGTATCTCCCACTTTTTCGCGGATTTCCGCCATCAGCGGCGCTAGGGATTTGTGCCAGCAGTCTTCTGCGGTATACAAGGTAAAGCCCTGCTGGGTTCCCCATTTAAAGTCTTCTGAGGAGTAGCCTTGGGCGCGCTGACCAATCTGGAACACGCGGTCACAGTCCAGCAAGCCTTCTTCCACTGCACGACGGAAGGTGGTGCCATGGGCGATCTTCTCACCAAACATGTTGTCATTGGTGTCCGTATGGGCATCGATGTGGATCAAGGCCACAGGGCCATGTTTCTCTTTGATAGCACGCAAGATAGGGAGCGTCAGAGTGTGATCACCGCCCAACGTCAGAGGGATCAGTGAGTATTGGTTTAGAGCTTTGTAATACTGCTCAATGATGTCCACAGACTTCAGCAGGTTATAGGTGTTGATCGGCACATCACCGATGTCTGCCACCGAAAGGGCATCAAATGGTGCTGCCCCCGTCGCCATGTTGTAAGGGCGAATCATCACAGATTCGGCGCGAATCTGGCGGGGACCGTAACGCGTTCCCGCACGCTGGGAAGTACCCACGTCCAGCGGGATGCCGATAAAGGCCGCATCCAAGCCTTCTAAGTTTTCGACAAATGGCAGACGCATCATGGTGGCACGGCCGGCGAAACGCGGTACGTCGTTGCCACTCTGCGGTTGATGGAAGATTTTGTCCATAGAACGTTAACCTTAATTCTTTTATTCGTGACTGGTTTTTTAATCTGGCTTAAATCAATATTGTTAAAATAAATATTCGAATTAAATAGAAGATTAGAAATAGTTACTTCATGAATTACTGAAGTATTAAAACCGTTAGAGTCATACCCTTATGAAGAACAAAAGAGTCAACATCCGTCTGCTAGAAGTGTTTGTGTCCGTAGTACGTCACCAGGGCTATTCCGGTGCGCAACAGGACTTAAACCTGACAACCTCAGCCATCAGCAACTACATGAGTGAACTAGAAGAGCATGTGGGGTTTGTATTATGTCGACGAGGGCGATCAGGCTTTATGCTGACGGAAAAAGGCCAAAAGTATCTGCAATATGTGGAGACCTTTTTAGAAGAATTCGACGTTTTAGAGAAAGCTTCTCTGGCTTTGGACGGCAATGAAATAGGCACTTTCAATCTTGCCATACTAGACGCCACAGTGATGGATAAAACCCTAAACATCCCAGAAATCATTGGCGCGTTTCACGATACCTTCCCCGCCATGCAGTTAAATCTCTTGATTCGCAGCCCCCATGAATTAGCACAAGGGGTACTGGATGAGCGCTTTGATGCGGCCATTGGCACCTTCCCTTCCAAGGTGAACAACCTTGTGGACATGCCTCTTTACAAGGAACAACATTGGCTCTATTGCAGCGATCAGCACCCCCTGTTTAACAGTCAGATGCCCGCCATTGAAGAAATCAAAAACTACGGCGTTGTCAGTCGCAGTTATTGGAAAAGTTCCGATTTGCGCAAACGGGGTTTCGGCTACAGCACCGCCACCGTTGATACCATGGAAGCGCAACTGGCGCTGATCTTGTCAGGCCGTTACGTTGGCTATTTGCCGGAACATTATGCGGAGCAATACATGAAGCAAAACCTGCTTAAGCCTATTAATCCCAGCGTTTTCGGCTTCCAAGCGCCATTTTCGCTAGTCTTTAAACGAGGGCGATCAAGGGACGTGGCCATCAAAAAGCTTCGTGATTTGACCCTTAACCACAGTCGCTCCAAATCAGGCCAACCAAAACATTAGGTAAACCTAATAAATGAATTGTCGACCACATTAAGCTACATTAGTACCTTAAGTAGTTTAGACATTGAAGAGGACACTCATGTCATTACGCATCAACGAAATACTGCCCAATTTAACAGTGAATACAGATCAGGGCCGTTTCGATCTACATGATTGGATCGGTGATAGCTGGGCCATTTTATTCAGCCACCCAAAGGACTTCACCCCTGTATGCACCACAGAATTTGGCGCAGTATCCTTGTTGGATAATGCTTGGAAAAAGCGTAACGCCAAGGTTATCGGACTTTCTGTGGACAGTGTTGAAGAGCATGCGGCTTGGAAAGCTGACATCGAAACATTTTCTGGCGCGAAGCCTAATTTCCCTATCATTGCTGACGAGTCACTGGAGATTTCTAAAGCACTCAATATGTTACCAGAGGATGCTTACCTGCCAGATGGCAGAACCGCCGCGGACTCAGCCAGCGTACGAGTGGTGTTTATCATTAGCCCAGATAAAAAGATCCAGTTATCCATCGCTTACCCCATGGCAGTCGGTCGTAATTTCGCAGAAATTTTAAGAGCGTTGGATGCGCTTCAGGCTACTTATCAAGCGCCCATCGCCACCCCCGCCAACTGGACAGTCGGCGAGGACGTGATCATAGATTTAAGCCTTAACGATGACCAAGCAAAAGAGCGATTTGGTCAGATCAACGTCAAACTCCCCTATTTACGCACCACAAAAGCTCCCAAATAACTCTATCGCACCCTACTGCTAACATCCCTTCAGGGTGTTAGCACCTTTAACCATGCCATCAGACAAGTCACTCTTTACACTGGTGAATGATTGATCTTATGATCATTTAATGATCTAATGATAATAATTATCATTAGTCTTTTTGTTGAGGAGTTTATGTCGCTACCTGCGAGTAATGTTGCACAAAGCCACTTCAACTCTTTCTATTCTGAGCACCAAACTTGGCTTTATAAGTGGATCCATCGTCGGCTGGAGTGCCATTTCGATGCGAGCGACCTCACTCAAGATACGTTTTTACGTCTTTATGAGCGCCGTGAAATCCAATCCATCGATAGCCCACGTGCCTATTTGGCAACGATCGCAAAAGGACTGATCAGCCACTTTTACCGTAGAAAGAGCATTGAGCAGTCTTATCTAGAGCACCTTGCGCTATCCCCTGAGGTGTTCCAGCTCGATGAGTTACAACGGCAGATTTTAATCGAGACTCTGACAGAACTTGACGCAAGCTTGGACCGTTTACCCGCTCAGGTTAAGCAGGCATTTTTAATGTCACAACTGGAAGGACTTACCTACAAAGTCATCGCGGAACACATGCAGGTATCCGAGATAACAGTAAAACGTTATATGAAACAAGCCTTTATGCAGTGCTTGTTACTTATGGAGGATGACCTTTTTGAGTGATGCGAGCCATTTAAAAAGCTTAGAAGAAGCCTCGGAATGGCTCGTCAAAATGGCGGAAGAAGGAACCCTCTCCAAAGCAGATCAAGCCCAGTGGGAAACTTGGTACGCCCAGCCCAATAACGCTAGAACTTGGAAACGTGCCGAGCGCCTGCTCGGGCAAATGAACGGCTTGCCATCAGAGATTGCCCTACCGGTATTGAACCGACCAGCAGACCTCAGAAAACGTAAAGCCTTGCGCAATAGCTTTTACCTGGCGCTACTGGCTCCCATGGGATTTGCTTCTTATCAAGGTACCCAACACTTTAATTTGTTAGCCCAATATCGCACCAACAAAGGTGAGCGAGAAACTATTGAGCTTCCTGATACCAGCCAAGTCACGTTAAATACCGAGTCTGCTATCAATACTCATTTTAGCGACACCACTCGTCATGTGGATTTGCTGGACGGAGAAATCTATCTCGCCGTCGCCAACAAACCTACCTTAGCGCCATTAACCCTCGCCAGCAAAGAATGCCAAATCGCCAGCGACAACGGGACGCTCTGTGTACGCCAGTACCCTGGAATCACTAAGGTATCCCTGCTCACGGGTAGTGCCACCGTCATCACTGCGAACAACACCCATAGGTTCTCTCTCCAAGCAGGGGAAGTGGCCACCTACTCTAAAGAGGCGCAACTAGGCCAAGCAAGGATTGGCAATATCCAAGCCCAAAAGGCGTGGCTTTCAGGCATGCTGGCAGTCAACGCCATGCCCATGGAGGACTTCGCAGAGGAGCTTATGCGCTATCAATACGGGTTAATTCGTGTTGCGCCGAATAAACGTAAGCTGCTTATATCCGGATCTTTCCCTGTCACAGACAGTCGCCAACTGTTTGCCATGCTGGAGCGTTCCTACCATTTAAACGTGGAGCAAAACCTAGCGGGCTTTTGGGTCAATATTTCTTAGCTGATCAAAAAAATAGAAATAAATCTCATTTGTATTGATACCTTTTTAAATCTTAAGTGGCCTATCTAGTAAATGATTCCCATTTATCTGAGGTAATTCGTTCCAATGCTTAAAGTAAACTCTTTACGTGCTGCCGTTAGAGCGGCGCTTTTCGGCTCTTCTATTGCCCTTGTGGCGGTCAGCTCTCCGGCGTTGTTGGCGCAAACAGCCAACCCTACCGCCCAAGCAGAACAGTATTTTGATATTCCTGCTGGGGATCTAGGCGTCGCCCTAACGACAGTAGCGGCACAAGCGCAGATTCCATTGGCCTTTGACCCATTGCTGACCTTTGGGAAACAAAACCCAGCAGTAAGCGGCGAATACGCCCCCCTTGAAGTGATCAACCTGTTATTGGAAGACTCAGGTCTGTACCTTGTGGCCGGCAATGACAACAGCTACTACATCGAAGCAGCGGCAAACCATGAGCTAGGCGCGGTTTCCGTCACCGCACCTTCTTTGATTCAAACTGCACCACGCTTTGCTGCTGGCCAAGTGGAAACAGGCGCGCGCTTGGGTGTTCTAGGCAACCAACAAGCGAAAGACACGCCGTTCAGCATTGTGTCTTACACTGCTCAGGTCATCGAAGACCAACAACTTGAATCCATCGGCGATGTGTTGAGCAACGACGCCAGTGTTCAATCCGGCTTCGGCTATGGTAACTACTCTGAAATCTTCATGGTGCGAGGCTTCAACCTTTACAGCGATGAAATCTCTTATGGTGGTTTATACGGCATCCTGCCACGTCAATTGGTCTCCACCAACCCAGTGGGAAGCGTACAACTTCTGAAAGGCGCAAACGCCTTTGCCAATGGCGTTACTCCAGGGAACTCAGGTATCGGTGGCGCCATCAACATCGAGCCTAAAATCCCAACCTATGACTACACCCGCTTAACCCTAGACACCACAGCACAAGGCCGCACTGGCGTGTCAGGTGATGTGGCTCGACGTTTTGGCGATCACGACCAGTATGGTGCCCACGCTAGTGTACTTCACCGTGCGGGCGACACTGCCATTGATGACGAAAACCGTGAAGAAACGTCCATCAACGTGGGCGTAGATTACCGGGAAGGCAAGGTACACACTGCCCTTGAAGCCGGTTATCAAAAACTTAATATCGAAGGCGGCCGCTCAGTGGTCTATCAAGGCTCTCTAACCGAGATCCCAGACGCACCTTCAGCAGATACAAACTATGCGCCATCTTGGGCTAGCTCTGAGCTAGAAAACACCTTTGCTATGGCGACTGCAGACTATCAGTTGTCCGAAAACTGGCTAGCCCACGGTGCCCTGGGTGTGAACCACAACAAAGAATACGGTGATTATTCCTCTCCAACCCCCACGGACAATGAGGGTAATGCCACGCTCTACCGCCTATCCGTCCCTTACGAGTCGGATACTGTGTCCTCTGCGTTTGGCCTAAAAGGTGATGTACAAACGGGCAATGTGAGCCATGACATTAACCTTGGGTTTTCTAGCTTCGACACCAAGGTGTATACGGCTTACACCATGTCTGGCAACTCTGCCACCAACCTATACGATCCAGCAGACGTTGACTATCCTGCCACTTTATATTCAGGCGGCAGCATGGATGACCCGAATATCCGCAGCCGCACGACCGCACAGGGCCTTGCCTTGTCTGACACCCTAGGCTTCCTAGATGACACCCTACTTGTGACAGTAGGTGCTCGTTACCAACAGCTTCAGGTTAAAAACTACAGCTATGAAGGCGTAAAAGAATCAGACTACGACGAAAACGCCATCTCCCCTGTGTACGGCGTGGTGTACAAGGTCACTCCATCTGTGTCCCTTTACGCCAACCATGTTGAATCCCTACAAAAAGGGGATACGGCCCCTAGTAGTGCCAGCAACAGCGGCGAAGTGTTTGAACCGTACAAAGCCAAGCAAAACGAAGTGGGGGTCAAATATGAGTCTGACGACCTAGCTACCAGCTTCGCCGTATACGAGATCAAAAAGCCTTCCGCTTACACGGAAAACGGCACCTACGGTGTCTACGGAGAGCAGGTTAACCGTGGTCTAGAAGTGAGCGTATTTGGCTCACCTGCCAACGATATCCGCTTGAATTCTTCCTTTGCTTGGACGGATGCGGAGCTGACCAGCACACAAAATGGCACTAATGACGGCAATCAAGCCGTAGGTGTTGCCAAGTACAGCGTCGTGCTTGGGGGTGAGTACGATCTACCGATCGAGCGCGCCATTACCCTAGGCGGTAAAATCATCCACACGGGGCCTCAATACCTAGACGCAGGCAACACGCTTAAACTAGACCCTTGGACACGTTTAGATCTTAGCGCCCGTTACGAAACTCAATGGTCTGATCTGCCTTTAACTTGGCGTCTAAACATCACTAATGTGACCAACGAAGCTTACTGGGCTTCTGCCGCTGGAGGCTACCTTAGCCAAGGTGACCCACGAGAAATCAAACTGTCTGTGAGCACAGAGTTTTAAGATCCCCTTTAAACCTGTCATGACGGTAAAGGCGAATAACAAAGGTTATTCGCCTTTTTTATTGATCCGCTTTTTTGCTTCTATCAATCTGAGCAACGAGAGATTAGGCCAACTCCTCATTCGTTTGATATGATCTACAACACACATAGTCGGGGAGCAGAAATGCTGAGATCGCCAGCGCGAGACCCGTTGAACCTGATTCAGTTAGTACTGACGGAGGGAACTATGGGGAACGCAATTGCTCTAGCGCTCGGCTTGTATTAGCACGTTGGAGATCTCCCCTTTTTTCCTCCCTTTGAGAGGAATAAGAGGGAGATCCATGAGCCAAACACCGATCACATTAAGCATAGCTGGGTCCGATAGTGGCGGCGGTGCCGGTATCCAAGCTGACATCAAAGCCATCTCTGCCACAGGCGGTTACGCCTGCACTGTCATCACCGCCACCACAGCACAAAACACCCTAGGTGTGACCGATGTACACCCAATCCCCCTGACGCACATCGAAGCACAACTCGATGCGGTTTTCTCAGATTTAAACGTCCGCGCCGTGAAAATCGGTATGCTGGCAAATGCCGACATCATTCGACTAATTGCTCGCAAACTGAAGCAATATCACCCCCCTCACGTCGTACTCGACCCTGTGATGATCGCATCCAGCGGCGATGCTTTACTTGAATCTGCTGCGGTACAAACCATGCTCGACGAGCTACTGCCATGCGCCTCGCTGATCACCCCCAATTTGCCTGAAGCCGCAGTGCTGGTGAATCAAACCGCACCACAAACAGAAGCACAGGCTGAAGCCTTGATCCCGTTGCTTAGCAACTTGCCCGTGAGCGCGGTCTTACTTAAAGGCGGACACTTAAGCGAGTCTCCCGACAGTACCGATTGGTTGCTACAAAACGATCAGGTGATGCCGTTTTCGACACCTCGCATTAAGACACACAACACCCACGGCACAGGCTGTACCTTGTCATCTGCCATTGCCTCCTACTTGGCCCAAGGCGCGACCTTACCTGTTGCCGTAAAACGTGCCAAAAACTACATCGCAAACGCCATCGCGCACGCGGATGAACTGCGAGTTGGCCAAGGTCACGGCCCAGTTCATCATTTTTATAATCTGACTCGACTTTCCAATTGAAGATAAAAACCATAGAATATGGTCTATATACGTTTTATATATGGATCATATCATGGGAATCATTAAAATCTCTGACGACGTACATGATGATGTACGCCGCGCTTCGCAAGTCATGTCTCGCTCGATCAACGCGCAGGCCGAGTTCTGGATCAAGATCGGCCGCTTAGCAGAGCGCAATCCAACCATGAGCTTCTCTGAAATCATACAAATGGAGCTGGACAAAGCCGATCTAGAAGAGCAAGCAATGACTGAAGTGCCCAAGCAGGCCTTAGCATGAGCGATCAGATTCACATCAAAACCGCACCAGAGATCGAACTGATGCGAGAGGCAGGTCGCCTGCTTGCCAAAGTCTTCAAACACCTCGACAGCATCGTCAAAGAAGACGTCACCACCATGGCCATCAACGACGAGGTAGAACGCTACATTCGTCAAGAATTACAGGCACGTCCAGCTAGCCTCGGCCAATACGACTACCCGTACGTGTTAAATGCTTCAGTGAACGAAGTGGTGTGTCATGGTATGCCAAAAGAACACTACGCCTTGCGCCCAAGAGACATCATCAACCTCGATATCACCCTCGAGAAAAACGGTTTCATCGCCGACTCCAGCAAGATGTACGTCATGCCTAGCGCTGGCCCAGAGGCACGCCGCCTGGTGAAGGAAACCTACAACGCCATGTGGCAAGGGATCAAACAAGTGAAGCCCGGTGCCACCCTGGGGGACATTGGTCACGCCATCGAAGCCCACGCCCGCGCTAACGGTTACAGCGTGGTACAGGAGTACTGCGGCCATGGCATCGGTCGAGAGATGCACGAAGGCCCACAAGTGCTGCACGTTGGTAAACCGGGTAAAGGCTTGAAGCTCAAGCCAGGCATGACCTTCACCATCGAACCCATGATCAACCAAGGCCGTGCCAAGACCAAAACCAAAAAAGACGGCTGGACGGTAGTCACAGCGGATCGCAAACTCTCCGCACAATGGGAACACACCATCTTAGTGACGGAAACAGGCTATGAAGTGCTGACGCTGAGGGAGGAAGAGCGTATTTAAAATGTCGTATTTTTGCTTTTGAGAAATGTCGTATTTTTGTCTATTATATAGACAACATTAACGAGGTGACGTCATGACCATTCAAAGCAGAATACAAAATAGAGTAAAGCGCTCAAAGCGTTCTGTTTTCATGCGTTCAGACTTTAAAGATATTGCAGATTACGACCAAGTTGGACGCTGTTTAAGGCAACTTGTTGATGAAGGTCTACTGCTAAAAATAAGCTATGGGTTATACGTCCGAGCGCGCATAAATAGGATCACAGGTAAACCAATGCCAGATAATCCAGCAGGCTCAGATGGCGTTATGATTGAAGCGCTTGAAAGACTCAATGTTGCATATTCTTTTGATGAAGTATCGCAATCAAGCCTCTCAGGCAACAGCACTCAAATTCCTGCCAAGATTAAAGTGACACCAAGAAGCACTCGCTTTACACGTAAGATCAAAGTAGGAAGCCAGAGTGTCAACGAACTTCGATAGCTCTCTCTTCGTTGATATTGCCGATGCCATAGGACTCGGCAACCCCGCCATTGTCGAAAAAGATTATTACATCGTCGAGCTGCTAAAACTGATCTCCACCATTGATCTGGACTACCATCAAATCGTATTTTCAGGTGGTACGGCATTAGCAAAATCCGCCATCAAGACATACAGGATGTCCGAGGATATAGATCTGAAACTGGTCCCAAAGCCGAACTACTCAGATGTTTTATCACGTAACGCAAGGCGAAATGCTCGCAAGAAAGCCAAACAACAAGTAGAGCTTCTGCTAGAACAAAGTCGATTATTTTCAATAGAAGGCACGCCTGACGTAAAAGATGAGTACCGCTATTCAGCCTTTGAAATAAAGTATCCGCAGGCTTACCTACAAGCGCCTTGCCTTAGGCCTTTCATCAAGCTGGAGTTAATTGAATCAGTCACTCTTAGCCCGCCCGAAAAAAGATGCATCCAATCAATTTATTCGGAAATACTAAAACAGTCCGATCAGACTATCGAAATGGACTGTGCCGCTATTCTCGACACACAAGCAGAGAAGTTGGTGTCAATGCTACGAAGAACAGCTAGCGCCACCCGAGATCAAAACCGAGTAGATGACGAAACACTCATAAGACATGTCTACGATACTTATCACATCCAAATGGCCGAGCCTTCCAATACAGAAAAGCTCGCAACTCTCGTTAGCAACGTCATCAAGACTGACGTTCAGCAGTATGGCAATCAACACCCTCAGCTAGTCGACTCACCACTGGATGAGCTAAGTTTTGGGTTAGAACAGCTCCTGAATAACGAGCTATATGCAGAGCGCTACAATAAGTATGTCAGCCCTATGGTATATGCAGAACATCCTGTCACTTGGCAGGATGCGATGGAAATATTTCAAACACTAACTAAGCAGCTATTGGAAGAACTAGAAAAGACTCACGATTGAGATAATTTTTATAAGGAAGTTACCGAATGCCTAAACGCCCTTTTGAAAACTGCGCTACAGGCTCAAAGCGCAAAAAGCTTGCTGAACGTTTTACTCAATATTTAATAACACGTAACACCGAAGAGCATGCTTTCCCGGTAAACCTGAATGGTGCCTGGGGAACAGGAAAAACCTTCTTTGTGGAAAACTGGAAGCGGCTGGTTGAAGAAAAGGGACATATTGGAATTAAGATTGATGCATGGGAGTCAGATTATCTTGATGACCCTCTGACAATCATTATTGCGGAGATCATTGATCAACTATCTGAGCTAACAAGGAAAGATGGTTTTTATGAACAAGAAAAGAAAGTCGTTCACTTTGCTACTCAGCTCAAAGGCAGCATTCCCAAAATACTAACTTCTTTGCTTGGGAAGTTGATCGGGGATCAAGGAAGCAAAGAGCTGCTTGAACTTTTTGAATCGATAGTAGGCTCAGCAGTTAACGCAAAAGATTATAAATCGAATCTAAATATTGGTGATCTTGGCCTCGAAACAACAAGAGCACATATAAGACACAAGCAATTCACCAAAGACTTTAAACGAGAAGTACAAAAACTCGTTGAATTCGCTCAGCCAGACACACCGAAAGAGAAGGTCTTTATCTTTATTGATGAACTTGACCGCTGCCGTCCGTCATACGCTATAGAGATGCTAGAGACTGTTAAACACCTCTTCGACATACCAAATTTTGTGTTCATCTTCTCGACAGACACGAAACAACTTCAACATTCAATAAAAGCAATCTATGGACAGGATTTCGACTCTCATGAATACCTCAGTCGCTTCTTTGAGCAGAGACTAACTTTGCCAGAGCCAGATTACTTGGAATTCATAAAAGCTCAGAAAATTTTTGAAGGCGTAAATCTCTGTAAATTATTAACTTTACCCAAAGTAAGCACGACAGAAGAACTTCAATATTCAGTAAGCTTAATATGCCAACTAAATAAGAACCACCTCCCGCTACGCAGAGTAAGACAACTCTGCTCTCATTTAGAGTCTCTATTACTATCTGATAGCTTAGACAAAAAGGCATTCTCGATTCTAACCCTAACAGGGTTGGTTTTTGGCGAAGCACTCTATACAGGTATCCCAGAGTTTGAAAAATTCGACTCCGAGCTAAGAGCAATGAAGGCTTATACTGGATCAGAAAAAATCGTCGACTTTTATTTTACTAGATCAATAAAAATGACAAAGCTACTTCAGGATCTAAATGGACCCTTGAGCCAATGCCAAAATAAGGAAGCATATAAAATCTCTCCTAACAGCCAATTCAAGCAGCATGAATTTAAAAGCATTAATGCAGACTATGTAAGCTTAAATAATCAGATTGATTTTATAAGGAGACAGCCCAATGTAACACTTCTTACAAACCCAGCTGAAATGCTAAATATCATACGTTCAACTGCTATAGCATTTGATGGTCCTTAAACTGCAAAAATTTGATCAATATGACCAAACTGCTAATAGATTATTGACCTTTAAACGAGAAGGAATAATGAACTACTAAAGCACAAGCTCTAGAGGCTGATAAGCCAATCCAGCAGACTCGCCTATATCGCCAGAGAGTTCAAAGCCGTATTTTTCGTAAGCCGTAACAGACGATAATGAAGCGCGCACTGTCATTGTATCAACGGTGACATTTTCTATTAAAGATCGCAGCAATTGTCGTCCTATTCCGCTCTTTTGGCGTTCAGGCCTGACAAACAACATAGCTAAATGATGACCATCCTTCAGTGCTGAAACGCCCTCTATCACGCCATCGATTTCAGCGACTAACGTAAGATAATCGCCGCGACTCATTCGATTGAGAAAGGCGTCGGGGGACGCAATCGTTGCAAACGTGGCAATACCCTCTTCTGATACTGTACCCGCCACGGACAACGTGAAAGCTGCCATGCAAACCGCACTTGCAGCGTCCGCATCTTGGGGTGTTATTTCTCGAATATGCATCGACATTCCTATTGTCTGATTTCTGAAGCACTGATTTCGGCTGAAAATACATCATACACAAGACGACTCTTTGTGATGGGTATTTTCACTTCGTAATGGTTGGGCTAAAGCCCACTCTACAAGGGTTGAGTCTTTTAGGTGTCTCTAATTGGTAGTGAAGTTGCTGGCCTTGTCCCCGATGCAATCGGGTCCCACAAGAGGGATTTGCGGCACTGTTATTGCTCAACAAAGATCAATTCATCAGTATCAAATCCCTTTGCCCGTGCGGCTTGGATAAAGCGTTGCTTGTCAGCTTCAGAGACCGTAGGGGTACGAGACAGGAACCACAAATACGAGCGATCAGGACCAGAAACAAAGGCTTGTTGGTAATCTTCGTCCAAATCGAACACCACGTATGCGCCATAAAATGGGCCAAAGAAGCTGACTTTTAAATGGCCAGTGCTGCTGTCCTCGACGAAGTAGGCTTTGCCTTCCGCTTCGCTCCATTCTTTATCTTCTTTTGAATAGCCACGATTAATCACTTTTACGCCACCGTCTTCACGCAGACTGTATTGCGCAGTGACTTGAGACAAACCGCGCTCAAAACTGTGGTCTAAACGTGCGATTTCATACCAAGTGCCGAGGTATTTAGGTAACGCAAACTCATCAACCGGCTCAATGCCTTTTGGGGCAGAGGTACAACCGACCAACATCATAACCACAGCAAAACAAACAGCGCGAATCATTACATACACCTCCAGATACTTTCGAAGCTATACGCATGAACGCACCGTTTGGTCTTATTCTCCCGAGGTAATGACGCCGCTACTTATCACTCAAGGCCAGCTTAATGCCAAGTGCGGCGAAGCTTGAGGCAAACACCTTTTGAATCATGATGCTGGCCCGGCGAGATCTCACCACCATGCTGCTAAAGCTGCCAGACAAAAAGCCATACACCACAAAGACAACAAAGGTCATCAGCATAAACACGCCTCCCAGAAGCAACATGCTGACGAAAGCGCTGTCTTGGGTGCTGGGAATAAACTGAGGCAGAAAGGCGAGAAAGAAGATCGAAAGTTTAGGGTTCAAGATGTTAAGTAAAAA
Source organism: Marinomonas vaga (assembly GCF_055388305.1). Lineage (NCBI taxonomy): Bacteria > Pseudomonadati > Pseudomonadota > Gammaproteobacteria > Oceanospirillales > Oceanospirillaceae > Marinomonas > Marinomonas vaga. Next base: position 1,038,818 of record NZ_AP043903.1, read on the forward strand.
TCCCTTCACGGCAATGCTGACATAAGAACGCTCAGCTTGGCCTTCCTCTACTTCAAGAGGTGCGGCAGAACGCCACATCTGCCAAGCCAAATACAGTAAATACATGGCCCCTGCGTATTTCACCACCTGAAACAAGACCACGCTGGTATGAAATATCGCAGCCAAACCAAAGCTACTGGCCAGCAGCGCTGGCAAAATCCCCATGGTGCATCCAAAAGCGGCAAACACACTGGCACGCTTGCCCACAAACAACCCTGTGGCCACCGTGTAAATCACCCCCGTCCCCGGAATCAACACCAGCACTAATGCGGTGAGTAGGTATTCAATCGTTATCATAATAAACGTCCCTCTGTTGCAAAATGATCCCTTTGGCGTCTTAGCAAGAGTCGTTAAGACACTTAAAAACGCCTCTAAAATTCTCGTTCTTCGTCAATATAATACAATTACAGCTTAGCCAATCTACCTTTAGGGAATCTAACTTCGCTGACCGCCACACCCAATAAAATCACCACCGCTGCCACAACTTGCGGCATGGCCAATTGTTCCCCGTGAAACAATAGACCACCGATCAACGCAAACACCGGCACTAAAAGGTTCATGGGGGCCACGGTAGAAATAGAGTATTTAACAATCATCTTGTTCCAAAACCAGTAACCGAGCAAGGTGGTGGGATAGGCTTGAAACGCAGCCGAAAACAACACGGAGCCATTTACTTGGGCTAAAGACTCTGACACCGACGTAGGGCCATAGGACACCAGCGCCAGCAAGAGCAATGGCACAGGAGCGAACGCCATGCCCCAAATGTTAAAGGCGAATACAGACTGGGTGCCGGAGCGCTTAACAATGACCCCATTGATGCTCCAAAAGACCGACGCCGCCAACACCAATATCAAACCCAAAGGTGTTACCGTCCCCCCTTGATACCAGATAATGATGCCCAGCCCAAGCAGCGCTAACAGGGAGCCAAACAGCTTCTCTGGCGTCAGAGCTTCTTTCAGCACATAGCGTCCGACCAACAGACTACTGAGAACACTCATATCCAGTAGCAAGGAGGCCAAGCCAGAAGACAATCCCGCTCCAACCGACAAGGTCGTCAGCCCCCAGACCCCCACCCCAAACGTCAAACCATAAGCCATGAGGTAACGCCAAGGTACATTGGGGCGACGGATAAAGAAGATCAACGGCAACACCGCCAAAGTAAAACGCAAAGCCGTTAGGAGAAGCGGCTCAATATTATTGACCCCAAGCTTGATGACACTGAAGTTAAAGCCCCAGAGCGCCATCAAAAGCACCAAAAAAAGACTGTCTTTGCCCGTCATACCTTGCACCTTTTTATTCGATTCAACTGCAGTCAGTATGACGGGCACGCCCAAAAAGAGATCAGATACAATTTTTGATAAAAATAAGAGTACAATTTAAATAGGCAATTTAGCTAAGCCATAAACTGAGCCCTGATGATGACCTTATACGAAACCCTCGCACACGCCTTTATCGATGATATACGTAACGGGCGACTGCCCACCGGAGCACGGCTACCGGCGCTTCGTCAATTGGCTCAGCAAGAGGATGTCAGCTTGACCACAGCAGGCAAGGCCTATGCCTATTTAGAAGACAGAGGCTGGATCTATGCTCGCCCTCAATCTGGCTATTTCGTCGCAAATCGCACTCATTTTGCCGAATTTCCTAGCATTGTTCATAACAAACTCACCCCAAGGAATCCCCAAGAGTTCGCCCCTGAGCAGGGGTACAACACCGCTCTAAGTGGTTTCACACCGTTGGGCACGTCTTTGCTAGCCCCTGAACTGCTCCCCGAGACGGACCTTACCCGCACTCTTAAGCGCGTCACCCGTCGACTCAACCAAAGCCTATTTCACTACCCTGAGACCCAAGGACAACTGGCACTTCGGCAGGCCCTGTCTGACCACTTCCGCACCCAACACTTTGCCTTCAGTGCTAACGAATTGGTGATCTCCAACTCCTGCCTTGAAGCCATTCGCGTGGCACTGGAATGCTTAACTCAAACTGGGGACGCCATTGCCGTATGCTCCCCTTGCTTCAGTGGCTTATTGGACTTACTGACCACGTTAAAGCGCCAAATCATCGAAGTCCCCATCACCCATGAAGGCATTGATTTGGCCGCCTTAGAGTCTTGCTTTGCTGAACAAAAAGTCACGGCAGCATTGCTTAGCACCACCCATGTGAATCCCCTAGGCATCACCTTGCCCAATAGCCAAAAGCAAGCCATAGCGGCGTTAGGGTCACGCTATCAAATGCCTATTATTGAAGACGACGTTTACTTTGAGCTGAGCCACGGGAAAGACAAACCCTTGCCAGCAAAGCACTGGGACAAAGACGGCTACATTATTTGGTGCAGTTCCATCTCTAAAACCCTAGCACCGGGGTTAAGACTGGGCTGGTGCTTACCTGGGCGCTACCTAGAGCAGTATTTGGAACAACACAACCGCACCACCATGGGCGTCAATAACCTCACTCAAAGTTGTATTGCTGAGTTCATCGCCTGCGGTGATTATCGCCAACACATGAATAAGGTGTGTTCCGTGCTACCCTCCCAAATCCATCAATACCAACAATTGTTAGGGAAAGAGCTGCCTAGCAATACCCAAATCAGCGCCCCTCAAGGAGGCTTGGTGCTTTGGCTACGGGTGCCACAACTGGACACCAATCAGCTCGCCGCCACTGCCCAACAGCAGGGGTTAGACATTCGTCCCGGCGCTTGCTTTAGCACCTACCCCGATTACAAAGATTGCCTGCGCATTAACTGCGGTTGGCCACTGCATCAATCTCAGCAGGGCGACAGCGCCTACCAACAACTGATGAGCTTATGCGCCTTGATCAAAGCCCAATTAGCTTGACCAGCAGACCGCTAACCCCATAGGTTTTGGATAATTACTTCTTGTTTCTTCAACAAAGCACAACGCCAATCGCGCTAACTTAAAGAGATCCCCCACAGCAACAAGGAGTAAAACGATGAGTCAGCAATTCGGAATCTGTACTTGGACGTTAGGTATTGATGATCTGGAAACCTTGATGTCGACCATCGCTGAGTCGGGTTTAAACAGCGTTCAGTATTGCGAATCCATGTCTGCTCACAAGGCGGAAGACGTGGTACGCATGGCACAGAAATACAACTTAGACCTGCTCATCTTTGACCCCTTCGACTGCCGTCCGAGTGAAGAAAACGGCGAAGCCAGTCTTGAAGGTGCCGTGGCGTTTTATCAGCGTGTTGTGGATTATGCTAAGCAACTAGGCTGTGGTGCGACCCTGCAGGGATTGAGTGCTTGGACCAGCCAATGCAACACCCAAGAAGCGGCTTGGGCACAACTGGTGGAAAGCGTAAAACGCATCCAAGCTTACGCCGAGACCCGGCAGGTACACCTGTCTTACGAGCCTTGCAACCTTTACGAAGTCCCTTTGATTCACACAACCAGTGACTTTCAGGCGTTGGTCAATGACAGCCAGTGCGAGGATTTGAGCATCTTGCTAGACAGCTTCCATATGAATATCGGAGAGTCAGACCCGCTTTTGGCCGCCGAACACTATGCCGCTAAAAACGCCATTTTCCATGTGTCTGATTCCAATAGGGAAGGGATAGGTCACGGTAACATCGACTTTCTAGAACACTATGAAGCCTTGCAACGGGGTGGTTTTGATGGGCCCATCGTATTTGAGTTTGTCCTGAGCAATAACCCAGCCAATACTCCACCACGGAACGACCATGAAATGCACACCCTGCTAGAACATGTAAAACAGAGCCAGCAGGCGTGGTCATCTTTTAGCGCATTCTAGGATTTGACCTGTGCCGCCGCCATGAGTCGACTTACCACCAGGCGGCGGTACTGCATAATCAATAACAGCGCCACGCAACCTAGGGCCATTAACAACGGAAACATCACAGTGGTCATAGAGTAAGCTTCTAACGCCCCGATGGCACACACGTTGCGCAATATCACCATGAGGAAAAACAGACGGCTTTCTTCAAACGGACGGTGATAGGCTTTCCGTAAGGTCGGCCCAAAGCCCAAAAGATCAACAATGGTTAAGACGATCACGGCCCAAAGAGGGTCACTGGTCACATACCAGAGGGGCAAAGAGGCCAAAGCGGCTGTTAAAAACCACCAATCAGAACGACTGATAGACGCATCACCACGCTTCACATAGGCGAGAAATGCCACATAAATGGTGACAAAGCCTGACAAACCAATGGGCCAAGCGCCCATGCCACCTTCCGCGTCCAACTGGGCGAAAAATACGATGGTCGTGGTGATTCCCCAGATCAACCAGGAAAACACATGGGGGCGAACATGTCCCTTTAGCACCGCCCAAATGTAGGGAACAAAGCCAGCTAAAGCCAGCACTATGGCAATGCCGCTTAACACCAGCTTGATCGAGGCATCCATACACAATCCCCAAAACGATTAATGATCATTACAGCTTAAACCTAGGACGCCAGTGGTTCCAAACCAAAAGCGTCATTTCAGGGGGATTTGATGACGTTTAGGGGTAATCCCCTAACAAAAGTATTCAGGGAACTCTTCTTGGAGGCTTCTGACTCGCTCAATGGTGCCCGCCAAATGCTCACGCATGTAACCAATGGCTAACTCAGGGCTGCCCTGCTCTATGCCTGCAATGATGTTGCGGTGGCCTTCTAGCACACTGCGGATTTTACCTTCGCTGGGCAGGTGCAAACGGCGCACTCTGTCCATGTGTCCAGAGCGGGAACGTACCAGATTGAATAAGGCTAATTGCCCCACGGCCTCGTACATGGTGCGGTGGAATAATTCGTCTAGTTTAGCAAACAGCATCACATCGTCATCTTGGGACGCCACCTGCTCCTGCATATCGATAATGGAACGCAAATGATCCACTAGGGACTGGTCTTTTTGTTCCGCGAGGCGACGGATCACTTCACATTCTAAGGCTTCACGCAGGAAGTGATTTTGCTCCAACTGCGCTACGTCAATGTAGGCGACTTCGGTGCCCGATTGGGGACGCACATTGATCAAGCCCACTTGTTCCAGACGAAGTAATGCCTCCCGAACGGGGGTTTGGCTCACTTGATATTCCGCACACAATTCACCACGCACAAGGGGAGAGCCTGGGGGTAATTCCAAGTTCACGATACGTCGTAAAATCTCTTCATAGACCCGATCTACCGCGGTTCTAGGCTTTTCATGGGTGCTTTCTAGGTAACTCTTTATTAAGTAGTTACTGCTTTGAGTCATAAGGTTTACGTTCACAATTTATCCAGTCTTGGGGTCATTATCTCAAACGCCCTTTACAGGTGAAAGAGAAAAAAAGTTTGCACTTCGTAACTAATATATTAGTATATCTATCGAATCAGCAACTAATATATCAGTTTATATTCGGTTCTGGATCGCTCTACACGACAATAAATCTAACAATAATTAGGAGCATCACTATGCACTTCACTCCCCTACGCAAAGCGTTCACCGTTGCCACTGTGTCCGCAGGTCTCGCCCTGTCTGCTGCAGCCGCGAGTGCTGAAACGCTTAAGGTGCAAACCAGCTTCAACGCTTCACACATCAGCCTAACGCGCCTGAACAATGTGTGGGTTCCGAAATTAAAAGAAATGACTGGCGGCGACGTGGAAATCGAGCTGCTACCCATTGGTTCCGTGGTGTCTCACAAAGAAACACCGGTAGCGGTTTCCATGGGCATTTTGGATGGTGACCTCACCGCAACCAGTTACTTCGCAGGTAAAGATCCGGCCTTCGCCTTGATGGGTGACTTGATTGCTGGTTATGACAATCCTGGACAAATCCACGATTTCTGTATGAATGGCGGCGGTAAAGAGCTGCTGCAGAAGCTTTACAACAAGTACGATCCAGGTATTCATGTGGTCGGTTGTAGCTCAGAAAAACGTGAAGCCTTCGTGTCGAAAGTCCCAGTACGTGCGGTGAAAGACCTTAAAGGTCTGAAGATCCGTTCCCCTGAAGGTCTTGCGGCTGACGTCTTCCGTCGTGCTGGTGCCGCTCCGGTTTCTTTGCCGGGTTCTGAGGTGTACACCGCCCTAGAGAAAAACGTCATCGACGCAGCTGACTCTTCGGCCTACGCCAATAATGACGCCAGCGGTATGCACAAGGTTGCTAAGTACCCTATCTACCCTGGCATCCACTCTATGCCATTTATGCAATTCACCATCACTGATAGCAAATGGAAGTCTTTGTCTAAAGACGACCAGCAGGCGCTTACTCAGTGGTTCAGCGATGCCTACGGGGATCTACGCGTCTACCTAGATGAAAAAGACAAAGAGCTGGTAGCCCGTGACAAAAAAGCCGGTGACATCACCATCATCGACTGGCCGCAAGCTGAGCGTGATGAGTTCCGTAAGATCGCTCAAGAAGCTTGGGAAGCTTTCGCCGCGGCATCGCCTTTAGCGAAAGAAGTCTACGAAGCCCACGTGAAATACATGAAGCAACAAGGTCTTCTGTAACCCACGTCTGTCACAAGACCAACGGGTCAGCCAGCAGAACCTGACCCGTTCTCTTGCGTATTCCATTGTTGAGTCAAGTTGACTGACTCAAGGCAATAAGGTGAAACCATGTCTAATTCCCAAAGCCTTCATGCCGATGATGTGGTGAACATCGCGGATGATAACCCTATCGAACACAGCCAACCTCAGGAACAGTTCGATTACACCCCGATTGACCATGTGAGCCATTTCACAGGCATTGGTGTGTCTCTTTTGTACTTAGTCGCTGCGGGCGCAACCCTTTGGGAAGTGGTCGCACGCTACGTGTTTAATGCTCCAACCCAATGGGCATTTGAAGTCGTTATGGTGTTATGTGCTGCCACGTGGATGCTGTCCGCTGGCTACATCACACTGAAAAAACGTCACATTGGCATCACTGTGATCCACAATATCGCGTCGCCTAAAAACCAATGGCGATTAGATCTGTTTGCCATGATCGTAGGAATCACAGCACTCTTTTTACTGTTAGCCGACGCCTCCCTTCGCGCCTATTTAGCCGTGGAGCACATCGAGCGTACCGGCAGTGCTTTTAACTCCCCCATGCCTATGATCATGAAGTCACTCTTGCTGATCGGCGGCCTGCTGTACTTGTCTCAGTTAACGGTCAACCTTGTGCGTCATGTACAAAGCAACTGGGCAAAAACCCTTGTGAAGCTAGTGGGCCTGTTTATGGCGCTCTACTTTATCAATGGCCTATTGGCTTTTGTGTCTGGCCCTGAGTCTATTTTTGCTTCCGTGAGCGGTTACTTCTCTGCGATTGGCTCTAGCTTGGATCCGAGCCAAGCCTTGAACATGCGCTCCTACAGCTTAGGTGTGATCTCTTTGATCATGGTGATGATGCTGGTCTCCCTCATGATGACGGGTATGCCTCTGGGCATCGTTACCTTGATCGTGTCAGTGATCATGGCCATTGCCTTCTTTGGTCCTCGCGGCTTGTATTTGGTGTCTGCCAATACCGCAGCCCTACTGGATCACTACACTCTGATCGCCATTCCTTTCTTCGTCTTAATGGCGTCTATTTTGGAAAAATCCGGTATCGCGGAAGACTTGTTCGACGCTATGTCAGTGTTTGCGGGTAATTTGCGCGGCGGCGTGGCGGTGCAAACCGTTGTGGTTGCAGTGATTCTAGCAGCCATGTCCGGTGTAATGGGGGGCGAAATCGTAATGCTGGGTTTGGTGGCTCTGCCCCAGATGCTGCGTCTTGGTTACGACCGCAAGATGACCATTGGCTTGATCTGTGCGGCAGGCGCGTTGGCGACCTTGATTCCACCGTCCATCATTATGATCGTTTACGGCTTGTCTGCAGAAGTAGCCATTGGTGACTTGTTTATGGCGGGGGCCGTACCTGGCTTGATGCTAGCGGTATTCTACGCGGTATACGTACTGGTGCGTGTGCACATTAACCCGTCTATGGCACCGACCGCCAAAGAAGTTGCCGAGAAAACCGGCACTGAGAAAAAGCTGTCCCGCGCCCGCTTGAGCGCTGTGTTCCTAAGCATCATGCTGATCGGCTGTGTCATGGGTTCCATTTATGGCGGTATCGCCTCCGTGACCGAAGCCGCTGCTGTGGGTGCGTTAGGGGCGATGGTGGTCTCTGCGGTACGCCATGAGTTCAAATGGTCCATGCTAAAAGCTGCCCTCGTGGGTTCCATGGCGACAGTAGGTACCATCATCTGGTTGGTGTTGGGTTCGGTCTCATTTGTGGGGATCTTTAACCTGATCGGTGGTGCGGACTTTATGCGCTCCTTGTTCATGAACCTTGGCATTCCAGCCATTGGCGTCATCTTGGTGATGATGTTGATCTTGGTGGTACTGGGTACCTTCATGGAATGGATCGCCATTGTTTTAATCACGGTGCCTGTATTCGCCCCTGTGGTGATGTCCCTAGCGCCAGAACTTGGTTTAACCGAAGACCAAGCAAAAATCTGGTTCGGTATCTTGTTTGTGCTCAACATCCAAATCTACTTCTTGTCACCGCCATTTGGTCCGGCCTGTTTCTGGCTTAAATCCGTGGCACCGAAAGACATTTCGCTGCAAGAGATCTTCCTATCCGTATTGCCTTTTATCGGCTTACAGATCGTTGGTTTGATTTTGGTTATGAGCTTCCCTCAGATCGCGCTTTGGTTGCCCGAAGCCTTAGGCAGTTAACACAGGAGTCTTCTTATGATTGGTCACGATAACCACGAAGAAATCGACCGCTATGGATTTGCCCCTTGGATCGCAGGGGGAGTCATAGCAACCGCATTGATCGTTTGCATGTTCAGCCTTGCGGCCGGTTTCGCTTAAAACACGCATTCAGATTTAAACCCATTTTTGTAGGTGCCTATCGGCCAGTTTGCTGGCCGATACGGACAGCTTTTATCAGGAGAAACACTATGTCTCGCATTCAATCCATCGTCATCACACCTATCGCCTTTCGCGATCCACCTCTGTTGAATGTGTATGGGGTCCACGAGGCGTGGGCGTTACGTACCATCATCGAGCTGAAAACCGAAGACGGCCAGTACGGTCTGGGGGAGAGCTACGGTGACGAGCAAACCATCAGCCAATTGCGTCAAGTGGCTCCCCATTTAGAAGGTATGGACGTGTTTAACATGAACGCTATCCGCCAGAAAATCGAGGAAGTCATCACCTTACCTGACCCAGACTCAGGCTTAGACATTGCTCCGGGTACCCTAGGTGCGACCACTGTGCCACGTATTTTCTCTGCCTTTGAAGTGGCCTGTTTAGACGTAATGGGTAAGATTACCGGCCGTCCTGTCTGCGATCTGTTAGGTGGTAAAGTGCGGGATGAAGTGGCCTACAGCGCCTACCTATTTTACAAATTTGAGCGCCACGGTTTCACCGATGATCCATGGGTGGACAAATGGGGCGAGGCTGTGACTCCAGCACAAATCGTTGATCAAGCACGCGCCATGATCGATCAATACGGTTTCCAATCCATCAAGCTTAAAGCCGGTGTGTTTGAGCCAGAGGAAGAAATCCAAGCCCTAGAAGCCCTGCGGGATGCCTTCCCTAACCTGCCCCTACGAATTGACCCAAATGGCGGCTGGACCGTGGAAACCACCAAGCGTTTATTAGATAAATTCGGGAATGGCTTGCTGCAATACCTTGAAGACCCAGCCCACGGCAAAGAAGCCATGAGCCAAGTGAGCGCCATGACGGACATTCCGCTGGCGACCAATATGTACGTCATTGGTTTCTTTGATCTACCCAAAGCCATTGAGCTGGATTCCGTACAGGTGATCCTATCGGACCACCATTATTGGGGCGGTTTAAAGGCCACCCAAGAGCTGGCAAAAATTTGTAAGACTTGGGACATGGGGCTCTCCATGCACTCCAACTCCCACTTGGGCATCAGCTTAATGGCCATGACCCATGCGGCAGCGGCCATTGAAAACCTCACCTACGCCTGTGACACCCATTACCCATGGCAAGAAGAGGAAGTCATCAAAGGTGGCAAAATCCAATTCAAAGACGGGGCAGTGGTCGTACCAGATCGCCCAGGTCTTGGGGTGGAGCTAGACCATGAGGCCCTAGCCGTCTTAGCGGAGAACTACAAAAACTGCGGTATTCGTGCCCGTGATGATGTTTCTGAGATGCGTAAGTACCAACCTGACTGGAAGGGTACTGTACCACGTTTCTAACCTAACAACTGGGCCCCTTGTCTGCCCTGTTGTGACAAATCAAAGACAAGGTTATTGTCCTGCTTGCCCGAACTCAGTGATGAGTTCGGGCTTTTTTATGGCGTGAGTACCGAAGTTTGAATGTCTTCTAGCAAGCTTATTAAAGCAGGGTTGTCATTGTCTTCCCGCCAGATCAAATGCAAGTCACTGCTGATGCCCTCAGGCAACTCAATCGGGCGACACACCACTTGATCAAATTGAATCACAGCAGCACTTTTGGGGATCAAGGCCATGCCCACGTTGGCATTTACCAAGGACAAAATAGTCAGTGTAGAACCCAGATTTTGCACCACATTGGGAGCGATTCGAGCGGCGCGAAACATACCCGACAGTAGCTCATGGAAGGGATGATATTCGGAATGAGAGTACAGAATAAACGCCTGCTCATGGAGGTCGGCCAAGCTTATTTTAGGCTGTTTCACCAAGGGGTGCTGACGGGGCAAAGCCAATACAAATGGCTCACTTAATAGGAACTGACTCGCCAGATCCGGTTGCGGCGGAGCTGACCGGACAATGCCCAGATCCACTTGCCGTGAGCGCACGGCTTCTTGCTGTTCAAAGCTGTTCATTTCCGCAAGGGAAATCTTGATGTTTGGACGCTGCTGATGGGCGTTGGCAATCACCTTAGGGACAAACTCGTAGACGGCACTGGGAACAAAACTCAGGGTCACCGTGCCTATGTCACCTGCGGCAATTTTCTTGGCGGACATGGCCGCCCGATCGGCTCGCTCTAACAGGCTTTTGGCTTCTGTTAAAAAAGCACGACCGGCAGCGGTCAGCACCACACTGCGGGTGGTGCGGGTCAGTAAGGACACCCCAAGCTGATGTTCCAATAGCTGGATCTGACGACTCAAGGGAGGTTGCGTCATATTGAGACGCTCCGCTGCCTTACTGAAGTTTAGCTCAGTGGCAACGGTGACAAAGCAACGTAGTTGGAAAAATTCCATCGACTCACTCCTGTGAGTCGATGTACTCGTCCCACGGTTGACCGATTAACGGAACTCGCAGCTTGCTACGGTCCAATGATCGGTTTGTTCATGTAAGGTCAAACCTAAGCCCGGACGCTGAGGCACGATCATCTTGCCATCGCGGATTTCAAAGCGCTCATTAAAGGCAGGTTCTAACCACTCAAAATGTTCTACCCAAGTGCTGTGCTCGTAGGCCGCCGCTAAATGTAGGTGAATTTCCATCACAAAGTGCGGTGCCATGATCATGCCACGCTGTTCCGCCTGTGCTGCCACCTTCAAGAAAGGCGTAATACCACCAATACGAGGAGCATCGTGCATCAATACATCAACCGCTTCGTTTTCCACATAACGGTTCACTTCCGCAGCGCTTACCAGCATTTCCCCCGTACCCACTGGCGTAATCAAGGCATCGGACAACATCTTGTGACCCGCCACATCGTAGGCGTCCAATGGCTCTTCGATCCACTGTAGACCAAAGTCATCTAACGCTTTACCCATGCGCATGGCAGTCGTTCGATCCCATTGCTGGTTCACGTCTACCATTAGGGGCACGCTATCACCAAAGTGCTTACGGATCGCCTCAACTCGAGCGATGTCTTCCTTATGATCTGGATGACCCACTTTCATCTTGATGCCGCCAATACCACGGGCTAACGAAGCTTCAGCCTTATCAATGATCTCACCCACAGACGCCTGCAAATAACCGCCTGACGTGTTGTAACAACGCACTTCGTTGCGATGGGAACCCAGCAACTTAGACAGAGGCAAGTTAGCGCGGCGGGCTTTTAAGTCCCACAAAGCCGTATCAAAGGCAGCAATAGACTGAGCCACCAAACCACCGCGACCGACGGAAGCCCCCGCCCAAGTCAGCTTGCTCCACAGGCGAGAGATATCACTTGGGTCTTCACCAATCAGCAGAGGTGCCACTTCTTTGGCAAACGCATATTGCGCTGGACCACCGGTACGTAAGGTGTAGCTAAAGCCCATGCCGTAGACACCTTGCTTAGTTTCAATCTCCACCACTAACAGGGCCACTTCGCCCAGTGGTTTTTGCTTACCTGTTAGTACCTTGGCATCACTTACAGCTTGTTTCAGTGGGACATTCACGGAACGTAGTTTGATGTACGAAATTGCATCCGCTTCGATAGTCTGTGTCAGTGTGGCTTGATTCATAATGTGTCTCCTAACCCTATGTTCACAATATGAGCACATAGTAAGCAGACAACTTATTTAGGTCTAATATAGATAGAATAGAGAATGATACAATAAATGAATAAATAAGCCCAAGACATGAAAAAGCCCCTTAACTGTCAGCTAAAGGGCTTTTCTGTGAGAGCAGAAACACCTAGGGGTTACACGGCGGTTAGCAGCGGCTTTCCAGCAAAATGGGCAGCCAGATTATCCACTACCAGCTGGGCCATGGCCCCACGGGTTTCATAGGTACCGCTGGCACAGTGGGGCTGCAAAACCACATTATCCATGGTCAGCAACGGCGCTGGCACGTTTGGCTCATCCACAAACACATCTAAGCCTGCCCCAGCGATAGAGCCTTGTTGTAACAACTCCACCATGGCGGGTTCATCCACCACTGAGCCACGGGAAACGTTAATGAAGTAGCCTTTTGGCCCTAGGGCCGTCAGTACTTCTCGACTGATCATACCCTGTGTGTCTGCGCCACCCGGCACCACAGGGGCCAGCACGTCCACGTCCTTTGCCAAGGCAACTAAATCATCGTAATTGGCATAATCCACTTCAGGCTTAGGAGAACGGCTGTAGTAGCTCACGATCATGCCAAATGCTTCGGCCCGTTTGGCAATGGCTTTACCAATGCGACCTAGGCCTACGATACCGAGCTTTTTGCCCTTAATGGCGGTATTTAAAGGCATCATGCCTTTTTCTACCCAGCTACCGTCTTGAATCCAGTTCACCGCCGGTAAGAATCGACGCAGGGTTGTTAGAGTCAGCATCATGGCCATGTCCGCCACGTCATCGGTGAGGACATCAGGGGTATTGGTCACGGGAATGCCACGCTCATGGCATTTGTCCACACAGAGAGTGTCCAATCCCACGCTAGAACAGCAAACAATCTCTAAGTTAGGCAAACGGGCCAACAGGGACTCTGGGAAGCCACCGCCGCCGTGAGTCGTCACCACAGCACGAATACGCTCGCCCACCTCGTCCAGCATCGCCTCTTTACCCTGTTCATCTGCTTGGTCATAACGGTGAAGTTGGTAGGTTTCTTCCAGTATTTTCATTTGTTCTGGTCGATTTGGCCAAACCACTAATACGTCGATTTTACTCATCTTAAGATTCTCCCGTAGGCAGCCTGTCTGCTGCCAAAATATGCCTAATCCATGTTTTTTCTCGTATTGGGCTTACTGATTCGCAATTCATAGGATCGATAACAAAGGGGGGCCAATGAGCACCAACACCGCAGAACCGATTAAGGTCGAAGTGGCGATGGCGTTAGCCGTTTCTTTGCCGTTGCTACCATGGGCCACCGATACTACATAGGCTGAAGCCGCGATGGGGGCACCAAAAAACAGGAATAAATAGAGCTGTTCATGCTGGCTAAAGCCCAACAATGATGCGCCTATGGTCAGCACAATCGGGCTGATAAACACCTTAATGCCCATGGCAAAGGTGGTTTGTTTCGACATGGAAAAACGGCTGGTCGCCAAAGAGCCCCCGATGCATAAGAGCGCCAAAGGCAAGGTCACGCCCCCGAGGTATTTCCCCGCAGACACCACCTGAGACGGCACGGGCAAACCAATTAAGTTCACCAAGATACCCGCCGCTACCCCTACAATCATGGGGTTGGTGGCGATGGTTTTAAGCAGGACTTTGATGTCTAGCTTGCGATCGTCTTGAAACCGAGCGAAGGCCGTCTCTGCGAGAACGTTAAAGGTCACCGAGGTAATACTGGCAAGCACACCACCAATGACCACCCCTTCGTCACCAAACATGTTGACCACGAGGGCCAAACTAAACACCCCTGTGTTGCCACGGAATGCCATCTGAATGAAATGACCGCGCTCGTTTTCAGGTAGGTGAATACGGCCCGATGCCCACCAGGCGAAGCCAAAGGTCACCATGATGCCGACAAAGAAATACACAGGTAGCTGCCATGACATGACGTCCCCAGGAGAGGCGCCCAGCATGCTGAAGAAGAGAAGGGTCGGCATGCCCACCATGAACACAAAGCGGGAACCCGACGAGATAAAACTGTCGTCGATGATGCGTCGTTTACGTAAAAACGTGCCGACCGCGATCAACAATAGCACCGGTGCAGAAACATCCAATATTGCAGTAAACGCCGACGCATCCATATTCCACTCCTGAATAGGTTTTAGTTCGCTCCAACAAAAAAGGGGCACATAACGTGCCCCATAAAATAGCGAGTTTGGAGTCTAAGTTAGCAAATGCTTACTTTACTTTTCCATCTAGCAACTGAGGCACATTCAGAGGGTTGGCGTCTTGGATCGCCGCAGGCTGAAGCGCTACAGGTAGATCTTGGTAACACACTGGACGTACGAAGCGATCAATCGCCGCGCTGCCCACAGAGGTCGTACGGGAGTCAGACGTTGCCGGGAACGGACCACCGTGAACCATGGCATGACACACTTCCACACCCGTTGGGTAAGCGTTACACAGGATACGACCTGCTTTGCGCTCTAGAGTAGGTAGTAGGGCACGAACTGCTTCTGTGTCTTCGTCTGTCATTTGGATAGTGGCCGTTAGCTGGCCTTCCAAGTGTTCTGCCACCGCTTTGTACTCGTCCAGATTGGCACATTGGATTACCAAAGAGGTAGAACCGAACACTTCGTCTTCCATGGATGGGTCCGCTAGGAACGCCGCAGCCGTGGTTTTGAATACATGTGCCTGACACTGGTTTGGCGCATCGCTTGAGTTGCCTTTACCCACTAGCTCAACACCTTTGTTGTCCGCTAGCTTAGCCACACCTTCACAGTAGGCTTGGTAGATGCCCGGTGTCAGCATGGTTTGTGTGCCTTGGGCTTGGATTTCAGATGCTACCGTATTGATGAAAGTATCAGTCGCTTCACCATCGCAAGTCACAACAAGACCAGGGTTAGTACAGAACTGACCAGCGCCCATCATTAGGGAGCCCACAAAGCCTTTACCGACCGCTTCCGCTTGTGTCGCTAGCTTGTTTGGCATCAAGAATACAGGGTTGATCGAGCTCATCTCTGCGTACACAGGGATCGGCTCTTTACGGGCTGCAGCGATGTTCATCAGCGCCACACCACCAGAACGAGAACCGGTAAAGCCCACTGCTTTGATGGATGGGTGCTCAACCAAGGCAGCGCCCACTTCACGACCAGAGCCGTACATCAAAGAGAAAACACCTGCTGGCATGCCTGTCTTAGCGGCTGCAGCCGTGATCGCACGACCAACAAGTTCAGCTGTGCCAGGATGGGCAGAGTGTGCTTTAACAATAACAGGACAACCTGCTGCTAGTGCAGAAGCGGTATCACCACCGGCAACAGAGAACGCCAATGGAAAGTTAGACGCACCAAATACTGCAACAGGACCCAATGGGATGTACTGAAGACGTAGGTCATTACGTGGCAGTGGAGTACGCTCAGGCATCGCAGGATCGATGCGCACGTCTAGGTATTTACCTGCACGAACCACGCCTGCGAACATGCGCAATTGACCCATAGTACGGCCACGCTCACCTTCAATACGCGCTTGTGGCAAACCAGACTCTGCCATGGCGCGCTGAACTAGGGTGTCGCCTAGGGCTAGGATCTCGTCAGCAATGGTTTCTAGGAAAGTTGCACGTGCTTCAGGTGTGGTAGCACGGTACGTATCGAATGCTTGCCATGCGGCGTCAGCGGCTTGGTTAACCTGCTCTTTGGTACCACCTAGGTAAGCAGGTGCCATGATTTCGTTGGTTGCAGGGTTGATCGCTTCAATGGCTTTCAATGAGCCTTGAACCTCCTGACCTGCAATCAGAAGTGTGCCTTTAAGTTGAGCTTCCATTTGTATCCCCTTTTTGAGCGGATTAAGCCAGCCTGAGCCAGACTTAATAGTTCATCGAGAGGTTAATCAAACGTGTTGGAGACACTGTAGCGTTGGTAACGTTGGAATGCTCGGTTCAAATGCTGGTACATGGCATCTCGGGCCGCATCCGAATCTTTTGCTTGGATGCTGGTTAAGATGGCCTTGTGCTCTGCTCGCACTCGTTCCAAATATTCTTCACTGGCTACATGGTCAACGTCTGAATTAACCAAGTTAGCTCGTGGGATAACGTTCTTATTAAACTGTTCGTAGAACTGCTTAAAAAATGGATTGTGGGTCGCTTGGCAAATGGCTAAGTGGAATTCATAGTCTTCTTTACGAGCCAGCTCACCGCGCAAAAGCGCCGCGTCAAACTCTGTAAAGTGCTGTTCCATTCGTGCCAAGTCTGCATCGGTACGACGCTCAGCGGCCAGTGCACAGGCGGCACTTTCAACACTCATGCGAATCTCAAGGATGTGCAAGATGTCTTTGATCGCCGTCGGATCGACGTTGTATGCAAACACGTTTTCACTCGACATGGAGCGTAGCACGGTCGTGCCCACGCCCCGTCGAGTTTCCACCAATCCTAATGACTTGAGTTGGGTAATAGCTTCACGAATAACAGTTCGGCTCACTCCAAACAGATCACACAGGGCGCCTTCGGTGGGCAGCTTGTCGCCGACCTTAATGCGTCCAGAGGTAATCTCTGTTTCCAGTTGCTTTGCAACGGTGGTGGCGAGGCTATCGCCTTTGCCAACTCGTTGGATTTGAAGTGTGCTACTCAATGTTTCGTTACTGCCCATGCGTCTCATGCCATTATTTTTTATAGAACATTATCCTAGAGCGCATTATCTAACAAGCGTTGGTTTCTTCGGATTGAAGGTCCAACCAGGAATTAAGAACTGCATCGCCATGGAGTCGTCACGTTGACCCAGTGTTAGCGACTTGTACAGCTCATGTGCTTCCATCAATTTCTCACGATCCAATTCAATGCCTAGACCTGGAGTGGTTGGCACGGCGATCTTGCCGCCTTTGATCTTGAATGGGTCTTTGGTAATGCGTTGACCATCTTGCCAAATCCAGTGTGTGTCGATGGCAGTGATTTCGCCCGGACACGCTGCGGCAACATGAGTCATCATCGCAAGTGAGATGTCGAAGTGGTTATTACTGTGAGAACCCCAAGTCATGCCCCACTCGTTACACAACTCACCCACTGCTACTGCGCCTTGCATCGTCCAGAAGTGACAATCCGCTAGAGGGATGTCCACAGAGTCCAGACGCACAGCGTTGCGGAATTGCTGCCAGTCAGTGGCGATCATGTTAGTAGCTGTTTTCAAACCCGTACGGCGTTTGAATTCAGACATGGTTTCACGACCAGACCAAGCCCCTTCTTGACCACATGGGTCTTCTGCGTAGCTTAAGATGTCTTTAATCGGTGTTAGGTACTCAACCGCTTGATCAAGGGTCCAAGCACCGTTTGGATCTAAGGTTAGACGCGCGTCTGGGAAAGCTTCATACAAGGCACGGATACAGTCCGCTTCTTGATGGCCGTCCAAAACACCGCCTTTTAGTTTGAAGTCTTTAAAGCCGTAACGCTCGTAGGCACCTTTTGCTAGGTTAGCAATGGCATCTGGCGTTAGAGCTTCTTCACCACGAACTTTGTCCCATGCATCAATTGGATTGTCGTAGCTTGGGTACGGTAGATCGGTTTTCTTGCGATCACCAAGGAAGAACAAGTAACCCAAAGCTTCCACTTCATCACGCTGACGACCGTATTGGCCCAGTAGCTCAACCACTGGCAAGCCCATGTTTTTGCCCGCAAGATCCAACAAGGCGGACTCAATACCTGTGATCACGTGTACCGCAGTACGTAGGTCAAAGGTTTGGTTGCCGCGTACGTCGTCTGCTTGACCAGAAGTGGCTTCGCGCACAGAGGAAATGATGGACTTCCACTTGCCAACACTCTGGCCCACGATCAATTCTTTGCAACGCTCTAGGGTTGAAATGATGCTGTCTGTGGCTGGGATTTCCCCAAGGCCGATGTTGCCATCGTTGTCTTCTAGCACGACAACGGTACGGATGAACCAAGGGGCATGGCCGCCACTTAGGTTAAGTAGGAAGCTGTCGTAGCCTGCAACCGGTACGACTTCCATTTTTTTAATGGTGGTAAACATAATTCTCTCCACTCAATGAGCAAACGGGAGAGCAAACTCTCCCGTTATCGACTTATTTGTTCTGTTCGATGATCGCTTTTAGTGCCGCTAGATCAGCATCGTTAGGCATAGTTAGTGGCGGACGTACGTCACCAGCAGGCATACCTTGCAATGCAACACCCGCTTTGATCAAGCTCACTGCGTAACCTTTTTTCGTGTCACGTAGACGGCAGAACGGAATGAAGAAGTTTTGAATGATGCTGGTCACAGTCGCTTTGTCACCGGCACGCAATGCTTTGTAGAAGTTCATCGCCATTTCAGGCATGAAGTTGTACGCCGCAGAAGAATAAGTGTTAACACCGATTGATAGGTAGGCTTCAGCGAAGATCTCCGCTGTTGGTACACCACCGATGTAAACCAAACGATCACCCACTGTTTTGATTGTGTCGTTCAATGCAGCGATGTTACCCACGCCGTCTTTTAACGCCACCATGTTCGGGTTACGCGCTGCCAATTCTTTTACGGACTCAGCGCTTAGGATGCCGTTACCACGGTTGTAGTAAACGAACTGGATGTCAGCACTTGCCATGACTGCAGACGCGTATTCAACCACGCCATCTTCTGGGCATTCTGTTAGGAAAGGAGGCATCAACAAGATACCGTCACAGCCAGCATCCGCAGCAATGTTAGAGAACTTAGACGCATCTTTGATGCTACGACCCGCTGCAGCGATCACAGGCACACGACCTTTTACCGTAGCAACAGACACTTCTACGATTTCACGGAAGTCTTCTTCGTCTAGAGAGAAGAACTCACCTGTACCGCCTGCGATGAAGATCGAAGACACACCGTGAGCGATGAAAGCTTCCAAACGCTCTTTGTAAGTTTCAGCGTTAAATTTACCGTTCGCATCAAAGTCAGTTACTGGGAAAGATAAAAGACCATCACTCAATGCTTCGCGAATTTGTTCTACAGAAAAAGCCATGCTGTTTTCCTCTCTTGTTGTTATTTGTTTGAGCCTAACGGCTTGTTGGTATGATGTTTACTTGTAATACATCATACAACTATACAATTAAATAGCAATGCCATTTACGATTAAAAATCAGGTCACTGGTGCAGGGTTAAATAACACCAAGTCGTTGTGTAGGCCGAGCTTGTCTGCCGCCACTTGTTTGCGGCCAGACGCCACATCCAGAATCAGGTGGAAAAGCTCCCAACCCGCTTCTTCTAAAGTGATCTCTTTGGAAGCAATACGGCCAGCATCCATGTCGATCATGTCGTGCCAGCGCTTACCTAAGGTAGAGTTTGTAGACACCTTAATCACTGGAGCGACTTCTAAACCGTATGGCGTACCTCGACCCGTGGTGAACACCTGAATGTTCATCCCCGAAGCGAACTGCAAGGTGCCACAGATAAAGTCACTGGCTGGGGTCGCAGCGAAATTCAAACCACGCTTACGAATGCGCTCTCCAGGACTCAACACATCAACAATAGGACTGTTACCGGACTTGGTAATGGAGCCAAGGGACTTCTCAACGATGTTGTTTAAGCCGCCTTTTTTGTTACCCGGAGTCGTGTTGGCACTGCGGTCTGCTTTACCTTGGCTCAGGTAATCATCAAACCACTGCATTTCACGGAGTAAGGCCTGACCCACTTCAACCGTGTCCGCACGGGGCGTTAACAGATGAATGCCGTCGCGCACTTCGGACACTTCCGAAAACATCACGGAACCCCCTGCACGCACAATCAAGTCAGACGCATAACCCACTGCTGGGTTAGCGGTCACACCAGAGAACGCATCACTGCCACCACACTGCATGCCCACTACAAGCTCAGAGATAGGACAAGGCTCACGACGACGTTTATTCAAACGCTCAAGGTGCGCTTCCGCCATCTCCATGATGTGATCCACCATATCTTGGAAACCATGGTGATTCTCGTCTTGCAGACTGACCACATGGTCTTCTAGGGTCTTGGCCGCTTCCGAGTTCGGCAGAATGTTTACCGCTTGCTCATCATCAATCTCTAATAAGCGAGACGGTGATAACTTCTCACAGCCCAGACCGATAACCATGATCTCACCGCCGAAGTTTGGGTTCTTAGCAATGTTTTGTAGGGTACGAATGGGCACAATGGCCGCTGGTGCCGTAATGGCCACACCACAACCGTAAGTGTGGTTCAGCGCCACAACGCCATCCACATTCGGGTATTTCGGCAGCAAGGTCTTCTTGATCAGTTTCACCACATAATCCGTGATCCCCGCCACACATTGCACACTGGTGCTAATACCTAGAAGGTTTTTCGTGCCTGCGGAGCCGTCTGGATTACGATAACCATCAAAGGTGTAACCTTCTAATGGCTCAAATGCTGGTTTTTCGCGAGTGGCCAGTTGCAACTCATCTAACTTAGGTGGCGTTGGCATATCCACGACTTTTTCAGACACCCAAGAACCTTGCTTGATGTCGTGCTTCGCGTAGCCCACTACCTCGTTATAACGGCGCACTTGGCCACCGGTTTCGATGTCCACCAAGGCCACCTTGTGACCTTGTGGGACGTCTTCAATCAAAGTGATGCCGCCGGGCAATTCTGCCCCTTTTGGCGCGCCACCTTGGTTGAGAATAATCGCAACGTTGTCGCTCTCATGAATTTTAATTAGTACGTAGGAATCGCTCATGATTACGCCTCTTTATTCGCTTGTTGCTTGCTCTTCTTGTGGATCATAACCGACACCACAACAGACAGAATGATCAGCCCCCAAAGCACCATAGCAATTGGACTCTTAGTCACAAGCACCGAGTACTCACCGTAGGACTCCAAGCTTTTCACAAAGTAGACTTCCGCAGAGCTACCTAAGATAAAACCGATCACCAAAGGCGCGACTTCGATACCAATCTTGGTGAAAATCCAACCGGCCACACCGAAAATCAACAGCGTCCAAACATCAAACATGATGCCGTAGTTGATGGCATAAGCACCTACCGCACACATCATGACGATGATTGGGTAAAGGATAAATTTCGGAATCAACACCACTTTGGCAATGTGACGGATCGCATAGAACATGACGATGAACATCACAATGTTGGCAAACATCAAGCCAGTGATCATGGAGTACCAAGTATCGATGTTTTCACCGATAAACAACGGCCCCACTTGTAAGCCCTGAAGGGTAAAGGCACCGATCAAAACCGCTGTGGTACTGTCACCTGGGATACCCAAGGACAATAGCGGGATCAAGGCACCACCGGTCAAACTGTTGTTGGCAGACTCAGACGCCACCAAACCTTCCGGCTCACCTTTGCCTAATTTTTCAGGCTGTTTCGACAAGTTTTTCTGCTGGGTGTAGGCCAAAATAGACGCTGCACTACCACCGATACCCGGCAACATGCCCACAAAAGTACCGATAGAAGAGGAACGGAATAGGTTACCGATTTGACCTTTAAAGATATTGAAGGAAAACGGCTTACCTTTGGACAGGTTCACCTTGTTCTCAACCGAGGTTTCCTTGGTGCCTTTTTCCGCTTCTTCGATGATGGTGGAAATACCAAACAAACCGATCAGCACTGGCAATAGGGAGAAACCGTAGGCCAAGTAGGGCTCCATGAAATCCGCCATCAGACGGTATTCACCGTTACCACCGTTGGACACATCGTAGGTACCGATCAAGCTCAACAGCACACCTAATAAGCCACTGAAAACCCCCATTAGGATGTTTTTCGATAGGGATGCAATCACCGACATAGCAAAGAAGATCATCAAGAACTTCTCAACATAGGAGAACTTAATCGCAAAATCCGCCAAGATCGGAGCAAAAAAGAACAAGATCACAGCACTAAAGAAGCCACCAAACAAGGAAGCTACAATACAAGTCTTCAAGGCACGCTCGGCTTCGCCACGCTGTGCCATGGGGTAGCCATCAAAGGTTGTCGTAATAGAAGATGGGGTACCCGGGATGTTCAGCAATACCGCTGGCACCAAGCCACCGGAAATGCCACCCACGTATAGACCCAGCAACAGCGCCAAACCGTCGTGCAAA
Source organism: Marinomonas vaga (assembly GCF_055388305.1). Classification (NCBI taxonomy): domain Bacteria; kingdom Pseudomonadati; phylum Pseudomonadota; class Gammaproteobacteria; order Oceanospirillales; family Oceanospirillaceae; genus Marinomonas; species Marinomonas vaga. The sequence continues at coordinate 1,061,200 of NZ_AP043903.1, forward strand.
CCCAAGGTATAGGTTAACGGCAAACACACCGCTACCGCCATAGTGGCTGTCATACCTGGAATCGCACCAAAAATGATGCCGATAATGGATCCTGCTGCCGCTAATAGGAAGTACGCAGGCGAGAGTAATTCTAAAAACTCCATAGTGTCACTCCACTAGCCTAAGGCATTGATACAAGGAAGAAATGATACAAAACGACCCAGACAAGCGTCGGTGCAATCAATGCATTAGCCGTAATGATAATAAGGTTGCGGCGCGTCCGTTCATGGCAGTAGAGCATCGACATTAAGAACACAAATGGAATCGATGCCAAAAGAAATCCTAATCCCATGTTGGGCAACATCATCCCGATGAAGTCCATACCCCAGAAGTAGGCAGGGATTAACGCTAAGGTCGCGATCAACCGAAAGAAGTCCGCGTTCTTAACAAAAAATTGGTATTGGCCTGTGCGAATAGCACGTAGTACAGGTCGGAAATTCACCACCACAATCACCAGCCCCAAAATCAACACCAGCGCAATGATGATACGCGGGAAAAACAGATGAGATTGGTCAAAATCGATGACGACATTATTCAGTGAGGAAAACCAAGACATAACAAACCTCTCTAAGAAGTCAAACACTCCGGGGGCAGGTACCCCCGGAGCGGCCATCTACATAAGGATTACTTGTGTAGACTTTGGATAATTTTCGCGTAGCTGTCGCGTTTCGCCATCAAGTGCTCTTGCGCTTCAGCAGATTTACGGAAATTAGGGATGAAGAAAGACTTCTTAAGGGTTTCTTGAACTTTACCGTCAGCAAATACTTCTGCTAACGCATTGTCTAAGAACTCAACGGTCTCTTTAGACATACGTTTGTTGTACAAGAAGAAGAACTCTTTATCGAAGGTAAAATCGTTCTCAGCATCCATTGGCACTTTTACACCAAGGCCGGATGCGTACTGCATCAACTGATCACGGGAGGTTTGTCCCATACCTTCTGGGTTCGCATCTTGTACAGTCGACGCTTTTGCAGTCAACCAAACAAAGCTCATCGCTTTTTGGTCATCAGCAGGCAGGCGAGTGTACTGCTCGTTGGCTTGCACACTACCGTTAATCACGTCCGCTAGACCGTCAAACATCGCTTGGTTTTTATCAGACTGAGAACCTGTGTTCAAAGCAACAATGTTGTCTTCTTTGCCTGGGTAAGCAAGACGCACAGCGTTTTTCATTGCAGAGAAACCGATTTCAGAAACACCACCTGGTTGGATCGCAACACGGATGGTTTCGCCGTTACCTGCCGCATTCAAAACTTCATCCATAGATTTGTATGGAGAACTTTTAGAGACTAGGTAAGCGTTACCTGGGTTGGTAGCAAAGGTTGGACCGACGTTCCATTTTTTGAATGGATCTTCATAGCCCTTCTTGCCGTACAAGTTGCCTAGGTAAGCTTGGTCATGGAAGATCATTAGGGTGTTACCGCTTGGTACACGTGCAAGTGCTTGGTAACCCGCAGAGAAACCGACAGCATCTACTTTAACGTTGGCGTCGATTTTGGCTGCTAACGCTTCGGCAATGATCGAAGACGCTTGGTAAGTGTCTCCACCGGTCGATTTAGAACCGATCACGATACGGATATTGCCACGGATTGGGTTATCCGCTGCGAAAGCGATTGTTGGTGCAGCAACAAGAGTAGTGGCTAATACAGCTACTTTTGCATTTTTTAGAATATTTTTCATAGTTATTGTCCTGTCCCGTAGTTGTTTTTGTATTAGACGAGATATCGCGCTCTTTAAGCTTTTCTAAGGATGCTTCCTACAGAGAAACGCTTAAAATTGACTAAAAGAACGACTTAATCATACATCATACAAAGTCACTTGCAACTGTCTAAACACGAAAAAATTTTCCATATCTGGCCTGAGTAAAACAGGTAAAAATCTGTCGCAAAAACCTAATGAACGTCTGCAAAATAGCGATAAAAATCCAAAAAAACTCTATAAAACAAGCAATAAAACTCACTTATTCCGTCATAAAAGACACTAAAAATACTGTCATTTTGGAGCAAGAAGACAACAAAAAAAGTTCGTTACCCCACCGAATATTCATCAATATCCGGTGGGGTTGTCAAAACTTTTGTCAGAAAAAGAAGGGAATTAAGAGGCAGAAGTGATGGCTGAAGTACTCGAACGAGGCGCTGACACCACAGGCGCTTCACGGACCTGAAGAATGTCGTAAGCATAAGTTTGAGTCAGAGTGAGGAACTCCTTTTTAATTTGCGTTAGAGCACGGGCTACCATCCCCACAATAGGGTTACTCGGAGCAAAGCTCAGTTGGAACTTACGCAAATCCAAACTTAAAGAGGAGTAAGTATCAATGGCTTGCTCAAAGCACCCCATACGGCACTGGCACTCCGCCAGATTTAAATCTGTGACCACCAAGGCGTTAATCGCTCCTTCCGTGTCGAACCAGCAATCGATCATTTGGCGTGCCGATCGCGAGGCATCACGATAGTGAATCTCCGCCTCAGTATTGTTGCCCGTATGAAATGCCTTGTTACCTGCCACGATTAACCGTTGCCACTGTTCCATTGAATACCTCTCCATCAATGAGAATTTCATTAATGATAATCAGTATCATTTGCATTTGTCCAGTTTAATCACTCAATTCTTTGCGCCACGTCAGCAATCCAACACACCCAAAGGGTCAGATTGGCCTCATCCGGTCCAGAAAAACCTAGCACCAACCCTAGTGGAGCAGGCTCCCCCGAGGGATAGTGCGAATGCAACCAAGACAAATGCAAACCCTTTGCGCGACAGCCTTGATCCAAAGCTTGCCACCAAACATCAGAAGTGTAGTCCGGTTTCACATGCAGGATGACATGCATGCCACCACTGGGTCGCTCCCAGTCAAACCACTGACCCAAATGACGGTCCAAGGCATCAATCAGCACGTCTCGCTTATGACGATACAGGCGGCGCATACGGTTCAGGTGTCGGTAAAAACTGCCTGTCTCCATGAAATCGGCAATCACCGGTTGTACCGGCAAAGACGCCGATAACCCCAAAGCCTGCTGACTCCCCATGATTCGCTCCACCTGAGAACTTGGCGCCACGATAAAGCCCATGCGTAAGCCACGAAACAGCACCTTTGAGAAGCTACCCACATAAAACACCCGCTCGCTGGCCGCCCCACGGCGCTGGGCTAATTGCATCAGGGGCGCTTGAGGTTTGCCTTGATAGACAAACTCGTTGTCGTAATCGTCCTCAATTACATAGCCCTGACCGGACGCTAAGGCTTCTAGCCATTGCTCCCGTACTGGTGAGCTGTAGCTAATCCCTAAAGGGTACTGACGGTTAGGAGTTAAAATAGCCCCCCACTGCTGTAGGTTCTCAGGGGGATGCGCCCCTTGGTCTGTTACAGGCAGGCTTAGACTGTCATAACTGGACACGCTTGCTTGAATGGGTGGGTAGGTTGGATTTTCTAACAGCCAAGTCCGTGTTTCTGAACGCAGGGCATGGGTCAATAGGGCCAAGGCATCCCGATTACCAGCGGTCAGGATAATCTGCTCAGGGGAACACTCTAATCCACGCAGCGCATAGAGATAATCCACAATGGCCAAACGCAAAGGCGGAAAGCCCGCCCGAAATCCACCAGTAAGTAGATTGGGATCTGGATTCAACCAGCTACGACGCATACTCGCCGCCCAAGCCTTACGGGGGAACGCCCCCACGTCTACCCCTGAATCAAACGCAAACGTAGGTGCCACAGGCTGAGAGCGAGCCACAGTCGAGCTTTTAGGCATCACACGCTCTACCGCAGCCACAAACACACCGCGCTTGGGCTCACTGATCAGCACTCCTTCCGCAATGAGTTGCTCATAGGTCTGAATCACCACACTGCGGGAGACTCCCAGAGATTGCGCCAAGGAGCGACTGGAAGGCAACTTATCACCTACCCCCAATCGCCCCTGCTCAATGGCTGCTAAGAGCTGTTGCTGTAACTGCTGATACCTTGGGGTCTCATTGGACTCCAAACTAAAGGAAAGGCTGGCGATCATGTTCTGGACTGGCCTTAATCTACTTAAATATTAGATTCTCAGCCTACCAGATCTTAAACCTACCACCAGAGGATTTAGCCATTGACCAGAGTTTTTAAGCGCTGAACTACCGCCATGGCGTCTTGGGCCAGTTGTTGCTCATCTACCCCGAGGACTCGCCCGTCCTGCACCACTGGCTTGCCATTGACCAAGCTGGTGTGGATCTCACAGGGTTCACCCGCCATGACAGGGGCCCATTCACTTTGATGAATGCCAGCCAAACGAGGATTGTCTAAACGATACAGGACAATATCTGCCCCATAACCCACGGCCAGTTGGCCTGTTTTAAACCCTAAAAGGTCAGCGCCATTTTCTGTGGCCAACCCCATAACGCCCTCTGGACTGGTGGCGTCGGCCCCATGCTGGGTGCGGTGCAGCAACCAAGCAAGGTTCATCTCTTGGAGCATGGAACCTCCTTCACTGGAAGCTGAGCCATCCACCCCTAGGGTGATCTTCATGCCTGCTTGAGCCATCTCAATCACTGGCGCAATACCACTGCCAAGACGGCTATTAGACGTAGGACAATGGGCAATACGTGTCCCAGACTGAGCCAATTTTTCAATGGCTGGACGATCGGCTTTCACCAGATGGGCAAACCAAACGTCCTCCCCCAGCCAACCACAGGATTCCGCATAGTCCACGGCGCTCATGCCATGTTGGGTTTGCGCCACTTGCTCGTCGTAGCTGACTTCTAACAGATGGGAATGGCGTTTTAGCCCATTGGCTTTGGCAAACTTACCAAAAGCCAGCAGATCGTCTTTAGGAGACGTGTGTACCAAGCTGGTGGGCGCCACCACCAAGCGGCGCATACTCAACTCTGAACCATCATGGTAGCGCTGACGACTGGCTTCCATACGGCTGAGGGCCATATCTAAGGTTTCTGGCTGAATCCGATTGCCCTGCATGCCTCGATGGCTGCCAGTGGTGGTCGTGGCCCCGCGACACAAAGCAAAGCGAATACCCAGCTCTTCTGCTGCCTGCCAAACCGCATCCTCTAACTCAGGGGAAGTGCCCGCATGATACAAATAATGCTGATCCGCACAGGTGGCGACACCCGAGCGCAGCAACTCATAAAAGCCCACTTTGGCGGCCACATACATGTCTTCTGGGGTAATCTTGGGCCAATAACGGTAGGGCACTTGCGCCAACCATTCCCCTAGGGGGACCTGACGACCTTCAGGGATGCCTTTTAACACGGACTGGGCAAGATGGTGGTGAGTGTTCACAAAACCGGGGTAAGCCACACAATGACAGCCATCGATGGCGATTTCTCCATCTTCTAAAGGTAAATCTTCACCTAGGGCGGTGATCACACCGTCTTGAATGCGAATACTGTTGGCCGAACCCGCAACGGTTGGCATGGCGGATAAGTTCTGTATGAGATAGCGGCTCATGTCCTCTCCTGAGTTGGAAAGAGCAATGTCTTGATCGTCATAACGATGCTAACCGCTTCTACTCTTTTGCATTGGGTACACATTACATAAAGTACAAATTACATAGGGTAATAAGTAAGGCATCGCCACGACGGCAAGCCATTAAAATGAGAAGCAAATCTTATACCAGCGTGAAACGCTCGTTTCACAACTAAATCTCACCAAAACGGTTAGACCAAGACTAATAATGTTCCGTTATAGTGCAGAAAAACATAAAACGTCGCCAATCATGGGGTTAAAAGTTGGCCTATCGCTTGCATTATCATAACCAAGGTCTCCTAAAGAGGCCCATTGGAGCTGAGTAGAAGCGGTCAGGTATTGATGATACCCGGGCATTGCTCACTCCCATTCGACGATGCCGAAGCGGCGTGTGGAATGGGAAGTGACAGCCGTTGTACTCGCTGTGTAACCCCGATCCTCTCGCCCTCACCCACACCGACTTCGTGACTTTGTCGTGTTCATTCCGCCTAGCGGATTAATCGATCATTTCGGAGTCTCACTATGTCCAAATTTCATCTTGTAAAACACCCTATTGCCCGCACTCTTGCCTTGGCTGGTCTAGCCTCTGTGAGCGCTTCTGCGTTTGCAGCGGACGCGGTTCGTTTCCAGCTTGATTGGCTACCAGGCGGGGACAAAGCACCGATTTATGTGGGCCTTGCAAAAGGCTTCTTTGAGGAGCAAGACCTAGACGTGAGCGTGGCCACAGGCCGTGGTTCAAACGATGCCATCACCAAGCTCGCCACCAACAACGCCGACATGGGACTAAGTGACTTGGTCGCCCTGTTGATGGCTAAAGCAGAAAACGAAGTGCCCGTGAGCGCCGTTTATTCCGTCTTCAGTGAAGCCCCCCATGCTTTCTTTGTGTTGGAAGATTCGGGAATTGAAAGCGTCAAAGACGTGGAAGGCAAGCGCATCGCCACTTCCCCTTACACCTCTTCCAACGTGTTTTTGCCTCTGCTACTGAATGTGAATGGCGTACCAGAAGACAGCATCAAGTTGACCAAAGCCGATCCGGGCGCTCTGAACGCCATGTTGATTCAAGGCAATACGGACGTGGTGATTTCTTGGGTGACGGATACGGTGAAATACGAGCATCAAGCTCAGATCGCAGACAAATCCATTAAGGTGATGCCTTGGTACGACGCTGGTCTCGCCTTCTACGCCACCTCGATTATTGGCTCTGATCGATTCTTATCAGAACAGCCAGAAGTGGCGAAGCGCTTTGTTACCGCCTACGCCAAAGCCATTGATTACACTTGGTCCCACCCTGAAGAAAGCGGTGAGATCGTCCATGACATGGTGCCAGAAGTGGATGCAGCCACCGCCACCGACACCATCAAATCCATTAAAGGTCTGGTGTTTAACGCCGTGTCTGAGCGTGACGGCATGGGCGCCCTGACGCCTGAACGCCTTGCTACGACTTGGCAGTGGACAGCAAAAGCCCAGAACAAGCCTGTAGACAGCTTTGATCCTGAATCCGCTATCAACCGCAGTGTATTGAAATAAGCGTTTTCGATTGCCTCGTCAGCGATGTTCACCCATCGCAATCCTGACGATTTACCGCACCGGCAACGGTGCGGTCTTTTTGTGAAGCCACTCTTTAAAAGTCTTCACCACAGGATCTTCTACCTGAGACGGTGACATGACTGAGAAATAGCCATTGGACGAACGGGTCGAAAACGCCGGAAAGGCGGTCAACAGATTCTTGTCCAACATATCATCCACTAGGGTGCCCCACCCCAGCGCCACCCCTTGCCCAGCAATAGCCGCCTGTAACAGCAGGGTATAGTTATCAAACTCCATCACCGTTTGTAGGGGCGACCAAAGACTGTTGTGCTGTTCAAATAAGCGCTCCCAAACCATCCACTTTTCATCGGACTCCGCGTGAAGCTTTAGCAGGGGCGCACTACTGATGTCGGCTAACTGGTTAAACGGCCCATATTCCTCTGCTAACTTCGGACTGCAAACAGGGAACACCTCTTCTTCGAACAATTTTTCCGACACAAAACCTTTGTGCAAACCATCACTGAAGACAATTGCCAGATCGATGTCTTGCAACCCCACATCCACATTACTCTGGGCGGTATGCAGGCGAATCTCGATCTCTGGGTGCTCTTTTCGAAACTCTGGCAAGCGCGGCATTAGCCAATAAGCGGCAAAAGCGAAATCCGTTGCGACATTAATTCGCGGGGTCTTATTTTTTTTGCGGATAAAACTGACCACCTTGCGGATCTCACTGAAGCTCGACTGAGTCGTTTTTAGCAAAATATGACCTTCGTCTGTGAGCTCCACGCCACGGTACACACGACGAAAAAGTGGTGTGTTCAAAAATGCCTCTAAGGCTTTCACTTGCTGGCTTATAGCGGGTTGGGTGGTCCCCAACTCTCGAGCAGCAGCGGTAAAACTTAAGTGTCGAGCCGAAGACTCAAACACCACCAACATTTGTAAGGGTGGCATGTCGCTTTCAGATAACATTAGTTCAGCTTATCCCAATCATAATATTTCAGTCAGTTTACACACAGTTTTATAGGGTGCAACCTAGTAACCATACACAATCTATACACCAGTGACATTATTTTCACTTATTTAATAGAGGCACCAAAATTGAGCAACAAGACTTCTAAACAGCCCAACATTCTATTCATCATGGCTGACCAAATGGCAGCCTCTGCCTTACCCTTTTATGGCGGTAAAACCGCGAAAGTCCCACATCTTGCTTCCTTGGCGGAGAAGGGCGTGGTATTTGACTCGGCTTACACCAACAGCCCGTTGTGCGCGCCATCCCGTTATGTACTCATGACAGGGCAGCTACCGACCCGAATCGGTGCATGGGACAACGCTGCAGACTTCCCTGCGGACATCCCAACTTTCCCATACTACATGCGCGAAAAAGGCTACCAAACTGCCCTGTCAGGCAAGATGCATTTCTGTGGCCCAGACCAACTCCATGGTTTTGAGCAGCGTCTTACCACAGACATCTACCCAGCGGACTACGGCTGGTTCCCAAACTGGGATGACCCAGACACACGCCCAACTTGGTATCACAACATGTCTTCTGTGACGGATGCCGGTACTTGTGTGCGCAGTAACCAACTGGACTTTGACGACGAGGTTGTGTTCCACGCCGAGCGTTACCTATACGACTATGCCCGCGGCAAGCAAGAACGTCCGTTCTGTTTAACCGTGTCCATGACGCACCCCCATGATCCTTACGCCATCACCAAAGAATACTGGGATCGCTATGATCATGATGAGATCGACTTGCCTAAGGTCACCATTGCGAAAGAAGACCAAGACCCGCACTCTCGCCGTTTGCAGGACGTTTACGCCTACTACGACCAAGAGATCTCAGAAGAAGAAGTGCGCAACGCTCGTCATGCTTACTACGGCGCTTGCAGCTATGTGGATGACCAAGTAGGTCGACTTCTGAAAGCCCTGAAAGACTGTAACCTAGATGAAGATACCATCATCGTATTCTCTGGGGACCACGGTGACATGCTGGGTGAACGTAATCTTTGGTACAAGATGTCTTACTTCGAAGGCTCCGCCCGCGTGCCTCTGATCGTTTGTGCGCCTAACCGTTTTGAGCCAAAACGCGTAAAAGCGTCCGTATCGACCATGGACTTATTGCCTACCTTTGTGGACTGGGCGACTGAAAACCAAGGCACAGAATACGCTATGCCGATTGATGGACGCACGCTAGTCCCTCACGTGGAAGGCAAAGACGGCGGTCACGATGAAGTGATTGGCGAGTACTGTGGCGAAGGCGCTATCGCCCCCTTGTTTATGATTCGCCGCGGTCAATATAAATACGTACACTGTTCCATCGACCCAGACCAATTATACGATTTAGAGAAGGACCCTCTTGAGCTAACAAACTTGGCGCAAGACCCAGAGCACGCCGACGTGGTTAAAGCTTTCAGAGAAGAAGCATTGCAACGTTGGGACTCTGATGCCATTACCCAAGCCGTGAAAATCAGCCAACGTCGCCGTCGTCTGATCGTTCGCGCCATGGGCGAAGGCGAAACCAACATCGCATGGGATCACCAGCCGTACTTCCCGGCAACAGAGATGTACATGCGTAACCATATTGATCTGGATGATCTAGAAGCCAAGTCGCGTTATCCAAAAGTGTAATGTTATGCTCTTGGGAGAGCTCAAGAGGCTCTCTCAAGAGACCTGTTACCGATTTGTAATAACAACTCGTTTCACTACCAAATGATTAGATATCACAGAGGAACCGATTCATGAAAAACCCGCGCTTATCAAAAACGCTTATTGCCACCTTCACCACTGCTGCGATTTCCAGCGGAGCCTTCGCGGCCGTGCCAGAGCAATGCCAAACGGTCACCATGACGGATCCAGGCTGGACAGACATCGGCGCGACAAACGGTTTAGCAACCACTGTTTTAGAAGCGCTTGGCTACAGCACTGATATCAAATTATTGGCGGTGCCAATCGGTTACGAAAGCCTTAAAAACGGCGAAATTGACGTTTTCCTAGGTAACTGGATGCCAGCACAAACGGCGTTTTTGGAAAAATACAAAGACAGCCTAGACGTGATTCGCACCAACTTGGAAGGGGTTAAATTCACCCTAGCCGTGCCACAATACGTGGCTGACGCAGGCGTGACAGATTTCGCTGACCTTGAGAAGTTCTCCAAAGATTTCCGTAGCCGTATCTACGGGATTGGTGCAGGCTCTCCAGCCAACCAGAACCTGATGAACATGATCGACAAGAACGACTTTGGTCTAGGGGAATGGCGTGTGGTTGAGTCTGGCGAGCAAGCCATGCTGGCTCAGGTGTCTCGCGCGGTGAAACGAGAAAACTTCATCGTCTTCCTAGCTTGGGAACCACACCCAATGAACGTGAACTTTGACCTACAGTACCTATCCGGTGGTGACGAGTACTTCGGTCCAAACTACGGCGGCGCGACCATCCACACAGTGACACGTAAAGGCTACGCCAGCGAATGTGGCAACGTGGCCCAGTTGTTAGAAAACATGGAATTCACTCTAAACATGGAGAACACCGTGATTTCTATGACGGATGAAGGCATGTCTGCCAACGACGCAGCGAAAAAATGGCTACAGGACAACCCAGCCGTACTGTCTGACTGGTTAGAAGGCGTAACCACTACCTCTGGTCAACCGGGTCTTGCGGCGGTAAACAGCGCTCTTGGCCTGTAATTCCCCCGCCTTTGCCGCTACTTTAACGGCAAGCCTTTGAGCATCACCAACGCCCACTCCTTGGAGTGGGCGTTTTTGTATCTGACGACCATCTAAACTGACTCTATATCTGAACCGACAACAATCTGGACTGGTTAAATAAATGTAATCTGGTCATTTTTAACACATCCAACTCCTTCTATGATGACTTTACTCCCACGACAGACCGTAACCATTGATTTTCACCAGAGGAAAGACCATGTCAGCGTCATTGCAAACGCCAACCAGCACCGTAAAACGTGGGGCAAACCGCGCTTCTTACGATGTTGAGCTGGTACACAAAATCCTAGATGACACCCTACTGTGTCACATTGGCCAGCAGATGAATGGCCAAGTATTCGTGACCCCAACCTGCCATTGGCGCGAAGGGGATTACCTTTACTGGCATGCCCACAGCAAAGCACGTAACACCCATGGGGCGGTAAAAGAAGGTCAAAAGGTGTGTATTAACGTTTGTGAGCTGGATGGATTAGTGCTGGCCCGCTCAGCGTTTCACCACTCGGTGAACTACCGTTCCGTGACCTTATTTGGTGTGCCTGAGCCCATTGAAGATTACGATGAAAAAATGCGCCACTTTAAGCTGTTCGTAGACAAAGTCTCCCCGAACCGTTGGGACAGCCTACGCCCAGTGAAGGACATCGAAGTCAAAGCCACAGGACTGGTACGCATCAAGATCGAAGAAGCCAGTGTCAAAGTGCGAGCGCAAGGAGCTCTGGATGATGACGAGGATTTCGATTGGCCCGTTTGGGCAGGCGTGCTGCCACTGGAAAAACAATGGCAAGCGCCACAGCAAAACGACGATCAGACCCAAGACTACCCTGCACCAACGGCGCCCCACGCTAAATAGTCTGGAAAGCCCTGCGGTCAGACGGCATAAATGCTAGTGATTATTATTTAATAGCGATACACTGAATACCTCTTTCAATGCAGGACGCAGGGGTATTCAGTATGCCAACATCTAAGCCAATCAACCTTGAGGCGCTTTTCGTCCTCGTCTTCACTCTACTGTGTGCTGCCCTTTCACCTATTTTAGAGTATTGGTTAAGTGGCTCGATTATGGCGACTGTCGCTGTCGTACTCGGTATCTGGTGCGCCGTAGTTCTCAGAAAATCCGTCTTCCACCTTCCAGCGTCATCTACCAAAAGCGGCTCGTTTTTAACCGCCAACTTGCGTCAAAAAGCCCTCTACTGTGTCTTTGCCACCGGGTTATTCATGGCTTCCTGCGCTGTGTTTTTCATCACTTATCTGGTCACACATCCTGTATTTGGCGTACCCTTCTTTGTGTTATGGGGCATGGGTCTATGTATCACTTATTCCCAACAGGTCAATCACATGCTCTGGCAGTGGGCTCTTAAGGGCAGCCAGCCTCACCCTTCTAAAACTTAGTCAGTCTCACGCTAGATTAAGAAAATCCAGCAGAATCAGTCACTTTGCTATGGTCGGTGGCACAGACTTTTCATACACTGAAAGGACCCCTTTTCATGTAAATGCCCGACGGATAGCGCACTCATGACCATCGAAATATCGAGCCAGTACATATTTTTAGCTGGGTTGCTTGCCCTGCTCAGTATCCTTGCCAGCGTTCTATCACGCCGCCTTGGGGCGCCCCTGCTGTTGATTTTCTTAGTCGTTGGCATGCTCGCAGGGGAAGATGGCATTGGCGGTATCCAGTTCGACAATTCTGGTTTGGCATTTCTGTTTGGTAACCTAGCCCTTGCCGCCATCCTACTGGACGGTGGTCTCGGAACACGTAAAGAAACCTTCTCCATCAGTTTAAAACCCGCCTTTATGCTGGCCACCGTGGGGGTGTTAGTCACCGCTGGGCTCACGGGGGCTGCCGTGCATTTCTTGCTGGGGTTCCCATGGAAAGAAAGCATCTTGATGGGGGCGATTATCGGCTCCACGGATGCGGCCGCGGTATTTGGTTTGATCCGTAACGCAGGCTTACGTCTAAAAGAACGTACCGGCGCGACCCTAGAGATTGAGTCCGGTGCCAACGATCCTATGGCGATCTTCTTAACCATCACCATGGTGGAGTTGATCAGCACCAGCAACACCAACCTTGGTCTGGCCATGTTGTTGGAGCTGGTACAGCAAATGGGCTTAGGTTTATTAATCGGTTTGTCCGGTGGCTATGTATTAAATCGGGTATTGCCCAAGTTACACCTCACCAGCTCCTTGTACCCATTATTGGTCACTTCCGCAGGTTTGAGCATCTTTGGCATTACCAACCTGTGGGGCGGCAGCGGCTTCCTCGCCATTTACATTGTGGGTGTGATGCTGGGGAACTCCACCAACATGCCCTACAAAAAAGACGTTCATCGATTTCACGACGGCATGGCGTGGTTGAGCCAGATCGGCATGTTCTTGATGTTGGGTCTGCTAGTCGTGCCCAGCCAAATCGGCCCAGTGATCATCCCAGCATTGGCGATCGGTGCCGTGTTGATCTTTATTGCTCGTCCGATTGCGGTGCTCCTGTCTCTACTACCGTTTCACTTTCCTTGGCGTGAGCAGGTGTTTATCAGTTGGTGTGGTTTACGGGGGGCGGTGCCGATCATTCTGGCCTTGTATCCTTCGTTATCAGGGGTGGAGCAAACCCCTATTTATTTCAACCTGGTCTTTGTGGTGGTGATCATGTCCTTGGTATTACAGGGCTGGACGATTCCCCAAGTGGCCCGTTGGCTTAAATTGGAGCTGCCTGACAAAGCGGCGACCCCAAGCTCCTTTAGCTTGGCCTTTGACGATTACCACAACCGCCATATTCTGGTGTATCACGTCCCTGAAGACAGCGATCTGGTGGGCTCTCCCTTGGAGTCTTTACCGACGACCCAATACTCGCGCCCAATGGGTGTCATGCGCAGTGGACAACTCTTGCTGGAGCCTGATCAAGCGCTACAAGCCCTTGATAAAGCGGCATTTTTCTCCCAAGTGGAAGACGATCAAGAACTTAACCGCGCCTTTACCCCAGGCCAAGCCCTACAGCGCACCACCATGAGTCAGTTCTACGGGGACTTCGTGGTCAACAGCGACGCCAAACTGCGGGATCTGGCTTACAACTACTTCTTCTTTATGGAAGAAAAGTATCTGGACAGCACCGTCAAAGAGTTCTTCTTAGACAAGTTCCGCGGCCATGTGGTGGTGGGGGATAAATACCGCTTTGGTGAAATCGAGCTGACCGTTCGTGAGCTAGAAGCGGGGGAAATTACCCAGTTTGGTTTGAAGATCATTCGCTCAAAAACGCACCATAATTAGGCCAATTGATTAAATTTGCACCATTTATGCGCATTTATCAGGCCTTTTTGCTTGCCTATTTTCCCTGAAACGCTAGTCTTGCCCCTTTTTTAAGAAACCTCCTCCCAAAAATAGGGGGTTTCTTCGAGCTCTATCAGAGCTCATTCCTGCAAATCATAACGACAAGACCAACTGGGAGCGCCTGATGGCCACTTTAATTGACTCGCTGAACACCTTCTTTTGGGGCTATGTTCTTATTTACGGCCTATTGGCTGTGGGTGTGTACTTCACCCTTCGCCTAGGTTTCATTCAAATACGCCACTTCCCTGAATTCGTCCGCACCGTTTTTAAAGCCCCCCAAAGCGACCGTGGTGGCATCTCTCCTTTCCAAGCTTTGTGTACCAGTCTGGCTTCCCGTGTGGGCACGGGGAACATGGCAGGGGTCGCAGTAGCCTTAGCCCTAGGTGGCGCAGGGGCGATCTTTTGGATGTGGGTAGTGGCTTTAATCGGTATGGCAACGGCCTATGCTGAAAGCACCTTGGCACAGCTTTACAAGGTTCGTGACCAAAACGGCCAGCTTCGCGGTGGCCCTGCGTTCTACATCAGTAAAGGCCTAAAAGCACCTTGGGCGGGAGCTATCTTCTCCCTCGCCTTGATCCTTGCCTTTGGCTTGGTGTTCAACGCGGTACAAGCCAACTCCATCGCAGGAGCAATGGAAGGCGCCTTTGGCATCCCTAAAATGGCCACAGGCCTGATCATCATGGGTCTGGCGGCCATCGTGATCTTTGGCGGTATCAAGAAGATTGCACGCTTTGCTGAGATCGTGGTGCCCTTTATGGCCATTGCGTACCTGCTGTTGGCGTTGTTTATCATCGCCATGAACATTGAGCAGGTGCCAGCTATGTTCGCCTTGATCTTCAAGAGTGCTTTTGGTATCGAGCAAGCCGCAGGCGGTGTGGCAGGCGCTTTGTTAAACGGCGTCAAACGTGGCCTCTTCTCCAACGAAGCAGGTATGGGTTCTGCGCCAAATATTGCCGCCGTAGCCACTCCTAATCCTCACCACCCAGCGTCACAAGGCATGGTGCAGTCGTTAGGCGTGTTCATTGATACCTTGCTGATCTGTACCGCAACGGCCTTGATGATTCTCTTGTCTGGAGTATTGGGCAACGGTGAGTCAGGCATTGTACTGACGCAATCGGCTATGTCTCATCACGTTGGTGCGGGCGGTCATTACTTCGTGGCGATCGCAATCTTCTTCTTTGCCTTTACCTCCATCATTGGTAACTACAGCTACGCTGAAAACGCCCTGACCTACCTAAAATGGGCCACAAAACCGGGCATCTTTGTCCTGCGTATCCTAGCGTTAGCCATGATTCCTTGGGGTGCGTACGAAAGCGTGGCAATGGTCTTCAACGCCGCCGATGCGGCCATGGGCTTAATGGCCACCATCAACCTCATCGCCATCGTCTTGCTGTCTGGCTTGGTGGTGAAACTGACCAAAGACTACTTCGCCCAGAACAAAACACACACCCCTGTGTTTAACCCTGATGACTTCCAAGAAGTGCAAAAAGACATTGATCTGAGCGTTTGGAATGAGAAGCCAAAACAGGATTGATGGTGTTTTAAGCTTTTAGATCTGATGATGAAGCCCGCCTTGTGCGGGCTTTTTTGGGGGGAAATGCAACAGACAATACTAAAAACAAAGCACCAAATGCACCTAAACTAAGATGCAAGCTTGCTGAACTCGCTAATATAGATTTCGCCATTGGCTCTCATTATTAGCATGATCTCAGTCTTTCAGGATGCTAAGGAATGAGATCGTTCGGACTTTTGCTGTTTTTTGGATCTTCCGCTTCAACGGGCATCCGCAAACCTTAGCGGAAACTTTAGCCTATGAAGGCTACCCAGACTCCGATAGAAATTACACATAACGCCCTGTTAACAGGCAATAAAATAGTTGGTAAAAATAAGCGGAGAAGGAGAAAAGACTACTATTTTTTGTCCTTTTTAACAGCTTTTTAGCTCTCTAGTACTCGCGATTTCTATCTCGCTCAGCACGAGTGACAGCCTCTGCTGTTTCCCTATTTAATTCAGTCAATGCTAAATAAGTATTTCTTAAGGTAAGACCTAGCAATGCAAGTTGAACTATTGAAGTAATTCCAAGTAACGTATATAAAATTCCTCGGAAGTATTCTTTTATATCAATTGCCCACTGATACAATGCCAATATTTCTTTTACAAAAGGTACTGATAATGAAATTGCTATAACAACAATGGAAATTATCATCGTTCTAACAAAGCCAATAAGTATCTTCGAATCTTCAGTAGCTCTATTAAGTGCTTCGGTTCTCTCATCAGCAGAAGCTTGTCTAGCAGCAGAAGCTGAACTTAAGGCTTTGGGATAGGTAATAGCTAACCATGCACCAGTTACACCAAATATAATTGAGGCTATAGTTCGAACATTGTCAAAATACTTAGATTGCGCTTCATAACTTATATTTTTACCAGCTATGAATAAAAAATATAAAGTTACCAATGCAATTGAAGAGGCTAATATGATTAACAACCACTTCATTCTGAGGTTCATATCAAGCCACCTGTGGTGATACATTTACTTCACGTGCAGGTAATAAGGCAATTAGTTCTTCCCTACGGGAATTGATGCTGTCCTTGAGGTTTATCATATTTAGAAGCTGGCCAACAACAACCCATTCTACATCGATACTAATTTTACCTTTTGAGTAAGATTTACTAAGCCATTCTTTTTCATCTGCACCAAATACATTATTTTTAGGGAATTTGAATCCAACATCCTCCCAGCTTCCATTGTCTTGACCAGCCTCATAATTGGCAATAATTCGATTTAACTCTCCCTCTGATGGTGTGTAGTTCAATTCATATGTTAAAGGTATTTCGTGTGGCATATGTTCATTTTGATTAGCGATTCCAATCAAGCCTAATAGTTTATCTACTGTACCCTCATGAACAGGTTGAGCTCTATCTAAATTTATACGTCTGATTACACCTCGGATCTGTGCCCGGCTTCGAATAATCAAATCTCTTTTAGCAGGGTTTTTATGTAGTGTTCTAGTAAACCTTGGCACTAATTCTATATTAGGTTGGTTATTTCCAACTGCATACCCAAGAAACTGATCATTTTCGTCAAACCTTACATATCGGCTTTCTGTTTTAATAAAAGACTCTAACCAATACGAAAATGATTTCATCCCCGTTCTAGGGGTGCCAAAAGTAATTGTGGCTATTGTGTTTTGTGAAGGCATTAACCAGAAATATGTTGCATATCCTGGAATAGATCTAGAAGGCAAATTGCCTCTATGCAAAGCTTTTTCATTAATATTGTCTATTGTAGCCGAAGGATCTAGGGCATATACAGAGTCACCAGAATCATGCGTTCTATTCCACATTGCTAAAAAATAATCACCTGAATTCGGATCGTGCTTCATGCTTACTAAGTATGTTTCGAGAAAATCCATATCTGAATCTTCACTGACTTCATAAGTACATGTATTTTGGATTAACCTTCCACCCGAGTTAGACCAATTATATATATTATTAACAATTTCTGTAAATGATCCCATTTCTGGATTTCTAGCCTTTTCGCGGTAAAGCCCACAGCTTTTAACCTTATGGAATCTAATACTTGCTTTTTCAATCATTTAGCAATCCTTTTATATAGTAAGCAAACTGTGGTGATTAAACTCTAGAGAGCTAACGCCGCGCTAACCGGTAAAATAGGAGCGAAGCTAGTATTTTATCCGTGTGCAGGATTTTTTATGGGCCGAACGATGGACCATTGTCATTATTATATTCTTGCTTTGACTTTACTTCGGGTGAATCTATATCTCCATACTTTTCACGATTCACCAGCACAGGATCATTATCAACAACCAGCTCAAGAGTATGAGAAACAATGACATCTGCTGTTACCACATACTTATACCTTATCTCTGAATCTGTAAACCCTGCAGCAGAGAGCACAATTGAATCTCGATAATCAAGACCATGCCCCATCAGTAAGCGATATCCTAACAATTCAGAAATGTTCTCTGAGTGTTTATATATTCCTCGATGCTTTTCATTCAACGCGAGTAAATGCACTGTTACCATGCTTCGACAAAGTGGAGTGGGTTTCTTTCCTATAGGTAAATAATCATACAGAATTGTATAGTGAGCCGGAGATGATTCTGAATATTGTTTTAATCGATCCCATTTTATTGATGAAAATGAGCCGGATAAGATTTTACTTCCATACGTAATTCGCTTTGCCTCAAGAAATGCAACACCTTCAACACTTTTACCTGACTCTAAATGAATCTTAACGATTAGAGCAATATCACCATGAGTTTTTTCAGAAGTACCCTTTAGCTTGTATGCATTCCAAGAAGTAGAACGGTAAATATCCTCTACTTTTACTGGGTCTTTATGTAACTTTTTCAGAGCCCTTAAAATGTCTGCGGTTATTATATTCTCATCCCACCGCCCATCTTCTCTCTCTTCAAAGCAAGCTTCAATCTGAGAGTTTACAGCCTTTTCAAGGGCAGCGGTCCAATCTTTCCAATTCAATTAATTTCTCCTTCAGGCCCATAAAATTTTAATGCGCGTGCGTGTTTATACGATAAACTATGCATGCGCATTATTCTGTATTTGGCTCTCTACTAAAAACTTATAAACTATTGATGTACATGAATATTTTAAATATCTTAGGCATGGAGATACACGCACATTCGTTTTGGCAGATAACCGTGCTTGTCAGGGAGAGGTAAAAGGGTAGGCTTCTCGTCATCCATGACTGCATTGATTACAGATTAAGCTATTCTTTCGGCATTTCCAATAACAATGGCCTTGATATAAGTCTCCATGTGTTTAATTCGCGCTGACGGTCGAAGCTAAGGAACGAAGCAAGACAATGCGCAAGCGAATTGAATTGCATGGAGGCTTTCTTTCTGAGGAGCTGGGGTGTCACGTAGTTGTCGGGCTAAAGCCCGACCTACAGAGGTTCGGGCGTTTGTGGTGGCTTCTGGTTGACATCTAGGTTGCGATCTTCGTCACCAAAAGGATTTGGTTCCAACAAGTAAGTGGTACGAAAAAGCCGCCAAGTTCGGTGAAGTTGGCGGCTTTTTGATGTTTATTTTGGGTTATGCTGGGTTAGCGTCCCGTTTTCACATCTGTCCATAGGCGTACCATTAGGCGCTCGATGCGCATGCCGCGTACTTTTTGGGCGAAGAGTTTTTCCTTCACTTCTTTTGGCGGGTAGATGCCTTCGTTGTCACGGATTTCTTCGTCTTGTAGATCCATGGCGTCTAGGTTCGGGTTGGCGTAGGCCACGTAGTTGGAGATGTCTGCGATGATTTCAGGACGTAGCAAGAAGTCGATAAACTGGTGAGCCGCGTCTTTGTTGTCCGCATCTTTTGGCACTGCCAACATGTCGAACCAAACCTGTGTGCCTTCTTTTGGAATGCTGTATTCGATGTTGATGCCGTTGTCCGCTTCGATGGCACGGTCTTGGGCTTGGATCACGTCACCAGACCAACCGATGGCGACACAGGCGTCACCGTTTGCCAAGGCGCTAATGTACTGGGAGGAGTGGAACTGGCTCACGTATGGGCGCACGCTTTTCAGCAGTTGGACGCCTTCGCTGTCTAGGGCATAGTCTGCTGGTGTGCGGCTGTTTGGATCTTTGCCTAGGTAGTTCAACACTAGCGGGTACAGCTCATCCGGTGAGTCGAGGAACATGACGCCACAGTCCTGTAGCTTTTCCATGTTTTCAGGTTTGAACACCAGATCCCAGCTGTTCACAGGGGCATCATCACCTAGGATTTCTTTGACCTTTTCCACGTTGTAACCGATGCCTGTGGTGCCCCAAAGGTAAGGCACACCGTATTGGTTACCGGGATCAACGGCTTCTAGGAAGGACAATAACTCTGGGTCCACGCGATCTAGGTTGGTTAGCTTGGATTTGTCCAATGTGTCGAACACACCCGCTTGGATTTGGCGTCCCATGAAGGAGGCGGTGGGCACCACAAGATCGTAGCCAGAGTTCCCTGCTAACAGCTTGGCTTCTAGCACTTCATTACTGTCGAACACATCTTCTACCACTTCGATGCCTGTTTCGGCTTCAAATTTATCGATGGTGTCTTCTGCAATGTAGTCAGACCAGTTATAAAATTTTAGCGTCTCAGCCATGGCAGGTGTCACACCCGCACCCAGTGCACAGACCATACCTGCAATGGGTAAAACACGACGTTTGAATCGGCTCGCTTGAGTCATGGTTTGGTTCCTTTAGTGATGATTAGACCATGCATTGGGCTGTGTTTTTCCATCCCAGTCCCAATGCATGGTGTGGTTTAAACGTTATACGTTTAGCAGTAGGTGCTCCCGTTCCCAAGAGCTGATAACGCGGTTGAATGTCTCGAATTCACTGCGTTTGACACCCATGTAGGCGGCGACAAAATCCTTCCCAAGGATTTCGCACAATGGCTCACACTCTTCTAAAAGGCGAAGGCCCTCTTCCAAGGTGCGAGCAATCTCCACATCTGGGTAATCGGATGGGGGTTCGTTGCTTTTGGTTTCTTCCGTTGGGCGAAGTTTTTGCTTCATACCCAAGTAGCCACAGGCGAGGGTCGCTGCGATGGCAAGGTAAGGGTTACAGTCCGCTCCTGGGAAGCGGTTTTCGATACGGGTGGCTTCTGGCACAGAATACGGGATACGCAGTCCGGCTGTACGGTTATCAAAGCCCCAGTTCATGTTGATCGGTGCGGCCATTTCTGGGGAGAAACGACGGTAGGAGTTCACATTGGGCGCAAAGAAGCTGATGGCATTAGGCGTGTACTTTTGCAGGCCGCCCAAGTAGTTGTAGAACAACTCGCTCGGTTTGCCGTTTTCATCAAACACGTTTTTGCCTGTTTTTGTGTCCACTAAGCTTTGGTGGATGTGCATGGCACTGCCCGGTTCGTTCTTCATAGGCTTGGCCATGAAGGTGGCGTACACACCATGTTTCAGTGCCGCTTCTCGCAGGGTACGTTTGAATACAAACACCTGATCCGCAAGATCCAATGGATCACCGTGAATGAAGTTGATCTCCATTTGCGCCGCGCCAGACTCATGGATCAAGGTATCCACGTCTAAGCCTTGGGCTTCGCAGTAGCTGTATAGGGTGTCGATAATAGTATTGAACTCGTTTACCGCATCAATACTGTAGGAGCGACGGGAGGTTTCACGCTTACCAGAACGACCCGCGGCTGGTTTTAGCTCATAATCTGGGTCCGTATTAGGCTGGATAAGGTAAAACTCTACCTCCGGTGCGATCACTGGGCGCAGACCTTCTGCTTCATATAATTTTAAAATATGACGCAGGATGGTACGGCTGGCCAATGGATGAAGGTCGCCATCTGTGGTGTAGCAATCATTGATGACTTGGGCAGTGGGTTCATCCGCCCACGGCACCATACGTAAGGTTTTGGGGTCAGGCTTGAGCACCATGTCACGGTCACTGGCATCGACAATGTCGTAGTGATTGTCTGCCCAATCCCCCGTGACACTCTGCACCAGTACTGTCTCTGGAATGCGCCCAGTCTTCTCAGCTAGGAACTTGAACGTCGGGTAAAATTTACCTCGCGCGTTACCTGTCATGTCCGCCAATGTCGACTCGACTTCCGTTATTGCATGCTCTTTTAGAAAAGCTTCAAGCTCTGTCATAACCCACCTTACGTTGTCTGCCCAATGAACCTCATCGGGCAGGAAAATTCTTTTTGCGATCTTTGCATATTGAGTTATGCTTTGCGCTAACCCGAATAATGCTTCGGTTTAAAACATATTTTAGTTTGCTTATTAAATCAACACTTTGTTAAAAATAGCTTCACAAAGCTGATTTTTTAACATCCATAAGCCGATCAATTGTTCGGTTATTATTGATTTCATGTTGTAACAGGAGTGTTCCATTGCGCACCCACGAAATGTCCTATTACGCTGCGACCACCAAAGCGGAGAAGAATCACCCACAGCTAGTGGGGGATCACACCACTGACATCTGTATCATAGGTGGCGGCTTTACTGGCACGTCTGCAGCATTGCATTTAGCGGAAGCAGGCTATCAGGTCACACTCCTTGAAGCACATAAAATCGGCTGGGGGGCCTCAGGCCGAAACGGTGGCCAGATTTGCCAAGGCCATAATATGGGCCATGCAAACATGGTCAAACAGGTTGGCAAGGAGGCCGCAGACATTCTCTGGCAGACCTCTGTGGACTCGGTAGACATGGTGAAGCAACTCACCGAGCGCTACCAGATTGACTGTGACCTCACCCCCGGAGTGTTGCACGTGGCCTATAAGAAAAGTCATGTGGAAGAGATTCAAGAAGCGGTGGAGTATAAGCGCACTGTGCTGGGCTACGAGGGCGTGGAATACTTAGACGCCGCTACCGTGGCACAAAAGCTTGGCACTGATCGCTATCATGGTGGTGAGTGGTATCGAGACGGTGCCCACATCCACCCATTGAACTTCGCCCTCGGTCTGGCAAAAGCAGCTCAATATCATGGGGCCAAGCTCTATGAAGACTCTCCTGTCATTGACTACAGTGAGGGCAAACGGCCTGTGGTGCGCACCGCAAAAGGCCAAGTGACCTGCCGCTATGTTTTGTTTGCCTGCAATGGTTACCTCGGCAAGTTGAACCGCCCTGCGGCACGTAAGATCATGCCGATCAATAACTTCATTATTGCCACGGAGCCTCTACCTGAAGAGGTGGCGGATCGCATTAATCCAGATCGTATTGCGGTGGCGGATTCCAAGTTTGTGGTGAACTATTTTCGTTTATCCAAAGATCGACGCATGCTCTGGGGGGGTGGTGAAAACTACAGCCCACGCTTCCCCAAAGACATCGCCAGTTTTGTCAAAAAACACATGGTGGAAACCTATCCTGAGCTTGATACGTATGCCATCGACTTCGCGTGGGGCGGCACCCTTGCCATCACTTTGAATCGCATGCCGCACATCGCAAGGCAGCAGGAAAACGTCTTTGTGGCACAGGGCTACTCGGGGCATGGGGTGGCGATGGCTACCTATGCGGGGGCGATTTTTGCCAAGGCGGTTCAGGGTTCGTTAGAAGAAGTGGATGCCTTTGAAAAGCTGCCTATGCGGGATTTCCCAGGGGGGACTTTGTTACGCTGGCCGGGGCTGGTAGCAGGCATGTTGTATTACTCCATGCTCGACCGTTTACCTTAAGAATGGAGCCAATCTATTACCGCGGGAATATCCAGCGCAAACACAGGTGTGTATAATTTGTACGGTCGATCGCGAAGCGCGCCGGTCTCATTTGATTTGAAGGACGCCAATCCCAATTATGGCTAAAACCTCTAGCACGACGAAAACCATGCAACCTGTGTCGCCTCGCAGCGAGCCAGTGCAAACCCGCTCCATTAAGCGTACTCAGCAGATTTTGGAAGTGACCAGTGAGCTGCTGGAAACCGTGGGGTTGAATGACCTGAATACGGCCATCATCGCTAAGGAAGTGGGCATCTCAGTGGGGTCTTTGTACCACTATTTTCCCAACAAGCATGCGATCCTATACGCCATGGGTAAAACTTGGCTGGACAGCATTGAGGAAGTTCTTAAAGAGATTCAAGAATGGGATCTGGAAGCCATGAGCTTGCCAGTTTTCATCGATCAAGTGGTGGACACCAACTTACGGACTTATCGCCAACAGCGTGCGGTACTGCGCTTGGTACAGGCCATGTTCTCTGTGCCTGAGCTGCGCGAGCTGGACGAACGCCATGACGACATGGTGATTTCACAAATGGCGAAGGTGTTTAAGCGCATTGGTCTGAACAAACACATCCGTGAACGTGAACGGATTGCCCGCCATTACTTGGAAGTGACCCACAGTAGTTATCTGGTGGTGGTGAACCAAAACGACCGCCGTGCGTCTCGCACCTTAGCAGACTTAAAGCTGATGCTAGGGTGTCTGCTTGAACACCATTTGAATACCCCAGAATAACCCACAAAAAAGCCCCTGTAGTAATCCCTACAGGGGCTTCTTACCCTATGACAACGCGTTAGCTTTTGAAGTAATGCATGTTGTCTTTTAGGTCTTTCGTTAACTGCTCCAGCTGGGTCGCCGTTTCCGCATTTTCGTGGGCAAAGGCCACCATCTCTTTGGCGCCACCATCCACGGCTTCGGTGTTTTGGCTGATGTCACGGGTGACACTGGTTTGCTCTTCCGTGGCGCTGGCGATCTGGGTTGCACGATCACTGATACTAATGATCAGGTGTTTGATCTGATCAAAGTTGTCACGTACCGCCTGAATATCGCTCACACTGCTTTCCACTTGATCATGGCTGCGCTGAATTTGTTTCACCGCATGACCACTACTGGATTGCAGATTCTCGATCATCTTCTGGATCTCTTCGATAGAACTGTAAGTGCGCTGACTTAACACACGTACCTCGTCAGCCACCACGGCAAAACCACGCCCTTGCTCCCCTGCCCGTGCCGCTTCTATGGCTGCATTGAGTGCCAGCAGGTTCGTTTGTTCGGCAATATCAGAGATGGTATTCAAGATAGAGTTGATATTTTCGGCATCTTGACTCACTTGCTGGATCACCCCAGACACTGAGCTGACCTCTGTCGCCAAGGTATGGATACTTTGTTGGCTTTTGTCGATCTGAGCTTGGCCAGATTCACTAGCAGAGACTGCTGAGTCCGCATTTTGCGCGGTTTCTAAAGCACTACCGGCGATCTCTTGGGTAGCTTGTACCATTTCGTTTACGGCCGTCGCCACCATGGCAATGCTCTCTTGCTGGGCCTGTAAACGAGTCAGACTGTGACTGGAGGTGCCATTGATTGAGCCAGCCTGAGTCGCCAAACGATCGCCAATGGCTTTGACGTTATTGATGGTGCCTTGTAGGCGCTCCACGAACTGATTAAACGCGGTCACCAAATCAGCCACTTCATCACGGCTATTGACGGTTAAACGTACCGTGAGATCCCCTTCCCCATGGGCAATGTCTTGTAAGCTTTTGGTGACTGTTCTGAGGTCTTTTAGCAACCATTGGGACACCTTAAAGATCACCAGTGCTGCCAACACCATCAACACCACAAACGAGACAAGTGCTGTCTGTGCAAAGGCTGCTACCGGCGCCATCAGTACGTTTTTATCCATCACCAAGGCCACGACCCAGCCGGTTTTACCCAGCTGCTGTAGATAAGCAAACTTTTCGCTGCCTGCTACCGTAATCTCTTTGTATTGCGGTGTGCCGGTGGCATTTTTTACGTCGGTAGAAGACAGGCCATAACCGACTTCATCGATGCTTTTTTGGATCAAGGCTTTGTCTTGATGTGCCAATAACACGCCGGCAGAGTCGGTCAGCAGAAGCTCCCCATCCCCCAGCACATCAAGCTCTAGAATGCGGTCGAGCAAATCATCCAAAAACACCAAACCACCAATGGCACCGTAATACTTACCCTTGACTATGATGGGCTCCACAAAGGTCATTGAAAGCTTTTGGGTGGACGCTGAGATATAAGGGGCAGTGACATAGGTCTTTTTAGACGCCTTGGCATCTTTGTACCAAGCACGCACACGTGGGTCGTAATCAGCGCTGTTTAAGCTTGGATCATGGCGATACATGTGACCATTTTCCAGCCCTAGGAAGGTCATACCGAACCCTAGACTGGATTGGGCTTGTTGTAACACCGAAAGGATTTTGGCTTCGTCTTCCCCGTGTTGCTCAAGCACTCTTTCCAAATGCTGACGCACCGTACTCATCGTTTGACCGCGGTCTTCATACCAATTTGTTAGGTATACGTTGATCGCGGATGCCTGGGATGACGCTTCCGACCTGACGTTGGCTTGGGTACTTTCACTGAATTTGAAATAGGCAATCAAGCCAATGGATAAAGCGACGATCAGGGTCGCCGCCATGGCTTTCATAACGATTTTGGTTTGTAGAGATAACTTCATTGGCAATCCTTTGATGATTATTAGAAGTTTTAGGATCAACGATCAATATAGTAGAAGGTTGGAAGCATCACACAGTGTGATGACAAGTTTGTGGCAAAGCCACGCGAAAGGTAACAAAACCTCTCTTGCTAAGCATCCTTATTTAGCAAAAGAGGTTTATGGAAGAAGAGGCGTGTCAGTGATTTTTGGTCAAGGCGAGGTAGTTTTCAATGCCAGCGATTTGGTCTTCTGCGTGGTGATTCACGTACAGCACTGTGGTTTCATGGCCAGCACAGATCTTTTCAATGAGCGCCAAGACCAGCTGGCGGTTCATCTCATCTAAGCCCAAGCACGGCTCGTCTAGGATTAATAAAGGTGGGTGTTTTACCATGGCACGGGCAATCAATAGCAGACGCTGATCACCGTAGGACAGCTTGTTAAACGGTTGATCCCCACGATCCGTCATGCCCAATAAGGCTAACCATTGATCGGCGATCTTCTTTTGGTTGTCGGTGGATTTAGTGTACATGCCGATGCTGTCGTAGAAGCCGGAAATGATCACGTTTTTACAACTTACGCTGACACGGTATTCCCACTGCAACGCGGTGGACACATAACCGATGAACTGTTTGATCTGCCAAATGCTTTCGCCGTTGCCCCGCTGGAAACCGAAGACAAAAATATCGTTCACATAACACTGGGGATGGTCACCAGTAATCAGGGACAAGACGCCCGTTTTACCACTGCCATTGGGGCCACTTAGTTGCCAATGTTTGCCTGCCTCGATGGTCCAGTTCAGCTTATCGACGATCACGGTATCCCCGTATTTGATCGTTGCATCGGTGAGCTTCACCAAGGGTTGCTGTGGGTCTAGGGCGGGCAGTTTGCTCGCTGGGTCGGTCTCTGGAACTTGTAGGTCAGTGGTTTTCAAATGCAGTAGTTGGTACAACTCGGCAAAGGCGGATTCGTCCTTTCGATCTACTTTAAAGGACAACTTGCCCCCGTCATGGCCGTCTTTTTCAAGATAAGCCACATGGGTGATAAATTCTGGCATTTCATCAAATCGGTTCAACACCATGACCATAGGCGTGGTTTCAACGATGGATGCTAGGTGCTCTTGCAGCATTGCCAAGGTGTCCGCGTCTAATCCATCAAAGGGTTCATCGAGGATCAATAAATCTGGCTTGCTGGATAGAGCACGAATCAGCATCACTTTGCGCGTTTCACCCGTGGAAAGCTTGCGAAACGCTCGGTCTAGCAAGTGGCTTAAACCAAACTTTTCCACTAACTCTGCGGCCAGCTCGGGGTCCGCACAGTGTTCAAATATCATTTCTTGCACCGGGGTACCGATGGCAATGACATCCATGATGTCCGCGTCGTCTTTCTTGAGTTCTTTGGCGATGAGCTCCGCCTGCGCTTCAAATGATACCAAGCCCACACGCTCAGGCAGGCCAGATAGGCTACCCCCTTCGATAGAGCCTACGCCTGCTAGCACCGCAGCAAGTGCTGACTTACCTGATCCATTTGTACCTGTAATCACCCAATGCTGATTGGCGTCTATCTGCCAGGTAACATCGTTTAAACGGAAGCGTTCATCGAAGTCGACAGATAGGTTTTCAAGCTGAATCACGGTGTCCATGGGGATATTCCTTGTGCAAGCAAACATACATAGATATAGATAACCAAAGCTTTAGAAGCTAAAAAGCCGAGTACTCTTTCGAGTCACTCGGCTTGTATATAGAGACGATGTTTCGAGCGATACTAGGGCTAGGCAAAACTTGGCGAGGAAGCGCAGTGTATAAGAATACATGAGGATTTCGAGTCAAGTTTTAACACCGCCCTAGTGAGCGCAGTAATCGTCTTAAACAATTTTCTTCATGTCAGCCATATGACCACGAAGAACGGAACCTACTGCCTCAACTGGGTGAGCACGTAGCGCTGCGTTGACTTCGATTAGACGAGCGTTGTCTACGCCGTTGTCTTCTACAGATAGGCCTTTACCGATCACGTCAGTTTTGATGCCTTTCATGAAGTCCGCTAGTAAAGGTACACAAGCGTGGTTGTATAGGTAACAACCGTACTCAGCTGTATCAGAGATAGTCGCGTTCATTTCGTAAAGTTTCTTACGAGCGATAGTGTTCGCGATTAGCGGAGTTTCGTGTAGAGACTCGTAGTAAGCAGATTCAGCGATGATGCCTGCAGCAGTCATTGTTTCGAATGCTAGCTCAACGCCCGCTTTAACCATTGCTACCATCAAGATACCGTTGTCGAAGAACTCTTGCTCAGAGATTTCTACGTCACCAGCAGGTGTTTTCTCGAAGTTGGTTTCAGCAGTGTCTGCACGCCATTGAAGCAAGTTTTTGTCATCGTTCGCCCAGTCTTCCATCATCACGCGAGAGAAAGTACCGTCGATGATGTCATCTTGGTGCTTGTTGTATAGAGGGCGCATGATCACTTTCAATTCTTCAGAAAGATCGAATGCTTTGATCTTAGCTGGGTTAGAAAGACGATCTAGCATGTTTGTCACGCCGCCGTATTTCAATGCTTCAGTGATAGTTTCCCAGCCGTACTGGATCAACTTAGATGCGTAACCTGCGTCGATGCCTTCTTCAACCATTTTGTCGAAGCAAAGGATAGAACCTGTTTGCAACATACCACAAAGGATCGTTTGCTCACCCATCAAGTCAGACTTAACTTCCGCGATGAAAGAAGACATTAGAACGCCTGCTTTGTGGCCGCCAGTACCTACTGCGTAAGCTTTTGCTAGTGCAAGACCTTCGCCTTTAGGATCGTTGTCTTCGTGAACAGCGATAAGTGTTGGAACACCGAAGCCACGAACGTATTCAGCACGTACTTCAGAACCAGGACACTTAGGAGCAACCATGATTACTGTTAGGTCGTCACGGATTTGCATGCCTTCTTCAACGATGTTGAAACCGTGAGAGTAAGATAGGCAAGCGCCTTCTTTCATAAGAGGCATAACCGCTTTCACTACAGAAGTGTGCTGCTTATCTGGAGTCAGGTTAAGAACCACGTCAGCCGTTGGGATTAGGTCTTCGTAAGTACCAACAATGAAGCCGTTTTCAGTTGCGTTTTTCCAAGACTGACGCTTCTGCTCGATTGCTTCAGGACGTAGCGCGTAAGACACGTCTAGACCAGAGTCACGTAGGTTAAGACCTTGGTTAAGACCTTGTGCACCACAACCTACTACTACCATTTTTTTGCCTTTAAGCGCTTCTACGCCATCAGCAAATTCTGAACTATCCATAAAACGACATTTTGCTAGTTGAGCTAGTTGCTCACGTAGCGGCAAAGTATTGAAGTAGTTAGCCATGGTTAACACATCCTAAATTTTTATGATTAAAGTACCGACATCAAAACATGCCGATATTAAAAATGGGTGACACAGCCACACATCTAAAACGATGTATCCTGCGAGTGGGAGTAAATGTATACCCCAAGGAATCTTTCGTAAATTGATATATTTGCAATATAACGTCCCATTTTTTGCAAAACAGGGTTATGCTTGAACAATGAACATCAAAACCCTAAAACATTTCCTCGCCTTAGCGGACAGTTTGCACTTTGGCCGTGCCAGTGAAGACTGCAATATCAGCATCTCCGCCCTGTCCCGCAACATCCGCCATTTGGAGGAAGAAGTGGGTGTGCCCCTATTTAATCGGGACAATCGTACCGTCGCCCTTACCAAAGAAGGCCAGCGATTTTTAAAGTACGCTCGAGAAACCAGCAGCCAGTGGAACTTGATTCGCCACGAATTAACCGACAACTCAGGTCAGCTCAGTGGTGAGATCAGCATTTACTGCTCAGTGACCGCCAGCTACAGCTTCTTATTTGAACTGCTCAACCGCTTTCGCCAAGTGCATCCCCACATCGAGATCAAGCTCCACACCGGCGATCCAGACAAAGCCATTACGCGCATACTAGACGGAGTCGAAGAAATCACCATCGCCGCCCGCCCCGTGTCCATGCACAAGGGATTGGCCTTCACCCCGATCACCAAATCCCCATTAGTCTTTATTGCTCCTGTGGAACAACAACCCAACGTTCCCACTACCTCCCCAGCTTCTATTAGCGACTGGGAGCGGGTGCCCATGATTCTGTCTGAAGGAGGGGTTTCACGGATTCGAGTGGATGACTGGTTTAACGACAAGAACATCACCCCCAATATCTACGCCCAAGTGGCGGGTAACGAGGCCATCGTGAGTATGGTGAGCTTGGGATTTGGGATTGGTGTGGTGCCGAAAATCGTACTCGACAACAGCCCGCTGATGGATCGGGTGCAGATCCTAGATGTGCAACCTGAGCTAGAGCCCTATGACATTGGCTTGTTTACGCTGAAGAAGAGCTTGAAAAACCCGCTTGTGGAAGCGTTTTGGGCGCTGGTTTGATGGCTCTCTTCCATGCTCATCAATACTTTTACCTTTTCAAACGCAGAAAGCCCCAGTCTTTCGACCAGGGCTTTCTGGGGAATCATTTCAGAATGAGCTGGGATTAAACCCTAGCCTCAATACCTAATGATTAGTTAGCAGAGTTTAGACGGTTGAACTCGTCTTGTAGCTCGCTAGTTTTCTCGTTGTATACCGCTTCTTTTTGAGAGAAGGTCATTGCGTGGTCAAAGGTTACCTCGTCTGCTTGGTAGCCCATTGTTTCAAGCTGAGTTGACAGTGCTTCGTAACCTGCTTTGGCTTCGCGTAGATCTTCGGATGCATTATTGTCATTAGCAAAAGCAGAAGTTGATAGACCAGCGATTGCTAGAGTAGATAGTGCAATTGAAGTTAGCTTTTTCATGGTAAACCTCCTAAGGGTTTTGAAATTTTTAAATGCGTTGTGTTTCGCGTTTCGATGGATTCAATATTAGAGGCTTTTTGAGATAACAAAAGAGCTCAAAAGTCCGTTTCAAAGTTCTTTCATCAAGCACAAAAAATGTACACTAACTGGCCAATTCCCTAGGAAAGTTGCATGTACTTAATAAAAGCTGACGCATTTCGACGTTATTTCAAAAATTGCTCAAAACTGTACTCAGTCAACACGATTTCGAGGGGCATTAGAGAGGTTTGAAAGCCATTTCTCTAACATAATCGTTTAGAAAAACAGCCAAGTCACAGACAAAAACGTGCTTTTTAAATTTTTCGCATTCACATTTGAAATCGATAAATGCGATCAGTACTGATCGAAAAGGTTGATTAAATCGGCTTCTTAGCCAATTTTGGTACTAAAAAAGCCGCCCAACTCAGTTGGGCGGCTTAATGTTAAAAGGCTGTTTGTACTCAAGCAGCGTTTTATCGGGCTATTTAATCTCGTAAACAGAGGTCGTACCGCTCACTTCATTACCCACGATCAATAGAGGCTTGCCATTTGAGCTGTCGCTGGCAGAGACAAACTTAAAGCCCTCAGGCCCAAGGTCTCCTGCTGCGGCACCCACTTCTGCAGGGTCCAGAGTTAGGTCACGATCATTAACATAATTCACAAAGATCGGCGCACTCGGAGTGGTGATGTCATACATCATGATGCCACCCATACGCTCTAAACCGATGAAAGCGTAATGCTTGCCATCGATTTCACCCACGGTAATAGCTTCTGGCTCTGGGCCTTTGGCGTCACTGCGGCCGTCTGGGTCGTGTTCCCCATTGTCATTATTGAAGTTAATGCCGTAACGCTGGGCGGTGATCTGTTCAAACTGATCCCCAGAATCAAATACCAGGGTGCCATCTTCCGCATCCCAGATTGAGAAAGAGCGTGCACCGTACACATACAGAGCTTCGAACGCCCCATCATTGTCTGTGTCACCAAGCTTGGAAGTCACTTTCAAACGACCAATGGCATCGTCTGTTTGCAATGTTGCAGCATTGGGGAAGGCGGTCGCATCAAGGGTAAGGTCTTCCACACGGAATTCTTCCATGTTTAGGTTAAGAGGGTCTCCTGCAAAATCGACTGAACCATCCGTCTGTTCTGTGCCCCAATCCGCACGGGAATCCCCTTCGTTTGCCGTCACAAAATAATCCTTGCCGCCTATCGTGTAGGTTGCAATGGAATCCGGCTGATACATGCCATAGACAGGCCAATTAGCAATGTTTACCTTGTCGTCCTTATCGCTGGCATCAAAGCCGTTACCGGAGACATTGTGATCTTTAAAACCTAATGCGAAGATTTTAGACACGGTCGCGGTATCAATGTCCACCACAGCTACGGCGTTCGCTTCTTGCATGCTCACGTAGGCGGTTTTGGAGTCTGCTGACACCGCAACGTATTCAGGCTCTAAGTCTTCTGCAACCGTGCTTGGACGAACGGCTTTGCCATTAGCGTCCACAATGGTGCCAAACACTCGCACATCCTTTGGTAGCTCATGGTGACGCGTTCCGCCCACATTAAACTCTTCAAAGGTCGCAGAGGACAAGGTGAAATCAGTAGTATCAATGATGTCCACACGACCTTCTGGGTCCATTTGGTAATCCGTTGGCTCCCCTTCAACCGCCACTACAGCGTGGCGACCATCTGGGGTAAAGGTCACCATGTCTGGTAAAGACCCAGAGTCCACCACACTGGCCACAGAAAGATCCGTAAGATCGAGGAAGACGACCCAACCCGCATCCGTTTTAGTGCCCGCTTCCACTGCAACCGCAGCCAGGTCTTCGTGTACCGCGATGCTGTTTGCCGCTCCTACTTGCGAGGTGCTGCGGATAGCAGCTTTCGCAGACACCACCATGGATTGAACGTCTAGGGTTTGAGTCAATCGCAGGTTCGTCATATCCGATGCATCAAACACATCCACTTGGCCGATGTTCGCGTTCACGGTGAAAATACGCTGACGAGATTTGTCAAACGCTACGATCTCTGCCGCACTTTCATCAAAACCACGACTGTCAGAGCGCCCGATACGCTCAATGCCTGACACAACCTGTGTAGCGGTACTAGAAGAAGAGGAAGAGCTATTCGATTCACAGCCAACCAGTGCTGCCATTGCTAGCCCTAACGCCACGGGTTTTAACGCCCAACCAATCTTCTGCGAATTCATGACATCTCCGATCATTAAGTTAATTAAAAAAGTTCGGAGCAGACTACTGATCGTATATGACTAACCTGTAACAAATTTTTGACCGGCGTGTGACAGTTCTGTGATCACCGCGGCACCCGTTGGACTGGCTCACCGCGGATTATGGTTTGAGAAACATTTAAGCCTATTAAAGAACTGGCGTTTCTTTGGGTTGCTCCTCCAAACGGCGCTGTAGATAGGACCAACGGGCCAAGATCCCGATCACTACTAAGGCAAAGACAAAACGCGCCCAAAGGATACCGGACAGATCAGCCCCCAGCAGTAGGATCAACATGGTGTCTTCTATGATGCTGTGACACAGGCCCAAAAAGCCCATGGTTAAAAAGATATCTTTGCGGCTAAGGCGACCGGACTCTGCTTCCTTGATCAATAAACCCGCGCCAAAGGTCAGACCTAACACCACCCCGATCACAGCAACATTGGCCGCCGATTTACCAATCCCCAACATGCGCAAAATGGGGAATAGCAAGGTATGGATTAAACGCTCAATGCCCAAGGCACGTAGCAAGCGCAATAAGCTCATCAAGGCGAAAATCACAAAGT
This sequence comes from Marinomonas vaga, assembly GCF_055388305.1. Taxonomy (NCBI): domain Bacteria; kingdom Pseudomonadati; phylum Pseudomonadota; class Gammaproteobacteria; order Oceanospirillales; family Oceanospirillaceae; genus Marinomonas; species Marinomonas vaga. The sequence goes on from NZ_AP043903.1 coordinate 1,094,733, forward strand.
AGATATACGCTAAGGTTTTGATCTGGCTGATGCCCCATCCAACAAAGCTATCATCGACCGCGGCCGTTGGCTGCCATAGCATCTGAGACGGTTGCTGTAGCCATTGAAACTGGCTGTACACCAGATTGAGTAAACCACCGAGAACCAAAGCACCACCAAACCTTAAAGCAATGGTGACACGCCAACTCACACCCATACGCTTGGCCACCGCGCCTTCTACGGGTAGCGAATGCGCTAGCAGGGTCATCGCCCCCAGCACGGTCACTTGCGCCACACTAAGAGGCTCAGACAAACCCAAATTAAAAAACACCAACATGCCCGTGTAGATATTGGTCAGCATCATGGTCGCCAGCACAATGCCCAAATCATCGGGCAAGCCCACCACCTGCATCACAGGTGACAACACATGCCCTAATAAAGTCACGCCGCCCACCATTTCCAGCACCTTCACGATCAATAGGGCTGGCACCATCACCTTTAACAGCAGCCAATACACGCTGGCGGCTTGCTTCCCTAAGGCTCCCACTTCCTTTACTAACGACATCATAACTGGCCTATTTCTATGAGCTGATTGAAGCGTCTATTCTAGAAGGTTGACGAAAAATAATGTCATATTTAAAACTCAATTCTTTTCATATAATTTGTTTATTCACTATCAAACAAAATTAAATTAACCATGACAGAATTAGATCGCATCGACCGAAACATTTTGACGTTACTGCAAGCAGATTGCAGCGTGACCAATGTGCAACTGTCGGAACAAGTGGGTCTGTCTCCCCCGGCCTGCCTAAAACGGGTCAAACGCCTAACAGAAGAAGGCTATATCACACGCCAAGTAGCCCTAGTGGCCCCTCAGAAGCTTGGCTCTATGCTGCACATGGTGGTGGAAGTCTTTATGGAACGGGATCACAAGCAGCTGTTTCAGGACTTCGCTAAAAAGGTTCAAGCCACCCCAGAAGTGAAACAAAGTTACCAAGTGACAGGTGAGGTCGATTTCGTCCTGATCGTCATGGTGAAAGACATGGAAGCCTACGAAACACTTTGCGATAGGCTACTCTACAGCCATCCCAACGTGCGCAAATTTCGCACCTTGATTTCCATGAAACGGGACAAATTTGAAACCTCAGTAGAGGTGAGGTAAGCATATCTCAGACATCGAACCCTTGCAGATTAATGGTACTGAAATGAAGGTTTTTTATTTTAAATTAGTAATTCCTACTATACTAATAATTCCCCTACGGGCATGATAAAATTTCCTAATAATCAGCACTTTCCATTTGTGGAGCCTCCATGCGTTTTAGTCATAAAGTCGTTGCGACGTCATCGCTATTGTTAGCCTTGACCGTTGGTTTACTGAGCGTCCAACAGTTACTCACTGTGCGGTCAGAAGTCGAAGGTTTAGTCAAAGTCAGCCTGAAGGAAATGGTTGTCGGGGTAGGGAATACAATCAGCGCAGAACTGTCCAACAAAAGCGCCTTGGCGCAAAGCATGACAGAAAGCATTGAACTCAATCCTAATGACCGAACTTACGTCAAACAATTGCTGGAACAACCAGCCATTAAGAACAGCTTCCTAGCCATCGGACTAGGGTATGAATCCGATGCGGTTGTGGTAGAAAACGATGATGGCTGGGAGCCTGACGCGAGCTACGACCCACGTAAGCGCCCTTGGTACATGGATGCCAAACGTGAACGCACGCAAATTTTCACAGCACCTTATGTGGATGTCTCCACCAAGCAAACCATTATCTCCATCGGTAACCCCGTCATGGAAGGCAATCGGTTTGTGGGCGCCATGTTCTATGACTTAGAGCTAGGCGGGCTATCAGAGCTAGCCAACTCTGTGAATATTTTCGATGCGGGCTACCTGTTTCTCGTGACAGACCAAGGCCAAGTCATTGCGCATCCTAACGCAGACAGTAACGGCAAAAACTTCTCTGAAGTACTGCCTTCGGTGTCCCTAAAAGAAGGCCTGCAACAACTTAAACTGAATGGTGATAACAGCCTCGTCAGTATTACCCGTGAGCCAAGCCAAAACTGGTACGTCATCGCTGTCGTAGATGAAGATAAAGCCTTCTCAGCGATCGCCAAACTGCGCACCAATGCGATTATTTTTGGCGTACTAGGCATTCTCATCAGCGTGATTGTTATGACCCTACTGATCAAAACCCTATTGCGTCCTCTTGGGGAGCTGAATGCTGCCATTCAAGACGTTGCCACGGGTAGAGGCGACCTGACAAAACGCATTACCCCAAGCAATACACCGGAGTTTGCGGAACTGGCCAACGGCTTCAATCAATTTGCTGCCAGTTTGCAGGAGCGCATTACGCACCTAAAACTACTGGGAGATGAAGTGGCCGCCAGCGGCGCACAAACCGTCAGCAGCTCACGCCAATCCTCTCAAGCCATGGAAGACCAACTAAAAGAGTTGGAAATGCTCGCCACTGCGATCCATGAAATGTCCTTGGCTTCTAACGAAGTGGCTGAGAATGCACAACGGGCGTCGGAATCCGCCAACGAAGTAGACCGCACAACCATTGAGGGCTCTTCTGTGGTCAGCGAGACCGCTAAATCGATTGATGCCCTATCTGATCGAATCGATCAAGCTGTGGAGCAAGTGAAAGGCCTAGAGCACGCCACCAGTAACATCGAGACGATTCTTGCGGTCATCAACGAAATCGCAGACCAAACCAACCTGCTCGCCTTGAACGCAGCCATTGAAGCGGCTCGTGCAGGCGAATCTGGTCGCGGCTTCGCCGTGGTGGCAGATGAAGTGCGTACCCTTGCCCAACGAACCCAAGAATCGACTACCGAAATCCGCGGCATGATTGAGCAACTACAAAATGGCTCAGCGGCTGTGTCCCATGCCATGACAGAGAGCCGCAATACGGCTGTAAAAGCCGTCGAAAATGCCCAACAAGCCGATGCTGCCCTAGACCGTATTCGTCAATCGATCGAACAAATCAGCGATATGAATGCGCAAATTGCCTCCGCGGCACAAGAGCAAAGCCATGTGGCAGAAGAGATCAATCAAAATGCTGTGAAGATCAAAACCCTGTCCACATCCGTGGTCGAGCTGGCCCAAGACTCCAGTGACGCCATGGCAAAACAGCGTTCCCATACGGAATCACAGAAAGACATCTTGGATCGCTTCAAAGTGTAACCGTCCCACGCAACCAAAAAAGCCAGCGACTTTAGCTGGCTTTTTTTGTCTTCACTTAACAAAGAGCGACTCACCCCTAATCATCGTCCTGCATGGCAATGGAAGCATGCCCCGCGGATAAGTTCGCCAGTTTTGCAGCAATGCTAGACGCCTCAGCATCGGTCAAAGGAACGGACGCATCCTGTGGAGCAAATACATACGTATCGGACACCCCATCAAACTCAATCTTACCCAGAATGCGACCGCTATCACTCAAGCAATCAAGCGCCTGCTGAGCCGGAAAAAACAACACCATCATCCACCTACTTAAAACCATTGCTAATGGCCATCGATAATAGAGGTAGGGATGTTTAGGATCAATGAAAGGATTCAGCTCCCACAACAGCCGCCTATCAGCCGCATCAGACTTAATGTGGGAGCGGATTCAAAGCCCTAGGCGCGGGCTTTGAGGAATTGGCCAATCCAAGCCATTAAAGACTGGTTGTGAATGGTTTCTTGGGCCACGCTTTGGCGAGCTTTTTCAGCCACGTCAGGGGGCAAGGTCACCCCATCATATAGGTCGATTAGCTCGTTCTCGTAAACCTTGGAAAACTCAGGGTGTCCTTGGAAGGTCAGAATACGATCTTGGTAAATCAGTCCCGCATGCTGGCAGAAATTGCTGGTTAGGAAAGTCGTCATTTTGGCTGGTTTTTCAAGCACTTGGTCTTGGTGAAAAGCACAAAAAGCAATGTCTTTCACCGCTGGTAAGGTAGGGATGTCTTCCACCACTTGGTAATGGTGAACCCCAACGCCCCAACCGCCATCAAACTTCGCCACTCGACCACCCAAGGCACGGGCAATGACCTGATGACCAAAGCAGATACCCACCAACACTTGTCCGTTAGCATCCACTTCACGAATGAAGTCGCACAGCTTAATGATCCATGGGTCGTCCCCGTAGGCATCGGATTTGGAACCCGTGATCAACCAGCCATCGCAGGCTTGGGTGCTCTCTGGGAACTCATCCAAGCGCACATCGAAAATTTCAAACGACAACTCAGGCTCTAAGGCGCCGATCTGCTGGGCAAACATCTCGCCATAGGTTGGGTACTGGGAGCGCAATGCATCCGGAGTAATACCTGCCGCAAGAATACCAATCTTCATTTACTTCTTCCTTCTAACAATGGGCCGATCACGGCCCATGGAAACGGTTTTGACGGCGCATGATGACAATCGCCGCGATGACAGCAATGGATACCGCCAAGATCATCAAGGTGGCTAGAGCATTGATCTCAGGCGTCACCCCTAGGCGCACTTTCGAGAAGATCACCATAGGCAAAGTGGAGTTGCCTGGCCCAGAGACAAAGCTGGCGATCACCAGATCATCCAGCGATAAGGTAAACGACAACAACCAACCAGACAATATGGCGGGTGCAATCAAGGGTAAGGTGATCAAGAAGAACAAGGACACCGGTTTAGCCCCTAGGTCCATGGCCGCTTCTTCTAAGGTTTCATCCAAGGACGACAGGCGCGATTGCACGACCACCGCCACGTAGGCGAGACAGAAGGTGGTATGGGCAATCACAATAGTGGTGGTGCCACGACCTGCTGGCCAGCCGAAGAGGCTTTCCATAGCAACAAACAGCAGCAATAGGGACAAACCAGTAATCACTTCTGGCATCACCAGAGGCGCTGTTACCCAACCTGCCATAATGGTTTTGCCACGGAAGCGTCCCATACGGCTCAGGACAAAACCTGCCAAGGTGCCCAATACCGCCGCTAAGGTGGCACTGATAAAGGCAATTTTTAAGCTCACCCAAGCCGCATTCATGATCTGTTCGTTTTGAAACAGCTCAACATACCACTTTAACGACCAGCCCCCCCAAACCGTCACCAGTTTGGATTCGTTAAAGCTGTAAACGATCAGCGCAATAATGGGCGCATATAAAAACAAGAAGCCAAAGCCTGCGCTGGCTTTTAGGGCGAGGGAATTTCCCTTCTTCATAAGGCCTCCTTATTGCCATTACGCATGAACATAATCGGTCCCACCAAAACAATCAGCATGATGATCGCCACCGCTGACGCCAACGGCCAATCACGGTTTAGGAAGAACTCATCCCAGAGCACACGACCAATCATCAGGGTATCAGAGCCACCAAGTAGGGCTGGGATCACGTATTCACCCACTGCAGGGATAAACACCAGCAGACAGCCTGCAATAATGCCCGGCTTCGCCAATGGCAAGGTCACGAGACAGAAGGCACGCCAAGGCTTCGCACCCAAATCAAGGGCCGCTTCCACAAGGCTCATATCCATTTTTTCTAGGGTCGTATACAGGGGCAGAATCATAAACGGCAAGTAGGTGTAGACGATGCCCAAATAAACCGCGAAGTCCGTTTGCAAAATCTGCAAAGGCTGGTCGATAAGTCCAATAGACATCAGCACTTCGTTGACTAAACCGTTCTTTTTCAACAACGCCATCCACGCATAAACACGCAGTAGGAAAGACGTCCAAAACGGTAAAATCACTAAAGATAACAACACCGTACGCATGGTCGGACCGCTGCGGGCAATCAAGTACGCAATGGGAAAACCAATGATCAAGGTAAAGAAGGTAGAGATCGCCGCAATGCGCAAAGAGCTTAAGTAAGCATCCAAGTAAAAGCGCGACTCAAACAAAAATAAGTAGTTACCAAAGGTGACTTTTAAGGTGGCGTAGGCGTTGCTTGGGTCCCATTCAAACAAAGGCGAATAGGGCGGTACGGCGATCATTGCCTCAGACAAAGAGATCTTAAACACCACCAAGAACGGAATGAAGAAAAACGCCGCCAGCCACAGCATGGGCACCAAAATCACCATCCAACGACCCAAGCGCAACGCCTGTAGCCGCTGTAACACGGTGATGCGAGACGAGTTGGAGGTTGAAGACATCATGAAGTTAACACCACGCTGCTGTCTGGGTCCCAAGCTAGATGCACTTGGTCGTCCCAAGTAAGGCGGTCACCGGTATCACGCTGGACGTTTGGTTGAGTAATGCGGATTTCTTTACCAGAAGGTAGGCGCACCTTGTAAATGGACTGGCTGCCCATGTAGGCCACTTCTGTAATGATACCGCTGGCCACGTTATGCGGCGCATCAAAGGCATCACGGCTAATGCGGATCTTCTCTGGGCGGATCGCCACACTGACGTTTTGGTTCGGCGCACAGCTAATGCCGTGATCTAGGTACACCAAGCCTTCTGTATCTGGGCAATGGATGGACGCACTGTCACGCTCATCGGCCACCACAGTGCCATCAAACAAGTTCACGTTACCAATGAACTCTGCCACAAAGCGGTTGTTAGGGTATTCGTAAACTTCATGGGGTTCGGCGGTCTGTACGATGACGCCGTTATTCATCACACCAATCCGCGTCGCCAAGGTCATGGCTTCTTCTTGGTCATGGGTAACCACAACGAAAGTAATGCCTAGCTCGTCTTGCAGACGCATCAACTCAAATTGTGTTTCTTCCCGGAGCTTTTTATCCAGCGCCCCAAGAGGCTCGTCCAGTAGCAGCAACTTCGGCTGTTTGACCAAAGAGCGGGCCAGCGCCACACGTTGACGTTGTCCACCGGACAGCATATGAGGTTTACGGCGAGCCAGATGGCCCAGCTGAACCATATCAAGGATGTCGGCCACACGCTTGGCAACCTCACCACTTGGCAAGCCTTCACGCTTCAAACCAAATGCCACATTGGCTTCCACACTTAGGTGAGGAAACAAGGCATAGGACTGGAACATCATGTTCACGGGACGTTCCCAAGGTGGTGTGTTGGACATGTCCACGCCATCGATTAAGATGCGACCGGAAGTGGGTGCTTCAAACCCTGCCAACATACGCAAAAGGGTACTTTTACCGGAGCCAGATCCGCCCAATAGGCAAAACAGCTCGTTCTTGTAAATGTCTAAAGAAACATTGTTTACGGCGGTAAAATCGCCGAATTGCTTGTTAATTTGTTCGATTTGAACAAACGGTTCCGCATCCGCCTGACGCCAAATTGGTTTGGCCTGAGACGACGCTTGAGCAGAAAGAGAAAAAGCAGACATAACCCACCTGTCAGCAGAAAATATTCGAGGAGGGCGGCACACCCCATGGTGTGCCGCCAAAGCGCGGTCGAGGGTGCTTAGCGCCCCGTCTTAATGTTGGTCCAAGCACGCGTCAGAGAGCGGTCAAAGCGTGCCGTGTGGGCCACTTGCACGTAAAGCTTCTCTTTCACTTCTTGAGTTGGGTATACGCCTTTGTTGCTAGACACTTCTTCGTCTAACAATGGCTCTGCTGCGGTGTTTGGCACAGCGTAGTAAACGTAGTTAGAAATGGCCGCAGCAATCTCTGGCTTCAAGATGAAGTCGATGAACTTGTGGGCCGCTTCAGGGTGAGGAGCATCCGCAGGGATCGCCATCAAGTCAAACCACACCAAGGTGCCTTCTTTTGGGATCACAAAGTTGATGTCTACCCCTTGGCCAGCTTCTTCTGCACGGCTTTGGGATTGGAGGATGTCACCGTTGTAACCGATGGCCACACACACGTCACCGTTAGCCAGATCAGAAATGTACTTACTGGAGTGGAAGTATTTGATGTTGTCACGGGTGCCAGACATCAGCTTGGTAGAGGCTTCAAGCTCGCCTTTGTCTTCTGAGTTCGGATCCACGCCACGGTAGTTATTCACCACTGACATCATCTCAGCAGGAGAGTCCAATACGGCAATGCCACAGTCTTCAAGCTTAGCGGCAACGCTTGGATCAAACAGTACATCCCAAGAGTCGATTTCTGAGGTGCCTAGACGCTCTTCGATCATCGCTGTGTTGTAGCCGATGCCGATCGTGCCCCAAGCATATGGGATGTTGTGCTGGTTGCCCGCATCGTGCTTTTCAATTTGTTTTGCAAGGGTTTGATCTAGGTTGCCGTAGTTGCTCAACTTAGACTTATCGACTTTTTGGTACACCCCTGCCATCACTTGGCGTTCAAAGAAGGAGTTGGAAGGCATCACCACATCGTAGCCAGAGCCACCTGCCATCAACTTGGCTTCTAGCACCTCGTTGCTGTCGTACACATCATAGTTCACCTTGATGCCGGTCTCTTTGGTGAATTGCTCTAACGCACCCGGCGCCATGTAATCAGACCAGTTATAGATGTTTAGGACATCTTCCGCATGACTGCTCATTGCAAAGCTCGATACAGCGCCCGCTACTAGTAAACTCAATGCGTTACGTTTCATTTAATGTTCTCCCATTGCCACCAACCTAAGTCGGTATTCCAGTTGTGATGTGTTTTAAAAGCCTCTAAAGGGCTATGTTTTTTATCAGCGCAGAGCGCCTCTTATAAGTAGGCTTCGTATTCCACATTGGAAATACGGCCATGAATTTTTAATTGCTCTTGTTCTTTCGCGGCACCAAAGACCCGTACAAACTCTTCCCCAAGGTATTCTCGTAAGAAGCTGCTGTCTGCGAAGCTTTCCGTGGCCAATTCCCAACGATTTGGAAGCGGCTCAAAACGCTCAGACATAGCATAAGCGTCCCCTTCGATCGGCTGTGGTGGCGACATCTTCGCCTCAATGCCATGAAGTGCCGCACCCAATACCGCTGCAAGCACCAAGTAAGGATTCGCATCCGCCCCCGCAACACGGTGCTCAATACGTCGAGCAATGTTTTCGCTTTCTGGGATACGAACGGCCACCGTACGGTTTTCATAGCCCCAGCTTGCGAAGGTCGGCGCGTGGGCACCGGTTTGGAAACGGCGGTAAGAGTTCATGTGGGGCGCAAACACCAACATGGAGTCCGCCATGTGGTTCAAACAGCCCGCCACCGCTTGTTGTAGGATGTTTGAGCCTTCCTCTGTGCCGTTATCAAAGACGTTTTTACCGTCTTCGTCTAACAGGCTGAAGTGCACGTGGAAGCCGTTACCACTTTTGTCCGCATAAGGCTTCGCCATGAAGGTCGCACCAAAGTCATGCTGACGGGCAACGCCCTTAATCAAACGCTTAAACATGATCGCATGATCGGCAGCCTGCACCGCGTCATCCGTGTGCTTCATGTTGATCTCAAATTGGCCGGGGCCTAATTCTGAAATGATGGTATCTGCTGGGATACCTTGCGCTTCACAGGCATGACGGACTTCAGCGAAGAAGCCTTCTAGGCCGTCCATTTCTTCAATGGAGTAACAGTCGGTTTTGCTCAGACGACAGCCGTTACCGTCTACGATCACCGGTGGAGAAGGGCGACGTTGGGCTTCAGAGGTACCGTCTAATAGGTAAAATTCCAGCTCGGTTGCCACCACTGGGGTGTAACCCAACTCTTTAAAGCGCTTCACTATGCGGGTCAGTACTTGGCGAGGGTCAGGGTAGAATGGCGTACCATCGGCGTTAAACATCATCGCCAAAATCTGGTCGCGGGCGGATTCTGCCCATGGCACTGGGATCGGCTGAGGGTGAACTGGCAAGCAGATACCATCACTGTCACCGGTTTCAAAGACCATCCCATTGTCGAGAACGTCGTCCCCCCAGTGATCAAACCCGATGACCGAATGAGGTAACTTGACCCCTTGAGTCATCACACTTTTTAAACCACTGGAAGGGATGCGTTTACCACGCAGGTTGCCATTTAGATCCGTAATAAACAGATCAAATTCATTGTTCCCTTGGTACATATCCGACATAGAAAGTTCTCTTTTGAAATTAGTTCTACTGCGAGAGAGTTATTCAGCATTTTTATAATCGAGCTTTCTTTCGATTTGTTATGTGCTGTGGCGCGATTAAAGTCCAACTCCTCTCGATACAAATCACCTTAACCCGAGCGAATGATGCGAGTAACTATCCCCGAGTGGGTATATGCAAGAACAATGGAAATTGTTTACTTATTACTCAAACAGATCGAAAAAACCTATCGAGAATGACGTTATCACTCTGATATAAATGGATATTTTTCTAATTGGAATGGAGGGTTTCGATCAATTAATCACCATAAGCCGAAACATCTTTCGGGTTATGGGTTTAGTTTTACTACAAGATGAAGAAAAAAGTCGAAGGAATTTTATTTTATTTCAGCGATTTCTAAATCACTTAGTTAAAAGTATAAAACCGAGTAATGAGTCGAGTTAATCACTGTTGACCGACATAATGACTTGGCCTGCGATTTGCTTTTCCGGTACGCATTTGTTTTAAAGTAACCCCGAATGCACACTTATGGACTGGTTTTCGCAAGGCTGCGCAAAAAGAGGACTCAAAATAATGCAGAGAAGCACCCTTCGCGGGCAGTTATCGCTTCCAGAGCTCATGAAAGACATTGGCCATCTGAGCAGCCATATTCGCGTACCCAGCTTTCCGAGTGCGCTTGAGGGTGTTCTTAGCAATCTGTGTTATTTCGATACCATCATAGTGGTGACCTACAAAAAGGCTCTCAAACCCATTCTGATCTACCCCAGTGACCCGTCGGAACAGAGTGCGACCCTGCGCATGTATCTGAACAAGGCCTACTTGCTAGACCCGGTGTTTAACGCCATTCAAAACGGCATCACTCCGGGGGTGTATCGCCTTGTGGATATGGCACCAGACTCCTTCGAAGAAACCGAGTACTACCAAACTTGCTATCGCAACTTTGATCTGGTGGATGAGATTAATATCTTGGTGGACTTGGACAAGACCACTACCTGCGCCGTGTCCTTAGGTCGGCAGAAGGCCGTCGGATCGATACGCCGTACCGAGCTGAATAATTTGAAAACCGTGTTTCCGGTGCTAGAAGCTTTGATTCACCAATTCTGGTTATCTCAATCAGGGGAATATGTGGAGCGAGCGCCCACCACAGGACCGTTGAAGCATGCTCTGAAAACCTTTGCCCAAGGGGTACTCACAGGGCGTGAGCAAGAAGTGTTGGGGCTACTTCTAAGAGGGCATTCGTCTAAATCCATTGCCAATGAATTAGGCATCAGTGCTGGCACTGTAAAAGTCCATCGTAAAAACATTCACGCCCGCTTGGATACTTCCACCCAATCTGAGATTTTTACGCTATTTCTCAATCACTTGGATTCATTAGATAGAGAGGCAAACTAGTCGCCTCTCTATCTTAGACATGCCATAAGCGGTTACAGAACCGTGATCACACTTTCTTTGCTCAAGCGCGATTTTGGCAAGGTCGCGTTGTAATCCTCTTCCTCGCTACGGTAACCCATAGCCAAGCCAACATCGCAACGATAGCCTTCTAATTCGTCAGCAAACAACTCACCGATCAAGTCTGCGTCCACACCTTCTAGGGACGTAGAATCAATGCCGAGACGAGCCAATACATGCAAGGTATTGCCTAATGCCAAGTAGGTTTGCGCTTTTGTCCAAGCCTCCGTATTGCCCTGTTCGTCTGTGTTCAGTTCCGCAAAGCCAAAACTACCAAACGCTTGCTCGCGGTTTTCAGGCTTCACTCGGCCGTCAGCGATTTGCTGATCCACGACCTTAGCGTAGTCATCACGAGTGTAGTGGGTTTTGTGGGCAAACAAAATGATGTGGGACGCAGCCTTAGCGTGCTTCTGGTTAAACTGAAACTTATTCGCAAAGGAGTCATGGAAGCGCTGCTTAGCTTCCTCGCTCTCGATGACAACAAACTTCCAAGGCTGGGAGTTAATGGACGATGCAGACAAGCGCAAGGCTTCGTAAATCACATCAAGATCCGTGGCAGGTATGCGTTTGGACGCATCGTAATGTTTGGTGGTGTAGCGTTTTTCTAGATCCGAAATAATGGTATGGGACATGGATAGCCTCTCAATCCTATGCTGTCAGGTTCACACCTTTTTCAACAGCCTGTTTAAATGAATACCTCCATGCTAACCCTGCCACCACTTGGGAAAAACAGCCGCTAAACTGAATCATTATCAAAATATTTTTGGTAATCTACATTTCATTCACAATTACATACGCCATAAACTAACGAGACAAACATGCAAATCGAAGACTTAGAAGTGGTGTTAAAAGTGGCAGAGCTGGGCAGCATTACCGCCGCAGCCACCCATCTCGACTTGCAACCGGCCACCGCCAGCGCTGCGGTCAAGCGGGTGGAAGCCGCCCTAGGGGCAGAGCTCTTTATTCGCTCCACCCGCCAACTCCGCATCTCCAGCGCGGGAGAGCGCTACTTACCCCTATGTGCTGACGCCTTGGCACAACTGCAGCAAGCGAAATTGTCACTTAATGCTGAGGAAGAACGCATTTCGGGTCAGCTGCGGATAGCCGTGGCCTCCGACTTGGGCCGCAACATGATTGCCCCGTGGCTGGACGAGCTGATGGACGCCCATCCTAAACTGTCTGTGCGCATACATCTGAGCGACAGCAACATGGACTTCTATCGAGATGCCCTAGACTTGGCCGTGCGCTATGGTGCCCCCAGCGACAAGAGTTTGTATGGGTTTAAGATCTGTAATGTGCCCCGATTACTCTGCGCCAGCCCTGAGTACCTTGCCCAGCACCCAACGCCTGAGCATCCTAATGACGTCATGGAACACAATGCCTTGTTTTACCAACTAAGCGACATCTTGAACGATGTCTGGCATTTTCAAGACGATCAACGCATTTATAAGGTGAAACCCAAGGCGAATCGCGCCGCCAACGATGGTGATATGGTACGGCGCTGGTGTTTGGCAGGAAAAGGCTTAGCTCTAAAATCAGCCTTAGACGTGGCGGATGACTTATTGGCCCGGCGCTTAACTCCATTAATGCTCGACTATCCCACACCCAGCACAGAGCTCTGGTTGATTTGCCCAAGCCGACAGACCATTACTCCTAACATGCGCCTCTTGAGGGACACCCTAAGAGACAAAACCTACCACCTGCTGGCGCAACTGGCAGAACGAGGGATCGTCCCACACAGCACCTTAGAGCGCTTTGTATAACAGATTAAACGCGCCTAAAGGCGTCCGGAATGAACGAAATAGACATAAAAAAGCCGCTCGAAAGCGGCTTTTTTATTTTTACCTGATGGGCGCAATTAAAATGCACAGACTAAAGCAGGCTTAGATTCCCAACTGGTCGCGCAGGTTGTAGTAGGCCGCACCAATGGCAGTGTAAGGCACACGCAACATACGTCCACCAGGGAACTGGTACTGGGGCATGCTGGCAAACACGTCAAAGCGCTCTGTGTCACCATCAATGGCATCGGACAGGATCTCACCCATTAGGTGAGAGTTGGTCACACCATGACCGGAGTAACCTTGGGCGTAGTATAGGTTCTCACCGATTTTACCCACTTGAGGCATGCGCATCATGGTCAGTAAGAAGTTACCTGTCCAAGCAAAGTCGATTTTCACATCTTTTAGCATGGGGTAGGTTTTCAACATCTTAGGCACAATGATGGATTCAATTTTACCCGGATCACGGGCGCCATAGGTGGTGCCGCCCCCATAAATTAGGCGACCGTCACCGGATAGGCGGTAATAATCCAGCAAGTAGTTACAGTCCTCGACACAGCGATCTGTGGGAAGCAGTTGTTTTTGAAGGTCCTCTGGCAATGGCTCAGTGGCAATCACCTGAGTGCCACAAGGCATGGCTTTTTTCTCTACTTCTGGAAGTAAGCCAAACACATAGGCGTTACCCGCCACAACGATCTTATCGGCGATGACTGTGCCTTGTTTGGTCACTACCTTGCCCGGAACGCCTTGCTCAAGACGCACCACTTCCGAATCTTCAAAAATCTGACCGCCCAGCGCTTCAAAGGCTTTGGCTTGGCCAAGCACTAGGTTCAATGGCTGAATGTGGCCCCCTTTGCGATCCAATAACCCCCCTGCATAGCGGTCTGAACCGATATGATCTTGGATGGAAGACGCTGTCAGCAGCTCCAGCTCGTCATGGCCATGGGATTCCCATAGGGCTTTTTTCGCTTTCAGCTCTTCAAATTGCTTAGGGTTACAGGCCGCAAACACGTTGCCGTGCTTGAGATCACAGTCGATGTTGTACTTTTCAATGCGGTGACGGATAAGCTCGGAGCCAGCGAAGGCCATTTTCGCCATCTTGTGACCAATGTCGTCACCGTAGTTTTTAAAGATGTAATCAATGTCGCGGTTGAAGCTGTTTACGATCTGGCCGCCGTTACGACCGGATGCGCCAAAACCAATGCGGCTGCCTTCCACAACGATGACTTTTTTACCTTTTTCAGCAAGGCTCAGAGCAGTGGAAATGCCTGTGAAGCCTGCCCCCACAACACATACATCACAGCGGTGCTCACCCGTCAGTGTTGGGCGCAACGTTTTATCATTCGCTGAAAATGCGTAGTAAGAATTTGCATGAGTAGGGGATGACATAAAAAAGCTCTCCTAATACACGTAGGCGTCCAGTGGGTACGCGAACTGTGGGATCAAATCGGGGCAAGACGAACGCCTTGCCCACCAGAATTAAATTGGGATCAACAGACTTGTGGCGATTACGCCAAGTTGATCCAGGTGTTTTTCACTTCGGTATATTTCTCTAGGGCGTGCCAAGACTTGTCTCGACCGTTACCGGAGGCTTTCACACCGCCAAATGGCACTGTGGTATCCCCGTCACCCCAAGTGTTTACCCATACCATGCCAGACTCTAAAAGACGGCTCACACGGTGGGCGCGGCCTAGGTCATTGGTCCAAACGGACGCACCCAAGCCATATTTAGAATCGTTCGCCAGCTCGATGGCTTCTTCTTCCGTTTCAAAGGTCATTACAGCCAATACTGGGCCGAAGATCTCCTCACGGACGAATTCCATGGAATGGTCCGCCTCGGTAAAGATAGTCGGCTTAGCGTAGAAGCCTTGACCCTCTTGGTATTCAGGCACACCGCCGTGGGCTAAGGTCGCCCCATCAGCGATGGCGCTTTCGATAAAGCGTGTCACAGTGTCCAATTGAGCTTTGTCTACCAACGGGCCCATTTTGGTCGCTGGATCCAATGGATCACCCGGCACATAAGCTTTTGCCGCTTCCAATAGGGCTTCCATGAACTCGTCTTTCACCTTGCTGTGCACGTACAAGCGGGAGCAGGCAATACACACTTCCCCTTGGTTAGTGAAGATTGCCGTGGCCGCCCCTTGCGCCGCCGCTTTGATGTCTTTGCAATCGTCAAACACGATACAAGGGGATTTACCGCCCGCTTCCAACCAAACACGTTTCATGTTGGATTGACCGGCGTATTCCATCAGCATGCCCGCCACGCGGCTAGATCCGGTGAAGGCTAAAGTGCCAATGTCATGGTGCAACGCAAGGGCTTTACCAGCAGTGTGACCAAAACCGGGGAGGACGTTGAATACACCATCTGGGACCCCCGCTTGCGTTGCTAACTCGGCGATTCTCAAAGCGCTTAGGGGAGACTTCTCCGATGGCTTCAAGATAACGCTGTTACCAGCGGCAAGCGCTGGTGAAATCTTCCACATCACCATCATCAGTGGGTAATTCCACGGGGTAATGATGGCGACGACCCCAAGCGGCTCACGGCTGATCAGGGCAAGGTTATTCGGTTTGGTTGGTGCGATTTCGCCGTACAACTTGTCAATGCACTCGGCTGACCAGCGTAAGGCGTCAATGGAATCAGGCACATCGATGCCCACCATTTCAGAGATGGACTTACCCATGTCTAGGGTGTCCGTTAGGGCTAATTCGTCTTGGTGTTGTTCCAGCAAATCCGCCCATTTTTGTAGGATGCGTTTACGTTGACCGGGTGCCATGTTGGACCAATCACCGCTCTTAAACGCTTTAGACGCCGCTGCAACCGCCAGATCCACATCCGCTTGATCACAGCTGGCCACATGACCTAGCACGCTTTCGTCCGTCGGGTTAATGCAAGCAAACGTCTCGCCGCTTTGTGCTGGCGTGTATTGGCCGTTGATATAAGCCTCGGTTGGCAATTTCAACGTTTTGCGTAGTGCTTGCCATTGTTCGTAGGTTTTCATGGATACTCCCTTTTCGGACGTCTATTCGTATTGCTATGACACTAAACTAACTGAGCGTCATGCTCTTCCACCATATCCCCGTGGGGGTATATCGTTTTTTTCTCGACGCACTAACATGGGCACATCGCTTTATCTTCACAACAACCTATAACGATAACGTGCCCATTAGGGTAGACCATTGGAGAACAAACCATGTCAAAGGTAACGGTGGCGGCAACGCAAATGCACTGTACTTGGGATCAACAAGACAACCTAAACCGCGCAGAACACTTGATTCGTGATGCGGCTGCCCAAGGTGCGCAGGTGATCTTGATTCAAGAGTTGTTTGAAACGCCTTACTTTTGTATCGAAATCCACGAAGGCTACCATGACTTGGCCACCACCCTTGCCGAGAACACAGCGTTTCAGCGTTTTACCCAATTAGCCAAAGAGCTAGACGTGGTACTGCCGTTTAGCTGGTACGAACAAGCGGGGCAAGTACGTTTTAACTCCCTTGCCATGATCGATGCAGGGGGCGAGCTGTTAGGGGTGTACCGCAAAACCCACATCCCAGACAGTGATGGTTACCTTGAAAAATACTACTTCAGCCCTGGGGATACGGGCTTCAAAGTGTGGCACACCAAGTTTGGCTGCATCGGCGTAGGTATTTGCTGGGATCAATGGTTCCCAGAGACGGCACGCTCTATGGCACTCATGGGGGCTGACATCTTGTTGTTCCCAACGGCCATTGGCTCCGAGCCAAGCCAGCCAGAGATGGACAGCATGCCCCACTGGACCAACACCATGCGCGGCCACGCGGCGGCGAACCAAGTACCTGTGATCGCGTCGAACCGTATCGGCACTGAGTCTGCCCAGCACCGTGACTTGTCCCTGACCTTCTTTGGGTCATCCTTTATCTGTGACGAGCGTGGCGAACTGATCGAACAAGCGGACCGCACCAGCCAAGGCATCTTGCTACACACCTTTGACCTTGACCATGTACGCGCCCAACGTAAAGCTTGGGGGCTATTCCGTGATCGCCGCCCAGAGCACTATGGGGTACTGCAAACCCTTGATGGACAAACAAAATAGGAGCCAACACCCCATGACCTCGACGCCTCGCCAAGACGGCTTTCATATGCCCGGAGAACACGCTCCCCAAACCAGCGTTTGGCTCGCATGGCCAACCCGCCCAGATAACTGGCGGGAGCAGGCACTGCCTGCCCAAGCGGCGTTTGCCCACTTTATGGAACGCCTCAGTGGCTACGTCACGGTCAAGGTAGCGGTATTACCTGAACATGAGACACAGGCGAGAGCCATGCTACCGGCTCAGGTACAGATTTTTCCCATGGCGTACAACGATGCTTGGATGCGGGACATAGGCCCCACCATGGTCGTGAGCGCTGACGGGGAAAAGCGCGCAGTGAACTGGGGGTTTAATGCTTGGGGGGGCAAGTTGGATGGCCTTTACGATGATTGGTCCGATGACGAAACCGTGGCCACACGCATTGCTGAGATCGAAGCCGTACAGCGCTACGACGCACCCTTGATTCTCGAAGGCGGCTCCATCCACAGCGATGGGGAAGGCACCATCTACACCACGGAAGAATGCTTACTGCATCCCAGCCGCAACCCTGACTTAACTCGGGAAGACATCGAGGCACACCTCAAAGACTACCTCAACGTAGAAAAAGTCATATGGCTAGAGCATGGCTTATTCAACGACGAAACCAATGGCCATATCGACAACCTGCTGCATGTGGTGAAACCCGGCGAAGTCATCCTAACCGTCTGTGACGACCCAACCGATCCCCAATACGCCATCAGCCAAGCCGCCTTAAAGGTACTGGCTGAGCAAACGGACGCAAAAGGCCGTCCTATCAAAGTCCACCCCATCCCAATGCCGGGGCCTTTGTACATGACAGCGGACGAAGCCGCAGGCTTAAAACAACCAGACCGCATGGCTCGGGAAGCCGGTGAACGCCTAGGCGGCTCCTATGCCAACTTCCTAATCTGTAACGGGGCGCTATTTTACCCGCTGTTAGACGCAGATAAAGACCAAATCGCCGCAGAAGTACTACAAAAAGCCTTTCCTGATTATGTACTGGTAGGCATCCCAGCGAGGGATATCCTGCTCGGTGGCGGCAACCTGCACTGTATTACACAGCAAATGCCTGCTTAGGGGTTGTTGGAGAAGTGAAAAAACCACGGCAGAGTTTGCTCTGACGTGGTTTTTTTGTGTGCGTAAGAAGTGCATTGTTGAAAAAGCAGACAACCACAGTTATCATAAAAGATAACTTCCATGGAGGGAAGCATGCATTGGAACATACAATTTTACAATGGCGTTGAAGACTCAATCCTATCAATGCCTCCGAAAATACAAGCTAGAATGATTCGGCTTTTAGAACTCATGGAAAACCATGGAGCGAACTTAGGGCCGCCTCATACAGAATCCATGGGCAATGGATTATTCGAAATACGAGCAAAAGCTCAGGAAGGCATTGGTCGTGGTTTGTTCTGTTATCTAAAAGGCAATGAAATAATCGTGTTGCATGCATTTGTTAAAAAAAGCCAAAAGACACCTAAGAAAGAACTAACCATAGCCATACAAAGACAGAAAGAGGTGCAATCTAAATGAGCCTAAACAATCTTAAACAAAAAGCACTTTCAAACCCTCAAGTACATGACGAATACCAAAGCTTGGAAAGTGAATTCTCATTTATCGATCAGCTGCTTTCTATGCGTACTGAGGCAGGCTTGACTCAAGAACAAGTTGCCGAGCGCATGCATACGCAGAAAAGCAACATCAGCCGATTGGAGCGAGGCAACGCTAACCCGAGTTGGCTGACCTTGCTTAAGTATGCTGACGCGTGTGGGTTTGAGTTGAGTTTGGGGGTTAGGAAGAGGTGAGGGTATAACGCTCAAAGCAGCGGTGCGCGATAGCTCGTCCAGCCCGAAGGGCTGATGCTGCCTTGGTTTGTTATATGCATAACATTTAAATTATCCTGGCCCATCCCTTTCAAATTCTTGAGCTATTTCAACTCCCAAAAGATAATGCCTTAATGATGCAACAACATGCCTGTAATGCTTTCCCCGACCGAAAAACTGATGTTCAAAAGGCCTTTTCATTAATATTTCCCAGCAACAGCTGGCTACATCGAGAGACCATATTGCTGCCTCTCCAAAATCTGGTGTTACTTCGGGTATGGATTTACCATTTATGACAATTCCCTTATTATCAGGAAATGCTTTAACTAACAGCCCACTCTCTGTCAGGCTTTCTAAAAAATATTCTGGAGGATAGCATGCGTGAGAGTTCATTTTACCTAGAAGCTCAATAATTAGCCCAGGATTTACTTTCACATCATGAACAGTTCCATACACTCTTGCATCTAAAGTTTTGTTCAATTTAGAAGAAAAAATAACGTCTTTTAGAGATTCAATACAAGAATCAATACCGTCGTCCCATTTCTTGTATATTTTATCTCTTAAAAGAGGGTAGGAAGAGAGCACTGTATTTGGGTTACCTATCACTATTGGTAAGACAACATTTCTCCCCTCACTATTCTCTCTGGTTAAAGCTGAACTCAATTCTGCTTCAGCCCAATTTCTTCCAACAAAGTGTTCACTTATAAATACAATTATATAATTTGATTTTTCAAGACCAGCGTTAATACTCTTTCCTAACTTATCCCCCCAAATCATTTCAGCTTCGTCAAGCCAATAAGAAATACCTTGCTTTCCTAGCTTCTCTGCGAAAGGACGAACTATATTTTCTTTATCAGGACTTGCATGGGACAAAAATACATCTTTCATCTAAAAACCTTCACTGAATTATAAAATTCCTGATGACTCATAACATTTTATTAATGCGCATGCGTATTTATGAAATAAACTGCGCCTGCGCGTTATTTTGTTTAACACTCATAAAATTAAGAAAAATAACTATATAATTTTAAAGAGTTAAACAGGACTCTCGTACGATTATCAGTGTAAAAACGAGCATGCGTATTTATCTAAATAACCGAGCATATCAAGAAGAGGAAAAGAAAGGCTTTTCGTCATCCATGACTGCATTGATTACAGACTAAGCTATTCTTTCGGCATATCCAATAACATCGGCCTTGCATAGAGCCTCGATGCGTTTGCGGTGGCTTCTATTTGGCAGCTAGACTGCAATCCTCGTCACCAAAAGGATTTGGTTCCCACGAGAGCAGGGATTTGGTTCCTACAAGCTAGGAAGAGGGTTATTGCGGTATGAAAAAACCACGTCAGGGGTAGCTCTGACGTGGCTTTTTTAATGGAGCGGTTTATTTAACGGCTTTGGCGGGTGCTGGTTTGCCAGTTGCCAGTTTGGTGGCTAGTTGGTGCAAGTATGGGCCAAAGATAAACGAGATGACGCCCGCTGCTGGCCATGCCAGTACCCAAGATTTCATCCAGAAGGTGACGAAGTCTGGATGCATGCCTAGGTTGACGAAGGTTACCCAAGCGGTCATTAGGAATGACAAGACAAAGGACATTAGGGCCGCGAAGATCATGCGATGTTTCATAGAGAAGTTCCTCTCAGTAATGCTTCAATGCATTTAGGATAGCAAACCGCTATATTGGTAAAAATAGCCACTTTCAATAACCCTTTTTACAAATATGCAAAATGTTAGATGACTTAAGAATCTTTATCGTTGCGGCGGACACAAAAAGTCTGACGGCTGCGGCGGATAAGTTGGGAATGACGATCGCGACGGTTTCGCGGAGGATCGCCGCATTAGAGGCCAAGCTTGGCTCGGTATTGCTACATCGTTCTACCAAAGGTTTAACGCTGACTACGGTTGGAGAGCGTTATTACCGAGAATGTGCGGAGTATATAGAGGCCTTAGACCAGCGGATTTCCAATCTGGATCATACGCTAAACAGTCTGGAAGGTGAGGTGAAGATTCTGGCACCGACGAATCTAGGCACTGGCCCACTTGATGACTTTTGGGCGTATTTCGCTGCAAAGTACCCAAAGATCAGCCTAAGAATCGAGTTAAGCAATTATTACGAAAGCCTACAAGACACTCAGGCAGACTTAGCGTTGCGTTCGGGGCAGTCGTCTAATTTATCCCTGATTCAGCGTAAGGTAGGCGAGATCCAAAGCATTATGGTCGCGTCACCGACGTTTACTCCGTTGCCGCAAAGTATCGAGGAATTGGAGCAGGCGGACAGTGTGGCAGGGCAGTTATTTTATGATTGGCACATCATTCATGAGTCGGGGGAGGAGCACACGCTGCAAAAGACTCATCGACATACTGGCAATGATATGCGCATCGCGGTCACGTTGGCCAAGCACGGTCATGGGGTCAGCCTGTTACCGCAAAGCATGGTGTACGATGCCATTCAGGAAGGTCATTTAATCCGAGTCATGCCCGATTGGCGCGGCCGACGTCGTGAGATCTACTTGGTCTGGGCCTATCGACGCAGTTTGTCAGTCAGAGCCAAGCTGGTACGTGATGAATTAACTCAGTTTCTCCATAGCCAAGCGTGGTTTATCCCCTCATAATTTAGTCTTATAGGTTAAACATTGTTCACGGGCTAGTGGTAAGGATTTAGAACTATGGAACAGTTACTTTGGTGGCAGTATGCCGCAATCGCAGGCATCTTCATTTGGAGTGGCTTTGTCCGCACGGGGTTGGGCTTTGGCGGTGCGGTACTGGCGTTGCCATTCTTGCTCTTGGTTCACAACGATCCTTTGGTGTTCCTACCGATTATTTCCATTCATTTGCTGGTCTTCTCAAGCTGGATCGCTTGGCGCGGTGCGCAAAAGGCTAAGGCAGAACAGCGGGCGAATGCAGCTCAAGGCCATGACACGCCCGAAGCCGAGCAGGGTAACATTGCCTGGGGCTATTTGCGTAAAGCACTGGGCATCATGATCGTGCCTAAGCTGATCGGTGTCTTTGGTTTGCTAACCTTACCCAACGACATAGTCACGGGCGTTATCTTTATCATAGTTGCGGTGTTTGCGGTGTCGTACATCTTGGCGAAGCCGTTTTACAGCAAGAACCCAATTGTCAGTACTATTTTGCTAATGATGGGAGGCTACGTTAGCGGTACGTCTCTGATTGGCGCACCTTTGATCGTATCGGTATTTGCCACCAAAGTACCCCGCCATCAACTTCGGGATACCTTGTTTGTACTGTGGTTTATCTTGGTCTGCATCAAGATGGCGTCCTTCCTGATCGCAGGTGTGGATTTGCAGTTGATCCATCAACTCTGGCTACTGCCATGTGCCTTTATCGGCCACTTGATGGGACAACACTTCCACGAGCGTATTCAAAAAGCCGAAACGCCCACCTTCTTTAAATTCATCGGCTGGGCGCTGTTGCTGGTTTGTGGGTTTGGGTTGTACTCCACGTTTGGGATGTGACTTAACCCCTCCCTAACCCTCCCCTTAAAGAAACAAGGGGAGGGAACTTGAAGCATAGCAGACTAACTCCTCCCCTTTACCAAGGGGGAGGCTGGGAGGGGGTCAGCCAGCTGGTCCACCAAATACACTATCGATTGGTACTCAATCCCCGAGTGCTCGGTTAAGCCAATCTCGCAGGTGCGGGAGTTGGAGTAGCCGACTTCACAGCCCTGTACGGCGGTTTTGAGGGTTTTCAGGGCGCTTTGGTTGAGTTCTGGTGTGGCGAAGCCCTTGTCTCCAGCAAAGCCGCAGCAGGTGATGTCTGGCGGGATGACGACTTCATCTGCCAGTTGCTCGGCCAGTTCCACGAAGGTGTGTCCCAAGCCCATGCGGGTGGTGCTACAGGTGATGTGTAAGGCCATTTTCGGCAGTTTTTGCTCAATGGATAGGTTTGCCATGACGAATTTCGATAGGAACTCGACTTGTTCGTAGAGAGCTAAAGCGGGGTCGAGGGATTCTTTCATGGTGAGCAAGCAAGGGCTGGTATCACAGACGACGGGCAGTGCGCCGTTTTGACTGGCTTCCATTAGCAAGCTATTGAGATCTTTGGCTTTTTTATCTGCTGCATCAAATTGCCCTTTGGATTGGAAGGCCATGCCGCAGCACTGGCTTTCGATGCCTTTGGGTATAATGATGTTATAGCCTGCTTTTTTGAGTACAGAGATCATGACTTCGGTGACAGGGCGTTTGTCCGATGCATTTGGCCCAGCGCCCATGACTCGGGTCGCGCAGCTTGGCATGTAGACAACGCTTGGACGTTCGTCATTCGGCTGTTTGCAATTGACTAAAGGGATGCGCTTCGGCATGGCAGCTGGGGTAGGCATTTGCGGATGCCAGTTGGGCACTAGGCCACTGGTCAGGCTGTTGGCCACCTTGGTCATGGCTTTCATTCCGCCATTCCCCACAATAGAGCGCATGCCATTTGCCACGGATAACCCTGCACGTGCGGTGTTGCTCACCCCTTCAAAATGATCAGCAATCCAATAGCCCACTTTGCTGTCCCCATAACGATCATGGCGCAGCTCTCGGCTTAGATCACCCGTGTTAATGCCCACAGGGCATTGCATGGAGCACAAACCACAGGCGGCGCAGGTGTCGACACCTTGATAAGCATACTCTTCTCGCAATTGAGCCAGACGTTGCGGAGATTCACCGGAGCGCTCAAGGCGCTGAATCTCACGCCACAAGACAATACGCTGGCGTGGGGTCAAAGTAAGATCTCGAGACGGGCAGGCATGTTCACAGAAGCCACATTC
This sequence comes from Marinomonas vaga, assembly GCF_055388305.1. NCBI lineage: Bacteria > Pseudomonadati > Pseudomonadota > Gammaproteobacteria > Oceanospirillales > Oceanospirillaceae > Marinomonas > Marinomonas vaga. The sequence continues at coordinate 1,118,462 of NZ_AP043903.1, forward strand.
AATGCAGGTGTCTACCTTGTCATTGGCTTGAGGTAGGGGTTTTAGGTTTTCCACATGAATGTTAGCGTTGTGAGTCAAGATCACATCTGGGTTTAGTAACCCCTTAGGATCAAAGGCTTTTTTGAGCTGCCACATGATATCGTAGGCTTGTTGTCCCCATTCCAGCAGTACATAAGGGGCCATGTTGCGACCAGTGCCATGCTCTGCTTTTAAGGAGCCGTTGTACTTCACTGCCACCAGTTGGGCCACTTCATCCATTAGAGCTTCGTAACGTTTTACTTCAGCTGGATCATCAAAGCCTTGGGTAAAGACGAAGTGCAGGTTACCTTCTAATGCATGGCCAAACAGGATAGCCTCCTTGTAGCCGTACTTCTGAAAAACTGCCTGCAGCTCGGCCACGCCTTCCGCCAATTGTTCCACGGGAAACGCCACATCTTCGATGATGACGGTAGTACCCACTTTACGCACGGCCCCCACTGCTGGGAACATGCCTTTGCGAATCTTCCAATAAGTATCGTAGAGGGTCTTTTCTTGGGTAAATTCGATCTCATACAGGGCGTTCATACCCTGTAAGGCTTGGGTCACTTGGGTGACTTTTTGCTCTAGCTCTTTCGCGCTGGCACCACGCACGTCAATCAGCAACCCCGCGACGCCATCCCCTAGATCATTAAGGATCTCCGGCATGCCCGGTTTACCCGCCACCGTGCGTAAGCCCGCACGGTCGATCAGCTCGACAGCGGATACTGGAGTGCTTTTCAACACGGTCACGGCGCGGCAAGTGGCTTCCATATGGGGGAAATAAATCAGAGCAGCGGCCTTAATCGGGTGCTCCACCACCGTGTGATAGGTCACTTCGCTGATAAACCCCAAGGTGCCTTCTGAGCCGATCATCAAATGCATCAGGATCTCAAAAGGGTCTTCAAAATCGACTAAACTGTTTAAACTGTATCCTGTTGTGTTTTTAAGTCGATATTTGTGCCTTATTTTGTCCGCTAAATCGCTATTGTTTTTAACGTTTTTTGCAAGTGTGTCCAGTTCTGCCAGCAAGTCTGCATGGCTTTTAGCAAATGCTTGGCGGCTGTGCTCATCTGCAGTATCCAGTAAGGTGCCATCTTCCATAATGATGCGCATGCTTTTCACGGTGTGATAGCTGTTTTCCGCGGTACCACAGCACATGCCACTGGCGTTATTGGCCGCGATACCACCGATCATGCAAGCATTGATGGAGGCGGGGTCAGGGCCGATCTTACGCTGATAAGGGGCAAGCAACTGGTTAGCGCGGGCACCTATGATGCCCGGCTGTAGGGAAACCGCATGACCATGATCGTGAATACGATAGCCTTTCCACTGGTCTGACAGCTGAATCAGTACCGAGTCGGTCACCGCCTGACCTGACAGGCTGGTACCGCCAGCACGAAAGGTCACTGGAATATCCAGCGCTCGAGTCTGCTGTAAAACAAAACGCACTTCGTCCTCATCATGTACCCGCACCACCAACTGGGGCACCAATCGATAGAAGCTGGCATCGGTGCCATAGGCAAGGGTACGCAAGGGATCGCGAATTAAACGGTCGACATCAATGCGTTGCGCCAAAACAGAGTAAAGTGCCTGATATTGCGGTTTCATAGGGCTTTCAATCCTTTTAATCAGTTACCGTAGGCCATGGCCGGTAACCAAAGTACTAACTGGGGCCACATTACGATGATCGCCAACGCTAACAATTGCAGAATGATAAAGGGCACCACACCTTTGTAAATGTGGGACAGCTTCACATCTGGCGGGCAAACGCCTTTTAGATAGAACAGCGAGAAGCCCATAGGCGGCGTTAAGAAAGAGGTCTGCAGAGCCATCGCAACCAGCATCACAAACCACACCAATTCAGGGTTATCGATCACACCGTAGCCATTGATGTTGAGATCCAACGCAGAAATCACAGGTGCCAACAAAGGTAGCACAATTAAGGTAATCTCAATCCAGTCTAGGAAGAATCCCAACAAGAAGATGATCAAGAGCACACAAACAATGATGCCGTAATCACCAAATGGCAAAGCATGGAGCCAAGATTCAATCAGCTCATCGCCCCCTAGCTCACGTAACACCAAGGCAAAACAAGTGGCTCCAAGGAAGACCGCAAATATGTAAGCCGTAGTGTTATAGGAGCCGTGAAGCACTTCTTTGAACACTTTAAAGTTCAGCTTCTTGTTCCACCAAGCCAGCAAGGTCGCGCCAAATGCCCCCACACCAGAGGCTTCCGTGGCGGTAGCAATACCAGCAAAGATGGACCCCAGCACGGCGAAAATCAAAGCCACCGGCGGCAAGATGCTTTTGAACACATCCCAGATCACAGACCAATCGACCTTCTGCACGTTTTCTGGCAGTGGGAACATACTAGGGCGAATTACCCCCACCGCTAAGATAAAGACAATGTACATCAAGCCAAGCAAGATCCCTGGAGCCAAAGCCCCCATAAACAAATCGCCCACGGACAGCGCCAACTGATCCGCCATAATGACGAGCATGATCGACGGAGGGATCAAAATCCCTAAGGTTCCTGCGCTGGCAATGGTGCCAAGGGCTAGGGGTTTATTATAGTTTTGCGCCTGCATAGCAGGTAAAGACATCAGCCCTAGCAACACAACGGACGCCCCCACAATCCCTGTTGAGGCCGCCAAGATAATCCCAATAAGGGTCACCGTGATCGCCAAGCCACCGCGCACACGACCAAACAGCTGTTGAATCGAGTGCATCAGCTTCTCTGCCACACCGGAGCGGTCCAGCATGATGCCCATAAAGATGAACATGGGCAGGGCCACCATGACCCAGTTATCCATGACCTTGTAAATTCGGTTCACCACCAAACTCAGGGTGAGATAATCCAGCCCAGTAAAAGTATCTAAGTAGATATCAGACAAGTAACCGATGAAGGCGAATGCAACACCCACACCGCCTAAGACAAACGCCACCGGAAAGCCGGTGAACAACAAAGCAATGAAGGTAACGAACATTGCAATGACTAGAATTTCATTCATTTCCATGGGGTTAACCTCGACGCAACGCCGCAATCGTACGGATCAAACGCGCCAAACTCGCTAGGAACAAGAGCGCAAAACTCAGGGGAATCACTGACTTAATCAGCCAGCGGTAGGACAAACCAGTAGGGGATGCAGACGTTTCGCCTATGCGCCAAGCGTCATACACAAACGGCAAACTGGTATCGAACACCACGTAAATAAAGGGAAACAACAAAAACACGATGCCGAAGATTTCCCAACCGTGGCGGGCACGCTGAGACAAGGTCGCGTGAAACAAGTCCACACGAATATGGGAGTTGGTCACTTGGGCATAGGACACCCCAAACATGACGCCGATGGCGTACAAGTGCCATTGCAACTCTTCCAGCAACACCATGCCATGGTTGAAGCCGTAACGCAGAATCACCTGCGCCAAAATGACCACAATAAGCGCCACATAGGCCCACGCAAATAATCGCCCACTGGCCAATACAATTTTCTCTAAGAACATTGCAAAGGGTACAGTTGGCAAAGCGTCAGTATCAGAATGAGACACGCTACTCTCCTGCTAAATAGATCAGAAAAGCCAGTAAGTTCAGAGACTTACTGGCTGATTGCCAGATAAGGCTGAGGCTTAACGAGGTAGGAAGGCGTTGTCGCCCCACACTTTGTAGCCGTCGCGGAACTCAGATAGGTCCTGCCAAACTTTGGCAAAGAATGGGTCTTTCGCCGTTTCTTCAATGACCACTTCGTCCCATGCGGATTTGAAGGTGCTCAGCATTTCTGGGCTCCATTGCTTGATCACAACACCGCGTTTTTCAACGTTTTCTTTCATGATCGCAAATTGTTCCGCTTCCCCTTGGGCAAGAGAATCCGCCACAGAGGCTTTACAGACTTGGTTGAGTTGGGCTTGCTGGCTTTCAGACAGGTCGTTCCAAGTGTCTTTGTTGATCAACAGCTCTGCCAAAGTGGCTTGTTGGTGCCAACCTGGGAAGTAGTTGTACTTAACGATCTTGTGGAAGCCGATGTTCTTATCCACCGCAGGGATAGAGAACTCGGTGGCATCGATAGCCCCTTTCTCAAGGGCAGGGAAGATTTCAGACCCAGGTAGCAAGGACGTGGATACGCCTAGCTTCTCCATCACCTTACCGCCCAGGCCAAAGAAGCGCATGCGCAGACCTTGTAGGTCTTCTGGGGACTCGATGGGCTTAGAGAACCAACCAGATGTTTCTGGTGGCGTAATGCCACATGGCACAACATGCACGTTGTAACCCGCTTGGTCGTACATTTCTTGGTACAGCTTCAAACCGTTGCCGTAGTAAATCCAAGCTAAGTATTCAGACGCTTCTGGGCCAAATGGCACAGACGAGAAGATTGGAGACGCAGGGATTTTGCCCGCCCAGTAGCCAGACAAAGTAAAGCCCGCATTCACTTTGCCGCGGGATACAGAATCAAGAATCTCAAAAGGTGCCACCAACTTACCCGGCTCATACACCTTCATACGCAGGGTGTTGTTTGACACCAATTTCAACTGATCCGCCACTTTTAGAATGGGAGAGCCAAGGCTAGGTAAGTTCGTAGAAAACGCCACAGGCACTTTCAGCATGACTTTTTTGTCCGCCGCCAATGCCGCTTGAGGGGTAAGTGACGCCAAAGAAACCGCAACTGCTGTACTGGTAAGCAAGGTTTTAACCGTTGTATTCATGTGTCAGACCTTTGTTTGGATTTGGTTATTTTTATCGTTCTCCCATAATCGCTCGTGGCAAATTGAGGGAGTCATCCAAGATCAAATAAATTGGTAATACCAATTTACCTAATCAAAGTAGAGCAAAGATAAGAATCTGAAATAATTTTGTCAACCCGTTAAATTTACGACTTTTGTCTGCATTTTTAGCGAAAATAGTATTGGTTTTACCACTTTTATTCTTATCCACATGATTTGAAAATCGACCTTGAGTGTGTTAAAAACTCAAATATTGGTCTTACCAAATAATTAAAATCGATAAAAACCAATTAAGTAGCACACAGAAAATAGGTAGCAAAACGTGGAAAAGGGCAACTTTGGACGAGTCAAACAGCCAAAAATCTCTGACATCATCATGCAGGAGCTAGAAAGCATGATTTTGGAGGGGACGTTTAAACCGGGGCAAAAATTACCTCCGGAGCGAGAATTGGCAGAACGATTTGATGTTTCGCGGCCGTCTTTACGGGAAGCCATCCAAAAATTAGCCGCCCGAGGCGTGTTAAATTCCAAACATGGAGGCGGAACCTATGTGTCAGAAAAGCTTGGCTCTTCTTTTACTGACCCACTACAAGCCTTACTCAGTTCCCATGATGAGTTTCTCTACGATCAGCTAGAGTTTCGTGATGGATTAGAAGGGCTCTCTGCTTACTATGCGGCCATTCGTGCCACGGAAGCAGACAAAGCCATGCTCACTAAGCGTTACGATGCCTTAGTCGCCGCCAATCTAAGAGAAGATGCCAGCCAAGAATCCAAGCTGGATGCCGAATTTCACATGGCCATCGCCGAATGCGCCCACAATGTGGTGCTGCTGCACACCTTGCGCAGCTTATTTTCCACCTTGGAAAAAAGCATTTCTGAAAACCTGACAAATTTATTTGAAAAGAAGGCCGCAAGGGGCCATGTGATGGAACAACACAAAGCGCTTTATGACGCCATTATGGCGGGCAAACCAGAAGAAGCTCGCGCTGCCGTGCATTCACACCTTGTGTTTGTCGAAGATAATCTACTGAAAATGCGCCGCGAAGAGTCCCGCATTCAACGCTCTTTACGGCGCAGTGAGATGGATTAACTAGAAGTTAGCTAATATCCCTAAACGGAAAATGGCAGCTTGTGTGCTATCGTCTTCATCTGAGTCGTAATAACCACGGCCGCTTTGGAGCAGTAACTTGGCATCCAGAGAGACATTAGTGAAGTGGTAGCCCACCCCTAGAGGCACTTGGAAACCTGTAAAAGTCTCTTCATATTTGCCGTATTCATCCTTCTCTTTCCAAGTATCTCGATACAAGCCTATGCCCGTATAGCCATACCAACCAGGGGTAGCGAAGGAGGTTCCTACGAGAAAATTTGTACTCATATAGAAGGAGCTAAAGTCGCCAACATCTAATGAGCCACTGTAATAGGGAGCATCAAGTTCAAAATCAGCATCGTTAGAGAATGCCATTTCCGCTTCTACTGCGAAATTTTCCGCAAAGGAGTAACGTCCTGAAACGAATAAACCCTTGTTATTGACGGTATGATCAGAGTGATCTTGTTTGAATTCAGTTTTCACCACTTGATGGAAAAAGCCGCCACCAAGTTGAAGCTTAGACTCCGCCAACGCATTAACTGATACCGCCCCTAAAGACACCAAAAGTCCTTTTAAAACAAAATTTTTCATACGGAATATCCCTATAATCCATGTATTTTTATCACTGCACCTAGGAGCCACTTCCTGTCGCCAATCCTAAGCACATAGCCATAGTACCTAATATGATCAAACTTTCATCTGTTTTTACGATCACACCAAATCCGCAACTCGTCCCTAGGTTCTTTGGGAACCAGTAAAGACATTCTTTAAGCTCTAGAACCAAACCCCCTGCTGAATGTTGCGATGGTAACACCACCAAAGGGTGACCGCCCGAGCAATAAAGAACAGCACCATGCTCAACCAAAGACCATGGTTACCGAGTCCTTGGGTCACATACCAAAGAGGGAAGAAGACACATAACACACTGATGATCATGGTGTTTTGCATCTGTTTAACACTGGTAGTCCCGATGAAAATACCGTCTAGCATGTATGACCAAATACCCAACAGAGGGAAGGCGATCAGCCAAGGTAGGTACAGTTTGGCGTCAGCCCTAACGGATTCAACACTGGTCAGCAGGTCGATAATCAGTCCGCCAAAGACAATAAACACCAGCGACAACAATACCGCTGCGACCAGCGCCCAAGCAGTAGAAAGCTTAATCACTTTTTGGAACAGTTCGCGCTTTTTACGCCCAAGATACTCACCGCATAGGGCTTCAACAGAAAACGCAAAACCATCTAAGGCATTAGAAATAATCATCAAAAAGGTTAACAACACCGCATTGGCCGCAAGGATAGAATCCCCTTGTCGTGCTCCTTGGGCGGTAAAGAAAGTCATCACCAATAACAGTAAGATGGTCCTTACAAATAGGTAACGGTTGACCTGTACCAGCTCAATATAGGTATGCCATTTCGTGAGATCGATGAGAGGCACATGCCCTTCAAATTGTCGCAAACGCTTCGCCGCCAATACCAAGGCGAAGGCAACACCTAAATAGTGCGCCACCACGGTAGCCCATGCCACACCAACACTGGCCATATCCCAGTAGTACACGGTGACATAATCCAACACCATGTTGGCAACATTGATCATCAAGAGCATCCATAAAGGGCCTTTGGAGTACTGCACCCCAAAAAACCAACCCATTAAGGCGTAACCCGCGAGCACGGCAGGGGCGCTGTAAATTCGAGCCTCACAATAGGCCCGCGCCCATGGCTCAAGCTCCGCACTGGGAGCCATAAAGTAAATCGCCAGATCAATGATAGGGGCTTGCAACAGCACAATGAGCAAACCAATGCCAATGCCCATAGCCAGGGACTGGAGCAGCAGGGCCCGCACTTGGCGACCGTCTTCCCGACCCAAAGCTTGTGCCGTCAGACCCGTAGAGCCCATGCGTAAAAAACCAAAGGCCCAAAACAAAAAACTAAAGATGCTGGCACCAATGGCCACAGCCCCCAAATGCACTGCTGTCCCCAGATGCCCCACCACAGCGGTATCCACTAATCCGAGCAAGGGTGTGGTGATATTGGAGACCATAGGTGGCCACGCCATATGCCAAATTTTTTGGTGTAACGGCCAATCCGGCAGCAGCCGGTTTTTTAGCTGTTGAAAACTCAATCAAAGCTCCCTGTTATAAAGGTGTGATGTGCCACGCCAAAATGTGGATAACTAATTTATCCACTCATTTTCTTCAGATGACAGTAATGTGGATATTTGAATGGGTTATTCACAAAACCGATCATTTTTTCCCAATAAGCCTTGAAATTTTTATTAAATTAGGAGGTCTATGCATATTAGCGACTCATTATGAACGGTTATCCACAAATCGAACAATCGTCAAAATCACGTATCCTTTTGTATTGACATCTGGATAAGTGGTCGTTTTTTCCACAATACGCTTCAAACTGGCGGGATTTTTGCTAAAATCCGAGCCGAAAATTCTAAAGGCTTACGTATGAAAAAAACACTAAAACCCATCTTGGAAGGCCTAGCGGTCGGTCTTGTCTTCATCAGTATCACCATGCTGTTTGAAATCCCAATGTATATGAGTTTGATCATTGGTGCCTTGGCAGCCTTAGGGGGTTACCGTAACTCCATTAAAATGGACAAGGAAAAGGCTGAAAAAAACGGGCCTGTAGACAACAAAGATGACTGATCCCTTTACCCCACAATACGGTGAAGGGGATGCTACCCTACAGGCCATCGGTGGCATGGAAGGCCTAACTCAGTTGGTGAATGCCTTTTACCGCATCATGAAAGACACCCCGGCTTACCGACCGCTATTTGATATGCACCCTCAGCCTATTGATACATCCATCGATAAGTTGATCTTATTTTTACACGGCTGGATGGGAGGCGAACGTATGTACGCCAAAAAATACGGCCACATCGCCTTGCCACGGGCTCATGCTCACTTAAAAGTGGACGACAAAGAGCGCCTCATGTGGCTTAACTGCATGTCAGACGCCCTCAAAGAATGCGGTCACCCTGAGTCTCTGCGAGAGTATCTTGTCTCAGCCTTCAGCGTTCCAGCGGGACGCATCCAACAAGTTAGCCAAGCCACCCACGGCAAAGGCTAAACACAACGCCAGAGCTTCTCGAATAGAGAAAGTTTTGGCGCAATCTTCATTGTCTACCCACCACCCGCAGTAACATTTTTTAACCCATTTCCCATGCTCATCCCTGCCTTTTAACTTGTCAGTCATCCGTAAAGGCGATAATTTTTGAGAACTCTGAGTATTTATTGATCTCATTTAATAACTAAAAGAAAGGCTGTATGCATGGAACCAGCAGAGTATCGCACGCTCCCAGAGATGCTTTTCGGGATGGCAGCAGATTACCCTGAGCGTAAAGCGTTAATCAGTGACAATGGAAAAAGTCTCACCTATGGGCAACTAGTCCAGGCTACAGCCTTTATCAAAGCACACCTTGCTCAGCGAGGTATGGGAGAAGACAGCCGTGTGGCTTTGATGATGCCTCCCGGTATCACTATGGCTGCCACCACACTGAGCATGATGTCTTGCGTTATCTTGGTGCCACTGAATCCCGATAACACTCCTGATGAACTGAGCTATCTGTTTACCAAGCACGCAATTCGGTTACTAGTCACCCTCGACGATTATCCGGTTGCGGAGGATTTGCTTGCTGAACATAAGATAGAGCGCCTATCCCTTGCGCCAGGTTACCTTTGGCAATTACCAGAAGCACGACCAGTACCTTGGATCGCAGACACGCAAAGCGCGGCGCTGGTATTACATACCTCAGGCTCTACCGCCAAACCTAAGTCTGTGTGTTTAACCCATGGACAGCTCTTAGCTTCAGCCAAAAACCTCTGCCGATCATTAGCCCTAACCCCTGAGGACACCTGCCTCAGCGTTATGCCGCCGTTTCATGTGGGAGCGATTGTTGATCTATTACTGGCCCCCTTACTCGCGAAGGGCGCAGTGATTGTGGCTCCAGATCCCAAGCCGGATACCTTTTGGAAACTCGCCCACGAGTTAAAGCCCACTTGGTATCAAGGGGTTCCCACTATGCTGCAGGCGATTGTCGATACTGCCGATCAGTTTGCTCCGCCGAGTGAGATCCCATTACGTTTTATTCGCGCTGTGTCCGCCTATTTACCCAAACGCCTAGAGCAGGGCTTAAAGGCTCTGTTTGCCCTACCTATCGTACAAATTTACGGTATGACCGAAGCCGCAGGAGTCATCACGAGTAACCCCCTCTCAATGCAAAAAGAAGGCAGTGTGGGAATCCCCGTTGGCCCCCAAATTAAAGTCGTGGTGAACCACCAAGAGGTGGGAGCAAACACACCTGGGGAGATCCTCATACGTGGGGATTCGATTATTCAAGCCTACGATGAGAATGATGAGATCAATGACAACAGCTTCTTGGATGGTTGGTTTAAAACGGGAGATGAAGGCTATTTTGACGAGGAAGGTTATTTCTTTTTAACGGGGCGCATAAAAGAAATCATCAACCAAGGGGGCGAGAAAATCTCCCCTCTGGAGATCGACCAATGTGTACTCAATTATGGTGGTGTGAAACAAGCTGCATCCTTTTCTTTGCCCCATGAGACCCTTGGAGAAGAGGTTGCTTTAGCGGTTGTCACCCAAGGCAGAGCCCTTGATGTGGATGGGCTCAGAGACCACCTCAAGCGGCATTTATCTGATTTTAAATGTCCAAGACGGATTTACCAGTTAGAGCAACTCCCCATGGCCAAAGGGGGCAAATTGAAGCGCCATGAACTGGCAGGCTTGGTTCAAGCGAAGCAGCTTCTACCCCTGACCCAGAAGAGCCTTCCCACCACAGCTCTAGGCAAGCTTGTACTGTCCGAGTGGCAAAAAGTCATCAAGCAAAAAGAGATCTATAACGAAGACGACTTCTTTGATCTGGGTGGGGACTCCCTTAGTGCTGCAACTCTGATGGCCGCCATGGAACAGCGTTTTGAAGTGCAAATCCCTACCTATGAGCTCCTCGACCATCCTACTCTGGGGCAGTTTATCCAACGAATGGAAAGCCTAATCGGTCATGAGTCGTCCGCTCCTATTCAAACAACGGACTCAACCAGCACTGGGGTAATGTCTAGCCCCCTTGGCGGACGCCTAGAATATGACTTACAAAAGATCGTAGAAGGTTGGGGCGGTGAGCGCCAACGACCAGAAGCCTTAATTGTGGGCTTTCATACCCAAGGGACACTGCCCCCATTGTATTGGTGCTGCCAAGGTCGTGATGAGCTACTTCCCCTAGTGGAATTAATGGGTGTAGAACGGCCAATCTATGCCATGCGCTCCCTGAGTCAATTGGTCAAACGGCCACAACGGGATAACCCAGCCCTAGCGGCCCGTTACGTGGATGAAATACTCCAACTCCAGCCAGAAGGCCCCTATTATGTGGGAGGCTTCAGTGAAGGGGGCCGCATTGCCCACCATATTGCAGACAGACTGGAGGCATTAGGGCATACGGTGCAGCTCCTATGCTTGTACGACACCATTATTGATCAGCCATACCATGGCAAGGTGTCCGCCCATCATTGCTTAACCGGGCATCACAGTCCTTATGGTCGGTTTAATCTGCCAGAACGGGGCATTCAATACCTGTATCAGGGAGACCTGTCCCTATACTCATACGATTGCCGCCATTCAGACTGCATGGCAGACGCACCACTGCAGCGGTTTTGCCAAGATTTAACCTATGAACTCGAGCAAGCCCGCCATGGTAAAGCCTCGGTACAACATGTCCCTACGCACTTTGCAGGACATCCAGATCAAGCCCAATACGCCCGAGACATATCCGTGTCGGTGCCAAGATTCATGACCTGTCATGCCCAATATACGGCCCATGTACGCCTCAAAAACCGCAGTACTCTTACTTGGCCAACCACACCAAACAGCGGCGTCACCTTATCAGCCAAATGGTACAACTTAAAACAAGGCTTAAAGTCCGCAAAACCGGGCTTTTTGGAATTCACTCAACCACTGCCTCCAAAGCAAGCGACGAGCTTACAGCTACACTTAAAAGCACCGCCGACAGCAGGACTAAGATGGCTGGAGATCGATTTATTTGAAGAAGGTGTTGGCTGGCTGACACCGAATAGAACTGCGACCCTACGCAAGCTGGTATGGGTACGTAACGGATAACAAGACGAAAAAGAATTTAACAAGGATACCTAGGAGCATCATTCTATGCACAGTCGACAGAACAACCCTTTCTTTATCAAGCTATCGGAGCAGATCAAATCCCTAGGGGGTGTCTTTAATGCCCATTTGCATCTAGACCGGGTGTACACCTTGGATGACCAGTACATGGTGAGTAGCCAACATCGTATCTTGCAGAACTCCCATATTTCTCTGCACAAAAAACATAGCCTGATCACCTCCCTCCACGAAGGCCCTGCGTACGAGCCAGAAGACTTTAAACGCCGGGTTAACCTATGCTTAGACGGCATGGTGGCCACAAATACCTTTCGCGCCGACACCATGGTGGACGTGACCGCGGACCGTGTGGGCTTAAGTGCCTTACAAATGATGCGTGAGATCAAACAAGCCCGCGCGTCAGAGATCGACCTACAGCTGGCCGCCTATTCCCCATTAGGCTTCAAAGATGACGAGCCTGAGCGCTGGGAGCTATTCAAAGAAGGGGTCGCTTTGGCGGATTTTATCGGTTGCTTGCCTGAGGCAGACGACGTGGACGATTACCCTGACCACATTGGCTTTATGGAGCACTGCCGCCGCATGTTAGAGCTGGCTAAGGAGCACGGCAAAGCGCTCCATGTGCACACGGATCAACGTAACGAACCCAGTGAAGACGGCACCGAGCGCTTAGTGGAAGCGGTTCGACAGTATGGGGCACCGAAATCAGACAACGGCGAGCCCATGGTTTGGGCGGTGCACATGATTTCTCCTTCAACCTACGACGAGGCGCGTTTTGATGCCCTGGTTGAAGGTTTACTAGAGTGCAATATTGGCGTCATTTGCTGCCCATCCGCCGCTGTGGGTATGCGCCAGATTCGTCCACTTATGACTCCCACTTACAACTCTATCCCTCGGGTATTAGAGATGGCTGAGCGCGGTGTGCATATTCGTCTGGCCTCGGACAATATTGCCGATATTTGTTCTCCATCTACCACCGAAGACCTACTCGATGAAGTATTCGTCTTATCTGCCGCGATCCGTTTCTACGATACAGAGATATTGGCCAAGCTGGCCCATGGGGCACCACTGGATGACGCCTCCCGTGCTGTGATTCGAGAACACCTACAGAAGAACCAAGGGGAAACCGACAAGCTACTGAAAAAGCTGGCCGCTCGGGCGTAAACATGTTTTTAACCAAGCTGTTTCGCCGTAATCCCAGTGTAAAGGCCGCTCCCACTCCTGCGGCTACATTCGACCCAGGGTTTGTGTTTGACCCTTTGTCGGATGACTTTATTACCAACCCTTATCCCATACTGGCTCATCTTAGGGAGCACGCCCCCGTGCACCGCTGTGTCACTGGGGCTTGGGTGTTAACCCGTTATGAAGACGTGCTCGCGGCACTGTCAGACAAGCGCTTAAGCAATGCACCCGCCCCTTATGCAGTGGTCAATCAGCGTAATGCCGACCGTTATGTCTGCGCCCAAGTGGCCAATAATATTCTGCCTTTTTTAGATGGGGAGCTGCATCAGCGGATTCGCTTTGTCTTGGGACGCAGCTTCTTCAAGGCCATTAAAGACTTTCAAGGGGAATCCGGCAAAGCGCAGTTAGAGCGCCTTGCCCTAGACATCCTAACGCCCCTGTTAAAGCAGCCAGAATTTGACGTGATTCACGACTTTGGTACCCCTTTTTCGGGGCGGGTGATGTGTCAATGTATGGGGTTTGACGAACAGGATCTGCCGAAGTTGGCTCAATGGAGTGAGATGTTCCTCTACCTGTTTTCTGTGATGCCCAGTGAAGACATCCGCGCACAGGTGGATCAAGCGCTAACCGAATTTAGGCTCTACCTTAAAAAGGTGCTTGAGCAAAAGCGCCGCCACCCAGCAGATGACTGGATCTCCGCCTTATTGGCGGATAATCAAGAGGCCACAACACCCTTAACCGACTCGGAATTAATTGACGCCTTTATGTTGTTTTTTGCCGATGGGTTAGAGAATGTCGACCGCTTTCTCGGTACGGTTTTCAAACTGCTCTTTGAACAACCGGAGCAGTTAGCCTTGGTGAAAGCAGATCACAGCTTAATTGGGGATTTGGTGGATGAGTGCCTGCGTTATGATCCCCCCGCCCAGTTCATTGGCCGTATCGCAACGGAAGACATCACCTTACATGGACACACTATCAAGGCCCACTCTGCGGTCTTTCTCATGCTTGGGTCCGCTAATCGCGACCCGCAACAGTACTTAGAAGCGGATACCTTCGATCTAAACCATGGCTATAAGAACACCCTAGAATTCGGCCGTGGGCATCATTCTTGTTTTGGCAAAAACCTAGTGAGATACCAGATGATCGAAGCGGTTCGAGTCATTTTATCCCAATGTCCAGAACTCACATTGGCTCAACAGAGCTTTCAATGGGAGAAGAGACTGGCCCATCGTTGGCTAACTCACTGCGCCCTCGCTCCAAATCACCCAAGGTGACCCAATCCCCTAGCGTCGTTTCGTCACTTCGATGCCCAAACGCTTCCCTAAGCGAACTAAATTAGCACGATCCATACCCAGTGATCGTGCAGCTTGCGCCCAATTCAGACCCGCCTGATCCAACGCCTGCTGGATCGTCTGACGTTGAAAATTCTCTGTCGCCTGTTTTAGGTCTTGGATCCCACCTGTATCTAATGCTGCACTACCAGACAATGTTTGGGATGGTTCTTCTGGCTCTTTTGGTAACTCAAACGCATCCACAAAACCTGTGAGATGCTTGGGTTCAATTCTTGTAATCCCTTGATTGGTATTACTTTTTGCCAAGAGCGCCGCTCGAGATAAGACATGCTCTAACTCGCGGACATTACCCGGCCAAGGATACGCTTTCAGCCAATCACTGGCTTGGGGAGAAAGCGTTAATTGCTGCAACCCAAACTTTCGACGCAACTGTTCCGCGAAGAAGCCGGCCAACAAGAGGACATCCCCATTGCGTTCGCGCAGTGGGGGCACGGCAATTGGAAACACACTTAAACGATGATAAAGATCGGCACGAAAGCGCTTTTCGGCCACTTCTTGCTTCAGGTCTCGATTGGTCGCAGCGATAATACGCACGTCCACGTATTCGATCTTATCCTTACCAACAGCCTGAATTTCTTGGTTTTGAATCGCCCGCAAAAGACTGCCTTGCGCTTCTAATGGCAATTCACCGACCTCATCCAAAAACAGAGTGCCTCCATGGGCCAAGGTAAACTTACCTACGCGGTCACGATCCGCACCGGTAAACGCCCCTTTCACATGACCAAACAATTCACTCTCAATCAAATTTTCAGGAATGGCGGCGCAGTTAACATACACCATGGGGGCCTGAGCTCGTTTGGAAGCTCGGTGGAGAGTGCGCGCCACCAGCTCCTTACCAACGCCCGTCTCACCTTCAATCAACACTGCTAAATCAGCAGGCGCGACCAGCTCCAAATGCTGCTTTAACGTTTGCATCGTTTGGCTTTCGCCGATCATGTCCATTGCATCTTTGTTCAACGCTTCTTCATTAAGCTCTACAAGCAGTTCTTCCGCGTGTTTCGACTTGGTTTCCAACCGAGCCAGCAACATAGCCGTATTTAAGCTCATTGCAGCCATGGTGCCGACAATTTCCAAGGCACGGGAGTCAATCGAGTCAAACGCACCAGGCGTCATACTGTCGAGGGTCACTACCCCAAGCATAGTGCCTTGAACGTACAAAGGAATGCCCATGCAGGCATGGACAGGCAGACCATCATCAAAGCCAGACACCATGCCATCGTATGGATCAGGCAAGTGACAGCCTGTAGGAAAGCGCACGGGCTGGTATGCAGCACAGATTTCAGTAAAACGCGGGTGCTCACGGATGGTAAAACGACGCCCCATGACATCGTCCATCAAACCTTGCTGAGCCAGTGGCAGTAGTTGATCACCTTTGCGCTCCAGTAACACCACCGCATCACACTCCACAGTTGCACGAATGGCATGAATAAGTCGTTCAAAACGATCTTCTAGGGTCACAGCACTGGCTAAATCTAGGGCAAAACGCAGCAGAGCGTCAGTAGAAATCATGCCTTCAGTCTCATTTATTCAATATGGGTCATTATGACTCGAAGACATAAAAATGACATTCTTTAAAACATGTCATTTTGACCTAAATCAGTTTGGATAAAAATTTAACTATATGTTTATTAAGGATTTTTATTCTTGGCATCCATTTCGCTATAAGCAGGACAACCGACTTAAATCACCGAGTCAAACACACCTAAAACTCATCATGGAGACATTAAATGCTTTCTCAAACTCACATCGATACCGTCAAGGCGACCATCCCTGTTCTAGCATCCGCTGGCACCGCCATTACTGAACACTTTTACAATCGCATGTTTACCCATAACCCTGAGCTAAAAGATGTGTTTAACATGTCGCACCAAGCGACGGGGCGCCAGCCTGCCGCACTGTTTGAGGCTATTGCGGCCTACGCAACCCATATCGATAACCTAGAAGTGCTCACTGGTGCAGTGATGCGCATCGCCCACAAACATACTAGCTTCAATATTCAAGCCAACCAATACGCCATCGTTGGCCATCACCTAATTGAAACACTACGGGAACTACTAGGTGACGCCTTCACCCCAGACATTGAAGCAGCGTGGAGCGCGGCCTACCAGCAACTGGCGGACATTTTTATCCAAATCGAAGGGAATCTGTACAAAGCCAATGCTGCAAAGAATGGTGGCTGGGAAGGCTTCCGCACATTCCGCGTAGCCAAGAAGCAAGCTGAATCTGAATTGGTCACAAGCTTTACCTTTGTACCTGTTGACGGTGGCAATGTAGTGGACTTCCAGCCTGGTCAATACCTAGGTATCAAGGTTCACCCGACCAATCATGAGTTTGATGAAATCCGCCAATACAGTCTTTCGACAGCCGCCAATGGTCAGAGCTATCGTATCAGCGTCAAACGCGAGCTAGGGGAAGTAAAAAATGGTGTAGTTTCCAACTATCTACACGACTGCATAGAAGAGGGTGATGAAGTAGAGTTGATGCCACCTGCAGGTGATTTCCACTACCAAGAGCGGGAGCGCCCAGTGGTACTGATCTCAGCAGGAGTGGGCTTAACACCAATGAATGCCATACTCGACACACTTTCAGCTCAAGGTCATCAAAACCCAATTTTCTATCTGCACGCGTGTCGTAACCTCCAGCAGCACTCGTTCGCAAAACATGTGGCAGGCCTAACTCAAACACTTAATCTAACTCACTACACTTGGTTAGAAAACGGGGCGCCAGAAAACGCAGAGCGTGTCTTCGCAGGACAAATGCAACTAGCACAAGTGGCTGAAATATTGCCGTTAACTGAAGGGGATTTTTACTTATGTGGTCCAGTGGGCTTTATGATGTTTATCAAAGAGCAGCTGCTTAGCCTTGGGGTTAGCGATGACCGTATCCATTACGAAGTCTTTGGCCCACACCAGAACTTTTAAACACACCTCCCCCTTACCAAGGAGGAGGCTGGGAGGGGGTTAACTCTGCTTAAAGGGCAATAGCTCGTGGGTATCTTGATGGTACTCACGGACCGCTTCAGCTTCTTCTTTGCAGAAGTGGCCGATGGCGTCGCGAAAGTTTGGATTGGCAATGTAATGCACGCTATGGCTGAAAACAGGCTCAAACCCTCGGGCGATTTTGTGTTCCCCTTGGGTACCCGGATCAAAATGCTGTAACCCTTTTTCGATACAGAATTCGATTCCTTGGTAATAGCAGGCTTCAAAGTGCAGGCAGTCAAATTCTTCGATACAGCCCCAATAACGGCCATAAAGTGAATGATCGTCGAAGAAACACCAGGAAGCCCCCATAGGCTTATCGTCTTTATAAGCCAAGACCAGCAAGATCTGATCCCCCATGGTGGAGACCAACTGCTGGAAGAAAGCTTCGCTGAGGTAACCCATCTGTCCCCGTTTCGCATAGGTGCTTTGATAGCACCCATAGAAAAAGTGCACGTCTTCTTCGGTCAGGTCAGATCCGAGCTTACGGACCAGATGTAGCCCCTGCTGGGTGATCTTGTCTCGTTCTTTTCGGGCACTTTTACGCTTACGGCTAGAGAAATGACTAAAGTAGTCCTCCATGGACTGGTAGCCCTTGTTAAACCAATGAAATTGGCAAGACACCCGATGGAGGTATTCGTCCGATTCAGACAGATGCTTTGCCAAATGCTCACGACAGAACAACAGGTGCCAACTGGAGAATTCCCGCTCATGGTTTGCCTGTGTCAGGAGCGGCGCCAGAGCAGCGTAGAGCGCCACGTATTCTTCAGAGTGTCCGGTCGGGTCAAGGTGGGTAAATAATCTTGGTCCAGTAACCGGCGAATAGGGCACTGCCCAAATCCGCTTAGGGTAATACTGGTAACCATAACGTTGATAAGCGTCTGCCCAAGACCAATCGAAAACAAACTCCCCTTGAGAGTGGGTTTTAAGAAAGGTCGGGGCAATCGCGAGGGGCGTGTCATCGTCGTCCATCACCAGCAGGTATTCTGGATACCAGCCGGTGCCATCCCCAAGACAGTCATGCTGCTCTAAGGCTTGGTAAAAGGCGTATTGCGCAAACGGATACTGGGTGTCACCGATGGCGTCTTGCCAACGTGCAGGGCCAATATCGGCCACGGATGCGAACCATTGCGCTTTCATATCACCTCGTAAAACGATCCAATTAACTCATTTCGGCACGCAGTTGCTCGATCACTGGCGCTTGTTCCGGACGCACATGCTGCCACAAGAAAAACGCTTCGGCCGCTTGGCACACTAACATGCCAAGGCCATCAGAGCCGCTGGCACCACGCTCAAGGGCCCACTGCATAAACACGGTCGGCTTGGTGCCATACACCATATCGTAGACCCAGGTGTTGCTGTTCAATAAGC
This sequence comes from Marinomonas vaga, assembly GCF_055388305.1. Lineage (NCBI taxonomy): Bacteria > Pseudomonadati > Pseudomonadota > Gammaproteobacteria > Oceanospirillales > Oceanospirillaceae > Marinomonas > Marinomonas vaga. The sequence goes on from NZ_AP043903.1 coordinate 1,137,318, forward strand.
TGTCTTTTAACGGAGGCAAATCACCACCCAAACTCGCGGAAGAACCATTTATAATGATATCGAAAGGCCCTTTAACGGAGTCAAAGCTGGCGTAATCACAGTTAAATTGGCGCGCCAATTCTTCTGCTTTCTCTAGGGTACGGTTCACCACGGTTAAGGAGTAAGGCTCTTGCAGTTGAATCGGACCAATCACCCCCCGTACCGCGCCACCAGCGCCAATCACTAGGATACGTTTGTTCTTCATTGGCTGGCTTTGTACTTTGACGATGTCACGCACCATGCCCGCACCGTCAGTGTTATCCCCATATAGCTCGCCGTTTTTACCCATCACTAGGGTATTCACAGCACCCGCTTGTTCGGCGCGTTTACTGAGCTTGTCACACATATCAAAAGCACGCTGTTTGAAAGGCACTGTCACGTTCATGCCCTGGCCGCCGTCAGCAAAAAAGTCGCGTACCTGCTGTTCAAAATTATCCAGATCCCCGAGCATCTTGACATATTTCACGTCTCGACCGGTTTGTACGGCAAACGCGTGATGAATCTCAGGCGACCGACTGTGTTCGATGGGGTTTCCAATAACAGCGTATAAATCCACTTTGAACCTCTAACTCTTTTTGGCAGATAAGATGTTGGGAATTAGCCTTGGCGGTTTAGCCAGTCACGTCCCGTTAAATAATAATCCGTTAGTAATGCCTCTGGCGTGCCTGCCTCAGGCTCATAACCATAGCTCCACTTCACCTCTGGCGGCAACGACATCAGGATAGATTCTGTGCGCCCAGCACCACTTTGCAAACCAAAGTGGGTTCCTCGGTCGAACACTAGGTTAAATTCCACATAGCGACCACGACGATGCAACTGGAAATCTCGCTCAGACTCACCAAATGGGTGGTCTTTGCGCTTCGCGAGAATCGGCTCATAGGCGTCAATATAGCCATTGCCAACCGCTTGCATCAACGCAAAGCTGTCATCGAAGGATAATTCGTTGAAATCATCAAAAAACACGCCGCCAATACCGCGATGCTCTTGGCGATGCTTCAAAAAGAAGTACTCGTCACACCAGCGTTTAAAGCGGTCATAATAGTCCTTACCAAAAGGGGCAAGCCCATCGGCCGCGGCTTGGTGCCATTGGATACAGTCTTCTTCAAAGCCATAATAAGGGGTCAGATCAAAACCTCCACCAAACCACCATACGGGTTCCATGCCTTCTTTGTGTACGACAAACAAGCGCACATTGGCGTGGGACGTTGGGGCATAAGGGTTTGAGGGGTGAATCACAAGGGACACGCCCATGGCTTCAAAGCTACCACCGGCCAGTTCTGGACGGTCAGCGGTCGCGGAAGGAGGGAGTTTGTCACCGTATACATGGGAGAAATTCACACCGCCTTTTTCGATCACGGAACCTGTGATCACGCGGGTCCGGCCCATACCGCCGTTCTCTCGCTGCCAAGCATCTTCGTGAAAGCGCGCCTCAGGCTCAAAGGCTTCCAAACGTTGGCAAATACGGTCTTGGAGATCCATCAAAAAGTGTTTAACGGACGCGATCTTTTCCTCGGTGAGCATGGACAAAACAAGACTCCTGATCCAATCTGATATGCAAGGCTCAAGAGTCTAACATCGAAGCACGCAACCCTGAACTAAAAGCGGTTACTCAAATCGCGCCAAGGGGCAACGGCATGCTCAAACAGCTCCGGATTGCCAGTGGCTTTCACCAAAACCGAAGCTCCGTGGAGACTCGCCAGGATCTGGCTGGCGTAGCTGTGGGCGTCTTCCGACGTGATCCACTCTTGGCTCATGTAGGATACAACCGTGCTGAGCCATTCCAATTTCAGGTCATAAAACGCCGCCACTTCGGCTTTCGCTTCTTCTTCTAATAAGGATTTTTCCGCCATCAAGATGGTACAGATGCTCATATTGTCTTGATCCACCACTTGGGCCTTAAACCCATCGATGAACTTATTCAGCGCCTTTTGCGCCGCGCTACGTTTCTTTTTCGGAAGGGTTAAACGTTCGGCAAAGTCCTCACGGTAGCGACGCATCACCTGTGCTACCAGATCCCCTTTAGTGGGGAAGTGGTAATGAACGCTGGCACTCTTGATGCCAACTTCTTCCGCTAAGTCCCTGAAACTCATGGCTTTATAACCATTTTTTAAAATGGAGCGCTCCGCAGCGTCCACCAAGGCCAGCTTGGTTGGGTTCTGCTTCTTAGCAACGGGCTCCACGACAGAATTCATTTCCATGGGGTGATTTCCTTTTTTCTTACCTATCAACTGATAGATATTTTATTGACCAGTTTGAAATACACAAGCTATATTCCACCTACCTAGTGATAGATAAATAACTCACGACCAGCTATTTTTTAACAGAGGGGATCAGAAAATGACTTACGATCTAGTGGTTTTAGGCAGTGGTCCAGGGGGGTACGCGGCGGCCTTTCGTGCAGCAGACTTGGGACTGTCCGTGGCTTTGATTGAGCGCCACAACAACTTAGGCGGCGTTTGTTTAAACGTTGGCTGCATCCCCTCAAAAGCCCTATTGCACGTGGCAGGGAAAATTCTAGAAGCGGAAGCGCCTTCCCATGGGGTTCAATTTGCCAAGCCAATGATTGATCTAGAGGCGATTCGTCATCACCGTCAAAGCACCGTGGATACTCTAACGGGGAATTTAAAGCTCATGGCTGAAGGGCGTCATGTGGCAGTGTTCCATGGAGAAGGTCAGTTTGATTCGAGTCACTCCATTGTCGTAAAAGGCGATACAGAACAGCGACTTGAGTTTAAGCATGCCATCATCGCGGTCGGCTCTCGGGCGATTCGTTTGCCTTTTATTCCCTATCAGGATCCGCGCATTTTAGATGCCACCAGCGCGCTACAATTAGAGCGCATCCCAAAACACATGCTGGTCATTGGCGGCGGCATTATTGGCTTAGAAATGGCCACTGTTTACCAGTCGCTTGGAGCACAAATCACCATCGCGGAACTGGGCGACCAGATCATGACCGGAGCCGATAAAGACTTAGTGCGCGTATTCGAAAAAGCCAATAAGTCACGCATGGACTTTTTAACTCAGACCCAAGTGACCGCCGTAGAGCCCACTCCTGACACGCTCAAAGTCCGTTTAAAAGACGCCCATGGAGAGCAAACTCTCAATGTGGATGCTGTCTTGGTAGCAGTCGGGCGTACGCCTAATGGCCGAAATGCAGGCATCCCAGAGATTGGCGTAAAACTGGATGAACGTGGGTTTATCTTAACCAATGACCAATGCCAAACCTCAATTCCAAACATCTACGCCATTGGCGATGTGACCCACGGACCTATGCTGGCTCACAAGGCATCCCATCAGGGGCACACGGCCGCAGAAGTGATTGCCGGCAAAGCTGTCGACTTCCAACCTTTGGCCATACCCTCCATTGCCTACACCTATCCGGAAGTCGCTTGGGTGGGATTAACCGAAACCTCTGCCAAACAACAAGGTATTGCGGTGAAAACCGCAGCCTTTCCATGGAGTGCCAGCGGTCGCGCCATAGCGTCTGGCGTCACCCAAGGTAAAACGAAGCTGATTTATGACCCAGAAACAGAGCGCGTATTAGGCGCAGGCATTGTTGGGGCCCACGCGGGGGAATTGCTCGGGGAATTAACTCTCGCCATAGAATTTGGCGCCACCTTAGAAGACATCGCTTTAACCATTCATGCCCACCCGAGCCTGCACGAGACCGTGGGACTTGCGGCAGAAGTGGGGGCAGGCACTATTACGGATTTACCTAATAAACAGGCGGTGAAACGCCAACCATCCGGCAGGGCTTAAGGACATTCGGCAGTGACCTGCTCAGCTCACATAAATAATGTGCTGCTCAGGGTCATAACGAAAGTTAAGACGAATGACGATTTGCTCTTCATTCATGTGCAGTTTCGAGGCGAGTGTCAATACGCCTCGATCTGCCTTACGGGCAAAGCCCTTTAATTGCTGTTCCAGCATCCGCCAAGCCACACTGTCCCGCTGCTCTCCATTTACCCCGGCCAAGTCCGGGGACAAACGCCTTAGAGACTGCAAATACACCAAGGTATTCGTGCGCACCTCGTCGTACTCAGGTTCCGCTGACTCTTGATATTCCAGCCCATTGGCACGCATTTCTTGTTTGAGATGGGCCTGCCACTGGCTTAGAAATTGGTTGAAATAGCTCACCACACGCTCCCAGCGAATTCTTGTCGTTGGCCTATAGTATCTCCTACCAGCACTGCCTAGGACATGAGTTTATTTTGCTTAGTGGCCCCCCGTTCATCATTATTTTCGGGATTAATTTACCCACTTATTGAAAGGTGATTGACTCTTTAAAAATCAGATTGTATTTTGTATCCAAACTACATATTAACGTCATTGAGGATCTATCCCTATGAACACACAAGTATTCAACGGCGTAATGCCAGCTCTAATGACTCCGTGCAAAGCAGATCGCACGCCTGATTACGACGCACTGGTAAAGAAAGGCCATGAAATGATCGCCGCCGGTATGTCCGCTGTTGTGTACTGTGGCTCCATGGGTGACTGGCCACTGCTGACCGATGAAGAGCGTATGGAAGGGGTAGAGCGCCTTGTCAAAGCAGGTATCCCAGTGGTGGTCGGTACCGGTGCTATCAACACTAAATCCGCTGTGGCCCACGCAGCACACGCTCAAAAAGTCGGTGCAGCGGGTCTGATGGTGATCCCACGTGTCTTGTCTCGCGGCTCTGTGATTGCAGCTCAGCGTAATCACTTCAAAGCCATCTTGGAAGCCGCGCCAGATGTGCCAGCGATCATTTACAACAGCCCTGTCTACGGCTTCGCAACCCGTGCTGATTTGTTCTTTAGCCTGCGTTCCGAACACCCGAACCTGATCGGCTTTAAAGAATTCGGCGGTGATGCGGATCTTCGTTACGCTGCGGAAAACATCACTTCTAAAGACGACGATGTCTTACTGATGGTGGGCGTTGATACGGCTGTGTTCCACGGTTTCGTTAACTGTGGTGCCGTCGGTGCCATCACGGGTATCGGTACGGCATTGCCAAAAGAAGTCTTGTTACTGGCGAACCTTTCTCGCATGGCGGCAAACGGCAACGCGGAAGCACGCGTTCGCGCAAAAGAGCTGGAAGAAGCCTTCAGCGTTTTGGCCAGCTTTGACGAAGGCCCAGAATTGGTGCTGTTCTTCAAATATCTACTTGTACTAAACGGTGAAGAAGAGTATCGCTTACATTTCAATGAAACAGATGAATTAAACGATGCCCAGCGCCATTACTGTGAACAACAATACTCATTGTTTAAAGCGTGGTTCGCTGATTGGTCAAAACAAGGCGGAGTACTTACTACTATGCAGGTAACGGAATGCTAAAAGTTGTCGATAGCCATACCGAAGGCGAGCCGACCCGAGTTGTGTTAGAAGGAGGCCCTGATCTTGGATCAGGGCCTTTGTCTGAACGGGCCAAACGTCTTGCAACGGAACACAAAGACTTTTACCGCTCTCTAGTGGTAGAACCCTACGGTCAGGAAGCCATGGTCGGGGCGCTCTTAGTAGAGCCCACAGACCCGAGCTGTGTCACCGGCGTTATTTACTTTGATGCTGCCGCTGTCATCGGCATGTGTGGCCACGGCACCATTGGCCTAGCCGCCACCTTGGCCCATATTGGTAAGATCGATGTGGGCACCCACAAGATCGAAACCCCAGTAGGTATCGTAGAAGTCACTCTGACGGATAAAAATACCGTTACGGTGCAAAACATCGAGAGTTACCGCTTTAAGAAAGGCGTCGAGCTGGACGTCGAAGGCGTAGGTAAAGTGGTTGGAGACATCGCCTATGGGGGCAACTGGTTTTTCATTGTAGATGACAGCCCAACCCCTGTGCTGCCGAGCAATATCCGCACCCTTACGGAAATTGGCATCAAGGTTCGAGAGACCATCTATGCCCATGGCATTGAAGGGGAAAACGGTGGCATCATCGATCATATCGTCTTCTATGGTCCAGCCCTAACGGACAAAGGCCACACTCGCAATTTCGTCCTGTGTCCAGACGATGCCTATGACCGCTCACCTTGCGGCACCGGTAGCTCCGCACGTCTATCATGCCTAGCGGCAGACCAGCGTCTTGCCCCTGGAGAAGCCATTTACCAAGAAAGCACCATTGGCAGTGGCTACACCTTAAGCTACCAACTGGGCAGCAAACCAGGTGGCATTATCCCATCGATTACAGGCCAAGCCTTTATCACCCGGGAAGCCAACATAGTCGTCAACCCAACGGACCCTCTGCGCCACGGTGTGCAGCTATGAGTCAGACATACGATGTCATCGTCATCGGAGCTGGCATCATAGGTGTGAGCACGGGACTGAAGTTGCAACAAGAAGGCAAGCGAGTACTCATCGTGGACAGCAAGGGCGTGGCAGCGGAAACCTCTGCGGGTAATGCAGGGGCTTTTGCCTTTGCTGATGTGATCCCCTTGGCGACCCCTGGGATTATGCGCAAAGCCCCAAAATGGTTACTGGATCCATTAGGGCCGCTTTCCATTCGTCCTGCCTATGGGTTAAAGATCCTGCCTTGGATGCTGCATTTTTGGCGCGCAAGCTGGAAAGATCGCTACGCTGCTGCCCTCAAAGCCCAAGCAGACCTGATGGCACTTTCTAAAGAGGCCCTTGAGCGCCAAATACAACAGGTAAATGGTGAGCACCTCATCCGACGTGAAGGTCAGTTGCAACTCTATGAAGGTGCGGAGGAATTTCAAGCCGCCATGGCCAGCTGGGAAGTGCGCAAAGCCCATGGGGTAAAGTTTGAACTACTAGAAAGCCCAGAGGCCATTGCCAAGATCCAACCGGGAATCGCCCCCCGTTTTACCCACGCAGGTTACACGCCTGAATGGAAAAACGTGGTACACCCGAAAACCTGGACAGAACATCTCGCCAATGGGTTCACGGATCTTGGTGGAGAGATCACTACACAGAAAGTCACGGCTATCACCCCCCAATCGGATCATGTGCAGATCGTCACTGATACCTCGACCTTGCAAGGCAAACATGTGGTCATCGCCACAGGAGCTTGGTCTAAGGCGCTCGCCGCGCAATTAGGGGACAGTGTGCCATTGGATACCGAACGTGGGTACAACACCACCTTACCAAAGGGTGCGTTTGAGCTGAAAACCCACATTACCTTTAGTAATCATGGATTTGTCGTCACCAAAGCAGGGGACGGAGTGCGCGTAGGGGGAGCCGTAGAACTGGGCGGATTACACCTTGCCCCCAATTACAAACGTGCCGACGTACTGCTGAAAAAGGCTAAGGACTTCCTGCCTGAGTTAAACGTCGAACACGGCCAACAATGGATGGGGTTTCGTCCATCTATGCCCGACAGCTTGCCGGTAATCGGCTTCGCTAAAAATAGCCAGCAAGTACTCTATGCCTTTGGCCACGGCCACCTTGGCTTAACACAATCTGCTGGCACAGCAGAGCTCATTGCCGACCTGATCCAAGGCCGAGACCCGAGCATTTCGACCCAACCTTACCGAGCACAGCGCTTTTAATGCTGTGACCACCACTATGGAGACCATCATGAGCGATACGATTACCCTTAGCCTTAACCAAGTTCGCGAGCTGAGTGAATCAACCTTGATCAGCAATGGCTTCAACGAACAACACGCCCAAGCCATTACCGATATCATCTATACCAACCAGATTGGAGATTGCCACTCCCATGGCTTGTATCGCCTGTTCATGTGTGTAGAAAGCATTCGCTCTGGTCGTGTGAACGGCACATCCGAACCCACCATCATTGATGCCGCGCCGTCTGTGGTACGTGCCGATGCGAACGATGGCATCTCGTTACTGGCATTGCGTGCCGCCATGCCGCTATTGATCGAGAAAGCAAAAAAGAACGGCGTAGCCGCCTTAGCGATTAATCGTTGTTTCCACTTTTCTGCCCTGTGGCCAGAAGTTGAAATGCTGTCAGCCGCAGGTCTTGCGGGCATGGCCATGTTGCCAAGTCACGCCTGGGTCGCCCCCGCAGGTGGCAGTCGCGGTCTATTGGGGACCAACCCCTTTGCCTTCAGCTGGCCACGACCTAACCAGGCGCCATTCACCTTTGATTTCGCTACCAGCCAGTTTGCTCGAGGTGAAATCGAGCTGTACCGCCGTGCTGGTAAGCCTCTTCCAGAAGGGGTGGCCATCGATAAAGCAGGACAACCTACTACGGACGCGGCTGCCGCCATGGACGGAGCCATGCTGACCTTCGGCGGTCACAAGGGCTCAGCGTTATCCTTGATGATTGAATTAATGGCAGGACCACTGATCGATGATTTGACCAGTAAAGAGAGCATGGACTTTGCCGAAGGCAAGCCAGAAGCCCCATACCATGGGGAGATCATCCTAGCCTTCGATCCAAATTTACTCAGTGGAGGCCGAACCGCTGAAAACAGCGAACGGGCTGAGCGCCTGTTCGCAGACGTTATCGATCAAGGAGCTCGCCTGCCATCTCAACGCCGTCAAGCAGCCCAGGCAGCCAACCAAGCCAAAGGCTCCGTTGACATCCCTAAAGCCCTCTACGAAGACTTACTCAAGCTGAAAAAGCCTAGTTAAAGAGTGCTTACAAGGTTCGTTGCTCTGGAAAGGTAGGAATGGAAGGGGCAACAAAAAAGCGGTGTTGGACAACCAACACCGCTTTTATTTTGCCTAATAACGTATATTTGCCTAACGGCAGGGGACTCGGTTATTGAGCAAGGTCTTTTGGCAACAGCATGTCAGGGATGTCTTGGTAACACACCGGACGCAGGAAGCGACGAATCGCCATGGTGCCCACTGAAGTAGCGCCAAAGTTCGTCGACGCTGGGTAAGGTCCACCGTGAACCATGCTGTCACAGACTTCCACACCTGTAGGGAAGGCATTCGCTAGGATACGCCCAGCTTTACGCTCCAATACCGGCATGAACTGCTGAGCTTCAATTACGTCTGCATCGTCAAGATGCAAGGTGCAGGTCAGCTGGCCTTCTAGGTTTTTCGCTACTTGCAGCATTTCCCCCACACTGGAGGCCAAGACCACAATGCCTAATGGGCCAAACACCTCGTGGGCCAGATCAGGGTTTGCTAGCCATTCACCTGCAGTGGTCGAGTACAAGTAGGGTGTCGCATTACGATCACTGCTTTCTGTGGCCACGACTTCACGCACTTCTGATAAGCCTGCTATCTGGGCTTGGCCTTGGCGGTAAGCTTTAGCAATACCATCCGTGAGCATGGTTTGAGGGGGTACAGATGCAAGCGACTCAGCCGCTTTGGCAACAAATGTATCCGCCTGTGGCCCCGCTAATAGCACGGCGACACCAGGGTTAGTACAAAACTGCCCTGCGCCCATGGTTAAAGAAGCCGCCCAGCCTGTCGCAAGGGCCTCTCCACGGCTGTCAACCGCATTAGGGAATAGGAACATAGGGTTCACAGAACCTAACTCACCAAAGAATGGGATCGGCTCAGGACGGGCAGCACACAAGTCATACAGGGCACGACCACCCCGTAGGGAGCCGGTGAAGCCTACGGCTTTGATCAGAGGGTGCTCCACTAGGGTTTGACCCACTTCAAAGCTAGCGCCGCTGTCTTGAATCACGCTGATCACACCGGCTGGCATACCGCAACGCTCCACTGCTGCTTTCAAGGCTTCGGCGACGATTTCTGCCGTACCTGGATGGGCAGGATGGCCTTTCACCACGACAGGACAGCCTGCCGCCAATGCTGAGGCGGTATCACCACCAGCGGTTGAGAAGGCCAGAGGGAAGTTGGATGCCCCGAATACCGCAATAGGGCCAATAGGACGTTGCATCAGACGCAGTTCCGCGCGAGGTAACGGCTGACGGTCAGGCAAAGCACTGTCGTGACGACGATCAAGATAGTCACCCTCTAGAATATGCTGAGCAAACATTCGCAGTTGACCGCAGGTACGGCCACGCTCCCCTTGTAGGCGGGCTTCTGGCAGACCTGTCTCGGAAGAACCAATGGCGGTGATCGCGTCAGCACGGGCATCGATTTCATCCGCAATGACGTTTAGAAACTCAGCACGCGCTTGGCGCGACTTACCGCTGAACTCATAAAAGGCGTCTTCGGCCGCTTGTACCGCTTGATCCACTAAGGCTGCCGAGCCACTCGAAAACGTATGCGCCTCTCCATGAGCTGGAGAGGAGGTAAAAGTGTGCTCCGATTCGATCCACTGGCCTGCAATCAAATGTTTACCATGGGGTTTGAAAGACATAGGTTGGTCACTCCAACGATAAATGTATTTTGTATCCAATTTAATTGAACACTATTTCATGATGTCAGACAAGGCTAGGACACATGTCATCTGAGATGGTGAAATAAAGGTTCAAATAGCAGGGAGATAAGCCGCTGGCGGGCTTATCTCAAATCAAAATGGCAGGAAAGTGGGCTACTGGGCTGCCCGGGTGGCTTCGACCAAGGCGATCACTTGCTCTTTAGTGCTCACTAGGTGGTCGCGCAGACATTTGGTCGCCCCTTCAATGTCCCTCGCTTTGGCAAAATCCAGCAGCATTTGGTGGTCATAACTGGCACGGTCACGGTTGTCCAGCTTATCTATGTGCATACTTACGTAGCGATTGGCTTGTAAGGTGACGCGATCGAGTAGGTTTTCCGTCATATGTCGGCCTGCTGCGCAGTACAGTAAACCGTGGTATTTTGCGTTTAGTGGCCCCCATTCAGCGATATTGCCAGCCTCATAGGAAGCTTTCATTTCCGCAAGGATGTCATCGCACTCGGCGAACAAAGCGTCCGTCATTTTGGGAATCGCTCGAGCAAAGAGATCCACTTCTAATAAGGTACGCACATCAAAAATCTCAGCGATTTCTTCCAATGAGTGCTTGGTAACGGTGGCGCCACGGTTATTCTGAAACACCAGTAAGCCTTCGGCGTCTAGGCGTTTGAGGGCTTCACGTACGGGCATACGAGACACATCATATTCTTCAGCAAGTAACTCCTGACGGATTAAGGCCCCTTCAGCCAAGTCTCCAGACAAGATGCGTTTGCGTAGATCCTCGACAATCACATCGGGCAAACTTTGACGTACTACTGCTCTCTTTGCGGCCAACTTTACTCACCTCATTTATGGAATCATTGACGGTATATGGGGGTTTCTCCCGCAACAGACCGTGGTCGCTCATAGGGCGACATTATACCCCATTCCGGAAAAGATAAATCCAACCATGCAAAATCCATGGAAAAGTTTGAACAACACCAAACAAAGCATTGATAGCTTCACATTTTCCAACCATGGTGGATCTCCTACTATCCATTCATCACGTTGCTTCTATGGTTAATAGAACCTCGTACCAATATTTCTCAAGTTTGAGTTTGGAGTTTGTATGCAAGTCACGTTAGCGCAACCAAGCCTGTTAAAAAGCCAGTCTTACATCAATGGCGAATGGGTCGCAGCCGATTCAGGTAAAACCTTTGCCGTTACTAACCCTGCCAACGGTGAGCACATCGTCGACGTAGCGGATCTAGCGGCTGACGAAACCACACGTGCTGTGGAAGCGGCCAATGCAGCACAAAAAGCATGGCAAGCCAAAACAGCGAAAGAGCGTGCCACGCTTCTACGCAAGTGGAACCAGCTCATTCTTGATAACCAAGAAGACCTCGCCAAGCTGATGACCCTAGAGCAAGGTAAACCTTTTGCTGAAGCGAAAGGCGAAGTGCTGTACGGCGCGTCTTTCATTGATTGGTTTGCGGACGAAGCCCGTCGCCTAAACGGTGATGTGATTCCTTCTTTTGCACCAGACAAACGCGTTCTGACCATCAAGCAGGGCATTGGTGTGGTGGCAGCGATCACCCCTTGGAACTTCCCAATCGCCATGATCACCCGTAAAGCGGGCCCAGCGTTAGCAGCAGGCTGTACTATTGTCATCAAGCCTTCTGACGAAACCCCTTTGTGTGCATTGGCATTGGCGGAGCTTGCAGGACAAGCTGGTATCCCAGCAGGTGTTTTAAACGTTGTTGTGGGTAAAGATGCAAAAGCCATTGGCGGTGTTCTGACGGGCAACCCAATCGTACGTAAATTGAGCTTCACTGGCTCTACGCCAGTAGGCAAGCTATTGCTTTCCCAGTGTGCGCAAACGGTAAAACGTACCTCTATGGAACTAGGTGGCAACGCGCCGTTTATCGTGTTTGACGACGCCGACCTAGACGCAGCGGTAGAAGGCGCTATTGCTTCTAAATACCGTAACGCGGGTCAAACCTGTGTTTGCGCCAACCGCATCTTGGTTCAAGACGGTGTGTACGATGCGTTTGCTGAAAAACTTGCGAAACGCGTTGCAGAATTCAAAACCGGCGACGGCTTTAGCGAAGGCGTTACTATTGGCCCACTGATCAACCAAGCGGCCGTAGATAAGGTCGAGACATTGGTGTCTGACGCAGTGAGCAAGGGTGCAAAAGCCATCACGGGCGGCGCTAAGCTAACCTCTGCTGGCGCACAGTTCTTTGAACCAACGATTTTGACCGGTGTAACAGACGACATGGACATCTTCTCTAACGAGATCTTTGGCCCTGTTGCTCCGCTGTTCCGATTCTCTACCGAAGAAGAAGCCGTTGCCATGGCAAACAATACCCCATTTGGCTTGGCGTCTTACTTCTATTCCCAGAATTTGGGCCGCATTTGGCGTGTTTCTGAAGCTTTGGAATACGGCATGGTCGGTATCAATGAAGGCATCATCTCCAGCGAAGTGGCACCTTTTGGCGGTGTGAAAGAGTCTGGCAGTGGCCGCGAAGGTTCCCAGTACGGCATCGATGAGTACGTGGAAATCAAATACCTATGTATGGGCGGCCTTAAATAAGCCAGCTCCGAGTGAGTACAGGCACGCCGGATCTGCTCCCGTGCCTGCTGTCTAATTCAGTGAGAACGATACAATGATGAACAATGCAAGCTTACAAGAACGCAAAGTAGCCGCGATCGCTCGCGGTCAAGGTAACATGGCTCCAGTGTATGTGGACCGTGCTCAAAACGCTGAAATCTGGGACGTTGAAGGCAAACGTCACATCGACTTCGGTGCGGGTATTGCGGTAGTGAACACAGGTCACAACCACCCGAAAGTAAAAGCTGCGGTACAAGCCCAGCTTGAGCGTTTCACTCACACTTGTGTGATGGTAAGCCCATACGAATCAGCGGTCGCTCTGGCTGAGAAACTTAACGCAGCAGCCCCAGGTAACACTCCGAAGAAATCCATCTTCGTTACCACAGGTGCGGAAGCGGTAGAGAACTGTGTGAAAATCGCCCGTGCCCACACTGGCCGTCCAGGTATTATCGCGTTCAACGGTGGTTTCCATGGCCGTACCAACATGACCATGGGGCTAACGGGTAAAGTGAACCCTTACAAGATTGGCTTTGGTCCATTCCCAAGCGATATCTTCCATGTACCGTACCCGAATGAGTACCTTGGCATCACTGAAGAGCAAGCACTTGCTGACCTTCAAATGCGCTTTACATGTGACATCGAGCCTTCTCGCGTTGCTGCGATCATCATTGAGCCAGTTCAAGGTGAGGGCGGTTTCTACATGGCGTCTGCCAGCTTCCTACAGAAGCTACGTGCGTTGTGTGACGAGCACGGCATTCTATTGATTTTGGACGAAATCCAAGCAGGTTTTGCCCGTACAGGGACTATGTTCTGCCACGAGCAAGCAGGTATTGAAGCAGACCTAATGACGGCTGCAAAAGGCATCGCGGGCGGTTTCCCAATCGCAGCGGTGGTCGGTAAAGCTGACATCATGGATGCACCAATCCCTGGTGGTCTAGGCGGTACTTACGGTGGCTCCCCAGTGGGCTGTGCAGCCGGTCTTGCGGTATTTGACGTGATCGAAGAAGAAGGTCTATGCGAACGCGCTAACCAAGTGGGTGCACGTTTTGTTGAACACCTAAAAGGTCTGCAAGCTGACTACCCACAGATCATCGGTGATGTACGTAATGCTGGTGCCATGATTGCAGTGGAATTCGTTAAAGACGGTGACGTGAACAAACCTTACCCAGAATTGGCGAAAAACCTGTCTGCGAAAGCGGCAGAAAACGGTCTAGTACTGCTTTCTTGTGGTATTCGCGGCAACGTTATCCGCTTCCTACCAGCCTTGACCATCGAGATGGACATCATCGATGAAGGCATGGAGATCTTCAAGCGTCTGTTTAAAGAGCTTGTTTAAGAGTCCAGTTTTGACGGTCAAGCAATCCCAGGCTTCCGTTTGCAAGAGTGATTGACATCTTGCTTTTTGAGCCCCGCTCCCTAGCGGGGCTTTTTTATGCTGAGTGTTTTTTAGACACTGTAGAGCTTCTAATGAGACTCAGATATACTGAATGTTAATGTGAAGTCGTATTTGACCTAGGAAGCAGCATGAAGCCAACAAGACTGAGTCATGAGCAAAAATGCAGTGTGTATACTCAAAGAAAAGCGGAGAACTTTGTCGAGAGTATGCGCTTAGAAGGTTACTCTGTTGACGCCTCACTTCTGGCTTTAACGCCCAATGAACGCAAACAGAAAAAGGCTGAGTTGATAAAACAATTCACCAAATAATGGACAAATATGGCACAGGGCAAGACCCTTATACTTACCCAGATTCCTCCATCTTAAGAAATAAACTCAATATCTCTAACGAGAATGAGCTCAACTTTGCTGAAAGCCAACTCGTCACATTAGCGCTCCAAGATATCGACTTTCAGCCACCTCCTTACAACTTTTCTTACCTTTGCACGCTTCATTTTCAATTATTTGGGGATGTGTATGACTGGGCAGGCCAACCTAGAACCATTGCAATCTCGAAACAAGACACTCGCTTTTGTCAGCCTGAATTTATTGTAAGAGAAGCGAACAAACTCTTCGCTCAATTGGAACAAGAGAACTATCTGATTGAGTTAAGTTTTGATGCGTTTTGCTTAAAAATGGCCGAGTTCTACATCGAACTGAATATGATTCATCCTTTTAGAGAAGGAAATGGCAGGGGGCAGCGTTTGTTGTTCGAACATTTGGCCATTTTCTGTGGCTACAATTTAAGCTTCAAGAACATCACCAAGGAACAATGGGTACAAGCCAATATCCTTGGGTGCTTAAAATGTGACTATTCTGAAATGAAAGACATTATGGCTAAAAGCCTGACAGCGATTAAAGATCTACTCTAAGCGCTAACACTCTTCTACTCTTACACTTACACTCTTCTAATAGGGCGCTGCGTCGGATTTGGTGCCGCTGAAATGTTCGCGAATCACTTTTAAAAACAGTTCACGGGGCTTATTAGGCTGAGCTGTCTTCTTATAAATCACGGCCATCCCTAAAGAATAGGAACGTTGCTCGGTTGCCACTGAAACAATCTGTCCATTCGCCACATAGGGTGCGGCGTATTCCTCTGGTAGAAAGCCGATAAAGCGGCCAGATAAAATCAACGACAAACGGGAGTCATAAAAGTAGGAGATCGCAGACAGATTCATATTCGAAATCTGCTCACTGACCCCTTCATGGGGCTTCAAACCTGCGTGGGAAGCAGGGAAGACGTCTACTTGCTCCGCTTGCTGCTCCGCCGTCATGGTCGCCAGTGGATGATCTTTCGATACATACACATAACAGCGGTCACTGTATAAATGAATGTACTCAAGGCCATCTAACTTTCGGTGATAGGGGATAAAGCCAATGTCCGCCTCATCATTCAAAATGGTCCGTTCAATCTTGGCCATGGACGACACATTGGTGGTGATGGAGACTTCTGGCGCTGCGTCATAAAAGTCACGAATCAAGTCTGGCAAACGACAACGGGGGTCAAGGCTCACTTTATCTGAAAGGGTAATCCGCAAGCGTCCGGTCAAACTGGCATTTAAGTTATTCACCGTGGTACGAAAGGCGTCTAGGGACTCCAACAAGGATTCCGTCATCTTATAGATGATTTCCCCTTCTTGGGTCAGAGAAAACCCACCCCGTCCACGTTTACACAAGGTGAGGTTCAATCGCGCTTCAAGGTTGGAGATGTGTAGACTGATGGTAGAGCGGCCAATATTCAGCACCGTTTCCGCCGCAGAGAAACCGCCGCAGTCCACTACGGTTTTAAATACTTTAAGCTGTTTGATCTCATAATCACCCACTTGACCGAGTGAGTAGTTTTTCAAGCTCATCGAGCCTCCTACGCCGCCATACTCATTAGTGCTTCAAATAGTACGCCCAGTATATCCGATCACAGCAAGTGAGCGCAGTGCTACCTTGGGGGTATTTTGATCAATTTTACCCCATTGGCCACGATTGTTTGTTGACCACCTAACTTTAGATTGAAGCAACAGCGTTTCAATCCCAAGCGCCGTTATTTAAGGTGAGGGCACTGAATAGCATTGATTGCATCACCCTTGTTAATCACGTTCAGTGCTCTTGGAACCGCAGAGAACTGCAGCATTCTTAGAGAATTTTTCAAACGTTCCTTGCCCTAGCCCTCGCTAGGGCTTTTTTTTTAATTCTTTTGCCTTACCCTTGATTCGGAGCTTCCCTTCATGCCCATGTCCCTATCGGTTCGCCAAAAATTAATCGCCATCTTGGTATTAGTCTGTTTGGGTTACGCTGGATTTGGCCTGTACGCCATTGTTAACTTTCAACGTATGCAGGAAGCAGGCATGCGTGCCAATGCTATTGCGGCGTCCCATGTGGACATCAGCGAATTAGAAATCGCTTTATTGAAGCTGGAACAAGCCAGCCAAAAACCATCTCATCACAGCTTTGCTGGACTAACAGCACAACTAGGTAAGTTGTCACAGAGTGATACCTTGGCACGTACCTTGAAAAACCCTTACCTAGATGACACCGCACGAGAAAACCTTCATCACGTTCAAGAGGCGTTACCAGGTTACTTCAACGCCCTAACCAAACGCCTGACCTTGCTTAAGACCTTAGGTACAGATGAAAAGAGTGGCGCCATAGGGGTACTGAATCAATCAGCCGCCCAAGCGGATGAAAAGCTGAAGATGTTTGAAGCCTTTGCCGCAGGGTTTAAAGATATCCGTGCCAAGGAAAAAGAATTTTTAGCCTACCCAAGTGCCGGGACCCAAGCTGACCTAAACGCAGCACTTCAAGAGCTATACGGCAAGATCAACGATATAGGCTTTGGAGATGTGTTTAATCCCTTACTAGATGAGTATCAAGCGGCGCTGACACCCGTTACAGAATCCGCTTTGGCATTGGCCGATTTAAGTCAGCAACTGACAACACTACGGGAGAAAAGCGACCAAGCCTTATCGGATACCACGTCCTATTTACAAACGCCTTTACTCAGCATGGCCCAGCAGGAAGCTCATGATACCGCTAACCAGGCTCGTATCTCGTTGATCATTGGAGGGATTGCCCTGACCTTGCTGATCGGTGTGGTCATGGCAACCGTCATCATTTCGTTGAACCGAAGCATAGCGTTAATCTTGGCCCAGCTAAAAGCCGTTGCCCAAGGTCAGCTCGTACCTTCCAAACACAAGGGATCAAATGACAAGGATGAGTTTAACCAGCTGTTAGCGACTTCCGATGCCATGACCTTAAGTCTACGAGAGCTAGTGATGCGTCTGCAGCAAAGCAACCAAGACTTGGTGACCACGGCGGATCAATTAGGGGATGATGCCTTTAGCATCGTATCCGGCAGTGAACAGATCCGTGACCGCAGTAACGCTTTGGCCACCGCCACAGAGGAAATCTCTCAAACCGCTCTGCATGTGGAAGACATGACCCAGCAGGTGACTCAAGCCACCAATGACGCTCACCAGTCCGCTCAATCCAGCGCCAATGTGATCACGGATGCTATCCAATCCATCCAAACCGTTGCCCAGTCCATCGAGGCAACTCACCAAAGCGTGGCCAGTCTAGGGCAACGCTCTAAGGAAATTGATTCGGTCATTGACCTGATTGTAGGAGTGGCTGAGCAAACGACCTTGTTGGCCTTAAACGCGGCCATTGAAGCGGCACGCGCCGGAGAAGCAGGCCGTGGCTTTGCAGTCGTCGCAGACGAGGTTAAAGCACTTGCGGAGCAGACCGTTAAAGCAACCGGTGACATCACGCAAAAAGTAGAAGGCATTCAGCTGGAGACCAAGCAAGTAATTGAGTCTATGAGTCGTAGCTTGGAGCAGGTTGAAAGTGGCCGAGCAAAAGGCGAAAGTGCCATTGCTTCGATTAACAGTGTGGAAGCTCTCACCCAGCAAGCCGCACAACAGACGGATGCCATCCGCTCCGCCATTCGAGATGTGGCACAAACCACTCAAGTAATGGCTCGAGACATGGACGAAATCGCCCAAAGTATTGAGCATAACCATGGTGCCACGGAAAACATCCAGCGCTCTGGTCGGGACATCCATGGGCACGTGCAATCTTTGTCTCAACAGGTGTCTCAATTTCAGCTCGATTAGCCATTCAAAATTGAGAAGCCATCTGCCTTACAAAAGAGAAGCCAAGCTTCTCTTTTTTTGTCTTTCGAGCAACATTTCGCACCAAAACGAAACACAACGACATAAACACAAGTTACAAATCTGAATCAGAGGGAGATGACAGGCAAATTAATTGATAAAATGTCTTATGAATCAACTTTCTATAGAACAGCCTTAGTTCTTCCTCTCAGTAATCACATCTGCACCAGTTTGGTTCAATAGAATCAAAAACGCACCTTAAAAATCAACTAGTTAACTGATTTATAAGCGCTTTTAGCTAGGGCACTTTGTTTGGTCAACACAAAACTTTAGGGTGATTCGGCACGGTTTAATTTGTGCAAGCTTTTTGAAAGTATCGTTCCGCGGCGCCACTGTCGGGGAGGACGTGGCTTGTTTAAGAAATACTTAATCAAGAGGTTATGCATGTTAAAAGCGCTACAAAAAGTTAAAAAACAGCTGGTGACGGGCTCTCTAGCTATCGCACTTGGCGCAAGTGCCGTGGCAACATCTGCTCAGGCAGCCGACCACAACTGGCGTTTTGCCAACCTATACGGTCGTGGCACAGCATTCGGTGAAATCTACGAAAACCTAGCGAAAAACATTGAAACCAATACAGACGGCGCAGTTCGCGTACAAGTTCTGTACTCTGGCGAAGGTGTCGGTACAACAGGCATCCTAGGTGCAGTGAAATCTGGTCTTGTGACTATGGGCGCACCATTCCAATCTATGCACGCCGGTGAATTGCCAGCAGGTGTAGTGGAGATCGGTCTACCTGGTGGCACCGACAACACTGACGAACTACATGAGTTGTTCTACGACAAAGGCTGGGGCGAGATCCTGAAAGAAGCCTACGGTTCTCAAGGTCTAGTATGGCTTGACCCATACATCCAACCACCGGTTTACATCATCACGAAAGAGCCAATCAACTCTGTTGAAGATTTCAAAGGCTTAAAAATCCGTGCACCTGGTGCATACGGTAAATTCCTACGTAACCTAGGCGCATCACCTGTATCCCTAGCATGGTCTGAAATTTACACATCTCTATCTACTGGCGTTATCGACGGCTCTATCGGTTCTAACATGATCGATCACCGCGATGGTAACCACGTTGAAGTTGCAAAATACATGTACAAACTGCCTCTAGCTGGCGCTCAAGTATTGCCAATCATCGTGAACCGTAACGCTTGGAACAAGCTGACTGACGAACAGAAAGAAGAAGTTCGCGCAGCCACTAAAACTCACGCAGCAGAGCAGCTAACCAAGTCTAAAGAATGGGAAGCAGAAGCGGTTGCAGAGATGGAAGCGAAAGGCTTGCAATGGTCTCCTGAGCCAAGCGAAGCGGACAAAGAAGCATGGGCTGCTGCCGGTGCAGGTCTTTGGGACGAATACGCTGCATCAGATGCCTACAGCAAACGTCTAATCGATGTACTTCGCGCAGAGCAGAAGTAATCATTAGTCTCTATAGAGGCGAGCGCTAAGCGCTCGCCTTTTTTCGTTTATTCTCGAGGTACATTTCCATGTTATTGACTGCGATGAGGCTTTATTGCCAGGCGGTACACCATGTGGTGGCATTCGTCGGCAAATCTGTTTCCTATGTCATGCCAGCCTTGGCGTTTGTCGTAGCTTTCGAAGTATTTTCTCGCTACTTCTTAAATAAGCCAACCATTTGGGCTTATGACCTGTCTTTGTTTATGTTCGGCTATATTGCTGCCCTAGGCGGTGCCTACGCTCAGCAGCGCCGTGGACATATCAACGTTGATATTCTTTACAACAAGGTGCCACCTCGGGTGCGTAGCTTGTTTAACCTGCTGTCTTTTGCTCTGGGTATCTTCTTCTTGGTGATTGTTTGCAAGATGAGCCTAGGCAAGTTCGAAGAAGCCATTGAATTTAATTACCGCCGTCAGAGTGAGTGGGCGCCACACATGCACCACTTTTGGGTGATGATCTGTATCGCCAGCGTGCTGCTGATCGCACAGTTATCCAGCGACTGGTTAGACGATGCCGTCCACCTAGTAACAGGCAAACGCTTGTTACCTGAACAAAATTTTGACGACGAGGACGATGCATAATGATCAGTATCGAACTGTTAACCGGCATCCTGCTGGTCTGTATTTTGGTGACCTTTGCTTTGGGGGCACCGGTTGGCCTAGCGCTTGGTGGTATCGCCATGGGCGTGGGTTATCTGACCTGGGGCGATGCCCTGTTTAATGTGATTCCAACCACTCTGGAAGGCACTTATTTTAGCTTTATCCTGTTGGCCATCCCTTTGTACATCTATATGGGTCAGCTGCTGACACGCTCTGGTATCGGTGATGCCATGTTCAGCGCAAGTCAGCTAGTGATCGGTAAAATCCGTGGCTCCCTAGCCATCAGTGTAATCATCGTGTGTTCCATGATTGGTGCCATGGTAGGGATCATCGGTGCAGGCATTATGACCTCTGGCAGTATTGCTTTGCGTCCTATGTTAGAGCGTGGTTATGACAAACGCCTAGCCCTCGGCGTCATCATGGCAGGCGGTGGTTTGGGTATTTTGATCCCACCCAGTATCCCTATGATCATGTTTGCGTCTTCTACGCAAAACTCTGTGGGTCGTATGTTCATCGGTGCTTTGATTCCGGCTTTGATCACGATCGTGCTATTGATCACTTACGTGATCATCTCCTGTAAGCTGAACCCGAAGAAAGCGCCGTTAGATCCGACACCAGAAGTCCCTAAGACTACGAAAGAGAAACTCCTGACGGCCCGTGACGGTGGTTTGTCATTACTGCTTATCGTGGCGGTATTGGGCAGTATCATTATGGGTATCGCGACGCCAACAGAATCCGGTGCCATCGGTGTGGTGGGTGCCATTATTCTGGCGATCTTCTTTAAGCGCTTTAAACCCAAGATGGTACGCAGCGCGGGTATGCGTGCGGCCGTGCTGGTCAGTGTGGCCATGTGGATCATCTTCGGTGCCACCGTGTTCAGTAACTTCCACCTATTGATGGGAGTACAAAACATGGTCGCGGGCTTTACTCAGGATCTAGGCTTACCACCTATGATGGTGATTATCCTGTTCCAGATCATCATGCTGTTGCTAGGCTTCATCATCGACGAGTTCATCATCGTTCTGATGTGTGCGCCAATCTTCACACCGATCGCTGTGTCTTTGGGATTTGATCCGATCTGGTTTGGTATCTTGATGATTCTGAACATCGAGATTGCAGTGCAAACGCCACCCTACGGTTTTGCCTTGTTCTATCTAAAAGGCATCGCGCCTCCAGGTATCACCATGTTGGACATCTACCGTTCGGTGACACCGTTCGTATTGATCAAGCTATTGGTATTGATCATTGTAATGTTCAACCCTGAACTGGTGACTTGGTTGCCTAACAAGCTAATGAATTAGCCAAGCTCGCATCTGTACCCTATAAACGAAAAAGCCACTTAGTGTCCCTAAGTGGCTTTTTTGTTATGTCTTAACATGCTGTTATGTATAGCGTTTTAGTAACAGGGCAGCATTCACTCCACCAAAACCAAAACCGTTACAGAGCACATAGTCCACCGCTTTTTGCCGTGGAATTAAGGGAATCAAATCCAGATCTCCCATGTCGTCTTCCGGTTGGTGAAGGTTCAAGGTGGCGGGCAGGGTGTTGCTGAGTATGGCTTTAGCACTAAAGATGGTCTCCACACCCCCAGCCGCACCTAACAAATGTCCGGTAGAGGATTTGGTGGAGGAGATGGCCACTTGCGTCACCCCAGCTCCAAACACAGAGCGCAGGGCGTTGATTTCACCTCGATCTCCCACAGAGGTCGAGGTGGCATGGGCGTTCACATAGCCAATGTCAGATGCTTCGATACCGGCCATGTTTATGGCCTGCTGCATGGCGCGGGCGGCGCCTTCCCCGGATTCTGGCCCTGCGGTGAGATGGTAGGCATCACCACTGGTGCCATAGCCCACGATTTCTGCCAAGGGTGTTGCACCACGAGCAAGAGCATGTTCTAGGGTTTCTAACACCACCAAACCTGCGCCTTCGCCCATGACGAAGCCTTCTCTATCCTTGTCAAAGGGACGCGACGCCTTAGTCGGATCATCGTTTCGAGTAGACAAGGCTTTCAAGGCCCCAAAGCCTGCTAGGGACAAAGGATCAATACAGGCTTCCGTTCCGCCAGCTAAGGCCACTTTGGCTTCCCCTGTTTTTAACAAGCGTAGGGCATCACCAATGGCTTGCACTCCGGCAGCACAGGCGGTCACTGGAGTACCAATAGGGCCTTTAAAGCCATGGCGGATGGACACATTGCCGGCCGCCAAATTGGCTAAGAAAGCCGGTACAGTAAAAGGTGACAGTCGCTTTGCGCCTTTGCTGATACGAGTTGCTTCAGCATCGGTGATGGTTGGTAAGCCACCGATACCAGTGGCAATGATGGTAGCGGTTTGCTCCTGCTCTTGGTTCGTTTGCGGTGCCCATTGGGCTTGTTTTAACGCTTCATCCGCCGCGGCGATGGCGTATAAGGTAAACAGATCAATGCGCTTTCTATCTTTTGGGGACAAATAGTCGTCTTCGTTTAAACCATTGTCCGCCTCTGTGTGGGAGGGAACTTGTCCAGCAATGTGGGTTTGCAGGCCTTCTGATAGACTCATAGGTAAGGGCCGAATGCCAGATTCGCCTTTAATCAGTTTGTTCCATACTGCATCGACGCCGACTCCTAGCGGCGTGACCAGCCCCATTCCGGTTATCACATATCGTTGTGCTGTGGTCATTGTGTCGTCCTCACATGGGTTCTTGTCTCACGTGGGACCTATGCTAGAGTGGCACTTTATATGATCAAGATAATATTCTGAGGCTTGTTATACTGATCATTCACCCATGCAGTTGAGCACGTCAGGAGGAGATCATGCCGTATTCACCGCAACATAAAGAGCAATCCCGTCAGAAGATCCTGCAAGCCGCAGCTAAGTTGTTTTGCGCCCATGGTTTTGATCGAGTCACCTTGAATCAAATCATGAAGAAAGCCAATCTGACCCACGGGGCCTTCTACGGCCATTTTTCTGGTAAGAGTGCCCTCTATGAGGCTGCTCTCAAGTTCGCCACGGACCAAGGTTTTTGGGCACGCAGTGAAAAGCAAACAGAAGCTAAGCCGTCACATCTAAAAGCCCTTGTTGCCCGCTACCTGAGCTGGAGTGAACCAAACCCTAAGTTGCCGTCACCGCTAGAATTCTTGGTGACGGATGCCGCCCATCAAGATGAAAAGGTACGTCAAACTTATCAAGAATGCTTCGACAGCTTGGTGGATCGTTTGGCGGCTATTTTAGATAAACGTGGGGTGAAGCAGGCTAGAAGCCTATCAGAGGAGACCGTGGTGTCTTTGGTAGGAACGGTCAGTATTGCTCGATCTATCACCCAGCCATTACGAGCAGACTTCGTCGAGCGCGCGAAGCAGCGGATTTTAAGCAGAATTCAACAGGGCTTAACACAAGACACAGCTAACCCGTAACGTTAGGCCTTGTCGTCGCTCTGCTGATACCAGTCCAACACTACTGGGGCAATCTCTGGCCCAGCGACAATGAAGTGGCCATTAAGTAGGGTTTCCCTTTGGTTGTAACGGAATGGCTCACCATTGGGTGCGATCAACATGCCTCCAGCCGCTTCGATAATGGCTTGCTGAGCGGCGGTGTCCCATTCGCTCGTCGGGCCACGACGCAAATGCAGGTCAGCGATACCTTCTGCAATACGACATCCTTTGATGGAGCTGCCTTTGGGCAACTCACGGACTTGTTCGTAGGTGTCTTTTAAAGTTTCTTTTAAATCTTCTGGCAGGGCAGGGCCATGGCTGCGGCTGGTCATAGCCACCAAAGGCTCTCGAGGCGCACGAACAGAGATGGATTCGTAGTTGTCACCGTGCCATTTAATGGCACAAGGCTCGATATCTTGCCAGGTTTCTGTCACGCCAAAGTAGCCTTCACCAGTGGTGGGTAAGAAGACAATCCCTAAAATTGGAGCTCCTTCAGAGACCAAAGCTATGTTGATGCTGAACTCACCATTACGTTTGATAAACTCCTTGGTGCCATCTAACGGGTCCACCACCCAAAGAGATTGCCAGTCTTTACGCTCATCAAAAGGTACCACCGCTTCTTCCGATAACACCGGAATATCTGGCGTCAGTGCTTGCAACCCAGCCATAATGACTTTATTCGCAGCAATATCAGCAGCCGTCACAGGGCTATCATCAGATTTCTGCTCGACCCCTAGGTCGGCTTTCTGATAAATCTCCATGATCGCATCGGCAGCATTGTGTATGATTTGTTGCAACGCCTTGAAGGTTGGGTGACGACTTACATCCAGCATAAAGGTACTTTTCTTTCGATTTTATAATTCGTGTGTCCAACTTATGAGTAAAGCAGAAAAACAGTCGCAATCACAAGCAGTAAGATTAGATAAATGGCTTTGGGCAGCGCGCTTCTTTAAAACCCGCAGTCTTTGTAAAGAAGCCATCGATGGCGGTAAGGTCATGTACAACGGTGCCAAAGGTAAAGCCGCACGCAATGTAGAGCTGGGGGCATTGATCACTATTCGTAAGGGATGGGACGAAGTCACTGTGGAAGTTCTGGGGTTAAGCGAACAACGCCGAGGGGCACCTGAAGCCCAACTCTTGTACCAGGAGACAGGGGATTCTATCGAAAAACGCGAGCGCCGTGCCGCGGAGCACAAATCCTTTGGCGGTCGCATCATGTCTGACCATCGACCGACAAAGAAAGAGCGTCGGGACATCAAGCAACTCAAACGAGACATTTTCAATTCCAATTGATCCTGTCAGGCCTAAGGGGCAATCTGGTATTGCCCTTGGGCATTTATAAGCACGCCTGCCAATTCCAGCTCCATCAGTACCTGGGATAGATCCGGTGCCTGCCACTTTGTAAGCCGAATTAAAGCATCAAAGTCCATCCCTATGCGTTCCTTTTGCAAACAGTTAAACAACCATTGTGCCTCTTCAGACCCCTCTGGTAGGGCTTTATGTTTTGCCTCTTGATGGGCATTTGCTAATGGCAGACGCAAGGTTCTAGGCAGTTCAGACAGGATATCGTCCACACAGGTCACCAGTGAGGCTCCCTGGCGGATGAGTTGATTCGTACCGGCAGCCTGGGGCTCGCCAATACGGCCTGGCAAGGCAAATACTTCGCGATTTTCCTCTAAGGCATAGCGTGCACTGATCAAAGAACCGCTACGTTCTGAGGCTTCCACTACAAACACTCCAGCACTCATGCCGCTGATGATGCGATTTCTTGGTGGAAATAGCTGTGGCCTAACCTCAGTTGTTAGTGAATATTCACTAATTAAAGCACCGTTGTGATCTAAAATTGACTCGAATAGATCTTTGTTTTGACGGGGATACCAGGTGTTTAGGCCAGCTCCCATTACCGCAACCGTGGGCCCATTGCCCGCAATTGCGCCACGATGGGCAAAGGTATCGATACCCCGCGCGCCGCCACTGGTGATAGTGAAGCCTGCTTCCGAGAGCTGCTGTGACCAGTGCTCTGCCACTTGCCGCCCATAGGCTGATGCTTCCCTTGCACCAACCACTCCAAGAGTTGGCTGAGCCCATGCTTTAGGGTTTCCGTGTACATAAAGCAGAGTGGGCGGTACCGAGATTTCATTCAGTAAACTGGGGTATTCCGGCGTCCCACGAAAGACAATCCTGTGATCGGGGGCCTGCAACCAGTTCTGAGTTTGCTCCAGCTGTTGCGCCACATCAGGACATAAAACGCCTCGGTCTAAGAAGCGCATCACAGCATTCGCCCCATGTTCTTTCCAGCCTAGGGCTCGCAGAGTCTTGTAATCAATTGAGGCGATCGTATCGGGTAACTCATCAAACAGTAATTGCTGCTCAGCATTTTCTGTTTCTAGGGTCTCAAGATAAGTCCATAGTCGAGCAAGACGACCGGTTCCTACCCCTGGAATGAGACTGAGAGTAAGCCATGACTCGGTGGGCAGACCGAATAACAGATCTTTCATGCGGCAATCCTTTGCGGGCACTGAGTGAGAAGGGAAGTGTTATCTCATAAATTTCGCGGCGCATTTAACCATATTGCACAAAATTTAGCCAGACAAATACGCCCCTTTCATCAATCTTGAGTTACAATAGAGGTATTGAAAACGCCTTTGTACGCCCTAATCCTACAAAGGCAAGACCATGCAAAAGATAACCGGATACCAATATGGCTGTACTACCCGTTTTAGAATACCCAGATCCGCGCCTGCGTAAGGTGGCTGAGCCTGTCACACAATTTGATGACCCAGCACTGCAGACAAAGATCGATGACATGTTAGATACCATGTACGAAGAGCAAGGTGTTGGCCTTGCGGCAACACAAGTGGACTACCACTACCGCATCGTCGTGATGGACTTTTCGGAAGAGCGTAACGAGCCAATCGTCTTCATCAACCCAGAGTTTGATGTACTTGATGATGAGCCAAACGAATTCCAAGAAGGTTGCTTGTCTGTACCAGGCTACTACGAGCACATCTACCGTGCTGCAAAAGTAAAAGTGAAAGCGATTGACCGTCACGGTAAGCCATTTGAAATGGATACGGACGAGCTGATGGCAGTGTGCGTACAACACGAGATCGACCATCTTGATGGTAAGCTCATGGTGGATTACTTGTCTCCACTTAAGCGTAATCGCATTAAGTCTAAGCTTCAGAAGCTACAGAAAAAACGTGCCTAAGGCACACAGAAGTTAAGCCGAGTTGAGTGCAAACCTCGCCTCTCGACATTTCTATAAAAGATCAGGCTACGGCCTGATTTTTCGTTGTAAGAGCACATGACCCAATGACCACACAGCACACAGCACCATTACGCATTGTCTTCGCAGGCACCCCAGATTTCGCTGCGGCCAGTCTCCAAGCATTGATCGATACGAAAGCACAGAATGATTATGAGCTGGTTGCGGTTTACACCCAACCAGATCGTCCAGCAGGACGTGGCCAAAAGCTCGTCGCCAGCCCAGTGAAACAACTTGCCCAGCAGCATGATATTCCTGTTTACCAGCCGGTAAACTTCAAAGCTGAGGAAGACCGCCAAGCGCTGGCTGACTTGAATGCAGACATCATGATTGTTGCCGCCTATGGCTTAATCCTGCCTAAGGCGGTATTAGATACTCCTAAACTTGGCTGCATTAACGTCCACGCCTCACTGCTGCCTCGTTGGCGTGGTGCTGCACCGATCCATCGTGCAGTCATTGCTGGTGACACCATCACAGGCATTACCATTATGCAGATGGATGTGGGGCTAGACACCGGGGACATGCTGCTGAAGAAAGAGTGCGACATCAAACCCACGGACACTTCCGGTTCACTTCATGATCGCCTAGCGGTGTTAGGAGGCGAAGCCTTAGTGGCTGCATTGGAGCCTTTGCGCGTTGGTCAACTGAAAGGAGAATCTCAAGACGAGGCCTTAACTTGCTACGCAGACAAGCTCACCAAGCAAGAAGGGGAAGTGGACTGGTCTCAGGACGCTCTCACTATTAGCCGTAAGATCCGTGGTTTATTACCTTGGCCGGGGGCATTTACAGCAACCCCAGCCGGCACTATGAAGATCCATGCTGCGACCTTGCTCAGTACTGACGAACAAGAATTTGAGAACGGTGAAATCACCATGGTCAGCAAAGAAGGCTTGATCGTTGCGACAGGCATGGGATCTATCTTGATCACAGAATTGCAGTTCCCCGGCGGTAAACGTATGTCTGTACAGGACGCTCTTAACGGTAAATTCAAAGACCAATTACAAGTGTCTAAACGACTCGGTGTGACAGGAGATAACCAATGAGCGGTTCGTCTCCACGACTCGTCAGTGCCAAGATCTTAGAACAGGTACTGCTGCAGCGGGGGTCCTTATCCACTCACCTTAACAAACACATAGGTGAGGTAGCCGGAGACCAACAGGGTTTGGTGAAAGAGCTTTGTTTTGGTGTTTGTCGTTTTTACCCGCAGCTAAATAGTGTGGCACTCAGCTTGCTCACTAAGCCATTCGAAGAAAAAGACTTTGATGTGTACGCCACCTTATTGATGGGCTTGTATCAAATCACCCATATGAACACCCCTGATCATGCGGCGGTGAATGAGTCCGTTGAGTTGTGTCGACAGCTCAACAAAGACTGGGCCACCAAGTTGATGAATGCCATTTTGCGTCGTTACCAACGGGAGCAGGATGAGATTTTTGAATCCCTTGAAGCTCAACCTTCCGTGGAGTACAACCTACCTAAGTGGCTGGTTAAGCGCCTGCTAAAACATTGGGATGCTGATTTCGAACAGATTCTCGAAGCGACGAATGCTCATCCACCCATGTGCCTTCGCGTAAACACCGCCAAGGTTTCACGTGAAACATACTCAAAAATGCTTTCCGAAGAGGGCATTGTTTCACATGAAACGCCATTTTCAGACTCAGGTCTGTATCTTGAAAAGGCAGCTTCCGTAAATGCGTTACCTAAATTCTTTGATGGATTCTCAAGTGTTCAAGATGAGTCAGCACAACTGGCCGCTATGATCTTGGCACCTGAAAAGGATGAAAGAATCTTAGACGCCTGCGCAGCACCAGGTGGTAAAACAGGGCATCTGCTTGAGCGAGAGGCAGGGCTTGATCTGACCGCTGTAGAGTTAGAGTCTTGGCGATTAGAACGAATCGAAGCAAATCTAGAACGTCTTGGCCTGAGTGCAAAACTCATTTGCGGTGATGCAAGTGCTACTCAAGATTGGTGGGATGGCAATGCATTTGACAAGATTTTGCTCGATGCACCGTGTTCCGCAACGGGTGTTATTCGTCGTAACCCTGATATCAAGATCAACCGAAAACCTGGGGATATTGACGCACTGGCTGGCATCCAAAAGTCCATCTTAGAAGCCACTTGGAAAACCCTGAAGCAAGGAGGCTATTTACTGTATGCCACTTGCTCCTTAATGCCAGAAGAGAATGAGCAACAGATAGCGGCTTTTTTAGAAGCTAATTCAGATGCAGAAGAAGCCCCACTTAACCTACTCAATGCTAAGGTCAACTCCAGCATAGGAAAGCAGGTAAGTCATGGTGTTCAGATCTTTCCTGATCACAAAGGGCAGGATGGGTTCTACTACTGCTTGCTGAAAAAGCATTAAAAATACAAGCAGCAGACTCTTATCAGTCCAGCTTAAAACAAATCACTGTGCCACGATTAACATCTGGCACAGTGATGTTTCATGTGAAACATTGCGCGCCCTACCTAAACTTAACCATCAGCCCCAATAAACATCAGCTCCAATCCCTCAAATAAAAAAGTCTTAATCTATGTCTAAGAATTCGATATTTGATGCTTTTCAACTGAGCACTTGTCTTAATTTGCCTATCTCAAAAATAAATCAATAAATATCCGAATCAACGTTAAATATTCAGACAATCACGTTTAGAATGTGAACAATATTTGCGATAAATTTTTGGCGTGGTATCTGCTATAAACTGACCGCGCTTTTCGACATTGAGCGCCCGTGTGCGCTAAGGCAAGCAATGAAGATCATTATAATTGGCGCGGGCCAAGTAGGGGCAACCCTTGCAGAAAACCTGGCTAACGAAGACAACGACATCACGGTAATCGATACGGACCCTAACCGTTTACGAGAGCTTCAAGATCGCTTGGACATCCAAACGGTACAGGGCAGTGGTGCCCATCCAGATGTATTAGATCAAGCTGGGTGTAATGATGCAGATATGCTCATTGCAGTAAGTAACCAAGACGAGACCAATATGATCGCTTGTCAGGTAGCCCATACTCTCTTCAAAACCCCGACAAAAATTGGTCGTGTTCGCTCTAGCGCTTATTCAAAATATCCAAAGTTCTTTGGCGATAACGCCATGCCCATGGATGTGCGCATCAGTCCTGAGAAAGAAGTGACTAAGCATTTAAGCCGATTGATTCGCTATCCTGGCGCGCTACAAGTCATGGAGTTTGCTGAAGGTAAAGTGCAGCTTGTGGTGGTCAAAGCGGAAAAGGGCGGCCCACTGATTGATCGCCCAATCAGTTATTTAAAAGAACACATGCCTTCCATCCAAACTCGAATTGCAGCCATCTACCGTAACGGCCAATCCATCAAGCCAGACGGTAATACCCTGATTCATGCCAACGATGAAGTGTTCTTCCTGACGGCTCAGCGAGATGTGCTAGATGTGATGAGCGAGTTACGTCCCTTGGATACACCCTACCGACGGGTCATCATCGCGGGGGGCGGTAACATAGGTGAGCGTTTAGCCCAGAGTCTTGAAAAAGAGTATCGGGTTAAGATCATTGAACGAGATCCAGAGCGCTGTCGTTATTTGTCTGAAACCTTAAATAACACCATAGTGCTCAATGGCGATGCCTCTAAACAGGAGCTTCTGCTGGAAGAGAACATCGAGTCTACGGACGTATTCTGTGCCATCACTAACAATGATGAAGCCAACATCATGTCGTCCATGTTGGCAAAAGTGCTTGGGGTACGAACGGTTATGACCATCATTAATAACCCCGCCTATGTGGACATTGTTCAAGAGGGCATGATCGATATCGCCATCTCACCACAACAAACCACCATTAGTTCTTTGCTGACGTATATCCGTCGTGGTGACGTGGTAAACGTTCACTCTATGCGCAAAGGGGCCGCTGAAGCCTTAGAAGCCGTTGCCCATGGGGATTACCGTTCCTCTAAAGTAGTCGGCCGCAGCATTGCGAATCTGAACCTACCAGAAGGGGCCACCATAGGTGCCGTGGTGCGAGGGGATGAGATCATCTTGGCAACAGGAGATGTGGTGATCCAAGCGGAAGACCATGTGATCATCTTTGTTTCTAACAAGAAGCAGATACCTGCAGTAGAGCAGTTGTTCCAAGTAGGGCTGACCTTCTTTTAAATAATTCTATAACACTATTTTGATACCTGATGAACCGGCAGCTTAGCCAGTTTTGTCTCAGACACGGATACTAAACACCCATGCATATTCAGGTCATTTTGCGCGTCATCGGTTTGCTGATTATGATCTTCAGCATCGCACTAGTACCGCCGATTATCGTCTCTTTGATTTACTCAGACGGTGCCCTAATGGCGTTTATTTATGCGTTGATCATTAACTTGGTCAGCGGCTTCTTGATCTGGTTGCCGTTTCGAAAATACCGGGGCGACTTAAAAATCCGAGATGGATTCTTGGTAACGGTTTTGTTCTGGACCACCCTCGGCTTGTTTGGTTCGGTACCCTTTGCTTTAACATCGTCACCAGACCTGACCTACACAGACGCCTTGTTTGAATCCATGTCGGGCCTGACAACGACAGGGGCAACCATACTCACGTCTATCGATAATCTTCCCCAGTCCATCCTGTTCTACCGCCAATGGTTACAATGGTTAGGGGGTATGGGTATCATCGTATTAGCCGTGGCCATCATGCCTATGCTAGGGGTCGGGGGCATGCAGCTCTATCGTGCTGAAACACCAGGACCTGTAAAAGACTCCAAGCTGACCCCGCGAATCGCCGAAACCGCAAAAGCCCTTTGGTACATTTACGCCACGTTAACAGCCCTTTGTACCTTAGGTTATTGGATCGCGGGGATGAGCTTTTTTGACGCCCTGTGTCATAGTTTCTCTACGGTTGCTATCGGTGGCTTCTCGACCCATGACGCCAGTATTGGCTACTTCGACAGTGTCACCATCGAAATCATTTGTACGGTGTTTATGGTGATCTCGGCGATTAACTTTGGTATGCACTTTTACGCGTGGCGTACCCGTAGTATTTGGCACTACTTTAGGGATCCTGAAGCGAGGTTCTTCTTCTTAATGCTAGGGAGCACCATTGCTTTGGCGACCTTGGTGTTGATTCTAACCTCAACATTTAACTGGCAAACGTCCCTTCGTTACGCGGTCTTTGAAAGTGTATCCATTGCTACAACGGCAGGTTTCAGTACCTCTGATTTCTCTGTGTGGCCGCACTTCTTACCTTTCTTGCTGATCGTTACTTCCTTTGCTGGGGGCTGTGCTAGTTCCACTGGGGGCGGTATGAAGGTGATTCGTATCCTGTTGATCTTGAAACAAGGCTTTCGTGAGATCCAACGTTTGGTACACCCGAATGCGGTCATTCCCGTTAAGGTGGGCGGTAAGGCCATCCAAGAGCGAGTGGTCTCAGCGGTATGGGGATTCTTCTCTGCTTACTTGTTGGTGTATGTGATCCTTATGATTGGCCTTATGGCCACAGGCATTGATCAGGTCACCGCTTGGTCAGCCGTAGCAGCCACACTTAACAACCTAGGTCCAGGTCTTGGGGAAGTGGCAGCAAACTTCTCGTCTATTAATGATCCCGCTAAATGGATGCTCTGTGTGGCCATGCTATTAGGCCGTCTGGAAGTATTCACCTTGCTGGTATTATTTACGCCAATGTTTTGGCAGAAGTAACCTTAGATAAGAATTAAGACAGTTAGCGAGTATACCTATGACACCCGCAGTGCAGGCGTTAAAAAAGCAAAAAGTCGCCTTTACTCAGCACGAGTATGACCATGATCCAAGCTGCCATAACTTTGGGGAAGAAGCGGCCACTAAGCTTAATTTAACCCCAGAGGAGGTCTTTAAAACCTTATTGGTAACGGATGATAAAAACGTCTTTGTGGCCATTGTGCCTGTCACAGGGAAGCTTAATCTTAAACGCGCTGCAGCGGCGCTCAAGGTTAAGAAGTTACACATGACGGATCCCAAAGATGCGGAGCGACTCACAGGTTACATCGTGGGAGGCATCAGTCCTATCGGCCAAAAAAAGGCACTGGTCACTGTGATCGATGAAACCGCATTAGGATTTGAAAAGATTTATGTGAGCGGAGGGAAGCGGGGCTTTGATATAGGTCTGGCAGCAAAGGATCTTGCTAAGGTGTGTCGTCAGACGGTGTTTGCTGACATTGCAGAGGCCTAAATTTCGCCTCTGCAAATCATGATCCTATTTAGGCTCTTCTATGAAGTGTGTTCTTTATACAAACTCAGTGCGCCGTCAGGTTGCAGTTTGAAGCGTTTGTACTCCCACTGATATTGCTCAGGGCGAACCCTTACCAAGCGCTCAACCGATGCATTGAGGCCTTTCACAGACGTCTTAATGTCTTCTGAATAAAAATCTTCATCCACTTCCACAGAGACAATTTCGAACCCCTTACTGGTTTGCAGTGCCCCTACAACAAACACACTCGCACCTGTCTTACGAGCTAACTGACTCGCTAAGGTCATAGTATAAGCCTGATGGCCAAAGAAGGGTGCAAACTCGCCACTGCCTTGCCCAGGTACCTGATCTGGCAGCATGCCTACCACACCGTCACTTTTCAATGTTTTGACCGTTTGCAGTACACCGCGACGATCCGTTGGGACTAACACGGAGCCAGACCGTTCACGGGCAGCCAAAATGAAAGCATCTAAACTCGGGTCTTTGCTCGGACGGTACATGGCCGTTAATGGTCGAATCGAGTTTATATAGATGTTCATGATTTCCCAGTTGCCGATATGGGGTGCCAAGACAATCACACCACCTTCGGCTGCCACAGCATTACGAAAGGACTCTGAGCCTTTCCCTTCACGACACATGGCAAGAATATCCTCAGCAGGCTTAGTCCACACATGGCTCATTTCGGCAAACGTCTGACCTATGTGTCGCAGGCGTGAATTACGAATACGCATACGTTGCTCTTTATCCATCTCAGGCAGACATAGGGCTAGGTTTTGGTCAATCGCTTTACGGGTTCTTCGATCAAAGCGAAGTCCCCAAAAACCCACTAATCGGCCTAGGCCACGCACCCAAGAGAAGGGCAAGAAGCTTAGAGTTTTCAGCAACCGAACAATTGGTGAAGATGGAACAGATTCAGACATAGACTCACTATTAACCTATTAATTACATGGCTCCATTGTAACGCAAATTTAGTTTATCCAAGGAAACAGCCGAGACAAAAACTCTGTTTCACGTGAAAACACAGCACAAAGAAGGTGAAAACATTATACTAGCGCCCATTGATTCGATATTGAGGCAGTCACTATGGCACAACCTAAGCCAGTCATCCTACTTGATCGAGATGGCGTCATTAACCAAGATTCAAAAGAATATGTGAAGTCCGTAGATGAATGGATTCCATTGCCAGGTAGCATCAAATCCATTGCCGCACTGAGCAAAGCAGGCTTCAAAATCTTCGTTGTTACCAACCAGTCTGGTATCGCTCGGGGCTATTACGATGAAGTCACCCTAGGACACATGCACAAGAAGATGACGGATTTGGTGGAGGCAGAAGGGGGTGTCATTGATGGTATCGAATATTGCCCACACGGCCCTGACGACGCCTGTGACTGCCGCAAACCTAAAAGCGGCATGATCGAGCGTATTGAAGCTAAACTCGGCGTAGACTTCACCCAGAGCCCTGCCATCATGGTTGGCGACTCTCTGCGAGACCTTCAGGCTGGGATAAACCGTGGATGCGCCCCTGTATTGGTCCTAACGGGTAACGGCCGCGACACCCAGTACAAGGACATCGACTTCCATTTCGATATCTACACAGATTTAGCCGCATTTACTGTCGCAACCATTTATAAATACACATGATAGAAACCCCTAAAGGTAAGTGAGTATTTACATTTAGTTACGTTCAGAAACCAAAAAGCCTCTTTTAAAGAGGCTTTTTTATGGCTCAAAACCTGTCTCAGGCTAACCTTGAGCCACCTTAACCAACACATGCCAGCGCCATAACAAAAGTAACGCCAGACCAAGTAACAACACAGGGAATGCAGACACCCCAAGACCTTCAATAATTGGCCCAGACAAGGAAGGCGCAACCAAGGCACCAGAGCCACAGCAAACAAAGACGATACCGGTACGACGGCCAGTGAGGGTCAATATGCTGTTGGCGAACGCAAACAACATAGGAAACAAAGCCGAGCAACCTAAGCCCAGCCCAAGCGCCACCCATGAAAGATGAGAAGTAGGTAGCACATTCAACAGTAGAGCGAACCCAACACTGATCCCCATAAAGCCATAAATACAGACTTTTTCAGACAACCAAGATTGCAACGGCACGGCCACTAAGCGACCAACCGATAAGGCCAGAAAGAACCATGTGGAGAGAATCGCTGCCTGGTCTTGGTGCCAGCCCTTCAATACACCGTATGTAGAGATCCATCCGGCAATCGTGATCTCAAAGCTAACATAGAGAAACACCACCCAAAGGTACGCAATATAACGGGATTGCTGTTTATCACTGGCAACACTCTCGGTAGCGCCAGAAGCTTGAAATGTAGGACTCTTTTGACGCACTAATAAAAAGGGAAACAACAACCCGTACACAGCGATCATCCAAAAGCCCACACCAAAATCGCCACTCAGGCTCATAGACACCACAAAAATCAGCGGCGCAATCATGGCACCAGCGCTGTAGCAAAGATGCAGAAAGGTCACATAGGAACCAACTTTTTCCCGATGCAGCCATAGCATCATCAGGTTACCACCGGTATTCAGGGACACTTCACTGGCCCCCAGCAAAAAGAAAATCACCACAAGAACAGTCAAACTGTCGGCATTGGGAATACCTACTAAACCGGTAATCACGATCACCAACATGGCAATGAGATAATGATGCCCTTGAAAGCGATCGTACATGCGTGACGCCAGTAGGGCACCCAGAATATTACCGATCCCTCGGGCCATAAAAAGCACTGAGATTTGGCTCACTGACGCCTGGGCGATATCGGCAAGATACACCAGACTGGGGCCCAGCATCCCGCTGACGGCACCACAAAGGATGAACATGGCGTAATAGGTAGCGGTACGCTGCCATTCGTTTATTGTCATTATTAGAGTACTCGAAAAAGCCTGCGAACGCAGAAGCCAGAACTTGGGAAGCATCCCTTCATAGGGCAAAATTTAATCATGCAACATGCCCTAAAGATAGGCAGGGCAAGACTTAATTCTGGCTTAAAAATGCTCGATATCGATACTCTTTTAGCGCCTATTAAGCTTGTTGGCGCTGATCCATAATCGTCACTAGGTTGTCTTCAAGCCAACCGATCAGATCAATGACACGCTCAGCAAACTCTACCCCTAACGGGGTTAATTGATATTCCACATGGGGCGGCACTACAGGAAAAACCACGCGATTAATAAAGCCGTCTCCCTCAAGCTGCTGCAAGGTTTGGGCAAGCATTTTCTCACTGACACCTTTAATGGTGCGACGCAACTCGCTGAAACGGTGGGACTCACCATCACGTAAGGCAAAAAACACCAACATTCCCCAACGCCCCGTCACATGACGAAGCACTTCACGGGAAGGGCACTGATCTGAAAACACATCGCCACGGTCAAATGTTGCGTCGAAGTTTGTAATGGGTTCAATTTTTTTCATACTTACCTTTTTGTACGTACTTACTAAAAGTAAGTTTATAGTCTAACCTAGGTTTTACTTTCTTACCAATCAAACTTATCCAGTTGAAGGAGAACATTATGATCTTAGTAACAGGTGCTTCAGGACAGCTTGGCCAATTGATCGTTTCTAGTCTGCTTGCCCGTGGCGTAGCAGCTGACAGCATAGTAGCGGCGGTACGCAGCCCAGAAAAAGCCACCAATCTAAAAGACCTAGGTGTGCAAGTTCGTAAAGCAGACTACACAGATACCGCTTCTTTAAGCGCAGCTATGGAAGGGGTTAAACGTGTTGTGCTGGTGTCTTCCAGTGAAGTGGGACAACGAGCGGTACAACATCAAAATGTGATCAATGCCGCCAAAGCCGCTAACGTAGAGTTGTTGGCGTACACCAGTATTCTGCATGCGGACACATCTCCACTTGCCTTGGCAGAAGAACACAAACAAACAGAAGCGGCCCTTAGCGCTTCAGGCATCCCCCATGTCTTACTACGCAATGGCTGGTATTCAGAAAACTACACCATGTCAGCGGGTATGGCTGTGGAGCACGGGGCCGTACTAGGGAGTGCGAGGGAAGGCAAATACGCCACAGCGACCCGTGCTGATTATGCGGACGCAGCGGCAATCGCCATCACTTCTGAAGAGCAAGCTGGCAAGGTTTATGAGCTAGCAGGGGATGAAGCCTTCACTTTGGCAGACTATGCCGCTTACATCGCTCAAATCAGCGGTAAAGAGGTGGTTTACCAAGATCTACCGGAAGCAGAGTATGCAAAAGTATTAGTCAGCGTTGGCTTGCCTGAGGGCTTTGCGGCAATTCTTGCAGACTCAGACGTGGGAGCATCAAAAGGTGGCTTATTCGACGACAGTCACACCTTGTCCAAACTGATTGGTCGTCCAACCACACCAATTCAAGATACCCTAAAGCTAGCGCTTCTTTAATCTTAGCTTTATAAGCGTTTCAAAAGCCCCATAGCATCCAGCCATGGGGTTTTTTTATTAACGGTCAATAAGTGAAAAAGGAATTTGGCGTCTCCCTATTGCAGGCAAATTAATATTTAATGATAATCATTGCTATTAAATACAGGTTATCCAAGACATTTTTTACGCCCTGTAGGCCAATTTTGAACCAAACAACGCAAGTACTTACCAACTACACAAGCACTATTGTAGAGGCATTTTGCCAACGAGATCAGATAGAAGATGATGCCTTGATCCGACCGCATCAAGACGACGCTGGCTGCGTGCGTCTATTAGAGGCTATTGAAGCTCAAGCTCCGGAAGCTGGGATGCCATATTGGCGAACACGGGCGTGGGGATTACTACTTTGGCAGCCCCTTTATATTGCGGTATTTAGTGTTTATCAGGTGAAAGCCATCCCCAACACCTTGCGCCAATTAGTTCAGCGACAGCAGGGTAACTTCACCCTTGGCTACCAATTACCAAACAACACCATTTGGCAGACATACCCGACGACCCATGCTGCTATTGAAGCATTATCTCTTCAACTGGATGCATTATTTGAGCACTATGCCCAAAGTTTGGAGCAACATACCTTCGCTAGACGTCCCCTGTTAAACGCACTGCTCGCCGACCAAATACTGACCACCCTCGAGCGCTTCGCGCCCACTCTGGCGCCAGATCAGCCCTCTCAATGGCTCTATCAAGAAGGCAAACGATGGTGTGATGCCATAGGTGTCTCACTTCCTAAAAATGCTGAATGGGTGCTACAGGATGACTCCCCATACCAGCGTAAAAGCTGCTGTTTAGTGTTTCGCTGTAAAACAGGGGTGGAATGCGCCAATTGTCCTAGGTTGGCAAAAGCCAAGGCCCATAAAAAAGGGCTTAACTGTCGTTAAGCCCTTTTTGAAGACCTATGTTAGCTCAGGAACTCTAATTAAACGTCCAAGTTCGCCACAGACAAGGCATTGTCTTGGATAAAGTTACGACGTGGTTCTACTTCGTCACCCATCAAGGTGGTAAACATCTGATCCGCTGCCACCGCATCATCAATGGTCACGCGCAACATACGGCGAGCATCTGGGTCCATCGTGGTTTCCCAAAGTTGCTCAGGGTTCATCTCACCCAATCCCTTGTATCGCTGGATCGTCATGCCGCGGGACGCTTCTTTCATCAACCAAGCTTTCATACCATCAATGGTCGACACTGGCTCTTTACGCTCACCACGTTGGATGAAAGAGTGTTCGTCAAACAATTCATGAACCACCTCAGACATGGCCACAATGCGCAAGTACTCAGGTGATGTGAAGAATGAAGACTCAAAGCGGTAACGGGTACTCACACCGTGGGACATGATGTCGACCACAGGTAGGAATACATTACGCTCTGCGTCTTTCTCTACGCCGAAGTCAAAACGGAAGCCAGTACGTACATCCACAGGCATTTGACCGCTCAAAGCTTCGACCCAAGCAGACACGGCAGCTTCATCAGCTAATTGCTCAGTAGTCAGCTGTTTGCAGTACAGTAGCTTGTTCATCACATCTTTTGGATACACACGGGACATACGATCGATGTCTTCTTCGATACGAATGTAGTCACGCACAAGCTTAGACAGGCCTTCACCTTGGATACCAGGAACGTCTTCGTTGGCATAAAACGCAGCGCCATCCAGAGCAACTTCAATTAGGTGCTGCTCCAGTGCTGGCTCATCTTTAATGTATTGCTCTTGCTTACCGCGTTTGATTTTGAACAGCGGTGGTTGGGCGATAAAGATGTGACCACGTTCGATGATTTCTGGCATTTGACGGAAGAAGAAGGTCAAAAGCAGAGTACGAATGTGGGAACCGTCTACGTCCGCATCGGTCATGATAACGATGCTGTGGTAACGAAGCTTATCAGCGTTGAACTCGTCACGGCCGATGCCACAGCCTAGAGCTGTGATCAAGGTGCCAACTTCAGCAGAAGACAGCATTTTGTCGAAACGGGCTTTCTCAACGTTCAGGATCTTACCTTTCAGCGGTAGGATCGCTTGGGTACGACGGTCACGACCTTGTTTTGCAGAACCACCTGCAGAGTCACCCTCCACTAGGTAGATTTCTGAAAGCGCTGGGTCTTTCTCCTGACAGTCTGCCAATTTACCTGGCAAACCAGCGATGTCTAGAGCACCTTTACGGCGTGTCATATCACGAGCACGACGGGCCGCTTCACGGGCACGGGCCGCATCCAGCATCTTGTTGACGATGATTTTGGCTTCGTTTGGTTTCTCGAGTAGGTACTCAGAGAAGCGCTTCGCCATTTCTTGCTCAACGGCAGTCTTCACTTCGGAAGAAACCAGCTTATCTTTGGTCTGCGAGGAGAACTTAGGATCCGGTACTTTTACCGATACGATAGCGGTCAAGCCTTCACGGGAGTCATCACCTGTGGTGGCCACTTTTTGCTTCTTCGCAAGGCCTTCAGACTCGATAAAGTTGTTCAAAGTACGTGTCAAAGCACCACGGAAACCTGCTAAGTGGGTACCGCCGTCACGCTGTGGAATGTTGTTGGTGTAACAGTAAATGTTTTCTTGGAAGCCTTCGTTCCACTGCAGCGCCACTTCCACCGCAATCCCATCATCTAGGTCATCACGCTGACAGATGAAATGGAAGATATCGTTGATCGGGGTTTTATTGGTGTTCAAATGCTCTACGAAGGATTTCAAACCGCCTTCGTAGTTAAAGAATTCTTCTTTACCAGAACGCTCATCTTTTAGATGGATCGCCACACCGGAGTTTAGGAATGACAGCTCACGCAGACGTTTCGCTAGAATGTCGTAGACAAACAGAATATTCGAAAAGGTCTCAGCAGAAGGTTTGAAGTGTACCGTAGTCCCTGCACCATCTGATTCGCCTACCACAGCCAAAGGCGCTTGTGGCACACCATGGGCATAGCTTTGCTCATAGATTTTACCATTCTTACGAATGGTCAAGGTCACGGTTTCAGACAGAGCGTTTACAACCGATACACCAACACCGTGCAAACCACCGGATACCTTGTAGGAGTTATCGTCAAACTTACCACCAGCGTGTAGTACCGTCATGATCACTTCTGCGGCAGATACCCCTTCTTCAGGGTGCATTTCCACAGGGATACCACGACCATTGTCCGACACGGAAATGGATTCGTCTGGATGAATGATGACCTTGATGGTGTCACAGTGTCCTGCCAACGCTTCGTCGATGGAGTTATCAACCACCTCAAACACCATGTGGTGAAGGCCTGTACCATCATCTGTATCACCGATATACATACCGGGACGCTTACGTACCGCGTCTAGCCCTTTGAGCACCTTGATACTGGACGAATCGTAATTATTTTCACTCATTTAACTCTCCTGCAAACCTTTGCTCGCTTGGGACAATTCGCCTTGATTCATGGAGAAATGACGAACGTCTGTCTGATCAGACCAACTAAAATCCATACTGTCTGGTCCGACGCTGGTTATAAATATTTGGCTGTCCAGTGATTCCAGCAACTGGCACAGCTTACGTCTATGATTCGTGTCCAGCTCGGCAGGCAAATCGTCCACCAAGAACACTAACTGACGGCCTCGTTCAATCAATAATTGGCCTTGGGCAATCTTAAGCGCAGACACCACCAGCTTTTGCTGCCCGCGAGACAAGGTATCTAAGGCATCCCCAGTAGGGGTTTTGACACGAAGGTCGGCACGCTGGGGGCCGGTATTCGTGTAACCAACATCAATGTCTCGCTGATAACTGTGCTCAATTGCTTCACTCAGTGATTTTTGTGCATCCCAACCCTGGAAAAATTGAAGCTGCACACTGAGTCCTGACGCCAACTGCTGCAAAACCGACTCAAAATGGGGCGTTAACGCCGTCACATAGGCTTTTCGTGCCATATTGACGTGCTCCCCTAAACGAATCAGCTCCTGATCAAACGCAGCTAGTAAATTGGCAGATATTTTACCACGTCTGAGCAAGCTATTCCGCTGTTTTAATGCTTTTTGCCAGTCTCGCCAGGCATTTATAAAACGATCATCAAAATGGAACACGCCCCAGTCTACAAACTGACGTCGAATCTTAGGTGAGCCTTCCAGCAGACGGAATGCATCAGGGTTGATCAGCTGTACCGGCAAACGCTCTGCAAGCTCCACCACAGACAGGGCGGCACGCCCTTGTATTCGAACTTCCACGGCACCATCACGACCACGCTTGATCCCCATTGGTACCCGTAAGCTATCCTGAGCAAGATGAGCGAAGATGACGCATTCCTCCTGCTCGTGCTGAATGTAGGTTTTGTGCTTATGACTGCGAAAAGAGCGACCAAAGGACAGTAAGTGAATGGCTTCTAAAACAGAGGTTTTGCCACTGCCGTTTTCGCCCACAATGATATTGACCTGTGGTGACGGATCAAAACGTACAGTACTGAGATTACGCAGACGGGAAATGTCGAGGCGGACCAACGGCATATAGATCGGGGCCTAAATAAGAATAGGGCGCCTGTTACAGGCGCCCAGATGTCTATTACAGACGCATTGGCATGACAACGTATTGAGAAGCGTGGCCTTGGCCT
Organism: Marinomonas vaga; assembly: GCF_055388305.1. Classification (NCBI taxonomy): domain Bacteria; kingdom Pseudomonadati; phylum Pseudomonadota; class Gammaproteobacteria; order Oceanospirillales; family Oceanospirillaceae; genus Marinomonas; species Marinomonas vaga. Next base: position 1,179,628 of record NZ_AP043903.1, read on the forward strand.
TCTTCGATCAATGCGCTGCTGTTGGCATCGTTTAAGGAGATGCGCACTTCTTGGGAGTCCACCACGCCCAGTACGTCCAATAGGTAACCCACGTTGAAACCAACTTCTAGGTTGTCACCTTGGTATTGAACCAAAACGGATTCTTCCGCTTCTTCTTGCTCTGGGTTGTTGGCAAACACTTGCAACATGCCGTTAGACAAGATCAAACGCACGCCACGGTATTTTTCATTGGAAAGAATGGATGCACGCAAGAACACTTGACGTAGCTCCAAACGGTCCGCCGTCACTAACTTCTCGTTATTACGGGGGATTACTCGGTGATAATCTGGGAACTTACCGTCAACAAGCTTAGAAGTGAAAGTGTAATCCGCTACTTTCGCACGAATGTGGTTAGCGCCAATGGTCAATTCAACCAGCTCATCACTGTCGTTCAATAAGCGGTTTAATTCCAATACCCCTTTACGAGGTACGATCACTTGAGTCAGGTCGCCGGACACCTGAGCGTCTTCAATGGCGGTAGCAAGACGGTGACCGTCGGTTGCCACAACACGCAGCTGGCCGTCAGCCACTTCAAACAGCATACCGTTTAAGTAGTAACGTACATCTTGGTTCGCCATGGCGAAGCCAGTACGATCGATCAGTTTGCGCACGCTCACCTGAGGAATGTTCACCACCAAGTCACCTTTCATGTCTTGGATATTGGGGAACTCTTCTGCTGGTAAGGTCGATAGAGTAAAGCGTGAACGACCAGAGCGTATTAGGGCTTTTTGCTCATCAAGGGAAAACTCAATCACAGCACTGTCTGGCAGACTCTTACAGATGTCCATCAACTTACGTGCAGGAATGGTGATGCGACCTTCTTGGCACTCATCTAACGGGACTTGACCCACGAGTTCAACTTCGAGGTCAGAACCAGTCAATGTCAAAGTTTGGTCCTTTACTTCTACCAAAACGTTCGCCAGTACAGGCATCGTTTGTTTACGCTCTACAACGCCAGCCACCAACTGAAGTGGTTTTAATAGCGTTTCGCGGACGACTGAAAATTTCATTCTTTTCCTCGTTAATTCAAAGTCTTAGACCAATTAGGTGGTCAGAATGCGCATCAATTGTTTGTAATCTTCACGGATATCCGAGTCGGTATCCTGTAACTCTTTAATCTTGCGAATCGCGTGCAAGGCTGTCGTATGATCTCGACCACCAAAGGCTTCGCCGATTTCTGGCAAGCTGTGGTTGGTCAGCTCTTTCGCCAAAGACATGGCCACCTGACGAGGACGAGCCACTGAGCGACTACGACGCTTAGATAACAAGTCACTGATCTTAATTTTGTAATACTCAGCAACGATTCGCTGAATATTATCAATGTTCACCAACTTATCCTGCAAGGCCAAAAGGTCTTTTAATGACTCACGGACAAAATCAGGTGTAATAGCACGCCCGGTAAAATGAGAGTTGGCGATAACACGTTTCAAAGCACCTTCTAGCTCACGCACATTAGAGCGGATTTTCTGGGCAATGAAAAACGCAGAATCATAGGACAATTTCACACCGCTTTCTTCTGCTTTACGCATCAAGATTGCCACTCGGGTTTCCAGCTCTGGCGGCTCAATGGCCACCGTTAAGCCCCAACCAAAGCGAGATTTCAAACGGTCCTCTAGACCTTGAATCTCTTTTGGATAGCGGTCACAGGTTAGGATCATCTGCTGACCGCCTTCTAACAAGGCATTAAACGTATGGAAAAACTCTTCTTGGGTACGGTCTTTGCCTGCAAAGAACTGGATATCATCGATCAATAGAGCATCTACCGAACGGTAATAACGTTTGAAGTCATTGATAGCGTTCAATTGTAAGGCTTTAACCATGTCCGCCACAAAGCGCTCGGAGTGCAAGTACACGACTTTCGCATTGGGATTGTGGCGCATCAGCTCAGTGCCCACGGCTTGCATTAAGTGGGTTTTACCAAGGCCTACACCACCATAAATAAATAATGGGTTGTAAGCGCCACCAGGGTTTTCAGCCACTTGTTGAGCTGCCGCATGGGCCAGCTGGTTCGACTTACCTTCAACGAAGTTTTCAAAGGTAAAGGAGTTATTCAGATTGGCACCGTGATTAATCCCCCCTTCGACTTCCACTTTACGATTCGGTGGATTCAAAGGCAGTTGGCCTTGCTCATAAGGCTCCGGCTCAATGCGAGCAGGGCTATCGGATAAACTTAAAGGCGCTTCAAATTCAATCTCCGGCCCATCACGGGTGTCATCATCCATTAGGCTAAAGCCTGGTGAATAGCCCGACTCAAAACTTGGCTCTGCAGCCGTCAGCACAGAAGCAGGCTCAGGAGATTTAGGGGCTGGCGCTGGCGGCGGAGGGGTTGGTTTAGTAAACCCCGCTTGGCGAACCCCAAACAATAAGTTCGGCGCTGGCTCATCACCCGCGAATTCAGACAACAGCTCTCTGATTCGTGCTTGGTATTTATTGCTTACCCAATCCAGCACAAAACGGTTAGGTGCATAAAGGCACAGATCCCCGTTAGTCTCGATTTCAGCTTTGAGCGGACGAATCCAAGTATTGAATTGCGATGTGGAAAACTCCTCTTGCAACCTTGCAAGACAGTGCTCCCAGTACTGCAAAGACACGATAGACGCTCTCCCTGATCAATTTCCGAAGAATGGTGAAGAATAAATAAGAAGGGGATTCTAACGTGCTGAATTTGAGTTATCCACAAAAAATTACATTCTCACGTTAGGATTTACTATTTTTAAATTTGTTAATAACAGTTGAAGTTATTAACAGCAGTGAATTAATGGTTAGGTTTGTGAATAAAACAACACTTTATCAACATATTAACAAGCCCTTAAAAATCCATTTATGCACAAAAAAATATCCATCTAAGCTATTGTTAATAAAATAGTTATTCTATGTAAGCATAAGTAATGTGGATAAACCTTTTAGGTTCTTGGATTTTTTATTCACAGAGTAGTGGTAACCTTGTGTATAATAGGTTGAATGGTTTTGTGGTTAATTTTTTCACAGAAAAGCCCGCTAGATAGATTGAATTAGCTTTGCAAACCCTCTAGAATTCGCGCCCTGATTTCGTGAACGGAGTCAGGAGGCTTGGCGAACGCTAACCCTCACATGTACACACTGATTCAGTGAGATATAGAAATGAAAAGAACTTTCCAACCAAGCGTACTAAAGCGTAAACGCGCACACGGTTTCCGTGCTCGCTCTGCAACTAAAAACGGTCGTAAAGTATTGGCTGCTCGCCGTGCTCGCGGTCGTAAGCAACTGTCTGCTTAATACGTTGATGGCAAGCTATTGTTTTCCCCGGCAGGTCAGACTCCTGAATGCCGGGGATTATCAATCCGTCTTTAATGACACCTCCTCCAAAGTCTTCGCTGGCGAATTCCTCCTACTGGCTCGAAAACAATCACATCCCGCAAAATTAGGGTTGATTGTGTCTAAGAAAACAGACAAACGTGCTGTGGGTCGTAATCGCATCAAACGCGTGGTCAGAGACTCCTTTCGTCACCACCAAGAGCTGCTCGATGGCCTAGAAATCATCTTCTTAGCACGCCAAGGAATTCGTGACGTAGACAATGCTGATTTACATAAGCGGTTAGAAAAAGCCTGGAAACAATTAGCGAAGAAGGCTCAAAAACCACATTCTGAGCAAAAACAACGCAACTCTTCTAAGAAATAGGCTGAAAAATCGGCTAAAGGCTGGTTTAATACGGCGTGATTTTCAAAAGGGTGCTTTCACCCCATTGTCCAACCAAACAAACTAGTTGAATACCATGGATTTCAGACGTTACTTTTTATGGGGAGCTCTGTTTGTCAGTGGCTACCTACTGTTCCTACAGTGGAACCAAGACTACGGCAACGCAGCAACTAACCAAACGGTAGCAACGCCAAGCGAAAACGTTGTGGCCGATGCAAACTCCGATCTTCCAAGCACAGCGAATACACCTGCCTCTGCGGCAAACAGTGAGATTCCAGACCAAGCGACGCCCGTTGCTGCAGGTCAGCTAATCCATGTGAAAACAGACACATTGGATGTTGCCATCAACCCAGTTGGCGGTGACCTAGTCGAAGCATCCTTACTGCAATATATGAAAACCAACGAAGGTAACGAGCCTTTTGTCATTTTGGACAATGGCGACGAGCGTACCTACGTGACTCAAAGTGGTTTGATTGGTCGCGATGGCCCTGATGCAAACAGCGAAGGTCGTCCTGTTTACCAAACAGAACAAACGTCTTACACCTTAGCTGACGGCGAAGACACCCTTGATGTGAACCTGTACTACACCGACGCTCAAGGTGTTAAGTACACTAAAACCTTCCGCTTCACGAAAGGTCGTTACAGCATTCGTCAATTGATCACCGTCGATAACACGTCGGCTGAAACGTGGCGTGGTAACCTGTTTGCCCAGATCAAACGTGACAACAGTGAAGACCCAAGTACTGCCACTAACATGGGCTTACAGCCATTCATTGGTGGTGCGATCTCCAACGAAGAAACCAAGTACAGCAAGATCTCTTTTGACGATATGGCAGAAGAGCCAGTCAAAGTGGCGACCACCAAAGGCTGGGTTGCTTTGCTGCAACATTACTTCGTTTCTGCTTGGGTACCTGAACAGGGTCAGAAAGTAACCATTCAAGCTCGTACAAATAATGGCTTTAACCTAATTGGTTTTACTGGCCAAGCAGTAGAAGTAGCAGCGGGCCAACAAGGCACCTTGAGCTCCACTTTTTACGTAGGTCCTAAACTGCAAGACCAGTTAGAAGCAACCGCAGAAAACCTAGACCTAACGGTAGACTACGGTTGGTTGTGGTGGTTGGCTAAGCCACTTTTCTGGTTGCTAACAGCGATTCAATCTGTAGTGATTAACTGGGGTGTAGCCATCATCTTGATCGTTGTCTGTGTGAAGGCGATTTTCTTCAAATTGTCTGCGACCAGCTACCGTTCAATGGCGAAAATGCGTAAATTTGGCCCAGAGCTAGCGCGTCTTCGTGAGCAACACGGTGACGACCGTCAAGCCATGTCTCAAGCCATGATGAGTCTATACAAGAAAGAGAAGATCAACCCATTGGGTGGCTGTCTTCCTATCTTGGTTCAGATGCCAGTGTTCCTAGCCCTATACTGGGTATTGATGGAATCCGTTGAATTGCGTCACGCGCCATTCATGTTGTGGATCACTGACTTATCTGCCATGGACCCTTACTTCGTACTGCCGATCCTAATGGGTCTAAGTATGCTTGGTCAGCAGATGTTGAACCCAACTCCGCCAGACCCAATGCAAGCCCGCATTATGAAGATTATGCCTATCGCATTTACCTTCTTCTTCTTGTGGTTCCCTGCAGGTCTTGTACTTTACTGGGTAGTGAACAACACCCTATCTATCGTACAGCAGTACATCATTACTAAGAGCATTGAGAAGGGCGGAAACTAACCTTCCCCTGACCTTGATGGATTGTAAAAAGGCTTCCTTCGGGAGGCCTTTTTGTCGTTTACGACATAGACTAAACTTTCTTTCTTTAACACGTTAAATGAGCCGTTATGTCCGAATTTCAGCACCTAATTGATCAAGATACCATTGCCGCACAAGCCACCGCTCCAGGCCGTGGAGGCGTGGGGATTATTCGCTTATCCGGACGTAAAAGCTTAGCCATCGCGAAACAAATCATTGGCTTTGAACCCAAACCACGCTATGCCCACTATGTTCCCTTCCATGATGAAGAGGGAGAGCAGCTGGATATGGGGATTGCCTTATATTTCCCAGGGCCAAACTCCTTTACCGGAGAAGACGTATTCGAATTACAAGGCCATGGGGGCCCTGTGATCATGGATATGCTACTGAGCCGTTGCGTTAAGCTTGGGGCGCGTCTGGCGCGTCCAGGGGAGTTCTCAGAGCGGGCATTCTTGAACGACAAGATGGATTTAACCCAAGCGGAAGCCATTGCCGATTTGATCGATTCCTCTTCGGAGCAAGCGGCCAAATGTGCCTTACGTTCTTTGCAAGGGGCGTTTTCCAAGCGGGTCGATGAATTGGTCGAAGCTTTAATCCATTTGCGCATCTACGTGGAAGCGGCCATCGACTTCCCAGAAGAAGAAATCGACTTCATTGGTGATGGCAAAGTTGCAGCACAGTTAGAAGACATTCGCTCCAAGCTTCGCGCAGTTAAAAAAGAAGCCAATCAAGGGGCCTTGCTCCGGGAAGGCATGAGTGTGGTCATAGCTGGTCGTCCTAATGCGGGTAAATCCAGCCTATTGAATGCACTTTCAGGCAAAGACTCCGCCATTGTAACTTCTATTGAAGGCACCACTCGAGATGTATTACGGGAGCACATCCACCTAGATGGCATGCCACTGCACATTATTGATACGGCCGGTTTGCGAGACAGCCCTGACGAGGTAGAACGTATTGGTATTCAACGGGCTTGGGACGAAATTCATAAAGCCGATCGCATCCTATTGATGGTAGACAGCCAATCAGTGGATTCCAATGATCCCAACCAAATCTGGCCAGAATTTATGGGCCAGCTGAAATCCCGTGAGCATTTGACCCTAGTCCGCAACAAGGTGGATCTGACCAAGGAAAGTGTCGGCATAGAAGAGGTCAATGGCTTACCAGTGATCTCCTTGTCGGCAAAAACATCTGATGGCATTGATGCCCTGACTCAGCACTTAAAATCCATTATGGGCTTTGACAGCACCACAGAAGGGGGCTTTATCGCCCGTCGCCGCCATTTGGAAGCACTGGACAAAGCCAGTGGATTCCTTGAAGCGGGCTTTGAGCAGCTAAACGGCTATGGAGCAGGGGAATTGTTGGCAGAAGATCTAAAAGAAGCTCAGGAAGCCCTCAGCGAGATCACAGGAGCCTTCAGCAGCGATGATCTCCTAGGACGCATCTTCGGCTCATTCTGTATCGGTAAATAGGCTTTCCCGTTCAGAGCATTAGGCGTAATAGATGTTTTTCTATTACGCCTTTTAGTTAGGTTTTAACCATCCTGTAATGAGACAATCACACGTCCGCGCACTTTACCATCCAATAAGGAATGAGCCATATCAATCGCTTGGTTAAGGGGTATCTCGTGACCAATGTGCTGGAAATCTTCCGGTTGTAATAACTCACTTAGGCGCTGCCAGGCTTCCAAACGATCCGCTTTGGGTCGCATCACGCTATCAATGCCAACCAATGTCACACCGCGCAGAATAAAGGGCGCAACCGAAGCAGGAAAGTCCATCCCTTGGGCCAAACCACACGCAGTTACCACACCACCGTACCGAGTGGTGGCACAAGCATTCACTAAGGTATGACTGCCAACACAATCAACAACGCCAGCCCAACGCTCTTTTTGCAAAGGTTTACTCGGCTCTGACAAGGTCCCTCGATCAATGACTTCGCAAGCGCCAAGGGACATCAGATACTCACTTTCTTCTGGACGCCCTGTGGAAGCAACCACCTGATACCCTAAGCGGCTCAATAATCGAATCGCAAAGCTGCCCACGCCGCCATTAGCCCCTGTTACAAGAATCTCACCATCAGAGGGTTTTATTCCGTGTTTTTCCAGCGCTAATACCGACAACATAGCCGTGTAGCCAGCGGTCCCTACGGCCATGGCTTGCTTTGGTTCCACCTTATGCGGCAACGGAATGAGCCAATCACTGTTTAAACTCGCTTTTTGCGCTAAGCCCCCCCAGTGCTTTTCACCCACACCAAAGCCATTAAGCAAAACAAGATCTCCAGTAGAAAAGTCGTCCGTATCACAGTGAGTCACTTTGCCCACCAAATCGATACCAGGCACCATGGGAAATGAGCGAACAACAGGAGATTTGCCCGTGATAGCAAGGGCATCTTTATAATTCAAAGTGGAATACAGTACCTCAATTTGAACCTCTCCTTTGGGCAACAGGGATTCATCAAGGCTGACCAGTTGGCAGTTTTGAAGACGGTCTGCATCTTGATCTATAACGATGGCTTGAAACATGTTTCCTCCTTTTAGACCACTCGTCTAAAAATAGTTAAATAATTACCGAGGCAGTCCTGTTAAATAAAATGCCTCGAATTGCTGCAAGGGGCTGCTGGATTTTAATAAGCGCGCTCTGGACACGGCACCTTCCCAGCCCACCCAAAAAACATGGGCAAGTGCCTCTATATCAGCGGCTTCTGCTAATGTTCCTTGGCGTTGAGCAAGGTATAGGCAAGTGCTGACCTTGTCCTGCCAACTTTGGTATGTCTGGCACAAGGCAAAGCGCATGGCATCAGATAAAAAATGCGCTTCTTGCTCTAGGTTGCCCACCAAACATCCTCGTTCAAAGGCGTACTTTTCCATTCCTTGTCGAGCGTCGTCCATAAAGTTTTGCAATCTGGCCAATGGGGGAACAGCACCATTGAGCAAATGTTTATCAAGTTTGTTTTCAAAGTAGCTGCGATATCGGCTCAAAAGAGCTAAACCAAACGCTTCTTTACTCTCGAAGTAATGATAAAAAGAACCTTTTGGGATTTTGGCCTGGCGCAACATGGGTTCTAAACCAGTCCCCACAAATCCAGTACTGGTTAATGCCACCAGACCAATCCGCATCAGCTCTTCTTTTGTGTCGTCGTAACTCAGATCCGTTTGTTTAGGACGACCTCGTTTTAATCCTGTTGTACTCATCAGAACACCTTTTAGACCAATCGTCTAAAAATAGTTAATCACAGATCTGGTTTCAAGTGAGGATTTGGTAAAAAAGCGTCATCGCGACAAAACTACCCACAATGTCAGCTAAATTCGACCTGTTTGAGTTATTCACAAAAAAGCGAAGGGCGGGGGATTGGCTTTTGTTATTCACAAAAAAGCGAGATTCCTAAAAATTCGATCTAAAAAAATATAAAAAATAATCGTGTGGATTAAATTTTTTAAAAAGACCTGTATGGATACCCAATTAAACGGATATTTTACTTATAAAACATTAAGTTAATAACAACCAAGACAACAAAAACGCTTGTGGACAAAAACGGTAATAAGTGAATAAGAAGTTTTGCACAGGTTTTAACAACTCTTCCTTAAAAATTCCCTTCTGTATAACTTACCTTTTTATTAACAGGATTACGTTATCCACATCACAGGGATGTACGTGTGTCCTTAACAAGTTGTTTCTCTAATAAAGCTATGTAATTTATAGTTTTTTTTATCTTATCCACTGATTTTCATGTCCTATATAAATAACTTAACTTTAAAAAAGACATATAATACTACTTTATTCTTATTAATGATGACCGGGAGTAAGCGCGGGGAGTCTCTTTTAATTTGAGAATTAACCGATATACTAGGCGCCCTAAATCATGAACTGTTCGTTTTTTATTCATTTATCGAGGTCTGTGTGGATTTCCCGACTCGCTTTGATGTGATTGTGGTTGGCGGTGGCCATGCTGGTACCGAAGCCGCTCTCGCTGCAGCACGCATGGGTGTTAAAACCCTTTTATTGACTCACAATATTGAGACGCTGGGACAAATGTCCTGTAATCCGGCTATCGGTGGTATTGGGAAGTCCCACTTAGTCAAAGAGATTGATGCGCTAGATGGCGCTATGGCGCTTGCTACGGATAAAGCTGGCATCCAATTTCGTACTTTAAACAGTCGAAAAGGTCCCGCTGTTCGAGCGACCCGTGCTCAAGCTGATCGTATCCTTTATAAAGCTGCGGTTAGAGAGATGTTAGAAAACCAAGAAAACCTATGGTTATTCCAACAGTCTTGTGAAGATCTAATTGTAGAAGATGGTGCTGCACGAGGGGTCATTACCCAAAGTGGTATCCAATTTCGTGGTAAAACAGTCGTACTGACGACGGGTACCTTCCTGGGTGGTCTCATTCACGTAGGTATGCAAAATTACTCAGGTGGTCGTGCTGGAGATCCTGCTTCTATTGGCCTGGCACAAAAACTACGTGAGTTACCATTTCGAATCGATCGTTTGAAAACCGGTACACCACCACGTATTGACGCTCGATCTGTTGATTTTTCAGTAATGCAGGCGCAACCAGGTGATGATATTACTCCGGTAATGTCTTATTTAGGCCATCGAGGTCTGCACCCACAACAGATCAACTGCTTTATAACCCATACTAATGAACGCACCCACGACATCATTCGTGCGGGTATGGATCGTTCACCTATGTACTCAGGGGTGATCGAGGGTATTGGTCCACGTTACTGTCCTTCCATCGAAGATAAAATCGTACGTTTCGCGGACAAGGACTCTCACCAGGTGTTCATTGAACCTGAAGGTTTAACCACTCACGAGTTATATCCAAATGGGGTCTCGACTTCATTGCCTTTTGATGTTCAGTTGGAATTAATCCGCTCAATGAAAGGGATGGAGAACGCTCACATTACCCGTCCTGGTTACGCGATTGAGTACGATTATTTTAATCCTCAAGATTTGAAGTACTCTTTAGAAACCAAACACATGGAAGGTTTATTCTTCGCAGGTCAAATCAATGGCACTACCGGTTACGAAGAAGCGGGAGCACAAGGCCTATTAGCTGGTATGAATGCTGCGTTACAAGCTCAAGGGAAAGAAGCTTGGACACCACGTCGTGACGAAGCGTATTTAGGTGTATTGGTAGATGATCTGATCACCATGGGCACCAAAGAACCGTACCGTATGTTCACTAGCCGTGCTGAATACCGCTTAATTTTGCGTGAAGACAATGCCGACATGCGCCTGACAGAAAAAGGTCATGAAGTAGGCTTAATCTCTGAAGAGCGCTGGGCGGCATTTTGTAAAAAACGCGAAGCGATCGAGTTAGAGACGCAACGGATGAAATCTTCTTGGATTGTGCCAAATACCCCAGAGGCTGAAGCCATTAATCCTAAATTGGAAACGCCCATTAGCCATGAATACAGCTTACTGGACCTATTAAAGCGTCCAGGTGTGGAGTATGCGGATGTTGCCCATCTGAAAAATGCACCTGAAACCCCAGTGGATGAGCAGGTATCTGAGCAAGTACAAATCTCGGTGAAATATGCCGGTTATATTACCCGCCAAGCGGATGATATTGAGCGTATGCGTCGCCAAGAGAATACCGCATTGCCGGAAGACTTGGATTACACCAAGATTGATGGGCTTTCAAATGAAGTGAAACAAAAGCTTCAAGAAGCACGTCCGGCCACACTCGCAGCGGCATCTCGGATTCAAGGGGTAACCCCTGCTGCAGTATCTTTACTGTTAGTTCATTTGAAAAAACGTGCCATAAGCCGCAAAAGTGCCTAGAATCAGCGACCACTAGATTGCTTTTCTGGGAATGAATGTGAGTTATTTTGATACCCTCAAGTGGGGCGCCGATAAAATGGGCGTCTCACTTTCTGATCATACACTTGAGCAGCTGGTTCATTATCTGAACATGCTGCAAAAGTGGAACAAAGCCTACAATCTGACAGCGATTCGTGATGCCGAGAAAATGGTGTCCCTACATTTGCTCGACAGTTTGGCCACTTTACCCTTTATCACAGGGCAAAAAATCATTGATGTCGGTACAGGACCTGGCTTGCCTGGTATGGTGCTTGCTATCTGTTTGCCGGATAAAGAGTTTACCTTGCTCGACAGTAACGGAAAAAAAACGCGCTTTTTAACCCAAGTTAAAATGGAAATGGGGTTAAAAAATGTCACTGTTGCCAACGAGCGTGTGGAAAGTCATGCCCATCAAGGGGCATATGATCATGTGACGTCACGTGCTTTTGCATCCCTTGAAGATATGATCAACTGGTGTTTACCATTGCCTAACGCAAACGGTAACTTTTTAGCTATGAAAGGCGTATACCCTGATGATGAGTTGGCCCAGTTACCAGATACGGTAACGGTCGAAACCATTAAACCACTGAGTGTTCCCACCATAGACGCTGAACGTCATATGGTGATCATGACCCGCAAAGGATAGAGACATGGCACGTATCATCGCAGTGACCAATCAAAAAGGTGGGGTTGGGAAAACGACCACCTGCGTTAACCTCGCTGCATCCTTAAGTGCGATGAAGCGACGTGTATTGCTGATTGATTTAGACCCACAAGGTAATGCAACAACAGGTAGTGGGTTACACAAAGATGAGCTAGAAACCTCTGTATTTGATGTATTGGTTGGAACCCATGGGGTTAAAGAAGCCATGGTATACAGCGAAACGGCTGGTTATACCGTATTGCCTGCTAATGGGGATCTAACGGGAGCGGAAGTCGTATTACTGGATCTGCCCAGCAAAGAAACTCGACTGAGAGCAGGGCTTTACGAAGTTGAAAATGACTTTGACTTCGTATTATTGGATTGTCCGCCTTCTTTGAACATGTTGACGGTTAACGCCTTAGCGGCTGCTCAAGGGGTGCTGATTCCCGTCCAGTGTGAATATTATGCGTTAGAAGGTCTTACGGCTTTATTGCAGACCATCGAGACAATTTCTACAGCATTAAATCCAGCTCTTGCCATAGAAGGTATCCTTCGTACTATGTACGACCCTCGACCGAGTCTCACACATGATGTGTCGACTCAGTTGGTCGAATATTTTGGTGATAAAGTATTCGATACTGTGATTCCGCGTAATATTCGCTTAGCGGAAGCGCCCAGCTATGGTTTACCTGTATTGCATTATGAAAAGCAATCCCGTGGTGCTGTGGCTTACCTTGCGTTAGCAGGGGAATTTATTCGAAAACGTGCTGCTGCCTAACTAGGATAGCGTACATGAAAGGTTTGGAACTATGACGATGAAAAAACGGGGTCTAGGCCGAGGCTTAGATGCTTTGTTGGCACCAAAAACTGCGCCAGCACAAGACGAAGAGACAACCCTTGAGGGGCAAGAGCCGGTGCAAGGGCTGACGTATCTTCCGGTTGATTGGCTGAGCAAAGGAAAGTTCCAGCCACGTCGTGATATGAACCCAAATCAGCTGGACGAGCTGGCAAATTCCATTCGAAATCAGGGCATTATGCAGCCAATCGTGGTGCGTCCCATTGGTGATCAACGTTATGAAATCATAGCGGGTGAGCGTCGCTGGCGTGCTGCACGGGTTGCAGGATTAGATAAAGTGCCTGTGATAGTGCGTCATGTTGAAGATTCCGATGCCATTGTCTTAGCTTTGATAGAAAATATTCAACGGGAAGATTTAAACCCAGTTGAAGAAGCTATGGCATTACAACGTCTAGTGGATGAGTTTAGTCTTACTCAACAACAAGTAGCAGATACGGTTGGCAAGTCCCGCTCCGCCGTGGCAAATACCTTACGCTTATTAAATCTTACTCCAGAAGTGCGCCGCTTGTTAGAGCATGGGGACATTGAAATGGGGCATGCTAGAGCGCTGCTTGCGTTAGATGCTGAGTTACAAACTCAAGCCGCATCCACTGTGATCACTAAGTCCCTCTCTGTTCGTGAAACCGAAAAGCTCGTGAAGGCATATCAAACGCCTTCTGCTACACCGGGTGAAAAGCCAGAGTTGCCAGACTTTAGCCACCATGCGTCGCGAATTTCTGAGAAAATCCAGTCCAATGTAAAAATTCAAGCCAACGCAAAGGGCAAAGGCAAATTAGTCATCGAATATCGTGATCAAGCACACTTAGAAGCCATGATGGCGGAACTTTTTGATTTATCGTCTTAAAAGCGCCGATTTGATGCAGAAATTTTTACGACATTAGGCTAATAGTGCATGTAATGAGCTGAGTTTGTATTGAACCGCCTTAATATAACCCATATAATGCCTCGGATTTTAAACTTGATCACATTATATGCTTAATTAGTGCTCGGTTTTAGTGCATTAGATTTGGGGATGTTCGATGGCAAACAAAAAGCCACTTAGCGCGAGCGCCTTATTGAATGCGAAAAAGCGCGCCGTATTCCGATTTATCGGCCTACAACTAGCACTCATTTTTTTGCTTAGTTTGGGAATCTTTGTGGTCTATGGCGGTCTATACGCCTACTCTTTTTTGGCTGGCGCACTGGCCAGTGTACTACCTAGTTTATATATGGCATGGCGCGTATTTGGCCATGCAGGGACGCGAGCCGCGAAAGACGTGGTGAGGTCATTTTACCGAGGTGAAGCCGGCAAGTTGGTGCTCACGGCGTTGTTGTTAACCGCTGTGTTCATATTCATCAAACCACTTGCGGCAGGCGCGTTGTTCGCAGGCTTCGGAATCGCAATTTTGAGTCACTGGCTCAGCCCTTTGTTGCTGAAGTATTAATGCAACAAAGCGAAAACGATTTTAATCATTGAAAGAGTGTGGATGTAAATATGGCAAGTGAAAATCTCACAGCGTCAAGCTACATACAGCACCATCTTCAGAATTTGACCTTTGGTCAACATCCTGATGGTTCGTGGGGCATAGCTCACGGTGCTGAAGAAGCTGCGGCAATGGGGTTCTGGGCGATTCACCTGGACACTATGTTGTTCTCGATCGGCCTAGGTATTTTGTTCCTATGGCTGTTCCGTAAAGCCGCGAAGAAAGTGTCTGTCGATACGCCGTCTGGCCTGCAGAACTTTGTTGAGCTGATGGTGGAGTTCGTTGACCAGAGCGTCAAAGAAACCTTCCATGGTAAAAACAAAGTGATTGCGCCGCTAGCGTTGACCATCTTCGTTTGGGTATTCCTAATGAACTTGATGGACTTGGTACCGGTAGACTTCCTACCGCACCTAGCCACGTTATTAGGTGTTCCTTACTTCCGTGTGGTACCTACCACGGATTTGAACGCTACCCTTGGTATGTCTATTTCTGTGTTCATTTTGATCGTCTACTACAGCATCAAAGTGAAAGGCGTGAGCGGATTTGTTGGCGAATTAACGCTACAACCTTTCGGTAAGTGGATGATTCCATTCAACTTATTGCTTGAAGGTGTAGGCCTTATTGCCAAACCTGTTTCTCTAGCATTACGACTATTCGGTAACTTGTATGCTGGTGAATTGATCTTCATCTTGATCGCGATCTTGCCATGGGGCATTCAATGGGCGTTATCTGTGCCTTGGGCGATCTTCCATATTCTAGTCATCGTATTGCAGGCATTTATCTTCATGATGCTGACAATCGTGTACTTGAGTATGGCGCACGAAGATCACTAAGATCGCGTTGATTTATAACGATTTTGTAAACCTTGAAATCTTAAAAACTGTGAAAATTAGGAGTTAAAATGGAAACTGTAGTTGGTCTAACCGCTGTTGCTGTAGCCCTTCTTATCGGTCTTGGTGCCCTAGGTACTGCGATTGGTTTTGGTCTACTTGGTGGTAAATTCTTGGAAGGCGCTGCGCGTCAACCAGAAATGGTTCCAATGCTGCAAGTTAAAATGTTCATCGTAGCGGGTCTTCTTGACGCCGTAACAATGATCGGTGTTGGTATTGCATTGTTCTTCACTTTCGCAAACCCATTCATTGCTCAGGTTGCTGGCTAATATTTCGCTTTGACGAAAAGTGATTTATTAATTTTGAACGACTAGAGCGAGGATATTTGCGTGAATATTAATCTCACACTAATAGGCCAAGCTATCTCGTTTGCTATTTTTGTGTGGTTCTGCATGAAGTACGTGTGGCCACCAGTAACTGCTGCGCTCGAAGAGCGTAGCAAGAAAATTGCAGACGGTTTGGAAGCAGCTAACCGTGCTTCACGTGACCTAGAGCTAGCGCAAGAACAAGCTACTCAAACGTTACGCGAAAGCAAGGAACAAGCGGCCGAGATTATTGAACAAGCCAACAAACGTGCTAACCAAATCATTGACGAAGCGAAAGAGCAAGCGCGCACAGACGGTCAACGTCTACGTGATGCCGCTCAAGCAGAGATCGAACAAGACGTTGTACGTGCTCGTGAAGCACTACGCGGACAAGTTTCAGCTCTAGCTCTTTCTGGTGCGGAGAAGATTTTGGGTGCCAGTGTTGACGAAAAAGCACACAGCGAGATCGTTGAACAACTCGCCAAAGAGCTATAAGCGAGGTCATAATGGCTGAATTAAAAACAGTCGCGCGACCATACGCCAAAGCCGCTTTTGAAGTCGCTCGCGAGCAAGGTCAAGTTGCGGAATGGGCCAATATGCTTAGCATATTGGCTACTGCTACAACTGAACCAAAGCTTAAGAATGCACTTCAAAACCCAGCTTTTAGTGCGCAAGAAAAGGCTACAGCTCTAGCGGACGTGTGCAGCGAAGTGATTACTGAACAAGGCAAAAGCTATTTGCTAAGCCTTGCTTACAATAAGCGTCTAACGCTTATTCCAGCAATCGCTGAGTTATTTGAGCAGTTCAAGTTGAATTATGAGAAAGCAGTGGATGTTGTTGTAACTTCTGCTTTCCCTATGACAACTGAACAAGAGCAAACACTGGCCGCTTCACTGGGTAAAAAATTGGACCGTAATGTCAATTTAACCAGTGAAACAGACGCAAGCCTTATTGGTGGCGTGGTAATCCGTACCGGTGATTTAATCATCGACGGTTCAGTACGCGGAAAACTGGCGAAACTGGCCGAAGCGATAAACTCCTAAGGTTTCAATTGAGAAACCAGGGTTGAGGAATTTAGCATGCAGCAACTGAATCCATCTGAGATCAGCGAGATCATTAAGAAGCGCATCGAAACACTTGATGTGACTTCAGATGCCCAGAATGAGGGCACAATTGTCAGCGTTGCAGACGGTATCGTATTGATTCACGGTCTAGCTGACGTAATGTACGGGGAAATGATTGAGTTCCCTGGTGGTGTCTATGGTATGGCATTGAACCTAGAGCGTGACTCTGTTGGTGCCGTAGTCCTAGGTAACTACCAAGACCTTGTAGAAGGTCAAAAAGCAAAATGTACTGGTCGTATCCTTGAAGTACCTGTTGGTCCTGAGCTACTTGGTCGCGTTGTTGACGCACTAGGTAACCCTATCGACGGTAAAGGCGCGATTGACGCAAAACTAACTGACGCTGTTGAAAAGGTTGCACCTGGTGTAATCGCACGTCAGGGTGTTGATCAGCCAGTTCAAACTGGTTACAAAGCGATCGACTCCATGGTTCCGATCGGTCGTGGTCAGCGTGAGTTGATCATCGGTGACCGTCAAATCGGTAAGACTGCTCTAGCAATCGACACCATCATTGCTCAGAAAGAATCTGGCATTAAGTGTGTGTACGTTGCGATCGGTCAGAAACAATCTACTATCGCTAACGTAGTACGTAAGCTTGAAGAGCACGGCGCATTGGAATACACAACTGTTGTTGTGGCAGGGGCTTCTGACCCAGCTGCGATGCAGTTCCTAGCACCATACTCTGGCTGTTCTATGGGCGAATACTTCCGTGACCGCGGTGAAGACGCATTGATCGTATTTGATGACTTGACGAAACAAGCTTGGGCTTACCGTCAAATCTCATTGCTACTACGTCGTCCACCAGGTCGTGAAGCATACCCAGGTGACGTTTTCTACTTGCACTCTCGTCTACTAGAGCGTGCGTCTCGCGTAAGCGCAGAATACGTAGAAAAATTCACTAACGGTGAAGTAAAAGGACAAACAGGTTCTTTGACTGCTCTACCTATCATCGAAACTCAAGGTGGTGACGTATCTGCGTTCGTACCAACGAACGTAATCTCCATCACAGATGGTCAGATCTTCCTTGAAACAAGTGCCTTTAACTCTGGTATTCGTCCTGCGATGAACGCTGGTATTTCGGTATCTCGTGTAGGTGGTGCAGCGCAGACGAAAATCATCAAGAAGCTAGGTGGTGGTATCCGTCTTGCTCTTGCTCAGTACCGTGAATTGGCAGCATTTGCTCAGTTCGCTTCTGATCTTGATGATGCGACTCGTAAGCAACTTGAGCACGGTAAGCAAGTGACTGAACTGATGAAACAACCTCAGTTCAGCCCAATGTCTGTCGGTGATATGGGTGTTATCCTTTACGCTGCCAACGAAGGCTACCTTGCGGATGTTGAAACAAGCAAAATTGCCAGCTTTGAAAACGCATTGTTAGGCTACATGAACAGCGAACACGCTGCCATGATGCAAGACATCAACAAAACTGGTAAGTACAACGACGAAATCGCAGAGACATTTAAGTCAGCGATTGAGAAGTTTAAAGCGACGCAAACTTGGTAATGATTAAGAGGCTGGCTAGCCAGCCTTTTATCATCTCTGCAGTTTGTGAATTAACATTCTCACAAGGGCAGGTCTAATATGGCAGTCGGAAAAGAGATACGCGCTCAGATTGGGAGCATTAACAATACGCGTAAAATTACCCGCGCTATGGAAAAAGTAGCAGCGAGTAAAACGCGTAAAGCTCAGGATCGTATGGCTTCTTCTCGTCCGTATGCAGATCGCATTCGTCAAGTGATTGGTCATTTGGCAAACGCGAATCCTGAGTATAAGCACCGTTACCTAACCGAGCGTGAAATCAAGCGAGTTGGTTACGTCATCGTATCCAGTGACCGTGGTTTGTGTGGTGGCTTGAACGTTAACGCGTTTAAAGCAGCCATGAAAGACATGAAGCAATATGTCGAAGCAGGAATCGAAGTTGAGATTTGTGCAGTAGGCTCAAAAGCGGTGTCTTTCTTTAAAAACTACGGTGGTAATGTAGCTGCAGCCGTTACCGGACTAGGGGATGCTCCAGAAGCTTCCAAACTAGTGGGTAGTGTTAAGGTTATGTTGGATGCGTTTGATGAAGGTCGCATCGACCGTCTAGTTTTGGTGTCTAACGAATTCGTTAACACTATGACTCAGAAACCAAATGTCGAGCAACTTTTGCCATTGAAAGCAGAAGAAAATGCAGAACTGAAACACCACTGGGACTACATTTACGAACCCGATGCAGTCGAGATCCTAAACGATCTATTGGTTCGTTACATTGAGTCACAGGTGTACCAGGCCGTTGTTGAAAACATTGCGTGTGAACAGGCAGCTCGAATGCTTGCCATGAAAAACGCAACCGACAACGCGGGCAACATCATTGATGAATTGCAGTTGGTATACAACAAGGCACGTCAGGCAGCCATTACTCAGGAAATTTCTGAGATTGTTGGCGGCGCGGCAGCGGTTTAAGGTATCAAGGTATTAAGAGGATCCGAACATGAGTAGCGGACAAATCGTACAGATTATCGGTGCGGTAATCGACGTGGAATTCCCACGCGACAACGTGCCAAAAGTATACGACGCCCTCACTATCGAGGGTAAAGAGCTGGTGTTGGAAGTACAACAACAGCTAGGCGACGGTATCGTACGTACTATCGCCATGGGTTCTACCGAAGGTATGAAACGTGGTCTAGAAGTTCAAAACACTGGTCACCCAGTGTCTGTACCAGTAGGTACTAAAACTCTAGGTCGTATCATGGACGTTCTAGGTAACCCAATTGATGAGAAAGGCGCAATCGGTGAAGAAGAGCGTTGGTCTATCCACCGTGAAGCTCCATCTTACGCTGATCAATCAAACAGCAGTGAATTGCTAGAAACGGGTATCAAGGTAATCGACCTTGTATGTCCTTTCGCGAAGGGTGGTAAAGTTGGTCTGTTCGGTGGTGCCGGTGTAGGTAAAACTGTAAACATGATGGAGCTTATCCGTAACATCGCGATCGAGCACAGCGGTTACTCTGTATTCGCAGGTGTTGGTGAGCGTACTCGTGAGGGTAACGACTTCTACCACGAGATGACTGACTCGAACGTAATCGACAAAGTATCTCTAGTATACGGTCAGATGAACGAGCCACCAGGTAACCGTCTACGTGTAGCACTAACAGGTCTGACAATGGCGGAAAAATTCCGTGACGAAGGCCGTGACGTACTATTCTTCGTAGATAACATCTACCGTTACACGCTAGCGGGTACTGAGGTATCTGCATTGCTAGGCCGTATGCCTTCTGCGGTAGGTTACCAGCCAACTCTTGCAGAAGAGATGGGTGTACTTCAAGAGCGTATCACGTCGACTAAGACGGGTTCTATCACATCTGTACAAGCGGTATACGTACCTGCGGATGACTTGACTGACCCATCTCCAGCGACAACATTCTCTCACTTGGATGCAACCGTTGTATTGTCTCGTGACATCGCGTCTTTGGGTATCTACCCAGCGATCGACCCACTAGACTCTACTTCACGTCAGCTTGACCCATTGGTTATCGGTCAAGAGCACTACGATGTAGCGCGTGGCGTACAGATGGTTCTTCAGCGCTACAAAGAGCTGAAAGACATCATTGCGATCCTAGGTATGGATGAGCTTTCTGAAGAAGACAAGCAGACAGTAAACCGTGCTCGTAAGATCCAGCGTTACTTGTCTCAGCCTTTCTTCGTAGCGGAAGTATTCACTGGTTCTCCAGGTAAATACGTTTCTTTGAAAGACACTATCCGTGGCTTCCAAGGCATCCTAAACGGCGATTACGATGAGCTTCCTGAGCAAGCGTTCTACATGATCGGTAGCATCGAAGAAGCTGTAGAGAAAGCTAAGAAACTTTAATCCACGCAGTGCCAGTGAGGTTTGACTCGCTGGCAACGCCTGACTTGAAAGAGGCAACTTATGGCTATCACGGTACAATGCGATATCGTAAGCGCTGAACAAGAGATCTTCTCAGGTTCTGTTGAGACTCTTGTGGCTGCAGGTAGTTATGGCGATCTAGGTATCTACCCAGGTCACGCGCCTTTGTTGACTACGTTGCAACCAGGCCCTGTTCGTGTGATTAAGCAAAACGGTGAAGAAGAAGTTATCTTCGTTTCTGGTGGCTTCCTAGAAGTACAACCACACCGTGTAACAGTCTTAGCAGATACCGCTGTTCGCGCGAACGACCTTGATGAAGCGGCAGCACTTGAAGCGAAGAAACACGCTCAAGATCTGTTGGATCAGCAACATTCTGATTTGGATCTTAGCCGTGCAACGGCTGAGTTAGCTGAAGCCGTAGCCCGTCTACGTACTATTCAGCAATTCCGTCAAAGCAAATAAGCTAGACATTATCCAGTTCAAAAAAGCAGCCTTAGGGCTGCTTTTTTTATGCCTGTAAATAATCTTTGCAAACCCTACACATTAGCTGCTGATAATTCCGATAATTTTTGGATCGATTCGTGCATTAAAACCATGATTGCTAGGATCGGTGATAAGGAGTCATCATGCACCGCACTATTTTATGCGACATTGTGAGCGTTGAAAGCACCCTGTTTTCAAGCCCAGTGCGCTATGTTGTTGTTACCGCTGAACAAGGAGACATTGGCGTCTACCCCGGCCATGCACCGCTTCTAACACTACTCAAAGCGGGCATTGCTAGATTGGTCATGGAAGATGGTACAGAAGAAGTGATTTTTATCTCAGGGGGCTTTATGGAAGTGCAGCCCCACAAAGTGATCTTGTTGACGGACTTTGCTAAGCGTGCGATGGACCTGGATGAAGCAGCGGCCCAGTTGGCAAAGCAACATGCAGAAGAGCATCTAGGCAGTGGCAGCACCGGTTTGGACCATGCAAGAGCGTTAAGGGAGCTTAATGAGGCGGTGGCACGACTAAGGGCGATCGATATGAAGCGAAATCACCTGTGATGTCGACAATATTTCCAAATGGTTCAA
Organism: Marinomonas vaga; assembly: GCF_055388305.1. NCBI lineage: Bacteria > Pseudomonadati > Pseudomonadota > Gammaproteobacteria > Oceanospirillales > Oceanospirillaceae > Marinomonas > Marinomonas vaga. The sequence continues at coordinate 1,201,113 of NZ_AP043903.1, forward strand.
AAATTAGCCTTTAGTATTACATTTATTGTTGTTTTTTTAGTCTATATTTGGTTTGACGTTAAAGATTGTTGACAATCTTGACTTGGCAAAGAATAAACATAAGAAGGTCTGCCGACATGTCATATCAAACCGAATACCTGCGTGCCAGTACGCAGCCAGAAGACTTTTGGAAAGAAAAAGCCCAGGCTCTTGAGTGGTTCAAATTTCCTTCGACCATTTTAACCCAAGACGAACAAGGGATGGATCGCTGGTTCGCTGACGGAGAGCTGAACACCTGCTATTTAGCTCTTGATCATCATGTAAAACACGGTCGTGGGGATCAAGCTGCGCTCATTTACGACTCTCCTGTCACTCAAACTAAGCAAACCTATACCTATCAAGAACTACTGGACCAAGTGTCGACATTTGCCGGAGTCTTGCAGCAGCAAGGGGTAACAAAAGGCGATACCGTGGTCATTTACATGCCCATGATTCCCCAAGCCACCATCGCCATGTTAGCAGTCGCCCGTCTTGGAGCGATTCATTCGGTCGTTTTTGGTGGCTTTGCTGCCCATGAACTGGCCGTGCGTATTGATGATGCCCAGCCTAAAGTCATTGTAACCGCCTCATGTGGTATCGAAATCAGTCGTATCATAGCCTATAAGCCATTGCTGGATGAGGCTCTTAATCAAGCCGTGCATACCCCAAACGCTTGTATTGTGTATCAACGAGAACAACAAGTTGCCAGCCTCGTTGAGGGAAGAGACTTGGCTTGGGAGGAAGCCATTGCTGTGGCTTCTCCTTGTGACTGTACCCCTGTTAAAGCAACAGATCCTCTCTATATCCTATATACCTCAGGCACCACAGGTAAGCCTAAGGGCGTAGTGCGTGATAATGGCGGCCACGCGGTGGCGCTTAATTATTCGATGCAAGCCATCTATAACATGCAGCCTGGGGAAGTGTTTTGGGCGGCGTCCGATGTGGGTTGGGTTGTGGGGCACTCATATATTGTCTACGGCCCTCTCATATACGGTTGTACTACGGTTATGTACGAAGGAAAGCCGATCATGACGCCTAACGCAGGGGAGTTTTGGCGCGTCTGCAAAGAGTACGATGTGAAAACCTTGTTTGCTGCACCGACCGCGTTCCGTGCGATTCGTAAGGAAGACCCGCAAGCAGAGTTACTGAATAAAGATGATCTTGCTGGGCTACGGGTGATTTTTATGGCGGGAGAGCGCCTTGATCCGCCCACCTACGAATGGACTAAAGCCGTTACCGGTAAATGCATTGTGGATCACTGGTGGCAAACGGAAACAGGCTGGGCCATTTGTGCCAACCCCATTGGTTTAGAAATGAAGATCGCCAAGCCAGGCTCTTCTACTGTGCCGTCACCTGGTTTCCAAGTCTGCGTACTGGACGATCAAGGAGAGCCTTTACCACCCATGGAGCAGGGCAGCATTGCCCTTAAGCGCCCCTTGCCCCCCAGCTGTCTACCCACCATTTGGGGAGACATTGACCGTTTCAAAACGGGCTATTTAGATGTGTTCCCCGGATATTACACTTCTGGAGATGGTGGCTACATTGATGAAGACGGTTACGTGTTTATTATGGGGCGCACCGATGATGTGATTAATGTGGCAGGGCATAGATTGTCCACAGGGGAAATGGAAGAAGTCGTAGCCATGCATGATGCGGTGGCTGAGTGTTGTGTGATAGGCATTAATGATGAGTTGAAAGGGCAGTTACCTCTGGGGCTGGTGCTGCTTAAGAATGGCTATGAAGACCAGGCTGAAAGCGTACAAGAGGAGCTGATTGCCTTGGTACGCCAAGAAATCGGAGCCTTAGCGTGCTTTAAGATTGCCATGGTTGTGCCACGGCTACCGAAAACCCGTTCCGGTAAAATCCTGCGTAAGCTGCTACGTCAGATTGCCTCCGGTGAAGAATTTAATGTTCCGTCCACTATTGATGACCCCAACAGCATTTATGACATTCAGGAGCTCATGGCTGAAAGAGGGATCATAGTCGATAAGATGGCGGATTAACCTTTAAAGCCATCGTGAATTGTCTCCGTCTTTGCCCGAGCATTATAAATGCTCGGGCTTTTTTATAGTCCGGCGTTGGTTGCCTTGGATGCTACAGCAAACGCCAAAGGGTATCGAAGATGATCTGTTGGGCTTTGGCAATATCGTTTGATTCAAGCACCACTGCAGATGGGAAGTTGTCTCGGGCAAGGGAGATGATGGCACATTTAGGTGGGTAGATGGCAATGTAACTAGCGTCCACACTGCCTTCGGTTTTAATCCATTTACGCTGGGACAACTCGGCGTCTTCCCCCCCTTCCCCTAAAGCGATGACCTTTACGTTGATTCCCAGTTTGACCCGTTGCTTGGTATAGGTCGGAAAGGGGCGATAAAGATAGGGACGAATCGGCTTTGACGAAAATACGCAGTATTCCTTGTGGTCTTGCTGGGACACCACGTTTAAAATGTCGCGCAATACCCATTCGATGCCATCATCCCCTTCGTAATAGCGTACATCGGTGTGATGAAAGGTCGGCTGGGACTGCACCAAGCTTGGAATGATGGTGTGTTTAAGGGAATCGATGGTTTTTTCGATGTTCTGTTTTCGTTCTTCTGCCAAATTCAGCAGAATGTCTGGGTTTTCGGCCATAAAGAAGCGGCGTTTACCCTTTGGAAAATAACTGACCACCCCTTTGTTTTGCAGCTGTTTTAGGGACTCGTAAGCAGAACCACGGTTAATGCCGGATTGTTCAGCTATGTCGCGAATCGATGCGGGCCCTAGCTTTAATAGGGTTTGGTACAGAGTGGTTTCCCGTTCGCTTAGACCCAGTTGTTCTAACACTTGATGCAGCATAATGTTTAATCGTTTTCAGTAGAAACCCACACTAGGTTTCAAGGTGGTAATAAACGTCCATTTTGAACGAACGGTGAGATTCTGCAAGGAGTTCAAGAGTGAGTGATGATCAGCGTTTTGGTGGCATTCGTCGCCTTTACGGCCAATTAGCCTATGATTTTTTTCAGCAAGCCCATGTGTGTGTGATCGGCATAGGTGGAGTTGGCTCATGGTGTGCTGAAGCCTTAGCTCGCTCAGGGATTGGTCAGATCACTCTGATCGATATGGATGATGTATGTGTCACCAATACCAACCGTCAAATCCATGCATTAGATGGCAACGTGGGCAAGCCCAAGGTAGACGCCATGGCGGAGCGCATTAAGCTGATTAATCCCAATTGCCAAGTGCATTGCGTGGAAGACTTTGTCACCCCTGAAAACGTGTCTGAGCTGCTGGAGCAGCCGTTTGATTATGTGATTGATGCCATTGATAGCTTAAAGCCAAAAGCCGCCTTGATTGCTTGGTGTAAGCGCAATAAGCGTAAAGTCATCACCGTGGGGGGCGCGGGGGGGCAGATCGACCCGACACAAATTCAGATTGCCGACCTAGCTCGTACTGAGCAAGATCCCCTAGCAGCTAAATTGCGTAACTTCTTACGTCGCCACTATAACTTCTCACGAAATACGAAACGTCGCTTTGATATTGAATGTGTTTATTCCCTTGAACAGCTTAAATACCCGCAAAATGACGGTACAGTGTGTGAACAACGTCAAAAAGGGGATACAGAAACCAAGATGAATTGCGATACAGGTTTTGGCGCCAGTACGGTTGTGACCGCCACTTTTGGTTTTGTGGCCGTGGGGCGCGTGTTAGAGAAGCTGGCCCAGAAGGCCAATCAGGCCTAAGCAATTTTTTACAAGAGTACTCTCTACTAAGCTGGTAGTGTGACATCAGCATCACACGACCTTGGAGGCTGCATGCAAGCCAATGAATACTGCCATGTTTCTACTAGCCAAGCGCTAGATGGGTTGGAGCGGGTGACCGCCCAGTTCACGGATACGGTATTTGGTAAGCATGCCCATGGGGGTTTTGTGATCTCTGTGGTGGATGCGGGTGTGATGCATTTTAGCCACCGAGGCAGCACCCACAATGCTTTGCCAGGAGAGCTCTCTATCGTCGGCCCTGATGAGCTTCATACGGGATCTAAGGGCAAAGGTCATGGCTGGCGTTACCGTGCTTTATATCCTTCCTCAGATCGTTTAAGTGACCTCAATTACGCCCTCTTTGGGAGACACAGTTCTCCTCACTTTCGCCGCAGTATTGTGCGGGATTCCCATCTTAGCCAGCAGATGATGAATGTGCTTCACAAGTTAGATCATGGGGCTGAAGCGCTCGAGATTGAGACCCATTGGGAGCTGTTGCTGGTTAATTTGTTGTTACAGGAAACCCAATCACCAAGCGCACTGTCATTGGCTCCCGCCCGTTCTAATATTGAGCGGGTTCGAGAGCAATTGGCGCAGGGGTACCAACAGAAGTTGTCATTGGCTGACATGGCGGAACAGGCAGGTATCAGCAAGTTTCATCTTATCAAAGAGTTCAAACGCTGCTATCAGCTGACCCCGCACCAGTTTCAGATTCAGCAACGCTTGCATCACGCCAGAGCCCAACTCAAGTCGGGAATTGGCGCTGTAGAGGTGGCGCTTAATTGTGGCTTTCATGATCAGAGCCATTTTACCAAGGCGTTTGTCAGTGCTATGGGCATCACCCCGAGCGCATACCAACAGCAATTTTTTACAAGATAACCGGGTGATAAGCGCTTACTGTAACGGATCAATTGAGTATCGAGTCTGTTATGGAAAGTCAGTTAGCCTTTTTAATGCTTTGTTTAGCCTCTGCCGCTTCACCTGGGCCTGGTGGTTTAGCGGTGGTGAGCAACAGTATTAATCATAATTTGCGTCGTACCTTGCCTGTGATTTTTGGTATTGCGACAGGGTTAATATTGGCCTCGATATTGGCGAATACTTGGTTACTGGCGGTGATTCACTCGAGTGAATTGGCGTTTAAACTGATGACTTGGCTTTGCAGTGCTTATATTGCTTATCTGGGATGTAAGGCGCTGTATTACGCCAAAAGCGAGATTAGCATCGCAGCCCAAGGCTACAGCTTTAAAAACGGCGTGTTGATTTCATTGCTGAACCCTAAAACCTTGGTGTTTTTCGGTGCACTGTTTCCAATGTTTATTACCGATGAGGCGAACTTTATTCGTGATGCGGTTGTGCTGACGTTGGAGTTGGTAGGCATCACATTGATGATTCATGTGATGGTGTCTTCAGCGATCGATAAAGTTTCCCATATTCTGCAGAACCATTTGGTGGTAATTAACCGGATTACTGGTGTGATGTTTATCGCATTAGGGATCAGTGGTTTTGTTGCATAGCAAAGCAGATACAGATTACGCCTGAATCTGCTTTAAAATGCCCAATACACCATTAGTTCGGGAGCTGGTCAGGTAGCTGGAAAGGTTAAACTGGCTTAGCTCTGCCACCAGATCCATGGCTTGTAACTCAACTTTAGTTCGTCCATGGGTTAGGCTGAGAATCACTACCAGCACCCCTCGCATAAGCTTGGCATCACTGTCTGCGCGGAACAGGCAGTATCCATTCTCTTGAGACTCAATTAGCCACACGGCGCTTTCACAGCCTTTTACCTGATGTTCTGGTGTTTTTTCAGACTCTGGCAAGCGGTCAAGTTGCTTGCTGAGCATGACCAACTCTTTGAAGGTGGCTTCTTTGCTGGTGCAGGCTTGCAGTCTGGCTTGTAGGGTGTCACGGCTTATCTCAGTCATCGCCTAGTATCTCTATGGCTTCTAATAAAACATCACAGAAGCGGCGGGCTTCTGACAGGGTATTGTAACAGGCAAAGGAGGCTCTCAAGGTGCTGCTGACGCCCAGTTGTGCCATCAATGGGTGCGCACAATGGCTGCCTGCACGAACGGCGATACCTTGGCTATCTAAGTAGCCGTTTAAATCTAAGGTATGTATCCCAGGCACGCTTAAAGACACGATAGAGGTATCGCTGGCAGGGGAGTAGATCTCGATTCGAGTATCGAATTTTAGTTCATCATAAACGTAGCGGGCGAGTTTGTGCTCCCATTCGAGCATGGCTTGTCGATCTTGGGAACTCAAGTACTTACAGGCGGCAGCTAAGCCAATGACGCCTTCTATGTGCGGAGTGCCTGCTTCCAAGCGGTAGGGCAAGATGTTGAACTCAGTGCTGTTGTGGGTCACGTGTCGTACCATTTCGCCCCCTGTTTGCATTGGGGTTAAAACATCTAGGGCATGTTGCTTGCCATAAAGGACACCTATCCCTGTGGGGCCGTACATTTTATGGCCTGAAAACACATAAAAGTCACAATCCAAATCCGCCACATCAATAACATGGTGAGCCACCGCTTGGGCGCCATCTACCAAGGTAAAGGCATTTACCGATTGTGCCGCGGCTAACATCTCTTTTAGCGGGGTTTTAACACCAATGGCGTTAGAGATATGGGTGCAAGCAAAGATGCGAGTCTTAGCATTGAAATAATGACGGTACTCTGGCTCCCATTCCCCTTTGGAAGTCAGTGGCAGTACCCGCAAACGGGCGCCAGTTCGGAATGCGAGCTGCTGCCAAGGTACTAGATTGGCGTGGTGCTCGAGACTGGTGATTAGGATTTCGTCATCCGGTTTGATACACCATTCTAACCCATGGGCAACTAGGTTGATGGATTCCGTAGCGCCCTTTGTCCAGATCACATGACTGTTTTGCGGGGCGTGGATGAAGCGTGCTACCTGCTCACGGGCATGTTCAAAATGAGCAGTGGCGCGATCGCTTAGGAAATGGGCACCCCGATGTACGTTAGCATTACTGCGAGTGTAATAATCCATCAGGGCATTTAATACTGCCTGAGGCTTTTGTGTGGTGGCAGCGTTGTCGAGATAGGTTAACGGATGGCCATTTGCCTCAAGGGACAGAATAGGGAAGTCGTCTCGAAGTGTGTTTGCATTAAATGCCATAGGTCGTGCGCCAGCAGAGATCCGTGAGAAAAACTAAATTGTACCTCTAAATTTAGCCTATCGCTTTAATATTGCGACTTTCCTTTGGCTTTACTCTTGTCATTTTGGTGTTATTCGCTAAGGTTCCTAACAGTATGATGAAATTAACCAAATAAAGGTACAGTAGCCGTGGCAGACTTTCTTTATAAAGGCGTTGTGGATTGGTTTTTGGGGCAAATGAGCCAAGGTGAGTTGAGCTCAGGGGACAAGATGCCATCTCTGCGTAAGCTGTCAAAGCAACTGGAGCTAAGTCTTAATACGGTTATTCATGGCTACGAAATCCTAATGGAAGAGGACTGGATCGAGTCTCGCCCTAAGTCTGGCTATTTTGTCTGCCATAAGCAGCAATCCCGCGCGGCTCATGTGTTAGCAGGAGATCGAGTCACACAGTTTAGCGAATTAGGGCAAAAAATGGCCTGGTCTGCGTTGTCCCATCGAGCTGCGTTAGTGGATCAAAGTGATGCCTTTTTAAACCCCAGTCCGCGAGCGGGAGAGCCTGATTTACCTGTATTGGGTAAAGGCCATTTGGCCGTCAGAGAAGCCGTAGCGGATCATCTTAAAAAGGTTGCCATTTCGGTTCATCCTTCCCATATTTGGCTGAGTCGTTCCCCTTTGGGTTTGTACACTCAAGCGATTCAATCCTTAACTCAGATAGATGACACCGTGTTAGTCGTCACCCCCTGTGATCCTCGTTTAACCTCCACCTTAATGAGTTTAGGGCGTCAGGTACTGACGTTAGCGTCCGGTGAGCGGGGCGTGGATCTTGACGAAGTCGTACGCTGTTTGCGGGATGACGCTATCAAGTTAGTGGTGTTCCCGAGTCAGTTTGCATTCCCAACGGGCAGTGAGATTTCTAATTTGAGTCTACGCCGCTGGATGGCCATTCTGCAGCAAGTGGGAGTGCCTGCCATTGAATGGGATATGACCTCTCACCTTGCCTACAAAACCTCTTCTTTGATGACGTATAAAGCCCTCGATGAACAGAACCAAGTGGTGTACATCGGTGGTATCGAGTCGAAAGGAGTGGATCGTAACGCTGCATGGTGTGTGGTAGGTAAACATAAAATGCTAGAAGGGGCTTTGCTAAGTGCAGATTTAGCTTTGAGCGACCCGCAGCAACAAGCCTTATTAGATGCCTTGCAGCCTACACAGACCCATTCATTAGCAAAACGTGCTCGCCAGATTTGGTCCATTGCTGAGAAAGCCAAGAGTACCTTGGAGTCGGTATTAGGGGACTCTGTACGCTTTGCTACCAGTAAAGGGGGATTGGCCCTTTGGTTGCAGATGGACCAGCCCCTGACAGAAGCTCATATGACACAGCTGTTAGCGAAGCATCGTCACGGCATGATTGCTGGCTCATTACTGTCAGCACAGCCAGAAGCCAGTGAATGGTTGGCGGTGAACGTGACTTACGATGATTTGGCTGGGCTAGCAAAGCAGCTGGATCAATTTATCAAAAGCTCTACTGAGCATCCCAGCCACAGTGCTCAGCCAAGTGGCGCCCCTGACTCTGAGGTCGCTGACTCTGAGCATGACGTGGCAGTGCCTCAGTTAGAGGGAGAGGGTGAGACAGGGACTATGATTGATCAAGACATATCTGCCCCTGTAGAGCATTCGACCACCAAAACAGAGCAAGATAAGCCCACATCAAAAGAGACGGTGTTTAACCCTATGTTAGACCTGATCAATCATGATTTTGGGTAGGGAACGCACCACCTTAGGGAGACGCCATAATCAAACCGTCTTGCCTATACTTAAATGACAAGAAAGCAAAGGGATAAGGAGTGAGTTGCCATGTCAGCACTGGATTTACAATTTGTTCGTTCGCAGTTTCCGGCGTTTGATGAGCCGTCACTGGAAGGCCAAGCATTTTTTGACAACGCTGGTGGTGCTTACGCGTGCCTCCCAGTGATTGTGCATTTGAACCGTTATTATCACGAAAGCAAAATTCAGCCTTATCATTTGCACCCAGTGTCACAAAAAGCGGGTAAGCAGATGGATGCTTCCCACGAGCGCTTAGCGGGTTATTTAAATGTCTCCCCGGAGGAGGTTCACCTAGGGCCTTCTACCTCACAAAATACTTATGTATTAGCCCAAGCGTTTGCCAATGTGCTACTACCGGGTGACGAAATTATCGTTACTAATCAAGACCATGAAGCCAACATCGGTGTATGGAGACGATTAGAAAAGCAAGGTGTCGTCATTAAAGAATGGCGGGTGGATTCGGTGACAGGTGAGTTAGATCCCAGTGATTTGGATACACTTTTTACGGAGAAAACCAAATTACTAGCCTTTAATCATTGCTCTAATGTGGTGGCGCACATCAATCCGGTAAAAGAGATTTGCAGCAAAGCTAAGCAAGCAGGTGTCTGGACTGTGGTGGATGGCGTGTCCTATGCTGCCCATGGGATGCCTGACGTGGCGGATCTTGGGGTCGATATCTATGTGTTCTCCCTCTACAAAACCTATGGTCCGCACCTTGGGGTCATGGTGATCCGTGATGAGATGGCGGATATTTTAGGCAATCAAGCCCATTACTTTAATGGGGCATATCGTCACAAGTGGTTTGTTCCTGCAGGACCAGATCATGCGCAGGTGGCAGCGGCTCAAGGGGTGATAGATTACTTTGACCGCTTACATGACCATCATTTTGAGAAGGCCAGTACCGTACAAGTTCGTGCCCAGCGGGTGCGAAAGCTGATTCAAGAGGCGGATGCAGCCCTACTGCCGCAGCTTCTCGACTATGTGTCTGAGCACCCTAAGCTCACCCTGGTTGGCCCCTCTAACCCAGCAAAACGAGCGGCAACGGTATCGATTCTTCCGACGGATCAAACCCCACAAGAGTTGGCTGCAAAGCTAGTCAAACAAGGCATTATTTGTGGCGCTGGACATTTTTATGCGGTTCGCTTGCTAGAAGCGTTAGGTGTGGATCCTGATACTGGGGTATTGCGCTTGTCATTTGTACATTACACCAGCCAAGAAGACATGCAGCAGCTACTGAACGCTTTAGATCGCGTGCTTTAACCTTCTTTTATCTCTTCTATGAACGTGTTTAAAGGAGCTGACTACAGCTCCTTTAAACGCTTCTCGATCTGTGCCTGCATGGTTTTGTGATCTTTGTAATCTAACGGGATATAAGTCAGCTCTTCACCTACTAACAAGGCCAAGGATGGGAATGAGTTCAGCCCTAAATGACGGGCGGATTCCACTTCTTTTTCCAGCAGTTGTTCCGCTTCAATGTACGCCATACTTTTTAAAAAGCCTTCCTTGTTCAGGCCGATCTGTTCCGCGCATTGAGCAAGGGTATCCATATTGGACGGGTTTTGCGCCTTCAGGTAATAAGCTTTTTGGATGGCGTGATTCATTTCCATCTCAAGATTGCGATCTCGAGCGGCTAAGCAAGCGCGTCCTGCAGGATAAGTAGAGCGACGAGGGACTGTATCTGTCCAAAAGTCATGATTAAACTCTGTACCCAGTTCTTCATGGATGCGATGCCAAGTCGACTGCAGCTTTTGTTTCATATCTTCTGGCATGGGCACGTCAGAATCTTTGGCAAGGCCACCTACCATTGGCTGTATCACAAGGTCTTCACGATCGATATGCTTGGCGAGAGCCTTCTGTAGCGCTGTCCAAGTGGGGCGAAACCCCCAGCACCAGCTACACATAGGGTCATAGCAGTAGATCAATGTGGCCGTCATACATCACTCCTGAATACGGTGTCTTTATAAAAGAGAGTCGGTTAGGCTACCACGTTTGTGTGAAATACACAGTGTTTTGCTGCCCCATAAAAAAAGCCAGCAAGGTGCTCACCAAGCTGGCTTTTTAAGAAAGCGGTTTGCACCGCCATTGGCATATTAGTCAGCTAAGACTTTCGCAATGGCGTCACACAGTGGTTCCATGTTGTCCTTTGTCATACCCGCAACGCTGATACGACCTGAGCCAACGATGTAGATGCCGAACTCAGAGCGAAGCTGAGCGACTTGATCTGGGGTTAGGCCAGAGAAGGAGAACATGCCTTGTTGCTTAGAGATAAATGAGAAATCTTGAGCAACACCTTTCGCACGCAAGGTACTGACAAACAAACTGCGCATTTCGTGGATACGTGTACGCATTGCTTGAAGTTCCATTTCCCATAGACTGCGTAGCTGAGGATCGTTAAGGATCTCGCTCACCACTGCAGAACCGTGGGCTGGCGGGTTGGAGTAGTTTGCACGGATACAACGCTTCACTTGAGAAAAGGCCGCATCAGCATGGTCAGAAGTCTCACAGACCACTGTCAAAGCACCCACTCGTTCGTTGTACAAACCGAAGTTTTTCGAGAAAGAGTTGGCGATCAGCATTTCTTGTACTTGGTTCAAGAAAATACGCAAACCTGTGGCATCTTCTTCTAAACCAGAGCCAAAACCTTGGTAAGCGAAGTCAAACAATGGCAAGAAGCCTTGCTTGCTGCAAAGTTTTGCAAGTTGAGCCCACTGCTCGGTAGTCGGATCGATACCCGTTGGGTTGTGGCAGCAGCCGTGGAACAACACAACATCGCCTTCAGGCACTTGGGACAAGCTTGCCAACATGGCTTCAAAGTCCAGGGACTTAGTGGTTGCATCGTAATAGGCATAGCTGCCCACTTCCAAACCAACGGATTGGAACACAGACTGATGGTTTGCCCAGGTTGGGTTACTGACCCAAACGGTGGCGCCAGGCAGGTGCTTTTTAATGAACTCAGCCGCAATACGAAGTGCGCCGGTTCCGCCTGGAGATTGCGCAGTACGCGCGCGCTGCTTAGCGATGATCTCGTGATCCGCACCAAACAACAAAGCTTGAACGGCATCGCGGTAAGCTTCTGGCCCTTCAATGCTTAGGTAGCTTTTGGTTTTCTCGTTCTTAACTAATCTTTCTTCTGCTTGTTTCACAGACTTAAGAATCGGTGTTGCGCCCGCTTCGTCTTTGTATACGCCAACGCCCAAGTTAATTTTATTGGGGTTCGTTTCGTTACGATAGGCATCGTTTAAGCCGAGAATTGGGTCGGCCGGAGCAACTTGGATATGTTCAAACATGGTGACTCCCCATAAGGGTTATAGGTGCTTTTTTTATTATAAGTTTGCGTTAAAAAAACCAGCGGTAATGGTACTCTAAGCCAGCTTATACGGCTACAAAAACAACAGCGAATCCGCCCAAAAGACAGATCAATTGACCAAATGCCATGAAATGGTGATTTCTTTAGGGGGTAAGGGGCTCTGTTCACGCGCTAAAGGCCGTGAGGACTTGGAAGGTGTATCGCCCTGACAAGGGGAGCAAGGCGATAGGATAAAGTGGCGGGAGTTATTCGTCCCAGCCGTCTGAGATGGCTTTACTCAAACGTTTTTCTTCTAGGTAAGACTCAATGGCGCGACGTGCTTTCAGCATGCGGGCACTGTCTTCCTTTTGATTTCGCTCGTTTTCCTCTTTCTTGAGGCTGATGGAAGCATGTAGTAAATCAGTTTTAACTTCAGAAATGGTTTCCACTGCGGTACTCATCTTTTTTTCCTCTCGGTCCATTTCGACAACAGAAATGCACAGATCACTGTCATCGACAGGTGAAAAAAGTCAAAATAGACTGCATCAAGACTTCAGTTGTATAAAAAACGCAAAACTGGTCAAAAATCAACCTATTTTTAATGAAATTTTAATTGGCGGGCTCGAATGGATGTTTCTTTTATTCTCGATGCGTTGAATGACAAGCAGCGAGAAGCAGTGGCCGCACCCTTACAAAACAGCTTAGTGCTGGCGGGGGCCGGATCAGGTAAAACACGAGTATTGGTGCACCGGATTGCATGGCTGATGCATGCTTATGAGCTGTCTCCCTACAGCTTGATGGCGGTGACCTTTACCAACAAGGCCGCCCGAGAAATGCAAGGTCGTATCGAGGAGCTAGTGGGCGTTCCTCCCCAGGGTATGTGGGTTGGCACCTTCCATGGTTTGGCACACCGCTTACTGCGTGCCCATTGGCGCGATGCGGGCCTGAAAGAAAACTTCCAAATTATGGACAGCGATGATCAGCAACGTTTAGTAAAGCGCATCATGCGCGAGCTGAGCATTGACGAAACCCGCTGGCCGCCAAAGCAAGTTTGTTGGTTTATTAACGCTCAAAAAGACGAAGGTCGTCGTGCGGCCCATGTACCAGACAGTCATGATCCCTTTTCCCGTGGGATGCGGGAGATGTATTACCACTACGAAGAAGCCTGCGAGAAAAACGGTCTATTAGACTTTGGTGAGCTGCTGTTGCGTGCCCATGAGTTAATGTTGACCACGCCAGCTTTGCTGAAGCATTACCAGCAGCGCTTCATGCATGTGTTGGTGGACGAGTTTCAGGATACCAACACCATCCAATACGCTTGGCTACGTCTTATGGTTGGGGAAAGTGGCACCATCACCGCGGTGGGTGATGATGATCAGTCAATTTATGGCTGGCGTGGGGCGAAGATCGAAAACATCCAAAATTTCCCTAAGCATTTCAATGATGTACATACGATTCGCCTAGAGCAAAACTACCGCTCCACAGGGTTCATTCTAAAAGCAGCCAATGGCTTGATCAGCAACAATGATGATCGTCTTGGTAAAGAGCTTTGGACAGACAGTGGCGATGGTGAGCCCATCTCCGTTTATGCAGGATTTAATGAGCAAGACGAAGCACGCTTTATCATCGACATCATCAAAAAATGGCGAGATGACGGCACTGCTCTAGCGGACATGGCGATTTTGTATCGCTCAAATGCCCAGTCTCGAGTAGTAGAAGAATGCCTAGTTAGGGAACAGATTGCTTACCGTATTTATGGTGGACACAGATTCTACGACCGCCTAGAGATCAAAAATGCTCTGGCCTATGCACGCTTGGCAATTGATCCTAATGATGATGGTGCTATGGAGCGCGTAATTAACGTGCCTACCCGTGGTATTGGTGAGCGTAGTATCGGCACGATCCGAGAGCTGGCAAGGGATCAAGGCTGCTCCATGTGGCAAGCGGCGGATCAAATCGTTACCCATGGTTTGATGCCTGCTCGGGCAGCCAACGCCATCAAAGGCTTTATGCAATTGATCCAAGGCATGGCTTCTACGTTACAAAACCCTGACCTAGGGTTAGGGGACATCTTTGACCAAATCATTGAAGAAGCAGGCTTAATTCCTTATCACGAAAAAGAAAAAGGTGAGAAAGGGGAAGCGCGAGTAGAGAACTTAAAAGAGCTGGTGAATGCTGCCAGCGGCTTTAACTGGCTTGAAGCGGACGAAGAGTTCAGCTCGCCGATGATGGCGTTTTTAGATCAAGCTGTGTTGGATGCAGGGGAAGCCCAAGCGGATGAATATCAAGACTCAGTACAGCTGATGACCTTGCACTCTGCTAAAGGTTTGGAGTTCCCTCTGGTGTTTTTAACTGGGGTAGAGGAGAACCTGTTCCCTAGTCGTATGTCTTTTGAGGAACCGGGGCGGTTAGAAGAAGAGCGTCGCCTGTGTTACGTAGGCATTACCCGTGCCATGCAGAAACTCTACATCACCTACGCGGAATCCCGCCGCTTGTATGGTTCTGAGTCATTCAACAGCCCGTCACGCTTTATTCGTGAGATTCCTCAAGAGTGTCTTGAAGAAGTGCGCTTGCGTTCCCAAGTAGCGCGCCCTGTGTCCTTACAGCGTCCAGATTACTCCGCTTCGGTACAGCGCCAAAACCAAAACATTCTTCAAGGACACACGGTGCCTGAGACTAACGTCTCCATGGGGGATCGGGTGAAGCATCCTATCTTTGGCGAAGGTTTGGTGGTGAACTACGAAGGCCAAGGGCCCCAAGCGCGGGTACAGGTGAACTTTGACGAGGCAGGCACCAAATGGTTGGTGTTGTCGTTTGCGAAATTGGAAGTGCTTTAAAAGGGTGAATTTGATTTGAACTCAAAGTAAATCCATAATGAAGGCTGTCTTTTACGGATAATGAAGAGGTAACAAAGATGTCGATACGTGTCGGAATAGTAGGATTTGGCTTATCTGGTCGGGTTTTTCATGCCCCTTTTATTGCTAAGCAAGCTGGTATGACACTGTCACAAATTTGTACCTCTCAGCGAGAAGCGGTACTGGAGCGTTGGCCGGATGTGCAGGTGGTGACAGACGCTGATGCCATGCTGACCAGTGATGAATTGGATTTGGTGGTGATTACCACGCCCAATGAGCTGCACTTTCCCCAAGCTAAGCTGGCATTAGAGTCCGGTAAGCATGTTTTGCTGGAAAAGCCTTCCGTAACCCAGCTAGGGCAAATCGAAGCCTTATGTCGCTTGGCCAATGAGCAGGGCAAGGTGTTCACTGTGTATCAAAACCGCCGTTTCGATGGCGATTTCTTACGCCTTAAAGCCTTAGTTGAATCCGGCGAACTAGGTGAGTTAAAGCACCTAGACAGTCGTTTTGACCGTTTCCGCCCTGTGGTTCAGGAGCGCTGGCGTGAGCAACCTGGGGTAGGGACTGGGATCTTCTGGGATCTTGGCCCTCATATTTTCGATCAGGTTTTGGCTTTAATGGGAACACCTGACTGGATACACGCCAGTGTGGATACACTTCGAAAAGGGGGGAATGTCCATGATTGGTTTGAGCTGGAACTTGGCTATGGCAAAACACGCGTTCGTCTAGGGTCGACACCGTTTGAAGCGGGGGAAATGCGACGTTTCAATGGGCGCTTCACCCAAGGCTCGTGGCAATGCTTTGGCCTAGATGCACAAGAAGATGCCCTTCGGGCTGGGCAATTACCTGATCAAGAGGATTATGCCGGGACTCCCCAGCGGGCGTTGTGTTACCGCGCACCGACCCAAGATGAGATTCAGCCAGCTCAGGAAGAGTCCATTGCTGCCGGACAGTATTTGAATTTCTACCAGCAGCTGACAGATGCCATTGAGGGTCGGGGAGAAGCGCCTGTCTCACAAAACAACGCCTGTGAGCTGGTATATGCTATGGAGTTGGCCATGGAGTCTGCGGACAGTGGCGCGCGCCAGCGTTGGCATTACACGGCACCTTTCTAACCTTCAATATGCAGACGTTTCTTGATCACTTGCTTAGAATTTAATTGAGTTGATCAAGTATCCATCATACCATTCTGGCGCCATGACCGATCATGGCCTCAGAGTGGGAATCCCAAGACATCTTTGTTTCTGTATTCGCCACTGTGGCAGTCTTTCACGAGAAGGCTGTACTGATTTTCTGACCGCATGATGCGGTTCAGACGTAACGAGCTTTCCGAGGACAGAAATGCAAAATTTAGCAAATTTCAGCAAATGGGCGTTGGCCGGTTTGCTTTCTCTATCACTGGTTGCCTGTGGCGGCGGTGAAGAAAAAAGTAATGACACTGCGGCCGCAGCAGACGCGCCGAAGCAAGAAACATTCGAATGGAAAATGGTCACCACTTGGCCAAAAAACTTCCCAGCTCTGGGTACCGGTGCTGAAAACCTAGCGAACAACATTACCGCTATGTCGGGTGGCCGCATCAAGGTGAAAGTCTACGCTGCAGGCGAATTAGTACCTGCCCTAGAAGCCTTTGACGCCGTGTCTCGTGGCACAGCAGAGATCGGTCACGCCGCTTCTTACTACTGGAAAGGTAAGGTGCCAGCGGCACAGTTCTTTACCACCACACCGTTTGGTTTAACCGCACAGGAAATGAACGCTTGGTTGCATGTGGGCGGCGGTCTTGAGCTATGGGAAGAAGTGTATGCACCTTTCAACATCATCCCTATGGCAGCCGGTAACACTGGCACGCAAATGGGTGGTTGGTTTAACAAAGAGATCAATTCTGTAGCCGACCTAAGCGGCCTAAAAATGCGTATGCCAGGTCTTGGCGGTGAAGTGCTAGCCGAAGCAGGTGTTACTGTGGTCAACATGCCGGGCAGTGAAATGTTTACCGCCTTACAAACAGGCACCATCGACGCGACAGAATTCGTAGGCCCATACAATGACCTTGCGTTTGGTATCTACAAAGCGGCGAAATACTACTACTACCCAGGTTGGCAGGAGCCAGGCTCTGCAGTGGAAACCTTCATCAATAAGGACGCTTTCGAGGCGCTTCCTGAAGATCTTCAGTTGATCGTTCGTGCAGCAGCGCGTCAGACCAACTCTGAGATTTTGGATGAGTACACAGCGAAGAACTATCAAGCTCTAGAAACCTTGATCAATGACCACGGCGTCATCTTGAAACGCTACCCAGATGACGTATTAGCGGAATTCCGCGAAGCGTCCGAAGTGGTATTGGATAAGGTTGCAGCGAACGACCCTATGAGCCAAAAGGTCTACGAGTCACAGAAGCAATTTAAAGAAAATGTGATGAAGTGGAGCGATATCTCTGAGCGTGCCATCATCAATGCCCGTGCAGGTGACTGATTAGAAGATTTCCTCCCAGAGTAAATCCAGTTAATAAAAGCCCCGCAGCCATATGGTTGCGGGGCTTTTTTATGGTTAATCTGATGTGCCTGATTATTTAAATCCTTCCTATGAACATGGTCAGATTTTCATTGAGTTGGTCAAGTATCCATCATACCATTCCCGCGCCATGACCAATCATGGCCCCAGCGTGGGAGTACCTTTGACGATTAGGTTTGTTGTATTCGCCGCGATGGCAGTCTTTCACAAGAAGGCTGTGTTGATTGTATGGCGACAAAATGTGGCCGTGATGTAACAAGCTTCCTGAGGAAAACAATGCAAAACCTAGCGAATTTCAGCAAATGGGCGTTGGCCGGTTTGCTTTCTCTATCACTGGTTGCCTGTGGTGGCGGTGAAGAAAAAAGTAATGATACTGCGGCCGCAGCAGAGGCGCCGAAGCAAGAAACATTTGAATGGAAAATGGTCACCACTTGGCCGAAGAATTTTCCAGCCTTAGGCACCGGAGCCCAGTATTTAGCAGACAATATCACGGCTATGTCTGGTGGTCGTATCAAAGTGAAATTGTACGCAGCGGGGGAATTAGTGCCGGCACTAGAAGCCTTTGATGCCGTATCTCGTGGCACAGCGGAGATCGGTCACGCCGCTTCTTACTATTGGAAAGGCAAAGTACCTGCGGCTCAGTTCTTTACCACTACGCCATTTGGTTTGACGGCCCAAGAAATGAACGCTTGGTTGCACGTGGGTGGCGGTCTTGAGCTATGGGAAGAAGTGTATGCTCCCTTTAACGTCATCCCTATGGCAGCCGGTAATTCAGGCACACAAATGGGCGGTTGGTTTAACAAAGAAATCAACTCTGTAGCCGATCTAAATGGTTTGAAAATGCGTATGCCGGGTCTTGGTGGTGAAGTACTCGCCGAGGCAGGCGTAACCGTTGTTAACATGCCTGGTAGCGAAATGTTTACCGCGCTACAAACGGGCACCATCGACGCGACAGAATTCGTAGGCCCTTACAATGATCTAGCGTTTGGTATCTACAAAGCGGCAAAATACTACTACTACCCAGGTTGGCAGGAACCGGGCTCGGCCCTTGAAACCATCATCAACAAAGATGCGTTTAATGCCTTACCAGAGGACCTTCAGTTAATTGTTCGTGCGGCAGCTCGTCAGGCTAACTCTCAGATCTTGGACGAATTCACCGCGAAGAACTACGCCGCTCTAGAGACCCTGATCAATGATCATGGGGTGACCTTAAAGCGTTACCCAGATGATGTTCTAGCAGAATTCCGCGAAGCGTCCGACGTGGTATTAGAGAAAGTTGCTGCTCAGGACCCAATGAGCCAAAAGGTCTACGAGTCACAGAAGCAATTTAAAGAAAATGTGATGAAATGGAGTGACATCTCTGAACGCGCCATCATCAATGCTCGCGCAGGAAATTAACCCCTAAGCGACACTGAATATCCAATTTAAGCCCCGCTACTGCAAAGTAGTGGGGCTTTTTTATAACCAATTAGTCTAGGAGTGTTGAGCAATCCTTATCCAGAGCTTAGTATCTTAGTTATCCGAGGGGCAAAACGCCTTAAACGGTGCAGAGGCGTCCACCGCTCTGCCGCAATCTCAGTCCTGAACTGATAAAAAGAATAAAGCTACTGGTTTTCTGAGGGATAACAAAATGATAAATGCGAAATCATGGGGCAAGTGGATGCTTGCTGGTGTGACGGCTGCGTCGTTAGTCGCTTGTGGCGGCTCTGACAAGGCAGAAGAAAATAAGACGGCTGCAGCAGAACAAGCTGCGCCAAAAACCATTGAATGGAAGATGGTCACCACTTGGCCGAAAAACTTCCCAGGTCTTGGTACCGGCGCTGAAAACTTCGCCAACAGTGTGACAGAAATGTCCGGCGGTCGTTTGAAAGTGAAAGTGTACGCAGCGGGCGAGCTAGTGCCTCCTCTAGAGGTATTTGACGCAGTGTCTCGTGGTACCGCCGAGCTTGGCCATGGGGCAGCCTATTACTGGAAAGGTAAAGCGCCTGCCGCGCAATTCTTCACTGCGGTGCCATTCGGCATGACCGCTCAAGAAATCAACTCTTGGATCTACCATGGTGGCGGTATGGCCCTATGGCAAGAAGTCTACGAGCCTTTCAACTTGATCCCTCTCACAGCGGGTAACACGGGCGTGCAGATGGGCGGTTGGTTCAACAAAGAGATCAACTCTCTTGAAGACTTCAACGGTCTAAAAATGCGGATTCCTGGTCTAGGGGGTGAAGTACTCGAAAAACTAGGCGGTTCCCCAATTAACTTGCCTGGTGGTGAGATCTTCACAGCGCTACAAACCGGTACCATTGATGCGACAGAATGGGTGGGCCCTTACAACGACCTAGCATTTGGTTTGTACAAAGCGGCCAAATACTACTACTACCCAGGTTGGCATGAGCCAGGTTCCGAAATGGAGCTTTTGGTGAACAAAACAGCATATGAAGCCCTACCAAAAGACCTACAGGCCATCGTGAAAGCGGCATCACGCCAAGCGACTCAAGACATGTTGGATGAGTTTACAGCGTTGAACAATGACGCCTTGCAAACCCTTGTAAACGAACACAACGTGGATCTTCGTCCATTCCCTGCGGACGTCTTGAAAGCACTGAAACAGGCTTCTCAAGAAACCCTTGAAGGGGTTGCTGCAAACGACGAAATGAGTGCCAAAGTGTACGAGTCTTTCAAAGCCTTCCTAAGCAAGGTGTCTGATTGGCATGAAGTGTCTGAGCGTGCCTACATTAACGCCCGTGACGCTGAATAATTAAGGCCCGTTAACGCGCCCAAAAAGCCCCGCCATTGAGCGGGGCTTTTTTGTGCTATTGAGCTCGCTTTAGAGTGTGAAATGGTTCACTGCTTTGGTGAGTGAGGCGGCGTGTTCGTCTAACTCGTTACATAGCTGATAAGACGCTTTCATGCTGCTCATGGTGTCGTTGGAGGTATCTGAAATGATCACAATGTTGCGGGTAATTTCTTCCGTTGCATTGGCCTGTTCTCGGGTGGCTGTCGCCACTTGATGGCTCATTTCAGAGACTTTTTCCACCTCGGTGGTAATGTCTTTTAGGGTGGCACCGGTTTCCCTTAGGCGAGTAGAGGTTTCCTGGGTGCTTTGGCTGCCTGCATTAATGGTTTTAACCGTTTGTTCTGCTTTGGATTTAAGGGTCTCAATCATCTTGTCAATTTCTTGAGTCGATTCGGCTGTTCGTTGAGCCAGAGTTCGAACTTCGTCCGCAACCACCGCGAACCCTCGACCTTGCTCACCCGCTCGGGCTGCTTCAATGGCTGCGTTCAGGGCAAGTAGATTGGTTTGCTCTGAAATCCCCCTGATCACATCCAATACTTGGGTGATGGACTGAATCTCAAGGGACAGCTCGTTTACGTTGTTGACCGAATCGCCCATCATGGCTTCTAAGGTCTGCATTTGCTCGATGGTCGCGCTTAAGAAACGCATACCTTCCCGTGCCGCCTGATCCGTGGTGTTAGCGGCAGAGGAGGCTGATTCTGCGTTTTCTGAGATATCTTTGATGGTCATTTCCATCTCACTGGCGGCCGCTGCAACAGAGGTGGTGCTATGGGATTGTCGGTCACTCAAATCGTGGGCGGTATTAATGTTGTGATACACATGGTGAGAGGTTTCTCGAACTCGCTCGGATGTATTAGACACCTGCTTTAGCATGTCGTGAATTTGCGCGATAAAGCGGTCAAATTCCCGTGCTAAGACTCCTATTTCGTGATTTTCTTTGATGTTTAATCGTGCGGTCAGGTCGCCATCCTGATCGTTTAATTGAGTCACGGCATGGGTGATGCTTTCTACGGGTTTGAATATCACGTTTGATAGGAACCGAACGCCTAACAAGCCAAATAGTACGATCACAGCACCTACCCCTGCATTAAACATAATGGCGGATTGGATACTGCCAAATAGCTCTTTCGCTGGCACTTCTGTGACCACATACCAATCAAGGGAATCCAGTTTAGTGGCGGACTCCACAATCTCAATACCATCTTTAGAAACTGTCTGAACCTGATCAATAAGGCCAGTGAGGGGGAAGGTATTACCGACTTTGCTTTTGTCCGGGTGAACCTTAATTTCGCCTTTGGCATCCACTAAAAAGACGATGCCAGATTCAGCGATTTGGTATTGTTGGATCATTTTACTCATGGCATCTAGGGACTTGCCGATGCCCGCCAAGGCGACCCGTTTCCCCTTAACTGTTACGGCGTAATTGGTGAAAACTGCTACCGTGTCTAAGTT
This sequence comes from Marinomonas vaga, assembly GCF_055388305.1. Taxonomy (NCBI): domain Bacteria; kingdom Pseudomonadati; phylum Pseudomonadota; class Gammaproteobacteria; order Oceanospirillales; family Oceanospirillaceae; genus Marinomonas; species Marinomonas vaga. The sequence continues at coordinate 1,222,689 of NZ_AP043903.1, forward strand.
TTTATCAGTATCGATGCTGAGCTCATAGGGAGCATTAGAATTGATAAACGCATCGAACCAAGTGTCGGAAGCGCCTAAGGTGCGAACCAATCCATCTTGGGTGTAATAATGGCCTGTTTGTCCAGACACGATGAAGGCGGTTAAGCCGTTATTGGTACGGTTCACTTGGGTTAAATAACGTTGTACCGCGGGCAGTCCGTTTTGTGGCTCTCCGGAGGCGATCCAATCCGTAATGAAAGTATTCTGGCTGATACCGTGAGACGGCAAAATAGAGCGGCTAAGCTCCAGCTCAATCGCATTTTTAACCTCTCCTAATGCCGTCGGCAAGTCTGTCTCTGTTACCTTTTGGGTCAGGTCTGACTTGATAAAATAGGCAAATAGCAGGGTGGTAAGGATAACTGGCAGTGAAATAGCGGCAATTAAGCTCACGGACAAGAGGCTTTTTAGCTTCATAAGGGATCTCTTTGGCTTCTTTTGGGGCATCTTAAAGGTGTTGCAAAGGTGGTGCCATGGTGTAATTAATGTGCAAAGTTAATTTTAATTTATTAAATTTCAATTACTTATAGGATTAACATCATCATTATACAGGGAGGCGTTTGAGCGCATAATGGGGCAAAATAAATCCCTTCGCACCAATATTTAACCGATCGGTCAGCTATTGTCTGGATTCGTGAATTGATGTATCGAAACGGACTGGTTATTATTCATACACTTACGCTGTAGACTTAGAACGCCATGACTGTATCCACCATTTACTACTCTGCTTCATTGTCACCATGGAAGGCGTCTCTCAAACCTCTTTTGACCTCTGGAAATTGGTCTGCTGATTGGCAGGCCTTTTCTGCTTTGAGCGAGGTGCCCGTGGGGGCTTTGACGCTCATGCTGGACTCTGATTTAACCCATGATGAGCAACCTTTGGTGGGGGCACGACGTGTGCTGATGCTGGTTGAGCATTGGTCACTTGAGGCGTCATTAAAATGGTCGGCCCTTGGGGCTGAGGCGTGTGAGTCCCAAAAAGATCATGAGCGTATCGCCGGGTGTCTTGTGTTCATGTTGAGCCAGCGTGATATGAGTCGTGTGTCAGCACAAGAGTCCGATCATATGCTGCAAACCGTCATTGATGCAGTGCCTATCCCAATCTTTTTTAAAGACGAGTTACATGTCTACCGTGGTTGTAATCAAGCGTTCAGTCAGCATATTGGGTTACCGGTTGAGAAGATAGTGAACCACTCTGTGTACGATGTGGCCCCTAAGCATCTTGCGGATATTTATTACGAAGCGGACCAAAACTTATTAGCGAGTGGCGGCAAGCAGGTGTACGAAGCCAAGGTGAAGTCGTCCAGTGGTGAAGAGTCTGAGATCGAGTTCAACAAGGCCGTATTTTACAAGAAGAATGGCGATAAAGGCGGCCAAGTAGGTGCCATGTTAAACATTACTGAGCGTAACCAGCTTATGCGTCAGTTGGAGCGTGCCAGTCTAACGGATCCGCTGACGGGGATTGGAAACCGTCGTGAATTCGACATAGCGGTAAAGCGTGCCCGTGAATTAAGCCTACCAGAGGCATCCCCAAGTCTATTAATCATAGACATCGATCACTTCAAACAGATCAATGACGAATTTGGTCATGATGGAGGCGATCAGGCCCTGCAGTTCATTGTGAAAACCTTACAGAGTGTGTTGCCCAATCAGGGGAGTCTCTATCGAATTGGTGGGGAAGAGTTCTATCTTTTGTTGGAGCAGACTTCCCTTGAGGCTGCCCATGAGTTTGCCGAGCACATTCGCGCCTACCTGCCGACTCAGCCGTTTATTTTCCGTGGTGTGCGTCTGAATATCACCATGTCTATTGGTGTGGTGGAATTGAACGCTAAAAAGTCTTTAGATGGCATGCTCAAGCAAGTTGATCAGGCCCTCTATCAGGCGAAGCATCTAGGACGCAATCGAGTGTGTTTGGCAAAAGCTTAAAAAAAGGCCCTCTGTTAGGGCAGAGGGCCAGCAACGGATGCAAGCGGGGGGCTTGCTATCCTGCGGTAGGGTAAGGCGATGGCGCTTACCCTCCTGGGTGGCTATTCGGCTTTGCTGCCTAGCTCAAGCAAGGTAGCGTTACCACCGATTGCAGTGGTGTTGGTGGACACGGTTTTCTCGGTCACAAAGCGCAAAATATAATGGGGCGCACTGATCACCGGCAGTGTCTGGGCATCGTTTTCTTCAACGAGCTGACACAAAAGACCTGTCTTGTTTGCAAGACGCTGGTACAAGACTTGGGCGTGATCACTGTCACAGACTGTCGCGATACCCGCCAGGTCCAAGGCTTCAATCAAGGAGTCTTCCGCAGAGCGTGCCACGTTCTGAATCACACCTTCTGGGACAAACGGCGCAAGCGCATCCATGATGGCTTGGCCTTCTGGCCCCACTGTAACCACTGGATTCCCTGCAACAAGTGCTGCGAAGGTCTGACCCACCAAAGCGGTTTGCAGATTACTGTCTGCTTGGTCTTCTTGGGCTGTAATCAAAAAGGGACCACGACCATGGGTGGACAGTACGTTGCTTTCGCCAGTCGGTCCCGGCAGCACCAAGGCTTCGCCGATCTCATGGATGGCGTTGTCCAGTTGCCAAAGGGCCATGCTTCGCGTGGCGCCGCTGAATTTTTCCGCAGCGGATTTAAGTTGCTCGGCGCGGGTCACCACGCCAAGGTTGTTCCAAGCTTCTAACACGTCGTTCGCCACTTGGATCTGAATCGGTTTTACAATTGTCATGTTGTCTCTCCTGTGACGAGCGTTACACGCGTTGCTCAAAAGCAAAGCGAGGTAAGTAGTGTGGGCCACCCGCTTTTGGACCAGTACCAGATAGGCCCTGACCACCAAATGGTTGTACACCTACCACGGCACCCACTTGGTCACGGTTGATGTACAAGTTACCTACGCGAGCACGTTGTGCAATACGAGCGCAGGTGGTTTCGTTACGGCTGTGGACCCCCATGGTTAGACCAAAGCCTGAGTTGTTGATGGTGTCGATGATCTTGTCTAGGTCTTTTGCTTTGTAGCGAACCACGTGCATGATAGGACCAAATTTCTCATCTTTAAGCTGGTCGATACTGCTGATCTCGAAAGCCGTTGGCGCTACGAAAGTGCCTTTTTCTGCCCATTCTGGCAACTCGGATTGTCCGATAAGCTTGCCTTCTTTTTTCATGACTTCGATGTGCTCAAGCAACATTTTTTGGGCTTTCGCATCGATCACTGGACCGACATCAGTAGAGTGCAAGTACGGAAGTCCAACTGATTGCTCTTTCATGGCGCCGGCGATCATTGGGATAACGCGGTCGGCAATGTCTTCTTGAACAAACAAGACACGCAAGGCAGAACAACGTTGGCCAGCGGAAGCAAAGGCAGAACGCACCGCATCACGAACCACTTGCTCAGGTAACGAAGTGGAGTCGATCAGCATGGCGTTTTGACCACCTGTTTCAGCAATCACTGGCACCGGCGCAACACCGCGTGCAGCAAGCGTGCGGTTGATAAGTTGCGCGGTACCGGTTGAGCCTGTGAACGCTAAGCCAGCAATCCGTTTGTTTTGTGTCATCGGTGAACCAATGGTGGCACCGTTGCCGGGGAGGAAGTGCAAAACATTTTTCGGAATGCCCGCTTCGTGCAGCATTTGTACCGCACGGTAAGCGATCAAAGACGTTTGCTCAGCCGCTTTACAAACGACTGTATTGCCTGCTGCTAACGCGGCAACGACTTGGCCTGTGAAGATTGCCAATGGGAAGTTCCATGGGCTAATACAAGCGAAGACGCCACGGCCAGTCAGCTGAACTTTTTGCTCTTCACCTAGGTAGTTTTTGTAGGTGATAGGGCCAGAGAAATTTTGACGCACTTGCTGCGCGTAGTAGTTACAGAAATCCACCGCCTCGCGGACTTCGTCGATGCTGTCTTGGATGGTTTTGCCCGCTTCACGGTGACAGATCGCAACTAATTCTGGGTAGTTTTCTTCCATCAATTCAGCCATGCGTTCTAGGCAAGCAGCACGGTCAGACGCTGGCGTTTGCGACCATTCTGGATAAGCCTTATCTGCAATGTCGATGGCTTGATCAACAATCTCTTTATCTGCCCAATGTACATTACCAACGCTCAGGCTATGGTCGTAAGGGCTGTTCACGTCGTGAATGGAAGATGTGTTGAGTTGTTCACCACCAACAATTGGGTAAGCTGTCCACTGGGTCTCTTGGCCCATGAAGGCGTCCACAGAGGCTTTGAAAGGTGTCCACTCGGATTCGATTTCGATGTTCGGCCCGAAGGAGTTTTTGCGATCATCAAACATGTCTTTTGGCAGGTTGATGTGCGGGTTGTGCAGTGTTTTACGGCCTTTCAGAGTGGTAACAGGGTGATCAACCAACTCAGAAACTGGGCAGCGAGCATCCACCAAACGGTGTACGAAAGAGCTGTTTGCGCCGTTTTCTAATAGGCGGCGAACCAAGTATGGAAGCAGGTCTTTGTGGCTGCCCACTGGTGCGTAAATACGCACACATACGTCTTTGTCTTTGATAAGGCGGTTGTACAGAGCGTCGCCCATGCCGTGCAAACGCTGGAATTCGTATTCGTTGGTTTGTGCGCCTAGGTTGTCAGCAATGGTGGCGATGGTGGCGATAGTATGAGCATTGTGGCTGGCAAACTGTGGGAAAATCCACTGGCGAGTGTGTTCGCTCAATAGGAAGTTAGCACAAGCCAAGTACGACACGTCAGTGGCTTCTTTGCGGGTGTAAACAGGGTAACCGCTTAGACCTTTTTGTTGGCAAAGTTTGATCTCAGAGTCCCAGTAAGCGCCTTTTACCAAACGCAGTGGTACTCGGTCACCAACGTCTTTTGCTAGGGCTGCTAGCCAGTTCAGAACCGGTAAACAACGCTTTGAGTAAGCTTGTACCACTAGACCAAATAAGCCCCAGCCTTTGGTAACGTCGTCACGGAACAGCTTTTCAAACAGGTGCAAAGACAGTTCAAGGCGATCCGCTTCTTCGGCGTCGATGGTGATGCCAACGTTCAATGCGCGGGCTTTGCTGATCAGGCCTTTAACGCTTTCAAACAACTCTGTCATGACGCGCTCTTCACAGCCCACTTCGTAGCGTGGGTGCAGAGCAGACAGTTTGATCGAAATCGTTGGGCGGTAACCCTTGCTGTAAGTGTCTTTGCCAACAGACTCGATGGCTTGCTCGTAGGATTTTAGGTATTTGTCTGCATCGCTGGACGTCAGAGCTGCTTCACCCAACATGTCGAATGAGTAGGTGTAGCCTTTGTCACGGTAGCTTTTGCCACGGGATAGGGCTTCGCTGATGGAGCGACCTAGGACGAACTGATGTCCCATGATCTTCATGGCTTGGTTCATGGCTTTACGAATGACTGGCTCAGAGACACGGTTGACCATGCGGTTGATCAAGTTAGCAGGGGTACCGTCTTGGTTTTCGTCCATGGTGACGATCTTGCCCGTCAGCAATAGCCCCCAAGTGGAAGCGTTGACGAAGAAAGAATCAGAGTTTTTTGCATGGGATGCCCAGTCGGCAACGCTTAGACGGTCCTTAATGAAGGCATCGGCTGTTTCTTTGTCTGGCACGCGCATCAAGGCTTCAGCAAGACACATCAGTAGAATGCCTTCTTTGGTATCTAGGCTGTATTCAAGCAGTAGGGAATCGATCATGGACATGGACGCATCGTCTTTGCGCACTTCTTGGATCAGATTCGTTGCGGCATCCGTACTGGCTTTTAACTGTGCGTCAGACGGCTCAGCAAGCTTTAATAGCTCAGCTAACCATTGTTCTTCATTGACGCTGTAAAGTGGCGAAATACGCTGCCACAATTCATTTAAAGGACGCTCAAGGATGGACGGCTCTAGAGCCTCTAGCGCGTTAAACATAGTCGGATTCTCCCACGACAATTAGAAGCCGTAGCTTCTAATTGAACCGTTTGAATAGTTGTTGAAGATGCCGTCTTAAGTGTTGCAAAAAGTGCTTAAAACTCAAGGCGTGCAGAGTCAGATCATGGGAGCACTATAGTGACTGGAGGATGAATCGGTCTTTCGAAATCATCGGTTTTTTTTATAAGAAAATCCGATTAGATTTTTAATTGTCGCTAACAGGGTGATAACGGTATCAAAATAGGGCGTAACTACATCGAAAAGATAAAAAGTGGTGCAAAACGCACGAAATATTCGCTTATGGGCGAAACTGCTTTTGATACTTGAGGGGGGTAATGCCTAATGTTTGTGAAAAGGCATTGGTCATCGCACTTTGACTAGAGAAACCACACATTTCAGCCACTTGAATGGAAGCATGTCCATCCCGTAATAGGGCTTGCGCTCGTTCTAATCGCTTACGCATCAGGTACTGGTGAGGCGTCATCCCAGTACGGTCTTTAAAGCGCTCGTGGAATTGGCTAACACTCAAGAAGCAGAAGTTCGCTAATTGACTGATGTGCACACGGCGTGACAAGTTTAGCTCGATAAATTGATCCAGCTTCTCTATGTCCAGTTGATTGCCTCGAACTCGAACATCTTTGTTATTCAGTTGATGGCGGATGGCACTGAGTAGCGTGTTACCGCAGGCACGGGCCAAAATAGGGTCATCTGGGTACTGTTGCAGTTCCCCAGATAGGGCTGATGCGAGTACTTGTAGACGTGGATTCAGCTGGAAGTATGCGGCTTGGTCAAACAAACGGGAGACAATCTCGTACTCTTCGTCGGTAATGGCTTTTTGTGGCGGTGTCGGTAGGTTCACCACCATAATGCGGTTTTCCCCTAATCCGACAAACTGGTGGCCGTCAGATGAGGGCACAATGCATCCTGCACCGGATTGCATTTTTTTACCGCCTTTCCCTTCGATATCAAAATCTGTGTTTCCATCCAGAACGACCACTAGCTGGTGATAATCGTGATCATGAGTGTCGGCGACTTCGGGAAGACTGAAAACGTCGGATTTAGAAGGAGTCAAAAGATTGCCTGCTTTTTGTTCAATGTTACAGGAGAAGTATAGCGGTCTTTGCGGGGGTTGAGTAGTACAAATGAGAATGGAAGACGCCTTGTTTGGCGTCTTCCAAGGAGGGATTACTCGCTCACGCGAACGACTAGGTTCCCCTGAGCGCCACTTTTGAGAACGTCATCATGGGCTTGAGGTAATTCTGTTAGAGCGTACTCTTTACGCACCACAGGCTTTAGAACCCCCGCTTCAAACAGCGGCAGCATGGCTTGGGCGATACGCTTAAGCTCTGCAGGTTTGCAGTTCGCTAGGGCAACTCCCATGACCGCCGCATCACGGGCCATCAAATCCCGCGGGTTGATTTCTACCGTGCCACGGTTACCGATTACGGCAACACGACCACCAAAGGCCAAAGCTTTCAAATCTTGGTCTAAGTTGTGGTTGGCCAGCATTTCGATAATGACATCAAAGCCCGTATCCAGCGATTGAAACGGCGACAAGTAGCCCTCTTCGTTATGCATGATCACGGTTTGAACGCCCTGTGCACGCAGCAGATTGGCACCTTCGACCGTTCCAGCAGATGCGACCACGTCCATACCTGAAGCCATAGCAAGTTGTACGGCGGCAATCCCCACAGCGCCTGTTGCCCCATGGATTAAGACTTTATCGCCTGCTTGAGCATGGGCACGACCAAATAGTGCTCGGTGAGCCGTTGTATAAGGTACGCCTAGGCAGGCACCTTCAACAAAGCTTAAGGCATTGGCTAGAGGGAAAGTGTGAGTCGGCAGTGTCACAGCGTATTCTGCAGCAGAACCTGTTAGGTTGCGGGAGAAATACACGCGCTGGCCTACTTGGAAGTCGGTGACGTTTTTGCCTACTTCTACGATCGTTCCGGAGCCGTCGTTCCCCGGAGTGTGGGGAAACGACGCCGTGTAGTTATTGATGCCTGAACGGATGTAAGTGTCCACTGGATTGACGCCAGATGCACCGATTTGCACAAGGATCTGGTCTGCATTAATCGTGGGTTTATTAACGTCCACCAGTGTTAAATCGCTGGCTGGGCCGTAGTCGTTTACTTGCATCGCTTTCATAACATCTCCTCCAATTAGTCTGCGTAGACTTTTTCAGGTAGCCAAGTGGCTAGGTCTGGCCATACGGATAACAGAATCAGTACGAACAGCTGGATCAAAATGAATGGGATAACCCCTTTGTAGATCTGCTGAGTTTTGACCTCTGGTGGCGCAACGCCACGTAAGTAAAACAAAGCAAAGCCGAACGGTGGCGTTAAGAATGAGGTTTGTAGGTTGATGGCCATCATGATGCCAAGCCAGATTGGGTCAAGGCCCATGGCAAGTAGCACAGGTGCAACAATTGGCACCACCACAAAGGTGATTTCAATGAAGTCCAAAATGAAGCCAAGGAAGAACATCACCAACATGACGATGATAACCGCGCTGACCACGCCGCCAGGCAGCTGATTAAAGAACTCATGAATCAGTTCTTCACCGCCAAAGCCGCGGAACACAAGGGAGAACAAGGAAGCACCGATTAAGATCATGAACACCATGCCCGTGACCTTTGCCGTCGCAAACACGCTGTCTTTTAGTGTTTGAGCATTCAGTTTGCCCGAAGCGAAAGCCAAAATCGCTGCACCTAAGGCACCCACACCTGCGGCTTCAGTAGGGGTGGCAAAACCACCTAGAATAGAACCTAATACCGCAAGAATTAGCGCTAGAGGTGGTACTAATCCTTTTACAACTTCTAGAAATAAGGACGAGTCGTCCATACCGCGGCGTAATTCTTCTTTAGGGACAGCAGGTGCTTTCTCAGGTTGCAACCAAGCTACAGTTGCCACGTAAAGAATATACAGCATTACCAAGATCAAGCCTGGAATCAGAGCACCAACGAAAAGGTCACCTACGGAAACGGTTTTTGGTGAGAAGATCCCCATTTGCAGCTGCGCTTTTTGGAAGGCGTTGGACATAACGTCTCCCAACAACACCAAGGCGATAGAAGGCGGGATAATCTGTCCCAAGGTGCCGGTCGCACAGATGGTGCCAGTCGCCAACGCTGGGTCGTAACCACGGCGCAACATGGTGGGTAGGGAGATCATCCCCATGGTTACCACTGTGGCACCAACGATACCCGTACTGGCGGCCATCAACATGCCCACTAGAATCACAGAAATGCCAAGACCACCGCGTAAGGTGCCAAACAGCATCGCCATGGAGTCCAGTAGACGTTCAGCCAGTTTGGACTTCTCAAGTAAAACGCCCATCAACACGAATAGCGGAACGGCAATAAGAGTCTCATTACGCACGATACCGAACAAGCGGTTAGGTAAAGCCTCTAAGAAAACCGGATCAAAGGTGCCAAATAATGCGCCGCCAGCAGCGAAAAGTAGGGCCGTACCCCCCAATGAAAAGGCTACTGGGTAACCGAACAACAAGAAGATACAGACACCGGCAAAAAGCCATAAAGGTAAGAATTCAGCCACCTTAGAGCGCCTCCTTCGAAGATTTAGTATTCAAGACAACGCCCAGGTTTTTCAGAATGTCGGCAACGCCTTGGATGATCAGCATGCCCATCATAATTGGGATTAGGGTTTTTAGTAGGTAGATAAAGGGCAAGCCACCCGGCTCTTGGGATGTTTCCAATACCCGCCAAGACGCTGCCACATAATCAATACTCATATAAGCGGTGTAGCCACAGAAAGGCAGTAAGAAGAAAAGACCGCCGAGAATGTTTACCCAAGCTTTTTTGCGAGGTGAAAACTCACGATAGAAGACGTCAACGCGGACGTGCTCATCGTCTTTAAAAGTGTAAGCTGCGCCGAGCATGAAGACCATGGCGTGAAGATAAAGTACCGATTCTTGAATGGCGATTGAGCCCATTCCGAAGCCGTATCGTGCCACTACGATGAAGCATGTCAGAAGCATCATCAGCAATGTGAACCAAGCGACAAATTTCCCTACTACCGTAGAGATTGCTTCGGCCCCACAAATGATTTTGTTGAACATTTTTATACCCACAGGCTGTTTTCTAGAAGACAGGCGGAAAATCCGGAGCGTCAGTCTATTGGATATCCTGTGTTTTGGGAATATTTCAGGCGATTTTTGCGTAAAAACCGTTCATTAGGATGCTGTTCTTAGCCACAAAAGCGAGTTGTCGAAAAAATTAGCGAATATTTCATTCTTTAACATTAGTGTCACAAAGCATCTCTATAGTTTGCATCATCGAAGAACAAATCATGTTTCGATTCATACATAATTGACGATAACCATTGAGGTTGAAGTGATGAAAAAACTAGTTGCAACTCTAGCGGTATCTACCCTAGCAGGCGTATCTGTAAACGCGATTGCAGATGTTGACGCGAACCTTCCAGCTTACTCTAAAGCAAGCGGTGTTTCTGGTAACATCTCAAGCGTAGGTTCTGACACTCTAGCAAACCTTATGACTCTATGGGCAGAAGACTTCAAACGTCTTTACCCTAACGTTAACATCCAGATTCAAGCGGCTGGCTCTTCTACTGCGCCACCAGCTCTAACTGAAGGTACTTCTAACTTCGGTCCAATGTCTCGTATGATGAAAGACGGCGAAATTGCTGCATTCGAGAAAAAATTCGGCTACAAGCCAACGGCTGTGCCAGTGGCGATCGATGCGCTAGCAGTATTCGTACACAAAGATAACCCAATCAAAGGTCTATCTCTTCCAGAAGTGGATGCGATCTTCTCTTCTACTCGTAAGGGTGGCCACAGTGAAGACATCACAAACTGGGGTGCTGCAGGCCTAGAAGGTGCTTGGGCTGGCCGTGACATTCAATTGTTTGGTCGTAACTCAGTATCTGGTACTTACGGTTACTTCAAATCTAACGCTCTATTCAAAGGTGACTACAAAAACTCTGTAAACGAGCAGCCTGGTTCGGCTTCTGTAGTGCAGTCAGTTTCTACGTCTCTTAACGGTATTGGTTACTCTGGTATCGGTTACAAAACGTCTTCAGTACGTGCTTTGCCACTGACTAAGAAAGAAGGCGGTGAGCTAATCGAAGCGACGCCAGAAAACGCTGCTTCTGGCAAATACCCACTGTCTCGTTTCCTTTACGTTTACGTAAACAAAGCACCGAACAAACCACTTGCTCCGCTAGAGCGTGAGTTCGTGAAGATGGTTCTTTCTAAAATGGGACAAGAAGTTGTAGTGAAAGACGGTTACGTACCACTACCAGCTAAAGTTTCTGCGAAATACATGAAAGACCTAGGTATCCAGTAAGGCTGGAACATAGGGAAAGATTGCGGGATGCAACGAAGCGGGAGGGACTTAGGTCTCTCCTGCTTTTGTTAGGTTGTTATCTGTCACAAAATTGTCACAAAAAAGTTGAATTCGATGAGTACACAAGCGGATCAAAAAACACCTGAGTTGGACTTTAATACGCCAGCGCTAAAGCGCCATCGTAAAGTTCGAGCTCTCAAAGATCGCGGCGCAACGGTGGGGATTGCCATCGGTGGGAGCAGCGTGATCCTGGCTGTTATGCTGATATGTTTCTATTTATTGTATGAGGTTGCACCCCTCTTTTCAGGTGCCAGCATAGAACCCAAAGAACAGTACACCTTACCGGCTGAAGAGTCCGGTAAGAGCTTATACTTGAGTACTGAAGAACAGGCTGAGATAGGCTTTCGTGTGGCCGCCAATGGCGACATGATTTACTTCAACATCGCTGACGGCAGCATCCTCCAAAAAGTGGATAACCCAGTGGGTGAGCCAACAGCGTTTGCCGTGGAATCAGACACCAGTAACTTGTTTGCTTTCGCCTATGAAGATGGGCGAGTGCTGGTTGCTCAGCAGGAATACAAGACCACTTACCCAGATGGTGTTCGTTTAATTACCCCGAGCATTGTGTACCCATACGGGGAAGAAGGGATCGAAGCGGCAGACTTTGCGATTAAAAAGTTGAGTTTACGTGACAACGATGACCGTATGACAGTAGCGGTCATCGGTGACAGTGCCGCTCAAGTGGTGCAATACACCAAAGACGTGAACTTTATTACCGAAGAAGTTGAGCTTACGCGTAGCAGTGCTCCGGTGCCGTTTGTGACAGACGCCCATGCATTGCTTATTTCCGGAGATCAACGTTACCTCTACGTGGCGACACGCTCTGGTGATTTATCCGAATTTGACTTACGTGACTTGGATAATGTGACACTGAAAGACGAGATTGACCTGCTAGACGGTGATGCCAAGCTAGTATCCCTGCGCTACCTTCTTGGACAATCCTCGGTGATGGTAGCGGATTCAATGGGCCGAGTGAGCCAGTGGTTTAACGTACGTGATGACAATAACGTTGAGCACCTCACCTTTATCCGTGATGTAAACCAGCCAAATGCTATCGTGGACATGGCAATGGAGCATCGCCGTAAAGGGTTCGCTACGTTGGATGATCGTGGCAGTGTTGCCATCTTTAATTCCACTTCCAGCCGTCAAGTTATCGACGAAGTCATCAGTGATGGCTCTGCGCGTATGATCAGCTTCGCACCTCGTGCAAACGGTTTGTTGTTGGAAGACGGTAAAGGTCTGCATTTCTTTGAAGTGGAAAACGAGCATCCAGAAGTGTCTTGGTCCTCAATCTGGGGCAAAGTCTGGTACGAAGGCTACCAAGAGCCTACTTACACTTGGCAGTCTTCTGCTGCAAACAATGACTTTGAGCCCAAATACAGCTTGATGCCTTTGGCGTTCGGTACCATCAAGGCTGCGTTTTATGCCATGTTGATGGCCGTGCCATTGGCTATTTGTGGTGCCATTTATACAGCTTACTTCATGGCCCCAGGCCTACGTCGTAAGGTGAAGCCGATTATCGAATTAATGGAAGCCTTACCAACGGTTATTTTGGGTTTCTTAGCTGGCTTGTTCTTTGCGCCTTTCCTTGAAGAAAACTTGGCAGCGGCATTCAGTATTTTGATTGTATTGCCAGTGGGTATTCTGTTGTTTGCCTTATTGTGGTCCCGCTTGCCCCAAGGCATTCGTTGGTTGGTTCCTGAAGGTTGGCAGCCACTTGTGCTGATTCCAGTGGTTGTTTTGCTGGGTTGGCTCTGTGTGGCCATGAGCCCAGTGATCGAGCTGAACTTCTTTGACGGTAATATCCGTGGCTTTATCACCAACGATCTAGGCATCACTTTTGACCAACGTAACGCCTTAGTAGTCGGTTTTGCCATGGGCTTCGCGGTGATTCCAACGATCTTTTCGATCACTGAAGATGCTATTTTCTCAGTGCCTAAAGCACTGACTCAAGGTTCTTTGGCCTTGGGAGCGACTTACTGGCAAACCATGACCCGCGTGGTTCTACCTACTGCGAGTCCAGGTATTTTCTCAGCGGTCATGATCGGTATGGGTCGTGCGGTGGGTGAAACCATGATCGTATTGATGGCCACAGGTAACACGCCAATCATGGACTTCAATATCTTCGAAGGCATGCGTACCTTGGCAGCCAACTTGGCGGTGGAAGTTCCAGAGTCTGAAGTGGGTAGCTCCCATTACCGTATCTTGTTCTTGGCAGCGTTTGTGTTGTTCATCTTTACTTTTGTCGTGAACACCATCGCAGAAACCGTGCGTCAGCACCTACGTAAGAAATACGGGTCGTTGTAATGAGTACTGAATTGAAAATGAAAAAACAAACCGTATCCCAGTGGGTGAAATCTGGTGATCCATGGGTATGGTTAAACGCAGGTGCCGTGGCGATCTCTGTCATCATGGTGCTGGGTCTACTCGCCCTGATTGCGGTACGTGGTCTTGGTCACTTCTGGCCAGCAGACGTGGTCCAGGGTACTTACAGCATGCCAGGTTCACAGCCTTACAAACTGGTGGCAGAACGTGTTGAGTCTGCAGAGGTGCCTGCCGCACAGCTTCGTGAAGCAGGGATCAATGTAGAAGATCATCACGATCTTATGCAGCGTACACTGATGAAAACCGGTAACCGTGATGTGTACGGTTCTGATTTCCGCTGGATCATTGATGAGTACTTCACAGATGTCACCAAGCCAGAAATGATGTTCGTAGCAGAGCGTCACGAATGGGGTAACCTGTACGGATACTTGCTGTCTGTAAAAGAAAACGGTCAAGTGGTGTCTGAAACCACAGACCTAACGCCTACGGATTCTGCCCTAGCGACTTGGGCAGCATTTGAGCGCAGCATTGAGCGTGCTACAGCGATTTACGATGACATCCACGATGTGGAAAAAGACGAAATCGGAGCCATCAACCACAAGCTTGAGCGCCTTCGTTTAGAGCAACGTCGTTTGGAGTTAAATAATAACTTAACCCCAGCGAAGCTGGCTGATATTGATGCACAACGTGCTGAAGAAGATGCCAAGTACGAAGCCTTGCAACAACGTTTGATTGACCTTTACGGGGAAATTAACCGTGACACCTTTGTTGTCCAAGTAATGGATGGCAGTGTCCATGAGCTGCAGGTCGCGAAAGTGGTGCGTGCTTTTCGTCCAAACGCAATGGGTATTCCTGCCAAGCTAGGTTTCTACGGCTCGAAAGTGTGGGAGTTCTTAAGCGCTGAGCCCCGTGAAGCCAATACTGAAGGCGGTGTGTTCCCTGCGATCTTTGGTACGGTCATGATGGTATTGTTGATGACCATTCTGGTGACACCGTTTGGTGTCGTGGCGGCGGTCTACCTACGCGAATACGCTAAGCAAGGTGTGATCACCCGTACGATTCGTATCGCGGTAAACAACTTAGCGGGCGTACCGTCCATCGTATACGGTGTGTTTGGTTTAGGTTTCTTTATCTACTTTATGGGTCAAGGCATCGACCAAGCTTTCTTCCCTGAAGCATTGCCATCTCCGACCTTTGGTACCGGTGGCTTGATGTGGGCGTCGATTACTCTTGCCCTGTTAACGGTACCTGTGGTGATTGTGGCGACTGAAGAAGGTCTGTCTCGTATTCCACGTAACGTGCGAGAAGGGTCTTTGGCATTAGGCGCGACTAAAGCGGAAACCTTGTGGCGTGTGGTATTGCCTATGGCGAGCCCAGCGATCATGACAGGGGTTATTTTGGCAGTAGCCCGTGCAGCGGGTGAGGTTGCGCCACTGATGTTGGTGGGTGTGGTAAAACTTGCGCCATCACTACCACTAGACGGTAACTACCCATTTATTCACTTGGATCAGAAGTTCATGCACTTGGGCTTCCACATTTATGACGTGGGCTTCCAGAGCCCGAACGTAGAAGCGGCGCGTCCTTTGGTGTACGCCACAGCCCTTCTACTGGTGATCGTGATTGCAACGCTTAACCTTGCAGCGGTAACCATTCGAAACCACCTACGTGAAAAATACAAATCGCTGGAAATGTAAGACGGCGGAGAAGAGACGATTATGAGCGAAACTAAAACACACTCAATTGATATTTCAGCAATGCAACGTGGCCAGAACGCACTGCGCATTGAAGACGAAAAAGTTTGCCTTTCCGTTAAAGACTTACACCTTTACTACGGAGAGAAAGAAGCTTTAAAAGGGATTGATATGATCATCCCTGAGAAAAAGGTGACGGCCTTCATTGGACCATCTGGCTGTGGTAAATCGACCCTATTGCGTTGCTTTAACCGCATGAATGATTTGGTCGACAGCTGCCGTATTACGGGTGATATCAACCTGCATGACCAAAACATCTACGCTAAAGGGACTGATGTGGCGGAGCTGCGTCGCCGAGTGGGCATGGTGTTCCAAAAGCCGAACCCATTCCCAAAAAGTATTTATGAAAACGTGGCTTACGGTCTACGTATTCAAGGCATTAATAAGAAGCGTGTGATCGACGAAACCGTTGAATGGGCACTGCGTTCTGCAGCCTTATGGGATGAAGTCAAAGACCGTCTGCATGAGAGTGCTTTGGGTATGTCTGGTGGTCAGCAGCAGCGTCTGGTGATTGCCCGTACGGTGGCGGTAAAACCTGAAGTATTGCTATTGGATGAGCCCGCTTCGGCATTGGACCCAATTTCCACGCTGAAAATCGAGGAGTTGATTCACGAGCTGAAAAACGAGTTCACCATTGCCATTGTAACTCACAATATGCAGCAGGCAGCCCGTGTATCGGACTACACTGCGTTTATGTACATGGGGGATATGGTGGAGTTTGGTGATACCAATACCTTGTTTACCAACCCATCAAAACAACAAACAGAAGACTACATCACTGGTCGTTACGGTTAGGATAAGGAACTGCAATCATGCGAGAACTTACTACGGATCATATTTCTCAACAGTTTAACAACGAGCTTGAGACGCTTCGCCAGCACTTCCTAACCATGGGTGGTGTGGTAGAAAACCAAGTGGCTGATGCCATCCACGCGCTATTGGAAAGCGATGGCGCCTTAGCGGAAGAAGTAAAAGAAAAAGACGCCACTGTGAATCAGCTTGATGGCATCATCGACGAAGAATGTACCCGCATCTTGGCTAAGCGCCAGCCTGCGGCGACGGATTTGCGCATGATCCTGTCTATTAGCAAAGCAGTGACAGAACTAGAGCGTATGGGTGATGAAGCGAAAAAGATCGCCAACCACTCTTTGAAATTGATCAATGAAGGAGAGTCGCCACGGGGTTACGTGGAGATCAACCGTATTGGTCAAATGGTGACTCGCATGGTGCGAGAGAGCCTTGATGCATACGCCCGCCTTGATCTTGAAGCGGCTGTGCGCGTGGCAAAGGCAGACCGTTCAGTGGACTTGGAATACAAGACGGCTATCCGTTCTTTGATCACTTACATGATGGAAGATCCTCGCTCCATCGGTCGTGTCTTTAACGTGATTTGGATTTTGCGTTCCCTAGAGCGTATTGGTGATCACTCTCGCCATGTATGCCAACACTTGGTGTACCTGATTAACGGTGTGGATGTGCGTCATATCCCAGCGGAAGACCTAGAAGTGAAAACCAAGGATGACAACAACGGCTAGCTGTTATTGCGCTTAATGGTAAGAATGAAAAGGAGCATGAGTGATCATGCTCCTTTTTTATGGGCGATGAGAATTTAGAAAAATTCCTTGAGCGCTGTTACGCTTTGCCCGTAGCAGGATTCGGCCTTGATGTAGAGTGTCATGAGTTGATCTGAATGGCTTTGAGCTGCTTGATGCTCCATATCGGCAAAACATTTTGCCAGGTCACTCAGTGCCATATTGGCGCTTGCTGACTTTAGTGAATGGCTCAGTTGCTCGACAGAAGCGAGTTGATTTGTTTCAACGGCTTGCTTTAACTGGGCAAGCTTAGGTTCGCTGTCTTCTAGATAACTTTGGCGCACACGCACTAACGTCTCTTTCCCTAGAATACTAATCAAACTTTGTAGCTGGTCTGTGTCGATGGGCATAGCGCTACTCCTGCGGGGAAATAATTTTATCAAGTTGCGACTGAGTAATAGGGTACTGTAGCACCAGATGCACAGTAAGCTCCGGTAAAATATCAGCAATCTCTTCGGTGGCAATGATTTGAATGCCAGAAGCGGCGAGATAATGCACCGCTTGTATGCAATCGTTGTCCATCAAGCGTAAGTCGGTTAGTAACAGATAATGGAAGTCTTGTTTAGATCCGGTTAAGAAAGCCGTCTCATCTATCACTGTGACCTGCGTAAAGTGTGCCGCCAGCCCCTGTTCTAATGCGTGGGCGGCGAGGGCGTTGGATTCCAGTACCAATATTGCACTCTGCAGAGGCGCTCTCTCGATGGCGGGGGGAGCCGTATGTTCCCCAGTCCCCATAGGGATATTGATCCAGATTTCGGTCCCGCTATCACTGGCGCTGGAAAAGTGCAGCTCGCCCCCCATGGCACTGATTAAGCGATGACAAAAGGTCAGTCCAAGACCGATTAACTGAATCTGCTTTGCGATGGTATTGGCCGGATTGTGAGGGTTAATTCTGAGCCCTGTTTGCATGTCCTCTGGCAGGCCATAGCCTGTATCCCGAAGGGAAATCTGAATAACTTTTTGTGGTGTCTTGCCTGCTCCAAGGGTTTCTATAATCGGTAGAGTAGAGGGGCGAACTTGTAACACCACAGGGGAGTGTTTGGCATAGGGTAAAATCTGCGCCAGTAATGTTGATAGAATTTCGTGTAAACGCCCGTAATCTGTTTCCATATATTGAGGTAAACGAGGCTCCACTAGGCTGATCACTCGGCAATGGTGTTCTGTAAACTGGTTACTAAGGGACTCAAGGGTGTGCTCAATCTGCTGTCTTAGGCAGACCTTACTAGGCTGTAATACCATTTGATTGGACTCAATTAGAGTCAAATCCTGATAGCAGTCTATTTGGGTCAGGAGGTGATTACTCATACTGGCAGCATCGTTCAATCGACGTAAATCCTTTACGGATGTATGAGGAGAGGTCCCGTTTTGTACGCATAGACCAACTAGGGCAGTAATATTCGGCCGCAGTTCGTTGACAATACGAGCAATAACTTCGGTTTTCTCTTCTTGTACTGCTTCTACCCGGGCCTCTAAACGACGATTTCTGGCGAATATGAGCCTTTGGTCATGGGCCACTTTAAAGGCCATGAGCACTAACACTATGGTGGTGACAAAAAGACCTAGAGCAACGTTCTGGGTGTAGGTGAGTCGCTGTTCAAGAAGCTGGCGTTGCTCGCTGACGTACTCATTGGCTCCTTGGTTAACGATAAAAACAAAGTCTGAAATCTGACTGTCTAAGGATTTAAGCCGTTCAAGGATGATGGGGACCTGTGAAATGCGGCCTTGCTCAAGGTGTTCGATATTCAGGCTGATCAGTTCAAGCTCGCCAGTAATAATATTGAGCAGACGGACTGCTCGGCCATTGCCAAAGGTGCGGATATGGTTGCCGATCTCCCCCTGACGTAGGAGATCAACTCGGCTGAGCATGAGGTCGTACTGGAAATACCCTTGACCGTTTAAGGGCAGGTCGTCGGCAGAGAGATCTACCACATAATTCATTAAGCGATATGCCTGCAATTGCAGCTGCAGGGCGTTCCAGCGAGAGCTTTCAAACACTTGGCGAGCATTCAGCCTACTGCTGTCATTACTCATGGCAGAAAGGGTAAATGCTAACACTGAGAGCACAATGACACAGGCTGCCAAGCCAAATGTTAGCCAGCGCTGAAGTCGAGGTTTCCAAAGTCCTTTCTGGGGGCTAGATGCCACGTGTTACTCCTTTGAGTTGAAGACCTCTATGGATTGGATTTGCCAAATGGATCGACCATAGTAAGTTTCAGAACGTAATTCAGGGTAATCGTCAAAGTCATATACGACCATAAGTGGTCCTTTGGTACGCACCGACATGATCTCTTGGTTCTTGCTGTAGGCGATGATGGCGCCAAATTGTTGGAAGTCGCTGACCGGAATCTCGGTGATGTATTGGTTGAGAGCTGTGATTCGTAACATATCGCCCTCTGCGTCAACGGCTGCCAAAAGATCTATGGGATTAAATCCTTGGTAAGTCTGTACACCCTCATTCCATGGGTTATCTGTCGATACTTCATGGCTCGGAAGTGCCATGAGCATGTCTCGATCAAATACCATGCTGTCGCCTTGGTTAGTTTCGTCAATATTGCCCCCTAAGGTCAGAATAATTGGGCCTTTTGGTGCATTGAACTCTAAGGCGAAGCCCGTTACCGAGGTGGTCAATAATAGGAAAGTGAAAAACAGATGGCGTTTAAAAGTATTCATAGGAGTATCTTTCAGGTGTGCAAGGGTTCATGCCAAAGTGTATCAAATTTAACCTGAATACCTAGTGAAAAGCAGTGTGAGATACAAAAGCTTACTGATTGAGGCCAGATCGATTGCTTTGCTGTGTCGAAAATATTTGTTTTCTTTGCCCAGTCGATTAGACGAATATGGTTAAATATCCCAATTAGAAAACGTTCTTAATGCGCGATATGGAAGGTTCTACAACGTGATTACACACCCATTTTTGGCTGCAGGCTCCTTTATTAAGGCACTGCCTTTGTTATTTTCAAAACGCCTACGTTTATTTCTACTGGCTCCCATTCTAGCCAATATTGTTTTGATGGCCTTACTGTATATGGTTGCCCTCAATTATATGTCGACAGCAGTTGATGGCATGATGGGCTATATGCCGGAATGGCTGTCTTTCTTAAATTGGTTATTCTACTTAATCCTTAACATTGTGGTGGGGATCTTGCTTTTTTACAGCTTCTCCGTGGGGGTGAATATTCTGGCAGCCCCATTTATGGCATTTTTGGCAGAAAAGGTGGAAGAACAACAGACGGGAAAAGTCTTTGACGAAGCCATTACTGCAAAGAGCTTGATGCTGATTGCTGGTCGCAGTATCAAGCGAGAATTACAGAAGTTGATGTATTTCTTGCCTCGTTTCTTAGGGCTTCTATTGCTGTCCTTTGTTCCCCTTGTAAACGCTGTATCCCCAGTACTGTTGTTGCTGTTTTCTGCGTGGATGTTAGCGCTTCAATACATGGATTATTCTTTTGATAACAATAAAGTCAGCTTCTCTGAGATGCGGGCGTCATTACGTGAAAGACCGCTACTTTGTTGGACATTTGGTTTTATTGTCATGGTTGGTATTACCATACCTTTGCTAAATCTGTTTGTGATGCCTATCGCCGTGGTGGCGGCTACCTTGCTTTGGATCAAGCTGTATTCCAAGCGCTTTGTAAATTTTTCTGATTTGCTGTCGCAAACTAAATAGGATGCTAATTTGAAAATCCTCGTTGTCGATGACGCCTCGTTTACTCGAGATTTAATCAAGCGTACCGTACGCAAACGCTTCCCTGCTTGCACAGTGGAAGAAGCGGTGAACGGTCGAAAAGCCCAGAAAATGCTGGAGCAGATTCCTTTTGACATGGTGTTGTGTGATTGGGAGATGCCTGAAATGACGGGGGTTGAGCTATTGCAGTGGTGTCGCGAGCAGCCCCAGTACAAAAAGGAGACTTTACCGTTTGTGATGATCACCAGTCGGGGGGATAAGTCCCATGTCGTCGAAGCGGTGAAATCTGGGGTAACGGATTATCTGGGGAAGCCATTTTCACCGGATCAATTGATTCAAAAAGTGGTTTCGGCTGCAAAGAAACATGGTATCGAGAAAAAACTGGGCAGTGCTCCCGCTCCCGTTTCTGGTTCTGGGGGCACAGGTGGGGACTCTTTGAGCATTCTCACCAGTGGTGCGAAGTCAGTGCCCAGTCAAAAGGGCGGTATTATTCAACCCGAGGTGACCTCGAAAGATGTAAAAATCCCCAGCCTGGTGCGCTTTGCTGGTAAAGAGTTCCGCTGCATGGTGATTCATTTCTCAAAAACAGAAGCAACACTCTTGATCAAAAGTGACGATGTGATCCCAACGGTGCTAGATCAGGCGGTGCTAGATTTGTCTTTTGACAGTAAGGTCAACCGCTTGAATTATTATGTTCAAGCCATTGCTACCACAGAGAAGAAGCCTGATTCTGCGTTCTTAACAGTGACCTTGGCTTTGATTGATCAGGATCCAGAGAAAGAAGGTTTCATTCACCAGTTGTTTGAATCCTTGTAATTGAGGTACAAAAAAGCCGTCACACCAGACGGCTTTTTATTATCGATCTGCTGTGCTTTCAGCCTGATCAGATGAGGTGTCGGACGTCACAGCTGCCAGCAGCGCATCTTGACGTACTCGGTCAATTGGAAAGAAACAAGAGAAGGTGCTGCCAACGCTTGGCTGACTACGAATCTGTAGCTTGGCATTGTGGTGAATGAGTACATGTTTGACGATAGCGAGCCCTAATCCTGTGCCTCCAGTGCTAGAGCCACGACCTTTATCCACTCTGAAAAAGCGCTCTGTTAGACGAGGGATATAGCGCGGATCAATACCTAGCCCCTGATCTTCTACCGAAAATACCCCACTGTGCTCAGTTTTCTCCCACGTCACTTGGATTTTACCGCCATTGGGTGAGTACTTGATGGCATTTACAACCAAGTTAGAGAAAGCGCTGTAGAGCTCATTGGATGCCCCATAAATATAGCTGTTCTCTGGGATAGAAAAAGTCAGCGCATGCTGATCAGAGAGGATGGGTTGCGCAGTCTTATTAATAGTGTCGCAGATTTCATTCAAATTCAGCCACTGGTGATCTTCACGCTTATCATTGGTTTCTAAGCGGGATAACAGTAGTAGGTCTTCGATCAAGTGCTCCATCCGTTGGGATTGATCAGACATGCTGTCGACACCCCGTTGCATACTTGCAGGAAGACTGTCTTTAAACATAGAGAGGGTTTCGAGATAGCCTTTAATCACCGTGAGCGGTGTTTTTAACTCATGGGAAGCATTGGCCACAAAGTCTTTACGCATCTGCTCAAGCAGGTATAAACGGGTCACATCGCGCACAAAAATAAGGTGATCATTTTGATCGTAAAGGGTGGTTTGGACTTCCAAATACACGCCTTCTTTGGAGGGCGACTTGATCACTAACGGCTCCCCGAAACGCTTTTGTGAAAAGTAGCGATAGAACTCAGGATTACGCAGTATATTGGTGATGGGCTGACCTCGATCCACTGGACGCATCAGCCCGAGTAACAGACCTGCCGAATTATTCCACCACTCTAAGTTACCTTGGCTGTCGGCCATGATAACGCCTTCTTTTAAGGCGGCAGTGGAGTTCTCAATTCGATTAAGCGCTTGGCGCATACGGCGTTTGGATTTACGTTGCTTCTTCTGCAAGCGATACACCGCATCAAAGACTTCCCCCCAGATACCACTGGATTCCGGAGGGGCAGATTTCCCCGAACGTCGTAACCAAGATTGAAACAAGTACAGCTGATAAAGCTGCCAATAGAGAGACCCCAGCACATACAAAAGAGTTGTGGCTAGGGGATAGCCTATGACGAGGCCAATGGATAACACAGCCGCTAGACCACTTAGCCATGTTAAAATTGCCTTGCGCCAGATTTGTTTCATAAAGTCTTAGGCCGTACGTTTTGCCGAGAAGCGGTAACCCGTACCTCGGACAGTTTGGATCAAAAAGTCGTGGGAGTCGCCGATGGCTTTACGTAAGCGTCGGATGTGAACATCCACGGTACGCTCTTCAACGTAGACATTGCCACCCCAAACTTGATCAAGCAGTTGTGCTCGCGAATACGCCCGCTCTTGATGGGTCATCAAAAACTTCAGCAAGCGGTATTCTGTTGGCCCCATTTCAATTGGCGCAG
This sequence comes from Marinomonas vaga, assembly GCF_055388305.1. Taxonomy (NCBI): domain Bacteria; kingdom Pseudomonadati; phylum Pseudomonadota; class Gammaproteobacteria; order Oceanospirillales; family Oceanospirillaceae; genus Marinomonas; species Marinomonas vaga. The sequence goes on from NZ_AP043903.1 coordinate 1,245,785, forward strand.
TGCCGATTGAGACACGTTGGCTAATAGGGTCAAGCAACAGGCCTTCCACTTCGATTGGGTCATCAACACCTTGTGGGGTCGCACGACGTAATACCGCTTTCAAGCGAGCCACTAACTCACGGGGAGAGAAAGGCTTGGTGATGTAATCATCAGCGCCAACTTCTAGCCCTTGAATTTTATTGTCTTCTTCGCTTTTTGCTGTCAGCATGATCACTGGGATCTCTGCGGTGGTTGGATCTTTTTTCAAGCGGCGTGTTAGCTCGATACCACTGCCTCCAGGCATCATCCAATCACATAGGATTAGATCTGGACGGTGATCTACCACGATTTCGTGTGCTTGTTGGCTGTTTTCGGCTTCCATGTATTCGTAGCCAGCCATTTCTAGCGCGACAGCGATCATTTCGCGAATCGGCGCTTCATCATCGATAATTAGTACTTTTTTACCGGTCACAGGACATACCCTCATCTCAGGAACGGTAGATATTAAAGCGGTTTAATGTGACAGCTATGTTAAAATGTCACATCCGCCCTCTCAAATGTAATAGCTTAGAAGTATTCCTGCAAACAAACAGTAACCAACTCGGTTGTTATCAAGAAAGGACTTAAAGCAGGCTTGTCGATTCCGATCTTTGGCTTGTTGATACTGTAAATAGAATAACACCGCTGCGCCAACAATACTTAAGTAGTAAAGCCATCCCAGTTGCGCTAAAACGCCAATCCAAAGCATTAGGGATAAGGTCAGTCCTTGTAAAACAATAATGACAAACAAATCATATTGGCCAAATAGAATGGCGGTGGATTTAATGCCAATCTTAAGATCATCAGGGCGATCTGTCATAGCGTAATAGGTGTCGTAGGCGATGGTCCAGAAGCAGTTTGCGACAAACAACATCCAAAGCTCCATGTCTAACAAGCTGCCTCCCTGAGCGCTGTAAGCCATAGGGATGGCCCATGAAAATGCCAATCCTAAAAAAAGCTGGGGCAGATGCGTATAGCGTTTCATAAATGGATATAAAGCGGCCAAGAAAAGGCCAACAAAGGAGAGCAGAATCGTTTGCCTGTCGGTCATCAGCACGAGCACAAAACTCAGTAACGCTAATCCTGCAAACAGTCCTAGAGCCTCCTTCTCCGACACTCGACCTGATGGAAGAGGGCGGTTTTTTGTACGCTCTACGTGTCCATCCACTTTGCGGTCAGCGTAGTCGTTAATGACACAGCCAGCGGAGCGCATGGCAAAGACACCCAGCACAAAGATGATAATAAGGTGCCATTCAGGCCAGCCATCCGCAGCGAGCCATAATGCCCACAAGGTGGGCCACATGAGTAGCAATGAACCAATAGGGCGGTTAAAACGGGTGAGATCCGCGTAATCTTTAAGTTTACTCATACTTTCCGTTGTTAGATTGATTGACTAAAAGCGCCCAGCGAGGCTCGTGAACTTGCCTATACTAGGATAAAACGCCTCGTTCACCAAAATCCCTGGACCAAATTCCATAAAGATAGAGCGGCGAGCCCAGAGTGCATCAGGGCACTCTTTTAGAATGCCAGCGGGTAATTGTGCCACTTCTATTGGACTGCGCTTGAGAGCGCCCGATCGGTACACGTAACCCCCCAAGGGACGATTCTTCAGGTAAGGTAAGTAGCGCCAAGAGCCACGTAGGGAACGTGCGGGCATAATAGAGCGAGCATAGACCACGGGGATGTCATCAACATGAAGCACAACGGTGCGGATTCTTGCCACTTCCCGATCTTTTAGGCCCAGCCGAAGCCGCTCTCGGGGCGTTGGAACCCCCCAGCGTTCTTCTAAAAGTTCAACCTTGAGTTGCCCGGCACATCTCAGTTTTGCTGTGATGGACTGATCTGTGGCGAGCCAAGGGTAGATGGACTTAGGAATATTCGAACGTTGTAACCGTTGAATCCGGTGCCAGCGATAGTCTAACTGCTGAGCAACCTTTGCATTCATTGAAGTCATTTATTGCCGCTTATCAGTTCGACCATTTTGGCAAGTTCTTTGGAGGATCCCATGACCTTGCTGTAACAGGCCTGGACATCTTCTACAGTGAGTCCCAAATCACTTAGCAGCGTTTGATTAAGTGATGACTCTTCGAACAACTGATGGGATAAGCACAGCAGATTCGCGATAGCATGATGTTCACCACGATATTCCGGCGTGCGGCTGTAGCGAATGCCTGTGTAGATGCCTGCCGGAAGCTGCCAATGTTTCAGTAACCAAGCTCCTAATTGCTCTTTGGTGAAGCGTAGAGTCTGCATCTCTACTACGTCTGCACTTAAATGGGCATTGGCTTCGATATAGCGGGACAAAATACCAAAATGGGGAGGCAGTACCACAGCGATGGCTAGATAACCAAAGTTGTGTAACAGTCCGGCTAAGTAGGCATGCCCTAATCTTGGACGCTTGCCGGAAGGCATTTTACGCACCAGCTCTTCCATGAGTACTGCGTGGGACACAGCACCGAACCAAAAATCTTCATAGTGACGCGGGCCATCTTCAGGTAACTGGAAGGCACTGCCCATGGATAACCCCAGCGCTAAGTTCATTACCATGTCGAACCCGAGCACTCGAATAATGGCATCTTCCACAGACTCTATTTCGCCTTTTACTCCGTAGTAAGGAGAGGTTGCCCAGCTGATGACCTGGGCCGACAGGGCTGGATCTAGGCTAATCACATCGCACAATTCATCAGTACCGGCTTTTTCGTTAGCACACAGCTGGATAATACGATGGGAGGACGCAGGTAGCGGTGGAATTTCTAAGGTCTCTTCAAGGCGCTGCTTCAATCGCACCGATTGAAACTTGCCCAATGCTTTGAACATCTGTTCCGCATCGCTTTCTAAGTCTTTGGCTGGCGTTGGAATCTCACATACAGGAATAGCAAGCGTTTCATAACGCGTTAATGGGCCCTGAAACCGCTCTTTGAACTCTGCTAGTGTCAGTGATTTATAACTTTGGGAGGCGCTACCCCGTAGGTCAATGAGTTCGCTTTCGAGCAGTGACTTATCGATTAAAGTCGGACAGACATTAGGCTTTATAAGAGGGTCACCATCTACATTGTAGTTGGCTACAGGATCAAAGCGACGCTTTGTTAAACGAGACAAAGCGGCCATATCTAACATGCTATCGAAGGGGAAGATAACCTGCATTTTGCCCGTGTGGTCGGCAAGGTGCACGATCCTCACTTTGGTTGTATTCGTCGATTCGACTGGCTGCTCAGACACAAAAAATCCTTTATAAAGACCAATGACTTATATTAGGCCATTATAAACAACAAAAAAGCCCCGTCAGGGGCTTTTTGTATCGAATGCCAAAAAATCTTGATTTTAGTGGTTCAAAATCTGGCTTAAGAACAGTTGTGTACGATCATGTTGTGGGTTCTCGAAGAACTCATGAGGCGTGTTCGCTTCAACGATTTCACCCGCATCCATAAACACAACTCGGTCGGCAACGGTTTTCGCAAAGCCCATTTCGTGTGTCACACACACCATGGTCATGCCTTCATCGGCCAACTGAATCATAACGTCCAATACTTCCTTGATCATCTCAGGGTCAAGTGCCGACGTTGGCTCATCGAACAACATGATGCGTGGTTTCATACACAGACCACGAGCGATGGCCACACGCTGTTGCTGACCACCTGAAAGCTGCCCTGGGTATTTACCGGCTTGGTTCGCGATTTTAACACGCTCCAAGTAATGCATCGCCATTTCTTCCGCTTCTTTCTTAGGTGTTTTACGTACCCAGATTGGCGCAAGAGTCAGGTTTTCAAGGATGGTCAAATGCGGGAACAAGTTAAAGTGTTGGAACACCATGCCCACATCTTTACGGATCGCTTCGATGTTTTTCAGGTTGTCATTCATTTCAATGCCATCCACTAAGATAGAGCCTTTTTGGTGCTCCTCTAGGCGGTTGATACAACGAGTCATGGTCGACTTGCCTGAACCAGAAGGTCCACAGACAACGATACGCTCGCCTTTTTTAACACTGAAGTTGATGTTTTTCAGTACGTGGAATTCACCGTACCACTTGTTTACATCGTTAAACTCGATGATTGCGCTTTCGCCCTGTTCTAGTTGGGCGAGTGCCATATTTCTATCTGTCATGTTAAGGCCTCAAATTCTCTTATTAATTCCGCTTGTGTCCAGTATCTAACTTACGCTCAACCGCCATGGAGTAGCGGGACATACCGAAGCAGATAGCCCAATAAACAAAGCCTGCGAAGGCGTAACCTTCCGTCGTCGTGCCGAGCCAGTTGGCATCATGGTTCGCCATTTGGATGATACCCAAGAAGTCAAACATACCTACGATGTAAACCAGCGTTGTATCTTTAAACAAACCAATGAAGGTGTTTACGATGCCAGGGATCACTAGTTTTAGAGCCTGTGGCAAAATGACTAGGATCATAGACTGCCAGTAGGTCAGCCCCATCGCATCAGCGGCTTCGTATTGACCTTTTGGAATGGCTTGTAGACCACCACGGATAACCTCTGCCATGTACGCCGCAGAGAACATAGTGATGCCGATTAATACACGCAACAACTTGTTAAAGTTCAGACCATCCGGCAAGAACAGCGGAATCATGACAGACGCCATAAATAGGATAGTGATCAAAGGCACCGCACGAATTGTCTCAATGAAAATCACACAGACAGATTTCGCAACTGGCATCTTAGATTGGCGACCTAGCGCCAGCAAAATACCTAATGGAAAAGACGCTACAATACCAATGATACCCAGCAGCATGGTCAAGAACAGACCGCCCCAAAGAGACGTCTCAACCACTTCTAGACCGAATATACCGCCAGCAAACAGGAAGTAAGCAACGATTGGGTACACCACAATGATACCAATCGATAAAAACAGCTTGTTCACTGCTTTGATGGCAAACATGCCCACCATGACAACCAGTAGAATGGCTGCCAAGTTCACACGCCAGTATTCTTCTGGTGGGTAAAGGCCATACATAAACTGATCAAAACGCACCCGGATGAATGCCCAACATGCACCACCGCCTGTACAAGCAGCTTTGGAAGTACCTTCCCATGTTGCATTGAGAATTGCCCAATCAATGACAGGCGGAATTAACAAATACAAAACGTAAAGGCTGAAAATCGTCAGGATGATATTCAGTGGGCTTGAGAAAAAGTTTTTACGAATCCAAGCGACCGGACCGACAGCATTGCTCGGTGGTGGTAGGCTAGGAGAAGGTTTGAATTCAATCGCCATGTGTGCCCCCTTATCGCTCAATTAAAGACATTTTTTTGTTGTACCAGTTCATAAACAATGAAATGGACAAACTTAAAGTACCGTACACCAACATACACAGACCTATGGTCTCAATGGCCTGACCTGTCTGGTTTAGGGTGGTTCCCATTACCACGGCAACAAGTTCTGGGTAAGCGATTGCAGCGCCCAAAGACGAGTTTTTGGCCAAGTTAAGGTATTGGCTGGTAAGTGGTGGAATAATCACTCGCAGTGCTTGTGGTAAGACAATCAAACGTTGAGTGAGGTTGTCTGGCATACCCAAAGAACGTGATGCTTCCGTTTGCCCCCAGTTCACAGACAAAATACCCGCACGTACGATCTCTGCGATAAATGAGCCTGTGTAAGTGGATAGGGCAATCAAAACAGCAACGAATTCAGGGACCAATACCATGCCACCCGTTACGTTGAAACGGCTTTTCTGTGGTAGTTCAAAGTCTACTGGAGAGCCTGCGATGAAGTAAAAGAGCACGGTGCCAAAGACAATAATCGCTAAGGATGTCCAGTAAGCAGGAAACCAAAGCCCGGTACGGGTTTGACGCTTCTTCGCCCAAACGATGAGGGCAATGGAAGCTACGATACACGCTAGGAAGCCAAAGATTACCACACCGAAGGCATCACCAAAAATAGGTGAAGGCGAGTAGATGCCACGCTTATTCAGGAAGAAATCACCAAAAATAATACTGTTGCGTGGGTGGGGCAGGGTAGCCAATACCGCGAAGTACCAGAAGAACATCTGCAACAATAATGGGATGTTACGCAGAGTTTCTATGTATACCGTTGCAAGTCGAGCGACTAACCAGTTCTGTGACAAACGGGCCAAGCCCATGATCACACCGATAATGGTTGCCAATACAATACCCATTAATGAGATAAGGGTGGTGTTAATTAAGGCAACAACAAAGGCACGGCCGTAGCTATTGGCTTCGGTATATTCAATTAAATGGATTAAGATCGGGAAGCCCGCTGGCTCGTTTAAAAACGCGAAGCCCGTGGAGATCCCTTGGTTTTGTAAGTTCGCTTGTAGGTTATGGAACAAATAATAACCGACAGCGAGGACGACAATTAGGAGTACTGCTTGAAACAACAAGGCACGATTGCCTGCGTCGTTCAAGAAACTCGTGTTACTTGCTTTTTGTTCGCTCATCTTGGTTCAGGCAGAGAATGCTCGTCAGATGGATATTCGGAAGGGGGTGCCCAGCGGCTGGTGCCGCTGGGCAAAATCCCTGGTAGGTAAGGGATTAAATACGAATTAACGTACTGGTGGCGCGTAAAGAACGCCGCCTTCAGTCCATAGGTTGTTCACACCACGTGGGAGACCCACTGGAGTGTTAGGACCTACGTTACGCTCAAACACTTCGCCGTAGTTACCTACTTCTGCGATGATGTTGTAAGCCCAATCTGCGTCAAGGCTTAGTGCCTCACCCATGTTACCTTCAGCGCCTAGTAGACGACGAATCGCTGGGTCAGTAGATTCTGCTTTGATTTTCGCAACGTTTTCAGAGCTGATGCCCATTTCTTCTGCGTTGATTTGAACGAATAGTGCCCAAGTCGCAATGTCTTTCCACTGGTTGTCGCCGTGACGAACAACAGGACCTAGAGGCTCTTTAGAAATGGTTTCTGGAAGAATCACGTGTGCAGATGGATCAGAAAGCTTAGAGCGGTGTGCTGCTAGACCTGATTTATCTGTTGTGAAGACGTCACAACGGCCAGAAGCGTATGCCGCTAGCGCTTCGTCTGCTTTTTGAACGATAACTGGAACGTAAGACAATTTGTGCTTACGGAAGAAGTCAGCCATGTTCAATTCTGTAGTGGTACCCTGCTCAGTACAAACTGTTGCACCGTCAAGTTCCATTGCAGAAGACACACCTAGATCTTTACGCACCATGAAGCCTTGGCCGTCGTAGAAGTTAGTCGTAGTGAAGTCTAGACCTAGAGACGTGTCACGAGTGTACGTCCAAGTGGTGTTACGAGAAAGGATGTCGATTTCACCAGATTGTAGTGCAGTGAAACGCTCTTTCGCAGAAAGTGGTGTGAATTTAACTGCTTGTGCATCACCGAAGACGGCAGCAGCCACTGCACGACATGCATCAACGTCGATACCTGTCCAGTTACCAGAATCGTCCGCGTTAGAGAAGCCAGGAACACCTTGGCTCACGCCACACTGAACAAAGCCTTTTGCTTTTACGTCGTCCAATGTTGCGGCAGCTGCACCGGTGCTGATAGTAGCAGCGATCGCAGCGGTAGAAAGAATTTTACCTACGTTCGATTTCATGATTTTGCCTCCCAGGCATTACTAGTTTTTATGTTCAAAATTGGAATCTGATGAGTAGATGCCATTTTCGATTATTTATGTAGCAATTAGCTTGCCAATATTTTTAGTTATTCTTTTGAATTTCTCGTCCAGTGCAATCTTCTAAATTTACACCCTACCACCCTATAGAATTACTGTTACCCCCCTCTCGTCAAGGCGAAATCACTGCATCTGTACGTTTTTTTTCCTTTTTTTGTACATCTTGATAACTATTTGGCAATAAGTACTTTATATCTAATAGCTATCATTTATTTTGTTTACGATTGGTGCGTATATTATTTTTTTTGCTCCAATTTGACGCAATAAACCGGTAGTTTCTGGTGGATATAGGTGATTTTTAGCACCATTTGAATAGATTTGGTGCTATTTGATGCTCTTTGTAATTATTTGGTGCGATGATATAGGGCCACCTGACCAAATGGTTGAGTTTAGCTTATTTTTCCTAAGGTATTTGCCACGTGATAGAATCACGCTAAATTAGGAGTCAGTTATCTTCGGAGCATCATGTTAATGGAAACGTCTGCAAAGCCTTTAGACAGATTGGATAAAAAGATCCTTCGGGAGCTGCAAATTAACGGTCGTCTATCGAATGTTGAGCTTGCTAGCCGAGTAGGGCTGAGTGCCACCCCTTGTTTGGAGCGTGTACGCCGACTTGAGCGCAATGGTTACATTACGGGTTACTGCGCGTTGGTTGACCCTCGTAAGGTGGACGCCGGGTTGTTGGTGTTTGTTGAGATTCGTCTAAAAGCTACGTCTCCAGAGGGCTTTAACGAATTTAAAGAGGCTGTGTCTGAGATCCCTGAAGTCTTAGAGTGTCACTTGATCGCAGGTGACTTTGAGTACCTACTGAAAGCTCGGGTATCAAACATGGACGCCTATCGTCATCTTTTAGGTGAAACCCTTCTGACTCTGCCTCACGTGCGTGAGTCTCGTACCTACGTGGCTATGGAAGAAGTGAAGAACACCACAGTGGTGAAGATTCCTTAATGCTGTCTCCCACATAATAAAAAACCACGCAAAGGCGTGGTTTTTTTGTCTCTGAATTTGAATCAATCCAGTTTTAGTGCTTTTTTTAACTTCTTCAACATGCGTGGCCCCATTCCCTTGATTTTAAGCAAGGCTTCCCAAGAGGTGTGAGGGCGCTTTTCTACGATTTCTTTCGCGACTTTCTTTGGCATACCTTTGACACTTGCCAGCTCTTCTAAAGAGCTTTGATTAATGCTGATGAGGCCGCTGCCTTCTTTTTCTGGGGCTGTTTTCTTGGCCTTAGGTGCTTTGTCTTGCTCCGTTGGCTTTTTACTTTTTACCGGTTTTGAGACTGGAGTGGCTGGTGCTTCTTCGATGCTGACCACTTTTTCTTTAGTGGTGGGAGTCACTGTAGGTTCGACGACCGTTGGCTGCCATGCCACCACATAGGGTACATCAAAAGGCTGGCTATCAATTAACTCGTAGTCAGAGCCATTCCACTCGCGTAATTCTAAGGCTAGCTGCCATTGACCGGCTTCCGGTGCCGTGAAAATCAAGTCATATTCGCAGTTAGATAAATAGTGTTGTCCAGAGAGCTGGCCAATCGTTGTGCTAGCCAGTACCGCTTCGGCACCATCTTGACGGTAGCCACGCAGTTCGATGGCTACTGTGCCACTTAGATTATCAAAACTTCTGTGGTTATTGATCTGTTGAATCGTCAAGGTAATACGATCGCCATGGACGCGAAAGCCGTATGAGCCATTGAATGATAAGTCTTTTTTAAGCGTTAGAGAGTGGGCGATTGCCGACATGGGTCATTCCTCTGATTTAGGGGGTTCCGTTGGGAGGGAAGATAGCCTAAATAGTGAAATGGATATATGAATTTTTGATTAAATACTGATCAATATCGTGAATGCTCTCTATTACGCAAAGCTACACATTGAGATATTGATTATGTTTCGGTAACCAACGTGAGAGTAGGGGAGAAACATGCTCTGGGTAGTCACGATATAATTGTGCTGCGGCGCTTTGTACGCCGTCTAAAAGTGCCTTGTCTCGTTGTAGATCCGCCACTTTAAATTCCAGCAAACCTGTCTGGCGGGAGCCGAGCAGTTCTCCAGGGCCTCGAAGCTCCAAATCTTTCTCAGCAATCTTAAAGCCATCGGTGGTCTCGCGCATGATGGAAAGGCGTGCGCGGCCCTGTTGCCCTAGTGGCGAACGATACAGCAACACACAGTGGCTAGCTGCTTGGCCACGACCCACACGCCCTCTTAGCTGGTGTAATTGCGCTAAACCTAAGCGTTCTGGGTTTTCGATCACCATAAGGCTTGCGTTGGGCACGTCGACGCCCACTTCAATCACGGTGGTGGCGACGAGCAGCTGAATGTCACCGGCTTTAAACCGCGCCATGATGTCGGCTTTTTCTTGGGCTTTCATCCGGCCGTGTACCAAGCCTACTTGAATGCCTTGTAGCTGTTCCATGAGTAGCGTGGCAGTGTCCTCCGCCGCTTGGCACTGTAAGGCCTCGGATTCTTCGATCAAGGTACAGACCCAATAGGCTTGCTTGCCTTCTTCGCAAGCGTGGCGGACTCTTTGAATCACTTCTTCCCGCCGTTGGTCTGAAACCGCAATGGTATTCACTGGCGTTCGCCCAGGGGGGAGCTCATCAATAATGGAACAATCTAAATCCGCATAAGCAGACATGGCTAAGGTGCGTGGTATCGGGGTAGCCGTCATGATCAGCTGGTGGGGCTGGAATCCAGCTTGTAAGCCTTTTTCCCTTAGGGCCATACGCTGATGCACCCCGAATCGGTGCTGCTCATCAATGATGGCGAGGGCCATGCCATGGAAGGTGACGCTCTCTTGGAAAAGGGCATGGGTGCCAACGACGATGGCAGCGTCACCGGAAGCTATGGCCGCCATTTCGGCTTCCCGCTGTTTTCCCTTTAACTTTCCGATCATCCATGCCACCTTGATGCCCAAAGGCTCAAACCAAGCTTTGAAGTTAAGGTAGTGTTGTTCTGCGAGAATCTCTGTAGGTGCCATGACCGCTACTTGGCGACCTTGTTGCACCACGCTGGCGGCGGCTAGAGCGGCCACTAGCGTTTTACCTGAACCCACATCCCCTTGCACTAGGCGCAGCATAGGGTGCCCAGTTGCCATATCTTGCAAAATTTCTTGGGAAACCCGCTGTTGTGCGCCCGTTGGAGAAAAAGGCAGCTGCTGCAACAATGCCTGGTATAAGGCTCCCTGTTCGGTAATGGCAATCGCTCGGTCTTCTTTGGATAGCTGGCGCTTGTTTATCAAGGAGAGCTGGTGGGCCATGAGTTCTTCAAACGACAGGCGATATTGTGCCGGATGGTTACCGAGCTTAAGTTGTTCTAAGTTGGTCCCTTGAGTGGGATGATGTAGAAATTTAATGGCATCGGCCAAGGACGGTAAGCTGAATGCCTCTCTGATGGAATCCGGCAGCCACTCCCGCAGATTGTATGGGGTAAGACGCTCTAGGGCTTGTTCACACAGCTGGCGGATTTTGGTTTGTGTTAAACCCTCCGTCAATGGATAGATGGGCGTGAGTTGGTCCGAGCCATCCAGAGGTTCATCGTCTTTGAGTATGGAGTATTCTGGGTGATAGATTTCAAACCCCGTGCTGCCCCGGCGTATTTCGCCAAAGCAGCGGACTCTTTTGCCTTGCTCAAGTTGTTTCTTTTGTGCGGCAGAAAAGTGAAAAAAGCGCAGGCATAGGGAGCCAGAGTGATCACGTACACGGCAGATCAGGCTACGGCGCTTGCCCATTTTAATCTCACAGCCGACAACGTCGGCTTCAATGACTGCTTCATCCCCGAAGCGTAGTTGTCCAATTGGGACGACACGAGTGCGGTCCTGATAGCGAATGGGCAGATGAAACAGCAAGTCTTGAACTGTATGCAGATTGAGCTTCGCCAGCTTCTCAGCCATGGCGACTCCAACACCTTTAAGTTCTTGAATATCTTGTGTTTCTAATGCATCGACCATACTAGTCCAGATTCAGCTTTTGGCATGCCTCACGGATGGATTGGCTGAGAGATTCGATGGCTTTTGGACGCGGGAAACTGGCCCGCCATGCCAAGGCCACAGTACGTTTGGGAACAGGGGCGCTAAAAGGTCTCACCGCCAATACATCTTCATCAATGTTATTGACCGCGGACTTTGGCAGTACCGTCACACCTAATCCTGATGACACCATATAGCGGATGGTTTCTAGGGAGCTACCATTTACAACGGTACGTCCTTCGTTGAGCTCTTCCTCGCCAATAATAGGGCAGGCTTCCATGACTTGGTCACTAAAGCAGTGGCCCTTGCCTAGCAGCAGTAAGTTATCTGTGGTGAGTTGGTCCGTGGTAATACTGTCAAGGTTTGCCCAAGGGTGTTCTTTGGGCATCAGTACGACGAACTCTTCTTCGTAAATGGGTTGAGTGACCACGTCTGGTTCGCGAAAAGGGAGAGCGACAATGATGGCATCTAACTCGCCGTTACGCAGTTTCGGACGCAGGTTTTCAGTCAGGTCTTCCTCGATCACCAAGGGCATGCCTTGGGCATGTTTTTTAAGCTCTGGGATCATGTAAGGAAATAGGTACGGCGCAATGGTAAAGATAGCACCTACCTTCAACGGGCCTCGAAGTTGGTTTTTGCCAGAAGACGCCAATTCTTTAATCATGTTGGCTTGCTCTAATACACGGCGCGCCTGACTGATGATTTGTTCGCCAATGGGGGTAATGTAGACAGAGCTTTTGCTACGCTCGAAAATCGCAGCGCCAAGTTCGTCTTCTAGCTTTTTAACTGCCACACTGAGTGTTGGCTGAGAAACATTGCTGCGATCTGCTGCACGGCCAAAATGTTTCTCTTCTGCTAGCATAACGATGTATTTGAGTTCTGTTAGCGTCATGGTCATTACCCTTATAATTGGTAATAACTATGATAATACATATTTTGATAAAGTGTACCGGAACTTGGAAGATACGCTTTTTTTGCAATCATTGGGGCAAATATGACAAAAGTACTGGTAGCGGGCTGTGGTGACTTAGGACGTTCAGTGGCGTCTCATTTTGTGGCGCTGGGTGCGCAAGTGACAGGCATGCGCCGCCAAGGTATCGAATTTCCTGAAGGGGTGTTGGGGATTACGGGAGATTTAACCGAGCTGAATCAAGATGCGTGGCCCGATGTGGACCTGGTGTATTTGATTGTTACCCCACAGGGGCGCACGGAAGAGGCTTATGGCAAGGCTTATGTGGGGGCGGCCGAAGCTGTGGCCCAAGCTTACCAAGAACGGGAGCAGAAGCCCCATGTGATCTTTGTCTCCAGTACCAGTGTTTATGGCCAGAACCAAGGCCAGTTAATTACCGACGACTCCCTTGCTGTGGCGGCCAAGCCCACTGCTAACAAGCTGCTGGAGGCAGAGCAGGTGTTAATACAGGCGTTGCCCACCACAAGTGTCCGTTGTTCTGGTATTTACGGTCCTGGGCGGTTTCGCTTAATAGACGGTGTGTATGAGGCTGAGCCTTGGGCAGAAAACAGCTGGACTAATCGTATTCACCGAGATGATGTAGTGGGTGCGTTGTGTTTCCTAGGGGAGCGTGTTGTCAAAGGACAGACCTTACCAGAGACAGTGATTGCCACTGATGAGCAGCCTGTGTCCATGTGGGAAGTTAAGTTATGGTTAGCCAGCGCCTTGGATGTGCTGCCATCTTTGCCCTCTGATATTACCTTTGCGGAATACTTTCCAACTAAGGGTAAGCGTATCGTGGCCACTAAATTGCGCACCTTAGGTTGGCGTCCACACTATTCAGGCTATGTTACTGGCTATGGCAGCGTGTTAAAACGCTATGTACCCCCTGCTGAGCGTGCCTAAGCATTGCTAAATCGAAATAAAAAAAGAGGCCACTAGGGCCTCTTTTTTATTTGTATCAGAGATCGGGGATCAGGGATTAGTCTTCTAATACCATCACGCCTTCGATTTCAACGGCAACGTCTTTCGGCAGTGCACGCACACCCAAGGCTGCACGAGCTGGGTAAGGTTGCTCGAAAAACTGTGTCATGACTTCGTTCACTGTGGCGAAGTTGCCTAGGTCGGTCATGTAGATGTTTAGCTTAACGATGTCTTTTAGTGAGCCGCCTGCTGCTTCACAAACCGCTTGTAGGTTAGTGAAGACTTGCTTTGTTTGCTCTGCTACGTCATCGCTGACGATTTCCATGGTGGCTGGTACCAATGGAATCTGGCCGGAAAGGTAAACTGTGTTGCCAGCGCGAACAGCTTGTGAGTATGGGCCGATTGCTGCAGGAGCGTTTTCAGAGAAGATTACTTGCTTTGCCATGGTCTCAATCCTTTATGAGTGATCAAATTCTAAATGCTACGTGATTAACGTCCGACGAGGTTCTCACGGGATACTTTTTCAACGCAACGCACGGCTTTAATGCGTCGCATAACATCTGCTAAGCCCACACGACTTGATATAGCAATATTCAGACGAAGACGAGAGATCTTGCCCCGTTCAATGATGTCCAAGTTAGACACTTGGAAATCTGTGTCACTGATGGAGCTGGCAATCTTGGCCACGGCGCCTCGCTCGTTCACATAGGTGACGATCAGGCTGACGTTGAGCTCTTCTTCAATCTCTTTACTCCAGCTCATGCGAATATAACGCTCTGGGCTAGATAAGTGGTCTTGAATATTTGGGCAGCTACGATGATGAATGATAATGCCTTTGTCTACTTGCACATATCCGACAATCGGATCACCCGGAATCGGTGAACAGCATTTCGCATAGGAGATTAGCATCCCTTCAGAGCCATTCACTTTAAACGATTTCGGTGAAATCAATTCATCTTCATTAAAGTCAGGGAATAACTGACGGGCGACCACATAGCCCACATGACGACCCTTACCGATGGATTCAAGTAAGTCATCTAAGGCCTCAAGCTGGTAGTGCTCTAAGACCGCGTTGACGCGATCTTCGGGCAATTCTTCAATAGTGGTTCTGAAGGCATTGAGGGAGCGGGTCAGTAGGCGGTAGCCAAATGAAATGGCATTCTCCCGTTGTTTGGTCTTCAGGTAATGGCGAATGTTGGTGCGGGCTTTACCTGTGATGGCGAAGCTTAACCAAGCCACATTTGGCTGGGCGCTTTTGGCCGTGATGACTTCGACGGTCTGGCCACTTTCTAACTGGGTGCTCAACGGCGCTAAACGACGGTTGATACGACAGGAAATACAGGTGTTGCCGATTTCCGTATGGACCCCATAAGCGAAGTCTACAGGCGTTGCACCAGACGGTAGTTCAATGATCTCGCCTTTAGGTGTAAAGACGTACACCTCGTCAGGGAAGAGGTCGCTCTTAACGTTATCAATGAACTCCATTGGGTTGTGGGCTTTTTCTTGAATCTCAAGCAAGCTTTTAACCCATTTGGTAGCACGTTCATGGTTGCTGGCCGGAGCACCAGACGTTTGCCCCTGGGACTTGTAGGTCCAATGGGCAGCGATACCATTAACCGCGACAACATCCATTTCATTAGTACGAATCTGTACTTCCAATGGTAAGCCATTGGTACCCACCACAGTGGTGTGCAACGACTGATAACCGTTGGACTTAGGCACCGCGATGTAATCTTTAAAGCGACCTTCAATCGGCTTAAAGAGGGCGTGAATTACCCCCAAAATGCGATAACAGCTGTCATGGCGATCGGTGACAATACGCACACCCAGTACGTCCATGACTTCTTCCAAGGAGCGGCGCTTTTTACGCATCTTTTGGTAGATGCTGTAGGTATGCTTTTCGCGCACGCTGATGGCTGCATCAATGTAGTCAGCAGCCAGCTCAGAGCGAATGAAGTCTTCAAGCTTTTCCATGGACTTGTCCCGTTGTCCATAGCGCTTGTTAATAGCGCGCTCGAGCATCCGTGAACGAAGTGGGTAGTAAGCTTGAAAGGCCAAGGACTCAAGATCCACACGCATATTATACATACCTAAGCGGTTCGCTATCGGTGCGTAAATGTCGAGGGTTTCTTTCGCGATACGGCGTTTTTTATGGGCTGGCATGGCATCGAGGGTGCGCATGTTATGGAGTCGGTCCGCCAGCTTCACCATGATGTCGCGAATGTCATCCGCCATGGCCATGGCCATTTTTTGGAAGTTATGAGCTTGTTTTTCGATTTGGCTGTTGAACTCAAGGTGGGTCAGCTTACTGACACCATCAACTAGGCTAGCAACGCCTTCACCAAATTGCTCCGCGAGGGCCTCTCGGGAAATGCCTGTGTCTTCGATTACATCGTGGAGTAGCGCGGCCGTTAGGCCTTCGCAATCCATTCGAAGCTCAGCTAGGACAAATGCCACTGCCAATGGATGGGTGACATAATGCTCACCACTTTTACGCTTTTGTCCATCGTGGGCTTGTTCAGCGTAGTAGTAGGCGCGTTTTACCGTGGCGATCTGCTCGTAGGGCAGATATTGGCCAAGGTTTTCCGCTAATTTCTCAATAGTAGACACCGCTCACCTCACATCAGGAAAAGCAAAACCAGAAATACGTGTGCTGAGCGATGCATACCATAGAGATTAAAACTCTGTT
Source organism: Marinomonas vaga (assembly GCF_055388305.1). Classification (NCBI taxonomy): domain Bacteria; kingdom Pseudomonadati; phylum Pseudomonadota; class Gammaproteobacteria; order Oceanospirillales; family Oceanospirillaceae; genus Marinomonas; species Marinomonas vaga. Next base: position 1,261,938 of record NZ_AP043903.1, read on the forward strand.
GGCGCTGGCTTATTCTGGAAGTCTACGTTTTTCGCGTTGATTAGGTCATCGGCGATTTCACGTAGCGCAACAACAGTCATTTTGTCTTCTTCAAGTGGTAGCTTTGCTTCTGCGCCACCGGTTGCTAGTTGACGTGCGCGTTTCGCCGCAACCATAACCAATTCAAAACGGTTGTCTACGTTTTCTAGGCAATCTTCAACTGTAACTCGAGCCATGGGGTAACCTCTGGGTAAGATTTAATCACTAATTAGTAATCGCCAATTTTACTGAACCGCCTGTCACTATGACAAGAGATCATTGATGAGATCTGTGTGAATCTCACGTATTAATGGCATTCTGGTACGCATGGCCACGAAAATGGCCTGCAATTGTTGAAATGCTTCATCAAAATCATCGTTGATGATGACATATTCGTATTCGTTGTAGTGTGACATTTCATTGACGGCTTTGGCCATACGGCGGGCGATTACGTCTTCGGCGTCGGTGCCACGACCTTTCAAACGCTCTCCTAGGGCTTCAACCGATGGTGGTAAGATAAAAATACCAATGGCATCAGGGTATTGGGCACGTACTTGTTGGGCCCCTTGCCAGTCTATTTCTAAGATCACGTCTAAGCCTTGGTCGAGCATGTCGAAAATGGCTTGTTTGGAGGTGCCGTAGAAGTTGTCAAACACTTGGGCGTGCTCAAAAAACGCATCTTCCGCGATCATATCTAGGAAGGAGTCCACATCAACAAAAAAGTACTCTCGGCCGTGCTCTTCGCCTGTTCTAGGGGCGCGAGTGGTGTGGGATACCGAGATGCGAACGTTTTCGTCGGCTTTTAACAGCGCTTTGTAAAGGGAAGATTTCCCCGCGCCAGAAGGGGCCGATAAAATGAAAAGGTTGCCTTTTTTCTGTGTCATTGAGGGTTCCGTTTTAGGCTCGTCTGAAAATAAACATAAGTGCGCCAGTGTAGCATATTTCCTGAGGCTAATTGTCAGCTTTACGTCATGATTTTGGTTACCAATTCTCGGTATTTTAAAAATTACGACTATACTCGTATTTACGAGATGTGAGTAACGGTCAAAATGCTCACAAAACCGAATTAGGTCATCTACATAGATAGGTTTTGATGTATGAGGTCACAAGGAAAGCTTGATTATTTATCAAAAACAGAGACCACCTGGAAAGTATTGTCTGTGGAGGACGATGCAGGTTACCAGAGTGCCCTGCTAAACGGCCTGCAGTCGCTAGATTACGGTACTAAAAATGTAGAGTTTTTGACCGCCAACTCTGCCCAAGAGGCCGGCAGTGTGTTGGCGCAGAACCCAGACATTGGCGTGATCTTGCTTGATGTGGTTATGGAAACAGATGATGCGGGCTTGCGCCTAGTGCAAAGTATCCGTGAAAGTATTGGTAACCACTTAGTCCGTATCGTGTTGCTCACGGGGCAGCCGGGAATGATGCCATTAGATGACTTGATGGCCAGCTACGACATTGACGATTACTGGAATAAAAGTGACCTAACCCACGATCATCTGCAAACCATCGTTATATCTAATTTGCGTACTTGGGAGCATTTAACCGTTATCCAAAAAGCCCGCCAAGGCATGCAGCTTCTGATCGAATCCAGCCAGCGTATCAGCAGCAAAATGGATCTTCGTAGCTATACCCAAGCGATCCTCCAAGAGCTGGTGAAACTGTTTGAATTCGAAAAAGGCGGTGTGGTCTGTATGGCGCACCAGCATGAAGAGATACCTGATAAAGCCTTGGTGTTTGCAGCGACTGGGGAATTCAGCGACTGGTCCAATCAATATCTTGGCAGTATTACAGTGGATGAAGAATTCAGCCACGCTTTAATGAATAGCTTTCACCAACAAGAGCATATGATTGGCACAGCAGTGTCTGCCTTGTATTTTTCCAGCGAGGAGCTGGATCAGCGAGATTATGTGGTGCTAGTGAAGCATGAAAATCCCCTGCGAGACTATCAGGTGGAGATGCTCAAGGTGTTTTGTGAAAACGTCAACCTTGGGTTCAAAAATATTGCCTTGCACAGCCGTTTAGCGGAGCTTGCTTACTATGACACCTCTACTGGACTGCACAACAAAAACTGGTTGTTTCGCCAGATTGCTGGTTTGTCTCCAGAGGAGCGCAAAGACTGCAAAGTATTGATGCTGTTTGTTGAAGAGCTTGCCTACAGTGAAGTCTTGTTCGGGGTGCAATATGGCCGCAACTTAATGAAATACCTGCATGCTCACCTTAAGGCCTGCTTTGTTCGCTCCATTGACATTGCTTTGTATGAGAGGGATACCCTGGTACTGCTTGTCTATGATCGCCAAGACTATGAAAGAGAAGACCTTGAACATGTGCTTCACCCGCGCTTGCAGATCGACGACAGTCTCCATGTGATTGATTTGTTAGGGTGTATGGTGCGCTTGTCGGATGTGCCCGATAACACTCCTGCCCAAGTCATTGGGATTGCCAAAAGTGCCCTTGAGCAAGTTAAGCATGACAATGTGGATTTTGGAGTCTTCAGTACCCAACAGCTGCTACAAAATCAAAATCGCTATTCGTTACTAAAAGATCTGCGGGAGGCCATCCCGACCGAGCAAATGTTTATTCACATGCAGCCCAAAATACGTCTGTCTGACGGGGGCTTGGTTGGGTTTGAAGTCTTGGTGCGCTGGCACCATAAAAATGGGGACATGATCCCCCCTGATCAGTTTGTCAAAATGGCTGAGACGTCCGGTCTGATAGATCGACTGGATCGTCGGGTAACGCGCTTGGCTTGCCGTGCTCAGACTGTCTTAGCAGAGCACAATGTGCGAGTGCCCTTATCGGTCAATGTGTCCGGGGTCGAGCTTTCTAGACCGGACTTTGTCGATAACTTTGTTGAGCTATTACAAACCGAGGCGGTTGCTCCTCAAAGTCTAGATGTTGAAGTAACCGAGACTCAGCTGATAGTGGAGCGTAAAGCCGTGCTTAAGCATCTGAAACGGTTTAAAGAACTAGGGATCCGAGTTAGCATCGATGACTTCGGTGCTGGGTATTCTTCTCTTGCTTACCTCTCTACCTTGAATACCGAAGTGTTAAAAATAGACCGTCAATTTATCAATCGAATGCTTGAAACCAAAGAAGATCGTCAGGTAGTTCGCATGATTATCGAGCTCGGCCATACCTTAAATATGGAAGTCTTAGCGGAAGGCATTGAAACCCAAGAGCAATACAATGCCCTCAAAGAAATGGGTTGCGATACAGGTCAGGGTTATTTTATGGCAAAGCCCATGCCATTAGAAAAAGCCATAGACTGGTGTCGAGCCCGAACAGACGAGTCTTAATCTATGAAAAAACCGCCAGTCTGGATCTTTGCTGTACCTCTGGTGATGGTCATCGCTCTCGGTTTGGTCACGATTCATGTTTGGAAAAAGACCCTTGCTGATACCTATGGTGAGGAGCAGGGGCAGTTGATTAACCGAGCCAGTGTTCTGATATCTAAAGAGCTTGGGTTGATGGAGCAAATAACCAACTACATGCGTGAAGAGTTAGAAAGCATTGTGCCGCAATCCTTTGACTCGGAAGACGCGTGGCGGCGGGCCGTTGAAACTCAGCTTAAGCAAACACGCCACTTATCTAGCATTATTGCTCAATTGCGTTGGTTGTCTCCGGATGGCCAAGAGCTAGTCCGGGTAGATGTGCGCCCAAATGGGACGACGCAAGCCATTCCCAAAAGTGAGTTACAAGATAAATCAGGGCGCTATTACTACATCAAGGGGAGCCAATTAGCCCAGGGGCAAACTCTGATTACTCCTACGGATTTGAACGTAGAACATGGTCTTATCGTAGTGCCCTATGAGCCCACCACTCGGTCAGTGACCAAGCTTAAGGGACCCCAAGGTGAGTGGCAGGGGCTCTTGGTGGTGAACTTTAACGTGTCCTCTGTGTTGGAGCAGATTAGATTGCTCCAGACCCCAGAGAACACATTACAGGTGATTGATAACCAAGGGAATTGGCTGCTGTCCTATATTCCAGAAAGGGAATGGCGACACATGTATGGGGATTACACCATGGCACTTCCCCAGCTTTACCCTGATGCTTGGCAACGCATTCAAACCTATCGAACCCTCACAAAAGAGTCCTTAGACGGTCTGCCGACCTTGGTTTCCCCGAGTGCCATTAATTTGGACCCACAAAGCGCTCCAAGGACCTATTTGATTGCTAAGGTGCGTCCGGATGTGTGGTTTAAAAATCAATTGATCGTTTACGGTGTCACCGGAATGGTCGCTATTTTGCTTTATGGCGCACTCGTCGCTTTGGTTTGGTTCCGATGGCGCTTAGCTACTCAAAAAGCAGTCTATGTAGAACGCATCCGACACGATAAAGCGCGTATTGAAAAAGCCCATACACGCCTAAAAGAAAACAACCAAAATCTTGTCATGATGCAAAAGGAATTGGTTGAGCAGAGCAAGCTATCGGCCCTTGGCATGTTAGTGGCGGGGGTTGGCCATGAGCTGAATACGCCTTTGGGGGGGTTACGTATGACCCTATCGTCCGTTGCGAGTCATATGAAACGTATGAAGCAAGAGGCGGATTCTTTGACTGAGCGTCAAGCGAAGCATATGGACATGGTGCATCAAGCATTGGCCATTGCGGATAATAACCTTGAGCGTGCGGTGGCCGTTGTGCAGCAATTCAAACGCATCACCGATGGGCGTACCCGACAAGCACTGACGAACTTTAAAGTAGGCTTGATGCTAGAAGACACCTTGGCAGCCTTGAAGCCCCTGCGTAAGCTGCATCCAAAAGTTGACATCGTACTGCAGGGTGACCCGGAATTAGAATTTTGCGCGGCGGCAGGGGTTGTCTCTCAAGTGCTCCAAAGCCTGATTACTAATGCTCTAGACCATGCTTTTCCTGATCATAGTGAAGGAGAGATCGCCATCGCCTTTAATAAAGAAGAAGAGTACGTGATTGAGGTGCGTGATAATGGTCGGGGGATTAATGAAGCTGACTTATCCAAAATATGGGAGCCCTTTTTCACCACTGGGCGTGGTGAAAAACACTCAGGTTTAGGCTTGTTTATGGTGAGCCAATGGGTAAACGAACTTCTAAACGGTCAAATAACAGTGGGCCCCAATGCTCCCCACGGCACCCGGTTTGTCATTAAAATACCCATTCACTCTAAATAAAAAAGCCAAGCGGCTTATGAGTCTTCGGCACTGGAATACCAGCCCAACAGAACCCAGATTAGGCTCATGCCAATCAAACAATAAAGCACCATTTGCCAGTTGCCCTGCCAGTCGTGCAGGGCACCCATAGCAACAGGGCCAGCGGCCGCTAATAGGTAACCGATCAATTGCGCCATACCGGATAGCGCCGCCGCTTGCTTCAAGCTGCTGGTGCGAATACTGATTAAGGACAGTCCCACCACATAGCCCATGGTGACCCCAAAGCCAAATATAAAGGACCAGACGGCAGACAGCGCTGGTAAGAAGACGAATCCTAATAAGCTGATCAATGTGGCAAACGTAGACAAACAAGACAACTGGCGCTTGCTTGGCAAGATGCGCTGCAGAAATGGCAGGATCAAAGCTGGTACTGTCCCCGCCGCTTGAATATAGCTGTGATACAGCCCAGCGGTCACGGGCGCAAACCCATTATCAATCATAATAGTGGGGGCCCAAGCATTGACGATGTAGTTGATAACGGAATCCATCGCCAAAAACATTGCCAGTAACCATGCAACAGGAGAGCGCCAAACGGAGGATTCCGTGCTGCTTGGGGTTGGTGCAGCGCCTCCTCTTTCCTTTTTAGGTAACCAAATCCATAGGGCTAACGGCAAGGCGATGATCAATAACTGAGCCCCCAGAGCAAATGACCAACTTGGCCAAAGGTCACCAAAAAGGCGTTCTGACAAAAAGCTCAGAGGTACGGCGGAGCCTGTCATAACGGTGCCGCCAACGTTCATCATTAACACGTAAATGGCGGTTAGCTGGACAATCTGTGTAGAAAAATCGCGCTTCAATAAAACCGGCAAGAGCACGTTGCCTACGGCGATCCCTGCACCAATAAACACGACCCCAAGGTACATGGGCGGTAATACCCCCATGGAGCGCAGAATCATCCCCACGGCAATACTGATAGCGCCTATAAAAAGCGTCTTCTCAATGCCTTGATGACGACTCAACCAAGCGGCAGCAGGCGCGAAAATAGCAAAGGCTAACAAGGGTAACGCAGTTAACAAGCCCGATTGGGAGCTGCTTAGATGCAAGTCCTGCTCGATGAATTCAATAAGGGGCGCAATGCCGACAACTGGACCGCGCAAGCTGAGCGACATCAACATGATGAAACCCAGCAATAGCAATGCGTCACGACTGTACTTAGTTGGCATGAAAGGACTTCCGATTGGTTAAAGACTTGTCAGCTGAGGAGTATATGGGATAGCGTGTCTTGCTGTATTGTGGAATTAAGACAATAAATGACGAAATCCAGACAAGATCAAAGAACCATCATTACCGACCTTGGTCCAGCCGATACCTTGGCCCAGCCGGTGATATTACAGCGGGAAAGCTATCATGCGGAAACCCCGTGGCATCAGCATAAAAAAGGCCAATTGCTTCTCGCCCTAAAGGGCACAGTGACCAGCTATGTGGAGCAGGGCATGTGGTTGATCCCGCCCCAGTGTGCGGTTTGGATCCCCAGTCAGCATGTGCACCGTAATGTGTATGGACCGGACTCAGATGTCTGCATGGTGTTTGTGGATGTTGCGGCGACTCGTTTACCCGAACGGGTTTGTACCTTGACGGTGACGCCCTTGATGCGTGAGCTGATGCTGCACATCGCCGATCAACCATTACGTCATGAGCCTGGCAGCGCCACAGAGAAAATGGTGCATGTTTTGATGGATTTATTAGAGCAGGCGCCCCATGAGTCCTTTGACTTTCCTATCCCTGAAGAAGCACGGTTAAGGGACTTAGCCCAGCGGTTGATGTCCCAGCCAGATGATCGTCGCACCTTAGCGGAATGGGCTAAAGACTACGCTATGAGCGAGCGCACCTTGGCTCGTTTGATTCGTCAACAGGTGGCCTTGACGTTTGGTCAATGGCGAGCAAGGTTACACATAGTGCTGGCGTTGGAAAAGTTGGCCCAAGACCGTCCCGTGCAGCGTATTTCAGAAGAGCTAGGGTATGAATCAGTTGGCGCCTTCATCACCTTCTTCAAAAAACACTTTGGCTGCACCCCTAAGCAATATCATCAAAAGCGCTGGACCCGCTAGCGTCCTTTTGGCTTGCGAGGGCCGCCGTTTGCAGGTTTACCTCGACCGTTGGATGGGCCGTTTTTGCCATTAGGACGACCTGCTGCAGGTTTGCCTCGCCCAGTTTGCGGTTTGCCTTGGTCATTGGCTTTGCCCCGTCCTGCGGGTTTGCCTCCGCGTTTGTCCGTAGGTTTGTTTTTGCCATTGGCATTGGGTTTGCCGCCTGAACCGGGCTTGCCACCCGCTCTAGCAGGTTTATTGCCCCGGGCATCCGGGCGACCACCAGACTTATTGCGATTAGGATTGGGTTTAGGTTTGCGTGGGTTGGTGGCTTTGGGGGCGGCGTTGCCATCGGAATCTTTGGTTAACTCGGCGATGCCAGCCACTTCTTTGGGAGTGAGATCGCGCCAATCACCTAAGGCGAGGCCTTTGAGAGACACATTCATGATGCGGATGCGTTCAAGCTGCACCACTTCATAGCCAAAATGTTCCGCCATGCGGCGAATTTGGCGATTTAATCCCTGCACCAAGGTAATGTTAAAGACGAAGGTGGACTCTTTTTTAACCTGACATTTCTTGGTCATTTGCCCAAGAATCGGCACACCATTGCTCATGCCATCGATGAAAGCGTCGGTGATGGGCTTGTTGACCGTTACAAGGTATTCTTTTTCGTGGTTATTAGAGGCACGAAGGATCTTATTAACTAAATCGCCATTGTTGGTTAAAAAGATTAGACCTTGGGAGTCTTTGTCCAAGCGGCCAATGGGGAAAATACGGGCCCCGTGTTTAACAAAACTGACAATGTTATTCGGCTCGCTGGACTCTGTGGTGCTGACAATGCCTACGGGTTTGTTCAAAGCGATAAAGATCAGGTCTTCCGCTTCTTGAGGTTCAATGGTCTGGCCGTTTACCTTGACCAGATCCCCTGGTGACACCTGATCGCCAATGCCGGCCCGTTTGCCATTGATGAAAACATTGCCTTGCTCGATAAAACGATCCGCTTCTCGGCGGGAGCAGAGGCCGCTTTCACTGATGTATTTGTTAAGGCGAGTGGAGGTTTTGAGTTCCATGGGGTTACCCTTTAAAGCCACGGCCAACGAGATACACTTCCCGAGAGCGAGCACGGGAGGAGTCGGGTTTGCGCACGACCACACTGTCGAAATGCTCCCGTACCATTTTTACGAATTCTTCGTAGCCTTCCCCGTGGAAAACTTTTACAGCGAATAAACCTTTTGGCTTCAGGGTTTGGATCGCCATGTCTAACGCTAATTCCACTAGGTACATGGAGGAGGCTTGATCCACCGCCGCCACGCCACTCATGTTAGGCGCCATGTCCGATACCACCACATCTACGGGGGCACCGTTCACCGCTGTCATGATTTGGTCGAATACGTCTTGTTCAGTAAAGTCCCCTTGAATGAATTCCACGCCTGCAATGCTGTCCATGGGCAGGATGTCAGATGCGATGACCTTGCCTTTATCGCCCACCAGCTTAGAGGCCACCTGTGACCAGCCCCCGGGGGCAGAGCCAAGATCCAGCACCAGATTACCAGGTTTGATCAGCTTGTCTTTGTCATTGAGCGCGAGCAGCTTGTAGCTGGCTCTGGAACGGTAGCCGTCCGCCTGTGCTTTTTTGACGTAAGGGTCGTTGACGTGTTCGTCTAGCCAACGGTTGCTGCTTTTGGATCGAGCCATGGTATCGGGTGCCATTTGTTTGGTTTGAAAGGCGCTATTGTACCTTTCGGCAGCGGATCAGCAAAGGCACAGAGCGTATTAGACGGATAGAACAATTTTCCCTGCTAGGGCGATCAAGACTAAGCCCGATAGCCGATCAATCCAGACGGCGTTGTGGCGCAGTTTGTCTAATAGACGAGCGTTAGACAGCATAAGGGTGATGAGTGTGTACCACAGACCATCGACCACGAACGGGGTGGCAACGATCAACATTTTACCTTCTAGCCCATGAACTGCCGCCACGAAAGGGCTAAACAAGGCGGCAAAAAATAAGGCGATTTTAGGGCTTAAAAGGGAGATCAATAGGCCTTCTTTAGCGGACTTTAATGGGGTGACGGGCTCCCCTGCATTGAGCTTTGCGGCAATGCCTCCTGTGGAGCGGAGAGCGCCTAGCCCCAAATAGAGTAAATACGCCGCCCCAGCGTAGCTGATGAGATTAAACAACCAAGGTAACTGGTGGAAAATCACCGCTAGCCCCAGCATGGAAATCAAGGCATAGACACCAATACCGAAGGCGTGGGCCCACGCAGCAGCAAAGCCATTGATCTTGCCGCCAGCAAGACTGTGTTTGGTCACAGTGATCAAACTAGGGCCGGGTGACATGGCGCCCAGCAAACAGATGGTAAATAGGGATAGCCAAAGGGAAAGCGTCATAACATGGGTCTCCAAAAGTATTGAAGGCACTATAACGATGGCGCGATATTAATTGAAATCATGATTTATCAAGATGGCTATAACTTTAAATCATAACCAATGGAATACTCAGATTGCGTCATGGCATTGAGTACCACAGAGCGCGCCCATTGGTGTGACGGAGTTTGGTCATAGCGCTCGTGCCATATGAGCCAATAGCGATAACAAGGAGTCTTCACCGGCAAGGGTTTATAAACCAATGGAAACTGCCGAGCAAAATTACGGGCAATGTGTTCTGGTGTGACCATCAACAGGTTATGTTTACACAGGGGCGGAGTGGCAGCATAGAAGAAGGGCACATTGAGTACCACTCGCCGTTGCTGTCCCAGCTCTCGCAAGGCGGTATCCACATAGCTGTCTTTGTCTCCGCCGCCGATGACCTTGATATGGCCATATTGGAGTAAGTCCTCTACGGTCAGTTGATCTTTGCTGGCGAGGGGGTGTTGGGCACCCATAATACAGACAGGGAAGTCTTCGCCAATTTGCTCGGAACACAAACCTTGGGGCTTTTCTTGAGACATGCTGGAAGCCAAATGAATGTCACTAGTGGCCAATTCATCAATCAGTTGTGGGTTCCATAGGCGGTAGCTGAGGGTAGCGCTGGGCGCTTGTTCTGCGAACGCATCAATAATATGGGGCAAGATGTATTGGGCCACATAATCACTGGAAGAGAGGACAAATTCTTCTTGCCAGCGCAGAGGATCAAAGGCAGCGTCAAACAATAGGTCATCTAACCCGAGAAACCAGTTTTCTAACTTGGCCTGCAGTTGCAGGGCTTTGGGGGTGGGGAGCAAAGTGTTGCCGTCCCGAACCAATAATGGATCATCGAACAATTGCCGCAGCTGACTTAGATGTCGGCTGGCCGCAGATTGAGTGATGTGGAGTTTTTCCGCTGCATGGCTGACATGACGCTCTTCTAGCAAGACCTGAAGGGATCGCATCAGATTCAGATTGACGTGTTTGGCCATGCTCAACCTCAGTTCATGATTGGGAGCACCAAGATACCAGCTTTTACCTGAATCAGACCATGTTAATTCACTGACTTATGGCCTCCGCCAACGTATAATCATGTCTTCATTTTATCTTTTGCCGAGTCAATCGGCCGGGACCCTTCATGATACGTTTATCCGAACTTTCCTTACCTCTTGATCATCCAGAAGACGCTTTGCGCGATGCCATCGTGCAGCGTTTGAATTTGGTGGACGAAAACCTGCTGGATTTCTTTGTGTTTAAGCGCAGTTATGACGCTCGCAAGAAAAACACCGAAATCACATTCGTGTACATCATTCATTTACACACCAGTGATGATGACGCTGTATTGGCGCGATTTGAGGATGACGTTCATGTGAAGGCCGCCCCAGACATTGACTATCATCCCGTGGCGCAAGCACCGGCGGACCTTATGGAGCGTCCGATCGTGATTGGCTTTGGTCCCTGTGGTTTGTTTGCAGCACTGACATTGGCGCAGATGGGGTTTAAACCGATCGTATTAGAGCGTGGTCGCAATGTTCGACAGCGTACCAAGGACACTTGGGGCTTATGGCGTAATCATAAGCTGAATACCGAATCGAACGTTCAGTACGGTGAAGGCGGTGCAGGCTTGTTCTCAGACGGTAAGCTTTATAGCCAAGTGAAAGACCCGAAATTTTACGGCCGTAAGGTCATGCACGAATTTGTACGCGCAGGGGCACCCAGTGAAATTCTGTACGTGAGTAAACCCCACATTGGTACCTTCCGTCTTACGGGGGTTGTAGCCAAAATGCGGGAGGAAATCATCGAGCTGGGAGGTGAGATTCGCTTTGAATCGAAAGTCACCGATCTAATGCTGGATGACCATCAGCAGGTCACGGGTGTGGGCTTGGCGGATGGTACAGAATTGCACAGCCGACATGTGGTATTAGCCCTCGGTCACAGTGCTCGAGACACCTTCCGAATGCTGCACAAAAAAGACGTATTTATTGAACCGAAGCCGTTTGCCATTGGTTTTCGTATCGAGCACCCACAGTCATTGATCGACCGTGCCCGTTTGGGTAAATATGCCGGTCACCCAGAGCTTGGGGCAGCGGATTACAAGTTAATCCACCATGCGAAAAATGGTCGTGCGGTGTATAGCTTCTGTATGTGTCCGGGGGGCACTGTGGTAGCGGCCACGTCAGAGGAAGGCCGTGTGGTGACCAATGGTATGAGTCAATACTCCCGTAACGAACGCAATGCCAACTCAGGTATCGTCGTGGGCATTAACCCAGAGCAAGATTACCCTGAGGGCGTTTTGGCTGGAGTTGAACTGCAAGAGCGTCTTGAAGAAGTAGCCTACAAGCTTGGTGGCTCAGATTACAAAGCACCTGCTCAATTGGTGGGGGATTTTATCAAGGGGCAGGCGTCGACTCAGCTTGGCGAAGTAGAGCCTTCTTACAAGCCTGGTATTCAGCTGTGTGATTTGGCGGACGCCTTACCGAGCTTTATTATCGAAGCCGTACGCGAGGCGCTGCCTGCGTTTGGTAAGAAGATCCGTGGCTTTGACCGTGACGATGCCATCCTTACGGGCATCGAAACGCGTACCTCTTCGCCGATCCGTATTACCCGTGACAATCAAACCTTACAGAGCCTGAATACCCAAGGTCTGTACCCAGCAGGCGAAGGGGCTGGTTATGCTGGCGGCATCTTGTCGGCGGGTATTGATGGCATCAAGGTAGCGGAAGCGGTGGCTCTAGATATCTTGAAGCAACAGGGCGCTTAACCCATGAAGATTGATCAGGTCAAAAAACTTCATCAGAAGAAATATCGCCAAGAGCTGGGCCATTGTCTGGTAGAAGGTGAACATCTTGTATTGGAGCTGGAGAACGCGGCGAAACACAACCCTAAATTGGCGGCCGCCAAGTTGTATGTGACGGCGCAATACGCCGATTGGTCCACGTCGTTTGAAAAGATCGAAGTCAGTGCCAAGCAAATGGCTTCTATGTCGGACACCAAAACCCCCCAAGGTATTTTAGCGGTGGTGCCCATGGATGCTATTTCCCCTGTTTCAGGGGAAGAGCTGACGGGGATTTATCTCCATGAAATTCAGGACCCAGGTAATCTAGGGACCATTTTGCGCACACTGGCTTGGTTTGGTGGTTTTCGCCTATTGCTCAGTGCGGGTAGTGTAGACCCCTTTAATCCCAAGGTGATTCGCTCGAGCATGGGAGCCTTATTTCATGTTCCTATGGAACTAGAGGTGGATATTGAGACCTTGCCCGAGCGGTTTCAAGCCATTGGCTGTTTGGACATGCAAGGAGAGCCATTAAGTGCCCCAAGCTTTAAGCAGTGTGACTGCTACATCTTTGGTAATGAAGCGCGGGGGGTGCCCCGAGATCAGCTTGGTCGCTTAAAGGCTAAAGCCTTCACCATCCCTGGGGTAGGGCTTATTGAATCCCTAAATCTAGCCACTGCTGTAAACCTCAGTGTTTACGAGCGTCAGCGCTGATCGCGCATCCTTTCTTTTAGAATCGGCCGGCCAATCATGGGCGGCCTTTTTATCCCCAAAAGTTCTGACAATTTCGCTTACACTTGTTTACATTGTCCGGTGAATAAGTGTGTTAATTTGTAAGCATTAAATGGATTAATACCTGAGTGCCCTTTAGATGTGACTTTAAAATCCATCTATTTAGCGACTAATAATACTAACAAGCAGCGGTACACGTGAAAGTTGGTGCTTAAATGAAGCGGATTTCGTTATGGGGACTGATTGTCGTTCCCTTTGCATTGCTCGCCATCCTAGGTGGCGCAACGGTTTATATATTATCTACGGTGACACTTGCCAATGTCTCCGATAATGTCGGCTGGCATTACATGCGTGAAATTGAATCACGGGTGTATGATCGGGTGACAGAATTCATGGCTCCCTTGGACACGGTCGTACAAGTCAATCGTGACGCCATCAGCTACCATCCTGAATACCTTGATGATCTTGATGTGCTGGCCGGACGCTTTTATGAGCAGGCCGTTGCATACCCTTATATGACCTTTGTGTCCTTCGCAACAGCGGATGGACGCTATGTGAACTCGACACGAGATCCATTTGGTTCGTCCCATCATGTGGCGACTAATTACACTCGTGGGCCAAACTTCTTAGATGCTTTCAACTATGATCCAGTGGATTTTGTAGGCACCCATATTGAATCTGAGCCCACTTTTAAAGGTTATGACCCGCGTACCCGCCCATTTTACCAAGATGCCTTGCAGCAAGACGGTATGACCTGGAGCGCCATTGAGCCTTACTTTGGTTATGAGTCTCTCGGCGTGGGCCTGTCTGCACCCATTTACGCCCAAGATGGCACCCTGCTAGGGGTGACCGCCACGAGCGTGGCTTTGGTGTCATTGGATAAGTTTTTGCAGTCTATTGAGCTGGTGGACGACTCCTATGTGTTTCTTGCGGAAGCCAATGGGGATCTGATTGCTACGTCACGTGATCAAGCCTTGTTCAGTGAAGAAGCGGGTGCCATGAAACGGGTATCCCTTAGTACTTATCAAGACCCATTGTTTCAATTGGCGGGCACTCAATTGGCGGAGGGGACGCGTCAAATAGAAATGGATGGGAAAGGGTACCTTTACCATGTGCGCCCAGTGCCTTTGCCCTACGGCCAGACTTGGTATGTAGGGGTGCTCATTCCTGAGTCCTACTACAAAAACATCCTATCGGATTACTCAGAAGCTTTAATGTGGATCGTATTATTGATGTTTTTGAGCATCGCCTTGGCGGGGTCTTTTGTGGCGCGCTTTATTGCACGTCCTATTCTGCAGCTTAATCAGGCGGCGACCTCCCATTCTCTTGAGCAAATCCGAAACCTGCCTCGACCCTTTAGCCGAGTGCGGGAGATTAACTCCCTAGGGCGACGCCTACAAAACATGGCATACCGTCTGTCTGACGCCATGCAAAACCTTGAGCAAAAAGTCGCCCAGCGCACCTCGGATCTTAAAGACGAAAATGAAACCCTCATGGAGCAAAGCACCACGGACGAACTGACAGGGTTATATAATCGCCGTGGCTTTAAATTGCTATCTGAACAGGCCTTGAAGCAGGCGCAAGATCAGGACCTCTCTTTGACCATGGTGTTGTGTGACATTGACCATTTTAAAATGGTTAATGACTCCCTCGGGCACAGTGTCGGTGACCAAGCCCTAGCGGTAGTGGCGAGTGTCTTGAAAGAGCATTTCCGGTCCGAGGACATCTGTGTGCGCTATGGCGGCGAAGAATTTATGCTGATCATAGTGGGCATGACCCGTGGGGATGTGATGAAACGCTTAAACCTGGTGCGCCAAGCCTTGTGTGATCATCCGGATTTACCGGAACGAAGAATCACCCTAAGCTTTGGTGTCACCCATCTAGATCCGCCTGTGGATACCCCTCTAGAAATACTGATCCAAGAAGTGGACACCAAGCTCTATCGGGCGAAACACGAAGGTCGCGATAAGATCGTTGGTTAGCGCTAACGGTCTTGGTTTTCATTTGCTTGCAGACCCAGTAGTATCCTCAGCACTGGGCATCAGCTGACGATTAAATCTGAGTAAGCAATGAGACATAGAGACGAGACGAAGAAGCAAGCACTGTATAAGGCGACCATACAAGTCGTGAAAGAAGAGGGCTTCGCCTCTGCATCGGTCAACAAGATCGCGAAACAGGCGGGGGTGGCAGCAGCGACCTTATATGTCTATTTCAGCAATAAAGATGACCTACTGGCGTCTACCTTTATGGTTTCTAAAGCCGAGCTGAGCAACTTCGTTATGCGCGACTTCAACCCTGATCAACCGCTGAAGGACAACGTACATGCTTTTTGGTCTAGGCTGTACGAATACGTGACCAGCTACCCAGATGACTACCAATATATGGACCAATTTTCCAACTCGCCTTTGATTCATCAAGTGGATACCCAAAGCTTGGAAGTGCCTTATCAAGCGTTTCACCAAGCCCTACAAGCAGGCATAGAGCAGGGCATTATTAAGAACATTCCCAAACCCATGCTGCTGTCATTTATTTTGGCCCCAGTGGTGTTTTTAGCTCGTTCTCGTCTAGGGGTGAGTGCCGACAACGCCCAACACAATATGGACCAAGCCTTTACCGTGGCGTGGGATGCCATCACCAACTAATTCCTGATTAAAATTTACTCAGTATTTACATAACTCAAAATTGTCAGGTTTAAATTTGGCTGTTATTTTAAATAAATGAACGTTCATTTATTTAAAATCAAACGATAGGAACCTTTAAATGAGTCATTGGAAAAAACCATTATTACAGTCATCCCTGTGGGCGGCATTGAGTGTGGCGAGTGTTGGTGCCATGGGCGAAGATCTAATCTATAGCGATCATCAACCATTAGGACAAATGCGAACGACCTTCCTAAAAGAAGTCTTGTTCCCGGCCATTGAACAAGAATCCAACGGCCGTCTTAACATTGACGATCATTGGAATGGAGAGCTGGCCATTGCCTATGAAGCCTTGCCGACGTTAAAAGAGGGCAAGACGGTCAACATCAGCACCATAGTGCCTGAGTACACGGCAAAAGAATTGCCCCTGTCACAAATATTTAAGAGCTACCCAACAGGGCCAAGTGGACAAGATCAGGTCACTTTATTTCGTGATATTTTTGAAAGTGTTCCCGAATTTGAGCAGGAGTTTCGTGACAACAACCTTGAGCCCATCTTCCTCAGTACCGGTTACCCAGTTGGTTTTTTTAGCACCAAACCCGTTAATGACATCAACGATATTCAAGGTCAAAAATGGCGCTCCGCGAGCTTCTGGCATTTAGATTATTTACGAGAAGCAGGGGCTGAGCCAGTTCGTACCCATTGGAGTCCTGAAATATACGATATGCTGGAAGATGGTCGCTTGGACGGTATATACGTCAATATTGACAGCGCCTATAACCTAAAGCTCCATGAGAAAGCACCTTATGCATTGGTGTCCAAAAGCATGTGGCTCGGGCATTTGTATGTGGTAGCGATGAACAAAACCGCCTACGACGCCTTAGAGCAAATTGACAAGGATGCCATCAAACGTGCCGCATCACGCGCCTACCGCCAGCAAGGGCGTAACATGGATGAAGAGTTCGATACCATGGTCAGCAAGTTGCGTGCAGAGGGGGCCGAGATCCGAATAATGACTGATGAAGAAGTAGACCAATGGGGTCGCTTGACCAACTACCCTGCCATCCAGCGTCGTTGGGCGCAGGAGCAATTAAAAGCAGGTGTCCAAAATGCAGAAGATGTTATTTATAAGGTGACTCGCGTTAAACGGGCCTTTTAAAGACAACACCCTTGTATCAGGCTCTTTTCATAAGAGCCTTTTTTTTGCCCGCATGGCTTCTTCCTCTTTTGCTATCTGGTCCTGAAAAAGCGCTAAGTTTCTGACTTCTTCAGGGTTCGTGTGGCGAATTACCGTGACTTTGTCTGCCTGAAACCGCCAGTAATATGTTATCCTTACAAGGTTTTAAGCCGTATTCTAAAAGACTCATGATCACGACCATTGGGGGGTTTCGTTGTTAGATTCTCAGCGTTTTGCCGCGTTTGATTTGAAAGGGGATGTATTTGGAGGGGTGACCACCGCAATTATCTCTTTGCCATTGGCGCTGGCGTTTGGTGTGGCTTCTGGGGCAGGGGCGGAAGCTGGCCTTTGGGGCGCGATCATGGTGGGCTTTTTTGCTGCGCTGTTTGGTGGCTCCACCACGCTAATCTCTGAACCAACCGGCCCGATGACGGTGATCATGACGGCAGTACTCACCAACATGATGGCCGAGTACCCCGAAACAGGCATGGCCATGGCCTTTACCGTGGTGATGATGGCTGGTGCTTTCCAAATGCTGTTGGGCTGGTTAAAGCTGGGTAAGTACGTCACCTTGATGCCCTATAGCGTAGTGTCTGGCTTTATGTCCGGCATTGGCGTGATCTTGATTATCTTACAGCTGTCGCCGCTGTTAGGCTTGCCCGCACCGCCGGGGGGTGTCGGTGGTACCTTGGCGGCCATCCCTGACATTCTTGCCAATATGAAGTGGAGTGAGCTGCTATTGGGGCTACTCACCCTGGGGACTCTGTTTTTCTTCCCGAAAAAATACCGTAAGTACGTTCCCGCTCAGTTGGTGGCATTGGTTGCGGTGACTTTGATCTCAGTGATTCTGTTCGATACCGATAGCATTCGCCGCATTGGCGAGATTCCTTCCGGTTTGCCTTCTTTAAATCTGCCCCACTTTAACGCTGAAATCTTCACCAAAATGGTGGTCGATGCCTTAGTGCTCGGCACCTTGGGGTGTATTGATACCTTGTTAACGGCTGTCATCGGTGACTCTTTGACCCGTGAAGAACACGACTCCGATAAGGAGCTGCGTGGCCAAGGGTTAGCCAACATGATCTCTGGTTTGTTTGGCGCTCTACCGGGTGCGGGTGCCACCATGGGCACTGTGACCAATATTCAAGTGGGAGCACGTTCTCCTGTTTCAGGGATTGTTCGTGCCTTAGTTTTGGCGCTGGTGGTCTTGATTGCAGGCGGTTTGACTGAGCCTATTCCCATGGCAGTGTTGGCCGGTATTGCTGTGTATGTGGGCTTTAATATTTTGGATTGGAGCTTCTTACAGCGTGCTCACAAGGTCAGCTTATCTGGCATGGCAATCATGTACGGGGTGATGTTATTGACGGTTTTCGTCGACTTGATCGCTGCGGTGGGGTTGGGGGTTTTCATCTCCAATATCATCATTATCGAGAAGTTGAGCCGCGAGCAAACGCGCCAAGTAAAAGCCATCAGTGACTCGGATAACAACAGTGTGCCCCTTACGGATGAAGAGCGTGCCATGCTCGACAAAGCCCAAGGCAAGGTGCTGTTTTTCTACTTGTCGGGTCCTATGATTTTCAGTGTCTCCAAAGCCATCTCGCGCCAGCACGCCAGTATTGCAGATTATGATGTGATGATCCTCGACCTCAGCGACGTCCCCATGATCGATGTTACCGTCGGCTTAGCGTTAGAAAACGCCATCAAAGATGCCAATGACGCCAACTGTGAAGTCTTCCTGTTGTGTCCTAATAAGCGCACCCGGGAGCAGTTAGACAAGTTCCAAATGATGCATCTCATCTCAGCGGGCAACGATGATTGCGCTTCTCGAGAAGAGGCTCTGCAAGCGGCACTGGATTATATCGAGACGAAGGCGTAAGCCCTCGCTTTAGAGCGTATCCCAGTTTGTATCTAAAGAGTCGGCAAATGCCGACTCTTTTTTGTCTAAAACCTTGCTGTTGTAGCTATTACAGATAGGTATCTGGTGCCAGCTGACTGCGTCAGAATTCAAGAAGGTTTTATTCCAAACTGGTATTTATGTCTGAACCATTCGGCTAATAGGGTGAAAGCAACGCATAGGGTCACCAGCAGAATTGAGAGCATGCCTACAACTGGGAAGTCAGTGCCGCCATCTGAGATTTTACTATACAGAGTAAGAGGTAAAATATTGAGCTGGGTTCCGGATAGAGCTAATGCTGTACCGTAGGCACCTAGTGCAACGGATATCATTACACAGACTGAGGTAATCATGGCAGGGTAAAGCTGTGGGAGAAATATATAGCGATAGCTTTGCCATTTTGAGGCCCCTAGGCTTTCTGAGACTTTCATTTGTTGCCAGTTAAAGTTCAGCATAACAGGCAGCAAAATAAATACAGCTCTGGGGATTAAGTAATAGCAGTACGCAATCGCAAGCCCAAAAGGTGTAAAAATCAAAGTGCCAAAACTGGCTTCTGGGATCCCTGCGTAACCCAGAAGTTGAGTCACAAAGCCTGCTCTTCCGAATGTTAAGATAAAGCCATAGGCAACGATTAGCCCGCTAAAAACCAGTGGTAAAGCAATGCCTACGCTTAACCATTGTCTTGTTAAAGGTTTGCATTGACTTAAAAATCGAGCAATACAAAGTGCCACTAATAGGGAGGTGATAGATGATGTTAGGGCAAGTATTAGGCTGCCTTGGATACTTCCGATTAGGTAGCTATCCGATATCATTCTGTTGAATGTCTCAAGAGGCGCTACAAGCGCCTCCGAGAACACAAATGCAACGGGAAAGCAGAAGAATAGGATGTAACCCAATAACCCAGGAGCGATGCTTATTAGGGTTCTCCATTGTTCGAACTTCATACGGTTTTCCCTAACGGTTTAAGACTGCTTCAGCCCATTCTTTATCAAGTTGTGGCTTTATTTTAGCGGCCGCTTTTAAATCAAGTGGTCGAATCTGTGGGGCTTTGACTAGTTTATCTTGGACAGACTTCGGTAAAGTCATATCTGTTAACACAGGGCGAACAAACCCTTCTGCGAAAATCCCTTGTCCTTTACTGGACATGACGAAGTTTAGCCATAATTTTGCTGACTCAGGGTTAGGCCCATTTTTCACCATTGAAATAGCATAGGGTGCAGCAAGGGAGGCTTCTTTAGGAATGATAACCGCAATGTCATCCCCCATCCCATCTTTAACCATGGCTTTAAGACCATCATTTTCGTAACCAATCCAAATAGGGATTTCCCCCTTAATAAACTGCGCATATGGGGTGGTTCCAACGACTCTTAGCGTATTTCCGCTAGTTTGTAGTTCTCCGAAGTATTCAGCGCCGGGAGAAATGTTGGACATGTCACCTTTCTGAGCTTCATTTGCGGCCAAGACCACTACTTGTCCTTGGCCCGTTGTGCGTGGATCTTGATAGACGATGCTATTTTTGTATTCAGGGCGCTTTAGATCGTCCCAAGAGGTTGGGATGTTTTCAACAAGCTTCTTGTTGACTAGAAAGGCGACATTTAATGTATGGATAGTAAACCACTTACCTTCTGGGTCTTTAAAAACAGAAGGGATTTTCTCAAAGTTAGTGGGTTTAAATCCTTGTAACAAATCTTTATCTTGCGCATCAATAGCAGACGCGCCGAAGTAGTATGCTGTATCAGCCTGAGGGCGGTGTTTTGATTTTTCTAGAGCGACAACAGTCGCAGCTGAGCCCAAGTCGTTATAGACGATCTCCATGCCCGGGTAACGTTGTTTGAACGCACTGAACATGTTCCCCCAGTTGGCCCAAGTTGGCCCAGTATCAAAGGAAACCACAATCCCTTCTTTAATGGCCTTATCATATTGAGCTTGCTCTCCAGAGTACAACTCAGGACCAGTCAGTGATTGAGCCGCACCGCAAAGGGGAGCTAACATGATTAGAGTCGCGGTTAGCGCCGATTTAAAAGATTTCATTGAAACTCTCCGTCGTTAAATGATGTGAATCGATTCCGCCGGAATGGCGATTTGAGTAATAGGAGCTGCTAAAGGTTGGCTATAAACAACTAAGGATTGGCCGCATACATTTAGCTGATATGCCATCGTGTGACCCAGAAACTGCTGGTGTTCAATCGCTCTAACAGATAATCGATTAATGGTGGCTTCTGCCGGGGAACAAAGAATACTTTCTGGACGGATGACAAGCGTAACTGGTTGATTTGGAGTTAATTTATCTTGATGTGATTGAATGTCTCCTAATGCTGTCTTGATAATGCCTTTGCTGACCGCGATGCCGGGGATAACGTTTGCACGACCAACAAAACGAGCTACTTCAACTGAGGCTGGGCTGTTGTAAACATCTATAGGTGAACCGCATTGTTGGATTCTGCCTTGTTCCATTACCGCCACTTGATCGGCCATCGTCATTGCCTCCTCTTGATCATGTGTGATGAGGAAGGTTGTTATATTGAGTGCTTTTTGGATTTTGGTTATTTCTTCACGCA
Organism: Marinomonas vaga; assembly: GCF_055388305.1. Taxonomy (NCBI): domain Bacteria; kingdom Pseudomonadati; phylum Pseudomonadota; class Gammaproteobacteria; order Oceanospirillales; family Oceanospirillaceae; genus Marinomonas; species Marinomonas vaga. The sequence goes on from NZ_AP043903.1 coordinate 1,283,342, forward strand.
TTTCGTGTCGTAGAGAAGCGTCAAGAGCTGATAGGGGTTCATCTAAGAGCAGCGCCTGAGGCTCAAAAACCAATGCCCTGGCCAATGCTACTCGCTGTTTTTGACCTCCTGAGAGCTCATGAGGTAAATGACTTTCTAATCCAGAAAGCCCCACTAGCTCTATCATAGTAAGTGCTTTTTGACGCGCATTTGGGGTGTTATTGATCTTAAGCGGATACATTACGTTCTTGAAAACGTTGTAATGGGGGAATAGGGAATAGTCCTGAAAAACGATGCCTAGCTTTCTTCTCGAGCAAGGTGTGTGAGCTTGGTCTTTCCCGTGAATAATTATTTGCCCAGAATGCGGCTGCTCAAATCCAGCTAGAAGCTTTAATAAAGTAGATTTTCCGCAACCGCTTTTGCCGAGTATTGCCAATAGCTCCCCGCTTTTAATTGATAACGAAATATCGTGAACACCAACATCAGTATTTGGGTAGTTAAAAGAAACAGAGCGGAATTCAATCATTGGAGGCGCCCTTTAGAGTGTGACCAATTCAGAAAGTTGGAAGTTAAAGAGATGAACGTTGCCAATAAGAGCAGAATGATTGTTGCCGCGCATGCGAGCCCTGTTGCACCATAGAATGCCTGAAGTAACAGCGTAGGGTATGTGCGATTCATAAAGCCGGCGATTAAGTTACTAAGTTGAAATTCCCCAAGCGAAATCGCGGCAACGGTTAGGAGTCCGGTTAGTATGGATTGCGACGCAAGTGGCAGAAACACAGTAACAAAACGTTTTAAAGCGCTCGCGCCGAAGGATTGCGCTACTCGATCTAGTGTTTTTAAGGGAGATTTTTCTATATCTGCCGAAAGGCTGAAGAAAAAATAGGGGAACGTAAGAACCCAATGCCCAATGATTAATAACCAGGTGCTGCCTAACCAAGGTAAGGTGCTAGAGCTGAATGCGAGGATAAAGCCGAAGCCAATCACAAGCTCTGGTACGGCAATGGGCATTAGGGCTGATATACGAAACAGCGATTTTATCCAAGAGGCATTTAATAGTTGTAGTGTGTAGACCAAAGGTGCAACAACGAGCAGATTCACTAGGCAAACGGTTACACAAACTTGAAGGCTCATTAGCAAAGCGTTTCGATACGAAGTCGAATGCAATAGCTCTAAATACCAATCTAAAGTAAACCCTTTTGGCAGAAGGGTATTCATCCAGCTTTGGCCAAATGAACCCACAGCCAAAAGGAAGATGGGCAAAAGTAGGTAAATTATGTAGAGATACGTAATTTTCTTCATGACTAAAAACGATCAAATTGATTTATATTGATCGTGTTCTTTTAGTGTTACGTCTTCGTGACGTATCGATGAATAAAATATTTACGGCATAGAGGGAACGCTGAAGGAGCGTTGATCAAATAGCTGGTTAACGACTTGCTCTACAATCTCCTCAATATTTAGATGATATTGAACGCCTTCAATATGTGGGGCCTCGGCTGTGGCAAAAACTGCTTTTCCATAATGGAGGCCATACGCCATTTCTGTGGTGGTACCGTATCCACCTCCTACTGCGATCAAGCTGAAGGCCGCTTGGGCAATAAGTGAGTTGCGCGCAGCACCCAAATTAGTAGCGATAGGCACCGTTAAGTAAGGGTTTGCTTCATGCCAGTGCTCACCAGGGAGCAGCCCGATCGATTGGCCTTTTCCCTTGAATACCCCCTTGCAAACGGCCTCCATAACACCATTTCTTCCACCACAAATTACTGTTAGCCCCAGAGTTGCAAGGTTTTCTCCTAGAGACTCCGCTACTTGGTATTGTTTGTCAGTGGCGTCTTTTGGTCCGATCACCCCAACTGGTGGCATTTGAGCTTCATTAGGGGACTGGCGAATAAGCTTGAGTATCTCATAGTGGTTATGACACTGAGTCAGCGTAGTTGCTAATGGGCTGTCTGAATTGATCAAACGAATAAGTGTTGGGTTATTGTTGCAAAGCAGATGGTTTGTTTTTGGTTCAATAGAATATAGAGTGTTCATATTAGTGTTATGGCTCTTAATCAGAATAAATCAGAATGGTAGTTTGGTTCTTTAATTTGATCGTAACTGCTCATTATGACAATTTGGAGATCGTCATTTGTCTCAAGTTCGACACCAAAAACTATTAGAAATAGTGCGCCAGCAGGGCTATGCCTCAATTGAATTTTTAGCGGCTCAGTTAAGTTGCTCTCAGCCGACCATTCGCCGAGATCTTAAAAAGTTGTGCGAGGATAATTTGTTACAGCGCTTTCATGGTGGTGTTACTGAAGCGGATAACAATGTGCGCTTGGGATACCGGTTTAAGTCAGAAATTATGAATGATGCTAAATCACGTATTGCTGCGACGGCGATTCAATACATGGATAGAGTGGAGAGTTGTTTCATTGACATCGGAACCACTTGTGATCAGGTCGCTTCAGCAATGGCCGTTTTAGAAAGGCGTCAAATCATTACTCATAATCTATCTGCTGCCATGACCTTTGCGGCGTTGGGTAGCAAACATAATGTCATTGTGACCGGGGGAACGTTGCACGGCGCGGATGGCTCTTTGACCGGTGTGAAAACGTGTGAGGAGATTAAAGGCTATTTTGCAGATATTGCGTTGATTGGAGCGTCCGGTCTGGATGAGTCTGGAGCAGTACTGGATTACGACGTTGAAAAAGTTGCGGTTAAAAAGGCGATGATGTCATCTGCAGCATGTCGCATTCTATTACTTGATTCATCTAAGTTTCGTAAACGCGGTGCGCTTAAAATAGCCAATTTATCAGAGTTTGATCTATGCATTACAGACGTATCTCCTGAACCAGCCTATGAAACACTGTTCCAACAATCTGGTACAAAGCTGATTATTGCCCAATGATGCATTTTTATTGACCACTCATTGAATTATCAATGGCTCATTTCTTAGATATGAGCCATGAATAACCCTAATTTACCTGTCTCGTCTGGCGCAAAGCATCAGTGCTTAGCATTCTTCTTGAATCATGTAGTAATTATCCTGATTCATTTTGGATATTATTGTGTCTATTTTGGTTTTGTATGAACTTTTCAATTTTAGATGATACGGATGTAAGCCAAGCTTTTGCTACTTATCTGCGAGGCTTACGAAAACAAGAGAAGCTATCGCGAGAGGCGCTGGCCCAGCGTAGTTGTGTACCGGCTTCGACAATTAAAAAGTTTGAACTCACCGGACAAATTTCATTTCGCCAACTGCTTCTTTTATGGCAATCGCTGGATTCGCTCGATAGGCTTTATCATCTAACGCAAGCTAACCTTGATCGTTCTGCTTTACCTACCAGCATAGATGAGGTGCTTAAAGATGAGCTTTAATTCCATCCAAAAGTTGAATGTGGGGCGCACTCTCTCAACGGGCGCACTCTCTCAACGGGCGAAATTGTGTCGGTGGGCGTGTTAGCGCAAAACCGCCAAGGTGTCTTTTGGGCCAAAGAGAAAGCCCATCTGCCGCTGACCAAATCAATGATTACAGCGATTGATACGCACTTACGAAGCATACCGCTGTATTGGTAAAAGTGGGACTGTATTCCCGGTTTCGGCTGAGATATGGGAATATAGTGACATTATTGATTGAATAGGCGTTAAAGGGATTTTATGCAGCAGTCGGGTATTTACGAGCAGTTGATTACACAACTGGTTGAAAAGCGTCTGGATCGTGAGCGTTTTTATGTGGGCGAGCGAATACTCACTAGTAACGAAGCCTCGCTGTGGCTGTCGCGTTTTCTGTCGAATATTCTCGAATATGCTATCGGGTCTGTACCGAATGGAGATGGAAAGCTGCAGCAGCAAATCGCGCTATCCAATGAACTGTTACTTTGGCTTAAAGAGCGTTTACAGGATGATAGCCTGATCGAAGAGAACCTAATCAATAGCCAAGGTAAAATCCTAACGGCTTTATATGAACTGGAAAACCCTGTTGCAGCCAATCTTAAGCAGTATGTTGAAGACATTTTCCCGTTAACCGGCCTTACTCAAAGCGAGCTGTTTTGCGGTAGCAATGCTGGACTGTCACTAGAGTCTGAGCTAAAACGCGAAATCTTATCCGCAGATAAAATTTACTGGCTGGTGTCGTTCATCAAATGGGCCGGTATTCGCATCTTTCGCAAAGAGCTGGAAGCGTTTACCGCAAGTGGCCGTGAGCTAAAGGTCATCACCACGTCTTACATGGGCGCTACCGATGCTAAGGCGGTGGAGTATTTAGCGAGCTTACCTAATACAGAAGTGAAGCTTAGCTACAACACCGAGCGTGAACGTTTGCACGCCAAGAGCTATTTATTCTTACGCAATACGGGCTATCACACGGGCTATATTGGCTCTTCTAATCTGTCTCACTCGGCGCTCACTAACGGCCTTGAGTGGAATTTGAAAATCACTTCCCAAGAAATTCCTCATATAATTGATAAGTCGCTCAGCACCTTTGAGACCTATTGGGCATCGAATGAATTTGAGCGCTTTGATGGCGATGCCAGCAGTACGGAAAAGCTGAACCGTGCCTTGCGACAACAGCGCGGTAGTGACGAGCAAAGCGCGGCGCATTTCTTTGATATCACACCGTTTCCCCATCAGAGCGAAATCTTGGAGCAGCTTGCCGTTGAGCGTCTTCTGCATCAGCGCTTTCGCAATCTGGTTGTCGCCGCGACCGGTACAGGAAAAACATTGATCTCGGCGTTTGATTTCGCGCGTTTTTTAAAGGACAAACCAAACGCGACCTTTTTGTTTGTGGCGCACCGAGAAGAGATTCTAAAGCAAGCTCGTTCGGCGTATCGAGGCGTGCTTCGCGATGGCTCGTTTGGAGAACTATGGGTTGGCAGCCACGCTCCTGCTCATTATCGTCAGCTGTTTGTATCCATTCAAACGCTGAATAATCAGTTAGAACAGTTCAACCTGACGCCTGATTACTACGATTACATCGTCATTGATGAAGTTCATCACATTAAAGCAAATAGCTATCGAGCGGTATTAGCGTACTTTCAGCCGAGCCTTTTACTCGGTTTGACCGCAACGCCCGAACGTCACGATGGTGGCGATATCTTAGCGGATTTTGGTGGTGTGATCGCAGCTGAAATTCGTTTGCCGGAAGCGATTAATCGCCGCCATTTATCGCCATTCCAGTATTTTGGTATCGATGATGATACGGACTTACGCAAGGTTGCATGGAGCCGTGGACGTTATGACATCGGGCAACTGACTAACCTATATACTCATAATCAAGCTCGTGTTGATAAGATCGTGCTAAGTTTGCAGGAGATCGTAACCGATATCAGCCAAATGAAGGCTTTAGCATTCTGTGTCAGTCGTGAACACGCGGACTACATGACCAAGCAATTTCTCCTAAAGGGTATTAAGGCGGATATTTTAACCAGTGAGAACAGCGATCAGCGTCAGCAGAAGCAACAGGTCTTACGAAGTGGCCAAATCAATGTACTGTGCGTGGTTGATATCTTCAATGAAGGCGTCGATATTCCCGAAGTCGATACCTTGTTGTTTTTACGTCCTACAGAAAGTCTCACGATTTTCTTGCAACAACTCGGTCGAGGTCTGCGCTTGGCGGAAGGCAAAGAGTGTTGCACTGTGTTGGATTTCGTTGGTAATTCCAAACCAGAGTATGATTTTGCTAATAAATTCAGAGCGTTAGTAGGGCGAAGTCCGAAAGCAATCAGTGATGAAATCAAGCAAGGTTTTCCTCATGCACCGCTGGGCTGTCGTATTGAACTGAGTAAACGCACTCAGGAAATGGTGCTCAGTAATATTCGCCAAGCAACACTGACTAATAGCCGCCTGACGGCTATGATTCGCCAATTCCCACAGCATTCTACGGAACCTTTGACGCTGACGAACTTTATCGCACAGCATCCACACATTGACTTAAATGAATTGTACAAACGTGGCAGTTGGGCGGAGTTAGTGGCGAGCGCCAAAGATGAAGTCAAAGAGAATGCGCGAATAGACGATGCCTTTAAAATAGTGCGCAAAGCAATTCATAATCGCATTCTCACCTGTGACGATCATAGCTATTTAAACTTTCTTGGGCAGCTTTGTGAGACTGACTTCGCTGATGTTCACGTCAACGATCGCCGTGCGGCGATGTGTCATTATGACTTCTGGCAAAAGCCGGGTCCCGACGCAGGTTTTGCGTCGTTAGCGCAGAGTATTAAGCAGCTCAGCCACCTAGGTGTAGCACAGGAACTTGCTGATGTTATTCGCTGGCAACTTGCACGGATCAAACACGAATTATTGGAAATGTGTGGCCTACCAGATGTTCCTCTTAAAGTGCATGCCCGCTATGCAAGAGAGCAGATATTAGCGGCATTTGGTGCAACTACATTTGATAGACAACCGCCAGCACGAGAAGGTGTTTTTGTCATCGCAGAACAAAATATCGAACTGTTGTTTGTTACCTTAGATAAGAACGAAAAACAGTTTTCACCGACGACTATGTACCATGACTATGCGATCAACGAGCAGTTGTTTCATTGGCAATCACAGAACAGCGCACGACCTGACCGCGGTCGAGGAAAGGACTACGTAAATCATCGAGTAATCGGTAAACGCCTGTTTCTATTTGTCCGAGAGCAAACCAAGGATGAATATGGCCGCACCATGGGCTTCGTGAACTATGGAGAAGTGGAATATGTGTCGCACACCGGCTCACAACCGATGAGCATTACATGGCAGTTGAACACGCCGATACCAAACTTTATGTGGCAACAGGCAGCGAAGCTGGCGGTGGGGTAGATTGGATCAAGTGGATAGCATCGCTATCCACTGACTAATCGAAATTACTCAATATTCTGAATCTGCTCTCTCATTTGCTCAATCAAGACCTTCAATTCCACTGCGCTATTGGTTGTCTCCACCACAATCGATTTAGACGATAGCGTATTTGCTTCGCGGTTGAGTTCTTGCATTAGGAAGTCTAGGCGGCGGCCGATGGGGCCTTTTTCTTTAAGCTGGCGGCGCACTTCTTTGGTGTGTGTGGCTAGGCGATCCACTTCTTCGGCCACGTCGGCTTTTTGCGCCAGCATGACGATTTCCGCTTCCACTCGCATGGGGTCGAGTTCGACTTGTGCGGCTTCGAGTTTTTCCAGTAGGTTTTGTTTTTGCGCGGCGATGATGGTCGGCAGTTTTTCTTTTACGTCCGCGACGATGGCGTCGATGCTGTCGAGGCGTTCTTCGATGATGACGTTCAGTTGTTGGCCTTCCCGTTTACGCACTTCGATCATTTCATCCAGTGCTTTGTTAAACAAGGCTACGACGGCCTTTTTCATTTCATCAGCATCGGCACTGTCGTCGCTTAAGATGCCCGGCCATTGCAGGATTTGCAGTGGTGAAGGGGTCTTGATGCCATCGAACCATGTGCCTAGCTCTTTCACGGCGTTCGCAAGAGCTTGGGCGTTTTCAGCGTTGATGTTTAGGCCTTTGGCGGCAGTGTCTTCGGCGTAGAAGCGCAGTTGGCATTCTACTTTACCGCGGTTGAGCTTTTTACGTAGGGTGTCACGGAAGCTGAATTCAAGCTCGCGGAATTGCTCAGGCAGGCGAAAGTGTGGCTCAAGGTAGCGTTGGTTTACGGAGCGGATTTCCCAGCTGATGGTGCCCCAATCGTACACGGCTTCTTGGCGTGAAAAGGCGGTCATACTCGCAGTCATAGAGATTCCTAGCGGCTTAAATGAAACATGGCGCTAGTGTACCGCAAGTGGGATTGCTGCGTCAGGACACTCTGTGGTTTTTGTGACATCTGGGCCTTTTTCATTTTTTGCACCAAGATGGGAAGGCAATCTGGGCTAGGTTCGTTATAATTGCGGCCATTCAAATAGTAAAACAACAGAGAGTTTGTATATGCGTCCAAGTGGTAGAGCGGCAGATCAATTACGTCCGATGAAATTTACTCGTAACTTTACTAAGCATGCGGAAGGTTCCGTGCTGGTGGAGTGCGGTGATACGAAAGTGATTTGTACTGCGTCTGTCGTCCCTGGTGTGCCGCGTTTCTTAAAAGGCAAAGGACAAGGTTGGATTACGGCTGAATACGGCATGTTGCCACGTTCTACCCACAGTCGTGTGGATCGCGAAGCGGCACGTGGTAAACAAACTGGCCGTACGGTGGAGATTCAGCGTTTGATTGGTCGTTCTTTGCGTGCGGCGATTGACCTGAAAAAGCTGGGTGAAAACACTATCACCATTGACTGTGATGTGATTCAAGCGGACGGCGGTACTCGAACTGCGTCCATTTCTGGTGGTTTTGTGGCCTTGGCGGATGCGGTGGCGAAGCTGGTGGCGAACAAGAAGATCAAAGAGAACCCAATCGTGTCTCAGATCGCTGCCATCTCTGTTGGCGTTTATAAAGGTACGCCTGTGTTGGATTTGGATTACCCAGAAGACTCCAGTGCTGAAACGGATATGAACGTGATCATGAACGACAAAGGTGGCTTCATCGAGATTCAAGGCACCGCAGAAGGCGAAGCCTTTAGTGATGAGCACATGGTCGGCATGTTGGCAGTGGCTCGTAAAGGCATCAGCGAGATCATTGAGCTTCAGCGCAAGGCATTGTTTGAAGACAAAGAGTCGGCTTAAGCCGGAGAGAATCAGTTTATAGGGTTTTACAAAGGGAGCTGCGGCTCCCTTTTTTGCGCCTAAAGTAGTCTACGTGAGCGCAAATGTCATTGTTATCGGCGGTTATCGTTCATGGTCGATCTAGGCAGATATGACATGATGCACAAAGGAAGAGGAGCAAAAAATGAACAATAACAAAATCCTAACCATTGCCTTTAGCGCCTTGTGCGCCACGTCTGTCTCCGCTCAAACGGCCCTAGACGGTGACTGGCAATTGCAGCAAGCAGGTAATACCCAAGCCACGTTAGAGGCGGCGGTGGACTCGGTGGTAAAAGAGATGAATTTCTTTATCCGAGGTTTGGCCCGTGGGGCATTAGAGAAGGAAACCGTGGTGTGTCAGCAGTGGCAACTGCAATCTGATGCGCAGCAGTTTACTTGGCAATGCGATGACCAAGACCCTGTGACGCTCAATCTGTCTGGCGAGACCTTATTGAAAGGGGACGATGACAGGGAGATTCGTGGCACTTTCCAATATGCGGATGGCCGAATCGAGACCACTCTGGCATCGGAGCGGGGTGTACGAACCAATGTATGGCAGTTGACCGAAAACGGTGAGGTGTCCTACACCGCTACCTTGGTGTCAGAGAAGTTACCAAAGCCACTTACATGGACGCTTACCTACGCTCGGTAAGTCCCTCCAATGAGTGGTTAGCCATTAAAAAACCCACCTTAAGGTGGGTTTTTTTGTGGGTGCTTAAAAAGCAGATGTCGATTCCGAATTAACGGACAACATCACCTGTTGGAGCGTAATTTGATACGGAAATGGGTGAGTAATCTTGGATGTACTCAACCAACACATCCGCATCCACGTAACCAGAGTTCACGTAGTTCGGGTGATCAGTGATTTTCGGGTAACCGTCACCGCCAGACGCTGTGAAGCTGTTGACCGCTAGACGGTAAGTGCGGCCCTCTTCAAGGGCTTTGCCACCCACTTTGATGTTAGTGGCCTTGCCATCCTGTAGTACCAGAGAAACCCCTTGGAACTGAGCAAATGCGCCAGAACCGGCTTCTTTGCTGGCAGCAGCGGATAGGTAATCCGTTAGCTCTGCCGCTGTTAGGTCAACGTAGGCTAGGGCATTACCAAATGGCTGAACCTGTAGCACAGACTTGTAGGATACAACCCCTGCTGGGATGTCATCACGGATGCCGCCTGCGTTCATGATGGCTACGTCAGCGTTGACCTTTTGCATCATGCCAGCAGCGATCAGGTTACCTAGGTTGGTCTCTTCAGAGCGTACGATGCCGCGTTCGCCGATCAGTTTGCCATCGGTGAAGCCAATTTCTACGTTTAGTTTCTCTTGGCCAATGTCTTGGTAAGGCTGAAGCATGGCTAGCATGGCTGGATCTTTGGCGATTTCTTTATCGATGAAAACGCGCTCGCTGGTGCCGTCCGCTTTTTTCACTTTCTTCTTCAAGTTCACTGGGATCAGCTCGTAGTCTGAAGCAGTGATCTGTCCGTCAACGATGGTCATGTCTAAACGACCAACGTATTTGCCCCATTCGTGGGCTTGAAGAATTAAGGTGCCGCTTTGTACGTCTGGCTCAAACAATGGGTTTTGGGAGTGACCGCCGACGATCACATCAATGCCCGGCACACTGCGTGCTAGGGTAACGTCCCCTGGTGCGTTGCCACCATAGTTGCCGTTATCGTAGTGACCCATGTGTGTTACTGCGACCACTAGGTCGGCTTTTTTGCGCAGCTCAGGGATTAGGTCTGTGGCCACATCTACGGGCTTTTTAATGGTCAGGCCTGTTAGGTATTCTGGGTTGCCAATCTTAGCGGTATCGTCTGTGGTGAAACCCACAACCGCCACGCGCAGGTCATCGACAGTGAAGATCTTGTAAGCATCAAACAATGGCTCGCCAGTGCTGTCGTCGATGATGTTGGCAGATAGGAATGGGAAACCAGCCCACTCGTGTTGTTGTCTGAGGACTTCAATAGGATTATCGAACTCGTGGTTACCAAGGGCCATGGCATCGTATTGCAGCATGTTCATGCCTTTAAAATCAGGCTCTGCATCTTGTAGGTCCGATTCCGGGACGCCAGTGTTGATGTCACCACCGGATAGCAACAAGGTGTTGCCGTCTTCTAACGCCACTTCTTCACGGATGTTGTCCACCAGCGTCTTACGCGCTGCCATGCCGTACTCGCCGTTGCGGTTTTCCCAGAAGCGACCGTGATGGTCATTGGTGTGAAGAATAGTCAGGTGGTATTCCTTGCCGGTTTCCCACATGGGTGTTTCTTGTTCGGTGGTCATGACAGAACAGCCTGCCAAAGCAACCACGACACCCGACAGGGCAAACTGAGCAAAATAACGTTTTGCGTTCATTATTGTGTCCTTTCAGATTGGTTCGATTTGGATAATTGGTTTTCAAGAATTTTGTTGTACTAGCGAGTTCGCCGCTCACCTGTAAAACAATGTAACTCAACATTATGCCAACTTCGAGGTTAATTCTGACCTTCTGTACAAATTCTTTTCGATCCGCTGAAAAATCCTAGAGCATCCTAACCTTCAAACCAAAAAAAGCCGGCTTTCGCCGGCTAAAAAGTTTTGAGTAGTCTTACCGCAAAACGTTAGTTATCAAGACGCACGCCGCTGTCTTTATCAAAGGCAACCGCTTTTGAGGTGTCGAACATCATGGCAATGGTTTCGCCAGATTTCGCAGGGTAGGCTGGGTTAGAGCGACAGTTTACTTCCGCACCTTGGACGCGGGTTAGGATCATGGTGTCCGCACCCATTGGTTCAGTCACTTCTACGTCCACGTCGGCAGTCACAACGAAATCAGCCCCTTCTTTGTGTGGCTGTGGCTCTGTGATCATTTCTGGGCGTAAGCCTAGTAAGATCTCTTTACCAACATGATTCGCTAGGCTTTCTGGTTTAGGGAAAGGCACGATAGTAGGTTGGCTCGCCTGTAATTCCAGAGCGTAGGAACCTGCTTGTTCTACCACTTTGGCAGGGATGAAGTTCATTGCTGGTGAGCCCATGAAACCTGCAACGAATAGGTTCGTTGGGTTGTCGTAGATCTCTTGTGGCGTGCCAAGCTGCTGTACTTCACCGTCTTTCATCACCGCGATGCGATCCGCAAGGGTCATGGCTTCGATCTGGTCGTGGGTTACGTATACGATGGTGGTGCCCAGCTTTTGGTGTAGCTTTTTGATTTCGGTACGCATTTCCACACGTAGCTTGGCATCCAAGTTAGATAGCGGCTCGTCGAATAGGTACATTTTAGGACGACGTGCTAGGGCACGACCCATGGCCACACGCTGGCGCTGACCACCAGACAATTGCGCTGGTTTACGCTTTAGTAGGTGGCCGATTTGTAGCATCTCTGCCACGCGTTCCACTTCCGCTTCACGCTCTTCTTTTGGAACTTTGCGCATTTCCAAACCGAAGGAGATGTTTTCTGCCACGGTCATGTTTGGGTACAAGGCGTAGGACTGGAACACCATGGCGATGTCACGGTCTTTCGGGCTTGCGTAAGTCACGTCGTTGTCGCCAATTAGGATGCGACCTTCAGAAACGTCTTCAAGGCCTGCAATCGAGTTCATCAGGGTGGATTTACCACAGCCAGATGGGCCGACTAGGATTAGGAATTCGCCCGCTTCGATAGAGATGTTAATGCCTTTTAGGATCTCTGTTTGGCCGTAGCGCTTTTTTACATTATCAATGGTTAGACTTGCCATGTTATTTCTCCAAATTCTGTAACGGGCCGGCGGATGTCGTCGCCGGCGCTGAGTTCAACTGTGATTCGCTTAGCCTTTCACTGCGCCAGCCGTTAGGCCTCGAACGAAATACTTACCTGCTAATACGTAAACCAGTAGGGTCGGTAGGGCGGCGATGATGGCAGCAGCCATGTCGACGTTGTATTCCTTACCACCGAAGCTGGTGTTAACAAGGTTGTTGAGGGCTACCGTCACAGGTTGTGTGTCGAAGCCAGAGAATGCCACACCAAATAGGAAGTCGTTCCAAATCTGAGTGAACTGCCAAATAACCGTTACTACGATGATTGGCGTCGATACCGGCAAGATAATGCGGTAGAAGATGGTGAAGAAGCCTGCGCCATCAAGACGGGCTGCTTTCACAAGCTCTACAGGAATCGACTGGTAGAAGTTACGGAAGAACAAGGTCGTAAAGGCCACACCGTAAACCACGTGTACCATGACCAAGCCTGTCGTAGTGTTGGCAATGCCCAACCAACCCAAGGTACGTGCCATAGGCAGCAAGATCACTTGGAAAGGAATGAAACAGCCTACCAACAAAGCGGCGAAGAACAGGTCGCTGCCTTTGAATTTCCAATGGGAAATAACATAGCCATTCAGAGCACCCAACAAGGTAGAAATGGCCACCGCAGGGATAACGATCTGGAATGAGTTAAAGAAGTACGGTGCCATACCTTCACACTGGCTACCGGTACATGCGCCATTCCAGGCTTTGCTCCAAGCATCAAAGTTTAAAGAGCCTGGTAGGGACAAAAGTGTGCCCGTACGGATTTCTTCTACGTCTTTTAGGGACGTTAGCAACATGACGATAAAAGGTGCCAAGTACACAGCAGCCATAGTTAATAGGCCCGCGTATAGTACAACGCGCAAGACTTTATCTAGGGCAGAGGTTTGGCGTTTTGCTACATTACTCATGGCGCTCACCTCGAAGTTCTGAGTACAAGTACGGAATCAAAATGGCTAATACACAGCCCAACATCACCATGGCAGACGCGGCACCTAGGCCGATTTGGCTACGGGTAAAGGCGTGTGCGTACATGAAGTTCGCTGGTAAGTCAGAGGCGTAGCCTGGACCACCATTGGTTAGGGCTGCCACCAAGTCAAAGCTCTTAATCGCAATATGGGACAAGATCACCAAGGCGCTGAAAAATACCGGTTTAAGAGATGGCAGAATGATGCGGCGATAAGTGGTAAAGGTGCTCGCACCGTCCAATTGAGCGGCTTTGATCATTTCGCTGTCAACGCCACGTAGACCCGCAAGGAACAAGGCCATGACGAAGCCAGACGCTTGCCATACGGCGGCAATGACCAAACAGTAAACCACCATGTCTGGGTCTGTTAACCAGTCAAAACGGAAGTTTTCAAAGCCCAATTCGATCATCATTTTTTCGATACCATTGGTTGGGTTCAACAGCCATTTCCATGCGGTACCGGTTACGATGAATGAGATCGCCATCGGGTAAAGATAAATGGTGCGGATCGCGCCTTCGGCACGGATCTTCTGGTCCAGAAAGATGGCCAGCATCACACCTAAAAACAGACAGATTAAGATGAATAAGCCACCGAATACGCCCAAGTTCGATAGGGCCACCATCCAGCGGTCATTCATAAATAAACGCTCGTACTGATCAAAACCAACGAATTTGTACGTTGGTAGCATACGAGAGTTTGTGAAAGAGAGTACGGCCGTCCATATCATGTAGCCGTAGATACACACGATGGCTGCTACAGCCGTCGGTGCCATGACGATTTTCGGCATCCAGTCTGCCAAGCTCAGGCGTGCAGGACGACCAGCTTGAGTCGATCCAGACCCAGCTTTGGCGGCATTTGTCTTCATAATGGGTACTTCTACTTTGAGGAGAGAAGGGAGGCCAATCCCATGATTGGCCTCGTTTTCAGTGCGTTAGCACTTATTAGTACATGCTTGCTTTTACAGCGCGAGCCAAACGGTCAACAGCGTCTTCTGCTGTCATTGAGTCGCTGTTGTAGAAGTTTGTGACAACGTCAAACATGGCACCTTGAACCATAGAGTTCACAGACATACCGTGTGCCATACTTGGTACTAGGTCGCCTGTTGTAGAACTTGCAAGGAACGCATCCATAGAAGAGTGAGCACAAGAGTCGAACTTGTCACGAGGCATGTTCAAACGTGCTGGGATGGAACCTTTGTTTAGGTTGAAGGTTTCTTGGAACGTTGGCTCAAGCATCAAACGAGCAAGGTCTTGCTGCGCTTTTTGAGCGTCTTCGTTATCCACTTCAAACATCGCTAGAGAGTCGATGTTGAATGTGAATTGGCCACTTGTGCCTGGCGCTGCGTAACATACGTAATCGATGCCCGCTTTTTTGCCTGCTGCAGTGAACTCGCCTTTCGCCCAGTCACCCATGATTTGCATTGCTGCTTCACCATTGATAACCATAGACGTTGCGATGTTCCAATCACGGCCAGAGAAACCAGTGTCTACGTAGTCACGAGTTTTCTTGAACGTTTTGAAAACGTCGACCATGTCGTCGCTGCGTAGGGTTTTTTCATCTAGACCGATGAACGCTGCGCTGTAGAACTGAGAGCCTTTAGACAAAGCGATTGCTTCGAATAGCGTCGCGTCTTGCCAAGCTTGACCACCGTGAGCAAGTGGTGTGAAACCTGCTGCTTTGATTTTGTCTGCTGCTTCGAAGAATTCATCCCAAGTGCCAGGAATCGCAACACCTGCTTTTTTGAATACTTCAGGGTTTGCCCACATCCAGTTTACGCGGTGAACGTTAACCGGTGCCGCAACGTAATGGCCGTCGTACTTCATAACGTCGCTCACAACTTGTGGCAACACAACGTCCCATTTGCCTTGTTTGGCAACAGCGTCAAGATTAGTAAGGAAACCTAGGTCGCCCCATTCTTGGATAGTAGGGCCTTTGATTTGCGCGGCAGAAGGTGGGTTGCCGGCAATTGCGCGAGATTTTAGAACGGTCATCGCAGACTCACCGCCGCCACCGGCAACAGCGAAATCTTTCCAAGTGTGGCCTTCTTTTTCCATCAAGTCTTTCAATACGTTGATAGAAGCGGCTTCACCACCTGATGTCCACCAATGTAGAACTTCTACTTCTCCTGCATGTGCAGTGGCTGCAGCAACGGAGATGGCAAGACTAGATAGACCTAATGCAATTTTTTTCATGATTAGTAACCCTTGTTATTGTTATGGCACTTATTAACTAACATTTTATGGTGTTGACATAATGAATACTCATTAAGACCAGTCAAATGTAGCAAACCTTATGCACGCAAGTGGTAAAGTAGAGCAACCAAATGTATCAAAGTCTTGCAAGTGGGGTTTGAAGACTCAAAACACAGGTCTGCAGACTCACCATTCAAGCTAGACCTAACTGGCGAAATCGCCACCCTTTCTTTCAATAAACTTCTTCTATAATCAAAGGAACCTCTGGGGCAAACGGATAAGGAGTCGTAATGGAGAGCAGCCACGGCGTTGGGATAGGTGTCTTTATGTGGGTGGGATATTTTTTACTCTTGATCTTGTTGCTGTGGATGATGCGTGACAGAAAAGCAAAAGCAGCAGAGCTTGCCATTAGCCAACAGCGCTGGCAGGCGGAATACGATCAGCGACAGCGATTGGAAGAGGAACTCAGCACCTTATCAGAAACCTTAGAACAGGAGGTGGACCTTAGAACCCAGCAATTAAAGGATGTGAAAGACAGATTAGAATGTGAAGTGCAGGCCACGGAGCGGGCTAAAACTCGTATGACCAGCATTTTTGAATCCGCACCCAATGGCATGCTAGTGGTAGATAAGACCGGCAAAATCACCCAAGCCAATAGTATGGTGGCGTCTATTTTTCGTTGTACCCCTCAAGATTTAGTAGGGAAGTCTGTCGAGCAACTGGTACCCCAAGAGCTACGTGCTCAGCATCACCATGATAGGGATGCCTTTCAACAGCATCCATCGAAGCGCATGATGGGCGCCCGTCGAGATTTATACGGGGTACGTTTTGATGACACACGGGTGCCCCTAGAAGTGGGCTTGCATCCTGTGGATCTGGACGATGGGGCTGAGATCGTTGCCGCTGTGGTGGATATTAGTGAGCGCAAATCCTACGAGCAACGCATTCAAGAGCGTAATAAAGCCTTGGAAGCTTCTAACCGTGAATTGCAGGAATTTGCGTTTATCGCGTCCCATGATTTGCGTGAACCCCTGCGGAAAATCATTTCGTTTTCTAAACTGTTACAAGAAGGGGGATACGGTCACCTTAATCAAGAGGGGCAGGAATTCTCTGGATACATAGTAAATGCTGCGGAGCGCATGCGGGACTTATTGTCGGATTTACTGGCCTACAGTCGAGTAACTTCGAAGGCGAACCCGCTTAAAGACACCCGCTTAAACGATTTGTTAGAGGATGTGCTGGAAGACCTGCAATTAGCGGTGGAAGAGTGTGATGCGGACATTAACGTGGGTGAGTTGCCTACGGTGGCCGTGGATAAGGTTCAGATACGACAGTTGTTTCAAAACTTGATCGGCAACGCTTTAAAGTATCACCATAATGATCGACGCCCAGTTATTAATGTGTTCGATCAAAGTGATGAATCGGTCTTTCGAATTATTGTAAAAGATAATGGTATAGGGTTTGCTCAGGAGTACGCAGAGCAGATTTTTGAAGTCTTTCGACGGTTGCATGATATGCGTACCTTCCCAGGAACGGGAATGGGGCTAGCGATCTGTCGTAAAATTGTACAGCGTCATGGAGGCCAACTGTACGCGAAATCGGTGGAAAATGAGGGCACCGAGATGGTGATAGAGTTTGTTAAAAACAGGGAGTGAGTTATGAATATACGTCAGGATGACACAGCTCAAGTGATTATGTTTGATGACGATGCGGAAGATGCATTGCTCGTTAAAACCGCGTTGACCCGATTGGATGTGCCAATCTCTTTTTTGCATGTGCAAAATAAGGTGGCATTTGAAGCCGTGCTAACGGAATTAGCACATTTGCCAGATCGAATGCAGCGCAGTTTATTACTGTTAGACTTAAATATGCCGGGGAAGAAAGGCGCTGATTGGCTCAAAGAGCTGCGAGGGCAGTCGACGTTTGATGCCCTAACGGTCGTTGTCTTTTCCACCGCGAACATGGCAGAGGATCGAGCACGAAGCGCCATGCTGGGAGCAGACGATCATTTGGGCAAGCCAGATACCGTGATGGAATTGGCGAAGCAATTGGACGCTTTGTATAAGCGTTGGCTTAAACCCATTGCTTAGAGGGAATTATGGAAAAAAACACCTTGTCAGTTTTGGTGATTGAAGATGATCCAGAGGACTACATTTTACTTCGGACCTACTTAAGCCGAGCAACTCGCTCGGAGTTCGAGTTGCATCATGTGTCCAGTTTTGAGGCGGCGCTACAGGCTTTGATCGAGGGCCACTACGACGTCATTTTGGCGGACTATTTCTTAAACGGCCACACAGCTGCTGACCTGTTTAAACATGTGAAGCTGATCGGTCTAGAGTCTCCCATTGTCGTGTTGACCGGTGGGGATGCCAGTGAGCTAGACGATGTGTTGATGCAATTAGGCGCATCAGACTTTATCCCGAAAGACGAGCTAACCGCTGGACTATTGGAACGCAGTATTCGTCATGCCATTGAACGCAAACGGGCCGAACAGCAAATTTCCCAGCTGATCAAACGTGACCCTCTGACAGGTTTGGGCAATCGTCTGATCTTTGAAGAACATGCGGAGCTGGCGATTGCCCGGGCGAAGCGTAATAAAAGTCGTCTTGCCATCGTCTTTTTGGATCTGGACCGTTTTAAAAACGTCAACGATACCCTAGGTCACCATGTGGGAGATTTGCTACTGACTTTGGTGGGTAAACGTATTCAAGGGGCGATTCGCAAGAGTGATTTTGTCGCACGCATCGGGGGGGATGAGTTCACCTTGTTGCTGGATAATGTCACCGACATTGACAGCTTAAACAACGTGGCCGAAAAGGTATTAGCAGAAACCATGCGCCCGGCAGCCTTGGACGGTAAGCATTTGGAAGTCTCTGCCAGCATGGGTATTGCGGTCTACCCAGATCAAGGGGGAACCGTGTCCGAATTAATGCGTAAAGCGGATATGGCCCTGTACGAGTGTAAAAAGCTCGGCGCCGCCCATCATTTGGTATTCACCGAGGGGCTGCAGGCACGGTTACAGCGGGAGACACGCGTTGAAAATGGCTTACAACAAGCCCTGCGTAATAACGAGTTTGAGCTCCATTACCAGCCTATTGTTGATCTAGAAAGCCGCGAAATCGTTGGTGTCGAAGCTTTGGTGCGTTGGCGTTTATCCACTGGCGAGCTGATCATGCCTAATGAGTTTATTGGGGAGGCAGCGCGAGTGGGGCTAACGGCGCAATTGGGGGAATGGGTGCTGGAGGAAGCCTGCTCTCAACTAAGAGAATGGTTGGATCTTGGCTATGATTTGACGATGTCGGTAAATATTTCCCCGCGGCATTTGCGCCATGTTGAGTTTGAGCAAAAGGTCATTGATCTCTTAGCACAGTATGATCTGCCCCTTGGTTCTCTCATTCTTGAGTTGACCGAAGAAGTGTTCGTGGACAGTGGCGTGGCCAGTTTTTATTCCTTGAATGCTTTGCGAAATCTAGGGGTGAAAATTGCCATTGATGATTTTGGTACCGGCTATTCGTCCATGCGTTATCTGAAGACTTTGCCCATTGATCGTATCAAGATCGACCGCTGCTTTGTCTCTGAAGATAATGTGGAACAGCTCTCTGATCCTATGATTACTCAGGCGATTATCTTCTTGTGCAGTGGTTTGCATTTTGATTTGGTGGCAGAAGGCATTGAGTCTGAAGCCCAAGCCAAACATCTTTATCAACAAGGCTGCCGCAAAGGGCAGGGGTATTGGTTTTCTAAGCCTCTGATGAAGCAGGACATCAATGCTTTGTTAGCAAAGAAGGAAGCTTCAGTGGCGGGGTAGCCACAGTCGTGCCTCAAGACCCCCTTGCTCACGGTTGCGAAGCATGACTTCGCCACCGTGGGCTCGGGCAATGTTGCGGGCGATACTGAGCCCCAAGCCCATACTGCCTGGACGAGAACTGTCGCTGGAGGCAAGACGGGTATAGGGTTGGAACATGTCGTTGATCTTGGTTTCTGGAATCCCAGGGCCATCATCACAGATGCGAATGCTCAGTTCGTCTTCACTGTCTTCCACGAAAATATGAGCACGTTTACCGTAGAACAAAGCATTGTCCACCAAGTTCCCTAAGCAACGTCGTATGGCCAAGGGTTTGCCAATAAAGGGGTGCTTCAAGGTGCCATTGAGCAGCACTGTTTCGCTGCGTTGGTTGGCGCTGGACTGAATGTCATTGAGGTAGCGCATGACATTTATTTCGACACGGTTTTCGTGGATGTCCGTTTCTTTAACACTCTGAATCGCCCCTTTTACCAACATATCCAGATCTTCTAAATCCCTTACCATGGCATCCCTAACAGGCTCTTCGTCGAGCATTTCTGCCCGTAAGCGCAAACGGGTGATGGGGGTTTTAAGGTCGTGAGAAATGGATGCAAATAACCGCTCTCGGTCATCTAAATAGCGCTGGATACGGGCTTGCATGTCGTTAAAGGCTTGAGCCGTATGGCGAACTTCTAGGGCACCTTCCTCACGTAGGGGTTTAAAGTCCCCTTGACCAAAACGCTCCGCCGCCCGGGCGAGTATCGCTAATGGGCGAGTGGTGCGACGTAGAATCAACAATGTCAGTAATAGCACGGTTGTTACGGAAATGATCAGCGAAAAAATACGGTCGCGACTGAGGGGGGAGGTTTCTTCCAAAAAGTAAGGGTCTGGCATCAAGCTCGCCAAGTACAGCCAATCCGAATCATTAATAGGGATTTGAATCACTATGATGGGGGGAGTTAGAGGCTTTACCAACAGGCTGTGGTGTCCCCAACGTTCAGGTAAATCCACCAAGCGGGTATTGTTATTGATCACATGCAGGTCTTCAGGGCTGGAAAAAGCGATCTTGGCGTCACGAATCCCCAGCTGCTGGGCCAAAGTAGTCTGCACTTCTTGCTTAACGATGTCTTTAAGAGGGGAATCTGGAATCGGGTTGATGGCGATCTCTTCTCGATTCAGGGTGACGAAAAAGCGTGTTCCCCCCATATCCTGTAATTGATCGATGACGATGTGGCGGTAGTTTTGTGGCAAAGAAGTAAAGTAGCTGACCGTGGCGGCAATCCGAAACGCCATGTGTTTAGACACTTCACGTACATTTTGGCGGGTATCGGCTTCCACTTGGTGGAGCCAAATGGACGAGCCAATGAGCTGTGCCGCGGCCACCCCCACAGTCATGATGATGACGATTTGCCCCGTTAAGGACTGTAACCAGCGTTTGATCCGTTTAGAAGGTGCCATGGTCGCTGGCTTCGACTTGTGCCGTCAGGATATACCCTTGCCCTCGAACGGTTTTGATTAATTGCGGCTGGCGGGCGTCTTCCCGTAAACGCTGGCGCAAGCGGCTCACGTGCACATCGATAAAACGATCCAGTGGTGTGGTGTCACGACCACGGGTGTTTTCAGCAATGTAATCACGGCTCAAAACTGCCCCAGGATTGGTGACAAATAGCATCAGTAAGTTGTAATCGGCGCCGCTTAAGGATTCTTTTTGCCCGTCGACCCAGAGTTCTCGAGTCAGGGTGTCCAGTATAAATTGCGCAAAGCGATAATAGCGGTAGGGTTGAGGCATCGGCTCAGGTGTTGGTTCCGGCGCTTCAACGTGTTCCATACGGCGGTGGATGGCCTTGATACGCGCCAGCAATTCCCTCGGGTTAAAAGGCTTTGCCAAATAATCGTCGGCACCGATTTCTAGGCCAATGATACGATCCATTTCGTCGGAGTTGGCGGTCAACATGATCACTGGCACATTGGAAACGGTACGTAATGAACTGCACACAGAAAAGCCGTCTGCCCCAGGCAAACGGACGTCTAATATGACCAGATCGACCCCCAAGCTTGGGTCAAAATTCTCTAAAAATGCTTCGCCAGTATCCGCTGTCAGCACTGAATATTGGTTTTTTTCCAAGTAGGATTTAAGCAGTGTGCGGATTTCGTCATCGTCGTCTACGACATAGATGCGTTTGGTTTTTGTCATAATTCGTATGTCTGGCGATAAAGTGAGCAGATTAAACAAAGAGTCTAGCAAGAAACCGTTTGTTAACCAATGAAGTAGATAATACAGTTCTGAGGTTTTAAAAGAGCAGTGTAACCGAATAGTAGAAGCTAGCGGTAGCGCTCTTAAATGACCATACTGATTAATTGTTCGTAACAATAATAGCGAGATATCCACGATGACGACTAAGGTAATGGCTTTTGGTGAAGCCCTAATCGACTTCCTTTCTAATGGCGAAACCGGCCTTGACGGTCTTGAGACGTTTACCAAGTTTCCTGGTGGTGCGCCAGCCAACGTAGCGGTTGCAGTGGCGCGTTTAGGTGGCAATAGCCACTTTGCAGGTCAGGTGGGTGATGATGCGTTTGGTCACTTCCTGAAAGCCTCTTTAGAGCAATATGGTGTGGCCACTGACAGTATGTTGATGACCAAAGAAGCCAAAACCGCATTAGCGTTTGTGAGCTTAGACAGCACAGGTGAACGCAGCTTCGAATTCTACCGTAATCCATCTGCAGACATGTTGTTCCGTGCGGACGACTTTCAAGCAGCCTGGTTCAGTGAGCCAACCGGGGTATTCCACACTTGCTCAAATACCCTTACGGAAGCGGCAGTGACACAAGCCACTTTGGCAGGTATTGAACATGCAAAAGCCGCCAATTGGATTGTCAGCATTGATGTAAACCTACGTATTAACCTTTGGCCAGACCATGTAGTAGATAAGGCTCGTGTGATCAATTGGATGGAGCAGGGGGACGTGATCAAGGCCAGCTTAGAGGAGCTTGCTGTGTTGGCAGAAGATCCTTTTGCATTGATTGATGAGCTGTTGTCCAAAGGCGTGTCTTTGTTCGTATTAACCGATGGTGGCGAGCCAGTGCGCTACTACGCGGGCAGTCAAGGACAAGGTCAGGTTGTGGCACCTAAAGTGGATGTGAAAGACACCACGGCAGCAGGTGATGCGTTCGTGGGGGGCTTGTTGTATCAATTGGCGGAGCGTGGCGGAGACCGAGGGTCACTACAAAATTTCTCACAAGAGGAGCTGGAAGCCTGTATCCGTTTTGCAGTGGCTTGTGGTGCCGATGCGGTGACCAAAGTAGGTGCCTACCCATCCCTTCCAAATCTTGAACAGGCCAACACGCGATTGGCATCGCTCTAAATAATTGTTAAACGATTAAGAAGCCACTTCGATGGTCTTTCTGCCTAAGCCCGCCTGATTTCTCAGCGGGCTTTTTTGTTTTCCCCTTGTATTCCCGCCACGTGTTTCCTGGTCTTATAGGCTGCGAACGCTTCCTTTATTGTCCTACTAAATTGATCTTTTTAGATGAATTTTAGAGATTTTGGGTATTTATTAAGCAGTTCTTAAGTTAATAAGAATCACTTCTTTGATCGCATTTTCTGAGACTTGTTCTAGAGTTGTACTGTATTTAAGTCGAATTTAAGAATGAAGTGACCTTGATGTGGGCTCATTCTTTGACAATAATTTCCTCAATTCTTAATCCTTAAAGAAGCGTTTTAAGAGTTGCCAAAGTCGTTCAGTCCTAGCTGAGAATAACAATAATGGTCATGTCACTCATGGCCAACAAGGAGTGGAAATGAATAAGTCTCTATTGTCTGCGGCCATCGCCCTGACCCTATCTGCACCCTTTGCACAAGCAGCCGATCATGGCTTGCTGTTTTCCCCAGGTGAAGACACGCGTTTTCACTGGGACAGCTATGAAGCGCTGAAATCTACTAACCTTAAAGGCGAGTCTATCTCGGTGTTTGGTCCTTAGATGGGCCAAGAAAAAGAGCATTTTGATAAAGTCATTGCCTACTTCGAAAAAGCCACTGGCGCAGACGTAAGTTACGCTGGCTCGGACTCCTTTGAACAGCAGATTGTGATCGACTCCCAAGCTGGGAGTGCCCCTAACATTGCCATCTTCCCGCAACCGGGGTTAGCGGCTGACTTGGCGTCTAAAGGCTTCCTAACACCTCTGTCTGATACGGTTAAGAAGGGCATTCAAGATGACTATGCCGCGGGACAATCCTGGGTAGATTTAGCAACCTTCACTAACGCATCAGGCAAGCAAGACTTTTACGGTATCTTCTACCGTGCGGACCTGAAATCTCTGGTCTGGTACTCTCCAGACAACTTTGATGATGCAGGCTATGACGTGCCTGAAACTATGGAAGAGCTGAAGGCTCTGACGCAACAGATTGTGGCTGATGGCGGCACTCCTTGGTGTATTGGTCTTGGTTCCGGCGCGGCTACTGGGTGGCCGGCAACAGACTGGGTTGAAGACTTGTTACTACGCTTGCAGCCAGCGGATGTGTACGATAAGTGGGTGACCAATGAGGTGAAATTCAACGACCCTCGTATTGTAGAAACCATCAATGAGTTCGGCTGGTTTGCCCGCAATGACGATTACGTGGATGGTGGCGCAGGGGCTGTGGCTTCTACGGACTTCCGTGATAGCCCTAAAGGCTTATTCGCGTCCCCTCCAAAATGTTACATGCATCGCCAAGCGTCTTTCATTCCAGCCTTCTTCCCAGAAGAGGTGGAAGTGGGCTTGGATGCGGATTTCTTCTACTTCCCATCTTATGAAGCCAAAGATCTAGGTAATCCCGTATTGGGTGCTGGTACCTTGGCAGCCATTACGGCGGATTCTAAAGGTGCCCGTGCCTTCATCGACTTCCTACGTTCACCCATCGCCCATGAACTGTGGATGGCGCAAACAGGCTTCCTGTCTCCCCATGGCAAGGTTAACCCAGACATTTACGTGACCGAAACCGCTCGTAAACAAGGGGAAATCCTTCATGACGCCACGACCTTCCGTTTTGATGGCTCGGACCTCATGCCAGGTAAGATCGGCGCTGGTTCCTTCTGGACGGGCATGGTCGATTATGCCGGTGGTGAGGACGCTAAAGATGTGGCTGATAGCATCCAGAAAACTTGGGATGCGCTGAAATAGCACGCCATACCTTGGAGGCTCTGAAGAGCCTCCAAGCTTCTGATTAACCCTTTCACAACCTCTTTTGCGATGTATTGGAGAGACAATGGGACAGCTCGCGACAGCGTTAGTGACCATGATCTTAGGCGTGCTTGCGTGCGCAGCATACTTTTATGGCTCTAATGCCTTATTAGACATGATATTTCCAGGGAAGAACCGCCCCCCAGAAGTGGTGGCTCGTAACCTTCGTATCAGTAACCGCATTCGACCTTGGTTGTTTCTTGGGCCAGCGGTACTGATCTTAACCTTCTATTTGTTTTATCCGGTAATCGATTCGTTTCGCTTGTCTTTTTACGATCGCACTGGGGAAGCCTTCGTCGGTGTTAGCAATTATGTGTGGTTGTTTGGCAGTGACGAGTTTTTTGAGTCGTTCAAAAACAACATGTTATGGCTGATCTTTGTGCCTACCATGGCGACCTTCTTCGGTTTAGTCATCGCCACCATGACCGATCGCGTCTGGTGGGGCAACATCGCCAAGAGTTTGATCTTTATGCCTATGGCGATTTCCTTTATCGGGGCATCGGTGATCTGGAAATTCATCTACGACTACCGCAGTGGCGATGACCCACAGATCGGTTTGTTAAACGCTGTGGTGGTGGCCTTTGGTGGCGAGCCTCAGGCGTGGATTACGATTCCATTTTGGAACAATTTCTTTTTGATGATCATCTTGGTGTGGATCCAAACGGGATTTGCCATGGTGATTTTGTCTGCGGCGCTACGGGGAATTCCTGACGAAACCATCGAAGCCGCGGTGTTGGACGGTGCCAGCGGAGTGCAGATTTTCTTTAAGATCATGGTGCCGCAAATCTGGGGCACTATCGCTGTGGTATGGACC
Source organism: Marinomonas vaga (assembly GCF_055388305.1). Taxonomy (NCBI): domain Bacteria; kingdom Pseudomonadati; phylum Pseudomonadota; class Gammaproteobacteria; order Oceanospirillales; family Oceanospirillaceae; genus Marinomonas; species Marinomonas vaga. The sequence continues at coordinate 1,308,679 of NZ_AP043903.1, forward strand.
ACCATAACCATTCTGGTACTCAAGGTATTCGACATTGTATTGGCCATGACCAACGGTCAGTGGGGGACACAGGTGCTGGCGAACCAGATGTTTGATTGGATGTTCCGCGGGGGCGGTGACTTTGGTCGTGGCGCGGTCGTAGCCATTGTCATCATGGTGCTGGTCATCCCTATCATGGTTTGGAACATCAAGCGTGCCAACGCTGAAATGGAGGGCCGCTAATATGGTGATCTCAAAGAAAGGCTCTGCCTTAACCGCAGTGGTCCATGTGACGGTATTGCTATTGGTGATTATTTGGACCATCCCTACTTTGGGGCTGTTTGTCTCTTCCATTCGCGATAAAGATCAGTTGTCTACATCAGGCTGGTGGACGGCGCTAGCAACCTCAGAGCAACGTCTCGTGGAGCGTGCCGCCTCAGCAGAGGCGCAAACCCAAGAAGGCAATCTTTGGGTGATTCGAGGCAATGTGCTTGGCGATGGCTCAGATCATTCTGCGAAAATCACTCGCTTCGGTAGCAGCTCGTTAGAGCCAGAGGCTTATGCTGCAGGGGAAACCGTGGCACTGAAGCGTGGTATTCAGCTACAGGTGATGGCGAACGGGGATTATTTAATTTCTTCGGAAGAAGAAATGAGTGGTCGCCGTGGTCAGCGGATTTTCTATACGGCAGAAGTGCCACCCCGTTTCACCCTGGATAACTATCGTGAGGTGTTGGGAGCAGAAGGGTTAGGCAAGTCGTTTATTAACTCCCTGACGGTGACCATCCCTGCGACCATTATCCCTATTCTGATCGCAGCGTTTGCGGCTTATGCCTTGGCGTGGATGAAGTTCCCCGGTCGTGCGCTCTTGATCGCTGCGGTGGTGGGACTGTTGGTAGTGCCATTACAAATGTCTCTGATTCCCCTGTTGAAAACCTACAATGTAATCGGGGAGTTTTTAGGGGTAGGAGCGAAAACCTATGTGGGGATCTGGCTTGCCCATACGGGGTTTGGTTTGCCCTTGGCTATTTATCTCCTACGCAATTATATCGCTGGTTTGCCGAGCGAGATTATTGAATCTGCTCGGGTAGATGGTGCCTCGGATTTCGACATTTTCCGCAAAATTATTTTACCTCTGTCGTTCCCTGCGTTGGCGTCTTTTGCCATTTTCCAATTCCTTTGGGTATGGAACGATTTGCTGATTGCGATGGTGTTTTTGGGGAACAACGAAGATCAGCTGGTAATGACGGGACAGCTGCGTGAATTGTTGGGCTCCCGTGGTGGCAACTGGGAGATTCTCACCGCTTCGGCGTTTATCACCATCATAGTTCCTTTATGTGTGTTCTTTGGATTACAGCGTTATCTGGTACGTGGCTTATTGGCTGGATCCGTTAAATAACGTCGAATTTGAATGGCGAAGCGCCCAGAGCGCTCGCGAAAAGAGGCAATAGACATGGCAGATGTAAAGCTAACCAATGTTAAAAAGGTCTACGCAAACCAAGTGGAGGTCATGCGAGACATCAATTTAGATATTAAACAGGGCGAATTTATCGTTTTTGTTGGGCCTTCTGGCTGTGGTAAATCCACCTTGTTGCGCATGATTTCCGGTCTGGAAGAAATCTCCGGTGGCACCTTGGAGATCGACGGGACTGTGGTGAACGATGTGCCGCCTTCTCTACGCGGTATCGCTATGGTGTTCCAAAGTTATGCCCTGTATCCGCACATGACGGTATACGACAACATGGCGTTCAGCTTACAGATCGCCAAAGAAGACAAAGCGGAAATCGACAAACAGGTGCGTAAAGCAGCAGAAATGCTGCAATTGACGCCGTTTTTGGACCGTTTACCCAAAGCCTTATCCGGCGGTCAGCGTCAACGGGTGGCCATTGGTCGTGCGATTGTGCGCCGTCCTAAAGTCTTTTTGTTTGATGAGCCCTTGTCGAACCTAGACGCAGCTTTGCGTGTGGCAACCCGTATGGAGATTGCTAACTTAAAAGAAAGCATGCCGGACAGCACCATGATTTATGTGACCCATGATCAGGTGGAAGCCATGACCTTGGCGGATCGAATCGTGCTGTTATCCGCTGGCAACATCGAGCAAGTAGGCTCACCGCTCGCTTTGTATGAACGTCCTGAAAACGTGTTTGTGGCGAAGTTTATTGGCTCTCCAGCCATGAATATCCTGCCTTGTCAGATCGCTTCTACGGGCAGTGAAACCCTTGTGACCTTGGCATCAGAGCAGACTGTCACTGTACCGATTTCCACCGAGAGTTCAGAGCAGGGTAAGACGGCTTTCTTTGGTGTTCGTCCCGAGCATCTGGACGTTGTGGCTGAGGACGAGGGGGCGATGTTGGCTGGGGAAGTGTCTTTTATTGAGTCTTTGGGGGAAGCCACCTTGCTATATGTGGCGGTACCTGGAGTAGAAGGCATGGTGATTGCAAAGCAAGCGGGTACCCTAAAAATCGAAAAGGGCGACCCAGTGCGCTTAGCGGCGAAGCCTGAAGCCCTACATTTGTTTGATGAACAAGAGAACACATACCGCCGCGACTAGCGGTCATGTGATGCATGATTGATGACCGGTGCTGAGTCTTTTATCTCAGCACCCAATTTTTTGGAGAATGGTGTTATGTCAACCGATCTGAACTGGTGGAAAGGCGGGGTGATTTATCAGATTTACCCGCGCAGTTTTATGGACGCCAATGGCGATGGCATTGGAGATCTTGCGGGCATTGCACAGAAGCTCGACTATGTGGCCTCGTTAGGGGTCGATGCGATTTGGCTGTCGCCGATTTTTACTTCACCGATGAAAGACTTTGGTTACGACATCAGTGATTACCGTGATATTGACCCTATGTTTGGTTCTTTGGAGGATTTCAAAGCTCTGATCGACAAGGCTCACTCTTTGAATCTTAAGGTCATGGTGGATCAGGTCATCAGCCATTCATCTGACGTGCATCCTTGGTTTGAAGAAAGCCGTCAGGACAAGACCAATGACAAAGCGGACTGGTATGTTTGGGCGGACCCAAAACCAGACGGCTCTCCGCCAAATAACTGGCTGTCGATCTTTGGAGGCAGTGCCTGGAAATGGGACAGCCGTCGTCTGCAGTACTATTTGCATAACTTTCTCGAAAGCCAACCGGACTTTAACTTCCACAATCCAGTGGTGCGTAAAGCCCACTTGGATAATATGCGTTTTTGGCTCGATTTGGGGGTGGATGGTTTCCGTCTTGATACGGTGAACTTCTATTTCCATAGTCAAGGCTTGGAAGACAACCCACCAGTGCCGCCGGGTGAGCCAAAAACCAAAGGCGCACCAGAGGACAATCCATACACTTACCAGCGTCACGTGTATGACTTGAGCCGTCCGGAAAACTTGGACTTCCTCAAAGAGCTACGGGCTTTGATGGATGAATACCCAGGCACCACCACGGTGGGTGAGATTGGTGACGACTTCCCTCTCAAACGCATGGCGGAATATACCTCCGGTGGCGATAAGCTACATATGGCTTACACCTTCGACTTTTTGAACAAGCCCCATTCACCGGCTTACATCCGTGAAGTCTTAGCCAACATGAATGAGATTGTGGGGGATGGCTGGCCATGTTGGGCCCTGTCGAACCATGACGTAGAGCGCTCCCGCTCCCGCTGGGGCAAAGGGGAAGATCCGAGAGCTTACCCATTGGTGGCCATGGCGCTGATTTTATCCTTGCGCGGCAGTGTGTGCTTGTACCAAGGGGAAGAGCTAGGCTTACCTGAAGCAGAAGTGCCCTTTGAGCGCATCCAAGACCCTTATGGCATTCCTCTATGGCCAGTGTTTAAAGGCCGTGATGGCTGTCGTACTCCCATGGTATGGGACAAATCACCTCTTGGTGGCTTCTCTACCGTGGAGCCATGGTTGCCAGTCTCCGCGGCGCAATTACCACTGAGTGTGGCGGAGCAAGAAGCGGACCCAGAGGCCCTATTACATAAGGTGCGTCGCTTGATGGCATGGCGCCAAAACCAGCCAACCCTAGTGAATGGCGCTTTGACTTTAATCGACGTAGCCAATGATGACCTGGTGGCGTTTGAGCGTGAATACCAAGGGCAACGGGTCTTGGTCGTGCTAAATATGACAGGTGACCACCACACTGCAGAAGTATCTGTGGCTGTGTCTGAGCCACTCACGGGTCATGGCTTCACGGCTTCGATCTCTGGAAGTACTGTGTCATTACCGCCTTACCAAGCGTTTTATGGGGTATTAGGCTAGCCCTTTTGCGCCCCAACAGATGAGTTGGGGCGCTTTGTTTACCCGTCGAGTTGTATTGCAGGTTGATATGAAAACGACAATAAAAAAACTCACCCTCAAAGACGTTGCCTTGCATCTGAATGTGTCCACCGCGACCATCTCTAACGCCTTTAATCGTCCTGATCAGCTGTCTGCTGAGCTGCGCGAAAATATTTTGAAGCAGTGTGAAGAGATGGGCTATTACGGCCCCAATGCGGCGGCTCGGAGCTTGCGTACTGGGCGTACTGGGATTGTGGGGATAGTCCTATCGGACGAGCTGAGTTATTCCCTGTCTGATCCGGTTGCCAATCAGTTTATTACAGGTATGGCGGAAGTCTTTGAAGCCAATGATTACAACATGCTGCTGTTGTCCGCGACAGAAGCCAAGCAGGATGTGCAAACGCGCATGCAGTCGTCCATGGTGGATGGCTTTATCGTCTATGGACACAAGCCCCAGCAGTACCATAGTGCGCCTTGGTTAGATGCGCGCAAAAATGTGGTTACGGTCGACAGTGCCATTCCCGGCACCCCATCGGTGAATGTGACCAATGAAAAGGGCGCCTACGACATTGCCAAGCATGCTCTAGTGCATCAGCCTGAGCATATTGCGATATTGGGATTAGCCTTATTAGAAACGGATCGAGTGTGTCGCATACGTGATGACGAGCTGTTTGATGCGGCGGCGTCAATCTCGATTCAGCGTCTGGCGGGCTATCGCAGGGCCTTGCAAGAAGCTCAAGTAGAGCTGCCTCCAGAGTTGATCTGGAACATTCCCCATAACGATCATAAGTTGGCTTATCAAGCGGCTAGAGAAGCCCTCACCATGGCTAATCGCCCTCAGTTATTACTTTGCATGAGTGATCGGATTGCTTTGGCGGCGCTTCAGACAGCATTGCAAATGGGCCTTCGCGTACCGGAAGATCTGCAAGTGGTGGGATTCGATGGCATTCCAGAAAGCGAGACTTTCCATCCTTCCATTACTACTGTGTATCAGCAGACTGTTGCCAAAGGCCGCATTGCCGCGGAGATTTTTTTAGGTTTGCGTGAGTCAAAAGATGTGGAGCTTGAAACCCAACTAGTGGTGCGGGAAAGTTGTCCCGCACTCTAGCGTGTTATTGTGAACCGAGGAATGGTTAGCAGTAATAATCCTTTAGGGGGCGCTCGACATCTAAGTGGTGTGCTGCTTGCGCTTGCAAAAGCTCTGCGCAAGAGATGGCATCAATCAAGGCTTGATGGGCGCGGTAGCGGGGGAGATTGTAGCGCTGGCGACAAGCATCTAAACGGACGGAAGGTTGTCTACCAAAGCGTTTCCACCAAGGTTTGTGGATGATGGCCGCCTCAAGGGCCATGGTATCTACCATGGGAAACAGTAATGGCTCACCGAAGTATTTTTGTGCCGCTTGATAAAGAAACGGGCGTTCAATAGCGGCGCAATGGACCACCACCACTTTACCGGCGATCGCCTCTAAAACGTCGTCCAAAAAGCTGGAAAGTCGCGGGGCATCCTTGATCTCTTCATGGGTGATTTCATGAATGGTAACGGATTCTGCTGTCAGTGGACCATGGGGCTTAGCGAGCCAATAGCGGGCTTGATTGAGAGGAATACGATCCAATGTCATATCCACTAAACCAATGCTCACAATGTCGTCCGTATCAGGGTCCAGTCCAGTGGTTTCAATGTCTAATGCTACCAGCGGCGCCTCTTGGAGATTGCCATCAAAACGAGCGGCTCCGGCTTCATAAAACGCTTTAAGCTCAGGCGTTTGCACTTCTTTGGCAAGCTGTGCGAAGGTCGCCTGCCAATCATCGGGTGTTTCATAAGGTGATTGCATAATGTGGAACTAACCCTTCCCTGGATAGCGGTATTTCAAGAACTCTTGCTGACGCGAAACAATGTTAAAAGCGTCCCTCAAATGGCGCTTCTCGAAGGCTGAAAGCGTTTCTGGGTCAACCTTGTTATCAGGTTCTTCACCGTTCTCGATTTGAGACTTTTGGTTTTTGATACGCACCATGCCAATCATTTCCAAGGCGAGGATCAAGTCTCGTGCTCTGCCGTCTGGCATCACCCCCGCTTCTTCGATGTCTTCCAAGCGTTCGAAGGTATTGAGCTTAGAAGACCCTAGTGCCAAGGCATGTACCCGCACCAAATCACAAATCGGAGCAATACCACGACCTTTTAGGTTAAAGGTACGGGACTGTTTGCCTTCATCATCCAATACAAATTGACGGAAGAACCCTAGCGGTGGCGTGCGTTGGTTAGCGTTGCGCGCCAAGGCAGATAAGAAACCTTTGTGGCTTTGGGCCTGTTCGCGAATGTGACGATTAAGCTGCTTGGCGAACATCTTATCCCCATAAATGCCCCGTAGGTCAAAGAAGATCGACAGATGCAGTAGAGCTTCTGCTTTTGGCTTGAGGATCCACTCAGAGAATTGCTCTTTCCATTGAGAAAGAGTCATACGCCATTTGGGGTTCATGGCCATGATCTCCCCAGTACAAAGCGGATAGCCGCATTTGTCTAAGTTGTTACAAACGTATTCGCTCAGCTCCCGGAAGTAATCGCCGTGCTCTGCTTCGTTATAACGATCACTTAAGATCATGGCATTGTCTTGGTCGGTGCTAATGGTTTGCTCTTCCCGAGCTTGGGAGCCTAGGGCCAAGAAACAGTAGGGGACTGGCGCTGGACCAAGCTGTTGCTCACCCAGCTGTAATAGACGCTTCACAAATGCGACGCCAATGTGGGACAAAGCGTTGCCGATCATTTGTGTGTTGGCATCTGCATTCACCAGCTGAGTGAAAGTGTGAGTCATTTTTTTACTGATGCTGACCAGGCCTTCGATGCTTTCTTGTTTGAAAATATCGCTGATGACATAGATGGAGCCATGGCTTTCCCGTTGCACCAAGTCACCGGTGCTGATGACACCAATAGGGCGGTCTTTCTTGAGCACAGGCAAATGGTGAATGTTTGCTGACATCATTTTTAACACGGCTTCAGAGGCAAAATCCCCCGCGTCCACGGAGATAGGATCACGGGTCATGACGGTGCTGACACCCGTGTCGAAAGGCAAACCCTTTGCCACTACTCGGTTGCGTAAATCCCGGTCGGTTAAAATGCCCACCAGCATATCGTTTTCGGTAATCAGTAATGAGGAGACTCGCTCCTCAGCCATGATGTTAGCGGCGGTCATAATATCAACGCTTTGATCAGCGGTGATGGGCTGACGGCGTAAGAGACTGTGAATTGGACAGGTCATTAACGACAAGTCTGAGGACTGGCTGTCCATGGCGGCTTTCAAACGTACTTCTCGAGATACTTCAAAGAAGTCAGAAAATGCGTCGAAATCCGTATAAAACTGAATAAACCAACGTGCCGGAATGCGATAGAGGAGTGTGTCCTCTAAAGCGCGCATGGTTTGTGAAGACTTACCCCCTCGGAGCAGTGACGAAGATCCGAAGATGTCACCTTCATGCATGCGTCGCAGTAGCTTGCCCTCTCTGCCCTTGGACTCTACTGCGCCGCTGCGAATGAAGAATAACGTTTCATTCCGTTCTTCAGGGGCGATGGCCCATTGTCCCGCTCGGAGGTATTGGATTTCGATGTCTTTTACCATCTCTTGCAAGATGGGTTCGTCTTTTAGGTCCGCAAACGGTGCGTACTCACAAAGGGTGTCCAATATTTCCGAGAGTTCAATGTCCATAATATCCTCGTAATTACATGACTGGATAAATGATCGCGCTAATACCCAGTACGACAAATAGAATACAAGCAGCGATTCGTGTTTTCGCCGGGTTGATGCGTTGCATTAACCAGTTACCTGCAAACACGACAGGTACGTTTGCTAACAGCATACCTATGGTTGAGCCCACGGTCACCCAAAGTACTGATTGATAGTTAGCCCCAAGTATAACGGTGGCCAATTGTGTCTTGTCACCGATTTCCGCTAGGAAAAAGAGAACAAACGTCGCAATAAACGCACCAGATTTCATAACGTTGCTTTCTTCACTGTCATCCTTATCAGGGATCAAGATCCATAAGCCTACTGCTATAAAGCTAGCACCGACTAACCAATTTACCCAACCTTCAGGCACCCAGTCAGCAACTTGTGCGCCAAACCATGCCGAAGCTAAGTGGTTAAGAATAGTCGCGGCAAGAATACCAAGAACGATTTGAAATTTAGAAGAGAATCGTGTCGCAAGAAAGAGTGCCAGAAGCTGGGTTTTATCACCCATTTCTGCCAGTGCGACAGTTGAAATTGAGGTTAGTAAGGCTTCCATTTGTGTTTCCGTGGTGGGCGATTAAACATAAGACAATGAACCTGTGCCCACCTGAGCCAAGTCATCGTCTTAAGTCTCATCAATCCGAAGCGCTAAGGCTCTAGGACTCTCCTGCCATGAGCTTGAGGCTCAATTATGTTGACAGAGGATCTTCACAGATAGGAAGAAGATTACTCCCTTAAGAGGTGAAGCAATTCTAATCTAAGGGCTCCCCAAACGCAACAAAGGCGAGCTAAGCCCGCCTTTGCGAAGGTAATTTGTTAGGAACGATTATTTCCCGACAAATTTAAGGTCTTGTTTTAGGCCGATAAACAAGCTGACACACATAACCAGCATCAACAAGGTAAACGGTAGACCTATGGTAATCGCCGCAGCTTGGATGGCGGTCAAGGCGTCGGAGCCACCGCCTACCAACAAGGCAATCGCAATAATACCTTCCATCACAGCCCAGAAAATACGCTGAGACATAGGTGCATCTGTCTTACCACCGGCAGTGATGCCATCGATAACCAGTGAACCAGAGTCAGAAGAGGTCACGAAGAACACCAAGACCAATACGATACCCACAAATGAAATCACAGAGGTAAGTGGCAACTGCTCAAACATTTGGAACATGGCCAACGATACTTCTGAGATACCACCTGACAGAGCACCTACACCGTTTTCTACTTGCTCGATAGCAGAGCCACCGAAGATCGCCATCCACACAAGGGATACGGCAGTCGGTACAAGCAATACGGCAATGATGAACTCACGTACGGTACGGCCACGAGATACGCGGGCGATAAACATACCAACAAATGGTGACCAGCTAATCCACCAAGCCCAGTAGAAGATTGTCCAGCCGTGGTAGAAGGTTTGGTCATCACGACCAATCCAGTTACTTAGAGGAATAATGTTTTCAACATAGCCTAGGAAGAAACTACCAATGGCAGCGAAGATGGCACCCGTATGACCAACGATCACGATGAACAAAGCCAATACTGCTGCAATGATCATGTTAACGTTCGAAAGCAGCTTCACACCACCGTCTAGACCACGAGCAACCGAAATAATGGCAACACCGGTAACAGCGATGATGACACAGATCTGAGTGGCTAGCGTGTTTGGTAAACCAAATAGGAAATGTAAACCAGACGTTGCTTGCTGTGCGCCAAACCCTAGGGATGTTGCCAAACCAAAGATGGTCGCAATTACCGATAGGATGTCGACAAAGTGGCCCAAAGTACCCCAGACACGCTCACCGAAAAGTGGGTAGAACGCAGAACGGATGGTTAAAGGCAAACCTTTGTTGTACGCGAAGAAAGCGAGGGACAAAGCCACAACCGCATAGATGGCCCATGGGTGTAGACCCCAGTGGAACATGGTTGCACCCATTGCTAAGCGAGCCGCTTCAGGAGTATTTGCTTCCACATTAAGCGGTGTGCCGTACCAGCCTGTGTAGTAAGCCACAGGTTCTGCCACACTCCAGAACATCAAACCAATACCCATACCTGCTGCAAACAGCATACAGAACCAGGCTATCGTAGAGTGTTCGGATTTGGCTTCTGTACCGCCTAATCGGATTTTACCCATTGGGAGAACGATTAAGACTAAACAGAATAAAACAAATAGGTTACCAGAAATGGCAAAGAACCAATCGAAGTTGTTGATTGACCAACCGCGAGCGGCCATTAAAAGCTCTTTGGCGTCACCAGGGAAAACGATAGAGCCAATAACGAAGGCTAAAATGATTAGGGCACTGATGCCGAAGACTGGATTGTGTACATCTAAGCCAAGGAACTGAACGTTATCCTGTCCGACCTTGTAGGATGTGCTGTACTCTTCCCGCCCTTTTGGCGGAGTAGTATTACTCATCTTTTATCTCCCAATTATTAAGATGGTAACAATTGGAATGACGGCAAAGGAGAGAGTCACGTTTCGACGCTGCCTAAAAACAACCATTCCAATTGTCGCTGTGCTTTTACTCTAACGAAGCGAGTAAAACTATTCACAAAAGTGTGCTGAGGGACGCACATGTACAGGCAAAGGCCTGATTGAAATAGAAGCTTTGACACTTCAACTTGGCTAAAAAATCGCCAAAACGTTCAAGGTTGTCATATAAGATCGCCTATAAAACAACCTGATGGAAGGCAGAATGACAGCAAAATACTTAGATGTCAAATTATTGTAAGTGTAAGTATTATTCTGGCAAGAAAAGTTCGAGTAACTCATTGAGGAATAATTTACCCTTTTCTGTGGTGCTTATTATTCCATTTTTCCATAAGTTTTCACTTAATAATCCGCGGGTTGCGGCAATCTCACAGGCGCTTTTTAACACGGCTGGTACAGGGCGATAACCATATTGCTCAAAGGCTTTTAGGGGGAAACTTTCAAACAAGCGTAAGCGATTCATCATGAACTCTAAAGGCAAATCTTCTGGCTCAATGGCGTCTTTGATGCATAAGGCTTCAGGCAAATTGCTCAGGTAATGATTTGGGTGGCGAGTTTTGCGGGTACGAAAAATCTGCCCATCGGGCAGGGTGATTTTACCGTGGGCGCCAGCGCCAATCCCTAGATAATCCCCAAATCGCCAGTAATTGAGATTGTGTTTGGCTTCACGCCCCGCTTTTGCATTGGCGGAAACTTCGTACTGGTGATAACCCTTTTGCTCCAGTAGTGCTAACCCTTCGTCTTGGATATTCCATAGGGTATTGTCTTCTGGCAAGGTGGGCGGTCGACGATAGAACTCAGTATTGGGCTCAATGGTCAGTTGATACCAAGACAGGTGCTCAGGGTTCAAATCGATGGCGAGTTGCAGATCTTCCAGAGCCATGGCGGTGGTTTGATCCGGCAAACCATGCATCAGGTCTAAGTTGATGTTATCGAATCCAGCGGCCCGTGACTTATCCACAGCGTGCAAGGCTTCTTCGCGATTGTGGATTCTTCCTAAGGTTTTCAACAGGTTTGGCTGAAAACTTTGGATACCAATGGAAAGGCGATTAATCCCCGCTTGACGAAAGTGGGCGAACTTTTCTTGTTCGAAGGTGCCGGGGTTCGCTTCCATGGTGATTTCGGCATTGTCCACCCAAGTCAGTTTGCTGCGCAGGGCATCCATTAATTGGTAATAAAAATCTGCGCTCATGAGGCTGGGCGTGCCGCCGCCAATAAAAGCTGTTTGAATGGGGCGATCTGCCACGTAAGGCAGGTCAACTTCTAAATCTGCCAGTAGCTGATCCAAGTAGGCCTGCTCGGGCAGCTTACCTTGCTCTTCAAAACGGTCCGCTTGGTGGGAGTTGAAGTCACAGTACGGGCACTTACGTACGCACCAAGGGACGTGAATGTAGAGGCTTAAAGGCGGCAGGGCGCTCATGACAGAATGTTGCCTGCTTGTAGCGCATCAAACAGTTGCGTTAGAGCTTTCGCTCGATGGCTCAGCTGGTTTTTTTCATCTTTGGACAGGCTTGCAGAGCTGCAGCCTTTTTCGGGTACATAAAAGATAGGGTCATAGCCAAATCCTTCCACCCCTTCTGCAGATTCTAAAATGCGACCTTCCCAGCTGCCGTGGGCAATAATGGGGGTCGGATCATCTTTGTGACGCATGAAAGCTAAGACGCAATGGAAGCGTGCGGTACGTTGCTCTGCGGGAACCCCTGCTAGCTTTTCGAGTAGTAGGGCGTTGTTGGCTTCGTTATCCCCGTGGCCGCCTGCAAAACGAGCGGAGTATATGCCTGGTGCGCCATTTAAGTAGTCCACTTCAATACCCGAATCGTCCGCCAAAGCTGGTAAACCTGTCTTTTCGCAGGCATGGCGGGCTTTGATGATGGCGTTTTCAATAAAGGTTAAACCGGTCTCGTCTGCGTCTTCCACTTTGAAGTCACCTTGAGGTTTTACTTCCACATCAAAGGCATCAAACAGTCGGTTGAATTCTTTTATTTTGCCCGCGTTATTGCTGGCAAGCACAATGGTTTGGCTCATGGGTAGATCTCTATATTAACGGCTAACGTGAAAGATGGCCGTTTCGCTGAAAAGGTTAGGCATCATGCGAGTCCACCAATGATCTCGTAATTGTCCGTCAACGGCGGCCCAGCGTAGTACTTTTAAGTCTTTCTGCTGACATAAGTCGCGAAAATCGTTGAAAGTACAGAAGTGGATGTTCGGTGTGTCATACCAGTTATAAGGCAAAAACTCAGACACGGGCATATGCCCCTTGATGCCTAGGTGAATGCGGTTACGCCAATGACCGAAGTTTGGGAAAGTGATGATGGCTTCTTTACCAATGCGCAACATCTCATCTAACAATAGATCAGGGCGTCGGAATTGCTGCAGGGCGTGGGCCATGACGACCACGTCAAAACTTTGCAAATCAAAGTTCTGTAAGCCTTCGTCGATGTCTTGCTCTAACACCGGAATGCCTTTTTCAATACAGAAGTTAATGTTCTCTGCATCGATTTCGAGTCCATAGCCGGTGGTGTTCTTATGCTCCGCTAGGTGTTCTAACAGAGCGCCATTGCCACAGCCAAGGTCGAGTACTCGCGAGTCTTTAGCGATCCAGTCACTGATTAATTCGAGGTCAGCGCGCATTTAGACATTCTCCTTTGGTAGACGTTTTGCAATGCGGCCTAAAAAGCCACGCATCGCCGCCATGTAGCGGGGAATCGGGAACAAAAAGGCGTCATGGCCTTCGATGGAGTCAATCTTGGTGTAGGTGACGTGTTTGTCAGAGCGTATCAAGGCGTCGACGATTTCTTCACTACGTTCTGGGGCAAAGCGCCAATCCGTGGTGAAGGACACCAATAAGAACTCACATTGAGCCTTAGAAAGTACCTTGGCTAAATCGCCACCTTCTCTAGCAGCTGGATCGAAGTAATCCAATGCCTTGGTCATCAGCATATAGGTATTGGCGTCAAAACGTTTGGTGAAGGCTTCCCCTTGATAACGCAGGTAGCTTTCCACTTCAAATTCGATTTCATAGTTGTACTGGTAGGCATCATGACGCATCTGACGGCCAAACTTGTTACCCATGGAATCATCAGACAAGTAAGTAATGTGACCAAGCATGCGGGCTAAGCCAAGGCCATTGGTGGGGACAGCATTGTGTTCCACATATTGCCCATCGAAGAATTCTGGGTCACGGCGAATGGACTGACGAGCCACTTCATTAAAGGCAATGTTTTGCGTTGATAGTTTAGGCGCCGAGGCAATGATCGCCGCCCCTTGCAAACGATCTGGATAACGGATGCTCCATTCCAGTACCTGCATACCGCCCAAGCTGCCTCCGACAATGGCAGCAAAGGTTTTGATCCCTAGTCGATCGGCTAGGCGAGCTTGGCTCTCAACCCAGTCTTCCACGGTGACAAATGGAAACTCTGCTCCCCAAACTTTGCCTGTGGCTGGGTTGACCGTAGTGGGCCCTGTGCTACCACAACAGCCGCCTAGATTGTTAAGGCTGATGACAAAGAAAACGTTGGTATCGATGGGTTTGCCTGGGCCAATAGCGCTGTCCCACCAGCCGGGTTTACGGTCTTCCATGGAATGATAGCCGGCCGCGTGATGGTCACCGCTCAAGGCGTGACAAATCAAAATCGCATTGCTGGCATCCGCATTAAGCGTGCCGTAGGTTTCGTAGATAAGCTGATAGGTTGGCAGCGTTTGGCCACAAGCGAGAATCAGCGGCTCATCAAACTGGGCCACTTTTGGTGACACGAGCCCTACTGAGTCGGCAGGAAGGGTATCCGGCATAGGTTGTACGTTTCCTGATGAATGAAAGCGAAAACACCGCAAAGTATTGCGGCCAATGGAATCATGGTAAATGGACGCACAGTCTAGCGTTTGCGCTGTGTGGCATCAAGAGAGAGTGGTTAAAAGCCAGCCTGCTCAGACAGGCTGGCGTGTTAATGATGGGCTTTTAGGACAGGGTAAAGACGCGGGTTTTATCGGCTAAGGTATTGGCCATATCATGGATCTGGCGAGCGTTCCCCACGATCTGTTCAATGGAGCTGGTGTCTTCCCTTAGTTGCTGGGCGATCTGTTCCATTTCGGTACTCATTTCCACCGCTGTTGACGCCACATCTTGAATGGAAGCGGCCATCTCATCGGACGCTTGATAGCTGGTTTGCGCATTGGTTTCTATGGTGCGCATGGCTTCTTCTGCTTCGTTACCACTTTGTTCAATGACGCTTAGGCGCTGTTGGCCTTTTTCCATAGTGCTAATGGCGGACTGGGTAGACGACTGAATAGTGCCGACTATGTCTGTGATTTTAGACGTCGCATCCACGGTTTTTTCTGCCAAAGAGCGGACTTCGTCCGCTACCACAGAGAAGCCTCGTCCTGCTTCCCCTGCACGGGCGGCTTCAATGGCGGCGTTAAGGGCGAGTAGGTTGGTTTGGTTGGCAAGGTCATTGATCATGTTGATCACGTTGTCGATGTCCGTGGACAAACGGCCCAGTTCATTTAACTCTTGGCTTGTCAGGTTAACCGCTTCTACCGTGTCTTTCAGGTTGTCTAATACCTCGCGGATGGTTTTTGCACCGGCTTTCGCGGATTGATAGGTTTCGCTGGAGTGCTCTCGTAGGTTGTCAGTGGTGGTCGACAAGGTGGTGATGCGGGTAGAGATGTCGTCAGTGGACTCCGCTAAGGAGTTAGTACGTTGGTTAACCGAGCGGTTGTTGTCGGCAATATTGCCAATGGCTTGGCTTAATCCTGTGATCATGGTGCCGACACTACCGGTGGTGATCACGACTTCGGATAAGACATTGCCAAGGCCGCCAGTCATTTCATTGAGGGAGCGACTGAGGGCATCGAACTCGTCGTTGCGTTTATCGTTGATCACTGCTTTGGAGGTCATGTCGCCGTCTTTTACTTTTGTTAAGTCAGCAATTACACGGTTAAGGGTGTTTCGGGCGCTACGGCCAATACTTAGCATTAGCAGAATGGAGACAATAGACACGGCCACACTGACGCCGAGGAGGGCTATTAAAGATTGATCACTGCTGGCTTCTGCCTCGTTTTCCGCAGCGATGATATAAGTGGTCAGTAGATCCGCTAGGGCGACTTGTGTTTCGGCGAAAGCGTCTTTTTCTGCATCGAAGGTGGTTTCAGCGGCATCTAAAGCACTGAAGGCTGAGCCATAAGCAAGAATGGCATCGTGGTACTGGGCCGCGGTTTGCCCATGGGTATCTTGGAAACCAAAGTTGTCTACCCGTGCCATAAAGCGCTCATAGCTGGCGTCTAATTCTGCAAGGACTTCCGGACTTGGGCTGCTTAAGTAGGTGCCTTCTGCTTTACGTACGTTGACGAACTCCCTTTTCAGTAGGCTGAGAGCGGCAATATCATTACTAATTTTGTTGCCGAGAGAAGTGATTTGTCCCTTCAAGCCGGAGCTGTTGTCGAAGCCAATGACACTACGTTGGTAGGCGAGCTCCAGTAGCGCGTCAGCGTAGCGAGACAGTTCATCTTGTGAGGCTTGCAGCGCATTGATCAGTTGATCACTTTGGGCGCGTTCAATGCTATCGCTTAAAGCTTGTAGGTCAGCCGCTTTTTGCGCTTTTAGATCATTGGCATAGGCTTCGTAAGTGTCATTGTTTAGACCGCGAAGTCGGTCAGCTGCCTCTAGAATGCCTAAGCTCATTCGGTCAACGCTGGTTTGAATGCTACCAAACACACGCAGCTGAGCGTTTGCCTGCTTTTGGGAATGCATGCCTTGGATGGCAGTCCAAGTGACCAAGGCGAAGCCAATAATGGCGCACAATAATAAGATGATGAGTTTTGCACGAAACGAGAGATTCTTGAGCATAATACAACCGCACCTATATAAAGAGAGTCATGTTCTGGTGAACAGGGCTGTGCAATATCTGTGCACGTTTTTATGGTAATAAAAACGTGCCATAGGAGCGGTGAGGTAGGTCAGGCGTTGCGGTACAAAGAAAACGTCAGCTGTCCCGCGACTTTTTCTTTTTCTAGCTGCCAGTTGTCCGGTAACTCAAGGGACTTCTCACTTTCTCTTTCAATGTAGATGTAGCCTTGAGGCTTGATCCAACCAGATGTCAGCAGAGGAATAACTTGATCTAACAAGTCCTTGCGAAAGGGCGGATCCAAGAAAACCACATCAAACCCGGTCGCAGGTTGTCGCAAAAAGGTTGTGGCATCGGTATTGATAACACTTCCATTATGGGCCTGTAGGGTTTTTAGGTTTGTTTTGATTTGCTCCGAAACGGAGCGATTTAGTTCTACAAAGGTACAGTCTTTTGCACCACGGGAGAGCGCTTCAAAGCCGAGTGCCCCTGAACCACAGAATAAGTCCAAACAAGAGGCCCCAGGAATATCGAAGTTAAGCCAGTTGAATACTGTCTCTCGAACACGGTCAGTGGTAGGCCTTAATCCTTCGATGTTTGGAATCGGTAATTGGCGTGAACGCCACTCTCCGCCAATAATGCGAAGTTTTGAGTGGGAGGCGGATTTTGAGGTTGAGCGTTTGCCTGAAGGCTTCTTCATTGTTTGACCTGAACTTCTTGTCGCGAGGACGGTATTAGGAGCGCATCAATATGCTGCTGATATTGCTCTATTGTAAAAGAGTTCGCCGCGTCACTGTAGCTTTTGCTGAAAGTTTCAAGAGACAGTGGACTGTCTGGCAAGGCAACACGGGTGCCCATGATGGCCCACCAGCTAGGGTTCTTGGCCAAGGCTTCCAGTTGATTCAAAAGCTGGGCTTTCAGTTCGTTAAAACGTCCAGTGTCTGTGTAGCTAGGTAGCTTTTCGCTGGCGAACCAGCTGGATGCAGCTGTTAAGGGTTGTTGGTCGTCTATAAACACTTGAGTTGGCACGTCTATCTGCCAATTGGCGTAGGCAAGTTGGCGACCTAAGTGCAGCTCCCATTGGGGCACCTGGCTACCGACCTGATCCTGCTGTGCTTGCAACATATCTCGTACCCAGATTTGCTGTGCTAGCCAGTCTTCTACAGAAGCTAAGGGCTCCATTGCCACAACGCCATAGATGGCGCTGAGGTCATTGTTGCCCAATATTGCGGTAGCTGGCTGGGTAGGGAGCTGCCAAGAGACAGGGTAAAGGTTATGCTGCAATGATTTCGTCATAGATGAAAGCCCCCTCGCCAAGACCCGCTGAGCGTTTTCGTCCATGGCGCCTGCGATTAAAATGTGGGACACGTGAGCTTTTAGATGCTGCAAATAGGTGTTTATATCTTCTAAGGTGAGTGCTTGTTTTGGCTGTGAAAAGGGGGCGTCCGGCGCGTAGAAAAATTGCTGCCAAAGCTGTTGCTCGGCAGGGTCGGGGGTGTATTGGCGTTGCCAAGTTTCCAGGGGTGTGGCTTTGAGTTGGGTGTTATTAAACCAAGTGTCTAACACCTTCAAGGCGGGCGCTAGGTATTGTGGTTGGCTACTTAAGGTGACATTCAGAGTCTGTTGAAGATGATCAAAACTGCTATCAACGCTGGCCGCTGCAGGGGCTAAGCGCTGGTTAATGGTGGCCGTGCTAAGAGGTAGGCTAGGGCCAAGCATCATCCCCAAGGTGGCAGCGGTGAGTGGCGCGTTACGAGTATCCCCTTGAAAGACAAAAGAAATCGCTAGCTTATCCTGGCCCTCCCAAATACCTTGGTTTACCCAATAAACTGGGATGTCTGACTCGGTTTGCCAAGTTTCAATATTTGGTGTCGCCAACTGAGTATGAGGCGCAGTAAGGTTGAGCAGCCAAATAGCCAGTGTGCAAGCAACTATGATGACCGCTAGTACTGGGCGGCTAAACAAGGGTTTATCGCGTTTAATCATAAAAAATGTCGCATGATCAGAGGTTTGATATGCATTTTTCCACGAAAGTGGGGCTTTTTGCCAATAGGAATGATGCTAAAATCACCGCTTTTAAGGCATTTACGCAGGTTTTGAGAGTAGGTGCTGTTGCCCATATCCCCTTAAACGGGGCAGATCTAGAGAGATGTGAATGGAATTTGTTAACCAGATTATTGCTTACCTAACGCCGTATTTCGGCGAGTACGCGCGTTTTGCTCCGATCGTTATCGGTGCCATCTTGGCCATTATTGCGTTTGTGATAAAACGCAAAGTGATAAAGGGGATGGATGCGGACATCAAAGCTGGCAAAGACAAGACGCCAGAAGAGTCTTCCGTAAACGAAGTAGAACAGACAGAAGAACCCCTATCTCCTGCCTCTAAGGACAACAAGGCTGACGTTGCAGAAGCCCAGTCAGCTCAAGTTGATCCCCCTGAGCCGGTGGAAACAGAGGTTAAGCCTGAGCCAGCCCTTAACCCTGAGCCAAAGGCCACTGAGCCTGCTCCTTTGGAACAAACGCCAGCGGCACCTAGCTTATCTTGGTCCCAGCGTATTAAGGCTGGGTTATCTCGTACACGAAATGGTCTTGGATCGGGGTTGTCTAGCATCGTATTGGGCAGCAAGAAAATCGATGATGACCTGCTAGAAGAGCTCGAAACTCAGCTTCTTATGGCGGATGTGGGGATGGACGCTACCACAGAGCTAATGGGGACATTGACAGAGAAGTTGAACCGTAAAGAGTTGAAAGATGGCCCTGGGGTATTGGCGACGCTAAAGGATGAGCTTAACCACATTCTTCGTAACTCCGAGCAGGAGCTGAATCCAACTAAGGCTGATGGCCCGTTTGTGATCCTGATGGTTGGGGTTAATGGGGTGGGTAAAACCACTACCATTGGTAAATTAGCGAAGAAATATCAAGCGGATGGTAAGAGTGTGATGTTGGCGGCCGGAGATACCTTCCGTGCTGCTGCAGTGGAGCAGCTCCAAGTCTGGGGGGAACGTAACAATGTTCCTGTTGTCGCACAACATACCGGTGCTGATTCTGCGTCAGTGATTTACGATGCCATCGAATCCGCTAAAGCCCGTGGGGTAGATGTGGTGATTGCTGACACCGCAGGTCGTTTGCAAAATAAAGCGAACCTCATGAGCGAACTTGAGAAAGTGGTTCGAGTTATGAAGAAGCTAGATGTGGAAGCGCCCCATGAAGTGATGTTGGTGCTGGATGCAGGCACCGGACAAAACGCCTTGAGCCAAGCCAAGCTCTTCACCGAAGCCGTTGGTGTGTCAGGTATTACGTTAACCAAGCTGGATGGTACCGCAAAAGGTGGCATTATCTTCGCCATTGCGAAACAGTTTGGTCTACCAATTCGCTACATCGGAGTGGGTGAACAAGTGGATGATCTGCGTCCGTTCAAATCCCAAGAATTTGTTGACGCCTTGTTCGATAGTGAGTAACAGTTAACCACTAACACTGAAAACGGGAAGTTTGTGTGGAAATTGAGTTTCAACAAGTAGGTAAAAAGTACGACACTGGCCAAGAAGCTTTGTCGCAGGTGAACTTTCATTTACGCCAAGGAGAAATGGCGTTTTTGACTGGGCACTCGGGTGCAGGTAAGAGTACCTTGATGAAACTCATTATGATGATTGAACGCCAGAGCTATGGGAAAATCCTAGTGGATGGTGTGGACTTGCGCACCCTAGGCAAACAGGCGATTCCATACCATAGACGTCGAGTTGGGGTGGTGTTTCAAAACCACCAACTGCTGTTTGATCGTAGTGTCTTCCATAATGTGGCTTTGCCTTTACAAGTCAGTGGCGCTGACCCTGATCAAACCGGTAAGCGTGTGCGTGCAGCATTGGATAAAGTGGGCTTATTGGGAAAAGAAAAACTTAACCCAATGGCTCTATCCGGCGGTGAGCAGCAGCGTATTGGTATTGCCCGAGCAGTGGTTAATAAGCCGCAACTATTATTGGCGGATGAGCCTACGGGTAACCTAGACCCTAGGTTATCGTCTGAAATCATGAATCTGTTCCAAGAGTTTAATCGTGTCGGCGTCACCGTATTGGTGGCCAGTCACGACTTGGCGTTAGTGGCTCGTATGCGCCATCGGGTATTGACCTTGAATCAAGGTCGAATGGTAAACGATGGAGGGTTTGCTTAATGGCAAAGCCGACACCCCCAACGCGCCGTGGTGCGACCCGCCAACAGCACACATCGACCCGTAAAAGCCTTTGGTCAGGAGCCGAGAGCTTCAATTTAGGCCGCTATATGCGTAACCACCAAGCGGTTTTAATGGAAAGCTTTAGCCGATTGTTGGGTTACCCATTGGCGAGCTTTATGACAGTTCTGGTGATTGCTATTTCCCTGTCTTTGCCTGGTGGACTTTTCGTTTTGTTAAAGAACGTCCAGTCAGTGACCGACCGCTGGGAGCAGCAGTCAGTCATCACCTTGTATCTTTTCCCTAATCAGGAGGATACGGAAGCTCTATCTTTATCCCATCAGTTATCCGGCCGGGCCGACGTGGATTCTGTGGAGTACATTTCCAAGGAAGAAGGACTGCGTTATTTCGAGCAGTCCAGCGGCTACGAACAAGTGTTGTCTGCCTTGCCAGAAAACCCCTTGCCGATTGTGTTAAAGGTGATTCCTAAGGCATTGGTGGATCTAGAAACCTTACCAGCCCTACAAACACTTCGCGATCAGCTACAAGATCTGCCTCAGGTGGAATACGCCGAGTTAGACGCAGAATGGTTGCAGCGTTTGGCGACCATTCTGAATTTCGGTAAGCGCTTCGTGTACGCCATCTCAGCATTATTGGTGATGGCTGTGTTACTGATTGTGGGGAACACCATACGCACCGCCGTGGAAAGTCGCCGTGATGAAGTCTTGGTGATGAAATTAGTGGGAGCAACCAATCGCTATATTCGCCGACCATTCCTGTACATGGGGTTTTGGTTTGGGGTGATTGGGGGTGTGCTTGCTACAGTTTGTATCTTGTTGCTGACTTGGTGGGTCAGCGCGCCCGCGGAGCGATTAGTTGAGCTGTATCATGCGGGTTTCGAACTGCAAAGTTTTAATGCAGGTGAAATTATTATGTGTTTAACTATTAGCGCTACTATTGGTGTGGTAGGTTCTTGGGTTGCCGTGAGCCGTCATATCAGAGATATAGAGCTGCAATAATTGCGGATGAAAACGGTGTTTGGATTTACGAATGCCCCTTTATTATCCACATTTGCGGCACATACCGTGTTAACTTTGTTGCTAGTATGTGTTCATACTCAGTACGAACACTAAGAGGTGAAATAGAAATGGGTAAAGCTCTCCAGCCAATCGACATGATGACACCGGGTCAAAACCTTGAGTCATATATGCAGGCCGTTGGTACCATTCCAATTTTGTCAGCAGAAGAAGAAAACGAACTAGCAGAGCGTCTTTACTATCAAGGCGACCTTGAAGCGGCCCGTTCGTTGGTTATGTCTCACCTGCGTTTCGTCGTTCATATTGCGAAAAGCTATTCTGGTTACGGGTTGAATCAAGGGGATTTGATCCAAGAGGGTAACGTCGGCCTAATGAAGGCTGTAAAACGGTTTAACCCCGAAGTGGGTGTTCGTCTGGTGTCCTTTGCTGTGCATTGGATCAAGGCTGAAATCCACGAATTTATTTTGAAAAACTGGCGTATCGTGAAAGTCGCGACCACAAAAGCCCAGCGTAAGATGTTTTTCAATTTACGTAGTGCGAAGAAGTCTTTGACTTGGTTGAGCAACTCGGAAGTACAGTCAGTGGCAGAAGACTTGGGTGTAACGCCTGAAGTTGTGCGCCAGATGGAAGGCCGTATGAGCTCTTCTGATATGGCGTTTGATGCCTTCTCGGACGATGACGATGACAGTGCTTATCAAGCGCCTGCTAACTTCTTAGAAGACGCCCGTTATGACCCAGCTTCTATGCTTGAGCATGGCAACTGGGAAGCAGACTCTAACCGCCGTCTAGAAGAAGCCATGCTAGATCTGGACGATCGTAGTCGTGATATCCTGATTCGTCGTTGGTTGAACGAGCAAAAAGCCACTTTGCATGATTTGGCTGCTGAGTATGGTGTTTCTGCTGAGCGTATTCGTCAGCTTGAAAAGAATGCTATGAAAAAGATTCGTGCGGCTATGGGTGAAGCAGAGTTCCACTAAGTCTTTCCCTAGGTCAAACGATTAAAAGAAGCCCTCCATGTGAGGGCTTTTTTGTGCCTGTTAGCCTATCTACTGACAGACGGTCGTTAAGGAATTATTGGCTGCGAAGTTGGTTGCCAGGGACAAATTGCCAGGTGCGGATAATTTCTAACTGATCGACTTCGGATTTTAGTTCCGTAGGAAAAGAATCAAATGGTTCAGCCAAGCGTACAATACGCATGGCGGCATCATCTAACACTCTGAAGCCAGATGAGTGCAGGACTTCAATGTCTTTCACGTACCCGTTCGGCAAAACTGAGACGGCTAAACGTAGTTGACCGTATAAGTGTCGCTGCTTGGCTTCAGCAGGGTAGTGAATGTTACCAATGCGCTCAATGCGTCGCCGCCAATCGTCTAGGTAGCGGGCGTCCACCGCAGATTTAGCTGATACGGAGGTCAGGCGTCGGATGCGAGGGCGCTTAGCATAGGCTTGGCGCTGCTGGTCCAGTAGGGCTTCTAGGGTGGCGATGTCCGAGGACAGGCGGCTTGGTACTTGAGTTTCCCCTAGGAAGCGCTCTTCCAGAGTTTTGTTTTGCTGCTCTGGCTCTTCTAATACGCGGAATACGTCAGATTGGTTACGACTTGAAATCAGGTGGGGATCTTCAACGGGCTCTGCGGATGCTAGCTGTGGTTGCACCGGAGGCGTCATTTCTTGAATATCATCGGCACGAAATTGGGCTGTTTCGGTCGTCGTGAGCTTTTGTTTGTGCAGCTCCGTTCCGCTTGCTTGTTGGTCAGCTTGGGCGATGAAGTCAGCTTCTTTAGGAGGTGTTGATCGGTGTTGAACCAGTGTCACCTCAAGGGTTTTGCGCGCTGCTGGCCGCTCTGACAAGAAGTCAAAGTTAACCAAGGTTATCGCCATCAGGTGTAAGCTGATGGCGATAAACAATGTAATGGAAAAACGGTCAGCTACGCGCATGGAGGTTAGTTGCCTTGCAGGCGAGCCTCGATTGCATCCATCAGTGTCATGGCAATGTTTAGACCGTATTGGTTATCGAGTTCACGGACACAGGTTGGACTGGTGACGTTGATTTCGGTTAGGTAATCGCCGATCACGTCGAGCCCTACGAACATTAGCCCTTTTTCTTTCAAAGTTGGAATCACTTGGTCACAGATCCAAAGGTCTCGCTCAGTCAGTGGACGGCCTTCGCCACGTCCCCCTGCGGCTAAGTTGCCACGAGTTTCGCCAGAGGCCGGAATGCGTGCTAAACCATAAGGAATAGGCTTACCGTCTACGATCAGAATACGCTTGTCCCCATCTTTGATCTCTGGGATAAACTTTTGCGCCATGATTTGTTCGTTGCCCATTTGGGTTAGGGTTTCGATGATAACGCTAACGTTAGGGTCGTCTTCTTTAATGCGGAAGATGGAGCTGCCACCCATGCCATCCAATGGTTTAAAGATGACGTCTTTGTGCTCTTTGTGGAAGGCTTTTAGTAAGTCTGCGCGGCGTGTCACTAGTACGTTGGGTCCGCATTGAGGGAAACGTGTGGCAAACAGCTTCTCATTGCATTCAAGCAGAGCATTTGGATCATTCACTACCATGGCGCCATCACGTTGGGCTTGGGCAAGGATCATGGTGCTGTACATGAATTCGCTATCAAATGGCGGATCTTTGCGCATTAGGATGACATCCAAGTCTCCTAGGGCCATTGGCGCTTCTTCGCCGAGTTCATAGAAATGTTCTGGATCTTTGAAAACGGATAAAGGCTTGGTCATGGCAAAGGCTTTGCCTTGGTCTAGGAACATATCTTTTAGTTCCATGTAGTGGAGTGACCAGCCTTTTTCTGCCGCAGCCCAGAGCATGGCCAGAGACGTGTCTTTTTTGTAGGTGATGGACTGGATAGGGTCCATGACAATGCCGAGTTTAATGGTCATCTGAATCGATTCCTGTGGTGGCTTTGAATTAAGTATAAAGCCTAAATTTTAATAGGGATGGTATAGCAGTATAAGGACTCAGCGAAGGAAAAATAAGGGAGAGGGCGCGAAAAGTTTGCGTACCTAGTCCACGCTGTATATGGTCCAGCGCTCCACGTCTCTTACCGAATTTGCAAAGACTTCTGCTACAACCCGGCGGTTACGGGCTTGTCCTGAGGTGGTGCTGTTGCTGGCGATGGGGCGTGTTTCACCATAGCCAATGGCTTCCACGCGGGAGGCCGCAATGCGGAAATTGTTAATCAGGACGTTAGCGATGGCGTCGGCACGGTTTTGTGACAGGTTAAGGTTGTATTCATCGTTACCCACGTCATCCGTATGGCCTTCAATGACTACGGAGCTGTTGGGTTGAGATCGTAAAAAGTCTGCGACTTTTTTGATTTCAGAGAAATACAGGGGTTTGACGTCAAAGCGACCTGAGTCAAACAGGACGTTCATTTCCACCGATAACAGCTTTGTGGTGACTTCATGACAGCCGTCGTTGTCCACGCGGGCACCCTGTGGCGTGTTGGGGCACAGATCCCGTGCATTAATGACACCGTCTTCATCATTGTCTTGCAGTTGTTGCTTGGTAATTCGATCGCCAAACAGGGACTCGGCTTGGGCTGGTGTCATGCCAGCCCAAACTAAAGCTATCAATACAGGAAACAACAAGGGCATCGCTTTTACCAACTGCGACCTTCCTCAGTAGCATCAAGGAATAAGCTGTCTTCATCCGAGGTTGTGTCTGTTGCAGGAGATTGGGCCGGCGCACTTTGTGGTTCTGTTGTCGCTGGTGCTTGAATCTGTGTCTCCGCTTGTTTTAATTCATCAATAGCGGAAGCGCCTCGTGGTGGCGTTTCATCTTCTTCAAAAGCATCAGCAAAACCAAGTACAGGTGGGCGGTAAATACGGAAGGCGCGCATTAACTCGCCTTTGGCATTGAACAGTCGGAACTCAGAAAAGAGTTCATCATAGTCCGCGTTTACGTAGTCTTGGCGCGCAGTAAACAGCTCGTTTTCGCTGTCGAGTACGTCTAGCAAGGTACGACGACCAAGACGGAATTGCTTGTCGTAGGCGATTTGCGATTCTTTGGTGGCGATGACGTATTCCCGTAGATACTCTTTAGAGCCCAAAGAGGCTTCATAGGCAGACCAAGCAAGGCGCACGGATAGCTCTGTCTCGCGGGCGGTGTTACGCTGAATTTCCGAAGCCTGAACATTTTGCTGGACGGCCACTTCTTTACGGCGCTTATCTGTGTTGCCACCGTAGAGGTTGTAGGTCATACGAAACATTGCGGTTAGGTCTTCAGAAGGACCTTCATCGCCATCAATATTGTTGTTAAATGTGCGCTCAAGTAGGAAGTTAACTTCTGGGTACTTGTTGGAATCGGTTGCGCTAATGAAGCTTTCGGTAGCTTTCACGTCCCATCGGGCGGCTTCGATAGCGGGGTTGTACTTCATCGCATCGGCAACGGCTTCTTCCATGGAACTTGGAATCAGGTCGCGATCCGGCACTGGATAGATCATTTCTTCCGGTGGCAGTTCACCCACTACTTTTTTGTAAGTGGATTCCGCATCTTGTAGATTGTTAATAGCTGAAAGGCGATTGGCATTGGCCTTTGCTAGTCGCGCTGTGATTTGGCTAAGATCTGATTGACGACCCACGCCTGCATCACTTTTGAGTTTGATCTGATCGTAAATGCGCTCGTGGGTTTGTTGGTTAATGTTGGCTAAATCCACGAGTTCACGATGACGCAATACGTTGGCATAGGCTTCGGCTACGTCTAGGGCGGTATTTTCTACGGCGATCAACGCACCCCAGCGGCTGGCCTCGGTTTCTTCTGTTAGACGTTGAGTGTCGAACTTAGACATGAAGCCATCAAAAATAGGTTGGGTAAGACTTAAAGACAGTTCGCGGCGCGTTAACCCCACATCTTCACCTGAGTCTTGGTAGTCATAGGTGGTTTCGTGCCCTAGACCTGCTGACAAATCAATAGACGGATACAAGCCGCCACGGCGAGTGATTTCGGTATTCTCTATGCCTTCACGGTAACTTGCTAAAGCTTGTCGAACTTCAGGGCTATTTTCGATAGCAATGTAGGTTGCTTCTTCTAGCGTGATCCCTAACGCTGGAAAGGCAGCCAGTGAAGAGGCTAATACTAGACTGCTCACTAGTTGTTTGCGTCGCATCATGACTTTGTTTACCTGTAAGTGTGTTGCGTTTTCATCCTAAGTCCCTCCATCGTATGACAAAATGCTGCACGGTGTGTAGAGTTAGTGTTAACCAAGGGGCGGTTTATGTACGGGTTAAGTGATGTTTTATGTAATAAATTGTAAATGTCTAGATGTCGCCCCAAAGCAAGTTCAATGCAGTCAGGGCAACAACGGGAGCCGTTTCGGTTCTAAGTACTCTCGGACCTAGAGCGATAGCTCGAAATTCTGCCTCTTGGGCGCGATTAACTTCCTGCTCGGTTAGGCCACCTTCTGGGCCAATTAAAAGGGCCACTTGTTTGGACTCAGGCAGGGTGTATTCTCGTATTGGCCGCGCACTGTGATGATGAAGGGTTAATTTCAACATATTGTCACAGGTCTGCAACCAGTTAGCTAATGGCATAGGCATGGCGACTTCAGGCACGATTCCTCGGCCGCATTGTTCCGCTGCGCTAATAGCAACCTGTTGCCAATGTTGCACGCGCTTTTCTATGCGAGCATCGTTAAGTTTGACCTCACACCGTTCGCTGAATAGGGGCTGGATCTTGAAGACTCCGGCTTCCACCGCTTTTTGTACCGCATAGTCCATGCGCTCCCCCCGGGAAATGGATTGGCCAATGGTCACTTGTAGGGGGGATTCATTGGTTAATTCTTCAAACGTCTCTACTGCCAATTGGGCGCTGCGTTTTTGAACATTGGTTAGGTGGGCTCGATATTGTCCACCGGCCCCATCAAACACTATTACGGGATGTTCATCCTTGAGTCGAAGCACTTTACAGCAATGTTGGAAAGCACCATCTGGTAAGTCAAACAGTGTGTGTTCTGACAGTGGTAGGTCGACGAATATTCGTGGAATGCGCATAAATGAAAAAGCCCTCTATTGAGAGGGCTTTTATAACGGAAAACGAGCTAATTATAAACCAGCGGCTTTACGAAGTGCGTCGGCTTTATCCGTGCGCTCCCAAGTAAAGTTATCCCCTTCACGACCAAAGTGTCCGTATGCAGCCGTTGGCAGGTAGATTGGACGTTTAAGGTCTAGCATCTTGATTAAGCCAGCTGGGCGCAATTCAAAGTGCTCGCGAACCAATTGAGAGATGATGTCATCGCTCACCTTGCCAGTGCCAAAGGTGTTGATGCTGATGGACGTTGGCTCAGCAACACCGATAGCGTAGGACACCTGGATCTCACATTTGTCCGCTAGGCCAGCAGCAACAATGTTTTTCGCCACGTAGCGACCAGCATAGGCTGCTGAGCGGTCTACTTTGGATGGGTCTTTACCAGAGAAAGCACCGCCACCGTGACGTGCCATGCCGCCGTATGTGTCAACGATGATCTTACGACCTGTTAAACCACAGTCCCCTACAGGGCCACCAATGATGAATTGGCCGGTTGGGTTGATAAAGTATTTAGTGTCTTTTGATAGCCATTCTTCAGGAAGTACGGGCTTGATGATTTCTTCCAATACCGCTTCACGAAGATCCGCTTGTTTAATGTTAGCGCTGTGCTGGGTAGACAATACTACGGCATCAATCGCACAAGGCTTACCATTCTCATCGTAGCGGAAGGTTACTTGGCTTTTCGCATCTGGACGAAGGAAATCTAAGGTGCCGTTTTTACGAACTTCTGCTTGGCGTTGAACCAAACGGTGTGCGTAAGTCACAGGAGCGGGCATGAGAACATCGGTTTCGTTGGTGGCGAAGCCGAACATTAGGCCTTGGTCACCGGCACCCAGTTCTTTTTCGTCTGCTTCGTCAACGCCCACAGCGATGTCTGCAGACTGCTTACCGATTGCATTTAGGACGGCGCAAGATTCCCAGTCAAAACCCATGTCTGAGCTGTTGTAGCCGATTTCACGAATCACACCGCGGGCGATGTCTTCGATGTCGACCCAAGCGTTGGTGCGGACTTCTCCTGCCACTAAAACCATGCCTGTTTTCACAAGGGTTTCACAGGCAACGCGAGCGTCTGCGTCTTCTTTAAGGATGGCATCTAGGATGGCGTCGGAGACTTGGTCTGCGATTTTATCTGGATGGCCTTCAGAAACGGATTCTGAAGTAAATAGAGAATATTCTGACATGTTTGTGCCTCTATCAAATGGTCGTCAAGAGAGCCAAACAGGCATAAAAAAACCCGCTTAGCTGGATTAAAGGGCTAAACAGGCATTCTGTGCTTCTGTTTAGCTGAATTTATATAGCGTCCGCAAGCCGAAACAAATCGACGCTGTGGTGCGAATAATGGACTAGGTGCGGCTAAAATTCAAGCAGTACGGCGGTTTTGATGGGCGTTTATGATGCTTTTTTGTTATGCTCTCCACCATCTTTGTGCAATTTCATGTTCTTTGCCTAATTACTGGGCATATCATGCCCCGAGTCGTTGCATGGCAGAGAGATAGCATGGAAAATGAAATGACATTTCGTACAGTAACCAGGAGTGGATTAACAATGCCGTCTCGTAAACAACTCGCCAATGCCATACGCGTTCTTAGTATGGATGCCGTTCAAAAAGCAAAATCAGGACATCCAGGTGCACCAATGGGCATGGCCGATATTGCGGAAGTGCTTTGGAATGACTTTTTAAAACACAATCCGAGCAACTCTAAGTGGGTTGATCGTGACCGCTTTGTGTTGTCTAACGGTCACGGTTCCATGTTGATTTACTCTTTGCTTCACCTATCTGGCTACGATCTAGGAATCGAAGACCTGAAGCAATTCCGTCAGCTACATTCTAAAACCCCAGGTCACCCAGAGTACGGCTACACTGATGGTGTTGAAACCACTACAGGTCCATTGGGCGCAGGTATCAGTAACGCTGTAGGTATGGCGATCGCAGAGAAAACTTTGGCGGCGCAATTTAACCGTGAAGGTCACACAGTGGTAGACCACAACACATACTGCTTCCTTGGTGACGGCTGTATGATGGAAGGTATCTCCCATGAAGCCTGTTCTTTAGCGGGTACTTTAGGTCTTGGTAAATTGGTTGCGTTCTGGGATGACAACGGCATCTCTATCGACGGTCACGTTGAAGGTTGGTTTACTGACGACACCGCTAAGCGCTTTGAGTCCTACGGTTGGCACGTGATCTCAGGTGTTGATGGTCATGATCCAGAAGCGATTAAAGCAGCAATTGAAGCCGCGAAAGCGGAAACGTCTAAACCTACATTGATTTGCTGTAAAACGATTATCGGTTTTGGCTCTCCAAACAAGTCTGGCTCCCACGACTGTCACGGTGCGCCATTGGGTGACGAAGAGATTGCCGCAGCACGTGAATTCCTAGGTTGGCCCCATGCACCATTTGAAATCCCTGCTGACGTATACGAAGGTTGGGACGGTAAAGCGAAAGGTGCTGAGGCTCAATCTGCATGGGAAGCGCAATTTGAAGCCTACAAGGCCGCTTACCCAGAACTTGCTACAGAATTCGAACGTCGTGTGATCAAAGGTGAATTGCCAGCAGACTTTGCTGAAAAAGCGGCTGCCTACGTGAAAGAATGTCAGGAAAAAGGCGAAAACATCGCCAGCCGTAAAGCGTCACAAAACGCCATCGGTACTTTCGGCGCTATGCTTCCAGAATTACTAGGTGGCTCTGCTGACTTGGCGGGTTCTAACTTGACCCTATGGTCTGGTTCAAAAGGTATCCAAGAAGATCCAGCCGGCAACTACGTATTCTACGGTGTGCGTGAGTTCGGTATGAGCGGTATTATGAACGGTGCTTCTTTGCACGGTGGCTTCATCAACTACGGCGCGACTTTCATGATGTTTATGGAATACGCTCGTAACGCTGTGCGCATGTCTGCCTTGATGGGCATTCAAAATATCTTCGTTTACACCCATGACTCCATTGGTCAAGGTGAAGATGGTCCAACGCACCAGCCAGTTGAACAGCTTGCTAACCTACGTATGACTCCTAATATGTCCGTTTGGCGTCCAGCAGATGCAACGGAAACAGCGGTGGCTTGGGCTGCGGGTATTCAGCGTCGCAATGGTCCAACGTCTTTGGTTTTCAGCCGTCAAGGTTTGCCTGCGTTGGCGCGTACAGAGGCCCAAGTTGCTGACATCGCTAAAGGTGGCTACGTGCTGTCTGATTGCGAAGGTACACCAGAGCTAATCTTGATCGCCACTGGTTCAGAAGTATCATTGGCTCTTGAGTCTGCAAAAGTGTTGGCGGAGAAAGGCACTAAAGTGCGCGTTGTCTCTATGCCATCTACCGATGCGTTTGATGCACAAGATGCTGCCTACAAAGAATCTGTCTTGCCAAGCAGTGTCACTAAGCGTGTTGCCATTGAAGCGGCGCATGTGGATTACTGGTACAAATATGTTGGTTTTGGTGGCGCTATGGTGGGCATGCGTACGTTTGGTGAATCTGCACCAGGCGGTGACTTGCTGAAACACTTCGGCTTCACGGTAGACAATGTTGTTGAAACCGCAGGTAAACTGCTAGAAGCCTAACGGCATCACAGCAAAAGGAGGAGCGTTTGAGCTCCTCTTTTTTGTTGTAAGAACATGAATAGAAGGGCTATGTTGCGAGTAGCGATTAATGGTTACGGCCGAATTGGTCGATCTGTACTGCGTGCGATTTATGAAAACGGCTTCCGAGACCGTTTGCATGTGGTCGCAATTAACGAATTATCTGATATTGAAACCATCAGTTATCTCACCCGATACGACACTACACATGGTCGGTTTCCTAAGCCTGTTTCCGTACGTGGTCAGAATCTAGTGATCGGTGAAGACGAAATCTTTTGTACTAACGCAAAAGCCCCTGAAGACATTGATTGGGCAGAACTGAATGTTGACCTAGTGTTGGAGTGTTCTGGGGCGTTTTCTGCTCGTGAGCAGGTACAACGCTTTGTGGATGCTGGTGTGCCCCGTGTATTACTGTCTCAACCAGCCGATGCGGAAGTAGACGCCACCATTGTGTATGGTTTTAATGAATCTAAGGTCACCGCTGAACAGACGATTGTTTCGGCGGCGTCCTGTACCACAAACTGTGTGATCCCTGTGTTGGATACCTTGCAGTCCCTTGCTGGGGTCGTCCATGGCACCACTCAAACGATTCACTCGGCGATGAATGATCAGCCTGTGATTGATGCTTACCATACCAATGACCTGAGACTGACTCGGTCGGCTATCAGTTCCATTATTCCTGTTAATACGGGATTGGGCAGAGGTATTGCCCGTCTGATGCCAGAGTTGGCGGGTAAAATTGGTTGTAACGCGATTCGTGTGCCGACCTTGAACGTATCCGTGATTGATATGGTGATCCAAACAGAACACCCTGTGACAGTGGAACAAGTCAATACGGCTCTGCAGGTGGCGGCGTCTTCAAAATACGCGAACCTGCTGGGCTACACCCAAGAGGCCCATGCCTCAGTCGATTTTAACCATGATCCTCGATCTGTCATTGTAGATGGCACCCAGACCCAAGTGGTGGATGGTCATATGGTTAAATTATTGTGTTGGTTTGATAACGAATGGGGTTACGCTAATCGTATGTTAGACGTGGCCTGCTATTGGCAAAAATTATTGGTGGATGGTGCGCAGCACTAGCAATTTTAAAACGACGAGGAATCGTGCATGACCGTAATTAAAATGACCGATTTGGATCTTGCGAACAAACGCGTGTTGATTCGTGAAGACCTTAATGTGCCGGTAAAAGAAGGCAAAGTAACCAGTGACGCACGCATCCGTGCAGCGTTGCCAACACTTAAGCTAGCGTTGGAAGCGGGTGCCAAAGTGATTGTGATGTCCCATTTAGGCCGTCCAACGGAAGGCGAATACGAAGAACAGTATTCGATGCAGCCGGTGGCTGATCATTTGGCCGGTTTACTTGGCCAAGATGTGCCCCTAGTGAAAGATTGGCTAGACGGCGTCGACGTGGCTGCTGGCCAGTTAGTCTTAGTCGAAAACGTTCGCTTCAACAAAGGCGAAAAGAAAGACGACGAAGCCCTTTCTAAGAAAATGGCGGCCTTGTGTGACATCTATGTCATGGATGCGTTTGGAACTGCCCACCGTGCTCAAGCATCGACCCATGGTGTGGGTAAGTTTGCGCCAGTTGCCTGTGCTGGACCATTGCTAGCAGCCGAGTTAGAAGCCCTTGAAAAAGCCTTGGCTAAACCTGCTCGCCCAATGGCAGCAATCGTAGGTGGCTCAAAAGTTTCAACGAAGCTGACGGTATTGGAGTCTCTTTCAGATAAAGTGGACCAACTGATTGTAGGTGGTGGTATCGCCAATACATTCCTAGCGGCTGCAGGCTTCCCAGTGGGGAAATCTCTTTATGAAGAAGATTTGATCCCGCAAGCGAAAGCCTTGATGGAAAAGGTCAGTATTCCTTTGCCTGAAGACGTCGTTGTTGCCACTGAGTTCGCTGCAGACGCAGCAGCAACAGTAAAAGATGCTAAAGATGTTGCGCCTGATGACATGATTTTGGACATTGGCCCTAAAGCTGCGGCTAAGCTGGCTGGCTTGTTAGAAAGTGCGCAAACGATCATTTGGAACGGCCCTGTCGGTGTGTTTGAGTTCGATCAGTTTGGTGAAGGCACCAAAGCATTGTCTATGGCGATTGCTAACAGTGATGGCTTCTCTATTGCCGGTGGTGGTGACACCTTGGCCGCGGTAGATAAGTACGAAATCGCGGATAAGGTGTCCTACATTTCTACTGGTGGTGGTGCTTTCTTAGAATTTGTTGAAGGAAAGGTGCTTCCAGCTGTTGCTATGTTGGAGTCATGCACGCAAAATTAGTGTAAAGCTTAATGCTTATGCTTGAATAAGACAGGGATAACCCTGCAGGATGAGATGTCACGGAGATGAGCGTCTCATCCCTATAATAACTAACACTTAGAGAGTGACCGGTCTGTCATTAGACAGAATGACAATATAACGATAAGGCGAAAGCCACATGTGACACACATGCGCATGAATAACAATCACAGGGTGATTCGTACGGCTTTGCCTGCTAACCACCAAATACTTCATTGTCAGAGGAAACTTTTATGCCTTTAATAAGTATGCGTCAACTGCTAGATCATGCTGCAGAGCATGATTACGGACTGCCTGCATTTAATGTGAATAACATGGAGCAGGTCAAAGCGATCATGGAAGCCGCTGACGAGGTCAACTCGCCAGTGATCATGCAAGCCTCAGCAGGGGCGCGTAAATATGCAGGCTCTCACTTCCTTCGCCACCTGATTGCAGCGGCGATTGAAGATTACCCACATATCCCGGTAGTCATGCACCAGGATCACGGTACGAGCCCAGCAATCTGTCAGCGCTCGATCCAACTTGGCTTTTCATCGGTTATGATGGATGGCTCCTTGAAGTCGGACGGCAAAACACCAGCAGACTACGATTACAATGTTGACGTCACTCGTCGTACCGTTGAGTTTGCACATGCTTGTGGTGTGTCTGTTGAGGGTGAATTAGGTTGTTTGGGATCACTTGAAACCGGCCAAGCTGGGGAAGAAGATGGCGTGGGTGCGGAAGGCATTCTTGACCATTCCCAGATGCTAACAGACCCAGATGAAGCCTTCGAATTTGTGGAAGCGACCGGTATTGATGCTTTGGCCGTTGCCATTGGTACTAGCCACGGTGCCTACAAGTTCACGCGTCCACCAACTGGCGATATCTTGGACATCGAGCGTATTAACCGTATCGCGGAACGCTTGCCAAACACTCATATCGTGTTGCATGGCTCGTCTTCAGTGCCACAAGATTGGTTGGAAATCATCAATGAGTTTGGTGGTGAGATCCCAGAGACTTACGGCGTACCTGTAGAAGAAATCGTAAAAGCGATTCGCTACGGTGTTCGTAAGGTAAACATTGATACGGATTTGCGTTTGGCGGCAACGGGCGCGATTCGCCGTAGCTTGGCGGAGCACAAAGGCAACTTTGATCCACGTAAATACTTGACTGAAAGTATCAAAGCTATGAAGGCAGTTTGTATCGATCGTTATGAAGCCTTTGGTTGTGCAGGTCAGGCGTCTCGTATTAAGACAATTGACTTGGAAGAAATGGCCATTCGTTACGAGCGTGGCGAGTACGCGAACGGTCGTCGCTTCTAAAACGGGTATCCGCGAGCATTTAGGCATATTTTTTAGGTGATTTTGAAAAAAAACTATTGACCCTAAAACTGATTAACCTATAATGCTCGCCATTCCAAGCGGGAGTGGTGGAATTGGTAGACACGCTGGATTTAGGTTCCAGTGCTTCACGGCGTGAGAGTTCGAGTCTCTCCTTCCGCACCAAATTAAAAAAAGCTGACTTTAAGTCGGCTTTTTTTTCGTCTGCAGTTTATTTCAGGTGTGTTCCCGTTAGAATGTCTTGATTCCCCATTGAGATGTACTCTAACAATGCGCTTTGATGTCCGTTCTTTATGCCTATTGCTTTTAATGATCCCCATGATCAGTTGGGGGGGCGTGTTCGGTCAAAAAGGTGTCACCCTGCAGCGCTTCTTAGAAGAAAACCCTGGCCAACAGGCCTTGCTTGATCAACTCGCAGTACGTGTGCATTCGCTCCCGGCCCCAATAAACTCCCTTCAAACCGCGACACTTCAAATTGGCGTGATTTTCTCTGGTAGCGACAGCGATATCGAAAATAAAGCCTGGCTGATTGCGTTCAAGCGTCGCATGCAGATCTTGCGAATTGATTATCGGTTGGATGTCTACTATCTCCCCAATGGCCACGATGTGAGAGATGTAGTGAGGGCATTTGACGCGGTAGGAGTGTCACGCTTTGATTATTTAGTGATAGATAGTGTAACTGAGTATCTACGTCCCGAGTTAGAGCGTGTGCTAAAACGTGATTACCCAAAAGTCATTATGTTGAATGTTTCCACTCCCTTTCGTGTTTGGCGCTTTCATCCGCCGTTAGTTTATATTGGGGTAGATTATTCTCAGTCTATGGGGCGATTAGCCAGCTATTTGGATCGTCGGCTAAGTAACGATGCAACCATTGATGTGGTGACTGTGGAAGATGCTTATCTCTATGACAGCCGATGTAGTACCTTTGTAAATGCTCTGGAAACGGTTGGTCGATCCGTTCGCGATTATTATATTGTGGCGGATTCATCTGAAGAAGGGTATCGAGCGGCCATGTCATCCCTTGACCACAGCAGTCTTCACATTGATGATGAAGACACTGGTCGTGAGCAGTTTATTTTTGCCTGCACGCCGAATATCAGTCTAGGTGTGTGGGAGGCGCTCAAAGCAGCACAAGTTCCCTATTCCTATACCAATAGCTGGAGTGGTCAGGCGCCGTATCCAGGGGAGTCTTCCAGGCCCAATTTATTGGTTACAGTTTTGGGTATGCATGACAATATGGCTATAGCAAC
The DNA here is from genome assembly GCF_055388305.1 of Marinomonas vaga. Lineage (NCBI taxonomy): Bacteria > Pseudomonadati > Pseudomonadota > Gammaproteobacteria > Oceanospirillales > Oceanospirillaceae > Marinomonas > Marinomonas vaga. Next base: position 1,344,625 of record NZ_AP043903.1, read on the forward strand.
GGCAGAAGTGGTCAAGGCGCATATGGAGTCTCGTCTTTCCCCCATGGTTTATGCCGAATCCTCGCAATTGATTACACAAGAAATGGATGAACAAACGTTGAACATCATTTACGAGCAGGCATTTATTTATTCGAGGCCCCTATGGCCTCAGTGAGTTTAAAGCGGCAGTTTACCCGCCATTCAGGCTTTGCTTTTACCTTAATTGGACTGCTGCTGATCGGCATTCTCTGGGCCACGGATTTTGCCGCGCGCCAAGACCAAGCGGAGCAGTTGTTAAAACAAAGGGCTTTGGCGGTTCAAGTAAACTTTTCGGCTTATCTAGATCGTGCTGAGTTTGAAGCGAAATATTTGGCCCAGCAAGTAGGTAAAGAGGGTGATTTAGATAGCTTGTTCCAGCTCCATGATGTGTTGTTTTTTGGTGGCTTAGATTTTTTCTATGTGCAACTGTCGGATGGGCAGAGCATGTTAGACCCTCGCTCGCGTCTTTATACTCGTGATGCGTTAAATGTTTTATCAAATAAAGCACGGCTCAATTATTGGATGAGATTAACCTCAAGTGAAGGTAGTGAGCTGCTGGTGTTCAAAAAAGTATTGCCTGTGGATGACGTCGGCAGAAGTAAAGGCTACCTCTATGGCTTTATCTCACTCGATAATAACCTAGCCTTATCCAGCGATCTTATGTCCGGAGCGGATGTGGACTATATGAGATTGCAAGATTTAACAGGCAAGACCTTATTTGAAGATACGCTTCCGAGGTTGGATGATGAGACGGTGACTATTGGTCATACTAGCGTGCTCTCTTTGCCAGCATTGGTCGATAAATTTAAGGTGGAGCTAAAGCTTATCCAGCCCTTGTCAGGGAGTGTCAGTCAATGGTTCTTATTGGCTTGTGGTGCTGTGGTATTTGGCATAGCCCTGTTGTATTGGTCTGTGCAGTACTATGCTCGCCGCTGGATGTATCGGCCCCTGTCGTCCATGCCTACGATGGCACAGAAGTCTAATGTAAGCTTTGAAGAATTTGAGCCTCTGATTGCGCAAATGAATCGCTTTCAAACTCAGCTTAAAGCTGGTGAGCAGCATTTGCATCTCCTCTTGGATTCCCTCCAGTCAGCTATATTATTTTGTGATGAGTCCGCCCGCGTCACGGCTATCAACCAAGAAGCGAAAACTATTTTCCCTGATTATGGTGTTGCAAAGACGATTTTTGACATGGCACCGTTAGATTTCCATCAGCCCATTCAGAGCGCTTTGAAAGGTGACTTTGGTGGTCGTTTCGAACTAGAAGCAGAACATGTAAACAAGATCTATGAGTGGCTGACTTACTCTTTCGTAAATGAGTATGGCTTTCGTGGTGTGATGTTGGTTGGTAGAGATATCACTGAGTTGAGGCGTTTGGCTTGGCATATCGATAACTTACATCCGAATAACGCTTTGGATCGTCCGCGTCCCGAACCCGAAGTTTTGATAAATGAAATGAGTTTATTAGATCGAGACTACGATGAGGTTGACGCTGTTCGACCTGAATATTGGCTAAGGGCAGTTCATGGTTTATTAAGCGCCCTTTCTAACCAGGCTGAAATCGCGACCTCTGAGCAGACTTTAGGCGATCTTTTTATTGAGCAATTAGAGACAGTAGGGCGCATATTTCATTTGTCGTCTGGGCAGTTAGCAGAGATTGAACTTGGGATGCCATTAACGGCTGCCACGAGAAAGGCGCGTTGGAGTTCAGACCATAAATGTTTGTTGCAAATAGCACTTTTGCTTTGTCTTAATGGCAACATGGCCGGTCGTCGACTAATGATTGATTGGCAAGTAAGTAAGTTAACGATTTCAGTTCAGGGGGCCTCTGAACCCACTCCAATTCTAGCGTGGTTGCTAGAAGTGCTGCCTAAGCTTGTGAAAGGGCGGGTGTTTTATGAAGGCTCAGGGCGTATTACCTTACTATCAACGATTGAGCCGATAGGAGCTGATGAGGATAATAGCGGCCTTGCTTACAAAGTAGTCGCATTCATAGAAAATGATTTTTATAGTGCTGCGAAGGTTAAGGCCTTACTTACTGGGTTAAATATTGAGCTGGATGTTTTTGGTTCGTTCGATGAATTCTTTCATTCCAGCCGGGCGCAGCTTGTTCCCTATGACGGTTTGTTAGTCGGCGTAGGGGATCAAAGCAAAGCTGAAAAAGGTATTTCTCGCCTTATAACCATGTGTGATGAGGCATCCGATTTACCTCTGCTTTACGTTGGCGATGTGAAACAAGAAGACCCATATCCTAGGCTTCCTCACAGCCACTTATTTAGTTATGGCATGTTAAGAGCTTTGCAAAAAGTCTTTACTAGGCCCACTATCAATCTGGTAGAAGGTTTCAAGCGTGAACAGCAGTGGTTGTTAGTTGGGGGGAGCGCCTTAGTACAGGCAGTCTGGCAAACTGAGTTGAGAGCGCAAGGTGTGACCGCCCGTAAAGAGCCTGATATGGAGCGTTTAGAAGCCAATCTGGGCTTTAGTCCCCAGACGGTTGTTCTTCTTTTAGACAAGCACACAGCTCAAGGTCTGATGACGCTAGATTTACCGGAAACGTCAGTTGTCGTGACCGTAGAGGACTTCTTAGAGCGTCCTGATTTTATAAAATATTTTGAAGTGGGAGCTGCGCTCCCAAGTGCAGATCAAGTAGCTGATTTGTGTCGGCGATTTAAAACATAAGGTAAAAAACATGAGTGTAATTGGTTTAATCGGAGCGATGGACGAAGAAGTTGCTGTGATCAAAGAGTGGATGACAGACGTCGTTGAGTCCAGTGAAGCTGGCTGCGATTTTTACCATGGCAAATTAGATGGTAAAGAGGTTGTGTTGCTGAAGTCTGGGATCGGCAAAGTTAATGCTGCTATCTCCTCGACACTACTGATGACCAAGTTTGCACCCGCTAAAGTGATCAATATTGGCTCTGCTGGTGGCTTTGATCCTGAATTAGAAGTGGGGGATGTGATCATCTCTGACCAAGTGGTACATCACGATGTGGATGTCACGGCATTTGGCTATCAGCCGGGTCAGCTTCCGAGTATGCCTGAGACTTTCTCGGCAGATGCAGAATTAATTGCAATCGCCCAGGCGGCAGTGGCTAAGGTGGGCGAAGTTAAAGCCAAAACAGGTTTGATCGGCTCTGGCGACGTGTTTATGTGTGAAGCTGAGCGAGTTGCGCAAGCACGGGCTCTTTTCCCTTCTATGAAAGCCGTAGAGATGGAAGCGGCAGCCGTTGCCCAAGTGTGTCATAAGTTTGAAGTACCATTCGTAGTCGTGCGCTCTCTATCCGATGTGGCGGACAAAGAGTCTCCGGCAAGTTTTGAAGAGTACCTCGTCGTGGCGGCGCAAAACTCGTCAAAAATGATTCGTGCCATGTTGCAGGATATCTAAATGTTGTATTACAGGGATGTGTGTTCTCTTAAGGTGTTGTGTTGGGCAGTGATAGGCTGCCTGAGTCCCTTATCTTTCGCAGACAGCACATCCCAACCTCAGAAATCATTGGAGCCCACTCTGAAGAGTGCTTCACAGGAATGGTTTCTATCGACCCACGAAGTGATCTCCGAGAAAGTCAGTGACTGGTCAAACGGTCTGGATTCGTTCTTTTCTGGACGTCGTGACAAGGTTGCTAACCAAAGCTTCGTCAGTATGCGATTTGGTTCTATTATTGACGAAGGCGACGGTGTTTCTGGCTTTTTTAACCTAGATACCCGTATTCGTCTGCCCAACACAGAAAACCGCCTTAACTTGGTGATTGAGACGGATGGGGATGAGCTGACCCAAGATAACCGTGTGAGTGAAAACGAAGCAGGGCAAAACATTTTGCAGTCTGCTCGTAATACTCGAGTCGCCACAGCATTACGCTATATCAAGAAAGAGTGGAATACCAATGTGGACTTGGGGGTATTGTTAGATATGCCCATGGACCCGTTCCTACGATTTAAAGTCGCTCAGTCTTGGAAAACCGGTCAATGGCAGTGGTCCCAATCGGAGTCGTTATTTAGCTATTACTCTCTGGGAAATGGCGGGCGTTACAGTCTTAAAGCTGACCGAAGGATTAATGATACCTATAGTACGGGTGTGGACTTTGGGGCGACCTATTTGGATTCTGACTCGCAAACCTATTGGCGAGAAAACCTTTATCTGACCCATGCCCTTAATCGTGACAGCAAACTACGCTATCAATTAAGTTATCTACAATATGGGTGGCCTAATCTAACGTCTGATACCGTCCTTTACTTTGTTCAGTATCAGAAGCTCTTGTATGAGAACTGGTTAATTGGCGAAGTGAAGCCACAAATTGCCCATGCAAGGGACAATGATTATGAAGCGGCTCTGTCCCTGACTTTGTCATTAGAAGTGCTACTGGGACAAGAGTACCTATAGCGGCAGTGATTCAGGTGTTCGCAAAACAATCGGACTCTTTGTATAATGCCGCGCCTCCACGAACCACTTGCGGAAATCATGCATGAGACCGGACCAGATTCAGCCTGAGCAATATGATGCTCAGCTACAAACAAAGAAAGATACTTTGATTGCCCTAATGGCAGATCAGAACTTGCCAGAACTCGAAGTATTTGAAAGTGCGCCAAGCCACTACCGGATGCGAGCAGAGTTTCGTATTTGGCATGAAGGTGACGACTTATTTTACGCCATGTTTGATTCTGCCGACCCGCGTCAGCCTATTCGTGTCGATCAGTTTATTCCGGCATCTGCGTTGATTAATGAATTAATGCCTAAGTTATTGGATGCCATTCGAGACATTCCAGTGCTGCGTCATAAGCTTTTTCAAGTGGATTTCTTAACGACCACAACGGGTGAAGCGCTTATTAGTATGCTGTACCACAAGCCCATCGATGAGGCCTGGCATGAGGCTGCAGTGGCTTTAAACGAGCAGTTCCCTGCGTGTCACTTTATTGGTCGTAGCCGTAAGCGTAAGCAGGTGCTTACTCGCGATTTTGTTATGGAAACCTTGCGAGTGGGTGGTCGTCTGTATCATTACCAGCAGGTGGAAAATAGCTTTACTCAGCCTAATGCTGGCATCAGTGAAAAGATGCTGGAATGGGCGTTGGATGTGACGCAAAACTGTTCTGGCGATTTGCTAGAAATGTACTGTGGTAATGGAAACTTCTCCATACCTTTATCTCGCCGATTTGATCGTGTTATTGGTACTGAAATTGCCAAAGTGTCAGTGAATTCAGCCAGTTTGAATATTGCCATGAACGGCGTTAAGAACGTTCAAGTGATTAAAATGGCCAGTGAAGATGTGTCTGCCGCCTTGAATGGAGAAGGGGAGTTGCCTAAGGCACTGGTACAAGCTGGTATGGATACCCTCAACCCATCAGTGGTGTTGGTTGATCCGCCGCGGGCTGGATTGGATGATGCAACGGTAGAGTTGGTGCGTAAAGTGGACCAGATTCTTTACATTTCCTGTAATCCAGAGACGCTAAAGAATAATTTGGAAGCGTTGAGCTCTACTCATGAAGTTAAGCGTTTCGCCATGTTTGATCAATTCCCATATACCCATCACGTTGAAGCTGGGGTGTTTTTAGAGCGACGCTAAGTCGCTCTAACTTGGGGTGTTAAGCGGAAAAGTCGATGGTTTGGCCAAGAGCGGTGTCAGGGCTGACATTGTATTGGGAAGCAACGCTCGCGCTTTGGCTTGAGTTAGATGGTGTGCCATTCAATGTGGCGCCTGAGGTGCCGGAGACTTCTGCTGCTAATGCGGAGTTATTCACCGTTGCATTTGTTCCAAACTGAGATTCTGACGTTGGATCTGCCACCGTTGAGTCGGCCAATGTAGAAATGTCAGAAGCTTGTGTAACGGTCGTCTGTTGAATGCTTTCTAGGGCTAACTGTTGTGCTTGAGGTGAGATCTCAACGCTCACATCTACCGATGTAGGAGCTACGCTGGTCGTCGCCGAACTAGCGGTAGTCCCAGTCGATGTTTGACTCGATACCGGGCTGACGTAACCATTGTTATTAAGTTCTTGGATGTCCATAGAACACCTCGTTGTTTGAAATTTGATCAGTATATTCTAGTGGGCTGGTCAGTACATCTCCAGTTAAATTGCGTAAAAAAGACGTAATTTATCGTTGAGTTGAGTTTTGCTCCAGTCAAGATGAACCACATTCCTCTATCTTTGCTACGTCTATTTGGGTTGTGTGTTAACATAACCCCTTAAAAATCCCCCATTACCATAGAGAAGTCAGAAGAAGCGATGAGCAATACCTCTTTAGATAAATCAAAGATCAAAATTTTATTGCTGGAAGGCGTGCATCAATCTGCTATCGAAGCGTTGAACGCTGCCGGCTACGACAACATTGAATACCATAAAACTGCCCTAGCAGAAGATGAGCTGATTGAGAAAATCTCAGAGGCGCATTTCATCGGTATTCGTTCCCGTACTCAACTTACTGCTAAAGTACTGGAGCATGCGAACAAGCTTGTAGCTGTTGGCTGTTTCTGTATTGGCACAAACCAAGTGAACTTAGACGCAGCCTCTGAAAAAGGTATCGTTGTTTTTAACGCGCCTTTCTCAAATACACGAAGCGTTGCTGAGTTAGTGATTGGTCAGTTGATTCTTCTACTTCGTGGCATTCCAGAAAAAAATGCTGTGTGTCACCGTGGTGGTTGGATGAAGTCTGCCGTAGGGTCTTACGAAACTCGCGGTAAGCGTCTGGGTATTGTTGGCTATGGCAGCATAGGTACTCAGTTAAGCGTATTGGCAGAATCCTTAGGCATGGAGGTTTGCTTCTACGACATCGTGACGAAATTACCATTAGGTAACGCACGTCAGGTTAAATCTTTAGAAGAGTTGTTATCTACGTCAGATGTCATCAGCTTGCATGTTCCTGAGACGGCGAGCACTAAGATGATGATCGGTGCTGAAGAAATCGCGCAAGTGAAAAAAGGCGCTATTTTCATTAACGCCTCTCGCGGAACAGTAGTAGATCTAGATGCCTTAGCTGAGTCTATCAAAGCGGGCAACATTTCTGGTGCAGCGATTGACGTATTCCCGGTTGAACCAAAAGGCAACGCAGAAGAGTTCGTATCCCCATTACGCGGCCTAGACAATGTTATTTTGACTCCGCATATTGGTGGCTCCACAATGGAAGCACAAGAAAACATTGGCGTGGAAGTGGCTGAGAAGTTGATTCAATTCTCTGATGTCGGTACGACAACTGCTGCAGTGAACTTCCCTGAGGTGGCATTGCCTGCACAAGCGGATAAACACCGTATTCTACATATTCACGAGAACCGTCCAGGTGTGTTGTCTAAGATCAACGCTATCTTCTCTGAAAATGACATTAACATCACAGGCCAGTTCTTACGTACAACTGAGAAACTTGGCTACATGGTAATGGAAGTGGATGCAGACGAAGGCGAGCTTGCACTTGAAAAAGTGAAAGAAGTAGAAGGCACTATTAAAGCACGAGTGTTGTTCTAATCTCATTTGATCCCTTCAGAACAAAAAAGCCGATACAGTGTGTATCGGCTTTTTTATAGGTGTCGCAAACGCATCCAGTGTTAGCGAATACCCAGAGTGGTCGTAATATCTTGGATCTTTTTGCGAATATTCGCTGTCATCTGTGCTAGGAACTGTTCAGATTCTTCTGCTTGTTCGCGTACCCGATCAACGGTCTCTGTCAGTAAGCTTACACTACGCTTTTGTTCTTCTGCGTAACCTGTTGCTTTACGGGATAAGACTGAAGACTGCTCCGATTTTGTTTGAACTTCCTGAGCCGAGTGTCCCAGCTCCACAGTGAGGTTACGTTGATCGCCTGTCACTGATTCAATAAGCTCCAAGTTTTTGCGTAAGTTAGTCGTCGAAAGGGTTAGTGAATCAAAAATGGCGGTAATCTCAGCGAGAGAATGTTGAGTGCGGCCAGACAGAGTGCGCACCTCATCGGCCACCACAGCGAATCCTCGACCCGCTTCACCTGCTCGAGCAGCTTCTATGGCGGCGTTGAGGGCGAGTAAGTTGGTCTGCTCGGCAATGTCTCGAATACCTGTCACGATTGAGTTGGCGCTGGACACGGACTCTTCAAGGTTTACCAAAGCGGACTTACTGCTTTGCAGTTGCTCTACTGTTGCTTGGTTTGCTTTTTCCAAAGAAGACGCTTGTTGAAGACTGGTCTGCATGGCCACGCTGGTTTCTCTGGCGTAGCTCTCTACCTCTTTAGCGCGAACCTCCGCTTTGTTTGCCAATACGTCCACATGGCCAGCTTGCTCTACAGTTTGCTCTAGGGCCTGTTTAGATGCCATGCTGATGTCATGAACTTGGCCAAATGCGTTCAGCATTTCGTTCAAGGACGCTGAAATGTTTTGTAATTCATTGTCCCTTTGAACCCGTTGTGCAGCGATTTGCTCAAGGTAGCGATTTAAATAACGAGCGACATCAGACAGCTCATTTTTGCTATTGGCAACGGCGAGAGTATGAATGTCATCACTCTCAACCAAGGCTTTCACTGCATTGTATAAATCCTTAGCACTGTTGACGACGACTCGAGTTTGGAATAGGTGGGTGATGATGGTGGTTAAGATCATGATAACCACGAAAGCGCCAAATGCGATTAAGGTATTGCGCTCGGTTTCAGCAGTCGCGGCCTTAATCGTTGCTGTGCCTTTTTCAAGCTCCTCTTCTAGTTGAGAAATGAGCTGACGAATATTCTGTTTGGCTTGGTCTGCTTGAGCGATAACCTCTAGGCTCGTATTCACATCTTTTAAGTATCGATTTGACCAAGTGTTAAGCTCGCTTTTCGTTTCTTCAAAGGCGTCCGACACCTCATCTTCGTCTTCGTCACTACCCCAACCCATCAGGGCTGATAGGTCGTCTCCTGATGAGTCCTCTGAGTCATCACTATTTTGCCAGGCAGGTAAGGCGCTGAGCTTAGACACCTGCTGAATAAGTAATTGATTGGCTTGAGTAAGGTTGTTGCGATTGTCATCAGACGGGCTGTTTAAGAATTCGCCTGAGGCCTGACGCATTGTCGAAAGTGCTGCGAATATATTGCCTTGGGCTTTGAGGTACTGCAGCACCAAATCTGAATCGATGCTGCTGTCTGCATTGTTGAGCTCTTGGTTTAAATACTCCAACGACAGCAACATTTGGCGTTCGTTGTTCTCAATTAAAGCGTAGGGATTTCCCGACAGCTTTCCTGCCGCTCTCACATCGGATTGTAAACTGTTAGAGATGGCCGCAAGACGTTCTGATAACGAGATCTGAAGTGATTCAGGCAAAGTGGCTAGTAGAGGGGTAATGGTTTCGGAGATAAAAAGCTCGGACTCATTTAATAGAGAGGCTTCTCCAGTCGTTAAGTAGTGCTCGATCCTTTGTTCTAATTGAATGGCAGACGCTTCCCACACCGTATTAAAGGCCTCGTTTTGTTCAAAGGCGTTACGATATTTTTGAGTGCTCCAAAGTAGCAGCGCAATGAGTGCAACGGCAATCACTAGATAGCTTGAGGTGGTGATGCGGGTGACATGGGAGATTTTCAATTTAGTCTCGCTTTCAATAATTAGGCCTTGGATTGGATGGGGCTACTTTATTATCAAAATGTGACGGTTTTGTTTCAGTTTCTGGTGTGACTGGATAGATTGCTCCTCTGGAGGAAAAGTTGAAGGTTTTTTCGGCTATGAATACTGACCAAAATGTCAGTTTCTATTGACTGTTTGTTTTTTCGTCACTAAATTGAAACATTAGTCACAGATAATTAAACAAATATTTAATAAAAAGGTGGCTTTCCGTCGCCCGTCATGGGAACGAATGTCAAAAGGATACAAGGAGCTAATATGACAATTTCTCGCCGTCAGTTTATAAAGGGCGCGTCTGCTGCTGGAGCAGTGGCTGCAACGCCGTTTTCAATTGGCAACGCTATAGCTGCAACAAAAGAGCTTAGAATTTACGCATGGGCTGGTTACATTACCGATGAAATGTTGGCCGACTTTAAAGCGAAAACGGGTATCAATGCGACATTCACACCCTATGGAACTAACGACGAGTTGATGAACTCATTACGTGCTACAGACGGCACGGGTTTCGACATTATCATGCCGACAGTCGATCGTGTTCCTGGCTATGTTGATTACGAGCTGGTTCAACCACTAGATACAACTCGTATTAACTGGGATGGCTGTTTAGACAGCGCTATGTCAGGTTCCGAAGTGGGTGGAGTGGTAGACGGTAAACGTTATTTTGCTCCGTCTGACTGGGGTACTGAAGCGATTGCTTACCATAAAGACTATGCTGATGTGGATCCTAAAAATCTGAGCTACGGCGATTTATGGAAGCCAGAGCATGCGGGCGGTGTGACCGTGCGTGGTCATTCAGCACTTGTGGGCATTGGTCTTTGGCTAGAGAAAATGGGCAAGCTTCCTTACCCACTTTTAGAGTCATACAAAACAGAACAAGCCATGCGTGCTAACTTCGATGTGATCCTGAAAGAAGCGGTTAAGCATAAAGATATGATCGCTCAATTCTGGTCTACTGAAAACGAAGCGCAAGGTGCTTTCCGTACTAACGGCGCCTTGATAGGTCAAACTTGGGACAGTACAGCCTTTAAACTTGGCCAAGAAGGTGAGCCAATTGCCTACGGCGCGCCAAAAGAAGGTGCTTTGGCGTGGATGGAAGGCTTTGTCATTCCTAAAAATGCTAATAACGTCGATTCAGTCTACGAGTTCATTAACTGGTACTACACTCCTGAAGCGGGTGCTATGTTTGTGAAAGCGACGGGCTACAACTCTACTTCTAAGGGCGCTGCGGATCTTCTACCGGAAGCCACTAAGCAGTTCTTTAAAGATTCCTACTCCGATCAGGACTTGGCAAACCTATGGTGGTGGCCAATCCAAGAACCTTGGTATGTGGCGCTTCGTAACGAGTATCAAGACCGTTACCTATCTGCATAATTTATCCAAGTAACCTTCTATAGATGCCTGCTGGTTCGCCAGCGGGCATTCCGCGTTTTATATAAAAATGATTCGAGAGGCCCCATGGACAGTAGTGTTCATTTAGATGATGTAGTCATGCGTTTTGGCGATTTTACCGCCGTACAAAAGATGGATTTGAAAATAGAATCCGGCGAGTTCTTTAGCTTTCTAGGGCCTTCTGGCTGCGGTAAAACCACTATTTTAAATATGGTGAGTGGTTTCCTAGACCCTAGTGAGGGTGCCGTTCGTATCGGCGGGAAAGATATGCGTGGCGTGCCTGCTAACAAGCGTCCGACCTCTATGATTTTCCAAAATTTAGCTTTGTTCCCCCTAATGACGGTGGCAGAGAATATCGAATTTGGCCTAGAGGTCCGCGGGGTTTCGAAGGCGGAGCGTAAGAAAACGTCTGATCGTTTGTTGGAGTTAGTGGCGCTGGAAGGTAGCGGTACTAAAAAAGTATCCGAGTTATCTGGGGGGCAAAAGCAGCGTATCGCGATTGCTCGAGCGCTAGCCGTTGAGCCTCAAGTGTTGTTATTAGATGAGCCCTTGTCAGCGTTGGATTTAAAATTGCGTCAGCACATGCGTACTGAATTAAAAGAAATCCAGCGTAAAACAGGCATCACTTTTATATATATTACCCATGACCAAGGTGAAGCGCTGACAATGTCAGACCGTGTGGCAGTCATGTCAGCAGGAAAACTGCAGCAAGTGGCTGATCCCATTGCTCTTTATCGTGATCCACAAACATCCTTCGTTGCTTCCTTTGTTGGGGAGAATAATGGCATTTCAGGAACCGTCGTTGAATCACGAAATGGTGAGGCTATTATCGATGCGGGGGTGTTAGGTAAATTAGCTGGGCGTGTAGCTGAGCCCATTGCGCCTGGTGCTCGTGCGACACTCTTCATTCGCCCAGAGTCGTTCCAGTTAGGAGAAGGGGCTGATTTTGTGTTGCCAACCACTCTTGAAGAGGTGAACTTTGAAGGCTCATATCTAACCTTAAATAGCCAGTCTGCGGGAGCTCAGTCACTGGCCATTCAGCTGGCAGCTAATCAATATACTGAAGATATGGTCGCAGGGAGGGCAATGAGCCTGTCTTATCGTGCTCAAGATGCCATCGTCATTGCAGGGGAGGCCAGCGATGTATAGTCAGCTTAAAGGTCGCTTTGGCGGGCCTTTGTCAGTTGGCATCATTGCACTCATTGCGATTTGGCTAATTGGCATGGTGATACTGCCGCAGCTCTTAATGGTGGATTACTCGTTTAAGCCTAATTTGCTTCCGAGCGAAGTTGGGGGGCCAAAGGATCAATATTCTTTGGTGAATTACACCACCCTTTTCGGGAACACCATTCACTTATCTATTTTCTTCAAAACCATCTGGTCAAGTGTGTTGGTTACCTTCTTAACCTTAGTGGTCAGTTACCCGTTGGCTTTTTATCTAGCGAAAGTGGCCACGCCAAAGCAAGCGGCGTTATGTTTGTTGTTACTTATTATTCCATTTTGGATTAACGAGATTCTACGTACCTTTTCTTGGTACATCATCTTGGCTTACAAGGGGCCATTGAATGCTCTGTTATTAGGGTTGGGCTTGATAGATCGTCCAGTGAGATTTCTCTCTGGTGACGGGGGCGTTTTGATCGGTATGGTATACGCCTACATACTATTTATGATCTTTCCTATTTATAACGCCATTGAGAGTCTCGATACCAATCAGGTTAAAGCTGCTCGTAACCTAGGAGCTGGCTGGATCAGAACCCATTATCGAGTGATTATTCCCCATGCTAAACCAGGTATTGCTACCGGCTGCATTATGACCTTTATGTTGGCTGCAGGTAGCTATGCAGTGCCTGCATTGCTCGGTTCACCCGGTAGTCGTTGGTTTACCCAGATTATTTATAACTGGTTTTTTGAAGGTGGAGACTGGAACCAAGGTGCTGCT
>NZ_AP043903.1:1362500-2127500 GCF_055388305.1 Marinomonas vaga
GCCTGCCCGGTGCTTGAAGGTTAATTGATGGGGTTAGCGTAAGCGAAGCTCTTGATCGAAGCCCAAGTAAACGGCGGCCGTAACTATAACGGTCCTAAGGTAGCGAAATTCCTTGTCGGGTAAGTTCCGACCTGCACGAATGGCGTAACGATGGCCACACTGTCTCCACCCGAGACTCAGTGAAATTGAAATCGCAGTGAAGATGCTGTGTATCCGCGGCTAGACGGAAAGACCCCGTGAACCTTTACTATAGCTTCACAGTGAACTTTGAACCTACTTGTGTAGGATAGGTGGGAGGCTTTGAAGTGCAGACGCCAGTTTGCATGGAGCCAATCTTGAAATACCACCCTGGTATGTTTGAGGTTCTAACTCAGATCCGTTATCCGGATCGAGGACACTGTGTGGTGGGTAGTTTGACTGGGGCGGTCTCCTCCCAAAGAGTAACGGAGGAGCACGAAGGTGCGCTCAGCATGGTCGGAAATCATGCATAGAGTGTAAAGGCAAAAGCGCGCTTAACTGCGAGACAGACACGTCGAGCAGGTACGAAAGTAGGTCTTAGTGATCCGGTGGTTCTGTATGGAAGGGCCATCGCTCAACGGATAAAAGGTACTCCGGGGATAACAGGCTGATACCGCCCAAGAGTTCACATCGACGGCGGTGTTTGGCACCTCGATGTCGGCTCATCACATCCTGGGGCTGAAGCCGGTCCCAAGGGTATGGCTGTTCGCCATTTAAAGTGGTACGCGAGCTGGGTTTAGAACGTCGTGAGACAGTTCGGTCCCTATCTGCCGTGGACGTTTGAGATTTGAGAGGAGCTGCTCCTAGTACGAGAGGACCGGAGTGGACGAACCTCTGGTGTTCCGGTTGTCACGCCAGTGGCATTGCCGGGTAGCTACGTTCGGACGGGATAACCGCTGAAAGCATCTAAGCGGGAAGCCTCCCTCAAGATAAGATCTCACTGGTACTTTAAGTACCCTAAAGAGCCGTTCGAGACTAGGACGTTGATAGGTTGGGTGTGTAAGCGTTGTGAGGCGTTGAGCTAACCAATACTAATTGCTCGTGAGGCTTGACCATATAACACCAAAGTGGTTTTGCTAGCTCTGAAGAAAACAGAGCGAACTACAAAGAATTTACGATAAGCCGGTTTGATGGCTTGGTTATCGACTGTTTCAAAAAAGTCTAATTGTTGAAGACTCAAGTTAACGAACTTGCGTGTTTTGAACATCAACTCAAAACGAACGCATACCAGTTTGCTTGACGATCATAGAGGCGTTGAACCACCTGATCCCATCCCGAACTCAGAAGTGAAAAGCGCCATCGCCGATGGTAGTGTGGGAGATCCCATGTGAGAGTAGGTCGTCGTCAAGCTTCAAATACGAAGCCCTGATCAGCAATGGTCAGGGCTTTTTTGTGCTTGTTTAAAATGCGATTAACCCCATCCTAGCCTTCCCCTTAAAAAGGGGAAGGGACATGAGACCTCAGTGCGTGAGTACGCTTCTATAAAGGGGTCAGATCCCTTTACGTACATCAGTTTCAAGTAACCACTGACAGGATAGGGATCCGATCCCTACGAGTCCGACGTGGCAGATCTAACCCATCCTAGCCTTCCCCTTGAAAAGGGGAAGGGACATGAGACCTCAGTGCGTGAGTACGCTTCTATAAAGGGGTCAGATGCCTTTACGTAGAATAGTTTCTAGCAACAACTAACAGGATAGGGATCCGACCCCTACGAGTCCGAACCCTATCTCAGCTTTGCCCTTAAAAAGGGAGAGGGGTATGGGCTCTATTCTCTTAATTATCCCTTTACCCTTCCAAATGGCTCGAATCCATTTATGTGTGTCACTTTGTGAATAAGCGGCTTTATTATGCACAGTTTTAAATCTAGGGGTGTTTTTGCTAGGCATGTGGAAAAGTCATTAATGTGAGCTATTTCATCCTTATTGTGCAGCCTTATTTGAAGATGTTTACTGATTCGCAGGTATAAGTCTTAGGCAGGTGTCAGTAGCATTGGTGATTAATTTAGTCACAAATATTAAGAGATATGAATCGTTTCAACTTTTCTCAGCACAACGGGAGTGCATTGGCACTGTTTAAAGGATCATTTATGAAAAGCTCTAAAATGGTATCGAAATTACTGCTTTCAGCGAGTGTGATGGTAAGTGTTGTGGCTTGTGCTGCAACACCTCAAGTGAACCCTGAGCCAGGCGAGAAATTCGATTATGCTTGGTTAAAAGGCCATGCCAGAAATCTGGCTACTCAGCCCTATGCTAGTCATGAGGGCGAGGTGCCAAAAGAGCTGTCTGATATGGATTGGGATGAATACCAGCAATTGCATTTCAAAAAAGATGAAAGTCTATGGGCGGAAGATGACACTGCCTTTCGTGCAGGCTTCTTTCATTTAGGGCAAGGCTTTATCAGTCCAATTCAGATTAATGTAGTCGAAAATGGTGTGTCGCAGCCAGTAGAGTACGATGCCGATATGTTTGACTACGGTAAAACCGATATCGATGGTGAAAGTTTACCGAAAGACCTTGGCTTTGCTGGTTTTAGAATGCAGTTTGCAACGGACTGGGAGCGTGATGTTATTGCTTTTCTAGGGGCAAGCTATTTCCGCGCCGTTGGAGCAGAAATGCAATATGGCTTATCTGCTCGAGGTCTGGCGATTGATACGGCGATGAATAAGCCGGAAGAGTTTCCTGTGTTTACCCATTTCTGGTTCGAGAAGCCTAAGCCAGGTTCTGAGCATATGACTGTCTATGCGTTGTTGGATTCGGAGAGTATTACCGGGGCATACCGTTTTGATATGAAGGTAGGTGAACCACTGACCATGCATGTAGACACTGCCCTGTATCCTCGCAAAAGCATTGAACGCTTGGGTATTGCGCCATTAACGAGTATGTACATGATTGGTGAAAATGACCGTCGTACGAACTACGACTGGCGTCCTGAGATTCATGACTCTGATGGTTTAGAAATGTTAACGGGTAACGGTGATTGGATCTGGCGTCCATTAACCAATCCAAAAAATTTAAGCTTCAACGCATATCAAGATGTGAATCCTAAGGGATTTGGCTTAATGCAGCGTGATCGCAACTTTGATCATTACCTTGATGATGGGGTGTTTTATGAGAAGCGTCCAAGTCTGTGGATTGAGCCAACAGGTGATTGGGGTAAAGGCTCTGTGCAATTGGTAGAGATTCCGACACTGGATGAAACGTTCGATAACATTGTTGCATTCTGGAATCCTGACCGCGAGGTGAAGGCCGGAGACGAGCTGCTCTACAGTTACAACATGTATTGGGGGAGCCAAGCTCCACAACGTTCTGGTAAAGCGGAAGTGCAGAGTACCTATACAGGTATTGGTGGTGTAATCGGTAAGAAGCGCCAATATTACAGTAAGCGTTTTGCAGTGGACTTCCAGGGTGGAGCATTTGAAGCGTTAGGCCAAGATACGGAAGTGAAGCCTGTGATTGAGGCATCCCGTGGTCGCGTAGAAATTACTTCAGCACGCCCGCAGCATCACATTGGTGGCTACCGTGCAATGTTTGATCTGGTGCCGCTAGATGATTCTGTTGAGCCGATTAATATTAAGATGCACTTAGAGGCGAATGGACAAGTCTTGTCCGAAACTTGGGTGTACCAATGGTTTCCACCAGCGAAAGAAGATCGCGAACTTCATAATCCAGGTCACTTAAAGTAGTTGGGTTGTAGGCGATAAGAAATAAAGCCGCAGAGTATTCTGCGGCTTTTTCGTTTAAGCGCATGCTATGAATTAGGAGCGTTCTTTTAGGAAGCTTCGGTAAGCGTGGCCGCTTTGTTTAATGGTGCGCTCTTGGGTTTCATAGTCCACGTAGATCAGCCCGAATCGTTTGCTGTAGCCTTCAGCCCATTCAAAGTTATCCATCAAGCTCCAAGCAAAGTAGCCACGAATATCCACACCCGCTTCTATGGCCTTGTGAACAGCGTTTAAGTGGCTGTTGAGATACCTTACACGTTGTTTATCCTCTACTTCGCCATTCTCTACTTGGTCGGCGCAGGCTGCGCCATTCTCCGTGATATACATGGGTGGTAAGTCATATTGCTTATTCAGGTTTACAAGTAGCTCTGTGAACGCTTGTGGGGCCACCTCCCAGCCAATGTCCGTGTACTCGACATCGCCCCCACGTTTAACATCTTTAAACAAGGTGTCAGGGTCATAGGCGTTATGATTGCAGGTGTAGAAGTTAAGCCCTAAGAAGTCCAAAGGTGCTTGTATGAGCGCCATGTCTCCCGGCAATACGCTTGGTAAGTAGTGGGGTAGGATATCTTTTAGCAATCTCGGATATTGGCCCTTTAGCAGAGGCTCAATGAAGAATTGATTATCTAACGTTTCCCGCACCAAGGCTGCAAATTGATCTTCTGTTTTGTCTGAAGCCGCGTATGAGCGATTCATATTCAGCACTATGCCCGCTTGCGCTTTAGGGCAGTTCTTTCTAATAACAGGCATGCTTAAGCCATGGGCTAATAAAATATGATGGGCTGCTTGGCGTCCATACTCTGGTTTCGCTAATCCGGGGGCATGAATGCCGTATTCATAGCCTAATAATGCCGCGCAGAAGGGTTCGTTAAAGGTTGCCCAGTAATCTACCCAAGGGCTGAGCTCTCGAGTCATGAGGTCTGCGTATTGAGTGAAACGATAGGCCGTTTCACGGTTTAACCAGCCGCCTTTATCTTCCAGATGTTGTGGCAAGTCCCAATGATAGAGGGTGACAAAAACCTTAAGGCCTTCGTTTTGTAGCGTCTGTACTAGAGATTTATAAAACTCGATGCCTTTAGGGTTGGGTGTGCCATCCTCGAACATGACTCGGGGCCATGCAATAGAAAGTCGATAAGCATCAACATTTAGAGACTTAATAAGATCGATATCTTTGCGCCATAGATGGTAGTGATCACATGCTTGGGAGCCGTCATCGCCATTGAAGACTTTGCCAGGGGTTGCGCAAAAGGTATCCCAAATACTGGGTAGGCGTCCGTCTTCGGTGTTGGCCCCTTCTATTTGAAAGGAAGCCGTTGCGACACCAAAGGTAAAATCTTTCGACATTAAACGGGAGTTTTGGGGAAGTGTTAGTGTCATGGTGACCTCAATTATCTTTTTCCATTAAGGTAGGAAGCACGGCCATCTGGGTCAATATTGGGCAGATGAATTAAGAGTATTAAAGTGGTTTAAGTCAGTTTTAAGAAAGGCTTATGGTAAGTAGGCCATGGCAATAAGTGATGGCTGTTTGACTCGGTAGCGTTTGAGTCGGCTGGCAAGTTCGCAAGGTAGCTCTTCGGCTTCAATGGGGGTAAATCCATGTCGCTCATAGAAGTGCTGTAGATCTGGCGTGTTGAAGCAATAGGTAGGTTGGTTAAGTTGAGGGCGAAGGTCTGACATCAGATGGCTGGCGTAGCCCTGCTGGCGGAAGTCAGGATGAGTGACCAATGCGGTGAGTAGTTGGCAGCTTGTTAAAGGTTTCAAGCGTACGCTCGCAATAATGGCTGCTCCATCCTTAAGTACCCAAATGGGGTCTGCCTTGTTGGGTTTTCCGCTCGGGTAATAGGCTTGATAAAACTTCTTCACCAGTGGGAACCAAAGGGCTTCCACTTGAATCGCTTGGATGTTGTGAATCAATCTCTCGACCTTTGCTAGTGATTTGGTGTAGATCCGTTATGATAAGCATTTCGCCATTCGGCTCAATAGGACCATTCTTATGATGACATGCAGGATCGCTACGTTTTTATTATGTTGTTTGGGATCACTCGCTTTTGCCAATGAGGCTGTGCAGCGTGAAGGCGAAGAGTTTGAGGTCTATCAGAAGCGCTTACATCAGTATTTTGAGCATAATAAATCGTGGGTACGAGAGGCTGATAAAGAGCTGGAGATTGCGGCGGTGTTACCTTTTGAGCGTAAACCACCTGATAGTTGCCCCGAGCAAGAGCGTATCGGTTTATTGATGTTTCATGGGCTGTCGGATTCACCTTTTGCCTTGAGAGACCCTGCTGCTGCGCTGGCACAAAGATGTGTGACGACTCGAGTGATGCTGTTGCCTGGCCATGGTACCAAAGCGGAAGCTTTGCTAGAGGTGACACGAGACGACTGGCGGGATGCTGTGAACCAAGCTGTGGTGTCGTTTTCGAAAGAAGTGGACTCGTTGTACTTAGGTGGTTTCTCTACTGGTGGAGCTCTTGTGACTGAATATGCTTGGGAGCACCCAGATCAAGTGTCCGGTGTATTGCTTTTCTCTCCCTTATTTAAAATTAATAGCGGCATTGATTGGCTGTCCCCTTGGCTTGCGCCGTTTGTAGATTGGTTGGATCACTATCCTAGTGATGACTACGGCAAATATGCTTCCATTCCTGTGCCAGCCATCGCAGAGGCTTATCAGCTTGCCAAAGAAGTTAAGCAAACGGTGCTAAAAGAGCAGCGTACCATTCCGGTATTGCTAGCGTTATCAGAAGAAGATGCCACAGTGGATTCAGAGGTTACTATGGCTGTCTTTGATCAGGCTATGAAAGCAACTTTAGGCAGTCAAATGGTGTTGTATTCCACGACCCGTCCTGACTCCGAGGACGAATCCCTAAAAGTCGTTAATACAGACCTACCTGACGATAGGATATTTGGCCTATCGCACATGTCCATTCATGGCTCTCCCAATAACCCTTATTATGGAAAGCAGGGGAGTTATCGGGTGTGCGGTTGGTATCAAGAAAATCAAGCTGCCTACGATCAATGTCGTCAATCCAAAGATAATTGGTACGGTGAACGCAGTGATGAATTGTCAGCTAAAAGCGCTCATGCGGCGAGATTGTCCTGGAATCCATTTTTTGATGACTTAATGGATCAGGCAGCAACTTTTATGCACAGTGTAAAAGCCCCTTAATAGAACAGATGAGAATGAGTTGGAGAGGCCATGCGAGACGTGTTGGCATTGCTGAGTGATAGTAAGTTTCACTCGGGAGAAGAGTTGGGTGAGGCGCTGGGAGTGACTCGTGCTGCGGTTTGGAAACGTTTGAAAAAGTTGGAAACAGCAGGCATACGTGTTCATTCCGTAAAGGGGAGAGGGTATCGTATCCCTACCCCGCTAGTGTTGTTAGAGGAAGCCAAGTTACGTGCTGCAGGGGTATCAGATCATATTAGCATCGATATTCCGTTTGATACGCCCTCGACCAATGATGTGGTAAAACAAAAAATCGTTGAAAACAAACCCCTTCCAGCATTAGCCATTACCGAGCATCAGACGAAAGGTAAGGGTCGCCGAGGTCGAGTGTGGGAAAGTGGCGTAGCGAAAAATATTACCATGTCCCTTGGGTGGCGTTTTGACCAAGGCCCTAATGTGGTAGAAGGCTTGAGCCTTGCCGTAGGGGTGGTTGTGGCTCAAACGCTACGTAAGTTAGGTATCCCAAACCCAGGCTTAAAGTGGCCTAATGATATTCATATAGACGGCCAAAAAGTGTGTGGGATTTTGCTGGAAATGGTCGCTGATCAAGATGTTTGTCATGTGATCATTGGGATCGGGTTAAATGTTGAGTCCACCCAAGAACAGCAGGATAAGGTTGATCAACCTTGGACGGATCTTGCCTCTCGCTTACCTGCCATTCCTGACCGTAACGAATTAGTTGCTGAGCTGGTACAAGGCTTAGAAGAACTCTGTGAGGTCTTTGCCGCAGGAAACGGTATGGCTCATTTTTATCCCCAGTGGCAGGCCTTTGATATTTTGTTTAATCAGCCAGTCACCATATTCAGTGGTAACCAGCAGAAAGAAGGAGTCGCTCGAGGGATCGATGAAAATGGTGCCTTGAGACTAGAAACTGAACAAGGTATTGAGCTGTTGCATGGGGGCGAGATCAGTGTCCGCAAGCAATAGTATTTTGATTGCAGATGCAGGCAATACATCGGTTAAATGGACCTGGTTTTTGGCAGGGCAAGTTGAGGCGAAATGGATTGGTTCAATCTATGACAAGCCCCAGGTCTGTCTGCCAAGTGTGATTGCTTTAGCCAGTGTGCGTGACAGTGATCACGATCAAAGGCTAAAAAGTGAGCTGGCCGATGCATTCCCCAACATAGTGGTAGAAGACATCCAGAGCAGTGCGGTCGTATGTGGTGTTAGGAATGCTTATGAAGAGCCAAGAAGACTAGGTGTAGATCGTTGGTTAGGGGTTGTTGCGGCCCATAATATCTATGGTGGTGAACTGGCTGTGATGGATGCTGGGACGGCGATTAAAGCGGATTTTGTAAATGCTCAAGGTCAGCATCTGGGAGGTTATATCGCACCAGGAGTAGAGCTCATGGTGGATAGCTTGGTTGCTAGAACAGCAAAAATACGCTTTTCAAACCATGAACTCAGTACCGATTCAGGCTTTCCAACTAACACAGCAACGGCCGTTAATCAGGGATGTTTAGAGATGGCATTAGGTCTAGTGCAGAGATTATGCCTTCAGCACCCAGAAGTTACTTGGGTGGTCACTGGTGGAATGGGGGCTAGGCTTATGGAGCAGCTTGGGGTGGCTCATATTGTCGATGAGCATCTGGTCGCCAAAGGTGCAAAATTGGTACTTGAACAACAAATGATGGAAAGGTGATGTCATGAAGTGGTTGTTTTTACTCTTGGTCCTGGCGAACGCTGCGGTGATGGGGTGGCAGGGTTTTGCTGCATCCGAGCAACAGCCTCCAAGGGAATCGGTTTATGCTCCACCAGTGAGTGAAAGAGTCTACTTAGTAGATGAACGCAGGCCAGTGGATTCAGTGCCTCAAAACAATGTGCCTGCGGCGAGTGATCAGGTGCAAGAGCAGTTAGCGGCGGCGATTGCGAATGCCGAGTTGCAAGCGCAAAGTGGTACTTCTCAAGTTGTGGCATCAACTGAGTCGCAGTCAGAGGATGCTTTACTGTGCCCCATTGTTGCGTTAGAGCGTGACGCAGATCGACGACAAGTGATGGCAACGTTAGAACAGGCAGGTTTAGCATTTACCCAGAATGAAACGACCGGGCGTAGAGAAAAGTATTGGCTGTATATTCCCGCGCCAGCCACCAGTAAGGCAGCAGATGACATTGTTTTACGACTAAAGACACTAAAAATTGATAGTTATGTGATTGCTCGTGGCGAAATGAAGAATCGTATCTCCCTTGGTCTCTACTCCTCCGAGCCCCGTGCACAACAGGCTCAGGCGACTATTGCAGAGCGTAGTCGGATGGATGTGCAGATTTATACCCATGAGCGCACTGTGAACTTATATGAGCTGATGTTGAGTGAGCCAATACGTGAGTCTCAATGGCAAGCTGTGATGGAACAATTGGATTTTTCCAAGCTATTAATAAAAGTAGAAAAAAATCCTTGCTAGCGCTTGCAATTGAAAAATCGATTCATATAATGGCTTCCACCTTTTGGGGTGTTGCGAGCAATGCTTAGCTTGTGGAGGGGTTCCCGAGTGGCCAAAGGGAGCAGATTGTAAATCTGCCACGAAAGTTTCGGTGGTTCGAATCCACCTCCCTCCACCATTAAGCGGGTATGGTATAGTGGCTATTACCTCAGCCTTCCAAGCTGAAGAGGCGGGTTCGATTCCCGCTACCCGCTCCAACTATATTTAAGCTCATGTAGCTCAGTTGGTAGAGCACACCCTTGGTAAGGGTGAGGTCGGCAGTTCAAGTCTGCTCATGAGCTCCAGCATTTCTAAATGCGAAAATAGGTGGATCATCCGCCTTTTTTATTGTCTGATTTTTGGGCAAATACCTCTTGCTAAAATTTAAGCAAGTCGGTATCATCCTCCGCCCATACGAATGTAGGCCAATAGTTCAATTGGTAGAGCACCGGTTTCCAAAACCGGCTGTTGGGGGTTCGAGTCCCTCTTGGCCTGCCATCTTTCGTATCCAATTTCTTAGCTAGGGATCACCTGAAGTATGAGTTCGAATGCTGAAACTCAAGAGTCTCGCGGAGACGTTTTTAAGTGGGCTGTTGTTGTCCTTCTTGTTGCTGTAGCGGTTGTTGGGAACAACTTTTATTCTGCTGAGTCATTGCTGTATCGCTTGATTGCTGTTGTGGTTTTGGCGGGTATTGCAGGTTTTGTTGCGCTTAATACAGCGAAAGGGCGTTCTTTTGCAAAATTAGCAAGAGAAGCTAAGACTGAAATACGTCGTGTTGTATGGCCAACGAGACAGGAAACAGTTCAGACGACTTTGATCGTGTTGGCTGTTGTTATTTTTATGTCTCTCGTACTGTGGGGAGTTGATTCGCTCCTTGGCTGGATCGTTTCTGCAGTAATAGGTTAGGAGTTGCTCGTGGCGAAACGATGGTATGTGGTACAAGCGTACTCAGGTTATGAAAAGCACGTAATGCGCTCGCTCAAAGAGCGTGTTGGCATTATGGGCATGGAAGATTTGTTCGGCGATATCCTAGTTCCGACTGAGGAAGTGGTTGAGATTCGTGACGGCAAAAAACGCAAGAGTGAGCGTAAGTTCTATCCAGGATATGTGTTAGTCCAAATGGATATGAACGATGACTCTTGGCACTTGGTTAAAGGTACAACGCGCGTACTAGGCTTTATTGGCGGTACGGCGGACAAGCCTTCACCTATCACTGACCGCGAAGCAGATGCGATTCTGCAGCGTGTTAATGAAGGTGTGGATAAACCTCGTCCTAAGACATTGTTTGAAGTGGGTGAAGTGGTTCGTGTGAACGAAGGTCCATTTGCTGACTTTAACGGTGTGGTTGAAGAGGTTGACTACGATAAAAGCCGAATCAAGGTGGCAGTGCTTATCTTTGGGCGCTCTACACCGGTTGATTTGGAATTTAGTCAGGTTGAAAAGACCTGATTGTATTAAACGGGTAGCCTTCGGGCGGTGACCCATCTGGAGTAAATAATGGCTAAAAAAGTCCAAGCTTACATCAAGCTACAAGTTAAAGCGGGTCAAGCGAACCCAAGTCCACCAGTTGGTCCAGCACTTGGTCAACACGGTGTGAACATCATGGAATTCTGTAAAGCGTTCAACGCCAAAACTCAAGGCGTAGAACCTGGTCTTCCAACACCAGTTATCATCACTGTTTACAGTGACCGTAGCTTCACATTCGAAACGAAATCTACTCCTGCTGCAGTGCTTCTTAAGAAAGCTGCTGGCATCAAGAGTGGTTCTCCACGTCCAAACACTCAAAAAGTGGGTACAGTTACTCGTGCTCAACTTGAAGAGATCGTTAATGCTAAGCAGGCTGATTTGACTGCAGCGGATATGGATGCTGCCGTACGTACTATCGCAGGTAGTGCACGTGCAATGGGTCTAGATGTTGAGGGTGTGAACTAATGGCTAAGCTAACTAAACGCGCTCGCTTGATCGCTGAAAAAGTAGACGCAACGAAACTTTACTCTGTAGAAGAAGCTATTGCTCTTCTATCTGAGCTTTCTACTGTTAAGTTCAAAGAGTCTGTAGACGTATCTGTTAACCTAGGCGTTGATCCACGTAAATCTGATCAGGTTGTTCGTGGTTCTACAGTTCTTCCTAACGGTACAGGTAAAGACGTTCGCGTTGCTGTATTCGCACAAGGTGCAAACGCTGAAGCAGCTAAAGAAGCTGGTGCAGACGTTGTAGGTTTTGAAGACCTTGCTGAGCAAGTTAAAGCTGGTAACCTAGACTTCGACGTAGTAATCGCTTCTCCTGATGCGATGCGTATCGTTGGTCAACTAGGTCAGGTGCTTGGTCCTCGTGGTCTTATGCCTAACCCTAAAGTTGGTACTGTAACGCCTGATGTTGCTACAGCGGTTAAGAACGCTAAAGCAGGTCAAGCTCGTTACCGTACAGACAAAAATGGTATCATCCACGCTGGCGTTGGTTCTATCGACTTCGCTGCGGATGCTATCAAAGGTAACTTGGAAGCGCTTCTAGCTGACCTACGTCGTGCTAAGCCTGCGTCTTCTAAAGGTATCTACATGAAGAAAGTGACTTTGTCCTCTACAATGGGACCTGGTCTACAAATTGATTTAGGTGCTTTGAGCTTCTAAGTCAGAGCTTTGGGGCCTGTACATTATGTATAGGCCGTCAAAGACCGCAGGAATCTAGTGATTTAATCAGAACGTTGAGAAACGTTTGTCCTGCGCAGATGGTGTGGCCCGATTCAGAACATAAACTGGATCTTACTCACCAGTGAGTACTCCGAAATTTTTTCGGGGAGTTGGTAAAATTAGGGCATAGCCCTGCTAATCCAGGAGAAAACCAGTGGCATTAGGTCTAGAAGACAAAAAAGCCATTGTCGCCGAAGTTAGCGAAGTTGCTAAAGGCGCCTTGTCTGCTGTAGTAGCTGACTCTCGCGGTGTAACCGTGACTGACATGACTGCTCTTCGCAAGCAAGCACGCGAAGCTGGCGTATACGTACGTGTAGTACGTAATACTCTAGCTCGCCGCGCAGTTGAAGGCACTGACTTCGAATGCTTACAAGAAAGCTTCGTTGGTCCAACTCTTATCGCATTCTCTAACGAGCACCCAGGTGCGGCAGCTCGTTTGTTGAAAACTTTCGCGAAAGAGAACGACAAATTTGAAGTGAAAGCATTGGCGTTCAACGGTGAGTTGATCCCAGCTGGCGACATCGATCGTTTGGCATCTTTGCCAACATACGACGAAGCAATCGCGAAACTAATGAGCGTTATTCAAGGTGCGACAAGCAAACTTGCACGTACTCTTGCGGCGATTCGCGATCAGAAAGAACAAGAAGCAGCGTAATTTTAAAGCGCACTTACTTGAATTCAATTGGTTTTTGTTGCCAATCATGGCAACTACAAAATGTTAGGAAATCTGAGTCATGGCTCTAACTAAAGAAGATATCATCAATGCAGTAGCAGAAATGTCCGTAATGGACGTTGTTGAACTGATCGAAGCAATGGAAGAAAAATTCGGCGTAACAGCTGCTGCAGCTGTTGCTGCTGGCCCAGCTGCTGGCGATGCTGGCGCAGCTGCTGCTGAGCAAACTGAATTTGACGTTGTTCTTACTGCTGCAGGCGATAAGAAAGTTAACGTTATCAAAGCTGTACGTGCAGCAACTGGTCTTGGCCTGAAAGAAGCTAAAGGCATGGTTGACGGCGCTCCAGCGACTGTTAAAGAAGGCGCTTCTAAAGAAGAAGCGGAAGCTCTTAAGAAAGAGCTTGAAGAAGCAGGTGCTTCTGTCGAAATCAAGTAATGATACTTGCTTCGCAAAAATTCGACATTTAGTCGAAATGGCTGGTGGTTTTTGCCACCGGCCTTTTTGGGTTTCTAAAACCCAGACAAAATATTAAGATTTTCAATGAGAGAATATCTCTCATTTCGGTAAGGCCTGATAAGAGGCCTTTTGCGTCAATGTGCACAAGCTGGGGAATGCTGATGGCTTACTCATACACTGAGAAAAAACGTATCCGTAAGGATTTCGGTAAACTGCCGCCCGTTTTGGATGTGCCATACTTGCTGGCAATTCAGCTTGAATCCTACCGTAACTTCCTGCAGGAAGGTAAAAATCCTGCGGAGCGTGGGGAACTGGGTCTGCATGGGGCCTTTAAATCTGTCTTTCCAATGGTCAGCTTTTCCGGCAATGCGGCGCTAGAATACGTCGATTACCGCTTAGGCAAGCCTGTATTTGATGTGAAAGAGTGTCAGCTACGTGGTGTTACGTATGCCGCTCCTTTGCGTGTTCGCGTTCGTCTTATCATTTACGATAAAGAGTCTGCGAATAAGGCGATCAAAGACATTCGTGAGCAAGAAGTTTACATGGGCGAAATTCCGCTCATGACAGAAAACGGTACGTTTGTAATTAACGGAACTGAGCGTGTTATCGTATCTCAGTTGCACCGTTCACCAGGTGTGTTCTTTGACCACGATCGTGGTAAGACTCACTCTTCTGGCAAACTGCTGCATTCTGCTCGCGTGATCCCATACCGTGGTTCCTGGTTGGACTTCGAGTTTGATCCAAAAGACTGCGTCTTTGTTCGTATCGACCGCCGTCGTAAGTTGCCTGTAACAATCCTGTTACGTGCGCTTGGTTTCGATACAGAAGAAATCCTAGGTACATTCTTCAACACGACTCGTTTCTACTTAAGCCGTGACGGCGTAGAAATGGAGCTTATTGCTAACCGCCTACGTGGTGAGACAGCACTGTTTGATATTGCTGACCAAGATGGCAATCAAATCGTTGAAGAAGGTCGCCGTATCACTGCTAAACACATCCGTCAGATGGAAAAAGCTGGTCTAGAGCGTCTCTCTGTACCGCTAGAGTACCTGTTGGGTAAAGTGACGGCTAAGAACCTAGTGCATCCAAGCACGGGCGAACTTATCGCTGAAGCGAACACAGAAATGTCGGTTGATCTGCTGGAAGCACTTATTGCTGCAGGCATCAATGAAATCGACGTGCTGTACACGAATGACCTAGATAACGGTCCATTCATCTCTGATACGCTACGTATCGATCCGACTAACAATCAGTTGGAAGCGTTGGTAGAAATCTACCGCATGATGCGTCCTGGCGAGCCGCCTACCAAAGAGTCGGCTGAAGCTTTGTTCCAAGGTTTGTTCTTCTCTGAAGACCGTTACGACCTTTCTGGCGTAGGCCGAATGAAGTTTAACCGCCGTCTTGGTCGTGATGAAGATGAAGGTGCTGGCATCCTAGACAACGATGACATCATCGCTGTTCTGAAAACATTGCTAGACATCCGTAACGGTAACGGCATGGTTGATGATATCGACCACTTGGGTAACCGCCGTATCCGCTCTGTGGGTGAGATGGCTGAGAACCAATTCCGCGTTGGCTTGGTACGTGTTGAGCGTGCTGTAAAAGAGCGTCTGTCTATGGCAGAAGCGGATGGCCTTATGCCACAAGACTTGTTGAACGCTAAGCCAGTTGCTGCTGCAATCAAAGAATTCTTTGGTTCTAGCCAATTGTCTCAGTTCATGGACCAAAACAACCCGCTTTCAGAAGTTACTCACAAGCGTCGTGTTTCTGCATTAGGCCCCGGTGGTCTAACTCGTGAACGCGCTGGCTTTGAGGTTCGAGACGTTCACGCAACCCACTATGGTCGTGTATGTCCAATCGAAACGCCGGAAGGTCCAAACATCGGTTTGATCAACTCTTTGTCTACTTACGCGCGCACCAACAGCTACGGCTTCTTGGAAACGCCTTACCGTAAAGTAGTCGATGGTAAGATGACAGACGAAACAGTTTATGTTTCTGCAATCGATGAAGCGAAATATGTTATTGCACAAGCGTCTGCAAATGTAGACGAAGAAGGTCGCCTAGTTGATGAGCTAGTTCAGGTTCGTCACATGCACGAAACTACACTTATTCCAAAAGAAAAAGTGAACCTAATGGACGTGTCACCACGTCAGGTTGTTTCTGTTGCGGCTTCTTTGATCCCGTTCCTTGAGCACGATGACGCGAACCGCGCATTGATGGGATCGAACATGCAACGTCAAGCAGTACCAACACTGATTGCTGAAAAGCCTGTGGTTGGTACCGGTATGGAGAAAAACGTAGCCAAAGACTCTGGTGTTTGTATCGTTGCCCGTCGTGGTGGTGAGATCGAGTCTGTGGATGCTAGCCGTATCGTAGTACGTGTGAACTCAGAAGAAACAGAAGCGGGCGAAGCGGGTGTGGATATCTACAACCTGACTAAATACGTTCGTTCTAACCAGAACACATGTATCAACCAGCGTACGCTTGTCCTAAAAGGCGACAAGGTATCTCGCGGTGATATCATGGCTGACGGCCCTTCTGTGGATATGGGTGATTTGGCTCTTGGTCAAAACATGCGTATCGCATTCATGCCTTGGAATGGTTTCAACTTCGAGGACTCGATCCTAGTATCTGAGCGCGTTGTAGAAGAAGATCGTTTTACTTCGATTCATATCCAAGAGCTGACGTGTGTGGCTCGTGATACTAAGCTTGGGCCTGAAGAAATCACAGCCGATATCCCTAACGTGGGTGAAGGTGCTCTGTCTAAACTAGACAGCTCTGGTGTGGTTTACATCGGTGCAGAAGTGGAACCTGGTGACATCCTAGTTGGTAAAGTGACGCCTAAAGGCGAAACGCAACTAACACCAGAAGAGAAGCTATTGCGTGCGATCTTCGGTGAGAAAGCATCTGATGTTAAAGATACTTCTCAGCGCGTTAAGACAGGTACTCGCGGTACTGTTATCGACGTTCAAGTCTTTACTCGTGACGGCATCGAAAAAGATGAGCGTGCGAAATCGATTGAAAAAGCGCAGCTTGATCAAGTACGTAAAGATCTCAATGAAGAGTTCCGTATCGTTGAGAAAGCGACGTTTGAGCGTCTAGCGGAAGCGCTAGTAGGTCAACAAGCAGAAGGTGGTCCTGGCCTTGCTCGCAACGCAGTCATCACAGAAGAGTATCTAGCAAACCTAGATCACCCTGAGTGGTTCAAGATTCGCGTAGCGAACGAAGAAGCCAGCGAACAGCTTGAAAAAGCGCAAGCTGCTTTGATTGAGCGTCGTAAAGACCTTGATGCGAAATTTGAAGATAAGAAACGTAAGCTACAAACAGGCGATGATTTGGCACCTGGTGTGTTGAAGATCGTTAAGGTTTACGTGGCTATCAAGCGTCGTATCCAGCCTGGTGACAAGATGGCCGGTCGTCACGGTAACAAGGGTGTAATCTCTAAGATCATGCCTGTTGAAGACATGCCGTACGATGAAAACGGTGATCCGGTTGATATCGTACTGAACCCATTGGGTGTACCGTCTCGTATGAACGTTGGTCAGGTACTTGAAACTCACTTGGGTGCAGCAGCGAAAGGTTTGGGTCGTAAGATCAACGAAATGATCCAAGTTGAGCGCGAAAAAGCCGAGACAGTTAAAGAGCTTCGTGAATTCCTAGGCGAAATCTATAACGGTCATGAAGGTGATCTACGCCCAGCTCGCACAGAAGACCTAGACAGTTTCTCTGATGAAGAGATTCTAGTGTTGGCAGCTAACCTTAAGAAAGGTGTGCCAATGGCATCTGGTGCCTTCGATGGTGCGAAAGAAGCTGAAATCAAGCGTATGTTGCGTCTAGCTGGCATCAATGAAAGCGGTCAGATCAAGCTGTTCAACGGCCGTACCGGTGAAGCGTTTGAGCGTCCTGTAACCGTAGGTTACATGTACATGCTCAAGTTGAACCACTTGGTAGATGATAAGATGCACGCTCGTTCTACTGGCTCTTACAGCTTGGTTACTCAGCAGCCGCTGGGTGGTAAAGCTCAGTTCGGTGGTCAGCGTTTCGGTGAGATGGAGGTCTGGGCACTTGAAGCATACGGTGCTGCCTACACGCTACAAGAAATGCTAACCGTGAAATCGGACGACGTGAACGGTCGTACTAAGATGTACAAAAACATCGTAGACGGCGATCACCGTATGGAACCAGGCATGCCTGAGTCCTTTAACGTATTGGTGAAAGAAATCCGTTCTCTTGGTATCGATATCGAGCTAGAAAACGAATAGGCACGAATCACATTTGACCTGCTGGGGAAGCTAAGCTTCCCCGGCCTTACGAGTGGGGCGAATATCCATGAAAGACTTATTAGGTCTTCTAAAAACACAGGGACAATCAGAAGAGTTTGATGCGATTCGCATTGGCTTAGCTTCTCCAGATATGATTCGTTCATGGTCTTTTGGTGAAGTTAAAAAGCCAGAAACCATCAACTACCGTACGTTCAAGCCTGAACGTGACGGTCTGTTCTGTGCCAAAATTTTTGGTCCTATCAAGGACTATGAGTGCTTGTGTGGTAAGTACAAGCGTCTAAAGCACCGTGGTGTTATTTGTGAGAAGTGTGGTGTAGAAGTTGCGTTGTCTAAAGTGCGCCGTGAGCGTATGGGGCATATTGAGCTAGCTTCTCCTGTTGCTCACATTTGGTTCCTAAAATCTCTTCCATCTCGTATCGGTCTTATCATGGATATGACCCTACGTGATATTGAGCGTGTATTGTACTTCGAATCTTTCATCGTTATTGATCCTGGCATGACAACGCTAGAAAAAGGTCAGCTGTTGAACGATGAGCAATACTTCGAGGCGCTAGAAGAGTTTGGTGACGAATTCGACGCTCGCATGGGTGCTGAGGCAATCCAGATGTTGCTACGCGACATGGATCTGCCAGAAGAAATCAGCACAATGCGTGAAGAGTTGAATGCGACAAACTCTGAAACACGTATTAAGAAGCTATCTAAGCGTCTTAAGTTGATCGAAGCGTTCCATCATTCTGGTAACAACCCAGAGTGGATGGTACTTGACGTTCTACCAGTATTGCCGCCAGATCTTCGCCCTCTAGTTCCACTAGAAGGTGGCCGTTTTGCGACATCTGACCTGAACGACTTATACCGTCGCGTGATCAACCGTAACAACCGTCTGAAACGCCTACTAGAGCTATCTGCTCCAGACATCATCGTACGTAACGAAAAACGTATGTTGCAAGAGTCTGTGGATGCGTTGCTAGACAACGGTCGTCGTGGCCGTGCGATCACAGGTTCAAACAAGCGTCCGCTTAAATCTTTGGCTGATATGATCAAAGGTAAGCAAGGTCGTTTCCGTCAGAACCTTTTGGGTAAACGTGTAGATTACTCTGGCCGTTCTGTAATTACAGTAGGTCCTTCTCTACGTCTGCACCAATGTGGTCTGCCTAAGAAGATGGCTCTTGAATTATTCAAGCCTTTCATCTTCTCTAAATTAGAACTTCGCGGCATGGCGACAACCATCAAAGCTGCGAAGAAAATGGTTGAGCGTGAAACACCTGAAGTGTGGGATATTCTTGATGAAGTTATCCGCGAACACCCTGTAATGCTTAACCGTGCGCCGACGCTTCACCGTTTGGGTATCCAAGCGTTTGAGCCGATTCTAATCGAAGGTAAAGCGATTCAGTTGCACCCACTAGTGTGTGCGGCCTACAACGCCGACTTCGACGGTGACCAAATGGCGGTACACGTACCGTTGACAATCGAGGCTCAACTTGAAGCCCGTGCGTTAATGATGTCTACCAACAACATTTTGTCTCCAGCAAACGGTGAGCCAATTATCGTACCTTCTCAGGACGTGGTATTGGGTCTGTACTACATGACGCGTGAAAAAATCAACGCGAAAGGTGAGGGCATGGCCTTCGCTGATATCAAAGAAGTACACCGTGCATACGGCGCAAAACAAATTGATCTGCACGCGAAGATTAAAGTTCGTGTGAATCAAGTTGACACGACGCTTGAAGGTGAAAAAATTCCTTCAACATTCATCGTTGATACGACCGTAGGTCGTGCATTGCTATTTGATATCGTGCCTGATGGCCTACCGTTCTCGGTTATCAATCAGCCGATGAAAAAGAAAGCAATCTCAAGCTTGATTAACGAATGTTACCGTAAGGTAGGTCTAAAAGAGACTTGTATCTTTGCTGACCAATTGATGTACACAGGCTTCCAGTACGCGACGGCTTCTGGTTCTTCTGTTGGTGTTGATGACTTTGTTATCCCACCAGAGAAAGTTGACATCATTGCTCGTGCAGAAGAAGAAGTTAAAGAGATTGAATACCAGTTTGCTGATGGTCTTGTAACTCAAGGCGAGAAGTACAACAAGGTAATCGACTTGTGGTCTCGTACCAACGAAACCGTTACTGAAGCCATGATGAAAAACTTGGCGAAAGAAACCGTTATCGATAAAGAAGGTAACGAGGTAGAACAACAGTCGTTCAACTCTGTCTACATGATGGCCGACTCTGGTGCCCGTGGTAGTGTGGCTCAGATGCGTCAGCTAGGTGGTATGCGTGGTCTGATGGCGAAGCCGGATGGCTCTATCATCGAGACACCGATTACTGCGAACTTCCGTGAAGGTCTATCGGTACTACAGTACTTTACCTCTACTCACGGTGCGCGTAAGGGTCTAGCCGATACCGCTTTGAAAACAGCGAACTCTGGTTACCTAACTCGTCGTCTAGTAGACGTTGCACAAGACTTGGTTATCACAGAAGTAGATTGTGGTACTGACAATGGTCTAGTGGTAAGTGCACTGATTGAAGGCGGTGACGTAGTAGTACCATTGGGTCAGCGTGTACTTGGTCGTGTAGTTGCTCAGGACGTTATGGATGCGAAAGGCAATCTGATCGTTGAAGCAGGTGTTTTGATTGACGAGCATAACGTTCGTGCGATTGAGGCAGCTGGTGTCGATGAGATGGTTGTTCGCTCTGTTATTTCTTGTGAGACGAAGCATGGTGTATGTGGTAAGTGTTACGGACGTGACCTAGCCCGTGGTCACCTTGTGAACATTGGTGAGGCGATTGGTGTTGTGGCTGCACAATCCATCGGTGAGCCAGGTACACAGCTTACAATGCGTACCTTCCACATTGGTGGTGCGGCATCTCGAGCATCTGCAGTAGACAGTGTTCAAGTGAAGAGTGCAGGTACTGTTCGTTTCCACAAAATGAAGAGTATCGAGCGTGAAGGCGGCCAATTGGTTGTAGTGTCTCGTTCTTCTGAATTGGCGATCGCTGATGAGGCAGGTCGTGAGAAAGAACGTTACAAGCTTCCATACGGTGCGGTATTGAGCGTACGTGAAGGTGATGAAGTGACCGCAGGCCAAGTGTTGGCTAACTGGGACCCTCACACTCACCCAATCGTATCTGAGATGGAAGGTCGTCTAGAATTCTCTGGTATGGAAGAGGGTGTTACCATCCGTCGCCAATCAGATGAATTGACAGGTTTGACTACTATCGAAGTATTGGAAATGCGTGATCGTCCATCTTCAGGTAAGGATCTGCGTCCTACGATCTCTGTGGTAGACGAAAACGGTGCTCCAGTGATGATTCCTGGTACTGAAATGCCGGTTCAATACATGCTGCCTGAGAAGGCCTTGTTAAGCCTAGATCACGGTGCGACGATCAAGACTGGTGAAGTACTTGCTCGTATCCCACAAGAATCTCAAGGTAACAAGGACATCACCGGTGGTTTGCCACGTGTAGCTGACTTGTTTGAGGCGCGTCGTCCAAAAGATCCTGCTGTCATGGCAGAAGCTTCTGGTGTGGTGAGTTTTGGTAAAGAGACGAAAGGTAAGATCCGTTTGGTTATTACACCACAAGACGGAAACGATCCAATCGAAACCTTGATTCCAAAATGGCGTCAAATCAACATCTTCGATGGTGAAGAAGTTGAGAAGGGTGAAATCATTGCTGATGGTCCGTTGAACCCACATGACATCTTGCGTCTGAAAGGTGTAGTGGCATTGACTGATTACATCACTAATGAGATCCAAGAGGTTTACCGTCTACAAGGTGTAGGTATCAACGACAAGCACATCGAAGTCATTGTGCGTCAGATGCTACGCAAAGTAGACATCACTGACTCAGGGGATACCAACCTGATTCAGGGTGACCAAGTAGAATACACGCAGATGCAAGAAGCGAACGAAGCTGCTGAAGCCGAAAGTCGTTTCCCTGCGAAGTACGAGCGCGTATTGCTTGGTATTACTAAAGCTTCTTTGGCAACTGAGTCTTTCATCTCTGCGGCATCGTTCCAAGAGACAACTCGAGTGCTGACCGAAGGTGCAGTAACAGGTAAGAAAGACCACCTACGTGGTCTGAAAGAAAACGTTGTAGTAGGTCGTCTGATCCCAGCGGGTACAGGTTTGGCATACCACAGCGAGCGTAAGCTTAAGAAAGAGCGTGCGCTAGAAACAACGACTGAAAGCAGTGCAACTGTCAGCGCTTCTGATGTAGAAGAAGCATTGAGTGCGGCACTAAAAGACTAGAAGTCATTGTAAATGCAAGGGAGGTGAATTTTTGTTCGCCTCCCTATTGACTGTTTTATAGGCGCAAATTACACTTGCGCCTCCTTAATTTTGGCGATTTCCGCCATAAAGATTGGATGTGGAGCTTGTTAAATGGCAACCGTTAACCAGTTGGTTCGTAAACCACGTAAACGTAAAGTGGCAAAAAGTGACGTTCCTGCGTTACAAGCTTGTCCGCAACGCCGCGGTGTCTGCACTCGCGTATATACTACTACACCTAAAAAGCCTAACTCGGCTTTGCGTAAAGTATGTCGTGTTCGCTTGACTAACGGCTTCGAAGTAACTTCATACATCGGTGGTGAAGGTCACAACCTACAGGAACACAGCGTAGTGCTGATTCGTGGCGGTCGTGTAAAAGACCTTCCAGGTGTTCGTTACCACACTGTTCGTGGTAGCTTGGATACTTCTGGCGTACAAAATCGTAAGCAAGGCCGTTCTAAATACGGTACTAAACGTCCTAAGTAAGTTTTCAAACTTCTTTAATCGTTTAGACATAATTTTTTAATACAGTAAGGCCGAGCACAGAAATGGTCTCGGACTCACCTGAAGAGGATATAATCCATGCCTAGAAGACGCGTCGTCGCTAAGCGTGAAGTGCTTCCAGATCCTAAACACGGAAGCCAGCTTCTTGCTAAGTTCATTAACCACGTAATGGTTAGTGGCAAAAAATCTGTAGCAGAGAGCATCGTATACAATGCGCTTGATACTGTTGCGCAGCGTACAAAATCCGAAGATCCAATGGCGGTTTTCGAAAAAGCTCTAGAATCAATCCAACCTATGGTTGAGGTTAAATCTCGCCGTGTAGGTGGTGCGACTTACCAAGTACCTGTTGAAGTTCGTCCAGCTCGTCGTTCCGCGCTTTCTATGCGTTGGTTGGTTGAAGCTGCTCGTAAACGTGGCGAAAAATCAATGGCGCTACGTCTTGCAGGTGAAATTCTAGACGCATCTGAGAACAAAGGTTCAGCTGTTAAGAAACGTGAAGACGTTCACCGTATGGCTGACGCTAACAAAGCGTTCTCTCACTACCGTTTCTAATCCGGAGAAGCTTAAGTGGCACGTAAAACACCCATCAATCGTTACCGCAATATTGGTATTTGTGCGCACGTTGATGCGGGTAAGACGACAACTACTGAGCGTGTTCTATTCTACACCGGTCTTTCTCATAAGATCGGTGAAGTCCATGATGGTGCTGCCACCATGGACTGGATGGAACAGGAGCAAGAACGTGGCATCACAATCACTTCAGCAGCAACAACTTGCTTCTGGAGTGGTATGAGTCAGCAGTTTGATCAACACCGCATTAACATTATCGATACTCCTGGGCACGTAGACTTCACCATCGAGGTGGAGCGTTCTTTGCGTGTACTGGATGCTGCTGTCGTTGTGTTATGTGGTTCTTCTGGTGTTCAACCGCAAACAGAAACTGTTTGGCGTCAAGCTAATAAGTATGAAGTGCCACGTATGGTATTCGTCAACAAGATGGATCGTACGGGTGCGGACTATTTTAGTGTTGTAAGACAGCTTGGTACGCGTTTGAATGCTAACGCAGTGCCTATCCAAATCAACATCGGAACCGAAGAGAACTTCGCGGGTGTTGTTGATTTGCTTCTGATGAAAGCCATTATGTGGAACGAGGAAGATCAGGGTATGACATACAGCTTGGAAGATATTCCGGCTGATCTTGTTACTACCGCTGAAGAATGGCGCGAGAAGATGGTCGAAGCCGCCGCTGAGGCAAATGAAGAGCTAATGGATAAGTACCTTGAAGAAGGAGACTTGTCCGTTGAAGATATTAAAGCTGGCTTGCGTGCTCGCACGCTTGCAAACGAGGTCGTATTGGTTACCTGTGGTTCTGCATTTAAGAACAAAGGTGTGCAAGCGGTACTTGATGCTGTTGTAGAATATCTTCCGTCACCGCTTGAGGTGAAGGCGATTGAAGGCACTTTACAAGATGCTGAAACGCCTGTCACGCGTGAAGCGGATGATAGTGCGCCATTTGCTGCATTGGCGTTTAAAATTGCGACAGACCCATTTGTGGGTACATTAACCTTTGTACGGGTTTACTCTGGAGTTCTGAACTCTGGTGACTCGGTGTTTAACTCAGTTAAACATAAGAAAGAGCGTGTTGGCCGAATGGTTCAAATGCATGCTAATAACCGAGAAGAAATCAAAGAAGTTAGGGCGGGTGATATTGCAGCTCTGATTGGTATGAAGGATGTAACCACGGGTGATACGCTGTGTGACGGCAAAGATATTGTTGTCTTGGAGCGTATGGAGTTCCCTGAACCCGTAATCTCTGTAGCCGTTGAGCCGAAGTCTCAAGCTGATCAGGATAAAATGGCAATTGCTCTTGGTAAGTTAGCGCAGGAAGATCCATCTTTCCGCGTTGAAACTCACGAAGAGACAGGTCAAACCATTATCTCTGGTATGGGTGAGCTACACCTTGATATCCTAGTGGATCGAATGAAACGCGAATTCAAGGTGGAGGCAAACATTGGTAAGCCTCAAGTTTCCTACCGTGAGAAAATTCGCAAAGAAGTGGAAGTTAACCACAAATTTGTGCGGCAGTCTGGTGGTCGTGGTCAATATGGCCATGTCGTAATGAAACTAATCCCAACTGAAAAGGAAGGATTGGAGTTTGTTAACGAGATTGTCGGAGGTGTTATTCCGAAGGAATACATCCCAGCAGTTGAACGAGGCGTTTCAGAGCAAATGAAGAATGGTGTTATTGCTGGCTACCCATTACTTGGGTTGAAAGTAGTGCTATTCGATGGATCATTCCATGATGTTGACTCTAATGAAATGGCCTTTAAAATTGCAGCTTCTCAAGGTTTAAAGAAAGGCGCAGCAGATGCTGATCCTTGTGTTCTTGAGCCTGTGATGAAAGTAGAAGTTGTAACCCCTGAAGAGTACATGGGTGACGTGATGGGTGACCTGAATCGTCGTCGAGGACTTGTTCAGGGTATGGAAGATTCCTCATCCGGAAAAATTATTCGAGCAGAAGTGCCTTTGGGTGAAATGTTTGGATATGCAACGGATGTGCGTAGTTTGTCGCAAGGTCGTGCAAGTTATGCAATGGAATTCCTAAAATACGCTGAAGCGCCAGCTAGTGTGGCAGACGCGATCATCAAAAATGAAATTTAATCATCATACTTACTAATCATAAGGTGTATGTATCATGGCAAAAGCAAAGTTCGAACGTAGTAAACCACACGTTAACGTTGGTACAATCGGTCACGTTGACCACGGTAAAACTACCCTAACAGCAGCACTTACTCGTGTATGTGCAGAAGTATTTGGCGGTGAAGCTGTAGCATTTGACGGTATCGATAATGCTCCAGAAGAGCGTGAGCGTGGTATCACAATCGCGACTTCTCACGTTGAGTACGATTCTCCTACTCGTCACTACGCACACGTAGACTGTCCTGGACACGCCGATTATGTTAAAAACATGATCACTGGTGCGGCTCAAATGGACGGCGCTATCCTAGTATGTGGTGCAACTGACGGCCCAATGCCTCAGACTCGTGAGCACATCCTTCTTTCTCGTCAGGTAGGTGTACCTTACATCGTAGTATTCCTAAACAAAGCAGACCTTCTTGCTGAAGACTGTGGCGGTGCAGACTCTGAAGAATACGCAGAGATGCTAGAGCTAGTTGAAATGGAACTACGTGACCTTCTTTCTGAATACGACTTCCCAGGCGATGACACTCCAATCATCCCAGGTTCTGCTCTTATGGCATTGAACGGTGAAGACGGTAACGAAATGGGTACTACAGCTGTTAAGAAGCTTGTAGAAACTCTAGACGAGTACATTCCTGAGCCAGAGCGTGCGATCGACGGTGCATTCATCATGCCTATCGAGGACGTATTCTCTATCCAAGGTCGTGGTACTGTAGTAACTGGTCGTGTTGAGCGCGGCATCATCAAGGTTGGTGAAGAAGTTGAGATCGTTGGTATCAAAGATACTACTAAAACAACTTGTACTGGCGTTGAGATGTTCCGTAAGCTTCTAGACGAAGGTCGTGCAGGCGAGAACTGTGGTGTACTACTTCGTGGTACTAAGCGTGATGACGTTCAGCGTGGTCAAGTATTGGCTAAGCCAGGTTCTATCACTCCTCACACTGAGTTTGAAGCAGAAGTATACGTTCTGTCTAAAGATGAAGGTGGTCGTCACACTCCATTCTTCAAAGGCTACCGTCCACAGTTCTACTTCCGTACAACTGACGTAACTGGTGCTTGTGAGCTTCCAGAAGGCGTAGAAATGGTTATGCCAGGTGACAACATCCAAATGTCTGTAACTCTAATTCACCCAATCGCGATGGACGAAGGTCTACGTTTCGCGATCCGTGAAGGTGGTCGTACAGTAGGTGCTGGTGTTGTAGCTAAAGTTCTTAAATAATTTTTGCTTTAAGCATTAATTAATTTAGCTTTACGAAAAAGGTCGCTCTTTGGGCGGCCTTTTTTTGTATTGGGCGTTTTTTAATTGGTTACTTGACAACCAATTTCTAAGCGGCTAACATTCGCCGTCCTTAAATAAGGATGGTAGGTTAATTATTGTTCAATCAGCCTATCGAACATAGTATTTGGAGTTGGAAATGCAAAGCCAAAAAATCCGTATTCGCTTGAAAGCTTTCGATCACCGTTTGATCGATGCTTCAACGCAAGAGATTGTGGACACTGCTAAGCGCACTGGTGCACAAGTACGTGGTCCAATTCCACTTCCTACTCGCAAAGAGCGTTACACAGTACTGATTTCTCCTCACGTAAACAAAGATGCGCGTGATCAATACGAAATCCGTACTCACAAACGTGTTCTAGACATCGTTGAGCCAACAGAAAAAACAGTTGATGCTCTAATGAAGCTAGATCTTGCGGCAGGCGTGGAAGTACAAATTTCTTTGGGTTAATCCCCAAAGTTTTAGGGGTGCGATAACCAGCAGGAATCTGTTGGCCTAAGCACATTAGTGGAATGATCTGGAATGATCAGCCGTAGCGGGTGATAGCCCCGTACACAACTGGCAATTGAGGTATAAAATGGCTATTCAATTAGTCGGACGTAAAGCCGGAATGACACGTATCTTCAACGAAGATGGTGTATCCGTGCCAGTAACCGTCATCGAGGTTGAACCGAACCGTGTAACACAGGTGAAAACTGCAGATACTGATGGCTACTCAGCTGTTCAAGTAACTGTTGGTACTCGCCGTGCTAACCGTGTAACAAAAGCTGCTGCAGGTCACTTTGCAAAAGCTAGCGTAGAAGCGGGTCGTGGTTTGTGGGAGTTCCGCCTTTCTGGTGACGAAAAAGAAATCAATGTTGGCGACGAGCTAACAGTTGCGGATTTTGAGT
Organism: Marinomonas vaga; assembly: GCF_055388305.1. Lineage (NCBI taxonomy): Bacteria > Pseudomonadati > Pseudomonadota > Gammaproteobacteria > Oceanospirillales > Oceanospirillaceae > Marinomonas > Marinomonas vaga. Next base: position 1,389,616 of record NZ_AP043903.1, read on the forward strand.
CTATTTCTAAAGTTGACGTTGTTGGTCAATCTAAAGGTAAAGGCTTCCAAGGTGGCGTTAAGCGTCATAACTTCCGTACGCAAGACGCTACACACGGTAACTCATTGTCTCACCGTGCTCCTGGTTCCATCGGTCAATGTCAAACACCTGGTCGTGTTTGGAAAGGCAAAAAGATGGCTGGTCACATGGGCGCAGCTCAAGTAACAACTCAGTCTCTAGAAGTTGTTCGCGTTGATGCTGAGCGTAACCTTATCCTTGTAAAAGGTGCGGTTCCTGGCGCTGTTAATGGTGACGTAATCGTTCAACCAGCAGTTAAAGCTCGCTAAGAGGGGTAGACAATGAACTTGAATCTTACAGGTGCTGAAGGAACTGTAGAAGTTTCTGATGTAGCCTTCGCGCGTGAATACAACGAAGCGCTAGTTCACCAGGTTGTTACAGCTTACCTGGCTGGTGCTCGTCAAGGTACTCGTGCTCAGAAAACTCGCTCTGAAGTGGCTGGTGGTGGCCGTAAACCTTGGAAACAAAAAGGTTCTGGTCGCGCACGTGCTGGTACGATCCGTAGTCCTCTATGGCGTTCTGGTGGTGTGACTTTCGCTGCGAAAACACAAGATCACTCTCAGAAAGTAAACAAGAAGATGTACCGTGCAGCGATGCGCACCATCTGGTCTGAGCTTGCTCGTCAAGACCGTCTTGTTGTAGTTGAAGAGCTTTCAATCGAAGCTCCAAAAACTAAGCTTTTCAAAGCTAAAATGGCTGAATTGAATGTTGAAAACGCGCTTGTTGTTGCGCACGAGCTGAACGATAACTTGTTCCTAGCTGCGCGTAACATTCCAAACGTTGATGTTCTTGATGCAGCGTCTGTTGACCCTGTTAGCCTGATTGCTTACGACAAAGTGTTGGTGACAGTTGGTGCTCTGAAACAAGTTGAGGAGGCACTAGCATGATCGGCGAACGCATTTATAAAGTGTTGTTAGGTCCACACATCTCTGAGAAAGCAACGATCGTAGCTGAAGGCAACGGTCAGTACGTTTTCCGCGTAACTAAAGACGCGACTAAACCAGAGATTAAACAAGCAATCGAAGCGTTGTTTGAAGTCAAAGTTGAGTCTGTTCGTACGTTGAACCACAAAGGTAAAACAAAGCGTACAGTTCGTGGCCTGGGCAAGCGTAGTGACGTTAAAAAAGCGTACGTACGTTTGGCAGAAGGCCAAGAAATTGATTTCTTGGGCGCTGAATAAGGGGAGATAGGTCAATGGCTGTTGTAAAAAGTAAGCCAACGTCTGCAGGCCGTCGTCACGTTGTTAAAGTTGTTAACAATGATTTGCATAAAGGTGCGCCATACGCTCCTTTGCTTGACAAAAAAAGCAAATCAGGTGGTCGTAACAACAACGGACGCATCACTACGCGTCACGTAGGTGGTGGTCATAAGCAGCATTACCGTATCGTAGATTTCCGTCGTAACAAAGACGGTATCCCAGCGGTAGTTGAGCGTTTGGAATATGATCCAAACCGTTCTGCAAACATTGCGTTAGTAAAATACGCTGATGGTGAACGTCGTTACATTATCGCTTCCAAAGGTATGGAAGCTGGTTCTGTTGTTTCCAACGGTGCGAACTCTCCTATCAAAGCAGGTAATACTTTGCCTTTGCAAAATATCCCTGTAGGTAGTGTGGTTCACTGTATCGAGCTTAAGCCTGGCAAAGGTGCGCAAATCGCACGTTCTGCAGGTGCTTCTGCTCAGCTTGTCGCTCGTGAAGGTCGTTACGTAACTCTTCGCCTACGTTCTGGTGAAATGCGTAAAGTTCTAACCGAGTGTCGTGCAACTTTAGGTGAAGTATCTAACTCTGAGCACACTCTACGTGTTCTAGGTAAAGCTGGTGCTAAGCGCTGGCGCGGTGTTCGTCCTACAGTTCGCGGTGCGGCAATGAACCCGGTTGACCACCCACACGGTGGTGGTGAAGGTCGTAGCTCAGGTGGTCGCCACCCAGTTACTCCTTGGGGTGTTCCTACGAAAGGTTACAAAACTCGTAAGAACAAACGTACTGATAAACTTATTGTACGTCGTCGTACTAAGTAATAAGAGGAAACGACTGTGCCACGTTCACTAAAAAAAGGTCCTTTTATCGACCTTCATTTGTTGAAAAAGGTAGAGGCTGCGGTAGAAAAGAATGACCGTCGTCCAATTAAAACTTGGTCGCGCCGTTCTACTATCTTCCCTGAGTTTGTAGGGTTGACTATCGCTGTCCATAATGGTCGCCAACACGTCCCAGTTCTAGTATCTGAGGATATGGTCGGTCATAAATTGGGTGAGTTCGCTCCGACCCGTACCTACAAGGGTCATGCTGCGGACAAGAAAGCCAAACGGTAATTAAGGGGTATTAATCATGAGTGAAGTAAGCGCTTCATTGAAGGGTGCTCGCCTCTCAGCGCAGAAGGCCCGTTTGGTAGCAGATCAAATCCGCGGCAAATCTGTAAGCGAAGCACTGAACATTTTGGCGTTCAGTCCTAAAAAGGCGGCAGCAATTGTCAAGAAAGTACTAGAGTCTGCTGTAGCTAACGCTGAGCATAACGAAGGTGCTGATATCGATGACTTGCGTGTTTCTACGATCTACGTTGATGAGGCTATGACTCTAAAACGTATCAAAGCTCGTGCTAAAGGCCGTGCTGATCGTATTCTAAAACGCGGTTGCCATATTACAGTTAAAGTCGCTGACTAATTAGGAGATACCCAATGGGTCAGAAGGTTCATCCAACTGGAATTCGCCTAGGGATAGTTAAAGACCATACTTCTACTTGGTATGCGAACAACCAAAACTACTCTAAGCAACTTTTAAACGATCTTCAGGTTCGTAAGTACCTTGAAGAAAAATTAGTACAGGCTTCTGTTTCTCGCATCGAGATCCAGCGTCCTGCACAAACTGCTCGTATTACCATTCACACTGCTCGTCCGGGCATCGTGATTGGTAAGAAAGGCGAAGACGTTGAGAAACTACGTAACGCTGTATCAGAAATGATGGGTGTTCCAGTTCACATCAACATCGAAGAAATTCGTAAGCCTGAACTTGATGCTAAATTGGTTGCGCAAAACATTGCTGGCCAACTTGAGCGCCGTGTAATGTTCCGTCGCGCTATGCGTCGTGCTACACAAAACGCTATGCGTGCTGGTGCGAAGGGTATCAAGGTTATGGTAAGTGGTCGTCTAGGTGGTGCTGAGATTGCACGCCCAGAATGGTACCGCGAAGGTCGTGTGCCTCTACACACTCTACGCGCTGACATTGACTACGCTACTTATGAAGCTCACACAACTTACGGCATTATTGGCGTTAAGACGTGGATCTTCAAAGGCGAAATCTTGGGCGGTATTGAACAAGTGCGTGCTGAAAAAGGCGCACAAAAGAAGAAGTCTAAGTAGGGGGTAAGTCATGTTACAGCCGAAACGTACTAAGTTCCGTAAGATGCAGAAAGGCCGTAACCGCGGTCTAGCACTTCGCGGTAACCAAGTTAGCTTTGGTGAATTCGGATTGAAGTCCACTGAACGTGGTCGTATTACTGCTCGTCAAATTGAAGCGGCGCGTCGTGCAATGACTCGTCACATCAAGCGTGGTGGTAAAATCTGGATTCGTGTATTCCCTGATAAGCCGATTACTCAGAAGCCTCTAGAGGTTCGTCAGGGTAAAGGTAAGGGTAGCGTAGAATACTGGGTTGCACAGATTCAACCTGGCAAGATGCTTTATGAAGTTGAGGGCGTTTCTGAGCAGCTAGCTCGCGAAGCATTCGCGTTAGCAGCCGCTAAGCTTCCTCTATCCACAACTTTCGTAACGCGTACGGTGATGTAGATGAAAGCAAAAGAATTGCAAGAAAAGTCTGTAGCTGAGCTACAGCAGACCTTGATCGAACTGCTACGTGAGCAATTTACTCTGCGCATGCAGAAGGCCACTGGTCAGTTGGCTCAAACTCATTTGCTCTCGCAAGTTCGCCGCAATATCGCACGTGTTAAAACCGTGCTAAATGATAAGGCAGGTAACTAAGATGGCAAGTGTTGAAACTCAAGCTCGTACAGCTACTGGTAAAGTAGTAAGCGATAAGATGGATAAGTCCATCGTAGTACTAGTTGAGCGTACTGAACGTCACCCGTTATACGGTAAGTTCGTTCGTCGTTCATCTAAAGTGCACGCTCATGATGAAAACAACGAGTGCCAAGTAGGCGATACAGTTAAGGTTGTGGAAACACGTCCTTATTCCAAGACTAAAACTTGGAAGCTGGTTCAGGTTGTTGAGAAAGCAGCTGCTGTATAAGCAGCTCCTTCCTTCATGAGACTTGTTATCTAATTTGATTGGAGAGCAGAAATGATTCAAACAGAATCGATGCTTGATGTAGCAGATAACAGCGGCGCGAAGCGCGTTCAGTGTATTAAAGTACTGGGTGGCTCTCATCGTCGTTACGCTGCTATTGGTGACGTAATTAAAGTCACAGTTAAAGAAGCGATCCCACGTGGTCGTGTTAAGAAAGGCCAAGTTATGAACGCAGTTGTCGTTCGAACTAAGAAAGGTGTGCGTCGTCCAGATGGTTCTGTAATCCGCTTTGATGTAAACTCTGCGGTTCTACTTAACGCTTCAGGGCAACCAATCGGTACTCGTATCTTTGGCCCTGTGACACGTGAGTTGCGTACTGAGCAATTCATGAAAATTGTTTCTCTTGCACCAGAAGTGCTGTAAGAGGGAGGGGACCAAAAATGCGCAAGATTAAACGTGACGATGAAGTCGTTGTAATTGCTGGTAAAGATAAAGGCAAGCGCGGCAAAGTTGTTAAAGTAGTAGACGAGAACCGTATTCTTGTTTCTGGTATCAACATGATCAAGAAACACGAAAAGCCAAACCCTATGAAGGGTACGACTGGCGGTATCGTTGAAAAAGAAGCACCTATTCAGGTTTCTAACGTAGCCATTTTTAACAATGCTACAGGTAAAGCGGATCGCGTCGGCTTTAAAGTGAACGAAGACGGCACTAAAGTGCGTGTTTTCAAATCTAACAGCGAAGCGATTGACGCCTAAGAGCGAGAATTATAGCCATGGCGAGACTTAAGCAAGTTTATAAAGATCAAGTAGTTGCAAAACTGACTGAACAGTTTGACTACAAAAACGTGATGGAAGTGCCTAAAATCACTAAAATTACGTTGAACATGGGTGTTGGTGAAGCTATCGCAGACAAGAAACTTCTTGAAAATGCGGTAAATGATCTTACAGCACTTAGCGGCCAAAAAGTGGTAGTAACTAAAGCACGCAAATCTGTTGCGGGCTTCAAAATCCGTGACGGTTACCCGATCGGTTGTAAAGTTACTCTACGTGGCGACCGTATGTGGGACTTCTTCGACCGTTTGGTTGACGTTGCTATTCCACGTATCCGTGACTTCCGTGGTTTGAACCCGAAGTCATTTGACGGACGCGGTAACTACAGCATGGGTGTTAAAGAGCAGATCATCTTCCCAGAGATCGATTACGATAAAGTAGACCGTGTACGCGGTATGGATATTACCATTACTACTACTGCTCGTACCGACGAAGAAGGTCGTGCTTTGCTAGCCGCCTTTAGTTTCCCTTTCAAGAAATAAGAGGTAGGAATCATGGCTAAAGTATCAATGATTCAACGCGAAGCTAAGCGCACTAAATTAGTAGCTAAGTACGCTGAAAAGCGTGCTGCTCTAAAAGCGATCATTAACGACGTTAATGCATCGGACGATGAAAAGTGGGAAGCAACGCTTAAATTGCAAGCGCTTCCACGCGATTCATCTTCTTCACGCCAGCGTAACCGTTGTCAGGTTACTGGTCGTCCACACGGCGTATACCGTCGCTTCGGCTTGTCTCGTATCAAGCTACGTGAAGCAGCGATGCGTGGTGACGTACCAGGCTTGAAGAAAGCTAGTTGGTAAGCAAGTAGAGCACGATCATAATACATCGCAGTGGGGGGGTGTCCAAATACTGGACATTCCGCTCGCTGCTGTGTACTATGCGCGAGCTCTATTTGCTGCACAATGGTTTTTTCTATTAGGAGCTCTTAAATGAGTATGCAAGATACAATTGCGGATATGATCACTCGCATCCGTAACGGACAGATGGCTGCAAAAACATCTGTCACTATGCCTTCATCAAAAATGAAGGTATCTGTTGCTAACGTTCTTTGCGAAGAAGGTTATGTAACTGGCGTTTCTGTTCAAGAAGGTGTTAAGCCGACTCTTACTATCGAACTTAAATACTTCGACGGTAAGCCAGTTATTGAAGAAATTAAACGCGCTTCACGTCCAAGTCTACGTCAGTACAAAGCGACTGCCGAACTACCTAAAGTAGAAGCTGGCCTAGGTGTGGCTATCATCTCTACTTCTAAAGGTGTTATGACTGACCGCGCTGCTCGCGCTGCTGGTATCGGCGGCGAAGTAATCTGCACAGTATTCTAGGAGTTAGTATGTCTCGAGTTGCTAAAAGTCCCGTGACGCTTCCTAGTGGTGTAGAAGTTACTCTTAACGGCCAAGCTGTTGCTATCAAAGGTGGCAAAGGCACGTTAGAGCTTAACGTACACGCAAGCGTTGAAGTTAAGAAAGAAGACAACGTTCTAACTTTTGCTCCACGTGATGGTGCAAAACAAACCAATGCACTAGCTGGTACTACTCGTGCCCTAGTGAACAACATGGTTGTTGGCGTAAGCCAAGGTTTTGAAAAGCGTCTGCTACTACAAGGTGTTGGTTACCGTGCTGCAGTAAAAGGTAACGTGTTGAACCTATCTCTAGGTTTCTCTCACCCTGTAGATTACGAGTTGCCAGCCGGCATCACTGCTGAATGTGCTTCTCAAACAGAAATCGTTCTTCGCGGTATCGACAAACAAGCAGTAGGCCAAGCGGCTGCTGAAGTTCGTGGCTTCCGTCCACCAGAGCCATACAAAGGCAAAGGTGTTCGTTATGCTGACGAAACTGTTCGTCGTAAAGAAGCTAAGAAAAAGTAGTAGGTAAGCATTCATGAACACTAAGAAACAATCTCGAATTCGTCGTGCGCGCCGCGCGCGTTTGCATATTCGTGACCTAGGTGCGAATCGCCTTACTGTAAATCGCACACCTCGTCACATGTATGCACAAGTTATTTCGCCATGTGGTAGCAAAGTGCTAGCTAGCGCTTCTACTCTAGATGCGAGCCTACGTGCAACTGCAACTGGTAACAAAGATGCAGCAGCAAAAGTAGGTGCTCTTATTGCTGAGCGTGCAAAAGCAGCTGGCGTAAGCGCTGTAGCATTTGACCGTTCTGGCTTCAAATACCACGGTCGCGTTCAGGCGCTTGCTGATGCAGCGCGTGAAGCTGGTCTAGAGTTCTAAGGGGTAGCAAATGGCAGTTAACGAACAACAAACTAGTGATCTACAAGAGAAGCTAGTACAAGTAAACCGCGTTGCTAAAGTAGTTAAGGGTGGTCGTATCTTCTCTTTCACTGCTTTGACAGTCGTTGGTGATGGTAACGGTAAAGTAGGCTTCGGTCGTGGTAAAGCACGTGAAGTTCCTCAAGCTATCCAGAAAGCGATGGAACAAGCTCGTCGCAACATGGTAACTGTTGCTCTAGATGGTGACACTCTTCAATACCCTGTTAAAGCAGCGCACGGTGCCTCTAAGGTATACATGCAGCCAGCTTCTCAAGGTACTGGTGTTATCGCTGGTGGTGCAATGCGTGCGGTTCTTGAAATCGCAGGCGTACATAACGTATTAGCTAAATGCTACGGTTCAACTAACCCTGTAAACGTTGTTCGCGCAACGATCAAAGGTTTGGCTGACATGCGTGCACCTGAGCAAATCGCTGCAAAACGCGGTAAGTCTGTCGATCAAATTTTGGGGTAATGTGTAATGGCTAACAAAACCATCACAGTTCAATTGACTCGTAGCCCAATCGGTCGTCTTCCAAAGCACCGTGAAACAGTTAAAGGCTTGGGTCTTAAAAAGATCGGTCAAGTTCGTGAACTAGAAGATACTCCTTCTGTTCGTGGCATGATCAATAAAGTTTATTACATGGTTAAAGTGGTAGGAGAGTAACATGTTCCTAAATACTATTCGCCCTGGCGAAGGTAGCAAGCATGCTCCTAAACGTGTAGGCCGCGGTATTGGTAGCGGTTTGGGCAAAACAGGCGGACGTGGTCATAAAGGTCTTAAGTCTCGTTCTGGTGGCTCTGTTAAACCAGGTTTTGAAGGCGGTCAAATGCCGTTGCAGCGTCGTCTGCCAAAATTCGGTTTTACTTCACGTCAGGCTCAGTATGTAGCTGAAGTTCGTCTTAACGAACTAGCCGCAGTAAATGCAGAAGTTGTAGATTTGGCTGCTCTTAAAGGCGCCGACATCCTAGGTGACAAAATTAAGTCAGCACGCGTTATCTTGTCTGGTTCTATCGACAAAGCGGTAACAGTTCGTGGTCTTAAAGTTACTAAAGGTGCTCGTGCTGCTATTGAAGCAGCTGGCGGAAAAGTCGAGGAATAGATGACAAAGCGTGGTTCACTACCAGCTGGAATGCAAAGCGGACTTGGCGAGCTTTGGGCTCGCATCCGCTTCGTTTTTATAGCAATTATTGTATATCGAATTGGTGCACACATTCCGGTTCCAGGTATTAATCCTGACCGTTTGTCTGCCTTATTTGACCAGAATGAAGGCACAATCCTGAGTTTATTCAACGTATTCTCGGGTGGGGCATTGGAGCGTATGAGTATTTTTGCTCTGGGTATCCTTCCTTATATTTCTGCCTCGATCATTATGCAGTTGTTGACAGTGGTGAGCCCGCAGCTAGAGCAGCTCAAAAAGGAAGGTGAAGCAGGTCGTCGTAAGATTACGCAATATACGCGTTACGGCACTGTTTTACTTGCTTTGGTTCAGTCCGCTAGTATGGCCGTTGGTCTTGCTAGCCAAGGAATCTCTTTCAGTTCAGGTTTAGAGTTTTACGCCGTTGCGGTTGTAACGCTTGTAGCTGGTACAGTTTTCCTAATGTGGCTGGGTGAACAGGTGACTGAGAAGGGCATTGGTAATGGTATTTCTATCCTTATCTTTGCAGGTATCGTCGCTGGTTTGCCATCTGCTCTAGGTCGTTCATTCGAATCGGCCCGTCAAGGTGATATCAATATCCTTGCTTTGTTGTTGATTGGCATCCTTGCCATTGCGACCATCGCGTTCGTTGTTTTCATCGAACGAGGTCAGCGTCGCATTACGGTCAATTATGCTAAGCGTCAGCAAGGTAAAAAGGTGTTTGCCGCACAAAAGAGCCATTTGCCTCTAAAAGTGAACATGGCGGGTGTTATCCCACCAATCTTCGCTTCTAGTATCCTTCTTTTCCCTGCTTCGATCGGCCAGTGGTTCGGTCAAGGTGAAGGAATGGAATGGTTGCAAAATATCTCTTTAGCTCTAGCTCCTGGGCAACCGCTCTATGTGCTGTTGTTTGCGATAGCAATTGTATTCTTTTGCTTCTTTTATACAGCGCTGGTGTTCAACCCTAAAGATGTGGCAGATAACTTGAAAAAGTCCGGTGCGTTCTTGCCGGGCATTCGTCCAGGCGACCATACAGCCCGATACATTGACGGCGTTATGACTCGTTTGACGCTATTTGGTGCCTTGTATATCACTCTAGTGTCATTGATGCCTCAATTCTTTGTTGTGGCGTGGAACGTTCCTTTCTACTTCGGTGGTACTTCGATGTTAATCGTAGTGGTAGTAGTAATGGACTTCATGTCTCAAGTACAAAGTCACTTAATGAGCCATCAATACGAATCATTAATGAAAAAGTCTAATCTGACTGGTTATGGTCCAAATGGCCTAATGCGTTAAGCATAGGTTGGAGTTGAACATGAAAGTACGTGCATCTGTAAAGAAAATCTGTCGTAACTGTAAAGTCGTTCGTCGTAACGGCTCAGTTCGAGTGATCTGCACTGAGCCTCGACACAAACAGCGTCAAGGCTAATAGCAAGATTATTCGATGATGGGAGGGTGGTTGATTTTTGTCCGCAACGCTGGCATAATCAGCCGCCCTCATGAAAGCAAAGTGATGAATTATTCATCCATAACAACGGAGTAATGTGAATGGCCCGTATAGCCGGTGTCAATATTCCTGACAATAAACATGCGGTCATTTCTCTAACTTACATCTTCGGGATCGGTCGCACTCGCTCTCAAGCTATCTGCGCTTCAGCAGGTATCGAAGAAACCGCTAAAATCGGTTCTTTGAGCGACGAAGTACTCGACCGTCTACGTGGCGAAGTTGCTAAGTTTACTGTAGAAGGTGACCTCCGCCGTGAAGTCAGCATGTCTATCAAGCGTTTGATGGACTTAGGCTGTAACCGTGGCATCCGTCACCGCCGCAGCCTACCAGTTCGTGGTCAGCGTACCAAAACGAACGCTCGTACACGAAAAGGCCCTCGTAAGCCTATTCGTAAGTAATTTAACGCGTTTCGCTCTAGTGCATTAAGTCTGCTAGAGCTGAGCATTAGATATAGGAAAAGTGCAATATGGCTAAGCCAGCAACGCGCAGTACCAAGAAAAAAGTCAAAAAGTCGGTCGTAGACGGTGTAGCTCACGTACACGCGTCTTTCAATAATACGATCGTGACTATCACCGACCGTCAAGGCAATGCATTGTCTTGGGCGACTGCCGGTGGTTCTGGTTTCCGCGGTTCTCGTAAAAGTACACCATTTGCGGCTCAAGTAGCTGCAGAACGTGCCGGAGCTGCTGCTCAAGAGTTCGGCCTAAAGAACGTTGACGTTATGATCAAGGGCCCTGGTCCTGGTCGTGAATCCGCAGTTCGTGCATTGAATGCATTGGGTCTGCGCATCAACAACATCACAGACGTGACGCCAATCCCGCACAACGGTTGCCGTCCGCCTAAGAAACGTCGCGTTTAAGAGGAGACAGACACATGGCTCGTTATTTAGGTCCAACTTGTAAATTGTCTCGTCGTGAAGGCACAGACTTACAACTTAAAAGTGGTTCACGCGCTCTAGAATCAAAATGTAAAGCAGAAACAGTTCCTGGTGTGCACGGTGCACGTCGTGGTCGTCTTTCTGATTACGGTCTACAGCTACGTGAAAAACAAAAAGTTCGCCGTATGTACGGCATTCTTGAAAAACAATTCCGCAACTACTACAAAGACGCTGCTCGTATTAAAGGTGCTACAGGTGAAAACCTTCTGCAACTTTTGGAATCACGTCTAGATAACGTTGTATACCGTGCAGGCTTCGGCTCTACACGTGCGGAAGCTCGTCAACTAGTAGGCCACAAAGCTATTCTAGTTAACGGCGAATCGGTAAACATTGCTTCATTCCAAGTTAAAGCTGGTGATGTAGTGTCTATCCGTGAAAAAGCTAAGAAGCAGTTGCGTGTACAAAACGCACTAGAGCTATCTAAAAATCGTGCGCCGATCCATTGGATCGAAGTTGACTCAACTAAATTAGAAGCAACTTACAAAGCTGCTCCTGAGCGTGCCGATTTATCAGCTGAAATTAATGAGAACCTAATCGTCGAGCTTTACTCTAAGTAATAGCTAGATGGTTAGGATTAAGAAATAGGTGGATCTATGCAGCGTTCAGTGAGCGAATTGTTAACCCCACGCAACATCGAAGTACAAGAATTGGGCAACACCCGCGCCAAAGTAACGCTTCAACCACTAGAACGTGGTTTTGGTCATACTCTGGGTAACGCGCTACGCCGCATTCTTTTGTCTTCTATGCCTGGTTGTGCAATTGTTGAGGTAGAAATCGACGGTGTATTGCATGAGTACAGTGCGATTGAAGGGGTAAAAGAAGACGTTATTGAAATTCTTCTTAACCTAAAAGGAGTTGCGATCGCTCTACACGGGCAAGATGAAGCAACTCTAACACTAAGTAAGAAAGGTCCTGGTGTCGTAACTGCTGGTGATATCCAGTTGGTTGCTGATTCCGAGATCGCCAACCCTGATCACGTGATTTGTCACTTGGATGATACTGCTGAACTTAATATGCAGATCAAAGTGTCTCGTGGTCGTGGTTATGAGCCTGCTGACGCTCGTGTTGCTGGCGACGATGAGACTCGTCCTATTGGTCGCTTGCAGCTGGATGCCTCTTTTAGTCCTGTTCGCCGTGTTGCTTACAGTGTTGAGAATGCTCGTGTAGAGCAACGTACTGACCTAGACAAGCTTGTCATCGACATCGAGTCTAACGGTACTATCGACCCTGAAGAAGCTATCCGTCGTGCTGCGACTATTCTTCAACAACAAATTGCTGTTTTCGTTGCGCTTGAAAGCGAAAGCGAAGCAGTGGTTGAAGAAGAAGAGGATGAGATTGATCCGATTTTGCTACGCCCGGTTGATGATCTTGAGCTAACCGTTCGCAGTGCTAACTGTCTGAAAGCAGAAAACATCTACTACATTGGTGATTTGATTCAGCGTACAGAGGTTGAGCTACTTAAAACGCCTAACCTTGGTAAGAAATCATTAACTGAAATTAAAGATGTTTTAGCACAGCGCGGTTTGTCATTGGGAATGCGTCTGGAAAACTGGCCACCAGCTAGTTTGAAAGATGATAGCAAAGTTCTAGCTCGCTAGATCATTGTTCCCTGACCACCGTAGTTTGGTAAGGAATGTATAATGCGTCATCGTAAGAGTGGACGTCACTTAAACCGTACTAGCTCACATCGTAAAGCGATGTTCAAAAACATGGCTGCTTCTTTATTCGAGCACGAAGTTATTAAAACTACGTTGCCGAAAGCCAAAGAACTTCGTCGCGTTGCTGAGCCTTTGATCACATTGGCGAAAGAAGATTCCGTTGCGAATCGTCGCCTAGCCTTTGCTCGCACTCGCAGCAAAGATGCAGTAGGTAAATTGTTCTCTGAGCTTGGTCCTCGTTACCAAGGTCGTCCTGGCGGTTATGTTCGCATTCTTAAATGTGGCTTCCGTGCAGGTGACAATGCACCTATGGCTTACGTAGAACTGGTTGATCGTCCAGTTGCGGAAGCTGCAGACGCTGAGTAATTAGCATTTGCTTAAAAAGGCCGGGCTTTGCCCGGCTTTTTTCGTTTTGGCGGTATCTATCAAGATATTCAAAGCTGAGATAAAAAAAAGGGACTGCTAAGCAGTCCCTTTTTTATGCACTGTCATGGTTACAGCATGGTTTTTAAGAATCGACCAGTGTGGGAAACCTCAGATTTAGCAACCTCTTCCGGTGTGCCTTCAGCAATAATATAGCCGCCTCCGCTGCCTCCCTCAGGACCAAGGTCTACAATCCAATCCGCAGTCTTGATCACATCAAGATTATGCTCGATGACAACAATCGTATTGCCGTGATCACGCAAACGGTGCAGTACCGACAACAGCAGTTCGATGTCTGCGAAATGAAGGCCTGTTGTTGGCTCATCTAAGATGTACAGTGTTTTGCCGGTATCTCGTTTGGATAGCTCTTTAGCCAGTTTTACCCGTTGGGCTTCGCCGCCGGAGAGTGTGGTGGCTGCTTGCCCCAAACGAATATAGCCAAGGCCAACGTCAATGAGGGTTTGGAGTTTGCGAGCGATTGACGGGACTGGGTCGAAGAACTCTCGAGCTTCCTCGATGGTCATTTCCAGACATTCGTGAATATTTTTACCCTTGTAGGTGATTTCTAATGTTTCACGATTGTACCGCTGACCTTTACAGACATCACAAGGGACATACACGTCAGGTAAGAAATGCATCTCTACCTTGATCACCCCATCACCTTGACAGGCCTCACAGCGACCGCCTTTTACGTTAAAAGAGAATCGTCCTGGTTTATAGCCACGTGACCGTGCTTCCTGTGTCGCAGCAAATAGTTCCCGCATAGGAGTGAAAATGCCAGTGTAAGTGGCTGGGTTAGAACGTGGCGTTCGACCGATAGGACTTTGGTCAATATCCACGCACTTATCAAAATGATCCAGTCCTTCTACTTTCTCATAGCCTGCTGGTTTGAGTGTGGTGGCACCATTTAGAGCGGTTGCGGCAAGTGGAAACAGGGTACCGTTGATGAGTGTCGACTTACCAGAGCCGGAAACCCCTGTGACACATGTCATGACACCGACAGGGATATTCAGGGTCACATCGTTTAAGTTATTGCCATTGGCCCCGTGCAAGGTAAGTTGCTGGCCTCCTGTGGCTTTCTGCCTTATCTCTGGAATCTTGATTGAGCGTTCACCGGTCAAATACTGCCCGGTAACTGAGTTCTTACATGCCATGATGTCATCTGGCGTACCGGACGCAATCACTTGTCCTCCGTGAACACCTGCGCCAGGGCCGATATCCACAACGTGGTCTGCTATGCGTATTGCATCTTCATCATGCTCAACGACAATGACTGTGTTACCTAGGTCTCGTAATCGAGTGAGTGTGGCGATTAACCGTTCGTTGTCCCGTTGGTGCAAGCCAATGGAGGGTTCGTCAAGGATGTACATGACACCTACTAGCCCAGCGCCAATCTGGCTCGCAAGACGGATACGCTGAGCTTCACCACCGGATAATGAATCCGCTTTTCGGTCGAGTGTTAAATAGTCCAGGCCTACGTTCACTAAGAAAGTGAGTCGGTCTCGGATTTCTTTTAGGATCTTTGAGGCGATTTCGCCCTTCGCGCCCGTTAACTGTAATGTCTCGAAGTATTCTAGGCATTCTGCAATGGGCTTTTTAACAATGTCCGGTAAGGTTTCAGAGGCAATAAAGACGTTACGTGCTGCACGATTTAATCGGGTACCGTGACAACTTGGGCATGGCTTCACACTAATGTACTGTGACAAGTCTTCACGAACGCTGTCTGACTCGGTTTCTAGATAACGACGATTTAGGTTAGGTAAAACCCCTTCAAAGGCATGGGAGCGTGTCATTTTATCGCCACGCTCATTGATGTAGACAAAGTCGATCTTGTCTTTGCCTGAACCATTAAGGATTTTATCTTGGTAGTGACTAGGTATGTCTTTGAACTTGGCATTGATATCAAAGCCATAAAAGTTCGCTAAGGCATTGAGCTGCTGGAAGTAGAATATACTGCGACGGCCCCAGCCACGGATAGCGCCTTCTCCTAGGGTCAGGTTTTCATCTTGAATCACTCGATCCGCATCAAAGACTTGGTGGGTGCCTAAGCCGTCACAAGTCTGACATGCGCCATTTGGGTTGTTGAAGGAGAATAGGCGGGGTTCAAGCTCGGTGATAGCGTAGCCACACACAGGGCAGGCAAATTTGCTTGAGAATACCAGTTCGTCTTTCTCGTCATCCATGTTGATGACTTTGGCAATGCCATCAGATAGGGCCAAGCAGGTTTCAAAGGATTCTGCGAGGCGTAACTGTAGGTCTGAACGTACTTTGAAACGATCAATGACCACTTCGATGGTGTGCTTTTTGTTTTTTTCTAGGGCGGGGGCATCGTCTAGATCAACGACAATGCCGTCTATTCGTGCACGGACGAACCCCTTGGAAAGTAGCTCGCTGATGGTGTGTAAGTGCTCACCTTTACGATCTTTGACAATGGGGGCGAGCAGCATCATTTTGCTTTCTTCGGGCAGCGCTAAAACTTTATCAACCATCTGACTAATGGTTTGAGCTTCTAGTGGCTCTCCATGATCTGGACAGCGTGGTTGACCTGCACGAGCAAACAGCAGACGTAGATAATCGTAAATTTCGGTGATGGTTCCCACGGTAGAGCGCGGGTTATGGGAGGTAGACTTTTGCTCGATGGAGATCGCTGGGGATAAGCCTTCGATATGGTCGATGTCGGGCTTTTCCATCATGGATAAAAACTGGCGTGCATACGTAGAAAGGGACTCAACGTAACGACGTTGTCCTTCCGCGTAAAGAGTGTCAAAAGCCAGTGACGATTTACCTGATCCCGATAGCCCTGTAATCACTACGAGCTTGTCGCGAGGAATATCTAAATCGATGTTTTTTAGATTGTGTGTCCGCGCACCGCGAATCGTTATGGTATCCATGCGTCTCCAAAAATAATGCAACCAAGGAAAAAATCATTCAAAATAGAATAACTGTCTATTTTTACAGTACTTGAAATAGAGCTTCAACGGTATTTTTAGTAAAATCCCGGATCTTTCAACAATCATCTCCTAATACGCAAGTAGTAACTTCTATGGATGTCATCGAACGTCGTTCAGTATTAGCTCTCGCATTGGTTTATTTGTTCCGTATGTTGGGCTTGTTTCTGATAATGCCTGTCATCAGTGTTGCCGCTGATGGCCTTGATGGTGCCGATGCGGCGCTTATCGGGACGGCTATTGGTATTTACGGCTTTACACAAGCGTCGTTACAGATCCCCATGGGGATGATGTCGGATAAGATTGGTCGTAAAAAAGTCATTCTGTTTGGCTTGATTCTTTTTGCTTTGGGAAGCGTCATTTGTGCCAACGCAGACAGTATTGCTAGCTTGATTATTGGTCGGGCGATTCAAGGGGCAGGGGCGATTGCTAGTACCTTGATGGCTCTGCTTAGCGATGTGACGAAAGAGCAAAACCGAACCAAAGCCATGGCAACGGTAGGGATCAGCATTGGTGCATCTTTTATGTTGTCGCTGATTCTAGGTCCTATTTTGTTCCAATGGGTTGGGTTGTCTGGGTTATTCTATTTGTCCTTTGCTTTCTCCTTTGTTGGTATGGCATTGGTGATTTGGGCGGTGCCAAATGTCACGCAGCATTCCTTCCGTCGTGATACGACCCCCAGTTATCAGGCTTTGGGGCGTGTCATAAAAGATGGTCGCTTGCGTTTCCTAAACGTGAGCGTGTTGTTATTGCATGGAAGTTTAACGGCTTTGTTTGTGGCTATCCCCTCCATGTTGGTTGAGCGCTATGGGTTAGCCTTAGGGCAGCACAGTATTCTTTATTTGGTCGTCATGGCGGCGGCATTCATTGCGATGTTGCCTTTGGTCATTGCCGCGGAAGGTAAAGGAAAGATGAAACAGGTGCTTACCTTGGTGATTTTCTTAATGGGGCTGACAACCCTGTTAATGGAATGGACAACACATTTATGGTTGTTTGCAATTGCGGTATGCTTGTTCTTTGTTGCTTTTAATACCCTTGAAGCCACTTTGCCATCAACCTTAAGTAAATTGGCACCGGTGGGCTATCGCGGCACCGCCATGGGGGTCTTCTCAACCCACCAGTTTATGGGGGCCTTTGTGGGTGGTGCTGGCGGCGGTTGGTTGCTACAAAACACTTCTGTAGAGACCATGTTTTCAGTGATTGGTGGTATGTGGCTTATTTGGTCAATTGTTAGCTTACTACAGCCTGTGCCGAGAAAAATTGCTAGTATGGCATTCAGTATCGCGACGCACAGTGAACAGGATATAGAACGCTTGAAGGAGCAGTTAAAAGCGATCCAAGGAGTGGAAGATATGCAGATTTTTGCAGATGAGCAGACTGCTTATCTGAAGGTAGATAAACAGCAGTTAGATAAAGCGGCACTGCAGCAAGTGGCACCGCAAATTCAGTTATAAGATTTTAGACAGTTAAAGCATTGGAGTGACCTCATGGCACGTGGAATAAATAAAGTAATCTTGATTGGCAACGCAGGCAGTGATGCAGAAGTGCGTTTCATGCCATCTGGCGCAGCCGTTGCAAACGTGAACCTAGCAACAACAGAAAGCTGGCGTGACCGTCAAACAGGTCAAATGCAAGAACGTACAGAGTGGCACCGCGTTGCTTTCATGGATCGTGGTAACTACCGCCTAGGTCAAATCGCAGGTGATTTCATTAAGAAAGGCTCTAAAGTGTATGTAGAAGGTTCTCTACGCACTCGTGAGTGGGAAAAAGACGGTATCAAGCGTTACACCACTGAAATCGTAGCCAATGAGATGCAACTGTTGGACGGCCGTGCTGACGGTCAGCAAGGTGGTTACGACAACAACATGGGTGGTGGATACGGTGGTGGTCAGCCACAGCAGTCGGCGCCTCAACAAGGCGGTTACGGTGCGCCCCAGCAACCAGCGCAACAGCCTCAGCAAGGTGGTTACGGTCAGCAGCCAGCACAAAGTGGTTACGGCCAGCCTCAACAAGCAGCACCAGCTGCGCAACCTCAATCATTTGGTAGCTGGGGTAACCAACCTCAACAGCCGCCACAACAAAAAGCGCCAGAGCAGCCGGCTAAGCCTCAGCAGCCTGCGCCAAACTTTGACGACTTTGATGACGATATTCCGTTCTAACCAAAGACAAATGTTAAAGAGTTTTGCTCAAAAAAGCCGCTATTAAGCGGTTTTTTTGTGTCTGGATGTTTGTTGTGGAGAAAGATTCAAGGCTAGTAAGGTTTGTATTGAATCGCACTCTTGTCCCCAACAAATCGAATGTAATGACGGCTTTCTTTTCGGCAGTAGTGGGCGCAAATCTTATTGATCAAGTCTGCCGTCGAGCAGATTGCTGGGGAGGCATTGCGCATATGGCTCAAACTGACTTTGGTGGCAGGAATGGTTGGATGATTCAGTTCGATCAGCTCGCCTTCTAGGAGTTCTTTTTTCACCAGTATGGCGGGCATGATGCCAATTCCAATGCCGCCTTTAACGAGGGAGATCATGGCGGCCAGAGAAGGGGAGCCCGATACGCGAATATCTGAAGCTGGCAGGCCATATTTTTCGCTAAGCTGCCGCAGGGTATCGAGGGCTAATTCATAGGGAACAGTTCCTCGCATCTGAGTAATAAACTGCTTACTCAGTAACTGGTCAAGGGGCTGGTCAACCCCTAAAGATCTTGGCTTAGATATCCAATGCTGCGGGAATTCCAAAATGTCGTAGCTGCTAAAGAAGGGGGTCGCAGTTTGGTCGCCGCTGACATGCATGATGATATCTAGTTCACGCAATATGAGGCGTTCCTTCAAATTCGTGGTCAGGTCTACGCTGAGATCGATTTGAATCCCCGGAATAAGTCGTTCTAAAAATCGCATAATTTTTGGCAACACTGTCAGCACAATCGACTCGTTTACCCCCAGCCTTAGTTTCGACGTATGGGTCTTAGTGGAGCTGGCATTTTTAAATGCCTCGGTCGCTTCCATAATGGCTTGGGCATAGCTAATAAGTTGAGCGCCTTTTGGAGTGATCTCGAGAGTCTTGTGGTTCCAGTTAAATAGGGTCACGCCCACTTGCTCCTCGAGCTTCTTGATTCTCATGGAAACGGTGCCAGGGGTCGTGTGCATTTGCCGAGCCACTTGCCGGACACTTTTAACCTCAGCTAGCTGGAGGAAGGTTTCAACAAATTTTGTGTTCATAAGTGCCTCAAGGTTGTGCGGTGACCAATGTTGGTGAAGAAAGCTGCTTAAAAAATGGGCATTAACTGTTTATTTTTTCTTAACAGGTAGGGCTAAAAATCTTCGATAGACAGAATATATCTCATGGTAAATGATGAAAATACGCTGTGAGGAGGTTTTTTTACAGTTAATTAGATGATTGCGTCTTTTGCTGTAAAGAAATAATGAACAATTATTTGTCTAGATCAACGGAGATTTTCATGAAAAAGCTGTTGCCTATGGTGGTTACGAGTATGTTGGCGATCAATGCGTATGCGGATGAATTGCCTGCGACACATTTGAAAGTGGTCGGGTCGGTGGGGACGTCTGCTTCTTACCGAGATTTTGAAGCGCCATTTTTCGGTGAAGAACTGGCAGAAGATTCTAACGGTCAGGTGACGGCGGAGATCCGTCCATTTAATGAGATGGGTCTCAAAGGTGGTGAGATTTTACGTTTGGTGAAGCAAGGTGTCATTGAATACGGCGCTACCATCATGGCCTATATGTCTTCCGATGATCCAGTGAACGAAGCCATCGATTTGGCAGGCTTAACAACGGATTATGACAGTGCTCGAGCCGTGACAGATGGTTTTAAACCTTATTTGAGTAAGGTCTACGACGATAAGTTTGATGCTAAGTTATTGGGCCTTTGGCCTAACCCAGCTCAGGTTCTGTACTGTAAAGGGGATATCCAAGATCTGGCCGACTTGAAAGGTAAGAAGGTTCGAACATCGTCTCGTACTCAAGCGGAATTCGTTGATGCCCTAGGCGGCACTGGCGTAACGATGGCATTTGGTGAGGTGGTGCCTGCACTGCAAAATGGTGTTGTTGATTGTGCGATTACGGCCACACTTTCAGGCAACTTGGCTAAGTGGTATGAGGTGTCTGACCACATCGTGGAGCTACCTATTGCATGGAACCAAATTGTTCTTGTGGTGAGCAATAAAACTTGGAACAACACCGCCCCAGAAACACAGGCTTACATTGAAAATAAAGTGGCAGCACTCGAATCCCGAATTTGGAACGAAGTGAAGTACCAAACAGAGCAGGGGTACGAATGTAACCAGGGGCTAGATAGCTGTGAGATTGGCTACAAAGGCGCTATGACACTGGTGAAAGCGGATGACGAAGACCGTGCTTTGTTGCATGAAACTCTATTGGCAGAAGTGGTGCCAAAGTGGGCGGAGCGCTGTACAGCCGAATGTGTTGAGGCGTGGAATGACACAGTAGGTCAAGTGGTTGATGTTAAGGCTGCCCCATAATGATGGGTGATCAAGCATTAGCAATCTGCAACTGGTTGGCCCGCTGGGCCGCCAGAGTAGCCGGCATTACCGTGCTGTTGGCAGCTTTGTTGGTTTCCGGCGATGTGATTGTGCGTAAGTTATTTGGCCTGACTATGGGGGGCTCAGATGAGCTCTCCGGTTATGCCTTGGCCATCGCAGTAAGCTGGGGCAGCTCTTCAGTGTTATTGAATCGCAGCCATATCCGCATCGATGTGCTTTATCAATATTTTCCTTGTGCCATTCAGGCAGTTTTTAACATTATTTCTTTGGTTGCTCTGGCGTCCTTTGTGGGCTTGTTGGTGCGCTACAGCTGGGAGGTTGTGTTTGCTTCTTGGGATATGAACTCTTTGAGTAATACACCATTGCAAACGCCTCTTTGGTTGCCCCAAGGGCTTTGGTTTGTGGGCTTTTGTTTGTTTCTTATCACTCTGATTGCGCTGTTGTGGAATAGCCTTTTTGCCTTAGTGAAAGGGGATGTTGACCGTGTGCAGCAGCTGTTGGCGCCTAAGTCTGGTTTGGATGAAGCCCAAGAAGAAGCCTCGTTTGCTAAATCCCAGTCGACACATCGGGAGGATGTATGATTTTAACCGCTGTATCGGTGTTGTTGTTTTTATTGGCGCTGTCGATCCCGGTGGCCGCCAGTATTGGTTTGCTCGGTGTGGTGCTGGATAAATTCTATTCGTTCCTACCTGTGACCCGAGCACTAGGGGAAGTGTCTTGGTCAACGAGTCATGAGTTCCTATTGGTATCGATCCCTCTGTTTATTCTATTAGGGGAATTGCTGTTGCGCTCTGGGTATGCAGAGCGCATGTATGATGCCCTGACGGTTTGGCTGAATTGGCTACCAGGTGGCTTGAATCATGCCAACATCGTGGCATGTGGTCTGTTTTCCGCTACCAGTGGTTCAAGTGTCGCGACCTCCGCTACGGTGGGTACGGTGGCTATACCTCAGGCGCGAAAGCACAAATACAACGAGCGTTTGTTTATCGGGTCACTGGCGGCTGGTGGTACCTTGGGTATTCTGATTCCACCATCCGTCAACATGATTATCTATGGTGTGCTAACGGATACCTCTGTGCCACGTTTGTATCTTGCTGGTTTATTGCCAGGGATCTGTTTGATCTTGATCTTCATGATTATCTTGGTGGTCGCTTGTGTCCTGAAACCAAGCTGGGGAGGTAAGCGAGAGCCTGCCAGTTGGTCCCATCGTGTGCGTTCCTTAGTGCATTTATTGCCGCCGTTATTACTGTTTCTGGTGGTGGTCGGTTCGATATATGCGGGCATCGCTACGCCCACGGAATCTGCTGGGTTGGGTGTGGTTGCCATGCTGATCTTAGCCGCAGCGAGTAAAAGGCTTACTTGGCGAGTGCTGTTAGAAGCCGTGGAAAATACGGTTAAGTCCACCGCGATGATTATGTTGATTGTGTTGGCCGCCTATTTCTTAAACTTTGTCATGACGGCTGTAGGGCTCACCGACGCCCTGGTAAGTTCCATTTACAGTCTTGGTATCAGTCCCAACATGATGCTGTTGTTAGTGATTGGTCTGTTCCTATTGCTGGGCTGCTTTATGGAAACTCTGTCTCTGATGATCACAACGGTGCCGATTATCGCTCCCGTGATGATTCAGCTCGGTTTTGATCCCATTTGGTTCGGCATTTTGGTGATTGTTTTGATTGAGTCCGCGCTGATTACACCGCCTGTGGGATTAAATTTGTTTGTTGTTCAAAACGTTCGCGGCTCTGGCCCTATGCACGACACTATCATTGGCGTGACGCCGTTTGTCATTGGCTTGTTCATCATGATCGGGGTATTGATCTTGGTGCCGGGTGTGGCGACTTGGTTGCCTGAGTTGGTGATGGGCTAATTTAGCTACTGAGTGTTATTTTTTGGAAGGAATGAGTGATGAAGAAAGAGGATTTTAAAACGCCTCTAGAGTTACGCCTTAGTATTGCAAAGGGCGAGTGGGATCAGCCAACTTCGGGTATGTTGGGTGATTATCAGCAGGCGAATTTGGCTGTTGTACCAAAGGATCAAGCCTACGACTTCCTGCTGTTTTGTGTGCGTAACCCTAAAAGCTGCCCACTATTGGCGGTGTCTGAAGTAGGGGACCCTGTGATTCATTTTCAAGGGTCTGAGATTAATGTGTGCACCATGTTACCCCGTTATCGCATGTGGAAAGAGGGGGAGTATGTTGGTGAAACACTGGATCTGACCGAGTACTGGCAAGACGACTCTGTTGCGTTTTTGCTGGGTTGTAGTCATACCTTTGATGCCCCATTAAACCGAGCAGGTATTCCTGTGAGTGCGGAAGCTCCTGCTGTGTATTATTCCAATATTCCATGTCAGTCGGTGGGCGCTATTCAGGGCAATATGGCTGTGAGTATGCGTCCCGTAGCGGCGGACAAGGTGGCGCTGGCGACAACCATTACTGCCCGCTACCCATCAGGCCATGGGGCGCCAGTTCATATTGGCGATCCTGCGCTGATCGGCATTGACACTTTAGAGAACCCTGACTTTGGTGTGTTTGGTGGCGTGCCAGAGGGCTATGTGCCGGTGTTCTGGGCCTGTGGAGTAACTCCGCAAGCGGTCTTGCCTAATAGTGGAGGCGCCTATTTGTTTACGCACTTTGCGGGTCATATGCTGGTGCTGGATCAAACGGTAGACGAGGTCGCTGCCAGCCTGCTTTAACTTATGCACACTTTGCGACGGGAAGGGGAGACTCTTGTCGTCGTACTTTTCCTATATTCCCTTTCTGAAATCCCCCTGTTTAGTGCCTTAATTGTGGTGATTCTGTTCATATAGCGTGAATTTTGATACTGGAACTATCGTATATGTAATTCACTCCGTAAGCTTAAATGTCACAAAAATCATTGGTTGAAAGGATATCAATATGCTGGATTTGGACTTCTCTCTGATTCTCCATCATTTAACCCAGATGGGTGTGGCGTTTCTATTGTCTCTGCCGATTGCGTTAAATCGTGAGCACCATGATCGTGGTGCTGGGTTGCGAACCTTTCCATTGGTAACGATAGCGTCTTGCTCTTTTATGTTAGTTGGAATGAGCGTATATGAAGGATCTGATGCGGAGGCTCGAGTGATGTACGCCGTGATCACAGGGATGGGCTTTATCGGTGGCGGGGCTATATTTAAAAGTGGTGACTCTATTTCCGGGACGGCTACAGCGGCGGGTATTTGGAACACTGGTGCGATTGGTGTGTCGGTGGCCTACAGTCGATATGAAATCGCCATTTTGCTATCGATTATTGGCTTTTTGATCTTTCAATTCTCTGGGGCAGTAAAACGACAAACTGCCAAAGAATAGGTCTTGAAGTGTGTTCGTTGTTCGAACGTGAAGCTGTTATAATAGGAGTATTTTTATAACAGCTATTAGGGCTTGCGGCGGGTTCGTGGGCTCTAACTCCTTCCTTCTCGTTTGTTGAGGTTCCTTTGGGAGCCTTTTTTGTCCTTGAAAGAGGGTTAGGGAAGGTGGGTATCGAGGTGAAGTATGCAAGAGGATGACAGCGATTTCTCTTTGTTCGCACAAGAGGTTCAAGGTATTAAACCTCTAAAAAAGACTGAGATCTACCTAGGTAAAAAGCAAGGTGAGATTGATTTTACGGAGCGGCAAAAAGCAGCCCTGATTGCGAAGGTTGAAGATCGGAATCATTTGTCCAAAGACTATGTGGAACGTGTCGATCCCAATGACATGCTGGAATATAAGCGTCCAGGGGTGCAAGACGGCGTGTTTAAGCGTTTGCGTCAGGGGAAATATGGCGTGGATGCCCGTTTAGATCTCCATCGCCGTACCGTGGATCAAGCCCGTCGAGATGTGTTTCAGTTTATCGAAGACTGTATGCGAAATGACATTCGTGTTGGCATTATTGTTCACGGAAAAGGCGATCGTACGCCGGATAATCAAGCGACCATCAAGAGTTATATCAATAAGTGGTTACGGGATCTGGATGACGTGATGGCGTTTCACAGTGCCCAGCGACACCACGGGGGATTAGGGGCTGTTTACGTCCTGTTCCGTAAAAGCGAAAAAGCCCGTTTGGAAAACTGGGAACGTCATCAAAAGCGCTAGGTATTTGATGGTATTTCGTGCAGTTAAAATCACATTCTTGGTATAATCTGCATGCTTTTATTGCTTGAGATTGCGAAAAACTTCCCAATGATTCTAGTAATAGAAAAAGATTTTAATAGGGGTAAAACATGACAGTGAAGAATGCACACCACCCAGCGTTTACAGCTATTCGCAGCGAGTTTGTGGAAGCGTTAAATGTAACGGTGCAAGAGTATGAGCATAAGGTGACTGGTGCGAAGCATTTTCACATTGCCTCTGAAAACGATGAAAATGTTTTTCTCGTTGGCCTAAAAACGGTGCCGACGGATTCAACCGGCGTGGCACATATTCTTGAGCACTCCGTATTATGTGGCTCTGAGCGCTTCCCAGTGCGTGATCCGTTTTTCATGATGATTCGTCGTTCGTTAAATACTTTTATGAACGCCTTTACCTCATCTGATTGGACGGCTTACCCATTTGCCAGCAAAAATAAGAAGGATTTTCGTAACTTACTGGATGTGTATCTAGATGCGGTGTTCTTTTCTCGTCTGGACCCATTAGACTTTTCCCAAGAAGGGCACCGACTCGAATTCGCGGAACCGACTAACCCTGATTCTGAACTGACCTACAAAGGTGTGGTGTTTAATGAAATGAAGGGGGCCATGAGCTCTACCACATCGGTTCTATGGCAAGCGGTGACCAAATACCTGTTTCCTAGCAATACCTACCATTTCAACTCAGGTGGTGAGCCAACCGATATTCCGGATCTGTCTTACGATGAACTGATGGCGTTTTACCGTAAACACTACCATCCATCGAACGCGGTCTTTATGACCTTTGGTGATATTCCGGCGGATGAATTGCAAGAAGAGTTTGAAGCAAAAGTCTTAAGCCGCTTTGAGCGCCTAGACGACAAAGATCAAGTCAGTGTACCGAACGCGAAGCGTTACTTCTCTCCTTTACGAGTGGAAGAAGGCTATGCTGCAGAAGAGGCGAAAGAAAATGCCTCCCACGTAGTCGTAGGTTGGTTGCTGGGTGAAAGTATCGACTTAGCACAGCAATTTGAAGCGTCCTTGTTATCGAGCGTCCTTCTGGATAACTCTGCGTCACCCTTACGTCGTGTATTAGAAAACTCTGAGCTTGGCTCCTCCCCATCTCCTTTATGTGGCCTTGAAGACAGCAACAAAGAAATGAGCTTCATGTGTGGCCTGGAAGGAGTGAAGCGTGAGGATACCACAAACGTAGAAGCCTTGGTGTTGTCTACCTTAGAAGACATCGTAGAAAATGGTGTTGAGCAAGACATGGTTGATGCCATGCTGCATCAATTGGAGTTGAGTCAGCGAGAGATTGGCGGTGATAGCTATCCCTACGGGTTGCAGCTGATTCTAGGGGCCTTGTCTACCGCCGTTCATTCTGGCGATGTGATTGCGCAATTGGATCTGGATCCTGTGATCGAGCAAATGCGCGAGAAGGTTACCGATAAAGACTATATTCCAACCTTGGTGAAACGCTTGTTACTCGACAATGCTCACCGAATCACCTTGACCTTGAGTCCAGACGAAGCCCTTGAGGCACGTCGTAATCAAGCAGAAAAAGATCGCCTTAGTGCCATCAAAGCTGGGCTTTCAGAAGAGCAAACTCAGTACATCATTGAGCGCAGCCAAGCCTTGAAAGCTCGACAAGAGCAAGTGGATGACATGAGCATTCTGCCAAAGGTTGGCATGGAAGATGTGCCAGCAGCCCTGCCTGAATACGAGCATGAAGCCATAGACGCTGCACTGCCAGTGTCCTTCTACCCGCAAGGGACGAACGGCTTGGTCTATCAACAATTAGTTGTCGATCTGCCAAAACTCACCGAAGACGAAACGAATGTGTTGCCTCTCTATAGCTCGTTAATGACGGAGCTAGGTGTTGGTGAAGACGACTATCTGGCGATCCAGTCACGCCAAGCTCAGGTTTGTGGTGGTTTGGGAGCGCATTCTTCTATTCGCCCTGAGATCATAGATAAGCAGCGAGTGAGCGGTTACTTCGTCTTAAGTTCTAAGGCCCTTGTGCCGAATACTGCGGCCATGACAAAACTGATGGTGGATACTTTTCAATCCGTCCGTTTTGATGAAGTAGGGCGTATTAAAGAGTTGATTGCTCAGCGCCGTGCCCGTCGCGAACGTTCCGTGACAGGTCAGGGCCACGCTCTAGCCATGAGTGCAGCTACGAGTGGTATGTCTGGTCTCGCTGCCCAGCAAGAAGCTTGGGGAGGCATGACAGGCATCCGTAACCTGATTGAGATGGATGATGCGTTAAAAGCCGATCCAGCGGCTGTAACTGCTTTGTGTCAAACCCTAAAAACCATTCACGAAAAACTCCAGCAATGTGCGAAGCGTGTTCTATTGGTGGCAGAGCCCCACCATAAAGAAACGCTGCTGGAAGCGATTCGTCCAGCTTGGGCGAGTATTGAGAACCATGAGCAATTGACCGCCTTTGCCTTGCCGGCTGTGGACAACACAGTGAAGCAAGCTTGGGTGACGGCCACACAAGTGAGCTTCTGCGCGAAAGCCTTTAAGGCCGTAGCGGGTGAGCACCCGGATGTGGCGCCATTAACCGTTTTAGGTGGCTTCTTGCGCAATGGTTATCTACATCGTGCGATCCGTGAGCAGGGTGGCGCTTACGGTGGTGGCGCGACATTTGATGGTAGCGCTGGCGCTTTTCGCTTTTACTCGTACCGTGATCCGCGTTTGCTAGAAACCCTAGCGGACTTTGATGCGTCCATTGAGTGGTTGCTTAGCAACGAACACACAGAGGACGCCTTAGAAGAAGCGGTATTGGGCGTGATTGGTTCCATGGATAAGCCAGGCTCGCCAGCCGGTGAAGCGCAAGGAGACTACTTCCTACAACTTCATGGTCGAACGAAAGCCTACCGTGAGGCCTTCCGTGCAGGCATCTTGGCAGTAACGATTGAAGACTTGCAACGTGTTGCCAAGCTGTACCTGACCAAAGAGAACGAAAACACCGCCGTTGTCACTGCAAGCGCTAACAAAACCATGTTAACGGATGCTGGCTTCGACATTTGTACCTTATAAATTATAACGAAAATCTGAATGGAAAATTCAATGGATCAGTTTCATGACATACGCCCTTACAACGACGATGAGGTCGCCGGGGTGTTGGACAATTTGGTTAATACGCCGGACTTTATCGATACGATTGTCGGCTTTAAATTTGCCAAATGGCCGAAATGGACACGTGGTTTGCTAGCAGTGCTAGTAAAGCGCGTCTTGCGCAAGGAAGTGGGCAAAATCAGTGATGTGCGTTCCTTCCAAATGCAAGTGGCCAGCTACATGGAACGTATGATCAATACCACTACGACAGACGTAGAATATCGCGGTATTGATAAACTGGCGAAAAACGAGGGTTACCTGTTTTTATCAAACCACCGAGACATTGCCATGGATCCGGCTTTTGTAAACTATGGATTGTACCTAAACGGTTTAGACACGGTGCGCATTGCTATAGGTGACAACCTATTGCGTCGTCCCTTTGTGTCTGACCTGATGCGCTTAAATAAGAGCTTTATTGTAAAGCGCTCTGTTAATGGCGTACGTGAGATGATGGCTGCATTTGGGCAGCTGTCTGATTACATCACTCACTCTCTTACCAAAGAGCACAGCAACATCTGGATCGCTCAAAAAGAAGGGCGTGCGAAAGATGGCATGGATCAGACGGATCCAGCCATCATCAAGATGTTTTTCATGAGTCAGAAGAAGCAGAAGGTCAGCTTCCCTGAGGCCATGGCAAACCTAAAAATCGTACCTGTTTCTATCTCCTATGAATATGATCCTTGTGCCTTTGAGAAAGCTCGAGAGTTGCATCAAAAATCCACTACTGGGGCCTATGAGAAAACGGAATTCGAAGACATCGACAGTATTCGTAAAGGCATTGTAGGGCGTAAGGGTAAGGTCATTGTTACGTTTGGTGATGTGATCACGGAGAATTGCGACACACCAGATGCCATGGTGGCTGAGGTAGATCGTCAGATCATTGGCCATTACGCCATTCAATCGACCAATATTGCGGCGTCTAAAATGTTAAAAGGCGAAGCTGCTGGAGACCGTATTTTTGAAGAGTACATGGAAACGTGTCCTGAAGAACTGCGCGAGACAGTCTTGACGATGTACGCCAACCCTTTACTGCAGCAGCAGGCAAAAGGTCTAAGCGAGTCTAAATAAAAAGGATACGGAGAGCCGGATGAAACCGAAAAAAACGCTGCGAGCATTGGTGGGGTCCACCCTGTTTGCTGTGGTATATGGTGTACTAACGGGGTTTACAGGAATCTTTGCCCCTTTGGTGGCTTGGTTGCTGCCAATGACATGGCGCCAGCCACTGCTAAATCTACACAACCATGCGTTGCTGTTTTTGTTTCGTGTGATCTGTGGGGTGAAGGTCGAAGTGATTGGGCGTGACAATATCCCTTCTGATCGACCTGTGGTGTTGGCATCGAACCACCAAAGCGAGTGGGAAACCTACTTGCTGCAAGTCATTAAAACGCCGATCTCTACCGTGTTGAAGAAAGAGTTGTTATCGATTCCATTCTTCGGCTGGGGATTGCGTATGGTTCAGCCGATTGCCATCGATCGATCTAAACGTGCGGGTGCCCTTAAGCAGATTCTTAAACAAGGTAAAGAGCGTATTCAGGCTGGCCGTTCCGTTCTGATCTTTCCTGAAGGCACTCGTACCTTGCCAGGGCAGGAGCGAGCGTTTAACAAAGGGGCTGCTATGTTGGCATCGTCCTCTGGTACTGCCATTTTGCCTTTGGTGCATAATGCTGGCCATGTGTGGCCTGGACGTACTTGGTTACGCTATCCGGGTAAGATTACCGTTACCATTGGGCCATTGATCGAAGTGGACGGAAAGGACACCAATCAGATCCATGAAGAAATGGAAATCTGGATGCGTGAAGCCATGCGGCAGCATCCATAAGGTTGGCCTTTCAAGAGTAATAAAAAAGCCGCGCAGTTTGAACTGTGCGGCTTTTTTGTAAGCGTGAAGCTTAATGCCTAGGCAATTAAGCGTCGTACTTTTTGAACACTAGGCTGGCGTTTGTGCCGCCGAAGCCAAAGCTATTAGACATGATTAGGTTCAGGTCAGCATTGTCTTCACGAGTGGTTACAACGGGAATGTTGCCTGCTTCAGGGTCTAGCTCTGAAACGTTCGCGGATGCCGTGATGAATTTGTTTTCCATCATTAGCAAGCTGTAAATCGCTTCGTGTACGCCGGCTGCACCCAAAGAGTGACCAGACAAAGACTTAGTTGAGCTGACTTTAGGAATGTCGTCACCAAAGGTTTCACGAACAGCTTGAAGCTCTTTCATGTCGCCTGCAGGTGTGCTCGTGCCGTGAGTGTTGATGTAATCGATTTTGCCATCGATAGTGCTCATAGCCATTTGCATACAACGTACAGCGCCTTCGCCAGAAGGAGCGACCATGTCGTAGCCGTCAGAGGTTGCGCCGTAGCCTACAACTTCTGCGTAGATCTTAGCGCCGCGAGCTTTCGCGTGTTCTAGTTCTTCAAGTACTAGAATGCCACCGCCGCCAGCGATTACGAAACCATCACGGTTGGCATCATAAGCACGAGAGGCTTGGTCAGGTGTTTCGTTGTACTTAGAAGACAAAGCGCCCATCGCATCAAACATACAAGTTTGAGTCCAGCTTTCTTCTTCACCGCCACCAGCAAATACGACGTCTTGTTTGCCTAGTTGGATTAGCTCCATCGCGTTACCGATACAGTGCGCACTTGTAGAACAAGCAGAAGTGATGGAGTAGTTAACACCTTTGATTTTGAAAGGTGTTGCAAGACAAGCAGAAACAGTACTCCCCATTGTTTGAGTAACACGGTAAGGGCCAACACGCTTTACGCCTTTTTCGCGTAGCGTGTCTGCAGCTTCAACTAGGTTCTGTGCGGATGCACCACCAGAGCCTGCGATCAAACCAGTGCGGATGTTAGAGACTTGCTCTTCGCTTAGGCCTGAATCTTCGATGGCTTGCTGCATAGACACGTATGCGTAAGTCGCAGCGTCACCCATGAAACGGCGAACTTTACGATCAATCACACTATCGTCTAGATCGATACGACCACACACATGGCTGCGGAAGCCTTTTTCTTTGTAATCTTCAGCGAAACGAATACCAGAACGGCCTTCGCGAAGAGATTCGAGAACAGTTTGTTTGTCATTGCCAAGACAGCTAACAATGCCTAAACCAGTTACCACTACACGACGCATATTAATGTGCCTCTTATACTCTATATCTATTAGAAGTTATCTGTTGAAGTGAATAGACCTACGCGTAGGTCTTTCGCTGTGTAAATCTCGCGGCCGTCAACAGAAACACTTCCGTCTGCAATGCCCATTACAAGCTTACGTTCGATGACGCGTTTTAGGTCGATACGGAACGTCACTTTCTTAGCAGTAGGAAGAATTTGACCGGTGAATTTCACTTCGCCAGAACCCAAAGCGCGTCCGCGGCCTTTGTTGCCTTTCCAACCAAGGAAGAAGCCAACAAGTTGCCACATTGCGTCTAGGCCAAGACAGCCAGGCATTACCGGGTCGCCAGGGAAGTGACACTCGAAAAACCAAAGGTCTGGAGTGATATCAAGTTCAGCGATGATCTCACCTTTTCCGAATTCTCCGCCTTCGGTGGAAATTTTCGTGATTCGGTCAATCATAAGCATGTTGCCCACAGGAAGCTGAGCATTTCCTGCGCCGAACATTTCTCCGTATCCGCACTTTAGAAGTTCGTCTTTTTCAAACGATGAAGCTGTAGTCATTATAGTCCTATTTCCACCGCCCTCGCTTTAGTGCTCTAAAGGAGTGAAACGTGTGGTCCAGTTAGCAGTATAAAAATCCAGAGGATTATATCGGTTCGAGACCTCAATATGAATGTTTGGGCGGAAAAAAACCAATTATGAGTCGCGAAAAGTGCGGTTTTTTTGTTCATTTAGGTAAACAATACTGAAAATTTACATTTGAACCTTCCGCTGTTTTGAAATCTCGTGCAACCTAATGGGTCGTCAGAAATTATTGCGTTGCATCTAGAGGGGAAGGTTTTGAGCCGTTTTTCATTTCATCAAGGTCTCTCGGAAACCTCCGATTGCTTACTCTCATATCATTTACACCAACAGGAAAACATTCCAAACACGGTGCATTTTCTCCATGGTAATGGCTTTGCGGTACGGACCTACGAGGGGATGCTGGAAAAGCTGATTCAGGACGAAAATCTGTTGCTACAAGATGCGGCGGGACATGGTTTGTCGCCAGCTGGCCCTGAGTTTGTGGGTTGGAATGGCTCAGCAGCACGCTTCCATGAATCTCTGACGCGCTTGAGAGAGCATCATCCCTTGGGCTCCTTAATTGGTATGGGGCATAGCTTCGGTGGCTGTATGACGTTGCTGATGAGTGCTAAGGATCCCTCATTGTTCCGCTATAATATCCTCTTGGATCCAGCCCTATACCCGCCTCGGATGATTTGGATTTTGCGAGGTGTGCGCATGTCTGGCATGCGCCATAAGCTGCCATTAGTTCGACAAACAGAGCGGCGTCGTGATTCATGGGCAAGCGCAGAAGAGGCTTTTAACTCCCTTAAAGGGCGCGGCACCTTTAAGGGGTGGGAGGATCAAGGTCTACGAGACTATGTCGAGTATTCCACGCATGATGACGATAACGGACAAAGGGTATTGAATTGTCCTACTTGGCTTGAGGCCGCGGTGTTTGGTTCTGCCCCTAGGCGACTGTGGAGTACGTTAAAAAAGGTGACAACGCCGACCTATATTCTGTGGGGCACCGATACCTATGACACCTTCCGTGAATCTTATCAGCTGATTAATCGCATTAATCCTAATGTGCACTTGGTTGAAGTGAAGGGGGGGCATTGCTTTATGCAACAATTCCCAGAACAGACAGCAAAACTGGTGCGTGGAATTATGGATCACGGGAAGGACGGCATTGCTCAAGAGAGCAATGCCGATTTTATTATTAATTACGACGGTTAATGGCAGCGTTTGCCAAGTCGATTAAAGCTGTTTTGTAAGGGGAGTCTGCAAGCACTGAGATGGCTTCGATGGCCAACTCTGATTGTTTGCGTGCTTCCGCCTCAGTGTACTCGATTGCTCCGCACGCTCTTACATCCTCGAGAATAGCGTCTAGATTTTCAAGGCCGCCTGTTTCAATCGCTGAGCGCACACGGGCTCTGGCGTCATCTGTGCCGTGCTGCATGGTGTAAATGAGCGGCAGAGTCGGTTTTCCTTCCGCTAAGTCATCGCCCACGCTTTTACCCATTTCTTCTGCTGTAGAAACATAGTCCATGACGTCATCAATCAGCTGGAATGCTGTGCCGACATACATACCGTATTGGCGTAATGCTTCTTGGGCCGTATTGTCGGCTTCCGCTACAACGGCACCACACAAAGCGGCGCCTTCGAATAGCTTAGCGGTTTTGTATTGAATGACCTTGATGTAGCTTGCTTCCGTAGTATCTGGGTCGCCGCAGTTAATAAGCTGTTGCACTTCCCCTTCGGAAATGATGTTAGTGGTGCCAGACAGAATTTCCATGCAGCGGAAACTTCCTACGTTCACCATGATTTGAAAGGCGCGAGTGTAGAGAAAGTCGCCTACTAATACACTTGGAGCATTGCCCCATTCTTCATTGGCGGTTTTTTTGCCGCGACGCATATCGGATTCATCCACAACATCATCGTGCAGCAGTGTCGCAGTGTGGATGAACTCTATAATAGAGGCCATTTTGACAGCGTTACTTAAGGCTGTCTCTGTCAGTTGTGAGCTGGGTTGTGCCGCTCGGGCCGCCAAGAGAACCATCAGAGGGCGTAATCGCTTGCCGCCGTTACTGATGATGTAATAGCCGATTTGCTCTATCAGAGGGATTTCGCTTTTAAGTTGCGAGAGAATATAGTCATTTACTTGGCCAAACTCGTCGGCCACCACATCATGAATTCGAGTAGGTTGCATGGAACTTCCGAAGCTAAAAAATCAGTAAGCTGAACAGCAGCTGGCGAACATGCTAGGTAAGCTCCCATAGTGGGTCAAGTTAAAACCGTAAAAATCCCTTACTAAAGCGGAATGCGCTTGTTTTTACTGGCTTCGTTTTGTACAATTCGGCGTCCGATTTGCCCATATTTTGCTCCCTATCATATGGTCGGATGTAAGTCTTTGATAAGATTTACATTTATTAGCCACTAGAAGTAGGTCAAATACAATCCAGTAGCCGGGCAGATCTATTTGGAGATAAACATGTTTGCAGTGATTAAAACCGGCGGTAAGCAATACCGCGTACAAGAAGGTCAAACTCTTAAAGTAGAAAAACTAGCTGTTGAAGCTGGTAACGCTGTTGAGTTCAACGATGTTCTTCTTGTTAGCAACGGCGACGACGTAAAAGTTGGCGCACCTGTTGTTGAAGGCGCTAAAGTAACAGCTGAAGTTGTTGCCCACGGCCGTGGTGACAAGGTGAAAATCTTGAAATTCCGTCGTCGTAAGCACTCTATGAAACGTCAAGGTCACCGTCAGTGGTTCACGGAAGTGAAAATCACTGGTATCAACTAAGCGTTTAAAGATTCAAAAGTTAGGAGTAAATCATGGCTCACAAAAAAGCTGGTGGTAGTACTAAAAACGGTCGCGACAGTCAGTCGAAACGCTTAGGTGTTAAACGCTTTGGCGGCCAAGTTGTTGTACCAGGCAACATTCTAGTTCGTCAGCGTGGTACTGAATTCCACGCAGGTGAAGGCGTACGTGTTGGTAAAGACCACACTCTATTCGCAGTTGCTGAAGGTCAAGTGAAATTCGAAGTGAAAGGTAAATTCAAGCGTCGTACAGTTTCTGTCGTAGCTGCCTAATCGCTAAGCGAATTATCAAAAAGAGCTCCGCAATGCGGGGCTTTTTTTTTGGAAAAATTCTATAATCAGGGAAATTGAACCCTGATAACGCACCTAAGAGGTGATTTTGTGAAATTTGTTGATGAAGCCACGATTTACGTTCGCGCAGGTAAAGGTGGTAATGGCGCTTTAAGCTTCTGGCGAGAGAAGTTTGTTGCCAAAGGTGGTCCTGACGGCGGTGATGGTGGTGATGGCGGTAGTGTATTTCTAGTGGCGGATGAGTCCCTGAATACCCTGATCGATTTCCGCTTTACTAAAAAGTACATCGCGGAAAATGGCCAAGGCGGTATGGGCCGTGACATGACTGGCTCGAAAGCGCCAGATTTAGAGATTAAAGTGCCAGTAGGCACCACGGTTATTGATGAAGACACCGGCGAAACGTTAGGTGACTTGGTGGCTGTGGGTGAGCGTTTAAAAGTGGCTCAAGGCGGTCACAAAGGTCTAGGAAATACGCGCTTTAAATCCAGTACCAACCGTGCGCCTCGACAAACCACAAAAGGCACTGTTGGTGAAGAGCGTAACCTGAAACTGGAAATGAAAGTATTAGCGGACGTGGGTCTGCTGGGTTTGCCAAATGCGGGTAAGTCGACGTTTATTCGTTCAGTGTCCTCTGCGAAGCCTAAAGTGGCGGATTACCCGTTTACGACCTTGGTGCCGAACCTAGGTGTGGTGAAGGTTAAGAAACACCAAAGTTTTGTAATTGCTGACATTCCGGGAATCATCGAAGGAGCGGCAGAAGGTGCTGGCTTAGGGATTCGATTCCTCAAGCACTTGGTGCGTAACCGTATTTTGTTGCACATCGTTGATATGGCACCTTGGGATGAAACGACTCCTGCCGAAGCGGCTGTTATTGCTGTGAACGAATTGCGCGAATTCTCGCCAACCTTGGCTGAGAAGCGTGACCGTTGGCTGGTGTTGAATAAGTTGGACATGGTGCCAGAAGACGAGCGTGAAGCTCGTTGTCAGAGCGTGATTGATGCTTTGGGCTGGGAAGGCAAAACTTACCGCATCTCTGCAATCTCTGGCGAAGGCACGGAGGTGCTTTGTCTAGACCTCATGACAGCGTTAGATGAGAAGCGTGAGTTGCTATTGGAAGACCCTGACGCCGCTGCTGAAGAGCGTGCAATCCGTGATTTGATTGATGAAGAAGGGCGCGAGCGTATTCGCGAACTGCGCGCCAGCCGTCGTAAGTCTGCTCAAGACGACGATGATGATTTCGATGACGATGATTACGATGTGGACGTAGAGTACGTTCGTTAACCCTTAGTGAGATAAGCAGTAGATGGAAACGAGAGAGAAGATCGCAACTGCGCAACGCGTGGTTGTGAAAATAGGCAGTGCTTTGTTGACCAATGATGGTCAGGGTTTAGATGTGGCGCGAATTGGGCAGTGGGTTGCTCAAATCGCAGAGCTGCGTGCACAAGGTAAAGAGGTGGTTTTGGTGTCTTCTGGCTCCATTGCTGCTGGTATGAAGCGCCTAGGTTTTTCATCTCGACCGACACAAGTCAACGAGCTTCAGGCGGCCGCTGCGGTGGGTCAAATGGAGTTGGTTGGCATCTACGAAACTCACTTTGAAGACCATGGTTTGGTGACTGCTCAGATTCTTTTGACCCATGAGGATTTATCTAACCGTCGTCGTTATCTCAATGCCCGTTCGTCCCTGCGTACTCTGTTAAGTCTTGGCGCTGTGCCGATCGTTAATGAAAACGATACGGTGGTGACGGATGAGATTCGCTTTGGTGACAATGATACGTTAGGGGCTTTGGTGGCCAATTTAGTGGAAGCGGATGCTTTGATTATCCTGACGGATCAGCAAGGTTTATTCGACAAAAACCCACGTGATCATAAAGATGCAACATTGATCGAGCATGCTTCTGCCAGCGATGAGAGTTTGGATGCTATGGCCAGCGGTGGTGCTGGTGTTCTAGGTAGCGGTGGTATGTTGACTAAGGTGCGCGCGGCGCGCTTAGCAGCGCGCTCTGGTGCCGATACGGTGATCGCTTCTGGTCGTGTTGAGCAAGTGATTGTTCGAGTGTCATTGGGTGAGCGAATTGGTACCTGGTTACAGCCTGAGCAC
This sequence comes from Marinomonas vaga, assembly GCF_055388305.1. Classification (NCBI taxonomy): domain Bacteria; kingdom Pseudomonadati; phylum Pseudomonadota; class Gammaproteobacteria; order Oceanospirillales; family Oceanospirillaceae; genus Marinomonas; species Marinomonas vaga. Next base: position 1,426,202 of record NZ_AP043903.1, read on the forward strand.
GGTCGCTTGGCTGCTCGTAAACAGTGGCTAGCAGGACATCTTAAGAGTCGTGGTGCCTTGATCTTAGATGATGGGGCGGTCAATGCTTTACGTGAGTCGGGTACTAGCTTGTTGCCGGTTGGCGTGAAGGATGCAGAAGGCACTTTCTCCCGTGGTGATATGGTGTTGTGTGTCGACTTGCAGGGGCGGCTTGTGGCTCGTGGTCTAGTGAACTATAGCATCGCGGAAACCTTGAAGTTGTTAGGTAAGCCTTCCTCCGAGCGTGGAGCGATTTTAGGATATGAAGGTGAGCCTGAGCTGATTCATCGCGACGACTTGGTGATTATTTAAGGGGAAATGGGCTCGTCATGGCAAAACCTGGAAAGATTGGTTTGATTCGTGTGATGCATGCGATGCGCTACTCGGTGCAAGGTATTAAGGCTGAGTGGCAGCATGAGGCGGCATTCCGTCAAGAGGTCTGGTTGTTTGTTGTGGCGCTGCCTTTGGCGCTTTGGCTGGGTGATACGGCCCTTGAGAAGGCTTTAATGATCTTTGTGGTAGGGTTGGTGTTGGTGGTGGAAACCATTAACTCTAGTATCGAAGCCATTGTTGATCGTATTAGTGATGAAAAACACGAGTTATCAGGAAGGGCGAAGGATCTAGGCTCTGCGGCAGTGATGCTAACACTTGGGTTGGCTGCGGTGGTGTGGTTGTTCTTACTGTTTGGCTAGTAAATTCTAGGCATAAAAAAACCGGCTAGCGCCGGTTTTTTTATGGGATTAGGCCAATGCTTTGATTTTAGCATTCAAGCGGCTCTTATGACGAGCTGCTTTGTTTTTGTGGTATAGGCCTTTGTCAGCTGCTTTGTCTAGTTTAGACACTGCAACAGAGTATGCTGCTTGAGCTTCTTCTTGGTTTCCTGCTTCAATAGCTGCATCTACTTTTTTCAAGTATGTGCGCACCATAGAGCGCAGGCTACCGTTATGAGCGCGACGCTTGATCGCCTGGCGCGCACGTTTTTTTGAACCGGCGGAGTTTGCCACAGTCTGGCTCCTTCAATATTTCTATAATTAAAACGGCACAACGGGTTGCTGCGTCGCTTGTGAATGTCAAGTTTAACTTGAAAATCTCGCGGCGGATTTTACCAGTTTTTAGCATTGCTACAACCCCAAAACACAGATTATTAGTGGGGGATAGTGTAATTTTAAGCTGTTTGCTATGAATTGAAATGCTATTCTTGGCCAAATTTTTCGCTAGATCATGATGTTATGTCCAACACTCCATCGGTTAAACCTCGTTCACTTTTACGCTCTGGGCTTCTGGTTTCAGTGTGTACCTTCCTGTCGCGTATCCTTGGTCTGGCGCGAGATTCGGCTTTGGCTTACGTATTAGGTGCCAGTGCGAGTGCGGATGCTTTTTATGTGGCGTTTAAAATTCCGAACTTTTTTCGACGTTTGTTTGCTGAGGGGGCCTTTGCTCAAGCGTTTGTTCCGGTTTTAAGTGATTATCGAGTGAATCATGGGCACGATGCTGTTCGTGAACTTGTGGCGGCGGTAACTGGCTCTTTGGCGCTGGTGCTTTTGTTAGTTACCGCAGTGTTTATGGCGGCGGCACCTTGGGTGGTGTTTGTGTTCGCTCCGGGGTTTGCAGACAATGCGGCTCAGTCTGAGTTGTCGGCAACCTTGCTGACGGTGACGTTTCCATACCTGTTGTTTATTTCTTTGACGGCTTTGGCTGGAGGGATTCTAAATTCCCATGGGGAATACGGTGTGCCTGCTATTACACCTATCTTTCTAAACATCTCTTTGTTGGTGGCAACTCTAGGATTTGCTCGTACTGCTGGGCAGGCTGAATTGGCGGTCGCTTGGGGCGTGTTTTTTGCTGGTTTGATTCAGTTGCTCTTTCAAGTGCCGTTTTTGGCACGTCTTAAGTTATTGCCTAGGCCGACTTTTGGGTTCTCTCATCCTGGTGTGAGGCGCATTTTGTTGTTGATGGGGCCTGCCTTGTTTGGCGTGTCGGTAAGTCAGATTAATTTGTTGTTGGACACAGTGCTGGCGTCTTTTCTAGAGACTGGCAGCATCACTTGGTTGTATTTATCGGATCGTTTGTACGAGTTGCCTCTGGGGATTTTTGCGATTGCTATCAGTACGGTGATCTTGCCGTCCTTGTCTAGAAGCTTTGCGGGAGAAAAAGGTCAGCGCTTTGCTGATACCTTGGATTGGGGGTTGCGGGTACTTTTGTTAATCGCGATTCCATCTTCTATTGCCTTGTTTGTGTTGGCGAAGCCTTTGATTGCGACCATCTTCTATCGCGGAGAGTTGACCGTTGGTGATGTGGAGATGGCGGCTAGAAGTCTGCAGGCCTATTCCCTAGGTTTGGTGTTTATGATGTTGATAAAGGTGTTGGCTCCAGGTTACTACGCCCGCCAAGACACAAAAACGCCGGTGAAGGTGGGCATCATCGCTATGGTGGCCAATATGGTCTTTAACCTGATTTTGGTCTGGCCCCTAGGGCATGTGGGGCTGGCTCTCGCGACAAGTCTCTCTGCTGCGCTTAACGCTGGATTGTTGTGGTGGGGGTTGCGTCGAGATGGCTACCATGTGTTTTCAAGACAATGGTGGGTGTTATTGCGAGTACTCTTGGTAGGTGTTGCCTGTTTAGGTGTTTGGTTATGGTTTTACAGTTCACGTGGAATTGAATGGACGGACCTCTCCGATTGGCTGCGTGTGCAGCATATGTTGTTACTGGTAGTGGTGGGTGTGGCTGTCTATGGGCTCGGCTTAATGGCGTCTGGCTTAAGGGTGCGCCATTTAAGGGTAGAGGATTGACGTTGAGATGAGCAGATCCCTACCTTTGCGAAGGGGACTGCTATATAATCGCGGTTATTTTTTCAGCGGTAGACGAAACAGTTGCCGGTACGGAGTGGTATGGAACTGGTTAGGGGTATTCATAATATCCAAGCAAGGCACAAATTTGGTGTGCTCACGATTGGTAACTTTGATGGGGTGCATCTAGGCCATCAAGCGATTCTTAATCGAGTGAAAGCTCTTGCTGAGCGTTATCAGGCGCCGGCAGGCATTATGATTTTTGAGCCTCAGCCACGAGAGTTCTTTGCACCGCAAAATGCCCCAGGTCGTTTGTCTCGTTTACGTGATAAGGTGGTTTTGCTTCAGGAACAGGGCATCGATTATGTTCTGTGTGTTCCTTTCAATAACCGTTTGCGCAATTTGGACGCGAATGCCTTTTGTCAGCAGGTACTGCATGACGGTCTAGGTGTGAAACACTTAGTGGTGGGTGATGACTTCCGTTTTGGATGTGACCGCCACGGCGACTTTCATTATTTAGAAAAATTTGGCGCTATGCATGGCTTCGATGTGGAGAACACGTCATCGATTCTGAATGTGGAAGGTTTGCGTATCAGCAGTACCTTGGTGCGACAGCATCTCCAGCAGGGTGATATGGTGTCCGCTGAAGCAGCCCTTGGTCATGCAATTACCATGAGTGGCCGCGTTGTGGGTGGGCAGAAGTTAGCTCGTAGACTCGGGTTCCCAACGGCGAATGTGTATCTGAAAGGTACAGCCCCAGCACTGTCTGGTGTGTATGCGGTGACGGTGCCTGTGAATGGCCAGCTTTATGAAGGTGTTGCAAATATTGGAGTGCGCCCAACCGTTGAAGGTAAAACACCTATTTTAGAGGTGCACTTATTTAATTTTACGGGCGATTTGTACGATCAATATATTGAAGTCACCTTTCGCCACTTTATTCGACCCGAGCGCAAAATGAATGGCTTGGAAGAGTTAGAAAAACAGATTCAATGTGACAAAGAAGAAGCGCTTCGCTTTTTCTCTAATCCATGACCGATGATCTTTGAGGATAAATCGAAAAACCATGAGTGAATATAAATCAACGCTGAATTTGCCAGAAACCGCCTTTCCTATGCGCGGCGACTTGGCAAAACGTGAACCAGCGATGCTTAAGCGCTGGCAAGATATGGACTTGTACAACAAAGTACGAGAAGCGAGTAAAGGTCGTAAGTCCTTTATTCTTCATGATGGCCCTCCATATGCCAACGGCAGCATTCACATTGGACACGCGGTTAACAAAATCCTCAAAGACATTATTGTTAAATCTAAGACCGTTAGTGGCTACGATGCGCCTTACATTCCTGGCTGGGACTGTCATGGTTTGCCCATCGAGCACAAAGTTGAGCAGATGATCGGTAAAGCGGGCGATAAAGTATCGTTTAAAGAATTCCGCGCTAAATGCCGTGAATACGCCTACACGCAGATTGAAGAGCAGAAGAAAGACTTTATCCGTCTTGGCGTGATGGGAGATTGGGAAAACCCATACCTCACCATGAATTTTGTAACGGAAGCAAACATTGTCCGCGCGCTGGGCAAGATCGCTGAAAATGGCCACCTAGTGAAAGGCTTTAAGCCTGTTTACTGGAGTGTGGTCGGTGGATCTGCTTTGGCAGAAGCGGAAGTGGAATACCAAGACAAAACGTCTTTGTCGTTAGACGTACGCTACGCACCACAAGATGAAGCCGCTTTCCTTGGCAAATTTTCTGATGTAACAGGCGAAGGCAAGGTGTCGGTTGTGATCTGGACCACAACCCCTTGGACACTGCCTGCAAGTCAGGCAGTGTCTATCCATCCTGAGTTCAACTATGCGTTAGTTGAAGTGGATATGGGAGCAGGTAAAGAGCGTCTAGTGTTCGCTGAAGACATGGTCGAAGGCATCATGCAACGCTACGGTCACGAAGAGTATCGTATCGTTGGTCGCGCTGTGGGCGCAGACCTAGCGGGTGTTGTGTTGAATCATCCATTTATGGAGCGTGATATCCCTGTTCTATTGGGTGAGCACGTAACCGCTGAAGCGGGTACGGGCTGTGTGCATACGGCACCTGATCATGGTGTGGATGACTTCAACGTTGGTCGTGCAAACGGAATCGGCACCATTAACCTAGTTCAAGATAACGGCGTTTATTCGGATGCTGCCGGCGAGTTTGCAGGCATGCATGTCTACAAGGTAGACGATGCTGTGCTGGAAGCCCTAGGTCGTAATAACGCCCTAGTATTCCAATCTAAGATCTTCCACAGCTACCCACATTGCTGGCGTACTAAAACACCTTTGATTTTCCGTGCGACGCCTCAATGGTTCGTAAGTATGGATGAAAAAGGTCTTTTGGATGACGCCAAAGAAGCGGTCAAAGGGGTTAAGTGGACACCTGCATGGGGCCAAAACCGCATGGAAGGCATGTTGAACAACAGCCCAGACTGGTGTGTATCGCGTCAGCGTACTTGGGGTGTGCCAATTGCTTTGTTCATCAATAAAGAAACTCAAGAGCTTCACCCAGAAACGCCTCGTTTGATCGAAGAAGTTGCCCTGCGTATCGAAAAAGAAGGTATGGATGCATGGTTCGATCTAGAGGCTGCAGAGTTACTAGGTGATGATGCAGATAAGTACAGTAAAGTTACTGACACCTTAGATGTGTGGTTCGATTCTGGTGTGACCCATTACTCAGTCATCGATCAACGTGACGAACTAAGCTTCCCAGCAGATCTTTACCTTGAAGGTTCAGACCAGCATCGTGGTTGGTTCCAGTCGTCTTTGAAAACCTCTATCGCAATCCGTGGTGTACCGCCTTATAAAGGCGTGCTGACGCACGGTTTCACGGTTGATGGTGATGGTCGTAAGATGTCCAAGTCCCTTGGCAACGTCGTATCACCACAAAAAGTGATGGAAACCCTAGGTGCAGACATCATTCGCCTTTGGGTGGCGGCAACAGATTACACTGGTGAAATGACCGTCTCTGACGAGATTTTGAAGCGTGTGGCAGACGGTTACCGTCGTATCCGTAACACTGCTCGTTTCATGTTGGCAAACCTAAGTGGTTTCAACCCAGCAACAGATTTGGTGGCGCCAGAAAACATGATCGCCTTAGATCGCTGGATTGTTGATCGTGCGGCACAGTTGCAAAAAGAAATTGACGAAGCTTACAACGAGTACCAGTTCCACTCTGTGGTGCAGAAAATCCAGAACTTCTGTTCTCTGGACTTGGGTGGCTTCTACTTGGATGTCATCAAAGACCGCCAATACACCACGCAAGAAGACAGCTTAGCACGTCGTTCAGCGCAAACGGCTCTGTATCATATTGCAGAAGCATTCACTCGTTGGATCTCGCCAATCTTAAGCTTTACCGCGGATGAAATTTGGCAAGCTCTACCAGGTGAACATTCGGAGTCAGTATTCCTTGATACTTGGTATGAAGGTCTATTTGAACTAAGTGGTGATGAGGCCCTTGGTCGTGATTTCTGGAAACAGGTACTTGATGCCAAGATGGCAACAAACAAAGTATTAGAAGCGGCACGTAAAGATGGCAAGATCAAAGCCAGCTTAAGCGCAGAAATCACTCTTTACTGTGATGCCAAGTTGGAAGAAACCCTTGCCAAATTGGGTGAAGAGCTGCGTTTTGTGCTGATTTCTTCAGAAGCAAAAGTCGCACCTTTAGCAGAAGCGCCGGCTGATGCCGTAGCGTCTGAGCTAGAAGGCTTGAAGGTTGTTGTAAAAGTTACAGAGCACAATAAATGTGCCCGTTGCTGGCACCACCGTGAAGAAGTCGGTAAGCGTGAAGCGCACCCTGAATTGTGTGATCGATGCATTTCGAACTTGCCGGAAGGTGAGGGCGAAGAGCGTCACTACGCATAATGCTTATGTCAGTGATGTTGAAACGAGTCCAGCGCTGGTGGGCGCTGGCAATCGCTCTTTATGCCTTAGATTGGATCACCAAGCAGGCTATTGAGGCGAACTTACACTACGGGCAGGAAATCTCTATCCTGCCCTTCTTTGATTTGACCTTACGTTACAACACGGGCGCGGCATTTAGTTTTCTTGCTCAAGCTGGTGGATGGCAACGTTGGTTCTTTTCCTTGATTGCGTTGGGTGTCGTAGTTGGTATCAGTTGGCGTTTAGCGAACATCGGCCATACTAAGAAGCTCGAAGCCTTGTCTTTGACGCTGATTATGGCGGGAGCCATTGGTAACCTACACGACCGATTGGCCTATGGCCATGTGATTGATTTTTTACAAATACATTGGCAATCCACCTGGTATTTTCCTGCGTTTAACGTGGCAGACAGTGCGATTACCATAGGTGTGATTTTAATGTTAGTGGAAGGGCTCTTGTTTAAGGACCCAAAAGGTAAGACAGAATGAGTATTAACGAGCAAAGCCGGATTACATTGCATTTCGAATTGGCGTTGGAAGACGGACAGATAGTGGATTCCAATTTTGACGCTAAGCCTGCTCAGTTTGTCTTTGGTGATGGGAGTTTATTGCCGGATTTCGAGGCTGTGTTGCTTGGTTTAGAGGTGGGCGAAGAGGCGAACTTCAAAATGGCGCCTGAAAAAGCGTTCGGCGCCCATAACCCAAGTAATGTCCAGACACTTCCGCGTAGTTCATTCTCAATGGACCTAGAGGAAGGCATGGTCGTATCCTTTGCTGATTCCGCTAAAAATGAATTGCCAGGTGTGATCAAAACCATCGGCGATACCCAAGTTGAGGTGGATTTTAATCATCCACTTGCAGGCCATACATTATCCTACCGCGTGAAAATCATCGCGGTAGAGGAGGCGTAATGTCGTTTTCTATTCAACTGGCGAACCCGCGTGGATTTTGTGCTGGGGTTGATCGTGCGATTGAAATCGTAAATCGTTGTCTTGATATCTTTGAAGCACCTATCTATGTGCGCCATGAAGTGGTTCACAACAAATTCGTTGTAGAGTCTCTTAAAGAGCGCGGAGCCGTATTTGTTGACGAACTTGATCAAGTTCCTGATGACCACATTGTGATCTTCAGTGCACATGGTGTTTCTCAAGCAGTTCGTGCCGAAGCGGACCGACGAGGTTTAAAAGTCTTCGATGCTACCTGCCCATTAGTTACCAAAGTGCATATGGAAGTTGTACGCTACTCTCGAGATGGCATGGAATGTGTGCTCATTGGTCACGATGGCCATCCCGAAGTAGAAGGCACTATGGGACAATATGACGCTTCAAAAGGCGGAGCGATCTACCTAGTCGAGACCCCAGCGGATGTGGCTAAGTTAAAAGTTGATGATCCAAGTCGTTTGGCCTTTGTGACCCAAACAACGTTATCAATGGATGATACCTCTGTCGTAATCGATGCATTGCGTCAGCACTTTCCACTGATTCAGGGCCCTAAAAAGGACGACATCTGCTACGCCACTCAAAACCGACAAGATGCAGTAAAAACATTGGCACAAGAATGTGACCTTGTTTTAGTCGTTGGGTCTGTGAACAGTTCTAACTCCAATCGTTTGCGTGAGCTGTCTGAGCGCATGGGGACAAAAGCCTACCTGATCGACAATGCGTCGGAGGTAAAAGCGGAGTGGTTAGAAAGTATTGGCTCCATTGGTATTACTGCGGGCGCTTCGGCTCCTGAAGTTCTTGTTAATGAAGTGATTGAGCGTTTGAAGCAAGAAGGTGGTGAAGCGCCCCAAGAGCTTGATGGGCGTGAAGAAAACATCTCATTTTCAATGCCGAAAGAGCTTCGCATTATTGAAGTCAGTTAGTTTTTGCAGTTTGAAGGAATTTTTTTAAACTTTTTTGAAAAAGTACTTGCACTAAATCTGTAGATCCTTAATATACGCCCTCGCTGACACGGGCAGCGCTTCAAAACAACGAAGCAGCTAGCCAAACAAACTAAGTCAGCAACGCTCTTTAAAATAGATAATCAGATAATTTGTGTGGGCGCTCGCTGGAGACTTCAGCAGACCTTTTTAAGGTCAAAAGATTTGAAGTCTTAAACGAGTGAACACGTCAATTCGCTTTACGTTCTTTAATCTTAGGGTTGAAGAATATAGTTAAAGTCAGATGTGATTTGTGAGTTTGAGCAAACTTTTAAACTGAAGAGTTTGATCATGGCTCAGATTGAACGCTGGCGGCAGGCTTAACACATGCAAGTCGAGCGGAAACGATGATAGCTTGCTATCAGGCGTCGAGCGGCGGACGGGTGAGTAACGCGTAGGAATCTGCCTAGTAGTGGGGGACAACATGTGGAAACGCATGCTAATACCGCATACGCCCTACGGGGGAAAGGAGGGGATCTTCGGACCTTTCGCTATTAGATGAGCCTGCGTGAGATTAGCTAGTTGGTGGGGTAAAGGCTCACCAAGGCGACGATCTCTAGCTGGTCTGAGAGGATGATCAGCCACACTGGGACTGAGACACGGCCCAGACTCCTACGGGAGGCAGCAGTGGGGAATATTGGACAATGGGGGGAACCCTGATCCAGCCATGCCGCGTGTGTGAAGAAGGCCTTAGGGTTGTAAAGCACTTTCAGGAGTGAGGAAGGGTGTGCCGTTAATACCGGTATATTTTGACGTTAACTCCAGAAGAAGCACCGGCTAACTCTGTGCCAGCAGCCGCGGTAATACAGAGGGTGCAAGCGTTAATCGGAATTACTGGGCGTAAAGCGCGCGTAGGTGGTTTGTTAAGTCGGATGTGAAATCCCAGGGCTCAACCTTGGAATTGCACCCGATACTGGCAGGCTAGAGTACGGTAGAGGGGTGTGGAATTTCCTGTGTAGCGGTGAAATGCGTAGATATAGGAAGGAACATCAGTGGCGAAGGCGACACCCTGGACCGATACTGACACTGAGGTGCGAAAGCGTGGGGAGCAAACAGGATTAGATACCCTGGTAGTCCACGCCGTAAACGATGTCTACTAGCCGTTGGGGATTTATTTCTTTAGTGGCGCAGCTAACGCGATAAGTAGACCGCCTGGGGAGTACGGCCGCAAGGTTAAAACTCAAATGAATTGACGGGGGCCCGCACAAGCGGTGGAGCATGTGGTTTAATTCGAAGCAACGCGAAGAACCTTACCTACTCTTGACATCCAGTGAACTTTCCAGAGATGGATTGGTGCCTTCGGGAACACTGAGACAGGTGCTGCATGGCTGTCGTCAGCTCGTGTTGTGAAATGTTGGGTTAAGTCCCGTAACGAGCGCAACCCTTATCCTTATTTGCCAGCACTTCGGGTGGGAACTCTAAGGAGACTGCCGGTGACAAACCGGAGGAAGGTGGGGACGACGTCAAGTCATCATGGCCCTTACGAGTAGGGCTACACACGTGCTACAATGGCGTATACAGAGGGCAGCGAACTTGCGAGAGTAAGCGAATCCCAAAAAGTACGTCGTAGTCCGGATTGGAGTCTGCAACTCGACTCCATGAAGTCGGAATCGCTAGTAATCGTGAATCAGAATGTCACGGTGAATACGTTCCCGGGCCTTGTACACACCGCCCGTCACACCATGGGAGTTGATTGCTCCAGAAGTAGCTAGCTTAACCTTCGGGATGGCGGTTACCACGGAGTGGTCAATGACTGGGGTGAAGTCGTAACAAGGTAGCCCTAGGGGAACCTGGGGCTGGATCACCTCCTTAAACGATATGAAGCTCTGGTGAGCGTTCACACAAATTATCTGATGTCTGTAGTTTAGAGTGTTGTCGTCTGATTCAGATTTGAATTTGGATGCAGACAGTTGTTTTGGGTCTGTAGCTCAGTTGGTTAGAGCGCACCCCTGATAAGGGTGAGGTCGGCCGTTCAAATCGGCCCAGACCCACCAAAATCCCAATAACAGCGTTATTTAAGTTCTCGTTTAGCAGGCTAAACGTCAAACTTAAAGCCTTGTTCTTGAAATTTTGGTGATCTAATAAGTTTTAATACTTAGATTTAGAATATATGGGGCTATAGCTCAGCTGGGAGAGCGCCTGCTTTGCACGCAGGAGGTCTGCGGTTCGATCCCGCATAGCTCCACCACTTCCCAAGTGGTACATGACACAACACACAAAGCCTTAAGCAAGATGCTTGGACAGTCAATCGAGAGACAGTAAGTCTTACATCGATGTCGACTGAAACTTCCTAGTCTCTGACTTAGTGCTTTGCACTAAACTTGCTCTTTAACAATTTAGACTTTTTGAAATAGACGATAATCAAGCGTCAAACCGGTGGAATCCACATCTAACCCATGTGAGATTCTATGATCGTAAATCCAGTGCTGAACAAAAGCAGCGTTGGTATGTAGTTCAAAATAGCGACTAACTTAGGTTAGATAAAAAACTATTTTGGGTTATATGGTCAAGTGACCAAGCGTGCACGGTGGATGCCTTGGCAGTCAGAGGCGATGAAGGACGTGGTAATCTGCGAAAAGGTTCGGGGAGTTGATAAACAAGCTTTGATCCGAACATGTCCGAATGGGGAAACCCACCCGCTTGCGGGTATCGTTAAGTGAATACATAGCTTAACGAGGCGAACCCGGGGAACTGAAACATCTAAGTACCCGGAGGAAAAGAAATCAACCGAGATTCCCTTAGTAGCGGCGAGCGAACGGGGATTAGCCCTTAAGTTGATTTGGTGTTAGTAGAAGGCTCTGGAAAGTGCCGCCATAGTGGGTGATAGCCCCGTATACGAAAACGCCTTATCAATGAAATCGAGTAAGACGGGACACGTGTTATCCTGTTTGAATATGGGGGGACCATCCTCCAAGGCTAAATACTCCTGACTGACCGATAGTGAACCAGTACCGTGAGGGAAAGGCGAAAAGAACCCCAGTGAGGGGAGTGAAATAGAACCTGAAACCGTGTACGTACAAGCAGTGGGAGCCGACTTAGTTCGGTGACTGCGTACCTTTTGTATAATGGGTCAACGACTTAATGTTAGTAGCAAGCTTAACCGTTTAGGGGAGGCGTAGGGAAACCGAGTCTTAATAGGGCGTTCAGTTTCTAGCATTAGACCCGAAACCGGGCGATCTATCCATGAGCAGGTTGAAGGTTGGGTAACACTAACTGGAGGACCGAACCCACGTACGTTGAAAAGTCCGGGGATGACTTGTGGATTGGAGTGAAAGGCTAATCAAGCTCGGAGATAGCTGGTTCTCCTCGAAAGCTATTTAGGTAGCGCCTCGCGTATTGCCATTGGGGGTAGAGCACTGTTTGGGCTAGGGGGTCATCCCGACTTACCAACCCCATGCAAACTCCGAATACCAATGAGTATGAGCGCGGGAGACACACGGCGGGTGCTAACGTCCGTCGTGAAAAGGGAAACAACCCAGACCGTCAGCTAAGGTCCCAAAGTTACAGTTAAGTGGGAAACGATGTGGGAAGGCTTAGACAGCTAGGAGGTTGGCTTAGAAGCAGCCATCCTTTAAAGAAAGCGTAATAGCTCACTAGTCGAGTCGGCCTGCGCGGAAGATATAACGGGGCTCAAACTGTACACCGAAGCTACGGGTTTACACTTTAGTGTAAGCGGTAGAGGAGCGTTCTGTAAGCCGTTGAAGGTCAAGCTGTAAAGCAGGCTGGAGGTATCAGAAGTGCGAATGTTGACATGAGTAACGATAAAGGGAGTGAAAACCTCCCTCGCCGGAAGACCAAGGGTTCCTGTCCCATGCTAATCAGGGCAGGGTGAGTCGGCCCCTAAGGCGAGGCTGAAAAGCGTAGTCGATGGGAAACGGGTTAATATTCCCGTACCGATGTATATTGCGATGGAGAGACGGAGAAGGCTAGGCCAGCACGGCGATGGTTGTCCGTGTTTAAGATGGTAGGCTGAGTACTTAGGCAAATCCGGGTACTTAAGGCCGAGAGTTGATGACGAGCCCTCTTTTGGGTGAAGTGGTTGATGCCATGCTTCCAGGAAAAACTTCTAAGCTTCAGATATACATTGACCGTACCCCAAACCGACACAGGTGGTCAGGTAGAGAATACCAAGGCGCTTGAGAGAACTCGGGTGAAGGAACTAGGCAAAATGGCACCGTAACTTCGGGAGAAGGTGCGCCGGTTAGGGTGAAGGATTTACTCCGTAAGCTCTGATCGGTCGAAGATACCAGGTGGCTGCGACTGTTTATTAAAAACACAGCACTCTGCAAACACGAAAGTGGACGTATAGGGTGTGACGCCTGCCCGGTGCTTGAAGGTTAATTGATGGGGTTAGCGTAAGCGAAGCTCTTGATCGAAGCCCAAGTAAACGGCGGCCGTAACTATAACGGTCCTAAGGTAGCGAAATTCCTTGTCGGGTAAGTTCCGACCTGCACGAATGGCGTAACGATGGCCACACTGTCTCCACCCGAGACTCAGTGAAATTGAAATCGCAGTGAAGATGCTGTGTATCCGCGGCTAGACGGAAAGACCCCGTGAACCTTTACTATAGCTTCACAGTGAACTTTGAACCTACTTGTGTAGGATAGGTGGGAGGCTTTGAAGTGCAGACGCCAGTTTGCATGGAGCCAATCTTGAAATACCACCCTGGTATGTTTGAGGTTCTAACTCAGATCCGTTATCCGGATCGAGGACACTGTGTGGTGGGTAGTTTGACTGGGGCGGTCTCCTCCCAAAGAGTAACGGAGGAGCACGAAGGTGCGCTCAGCATGGTCGGAAATCATGCATAGAGTGTAAAGGCAAAAGCGCGCTTAACTGCGAGACAGACACGTCGAGCAGGTACGAAAGTAGGTCTTAGTGATCCGGTGGTTCTGTATGGAAGGGCCATCGCTCAACGGATAAAAGGTACTCCGGGGATAACAGGCTGATACCGCCCAAGAGTTCACATCGACGGCGGTGTTTGGCACCTCGATGTCGGCTCATCACATCCTGGGGCTGAAGCCGGTCCCAAGGGTATGGCTGTTCGCCATTTAAAGTGGTACGCGAGCTGGGTTTAGAACGTCGTGAGACAGTTCGGTCCCTATCTGCCGTGGACGTTTGAGATTTGAGAGGAGCTGCTCCTAGTACGAGAGGACCGGAGTGGACGAACCTCTGGTGTTCCGGTTGTCACGCCAGTGGCATTGCCGGGTAGCTACGTTCGGACGGGATAACCGCTGAAAGCATCTAAGCGGGAAGCCTCCCTCAAGATAAGATCTCACTGGTACTTTAAGTACCCTAAAGAGCCGTTCGAGACTAGGACGTTGATAGGTTGGGTGTGTAAGCGTTGTGAGGCGTTGAGCTAACCAATACTAATTGCTCGTGAGGCTTGACCATATAACACCAAAGTGGTTTTGCTAAGCTCTGAAGAAAACAGAGTGAACTACAAAGAATTTACGATAAGCCGGTTTGAATGCTTGGTTATCGACTGTTTCAAAAAAGTCTAATTGTTGAAGACTCAAGTTAACGAATTTGCGGTAAACGCATACCAGTTTGCTTGACGATCATAGAGGCGTTGAACCACCTGATCCCATCCCGAACTCAGAAGTGAAAAGCGCCATCGCCGATGGTAGTGTGGGAGATCCCATGTGAGAGTAGGTCGTCGTCAAGCTTCAAATACGAAGCCCTGATCAGTAATGGTCAGGGCTTTTTTGTGCTTGTTTAAAAAGTGATTAACCCCATCCTAACCTTCCCCTTGAAAAGGGGAAGGGACGTGAGATGACACCATGCTCCGAAGGAGCCAGTGGCAGACATCCGAAGGATGCCCGCAGCGGATGACGCGCAGCGTCAGATCATTGTAGGTCGTTTACATTAATGACGAGGCAGATTAACCCCATCCTAGCCTTCCCCTTAGAAAGGGGAAGGAACCTGAGACCTCAGTGCGTGAGTACGCTTCTATAAAGGGGTCAGATCCCTTTACGTACATCAGTTTCAGGCAATCCCCAATAGTATAGGGATTTGACCCCTACGAATCCGAACCCCATCCTAGCCTTCCCGTAAAAATGGAGAAGGGACATGAGATGGCTGCATGCACATCTATTTTTAGCTGCCGAGTAGGTTAAGGGCTCTGTTTGCATCAGCATTCGCTTGGGCTTGTACGGCGATAGAAGATCGTTCCAGGATATCTGTGACGACTTGGCTGCTTACCACTCCCGCAATGTCAGCGTCTTCGATACGGGAGCGGGCGCTGGATTCGTTCACTTGTCCGTTGAGTAAATTATCTACTCGTGCGCTGAATGCATTTTGAGTTGCACCATACTCTGCATTGAGAGCTCCAATACTTTCAATGCTTTGATCCACCGCAGCGATGGCATCATCAAGGCTGCTTACGTCCGTAATATCAAACGAGGTTAGACCAGCACTGGTAAAGGTGTCATTTAAGTCCGCTGTTCTGACACCTAGTGTGTTATTAGCATCTGCTCCCACTTGAAAGTCGATAGCTCCGTCTTGGGTCAGTAATTCCTGCCCGCCGAAGGTGGTGGAACCAAGCGTACTTTGAATGTTTTCCAGTAGTTGGTTTGCTTGGTCTTGTAAGGCGTCTCTATCTGCGGCGCTGTAGGCGCCATTACCCGCTTGTATGGCGAGCTCTCTGAGTGAATTCAGGTCGTTGGTAATGGATTCGAGGCTACCTTGAGCGATTTGAGTAACGGATACCCCAGTGATGCTGTTTGCAATGGCTTGTCCATTGCCGTCAATCTGGCTAGTAAGACGGTTGGAGATTTGAAGCCCTGCGGCATCGTCAGCGGCACTGTTAATCCGCTTTCCACTGCTTAGGCTGTCTTGGCTGCTGGCGGAGGATTGTGTCGCCGAACTATTTACATAGTTACTGCCATTAATTGAAATACTCATGGAAAGGCCTCGTAAACGTAATGGAACTTAGACCTTTCAGTATAGACGTTAAATTTAGAAGGGAATGGCGGGAAGTGATATCACAGCAGGAGTGTTTTCCTGCTGTGGGGTGTGACTTAGTTTCGAGTCAGCAATACTTTTAATCCTAGGGCAATCATGGCTCCACCTAAGATACGGTCGATCCAGTGTCCTATGGCGTTAAATTTGGCTCTGACTTTTGGTGCAGACAACAGCATGACGACTGTAGAGAACCAAGTCATTTGAATCATCATCATCCATAGGCCATAGGCGGCCAATTGATACAGTGGTAAGTCTGGTGAAATGACCAAGGTAAATAGGGCAACAAAGTACACCGGTGCTTTGGGGTTTAAGGCGTTACATAGGAAGCCAACACCAATGCTCTTGCTAGTTGAATAGGTTGGGATGTTGGCGACTTGCATGTCATCTGCTTGGTTCGAAGCTTTTGCTCGAATGCCTTTGTACCCAAGGTAGCAAAGATAGCCTCCCCCAAGGATTTTAATGGCCCACAATAGTGTTTCTGAGCTGGCGATGACAGCGGCTAAGCCAAGGCTAGAATAGATAATGTGTACGGACAACCCTAGGGTAATGCCCAGACTGCAGAGTAAACCGGCTTTACGGCCATTTTTAAGGGACTGTTGTGATATTAAAACAAAGTCTGGTCCTGGAGACGCAGCAGCCAATAAGTGCACTGTGCTGATTAAAATAAGGCCTTGGAAAAAATCCATCTCCGCTCTCCTTGAAAGTGAGTAATTGTCGGCTCGGGAATGATCGAGTGTAACCAACCCTCGATGTACTGTCGAACCTTATGAACGACAGTGCACGGGGTCCCGCAGTAGCGCTTTTTTTAATGCCATGGGAGCAGCAAAAGAGCTGCCTTTGATTGGAGGCCAGAGCGCACTCGGTAAGGCGTCGTAGCTATGACTGCTTAGTGCCTCAATGGGGATGTCTTGGCAACCATTTCCTGTAATGTCATAGCCGACCGGCATCCCCGTGGCATCATCGACTCGTTTGAGGTGATACGCCGCTTGCTCATACACGTCCACAAAGGCGTTGTCAGTGATGAAGTAATTGAGCTCTTCCTCTGCTGCACCCACGGTCGTGACACCGTCAGCAAAGGAAAGGGTATTGATCGTTCTTGGGCCGCTGTTGCCAGAGATGGTGTACACGGTGGCACCTTGTTGGGTGAGTTGTTCAAGGGCTCTTATGACGAGATAGGTTTCTTGCCAGCTTGGAAACTCTTGCCCCCATTGCTGAATCATTTGGATGTACTGTTCTCGATGCTCCCGCACTAGGGGTTCATTAAAGGCACTCATTAGAGTGGAGGATTCCCATGAGAGGATCAAAGCATCAATGGGAGTGGCGGCAAAGCGATCGTTAATACTGGTCAAGGCATTTAATATCTCCTGCATGGGGCTTTGCTGACCCGCTAAAGGATAACGTAGGAAAACAAAGCTAGGGTCACTGGCGATCAGTTGAACGATGTCCCCATGATAAAAGGCTTCTTTTTGACGATCATTATCGATGTCGAGGAGTCCATAGAGTCCTGTATGTTGGACTTTGTCTTCCTCTGATAGAAATCCCTCCATAGGTGGGTAGAATCGATCAATGATCGCAATGTAATACAGAGGTTGTTTTTCCTCAGCATGGAGGTTCCAACTGAGTAAGCAAACGAATAGGGTGAAATAACGCAGCATGTTGTGCCCTCCAAGTGTGGTAACGCCATAGATTGGTGTCCTACAGAGGCGACAGGTCCATTCGTGGTTAGCGGTGTCTTATTTAAGGTTTGGTGAGAAATAGGAATTTCTCCAAACTATTTTGATGAATTTTTTGTGACGCATACGTTAAGGTTTTTTGAAAGTTGGGGTGACGGTTTGGAACCAGAGTTATTTATTAAGGGGGCTTTGCAAGGGGATTCGGTCGTCCTTCAGGGGGTATTACAGTCCTTATGGAGTGGTTACGGGCAGATTGCTCGATATCAAGTGAAGCGGGGTTCTGAAAGCTTTTCGGTTATTCTCAAATCCATTAACTGGCGAGACATACAGGCTCACCCGAGAGGTTGGCAGTCTGACCTGTCTCATCAGCGTAAAGTGACTTCTTACAAGGTTGAAAACCACTGGTATCAGCATTGGTCTCAACTGTGTGATGAAAGAGATCGAGTGGCGAAGCGACTAGGCAGCTGGGAAAAAGAGGAGACCTTGTATCTGTTACTGGAAGATTTGGATGAAGCTGGTTTTTCCAGACGTATGGGGCAGTTGTCCCTTGAGCAAGTGACTACGGTGCTGCATTGGTTAGCGTGTTTTCATGGCCGATTTTTGACCCTTGAAGTCTCTCAAGACTGGCCAGAAGGACTTTGGCCTAGAGGCACCTATTGGCACTTGTCGACTCGCCCAAATGAATGGCAGGCCATGGCCGATAGCCCCTCTAAAGAAGCTGCTTCAGCGTTGGATCATGCCTTAGCAAGTGCCACTTACCAGACTCTGGTTCATGGGGATGCCAAGGTGGCGAACTTCTGTTTTAGTGAAGACGCTCAGGCGGTAGCAGCGGTGGATTTTCAATATGTGGGACGTGGTATTGGCTCGCAAGATGTGGCGTATTTCTTAGGGAGTTGTTTAAGTGAGCAGCTGCTTGCTGAGTACTTGGATTACTTGTTGGATGTGTATTTCAGTGAGTTATCGCGCTGTATCGTTGCCAGGGGCGAGTCCCCTGATTTGGCGGAGTCGGTGGCCCAAGAATGGTACCGCTTATTTCCTGTGGCTTGGGCAGACTTCCATCGTTTTATCTTAGGCTGGAGTCCAACCCATCACAAAAACACTCATTTCAGTGAGCGGCTCGCACAAAAGGGTGTCGATTATTTAAGGTGTAAGTAAAGAGAGTGAGTGGTTACTCACTGTCTCTAAGGGCACGATTTGTCTTAGCCGTTGCTACGGCAGTTAAAGGGTCTTCTGGCCAGGGATGTTTTGGATATCGGCCACGCATTTCCTTGCGCACGTCTGGGTATGCTTCGCGCCAGAAGAACGCCAAATCCATTGTCACTGCCAGCGGTCGTTGGGCAGGAGACAGCAGCTCTATTTTAACGGTTTGTCCTGCAATTGTAGGGCTTTGAATTTCTCCAAACATCTCTTGTAATTTTACACGGATGACCGCTTGGTCACCTTGATAGTCCACCTTGATCTGAGACCCTGACGCTACCGGGATTCGAATAGGCAGGCGATTAAGAAGCTGCTGTTGTGGCCAGTCTAAAAGCGCCATAAGAGGCTCTTGAAGAGGTAATTTTTCTAATTGTTGAATCCGTTTAACGCCTGTTAAAAAGGGCCCTAGCCAATCTTCTAATGTCTCTAGTAAGCAGTGATCTGAGGCATCAGGTAAAGTTGGGTCCAGGTGTTTGTGGGCAAAGGCAATACGCGCCCTTAGAGCCAGACTCTGATCATCCCAATTTAAGACCTGCAAGCCTTGTTTGCGAATGTAAGCACAGGTCGCCATGGTCACGGCATCGTCGGGTAGTTCGGCAATGGGCTCTTGTTTTAGCAGTAACTTGCCTAACCAAGTTTCCATTGCGCCCATTAGGCCACCATTGCTCTTATCCCATTCACATCGCTCAATCAGGTTTAGCTGATTGGCTAAAGCCTGTTCTATTTCCGCTAGTGAAATAGGATGGGTGAGGTACAAGTAATCGGCGTCACGGTCTGCATGGCCTCCTAGTTCCAGAGCGATTAAAAACTCATGGGGGGCATTAGTGTCATGATTTGGGAGCAGGGCTTGCCGTCCATTACTTAGCTTAAATACCGTCTCATTACCCTGCTGTCTTTGTCTCATGGCGATACGGTCAGGGAAAGCCATTGCTAAGCATTGGGCAAGAGAATTGGACGCTGATGTCTGTGTTGGAGGTAGATGTTTTGCTAGACCTGCTAAGGTTCTTTCCCAGGTTCGACCCTTGGCTGCCCATGCAATGGCTCCTGTAAGATCGGATTCAGACAGGGATTTAGGGGAGCCTTCGTACAATAACGCCGCTGCTGCCAAGGCTGCTTGATTGTTACCTAGCTGGCTTCCTGCCATAAGTAGCCGAGCCAAACGTGGCGGTAAGGGGATTTGTGCAAGGGATTCCCCTAGAGCCGTTAAAGCAAGGTGTTCTGCGGGAGCTAAAATCTCTAGTTGGGTTAAAAGGTCTTTGGCTTGTTGCCAATGGGCATCTGGTGGTGGGCTGATCCAATCCAGTTCTTCACGGGTTTGTACTCCCCAGCTAGCCACGTCCATAAGTAATTGACTCAGATCTTCGAGCTCAATCTGGGGGGCATTGTGGGCACTCAAGCGGTATTGTTGCTCCTGAGACCACCAGCGATAACAGACGCCAGCTTGTAAACGTCCAGCTCGCCCTGCTCGTTGGGTGGTTTCTGCTTGGGAAGCACGACGGGTGTGTAAGCGGGTGGTAGCGGTTTTGGCATCAAAACGCGCTTCCCGAGATAATCCCGAATCAATGACGACTTGAATGCCGTCGATGGTTAAGCTGGTCTGGGCAATATTGGTCGCTAGCACGACCTTGCGTTGGCCTTCTGGCGCCGGAGCAATCACTTGCTCTTGCTCGGATAGGGTCATATCTCCGTATAGTGTGAGCAGCTGTACCGACTCCATTAAGGTGCCATCCAGCATGTCTCGAACTTTGTGGATCTCTCGTTGACCCGGCAGGAATACTAAAATAGAGCCGGAGTCTGTCTGCAGGGCCGCGCGAATTTGCTTGGCCACCTGTTGTGGGATGTCTGTTTGCTTCAGTACTAGGTTGTTGTAGCGAAATTCGATGGGAAACTGTCGACCTTCGCAGACAAGGGGGTCACAATGTAATAATTGCGTTAACCGTTCGCTGTCGAGGGTGGCGGACATCACCAGCAATTTGAGGGGATCCTCTTCACGAAACAGTTCTCGCGCTTGTAGGCTCAGAGCGAAGGCAAGATCAGAGTGCAGATTGCGTTCGTGGAATTCATCAAAAATGATTAAGGCTACATCGTCTAGGCTGGGATCTTCCTGCAACATGCGGGTGAGAATTCCCTCCGTCACGACTAGTATTTGAGTGGAGTGGCTTTGTCTGCCTTCTTGTCGGATCTGATAGCCGACCCTTTGGCCTAAAGGTTCCCCTAATTGGTCGGCAAGGCGTTTGGCGGCGGATTTGGCCGCTAGTCGGCGAGGCTCCAGCATGATGATTTTGCGTTGACCTAACCAAGCTGCATCTAAAAACGCTAGTGGGACTGCGGTGGTTTTACCTGCTCCGGGGGCGGCTTCTAAGATGGCCTCATGTTGCTGGGCCAACTGAGACTGGAGTGCAGGTAAGATAGAATAAATAGGTAAAGCTAACGTCATACGGAGTTCCTAAAGCAATACCCTATGATAACGGTAATTCCTTTGGAATTCAGGAGACAGGCTATGTTAATACCTCATTAACATAGCCATGATAAAGCTTATTTAGTCGAGTCTTAATCTGCTAAATAAAAAATAAAAGGATAGAGTACGGCATGAACGAACTGGGTAAGAAGACCTTGTTAATCGTCGATGACGAGCCTGACATTCGAGACTTGTTATGTGATGCCTTAGTGCAGAAAGGATATCAAACCGTAAGCGCCGATAACGGTGCAAACATGTGGCGTTGCTTGGAAGAGACGAACATCGATCTGGTGTTGATGGATTTGTACCTGCAGGAAGAAGATGGCTTGCAGTTAGCACGTGATGTTCGCGCTCGCTTTGAAGACATGCCAATTATGATGCTCACGGGTAAAGGCGATGAGACCGATCGGATCTTAGGGCTGGAGCTGGCAGCAGATGATTACATGATGAAGCCTTTTAACCTAAGAGAGCTTACTGCTCGCATTCATGCTTTGTTACGACGTAGCATGCGCCAAGCGCCTGCAGCACAGGTGATTAGCTCTGACCATGAATGTTTGCAGTTTGGGACTTGGACGCTTGATCTCACCTCCCGTCAGCTTAGAAATGCTCAAGGGGAAGAGATCATCCTGACCTTAGGAGAGTTTTCCTTGCTGGAAACCCTCGCCACGCGCCCCGATAGAGTGCTCACCCGTGAGCAGATTATCGATATGAGTCGGGGGTTAGAAACGGAAGTGTTTGACCGTACCGTGGATGTGTTGATTTTACGCTTACGCCGCAAACTGGAAGCCAATCCCAAAGCGCCGCAATTTATCAAAACCCAACGTGGCTTGGGTTACTTATTTCAAGGCCCTGTTACCAAGAGTGTGGGCGGATGCGCCAAGTAAGCATCCGCCAAAAAGCCAGCCTCGTCATTTTAGCCATCTGTATGGTGGCGATTTTCATGGTGGTCATCGGCTGGCAATCCATGCGCATTAGTGAAGCCTCTTTATCGGAGTTCGAGGCTCAGACCCTACCCGAAATCAGCACCGCATTAACCCTAGCGGAGAACGTTGCCCAGCTTGTGGCAACGGCCCCTTACACAGCGGGTTCCGCACGCCCCTTTCAGTTGCAAACAGAGTCAGAGCGCCTTAATCGGCGCATCAGTGATTTGCGTAGCGTAGCGGATAATCTCAAAGACGAACAATTCCGTGGTCAAATTGAAGAGCGTCTAGCCAGTTTAGATAGCACCTTAGCAGAGCTGGTCACTTTGGTTCATGAGGAGTTATACATACGGGAGGATAGCCTTGCCCAGCAATTTTCGATTCGACAAATTCTTGAGCCAAAGGTTGGGAGTCGCTCAATATCAGAGCGTCAGGCGTTAAAGTGGTTATTAGGCTTAATAGAGGAGCCGGGCAAGGTCTCATTGCAACTGGTGGGTGAATTACAGCTGTTGGAGTCCGACCCAGAAGTAAAGCAGATTGCCCAATCCCTTTTGCAAGCACAGCAGCGGCTAAACGACATTCAATCCCGTAAGAATTATCTACTTATCTCCTTGAGAGCCAAATCAGAGCAGCTGAGTAGCCAAGTGAGTGAGTTTGTTGGCGCTTTACAAAAGCAAGTGTCTCGCCAGCGCAGTAAGGTAGGAGAGGTGGTCAAAAACGGTCAATTATGGCTGATGGGGATTTCCCTTTTCTTGATCATTGGTTTGAGCTTTTTATACCTCTCCAGTCGCCGTATGACTCGGGACCTGGAAGCCGTGACCCATGACATGGAAGAGTTATCCCTCGGGCAAGTGGATTCCCGTAATCCACAGGTTAGACGAAATGATGAAATTGGTACCTTAGCGAATGCCTTTGAAGTGTTTCGTCGAGATGCCATCCGTCGTATTGAGGTGTCGGCGGAGTTAACCGAGCAAAAGCGTCTGCTGGAAACCACTTTTGATAACATGAATGACGGTTTAAGTGTCTTCTCCGAACAGGGGCTCCTAATCGCTTGGAACCAAGGCTACGAGGACATGTTTAACATTCAGTCTGATCAATTACGCCACGGCATGTCGATTCAGGAAGTGCAAAAGCTCATCACCCAAAGCTCCCATAAGAACCTAAACATGGAAAACCAGCTGGTGCAGATGGATGAAATTAATGCCTCTCGCCATCACCGTATTCAAAGCTTCGAGCGGCATTTTGACTCTGGAAAGATCGTTGAGTTTCGCTCTAAACCCATGCCGGATGGGGGGTTTGTGACCTTGTATACGGATCTGACGGAACGTAAAAGTGTCGAAAGCCAGTTACGCCAAGCGCAAAAAATGGAGGTCTTAGGGCAGCTTACTGGCGGTGTGGCGCACGATTTTAACAACCTATTGGCGGCCATCATGGGCAACTTACAAATGTTGTCCGATTCCGAGCCGAAAACCTCAGACCAAGCGCGTTATGTGGAGCGCGCCTTGGCAGTGGCCGAAAAGAGCAGCAGCCTAGTTCATCGCTTACTAGCCTTCAGTCGGCGTCAGCAGCTTTTCCCTGAGCCTACCCATGTGGATGATCTGATTGAAGGTATGCTGGATTTGGTGGAGTACAGCGTCGGGAATCACATTCAAGTGGCGGTGGATCTTAATTGCCCAACACATTATTGCTTGATCGACCCCTCTCAGCTCGAGAATGCTTTATTAAACCTTTCCCTCAACAGTGCGGCAGCCATGTCTCGGGGAGGCGTATTGAGTTTTTCTACCAAGGTGACCACACTGCCTGATACCACTATTCCAAGTATTCGAATCAAGGTTGAGGACACGGGGCTAGGGATTTCGGAAGAGGTACTCGGACGTATATTTGAGCCGTTTTTTACCACCAAACCTGTGGGTAAGGGCAGTGGTTTGGGGCTCAGCATGATTTACGGTTTCGTAAAGCAAAGTGGTGGAGAGATTAGAGTCACTTCGGAAGAAGGACTGTGGACCAAGGTTTGTTTGTTCTTGCCTTTGATGGCGTCCCCGAGTGTGACAGATCGCCCTGCTAAGCTAGAAAACTTGCCGACTGTGTTATTGCCAGAAGACCCAGTGATTTGGCTGGTAGAAGACGATCCAGAAGTCTGCCAAGTGATGCAGGAGCAACTGCAAAAACTTGGCTGCACAGTACAGGTTTTTGATCGGGCGGAAGCCGTGCTTGAAGCTTTTGGGCGTTTGTTTCAACCGGATCTTATTATGAGTGATGTGAACTTAGCCGGTGAGTTAAATGGCGTGGCGCTGGCCCATCAATTAAAGCAAACTCCTGACTGGACGGGGCAAGTCTTGCTCATGTCTGGCTTACCAATACAGGCGTTAACACAAGATTACGAATTAAAAAACGACGATTTAATTCTTTCTAAACCATTTACGATCAATGAGTTACAGAGCGTTATACACATCCAGCGATGAATTATTACAAATATTTCAACGCTTTTTAAAACGCTGAAATTTTTCGTTAGTTTTCGTAGACGATAGTCCAATGAGAAACAGCGGTGACTGACTGTTTCAACGGCATAAGCCGAGAATAAAAACAATATTGGAGTCGTTCTCATGAAATTTAACTACCGTAAACTTGCTTGTCTTGTTGCTGCTGGCGCTTTATCTACTGCGGCCATGGCAGAAACCCCTATCATTGGTTTAATCACTAAAACCAACACCAACCCTTTCTTCGTTAAAATGAAAGAAGGCGCCCAAGAAAAGGCGGCTGAGCTGGGTGTTGAGTTGCGTACCTTCGCCGGTCGCTACGACGGTGACAACGAAACCCAAGTGCAAGCCATTGAAAACCTGATCGCATCCGGGGCGAAAGGCATCTTGATTACCCCAAGTGATACCGCAGGCATAGTGCCTACTATCGAAAAAGCGCGTGAAGCAGGTCTATTGGTGATTGCGCTAGATACCCCTCTTTCCCCAGCGAGTGCTGCTGACATGACCTTCGCCACGGATAACTTCAAAGCGGGCGAAATGATCGGTATGTGGGCGAAAGCGAAAATGGGTGATAAAGCGGATGATGCAAAAATCGCTTTGTTGGATCTAAGTACCAGTCAAATTACGGTAGACGTTGCCCGCAACCAAGGTTTCTTGAAAGGCTTCGGTATTGACCTAAACGACCCTAATCAAATGGGTGACGAAACAGATTCTCGTATTGTTGGTAACGACGTAACTCAAGGCTCTGAAGAGGGCGGTCGTCGTGCCATGGAAAACCTCCTACAAAAAGATCCAGGTGTGAACTTGGTCTACACCATTAATGAGCCTGCGGCGGCTGGCGCGTATGAAGCATTGAAATCCTTCGGCATGGAAAAAGACGTGCTGATCGTCTCCGTGGATGGCGGTTGTCCGGGTGTACGTAACATTCAGGACGGTGTGATCGGTGCTACCTCTATGCAGTTCCCTCTAAAAATGGCGTCTGAAGGCGTTAGTGCCATTGTTGAGTTCGCCAAGTCTGGTACTCGTCCCAGTGCATCTAGCGGCCTAGATTTTTACGACACAGGCGTGCAGTTGATTACAGATGAGCCGGCTTCCGGTGTGAATTCCGTGACCTCTAAAACAGGTCTGTCTATGTGTTGGGGCTAACCCTTTAGTGGTTGTTTCTTCTCTTTAGGCGCACTTGCCTGACACCGCTGGCGGGTCATCCCCAGCGGTGTGTTTTCTGCTTGGAGTTTTTCTTATGAGTTCTGCTAACCCTAAACCGTCTGCACCGGTATTAGATCACGATAAAATTGCTGATCAGGCTGGCAGTGGTAGCTATGTAGCGAATTTCGAAAACCATGACAGCTTGCTAACCCGTTTTCAGAAATTTCTTCATAAGTACCCGGTCGCAGCACCAACCATTGTGCTGGTTTTCGCCATCATTGGCTTTAGTCTGTTGGTTGGAGACCGTTTCTTACATCCTTTTAACTTATCTCTGGTTCTGCAACAGGTGACCATCATTGGGGTCATTGGTGTGGCGCAGACATTGATCATACTCACCGCGGGGATCGACTTGTCCGTGGGGGCCATCATGGTACTGGCATCTGTGGTGATGGGACGTATGGCCATTGATCATGGCTTTGAAGCCTGGCTGGCGTTGCTGATCGGCATTGGTGTGGGGGCATTGGCGGGCTTAGTCAATGGTACCTTGATTACACGCTTTAAATTGCCTCCTTTTATTGCCACGTTAGGGTCTTGGAACGTGTTTTTCGCTCTAAACCTTTGGTATTCCAAAAGCGAGACGATTCGTTCCCAAGAGATTGCTAACAATGCACCTCTGCTGCAGTGGTTAGGGGAAACCGTCACCTTTTTTGGCGCGCGGCTGACCTATGGCTCCCTGTTGATGTTAGCGCTGTTTTTCGTCATCTGGTATGCCTTGAACTGGACGGCTTGGGGGCGGCATGTGTACGCCACGGGGGATGATCCTGCAGCGGCAAAACTAGCGGGTATCCGTACAGACCGTATTCTATTGTCTGTGTATGTCTTGGCGGGTGTTGTGTGCGCCATAGGTGCTTGGGTTTTGATCGGCCGTATCGGTTCTGTAAGCCCTCAAGCGGGCTACACCACTAACTTGGACAGTATCACGGCTGTGGTGATCGGAGGTTGTAGTTTATTTGGTGGGCGAGGCTCCATTTATGGCACCTTGATTGGCGCCTTGGTCGTTGGGGTATTCCGGAATGGTTTGGCACTTGCAGGGGTTGATGTACTTTGGCAAGAGTTCACCGTGGGGATTTTAATCATAGTGGCCGTTGGCGTAGACC
Source organism: Marinomonas vaga (assembly GCF_055388305.1). Taxonomy (NCBI): domain Bacteria; kingdom Pseudomonadati; phylum Pseudomonadota; class Gammaproteobacteria; order Oceanospirillales; family Oceanospirillaceae; genus Marinomonas; species Marinomonas vaga. Next base: position 1,452,821 of record NZ_AP043903.1, read on the forward strand.
AGTGGATTCGTAAGGGGACCGCATAATGACTGCACAATACGATCAACAACCAGTTCTACAAGCGCGTAATTTGGTGAAACGCTACGGCAGTGTGACGGCCATTGATCACGCGGATTTGACCCTTTACCCAGGCGAAATCTTGGCGGTCATTGGGGATAACGGCGCAGGTAAGTCTTCGTTAATTAAAGCCTTGTCAGGAGCCCTAGTACCCGATGAAGGGGAAATCTTGCTAGACGGTAAGCCCGTGCACTTTAATTCACCTATGGAAGCCCGTGAGCAGGGCATTGAAACCGTGTATCAGAACCTAGCGGTGTCACCAGCTCTGAACATTGCGGACAATTTGTTTCTAGGGCGTGAATTGCGCAAGCCAGGTATTCTGGGCTCTGTCTTTCGGATGCTGGACAAAAAAGCTATGGAAGAACGGGCTCAAGCCAAGATGAAAGAGTTGGGTTTGATGACGATTCAAAACATCTCTCAGGCGGTGGAGTCTCTTTCTGGCGGTCAGCGTCAAGGGGTAGCTGTGGCACGCTCAGCCTTGTTTGGTAGCAAGGTTGTGATCATGGACGAACCGACTGCTGCTCTGGGTGTCAAAGAGTCTCGTCGAGTATTAAACTTGATCAAGGAAGTACGTGACCGTGGTCTGCCGATCATCTTGATCAGTCATAACATGCCCCATGTATTTGAGGTGGCGGATCGTATTCACATTCATCGATTAGGGAAGTGTGCTGCGACCATCACCCCAAGCTCCCATACCATGTCTGAGGCGGTTGCCATCATGACGGGAGCCATGGAAGTAGACGGCAACTCTGAGGCTGCGTAAAGTTGGCCTCTAGCAAGAAATAAACCGAGGGAAGTCCATGACAATGCAATCCATACAGCAAGGGCTGAAAAGCCTGAGTAACCTGCTTCAACATGGGGTTTGGGTCTGGGTTGTTATGGGAGTACTGGTCACGTCTAGTTCGGCTCGGGCTGATGAACCTCATGAGCCGCCACTGCGTTCCATTGGGATGAGTGTGGCGGACTTGGGTAACCCCTTTTTTGTGGAATTGGTTGATTCGGTCACCCGTCGGGCAAATGAATTGAATCAAGGGCATCCGGTCGAAGTGGTAGTGCGTTCCGATGCCTATGATTTAAAGCGCCAAATGCGTCAACTAAACGAGTTTATCGAGCGTCAGGTGGACCTGATCATCTTGACGGCCACCGATGAGTATAAAATAGCACCTGTGGTGGCGCGGGCTCAGCGGGCAGGCATTAAGGTGATTGCTGTCGATGTGAACGCCCAGGGTGCCGATGCGACCATTACCACGGATAATGTACAAGCGGGTGTGGTGGCTTGTGAGCGATTGGCAAAGGAAATCGGCTACAAAGGTCAGTTTGTCATTATCAATGGTGTGTCAGTGTCTTCTGTATTAGAGCGGGTGGCAGGATGCAAATCTGCCATCAATCGTTATCCCAATATTACCCTACTGAGTGACCGTCTTAACGGTACGGGCAGTCAAGAAGGGGGGATGGAAGCTATGGTGTACCTGATGGAGGAATATGACCATCTAGATGCCGTGTTCGCCATCAATGATCCTACTGCTTATGGCGCTCTGATGGCTGCAGAGCAGGCTGGTCGAGAGGAGTTTTTACTGGCGTCTGTGGATGGTTCAAACTTCGCCATTGATACCATTCAACAACCTAATGTATGGATCGCCACCGCTGTTCAGCGACCTAGTTTGATGGCGGAGACGGCTGTTGAGATGGGCATCGCCTTGCTAAATGGTGAGGAAATTCGTCAGCGGTTTATTCTTATCCCTGCCCAGTTGGCCACCAAATCCTCCCAACCTTGAAAATATAACGCATTCCGTTGGACTCTAGGAGAAAGCTGGTAATCTATTGGCCTACTCTTAAGGAACCAGCATGGACACCACCCACCTTTTCCAGCAGATTTTCAATACCGTTTTCCCGCTTTTCGTCATTGTGTTAATTGGCTTCTTCTACGCTCGAGTTAGGCCAACCGACATGACCATTGCCAACCGTATTAATATGAGTGTCTTCATACCGGCACTGATTTTTTCGGTTATGGCAGCCAAGGATTTTCAGATTCAAGCTTATTTACCTTTGGTGGCGGCTTCAGCGTTTGTAGTGCTGGGTTCGGGCTTGATCGCATGGCCCATTGCCAAACTATTAGGCTATGAGTTCAAAACCTTTGTGCCGCCGATGATGTTTAATAACAGTGGTAACTTAGGCATCCCGCTGATGGTGCTTGCTTTTGGTGAGGCTGCCTTGCCGATTGCCGTGGTGCTGTTTCTGACGGAGAACTTGCTACATTTTACCTTAGGGACTTACATGCTGAACCCTAAGACTCGCCTCATGAGTTTGCTGAAAATGCCGATTATCTTGTCCACGGCGTTCGGTGTGCTTTGGAGTTGGCAAGGTTGGCACATGCCTCAAGCCATTGGCACCAGCGTGGATATGTTAGGGCAGATATCCATTCCCTTGATGTTGTTTGCATTAGGGGTTCGCATGACGGATGTGGATTTTGGCCAATGGCGCATGGGGGTGATTAGTGGCCTTGTGAGCCCGTTAAGTGGCGTAATCGCTGCTTATGTGTATTACTGGACGGTTGGTATTCGGGAAGACTGGTTTGGCTATTTGATCATCTTTGCGTGTTTGCCACCTGCTATCTTGAATTACATGTTGGCGGAAGTGTTTCAACAAGAGCCGCAAAAAGTGGCCGCAATGGTGTTACTAGGGAATTTGATGTCGTTACTTTGTATCCCACTTGCTCTATATTTTGTTCTGTAAAATTTAATCAACAGATCTCTTTTAAGGGGCGTTAAAAATGCTCGTTCAGTTTGGCTTGGTATTGCTCTTAATCCTTGGGTACATCATTGTCACGCGCATTGTGTCCTCTACCATTCAAGCGATTGGTGTACGCCGCTCGGCGAATGAATTGCGGGTCAGCGTTGTCACCAAGATGCTCAATCTTGGCCTGACCGCGGTCTTTATCCTATTGCTTTGTGTGGTGTTAGGGGTGGGCTACGGTCAGCTGGCGGTATTCTTTTCGTCAGTGTTTGCGGTGGTGGGTGTAGCCTTGTTTGCCCAGTGGTCTATTTTGAGCAACATTACTGCTAGCTTGATTATCTTTTTCAGCTTCCCGTACCGGGTGGGGGATTGGATCAAGGTGGTGGATAAGGACGAAGAAGTGCTTGGCCAAATCCATGAGATCTCGACATTCCATGTGATTATTACTCGTTTAAGTGGTGATACGGTGACCTACCCAAATAGTCTCATCCTGCAAAAAGCGGTGATTTGCTACCACGATAAAAGCGAAGCAGAACGCCATTCAAACTTGGTTGAAAAAGCGGAGCCGGAAGGCGAAACAAGTAAAAATTGATCAAAATTTACTCAACCGGTTGGGCTTGTGGCATAATAGAAGATCCCGCTTTTGAAAAAAGCATTCTTAAAGCCCAACAGGAGAGAGTGATGAAATCCAATCCCGATGCTCTCATCGCTAAGCACGCAGGCTTAGTGCACAGCGATGCCCTCAAAGTGAAATCCCATGTCCAGCGTCCCCAAGAAGACTGGGTATTACACACCCTAATGATCGAAGGCTATGATGTGCCGTTTCGATTTAAACGCCAAGGCAAGTACCGTTCTTTACGTGGCGCTCGTGTTAATCTCACCTATTACCCAGGTGAAGAGCAAGTGGCGGGCATCTCCGTCGAAGTGATGAAGGTGGTTCGTGTAAAGCGCAGCTAAGCTGAGCTTTTGTTTGTTTTCTTTGTATTTACGTCTCTCTTATGACGCTGCCGGCACACTTAGCCCGGCGTTTATTGGGAATGTCTTTTCTTCCTCGGTGTCTCACTCTACACTTCGCTCTATTTTAGAGCTTTTTAGAGAGACAAACGGTAATGACAACAGCACGATCACAAACTTGGTTCGACCATATTAAGCGCGTTGAACGCAGTGTTTGGTTCCAAAGTTTTATCATCAGTATCATCATCATTGCGGCATTAACAGTTGGGGCAAAAACCTATCCTTTGCCTTACTCCGCAGAGCTTGTGATCAATTATTTAGACAGCTTTATAACGGTCTTCTTTTTATTAGAAATTAGCTTGCGCTTTATTACCCATGAAAATAAAGCACGCTTCTTTAAAGACCCCTGGAATATCTTCGATACCGTGATTGTCATCGGCAGCTTGGTGCCAATTTCTAATACCGATATGGTGCTGGTGGCGCGCTTATTACGCGTGTTAAGAGTATTACGTTTGGTGTCCATTATTCCAGACTTGCGAATGCTGATTACGGCTCTGATGAAGGCCATCCCAAAGATGGGGTACATCGCTCTTTTGATGTTTATCCTGTTCTATATTTTCGGTGCCGCAGGGTCTATCTTCTTTGGTCATGTAAACAATGACTTATGGGGCGATATCGCTATTTCAATGTTGACCTTGTTCCGAATTGCGACCTTTGAGGATTGGACAGATGTCATGTATGAGACCATGGAAGTGTATCCTCTGAGCTGGGTTTACTACGTCATTTTCATCTTTCTGACCGCGTTTATTTTCCTAAACATGATGGTGGGTGTCGTGCTTGAGGTTATGAGCCGCGAAACCATGATCGAAGAACAGCAAAGTCAAGAAGACCATCATGAGGCTTTGGTGAATCAAATTGCCCAGTTACAAGAGCAGGTGCAAGCCTTGAGTGATAAGTTGGATCGCAAATAAGACGTCGTTTAATAAGGCGCTCGATTAAACAGAGGTAGGGATATGTTGCTGTTGCTCGTCATTATCTATTTGGCCTTTATCAGTCTAGGTTTGCCTGATGCTGTGCTTGGGTCCGCTTGGCCCGTGATGCGCCAAGACGTGCAGGCGTCAGTGGAGTATGCGGGCCTCATTGCTTTGGTGGTTAGCTTAGGCACGGTTGTCTCCAGTTTGATGACGGTGAGCCTTATTCGCCGGTTTGGTATTGGGCCTATTGTGGCGGTCAGCGTATCGTTGACAGCGTTAGCATTAGTTGGATTTGCGACCAGTCAGTTAGCTTGGGCGTTACTGTGCTTGGCCGTACCTTTGGGGCTAGGGGCAGGGTCAGTAGATTCGGCGTTGAATAACTTTGTGGCGCTTCACTATCGCGCTAAACACATGAACTATTTGCATTCCTTTTGGGGTGTTGGCGCGACCGCTGGCCCGTTAATTATGGCCAATTATATTGCCTTAGAAGGCGGCTGGCGTCAGGGGTACTGGGTGATCGCTAGCGTACAATGGGTATTAGTGGTTGTCTTATTGTGCGCGTTGCCTCTCTGGAAGGTAGCTGGGCGCTCACTAGAAGACTCCGGCAGTCATGTGACCCCTGTGGTGTCTAATCGCCAAGCATTAGCCATGCAAGGGGTTTCCTTACAGCTGTTGGTGTTTTTTTGCTATTGCTCTGTGGAGCTGGGCGCCGGGCTTTGGTCTGCCAGCTTTCTGATTCAAGAACGGGGCACACTTGCTTCCCAAGCGGCTCTTTGGGTGGCGATCTATTATGGTGGCATTACGGCGGGACGATTTGTCTGTGGCGCTGTGGCGCAACGTTTCTCAGAAGTCATCATGATTCGCATCGGTGCGATCTTGATGGTCTCCGGCGCAGTCTTGTTGGCTCTGCCGGTGCAAAGTTGGGTGGCCAATATGGGGTTGTTGTTTATTGGCTTTGGCTGTGCCCCAGTGTTTCCGAATACCCTTCATTTGACCCCTGTCCGTTTCGGAAAAGGAGCCTCTCAGGCGATTATAGGCTTGTCTATGGCCACGGCGTATGTGGGAAACACCTTAGTGCCACCAGCCATGGGCTTGGCTCTCAAACATGTCTCCTTTGCTGCTCTGCCTTATATTCTGCTGGCGTTTGCATTGGTTTTGTTCTGGGCAACGGAAAGGCTCAATCAACGGCCACCTTTCTCTGATCTTCAAACTAAGGAAGGGGCCGCCCACTCGCTCACATAAACCTAGGCGAATGGGCCAGCTACGAATTAAGCGCGACTTTGACGCAGAAGGCGTCCGCCAAAAGTATTCATCATTAAGCCAAGCAAGACGATGGCGATGCCCACCCACTGCTGATAGGTGATTTGCTCCCCCAGCACAATGGCTGAAGAGGTCAGTCCCACCACGGGAACTCCTAATGACAAAGGAGCAACGGTTCCTGCTGAGTAGCGAGACATTAAGTAACTCCATAAACCGTACCCAGCCAAGGTGGCAAAGACGGATAAGTAGGCTAATGTGGCCAATGTTTTCAGGTTCATATGGACGATGTCCGACCACATGCTGGCGGGGCCATCAACAAAGTAAGCACAGATGAAAAACGGAATGGGCGCGATCCAACAACTCCAAACAATTAAGCTCAAGTTAGCGTCGTAGCCCTTTTGAATGATGGCTTTAGTGGTGATGTTTCCTAGGGCCCAGCTCGATGCAGCCGCAAGCGTCAAGGCAAAGCCAAGTACTGTCATGGTAGTGTCTTCACCTGCTGCGCCGATAACCCCCAACCCAGCAGATGCAACGCCGATAGCGAGTATCTGGTATGGGCGTACGTATTCTTTAAGCAGCATAACGGAAAAGATTAGGGTGAAAATCGCTTGGGATTGCAGCACCAATGAGGCCAATCCCGCAGGCATGCCAAACGTCATGGCGCTGAACAATAGGGCAAATTGTCCGAAGTTGAGGGAGAGTGCATATAAGATACACCATTTTAGTGGTGTGTTCGGGCGTTTGAAAAAGAAGGAACCTACAAGCGCTAAGATTAAAAACCGCGCACCCCCCAACATCATTGGGCTCATATCATCGAGCCCCCAGCGAATAACGACGAAGTTAAACCCCCATGCAAAGATGATGGCGAGTCCAAGGGCTAAGTCTTTCGGTGTCACGGGAAGATCCTTTTCAAATGTCGAGCGGGGTAGGTTATGTAACGCCTTGCTTCAGTAAAAAGCAAGGAATACTCGAGCCCCTATGATAAGGATTTGGTGTCAGTCACCTCACACTCTAAGATGCCATCTTGCACACGCACTTGGATCTGATCATTTTTGCTGACATCTTGGGTTGAGCGGATCACCGTCTTGCCGTGGCTGGCGATGGCATACCCCCGTGACAGGGTATTTAATGGACTGACTAAGTTGAGTTTTTCCACCAGGCTGGCAAAACGATCTTGCTTACGTGACACGCCATAACTTAGTGCCTGTTTAAGGCGTGATTCGAGCGCTTGGATACGCTCTTGTTTGGTGACAATGTGTTTGGCTGGGGAGGCGCTGGTTAGTCTCTGAGAAAGGTGTTCTGAGCGAATGCTTCCCTGGGCCAGTTGTTGCTGAATGGCTTTGGCTAAGCCGTCTTTCGTTTGGTTAAGACGGTTCTGTTGTTGTTCGATCCGCTCTTTCGGATGGCGAATACGTCGCACCAAAAAGTCTAAACGTTGTTGATTCTGTTGCAGGGTTTGTTCAAAGCGGCGCGTAAAGAGGTGCTCAAAATGTGTAATCTGCTGGGTAAGATTTTTTACATCTGGGCTTAATAATTCAGCCGCCGCGGTGGGCGTGGCTGCTCGCACGTCTGCCACGAAATCCGCAATAGTAAAATCCACTTCATGACCGACCGCAGAAACGATGGGGGTCTTGGCGTTGAAAATAGACCTAGCTAAGGCTTCATCGTTAAAACTCCAAAGGTCCTCTAGTGAGCCGCCACCACGCCCTACGATGATGGCGTCAAAATGGCCACTTACATCGGCTCGTTCCAGCTGTCTGCGAATATTGGCGGCCGCACCTTCCCCCTGTACTAGGGTCGGCAGAATGGTGAGCTCGGTTAAGGGGAAGCGACGTTTAAACGCAATGACCATATCTCGCACGGCAGCACCTTTTGCCGAAGTCACAATGGCAACGCGCTCAGGCCGAGGGGGAAGTGGCTTTTTATGGGCCGGATCAAACAGCCCTTCTGCCTGCATTTGCAATTTAAGACGCTCAAATGCCGCTTGCAGTGCGCCTTCACCTGCCGCTTCCATGCCTTCTACGACCAGCTGGCAGTCCCCCCGCGCGCCGTAAAACGTGACCCGTGCACGTAGGCGAACAAGGTCGCCGTCTTTTGGCTTAAACTTAACGGCTACATTTTTGCCTTTGAACATGGCGCAACGGATTTGCGCACGATCGTCTTTGAGGGAAAAATACCAATGACCTGAGCCAGGTTTGGCTAAATTTGAGATCTCTCCCTCCACCATAATCCAAGGTAAACTGGCTTCGAGTAACTGCTGAATTTGTCGGTTTAATTCTGAGACACTAAAAGTAGGTTCTGAACTGTGCAAAGTTGTAAATTTTTTCATCAATGTCTCGTGGTTTTGATTTACCGATTCATAATGTTGGAGTAGAATTACTTGCCATCTTGAAACCCAGTTGGCATTGGAAATTCCCTATTATGTTACGAATTGCGCAACAAGCTTTAACGTTTGACGACGTATTGCTTATCCCCGGCTATTCTGAAGTTCTACCTAAGGATGTTAGCCTTAAAACTCGCATCACTAAAGACATTGAACTAAATCTACCACTTGTTTCTTCTGCCATGGATACGGTGACAGAGCATCGTATGGCGATTGCTCTTGCTCAGGAAGGCGGCATTGGTATTATCCACAAAAACCTAACGATCGAACAACAGGCTGCAGAAGTACGCCGTGTGAAAAAGTTCGAAAGTGGTATCGTTAAAGACCCTGTTACGATCCATCCTTCTGCGACTGTTCGCGAATTAATGGATTTGACAGCGGCTCACAACATTTCAGGCGTACCTGTTGTTGAAGGTAAAGACCTAGTTGGTATCGTGACCAGCCGTGACGTTCGTTTTATCAAAGACTTCGATAAAACGGTTGCTGACATCATGACGCCAAAAGAGCGTTTGGTAACTGTCCTAGAGGGCGCTTCTAGCGGCTCTATCCGTAAGCTACTGCACGAACACCGCATTGAGAAAGTGCTGGTTGTGAACGAGCAGTTTGAATTACGCGGCATGGTGACAGTAACTGACATCAATAAAGCACAAACTTTCCCACACGCCTGTAAAGACGAAAACGGTAGCCTACGTGTAGGTGCAGCTGTTGGTACGGGCGCTGACACACCAGATCGCGTAAAAGCATTGGCTGATGCAGGTGTGGACGTGATCGTTGTAGATACAGCTCACGGTCATTCAAAAGGCGTGATTGATCGTGTACGTTGGGTGAAAGAAAACTTCCCACAAGTACAAGTTATCGGTGGCAACATTGCGACAGCGGAAGCAGCGATTGCCCTAGCGGATGCGGGCGCTGACGGCGTTAAAGTTGGTATCGGCCCAGGCTCTATCTGTACCACTCGTATTATTGCGGGTGTGGGTGTGCCACAAATCAGTGCTGTTGCAAACGTTGCTGCAGTGATGAATGAACGTAACATTCCTGTGATCGCAGACGGCGGTATTCGCTTCTCTGGTGACATTGCAAAAGCCATTGCAGCAGGTGCCAGTGTGATCATGGTTGGCGGTCTATTGGCCGGTACGGATGAAGCACCTGGTGAAGTAGTCTTGTTCCAAGGTCGTTCATTCAAAGCGTACCGCGGTATGGGTTCTTTGGGTGCTATGTCTCAATCCCAAGGTTCATCTGATCGCTACTTCCAAGACTCCAGCAGTGTTGAGAAGCTTGTTCCAGAAGGTATTGAAGGTCGTGTTCCTTCTAAAGGGCCAATGGCAGCCGTTGTTCACCAATTAATGGGCGGTGTTCGCTCTTCAATGGGTTATACTGGCTCTGCTGATATCGAGACGATGCGTACTAAAACGCAATTCTCTCAAATTACCGGTGCTGGTATGCGTGAAAGTCACGTCCATGACGTAACGATTACGAAAGAGGCGCCAAACTATCACGTTGGTTAAGCGTTGATAGGATAAAAACCAAGATGGGGCGTATTGCGCCCCATCTTCTTTTTTTTTTGAATAGCTCCTAAAAGTTGGGAGCGAAGGACTAGCTAAAAATGTCGCAAGATATCCACGCTCATAAAATTCTTATTCTTGATTTTGGTTCACAGTACACACAGCTAATTGCTCGTCGTGTTCGTGAAATCGGTGTTTTCTGTGAAATCCGTGCATTCGACATGGAAGAGCAGGAAATCCTAGATTTTGCCCCGAAAGGTATCATCCTTGCGGGCGGACCTGAGTCTGTTACTGAAGAAGGTTCACCTCGTGCACCAGAAATCGTATTCACGCTTGGTGTGCCTGTATTGGGTATTTGCTACGGCATGCAAACCATGGCCGAGCAAATGGGCGGTAAAGTTCAAGGATCTGAATTGCGTGAGTTTGGCTATGCACAAATTCGCAACCTAGGTAACTACTCTTTGCTAGACGGCATCGAAGATCACGTAGCAAACAACGGTGTAACGTTACTTGATGTGTGGATGAGCCACGGCGACAAAGTAGTTGAGATGCCTGAAGGCTTTGCCTTGATGGCTTCTACCGACAGCTGTCCAATCGCAGCAATGGCAAACGAAGCGAAAAAATTCTACGGTGTTCAATTCCACCCAGAAGTAACGCACACAAAACAAGGTGGCCGCATCTTGTCTCGTTTCATCGTAGACATCTGTGGTTGTGAGACCTTGTGGACGCCTGCAAACATTGCACAAGATGCGATCGACCGCATGAAAGAGCAAGTGGGCGACAAAAAAGTGCTACTTGCCTTGTCTGGTGGTGTGGATTCTTCTGTTGTAGCAGCTTTGCTTCACAAAGCGATTGGCACTCAGCTGACCTGTGTATTCGTTGATAATGGCTTGCTTCGTCTAAACGAAGGTGATCAAGTGATGGCTATGTTCAAAGAGAACATGGGCGTTAACGTGATCCGTGTAGACGCTGAAGACCTGTTCCTTGGCAAGCTAGGTGGCGAAGCGGATCCAGAGAAGAAACGTAAGATCATTGGTAACACCTTCATCGAAGTATTCGACGAAGAAGCAGCAAAACTGACGGAAGTAGAGTTCCTAGCACAAGGTACTATCTACCCAGACGTGATTGAGTCCGCTGCGTCTAAAACTGGTGGTGCGCATGTGATTAAGTCTCACCACAACGTGGGTGGCTTGCCAGAAGACATGAAGATGCAACTGGTTGAACCATTGCGTGAACTGTTTAAAGACGAAGTACGTAAGCTTGGTTTGGAGCTAGGTCTTCCATACGACATGGTCTACCGTCACCCATTCCCAGGACCAGGCTTAGGTGTACGTATCCTCGGCGAAGTGAAGAAAGACTACGCAGACATCCTACGTCGTGCCGATGCCATCTTCATCGAAGAGCTACGCAATGCAGGCTGGTACGAAAAAACAAGCCAAGCCTTCGCGGTATTCCTACCGGTTAAATCAGTAGGTGTTGTAGGCGATGGCCGACGTTACGAATACGTGGTTGCACTGCGTGCAGTAGAAACCATCGACTTCATGACGGCTCGTTGGGCTCACCTTCCATACGATCTACTAGAGAAAGTGTCTGGTCGTATCATCAACGAAATCGAGCACATCTCTCGCGTGACTTACGACGTGTCGTCTAAGCCACCTGCTACTATTGAGTGGGAATAATTCAGCGTTAGGTAACACCTTGCACTGAACAGCAATAAACACTCTAAAGCCCGCTATCTAGCGGGCTTTTTTGTTTTTATTAAGTCTGATCTGCTTACTCAGTTGGGATGGCGTAGCCATCGTATCCTATGGGTTTTCTGGTGCAATCTAGCTCCTCTGCCAAGATGAGCCTAGATGCTTTGCATCAGTTACTTCAGCACAGGGTAAACAAAGCGGCTTAAAAGGTTATTAGAGGGTCAAGAACAGTAAAATATAAAAGGGGGGCAAAATAGAGTATTTTAACCATGGTAAAGTCGCGCTCGGTACTTAGTGTGGTGCTCAAATATGAGCCTGTTGCTATAGGGTCTTCGTTAAGTTATTGAGCTGATTGGTTTTATGTTTGGTTTTTCAATAGGATGTTGAACAGTGACGTTAAAACAGTGTTGGCTGGTTATAAGGATAGAAAATGGAAAATGTAAAACCCCAAGATGATGAGATCGATTTGTTCGATCTTGTAGAGTCTATTTGGTCAGGTAAATGGATGGTGCTTCTAGTTACCATCATTAGTGGACTTTTTGGTGTTATGTACGTGCTGTTTGCACCAACCCAAATATCGGGATCCCTATCAATAGATAAAGGGCGAACTGAAGTCTTCTATCAATACATCCCTATCAACGAGCAAATGAAAGTTAATGGTGCCAGCTTGGTGTTTACCCCCGACAATGTATTTGATGAGTTTGTGACAGAATTTCGGGATTATGAAGAGCTTATTCAAACGGTAATCCAACATAGTGCTGAATATAAAGCATTCAAAGGTACACCCGAAGAGCAAGAGGAGCTGGCCATCAAGTTGGCGAAACAATTTCAAATTGTTGCTCCTGCCGACAATGAGGCAACCTGGGGTATACAGTTTGAGTGGAGTGACGAACATGAAGCTAGGGTCATATTAGAGGAGGTTTTGAGCCAAGTACTTGCGAATGTTCGAGCCTCTTCATTTTCGCAAGTGGAGCGTTTTGCTGGGGCTGTGGATGCTCGTATCGAACGGCAGCTAGAAAATGAAAAGCAGAAATTAGCCTCGGTCGAAAATCAAATCGACTTGGAACTGGAAAGGCGCTTGGTGTATCTACGTGAGCAAGCTGCCATTGCTCGGGAATTAGGCTATGAAACCAGTCGTTTGAGTCATTCAAATAATGCCTCCTCAAATTCAGGAGTAGAGGTGAGTGTACAGGCAACGGAAACACCGCTTTATTTACGTGGATATGCTGCCATAGAGAAGGAAATTGAGTTACTCAAGGCTCGTAGCAGTGAAGACCGCTATTCCCAAAGTGATGAATATATCAAGACTAAGAGACGCGTTTTCGAATTGCAGTCAGACATGACGACCGAGCAGATTGCTCGAGCGTTAGAGTCAGTATCTACTGATGATGCGTCGCAATGGGTGAACTACCGACTGTACTTATTAGATGTTGCTAGTTCGAAGAAAGCATTATTAGTACTCATAGTGTCATTGGTGTTTGGTGGGATGATAGGTATTTTCTTTGTACTTATTCGAGCGGCTTACCGTAATCACCAAGAGCGAAAAAGTTGTTAATCGAATTACAAAGCGCCAGGAGCTTAGCTTTTTGGCGCTTATATATTGATGAGGGTGCATGCACATACAAAATCTAATTGAAGGGCGCTTGATTAAGCGTTACAAGCGCTTTTTGGCGGATGTCCAATTGTCGGACGGAGAAGTCGTCACTGCCCATTGTCCGAATACCGGATCCATGAAGCGTTGCCAACAAGATAATGCACGAGTGTGGTTGTCTAAAAGTGATAACCCCAAGCGAAAATTAGCGTACACATGGGAGTTGGTTGAAGTTGATCAAGAATATTTAGCGTGTATCAATACGGGTTACCCAAACAAGTTGGTAGGAGAGGCTATTGCGAACGGTATAGTTGCTGAATTAACAGGCTATATCGAGCAAAAAGCGGAAGTAAAATATGGTGAGAAAAGCCGAATTGATTGGCTGCTGACAAAAAGTGATGGCACCAAGTGCTATGTAGAAGTGAAAAACGTCACCTTATTAGAAGAAGATGGGTTGGGCTACTTTCCAGATGCAGTCACAGACCGTGGCAGAAAGCATCTTTACGAGTTAGCCAAAATGGTAGAGGAAGGGCATCGGGCGGTATTGTTCTTTTGTGTAAGTCATACGGGTATTCAAACTGTCTCCCCCGCACGTCATATCGACCCTAAATATACCGACGCCTTCTATGAAGTGTTAGAAAAAGGCGTTGAGGTAATCGCTTATCAGGTGGCCATTACCAAAGAGACTATGGAAGTCACCACTCCAATACCTGTGCGCTAGTTGTTATCGCCTAATAATTCACCAAAAACAGCCTAAAACAACTGATTTTGGTGAAACTTTGAGCAATGTTTTGCTGTTTCAAAATTATTTTACGTTATTTTAAAAAAGTCCTTGCGCTCAAAATTCTGATGCGTATTATACGCACCCACTGACACGGCAGGCCACCACGGACTGCAAAGCGAATCAAACGAAACGCTAAAGTGTCATCGCTCTTTAAAATAGATAATCAGATAATTTGTGTGGGCGCTCGCTGGAGACTTCAGCAGACCTTTTTAAGGTCAAAAGATTTGAAGTCTTAAACGAGTGAACACGTCAATTCGCTTTACGTTCTTTAATCTTAGGGTTGAAGAATATAGTTAAAGTCAGATGTGATTTGTGAGTTTGAGCAAACTTTTAAACTGAAGAGTTTGATCATGGCTCAGATTGAACGCTGGCGGCAGGCTTAACACATGCAAGTCGAGCGGAAACGATGATAGCTTGCTATCAGGCGTCGAGCGGCGGACGGGTGAGTAACGCGTAGGAATCTGCCTAGTAGTGGGGGACAACATGTGGAAACGCATGCTAATACCGCATACGCCCTACGGGGGAAAGGAGGGGATCTTCGGACCTTTCGCTATTAGATGAGCCTGCGTGAGATTAGCTAGTTGGTGGGGTAAAGGCTCACCAAGGCGACGATCTCTAGCTGGTCTGAGAGGATGATCAGCCACACTGGGACTGAGACACGGCCCAGACTCCTACGGGAGGCAGCAGTGGGGAATATTGGACAATGGGGGGAACCCTGATCCAGCCATGCCGCGTGTGTGAAGAAGGCCTTAGGGTTGTAAAGCACTTTCAGGAGTGAGGAAGGGTGTGCCGTTAATACCGGTATATTTTGACGTTAACTCCAGAAGAAGCACCGGCTAACTCTGTGCCAGCAGCCGCGGTAATACAGAGGGTGCAAGCGTTAATCGGAATTACTGGGCGTAAAGCGCGCGTAGGTGGTTTGTTAAGTCGGATGTGAAATCCCAGGGCTCAACCTTGGAATTGCACCCGATACTGGCAGGCTAGAGTACGGTAGAGGGGTGTGGAATTTCCTGTGTAGCGGTGAAATGCGTAGATATAGGAAGGAACATCAGTGGCGAAGGCGACACCCTGGACCGATACTGACACTGAGGTGCGAAAGCGTGGGGAGCAAACAGGATTAGATACCCTGGTAGTCCACGCCGTAAACGATGTCTACTAGCCGTTGGGGATTTATTTCTTTAGTGGCGCAGCTAACGCGATAAGTAGACCGCCTGGGGAGTACGGCCGCAAGGTTAAAACTCAAATGAATTGACGGGGGCCCGCACAAGCGGTGGAGCATGTGGTTTAATTCGAAGCAACGCGAAGAACCTTACCTACTCTTGACATCCAGTGAACTTTCCAGAGATGGATTGGTGCCTTCGGGAACACTGAGACAGGTGCTGCATGGCTGTCGTCAGCTCGTGTTGTGAAATGTTGGGTTAAGTCCCGTAACGAGCGCAACCCTTATCCTTATTTGCCAGCACTTCGGGTGGGAACTCTAAGGAGACTGCCGGTGACAAACCGGAGGAAGGTGGGGACGACGTCAAGTCATCATGGCCCTTACGAGTAGGGCTACACACGTGCTACAATGGCGTATACAGAGGGCAGCGAACTTGCGAGAGTAAGCGAATCCCAAAAAGTACGTCGTAGTCCGGATTGGAGTCTGCAACTCGACTCCATGAAGTCGGAATCGCTAGTAATCGTGAATCAGAATGTCACGGTGAATACGTTCCCGGGCCTTGTACACACCGCCCGTCACACCATGGGAGTTGATTGCTCCAGAAGTAGCTAGCTTAACCTTCGGGATGGCGGTTACCACGGAGTGGTCAATGACTGGGGTGAAGTCGTAACAAGGTAGCCCTAGGGGAACCTGGGGCTGGATCACCTCCTTAAACGATATGAAGCTCTGGTGAGCGTTCACACAAATTATCTGATGACTATGAGTTCTTCATAGTAAGTATCTATCTTTTAGAGTTTGGACAGAGTCCTAAGCAAGAGGTTTGAATGATTCAATCATCCAAGCATCTGACTTAGTGCTTTGCACTAAACTTGCTCTTTAACAATTTAGACTTTTTGAAATAGACGATAATCAAGCGTCAAACCGGTGGAATCCACATCTAACCCATGTGAGATTCTATGATCGTAAATCCAGTGCCGAACAAAAGCGGCGTTGGTATGTAGTTCAAAATAGCGACTAACTTAGGTTAGATAAAAAACTATTTTGGGTTATATGGTCAAGTGACCAAGCGTGCACGGTGGATGCCTTGGCAGTCAGAGGCGATGAAGGACGTGGTAATCTGCGAAAAGGTTCGGGGAGTTGATAAACAAGCTTTGATCCGAACATGTCCGAATGGGGAAACCCACCCGCTTGCGGGTATCGTTAAGTGAATACATAGCTTAACGAGGCGAACCCGGGGAACTGAAACATCTAAGTACCCGGAGGAAAAGAAATCAACCGAGATTCCCTTAGTAGCGGCGAGCGAACGGGGATTAGCCCTTAAGTTGATTTGGTGTTAGTAGAAGGCTCTGGAAAGTGCCGCCATAGTGGGTGATAGCCCCGTATACGAAAACGCCTTATCAATGAAATCGAGTAAGACGGGACACGTGTTATCCTGTTTGAATATGGGGGGACCATCCTCCAAGGCTAAATACTCCTGACTGACCGATAGTGAACCAGTACCGTGAGGGAAAGGCGAAAAGAACCCCAGTGAGGGGAGTGAAATAGAACCTGAAACCGTGTACGTACAAGCAGTGGGAGCCGACTTAGTTCGGTGACTGCGTACCTTTTGTATAATGGGTCAACGACTTAATGTTAGTAGCAAGCTTAACCGTTTAGGGGAGGCGTAGGGAAACCGAGTCTTAATAGGGCGTTCAGTTTCTAGCATTAGACCCGAAACCGGGCGATCTATCCATGAGCAGGTTGAAGGTTGGGTAACACTAACTGGAGGACCGAACCCACGTACGTTGAAAAGTCCGGGGATGACTTGTGGATTGGAGTGAAAGGCTAATCAAGCTCGGAGATAGCTGGTTCTCCTCGAAAGCTATTTAGGTAGCGCCTCGCGTATTGCCATTGGGGGTAGAGCACTGTTTGGGCTAGGGGGTCATCCCGACTTACCAACCCCATGCAAACTCCGAATACCAATGAGTATGAGCGCGGGAGACACACGGCGGGTGCTAACGTCCGTCGTGAAAAGGGAAACAACCCAGACCGTCAGCTAAGGTCCCAAAGTTACAGTTAAGTGGGAAACGATGTGGGAAGGCTTAGACAGCTAGGAGGTTGGCTTAGAAGCAGCCATCCTTTAAAGAAAGCGTAATAGCTCACTAGTCGAGTCGGCCTGCGCGGAAGATATAACGGGGCTCAAACTGTACACCGAAGCTACGGGTTTACACTTTAGTGTAAGCGGTAGAGGAGCGTTCTGTAAGCCGTTGAAGGTCAAGCTGTAAAGCAGGCTGGAGGTATCAGAAGTGCGAATGTTGACATGAGTAACGATAAAGGGAGTGAAAACCTCCCTCGCCGGAAGACCAAGGGTTCCTGTCCCATGCTAATCAGGGCAGGGTGAGTCGGCCCCTAAGGCGAGGCTGAAAAGCGTAGTCGATGGGAAACGGGTTAATATTCCCGTACCGATGTATATTGCGATGGAGAGACGGAGAAGGCTAGGCCAGCACGGCGATGGTTGTCCGTGTTTAAGATGGTAGGCTGAGTACTTAGGCAAATCCGGGTACTTAAGGCCGAGAGTTGATGACGAGCCCTCTTTTGGGTGAAGTGGTTGATGCCATGCTTCCAGGAAAAACTTCTAAGCTTCAGATATACATTGACCGTACCCCAAACCGACACAGGTGGTCAGGTAGAGAATACCAAGGCGCTTGAGAGAACTCGGGTGAAGGAACTAGGCAAAATGGCACCGTAACTTCGGGAGAAGGTGCGCCGGTTAGGGTGAAGGATTTACTCCGTAAGCTCTGATCGGTCGAAGATACCAGGTGGCTGCGACTGTTTATTAAAAACACAGCACTCTGCAAACACGAAAGTGGACGTATAGGGTGTGACGCCTGCCCGGTGCTTGAAGGTTAATTGATGGGGTTAGCGTAAGCGAAGCTCTTGATCGAAGCCCAAGTAAACGGCGGCCGTAACTATAACGGTCCTAAGGTAGCGAAATTCCTTGTCGGGTAAGTTCCGACCTGCACGAATGGCGTAACGATGGCCACACTGTCTCCACCCGAGACTCAGTGAAATTGAAATCGCAGTGAAGATGCTGTGTATCCGCGGCTAGACGGAAAGACCCCGTGAACCTTTACTATAGCTTCACAGTGAACTTTGAACCTACTTGTGTAGGATAGGTGGGAGGCTTTGAAGTGCAGACGCCAGTTTGCATGGAGCCAATCTTGAAATACCACCCTGGTATGTTTGAGGTTCTAACTCAGATCCGTTATCCGGATCGAGGACACTGTGTGGTGGGTAGTTTGACTGGGGCGGTCTCCTCCCAAAGAGTAACGGAGGAGCACGAAGGTGCGCTCAGCATGGTCGGAAATCATGCATAGAGTGTAAAGGCAAAAGCGCGCTTAACTGCGAGACAGACACGTCGAGCAGGTACGAAAGTAGGTCTTAGTGATCCGGTGGTTCTGTATGGAAGGGCCATCGCTCAACGGATAAAAGGTACTCCGGGGATAACAGGCTGATACCGCCCAAGAGTTCACATCGACGGCGGTGTTTGGCACCTCGATGTCGGCTCATCACATCCTGGGGCTGAAGCCGGTCCCAAGGGTATGGCTGTTCGCCATTTAAAGTGGTACGCGAGCTGGGTTTAGAACGTCGTGAGACAGTTCGGTCCCTATCTGCCGTGGACGTTTGAGATTTGAGAGGAGCTGCTCCTAGTACGAGAGGACCGGAGTGGACGAACCTCTGGTGTTCCGGTTGTCACGCCAGTGGCATTGCCGGGTAGCTACGTTCGGACGGGATAACCGCTGAAAGCATCTAAGCGGGAAGCCTCCCTCAAGATAAGATCTCACTGGTACTTTAAGTACCCTAAAGAGCCGTTCGAGACTAGGACGTTGATAGGTTGGGTGTGTAAGCGTTGTGAGGCGTTGAGCTAACCAATACTAATTGCTCGTGAGGCTTGACCATATAACACCAAAGTGGTTTTGCTAAGCTCTGAAGAAAACAGAGTGAACTACAAAGAATTTACGATAAGCCGGTTTGAATGCTTGGTTATCGACTGTTTCAAAAAAGTCTAATTGTTGAAGACTCAAGTTAACGAATTTGCGGTAAACGCATACCAGTTTGCTTGACGATCATAGAGGCGTTGAACCACCTGATCCCATCCCGAACTCAGAAGTGAAAAGCGCCATCGCCGATGGTAGTGTGGGAGATCCCATGTGAGAGTAGGTCGTCGTCAAGCTTCAAATGAAAAGAACCCCGTCCTGCGAAGCAGGGCGGGGTTTTTTCGTTTTGAATCACGTCACCTGTCTGTCCACTACAATGGATCCATGTGATGACACCATGCTCCGAAGGAGCCAGTGGCAGACATCCGAAGGATGCCCGCAGGGGATGACGCGCAGCGTCAGATCATTGTAGGTCGTTTACATTAATGACGAGGCAGATTAACCCCATCCTAGCCTTCCCGTTAAAATGGAGAAGGGACATGAGACCTCAGTGCGTGAGTACGCTTCTATAAAGGGGTCAGATCCCTTTACGTAGATCAGTTTCAGGTAATCCCCAATAGTATAGGGATTTGACCCCTACGAATCCGAACCCCATCCTAGCCTTCCCCTTTAAAAGGGGCTCAGCGTGTGAATCTACTTCTATAGCAAAAGAGGTCAGATTCTTAATCAGAAGGGTACAAAGGCTCTTAGCTCTGTGATTATCCACAGTTTTAGTTCTATCCCAGTGACGTCTCATTTTGTTTTAAGTTGTTGATAAACCTTGTGGTTATTCACAAATTTTTTTGAGGCAAAAAAAAGCCTAGCATTGGGCTAGGCTGAATAACTAAGGAACTCAAATCATGAAAGCGTAGCTTCTGTTGTGTGATGCTTTACAGTGCGTTGTAACGTCTATAAAGCAATGTCACAAAGGAGTACGGACTCTCTAACGGCGGGCGATCACCCAAACCGCGTGGATAATGCCTGGGATGTAACCTAGGATGGTAAGCAAGATGTTTAACCAAAATGCACCACCAATACCGACTTGTAAAAAGACTCCAAGTGGCGGTAACAGAACGGAAAATAAAATCCGAATTAAATCCATATCGTTTATCCTCTTAAGCAATGAATGATCGCTGCGTGAATTAACAATGGCTTTTAAGTAGGGTTTATTCAAGGGACTAGTTGGGGTTTACACCCTATCACGACATTTTTTGCCCATTGCTGCCAAGAGTGTCTGTTACTCGCTTTCTTCTTTCATATTCTTGATACGTTTGCTCAGTGCTGGCTGTGATATGCCGAGCATGCGTGCTGCTAAGGATTGGTTGTGATTGGCTCGTCCCATGGCTTCTTCAACCAGTAGTTTGTTTAACTGGGTTAGAGTGGGAAGTGGTTCATCCGCTGGGAATGAGAGCTTTTGTTTGGTGAGCTCCGCTTTTGGGGGGCCGATTAATGACTGAAACGGTTTTAGGCTGAGCTCTTCTTCGTCACTTTGGCTCACCGCGTCAAATATAAGCGCCCGTAGTTCTCGCACATTACCCGGAAATTCATAACCTTGCAGTTGGGTTATTAACATAGCGGGTACGCTCACAGGAGGCCGTTGTAGCTCTTCTGATGCTGAGCGAACAAAGTGATCGATCAGCAGTGGTAAGTCGTTTAGGCGCTCTCTCAGGGGCGGGATTCTCACCATGTGAGTACGTAGACGATAATAGAGGTCTTTACGGAAGTTTCCTTCCTGCTGCTGTGCTACTAAGTCCTGATGGGTAGCGACAATCACTCGAGCTTGGATGCGTTTAGGGCGATCACTACCAATAGGGTAGTATTCGCCTTCTTGAAGTAGGCGGAGCAGTTTGATTTGGGACGTTGGGCTTAGGTCGCCGATCTCATCTAAGAATAATGTCCCGCCAGCTGCGCTTTCAACCAATCCTGAACGAACTTTATCCGCGCCAGTAAACGCACCTTTAGCATGGCCAAATAAGGTGTCAGAAAAGATATTGTCATCTAGACCTGCCACATTCACTGTCACTAGAGGGCCGTTGCGTCCACTTAGTTCATGTATGGCTCCGGCGATCAGTTCTTTGCCGACACCACTTTCTCCGGTTATAAGGACAGGCTGATTGCTACTGGAAATGGACTCCAAGTAGCGGAAGGTAGACATCATTTTGGGATCAGCGGTAATAAAGTCGGTGAAGCAATCTGCTTGATCAAGGTCTTGGGACAATAGCTGTGCACGCAGAGCTTGGTTTTCAAGGCTCAGCTCTTGGGTGTGGATGGCACGCTTGATGGCTTCTAGGATTTGTTCTTGATCTGTGGTTTTAACGATATAGTCAAAGGCACCACGTTTGACGCAATCCACTGCGGCATCCACTTGGTTGATACCACTGAAGATGATGACACAGACATCAGGGTATTCCTCGTTGAGCCAAGTAAGTAACTCTTGTCCAGATAGGACGGGCATGGTGAGGTCCAACAGCACTAAGCCAATGGTTTCTTCTGCCATGATGTTTTGCACCTGTCTTGGGTCAGCACAGGTGATTAGATTATTTAGCCCGTAACGCTCAAGGGTGAGAGACATGCTTCTCAAAAATGAGGGTTCGTCATCCACTAGAAGCAGTTGAAATTGTGGGTATAGCGTCTGTTTCAATTTATAGCCCTCAGTGGGAATGCCCTAGTGGGCATGTTACACATCATTTGGTGAGTAAGGGAAATGTCACGGTTACAGTGGTTCCTTCACCTTCTACGGAATCAAATGACAGTCTGCCTTGAAGTGCCTTAATGATACCTGCTGATACGGAGAGTCCTAGTCCTGTACCACCTCTTTCACGTTTGGTGGTGTAAAAAGGATCGGTCAGGCGAGGTAATACCTCCGCGGGAATACCACAGCCTGTGTCCTCAATGGCGATTATGGCTTCTTTTCGATCATGGCTGATTAGGGTAGAGACGTGCAGTTGATCGTCTTTTGACTCTAAGGCGTCACAGGCGTTCAATATTAGGTTAATGATCACCTGTTCGATTCGCTGTGAGCTGCCCAATACAGTCGGCATACGCTGGTCTAAATGCAGCTCAAAATGGTCGGTGGCGGTGCGTATGGATTTGTCCACCAGTCGAACAGCTGTGGCGACCACCACGTTGAGATCCACTTCGTGGGCCACTTCATCCGGCTGCTCACGGGCAAAGTCTTTCAAGTCATTGACGATATTACGAATACGGTCGGTACTATGCTGCATCTCTTCTAACAGGTAAGGTATTTCGCCCTTTATTCTTGTATACGGAAAACCGCCAATGGTGAGGTCTGGGTCTTCCTCAGCCAATTTGTCTAAATAGGGTAGAGCGTCTTCCCAAGCGGATTTGAGTAACGGTAAGTTCAACATGAGTAATCCGGTTGGGTTGTTGATCTCATGGGCCACACCTGAGACGAGAACCCCTAGGGAAGCCATCTTATCTGCTTGGATAAGTTGCTCTTGATGGGCTTTAAGTTGTCGGGAGCGCTTTTCTACTTCCTTTCTCAGCATGGCGTTCCAAATCATGATGCCACCCAGCACGAATAGCAAAATCAGGATGGTATAAAAGGCGTACTGACCGAGCTTCTTCCACTGTACTTTTGGACCATCTAGAGTGCCGAGCCATTTGTCGTAGATTTCCTGCTGACGGCCAGTGTTTTTGAGAATGGCTAAGCCTTCGCTAAACAGTGCGATCAGGTCTTCATGCTTCGGTAAGGCACCATAACCTAAACGCTGGCCAGCAACGGGTCGAGCAATCGGTTCGATATTACTCAGTCCCAGCTCTTTACTCAGATAAAGGCTAGGTAGATTAGCCGTGAGAGCGAAATCGTATTTACCCGCCGCCAGTAAGCGCAGGGCATCAGAGTGGGTTGGCACCGGTATGATGATCGCATCCGGGACTTTTTGTTTAAGGTATTCGTGCATGATGCTGGCATTTTGAACCAGGACCTCATGGCCAGATATTTCACTGATGTCGTCCACCTTGGGACCGTCTTTTCGAGCAAAAAGAGATTGGTTGACGATTGAGTGCGGGGAAGAGAATTTGATCAGCTTCGCTCGATCCTCTGAATGGGCGATACCTTGCAGTACGTCATAGGTTCCGTCCAATAAGCCCGCATAAGCGCTCTTCCAATCGGTCATGGTGAGATCGATCTGAAACCCCATGATTTCAGCAATGGCATAACTGAGTTCAACATTGTATCCCGCCGGATTACCTTCTTCATCGGTAAATTCATAAGGGGGGTAGTTATAGTCGGCGGCAATGTGAACCACTCGCTTTTGCTGGCCTTGTCCGTTAGGTCCAGGGCGTTCAATGGACCATGCGGATTGGGTCACCAGTAAAGAGAGCAATAGCCAGAGCAAAGGGTGTTTCATCTGTACAAATAATCTACAAAAATCAGAAGAACAGGCATCTTAGCGGCTCTTAAAAGGAAAGAGAAGTCATGAGTTTTTAGGTCTGAAAAGTGCTCTATAACTTTTGTTATAAATATAAAAAACGTTATAACCCCTCTCAGAATCCCCGAAGAATCTACCCTTGGCTTATGAATGCGAGGATTTAACCGGGAGGCCTATAACAAAAGTTATAGGTATTCGGGCCTTGAAAAAGACCATTTTAATTAAATATTTTCTTTTAAAATCAATGTTTTATATTGGTTTTATGGTGGTTGGCACCATACTTGCCATATTCACCTCGTTTTTGACGATTTTATAACAAAAAAATGACATTACGAGGAATTCTCAATGAAAAACGCACTGCTTAAAACAGCACTTGTTTCTGCGTTTGCAGCCACTTCTACTTTTGCTATGGCGGCTGAATCACAATTCGTATCCATCGGTACTGGCGGTGTAACAGGGGTTTACTACCCAGCAGGTGGTTCTATCTGTCGTATGCTGAACAAAGACCGTAAAGAACACGGAATTCGTTGTTCTGTAGAATCTACGGGCGGTTCTGGTTACAACGTGAACAGCATTCGCGCTGGTGAGCTTGAATTCGGTGTGGCTCAGTCTGACGTTCAAGCGGCTGCTTTGGCTGGTAAAGGTCAGTTCCAAGACAACCCATTCCCAGAGCTTCGTTCTGTCTTCTCTTTGCACCCAGAGCCGATTCACCTAATGGCTCGTGCGGATTCCGGCATTCAGTCTTTTGATGACTTGGAAGGCAAACGTGTGAACATCGGCAACCCAGGCTCAGGTAACCGTTCTATGATGGAACTACTGATGTCTGAGAAAGGTTGGACCACGGATAACTTCGCGTTCGCTGCTGAGCTTAAGTCTTCAGAAATGGCTCAAGCCCTATGTGATGACAAGTTCGATGTGACAATCTTCGTAGCAGGTCTGCCAAACGGTTCTGCACAAGAAGCGACGACCACTTGTGATGTGCGCATGATTCCTCTAACGGATGAAACGTCTTTGAATGTACAGAAAAAACACTCTGAATTCTCTCAGGCAGTGATTCCAGGTGGCATGTACAACGGCAACCCAAATGACGTTGTGACATTCGGCCCGAAAGCAACCATCGTGACGTCTGCGAACGTTTCAGACAAAGTGGTATACGAAATGACCAAGGCTGTGTTTGAGAACTTTGGGTCTTTCAAGCGTCTTCACCCTGCGTTTGCACCGCTTCAGCCAGTAGAAATGGTGCACTCTTCTTTGGTAGCGCCTTTGCACCCTGGTGCTGAGAAATACTACCGCGAGCAAGGTTTGATTAAGTAATCCCTAACCCTTAATCACACGCAGTTTGCTCATAAAAAGCGCCAACGTCCGTTGGCGCTTTTACTCCTTTAAATTTGTTTGGATACGCTTATGTCGACCCATACCTCTCAAACACTGGATACCGATAAGCTGGACGAAATGGTAGCCGAAGCGGATACCGGAAAACGCGCTCCCACGGGCCGTATAGCGCTTGCGTTGCTGTTTCTATTACCTCTGTGTTGGTCTTTGTTTCAGCTATGGATTGGCTCACCTTTGCCATCTCAATTTGGTTTTGGCTTTTTAAATGACACCCAGTCTCGCGCTTTACACCTTGCCTTTGCCGTGAGTCTTGCTTTCCTAGCTTTCCCTGCCTTCAGTGGTAGCCCTGCCCATAGAATCCCATGGCTGGATTATGCCTTTGCCTTAGTGGGAGCGTTTTGTGCGGCGTATTTATTTTTATTTAACGACGAACTGGCTATGCGTCCAGGCTTGCCAACGACCCTAGATCTTGTGGTGGCTGGAGCCGGTTTATTGCTGACTTTGGAAGCGGCTCGTCGTTCTTTAGGACCACCGTTGATGATGGTGGCCATTTTCTTCCTCTTGTATGTGTTCTTTGGCGACTCTTCTTGGTTGCCTGAGATTTTGCGTTGGAAAGGTGCTTCTTTTGAAAAAGCCATGACCCATATGTGGCTGACCACGGAAGGTGTGTTTGGTATCGCCCTAGGGGTATCGTCAGGCTTTGTATTCTTATTCGTTTTGTTTGGTGCCTTGCTGAACCAAGCGGGAGCCGGTAACTACTTTATTCAAGTAGCGTTTGCCTTACTTGGGCACATGCGCGGCGGCCCAGCGAAAGCGGCGGTATTGTCTTCTGCTATGACGGGTCTGATTTCCGGTTCGTCCATCGCCAATGTGGTGACCACAGGAACCTTCACCATTCCTTTGATGAAGAAGGTGGGCTTTAGCCCTGAGAAAGCCGGTGCGGTAGAAGTGTCGTCTTCGGTCAATGGCGTGATCATGCCGCCAGTGATGGGGGCGGTTGCTTTCTTGATGGTTGAGTACGTAGGCATTCCC
Organism: Marinomonas vaga; assembly: GCF_055388305.1. Classification (NCBI taxonomy): domain Bacteria; kingdom Pseudomonadati; phylum Pseudomonadota; class Gammaproteobacteria; order Oceanospirillales; family Oceanospirillaceae; genus Marinomonas; species Marinomonas vaga. Next base: position 1,478,626 of record NZ_AP043903.1, read on the forward strand.
TATATTGAGGTCGTAAAACACGCCTTTTTGCCTGCCACGATTTCATACATTGCCCTATTGTATATTGTGCATTTGGAAGCGTTAAAAGCCGACATGCGTGGCTTGCCCCGCGTGACACCTGCCCGTCCTTGGAAAATTGCGATCCTACGCAGTGGCATCATATTGTCGAGCATGATGATCTTAGCCGGAGCATTGTATTACTTCGTTTTGGGTATCAAGTGGGTGCTAGGAGACTGGTCAAACATTGGTTTGCTGGCGCTTGTGGTCGGTGGCTATATCGGTCTTCTATATGTGTCGGCGAAGAGCAAAGACTTGGACATGGAAACCACCGAAGGGGCCATTGTTAAGTTGCCTGTGTTTGCAGACATTTATCGCGCTGGCCTGTACTACCTAGTTCCTCTGATTGTGTTGATCTGGTTCCTAATGGTCGAACGCAAATCTCCCGGTTTGTCGGCGTTTTGGGCGAGTATGTTGATGGCCTTTATTTTGGTCACGCAAAAACCGCTCAAGGCGTGGTTCCGTTCCCAGCAAAACATCAAAGACCAATGGCAGCAGGGTGCTTGGGATCTGATAGAAGGTTTGATTACCGGTGCTCGCAACATGATTGGTATCGGTGTCGCCACGGCGACCGCGGGTATTATCGTGGGCACAGTGACCTTGACGGGTGTCGGTCAAGTCATGGCGGAGTTCGTTGAGTTGCTGTCAGGGGGCATCTTGATAGTGATGCTGTTGATGGTGGCGTTGATCTCCTTGATCTTGGGGATGGGACTTCCCACCACAGCGAACTACATTGTTGTGTCGTCTTTGATGGCCAGTGTCGTCGTGGAGCTTGGGGCACAATCTGGCCTGATTGTGCCTATGATCGCTATTCATATGTTTGTGTTTTATTTCGGCATCATGGCCGATGTGACACCGCCTGTGGGTCTTGCATCTTTTGCGGCGGCTGCCGTGTCGGGTGGTGATCCGATTAAGACAGGTTTTACGGCGTTCTTCTATTCCATGCGTACGGCACTGTTACCCTTCTTATTCATCTTTAATACGGATCTGTTGTTGATCGATGTGACTTGGTGGCAGGGCATTATCGTGTTCTTTGTGGCCTTGGCTGCCATGTTGATCTTCGCGGCGGCGACTCAGGGGTACTTCTTTGCCCGCAGTAAACATTGGGAAAGTGCCGTGCTATTGCTGGTGGCATTTACCTTGTTCCGCCCAGGTTTCTGGCTCGATCAGATCACGCCTCCCCATGAACACTACGCTGGTTCTCAGTTGATGTCCTACATCGAAGAGCATCCAAACATGGAGAATGTACGTTTGGCGGTAGAAGGTGAAAACCTAGACGGCCGCTGGATCGAAACCACAGTGAGTTTGCCTTTGGCGGCAACCGGCGATGCAGGGAGTCGTTTGTACGAGGGTGCAGGCCTAGAATTACGTGACGAAGATGGTCGCTTGTACATCGATAATCTAGCGTTTGGCGGTGTCGCTGAACAAATGAAACTGGATTTTGATTGGGAAGTGACAGGGTTTGATGTTGAGAACGATCGACCTGCTAAAGAGTGGTTCTTCGTTCCTGCGTTCCTGCTGGTGTTGTGGATCATTCGACGCCAGAAAAAGCGAGCTGCGCAATAGTCTACGCAGCGTTTAACCGAGGCCTTTGGCCTCGGTTTTTTTATGCCATATGAGTTTGGAGGGTGATGTGAATATTGTGCAAACCTTTATCTTTGATGAAGCGGGTCGAAATATGGGCAGCTATTCCAATGCGCAGCCCGTTGCGTTCTCAGAGCATTTTTCTATGCTGAAAGCCTATGCGTCTAAATCCAGCATGCTGACTAATTTAGCCAAGGTGTCGGAAATGGCTGCCAGCGTCATGTTGGAGTTAAATGGTAAAACCCATCTGGCGTCCATTCGGCGCATCCGCTCTAACCAAGATCTGTTCATTGTGGATGTTTACGGTTAACGTTGGCGTGGTTTTAAACCGTGATTAGGTTTGTATTGTGCAGGCGCATAGCCTCTATCAATGCCTTCGTAGCGAAGTTTTTCATGTTTGCTGCTTCGACCAGAGACCCGTGCTCGCCAGTTGCGAAAGCTGTTTGGTTTCAAGGTTGTACGCATCAAAGAAATGACTTCTTTTTCCGCTAAGCCATATTCTCTTTGGATTGCTTCGAAGGGCGTTCGATCTTCCCAGGCCATTTCGATAATACGTGATAGGTGTTCATCTTGATGGCTGTTCAATAGAGTGTCTGAGGATGTGCTCATAGTAACGTAGGCTTCCAGCGGTTAGGTGTCTGGTGTTACGACTAAGACAGCGCGGTGGATCTATAAAAAAAGCCGCATAAGCGGCTTTTTATCAGTCTAGCTAGACAATTATTTGTAGCTTAAGCAGGTGTCCACTTCGTTAGCAGCGCCTAAGACTACGGCTACGCGTTGGTGAATGCCTTCCGGTTGGATATCCAGGATGCGCTCAGAGTGTGTAAAGGCTTTACCGCCTGCTTGTTCTAACAGCATACCCATAGGGTTGGCTTCGTACATGAGACGCAGTTTGCCCGGTTTGCTTGGGTCTTTCTTGTCCCATGGATAAATGAAGATACCACCTCGGCACAGGATACGGTGTACATCACCCACCATAGCCGCCACCCAGCGCATGTTAAAGTTCTTTTCACGGGGGCCTTCTTTGCCAGCCACCAAATCTGTTACATAGCTTTGCATGGCGTCAGACCAGAAACGCTGGTTTGACATATTGATGGCGAACTCTTGGGTTTCTGGCGCAACTTGTACGTTGGCTTGGGTCAAGATGAATTCGCCCTTATCAACGTCTAAGGTAAACATGTTGACACCATCGCCAGTAGAGAAAACCAACATGGTTGATGGGCCGTATAACACATAGCCTGCCGCCACTTGGTTTTTACCTGGCTGTAGAAAATCGGCTTCTGTTGCTGGCTCAGTACCGGTTTGGCGATACACTGAAAAAATGGTGCCAACCATGGAGTTGATGTCGATATTAGAAGAACCATCCAATGGGTCGAAGGCGATCAAGTACTCACCATCCGTATTGGCTGGGACAATATCGTCTTCTTCTTCGGAAGCAATGGCGCGAACGGTTGGTGAGGCAAACAGAGCGCTTTTTAGCATGTTGTTGGAGATGACATCGAGCTTTTTCTGCTCTTCCCCTTGAACGTTTTCATTGCCCGCCATGCCAAGAATACCGGCTAGGGAGCCTTTTTTCAGAGCGCTAGAAATTTCGATGCAGGTTTGTGTTGTGACAGACAAGAGTTCCTGCAATGATGCGGAAGTTGAGCCAGACGCTAAGAACTGAGAGAGGCTTTGCATAGCATGGGATCCTTTTTTATAAGTTCGTTCTGATTAAATTATGCCATCGCCGCAGGGTTCCGTCAGCCAACTGTTGTCAAAAAACGGATAAATATGAACCACTCAGGGGTTCAAAAGTAAAAGAAGAGAGCACTATGGATTATTTACTGCATTACCTAAAGCTGGATGGAAAGGGCGGCGCAGAGCGTTTATCGACCCTGCCAACGGACATTCCAACGGAAGGTTCCCACTGGGTTCACATGGACTGCACCTCAGATGACGGCCGTGCTTGGTTGGATAATATTGACAGCATTCCTGAAACCGCAGTGGACGAGTTGTTTGCAGATGAAACTCGCCCCCGTACAGTGAAGATGGGGCAGGGAGTGTTGGTCATTCTTCGAGGAGTGAACCTAAACCCGGACTCAGACCCCTCAGACATGGTGGCCTTGCGCATGTGGATCACGCCCAATTTTGTGATCACTACTCGCCGTCGTAAGTTGCTATCTGTGGTGGATCAAGTGCAGCGTCTTGACCAAAAAGAAGGTGCTGAAAACATCGCCGACTTGGTTACCACTCTGACTCATACATTGACTGGCCGCATGGCTGGGGTCATTGATACGTTGGAAGACACCCTAGCGGACCTAGAAGAGCAAATGAGTGAGCAAGTCATGCCAGAACAACGTGCTGTGCTGGTGGAGCGCCGTTTGCAAACCGTGCGTCTGCGTCGTTTCCTTGTGCCACAAAAAGAGGCCATCGCTCGCTTGCCAAACGAAGTGCAAAACTGGATGACCAAAGATCAGCTGGCGGACATCCAGGAGTCTGCCAACGACATTACTCGCTACGTGGAAGCCTTAGAATCCCTGCGAGAACGTTGCTTGTTGATGCAAGAGGAGTTCGCGAACCATCAGGCAGAGAAGATGAATGCCCGTATGTATGTGCTTTCGATCCTTTCGGGGATTTTCATGCCGTTGGGCTTTTTGACGGGTTTATTTGGTATCAACGTTGGCGGTTTGCCGGGGGTTGAAAATGGCAGTGCCTTTTGGATTTTCGTGGGTGTCTTAGTGCTGATGGGCTTGGCCCAGTACGTCATCATGCGTAAGAGTCGCTGGTTCTAGCTTTCGTCGTTAGCTAGTTTGAGTATTTGTTGTCTTTGCAGTTGGCTAAGTCTCGATAATTATTTTCCGCTCTACGAGCAAGCTCTAGAAGTCGCTGAAAAATAACATCGAGCTTAGCCTGATAAGGCTGTACAAAGAAATAGGTGGCTAGGACTTAACAATTACTTTCCGTTCCACGAGCAAGCTCTAGAAGTCACTGGAAAATAACGTTGAGTCCTATCCAGATAAGGCAGCAGAGCAATATTTGGACGGTCTAGCACTGGAAGCACATTTTTGGAGTTGAGTTCCGATTCGTTTGAAGCGATCTCTTGAACGTGTTCGTGGAGCGCAAAACGAATCGGGGCTCAACCCAGTCAATCACCGTGCATTAAAGCTAGGCTTTGATGGTTTTTACACCGGATTGGGTGCCTAGTAGCAAAACGTTGGCAGGGCGGGCAGCGAATAGGCCGTTTGTGACCACACCAACGATGCTGTTGATTTGGTTTTCCAACGTCACTGGGTCCACGATTTCAAGGTTGTATACGTCTAGGATGTGACAACCGTTGTCTGTCACTACGCCTTCACGGTACACAGGATCGCCCCCAAGTTTAACCAATTCACGGGCTACGTAGCTGCGAGACATGGGGATAACTTCTACTGGTAGAGGGAAGTCCCCAAGTACTTTTACTAGCTTAGACTCGTCTGCAATACACACAAACTCTTCTGAACAGGCCGCCACGATTTTTTCGCGGGTCAAGGCTGCACCGCCACCTTTGATCAAATGCAGTTGATCATTGGACTCGTCGGCGCCGTCCACATAGACGCGAATGCTGCTTACAGAGTTCAAGTCATAGACTGGGATGCCATGGCCTTTTAAGCGCTCAGCAGAGGCTTCAGAGCTGGCAACTGTGCCATCAAAAAGGTGTTTATGCTTGGCCAGTTCATCAATGAATTTGTTGGCGGTTGAGCCCGTACCAACACCAACAATGGTGTCTTCTTCTAAAAGCGGAAGGATGTGCTCAACGGCGGCTTCAGCGACTGCTTGTTTTAATTCGTCTTGCGTCATGCTGGGTAAACCTGTGGTTTGTTATGAGAGTAATAGTGTTGCCCGGAGGCGGGGTCATTATAGTCAGTTAATTTGGCCATTGTTACCCCTGTGGGATGAAGTTGCGCTGTTCGGGTAAAAACCGTTCAAATCCCGCCTCAAGCTTTGCTCATGGTCGGTGGAAGGAGTATATTGCTGATTCATTTTTTGGCCGAGTAATACAACTAACGCCGCGGCTAAACGGCGTCTCTTTGCGGAGAATTAAGCAGGAATGACTATGCCCCACACAATCATTAAGAAAATTCTACAGGCACCCGTCTATGACGTTGCCGTAGAAACACCCGTTTCCCGAGCCACACAATTGTCTGAGCGCTTGGGTAACGACATTATTTTGAAGCGAGAAGATTTACAGCCTGTGTTCTCGTTTAAGATTCGTGGGGCGTACAACAAGATTATTCAGTTGTCTGCAGAAGAACGTGCGAAGGGTGTGATCGCGGCGTCTGCAGGCAACCATGCTCAAGGTTTGGCGTTGGCTGCGAAGAAGCTAGGCATTAAAGCGACGATCGTGATGCCTGAGACCACGCCAGACGTGAAAGTAAACGCCGTACGTGCCCGTGGCGCGGAAGTGGTGTTGGCGGGGGATGCCTTTGATGCAGCGTTTGCCAAGTCCCAAGAAATCATGGCGCAAACGGGCCAAGTGTATGTTCACCCGTTTGATGACTTAGATACCATCGCTGGACAAGGCACCATTGGTATGGAGTTGTTGCGTCAGATCGAAGGGGACATCGATGCTGTCTTTATCCCTGTAGGTGGCGGTGGTCTGATCGCTGGGGTTGCAGCTTACATCAAATACCTGCGTCCAGAGATCAAAATTATCGGTGTTGAGCCTACCGATGCGGCTTGTCTAAAAGTCGCTCTGGAGACTGGCAAGCCTACGCGCTTGGCGCAAGTGGGTATCTTTGCGGAAGGGGTAGCGGTTGCTGAGATTGGTAAAAACACCTTTGAAATCGCTAAAGAGTGCGTGGATGAGGTGATTACGGTAAGTACCGACGAAATGTGTGCCGCCATCAAAGACATTTACGACGATACCCGTGCGATCACAGAGCCAGCAGGGGCCTGTGCCTTAGCGGGTCTGAAAAAGTACATTGAGCGAGAAAATGCCCAAGGTCAGCGTTTGGTTGCGATTAACTCTGGTGCGAACGTTAACTTCGACCGTCTTCGTCACGTATCTGAGCGGGCGGAGTTAGGTGAAAAACGCGAAGCGATTTTTGCGGTACGCATTCCTGAGTCTCCAGGCAGTTTTAAAGATTTCTGTCAGGCGTTGGTAGGCCGTTCTATTACCGAGTTCAACTACCGTTACAGCGACGAGAAAGAAGCGGTGATCTTTGTGGGGGTTGCTCTTGGCGGTTCGCCGCACAGCCGTGAAGAGTTGATGCAGGATCTTAAGGACTACGAGATCGTTGACCTGACAGATGACGAAACGTCCAAAGTGCACGTGCGTCATATGATTGGCGGTCACTTGCGCAGTGAAAAGGGCGAGCTGCTGTACAGTTTTGAATTCCCGGAGCGCCCTGGAGCCCTGTTGAAATTCTTGAACACCCTTGGTGGCCAATGGAATATTTCCATGTTCCATTACCGTAACCACGGTGATGCCTACGGCCGAGTGTTAGTCGGACTACAAGCGGTGGGAGAGGAAACGGATGTGACCCGTTATCTGGACGAATTGGGCTACCCATACCAAGACGAAAATGATAACCCTGCGTGTAAGCTGTTTTTTCGCTAAATAGGCTAAAATCGGTTATCATAGCGTCAACTTCAAATAACCTTACAACCCTCTGGCGAGCCTCTTGCCAGAGGGTTGTATGATTCTGATTATGGGTTTTCTGTGAATATTCAAACGTTATTAAATCAGCGTATCCAAGCGGCTATGGTCGCAGCGGGCGCGTCTGAGGATGCACCTGCACTCGTGCGTCAGTCGGCAAAAGTTCAATTCGGTGACTACCAAGCAAATGGCATTATGGGGGCGGCTAAAAAGATCGGCACTAACCCTCGTGAGTTCGCAGCTAAGGTCTTGGAGCAACTGGATGTCTCGGATGTGGCTGAGAAAGTCGAAATTGCTGGCCCAGGTTTTATTAACATCTTTTTGAAAAATGAATGGCTAGGTGCCACGTTAGCGGATCTTCGTGACAGTGATCGTTTGGATGTGGCTGTGGTGGCAGACCCTCAAACGGTGGTGGTGGACTACTCTGGTCCAAACCTTGCCAAAGAAATGCACGTGGGTCATTTACGCTCTACTGTGATCGGTGATGCGGTGGTGCGTACCCTTGAGTTTCTAGGTCATAAAGTGGTTCGTCAAAACCACGTAGGCGACTGGGGTACTCAGTTCGGCATGTTGCTGGCCTACATGGAGCGTCTGCGTTCTCAAAATTCTGAAATCAGCATGGCATTGTCGGATCTAGAGTCTTTTTACCGTGAAGCCAAGATCTGCTTTGACGAAGACGAAGCCTTTTCTGTACGTGCCCGTGAGTTAGTGGTTTCCTTGCAGTCTGGCGATGCGGAGTGCTTGAAGCTTTGGAATGAATTCATCGAAGTTTCTTTGCAGCACTGTGAAGAGACTTACCAAATGTTAGGGGTGTCTCTGGCCCGTAAAGATGTGATGCCAGAAAGTGCCTACAACGAAGACTTACCAAATGTTATCAAAGATTTGGACGCACAAGGTCTGATCAAAGATGACCAAGGCGCTAAGTGTGTCTTCCTAGAAGAATTTGCCAATAAAGACGGCGACATCACGCCGATCATTGTGCAGAAAACCGGCGGCGGTTTCCTTTACGCCACCACTGACCTTGCAGCATTGCGTTACCGTCAGGGCACTTTAGGTGCAGACCGCGTGCTGTACTTTGTGGATGCTCGTCAATCCTTGCACTTCCAGCAGATGTTTACCTTGTCTCGCAAAGCAGGCTTTGTGAAACCAGACACCAGCCTTGAGCACATGCCCTTTGGCACCGTGATGGGTAGCGATGGTAAGCCATTTAAAACCCGTTCTGGTGGTGTGGCGAAGCTTTCTGCCTTGCTTGAAGAAGCGCAAGAGCGTGCCTTCCAATTGGTGGCTTCTAAGAATCCAGACATGTCCGAAGAAGAGCAGCGCAACATTGGCCGTGTGGTCGGTGTGGCTTCGGTTAAGTATGCAGACTTGTCGAAAAACCGTACCTCCGATTATGTGTTCAACTGGGACAACATGTTGAGCTTTGAAGGCAACACAGCGCCTTACTTGTTGTACGCATACTCTCGTGTTGCCAGCATTGTGCGCCGTTCAGAGATGGACGTAGCAAACTTTAAAGCTGAGATTAAAGTGGTTGAAGATCAAGAGCGCGCCTTGGCGGTGAAGCTTTGCCAGTTTGAAGAAGCCATCCAGCAGGTGATCAACGACGGTATGCCACATTTCTTGTGTGCTTACTTGTACGAGCTTGCGGGCATTTTTATGAGCTTCTACGAGGCTTGCCCGATTTTGAATGCGGAAGACGAGCTGAAGTTCAGCCGCTTGCAGTTGGCGCTGAATACGGCTTCTACTTTGAAGCAAGGTTTAGAACTACTCGGCATCGAAACGCTAGAGCGTATGTAAACCAGCGGAATATCGCGTTTAAAAAGCCCGATCATGTTGCCATGATCGGGCTTTTTTATGGGCTTAATCTGTGATCATTATGGGGGTCAAATGATGGCGCTCAGCAGCGTTGGCTAAGCGGCCATCCTGCTTGATGTCTTTGACGAAGGCATCCATACGCTCTAGCCAAATATCATCGCCTTTCGCCACTGCATAAGCGTATTCAAACTGTTCCGTTTTACCCGGTGGGGGGAGCAAAGCAGCCCAGTCGTAGATATTAATCATTTTCTGACCATAGGGGTAATCGGTGATGAATACGTCTGCGCGACCGGAGAGTACTTCGACTTCACGTTCGTTGGGTTTCAGTACCGTGGTAAGCGTGGCGTGTTTGAGGCTTTTGCGCATGGCGTTTTCCATGTAGGTGCCTTGCTGCACGCAAACGATGACCCCTTTTTGATCGATGTCTTTCCAGCTTTTTATAAATGGGTGGTGAATGGTCGCGACAGCGTACATATTGCTGGCAAGATAAGGCTGGGTGAACTGTACGCGTTCCCGTCTTGCCGCCGTATCGCCTACACCAAACATGGCCACATCGCATTGCTGGCTTTCTAAATCCCCCATAAAGCGGCCAAAGTGGGTCATGACGTAGTGCACCTCTACCCCTAAATCTGCCGCTAGGGCTTTGCTTAGGTCAATGTCGATCCCTTCCAGTTGCTGGGTGCGGGGACTAAGGTAGGTGATGGAGAAATAGTCCGGCCAGATGCAAACATTAACGGCCCCGCGCTCGAAGATCCTTTTTAATGTGGGGCTTTCTCCTGCAAAAGAGAGGCTGCCCACTAGCAAGAGGAGCCCCAAAAATAAAGTCTTTCCTGTGGTTCTTACCGACATATGTCAACACTCCATTATCCGTTAAACGATAAGCTACGCTTATTATGCCGAGTTTTATAAATGGCGAACTGATCTAGGTTAAGAATTTTGCTGATACGACTTACTAATTTTGCTTTCCCCCGAACTGTTATGGTGATCGCTATGTTACTGGTGATACTCATGATGGCGGTGGGCTTACAAAAGATGCTTGAGCGGGGCCATGAACGGGCCTTGGCTGAGCAGTCAGAAACCAGCTCGTCCTTAGCGTTTGCCTTGGAAGACTCTACCGTGCGTTCTGTCCAAGCAGTGATCGGTGCACTGGAAACCATCGCGGAGAATGCAGGAGAGCGCTCCGCCACACTGGATACGATTAAAAGCCGCTTTTTACGCGGTATGCCCCAGCTACGTTACATTGATATTGTGCCGTTAGATGAGGCCGGAGCTTGTACGCGTCGTTTATCCAATACAGAGGTGCTGTTTTTACCCGCCCAGTCGGGACGTTTTTGGGGGGACTCAGCCGATATTCAAGGGTTAACTTATTGGCCTATTTGTGTACCTTATCGTATCCAAAATGAGATCGCAGGTTATGTGATTGGTTCGGTGAATTTGAACTATTACACAGGTTTGTTTCAGGCAGTGTCTAATAATCAGCGACAGGTGGCCTTGTACTTGTTCAGCGGTGAGAAGGTTGTTGGAGAAGGGGACGCTAATATGTCTCCCGTGCTGAGAGAACGGCTACTTGAGCGCTCATGGGGCGAGTTACGATCCCATGATACTCAGGGAGAGTATCTTGAAAGTTATCGGGGAGCCTCCTTTTATCCGTTAATTATATCCATTCGATCTTATAACCAAGATGCGTTAGACAATTGGCTCCATGATGCCCGGCTCGTGCGTAGCATTTTTTCTGTGTTAGCGATTTTGCTGTTCATGATGCTCGCCATGTATTTGATGTTCAAGCATCACAGGGACAAGGTGCAAGGGGATAATCACTTACTGAGTATGGCAATTCGCAGTGCGGCGAATGCCATCTTTATTACTGACCCAAAAGGGCGTATTGAGTGGGTGAATGAGGCTTTTACTACGCTGACAGGATATCGTCTTGCCGAGGTGCGTCATCGCACTCCGCGGATTTTAAACTCAGGTTTCCATGACAAACCTTTTTTTACCCAGCTTTGGCAAACCATTTCTAATGGCCAAAACTGGCGCAATGAGTTGGTCAATCGCCACAAAAGTGGTCAGTTCATCACGGTGGAACAAACGGTAACCCCTATTTTAGATAATAAGGGAGACATTACCCACTTTATCGCTGTTCATGAGGATGTCACGGCACGTAAAGAAGTGGAGCAGCAAGTGCTCTATATGGCACGCCATGATGACCTGACAGGGCTTACCAACCGTCGTTACTTTGAGCAGTGTCTTGAAGATCGGGTAGTTGATCGCCAGCACGGACAGATCGCTCTGTTGTTTATAGACTTAGATCGCTTCAAAGACATTAACGATACCCTTGGACATGAGGCGGGAGATGTTCTGCTTAAGCGGGTGGCCAATACCCTGAGTCGACTGATGCCCGATGAAACCCTACTGTCGCGGTTGGGTGGGGATGAATTTGCTTTATTCCTTCATCCAGTGGGCAGTGAGGCTCAGATTCATTCCTTAGCAAAGAACATTGTTTCGGCCCTAGCCACTCCGTTTGAGTTTAAAGGTACTACCTTCGCGGTGAGCTGCAGTGTCGGGGTTGCCATGTCTGATATTGACTGTATTGATGCGTCATCTCTGCTACGACAAGCGGATCTAGCCATGTACCGGGCCAAACATGCAGGGAAAAACACCTACCGCTTCTTTGATGAAACCATGGACGAGCGAATGCAGCGACGTGTTGCGATTCAACAATATGTTGAGGAAGCTCTTCAGGATCCTAAGCAACTGATGTTGTATTACCAGCCTCAATTGGAAGGGGCGCAGCAATCTATCAGTGGTGTAGAAGTGTTATTACGTTGGCAACGGCAAGGGGAGTGGCTGTCGCCTGCAGAGTTTATTCCTATTTTGGAAGACAGTGGTCAGATCGTGGAGCTTGGACGCTGGGTAATGGAATCTGCTTTGGTGCAGATGGCAGACTGGCTACATCGAGGAGTCTATGTAGGGGAGCTGTCCATCAACTTGTCAGCGGTACAATTATCCAGTTCAGATGTGGCGCTAGAATTGATCCAATTGATGGAATACTACGACATTCCTTCGAGCCGTGTTGCGGTGGAATTTACGGAAACCACTTTAATGGTGCGTTCTGCTCAACTGACCCGTAATCTCGCTACTTTGCGTGCGCACCAGATAAAAATTGCGGTGGATGATTTCGGCACTGGGTATTGTTCCTTGAGTTACTTAAGAGAGCTGGAGGCTAATTACCTGAAAATTGATCAGTCTTTTGTAAAAGGGATTGGCGAGATTGAATCTGACGAATGTATTGTCAGCGCCACCATTGCCATGGCAAAGGGGCTTAATATGCATGTGATCGCTGAAGGGGTTGAGACACAGCAGCAAGCTCAGTACTTGGTGCAACATGGATGCGATTTTCTGCAGGGGTATGGTTTTGCACACCCTATGCCCGCAGAGGCTTTAGAAACTTGGTTAATCAAACATGCCCAGCACAAGGGACTGAGCAAGGCCCAGTGAAGACGTGATTTAAAGTGAAACCAAATGAAAATCATTGCTAACCCGTTAGGCTATTGCTAAGGTGCTTCCATTGACAGGATGTCAGGCTCATAAGAGTGATGGATTACCCAACTGAAATTTTTGCGGATTTCCCCTATGCGCTGTTCAAATCCTTAGCGTGCAATCATCCTCCTTGCGTTCTTTTCGTCCTGTTCAAATATCCCAATATTAGTGCCACGTTTGCTGTGATTCTAGAGGCACTTAGGCTCCAGTCTATCGATGATAGAGAAACATCATAAGGACGTTGGGTTAAACCGGGATTGGTTTATTCGTTAATCTAAAGGAGGCATGGATGCTTCGCTATTTGGTTCTTGTTTTAGCGGTCTTTCTCTCAGTGCAGGTAAAGGCTTCCCCGCAATTCGTTAAGAGCTTGCATAATATCGATGAATATCGGTTAAACAACGGCTTGACGATTCTCTTAGCCCCTGATGAAAGCAAACAAATTATTCATCTTGATTTGGTCTATCTCTCAGGCAGTTTGTCCGATCCTGAGGCGCTGCCAGGTCTGGCGCATTTTCATGAGCATATGATGTTCAAAGGGACACAAAAGCGTACCAAAGAGGAGCTTTTACAGGGACTACAAGAGCGGGGTATTCAGTTTAATGCCTCCACCAGCTATGACCGAGTGCGCTATACGGCCACCCTCAGCTCGAATTATCAGTCCCTTGATTACCTACTAGAGCTTGAAGCCGAACGTATGGCGATGCCGAACTTTACGGAGTCAGATCTCGCCTCTGAATTAGAGGTCGTACGTCAAGAAATTGCCCAATCAGAAAATGACGCCTCGACCATATTATTCAAAAAAATGATGGAGGCAGCCTGGGGAAATAAGCTTTATGGACGATCTGTTATTGGCGAATATGAGGCCTTGAGGTCAGTGACGCCTGAAGATATGCAGGCGTTCCATCGCCATTATTATCGCCCTGACAATGCGGTACTTGTGCTCACAGGTGGTTTTGAAAAGCACAGAGTGCTGGAGTCGATAGCCCGCCACTTTGCAGCCATTGAACGCCCTAAGGCTAGCATCCCTGTGGTGGAGTACGTCCCTGCCAATGAGCAAGGCAGTACTTTCGAAGTCCATCAGGGGGACTATGACATTTTAAACATCAGCTTTGAGTTACCGCCTGCGAAAGGAGAGCGCTTTGCGTCTTTGGCACTCATTGGCGACTTATTGGCAGGGGAGCCCCATGGGCGCCTATATCAGTCCCAAGTCATGGAAGGTATGGCTCTGACTGTCTATGCTGCGCCTATGCCTTTTAAGTGGGGCGGGCAATTTATGATGGGGGCCATGCCGTATCCTGATCAGTCTCGTCAAACCGTACAGGAAGACCTTCTTGAGCAGTTTACCCAGCTGCTCACCACTCCGGTGTCACAGCAAGAGCTAGAGCGGGTGCAAACCAATCGCCAAGCCTTGATAAAAGCTGTTTTCACAGAGCCTGCGAGTTTGTCGGATATGTTGGCAGAGACAGTTCCTTTTGGGGATTGGGAAGCGTCCATGCGCCTCGAAGAGGTGATTCAAAATTTAACGCCGGAAGACCTGCAACGTCACTATTTTTCCCTTTTCGCTGGGAAACAACCCATCGTGGGTCATCTTTTTCCTCAGCAGGGGGGCTCGTCCCCAGCTCTCGTAATGGCTCCGAGCCAAACCGAACTGGAGGTCAACGACTTTGAGCCTGAGGTGGATGAAAATACACCTGTTGAACCGTTTGATGTGGCGGTACTGGAGACAAAGGCGCAGGAAGTAGAGCGCACGATACAACGGGATCAATTACACAACGGCATGAAAGTAGCGCTACGTCCCATGCCAGATAGCAAAGATTTAGTCCGCGGCAGGATGAATCTGCGTTTTGGTACTTTAGAGAGTATGGAAGGTACTCAGGCGGTGCGTGATATCACATCTATGTTGTTGATCCGTGGGACGCAAGATCACACTTATCAAGAAGTGGTGGATAAGCTAAATCGTTTAGAGAGCAGTTTAGAGATGACCTCTCAAGGGTCTCGGCTGGTAGTGGATTTTGCGAGTCCGGCGCAAAACCTTGATGAACTGCTGGAATTGATAGCAGAGGTTTTAAAAGAACCGGCCTTCCCTGAGAGAGAGTTTGAGTTTATCAAACGTCAGCAAGTGCAGCTCTGGCAACGCCCCATTACTCATCCATCGGAACTCGCTGTAAATGCTCTCTTGCAATATAGCCAGCAAGATTATAGCACTTATGACCCCCGTCGTAATTTGCCTCCCAGTGACTATTTAGCTTTGCTAGAGCCCCTAACGTTGGAAGAGGTTAAGAATTTTTATCAGTCCTCCTATGGCGCTCAGTATGGGGAAGTGGCACTCACAGGTAACTTTGATCCTGAGCACTTAAAGGGCACCCTGAATACCTTGTTTGGCAGTTGGATGAGTCAGTCGGAGTATGAGCCAATCGTCAGCTCGCACCAAGAACTGGAGCCAGTGCGCAAGGTGATTAAAGGCGGAGAGACGGCCGGATACTATATCAGCCGAGTGAATTTCCCCATGTCTACTCAAGACTCAGAGTACCCAGCGGTACAGATAATGGAAGACATTCTAGGCCACAACCCTTTGTCCTCACGACTGGCCCATAGGATTCGTCAACAAGAGCAACTGGCATACGGCGTGCGTAGTAGCTTACGGGTTCCTTATACTGGAGATCAGGCCTACATCAATGTTTATGGGGACTTTCCTATCGGGCAGGGGGGGCGCTATGCAGACACGGTCAAAGCAGAAATGGATCGATTGACCCGAGCAGGGGTGTCCCAGAGAGAGTTGGATCTGGCCAAGAATAGTTTGCTCAGCCGTCGTCAAAAATCCATTGAAACAGAGCAGGGGGTGGTGAATTTAATGGCAAGACAATTGTATTACGGAACCACTACAGAGAATTGGACTCGCCACAATGAAAAATTGGTTAAGGTGACCCTAGGGGATGTGAAACAAGCCGCCCTAAAATACTTAAACTCGGAGCAGCTCGTGGAAATCATCGTGGACCCTAGTTAACCAAGCCACTCGTAACAAGATCCCCTCTAATCAAACAGCTTAGCTTTGACTGGGCTGTTTGTTTAAAAATCCCTGTACGGGTCATGGCAAATGGTGTCTGGAGTTGTTGGCTTAAACTGAAATAGTTTTTGTTCATCTAAAGGAGGCATGGATGCTTCGGTATATGACTTTTATCTTATTCGCTTTTATCTCTGTACAGGTGAAAGCTTCCCCTCAATTCGTTAAAAGCTTACATCATATCGATGAATATCGATTAGATAACGGCCTAACGATTATTTTGGCTCCGGATAATAGCCAGCAACTCATTCATTTTGATCTAGTGTACCTGTCTGGGAGCTTATATGACCCAGACGATGCTCCAGGTCTAGCGCATCTTCATGAACATATGATGTTCAAGGGAACGCAAAAGCGCACCACAGCGGAGCTGTCAGAAGGGATAGTTGAGCAGGGTATTTATTTTAATGCCAGCACCAGTTTTGATCGCGTACGCTATACAGCAGAGCTAAGTTCGGATTACAAAAAACTCGACTTTTTATTAAAACTTGAAGCGGAACGGATGTCTGTGCCGCACTTTTCTAAGCCAGAATTAATCTCTGAATTGGAAATAGTGCGTCAAGAAATGGCCCATGCCGACAACGATCCATTGACTGTTTTAGTCAGAGAAATGCTGGCGGCCGCCTGGGGAGATAAGCTCTATGGGCGTGATGTGATTGGGGAATACGAAGCACTGAAATCGGTGACAGTAGAGGATATGAATGCGTTTCATCGACTGCACTATCGACCTGATAACGCAGTGATGATACTGACTGGTGGCTTTGAAAAGCCTAGAGTACTTGAGTTGATTGATCGTCATTTCTCTGGGATAAAAAACCCTAAAGACATTGTTCCTAGTATCGACTATATACCAGCAAAAAATGTGGCTACCTCGTTCGAACTGAATCAAGGGGATTTTGACTCTTTGACTATCAACTTTGAGTTACCTCCTTTTGGGGATGAGCGTTTTGCCTCTTTAGCTTTGATTGAAGACCTGCTAGCAGGAGAACCCCATGGGCGCCTCTATCAAACTCTTGTGATGGAAGGTAGCGCCCTCGCTGCCTATGCTCACCCTATGACGTTTGCATGGGGTGGTCAGTTTATAATGGGTGCTGTCCTTTATTCTGAGCAGTCTCGACAAGCTGTAGAAGAAGACCTTTTGGCGCAGTTCTCTGAATTACTTACTTCCCCAGTATCACAGGAGGCGTTAGAGCGCGCAAAAACCAACTATCGCACTTCACTTAATGCTGTTTTAAGAGACTCTTCGAATCTCTCTGACATGCTCGCGGAAATGGTTCCGTTAGGTGATTGGAGCGAAGGATTTCTTATAGAAGAACGGATTCAACAACTGACCCCAGAGGAAGTGCAGCGTCATTATGCTTCTTTGTTTTCTGACAAAAAACCAATTGTAGGGAAGCTCTTGGCTAAACAAGGTAACACCTCTCCGGAACGTGTAATGGTCCCAGGCCAAACAGAAATGGAAGCCAATGAATTTGAGCCTGAGGTGGATGAAAATACACCCGTTGAACCATTTGATGTGGCGGTACTGGAGACAAAGGCGCAGGAATTAGAGCGCACGATACAGCGGGATCAATTACACAACGGCATGAAGGTAGCACTGCGTTCCATGCCAGATAGCAAAGATTTGGTTCAAGGTAGGATGAACCTGCGTTTTGGCACTCTAGAGAGTATGGAAGGCACTCAGGCGGTGCACGATATCACATCTATGTTGTTGCTCCGCGGGACGCAAGATCACACTTATCAGGAAGTGGTGGATAAATTAAATCGTTTAGAGAGCCGTCTCACGATGACCTCTCAAGGTTCTCGGCTAGCAGTGGATTTTGCAGGGCCAGCGCAAAACCTTGATGAACTGCTGGAATTGATAGCAGAGGTTTTAAAAGAACCGGTCTTTCCTGAGAGAGAGTTTGAGTTTATCAAACGTCAGCAAGTGCAGCTCTGGAAACGCCCCATTAATCATCCATCGGAACTCGCCGCAAATGCTCTATTGCAATATATCCAGCAAGATTATGCCACTTATGACCCCCGTCGTAATTTGGCCCCCAGTGACTATCTAGCTTTGCTTGAGCCCCTAACATTAGAAGAGGTTAAGAATTTCTATCAGTCTTTCTATGGCGCACAGTATGGGGAAGTGGCACTCACGGGTAACTTTGACCCTGAACACATAAAGGACATTCTTAATACCTTGTTCGGCAGTTGGATGAGTCAGTCGGAGTATCAGCCAATCGTCAGCTCGCATCAAGAACTGGAACCAGTACGTAAGGTGATCAAAGGCGGTGAAGCGGCCGGATACTATATCAGCCGGGTGAATTTCCCCATGTCTACCCAAGACTCAAATTACCCAGCGGTACAGATAATGGAGAACATATTAGGAAGCAACCCTTTGTCATCAAGACTTTTCAATAGAATTCGTGAGGAAAGGCAATTGTCTTACGGGGTTGGCAGTTATTTGTATATTCTCCGTCATGGGGACCAGGCGTATATCGATGTCTATGGTGACTTTCCCATCGGGCAAGGTACGCATTATGCAGACACGATCAAAGCTGAAATGGATCGTCTGGCACGATTAGGCGTATCCCAGAGAGAGTTGGATCTGGCCAAGAATAGCTTGCTCAGCCGTCGTCAAAAATCCATTGAAACAGAGCAGGGGGTGCTGAATTTAATGGCAAGACAATTGTATTACGGAACCACTACAGAGAATTGGACTCGCCACAATGAAAAATTGGCTAAGGTGACCCTAGGGGATGTGAAACAAGCCGCCCTAAAATACTTAAACTCGGATCAACTCGTGGAAGTCATAGTAGACCCTAGTTAACCAAGCCATTCGCAACAAGATCTTCATACACAAACAGCCCCGCTTTGACTGGTCTGTTTTTTAATGAAGATATAGGTTTTATCTTGGGGGTTACCTTGAAGATTGAAGTAAGTGTTTTTTTAAAAGCAGTTTTAAAAACTCTATTAAGAATTGTTATAGGAGGGGTTGTTGGAGGGGTGTTAGTAAGTTTCGTTATAGATTTTTTAGGCTTTTTAGGTTTTTATGAAATTTTTGATAGATGGGTGAGATAAATGAGAGAGCTTGATATAGCTGAATTAGGATGTGTTACCTCGTTAATCACGGTTCCTGTATGATGGCTGTAGGTGGTGAGATAAAGCCTCTAGTTCAAAAATAAAAACGCTATATCATAATTTTTGAGGTTAGATATGTTTTTAATAATAGAATATGGAAGAGAAGCTATTTTCCTGACTTAGTGGCTCTCAGTAAGTCGCAGACGCTTCTTCTAAACTAAGAGCACTTGCTTTGTCTAGCTTGAAGAAATCAGTGGCGCTTGCGTTCTACCTGTTTTAACTTGGCTTCAAAACGCTCGAGCTGCATGCCTAAACGCTCAGCCTCATCCACAAAATGGTCAAATTCAATTTTGCTTGGCAGTAGGTCGCTGTTGGACTGTAGGTAGTTGACGAGATGTATGCGGGCGTTGGTGCTGATCTCTTTGGTAACAGACCATTGCTTGCGCAGTAGGCGTGCCAAGCTGGCCGCAGGTAAGTCGCCAATATGATCCGCAAGGATGCCTTCCCAATCTAATTCAAAGTTTTGCATTACCTTGTGAAGTGTCATCAGAGCTTGGGCATTACCTCGGATGCGCAGGTCGCCATCAAAGAAGCCATCCCCTTCCAGTAGCTTGCGGTAAGCACTGCTTGGACCTTTTACATGGGTGTCCAGTTTGGCGTCGAGCTCTTCTTCGTCCATATGATCCGGGCGATCAAGCATAATCCCTTCGTCCAAGACATGGATTTTCAGGATCAAGTTAAAGTCATCCACTTCCAGAAAAATACGTTGCCCAGCCAGCTTGGTGAGTTGGCGTTGGGACGGTTCATCTTGTTTAAGGGCATAGTTGACCGCGGTTTCGATGGCACCTAGGGCCGCTAAACTTATGGATGACATAGTGTGTCCTGTTGCTGGTTAGACTTGATGTATTTGAATCACAGAAGTGTCGCGGCTTTGGCCTTCTCGTGCAAGCCGATCAAGGTACATTTGCCATAACTCATCGTGGTTTTTACCAAGGTTATAAAGGTAATCCCAGCTGTAGAGGCCAGTGTCGTGACCGTCATCGAAGGTGATTTTAAGGGCGTAATTGCCTGCGCCTTCGATGTTTAGAATGGTGACATGGCGCTTGCCGTGTTGCAGAATCGGCATTTGTGCTCCGTGTCCACGAACTTCAGCGGAAGGGGAGTGAACACGCAGATACTCGGCACTAAGGCGGTACGCGGAACCATCGGCAAAAGCCAACTCCAGTTCACGGGATTGCTTGTGGTAGTGAATTTTAGTTGGCGTTGCCATGGTGCGTCTCTGCTAACGTTAGGTTAAAGGATGTATTGGCTTAGGTCTTCGTTTTCAGCCACTTCGCCTAGTTGCTCATCCACGTAGGCTGCAGTGATGTCCACTTGCTGACCGTCTGGCATGTCACTAGCGGAGTAGGACACTTCCTCTAGTAAGCGCTCAAGCACTGTGTGTAAGCGGCGAGCACCGATGTTTTCTGTGCGCTCGTTTACTTGGCAGGCAATCTCCGCAATACGGGTGATACCTTCATCTGTGAAGTTTAGGTTAATGTTCTCTGTCTTCGCCAACGCCACGTATTGCTTGGTCAAGGACGCGCTAGGCTCTGTTAGGATCTGTTTGAAGTCTTCAACCGTTAGGGCGTTCAACTCCACACGAATCGGTAAACGACCTTGCAACTCAGGGATTAGGTCCGAAGGTTTAGACAGGTGGAATGCACCAGATGCGATAAACAAGATGTGATCGGTGCGGATCATGCCGTACTTGGTGTTGACGGTGCAGCCTTCGATCAGAGGTAATAGATCTCGTTGTACCCCTTCGCGAGACACTTCGCCACTGGAGCGATCACCACTTTTAGCAACCTTATCGATCTCGTCTAGGAAGACAATACCGTGTTGCTCAACTGCTTCTACGGCTCGGGCTTTGAGTTCGTCTTCGTTTACTAGTTTGGCTGCTTCTTCGTCGCGTACTTGGCGCAGGGCTTCTTTGACGGTCAGCTTGCGCTTTTTCTTACGGTCGCCGCCCATGTTAGAAAACAGGCTCTGCAGTTGGCTGGTCATTTCTTCCATGCCCGGTGGGGTCATGATCTCTACGCCAGCCGGGGAGTCGGACACTTCGATGTCGATTTCTTTGTCGTCTAGCTGGCCTTCTCGCAACTTCTTACGGAAGCTTTGGCGAGTGCTATTGCTCGCTGAATCTTCTTCAAAGCCACGAGCAGGGGGCAGCAGTGCATCTAGGATGCGGTCTTCTGCGGCGTCTTCTGCCTTGTGCTTCATGCGCTCGGTTTCTTGCTCGCGGAACATCTTGATAGAGATTTCTACAAGGTCGCGAATGATCGAATCCACGTCACGACCCACATAGCCCACTTCGGTGAACTTAGTGGCTTCGATCTTGATGAATGGTGCGTTAGAAAGTTTCGCTAGGCGGCGTGCGATTTCAGTTTTACCGACACCAGTGGGGCCGATCATGAGGATGTTCTTTGGTGTCACTTCCGCACGCATGTCGTCTGGCAGCTGCATACGACGCCAGCGGTTACGCAGGGCGATGGCCACTGCGCGTTTGGCGCTTTGTTGGCCGACAATGTGTTGGTCTAAGGCGTTGACGGTTTCTCTGGGAGTCATGTTGCTCATAATGCCATCTCTTAAATCTTGTCCGGTTAACAGGCTAGGCGGTTTTGTCTTCAAGCTGAGGATCAATGGTAATGGTTTCGATCGTCAGGTTGTGGTTGGTGAAGACACAAATATCAGCCGCAATGTTTAAACTCTTTTCAACAATGTCTTTTGCACTCAGGTCGGTGTTGTCGATCAGGGCGCGTGCTGCCGCTTCGGCGTAGTTGCCACCGGAGCCAATGGCCAGTGCACCGTGCTGTGGTTCAACCACATCGCCAGTCCCTGTGATGATGAGAGTGCTGTCTTTGTTGGCAACAATCAGCATGGCTTCCAGTTTGCGTAGGGCTTTATCGGAGCGCCAGTCTTTTGCTAAATCTACGGCTGCTCGGACCAGGTGACCTTGGTGTTTTTCAAGCTGACCTTCAAAACGTTCAAACAGGGTAAAAGCGTCGGCTGTGCCGCCAGCAAAGCCTGCCACCACTTCGCCACGGTAAAGTCGACGTACCTTGCGAGCATTGCCTTTCATGACAGTGTTGCCCAGTGAAACTTGTCCATCGCCGCCAACGACGACTTGGTTATCTTTGCGTACGGTTAGAATCGTAGTCATGGTTTACTCCAAATTCGATTACTAACCAAAATGGGGGTTCGATAAGGGATTTCAAGCGCTTGCCATGGGGATTGGAAGCGCTTGGCAGGTTATTGCTCTTTTTTTACTTTGTAGGTGTAGGACTCGATGCCCATATCCACCAGTTTGTCTTGGGCGCGGTTTTCTGCGGAGCGGGTTTCAAAAGGACCCACTACCACACGGTACCAAGGCTGACCATTGCTGCCAGTGGTTTCTCGAATGGAAGCTTCCAGACCAGAAAGTATCAGCTGGGCACGCAGTCGATCTGCGTCTTCATTGGAGCGGAAAGAGGCCGCTTGCACCATATAGTAAAAGTCTTGCTCCCCACGGGGCGTGTAGTGGTAGGCATCCACATGGCTGGTGTCTACTTCACTGTCTTGTAGCAGTTGGTAAAACTCAAAGGTATCCCTGCGGTTTTCTGCTGGCGCTTTGGTTGTTTCTTTTGTGGGCGCTGGTTTGGGTGCTGTGGGTTTGGGTTCAACCGGTTTTGGTTTAGGGGCCACTACCGGAGCGGAGGTGGCTTTTGGCGTTGGCTGAACCGATGAGATTTTCACCAACACGAAGACAAATGCTGCAACCAGAGCAGGCACAACTAACCACATCCACCAAGGTACACGGCGTTTTGGTGGGGGTGGAGCTTTACGAGTAGCGCCTTTACGAGGGCGGCTGCCTTTGGCGGCCATTAACATTAAATTTAACATCTTAAAATCATTGTGTGTTGGGTGCGCCCATTATGCGCAGAGAGTTAAAAAGTTTCCAGCGGATCCACGTCGATAGCAAAGCGAATCCTCTGATTTTTCGTGTTTTGTTCAAGCCATTGGGCGGCCATAGCGATACATTGATGTAATTGGGCGCGCTGGGAGCCTTTTATACACAGTAAAGCTCTGTGTTGACCTGCCTTGCGCACAATGATGGCGGCATAGGGGCCAATCATTTGCATGTCGCCTGATACCCCTACGGATAATTCATTACGTAATTGCATCAATAAGCCCATGGCTTGCTGTTCTTGGGCCGATTCTGCGCGAATAATGACCTGGTGACAAAACGGTGGCATTGAAAGCTGCTGACGTTCCCGTAATCCGTCCATAGCAAAGGCTTCATAACCCTGATTACATAGGCACTCGATGGCAGGGTGTTCGGGGTGATAGGTTTGAAGCAGCACATGGCCGCGTTTAGCCGCACGACCGG
This sequence comes from Marinomonas vaga, assembly GCF_055388305.1. Taxonomy (NCBI): domain Bacteria; kingdom Pseudomonadati; phylum Pseudomonadota; class Gammaproteobacteria; order Oceanospirillales; family Oceanospirillaceae; genus Marinomonas; species Marinomonas vaga. Next base: position 1,501,768 of record NZ_AP043903.1, read on the forward strand.
CACGACCAGACACTTGGGTGATCAATTGGGCGGTGCGTTCCATGCCACGAAAATCCGATGAAAAGAGTCCCACATCCGCGTCCATTATGACCACTAGGGTGACGTTGGGGAAGTGATGCCCTTTGGCTAACATTTGGGTGCCGACCAAGATGGCCTGATCGTGTTCGTGGATTTTTTGGGTGATCTGGGTCAGGGCTGATTTGCGTTGGGTACTGTCTCTGTCAATGCGCAAAATGGGCGTATTCTTAAAGAACTGATTCAATACACCTTCGACCTGTTCAGTGCCTTCCCCCACGGTAAACAGCTCCTCGCTGTGGCATTCAGGACAGGTATGGATCAGGGCTTTCTGGCTGTCACAATGGTGACAGTGGAGCTTGTTGGCGCGTTTATGGACGGTTAAGTTGGCGTCACAGTTGTCGCAATCCGCAATCCAGCCACATTGATGGCACATGAGTGTGGGGGCATAACCACGACGATTGAGAAACACCAGTACTTGCTCTTTGCGTTCAAGGGTCTGCTTCATGCGCTCCAGTGTTAATTCGCTGAACCCCTGTTGTAAGGATTGACCGCGCAGGTCGATACGTTCCATGACTGGGAGTTCGGCCTCACCGGCTCGTTGGCGCAGCTTTAGCCATGAAAAGCGCTTTTGTAGAGCATTTGCCAAGCTTTCGTAAGAAGGGGTCGCCGAGGCAAGTAATACAGGAATATTTAAGCCTTGGGCGCGTTTGATAGCCAAGTCTCGAGCATGGTAACGGAAGCCTTCGTGTTGCTTGTAGGAGGCGTCGTGCTCTTCATCAATGATGATTAACCCCAAATCTAATGTTGGGATGAAAACCGCTGAGCGAGTGCCGATGATGATCTTGGCATCGCCTTTTTCAACCATTAACCAAGCATCTAGGCGTTCCCTATCCGTCATGTTGGAGTGCATCAGCACTATATCCGTGTTGAAGCGGCTTTCAAAGCGGCGCAATGTTTGTGGTGTCAGGCCAATCTCGGGGACCATCACCAACACTTGCTTATCGTCTTTGAGCATGGCTTCTATGACACGTAAAAACACCTCGGTCTTACCACTGCCAGTAATACCATCCAGAAGGGCAACGCCGAACTCATCGCGCATAGCCAGTAGGGCTTTTGTGGCGGCAGCTTGCTCATTGTTGAGCGTCGGAGGTACTTGCTTTTGGTGAGCATGGGTCTCACGAGCTTGTTTAAAGGCCCGTTGTTCACTTCGAGCCAAGCCCTTTTTTTCTAAGGCTTTTGCTACCGAAGCATTCAATTCCAATATGGAAATTAAATGGGGGCTTAGACCGTGACTAGCATGTTGTTGTAAGGCTTCTAAAAACGCTTTTTGTTGTGTGGCACGTTTCAAAGACTCTAGCTCGGTGGCCAGACCTTCTGCTGTGGCAAACCACCAAGTTTCGCTTCGAAAGTCAGCGCTTTCACCTTTACGCAAGCTAGTGGGTAATGCGTGAAAAAAAACTTCCCCAATAGGGTGGTGATAATACCGTGCCGCCCATGCGCACAGGTCAAATAAAGCTTTATCGATAATAGGACTGTCGTCTAGCAAAGCTGTTAGGGATTTGATCTGTTGATCTGGGAAATCGCTCTGGTCGGAGGTCTCAATCACTAGCCCGACTGTCTGTCGGTTGCCGGAACCAAACGGCACTTTCACCCGCATTCCCGGGTAGATTTCATGGCGGTAGGCCAAGGCTTTGGGGATTTTATAGTCAAACGTTGCTCGTAGCGGCACATTGAGTGCCACTTTTACGTACGGCTGTTTGGTCAGTAACGTATCTTGCATTGAAAGACTAATACCTTGATTTTTCAGCGAAAAAATTAATGTCCACAGTATATAACGTAAGTGTACGTTACTCACTCAAGAAAATGTGAACTTTTCGTGGCCTCCCAGTCAGTGAAAATATCGTAAAAGGGGTTGCCGAATGGTGCTTTGCCCCCTAAAATACGCGGCTCTTGGTACCACTGTACAATTGATGTACAACGAATCGTGCGGTGCTTGGCAAAAGCGTTGACCAAGTGGCGGCACACCAACCTTAAGGTAAAAAACGATGCAAAAAGATATCCACCCAAACTACTCTAAAGTGACTGCAACTTGTACTTGCGGTAACACTCTTTCTCTTAATTCGACTCTAGGCAACGACCTACACATCGACGTATGTAGCCAGTGCCACCCGTTCTACACAGGTCAGCAAAAAATGCTTGATACTGGTGGTCGTGTTGATCGCTTTAAGAAGCGTTTCGGAGCTCGTCGTTCTACTAAGTAATTGGTGGATTGAACGCATGAGTATTTTAAAAAAGCGTCAAGCCCTCAGCTTGGCGCTTTTTTTATGCCTGCCAGCCTTGGGACAAGCCATGTGCTTGGCACAAGGCGATATCTTCCCAGGCACGGTGAGTCGTGTTGTAGATGGTGATACGGTACACCTAAAAGACGGACGCAAGATTCGTTTGATTGGCGTGAACACACCAGAGCTAGATCATCAGCATGGTAAGCATGAAGCCTTTGCTGTCGCAGCCAAAGAGCGTTTGATGGCATTGATTCCTGATAACGTCGTGTATTGGCAAGCTGCGCAGGAAGATGAAGACCATTATGGTCGCAAGTTGTATTATTTATTTACGAAAGATCGAGCCTCGATATCAAGTCAGTTACTATCGGACGGACTGGGGTATCGGATCGCGATACCCCCTAACCTGAAATATCAGGACTGCTTTGATCAAGCAGAGCAAGAAGCGCGCGTCGCGCAGCGAGGGGTATGGCAACATCCACCGTCATGGCAGCCACAAGCTGGCTTTACGGTAGCACGACCTATCATTACCTCTGTCACTCACAATCGAGGAGGCTGGTGGCTAGAAACCGAATGGGATCTGGTGATCAATTTGCCCCCTTCAGCAGAACATCTTTGGACCGAAAAAGAGGTATTTTTTCTCCAAGGAGAAGCTGTGGAAGTGCGTGGTTGGCAGTATCAACGTAAGAATCGTAAGAGCGATCGCTTCAAATCGAACGTTTTAACGGTGAAACATCCGTTAGACTTACGTAGAATTGACCCGTCGCAACGACGACACTGATAACTACTATTATAAAGGCCCTTATCAACCAAAGAGCGTTTACCGATCTGATTGTTGAACTAGGTGCCATATGCTGCATAAGCAACGAACAACACTAAATACTAAATAGACGGAATATAAAAATGGCAGAAGATTTAATGAAAGCCGCCCTTGAGTACCATGAGAAACCGGTACCAGGCAAATTAAACATCACGATCAGCAAGCCAACAGCGACTTCTCGCGATTTGTCATTGGCCTACAGCCCAGGCGTTGCTGAGCCATGCCGTGAGATTGCAAAAGATCCTGAAACCGCTTACCGCTACACAGGTAAAGGTAACCTAGTGGCAGTTATTTCTGACGGTTCTGCAGTACTTGGCCTAGGCAACATTGGTCCATTGGCATCTAAGCCAGTAATGGAAGGTAAAGGCGTACTGTTCAAGCGTTTCGCTGGCGTAAACTCTGTAGACGTTGAAGTAGAAGCAGAAAGCCCAGAAGCCTTCATTGACACTGTGGCACGCATCGCCAACACATACGGCGGCATCAACTTGGAAGATATTAAAGCGCCTGAGTGTTTTGAAATCGAACGTCAGTTGATCGAGCGTTGTTCTATTCCAGTATTCCACGATGACCAGCACGGTACAGCGATCGTAACGGCGGCAGGTCTTCTGAACGCTCTAGAGCTTCAAGGCAAAGCCATTGAAGAAGCGAAAATCGTTTGTTTAGGTGCCGGTGCCGCTGCGACAGCGTGTATGAACCTAATCATTGCCTGTGGCGCGAAACGCGAAAACATCTTTGTTCTTGACCGTAAGGGTGTGATTCACTCTGGTCGTGATGACCTAAACGAATACAAAGCAACATTTGCTATCGACACAGACGCTCGTAACCTTGACGACGCAATCGATGGCGCAGACGTATTCATCGGTGTATCTGGTCCAGATCTATTGACGGTTGATCAGCTAAACAAGATGGCGGCTAACCCTGTTGTCTTCGCTTGTTCAAACCCTGATCCTGAGATCAACCCAGAAGCGGCACTGGCTGCCCGCTCTGACTTGATCATGGCTACTGGTCGTTCTGACTACCCGAACCAAGTAAACAACGTACTGGGCTTCCCATTCATCTTCCGTGGCGCGTTAGATGTTCGAGCAACTAAGATCAACGAAGAGATGAAAGTGGCTGCGGTTCACGCGTTGAAAGATCTAGCGAAAGAGCCTGCTCCGCAGGACGTTATCAACGCATACGGCGGCGCTGCACTAGAGTTTGGCAAAGAGTACATTCTACCTAAGCCAATGGATGCACGTTTGCTTACAGAAGTCTCAGCAGCGGTAGCAAAAGCGGCTGTGGATTCTGGTGTGGCGTCTCTTCCATACCCAGACTTCTACCCACTTCAAGACCTAAGTCGTTTCGAAGCCTAATCAGCTCTTAATAAACAGGTATAAAAAAGGCGATGTGTTAAGCACATCGCCTTTTTTTATTTGTAGCAATTAGCAGCTGCCTTTTTTGCGGTGGCCTGGTGGGCAGAAGCCACCATTACCTGAAGAGCTGTGTGCATGATGGTCATTGTCTTTATCACCACGGCTGGCTTCAACGTCCACACCGGCGATCTCCCCAGCGACTTTATGAACTGAACATCCTGATAATAGTAATACGGAAACCATCATCGCACTCATGAGTGGCGTGCGTACCGTAAACAATCTAGGGGTGATAATTGATTTCATAGATCTCTCCTTTGTTGTAGAGCTAATCTAATGAAAAATATGACCTCAGGCTTCTGGTTTTACGCATTGTAGGCAGACTTTGCAAAAGCTAAACCTGAGCTAACGCTTTCATCACATACTAGGAACGTTACTGGTGAGCTACGAACAAAAAAAGCCAGAGCAGGAGCTCTGGCTTAAAGGAACCAACTGAGTGTGTATTGGTTTATCGAGCTGTCAACATTTCAAAGTCGTCTCGAGTGCCGAACACTACTGTCGTTACACGACGGTTTAGGGCACGGTTTTCTTGAGTTGTGTTAGCTACTAATGGGTTTTGCTCACCGTAACCGATTGTCTCAATGCGATCAGAGCTGATGCCAAAGTCTTCTACTAGAACGTCTGCAACAGACTTGGCGCGTTTTTCTGACAACTCAAGATTGTATTCAGGCTTACCTGTGCCATCTGAGTAACCTTGAATTTGAGCGATTTGATCAGGGTGAGCGTTCAAGTGAGCAGCGATCTCTTGGATCTCTGGGTAGCTTGATTGGCTAACGGCTGCTGAATCAAAAGCGAACTCAACATTGTATGGCAAGACCGTACGAGTTGGTTGTACTGGCTCTGGCTCAGGCTCAGGTTCGATTTGAGTTATGACTGGCTCAGGAGTGGGCTCTACCACTTCTTGAACTGGTTCTTCTTCAACTTGAGTGATCTCTGTGTCATTGGTGGCTACGACTTGTGTTGCGCTCTTGTCACTTCCACCAAAGGTCATTTGTAAGCCAAGTGTCGCCACTTGATCGGTGTAATCATCTTCTAGGTCTTCCAAAACACGGTAATCTGCACGAAGTGCTAGGTTGTTTGTCATGGCGTATTTAATACCACCACCCGCATTAAACTGGGTGTTGCCATCGCCATCTACGTTGTCACTGTAGTTTGTAGCGCCCAAACCTGCTGCCACATAAGGTGTGAAGTTAGATTCGTTGACGAAATGGTATAGACCGTCTAAGCGGTATTGATCAGCATCTACGTCTTGACCATTACTCAGCTCACTGTCTGCATTCAGGTAGTTAAACTCGATGGCCCATGGACTGTCGAATTGGTAACCCAATCCAATGCCGTAGGTGCTGTCATCGTTGATATTTCGATCACCATCAGTGTTGGTGTAGCCAATATTAGGCGTTACTGTGAAACCTGCTTGTGGCTGTGCTGCATGAGCAGCTGTAGCAACAGCTGTAGCGGCTAAGATGCTGCTGAACACGGCGTTTTTATTGAATAGCTTAGACATGTTTTCTCTCCTTAGTTGGAACGTGTCATTCAAGTTGAGATCAGCTTACCGCACTTTTTTTCAGCGTGTGTTGACACAAAAAATGTAGGAATTGTGGGGCTTGAGAGGTGTTTGGCGTTTGTTGACATGGCCTTTACAGAGGAGTGGTTTCTTACACAAAGCTCCTAGGGAAAAGGGCTGTTTAGGTAGGTAAAGCAGGGGTGGTGATTACACCACTTTTGCACAAGAAATTTTTACAGAGACAATTGTGAGCTAACTTTGCAGAGAAATACCCATCCTAGGCAGCGTCGCTGCGTCTTTTCCTTAAGATTGGCTATGCGTCTTTACAATTGTGTCATGAGATAAGAAGGTGGATTGACGGTCCAAACCTGTTGGGATGGAGAAAATTGAGAAAAAAGGCATCGAAGTAACCGATGCCTTGCCTAAATAATCTAGTAATGTATCTCTGGCTCCGCTTCTGGTAGATGTGCCACGGCTTTGAGGACGGTTAAAAAGGCTTCTACCGACTCGATAGACGCTGACTCATGCATGGTGTGATACCCAGTGGTCGGAATTTGAATCGTGGTGCCATCCACTAAGCCATTGGAGGCGGCGATGATGCGACCAAGCTCCGTACTGCCCAGAGAATGGGGTGTTTGCCCTTTGGCAATCAGCTTCTCATTTTGTGCTTCTACATAGTGATCTTTATAAAGGAATGATAAGCCACGTTCTAGGCATAAATTTTGTAGAAGCGCCGTGCTGTCAGCATTGAAACTGGCGTTGGCGTCCTTTTCACGCAGTACCAGTAATTGTTCGTTGGCCGCTTCTTCGTCAGGGAAGGGGCTGGTATCCACCACAAATAGACGGTTTGTGGTGCCACCAAAGCGGCGGAACCATTCCAACAGGTAGCGCCAGCTTTTACCGGACTCTTCTTGAGCGGTGAAAAATGCGGTGCCTTTAAAACCTAGGCTAAATAGGTGTACCAGGGCTGCGGCGGTGATGACGTTATCCAACTGTCCTTCAAGACGGCCATTGCGTGTCGTGAGACTGTCCTCAAAAGCCACTGGAGTTCCAGCATCGACCGCTTCTAGTCCACTCACTTCAAAAATAAGGTTGTTACGGAATTCACAAATATAGCCGTTTTCGATTACCCCTTTACAACGATACACCCCAGACCAAGGCTCATAAGCATAGACACGCTCTTGGTTGAAGCGCTCGGTGACCTTATTCATAAGCTGTTCGGACACTGAGTTATTGAGTAAGTCGGTGCGGTTTGCGGAGACAAACGCCGCATACTGAAATTCATTGGGGCCGGTACAGACTAAACCATGGCGATCAATGTGAGCAGAAAACATGGCGCTGAAAGGGTTCGTCCCTTGGGCAACGAGTACGCCTTCGTACCATGTTACCTTTGCTCCGCGCTCTTCTAACTCACGTTGTAATACGCGAAAGAAAGAGTGTTCCGCACCCACTACGGATGGCGCGCGAATGAGGCGTTTAAGTAGATCTGTAAATTCTGGATTTAGCATGTTGCAAGTTCCCGCTCAGAGGGCGTCAAAGAGAGTTTGATATTAGTTTTTTTTAGCGTTAAGGAAAGCTTTTTATGGGCTAGTCGGCCTATAAAATGAATGTTTTTTCACGATGTATGTGTGATTCAAAAGGTTATAAGGAGTTAGGTAATAACCTAATACTAAAATCAATATTGATAATGGTTATTAAGATTGATAACTTTCATATTAGCAAAACCTAATGTAGTTGATTTGGTCAACCGTTTTTAAAACCTACTAAGGACAATAATATGAAAAAAACGATTGTGAGTATGTTAGTAGCCTGTTCTGCCAGTGCGATGGCAGCGCAACCTTATGAATTTGGTATCACTCTTAAGGGGTATGACGGCTCCGAGACGAGTTCGGTCTCTTATGGGGGGCAGATTGCACGTCATGCGCTACATAATAGTCTTAAAAAGGCTGTCTCCAGTGGCGATACTGAGCAAATGCAGCATTACCTAAAAGGTGGCGTAAGTGACTTGGCAATTCTCGACCCAGCGTCTAAAGAAGGTTTTGCCATCAAACAATCCACAATCGATGAGTTGTCCTCTGGTAAAGATTTACTCTCTAGTGCTTATGATGGCGTAATCACGGGTTGGCCGGGCAATCCAACGGGTCAAGAGCTGTTGGAGCAGCTTGTGGCTGCTGCGAGTCAAAGCAAAAACGGATATGACCCTGTTAATGGCTACGACTACACACAATTGGTGTCTAAGTTTGCCATGGGGGCTGTGTTTTACAACAAAGCTGTGAACCATTATCTAGAAGAGAAGCTAGAAGCAGACCAACACCCTAACAATGCGCCTTACAAAGATGGCACTGCCTACACAGGTAAAGAACATGTTTGGGACGAAGCGTTTGGTTACTTTGGAGCCCCTGCTAATGGTCTATCTTTGACAGCGAAAGAAGTGGTGCAAATCACTAAGCGAGATCCAAGTGTGTTTGCTAAAGCGGATGCAAATGGTGATGGCGTTGTGGATTTGAAATCTGAGATGGCATACGCCCATGCTTACTATGCTGCAGGGACCGATGCGAGTGCTGGCACAAATTACTTCCATACCATTATGCAAGCCTTTGTGGATGGTCGTCAGTTAATCAGTGATGCCAAAGGCGAAGCCCTGACGGATGCGCAACGTGCAGAATTAAAAGCCTATGCCGCGACAATTGCTACCGCTTGGCAGCAGGTGATTGCTGAAGCAGCCTTCAAATATGCTGGTAGCGTCTATGAGGACCTAGAGAAAATTGCCATCATTGAAGAAGCCCATGGGGACGTCACTAAAGCCTACCGTAACTATGTGAAGCATTGGGGTGAGTTAAAAGGCTTCGCCTTAGCGCTAGAAGCAGCAGGCCGTGACCTAGGTAAAACACAATCGGACTTAGACCGTTTGATTGGCTTTAGCCCAGTGGTATTCGGTGGTGCTCAAGTGGTTGCATTGGATGGTAAAGGCGGCTTTATTCAAAGCAATGTCGGCACCATGCAAGAATACAAACTGAACATGCTTAAGGTTCAAAACTTACTGGCACAAAGCTTTGCTTTGGAAGGTAAGCAGAAAGATAAAACTGGCGGCATGAGTAACGTGCTTAAACAGTTGAACTCTGCGTCTCACAGCGCTGAAAACGACTAAATCACTCCATGCTAGACACTTATTGGGTATGGTTAACGGGGGAGCTTGCTATGGCAGGCTCGTCCCTATTGGATATGCAAAAACGTGTGTCCTGGCTATATCTGGTGTCAGCATTGATGGTTGCCTGTGGGTTGTTCACTTGGCGCTATGGCCGCAATGGCTTGCGCCGGCTTGGACCGCTTTTATCACCGAGGATTTGGCTGCACCCTTCATCACGAACGGATTTTGGTTTGTGGTTGATCAATCGCTTAGTGCTTGCACTGGTGATTCCAAAAGCCCTGACTCACATGGCGTGGGTCAGCTGGCTGTATTTTTTCTGGCAATCCATAGGTTTGGGGGACTTAGCGTTGGGTTGGCCTACCCCAGTGGTGATTGGGCTCTTTTCTTTGAGCTATTTTCTATTGGATGACTTCTCTCGTTTCTTTACTCATTGGTTATTACACAAGGTACCTACCTTGTGGCTATTTCACCAAGTGCATCATAGCGCCACTGTGCTGACTCCGTTTACGGTATTTCGAACGCACCCAGTAGAAGGAGGGATCTTTTTTTTACGCTCTCTTGGAACACAAAGTGTGGTTGTCAGCTTGTTTGTGGTGCTGTTTCCAAATCAAGTGAGTCTGTGGCAGATCTTTGGGGTGTTGGGGACGACCTTCATTTTTAACCTGCTCGGAGCGAATCTACGGCACTCACAAGTGGTTTTGAGTTTTGGAGCAGTCGTTGAGCGTTGGTTTATTTCCCCTGCACAGCATCAGATTCATCACTCTAAGGCGCGGATTCATTATGATCGTAACTTTGGTGTGACCTTAGCCATCTGGGACCGTTTGTTTGGCAGTTGGGTGCCAGGAGACGATGACCAAGCGTTGCAGTACGGGACGGGGCAAATCATTGATCAAAAGAGTGTGTGGGGGCAATGGTGGTATCCCATTGAGACTTTGTTGAAACGTGCCCGTCGTAGCATCTTGAGCCATTTACCGCCTCGAAAACCTAAAAATGCCCCACGCATTTAGGGTGCGTAGGGCATTTATAAGTTCCGTTAGTTCACAGGACTTGAGCTTATAACTCTGCTTCTGCTGCGGCTAACATGTTGAACTCTTCTTCCGGTGTTTTGGCAACCAAGCGGCTACGGCTGTACAAGAAGAAGTAAGCAGCGCCAATCACGAACAGTGCCAGTGTGTACATGAAAGCACGTGGGTCGTAGGCATAAACACCCGTGAGCGCCACCAATGACAGTACCAATGCAATACTAGACGTCACTACACCACCAGGGGTTTTGTAAGGACGTTCCATATCTGGCTGCTTCACGCGCAATAGGATGTGGCTCAAGGCCATCAATGCGTAAGATACGGTAGCACCTACTACGGCCATACCAAGCATAAGGTCGCCTTCACCTGTTAGAGACGCTAGGAAACCAAAGACACCAGGTACGATCAGCGCGCGGGCAGGTACTTTACGTTCGTTCGTAACAGACAGGCCTTTTGGCAAGTAACCTGCGCGGGACAAGGCAAAGACCAAACGGCTGTAGCCATAGATGATGGAGAAGAAAGACGCCACCAAACCCGCTAGGGCAAGTACGTTGACTGTGGTTGCAAGCACTGGCTTACCGGCCACGTTCAAGGCATCAACTAGCGGCACAGCACTGCTACCAATGGCTTCAGCACCGGTCACACCTGCCAGCAAGAAGACCACAAGCACGGCTGTAAACAGTAGGAAGATCATGGCGCCGATAATGCCTTTTGGCACATCTTTCGCTGGGTTTTTCGCTTCTTCTGCCGCCAGAGGGACACCTTCAACCGCTAGGAACAACCACATGGCGAATGGCAAAGCCGCCCATACACCGTACCAACCAAATGGCATGAATTCGGATGCGCCCGCAGCATCAGTTGGCGCAATGTCGAATAGACGCGAAGCATCGAAATCACCAATCAAAGCAACCGCGGTACCTAGAATAGCAACCACTGCTAGGCCTGAAATCACCATCATGACTTTGAGGGCTTCACCGACACCTGCTAAGTGGATACCGATAAACACCAGATAGAATAGGGCGTAAACCACTGGGCCATTGAACCCAAGCAGTTCTTCCACGGCTGAGCCAATGAAGATTACTATGGCTGCTGGTGCGAGAGCATATTCAATTAATACCGCCAAGCCCGTCATGTAACCACCCACAGGTCCCATTGCTTGTCGAGCAAAGCTGTAACCGCCCCCCGCTGCTGGGATAGACGCTGACATTTCGGCGAGGGACAGTACTAACGTAAGGTACATAAGGCCCATGAGTACGGCAGCGATTGCAAAACCGCCCCAGCCCGCTTCACCGATACCGAAGTTCCAGCCAGCGAAGTCGCCTGAGATAACATATGAGACACCGAGCCCAGCTAACAAAAGCCAGCCTGCGGTACCGCGTTTTAATTGGCGTTTCGCCAAATATTCCTGATCGAGTTGATCTGCCATTGGAGTTCCCCTTGAGTTGATATTTTTTAGTTAGTTATGTGATATCAAAAAGTTTTCGTTATGGTTGTCGTGCTCTAGCACGGAGTCGTCTGTGCGGTCTTTTAACTGCACCCCTGACAATTTTTTAGTCCTCGCTTCGCTCAGTAAGTAGAAAGCTTTGCGGCTAGCGTCTTGGTGGTTCAGACCCGCAAATCGAATGTTAGAAATACAATTACGGTAGGCGTCGGTGAGGCCTTTTTTCGGCCCCCAAGTAAGGTATAACCCCATACTGTCTGGGGAGCTCAGGCCCGGACGTTCCCCAACCAACACAATGACGCAACGGGCGTTGAGTAACTCACCTACGTGGTCGCCAATGGCGACACGACCTTGCTCCACCACACACAATGGAGCGATAGACCAAGGTTCTGGCGCGTCAGTTAGCGCCGGAATCAACTTGGATAAAAAGGGTAAAGTATTCTCTTCAATGGCCAGTGCAGATAAACCATCGACGATGACAATGGCCAAGTCATAGGCTGGGCCATTGTGATCTTTTAGGGTTTGCTGGGAGGCTTCATTTAATACACGACCATAGTCAGGACGCTGCAAATACATGTCTCTATGCTCGGCTTGGCTATGCAAACGTAGTGGTTGTCCCGCTGGACACCAATCTTGTGCGGTCAGCGTCTCGAGTAACCCCTCGACATTGAGTGGAGAGTGCACTGCATCGATTGCTTGGGCATGGGCCAATTGAAACGCTAGTAAGTGGCGCGTTGGTACGCTGACCCCCGCACGTCCTAACCCGATGCGGGCATCAGTAAAGGAGCGTAATCGATCCCAAGCGTTATCAATAACGGGTTCATCGGTTGGATGGGTTGGAAAAATACGCTTCATATCAGTTGTCCCCCAGCAATCGGTTTAGGGAATGCTCAAAAGCACGGGGGATTTTATGATTCAGCGTAAACTGGTCATCGCTTAGGATCTGGGCTTGTTTCAGCCAACGGTCAAATTCTGGTGAAGGGGCCAGTCCTAAAGCTTGTCGTACGTACATGGCATCATGGAACGAGGTGGTTTGGTAGTTGAGCATGATGTCGTCGGAGCCCGGTATGCCCATGATGAAGGTGCATCCCGCCACAGCCAGCAAGGTCATCAGGTTATCCATGTCGTTTTGATCGGCTTGGGCGTGGTTGGTGTAACACACGTCACAGCCCATGGGCAGTCCCAATAATTTTGCGCAGAAATGGTCTTCAAGGCCTGCACGGGTAATCTCTTTACCATTGAATAAATACTCAGGGCCGATAAAGCCGACCACTGTGTTAACGAGCAGTGGGTCAAATTTACGAGCCACTGCATAGGCTCTTGCTTCACAGGTTTGTTGGTCGACATTGTGGTGAGCATTGGCAGATAAGGAGCTGCCTTGGCCGGTTTCGAAATACATCACGTTGTTGCCAACGGTGCCACGGTTAAGGGACAAGGCCGCCGCTTGGGCTTCCGCTAGCGTCGCTAAGTTGAAGCCAAAACTGTCGTTGGTCGCTTGGGTGCCTCCAATGGATTGAAACACGAGATCCACGGGGGCGCCTTGTTCGATGCATTCGATTGTGTTGGTCACGTGGGTCAAAACGCAAGATTGGGTCGGAATCTCATAGTGCTGAATGACTTCGTCCATCATCTTCATCAAGCGGCAGGCTTGGGCAACGTTATCTGTCGCTGGATTGATGCCGATAACTGCGTCGCCATTGGCATACATGAGACCGTCTAAAATACTGGCGGCAATACCAGTTAAATCATCAGTTGGATGGTTTGGTTGCAAGCGAGTAGAAAGGTGGCCCGGTAGGCCTATGGTGTTACGAAACGCTGTTTTAACATGGCACTTTTTCGCCACAAGGATCAGGTCTTGATTTCGCATGATTTTGCTAACCGCTGCCGCCATTTCCGGTGTAACACCTGGACGGATACTTTGCAGTACGCTCGGGGTGGCTAAATCACTGAGCAACCAATCGCGAAAGCCACCTACCGTCAGGTGAGAAATGGGAGCAAAGGCAATTTTGTCATGATCGTCTATGATCATACGAGTGATTTCATCATCCTCGTAGGGGATCAGTAGGTCTTCGAGGAATTGTTTTAACGGGACATCCGCCAGTGTCATCTGGGCAACGGCACGCTCTTCCGCCGTGTCTGCGGCGACCCCAGCAAGGCGGTCACCAGAGCGAGCAGGCGTGGCTTTAGCCATCAGGTCAGCAAGGTTTTTAAAACCAAATGTACGTTCGCCCATAGTGTGGTGAAACTGGTATTGCGTTTTTGTCATAGGAGCGGTTCCGACGGTTGTTTCAGGCCTTTTTGGTGACATTGTGGGTCACGGCACAAGATTTGCTGGGGTTTATTCCCATTAACCGTTACATTGTTATAAATGTTCGATACACAGTGTTATCGAAATTTGGCAATAATAATTAATGCATATAAATCAATCGCTTAGTGTGAGGTGTGCGATTTGATTTGCGCGAATTTGATATTCGGAGTCTTTAAATGTCCGTTCAACAAACTGCTAATGCACCAATTCAGGGCGTTTCCCTCACGTACAAAGAAGCGTCTGATGCGGATTTGCATGCGGCAAATTTGACCAATTGGCGTCAAGAATACGATCAGACCAGTCGTGGCGAGTTCCGTGGCAGTATCATTGAGCTGCCGTTTGAGGACCTGCAGGTTTTCAAAGAAAGTACCAGCCAGGCATTGCAACAAAAATGCATTGTTTGGCCGGAATCTGTCTGGCTTGGGATTCCCCTTGATAAGCAAGAACCCTGTCGCATTAATGGCTTGTCCGTACGAACGAATAACATCATGTGTCGCCCGGGGGATTGTGAGTTTCAGCTTACTACTCCGGAATCCTACGACCTATTTGGCATGGTGGTGCAACAGGAAACCTTGTTGCGCATGGCGAACATTCATGGGATGACCTTAAATTGGTCCGAGCTAACGGAGCACGGGCGCTTGGCATTGCCTGAGCAAACCCTGAAGGACGTGCGTTTTCTGTTAGAGCGCCTATTGGGCAACCCCAGTGGCCATGTCACCACTAATCGCATGTCCCATGATTTGGTTATGATGGCCTTACTAGAAGTATTGCAAGCGGAAACGCCTGAGCCTGCGCAAACTCAAAGTTATCATCACCGCAAAGCGGTGGTGGATAGAGCCCGTAGTTTTATTCTAGAGAATCCCGATACCCCCATGACGGTGACGGATTTGTGTGAAGTGGCGAACGTCAGTCGTCGCACTCTGCAATATGCCTTTGAAAGTATTATTGGCATTAGCCCCATCCAATATCTACGAACATCTCGTCTTAATGGTGTCAGAAGGGCTTTGATCAGTGCCTCGCAAAGCGCCAGTATCTCTGATATTGCCGCCCAATGGGGATTCTGGCATATGAGTCAATTTGCAAAAGACTATCGCCAGCTATTTGGTGAGCGTCCATCTGAAACCTTGGAGTTGAACGGCGCCTTTGCTGCCAACCTTGCTCGTTAATGGGCTGTGAAACTTCTCAGTCTCTTAGTTGTGTATTCGCCTCTTGCCCAATAGAATAGCCTTCAGTTATCTATTAATAATGCGTCTCAAATACAAATATGAGCTGCTATCACTAAGAGCCCTTTCTATGAGTCAAATCACCACGCTGGACCAGCTTCAGCAGTTCTATAAAACACCTCACCCCATTGTGTTGAAAAAAGACATCC
The DNA here is from genome assembly GCF_055388305.1 of Marinomonas vaga. NCBI lineage: Bacteria > Pseudomonadati > Pseudomonadota > Gammaproteobacteria > Oceanospirillales > Oceanospirillaceae > Marinomonas > Marinomonas vaga. The sequence goes on from NZ_AP043903.1 coordinate 1,517,089, forward strand.
CTGCCTTGGAGCAACACACGACGAAGTTTATTGAGCACTGCCGCTTCGCCTTGGTGACGAGTCGGGGTGAATCGGGGCATTTGGATGTGTCTCCACGGGGTGGTCAGGCGGGCTTCATCAAAATTTTGGATGATAAGCACATAGTGTTTGGTGATTTGCCGGGTAATAACCGTATCGATACCTTGCGAAATATTCTGTTTACTCCCGAAATCGGTATGTTGTTTATTGTGCCGGGGATCAATGAGATTGTGCGCCTGCGTGGCACCGCGAGTCTCCATGATGATGACGCCTTATTGGATCTATGCATGGAGGGCAATAAGCGCCCTAAAATCGTCGTAAAAGTGGCCATTGATGCGCTGTTTTTCCATTGCCCTAAGGCCATGTTGGTGGCGGATTTATGGTCGGCAGAGACCTTTACTGACCGTGATTTTCTGCCGAACCTGGGGCAAATCATTAAAGATCAGTTAGGTTTAGACACCTTAGAATAAGGTTAAAACGATAATGAAAAAAGCCGCTTGGGTTTCCCCAAGCGGCTTTTTTATATGTCTGACCCATTAAGGTCTGGGTTAGATCTTATTGACCGTTACGCTTTTTCTCTAGGCGTTTTTCCCAGAAATCAGCACCCTTGATACCCAATGCTTTTGGATCAAAGGTGTATTCTTCGACGCCAGCGGCTTTTTGATCTTCGTAATCTTTCAGGGCTTTCATCGTTGGACGAGCCATGAAGAAGATGGCGATGATGCCAACGATATTCAACCAAGCCATCAAGCCTACGCCTACGTCACCTAGGTTCCAGATGTAACCTGCGGTATTTACTGTACCGTAAGCCACCATGAACATGATTAATAGTTTAACCAACGTCAGAGAAACTTTAACGTTTAGCGCGCGACGAAGGTAAGCCACGTTGGTTTCAGCGATGTAGTAGTACGCCAAGATCGTGGTGAAGGCAAAGAAGAACAGTGCAATACCAACGAAGGCAGAACCAAAGCCACCAAAGATGCTCTGCAGTGCCATTTGAGTGAAGGCTGGAGAGGCAATAATGACGTCAGGTGCAATGTTTTGCACGATGAATTGACCGTCAGGCAGAGTGCCTTGAACATTGTACTGCTGCGTGATCAGGATCATCAGCGCTGTGGCAGTACATACAAAAAGCGTGTCTACGTAAACAGAGAAGGCTTGAACGAGACCTTGCTGGGCAGGGTGTTCTACTTCAGCAGCGGCAGCGGCGTGAGGGCCTGTACCTTGGCCTGCTTCGTTAGAGTAAACACCACGTTTCACACCCCAACCAATGGCCGCACCGAATCCAGCTTGTGCAGAGAAGGCGTCAGAAATAATCAAACCGAAAATGCCAGGAACTTGGTCGATGTTAAGGAACACAACGATCAAGGCCATGATGATGTAGCCCATCGCCATGAATGGCACTATGATTTGGGTGAAGTTAGCGATGCGCTTAATACCACCAAAAATGATGAACGCAAGGACGACTAGGATGACGGCTAGTGCCACTAACTTAGTCGTACCCACTGAGCCAAAAGTAGTGTTGATGATGTCGCCTTGGCCAAATACCTGCGCTACAGCATTACCCACAGAGTTAGCTTGGATACCAGGAAGGAAAATACCACAGGCTAGGATAGACGCTAGGGCAAACAATACCCCTAGCCACTTCATACGTAGGCCTTTTTCAAAATAGTAAGCAGGGCCACCGCGGTACTGGCCACCGTCGCTCTCTTTGTAGATTTGACCTAGAGTGGATTCAGCGTAAGCCGTGCTCGCACCTAGAAACGCTACAACCCACATCCAGAATACGGCACCTGGACCACCAAAACCGATGGCCGCTGCAACACCTGCGATGTTACCTGTACCAACACGGCCAGAAAGGGACACGGCCAGTGCTTGGAAAGAGGAAATGCCTTTTTCAGAAGGCGTGGAATTAAATAACAAAGACCACATTTCTTTAAAATGACGCACTTGAGCGAAGCGCGTTAGGATGGAGTAGAACAGGCCTGCTCCAAGGCATAGATAGATGAGCGCAGGGCTCCAGATGATTCCGTTTAAGAAATCAATGAATGATTGCATAGTTAGGGTTCTCCGTTGTGAGGCTCTTTGAGCTTTTGTAATTGTTGTCGTGCTTTACACGTTGCGGGCGAGCGTGTGCAGGGAAGGTCTCATTCATTATAGGAAATGAAATGTGCAAGAAATCCGACACACTGGTCATAACTTGTGTAAATTTAAGTATCCGAATTTAACACGATGCACCATAAAGGAACATTTTGTTAGCTGATTAATATTGGCGCTATCTGGTGCTACATTTGATTCATATAGCACTATTCGAAATGTTTTAAAAAAGTCACTGGCTGCGAGCTAACTAGGGGGTTCGGTTGAGTTAGTTTTATTGTTTCATTTGAGTGAATAATGAATTCTATTTGTGTGTATTTATTGCGATTTAGAAAGGTCTTACTATTTGCTCATCGGGTCACAGACCTAACCAGATTTCCCCGTATCGGGAAGGAGTAAAGTATGTCTTCTATCGCATTTGTATCCCATGGTGGTGGCCCTATGCCTATCTTAGGTGACCCAGGCCACAAAGAATTGGTGCAAACAATGCAGGCTTTGACCAATGATCTGCCTAAGCAGCCTTCTGTGATTGTGATGGTTAGCGCCCATTGGGAAACTTCTGGCTTTGAGTTAACTGCCGCCGCAAATCCTGATTTAATTTATGACTATTATGGCTTCCCTGAGGCGTCCTATCATTTGCAATACCCTGCTCCTGGGGCACCTGAGTTGGCGCGCGCCATAGCAGATAAAATGGAGGATTTGGGAACCCATATTCGTCTTAATGAGTCCCGTGGTTTTGATCATGGCATGTTCATTCCGCTGATGCTGATGTACCCGGATGCCAACATCCCTGTGTTGCAGTTGTCTTTAGACAGTTCTCTGAGTCCAGAGAAGCATTGGCAACTAGGGGAGCACCTTTCCCAAGTGTTGCCAGAAGACGCATTGTTGATAGGTTCGGGTTTTAGTTTCCACAACATGCGTGCTTTCTTTAATCCACAAGCCCCAGAAAAAAAGGTCTCTGCTGACGCCTTTCAGGTGTGGCTTGATGAGACTGTGACGGGTGTGGATATAAATATTAGCGAAGCGAAGCTGCGTTGGAGTCAATGGTCTTTGGCGGAAGGTGGTCGTTACTGTCACCCCCGAGAAGAGCACTTGGTGCCATTGATTGTCTGTCACGGGGCAGCGCAAGGGCCAGGTAAGTCGATTGCTTTCACTGCATTGAATGTTAAGGCTCGTCACTTTATTTGGTGATTACTTTTTTAAGTCTCCTTTCAGAATTGCCCCCGTGGTGCGACTACGGGGGCTTTTTTATTTGAACTATTTACCTGACACGAGTCGTATTACTAAGTGACTCATAATGAGGTGACCCATGATTCGATATGAAATAGTCAGTGTTTCTGCCGATGAAGTTTTGCCGGTTCGTCATCAGGTACTTTGGCCCGATCAGCCGATGTCCTTCTGTCAGGTTGAGGGGGATGACTACGCTAAGCACTTTGGTGTGAAGGTGGATGGACGCTTGGTCTGTGTTGTTTCTCTATACATTCATGACGGGGAGGCACGCCTACGGAAGTTTGCTACCTTGTCAGAATTTCAAGGGCGAGGAATTGGTAGTCAGATGCTTGAAGCATTGATAGAAAGAGTGCGCTCTGCAGACATTCATTATCTTTGGTTAGATGCTCGAGAGAGTGCTATGAGCTTCTATGGTCGATTTGGTTTTGTTGCAGAAGGGGAGCGTTTCTTTAAAGGGGATATTCCTTACTTTCGTATGTCGCAACATTTTAATGCTTAGTCATAGGATAGATGCGAAACGGATCAGCTAGAGCTGGGTGGCTCAATGTGACCATCTTGGCCGATCAATAGCTGATAAAACTGCTCATGGAATTGAGGCTTAGAAAAATAGAAGCCTTGATAGAGCTGACAATCCCGCTCCGCTAAAAGTTGCTCTTGGGCATGAGTTTCGACCCCTTCCGCGATAACGGCCAAGCCAAGTTTGTTGGCAGTAGTCATAATCACGTCAACGATGGCTGCATCACTTTCGCTATGCTCCATTTGCTGGATAAATGAGCGGTCAATTTTAAGTATGTCTAGGGGGAGCTGGGTCAAGTAGCGCAGGGAGGAATACCCAGTGCCGAAATCATCAATAGCAAATGAAATACCGTGTTCTTGCAGGGTATTCATTGTTTTGGAGGCATTGATGAAGTTGTGAATGAGCAGACTTTCAGTAATCTCAAATTCGATCTGCACTGCTCCAGGGTGGCGTTTCTTTAGTATCTGAAGCATACGTTCGACAAAGTCTGCTTGCATGAAGTGAGCAGGACTTATATTAATGGACAATCGTTTAAAGCTGCTGGGTAAACCTTGTTTTTGCCAAGTATTTAAAAGCTCTATCGTAGCAGTAAGTACCCACTCCTCAAGCGCATTGATCTGACCTGATTCCTCTGCAACAGAAATAAATTCCATGGGCGGAACTAGGCCTTTTTGTGGATGTTGCCAGCGCAGTAATACCTCTGCCCCAGTGATCTTGTGTTGGGAGTTTACTTGCGGTTGTAGCCAAATTTGCAGCTGATTGAGTGCCACCGCACGGTGCAGTCCGGCTTCAATCTCCCATCTTGCTTTGGCTTCTTTTTGCATACTTTCGTCATAAAACTGGTAGCCATTGCGCCCAGCATCTTTGACACGGTACAAGGCCGTATCGGCACGGCGCAGCACGTTGCTACTGTTATCCGCATGTTGAGGGAAGATGGTTAATCCAATGCTGGTGGAGCAATGGATAGTGTTGCGTCCAATCCGTGCTGGGGCACCTATGGTCTCTATGATGTTCTGTGCGAGTGCGATGGCGTTAGAAACCGCTTCCTCTTGACTGTCTAAACTGGGCAGTAGCAGGACAAATTCATCCCCGCCAAATCTTGCACACTGAGCTTGAGGTCCGACTAACGTCCCGAGACGTTTGGCGATTTCTATTAACAGACGGTCGCCAATGTGATGGCCCAGCGAATCATTGATCGTTTTGAAACGGTCAAGGTCAAGGTACATGACCACTCCCGTTTTCTGGGCCTGTTTGACTTCTTCAATGGCTCTGTCTAGCTGTTCCGTTAGCATGCGACGGTTAGCTAACTTGGTTAAGGGGTCGTAATAGGCTAAGGACTGTACTTGTTTAGCTGCGTCGTCTTTTTTGTGCCAGATATCTTGTACGTTGAAAACAAGGTCGCCAAGTTCGTCATGACGTACATAAGGCGGTGTGAGGTCTGCATCGGGGTGATCCAGTTGGGCAACCCATTGGGACGTCCTCTGAATGGGCTTAGAGAAAAAGTGGTAAAACACGATAAAGAGCACGCCACTGAGTAAGATGGTGGCAATGAACCCTGAAATACTAAGGGTAAGAGCACGATTGGCGAGCCCTTGAGCGACCCTATTAGTATCTAGGGTGACCACTAATAAGGCTTGGGTTGCGCTATTGTTTTCAATGTTGAGAGGCTGTTGGTATTTCTTAGGGATATCTAAGAGTCGAAAACTCATAGCATTTACCCAAGTCGTGGCGGGTGGTGTGGCGCTATCAAACCCTACTGCCATTAGATCACCAAAATCATCATAGATGGTCGCCGAATGAAATAAGGGGTCATCAGCCATTAATTTGGCCAGGCTTTTGGCTAAATCAGTGTCTAGGTTATACACGGCGCGCTGGATATTCGGTTGGTATAGGGTGATCGATTGTTGGATGCTAGCGATTTGCTGGCTGCGAACCGCTGTCATATCCACATAAAATTGCGCGATCGCTGAGAGACCGCCGATGATGAACGCTGAGAAAAGAATGATGCGCGCTTGTTGATATGCAATTCGATGTCTGAGCTTCAAGCTTTGGCCTCCCTACCTTGCAATCTACTGCTATAAATATTTTGCGCGTATGGCTTGGTAGGTTCCGTCTTGCTTAATTTGCCGCAAACCAGCATTAAAGCGATCCATTATTGCCCGTGAGTCTGGGTATGTCTTACTCATGCACAAGTAAAGCGGTGTGACTGGCTCTGTACGTATCGGCGTGATTTTGATGTCACGGTGAATGCCAAGCTTTCTTGCATAATAGAGTGATGGGTACTCAGCGGCATAAAGTATGTCTATGTTGCGATAGCGCATAGCCATCATAGCGCCTTCGTAAGTGGATGTCGTCTCATGGGGAATGTTTTCTGCGGTAAGTTGTTGCTCCATGCCCCAGCCTTCGATGGAAACCACGCTAAAGTTTTGTAAGTCATCAAGGGTTTGAATGGCGCTAGTATCGACTTCAGATCGGCTTACCGCTACTCGGTTGGTGGATGTCACCTCGTCACTAAACAACATGTATTCAAGGCGCTCAGGACGTCGCGAGCAGGACACTGTGCCGAGAATTGTGCCTCGTTCCATGGATTTGATAATGCGCTTCCATGGCGTTGAAGAGAAATGAACATCCAGATCTGCTGCAGCAAAAGCCGCCTGTACAATGTCGATATCCATACCAGTGATGCCGTCTTGAGTATCAGGCACGATAATGTAAGGGGGGAAATCGACAACATGCAGTTGCACTGTTTTTATATCAGCGAAGGTAGCGCCGCTGCCCAGCAGTAAAAGGGGCAGAGTTAAGAGCAGTTGGGCGGCACGTCTCAATAACACTAAGTGGTCTCCTTGGAAAAATGTTGAAATTAGCAAAAAATGTTCATTCGCATGCTAAATATACCATGAAATAAGGAGTATAGGGGGTGTTTTGAGTGTTTTATGTGCAGCTTTACAAAGACGTGATTGCCCATAATCTGAACCTTACTTGGATCAGTGTATGGGCAAAAGGGCGGGGCTTATTCCGGTTGATTGAGCACTTCTTCGAGGGCCTGTAAAAACACTTCCGGTGGTTGGCCACCCGAGATGGCATATTGGTTATTGATGATGACCGTTGGTACAGAGGTAATGCCACTGCGTTGCCAAAGTTGCTCTAATTGACGTACTTCTTCGGCAAACTCGTCGCTGGCGAGAATCCCCTTAGTGACCTCTTGGTCAAGGCCAATATCTCCGGCGATGTCGATCAGCACCTGATGATCCGAGACATTTCGGTTGTCGGTGAAATGGGCTTTGAATAGGGCTTTTTTGAGGGCTTCTTGGCAGCCTTCAATTTCTGCCCAATGCAGTAGACGATGGGCATCAAAAGAATTCCACATGCGTGAGTCTTCCTGAAAGTTGAAGTCAAAGTCCACGGCCTTGCCCCGGGCTTGAATCATCTCCCGGTTCTGTTTGGATTGGGCTGGGGTGACACCATATTTCTCAGCAAGGTGCTCTCCAAGATTTTGCCCTTCCTGAGGCATGTTGGGATTGAGCTCGAAGGGTCTAAAGGTGAGGTCAACTTTGACGTCGTTTAGAGAAGTGAGTGCTTTGTTAAGGTTGCCTAATCCGACCACACACCATGGACACATGACGTCGGACACAAATTGAATATCAATAGACTTTTGCATGGTTTTGCCTCAAATGGTTGATTAGCCTGTGATGGGATTAGGTTAAGATATTTCAAGTTTAGGATAGGCCGTAAGCGCCGTTATTCTTTTATATGCACATTTTCCTAAGGCGCAGTATGGAACTCATTTGGCTGGGATTGATCGTCATTGTGGCTCTAGGGGCCTATATTCAGACGGTCACGGGGTTTGGTTTTGGTTTGATTGTAATGGGGATTGGCGGTGCTCTTGAGCTGTTGTCGATCGCTGAATTAGCCTTTATCGCAAGTTTGTTAAGCTTGTTAAATGGCTTATCAGGCTTGTATGGAGGCGTCTGGCGACAAGCTCATTTTAAAGCCATGGGGGTGTTTCTGGTAACCGCACTGCCCATGGTCTGGTTTGGATTGTATTTACTTGATCATCTAGGAGCTAATGCGATCAATCTTCTTCAGGGGTTATTGGGCATTACCATGATTCTGGTGTGTCTCAGCAGTCTATTACGTCCGGAACCCAGAAACGAAGCTTCCCCCAAATGGCATTTTGCCTTGTGTGGCGGGTTTGCGGGGGTATTGAGTGGTTTATTTTCTACCGCGGGACCGCCAATTTCATATTTGATGTATCGCCAGCCTGTGCCTTTGGTTGTGATCCGTGCAACCTTGCTGTCCATTTTTATTGCTTTGGCAGGGTTTCGCACCACGACCATGGTTGTAAGTGGATCGGTCACCTCGTCCATGTTAATCGCAACCGTGATAGGGGCTCCGGTGGTATTGGGGGTCACAGTGCTGTCACGGAAGTACCTGATTAACTTGATCCAACCCGTGTTGGTGAAAAGAATGGCCATGGCCATGTTAATACTGTCCGGTATGGGGTTGTTGATTCGGGCGTTCACGTCTGCATAAAAAATGGGAGCTTATCGCTCCCATTTTTTATGCTCAGTTGAATGATTAAACCTTAAATCACACCCAGTTCAATGAGGCGCTCACGCAGATAGGAGCCAGCCGTATGGCGTTCCGACAGCACCACATCTGGACGTGGGTGCAGGAACAGGGGTAAGGAAATGCGTGATTTAGTCTTGTCGGTACCATCTGGGTTAATCACTCGGTGGGAAGTGGATGGGAAATAGCCCCCAGAGGCTTCTTGCAGCATATCGCCAATGTTAACAATCAAGTTACCGAAATCGCAGGGTACGTCCAGCCAGGTGCCATCTTTTGATTTCACCTGCAGTCCAGGTTCATTGGCTGCCGGTAAGATAGTGATTAAATTAATATCTTCATGAGCACCCGCACGGATAGCGCCAAGTTCCTCGTCGCCTTTAAGTGGTGGGTAATGGAGTACTCGCAGCAGGGTTTGATCACTGTTTTCAATCATACCGGAGAGCGGTTGAGAGTAATGCTGGGCAATATCTGCTGGAGTATGTGTTTCAATCCAACCCAGTAGCTGTTCCGCCAGTGTATTGGCTTCACTGTAGTATTGCGCCAGTTTGGCTTTGTGCTGCTCTGGACATTGTCCCCAAGGGTAGTAGTGAAAATACTCTTTAATGTCTTTCTTTGAGTGGCCTTTGGCAGTTTCAGACACATCCGCTGGGAAGAACCCGTCTTGGGTGCCCACGTTATAGCGGTAATCAAATTTGGTATCGCTATCGAAGAAGGTTTGCCATTCGGCGTAAATGTCAGACACCAGTTGCTGACGAATCGGGTGGTTTTTAAGAACCCCGAAGCCAGTTTCTCTTAAGGATTTAACGAAGTCTTGGGCGGCTGTTGGGCTTTGAAAATCAACGGCTTCTAAAATCATGATCAATATTCCTGTAGCAAATCTTAAAACGACTATGGCTCAAGCCTAGTCTGGTAATTAAAAAAGTTGAATGGCTACAGTCCTAAGAAGACCAACCGCTGTGAAAAAAATAACGCAGGTCTACCGCTTCGCCAGGGTGCAGCTGGCGCCAAGCTTCCGTATGGGAAGTAGTATGTTGGCTAAGGGCGGTAATCAAAATAATGTCCTAAAACGCGAATAGATAAATAGGTTTTCATTTTAACGAAAATTGACCGATTGGTACAAGATGTGCAATGTTTTGATAAATTCTTACAAAATGAACAGGAATTCAGAAAATTTGTTATTCGAGCTAGGCAAATCAGGCACTTAGCCTATACTGGCAGATAAGCTCCTCGATTTAAGGTTTATTTTTTTAGTTTAGTACAAATCGAGGAATTCGGGCGCGAGCTCCTGCGTCGATCTCAAATAGAGGGCGTTACGTTATGACTACATCATTTCAATCGTTGAAACATCACTTCTTGATCTCTATGCCACATTTGAACGATCCAAACTTCGAGCACACAGTTGTCTATCTTTGCGAACATACGGAAACTGGGGCGATGGGCGTCATCATTAATCGTCCTTCGAGTATTGATTTTGCTGAATTGGCTGACCACCTCGGGATGCCTGTGGAGGCTCCTAAACTGACCTCAGAGCCTATTTATGTGGGCGGGCCAGTAGAGTCTGAGCGGGGGTTTATTTTGCACTCTCATGATAAATACTGGGGCAACACCCTGAAAGTTACCGATGAGGTCTGCTTATCGGCCTCTTTGGAAACCCTAGAACACATTGCTGCGGGGGATGGTCCAGAGCAGTTTTTAATTACGCTAGGTTGCGCGGGTTGGGACGAAGGGCAGCTAGAAAAAGAAATTGCCAATAACGATTGGCTGGTATGCGAGGCGGATTTAGACGTATTATTTAATACTCCTAGTGACATGCAGTTTACCGCAGCAACAAAAGTCCTAGGGCTGGATATGAGTCTTTTATCGCCGGACATAGGACACGCTTAAATATGACCGATGCGTCATCAAATGAAATGAACGAGAACCCCAATACGGCCATCACCGTATTGGGGTTTGATTTTGGTACGACCCGAATTGGCGTCGCCGTAGGGCAAGGCGTCACCCGCCAAGGTCGACCGTTGAACCCTATCAAAGCGAATGAGGGGATTCCTAATTGGGATGTGATCGCCAAAATAGTAGAAGAATGGCAACCTGACGCCTTTGTGGTGGGGTTACCACTGAACATGGATGGCACGGAAAATGAGATGTGTCAGCGTGCACGCAAATTTGCCAAACGCCTCCATGGACGCTACAACCGCCCATACCATATGATGGATGAGCGGCTATCGTCCTATGAAGCCAAAGGACAAGTGATCGCCCAAGGTGGCCACCGTAATTTCAAAGAGAATTCCGTCGATGGTTTGGCCGCTCAAATGATTTTAGAGTCGTGGTTTGCTGAGCAATTCACGTCTTAAGCAATTGACTAGAAGGTAACAGTCGAACATGAAGTTGGATCTAGACAAAGCGCTGTCCGCCATGAAACAGCAAATAGCTGATTACTGTCAGCAAAAGAACATTGAAGACCCGATTGTGGTTGGAATCCATTCTGGAGGAGTTTGGGTGGCAAATGAGTTGATTGATGCTGTGCCAACCTCCGAGCCGTTAGCGACCTTAGACATTACCTTTTATCGAGATGACTTTACCCGCGCGGGATTGAATCCCAAAGTCGGCCAGACCCTCTTGCCCGCTTTGGAAGACCGTCATGTGATTCTGGTGGATGATGTGCTCATGTCTGGGCGCACGATTCGTGCCGCGATGAATGAGATCTTCGACTTTGGCCGTCCCGCCAGTATTACTCTGGCCATCTTGTTTGACTTGAATAATCGCGAGTTGCCAATTCGTGCTGACATCATTGGTGAGGCCTTAACCCTTAACGCCAATCAACGTATTAAACTATCAGGGCCTGCGCCCTTGGCGGTTTCTTTGGTGGAAACCGACTAAATTAGTTGTTTTGCTTTATTTTTGTGACAGCACATACGACAATTAGTACTTGGATACAGTGGTTCGCTGATACATAACAGTTGGCGATGTTGAATGCCAAGCTGGCCTGTCAGTGCCACCGATGCCCGGACGTGGATACCCTCTGCGCCGGGCATTTTCCTATCATACATAGTGATTGAGGAAAGCAAACTATGATGCGATCTGACCCCAGGGCGTTACAGCTAAACGAACAAGGTCAACTAAAGCATTTCCTGACGTTGGATGGCTTAAGTAAAGATATTCTGACAGAGATACTCGATAGAGCCGAGTCGTTCCTATCCATGGGCGAGCAGTCAGTTAAAAAAGTCCCTTTGTTACGGGGCAAGACTGTTGTAAATCTCTTCTTTGAAAACTCCACCCGAACCCGAACTACCTTTGAATTGGCCGCTAAGCGATTGTCTGCCGATGTGATTAACCTCAATATCGCTACGTCGGCGACCTCTAAAGGCGAGTCCTTACTGGATACCCTGCAAAACCTTGAAGCCATGCAAAGTGATATGTTTGTTGTGCGTCACCAAGACAGCGGGGCACCACATTTTATCGCTGAGCATTGCTCTCCAAATGTGGCCATTATTAATGCCGGTGACGGTCGTCACTCTCACCCAACTCAAGCCATGTTAGATATGTTGACCATTCGTCGACACAAGGGGCATTTTGAGGGGTTAAAAGTCGCTATTGTGGGAGATGTTTTGCATTCACGAGTCGCGCGCTCAGAGCTGCATGCATTGAAAACCCTTGGCGTTGAAGAAGTACGATTGGTGGGCCCTAAAACCCTAGTGCCAGAGTACTTTAAGGAACTTGGGGCGACCATTTGTCATGACTTAAAGGCCGGTCTTGATGATGTGGATGTGGTGGTCATGCTGCGTTTACAAAAAGAGCGTATGGCTGGTGCTCTATTGCCCAGTGAGAGCGAGTTTTATCGCTTATATGGTCTGACAGAAGAAACCCTATCTTGGGCCAAACCTGATGCGATTGTGATGCATCCTGGGCCGATTAACCGTGGGGTCGAAATTTCCTCTGAAGTGGCAGACGGTGAGCGTTCTGTCATTCTAAACCAGGTGACTAATGGCATTGCCGTGCGTATGGCCGTGATGTCCATGGCCATGAGTGGTCAAGTGCAAGAACAACAGGCACAAGAAGGTGAGGGCTAACATGAAACTTCGTATTAGTAATGGTCGTGTCATCGACCCAAGCCAAAACCTCGATGCCGTGGTTGATCTGTTTGTAGAGGATCATCGTATTGTAGCCATTGGGGAAGCGCCCCTTGGTTTTGATGATGCGGAAGTCATCGATGCCACTGGCCAGTGGGTATTACCTGGCTTAGTTGACGCGGCAGTCGCCTTGCGTGAGCCAGGTTACACCCAGAAAGGTTCCATTGCCTCAGAAGGTCGTGCAGCGGTGTCGGGTGGTGTTACCACATTGATTTGCCCACCCAATACCAAACCAATAGTAGATACACCAGCAGTCGCGGCCTTGATTCAAGACAAGGCGGATGATGCGGGGATGGCTAATGTGTTCCCAATCGGTGCCATTACTCAAGGTCTGGAAGGTGAGCAGTTAAGTAACATGGTGGCATTAACGGATGCTGGTTGTGTGGCTTTATCAAACCACCGTAATAGTTACGCCAGTAACCGGGTGCTGTCCCGTGCCCTAGAATATGCTGCAACCCATGACTTGTTGGTTGTCTTCCATCCTGATGACAAGAGCATGTCCGATGGGGGCTGTGCCCACGAAGGTGTGATGTCCACCATGCACGGCTTGGCGGGGATCCCAGAAACAGCGGAAACCATCGCCTTGATGCGTGATTTGCTGTTGGTGGAGAAGACCGGTGTACGTGCCCACTTTGCCCGTCTTTCTTGTGCTAAGTCCGTTGAGATGATTGCCGACGCTAAGGCATCAGGGTTAGATGTCACTTGTGACGTGGCACTGCATAATCTTTTGCTGACAGATGAAGTATTGAAAGAGTTTGATGGACTGTTTCACGTGTTGCCGCCTTTGCGTTCCGAGAACGACCGTCTGACGCTTATTGAAGGCATCAAGACAGGGGCGATCAATGCCATCTGTTCGGATCATCAACCCCATGAAAAAATGGCGAAGGTAGCCCCTTTTGCCGCGACAGAACCCGGTATGGCAAACGTGGAAATCCTGTTGCCATTGGCGTTGCGTTTAATGGATGAGGGCGACCTCGAGCTAGGTCAACTACTGACTGCGCTGACGACTGGCCCTGCCGCCTGCTTTGGTCTAGAGGCCGGGTCTTTGGCTGTGGGTAGTTTTGCGGACTTTATCCTGTTCGACAGTACTGCAACTTGGACCTGGGATCAGTCGAATCGGAAATCGAAGGGGCGCAATTCAGGCTTTGATGGGGAATCCCTCACTGGTCGTGTTTTGCAGACCTTTATTTCTGGTCAGCGTGTGTATGCCTTGAGTTAGCCTAGGCTCTTTACCGCATCTATTTGTGGTAAAGTGAGTAATATGTACATATTGACGCCTCACTGAGGCGTCTCTTAGTTGTAGAGAATTGTCTAACCTTTATCGATCGGTGTCGTATTAAATGGACAGTAGCAATCAACCTGTGTCAGGAATGGAATCCTCTATGAATGTGGTCAATGAACCGCTCAAGCAGAGAGATTTTCTCCTGCAAATGCGTAAAGCGGACAAACGACTACTTCAGAGTCTTGCCACCAGTGCCAAACCTCTTATTTTTTTGGAGTTATTGGTGCAGCAGGTACGGGATCTGTTGCCCAACATGGTGCGCCCTTGTTTAATCTGGTGTGATAAAGATCTTACCAACTGGCGTATTCTCAATCATGTGGATTGGCAAGGGGGCGTGTCCGATGTGGTTGGGCGAGTGTCCAGTGTTCCAACTCCACTTATAACCTTTGTTGCTAGCCCTTCGCGAAAGTTCGGCTACGAAAAAAGCGTATCCACCCGCTCTGACTGGGTGGGTTGGCATTCGATCATTCAGGAATGCTTTTTAGAAGATTGTCATTTAGTCAGTGTGCCAGACCAAGACGGTAATTGGCTGACCATGGCTTTGTTTTCTAATTACATTTCAGATGTCGCTGAAAAGCCTTTTTATCATTGGGCCATCGAGCAAGTACTGGAAAGTGCCCATGATTGGATCGAAGCCTCTTTGTTGCGCAAAATCACAGATAAAACGCTTCAAGAGATGACCGATGAAGGGACTGGCCTACTACAGCCCCACGCTTTCGATAACGCTATTGAAATGATGATTCGTGATGCGAGACGCTACTTTCAGCGTTTGGTGTTTGTCACTGTATTTGTCAAACGTGAGATTGATGGTGACGAATTGAAGCACCTCTCTGACACCTTAACCAGCACCTTACGGGATAACGATTTGTTGGCGCGATCGGGTAAGAGTGAGTTTGTCATGGCCATGCGTATTGGGCATTTAGACGACGCGCAGATCATCGCAGAAAAGCTTGAAGATGCGTTGCTTAAGGCAGACCCAGAGCATATCGGCGCTTTGAACGACGGTGTGTCGATCGGTGTGTCATTCTACCCTGAGCAAGCTAATTATAACCGCTTGTATCTGGCTTCCCGTGCCGCGGCAGAAGCCGTATCGGAGAAAACTGGCTACCGCTTAGAGTATTACGGCAAATTCGTTAAGAGCTTAGATGAAGCTTATGGTTTTTGAGGTTGAGGTGCAGACGTGTCGATAGCCGATAATCTATCCCAAGTTAAACGAGAAATCGCTGATAATTGCCACCGTTTTGATCGCCCTGAAAGCGCGGTGACTTTACTCGCGGTGAGCAAGACCAAACCACTTGCGGATCTTGAGACAGCATACCAAGCTGGCCAACGTCTATTTGGTGAGAACTATGTGCAAGAGGCCGTGGAAAAGCATCAACAACTGGCGCATTTGCCTCATATAGAATGGCACTTTATTGGTCCTATTCAGTCCAATAAGTCTCGTCAGATCGCAGAAACAATGGATTGGGTGCATACCATTGATCGAGACAAGATAGCCCGTCGTTTGAGTGAGCAACGTCCCGCAGAGATGGCGCCACTCAATGTACTGGTGCAGGTCAATATCAGTGGAGAGAGCTCGAAATCAGGGGTTTTGTTGGAACAATTGGACGATATGGTTGAATTGGTCCAGAGTTTACCCAATTTACGTTTGCGTGGTCTTATGGCAATCCCTGCACCGCAAGCGGATGAAGCCTCTCAGATAGCTGTGTATGAGCCCTTGCAGCAAGCATTTTTAGCCTTACAAACAGACCATCCGGAGATCGATACTTTATCCATTGGTATGTCTGGGGATTTAGCGGCGGCTATTGCTTCAGGCAGCACCATGGTACGAGTGGGCACGGCAATATTTGGTGCCAGAAATTACCCTTAACAAGCGACAACGTATTTAGCATAACGAAATAGGTGAACAATGAGTTTAAAAATAGCTTTTGTGGGTGTTGGGAATATGGCATCTGCGATCATTGGTGGTTTAAGGGCTAGCGGTTATGCGGGCGAATCCATCATTGGTACGTCACGCAACCCCGACAAGCATAAAAGCCTAGAGGCACAATATGGCATAGTCATGACCGCTGATAACGAGTGGGCAGTGGAGCAGGCGGATGTGGTGTTTCTTTGTGTGAAGCCTCATATGATGCGTGATGTCATCGACAGCATTGCCCATGTGGTGCGTGATGAGCAGCTGTTTATTTCAGTGGCTGCTGGACTAGAACTTGCCGCTTTGTCGGCCTGGCTGAAAAAGCCTGTGGCAATTGTACGTTCCATGCCTAATACGCCATCGTTAGTTGGAGTGGGGATGTCAGGGCTAATCGCCAATGAACAGACCACTGGAGAACAGAAACAATGGGTCTCCGATGCGTTTGACAGTTTTGGTGGCCATGCTTGGGTGGAACAAGAAGAGCACATGCATACGGTGACAGCCTTATCTGGCAGTGCACCAGCCTACTTTTTTCGAGTATTAGAAGTGATGATCGAGGCGGGGCAAGCCCAAGGCCTAGATGCTGCGACCAGTCGTAAATTAGCGACTCAAGCAATGAAAGGTGCGGCAGCTATGGTGACGGAGCTTGACGAAGACATTGCTCAGTTACGTCGTAATATCACCTCTCCCAATGGCACCACTCAGGCGGCCCTAGAGACGTTGGAAGAACAAGGCGTGGAATCCTTAATCACTGCGGCGGTTAACGCCTGTGCAAACCGCTCTAAAGAGCTGGGCAAACAATATAAGGTTTAGAAATGAACGATCCTTTGATTTTAGTGGTAAAAACACTGGGTAATGTATACCTATTTATTGTCTTGCTACGTTTAGTATTACAGCTAAGTCGTGCAGATTTTTATAATCCAATTAGTCAGGCCGTTGTGAAAGCAACATCTCCTCTAGTGCGCCCGTTGCGTAAGGTGATTCCTTCTATTGGCCGTGTGGATACGGCCTCTGTGGTGCTGGCTTTAGCGGTGCAATTTGTCACCTTGTTAGCGGTCGTGACCATTGCAGGGGCGCAACTGGCACCCGCAGGTTATGCCATCTATACCTTGGGAGGTGTGGTTTATCACTTCCTTGATTTGTACTTCTGGGCTATGTTGATATCTGTGATCCTAAGTTGGGTTGCGCCGGGTGCGAGCCATCCAGGTGCCATGTTGGTAGCCCAAGTTTGTGAGCCCTTGTACCGTACATGTCACCGTGTCATTCCCTCACTAGGTGGGTTGGATCTATCGCCAATTTTCATCTTCTTAGGAATCTCGGTATTGCAACAGTTTATTAAGCCATTTGTCATCTAGATGGTGGTGAATATTGCGGATGTGCGGTGCTTATTTGAGAAGAACTGAATATTCTTATATGATGCCCAGCCGAATGATAGGCCTAGAATCATCTGGTTCTTCAAATTAATACTAAAAATTGGACTAGAGCTATGAGTACAATCGCAGTTTACCCTGGCACCTTTGACCCGATCACCAATGGTCATGCGGATCTTGTGGAGCGTGCAGCGAAACTGTTTCCAAAGGTGATCGTTGCTGTGGCAGCCAGCCCAAAGAAGCGACCTGCGTTGGCTCACGATGTACGTATCCAGTTGGCGAAGGAGATCTTAGGGCACTTGGAGAATGTTGAGGTTGTCGGTTTTGATAACTTATTGACAGAGTTTACCCGTTCCGTGAATGGGCAAGTGGTCGTCCGTGGCCTGAGAGCGGTATCAGATTTCGAATACGAGTTTCAGCTTGCGAACATGAACCGCGTGATTGCGCCAGATGTTGAAAGTCTATTTTTAACACCATCCGAGAAGCATTCTTATATTTCTTCGACGCTGGTGCGTGAGATAGCCTCTTTAGGAGGGGACTTTGGAATGTTTGTCCATCCTAAGGTGAAAGATGTGCTAACAGAACACTATAAAGCCGCGGCAGCAGCAAAGCGTTCTTGATTTAATAAATGCCTGTTTGGCATTAGATTTTTTAGGAGAGCAACCATGTCTCTAATCATTACTGATGAGTGCATTAACTGCGATGTGTGTGAGCCTGAGTGTCCAAATGAGGCCATCAGCCAAGGCGAAGAGATCTATGTGATCGACCCGAGCAAATGCACAGAGTGTATTGGTCATTACGATGAACCACAGTGTCAGCAAGTATGTCCGGTAGACTGTATTCCTTTGGATCCAAACCATAAGGAATCTGAAGAGCAGCTGATGGAAAAATACTTGGTGCTAACCGGTCAGCTATAATCCTGATCCGTTCCCAAATGAAAAGCCAGAATCTTAATTCTGGCTTTTTTTATGGCTGCTAGCTAAATAGCTTTTGGATTTCTAGAGGAGTTGGGGTGGTTTGTTCTTCACCGATGAGCACGATTAAGGCTTGTATATTGACTCGTTCAAAAGAACTTGGGTGTGTCACTATCTTACCTTGAGTGTCCTCATAGCCAATGGCCGTGCCAATGTCTTTTTGGATCAGGGTTGTGACCACGTCTGCCCAGCGAATGCTGCTCAAAGAGACATTGATGCGTACCGTGTGATCCCCTTGGTAGCGGAACAGGTCTTCAAGCACCTGCTCTGTGCCGGGGGCGATCAAAGAGCGAACGAGCATTTCAGGGTAGACCCGTACCGGACGAATGACCGCTCGAGCGCCTGCCTGTCGAAAACGGTCTCGGTTTGCATCATCAATGGCCTCTGCCAATATGAAGGCGCTTGATCCGATTTCTTTAATACGGTGCAGCACGTCGAAAACCAAGCTATCACTGTGGGGGTCAAGATTGTCAGGGGATAGCACAACCACGTATTTGGCCTTATCTATGGCTGCAGAGTTGAGCATGCCTGGGGTTGTAGCGTCGCCAGTGTGATGGACTACTCCTTGTGACCTAAGGGTTTCAGGTAAGCCTTCTGGAAACTTGGGGGTGAGTATTTGGATTGGAACATCTTCCAACTCCGGTGTATTGCACACCTGCTGTACCAATAAATTTAGGTAGCGCTCAGTGTTAGTGGTTGGGGTATTGATGATTAGTAAATGGTCCTGCATATCACTCCACTCCATGCGCCCTTTAATTTTCATTTCTTTGTGTTGCAGACGGATTTCCACGTAGTCACTGGCAATCTGGGCGAGCAGGGTAATCCCCAAGCCATAGATCAGAACAATCGTGGCAAACTGGCCCCAGAAGGTAGCCGCAGACAAATCACCGTAGCCAGTGGTGCTGGCAGAAGTCATTGTAAGCCAAAAGGCTTGCCACCAATCCAAGTCTTCAAAATAGACCATGGCAATGCTGTGAGCGCCTACCACGGCCGCCAGCATCATGAAGCGACGATGTAGATCGCTCATGGCCCTTAGGTGAACTTGTTTGCGGAACTTCTGTCTAGAGCGTGCTCTTCGATTAAGAATGTGTCCTAGTACCATATGGGCGTCCTATTAGGTGTCCGCTGGCATAGCGTAGCCTAATTGACGCCATGATTCATAAACCATTACGGCAACCGTATTGGACAGGTTCAAACTGCGAGATCCTGGCTGCATTGGCAAACGTAATCGCTGTGCAGGGGGAAGGGCTTCGATAAACTCCGCCGGTAAACCGCGGGTTTCCGGACCAAACACTAAGACATCATTGGCCTTAAACTCGGATTCGCTGTGAGTGTGACTGCCTTTTGTGGTCAGAGCATAGACAGTGCCAAGTTGGCCTTCGTTTTGTTTCAAGAAGTGTTCCCAATCTTGATAACGATTTATGTGAGCAAACTCATGGTAATCCAATCCCGCTCGACGAAGCTTCTTATCTTCTAGCTCAAATCCAAGGGGCTCAATGAGGTGTAATGTATATCCGGTGTTGGCACACAGTCGAATGACGTTGCCTGTATTGGGTGGAATCTCGGGTTGATATAAAACGATGTGTAGCATGTCACTCACTCCTTATCTTGGCACCATCATACCAGAGCTGCCCGATTTACTAACTTATTGTTAAAAAAATTAAAAAACTGTTGACGAGCTTAGTCGGTCGTTTATAATACGCCGCACTTGCCCAGATAGCTCAGTCGGTAGAGCAGAGGATTGAAAATCCTCGTGTCGGTGGTTCGATTCCGCCTCTGGGCACCATTATTTAAAAAGCCAGCTTTTAGCTGGCTTTTTAGTGTCCCGCAGTGACCTAAACCTGCATCATTTTTTTGATATGCCCAGATAGCTCAGTCGGTAGAGCAGAGGATTGAAAATCCTCGTGTCGGTGGTTCGATTCCGCCTCTGGGCACCACTTCTAGAAATATTTTTTCCTTGCCTTATCTTTAGCCCTTACGCACTTAGTTACAGCGATTGTGCATGTTATTTGCTATATTCCGATCTATTATAAAAATCTTGCCGTAGCTCTCAGACGGCTTAGTTTAGAGATAGAAAGGTATCGCTCTCTTCTATGACGCATCTAATTAAAGTTTTGTCTTTCACGGCTATCAGTTATTTCTTAGCGGGATGGCTTGGTTTGTTGTTTGCGGTGCCGCCTGGTTATGCCACGGTGATCTGGCCTGCATCCGGTGTGGCCATAGCCGCTTGTTTGCTATTTGGTTATCGCGCTGCCTTTGGTGTGTTCTTTGGCTCCATGGCTGTCAATGTGTCCGTTGGGTTTTCAAATACGGGTGACATTGCTTTTCTGATTCCTGCATTGATTGCGGCAGGAAGTACCCTACAAACCTTCTTCAGTTATGGGCTTATTAGACGCTTCATCGGTGGGCGTCTTGAGTTTTTTAATGTGCGCCACGTGCTTTTGTTCATTTTACTAGGCGGTCCGATTGGCTGTTTGGTGAGTGCGAGTGTGGGCACTAGTGTTTTGTATTTCTTTGAGATTTTACCTAGTTCTCAGGTACCGCTTAATTGGCTCAGCTGGTGGTTAGGGGATTCCGTTGGCGTCATTGTGACGGTGCCCTGGTTAGCAGTGGTCTTCCGTAAACGGTTTGAAGTGTATTTTGATCGTCCTGGGCGAGTCTTGGTTTCCCTCTTTATTGTTGCTTTGACCACGGTTTTGATCTCTGTCTCTACGGCGTATTTTGAGTTAAATAAGCAACAGCAGGTGTTTCAAAGTAATGCTGAGCTGAATGCCAATGCCCTAAGCGAACGTATTAAAAACTCAGTGGACATTTTGTACGGGCTGGCTGGGTACGTCCGTGGTAGTAATGTGATTACCGTGGATGAGTTTTCTGATTATGCTAGCAACATCATGGCCCGAGACCGGGCTTTAAAAGCCTTGTCGATTAACAGTGTGATTTCTCGCTCTGAATTGCCGGGTTTTGAGCGGTATATGAGTGATATTTATGGGGAGCCGTTCAGGGTTGTTCAGCGCAATAGTGACGGTAAGCTGGCTCCGGTCGATGAACGAGATCGCTATGTGTCAGTGGGGCTGATTTATCCGCTAGAGCCGAACAAGCTAGCCCTTGGCTTTGACGTATATTCTGAGCGCTTGCGCCGCAACGCTATCAATGAGGCGATTCGTCTCAACGCCGCCCATCCGACTCCCGCTATTACTTTGGTACAGGATGCGAAAGCAGTGCTGATGTTTTTGCCTGTGTACCAAGGGCAAAAGCTTGTGGCCATGGCCACCGGATTGTTTGAAGTAGCAGATTTGACCAGCCGCATTTTGGGCCCCGATGAATTGGGCAATACACAAGTATATTTGGTGGATCGTATTGGTGCTAAGGGGAATAGCCAGCCTTACATTCTGTCTGCCAGTGGTAATGCGGAGTTCGATGGTGAGTCTTTAATGCAAGGGCTAGCTCAAGGGCATTTTCCTTCCGCTCATAGGGCTATGATTCCTGTGGGGGCGCATCGATGGGAATTGGTGCATGTCAGTCGTTATCGTTTTATTACTCAGCCTTGGGGAACGCACTTTGTTTTAGTGGGTGGCCTATTTGTCGCGGGTTTATTGGGGTGGATGTTTTGTCTAGTGTTCAGTCACGCGGCACAAGTGGAGCGACAGGTGGATGCCCGAACCAAGGAGCTTTCCCTTGCTAACGCGGCATTACGTGAGTCTGGGCAGAAGCTGAAACATGCCATTGCCGATGCTCAAGAAGCGAATCAGGCGAAAAGCCGATTTCTCGCCAATATGAGCCATGAAATTCGCACCCCTTTAAATGGTATGTTGGGGAGTTTGTCGTTGCTACAGGGCAAGTCACTCTCTCTTGATCAACAGAAGCTAGTTGAATTAGCCAGTCAAAGCGGCGATGCCTTGCTGGATTTAATCAATGATATTTTGGATCTATCTAAGATCGAAGCGGGTGAGCTTGAGCTAGATTATGCAGATTTTGATCTCCAAGATCTGCTGGAAGATGTGGCGAGTTTGATGCGTATCAAAGCCCTCGAAAAAGGTGTGACACTGGTCGCTCCAGAGACTTTGCTGCCAGCAATGTGGGCCTATGGTGATCGCTTGCGGGTGCGTCAGGTGGTGGTCAACCTGGTTGGAAATGCCATCAAGTTTACTCCGGCAGGAGGGACTGTGCGCCTGGTGGCGGAGGTGTTAAGTCAAACTAATGGAAATACCCAGATTCGCATATCAGTAATCGATACTGGGATTGGTATTTCTGATGAATTACAGTCCCGTCTGTTCCAGCGCTTTAAGCAAGCGGACAGCTCTACCACTCGTCGCTATGGCGGAACTGGACTCGGGTTAGCGATTTCCCGTGAGTTAGTAGAGGCCATGGATGGAGACGTTGGGGTCGCCAGTACTTTAGGGGAAGGTTCAACTTTCTGGTGTGTTTTACCATTTGAAACAAAAGCCATGACCGAGTTGGAGGCGCCTTCAGTCATGCTGGCCCAGAGTTATTACATAGCTTCAAGCCAAACGGATGTGTCTTACCTAAAGGCCTTGATGGACAATTATGCTAAACCATTGACTGTCATTGGTCATGAATCAGAATTGCCCGATGAATTAGCTTCAAAAGATATCATTTTTGTGGACGATGCTTATCTTCTAGGGGGCGCCACTGAGCGGTTACGTCAGTATACCTCTCAAGTTGTTTTGTTGGCCGAGCAGAATACGGACCTGCGTCAGGTGGAGCAATTTTGTGCCACGTCTATTTATAAGCCGATTCATCGTAAGGCCTTAATAGCCTCTATTGAGCAAGCCCTATCAACGCAACAAACCGTCACTCCAATTAACGCAAAGACACAGTCAGAATTTAGGGTAACTGCTAAAATATTATTAGTAGAAGATAATTTGACGAATCAGATTGTTGCTAAGGGCATGTTAGGTGTCTTAGGGGCAAGTGTTGATGTGGCTGCGGACGGTGCTCAAGCTTTAGAGTATGCCGAAAAAGAGCCCTATGATTTGATCTTTATGGATTGCCAAATGCCAGTTATGGATGGCTATGAGGCGACCAGAAGAATTCGTCAGTTGTCTGGAGGCAGTGCTACGTCTTGCCGAGTACCTATCGTCGCCTTAAGTGCTAATGCGATGAAAGGGGACGACAAACTATGTTTTGATGCTGGAATGGATGATCACATTCCCAAACCAGTGACCAAACAACATTTGCAAGACGCACTGAGTCGATGGATCCCTGATAATATTTTAGGATGATTTATGAGTGTGTTAGAGCATTTTGACTACAAAGATTACAACAGTCGAATGGGCGAAAATGCGGAATTGATGGCCTTGGTAGCGAGTGAATATTTGCGAGAAAGCGAAGAAATCATGGACCGACTTGAGTTGGCCGTGGCGGGTATGGATTTTGAAAAGGTTCGATCGATTGCCCATCGATTAAAGGGGGCTTCTTCGGAGGTCTCCGCGCAATCATTGTCTGACCTGTGTAAACGTCTAGAAGACGCGGCAAAGGCTAATGATGATGGGCAAGTTTTAGCCTTGATGAGAGTGTTAAAAGCAGCCTATAAAACGCTACTACTAGAGATCAAGGAAACATTAGCGTTATAGTAAGTCATTCTTCTATGGCTTCTTGTTAAGGCTTCCAATGCCCAGTGTATCGAGAAAGTTAATTGTTCCTGATATGGTTCGGGTTCACCGTTACCAAAGCTCACCTGAATTAGGGCCCGCACTGCTTTTTTTCAGCGGTGGGTCGGCCCTAAATAAAATCTCCCGTTGTTTAAAACGTTATACCCATCACTCTATTCATATGGTGACTCCATTTGACTCTGGAGGCAGCTCCGCAAAGTTACGTTTGGCGTTTAATATGCCTGCGGTGGGGGATTTGCGAAGCCGTATAATGGCCCTGGCTGATGAAACAGTGTTAGGTCAGCCAGATGTTTACCAGTTGTTTAGTTACCGATTGAGTCACGAAGTATCCTCAGCAAGCCTACTTCAAGAGCTTGAGAGCTTGGTTGATGGGGAACACCCTCTGATGGCAAATATTGTTGCTCCGATGAAGGTGCTGATCCAGACTCAGTTGTCCCGACTACAAAAGAAGCTTCCAGATGGTTTTGATCTAAGAGGAGCAAGCGTAGGTAACTTGATTATTGCTGGTGGTTATTTGAATAATCAAGAACTACTCGATCCCATCGTATTTTTGTTTTCTCGATTAGTGGAAACCCTAGGACAAGTAACAACCATTATTGATGAGGGGTATCACCTTGGGGTCACGCTTGCCAATGGAAAGCAGGTGATCGGTCAGCATCTGATTACTGGCAAAGAAGTTGAACCACTTGATTCACCGATACGTAATATCTGGCTAAATGATGGTGTAAGCACTTACACTCCGGTCTCGCCAACACTCCCTAAAGATCGAGCAGATCAGATTGCGGAAGCTGCGTTGATTTGCTATCCGCCGGGGAGCTTTTTTACCAGCATAGTGGCTAATTTATTGGTGGAAGGGGTGTCTGGGGCGATTGTTAAAAACCTCAATCCGAAAATATACCTGCCAAATTTGGGAGATGACCCAGAGCAGCAAGGCTGGGGGGTAATGGATCGGGTGCGCTATTTGATTTCCATGTTACTGGGGGATGAGCCTGAGTCTAACGCCCAGAGTAGAGTGTTAGACTGGTTGTTACTCGATGATACCTATGATTATGGCGACCTCGATGAGGGATTGCTGGAGAGCTGGGGAGTGCAGGTGGTCAAAACGCCATTGGTAACAAGTAAGCCTGATAGGTACGATGAGCAATTGGTGGTTCATGCCTTGCTATCGTTCGTGTAACTGAGTGTAGGTTCACTTTTTTGCTACAAATGATTGATTAAAAAAGATACTATCATCATATATTTATACATTTAACGCCCATTAGTAGGTACCCCAAAGCGTCATGAGTAAACGAATTCTTATCTGTGATGACTCAGGCATTGCTAGAAAGCAGCTGTCTCGCATTCTGCCCTCTGAATGGGATGCTCAAGTAGAGTTCGCTAATAATGGACAGGAAGCAGTTGATCATATTGGTCAGCACCCCGTTGACCTATTATTTTTAGATCTAAATATGCCTGTAATGGACGGTTATCAAACCCTTGAGGCGTTAAAGTCCATTGCGAATCCTCCAAAAGTGATTGTTGTATCGGGTGACATTCAGGCTCAAGCCCTAGAGCGAGTAAAAGCTTTAGGTGCCATCGACTTTTTGAAAAAACCTGTGGATTCAGCCGTTCTGGTTGCGGCTCTGGAAGCTCATCATCTAATGGGGATGGAACATGCGGAAGGAGGACTGATTTTAGGGGATGTGGTTGAAGACTTCTCCCTGAGCCAGTGTCTACAAGAGGTGTCGAATGTCTCTATGGGGCGTGCGGCGAGTGTTCTAGCGGATATGTTGAATGTCTTCGTAAAACTGCCTGTACCTAAGGTAAACATCCTAGAAGTCAGTGAGTTGCAAATGGCCCTCAGCTATGGCGCCATGAACAACGGTCGCTGTTCAGCGGTGACTCAGGGCTTCGTCGGAGCAGGTATTGCTATGGAAGCCCTGCTGATCTTCTCTGACTCCAGCTTCCCAGATATGGCTAAGCTGTTAAATGTAACGGAAAAGATTGACCGTGACATGGAAATTGAGCTGTTAATGGATGTGTCATCTGTATTGATTGGGCCCTTTATCAAAGCCCTCGGTGATCAGCTGAATATCGATTTTAGCCACAGTCATCCAGTGGTGATGGGGCAGCATATCAAGGTAGCGGATCTCATCAATGTGAAGCGTGCTCAGTGGAAACGAACCCTCGCCGTAGAAATCGTGTATGAAGTTGAAAACTATAAAATTAGCTGTGATTTGATGATGTTGTTTACAGAAGACTCTTTGCCCGTGCTTGAGCATCTTTTGTCCTATTTGGTAGAGGAAGACTAAGATGAACCAGCAAGCGGACATGACTGAGCTGCATTGGCTGTTTGATATGCTTCAGCATATCGATGTGGGGCTAGTGGTACTTAATAATCGCTATGAAGTGGAGCTTTGGAATGGCTTTATGGAAAACCATTCTGGCGTCAGTTCCAGCAATGCTCGTACCAAATCCTTGTTCTCGATTTTTCCAACCATTAATCAAGATTGGCTAAAGCAGAAGCTTGATAATGTGTTGGCGCTACGTACGCCCATATATGTTTCCTGGGAGCAGCGACCGTATTTGTTTCCGTTTAAATCCTATCGCTCCATCACCAGCCTTTCAGAAAAGATGTTCCAAAACGTGGTGATCAGACCAATCAACAATGCCAATGGCACAGTGACCCATTTGTGCTTGGTGGTCTACGATGTGACGGATGTGGCGACTAATAAGGCAGCCTTATCCTCTGCCAATCGTAAGTTGGATCAGTTAAGCAAAATTGATGGATTAACCGAGCTAAACAATCGTTCTAGTCTAGATCGTGCGATCAAGGTCACATTTGATTCCTTTGCTAAGGGGAATGCAGGGCCGCATTCTTTAGTGATGGCGGACATCGACTTTTTTAAGAAGGTAAATGACACCTATGGTCATCCTATTGGGGATCAGGTGCTTCAAGAAGTGGCGAAGATACTGTCATCGGGTTCCCGTAAGGGAGACTTTGTGGGACGTTTTGGCGGAGAAGAGTTTTGCGTTTTGTTGCCCAACACTGGGATCAATGGCGCCTACCAATATTGTGAAAAAATGCGCTCTGAAATTGAGCAGGCCGTGATTAAAACAGGCAAAGGTGAGATTAAGATCACCATCAGTATGGGGGTTTGTGAGATTGATGAATCCCATAAGACGACAGCCCAATGGCTGGAAGCCGCTGACAGTGCTTTGTATAAAGCCAAAGAAGGTGGTCGTAACCAAACTGTGAAAGCCAACGGTTAGTACCGTGTGTTTAATATAAGAAAGGCCACCCTAGGGTGGCCTTTTTTTATCTGAAGGGACTAGCTAAGTTTGCTCGCCAGGCGCTTTTCAATCGCCGTGATCATGCGCGTGGCGATGTCTTCGTTGGTGGCGGTTTCAATGCCTTGTAGGCCTGGGGAGGAGTTCACTTCCAATAGCAATGGGCCATTGTTAGAGCGGATAAGATCCACCCCAGCCACTTTAAGGTTCATGGCTTTGGCAGCTTTTATGGCGATGCGTTTTTCTTCTGCGGTCACTTTCACAAGCTCGGCTCGGCCACCTTGGTGAATGTTGGCGCGGAACTCGCCAGGAGCCGCCACCCGTTGAATGGAAGCCACAACCTTGCCGTCGATGACGAAGCAACGTAGGTCTTTACCACTGGCTTCTTTAATGAACTCTTGCACCAAAATATTGGCATTTAAGCTCTTGAACGCATTAATAACCGATTCGGCTGCTTTTTTGGTTTCTGCCAATACCACGCCTTTACCTTGAGTGCCCTCTAGCAACTTCACAATCAATGGGGCGCCACCCACCATGTTAATCAAATCCGTTGTGTCGAGTGGTGAGTTGGCAAAACCTGTGGTGGGTATGGCCAATCCATGCTCTAGTAAGAGTTGCAGCGAGCGTAACTTGTCCCGGGATTGAGCGATCGAGACGGAGTCGTTTAAGCAAAAAATGCCCAGTGATTCAAACTGACGCAACAGTGTACAAGCATAAAAAGTCATACTTGGACGAATGCGTGGAATCACCGCATCGAGATCGTTCAAGATACGTCCGCCCCGATAATGGATCTCTGGGGTGGTAGCGTCCAGCTTCATATAGCAATGACGCACGTTCAAAAACTGCATCTCATGACCGCGGGCTTCACCTGCTTCGATGATGCGGCGATTACTGTACAGCTCAGGATTACTGGCTAATACGCCAATCTTAAGGCCGCCTTCTTTGATCTCAGGGGCTTGATAAAGATCGGCTAAGGATTCTTGCAAGCGATCACCGAAAATACAGCTGATTTGAGGGTCCACTAGCAGGCGGCCATTCATGGCTTCACGGCCTAGGAGCATGCGATAGCCCATGCTGTCACGATCCGTCAAGGTGACTTCCACTTCCCAAGTGCGATCTCCCAGCTGAAGCGGTACACGGATCACAAAACGGCGCTCACGGTCACCGCTAGAGCTTTTGATCACGCGCTGGTCAATGACTTCAGCTTCACAACTGATCACGACTTTGCGACTGTCTTGGATAGGGTGTACGTCAAATGCGGCCCAGAGTTGTCCTGAACGCTGGAAGGTTTGGATATTGACCGCATGCAGTGAGGATGTCTTTGCCCCTGAATCCACACGCGCTTTAATAGCTGGGATGTTCAGTGATGGAAAAGCGCACCATTCGGCGTTACCCACCACCATTTTTTGATCAAAAAAATCAGTCATAATGCAAAATTCTCAATGAGGTTGGCGTTTTAAATGTAGCCAAAGTGAGATGTGAAAGATAGGTTTTCAAGGTGCGTTTTAGACAGCCTTTTATGGATTGCGTTATAGCTTAATATCTCAGAATTGGTAAGTGTTATTTTGTATTCTGACATTATTTTGCCATTTGAATGTTAAGCATCACGTCAAACTATTGTAATACCCGATTGAAGGGCTAATATGGCTCTACTGCGTGAACGATTGGAGCGACGAATGAATGCTCAGCTAATTCAAGAGCTGGAAGCGCTAGGTGGAGAAATACTGCCTGCAAGTCTTAGAGATTGTGATGAGATCATTATTGATCAGCCAAGTTACACTGCCCGTATTGCACTTTGGGGCGGTCATTTAGTGAGTTTTATTCCAGCAGGTCAGCCTGACCTGTTGTTTCAATCCACCAATGAAGGGGCACAAACCCGCTTTGGTCGCCGCCATTTTGGTGTGCCTGTGTGTTGGCCTTGGTTTGGAGCCAATGCTGAGGACGAAGATTTTCCCGCCCATGGTTTGGCGCGCTACTTCCGCTGGGAGTTGGTGGAAGTCGGACGCTTCAAAAATGGCGATGCCAAGATTGTGATTCGTTTGGCCTCAGAAGATCATCCGCTGATTGAAGAAATGTGGCCCCATGCGTTTGAATTGCGACAAGTGTTCCGCTTCGGGGAAGGCTTCAGTGTTAACTTTTCTGCTGCAAACCTTTCAGAAGCTTCCATGCCGGTATCTGAGGCTTTGCATACCTATTTTAAAGTAGGCAGCCAAGAGCAGGCTCAAGTAGTTGGCTTGGACGGTGTGACTTACATCGATAAGTTTAACGAGGGCAAAGAGTTTCAGCAGAGTGGCTCTGTGAGTCCTTGTGATACCCTTGATCGGGTTTATGTGAATGCTCCAAACAGTATTGAACTGGTGGACCCTGTATTGTCCCGTAAGCTGATCATCGAAACAGAGGGCAGTGAATCTACGGTACTTTGGAACCCAGGGGAAGCCTTGGCAAAATTGCGTACCGATTTAGAAGATCACGAGTATCAAGAGTTTGTGTGTGTTGAAACGGCAAATGCTTTGGTAAACCGTTACACAATTAAGCCCGGTGACATGCATCAGTTGCGTGTTAGCGTTAAGGCTGAAGCTTTGGATGCCTAATGCTTTTAGGTATTAAGAAAAAGCCCAACTAAGTGCTGGGCTTTTTTGATGGTGCTTCATTAATCTAGATCGTATTCCATGATCAGTGGCGCATGGTCAGAGAAACGCTGACCTTTATAAACGCTGCCCCCTTGGATCACGTGCTTAAGGCCTGGTGTGGCGATCTGGTAGTCCAAGCGACCCCCTTCGTCCAGCTTCCAAGCCCGTTCGTAGTCTGGCCACCAAGTGTATTGCTTATCTTGCTTGTTTACCTGGCGGAACGCATCAATGTATTCGTGATCGTTGAAGATCTCGTTAATCCATTTGCGCTCTTCAGGCAAAAAGCCAGAGTTACGTTGATTGACGAACCAGCTGCTCACGTCAATAGGGGAACGAGCCACATTGGTCGTACCACAGAAGATAAATTCACGACGTTTACGACGTGTTTTGATCAAGTGGTTCTTAAAGCCTTCCATAAAGCGGTACTTATGCTCTTGTAAGGCTTCTTCATGGTTAGACCCATGAGGTGTCAAAAAGGAGCCGATGCTGACTTTATCGAAGTCCGCTTGAATAAAGCGTCCTTCAAAGTCGCACTCCGAAAACCCCATACCTGTCATAATCGCTTTAGGCATGGATTTCGAGTAGATCGCAACCCCAGCTTCTTCCGGATCATTGAGTGAATCAAAGAAGTACGCATTGTACTCAGGTGGGAAGAAAACACTGTCATTAAGGCTGCGTTCGTCCGCTTGAATGTCTTGCAGACACACAACATCTGGGTTCTGACGCAGCATCCAGTCGAAGAACCCACGTTCCGCTGCTTGTTTTATACCGTTTACATTAAGGCTGATGACCTTCATTTCTGGTCCCTACAATTCCTAGCCGTGTGTTATATTAGCGCCCATTGTTCGTCAGGAAAGCATATTCCTGTCACGAGAGGCAATTCATTTGTAGTTTTTAATCTTTCTGGAGTTGGCATGAAACCGTACCAAAGAGACTTTATAGAGTTCGCCATTGAGCAAAATGTACTACGTTTTGGCGAATTTACACTTAAATCGGGTCGTGTAAGCCCGTATTTCTTTAACGCTGGCCTGTTCAGTACTGGACAAGCTCTGGCGAAATTGGGTCGTTTCTACGCTGCTGCCTTGGTTGAAGCGGGCGTGCCATTTGATGTCCTATTTGGCCCAGCTTACAAGGGTATCCCTTTAGCAACAACCACAGCCGTTGCGCTTTACGATCATCACGACATTGATACGCCTTACGTATTCAATCGCAAAGAAGCGAAAGATCACGGTGAAGGTGGCACCCTTGTAGGGGCTCCGCTTCAAGGCAAGATCATGATCATTGACGATGTTATTACTGCTGGTACTGCCATCCGCGAAGTGATGGACATCATCAACAATGCGGGTGCGACGCCAGCAGGTGTGCTGATTGCGTTAAACCGTCAAGAGCGTGGCCGTGGCGAACTGTCTGCTATCCAAGAGGTTGAGAGAGATTTCTCTATGCCTGTGGTGAGCATTGTTTCCCTTAACGACATCATGACGTATCTGGCTGAACAGGACTCTCCTGAGTTTGCTCAACATCTTTCTGCAATCAAAGCATACCGTGATCAATACGGCGTGTAATGATGATGGCCGTTCTTATGATTAAGAGCGGCCAGCCATCAATGTTGGAGCAATGGCTTCCCATTGTTCCGACCAAGCTTGCAATGGCTTGGTTTTGTACTCAGTTCGCACATATTGGCGAATTTTGCCTTCCAATAGCGCGAGTAAATAGTTAGCGCAGGGCATTGTGCCCATGACTGGGCGCAAAGACTGCTTCAAGTCGGCTTCTCGAATCACTTGTCGTAATTGGGTTTCAATACGATCAAACAATTGCGCAATGCGCACGCGAAGGCGTTCTGTTTCCCCAGCTAAGGCATCACCTGTAAGCAGGCGACACATGCCCGGGTTTTGCTCTGCAAAGCCAAGGGTCAGGGTGAGGATCATTTCCAAACGAGCCGTCACGTCACTTTCATCCTGAATAATTCGATGAATGCGTGAAAACAGAGTTTCTTCAATGAACTCAATCAAGCCTTCAAACATCTTCGCTTTACTAGGAAAGTGGCGGTAAAGCGCGGCTTCAGACACGCCCACTTCTTTTGCTAAGGCCGCAGTGGTGATACGAGCACCTGGGCTGCTCTCTAACATGGCTGCCAGTGCTTGTAAGATTTCCGTGCGTCTGTCGCTTTTTTTAGTACTCATATCATCACTGCCTATCGCGTATCGTCATTAATAGTTTAGCGAGTTAAGCGTCTTTGTTTTGGTTGGTGATCAGGGTGCCGACGCCCGTATCGGTAAAGATTTCCAATAGAGTGGCGTGGGGAACTCGTCCATCAACAATCACTGCGCTGGTAACGCCTGCATTGACCGCAGACAAAGCACAGCTGATTTTAGGTAGCATGCCACCGTAAATGGTGCCATCTGCAATCAGTGCATCCACTTGAGCGGTGCTTAACCCCGTTAGTACATTGCCTTGCTTATCTTGAACACCTGAAATGTTTGTCAATAACATGAGCTTCTCGGCATTCACTGCTTCAGCGACTTTCCCTGCAACTAGGTCAGCATTAATGTTGTAAGAGTTGCCTTCGTCATCCACACCAATAGGGGCAATAACAGGAATGAAATCACTGTTTTCTAAGACGCTTAGAACACTGGTATCAATGCTAGACACTTCGCCAACGTGGCCAATGTCTACTTGTTCTGGGGCAGACATGCCTTCTGCTTGATGCTTCACAAACAACTTTTTCGCTTTGATGAAGTTGCTGTCTTTACCAGTCAGACCAATGGCTTTCCCGCCCGCACGGTTGATCAGATTAACAATGTCTTTGTTTACTTGGCCACCTAGGACCATTTCAACCACATCCATGGTGGCGCCGTCAGTGACACGCATTCCATTGATGAATTTTGATTCGATGTTGAGCTTTTGTAGCATTTCACCGATTTGTGGGCCGCCACCGTGTACGACAATCGGGTTAATGCCGATGGCTTTCATCAATACGATGTCTCGTGCAAATCCTGCTTGTAGAGCTTCATCAGTCATGGCGTTGCCGCCGTATTTGATGACCAGCGTTTTGCCAGCAAAACGTTGGATGTATGGAAGTGATTCACTCAGTACTTGAGCAACATCAAGGGCAGATTCGCGAGTGTAAGCCACGGCTTGGTAACTCCTGTTGTTATTCGTAGGCGATCCAGAATATGAGCGTTTGGATCAAGGCGTTAGGTCTAAATCTTACAGAAGAAATGTATCAGAACGATGACGTGCCGTTCTTTCAATGAGTGTAAGCGACCACTTATGGGTCAAAATAATAACGTGAACTTGCGTTTCACTCTAGCGATAAAATAAATAAATTGACGCAAATTTGACCGCTTACAGAGATATTTAATTACGTAAGTCCGGATAGGTGAGGTGGGTGAATTCATGGAGCAAAGAAGTTGAGAAAAACTCAACTCTCATGCTCCACTCATCCAAAAGGCTTAGTTCATGCCCGTGGAGCCGAAGCCCCCAGTACCGCGTTCTGTCGCTTCGAATTCTTCGACAATGTTGAACTCTGCTTGCACCACCGGCAGCAGCACAAGCTGGGCGACGCGCTCGCCAGGTTCAATGGTAAAAGCGGTTTGTCCGCGGTTCCAGCAAGAGACCATCAGCTCCCCTTGGTAATCCGAGTCGATCAAACCGACTAGATTGCCCAGCACGATACCGTGTTTGTGACCCAGTCCTGAACGAGGCAGTATGGTGGCCGCAAGATTAGGATCTTCAATGTAGATGGACAAACCCGTTGGTAGCAGGGTGGTTTGCCCCGGCTCCAAAACGACGGCTTCATCTAAACAAGCACGAAGATCGAGACCTGCAGAGCCTTCTGTGGCGTAGGCAGGCAGAGGAATCTCTTTGCCGATTTTGGGACTCAGAATTTTAAGTTGAATAGGGTGCTTCATGTGTCACTCGTTTGTGTCTGTTGATATTGAAAAATAAGTTCAACCAGCTCATCCGCTAAAGCAGATTTAGTGGATTTTTCTGGCGACCATTGCTGATCTTTTGACAGTACCGTCACTTCGTTTTGGTCTTGATTGAAGCCGATGTCACTGCGTGAGACGTCGTTTGCAATGATAAGATCAAGGCCTTTGCTCTCGAGCTTCTTGCGGGCGTACTCTAAAACATTTTGGGTTTCTGCCGCGAACCCCACCATGCATTGGGCGGCTTGCTCTGACGATAGGGTGGCAATGATGTCAGGGTTTTTCACCAACGTAAGTGTTAGGTCATTGCTGTCGCTGGTTTTTTTCATTTTTTGCTCCGCCACGTCCTTCATACGAAAGTCCGCAACGGCCGCAGCCCCGATAAATACATCCGCACCTTTTGCCGTCGCGGCACGGCAGGCATAGAGCATTTCTTGGGCGCTTTTAATGGCCACAAGTTTTACGTTGGCCGGAGGCGCTATTTGCGTGGGGCCACTGACTAACGTCACTGTGGCACCACGGGCTTGAGCCGCCTTAGCTAAGGCGTAACCCATCTTTCCAGAGCTGTGATTGCTGATATAGCGCACGGGATCGATGGCTTCCATGGTGGGCCCTGCGGTGATGACCCAGTGCTGTCCTGCTAAGTTTTGTTGTACCGGTGTGACAAGCTGCTCAATTGCGGCGAATAGGTCCGCCGGTTCTTCCATGCGTCCCGCACCCACATCCCCACAGGCTTGTGCTCCGGATGCTGGACCCATGATGGCAACACCACGTGATTGAAGAGTCACGAGGTTTGCTTGGGTGGCTGGGTGCTTCCACATGGCTTGGTTCATGGCGGGCGCCAAGGCTACAGGGGCTTCCGTCGCCAAACATAGGGTCGTGAGCAGATCATTTGCCATGCCCTGTGCGTAGCGTGCCATAAAGTCAGCTGACGCTGGGGCGATCATGATGAGATCCGCCCATTTGGCCAATTCTATGTGCCCCATGCCTTGTTCGGCCTCTGGATCGAGTAGTGAACTGCGCACTGGGTGGCCAGACACGGCTTGCAGTGTCATCTCTGTGACGAAGGCTTTGCCTCCTTCGGTTAACACCACCTGAATATCCGCACCGGCTTTACTCAGTAAGCGAATCAGTTCAATGGTTTTATAGGCGGCAATGCCACCAGTGATACCTACTAGAATCCGTTTGTTGACGAGACTAGACATACTTAGCTTCTTGTAACAAAGTGATGAAAAATTAACCTTGTTTGGCATTTCAGGACGAAGCGCTAAAAGGTCGGATTTAATGAGTCAAAGAGTATCACATGGAGGTGCGTATGAGTATTAAACAGTGGCCAGCCAGCGAACGCCCAAGGGAGAAGCTCATAGAGCAAGGAGCTCATGCATTGAGCGATGCAGAGTTGCTGGCGATCTTCCTGCGAACGGGGACTCAAGGTCTGAGTGCCGTAGAGCTGGCGCGGCGGGTGTTGCAAGAGTTTGGTGGGCTGAGGCCTATGTTGTCTGCTTCAAGGGAAGAGTTCTGCAAGGGCTTTGGTTTAGGGGATGCGAAGTACACCCAGCTGCAAGCGGTGCTGGAAATGTCGAAACGACATCTGCAAGAGCAGCTGACACGAGACACGGTATTTAACAGCGCCGAAGCAGTACGTACCTATTTATCCACTCAGTTGCGCCATGCCCAGCGTGAAATATTTGCGGTTTTATTTCTCGACTCCCAACATCGGCTTATTCGATATCAAGAGCTGTTTATGGGCACAGTGGACAGTGCGGCAGTGTACCCAAGAGAAGTGGTCAAAGCGGCGCTGACCCATAATGCCGCAGCGGTAATCTTGGCTCACAACCATCCATCCGGTGTGGCAGAGCCTAGCCAAGCGGACATCAATATTACCGAGCGTATTCGCAAAGCATTAGATCTTATTGATGTGAGATTGCTGGACCACTTTATTGTTGGGGATGAGCGGCCTCTGTCTTTGGCCGAACGAGGTTTGGTCTAACTAAGATGAAGGCGATTGATCATTTTTTAACAAATGATTTGCTGTTTAGGGGGCGCTGTGAGAGAATTCGCGCCGCTATATCCTCGGTACGGGATTTTGTGGCCCCCGCGTCCTCTTTGATGTTGTAATTTTAAAGAGTTCCAGAGTGACCCACGCTCCGCCTGAGGAAGTGCAAACTTCCAATAATCTTCGGATAGCATAAGGTATTTAATTATGTCTCGCGTATGTCAAGTTACTGGGAAGCGTCCTATTACAGGTAATAACGTTTCTCACTCAAAGCGTCACACTAAGCGTCGCTTTCTTCCTAACCTTCACTGGCACCGTTTTTGGGTAGAAAGTGAAAGCCGTTACGTTCGTCTTCGTGTATCTTCTAAAGGTATGCGTATCATCGATAAAAAAGGCATCGATTCAGTTTTGACTGAAATGCGTGCCCGTGGCGAAAAAGTATAAGGAATCTGAATTATGGCTTCTAAAGGCGCTCGCGATCTAATCCGCATGGTATCTTCTGCAGGTACTGGTCACTTCTACACGACTGACAAGAACAAGCGTAACACTCCAGACAAATTGGAGATGAAAAAGTACGATCCTGTTGTTCGTAAGCATGTGATGTACAAAGAAGCGAAAATTAAATAATTTCGCCTGATTTGTAATGAGAAAGCCGGCCTTAGCGCCGGCTTTTTTGTGTTTATAAATTGTCAATTTATAAGTCTTGTGTAAATTTTTTGTTCGAAAAGTAACCAAATGTTCAAAAAATAGGTTAAGTTATAATCTCTTCAAAACGAAATGCAGGGATTTAGCAATGCCATTTTCTCATCAGTTTTTAAAAATTCTAGGCTTATCATCAGTCGTTTTTTTGACGGCTTGTGGTGGGGACAGTGATTCCGATAGCGATAGCTCGACTGATTCGGGTAGCTCAAGTGGTTCAAATAATTCAAGTTTGGCTGGAACGACAAGTTTTAGTGAGTCGTTGGTTTTAGGTAAGCGATTTTTTATAACATCACCACAATCAAATGGTGTCACGGATATTTCTACGGCGGTGTTTGCCAGCTCAGGTAATACGGTTAACTGGGGAGAAGGTTACATTGATTCTGCAGATGGCTCCGATTATTTCCTTGAGGAATACTCTTGGTCTGTTGATTCGGGAAAAATGAGCGTTGATGGTACAGGTAGTATCAAATCTTCTAGTGATGACTACTTAGTTGTTTGTTTTTACGAGGACGATAACAGCTCAGACTGTGATGGTGATGATAACAATGAACGTTGGTATGTCGATAAAGACAAAGCGAATGCTTATGTAACCAGTAGTTCAACTGGTGGTACAAGCGTAAATTTAAACTTGATCACCGATTCTGTTCTAAAGGCTCAATTTACTGCTCTAGAGTTCGATTACATAGAGCAGGTTGAAGAGATTAACCGGCAGGATGCTGGTATTACTAGTGTTGCAGGGTTGCAACAATTTACGGAGCTAGAAAAGCTTACACTGTATGAAAACCAAATCAGTGATATTTCAGACCTTTCAGCTTTAATCAATCTAAGATGGTTGTTGATTAGTGATCAAGTTGATAGCAATGGCGATGATTTGAATTTAGAAAGCTATGATGCTATCGATTCAATGACGAAGTTAATTAAGCTAGAGCTTTCTGAGTATGACTCTGATAATCGGCCCGAAAAATTTGATTTGGCGGCGTTTATCAATGATACAAGTGCAGATAAGACCAATCTAGAGTTCCTTTTCTTCTGGGGGCTACCATTAACTAATACCGATGTCGCGGCAATTGATGGACTGACTAGTTTGAGAAAACTGTCTATATCGGAAGGGGTTGTGACGGATTTTGATCAATGGAATACAACTTGGAATAACGTTACTGAGTTAAGAGTGAGTGGTAACACGGCGAAGGCTACTTTAAGTCTTGCTGAATTGGTAAGTGGTGGAATTGTTTGGTCCAATATAGAAAAGTTGGAACTTTCTAATACCGATATCGACGGAACTGATCTAGTGACTATTTTGGATGGTGTCAGTGGTTCTGATGGTAGTTTGAGGTTTCTTGATATCCAGAACACCAATATTACTTCTTATGATGCATTCGACAATTACTCATTACCAAAACTTGAGCGAATAAAACTAAAATATGGAGCCGGTTCTTCCAATAGAGCGACATACGATCTAGGAGGGGATTTACCTTTCACTAAATCTAAGATGACGCGTTTAGAGATAGAAAATGGTGATATCTCGAATTTCGATGTGGCTTCCTATACGTCGTTGGAAAGACTGGATATTCGTGATTCCAATATTACGGATACGACGGTGGCGGACTTTAAAGCAGCGTTGGCAGGACTTTCTAGCCTTAGCCGGGTGGACATTGGTAATGCTCAGATCGCGGGTGCCTCATTTACGTGTAATGACATCGGTGTGGGGACTTCTACAACCGCTACAAGCTGTAGGCAGTAAAGCTTAAGTTACGCTAAAGCGTGTCTACAGTGAGAAACCTCCTTATACTTGAACGCTTCAATATAAGGAGGTTTTCTTTTGCCTGAATTACCCGAAGTCGAAACCACCAAAAACGGCATTGCGCCGCATATTCTAAATAAAACCATTTCTGCCATTGAGATTCGCCAGCCTCAATTGCGTTGGCCGATCCCTGCCGAAGTATCTGAAAAGCTGCCTAATCAAACGGTGCGGGATGTGACTCGCCGTGGTAAATACATTGGTGTGCATACGGATGCTGGGACCTTGATCATTCATTTGGGGATGTCCGGTAGCTTGTACTTTGTGGAACCCAATACGCCGCCGCTGTTCCATGACCATGTTGATATCCATTTTGGTGCGCAGTCACCGGTTTTGCGTTATACCGATCCACGCCGCTTTGGTGCCATGATGTGGCAAGAAGGGAATTGGACAGACCATGAATTGCTGAATCACCTAGGTCCTGAGCCGTTAACACAAGCCTTTAATGTGGACTATTTGTACGCTAAGACTCGGGGTCGAAAACAGGCGATCAAGCAGTTCATTATGGACAGTAAAGTGGTCGTTGGTGTGGGGAATATCTATGCCAATGAGGCCCTGTTTATGGCGGGGATTCGTCCAACCCGAGCTGCTGGCAACATCAGCAAAGCCCGCTTAGCCGTGTTTGTAGAGAAGATTAAACTCGTGTTGGCCGCCGCGATTGAGCAGGGCGGTACGACCCTGCGTGATTTCATTGGTGGTGATGGTAAGCCCGGGTACTTTAAACAGGAGCTTAAGGTCTATGGTCGGGCCGAGCAGCCTTGCCGAGTGTGCCAAACCCCATTGAAAGAAATTCGTCAGGGGCAACGCAGCACTGTTTACTGCGTGCAATGTCAAAAATAGCGTCTGGGCATGTTTATTGCTGATTTTTAATTTCACAGCGAAAAATGCGTTCAACGTCTACCTTTTACAGGGAATCGCCGCATTGTTTAGGGTTTCCCTGAAATAATAGTGCAATTGTGCAAGCGAGGATTGCGCTCAAACGGTAATCAGTTTATTTTTGACCGATTAGCCAGCTTTATCTTAAAAGCGGGCTACCCAGACCAATATAAAGAGGAATGAGAATGAAAGGTGTCTTTCTTGTATCTGCTACAGCGCTAGCAATCGCAGCGGCTTCTGCCCAAGCTGCTGATATCAAACCAGCAGTGGTTTATGACCAAGCGGGTAAATTTGATAAATCCTTCAACGAAGGTGTTTACAACGGTATTACGAAGTACACAGAAGACACAGGTATTCAAGTTCGTGAATCTGAGCCTAAAAACGAAGCTCAGGTAGAGCAAAACCTACGCCGCTTGGCTAAACGTGGCTACACGCCAATCGTTGCTGTGGGTTTCAACATGGCGTCTGCTGTGTCGAAAGTGGCGCAAGACTTCCCTGAGATCCAGTTCAGCATCATTGATGGTGTGATTGATCAGCCAAACGTGCAGTCTATTGTCTTCAAAGAGCACGAAGGTTCCTTCCTAGTGGGTGCTTTGGCGGCTATGGCTTCTAAAACAGACACAGTGGGCTTCGTGGGTGGCATGGACATCCCTCTGATCCGCAAATTTGGTTGTGGTTACGAGCAAGGTGCCAAGTACATCACGTCTGATGCAACTGTCATTCAAAACATGACTGGCTCTACTGGTGCAGCGTTCAACGATCCGACTAAAGGTTCTGAGCTTGCGAAAAGCCAATTCTCTCAAGGTGCTGACGTAGTCTTCGCTGCTGCTGGGGGTACCGGTATCGGTGTTTACCAAGCCGCTAAAGACGAAGGCAAATTGGCCATCGGTGTTGACTCTAACCAAAACCACATTCAACCAGGCACTATGCTGACCTCAATGGTTAAGCGTGTGGATCTGGCTGCCTACAAGGTGTTTGCAGATGCGAACGCGGGTGAGTGGACATCTGGTCTAACGGTACTTGGCCTAGCAGAAGGCGGTGTTGATTGGGCGCTTGATGACAACAACGCAAGTCTAATCACTGAAGAGATGAAGACTAAAATTGCAGATGTGAAGCAGCACATCATCAGTGGCGATATCCAAGTACATGACTACATGTCAGACAATACTTGTAACTACTAATACGTAGTCAAGCAGCTGCTCGCTAACAGGGCGAGTAGCTGCTTTTTTTTGTTTAGAATTCTTAAATAGAACGGTTTATGAGCAATCAAACACCTCCATACGCAATCGAGTTAGAAGGGATCTCTAAGCGCTTTGGCGCCGTGCAGGCAAACAAAGACATCAGTCTGCAAGTACCCACTGGCACCATTCACGGCATCATTGGTGAAAACGGTGCAGGGAAATCCACTCTAATGAGCATCATCTACGGTTTTTACGAAGCCGATACGGGGTCGATCTCCATTGATGGTGAAAAAGTCGATATTCGTAATTCCCAAGATGCGATCAAAGTAGGCATCGGCATGGTTCACCAGCATTTCATGTTGGTCGAGAACTTCTCGGTACTAGAAAACATCGTATTGGGGGCGGAAGGCGGTGCCGTGCTCAAGCATGGTCTTGATGCCGCTCGAGAAGAGCTCAAACGCCTTGAGTCTGAATACCACCTAGATGTGGACGTTGATGCCATTGTAGAAGACCTGCCAGTGGGTTTGCAGCAACGTGTAGAAATCCTCAAAGCCTTGTACCGTGGTGCCAAAATTCTGATTCTTGATGAGCCTACTGGGGTGTTAACACCACAGGAAGCGGATCACCTATTCAGAATCCTGAAATCCCTGAAAGAGCAGGGTGTGACGGTGATTTTGATCACCCACAAATTGCGCGAGATTCTTGCCTCCACGGATAACGTTTCGGTTATGCGTCAAGGGGAAATGGTAGCCCACCGTGAAACGGCCACCACTGATAAAGAAGAGCTTGCTGAGCTCATGGTCGGTAAAAAAGTACGTCTTAAGGTTAATAAAGACGATGCTACGCCACAGCAAACTGTCTTGTCAGCGAAAGACTTGTCTCTATTTGATGAGCAAGGGGTTGAGCGTCTGAAGAAGGTTTCTTTGGAGCTGAAAGCCGGTGAGATCCTAGGTATTGCTGGGGTATCCGGTAATGGTCAAAGTGAGTTGCTAAACGTGCTGTCAGGCATCGCAACCATGTCGTCTGGGTCGATTGAATTTGCCGGTCAAACCATTACGCCTAACGCCCCCAAAGACGCGGCACAGATGCGTGAGCTAAAGATGGCTCATGTGCCAGAAGACCGACATAAGATGGGCTTGGTGACAGGGTTTGAAGCCTATGAAGCGGCCGTGTTGGGATACCACAATTCAGAAGCTTATAACGGTCGCTGGTTGATGAGCCGTAAAGCGATGTTCAAAGAGTGTGAACAGCGCATGGCGGATTGGGATGTGCGTCCTCCAAACCCTCTGTTAAAAACGGCGAATTTCTCTGGTGGTAACCAGCAGAAGATTGTTATCGCTCGTGAAGTGGAGCAAAACCCAGATGTGTTGTTGATCGGCCAGCCTACCCGTGGGGTAGACATAGGGGCGATTGAAAACATTCACGAGCAGATTGTTAAACTACGGGATGCAGGCAAAGCCATTTTGCTGGTGTCCGTGGAACTTGATGAAATTATGGCTTTGAGTGATCGAATTATTGTGATGTTTGATGGCGCTGTGGTGGGCGAAGTCCCTGCCAGCGAAGCGGATGAACGCACCCTTGGCTTGATGATGGCCAATGCGTGGAACGAGGGACAAGGAGCAAA
Organism: Marinomonas vaga; assembly: GCF_055388305.1. NCBI lineage: Bacteria > Pseudomonadati > Pseudomonadota > Gammaproteobacteria > Oceanospirillales > Oceanospirillaceae > Marinomonas > Marinomonas vaga. The sequence goes on from NZ_AP043903.1 coordinate 1,558,827, forward strand.
CCCATGAGTCAGGCGAAAGTCCCTGTTTGGGTCAGCGTAGGCTTGATCCCACTGTTAAATATTCTGCTAGCCTTCTTTGTTTCGGGTTTGGTATTTGTGGCCATTGGTCAGGACCCATTCGAAGCGGCAGGCTATCTTTTATACGGTGCGTTTGGTTATGACGAAGGTATCGGTTACACCCTGTATTACGCTACGAACTTAATCTTCACCGGTCTTGCGGTCTCTATCGCCTTCAAGGCGGGGCTGTTTAACATCGGTGGGGAAGGTCAGGCTTATATCGGTGGTTTGGGCGTGGGCTTGTTGTGCCTATGGTTAGACAGCTCCATGCCACTGATCATTATCGCCCCCTTGGCCATTATTGGTGGCGCGGTCTTTGGTGCTGCTTGGGCATACATTCCAGCGTATTTGCAGGCTCGACGTGGTAGTCACATCGTAATCACGACCATCATGTTCAACTTCATTGCCTCCTCCTTGATGGTTTATCTAATGGTGAACTGGCTAAAAGAAGAAGGCATGATGTCGCCAATTAGCCGTACTTTCCAAGAAAGTGCTTGGCTACCTTATTTGCATGACATCTTCACGCCTCTTGGCCTAGACATTGGTGACTCGCCCTTGAACCTAGCCTTTATCCTAGCCTTGTTAGGCTGTGTGATTTATTGGGCCTTGGTCTGGCATACCCGTTGGGGCTACCAGCTACGTACTGTGGGCACGAACCCTACAGCGGCACGTTATGCAGGGATTGATAATGCCAAAGTGACCATTTGGGTGATGCTGATCTCAGGTGCGTTCGCGGGTTTGGTGGGCGTCAACGAAATCATGGGGGTTAACCACAACCTGTTGCTAAACTTTACCGCAGGCTATGGCTTTGCTGGGATTGCGGTAGCGTTGATGGGGCGTAACCACCCAATCGGAATTATTTTGGCTGCGATTTTGTTTGGTGCCTTGTACCAAGGTGGTGCGGAGTTGGCTTTTGAGATTCCAAGCATCACACCTGAAATCGTGGTAGTGATCCAAGGTCTAGTGATCCTCTTCTCTGGGGCGCTGGAAAACATGTTTAAAGGCCGAATTGAAGGCTATTTCTTACGCAAAGCGGCAGCATAGGAGCGCGGTATGTTTGAAACATTAATACTGATTCTCGATGCGACCTTACGCGTATCGACACCCTTGATTTTGGCGGCCTTAGCTGGCTTGTTTTCAGAGCGCTCTGGTATCGTTGATATCGGTCTTGAAGGCAAGATGTTGGCGGGGGCGTTTGCTGCCGCAGCCGCAGCCGCTGTATTTGGTTCTGCATGGCTAGGGCTATTGTTCGCGATTGCCGCATCGGTGTTTTTGGCGCTGATTCACGGCTTTGCTTGTATTACTCACCGTGGTGATCACATCGTGTCTGGTGTGGCGATTAACACCATAGTGGCAGGGTTAACTGTGACCTTAGGTCTGGATTGGTTTAACCAAGGTGGTCAGACTCCAGCTCTTACTGGTGACGCGCGTTTTACCCCGATTATCTTTCCGTTTGCGGAGCAATTAGCAGACGTGCCTGTGATTGGCCTAATCTATTCTGAATTGCTGAGCGGTCATAATATTTTGGTGTACTTGGCCTTTGCCATGGTGCCAACCACTTATTGGGTGGTGTTTAAAACACGTTTTGGCTTGCGTTTGCGTGCCGTGGGGGAAAACCCTCATGCGGTGGATACCGCAGGTATCTCGGTGGCGCTGGTGCGTTACCGCGCTTTGATCATCTGTGGTGTCTTGTGTGGTATCGCAGGGGCTTACTTGTCCACTGCTCACAACGCAGGCTTCTTGAAGGATATGAGTGCCGGTAAAGGCTACATGGCCTTGGCTGCTTTGATCTTTGGTAAGTGGCGTCCAGTGCCTGTGCTGTTTGCTTGTCTGTTGTTTGGTTTCTTGGATGCCGTAGCGGTGCGCTTACAAGGTGTGTCTTTGCCGGGTATCGGGGAAGTGCCGGTTCAGGCGATTGAAGTCTTGCCATACGTGCTGACGGTGCTCTTGTTGGCGGGCTTTATCGGTAAAGCGGTGGGACCAAAAGCCATCGGTAAGCCGTATGTGAAGGAACGTGCCTAATGTCGAATCATGACGACTGGCTCCAGCTGAGCGAGCAAGCTATGAGTAGGGCCTATGTGCCTTACTCTAAATTTCAGGTGGGTGCGGTGATTGAGACGGAATCGGGAGCGGTGTTCTCTGGCTGTAATGTGGAGAATGCGTCTTACCCAGAAGGCACTTGCGCAGAAGCAGGGGCCATTTCCGCTATGGTGATGGGTGGCGAGCATCGAATCCGTCAGATCTATGTGATGGGCAAGGGTGTGGAGTTGGTGACGCCTTGCGGTGGTTGTCGTCAGAGGATTCGTGAGTTTGCTGACGAACATACCCAGATCCATATCTGTTCTCCAGAAGGTGTCCGTAAAACCCTTTCCATGAACGAGCTGTTGCCGTTTTCATTTGGTCCTGACAATTTGAAGTAATCGTCAGTTAGCCATGCTAAAGCCGACGTCCCTATCGGGTCAGTCGGCTTTTTTGTGGGCGGAGGATTTTTTCAGGGCGTCTTTGACCCCGTCGATGAACTTAGGTGTTAAGCGCACGTAAGCGGTGACAAGACTAATGTCGTCTGGGTCTCGCTTGATGGTGAAGCCAATGCGGCGGCAGAAATCGATCATGCGCTTGTTTTGTGCCAGCACAGTGCCTTTCATTTCTTTGATGCCTTTGAAGTGCGCCACTAAGAAGAGGCGGCGCATCAATAAGGCGGCCAGTCCTTGTCCTTGGTGTTCATCTCCAATGACAACAGCAAATTCACAGCTGCTGTCATCAAAATTGTCGCTGAAGCGTGCCGCTCCCATGAGTTGAGGTTGTCCGTCTTGTTCTCCTACCGCGATAAGGGCCATTTCTCGGTCGTAATCAATGTGGGACAAGCTGGAGATCATTCGTGGTGTCAGCTCTGAAATATTGGCGATAAAGCGGAAATAGCGACTTTCATGGGACAGATTCTTAACGAAATCCGCCATCATGTATGAATCCCGTGGCAAGATGGGCCGTAGCGTAATGTCTTGGCCATCTTTCAAGGTGACTTGCTTGACCCATTGGCGAGGGTAAGGCTGGATCGCCAAGTGTTCGTAGCGCTTCAGCTTAGGGCAGCTTTTTAATGTGGCGCTCACATCCGCAAAGATACTGCCGCTGTCATGGATCCGCACATCCGCCAAGGACAGGCTTTCAAATTCCGGTAGCTCGCACACCATGGTGGAGAAGCTGCGCAGTAGGTCTTCCAGCTCGAAGGATTCTTCCACCGAGGGAAAGGCCCGGTGGATCAAATCTTTCGCCAAGATGGTGTTCAAGGGCGGTAGGGCGACGGCTTCCGTTTGGTGGTGCCACTGGTTTGCCCCTTCCAAAGACAAGCCAATCGCTGGCCCAAATACGGGGTCTCGAAAGGCACGTAGATGTATGGGCGCTTGCAGCACATAGTTGGCTTGGCGACGAGCGATTAAACGGAAGTTGAATAAGTCAAAAACGCCCTTTAAATCTTCAGCACTGGGGGAAGTGTTCCCTGCTTTGATCAAGTCTTTTAGCTGGGCTCTGGCGGCAGCCACATCAATGTTAAATCGGAAAGCGTGGCTATCAGGTGTTTGCTTTGCGAGTAGCTGGTTGCGCTGGAATTGCTCGAGGAATTGGAAACCTTCAATGGCCGCTTCTGGGGTTCTAAACGTAGGGATACCTGCCTCGTTAATGCGTGTGCGCATGGCCACCATGTGCCCGCCCCCTAGCATACATACCATTACCAGCTTCTTTTGCTTCTTATGGAGTTGGAGGACTTGATCGTACAAGGAGGCAATGTTGATCAGGGCGGTGGGACTGAGCATTAACAGAACGGCACCACATTCTTTATCCTGCAGTGCGGTGTTCGCCAGCTCCACAAACAAATCTGCGTCACAGCTGGCCCAAGCAGTGGTAATGCGGCCAACGCTGCCACGGCCTGCCATAGTGGTTTCAAGCTGGTTTCGCAGTGACTCGCTGGGGGTCAACAAGCTGACGTTGAGCTCTTCTGCCCGCTGGGCGGCGAGTTCCCCTGGGCCAGCCCCGTTGCCAATGACCATTAGAGAGCCGCCTTTGACCCGTCGAGCATTGGTCATGACCGATGCTGCAGCGACTAAATCATTTAACCGACGACCACGTACCGCGCCTGTTCGACTTAGGGCTGCGTCTAATACGCGAGGATCGGCCCCTACATTGTGTTCGGTGACCACGGCCACGGGTTTGGATCGGCTGGCCGCACGCAAACTGCTCAAAAAGCGTGTGGTGGAGCCAATCTTTTGTAAGTACATCAAGATGGATTGGCTCTCGAAGTCGTTAGATAGGAAGTCGAGTATTTGGGATGGCATCACATCCACCGGACTGCCCATGGACACCACCTGTGAAAAGCCAATACCCTGCCAAGTGGCCCAGTCCACAAGAGCGCTGGCCACTGTGCCTGATTGAGACAAGAGGGCAAGGCGTCCCGCTAATGGCTGAGTAAGGCCAAGCCATGCAGAGAAGCCTTGTTTAGGGCGGCAAATACCAAAACTGTTGGGGCCCATTAAGCGAACGTTGTGCTGGCGGGCGGCTTTTTGGATGTCATCTGGTGATTCATGGGTGCCCGTTAAGACTAATAAAGCAGCAATACCTGCGTCGCCGCATTGTTCAATGAGGGAGACCAAAGGGGTGTTAGTTTCCCCCGCTAATATGGCTAGGTCTGGCGTTTTTTGTATGTCATTCAAGTGCTTGATATGGTCAAACGGCAAAGTGCCCACAGCGTCGTCTGGACGCACGCCCAAAAGGGTCGTCACGCCACGGCGCCCACCATAGGACAGGGCGCGAAGCACTGCCAAGAGCAGCGGACTTTGGCCATCTTCCCCCGTGAAGACTAAGATGGAAGATGGCGCCAGCAAAGGTTGCAGAGCGTGTTGGGGCATGCAAGTGTCTCCCTGAGTAGCCTGTAGCGAACGTCTCGGCGATAGGGCCTTCGCTCAACGACAGAGAATGCACAGTTTCTTTAGCAGTCTAGACCAATGTCGGATAGGCTGCTGATATGGATGTGTGGCTTCATATGACTGACAGGCTTTGTTGAAGCCTAGATACATAGTAGCCTTGTATCAATCGACATTGAATAACAATAACAGACACCCTTGATCTGGGTGAACAGTTTAGACAATCGGACCTGCTAATGACCACTGCCTATGTGACGCATCCCTTGTGCGAAGCGCATCAACTGGGAGCCGACCACCCAGAATCACCAGAACGTTTAGAAGCGATTCAGAACCGACTCATCGCAGGGCAACTGATGGACTTCCTACGCTGGCGTGAAGCCCAAGAGGTGACCTTAGAGCAACTCAATGACACCCACGATCCTGATTATGTGGCGTCTATTTTTGCTAAGGCGCCAGCAGAGGGCCATGTGGAATTGGATCAAGAAACATTAATGATGCCAAATACCCTAGATGCTGCTCTGCGGGCCTCTGGTGCCGTGGTACAAGCGGTCGATATGGTCATGTCTGGGGAAGTGGAAAATGCCTTCTGTTCGGTACGTCCCCCGGGTCACCATGCGGAGTACGACCGTGCCATGGGCTTTTGTTTGTTTAACAACATTGCTGTGGGGGCGCGACATGCCCTCAATCAATATGGGGTGCAGCGCATCGCCATCATTGATTTTGATGTACACCATGGCAATGGTACCGAAAACATCTTTCAAGCCAGTCCCAATGTGCTGTACGCCTCCAGTTATCAATACCCATTGTTTCCCTACCCAGACCCCGGCGCATCCCATGACAATATTGTTCACATGCCATTAGAAAAGGGCTCCAAAGGGGAAGATTTTCGTCGTGCCTACGAGGCAGAGTTATTCGAAAAACTTGAAGCCTTTGCGCCAGAATTGATTATGATTTCAGCTGGGTTTGATGGGTTAGCAGAGGACCCCATGGGGCAGTTGCGCCTGCGGGAAAGTGACATTGTTTGGCTAACGGAAAAGCTCATGGATGTGGCGGCTCGCCATAGCCAAGGTCGTATTATTTCTGTGTTGGAAGGTGGTTATAACGCTGATGCCTTAGGTCGGGCTGTGTTTAGCCATTTAAAGGTACTGACCCAGTTGTAATGGTTGTCGTGAAGCGAACATAAAAAAGGGAGCTAATCAGCTCCCTTTTTTTGTGTGGCCTTTTTAGGCGATTGCTTGGCGGCGTTTGCGGCTGAGAATAAACAGACCAATAAACAACACCAAACCAGCACTGTCGATGAGAATATTGTGATGTGGCCAAAGCATAAGCAAGGCCGCAACACCGGACAGTAAGCGCATCAAGATATTCAGTGGGCCTTCTAAATACCCTTCCATAAAGCCCACAAAGGCATAGATGCCAAACAAGGCGAATACGAAGATACGTAACACGTCTTGGGCTTCGCCACCGATGAAGTTGGTGTAGGCTAATAGCAGTGGCACTATGTACAAACCTTTTGCGATTTTCCAAGCAGTAAAGCCCGTTGCCATCGGCGGGGTTTTCGCAATCGCTGCGGCGGCAAAGGCCGTCAAACAGACCGGAGGCGTTACGTTAGAGTCTTGAGATAACCAGAAAATGATCATATGTGCTGACAGCAGTGCTGCGCTCAAGACCGTTGGGTCTACCGCTTGTTCAAGTAATTGACCACGGAAATCCGGTGGTACTTGAGCAATCAAGGCGGTGGCATCGGCTTGGCTCATGGGCATGGACAGCAGCGCGTATTTTTCTGGGTCAATCAACATAAAGATGACCTTGGCTTCTTCAGGCAAATTGCCCGCCACCACAAGGCTGATCAAATGGGACTCGGCAATCAGGTTGTACAGAGCAGGGGCAGACAGGGTTGCCAAGACGATGTAAGCCGCCGTTACAGGAAGCCCCATACCTAAGATCAAAGACGCTAACGCTACTAAGGCCAACATGATCAATAGGCTGCCATTGGACCACTCGGATACCATCAAGGAGAAGGTGTTACCTATGCCTGTCATGGCTACCACGTTGACCACAAGTCCGACCGCGATGAGCAAAATGGCGGTGGTGGCCATATTACGGGAGCCCTGTGCTAAGGCGTCTAGGATGTCTCTTGGTTTCATTGGATTCTTCGACAACCAAGAAGACACAATTACTGCCAGGATGGAAATGCCCGCCGCGTAAGTTGGGGTGAAGCCATAGATGAGTAAGGCAACCAATACCGCTAAGGGTAATAGGAAGTGCCAGCCTTCTTTAAACACTTCACCGAAGCTGCGGCTCTCAAGCTCCACTGCATGGGCGTGGGAGCGCATGGCTTCGACCCGCACATAAAAGCCGACTGACATAAAGTAGAGCAGTGCAGGCAAGGTTGAAACAGCAATGATCTCAACGTATGGGATCTGGGTGTAAGAGGCCATGATGAAGGCACCGGCCCCCATAACAGGCGGCATCAATTGCCCACCGGTAGAAGCGGCCGCTTCTACCCCAGCAGAGAAACGTGCTGGAAAGCCTGCTTTACGCATCATAGGAATGGTGATCACCCCAGTGGATACCGTGTTGGCAACGGATGAACCCGACACTGAGCCCATCAACCCAGAGCCTAATACCGCAACGAACCCCGGACCGCCTACAAAACGGCCCGCAGCACAACGTGACAATTCAATGATGAAATCACCAGCACCAGATTTAACCAAGAAAGCACCGAACAAGATAAACATGAACACGTAAGTCCATGAGATACGGGCAATGGAGCCAAACATCCCCTCTGAAGAGAAGTAAGAACGGAACATAACCGTCTCAAGGCTCAGGCCAGCAAAACCAAAGATGCCATCGATATAAGGCCCCCACCAAAATACATAGGTAAGTGCCACCAAAATCATAGTGGGGATAAACCAGCCCGTGGTACGTCGAGTGAGCTCTAGGGCAATGGCAATGGCGATGAAAGAGACCACCCAATCGCTGGTGATAAAGGTCACACCTCGATCATAAAGAGCGTCTTCAAACAACATCAGGTAGATGGTGGTGCCAATGGCGAGTAAGCCAATACAGATATCAAAGGCCAATACCCACCGTTGACCAGACTGACTGGCAACCTTAAATCCTGGCACCATTAACGCACAAATTAAGGCAAAGCCGCTGAAGTGAATGGCTGACACCCAAAGCTCTGACATGGTACCAATGGTATTGAAATAAATATGCGCAAGGGCGAACAGTACTCCAGCCCAGTAAATAAAGCGTCCTGTGGTGGAGGTCTCTTCCCGTTGGGCAAGTTCCAAGCCTTTGAGCTTGTCTTCCATTTCTTGATCGTGGGTGCCCTGAGTCGTCTCAGACATAATCAACAACCTGTCATAAGTGTTAAGACTCACAGATGTGAGTGAATCAATTGCCAATTGGCAGGGAATGAGAGGGGCCAGAAGCCCCTCTTAACGCAAGTTCCGTTTAATGCTGGCTAGCTTACTCAGTAATAAGGTGAGCAGGGATAGTCAGACCGGCTTCACGGTAGTAACGGGCAGCACCTGGGTGAAGTGGTACTGGTAAACCAGCGATGGCTTTTTCAATCGACATGGCTTTGGTTGCTTTGTGAATGCCGTTTAGGAACGGTAGGTTTTCGTAGATGGTTTTAGTGAGTTGGTACACGTCCTCTTCAGACATGTCGTCACGTACGGCTAGGAAGTTAGGCTGTGCGATGGTGTTGATCGCCTTCGTTTGGCCTGGGTAAGTATTGGCAGGGATCTCAAAGCGTGTCCACAACTGGTAGTTGCCATTGGCTTGAGCGATTTGCTCGTCAGAGAAATCCAATACTGTGATGTCGTTACCTAGGGCTGCGTAGGCACGAGTAATGGCGCTAGTTGGGACACCAGAAGGAATGTTCATGCCGTCGATGGTGCCGTTTTGAAGAGCATCAGCAGACGCCGCATACCCCATGTAAGCCATGTCTAGGTCATCGACCGCTATGTCCATGTTGTTCAGTAGGGTTAGACCAGAGCCTTCTGTCCCTGAGTTTTTCGTACCGATAGAGAATTTTTCGCTGGCAAGGTTGTTCATATCCGTGATGGTGCCAGATTTAACGTAGTCGGATTTCACAACGAACTGCTCAACGTTTTGCCACAACATGGTGATGGAGCGCAGGTTCTTTTGTGGACCTTCGTTGGCCATGCGGCCTTCCCCTTCCCATGCCCAAGCGCCGTAAAGACCTTGAAGGATTGAAAGCTGAGCTTCGTCCTCACGCATCAGTTTGATGTTTTCGCCAGAGCCTGCTGAGTTGATGGCAGAGATGGACATGCCGATGGTTGGTTCAAGTTTTACTTTGGTGAGAGTGGCTAGGGCGACACCCACTGGGTAAAACGTACCACCTGTAGAAGCCGTCGCAAGTACGTAGGAGCGCTTGGCGTCAGCTGCCTGAGCTAGGCCGACAGTGCCTGCTGCAGTACCCATGATTAAAGTGGCGCTCATAGCTTTGATTAGCGTGCGTTTACTCATTTTCATTGTGTGGTTTCCTATCTGTCTTTGTTGTTATTCAGAGGAGTCTGAAAGAGCGTCCTCGCTCTCACATATGAGAGTATAGGCAAAGCCAATGCCAATGTTGGATAAATCATATAACCATTTGATTAAATTGGATTTATTTATTATTTAAGCGGAAAGTTTATTATCCTTATGAGCAAAATCTTGCTTATTGCGTGAAATTCGATAAGCAAAAATTGGCTCATTTGTTACTGGCTGGCGGATGGGGAGGGTGTTAAAGCAAGTTTTAATGGGGTAATTCCCCTGAATTTGGAGCAATCGGCGTGATTTTGCCGATTGCTCAGAGGAACAACGCCATTAGACATAGTCGGAGCGGTTTAGGCCGAACTTAGTCATTTTTTGGTTAAGAGTTCGACGAGGCAGATCTAGCTCATCCATCACCGCTTTGATGTTGCCTTGGTGTCTTTGTAACGCGCGCTTGATCACTTCTTCTTCAAAAGCCGCTACTTGGATCGCCAAGGGCAGGGGTTTGTGTTCGATGTCTTCATTGGGTTGTACGCTGGGCTGGCCATTAATCAAATCCGCAAGGCTTGCACGGGTGTCCAGGGCGAAGCGAATGGCAATGTTTTTAAGCTCCCGAACGTTCCCGGGCCATTGATGGCTGCGGAGGATGCGCTCATCTTGGCTACTCAACTGGCGGCTGGTGCGATCCCGCTCACTGGCCGCTTGATTCACATAATGTATAAACAATAGAGGCACATCTTCTGGACGCTCCCGAAGAGGTGGCAGAAACAGTTGGGACACGTTTAAACGATAATACAAATCCTGACGGAAATTCTCGTCTTCCCGCAGGTCTGCTTTGGACGCCGCGATGACTCGAATATTTACAGGAATGGTCTGATTGGAGCCGAGGCGCTCTATTTGACCTTCCTGCAAGGCCCGCAGTATTTTGATTTGCAAATGGGGAGGCGTGCTTTCGATCTCGTCCAAAAACAGGGTGCCTCCGTCCGCATGCTCAAAGCGTCCGATGCGACGTTTTGCTGCGCCAGTAAAGGCCCCAGCTTCGTGGCCAAATAGCTCGCTTTCGATTAGGTGTTCCGGAATAGCACCGCAGTTTATGGGGACAAAGCGTTTGTGTTTGCGATGGCTAAATTCGTGCAAGCACTGGGCGACCAGCTCTTTACCGCTGCCTGTTTCCCCGTAAATGATGACATTGGTATCCATCTCAGCGCAGGCCAGTAATTCCCGCTTGAGGCGCTGAATAGCGGGGGAGATGCCGATGAGCTTGCCATCTAGACCTGAGCGGGTGGCGATGTCATTTTGCAGTCTTAGATTTTCGATCATTAGGCTACGCTTTTCGCAGGCCCGCAATAGGGTTTCTACTAAGCGCTCTGGGACAAAGGGTTTCTCGATGAAGTCATAGGCTCCGTCGCGCATGGCTTGGATCGCCATGTCGATGTCTCCGTGGCCTGTGATCAAGATTACCGGAAGGTCACGGATGCGTTCGTGGGCCACCTGCATCAGCTCTAATCCACTCATGCCGGGCATCTTTACATCGGTTAATAAGATGCCTCGGAATTCTTCACTCAGGTGTGTCAGGGCTTCTTCAGCGGAGCTGGCGCTGATGACTTCTAAACCTGCCATTTGTAGCCATTTTGCTGTGGCTTGCCGGATCATGGCTTCGTCATCAACTAACAGAACAGTGCCTCGTGAATGTGTTTGCATAGTGACTCTTTTTATCTAATCAATAGTGTTGGCGCTAGATAATACTAGGGTAAAACGTGCGCCCCCCATAGGGCTCTTATCCACCCGAATGGTGCCCTTTAAATCACGAATGATGGCCGCAACAATGGCCAATCCGAGCCCTAAGCCACTGCCAATGGACTTGGTGGTAAAGAAGGGCTCGAACAATTGTTCTTGGTGGTCGGGGGCGATGCCTGGACCATTGTCTTCTACAGTGAGTATGAGCTGATTCACCGTTGCTTGAGACGCCATACGGATACATTTTTCTGGCGTCGCTTCTAACGCATCGCAGGCATTGCTGACTAAGTTGACTAGGACTTGCTCTACTCGGGCATTATCACCGAGTACACTGTGCTCGGGATTGATTCCTTGGATATCTAGGGTCACCGCTTCTTGCTCTAGGCGCTGGCGTAGCAGCATTTGAGTTTGACTAATGGCCGTGCTGAGAGACACGGGGTGCACGTGTTCGGGTTTTTTGTAGGCAAAGGTTTTCAGCTGGGACGTGATAACCGCCATGCGTTCAGTAAGGTCGTCCAGTAAGGTCAGGTTTTCCTTCACCATGTCTGGCTCGTTAAGCAGTTGGCGACTGATAGCGATATAGGTACGCATGGCTGTGAGGGGCTGATTTAACTCATGGACTACGGCGGTAGACATACGCCCTAGGGCGGCCATTTTGCTGGTTTGCACCAGTTCCTGCTGGGCGTTTTCGAGAGCTTGGGTACGCTCTTGAACCTTTTGCTCAAGGGATTCATTGGCTGTTAGCAAGGCTTGTTCGAGCTGTTTTCGGCGGCTGATATCAACGACTGTTGCAAGGTATTCGTATTCAGGCAAATGATGAATCACCCGTAAAGAAATCAGGGCAGGGAAGGTTTGATCAGGCTGGCGTACCCCTCGAGCTTCTGCTCCCACCACAGGGATAAAGTGTTCTTGGCCAAATTGACTCAATGCTCGCCCAAGGGCAGAGGATGAGGGGACATCCGTTAATAACTCGCCAATGGGTTGGCCGATGGCCTGTTCTGGGGAAAGGTTAAACTGCTGGGCGGCTTTGGGGTTAATAAAACGAATGTGGCCGGTTTTGTTCAAAGTGACCAGACCCACTTCCGCGTTACTGATGATATAGCGCTGTTGCTCGGCACTGCGGGCTAAGGCGGTGCGGGTTTCCTGTTGTGAGATCTTCTTGAGCTGGCGCTCTCTAAGGTAAAGCATTAACACTCCAAGGATCCAAAGAACCGCTACGGTAATGGTCGCCAGCATGTTGCTATAACGCTCGTTGGAACGGGCAGACACTAGGGTGGTAAAGGTCCAGCCCAGATCATCAAGGCGTACGCTTTGGGTGATAAAATGCTGTCGCTCAATGGTCCAGAGACTGGCGTTAATACCGTTTGATAGGGGAATGCTGGATTGGTCGGCAATGTTGGGTTTAAGTTGGCGCAGCCACTCCGGTTGTGAGGCGATAAAAATCACATCGGAGTCATCGCTGATGGCAAACCATTCGTCAGGCGGAGAATCCGGCAGCAGTTGCTCTAGGTCGATACGAACGATGGCGGCACCCACAAACTGGGTTTGCTTGTAGATGGGAGCCGATAGGTAATAAAACGCTTGGGAGTGCGGTGGATTCTCATAAAAGCGGCCTTCTTCGCCCCGTTCTGCCAGCTGAAAGAGTGGTAACTGGGCGAAGTTACTGGGAGACAAGGATTGCTGATCCCGCCAATCACTGTAGGCAACCGTGCGGCCTGTTTGGCTGACGATGAACAGACCAGAGGCCCCGGCCACCAGGTTGGTTTGTTCCAAATATCGGGATACCTTGTCTGCCAGCTCGGTGGTTTCTAGACCACTGGCTTGGTCCACCAGTTGAATCACATCTTCGTTCTGGGTCAGCAAAAAAGGCAAGTAATGGAATGCATTCAGGGCACCACGGACTCGATGAATAGACGCTAGCAGACGGTCAGACACCTCGTCATGGAGTGCTTGATAGCCCAAGTCTTTGGACAGCTTGCCGACGCCAATGGCGATAAAGATGGAAAGAACGCACCAAGCGATACCGATCCAGGCGATGCGTTTACTGGTTGTTAGCGCCATAAATTCTCAGATTGACTACAGGGACACGGTGACATGCTGTCCAAGCATACAACAGAAAGGCGCGAAAGGAAGACTGTCCTAAGTGTCACTCGTCAAAGAGAGTCACACTTAGGAACTGGGTTCTAGGCGTGAAGGCCCTGTTGCACGGGTGTCCATTGAAGTGATTCAGGGGCTTGGTCGACGCCGTCGCGGAAGAAGTAACCTGCCTGAGGTTCCGCGTAAACAATGTCGCCTCGCTTAACAGGATGGCGATGGTAATCCCCATGGCTTAGATCCGCTTCCCAGATCTGCTCCGATTGCCATTCGTAAGGCGCGAGCTCTACCCGCACTTCCGCACCGATAGGGTTCACTGCGATAACCTTTAAGGGCAACGCGGCCTGTTGGGTGGGCTCACTGCGTAAGGCCAACTCGTGGGAGCGAACGTACAATTGGCCTGAGCCAAGTGCTTGTTCTTTGTTTGGGGCTTGTACCCAAGCTTGGTCGTTGTACCAACGGCCTTGCTCAAATTGACCCTCAAACACGTTCACATTGCCTAGGAAATCAAACACAAAGCGACTGTTTGGCTGAGCGTATAGGGCCGCTGGTTCATCTACCTGCTCGATACGACCATTACTCATCACGACCACACGGTCAGATAGCTCTAAGGCTTCTTCTTGGTCATGGGTAACGAACACGCTAGTGAACCCTAACTCATCATGTAGACCGCGTAACCAGCGGCGCAGCTCCTTACGAACCTTGGCATCTAGGGCACCAAAAGGTTCATCCAATAGCAAAACATCCGGCTTAGTCGCGAGGGCGCGGGCTAAGGCGATACGTTGCTTTTGTCCCCCAGACAGTTGTGCGGGGAAGCGATTGGCAAGATGCTCAAGTTGTACCATTTCTAACAAATGGCGCACACGGCGTTGGATCTCAGCTTTGTCAGGACGATGCTTGCTGTCCATTACTTCAAGACCAAAGGCTACGTTGTCAGCCACCGTCATATGGCGAAACAAAGCATAGTTCTGGAATACAAAGCCCACATGGCGGTCACGTACATGTATGTTGGTCACGTCACGTTCGCCAAATTTAATGTTGCCGGAATCCGCTCCCTCTAAGCCTGCAATAATGCGCAGTAGGGTGGTTTTCCCCGAACCTGAAGGGCCTAGCAAACCGATCATTTCGCCTTCGTCGATGTTAAGAGACATAGGCGACAAAGCTTGGAACTTACCGAATGTTTTTGAGATGTTATCTAAGCGAATACTCATACTGTCACCTATTAGTGTTTCGACTCTGCTTCTTGGGCGCGCTCTTGGCGCCATTCAACGAAGGCTTTAAAAATCAGGGTAATCAAGGCAATTAACGCCAGTAATGATGCGCTGGCAAATGCGGCGGTGGCCTGGTAATCCTCGTACAATAACTGCACATGTAGAGGCAAGGTGTTGGTTTCGCCACGGATGTTACCTGATACCACGGAGACCGCACCGAACTCACCCACCGCTCGGGCATTGGTTAAGATCACACCATAGAGCAAGGCCCATTTAATGTTGGGTAAGGTCACACGGCGGAATAATTGCCAACCGGATGCCCCCAAAATCACGGCGGCTTCTTCGTCTTCTCGGCCCTGTTGTTGCATCAAGGGAATCAGTTCCCGTGCCACAAATGGACAGGTGACGAATACGGTCACCATGACAATGCCCGGCCAAGCGAACATCAGCTGCAAGTCATTTTCAAACAACCATTCACCGATCCAGCCATTGCTGCCATACAGCAACAAGTACAGAAGACCCGCGACCACCGGAGATACCGCAAACGGAATGTCCATTAAGGTCATCAGCAGTTTACGACCGGGGAACTCAAAGCGTGTCACCGCCCAAGCCAGTAAAACCCCAAACACAAGGTTAATGGGCACGGTGAGTAATGCCACGAATAGGGTTAAGCCAATGGCATGTAGAGTGTCTGGCTCTGCAAGGCTTTGCCAGTACACGGCTAAACCATCAATAAAGGCCTTTTGGAAAATACTCACTAACGGCACGACCAACAGTAACAGGGTCAGCACTAGAGTAATGCCAATCAGGGTGTATTTTACGGCTGGGCTATCGCCAATTCGCTGTTGATGTCTCTGTTTCGATGACATGATGCTGACTCCTTCCTAACGTCCGTGTAAGCGCTTCAGGTAGCGCGCTTGCCAAATATTGATTGCGAACAGCAATACTAAGGACGCGATCAACACCACAGAAGCAATCGCACTGGCCGCAGGGAAGTCAAACTCCTGCAAACTGACAAAGATCATGAGTGACGTGATCTCACTGATGTAAGGCATGTTGCCCGCGATAAAAATCACCGCGCCAAATTCGCCCAGACTGCGGGTAAAAGACAAGGCCACCCCTGTGACTAACGCAGGCCAAAGGGAAGGCATGATCACACGCCGAAACACGGCCCAATCTGAGGCTCCTAAGGTAATACCTGCTTCTTCTTCCTCTGGGGACAGCTCCTCAAGAATCGGCTGCACCGTACGCACCACAAAAGGAATGCTGGTGAAGGACATGGCGACTATGATACCCAGAGGCGTATAGGCCACTTTAATGCCCCATTGCTCTAAGAACTCGCCGTACCAGCCATTTTGTGCATAAAGCGTTGCCAAGGTAATACCCGCCACGGCTGTGGGCAGTGCAAAGGGAAGATCTACCAAGGCATCTAAAATACGTTTCCCTGGGAATTCGTAACGCACTAACACCCAAGCCAACAATAAGCCAAATACTCCGTTGAAAACGGAGGCAATGACCGCCGCCCAAATGGTTACTTTGTAACTTGCCACCACTCGCTCGTCGGTAATGACGCGCCAGTATTCAGACCACCCCATGTCGGCGGTTTGCATGATCAAGCCTGTCATTGGCAACAAGAGAATCAAGCTGATGAAAAACAGCGAGCTGCCGAGGCTGAGACCGAGGCCAGGCAAGACTCGCTTATGGCGAGGTTTAGCGCTGGCGACGCTTAATGATGTGGACATGCTGGTTCGCTCCTTGGCGAATGATGTGCGAATGACTCATATTAGTTTAGAGACGCGAAAGCCGGGTACTTGGCGCCCGGCTAATCAATGCTCTTACATAGCTTGAGTGCTTTGGCACTCTTACTCACTGCTTAGCGGCGTTGTAGCTGGTCTAGCTGCTTGCCGTTAGCAAAGATATCAGACATCGCTTGTGGCCAACCGCCAGCGATCTCTTCAACCGTTAGTAGTTTTACTTCAGGGAAGCGATCCGCAACTTCAGCTTTGACTGTTTCGTTGTGAACACGGTAGTTAAAGCCAGCCAGTAGGCGTTGCGATTCTTCACTGTATAGGTAGTTCAAATATTCAGTAGAGACGTCCAGTGTACCGTTTTTCTTAGCGTTACGCTCAACCACTGCCACTGGGAACTCCGCTAGGATAGACGTTTTCGGTACGACAACTTCGTACTGGTCTGCGCCATACTGGTTACGGATGTTGTTTACTTCTGATTCAAAAGTGATGAGTACATCACCGATGCCGCGCTCTACGAAAGTCGTGGTTGCACCACGGCCGCCGGTATCAAATACAGACACGTTGCCAAGGAAGGTTTTCAAAAAGGCATTTTGCTTGTCTGTTGCGTCTTTACCAAACTGATCTTGGGCGTAACCCAAAGCAGCAAGGTAAGTATAGCGGCCATTACCAGAGGTTTTTGGGTTAGGGAAAACCAGACCCACGTCTTCTTTGGCTAGATCGCCCCAGTCATGGATGTTTTTAGGGTTGCCTTTACGCACTAGGAACGCCGTAGTGGAGTAGTAAGGCGAGCTGTTGTTTGGCAACAGGCTTTTCCAGTTTTTAGGCACAAGTGCACCACGGTCTGCCAGGATTTGTACGTCAGTGACTTGGTTAAATGTCACCACGTCAGCAGGTAGGCCTTGCAGGATAGAGCGGGCTTGTTTAGATGATCCCGCGTGGGATTGTTTGATCTCGATGGTGTTGCCGGTCTTTTCTTCCCAGTGTTTTTGGAACACAGGGTTGTAAGAGGCAAACAGCTCACGAGCGATATCGTAAGACGTATTCAAGATGGTCTGATCAGCGGCGCTTGCATTCACGGCAGAGCCAAGAAGCAACGCGCCAGCAACGGACTTAATAACGTTTAATTTAGCTTTCATGGGAATCCTTTAAACACATTAAATGTAAATGGTTTTCAATTTACAGATAGCTTATTTAAAAGATTTAGTTATTACAAGAATGAAAAATGCAAGATTTTGGAATATGGGGAGACACAATTCATCTTAGCTTATAACTAAAAATGTCATTAAATTGCTGGATTCCCTGACGTTAAACGCTACCTTCCGTTTCGATCACGAGAATGCGGGCTTCCCCAACAGGATGAGCCACATGCTCTGTGCCAATGGAGGCATAAAAAATGTCGCCGACGGTCATAGTTTGTACCTTGGCTTCCCCGTGTTCCTTGAAGTGCATATCCACAACACCGTCTAATAACACAAAGACTTCTTCACCATCATTGATGTGCCATTTATAGGGCTGATCCGTCCAATGTAGACGCGTGGTGATGCCATTCATATTGGCAATGTCCATTGCCCCCCATGCTCTGTCTGCAGTGAAGGATTTACTCTGTATGAACTTCATGACCTATCCCTTTGGGCGTAGTGAGAGGAGTCAACGAAATTACCTGAGAAGCCTTTAAAAGAAAAGCAGGCGAGGGGTTAGCACTCGCCTGTAAAGCAGGTTTTGGTGTCTCTTTGGCTCATGGCTGTCTGCACCGCCATGGCCGCGCAGATAACAATCAAAGCCGCCCAAGTAGTGGGTTGGATGGCGTGGTAATGATGAATGGCACTGAAGAAAACGCCAATACACAACATTGAATAAAATCCGGTGATGGAAGGTGGTGAGCTTTTTGAGCGGCGCAGTAGTAAGGCTCCAATAAAGTAGAGAACTGTGGCGATCATTAACGCATCGTTGAGGAGCACTAAAATACTGGGAAGCGCGGTATCCACCAATAAGTCAGGGCGTATCAATAGGCTAATAAAGAACAACTGAGCCAGCACAATGGCAAGAACGTTACGGGCAATGATGAGCGGATGCTCTTGCTTGATGAATTCTAGAATCAGCAAGATCAGCATAAATGAGACCGCAGTGGTCAGCGCCCCACAGACGAATACAAGCCCGTTTAAGTGATTGGAGCCTATGAATTCTGGGTAAAACAAAGCCACTAGCACAAACATTGCGAGTGCAATGCTGAGGTAGTTTTCTAACTTAATGGGTACATTGCGTAGCAAAATAGGGGCTAGCATTCCGAGATAGAGGGGCATGGCACCTAACATGGATGCAGAGACCGCTTGGTCCATAGGCAGGTGTCCAAAAGAAAGGAGCATTGCAGGAATAGCGGCTTGTAATCCGCCAATTACAAAAAACTTACCCCAGTGGGTATTGCTGCGGGTGCTCAACCCCATCCCATAACTCATGATAGTCAGTGTGAGGACAACACAAAACAGGGCTCCTGCTTCCAGCCAAAGTGATGGCACCTTTGGTGATAGCCATCCTGCGCTCAGGTGTTGAACGATCCATAAGCAGCCAATACCGAGTACCAAATACAAATCTCGTCGCATGCTGAAGGGTTTCCTCATGAGGTTTCTAGGACTTGTGCATTCATCGAAGGGCGAGTATAAAAGTTGAAGTTAACTTTAAGTCAAGAAAGAAATTCAGGATTCTCTTTATCATGTCGGAATGCTTAGAAAGCAAACAACTAACCATTGGTGAGTTGGCCTTGAGAAGTGGTGTGGCACAGTCCGCATTGCGCTTTTACGAAAAAAGGGGATTGATTCGAGCCAGTCGTACCTTTGGTAACCAGCGGCGTTTTCATTCATCTATGTTACGTCGGATTGCTTTAATCCAAGTGGCGCAAATGGTGGGTTTTACCTTGGACGAGGTGGCAGAAGAGCTGGCCGACTTGCCCATGGAGCGCACCGCAACCAAGAAAGATTGGGATAAGGTGGCAACCAAGTGGCAAGTGCATTTGCAGCAGAAACTTGAGCGTATTGAACGCCTGAAGAACAATTTATCAGGTTGCGTCGGTTGTGGCTGCTTAAGCCTAAAAGCCTGCCGACTGCTGAACCCAGATGATGTGTGTTCCGAAGCGGGTCAAGGCCCCCAACGGGTTCTTCAATGTCCCTCTCAGATCACTGGGTGATGTGGGGGACGGATTCGACGTTGTTTTTAAAGTTGTCTAAGATGGCCTGCCAGCCCGCTTTTTGCTCTGCTTCCGAGTACTGAGTTTCTGCATCAAAGGTCTCAGAGATATGAACCCCTTGGTCATCTTCTTTGAAATGAATGCTTACATGACGACCATCTTCTATGGTGTATTCAATGGTGTGGAGCAGCTTTAAACGGGTGAATTGCCCAACAAAATCAAAGCCCATTGCTCCGTCCCGTGACTCCATACGGTACTTAAAATAGCCACCTTCGTGGAGATCAATTTCAGCTTGTGGGCAGCACCAATCTTTAGATGCTGCATTCCATTGTTTAATGAAGGCTGGGTTGGTCCAAGCTTCCCAGACGGTTTCAACGTTAGCGTTTATAGTCGTTTCCACAGTAATTTGCATATTAGGGCTCCCTCCAAAACTGTATGCGAGATTATTTATAGACGAGCTCTTCAATGGTGTCGAGTTGATTGGGTTAGGTTTATGTTGCGATCCTGTAAAGCTTTTTTAAAAGCGCTTTAAACGCTAGAGTTTTAGGACGCTAAATACATAGAATCATTGGCTTTTATGCAGGAGTTGCTCATGTTTGCTCGGTTTGTTGGTCTGTCTGGTGTGTTACTGATGTTGTCAGCTTGCTCCAGTGGGCCCATTAGTCATCAGGATGCCGTGGGCTTTTCTGAAGAAGGGGGCGCCAGTTATTACGCAGACAAATACCACGGGCGTACCACGGCCAGTGGCGAGCGCTTTAACCAAAACGCCATGACGGCTGCCCACAAACGCCTGCCATTTGGCACCCGAGTCAAGGTAACCAACCTAGACAATGGCAAAAGCATTGTCGTACGAATCAATGATCGAGGCCCGTTTGTCCGAGGGCGCGTGATAGACCTCAGCAAAGCCGCATTTCAGCGCATCGCCAACACCCGGGTAGGAGTTGTAGAAGTGCGAGTGGACGTGTTGGGTCGTTAGCCCTTTCAATGACCCGCTAAATCAAAAAAATAATTCCGACGGATTGCAATTGTTTGATGGGATCTATATTGTACTAGTACATTGATACATCAAGGTACGCCTCTGTGCAGAATTTGATTCATTATTTTTTAGACACTCCAGATGCTGAGGTCATGGCGCGTAAGCTGAATGCTTTGTTAACGCCTAACGAAATCAGTGAGATGCAGCACCGCTTACAGATTTTTGCGTTGCTGGAAGAAGGGGTGCCACAACGAGAAATTGCCAAACAATTAGGTGTGGGCATTGCCACTGTCACTCGTGGTTCCCGCGCTCTGAAGGAATTAAAAGAACATGAGTAACCTTCCACCACGCATCGAGTTACCACGTAAACCTAAGTACGTGACCATAAGCTCTGACTGTGACTTTTTCGGCATGTTTAAAAAGGTCGAAAAGCAATTTGAAAACTGCTTTATGCTGGAATCCCTAGGGGAAGAAAGCTACATCTCACGCCACTCGATCATTGGCTTTGACCCAGAAAAGCTACTCTGGGCGGAAGGAAAAAAGCTGTTTATCCAAGAGCGTGACGGCGAAACCAATGCTTACGAGTCTGACAACCCTTATTATTTGTTGCGCAGCATTGTGCCGCAAAACATCTTGTCTCGGATGTACGCTGGCGGTTTAACCGGCTACATCGGCTACGACAGTATGAATTATTTTGAGCCGACCTTAGATTTGCAATCCAGTGATATGTTTGATGCGTTCCGCTTTGGTTTGTACAAAGATGGATTGATCTTGGACAAGATGACGGGTGAGGTTTTCTACTTCTATTACGATCAAGATCGATCAGAGCAAGTGCAAGCCTTGTTGGATGCGCCGATCCCTGCCAATGGCCCATTGACGATCACCCCTGCGGGTGAGTCCATGAGTTGCGAAGATCATGCAAGCGCAGTAGACAAGGTGAAGCAGGACATCATCGAAGGCAAGATCTTCCAGTGTGAAGTGGGCTTCAAGAAGTGGTTTGACGTAGAGGGCGACACCATCGGCATTTACGAACAAATGCGCGAAGTGAACCCATCACCGCAAATGTATTATGTGAAATTTGGTGAGCAAAAAGTCATTGGCGCGAGTCCAGAGCTGTTATTCCGCTTGCGCCAAGGGGAAATGGAAACCTTCCCGTTAGCGGGTACAGCTAAGCGCGGCGTGGATGATAAGGAAGACGTAGCCCTGGCTCGTGCCTTGTTAAATGATCCAAAAGAAATCGCTGAACACAATATGATTGTTGACCTACACCGTAATGACATCGGTCGTGTGGCGCGTTTTGGTACGGTTAAGGTGCGCTCTCTGATGGACATTAAACGCTTTAGCCATGTACAGCATATTTCCAGTGAAATCGTGGGCATTATCGCCGAAGAGCATGACATGTTCTCAGCATTAGCGAGCAATTTCCCCGCGGGGACGCTGACCGGTGCGCCTAAGATCGAAGCCATGAAGATCATTGATGACATGGAAAACGATGGTCGCGGTCCATACGGCGGTGCCGTGGGACAGTTCTCTTTTAATGGGGATTGTAACTTCGCGATTCCGATTCGTACTGTGTTTGCCAATGGGGGTAAAGCCTATGTGCAAACCTGTGGTGGCAATGTTTATGATTCTAACGCCGCAGATGAGTACCTAGAAATCCAACGTAAGTTCGCAGGCACCAAGCGTGTCCTCGATCAATTTGCACCAGAGCAGTAAGGGTAGAACATGAAGGTTTATATTATTGATAACTATGACTCGTTCACCTACAACCTTTACCAATACATTGGTGAGATTTTGATGAGCGAACAAAGCCGCGGCCGCATTGAGCAGTTTGAGGTGGTGGTGAAGCGTAATGACGAAGTGACTCTAGAAGACATCAAGGCTGCCGCACCGGATCGCATCATCATTTCCCCTGGGCCGGGCACCCCTGAGGACGAAGCCTATTTTGGCGTGTGTGCCAGTGTCATTCGTGAGTTGGGACAGAGCATCCCACTGATGGGTGTGTGTTTAGGAATGCAGGGTATTTGCCATGTGTTTGGCGGTAATGTCATTAAGGCGCACTTGCCCATGCACGGTAAAACCAGTCCTATCTCCCATAACTGCGAAGGTATTTTTCATGACATTCCTGATCAGCTGGAAATCATGCGTTATCACTCTTTGATGGCGGAGCCAGAGAGCTTGCCAGAGTGTTTAGAGGTGACTTCTGTAGTGGGTGACCTTGAGGTGGCAGATTTTGCTAATCATGACGTCATCCACCAAGGTGGGGATTATGAAATCATGGGGGTACGCCATAAGACGTTTCCCATTCAGGGGATACAGTTTCACCCAGAATCCTTTGCCACAGAGGGTGGCCGTGACCTGATCAAGAACTTCTTATTTCAGGTATAGTTCGGATGTGAGTTAAAGTCAGAAGAGGCGCTTAGGGCGCCTCTTTTTGGTTTCTGCTTAACCATTCACGACGATTTAGTCCACCAAATGTAATTTAAACAACCAGTTAGGTTTTCAATCCTGTTAAGCCCTGCTAATTTTAACTTATGCGCCTCTGGCCGCCCTCGACGCACCCAGCGTCACGTTTTAAGGTTTTATTAGTAAGGGGAACATCAATGACGGGCTCTCAATCTTTATTGGATTTGGCCATGAAAATGCCAAAAGCCGAATTGCATTTACATATCGAGGGTACATTTGAACCTGAGCAGATGTTTGCTATCGCCCAGCGTAATCAGGTTGCGTTGAAATACGATTCTGTGGACGCGCTGAAAGCCGCCTATCAGTTTGAAAACCTGCAAGATTTTTTAGATTTGTATTACCAAGGGATGTCCGTGCTGCTGAAAGAGCAGGATTTTTATGACCTCACCATGGCGTATTTGAAGCGTGTCCACGAAGACAATGTGGTACATGTGGAAATCTTCTTTGATCCGCAAGGTCACTTGAGTCGAGGGGTAAGCTTCGATACTCAAATTAAAGGGATCTATGGTGCTCTAAAAGACGCTGAGCGGGATCTAGGGATCACTTTTAAGCTGATTATGTCCTTCTTGCGTCATCTGGATGAAGCCAGTGCATTCGAGACATTGAAGCTCGCAAAACCCTATTTAGATTGGATCGATGGGGTGGGTTTGGACAGTTCAGAGCTGGGCCATCCCCCTGAAAAGTTCGTTAATGTATTTCATGAGTGTCAGTCCCTAGGCTTGAAGGTGACCATGCATGCAGGGGAAGAGGGACCGCCAGAGTATGTTTGGCAAGCCCTTGATGATATTGGTGTGGATCGTATCGACCACGGCAACCGCGCCTTGGAAGACACTAACCTAGTAGCAACGATTAAACGCCAAGGTTTGACCCTAACGGTTTGTCCTTTGTCTAACCTCAAGTTGTGTGTGGTGGATACGTTAGTGGAACATCCTATTCGTAGTATGTTGCGCTTAGGCCTTAACGCCACAGTAAACTCGGACGATCCCGCTTATTTTGGCGGTTATATGAACGATAATTTTGCTGCTTTGGTGAAGGATACAGAGATCACCAAAGAGGAGTTATATAAGCTGGCGTGTAACGCTTTTGAGGGCAGTTGGTTGGATCTGGAAACTCGCTCTAAACATTTGGCGACCTTAAAAGAGATGTTTGCTTAAGTCCCATTCAGTCGTAAAAAAGGCCTCTTATGTAAGAGGCCTTTTTTGTTGCTTCTGGAAGGATTAGTTTGTCTGAGGTGCTTTGACCCCGATGTTCCAGTTCCAAGGTAGACCGCCATGGGCGAAGCGACGAGCAATGATCTCGTCGTTAAGCTCAAACATGTTTGGCATCAGGTGCTTATCAGCGCGCGGCTGTTGCTCCAAGGCCACATAGTTACGCTCTTCACCATAGGGAAGCCAGTTTGCTGCGCCTTCTACTTTTGGTCGACCATTACGAATAAAGGACGCCCAGTACTCTGATACGGCCTCGCTGAATTGAGCTTCTTCAAGGGTCAGAGGTGGACGCGGCCAAGCGGCAACGGTGCGATCAAAAGTATCGAAGATATAGGGCAATTCTGAAGCATGGAAGGCGTTAATGCCTGCCTCGTCAGTGGCACGGTAATGGTGATCAAAGAAATAGAAATAGGAAGGCTTACCTAGCTCTGTTTGCTTGCGCACTAGATTTTCTGCGGTCCAACCGTACATGGCATCCCGTACAGCAGTTTGGGAGCTTTCCTTCATGTCTGAGGAAGGGTGCTGGCGCAAAAACTCTTCGCCAAGATCCCCGTAACGGGCTTTGATAATGGATTCGTATTCGCTGGCGCTATCAGGCGCTGGTGGCGCGAGGAACGGCAAGGTGCGAATTTCCCCAGCGTTAAAGCCTGCCAGTACTGGCACAGGGGCTTGCTCACCACGATTAAAGGTATCCACTAGCTGACGGCGTAAAATCTTGCCATCCACTGTGCCGGATGGAAAATAGTGAGCGTTTGCAGCGGCGTTAACCAAATCATTGGCATCCAGTTTACGAAGCCCTTCCACATTGAGTTTCAAAGCCTGTGATATTTTTTGGCCGATGGCTTCTGCGGGCAAATCTCCATGGGAAGAGGTGCGCAGTTCTGGGGTGGAGATCATGTACGCGCTTTGAACGATTGCCTGCTGGAACAGTCCTCGAGCTTTGGGGGAAGCCATCAAATACAAAGCGCTTAACCCGCCAGCGGATTCTCCCGCTAGGGTGACGCTATCAGGATTGCCACCAAAAGCAGCGATGTTGTCTTGTACCCATTTCAGAGCTTGAATTTGATCCAGTAAGCCGTAGTTACCTGAGATATTGTCTGGGTTTTCCGCGCTCAGCTCAGGGTGGGCCATGTATCCTAGAATACCAAGACGGTAATTGATGGTGACCACCACAATGCCTCGTTCTGCTAATGCGGTGCCGTCATAGGTCTGATCGTGACCCGCGCCAGACACCAAGCTGCCTCCGTGTACCCACACCATTACAGGGGCGTTTTCTACATTGTTAGGGGCCCATACATTCAAGTAAAGGCAATCCTCGGAAAGCTTGGGTAGTTGAGGCGCGTATAGGTTATCAGCGGGAGCGCTGGGTTGTGGGCAGCCTGCGGCAAATTCGTCTGCCACGAGTGTTTCTGTCCAAGGGGATAGGGGCTCTGGTGCACGCCAGCGTTTTTCCCCGATAGGGGGCTGGGCATAAGGTAAGCCCTTATAGACGGTGACTGTCTCGCCAGTCACACCTTGTACAGGGCCTGCTGGCGCTTGTACGATGGGCTGAGCTAAGGCTCCGCCTGAGATAGAACCAGCCATGGCGGCGGCCAGCAATACCTTTCCTGCTTTATTGCTAGGTTTCATAACGACTCTCCTTGATAATGTTACTCATTTGATGCGCATGATCGCATCGTGCAATCACGTTCGGTACATCTGAACATTAGCGCTAATGGTGGTATCAGATAGCGATAATGTCAATATTATAGGGCGTTTATTAATTGATCAGGATTGCCTTGTTTGATTCAGGCATAATAGGGCTTTTGAACGGGGCGGAGAGACGAGGTGCACACCTTAGAGCAATTACGTAAGGGCGAGTTAAAGGGGATTAAGCGACTGCAATTGAGTGAATCTTTGGCAGAGTTCCCAGAGGAAATTTATCAGTTAGCGGATTCCCTCGAAGTACTCGACTTATCAAATAATCGTTTGCGGGACTTACCTTCTGACTTGACGCGCTTAAAGCATCTTAAAATCTTTTTTGCGTCTAATAATCTGTTTGAGCATGTGCCAGATGTGTTAGGCGACATGCCTAATCTAGAAATGATTGGCTTTAAGCATAACCGTATTGAGTACGTGTCAGAGCAGTGTTTGCCGAAACAAACACGTTGGCTGATTCTGACCGATAACTGTCTTAAAGCTTTGCCTGACAACATAGGTGAGCTTTCGAGACTCGAAAAGTTTGCCTTAGCGGGCAATCAGCTTACAGCCTTGCCGACTTCGTTTGCTCAATTGCACAATCTTGGTTTACTGCGTATTTCTGCGAACGCCTTAACGCATTTCCCAGAGGCTCTATTGGCCTTACCTAAGTTGGCTTGGTTGGCTTTTTCTGGGAACCCGTTTTGCCCAGCCCAGGACGAGCATCTGGACTTTAAACAGGTGCATTCATCAGATGTCATGCTGCATGAAGTGCTGGGCATGGGGGCGTCAGGAGTCATCTCCCGAGCCACTTGGCGTACTGATGAATACGCCTTTCCAGAGCAGGTGGCCGTGAAAGTGTTTAAAGGGGAAGTCACCAGCGATGGTTCGCCCAAGGATGAGCTGGATGCTTGCTTGACCGTGGGCAGCCACGAAAACTTGGTCAAACCTTTGGCCCATATCCATGAGCCTGATTGTGCTGCCTTAGTCATGGATTTGATCTCCTCGGACTATTATAACTTAGGGCAGCCGCCGAGCTTGGAGACCTGCACTCGAGATACCTTCACCAAGGGGCAAACCTTTAATGCAGAACAAGCTGAACACATCATCACGCAAATGCGGGATCTGGTGGCACACCTAGAAAGCAAGCAAGTCAGTCATGGGGATTTATACGCCCATAATGTGCTGATTAACCAAGCAGGACATATCTTGTTTGGGGATTTTGGGGCCGCGTCAAAGTACCACAACCTAACACCTGCCCAACAAGCAGGCGTGCAGGCGATAGAACGCCGAGCATTAGCCCATTTTGAAGACGATATTCGCGGACTGATAACCCCCTAGGATGGGTCAGGCTGATAAAAAAAGCCCAGCATGAGCTGGGCTTTTGAGTGTCAGATAAGTCAAATATTACAAATCTTGGACGGCTTTGCCTCTGTGGCGGTGATCACCAGCCAGCAGACAATAAAATGTGGGCAGCACGAATAGAGTAAATAATGTCCCAATTAACATTCCCATGACGACCACAATACCGATTGAGAAGCGGCTAGATGCTCCTGCCCCCGCTGCAAGTAATAATGGAATGAGTCCCGCCACCATGGCCGCAGTGGTCATTAAGATCGGGCGCATACGGACCGCTGCGGACTCACGAATCGCGTCTATTTTAGACATTTGTTTTTGTATTTGTAGATCGTTGGCAAAGGACACCATTAAGATGCCGTGCTTTGAAATCAAACCAATTAGAGTGACCAGTCCTATTTGGGTATAGATATTCAGTGTGGTGTAGCCAAGATAGATAGGAGCTAATGCACCACAGATCGCCAGCGGAACCGTTATTAAAATAACCAGTGGATCCCGGAAGCTTTCGAACTGTGCGGCAAGCACCAAGAAAATAACAATTAACGCAAAGCCGAATGAAATGGTGAGTTGGTTGCCTTCTTGAATGAATTGGCGACTATTAGAGAGCCAATCTACGGTTGTGCCGTCGGGAAGTGGTTGTGATTGTAAGAAGTCGACGGCTTGTCCCATGGTAACGCCTGGCATTAATACAGCTGATAAGGTGGCGGAATTCATTTGGTTAAACTGAGGTAGCATATTGGGTTGAGGCTTCACATCCACATCCACAATGGTGGATAGAGGAATCAGCTTACCAGCAGAAGTGCGAACATAAAATTCACCGATGTTGTCGGGCGTTAAACGTTGTCCTTGGAGTGACTGGGTTATCACATCATATGAACGATCAAACCAATTAAAGCGGTTGATGTAGTTCTCACCCACTAGAATGGCTAAAGTGCTCGCTATCTCAGACATAGAGACCCCCATGTCTCCTGCTTTAACGCGGTCAATTGTGATTCGTGCTTCGGCGCTGTCAAAGGCCAGGTCGAAGTCGACAAATGCAAACAAGCCGCTTCCCCAAGAGGCACCAACTAACCCCATTAATGTGCCATAAATAGTGCTGAAATCATTAGTTGAACGAATTACCATTTGTACCGGTAAACCACCGCTACTGGCAGGTAATGGGCTGTCTTGAAATAACGACGTATAGACGCCAGTGATTGGTCCAGTTCGGCCAGCAAGCTCTGCTTGAATTTGGTCTGCTGAACGTTCTCGTTGGGACCATTCATCTAAAATTATGCCACCAAAACCTATGTTGGCGTTATCACCACCTATTGCAAAGAAGCTACCGTTGAACTCTGGGATGTCAGAAAAAATCTGATCGACTTGAGCGCTGTAGCGGCGAGTATAATCAACATTGGCGTATTGTGGTGCTTTTGTTTGAGCGAATACGTAGCCCATGTCTTCTGGTGGTGCGAGCTCTTTTTCCGAGCCTAAGAAGAGTATGACTATGCCCGCTAGAATCGCGACACTAGCAAAGAGTACAGCACCGCGAGCTCGTAGTATTTTATCGAGCAGGCGACTATAGCCATTGGTAATGCCTTCCATATAGTACTCGACCATTTTAGCCATTTTTGACTCAGACTGTTTTGAGCTGAGAAGCTTGCCGCTCATCATGGGCGATAGGGTGAGAGCGACCACTCCTGATACGATTACTGAGCCAGCTAAGGTAAAGGCAAACTCTTTAAATAACGCCCCTGTTAACCCTCCCATTAGACCAATTGGAGCGTACACAGCAGCCAAGGTGATGGTCATGGAAATAACAGGGCTAATGATTTCTCGAGCCCCTACCAGGGCAGCGTTGAAAGGCTCTAATCCCTCTTCGATATGGCGGTGAATGTTTTCCACTACCACAATGGCATCATCGACAACCAGACCTATGGCCAACACCATTGCTAGTAAGGTGAGCAGGTTGATAGAGAAACCAAATGCCAGCATCAAGGCGGCGGTACCAAGTAGCGAAAGTGGGATTGTGATGACTGGAATAATCACTGCCCGGAGCGTGCCTAGAAAGAGAAAAATCACCACAATAACAATGAGAATTGCTTCAATTAGGGTGTGTTTGACTTCCTCAATGGAGGCATTAACAAAATGTGCTACATCGAAGCGGTTGATCACCTCTAGGCCAGGAGGTGCAACACGCTGAATGTCTGGTAGTAAGCTTTTAATAGCATCGACGATTTCTAGCGGGTTGCCGTCTGGTGTTGGCGAAATAGTAAGGAATACCGCGTTGGTACCATCTGCAATAGCAGCAGAGTCGTAATTTTGCGCCCCCAGTTCCACAGTTGCTACATCACTTAAACGTACCACACCTTTTACGCTGTCTTTGACCACCATTTCACGGAAGGCATCAATATCTTGCAGATCCGTACCAGCGGTAATATTAATCGCCGTATCGGAGCCTTTCAGTTGTCCGGGTGATGCTTGGATGTTGTTGGCGCGTAAGGCGTTGGCTATATCGCTGGCTGTCATATTGCGAGCGGCGAGTTTGGTTGTGTCTACCCAAATACGCATTGCGTAAGATGCCCCTCCATCCATTCGCGCTGAAGCTACCCCTGAAACAGAGGTGACTAGGGGTAAGGCGACACGATCGGCAAAGTCGACAATTTGGGGGGCGTCTAAGGTATCGCTTTTAAATGCAATGTATTGAATTGCTGATGCGCCGTCTGTGATTTTAGATATGACTGGGTCTGCGACGCCCTCAGGGAGTCGATATTTTATTGTCTGAACCTTAGATAAAATTTCTGTCATCGAGCGATCCGCATCGGCGTTTAGGACCAGCTTTGCCGAAATATGACTCTTACCCTGTTTCGATGAAGAGGTAATGTATTCAATACCGTTTGCGGTGGATATAGCTTGTGCAATGGGGGTTGTTACAAACCCCTGCATCATGTCTTGAGTCGCCCCAGGTAATGCAGTATCGATGGTGATGGTAGCACTTTCCATTTTGGGGTATTGGCGTACTTGTAAGTTGTAGGTAGCACTGACACCTATTAGTAAGATTAATAAACTAACAACGATCGATAAGATTGGGCGTTTGATAAATAAATCAGTGAACTGCATGGCTAGTATTCCTCAGTCCCTTTCAACTCAGACACGGCGACTTCGGCACCAGGTTGAATGCGGTTTTGTCCCACTGTGACAATGACATCGCCAGCATTGAGGCCGGAGGTTACCTCCATTTGATTACCTATACGTTTACCAACTTGCACGCTGATGATTTCGGCATTGCCCTCTTTGCGGGGATCGCTGCCACGGATAATGACGGCGCTGTAGCCTTGAGCTGAGGTTTGTATTGCTGTGTTCGGGACAAGCAATGCTTGTTTGCGGGTATTCAAAGAAAGTGAGGCGTTGACATACATACCTGGACGTAATGCATGGTCGGAGTTATCAAGTGTTGCTTGAACTTGGATGTTGCGTGTCTCTGGATCCACTTGTGGCTCAATAGCATTAACCCTTGCTGTAAACGAACGATTTGGATAAGCGTCAGTTTTTAATTTTACCTGAGCACCTGTTTTTATCTCCGCAAGCACTTGTTGTGGAACGGAGAAAGTCACCAATAATGTGTCTAATGCCGTTAAAGAAACAACATGCTGACCTAAACTTAAGTACTCCCCAAGGTTGACTTGGCGAATACCTAATTCCCCAGCGAAAGGTGCGAAAATTTTCTTCTGACGAATAGCGGCTTCGACACGTGTTACCTCTGCTTGTGATTGGTCATAAGTGGAGCGGCGAACTTGTAATGCATCTAAGGGTTCAACACCTGTTTCGGCAAGACGTTCTGAGCGATCCAGTTGGCTTTTGGCTAATTTGGCGTTGGCTTTTGCAGCATTTAAGGCCGCTTGTTCCGTAGCATCGTTTAAGGTAATCAAGGGAGCTCCTTGCTCGACACTGTCACCTGACTTGAAATGAATATTGGCAACACGCCCTGCGGTTTCTGCTGCTAACAGCACTTGCTCTGCTGCACTTAAAGTGCCGATTGCTGCGAGTGTGATAGGTAAGTCTGTTGGCCTAACTTGCATAGCTGTGACGGGGACGGATTGAGGTTGCCAAACCGGAGCTTGGGCTTGTCGATAATTTTTCATGTAGTACATACCACCAAAGATCCCAGCTAACACCAGCCCCGTCACAGCAAAGATCCATATAGGTGTAGATTGGTTTATTTCTAGAGGTGACTTAAGATCTTGGTCGCTCATAGGCCACCTCCAAGGAAGGAGATAAAGACTACTAATGGGGGCATGGCATAGACAAAGTTAATGCCGGGATAGGTAGGAAAGCTTGTGCAATGCATGTCGGCTCCAATGAAAATAAATGGATAAAAGGCACTTGAGTGTGCATACCGACGGGGATAATATTACCTCAAGTATACTTGAGGTCAATGACATTTCTTACCATGAATACAAACAAATTATTAGGGGTAGGAGAGGTTGCTCAACGCAGTGGTGTTGCGGTTTCGACCCTGCATTTTTATGAAAGTAAGGGGCTGATTCAAAGTTCGCGTAATACCGGAAACCAGCGGCGCTATCATCGATCTGTCCTGCGTCGTATAGCGATAATTCGCATTGCCCAGCGAGCGGGAATCTCACTTGCTATGATTAAAGAACATCTAGATACATTACCGCAGAGCAAAATCACGGCGGAAGAATGGCGTGTGCTTAGTTTCGAGTGGCATGTGATGTTAAATGACAGGATTAACAACTTGTTACAGCTTCGCGATCAAATGGAAGGGTGTATAGGCTGCGGTTGTTTATCTCTAGAAGAGTGCCCATTGCGCAACCCCGATGATGTGGTTGCTGAGCAAGGTCCGGGAGCGCAACTATTGAAAGATGTGAGTATTTAAGTGAGCGATAAAAAAAGCCCAGCATGAGCTGGGCTTTTAGGTTCAAGGCATTGGAAATTATGCCTGATATTCGAATGGACGGTCGCCGTTTTCGTCTTTGATGCGAGTAGGTAGCCCCATCTCGTTCAATAGACCGAGGAATGGGCGAGGGTCTAGCTGCTCAACGTTACGCATTTCTGCGCAGTCCCAAGTACCGTTGGCAACCAGGATGGCTGCTGCGACAGGTGGTACGCCCGCCGTGTAAGAGATACCTTGGCTGCCCACTTCGTTGTAAGCGTCTTTGTGGTCGGCAACGTTGTAGATGAAGACTTCTTTTTCTTCACCATCTTTGATGCCTTTAACCTTGTCACCGATACAAGTTTTACCTGTGTAATCTGGTGCAAGAGAAGAAGGATCAGGCAAGACTGCTTTGACGACTTTAAGAGGAACTACTTCTAGACCTTCTGCCGTTTTAACTGGCTGCTCAGACAGTAGACCTAGGCTTTGTAGTACCGTGAAGACGTTGATGTAGTGTTCACCAAAGCCCATCCAGAAGCGTACGTTTGGTACGTCTAGGTTTTGAGAAATAGAGTGCACTTCGTCGTGGCCACTCATGTAAGACGTTTGCTGACCTACGACAGGTAGATCGTCGGTACGGCTTACTTCAAACATTTTGTTGACGTTCCACTCGCGATTCTGCCAAGAGTACACAACACCGGTAAATTCACGGAAGTTGATCTCTGGGTCGAAGTTAGTCGCGAAGTATTTTCCATGGCTACCTGCGTTGATGTCGATAATGTCGATATCGCTTACGCTGTCAAAGTAGTGGTTGTACGCTAGGGCGGCATAGGCGTTTACTACACCCGGATCAAAACCTACGCCAAGGATTGCGGTCACGCCTTTCTCTTTACATGCTTCGCGACGTTTCCATTCATAGTTTGCGTACCATGGTGGTGTTTCACAGATTTTCGCTGGGTCTTCATGGATGGCTGTGTCTAGGTAAGCTACGCCCGTTTCCATGCAGGCTTCGAGTACCGACATGTTGATGAAGGCTGAACCCACGTTGATCACGATCTGAGAGTTCGTGTCTTGGATCAATTTAACCGTTGCGGCAACATCTAGTGCGTCAAGAGCATATGCCTGAATGCGGCCCTCAACTTTTAGCGCGCCTTTCTCGTGGACACTGGCAACAATATCTTCGCATTTCGCAACGCTGCGGGAGGCAATGGCGATATCGCCCAGTGTGTCATTGTGTTGGGCGCATTTGTGAGCCACAACGCGTGCAACCCCTCCAGCACCAATGATGAGTACATTTTTTTTCATAGTAGAACACTCTCCAGTTTAGAAGTGATGCAGCAACCTTTATTAAGAAAGGTTGTGCATAAAGTCGTCGTAATCAAATTCGCGAACCAGTTCAATGGTGCCATCTAATTGTTTCACCGCGATGGAAGGCATCTTGACGCCGTTGAACCAGTTTTTCTTCACCATGGTGTAGCCGGCAGCATCCTCAATGGAAATGCGGTCGCCTACTTTTAGTTCATGGTTGAATTTAAATTCACCAAAGATATCGCCCGCTAGGCAAGATTTACCACAGATCATGTATACATGTTCCCCGTCACAGGGAGACATGCGCGCACTTTCACGGTAGATCAAAAGATCCAGCATGTGGGCTTCGATAGAGCTGTCGACAATGGCTAGATTTTTGCCGTTAAAGAGGGTGTCTAAAACGGTGACCTCCAATGTCGTGCTCTTAGTAATAGAGGCTTCGCCTGGCTCAAGATACACTTGGACGCCGTACTTGTCTGAAAACGCTTTTAAACGCGCACAGAACTGGTCAATTGGGTAGCCTTCTCCTGTGAAGTGAATACCACCACCTAGGCTGATCCACTGCATTTTTTCAATCAAGTGGCCGAAGCGCTCTTCAATTAAGGTTAGCATCTCGTCGAAGCGATCAAAGTTGTTGTTCTCACAATTGTTGTGAAACATGAAGCCAGAGATCTCATCAATAACGCTTTCGATACGCTTTGGATCCCATTCCCCAAGGCGGCTAAATGGGCGCGCAGGGTCGGCGATAATGAACTCAGAGGTACTCACCTGAGGGTTCACTCGCAGGCCACGGGTTTTGCCTTGGCTGGCTTCTTTAAAACGTTCGAATTGGCCAATGGTGTTGAAGATGATCTTGTCACTGTTTTCCAGGACGTCTTCAATTTCATTGTCTGCGTAGGCCACACTGTAAGCGTGTGTCTCACCGGCAAACTTCTGTTTCCCAAGCTTCACTTCGTACAAAGACGAGGACGTGGTGCCATCCATGTACTCTTGCATCAGGTCAAACACCGACCAGGTTGCAAAACATTTCAGTGCCAACAAAGATTTCGCGCCAGAGTGTTCGCGAACGTAAGCAATCTTCTCTAGATTCTTGAGAAGTTTGGCTTTATCGATGAGGTAATAAGGAGTTTGTAACATGGCCGCCGGACTCGATTTTGAAAAGGCGGTATTTTAGTAGAAAGGTATTAGGGTTACTAGCGTGAAATGTGTCTTTTCACTACGTTTTCCCTGCGTGTTTACGCCTTATAGCGACACATGCCCAAGAATTGGAGCCACACAATTTTAGGGAGGCTGTGTGACTCCAAAAACTTTGAATTAACTGGGGAAGCGCGCTTTAAAGCGTACTAAACGGTCAGCTAAATCTTTTAGTTGGTGGTCTTGAACTTGGGACACACAGGCCCGAGCACCATTTATGTGTTCGGAGCCCGTATT
The DNA here is from genome assembly GCF_055388305.1 of Marinomonas vaga. NCBI lineage: Bacteria > Pseudomonadati > Pseudomonadota > Gammaproteobacteria > Oceanospirillales > Oceanospirillaceae > Marinomonas > Marinomonas vaga. Next base: position 1,593,569 of record NZ_AP043903.1, read on the forward strand.
GGCTAAAGAGATGGCGCTGATGCCGTGATACAAGAGCGCTGTCAGTAGCTCGTCGCCCCTAAGACCTGGGTATTGAAAGGTGAAGTAAAAGCCATCGCTGAGTGGCTCTCCGTTATCACTGTCATACACCAGCTTGAAACCATTATCGATGAATAGCTGCTTCATCTTCTCTGCCCGCTCTTGGTACACCTTGGTAAGGTTTAAAAATGGCAGCGCACCATCGTTGGCAGCTTTCAACATGGCAGCCAGACCGTACTGGGTAGAATGGGTCACCCCTGAAGACAAACCGTGTAATGCTCCAAACACCATGGCTTTACCGAATTGCTCGCTGCCTAGGGTTGTTTTTAGTGTTGGGAATGAGCGATTAAATAGCGCTTCGGAAATCACCATGCTGCCAATGCGCTGACCTGCATAACTGAATACTTTGGAGCTAGAGATCAAAAGAGCGTATTGATCCGTATAGTGAGCAATGGTCGGTTGATAAGGGGCTTCCCCTGGTACCGAATAATCAGAGCGATAATCCATCCCAAAGTAAGCCAGATCCTCAATCACGATCACATCATAACGTTTGGTCACGTCCGCGATGATTTTCAGCTCTTCCTCGTTGAAGCAAATCCAAGCGGGGTTATTTGGGTTGGAGTATAAAAGAGTGGTGTAGTCTCCTGTTGAGAGGTGCTTTTCAAGCTCATCACGCAAGGCTTCACCACGGTAGTTGTACACATCAAAGCTGCCCCATTTTTGGTTGATCATGGATAACTGGCGTTTTTGATTGGGAAACCCAGGATCGATAAAGAGAGTGGCGCCCTGTTCTCTGATTCGGTTGCCAACTACAAACATGGCCAACGCCCCTTGAGCCGCCCCAACTGTAGGGAAGCAGGTCTCTGGTGTCACATCAATATTTAAAAACTGCTTACAAAAGCGGCTGATTTCCGATTTAAGAGCCGGAACGCCCTCAATCATGGGGTATTTTGACCCTACGCCTTGTCGCAATGCCTCAGCTTCCGCAGCGATGCCAATCTCAGGAGCTGGTAACCCCGGCACTCCCATCTCCATGCGCACGTATTGGGTACCTGTCTGGGCCTCGATTTTATTGACGAGGGAAACCAGCTCTCGAATCCCCGCTCGGGCCATGGACTGAATACCGGATTGCTCTAAACAGTGGGAAACCGCATCTGCATCAATGGGGGTGTCTGAAAATGTCATAGTCATGGGTATGTGCTTTTCTACTTTATAAACGATGGAAGCAGACTAGCGAGAATCATAGATCAAGGGGAATAGTTATTTTTTAGGGTGGATATAGGTTGGCGTAGATGAGGCGTTTGAAATGATTTTTTGATGGGTGGGAATTTTTTTAAATAATTGAAAATAAACAACTTATTAAAGATTTTTGATTTGTCTGTTATGCATAAAAAGCATGATTTAAACGAAATAAATCGCATGCCTCACATGGGGTTCTAAGTAGTGGATTGCAATTTTTTGTCACAGGGCCTGTGATTTATTGATCGGATAATTTAATATTAAATTATCCTAATGTTATAAGCTTATTCCATAATGTTATTTAAGGTTGGGGCGTCTATTAATGCCCTTATTGAACCCTTTGGAGCCAACTATGAAACGTATCACAAATGATTTTTATGTGGCTGAGCAACTTATGCCAGCGGACTTGAGTCGCCTGTCTGAAGAAGGGGTTCAGCACATTATCTGCAATAGGCCTGACAACGAAGGTGAAGGTCAGGTTAACAGTGACAAAATTGAATCTGTGGCAAAAGCCTTGGGCATACAGTTCTATTTTTTGCCTGTCTCTCCGGGGGTATTTTCTGACACATCCATCGCTCAATTTGGTGAATTAATAGGAACCTTGGAGGGCAAGGTGTTGGCGTATTGTCGCACAGGTACTCGCAGCCTCTCCCTATGGACTTTGTCCAATCCAGAGCATAAATCCCGTGCCGAGTTGCTCTCATTGGCAGAGTCTTCAGGCTACAACATGTCCGGTTTAATTGACCGGGTTGCAGAATAATCGGAGAGTTTCAAATGTCTAATAATAAACATCATGAAGTGGTTATCATCGGAGCTGGAGCCGGTGGTTTAGCGGTTGCGGCGAGTCTATTAAAGCGCCGCCCCAGTATCGATATTGCTGTGATTGACCCTGCGAAAGAGCACTCCTATCAGCCGGGCTGGACTATGGTTGGAGGGGGCGTTTTCAAAGCTGCTGTGACCCGTCGACCGATGGCTTCTGTCGTACCTAAATCCGTTACCCATTATGAGGCGTCAGTGACCACATTTTTACCCGATGATCGGGCGGTGGTGCTGGCCAATGGAGAGTCTATTTCTTACGGCGTATTAGTGGTGTCTCCTGGATTAAAACTGAATTGGGAGGCGATTCCAGGCTTAAAAGAGACCTTGGGTAAAAATGGTGTGACCTCCAATTATCAATGGGAAACGGCTCCGTACACGTGGGAAAACGTGCAAAAGCTGAAGCGTGGCAAGGCTATTTTTACTCAGCCTCCTATGCCCATCAAGTGTGCTGGTGCGCCACAAAAAGCCATGTATTTATCCTGTAGCGAATGGCAGCGTCAGGGAGTTTTGAAGGATATCGATGTCGAATTCTGTAACGCTGGCGGTGTGCTATTTGGGGTGGCGGATTATGTGCCAGCCTTGATGGGGTACATTGATAAATACGGTATTCAATTAAATCTTGGGGAGACCCTGGTTGCGGTGGATGGTGAGCATCAGGTTGCCACCTTTGAAGTAACAAACGCTGATGGTAATAAAGAGCGAGTAGAGAAGTCCTTTGATATGTTGCATGTGTGCCCACCTCAGTGTGCCCCAGACTTTATTAAAGACAGTCCCTTGGCGGATGAGGCGGGTTGGGTAGATGTGTATCAAGACACCTTGCAGCATAAGCGTTACAAGAATATTTTTGGGTTAGGGGATGGTTGTAATACACCGAATGCTAAAACGGCTGCGGCAGTGCGCGCCCAAGCGCCTGTTGTTGCGGAAAATGTGTTGTCAGTTTTGGCAACGCAGTCACCTTACGCTCTTTACGATGGTTATGGCTCCTGTCCATTAACGGTAGAGCGAGGAAAAATTGTACTGGCGGAGTTTACTTATGGCGGTAAGGTGAAGCCGTCTTTTCCAAAATGGTTCATTGATGGTACACAGCCGTCCTATCTTGCTTGGCTATTAAAGGAAAAGACTCTGCCATGGATCTATTGGAATGGCATGCTAAAAGGACATGAATGGCTTGTGAAGCCGACGATCTTATCTGATGCACCAAAACGCTAACAGTGGGTCATTTAGAAGCGTCAAAAATAGGAAGCTCCGGCTTCCTTTTTTTATGGCCACAAAATAGTATCAGTTTGTGGATAAATTGAATCACATGACTGGTTGCTATTTGCTCAATTCCTTGTTGAGGTATAAAACTGCTTTCTTTTCAATCAGCTAGGGTCAAGTTAGAAGTTATTTCGAGCTGTGGATAATGAAGTGGATGGTTTTTAAGCTCTGACTTAATTAAGTGGCCTTGTTTTCAAGCTACTGCTGGGTGCCGCAAATTGTCATCATTTTTAGGGGAAAAGTATTTGAAAGGTGTGCTGGGTCTAAGTTGTTGTTTCCAGTTACTCGCTCTTTAATAATTAGCATTCCAAGTGTATTGAAATGTATAGTTATTAAATGATTCTGTAATCAATGTTTTGGATTAGCGCTTTATTTGAGAGTTAGATTTCTTTTAATATACTGATAAATAAAGATTTTTGACGCGGTGCTAAGTAAAGTGTCTATTTTCAATTGGGCAAAGGTAGGCTGTTAGTTGCGAACTTAGTGGTAATGTTTGGCAGAGTGCTTACATACTATTACAGCATTAAGTTGCAAATGCCTGTATTTTGCTCATTCTGGATAGCATATTTTGCATCACGCATGGATCGCTAAATTTTGGCTATGTTTGGGTTTATGTTGTCACTATGAGTGATCCATTTAAGAAAAGAATATCCCGACACGCTTTGTCTTTAAGCGTGGTCGTTTTTCTGTTGGCCGGTGCCATCGGACTGTATATTTCGACTGTCCTAAAAGAACAGCATGTTCGTACTGAACGAGCGAAGGCTGTGTCTCTTGTCCAAACTCACGCCTATCATCTACAAAGTCTTTTAGAACATACCCTTTCAAGTAATTATGCCTTAGCCAGCCTTATCCATGAATTTGGCGGTTTTACGCGATGGTTCCCCCGAGTCGCCCAGTCCCTTCATCGTATTTACCCAGAAGTAAACAACTTTGCTTTATCTCCAAATGGCATTGTTGACCAGGTATATCCAATGGAAGGAAATGAGCAAGTGATTGGTTTTAATCAACTGAAAGACTTGGCTCAGGGAGAAGAAGCGCGCCGAGCGTTTACCAAACAAGAAATGATTCTTACAGGGCCGGTTGATCTAGTGCAAGGAGGGCAAGGGGTCATTGCTCGTTTACCTGTGCTGATCGAAGATCGCTGGGGGGGAGAGGATCAGTTTTGGGGCTTCACCAATACTGTGATTAAGATTGAGCCCCTGTTGACGTCGGTGAACTTGGGCGGTCTCTTTGAACAGGGCTTTTCCTACCGGCTATCCCGAACAGATTTACCTGAAGAGATTTTGATATCTGAGCAGGTGAGTAATGGGTTTGATGAGCCTGTATCGGTGTTTTTAGAGCTGCCCAATGTGCAGTGGCAGCTTCAGGCCGTGCCAGTTGATGGTTGGGTTCCTAACTCTCTGATTGGTATGTACGTTGTCGTTTCGCTGTTGGTGGCTGGCGTCATAGCGCGATTCGTCTTTTTGGCCTGTCGCATGCATGAGCAAAAACAGCAGCTAGCGTTTTTGCTGTCCGAGAAAACCCAGCAAGCACTTTCTACTGCTAGGCGTTTGTCTAGTACCTTGACGGCTATCCCCGACCCTTTAATTGAAATATGCGCTAACGGCACAGTCACAGATTTACATGTGCCCAGTGATGAAGCTGAGATCTACAATTGCTTCAAAGTGGGGGAGCATTTTTCTGCTCACTTGCCCCATGAAGCGGCGGTTGTGCTAGATAACTCATTTGCTGAAGCTTTGCGCAATGGGAGTCACAGGGGGGCGGTATTTAACCTAACCATAGGCGAGGTGAATAGCTGGTTTGAAGTATCTGTGGTCTGTAACCAAGCAGATAACCTTGAGCACCATCAAAGCTATGTTGTACTGCTAAGGGACATTACTGTGCGCCAAGATGCGGAAGAGCAACTTCGTGTCGCTGCGACGGCGTTTGAGACACAGGATGGCATTCTCATCAGTGATAAAGACAACCATATAATCAAGGTAAACAAAGCCTTCGAACGCATCTCTGGTTATCGGGAAGAAGAGGTCATAGGCCAATCCCCAAGTGTGTTTAGCTCTGGTCGCCATGACGCTACGTTTTATCAGGCAATGTTCAGCCAGTTGGAAGAAACCGGCAGCTGGGAAGGAGAAATCTGGAACCGCAGGAAAAACGGCGAGGTGTATCCTGAGTGGCTCAGTATTTCCACTGTGTTGGATCAACAGAATAAAGTCAGTCACTATGTGGCGACTTTTAGAGACATTTCAGAGAGCAAAGCATCTGAGCGTAAAATTCGTCAGCTTAATTACTACGATAGTTTAACTCGTCTAGCAAATCGCAACTTGCTGATCGAAGGTATGAACTTCATGATGCAGGATAAAGGGCTGTATAACCGCCAAACGGCCGTGTTGTTTATCGACTTGGACCACTTTAAAGATGTAAACGATGTCTGGGGGCATAAAGCGGGCGATCAATTGTTGCAAGAGGTGGCGAAACGACTTTCGGATGCCACACGAGCAAAAGATACTGTGGCTCGTTTTGGTGGTGATGAATTCATATTGCTGTTAGAAGACGTGGATGTATCCGTTAACCCTGATCGTCTAGTGTATCGAGCTGGGCATGTGGCTCGTAAAGTATTTAAAGCCTTTGAGCGTCCATTTGTATTGGAAGGTAATGATTATCAGGTGACCGTGAGTATTGGTATTGCCATCATGGATGAAGCCAGTGAAGATCCTCTTGAAGTCATCAAACAGTCAGAGTTGGCTATGTATGAAGCCAAAAACACTGGGCGCTCCCAATACTGCTTCTACAAAGCCAGTATGCAAGAGCGGGTTCTGGCGCGGGTTCAATTAGAAAGTGATTTACGCCACGCCTTAGAGCATGATGAGTTGCAATTGTTTGTTCAGCCCCAGTGGAATGGCATGAGAGAAATGGTTGGGGCAGAAGCCTTATTACGCTGGCATCACCCTGAGCGGGGCATGGTATCTCCAGGGGTCTTTATACCTGTAGCGGAGGAAAGTCGACTGATTCTGCCAATTGGCGAATGGGTGCTGCGCGTTGCTTGTGCTTGGATTGCCCAATGGCAGAAACAGGAAATGACAGCTTTCATCTTGTCGGTAAACGTGAGTGCCGTGCAGTTTTCTCAAGACGATTTTGTGGACCAAGTGCAGCGTATCCTAAAAGAATACAATGTCCCTGCAAATAGCCTACAGCTTGAGCTGACGGAAAGCATGTTGGCCCATGATGAGCAGGATATCATTGCTAAAATGGAAGCCTTGAAGGCCATTGGCGTGCTGATTTCCTTGGATGACTTTGGTACCGGTTACTCCTCTTTAAGCTATTTACATCGTTTGCCAATCGATCAATTGAAGATCGATCAATCCTTTGTGGCCAATATAGAACAAGGCGCCAAGAACGCCTCCCTAGCAGAATCCATTATCAGTCTGGGCCATAGTCTTGGTATGGAAGTGATCGCCGAAGGGGTTGAAACAGACCCGCAATTTAAGTGGCTGAATGATAAAGGTTGTGATCTTTTCCAAGGTTTTGGCTTGGCTCGGCCAATGCCTGTTGAGGATATGTTGTCCTTATATCGCAATACAGTGGACGTAGAGTAGCGCCCAACTGATTTTTAGAAGGAAGAAAAGCTCGTGGCACGTTGGGGTTTGAGGTGGAAATCGCTATTGGTATTAATCATGGCGGGTCTTTTAGCCATTGGCTTAGCTATAGCTATGGGATGGTACGTCATCACGGAAGGTCGGCAATATTCAGCGACGACCTATTCTGAAAGTTATACGGAGCTCAATTACCAAAAAATCCTGACTCCTATGATTCGTGAGTTGTCCTTAGCACAGCGATTTGCAGATCTAAGCTCTCTGAAAAATTGGCTGAGTGAGCCCTCTGATCAGACCGCCAGAGCCAGTGCTATGGAAGATATTGCGTCTTTTCAAAAAGGATTCGAAGGTGGTGCGGTGTTTATCGCCTCGGACAAAGACCTGCAATATTACTTCTATGATGACTACCTACCCGTGGGTGGTCCTGCCCAGTATTACATCGATGAAACGGTTCCTGCCAACAAGTGGTATTTCCTCACCCGGAAACAAGATAAGCCCTACGACATTAATGTGGACCTGAATGAGTACCTAGACAAAACCAATATCTGGCTCAACGTGCAGGTGCGTAAGGACGGAGAGTTTCTTGGTATTGCAGGGACTGGGTTTGCCCTTGGCAAATTTATCGCAGATTTTGCTGCATCCCCACAACCTGGAGTGCAACCCTTTGTGGTGAATGGCACTACCGGAAGCATTGAAGCGCATGCAAATTCGAGTTTTGTATCCATTGATGGAATCGCTGGTGGAGATGATGGGGAGACCATTTACCAGCTAGTGGATGAGCCCGAGTCCCTTGAGCGTCTAAGAGCCGCAGTGGCGAAAGCCAAGAGCTCCTTTGAGGTAGAAACCATCAAGGTGAAGTTCAATCAAGAAGATTACATTCTAAGCCTGCGTTATATGCCGGAGTTAAACTGGTTGATTGCCACCAGCGTTAACCTTGCGAAAGTACGCTTACTGAATACCGACCTTATCATGGGCGTGGGCGTGGTATTTGCGCTGTTGTTGTTGGTGGTATTAGTGTTCTTTGGCTTGGCTGTAGATCGTCTAGTGTTGCAGCCCATTCGTCAATTACAGCAATCCGCCAAGGCCATTTCCCAAGGCTCCTATGATGTACGATTACCGGTCAAGTTTGATGATGAGATTGGTGATTTGAGTCGCACCTTTAACCTGATGGCGCAGCAGGTGGAAAGCCATACGAGTGAGTTGGAGCTAAGGGTTAAGGAGCGAACCAGAGAGCTGGAAAACAGCCACGAAGAGATTCAAGCGGTTAACCGAAAAATTGGCGCTTCTATTGATTATGCTAGCCTGATTCAAAAAGCCATTTTACCAGATGGACAATTGCAGCAGTTTTTAGGGGACCATCACAGTGTCGTATGGCGTCCGCGAGACATTGTGGGGGGAGACTTCTATGTGTTCCACACCAATGAGCAAGGGTGTTTGCTGGGGGTAGTGGATTGTGCTGGCCACGGTGTTCCGGGAGCATTAATGACAATGCTCATGCGAGCGGCGATTGATAAAGCCATTAATGAGCTAGGGATCGCAGACCCCGCAAAACTGTTATATTCTATCGATTCAACCATTCGATCAATGTTGAATGATGACTCTACTAATGCCTCCGTTGCGACAAATGCCGACGTAGGATTGGTATTTATTGGTAACAAGAGTTCAGAGCTGCGATTCTGCGGCGCTAAGATTTCGTTGCATGCCAGTGACGGCAAACAGGTGTTAAAGTACTCCGGTGCCAAGCGAGCCATAGGGGATCGTAAGCAAGGGGAATATGAGAACGTGGACTTGCCTTTGTCTGGTTGGACCTATTACATGACCACCGATGGCTACCTAGATCAGGCTGGCGGCGAGAAACGTTTTGGCTTTGGCAACAAGCGTTTTGAACAGCTATTAATGGACAATGCACAAAAACCTCTCTCAGAGCAGGCTGGCGCGTTTACCGACGCTCTGGATGCCTACATGGGGGATTTACCGCAACGGGATGACATTACCGTATTGTCATTTCGTTTCGAGAAATGGATGAATGGTGAAGGGGAGGATTGATATGTTTGCACCGGATTTATATGAGCTGCGAGCGCGCTTTGACGATGAAAAAATTCTGTTGTGCTTCAATGGGCCGATCTCCCGTAGTTTGATAGAAGAGATTGGAAACGCTCTTCGCAATTACCTTAAGAGTGAACAGGCTTCTCCCGCCGCCGCATTGGATGTTTTTGCCGTGTATATAGAGCTGACACAAAATATTCGTCACTATGCGGCCCAGTCTCCGATTGGTGGTGCCGAAACCGCCACCGTCGTCGTGAGCTTCAAAAATGATCATTACCATATTTCAGCAGGTAACCTTGTGCGTCTGGAAGACGGCGAAGCTCTGGTGGCGAAAATTGAAGCATTAAGCTCCCTAGACAAAGCTGAGCTAAAGAAAGTCTACAAAGAGCAGCTGCGTAAACCAAGGGATGAAAATGCCATCAGTGGGGCAGGCTTAGGATTAATAGATATGGCGCGTAAGGCCACCGCGCCAATGGCCGCATCGGTCAAAGCAATTGATGAGACTAAAGCCTACTTTAGTGTAAGCGTACAAATTTGAGATAACCAAGATGAATGATTTAAAAATAGCGCCAACCCAATCAACCCCTTTGATTGAGACAGATACTGGTCGTGGCATTGTGTACATGGAAGGGGACTCTTACCCTGAAAACTCCTTTGAATTTTACGGAGACTTAGTGGCGTGGGTGGATGAATTCCTAAAGCAAAATGACCGTCCTCTCACCTTAGAGTTGTCCCTCTTGTACCTCAACACCAGCAGTATCAAAGTGATGATGGATATCTTTGATGAGTTTGAAGATGCTCACCATGGTGGACGTGAAGTGACCGTCAATTGGCACTATGATGTAGACAATGAAAGGGTTGCTGAATTGGCAGAAGAGTTTAAAGAAGATTGTACTTTTGCCTTTAACATAATAGGCCAAGAATGAAATCAAACATTAAGGACCTTGAAAAGCGTGTAACGGATGCCTTGGGGGCGGTGGAGTATTCGGATCACCCATTGCACCAGATACTGGCTGATCTATGGGATTACAATCAGGATCAGTGGAATCGAGTAGAGCAGATGGTGCGTGTTTCAGACGCTTACCAAGACATGATGCTCAAGCGTGAGAAAACTTTAGGTGAGCGCTTTGACAAGCATATTCGCCAACTGGAGAAAATTACTCGCATTTCTGACCGTTATCAAACCGCCCTGCGAGAAGCGAACCTAGAGCTTGAGCATGCGTCCTTAATGGACACTTTAACTGGACTGCCAAATCGTCGAAAAATGCTGCGCCTGTTGAAGCGAGAGTTTGATCACCGACCAGAGCAATTGAAGCTGGCCATGATCGACATCGATTACTTCAAACGCATTAACGACGAGCACGGACACTTAGTGGGTGATGAAGTCTTGATTGCGGTTGGGCATTTGATCGAGCAATCGGTCGGGGAACTTGGTCATGTGGCTCGCTGGGGCGGCGAAGAATTTCTTGTGGTGTTTTCCCACTCCGATCAAGCGGAAGTCGAGCATTGTGTTGAAAGCCTAGTGAAGATCGTCAAAAGCGCTAAATTTGACGTACTAGATGGTCAGATGATCGAAACCTCTGTCAGTGTGGGGCTGGCGGTTTACCAACCTGAAGATACCATCGATTCCATGATAACTCGCGCCGATGATGCCCTTTATGGCGCTAAAAATTCCGGCCGTAACCGCTATCACAGCAGCCATTGATACATTGAGCAACCTGCTTAGACCATAGTCGAACTTCTTGGGAAAAGGTGGTAACAATCTAGCGCACATCGTATCTTTATTGTCATAACAATAATGAACAGGTGCGCTGACATGGCTGCCATAGACATTCCTGAAGTTCTAAAATTTATCGATGCCACACCGCCTTTTTCTGGGCTCACTGCCGTGCAGCAAAAGCAATTGCTTGCAGGCGTGGAGCTCACCTATGCTCGCCAAGGGGAAAAGCTCAACCTAGAGGGTGAAAAAGCCACGTTACATCTTATTCGGCGTGGTGCCTGTGAGATCCGGTCTGCCCAAGGCGCTTTAGTGGATAAGTTGGCAGATGGGGATTGTTTTGGGGTGGCCAGCGTACTAGAGCAAAACCCCGATGGCTTGCAGGTGGTTGCCCTTGAAGACAGCTTGATCTACCGTTTTAAAAAATCAGGCTTTCAAACCCTTATCCAAGAAAGCGAAGACTTTGCGGTGTTTTTCACCCATACCCGTTCCAGTCGTTTACGAAAATTATCCCGTGCTCACGCGACAGACTTAGCCACTCCAGCTCTGCAGCTTTCCACTCCTATACATCAGGTGATGACCCAAAACTTAGTAACGGCTCATGTGGACAGTACCGTTCAACAAGCGGCCGCTAAAATGACAGAATCCCGTGTCAGCTCCATCTTAGTAGTAGAGGATAAGGCATTGGTCGGTATCGTTACGGACCGAGACTTACGTTCGCGAGTGCTTGCGGTTGGCGCGTCTGCGGATTTGCCATTATCGGACATCATGACCCGCGACCCAGCGGCCATGGACAGCAACAGTTTGGTCATGCACGCCCAAACCCTGATGAGCGAGAAGAATATTCACCACTTGCCCATCATAGACACAGACAAGACTCCTTTAGGTATGGTGACCGCAGCAGACTTACTGCGCCACCAAGAGTTGAGTCCGTTATTGTTAATTAATCAGATTAACCGACAAAACACGGTAGATGGCCTAAAACAGGCCTGTCAGCAGCTTCCGACCTTAATTGTGAACTTGATCCTCACGGATATGAAAACCTCAGATATTGGCAGTGTTATTGCCGCGATCAGTGACAGCTTAACCCGCCGTTTAATTGCCCTTGGCTTCGATCAATTTGGTCGGCCACCGTTTTCGTTCCAATTTTTGGTGTTTGGTTCCCAGGCTCGTAAAGATCAGTCATTAGGAAGTGATCAGGACAATGGCATGATGTTGTCTCAAGAACCTAACGCCGAACAAGCCACTTACTTTGCTAAATTGGCTACGTTTGTGTGTGAAGGCTTGGCCGCATGTGGCGTGCGCACGTGTCCCGGAGACATTATGGCGTCCAACCCCAAGTGGCGCTTATCCGAAGCAGGCTGGGAAGCAGCGTTTGCTAAATGGGTAGAGGCCAGCTCCCCTTCCTCGCTGCTTAATGCCAGCATCTTTTTCGATATTCGCTGTGTTTATGGGGATGACTCTGGGGTTGCGCGCTTGATTGAAGGGATGCAAAACCGAGTCGCAAAAACGTCTTTGTTTTTAGCCACTTTGACCCGAACGGGCACCGTCGCTAAGCCTCCCATAGGCTTCTTTCGGAATTTTCTACTGGAGTCCTCTGGGGAGCATAAACACCAGCTTGATTTAAAACACCAAGGGTTGGCATTGATCAATGACTTAGCTCGGATCTATGGCTTGGGTTGTAAGCGCTATCGGGTCGGGACCAAAGACCGCTTGGAACAAGCTGCCCGTGAAAAACTCATCGGCTTAGACATCGCTCGCAATCTAATGGACGCTTGGGAAGAACTCAATGAACTCAGGTTGCAGGCCCAGCGTAAGCATTGGCAAAGCTCTGGGGAACCCAGTGCGTATCTTGATCCGTCGGAGCTGAGCTCCTTAGAGCGCAAGCATCTCAAGCAAACCTTCGCCATGATCTCTGAGGCTCAAAGTGCTGCCTTGCAACGTTTTGCTCGGGGCTATGCATGATGAGCATAGGCACTAGGGGATGTCATGGTTAAACATGTTTTAAAGGCGCTCCATCATTGGCAATCTCGCCGTCAAGAAACCTCGCGGCCTTGGCATGAAGCCTCTTATTTTGTGTTGGATATGGAAACCACTGGTTTAGATCCAAAACAGCATCAAGTGATAAGTCTTGGGTGGGTGCTCATTGAAAACGGCGTGATTCAGCTCGATACCGCCCAGCATCTGTTGTTAGACAGTGCTCAAATTGACGATACCAGTGTGGGCATTCATATGATTACCGATGCAGATGTGTTGGAACAAGGGCGTCGTCATGAGAGTGTGCTGCGATATTTGCGCCAGATCATGAAGGATAAGGTGCTGGTGGCCCATTATTCCCCCCTTGAACTCGGTTTTCTGCGTTCTCTGTGGCAAACCCAGCCCATGCCTTCATTGGCTTTTCCTTGGTTGGACACCATGCAGATCGAACGACATCGTCGTGAGCGTGCACAGGAGGTGATACAAGAAGGAGGCTACCGTTTAGCTGTTTGCCGAGAGCGTTATGGATTGCCCGACTACCCTGGCCATGACGCGCTAACGGATGCTATGGCGACCGCCGAACTCTTGCTGGCCCAGACGGCGCATTTTCATCACACACCGAGTTTACAGGAGCTGATTAAACTCGGTGGCGGGAGGGTGAATTTAACCTCTAAGGTGTCTTAACTCCGTTGGAATAAACCCAGCAGGCCTAAATTAAAGAAGGAGAGTGCTCCAAAGTTTCATTCGCTGGTTCCGTGGCCAGATGACAAGGTTGTTCCGACCAATGAATCAGGCTTAGCTCTCCTGAGCCTGATTCTACGAGAGCGCTACAATGTTCCACCCAGTCCCCATCATTACAGTAGAGCACCTCTCCTTGACGCTGGAACCGGGCAAAATGAATATGGCCGCCAATGTAACCATCTAGCTTTTTATTACGCGCGGTTTTAATCGCAGCACTTTCAAAACGAGTAATGAACTCTTGAGCCTTACTAATATGCTGCTTGATATAGCCAGCCAGTGACCAGTATGGCATGCCCATCACCCGGCGCAGGCGATTGATGTGACGATTGAGTGCCAACATCAGACCGTGTGCTTTATCACCAATAGCCAGCATGATGGGGCTGACTTTTACCATTTGATCGAATTCATCCCCATGGCTCACTAAGAAGCGACGACCATCTGCGGTTTTATGGATCGCTTGTTGTTCTATTTCCACTCCAGAAAGGCGTTGACCGCAGAATTGGCGAAAGAAGGCATCATGATTCCCGGGAATGTACACGACGCGAGTTCCTTCCTTTGCCAAGGCCAGTATCCGATGCACTACCTGCTGTTGTTCCTCTGTGAAGTGGGCGCGTTTTCGCATCTCGATCAAATCCACAATGTCTCCCACCAAATATAAGGTTTGGGTAGAAATAGTGTTTAGAAAATCGAGCAGGTGGGTAGCTTGGCAAGCCTTGGTGCCTAGGTGAACGTCAGAGATGAAGACAGCGCGATAGGTTGTTTGCATAGAATGAGCCTCTAGCCTCTTTAGCGGTTATATTTGAGGCTAAAAGTTGTCCATGACGCTTTAGTGACGGCGCTGTGTCAGATTTGTGAGAGTTCGTTACAGCAACGTTCGCTCGCTTTCGTTGGCTCGTCGTCATACAAATATTGATAGGGTTGCTGATAAATGGCATTGCCCCCAATTTGCTTAGCAGACTTCTTTGCCACTGCGGCTAGCTCGGCGACAAAGTGATGGCTATTACAGGCCTGTGGATTCGGGTTTACAACGCCAATTGCCAGACTTAAGATCGGGAATAACTTGTTTTCCCCGTCCCGACTTTTGCTCCAGATGCCACCGTCTGTCAGAGCTTTTTCATCATAGAATTGTCGTACTTCTGCGGCGAACAGATCGAGGATGTTTTGGCATTGTTCACACCAATTATCGTCACTAAAGACCACCACAAAATCATCTCCACCAATATGCCCAACAAAGTTCTGATCGCCCGTCACCACATGACGAATGATGCTACCAAGTAGTTGAATCACATCGTCACCTTTTGCGTAACCGTAATAGTCGTTAAAAGGCTTGAAATCGTTCAGGTCGAAGTAGGCAACGTAGAAATCTTGTTGCTGTTGTAGGCGAAGATCGATGTCCCGATTGATCGGCACATTACCTGGCAACAAGGTGAGCGGGTTGGAGTAGGTGGCGTTTTGAATTTTTAGCTCAGTAATACGCTTGAGTAAGTCTTTTAGATGTCCTGTGCCAAGGTACTCGCCATTTCGCACAATTAATATCTCGTTATTGAGTAGATCGGCTTCCTGATCCGTAAACATGGTGGACACGGTGGCTAGGGCAATGTGACTTTCAACGATTAAGGCATCATTCGTTGTGATGTTTACAGCCGGTTTGTTCTCATACAATGCGCGGCCATAGGGGGTCGAGAATAGTTCATGGAGAGCGTGACGTCGAATGACACCTAAGGGGTGTTTGCCCTCAACAACTGGCAAAGCTACCAGGCTCGGGTTGTCTTTAAAAATCTTGGCCACATCGCTCAGAGGAATGTGGCTCTCGACACAAGTGCTCTCGCGACACAAGGTCAAAACGGTTTCACTTTGATCCTGATTGAAACGATCACGTCGCTCAGAGCTACGCTCTAAATAGCTGTTAGTTTGGCTGCTGGGTTGGGCGGTGGGGTACGCCAGAAAGTAACCTTGACCGTACTGAACCCCTAATTCGATGAGTTGATCTAGCTCTTGCTGGCGTTCAATGCCTTCGGCGATCAGGATGCAGCGTAAACGGCGAGAAATGCTTACAATTGAGCGCACAAACTCCCGCTTCACCTCGTCTCTATCAATGCCATCAATAAAGTGTTTATCAATTTTGACAATGTCAGGACGCAGTTCGGACCAAAGACGCAACCCAGAATACCCAGCACCTAGGTCATCGATTGCAACTTGAAACCCCATCTCCCGGTAATGGTCAACACTTTTGCGACTTAAGCCATTGTGGTCGTAGGGATGTTGCTCTGACAATTCTATGACAATGTCCTTTTCACTGAGTCCCAATTTATTGAGGATGGCTAAGGTCATGCCTTTTTGATGATTTGGGCTGCTTAGGAGAGACGCGCTTACGTTCAAAAATAGCTGCCCTGGAAGTTTTAATTGGGCAAATTGTGAAATGGCCTTAGCGCGACATAGGAGCTCCAGCTCATGCAGTCGGCCTGACAATTGGGCAAATGGAAATAAGACGTCCGGTGCGAACAGTTCACTGTTTTGAGGTCCACGGGATAAGGCTTCAAACCCAAATACCTGACCATTACTTAGGTCATAGATGGGTTGAAATAATGGAGTGATCAGTCCCTGTTGAAGTATTTGATCAAGTAAAAGAGCCTTATCTGTTTGCATTTTATCACTGTCAGAACATGAGGTTGAAGCGTCATGTTATGAAAGAATGGTTACAGTAATGTGACAGAAAAACGTAGTAGAAACTGGGTGAAAGAGTGGTGTGTGGGAAAGAAAATGAAGCTAGGGAGAGGGATTCTGGAGCCACGTTTTGCTGATCGGGGTGTTGTTTTTACTGTGCGATCAGAAACGAGTGCTACAGATAAGTGAGGCGATTAGTGCGCCGCTTTACCTTGGAAAGAACGAGGGCTTGGAGTGAAGAAAGCTTTTACACGAAGTGCGAAGTTTTTTACCGCAGCTGCCACGTAAAGACGACGAAGTTCGTAAGCGCGTTCTACATAAAAGTCAGTGTCTAAGTTGTCATAAGAAGTGTTGTTCATGGTCTTTCTCCTGAGAAAGTTAATGTGTGTTTCGATGTGGTAATAGTAGGAAATGGGTAGAATTTGTACAAACGATCAATTCTAAACAGAATGATGAAAATATCTAATCGAATATGTTTTTTGATTTCAAAAACAATAGGTTATCTTTTTCTCTAAAGGGCTATAGGATCAGATAGTTGACGATATTTTCCTGGGGTGAGTTTTTCTTGGCGTTTAAAAAAGCGAGAAAAATAGCCAGCATCTTTGAATCCTAAGTCATAGGCGATTTCTTCGACAGATTTTTGTGTGTAAACCAAATGACGTTTGGCCTCTAGCATCAAGCGCTCATGAACAAGCTGCACCACTGTCTTACCAAATGCTTGCTGAGTGACTCTATTGAGCTTCTTTTCTGAGACATTTAGCTGATTTGCATAGTCGAGGGTTTTTAGGTGATTTTTGTAGCGCTCATTGACGAGTATCTTGAGTCGATTAATGAGGGTGTCATCGTTACTGAGAGGAGCATCAGGAGAGGTGGCCACTTGATGGCGAACCACGAGCACTAATATAGCCTTTAGAAGGTGTTCTATCAGGGCATTCTTACCCTCATGTACTTGCTGGAATTCATATTCCAATAGCTCAATTAACTGCCTCACATGTTGAAAGGCTTCTGGTAAACGATTGAAGTTGATAAAGCCTGGGGTTGTGAGTGCTTGAGTATGCTTTCCCAGTTTGTCTGGCGTTTGTTCGAGTAGGGAGTCAGAAATGGACAGCACGCTGCCATCGGTCTCCGGGGAAAAACGGAACCCATGAACAATCCCTGGTGGCACTATGATGGCCCATTTGCCTTCTAAGTAGCGAGTCTCCGTATCCATCTTAACCTGTACGGAACCGTGGTTGAGTAGCAAAATTTGGAATAGCTGGGTGTGCTGGTGGGCTTTGATACGCCAGCCTAGCTCGCCACTACGAGCCTCAATGTCTTCAATATGGACGAACTCTGGATCGTCTATCCAGCGACCCTCACCATAAAGACCAAATTGGGGGATGTTTTTCTGCATAGGAGAAAATTCTCAATTGATTGTGAAAAACCAATACATGTCTAAAATTTGAATAATGCTAGTTAAATGATATTAAAATAGGTCATCTTCGGTATTTGTGAGCTTAAATTTCATTAAGTTTGATTCTATAGGATAGTTTAACTTTGTCCAAAAAGTACAATTTATTGTCCCGAAAGTTCCTAATGCTTTGACTCATCCTTAGCCACTATTAATCCATCTTATGTCAATCGCCTCGGCGAACAAAAATAACAAGGTGAGATTACTATGAAAACTCAAGTTGCCATTATCGGTGCGGGTCCGTCTGGTTTGTTGTTGGGTCAACTGTTAGCAAAGCAGGGGATCGATAACGTTATTGTTGAGCGTGTTTCAGGTGAATACGTGCTGGGGCGTATACGCGCTGGTGTATTGGAACAAGGCATGGTGGATTTACTTCGTGAAGCTGGCGTATCAGAGCGCATGGACAAAGAGGGAGAAGTGCACACAGGTGTCGAGCTTGCTTTCAATGACAAGCGTGTGCGCATTGCCTTGGATGAATTGACCGGTGGCGACACTGTCATGGTATACGGGCAAACGGAAGTCACTCGTGACTTGATGGTGGCACGGGAGCAAGCAGGTTTAACGACCGTTTACGAGGCAAGCAATGTTCAGCTCCATGATGTGAAGTCGGACGCAAGCGCCCCTTATGTGACCTTTGAAAAAGATGGGGAAACAGTTCGTCTAGACTGTGATTACATCGCAGGTTGTGATGGTTTTCATGGGGTGTCTCGCAAAACCATTCCAGACGAGGTTAAAACAGAGCATGAGCGTGTCTATCCCTTTGGTTGGTTAGGCTTGCTGTCTGATACCAAACCCGCTCACGATGAGTTGATCTACTGTAAAACTGACCGTGGTTTTGCTTTGGCCAGCATGCGTTCTGCTACCCGTTCCCGTTATTACATCCAAGTGCCCTTAACGGACAAAGTTGAAAACTGGAGCGATGAAGCTTTTTGGACAGAGTTAAAGCGCCGTTTACCTGCTGATGTGGCGGCCACCATGGAAACAGGCCCGAGCATCGAAAAGAGTATCGCCCCTTTGCGTTCGTTTGTGTGTGAGCCTATGCAATACGGTAAGCTGTTTTTGGTAGGAGATGCCGCCCATATTGTGCCGCCAACCGGTGCCAAAGGCCTGAATCTCGCGGCGTCTGATGTGGCGACCTTATATAAAATTATGACTCGAGCCTACCAACAAGGCGACCACAGCTGCGTGTCCCAATACTCCGAGATTTGCCTACGCCGAGTTTGGCATGGGGAGCGATTCTCTTGGTGGATGACGAACATGATGCATGACTTTGGCGATGTGGAAGTCAATGGTACGGATTCTGTGACCTTTGCTAAGTTTATGGAATCCGAATTGAGCTTCTATACTGACAATGAAGCGGGGCGAAAAGTCATTGCAACACAATATGTTGGCTTGCCTTATGAAGACCTAAAAGGCTAACTCATAAGTCGTCTCATGTAACCTTATCGAAATAATTGGATATCTTTTAGGGTTTAATAAAGTCATATAAAACATGGGCTTAATTATTTTTTTGCCGATTTTTTAACGTGATAAATCAAAAATGCTATCCAATTTTTCAATGAGGCGGCTTAATAATCAATTACCATTTTGATAAATGGGTTGTTAGCTTTGTTATATAAACCGATAGAACCATAGCAACATTAATAATAATTACTTTGGAGCTCTGTTATGAAAACAATAATAAAACACGGTGCGTTGGCCGCTATTGCAACAACGGTTATCGCTTCGGCAAATGCTAATGCTGCGGATTACACCCTACGTTTCGCACACTTCTTTCCCCCTGTAGCGGGCGCTCAGAAAGATATTTTTGAGCCATGGGCAGAAGCCATCGAAACGCAATCAAATGGCCGCATCAAAGTTGAAATGTACCCATCCTCTACGTTGGCTAAGCCACCTGCACTATACGATGCAGCGAAAAACCGTATTGCTGACGTATCGGCAACGGTTCAAGGCTACACAGCTAACCGCTTTCCTCTGACTCAAATTGTAGAGCTGCCTGGCGTGACTCAAAGTGCCGCCCAAGGCTCCTGTATTTTGCAGTCTATTTATGACGAAGGTTTCCTAGATAAAGAATACAGTGATACTAAACCACTGTTCTTATTCACCCATGGACCAGGTGGCATCCACACCACTGAAAAAGAAGTGACTAAGCCTTCTGATTTGGAAGGCCTGCGTATTCGTCGTCCGACCGCTGTAGTGGCCAAAATCCTTGAAGGTCTAGGTGCCCAGCCTGTAGGTATGCCAGCGCCAAGTGCTTACCAATCTACTCAACGTGGTGTCATTGATGGGGTGTCTCTGCCTTGGGAAGGTCAATATACCTTCCGTTTGAATGAGCTTACACCGCACCATACAGAAGTAGGTGGTTTGTACACGCTTTCATTCATCGTGACGATGAATAAGTCCTTCTACAACAAACTTCCAGCGGACCTTAAAAAGGTGATCGATGACAACTCAGGCATGAAATGGTCTGAAATTGCAGCGACTTCTTTTGATCGTCTTGATGAAGCCGGCCGTAAGCAAGCGGTAGAAATGGGTCACAAAATTAATGTGATCGAAGGTGGCGCAGAAAACCCACTTTGGAAACCAGTGCTTTACCAAGCAACAGAAGATTACCTAAACGAATTGGATAAGAAGCGTTTGCCTGCTCATAAGGTCTACGCTCGTGCAGTAGAGTTAGGTCAAACCACTTGTAAATAGTGATCGCTTTATCGCATGACGGCGTCCTGCTGTCATGTCGTTGCTAAACGAGAGTAGGCCTATATAGTTTATAAGGTCTACTCAGTTTGGCAGTCTTCGGAGTTTATTATGAATGCAATTACTCGTGTGTTCGGGAAGTTTACCCTGTTAATGCATTGGATTGGCGGTGTCTTTCTAATCAGTATGATGGTGTCAACTTTAGCCGACGTTATTTCGCGAGGACTTTTCACCATCACGGACGGTGCCATTGACTTCACCTTTATTGGCGGGGTTGAGCTGGTTAAATATGGTCTGTTATTCACCGTATTATTTGTACTGCCTCACTCCGTGAGTCGTTCACAGGTGATTGTGGATTTGTTTACGGATCACCTAAGTGACCGCAAAAAAGCGTTTTTAGAAGGTTTTTATCTGCTGTGCTTCGCTTTCTTGGGCGGCGCTATGGCCTACAGCTTCTATCATTTAGTAGATGAAGCGGCCATGAGTTATGAGACCACTCAAGATCTTTTGATTCCTATGACGTATTTCTATGGGATTGCCTCATTTGCTACAGCAATGCTGTGCATCTCTGCGACTTTACACGCGCTTGAACTAATTATTGATGGGAAGGCTGACGCATGAGTACCACAGCGATTGGATTATCTTGTATTGCGATCATGTTGTTAATGATCGCCCTCCGTGCGCCTATTGCTTTAGGCATGGCGGCCATGGGTTTTATCGGATTTGGTTGGATTGTCGCGTTTGAACCTGCGGTTTCTATCTTGGCCACAGGGCCCTTTGAAACCATGTCAAACTACAGCTTCAGCCCCATCCCAATGTTTATTTTAATGGGGGTGTTTGCTTCAAAGGCAGGCATGTCCCAAGAGCTGTTTACCGGAGCCCGTAAGGCGTTTGGTGCATGGCGTGGTGGCATGGCTTTGGCGGCAGTGACTTCCTGCGGCATCTTCTCTGCTATTTCTGGCTCTTCGATGGCGACGGCTGCGAGTATGTCCCGTGTGGCATTGCCTGAAATGGAAAAGAACGGCTACGCGCCCACTTTAGCAACAGGGACCTTGGCAGCTGGTGGCACCTTGGGAATCATGATTCCCCCATCTATTGCTTTGTTGCTCTACGCTTTGATTACTGAGCAGTCTGTTGGGGATATGTTCATTGCTGGCTTGATTCCGGGCCTATTAGGATTGGTGCTTTATGGACTAACCGTAGCCGTGTTGGTGACGGTTTATCCAAATATCGCCAAGCCAGGTGAGGCAACGAGCTTAAAAGAAAAGCTGATTGGTCTAAAAGGACTGGTGCCATTTACTGGGGTGTTCTTGTTCATCATTGGTGGTATCTATGGTGGCTGGTTTACGCCAACAGAGGCGGCGGCTGTGGGTGCGGCGGCAACCTTGGTCATCGCTGTAGTACGTGGCATGCGCTTTGAAGGCTTTATTGATGCCATTCAAGAAACCTTGGTAATGTCGGCCATGATCTTCTTTATGATCATTGGTGCAGAGATCTTTGGTTACTTCCTGTCAGTTTCTCGTATCTCTTTCACTCTTGTTGATTGGGTAGATGCCATGCAGCTATCGCCTTACATGGTGTTGTTCTGTGTTTTGATCCTCTTCATGGTGTTGGGTTGCGTTATGGACAGTATTGCTATGCTGCTGCTGACGGTCCCTGTGGTTTATCCATTGATTCAAGCCGCAGGCTTTGATCCTATCTGGTTTGGTATCATCGCTGTTATCACCGTGGAGTTGGGGTTGATTACACCACCAGTGGGAATGAATGTGTTTGTGATCAAGTCTGTCGCACCGCACATTTCCATTGGTCAGATGTATAAGGGCGTGATGCCATTTGTGATCTCTGATTTGGTGCGTTTGATTTTGATTATCGCCTTTCCAATGTTGGCAGTTGGTTTGCTGTAATCCTGTCCGATACAACGGCATTAAAAAGCCCTGTTAGAGTGATTTAACAGGGCTTTTTGTTGTCTGGAAGGTCACTTCAGGAGGAGGCTTTAAGGGCGAGCGCTGAGGTGAGTGACTAAAGCTTCGACGGCTGCATCTGCCCAGGCTTGGCGAGCTTTTTGCTCAGCTGACACATCATTGAGCCCAATGCCCCGCGCGGAAACTTGCCAACTGCCAATCATGGTGTCATTGCGGTCAGTCAGGGTGAGAGTCCCTTCCATAAAAGCATAATGGCGGGTCTTTTGTGTTTCACTGCGAGTCTGGGTATTGCTCATGACGGTAAAGGTCGAAGCTTGCCGGCTAGTTTGAAAACCTGCTTCCGTAAAAGCGGCTTCAAGGGAGCTTTGCTGTGCCGAATTAGGGACGTAAAACCGGTAGGTTTGAAAGGCCGAAGTAAGCTTTTTTTCAACGCTTTTTACCCGGTCATCACCTTCGTATGATGCACCGCTTTGTGAATAAAGCTGATACTTTTCAACAAGTTTGGAGCGTTGTGCGAAGCTTGGAATGAGCTGCATGTAAATGGGCCAGTCCGCTTCGATTACCTTGGGAGAAAGCGCTTTTGCTTGACTGAGAATATCACTTTCAACCTCATCAATCTGCAGACGAAGGCGGCTTAAAGCGCGACTGCGATCCAATACTTGCAGAGCATAGACGTAGTCTAAACCGGCATACCGCTCCTGGTTGCTGGTTTGCTCCAGTTCGATGGGGGCTGTCTTAACCCGAGTATAGAGGGTGTCATTTCGGGTAACTTGTTCCCCTTGGCTAGACTGGGCAACGTTCACCTGACTCGTCGTGGTTTGGCTGACTTGAGTCTTTAATTGTTGAGCAATCTGCCCATTGCCATTTTGTTCTGCTTGGGCAAAAGCCAGCGCCAGATTATCGATACGTTCATAGCTGCCCACACCGTAAAGGTAACGGCTACTTTTGGGTGGGTTAGCGACCCAATCAGGCAGGGTTTCGATAGGTTCTTTAGGTGCTGAAGCACAGCCTGCTAGAAGCAGGGCTGATGCTCCGAGCAAACTCCATGGCATGAGTGTCTGGCGCATGAGAGCTTAGCCTTTTGTTAGCAGTTTTTTGATTTTCTTCTGGCCGTTCCAAACCTCTCGGTTCGTGGTCATATCAATCAGTTTCAAGTCCACTTGGTAGAAGGTGACACGTTGGTCGCCGTCAGAATCCACGATGGAGTTGATGGTGCCAGACAAGGCAAAGCCTGCCCCTTGTTCCAACCCAAATTGAGCGGCGGTATCAGGGTTTGCATTCATTTCTTGGTCTGCTCGTTCGGTACGGATGTCTTCACGTTCTTCACCAGAGACAACGAAATCGACCCGACCGGCACGGAGTAGGCTACGCTTGATATCGTTCACAAAGGTGTCCACAGGGATGTGCTCATGGCTCTTGTTACGAATATTTTGGATGATCACCGTTGGGTTGCCGTCGTGTTCCATGTGGTAGTCGCGGAACCATGGGAAGGTCAGCATGTCTGTCATCATTTCTTCTGCCACAAGGCGAGAATCCGTATCGTTCCAGCGATCAGATAGGGCAACTTCCTCGTTCACGTCGATTCGCTTAACTCCACCTGAGCTACAGGCCATCAAAGCTGTGCTCAGCAGCGCAATCAGTGCAGTACGCCATGTTAGTGTTTTCATGTGGATCTCCATTAAGTCATTGATCTCTAGTTTAGTTTGGATTGCGAAGATTCCAAATCTTCAATTCGTTTTGTTCGAGAGTGATGGGCCCTAAGGTAAATTCCTTGCCTGTGGCTTGGTAAGTGGGGCGATAGTCTCCCGGTGTCAATGGTATACGTGTTAAGCGGACTTGCGCGGGCAAGGTTAGCCAGTTACGAGTTTCCGCGGCAGAAGTGGCAAACAGGGTCACTTGGCTCGCTAGGTTTAAAAACAGTCCAAGGGTGTCGTCTTGGGTTAGCTGGCTTTGTACTTGATAAGCCAACCAAGCCCGAACCATTTCTCTTACGAGGCTTTCATAGATATCCCGTTGGGCGTTTGCTAACTGGTCCTGGAAGGCAATGTCCGCCAAAGACGCCATGCGAATACTTGAATCTGAGCCGTTATCTTGGGTATCCACTAGGTGTGTGACCGTAGGTCGGGCATCCAGTTCAAAGCGTCGATAAAATGGCACTGTGACGCGCAAAGGGATGTCATATAGCATTTTATCAAGCTGAAGGCTGTCGAGTTGCTGCCAAGCTGCTTTGCCTAGGAGGACGCGTTTGGTGAAGATGCCGGTGAAGACATCCCAGCCGCCACCATTTTTGTAATTGGCGATCATGGAAAGGGGAGTGAGATCCGAGTACACCATGGTAAACCAGCGGAATTCATCATAGCTGTTTAGATTGCGGTTACCTGACTGGTTGGGGATGATGGGGTCAAGCAGCAAGGAGTAGCTTTGTGGATCAGGGTATAAGAGTAGGGACATTTCGCTCTTATCCGGGATAAATCCTTGGTGTTCTAGAATCACCAGTTCAGCTGAGTGGGATTGATAGCGGTCATATTGATCGAGCATTTGAGCATTGAGGTGTTCGTTTTTCGCTTGTTCGATCTCTGCTTTGCTCCAACCAGACTTTTGCATCATGCGAATGGCGTCGAGCCACGCTCTCTTTCCAGTCACTTGAGGTAGGTTGTACTGTTCTGCGTAACCTTGTTCATAAAGGGTGGCGGCATCCGTATAACTGATGCGAGCGTCGTCATATTGTCCTGACGCTTCATATTGGAGGCCTTCGAGATAGCGCCCCCAAGCATCTTCCCGATACTGGTACTGTTCGGTACTGCGGCCGCCTGAGTAAAAGTTGCCCAGCCAATCTACGGCCTTGAGATAGAAGGGCTGGTTTTCTTTGGCTTCTAAATCACTGTAACTCAAGGTCTGGGCAGCGATTTCATTCAATTTAAGATCAATGCGACGGGCTTCCACCAAGGCGGAATCCAATAACTGCACCTTGCTTTGTCGTTGGGGCGCTGTTTCAGATAGGGCGAGATAGTTGAGGGATTTTAAGTAGCTGATGTATACCCGTTCCACACCATTTCCACGGTAACTGCCCTGTCGAGGATTGCTGACAAAGGCCCAAGCTCGGTCACTAAAGTTAGTGCTAAAAAAGGTGTCACTGAGTCGTTCTGCTTGCTCTAGAAGCTGATTGCTGCGCTCATAGTCGCCTTCGTATTGGGCGAGGGCGCCTTTTTCCATGTAATAAAGTAATTGGTCTTTAGGAGAGTCTAGCGCTTCATCAAATACCGCTTCTGCTGCTTGCCATTGCCCTTGACGAGCTAAGGACAAGCCTTCATCAACATCCTGCCGATAGGTGGCACAGCCGCTTAATAGGCTGATGAAAAGCGTGACTATGAGTAAACGCACGTTAGCTTCCTTTCCCTAAGAACTGATGCAAAAATAATAGGCCAATCAATGCCATGCAAGTTAAATAGAGCACCATCCAGCGCATTTTCATGCAGTAAGGACAGGGTTTACGTTTTTTCTTTGTCATGTGAAGGCTCAAATCTGATGATCAGGAAGACTTTATTCAGACTATAAACAAAAAAGGAGGCCGAAGCCTCCTTAGATGTGCATTAATTGATCCGGCTAAAGGATTACTGAGCCGTTTCTGTTGCAGCTTGCTGTTGTTGCTTCTGTAGGCTTTCCATGTACAGAGCGTCAAAGTTGATTGGCGCTAGCATGACTGGGTTGAAGCTGCCTTTGGTGATGATGGCATCGATGTTTTCACGGGCGTATGGGAAAAGCGTGCCTGGGCAGAATGCACCCAGTGCGTGATGCAATTGTTTTTCTTCAAAGCCAGAGATAGTGAATAGACCACCTTGAAGTACTTGTACCAAGTAGGCTGCTTCACCGTTGTTTTTAACGTTAACTGTGATCTCTAGTACTACTTCGTAAAGGTTTTCGCCTACTTGACGGCTCTTAGTGTTTAGCTCAAGGCCTACTTCAGGCTTCCATTCTTCTTGAAAAACCATTGGTGAGCGTGGTGATTCAAAAGAGATGTCTTTTAGAAAAATACGTTGAATCTGTAGTTGTGGTTGAGCTTGGTTGTTTTCTTCAGCCATGATAGTTCCTTGGTATTGTTAGTTTTTGGCGAGCATTTCATCAAGTTTCTGTGCACGCTCTAAGGCAAATAGGTCATCGCATCCACCCACATGTTGTTCCCCGATCCAGATCTGAGGAACAGTATGGCGTCCGCATTTCTCCATCATTTCTTGACGCAACGCACGGTTGCCATCAACGTTGATTTCATCAAAGTTCACTTGTTTGGCCGACAGGAGCTGTTTTGCACGGATGCAAAACGGGCAAAAGTCGCTTGAGTAAATGGTTACATTTGCCATGGTGGGCCTCATTAATTACTTTTTCACTAACGGTAAGCTAGCATTTTGCCACTCGGTAATGCCACCTTGAAGCTTGTACACATCAAAGCCTGCTTTGATCAGCTCTTTGGCACTTGAGCCAGCTGTCATACCGTTCTTACATACAATGATTAATGGAGACGATTTGTGTTTTTCCAATGTGCCCATTTGATCTTTTAGTTTAGCAGACGGGACATTAATGGAACCTGTGATATGGCCAGTGCGGTATTCATTTGCTGGGCGGATGTCGACAATCACTGCATCTTTATCATTAATAAGGTTCGTTGCAGAGGACGGGCTAACGGTACGAGCGCCGCCACGAGTTTCAACAAAGATAAGTGTCGCTGCGATCGCTAAAAATACTGCGACCATTTCCCAGTGGTTAGTTGCGAATTCGATTAATTGATTGATCATGTTGGTCTCAAGCCTATAAAAAAACTGCGAAGCATTATACACGGCAAGGGCAATGGGTACATACTAGCAACAATGAGAGTTAGACGGAGTTTCTTGTGTCAAAGATCAATATCCTAGGAGCCATGTGTTGCATTCTGATGATGGGGGCCTTGGCGGGGTGCACGACTATTAATCCTCAAGGGGATTTTGAAACGTCCCGTAATGCGCAGCAGTTAGTGTTGGCGCAGACTCTCGAAGCTCTTTGGGAGCGGGCCCATGTCATACCTGAATTGCAAAAAGGCGCGCCATTGACTAGCTCTACGGAGAGCGGGCAGAGCGCCATCACACATCAGAATGCGCAAAATCTAAAAATCGCCCAAGAGCAGCTTTCCTTGGTCGATGAGCGTTTAGCTCAGCGTCAGTTAAACCCAAGCACAGGGGATTTAGCTCAGCTTCATATTTTAGTGGCGACCAGTGAAAAGCAGATTCAATACTATGCATCGCCCCTTGCGATTTATCGTGGGCAGCAGACCCGTTGGCCCTTTGTGGCAGAGGATGGTGGAACCATAGATTTACGGGTGGTATGGAATGAAGATGGCAATCTTTATGTGGAAGGTCAGGATGTGATGGATTTGAGCCCTGCCAGCAGTGATGTGCCTTTTGCCACGCAGGTGTTTTATTACGGGAATCAGGTCCTGGCGCAGGTTTCTTTAAATGTGGTGCTGCAGGTAAAAGTGCCGCGGTTGTAATTGGTTAAAAACAAAAAAAGGGGGCCATCCTACCTAGGAGGCTCCCTTTTTTAGGTCAGAGCAAGGTCTTGCTCTTCGCTCGCCAACTACTTGGTGTTGGTGGAATCAAAAATCTTGTCGGCGTTGCCTTCAATGAAGCTATCAAACAGCTCTCCATTGGGTTGTTTGTGGCGCAAAGCAAACTCGTAAAAGCAGCTTGGAATGGTCCGTGTCTCACCACCTGAGAAGGTCACATCCACTTTGTCAGCCATGGTTGAAGACTGTTGTAGGAAGGACTCAGGAGAGCCTTTAATTAGGCCGCCGGTTTGGTTCAAAGCGTAGCCTTCTGATTGAATCAACTCGTTCACCTGCTCAATGGTTGGGAACTTCTCTAAATGGTTGATGCTCACTGTGAAATGGTTCGCTTGCATGCCCATGGTGCTTAACCAAGCGGCGTATTCGCTGTGCTCTACCAGTGTGAGGTAGTCTTCTAGGCTTGGTATATCCCAAAGGCGTTTTTGCCAGAAAATTTCTGGGCCTTTCACCACATCCGCAGGAATTTGCGCTACCAGGCCATTAATGATGTCTTGGCAGTCCTGGGTCAGTTCTTCTGTTAAAAGCTCGGATAAGAAAATCTTTGGCGCATCCGCTTGCTCAGTATGCTTATAGCAACGGGCTTTTAAGTGTTTGTTTTCAAAACGGAATTGGCCGTAAGCTTGGTAACCCATTTGTTCAAACAAGGGTTCAAGTTTGGCCAAGGAAATAGGAGAGTTGCCAAAAGTACGAAAGGCAACGTGATCGTTAATCACTGTTTCACCCTGTTGTTTGAATAGGGTCTGAATCTTATGGGCTTGAGGGGTAACGTCTGTGTAGGCGTCCCATAGGGCGTCGAAAAATTGATTCACTTGCATGGCTCTCTCCTAATGTTTGGTGTGTGTCATCATCACCGATGGGGTCACTGTATGCGCTCCGTTGCGTCCCTGCAAAAGGTAAAAAAGCATCTTCTAATGCTGAAAAATCATGCATTCAACCATTAGCAATCAATTTATAGGGGCTGAAACATTCTAAAAATGGGTGCTCAAAAGCTGCTGCTTAACCGCCAAAATCGTATTGATTAAATGGGCTGGCAAGCTGGTTTGCTTAGAGTGCGCTAATCCCACCACCCGTTTTAAGCTCACATCATTGATCGGACGAATCAAGACGTCATTTCGCTCCCGTAGGGAGTGCTCCGGGATCAAGGAAATACCTAGACCCGCTGCTACCAGATCCAATGCGTACTCCTCTGTTTTGACTTGAGCACGAATATCCATGGTGACCCCTTGTTTCTGCATGAGGTAGTTCCATGATTCCTGAATATCGCATGGCTTTCGCGAAATGAACGCCAGCTTATCGATCTGTTTTATTGATAAGGAGGGGAAATCCCCGAGCCAGTGATCGTTGTTCATGGCGATCACATAGTTATCTTCCCAGAGTGGGTAAAACACATCGCTGTCACTGGTGTAGCTATTACACGTGAAACGCAAATCCGCTTGCTCTGATTCATCCACCAAATTAAAGGTCAACCCTGGGATTTCATCTAATAGGGTTTTCAATACCTGGCTGACGAGAGCCCCAGATAAGAAAGGTGCTAACGAAATAGACAACTCTAATGGTGCGCTGGAGTCGGAAAACATGCTCCGCATGGCATTTAAATCGTTCACCATGCGACAAGCGTGGGGGTAAAGCTGAGCGCCGCTGTCCGTGGCGGTGACACCTTTTGAATGGCGTACAAACAGCTGGGTGCCTAGGTCATCTTCTAACTGTGCCAAGGTAGCCGAGATAGAAGGCTGTGCTACGAAACAGCGTTTTGCTGCACCGCTTAAGCTGCGTTCTTCAAATACGGCAATAAAGTAACGGAGGGAGCGAACGTCCATACAGAGGTCTCAAGATTCAGGTGTTTTTATTAGTATGGGTTTAGCTATAGGAAAAAGCTAGACCAGAACCATAAAATCAATATTTCTCATTGATAGCTCTAGGGGGTACTGTGAATCCATCGAATTTAGATATCACATAACGAGGTTCAATCATGACTTTAGCTTGCTTAGACACATTGGGTGTTAACTCCCTTAAACAAGGGGATACGTTTTACAGCGTCCTAACCGGTAACAAGGTATCCCTAGGTGAAGGAGAGGCTTTTTCTGCTCACAGCCCGATTGATGGCGCTAAATTGTCTCAGTTTAACAACGCAACACCGGCTCAATTAGAGGCTGTAAACGTTGAACTCCAAGACGCTTTTAAAGCCTTGCGTGTGATCCCTGCACCACGTCGTGGCGAGCTAGTACGTCGCATTGGTGAAGAAGCACGTAAGTACAAAAACGAATTGGCTCAAGTGATCTCTCTTGAAGCGGGTAAGATCCTTCCAGAAGCACTGGGTGAAGTACAAGAATGGATTGACGTATGTGACTTCGCGGTAGGTCAATCACGCATGCTACACGGTTTGTCTATCGTGTCTGAGCGTCCAGGGCACCGCATGATGGAGCAATGGCAGCCACTTGGCCCAGTTGCTGTGATCACAGCATTTAACTTCCCAATGGCGGTTTGGTCTTGGAACGCAATGCTAGGTCTCGTATGTGGTGACCCAATCCTACTAAAACCGTCTGAAAAAGCGCCTCTTTGTGCTTTGGCAATGTACCAGATCGCACAAAACGTCATTGCTGATATGCCTGATATTCCAAAAGCGTCTGTTAGCGTAATGATCGGCGGCCGTGACCTAGGTGAGGCTATCTCTGCAAGCCCAGTGTTCCCACTGGTGTCTGCAACAGGCTCCACTGCTATGGGCCGTGAAGTGGCGAAAACCGTAGCAGCACGTCTAGGTCGTTCATTATTAGAGCTTGGTGGCAACAATGCCATGATCGTGTCTGACACGGCAGACTTAGATCTAGCACTACGTGCAATCGTATTCTCTGCCGCAGGTACGGCTGGTCAGCGTTGTACAACATTGCGTCGTCTAATCACTCATGAGTCAGTTGTTGATGGCTTGGTGGAGCGCGTGGCGAAATCTTACGGCACCTTGCGCATTGGTAGCCCATTGGAAGAAGGAAACCTAGTTGGACCTCTAATCGATGAAGGCAGCTTTGCACGCATGCAAAATGCTCTGGAAGCGGCGAAAGCACAAGGCGGCGAAATTATTTGTGGTGGCGAGCGTGTGACCGAAGGCGTACCAACAGGTGGTTTCTATGTGAAGCCTGCCATCGTTCGTATTGCCCATGATGCACCAATCGTTCATGAAGAGACCTTTGCGCCTATTCTATATGTCTTGACCTACAAAACTTTCGATGAAGCCATCGAAATTCAAAACGAAGTACCACAAGGTCTGTCCTCTGCGGTATTCACTGAAAGCATGCGTGAGGCAGAGTTGTTTATGTCTCCAGCGGGCTCAGATTGTGGTATCGCTAACGTTAACATCGGTACCTCTGGCGCTGAGATCGGTGGTGCGTTCGGTGGTGAGAAAGAAACTGGTGGTGGTCGCGAGTCCGGTTCTGATGCATGGCGCAACTACATGCGTCGTACAACAAATACCATCAACTACGGTGGTGACCTACCGTTGGCACAAGGCATTGTATTCGAATAACAGCGAGTACCTTCCATAAAGTAAACAGGCGAGTCTAGCTCGCCTGTTTTGGTTTTTGTTGATTGTTTTCCCTGTCTGTTTTTTTTGAGAGGTCGTCTTTATGTCTATTCAACAGCCTTGTGATTCCCTATGGCGCGCGAGTGCCCCAGCGGCTTCGGAACTGATGCCATTGGAGCAAGAATTAGACGTTGATGTTGCTATCGTTGGTGGTGGGTTTACTGGCTTGTCTGCGGCACTGCATCTAGCAAAGTTTGGTTTAAGTGTGGCTCTGGTTGAGGCATCTGAAATCGGTTATGGCGGCTCTGGACGTAATGTGGGATTGGCCAATGCTGGACTATGGCTGGAGCCAGACGATCTTGACCGCCAGCTAGGTAAAGAAGCGGGTAAAACTTTATACGATGCTTTAGCCGTCGCTCCAGATTACGTTTATGGCTTGGTGGAAGAATACGGCATTCAATGTGAGGCCACTCGCAATGGCACTCTGCACTGTGGTGTAGGAAAGGCTGGCTTGGCTCAGCTACAACGCCGCTGTGAACAAATGCAACAGCGGGGAGCGCCAGTAACCTTATTAGATGCGCCTGAGGCGCAGGCGCGTATTGGCTCGAAAAAGTTCAATTCGGCACTATTCGACCCTCGTGCAGGGACGATTCAACCATTGGGCTATGCTCGAGGGTTGGCCCATGCGGCTCTGAAAGAAGGGGCTCAACTATTTGACCAATCTCCGGTAGAAAATGTCTTACCTGAGGGGGATCGATGGTTGGTAAAAACCGCCCGCGGCAGTGTGAAAGCTGACAAGGTGGTTCTGGCCACCAACGCCTACGGCGAATATGGGGTAAAACAACAGGCGCGTAAGTTTGTCCCTATTTTTTATAGCCAACTCGCCACCCAGCCGTTACCGCAAGACGTATTAGACGTCATTCTCCCGAATAAAGAAGGCTGTTGGGACACTTGTACCGTGATGAGCTCATTCCGCCTAGATCAGCAGGGCCGTTTGGTGTTTGGCGGTATGGGGGGCGAAAAGCATTACCACGCAAGCTGGGCGACACAGCGTGTTAAGGAGCTGTGGCCAGTTCTAGAGAAGGTCAGCTGGGAATACTCTTGGACAGGCAAGATCGCCTACAGCGAAGACCATCTGCCCCATTGTCAGCAGCTTCAGCGTGGGTTGTATAGTGTGGCCGGTTACAGTGGGCGAGGCATCGGCCCAGGCACCATTATGGGCAAAGAGTTAGCCCAATGGTTTGCCGGTAAACGGGATGCTCTGTCGGCACCAATGACGACCTTGCGTGATATTCCTCTACGTGAGGTGAAGCGTATGTTCTATGAAGTGGGGGCACACACTTACCATGTGGGGCAGCGTACCCACGTATTGGACTAGGATAGACGCCATATATTGGCAAACAAATGCAAAGGAATGCGTAATCTATGGGTGTTCCTTTGTTCTCTTGATAGGCGAATGTGACGACTTGCTGTAAAGTTACGACTTCCCATAACATTCGGTAAATATGGCATATCAATGCGGAGATACATCCCTTCTTCTACGGCGC
Organism: Marinomonas vaga; assembly: GCF_055388305.1. Classification (NCBI taxonomy): domain Bacteria; kingdom Pseudomonadati; phylum Pseudomonadota; class Gammaproteobacteria; order Oceanospirillales; family Oceanospirillaceae; genus Marinomonas; species Marinomonas vaga. The sequence continues at coordinate 1,626,348 of NZ_AP043903.1, forward strand.
TTAAATGTTTTGAAGCGTCTGTTCGGCATTTGAGTTTTACCCGGGCAGCTCAAGAGCTGCATCTAACCCAAAGTGCGGTCAGCCGCCAAATCCGTAACCTCGAAGAGTTCCTATCCCGGGACTTGTTTATCCGCCTTAACAAGCGCTTGGTCTTAACCAGTACTGGGGCGGCTTATTACAAAGAAGTGGTGCCCTTATTAGACAGCATGGAGAACGCTAGTTTGCGTATGCTGCATCGGGAAGATGAAAAGACGACTTTGACGATTTCTGCACTGCCCACCTTTGCTTCCTACTGGTTAATGCCCAAACTCGCTGCCTTTGAAAAGGCACACCCCCGCTTCCAAATCAAAGTTCGATCCCTTGATGATGCGGCCAAGATTGACCCAGAAAGCATCGATATTATTCTGCACTACGGTGGCGACCATTGGCCAAGGGCCGTGAGTCACCATTTGCTCAGTGAGCGAGTCGTAGCAGTCTGTGCGCCAAGCTTGTTAGAAGGGCTTGAATTAACAGGGTTAGAACCTAAAGATGTAGTGGATTTCCCGATGCTGCATTTATCCTCTCGCATCAATGCTTGGCCGGATTGGATGGTGGCGCAAGACCTCGAAAGTGGCTCGTTTGCGGGGCCATCCTTTGCCCACTTTCATATGTTGTTAGAGGCCGCTAAGCACGGTATGGGTATTGCCATCTTGCCCACTATTATTGCAGGACAAGCCTTAGCCGCAGGGGATTTGATCGCGCCATTTGGTGACAGTGTGGAAACCCCCCACGAGTACCTTTTATCGTATCCGGCGGACAAAGCGGACCTTGAGCAGGTGGTGACCTTTAGGGATTGGTTGCTCAAGCACTCGGACATTATGTAATTTTATTACAGCTATAGCCTTTTACGTGCTGTAAAGCCGTGGGAGGGCTATGGTAGTATCAAATGTAATCGTCAATTACTCATCGGGATTGGTACACATGAATAAGAAAACAACGGCACTGTTTATTCTGGATGGCTGGGGATACAGCGAAACCTCTACTTCTAACGCGATCGCAGCCGCAAACACTCCGAATTGGGACAAACTGTGGGGCAATCGCCCACATACTCTGATTAAAACCTCTGGTATGGCCGTTGGATTACCAGACGGGCAAATGGGTAACTCAGAAGTAGGTCACATGAACCTTGGCGCAGGCCGAGTGGTGTACCAAAACTTTACCCGTATCGGGAAAGCCATTGAAGACGGTAGCTTTTTTGAAAATGACGCCTTAGTAAGCGCGGTAGACAAAGCGGTGGCGGCGGGTAAAGCCGTACACATACTAGGGCTTCTATCGCCAGGTGGCGTTCACAGTCACCACGAACAAATTATGGCAATGTGTGAATTGGCAGCCCGTAAAGGTGCCAAAGCTGTCTATGTCCATGGCTTCACTGATGGCCGCGACACACCGCCACGCTCCGCACAAGATCCTATTGCAGAGCTTGAAGCTAAGTTAGCAGAGCTTGGCGTAGGACGTATCGCGTCTTTGACTGGTCGTTACTATGCTATGGATCGTGATAGCCGTTGGGATCGTGTCGAGCAAGCCTACAATGTCATTGTCGACGGTGCTTCTGAGTACCAAGCGGATTCCGCTAAAGCGGCCATTGAGGCGGCTTACGACCGTGATGAAAACGACGAATTCGTTAAAGCGACTGCCATTGGTGAGGCAGTGAGTGTAGAAGATGGCGATGCTGTGATCTTTGCTAACTTCCGCCCTGACCGTGCTCGTCAACTGACTCGCGCCTTCACTGACGCTGACTTTGATGGTTTTGCTCGCAAGTCCACGCCAGCCTTGGCGAGCTTTGTAACCTTCACGGAATTTGCGTCCGACATCAAAGCGGATGTGGCTTACCCACCTGTTGCCCTAAGTAATACGCTGGGCGAAGTCTTGTCTAAGACTGGCAAAAAGCAACTGCGTATCGCAGAAACGGAAAAATACGCCCACGTTACCTTCTTCTTCAATGGTGGTGAAGAGGCCGTATTTGATGGTGAAGAGCGTGAATTGATTCCTTCACCAGATGTGGCAACCTACGACCTTAAACCAGAAATGAGTGCGCCTGAAGTCACGGACAAACTGGTGGAAGTAATCGAAGCGGGTAAGTACGACACCATCATTTGTAACTTCGCTAACGGTGACATGGTGGGGCACAGTGGTATCTTTGAAGCTGCGGTGGCAGCAGTAGAGGCCGTGGATGCTTGTCTAGGTCGTATCTTGGCTGCTCTGGAAGTGAACGGTGGCCAGTGCTTGATTACAGCGGACCATGGTAACGTAGAACAAATGTTGAGCGACGATGGCTCCCAGCCACTGACTTCACATACATTGGAACCTGTGCCGCTGGTACTTGTCTCACCTAATGCTGACCTCGCTCTGCAAGAAGGTGCACTGTGTGACATTGCTCCGACCCTACTGGATATGATGGGCATGGATAAACCAGAAGAGATGACCGGCCACAGCCTACTTATTCGTCAATAATGTAAGGAAATCCTAATGGGATTGAAGACCTGCTTATTGATGCTAAGCCTCCTGCTGACCAGCTTTGCCTGGTCGGCAGCGCCGCAAACACCGGAGGAGGCGCGCCAACAGATTCAAGCGTTGCAAAAAGATCTGGCCAAGTTAAATGATTGGCTTAAGGATTTGAAAGACGAGCGCTCCAGTGTTGAGAAGCAACTGGAAAGCAAAGAGCAATCGATTCAAGACCTGTCGAAACAGATCCAAGAGCTGCAACAAAGCTTGGAAAAGGGCGCTGCTCAACTGAAAACGTTGCAATCCCAGCAACGTAGTTTGCAGCTTAGCATCCAACAACAGCATGAACAGATAGCCGCCCAACTCAGGGCGGTTTATCGTTCTGGTGATGATGATGGTCTGAAATACCTACTCAATGATCGGCCCACGGATGAATCCATGCGTCTGATCCACTACAACCGCTATTTTTCTAATGCCCGTCAGTCCCTTGTTAATGGCTTTTCGGCGGAAGCAAACGATCTTAACTTGATTGAAAAAAGCATCCGCAGCCAGCGGGCGCAAATGGTTCAAGAGCAAGCGGATTTAAAAAAGCGACAGTCTCGGGTCACCGAAGAGCAAGCCCAGCGTAAAAAATTACTTGCGAAAATTGAAACCGATTTGAATTCTGGTGATCGAAAGGCGGCACAGCTCAAAAAAAACGAAGCGCAAATGCAGGCATTGCTAAAACAGCTTGAGCAAGCCCTTGCAGACATACAGATTCCTGACCAAGACACGCCTTTTGGAACGCAAAAAGGAAAGTTGATCAAACCACTTAACGTGTTGAAGCGCTTACCGGATAATTCCCAAATCAACTTGGGAGGTGTGGCGCTAGCGGCCCGTGATGGGGAGTCAGTCAGAGCGACCTACCATGGCAGAGTGGTTTTCGCTGATTGGATGCGTGGTTTCGGCTTTTTAATGATTATAGATCATGGTGACGGCTACATGTCGCTTTATGGCTATAACCAAAGCTTACTCAAAGAAGTAGGTGAGTGGGTCAGCGCCAATGATGTGATTGCCACAGCAGGCAGTTCTGGCGGGCGCTCTGAAACGAGCTTGTTTTTTTCAATTCGTCATGATGGCGAGCCTTTATCTCCATTAAGTTGGGTGCGTACGGGTTAATATTCCGCTCCAAAATAAGGAAAAGTATATGTTAGGTTTCAAGCGATCTCTTATCGCAGTGGGAATGAGTCTCGCATTATCGGGGGCTGTTTGGGCAGCTGACGAAGGGGCGACGAAAAAGACAATACCTCTAGAAGAGATTCAAACCTTCGTGGAAACCTTTGAAACCATCAGTGCTGGCTATGTGGAAGAAATGGATGATCAAACCATTTTGAACAAAGCGTTAAAGGGCATGGTGTCTTCTCTTGATCCCCATTCTGAGTTTTTGACTAAAGAAGAAGTGGCCGACTTTGATGAACAAACGTCTGGCAACTACGCGGGTATTGGCGTGCAAGTGGAGATGGTAGAGGGCAAATTAACCGTCGTCGCTCCTATCGATGGCTCCCCAGCTGCAGAAGGGGGAATCAAAGCCGGTGACGTGATCATACGCATCGACAATCAGCTGGTTTCTGGTATGAGCCTGCAAGAAATCGTGACCCTAATGCGAGGCAAAAAGGGGACAACGGTCGTACTGGATGTTGAGCGAGATGACGAAATTACTCAATTCGAGTTAAAGCGTGATGAGATCAAAGACAGCAGTGTCACCACTGAGTGGCTTGGTAACGACATTGCCTACGCTCGTATTAGCCAGTTTTTGGGTAACTCAGCGGAAGAGTTCCGGGATGAAATGGTTGCTCTGCAAAAGCAGCGCCCTATTAAAGGCCTGATTTTAGATTTACGAAATAACCCTGGTGGCGTCCTACAAAGTGCCGTGTCTATTGTAGACAGCTTTATCGATGAGGGATTAATTGTTTATACCGATGGGCGTCACGATTTTTCAAAGTCCGAGTTTAATGCGACCAAAGAAGGCACCCTGCTGCCTAAAGCGCCATTAGTGGTGCTGGTTAACGAGGGCTCGGCATCCGCTTCAGAAGTTGTGGCGGGGGCGATACAAGACCATAAGCGTGGCATGGTAATGGGGATGGAAACCTTTGGGAAAGGCTCTGTTCAGACAGTAGTGCCCTTGTCTAATGGCGCGGCTGTCAAACTCACCACAGCACTGTACTACACGCCAAATGGTCGCTCTATTCAGGCTCAGGGCATCTTACCTGATATGGTGATTCCACAGGCGAAAGTAAGTGTCGAAACAGGACGCTTCTTTATCAAAGAAGCGGAACTCAAAGGGCATTTGGGAAATGGTACCGGTGGAAAAGAACGCACCAGCTCCGATGTGGATAATACGCTTAATGAGCTAGCCACGTCTGATTTCCAATTGTTCCAAGCATTCTCTGTATTACAAAGTGCTCAGCAGTTTATGGCTCGTTAAATGAAATTGAGTGAGACCTTAGGAGTCGTTAAAAAGACTCTGCTTGTTTTTGCCTTGCTGTGGGGATCTTTCGGCTGGGCGTTAGTCGGTGATTCTGATGTGGTGAAAGGGCAAGAGGCGAGCGTGCTTTTTCCTGTGTTGGATCGCTCTAAGCCTGCCCATGATCACCTCTTTCCCATCTTGATGCCGGTAGAAAAGTCGAAACCCGAGTGGCCTCCGCTTTTTAAACAGCCTGATTCCCCAATGTTGGACGATTCCAAAAGCGACATGGCATTGGGGAACATCTCGGCAATGGATTTTCTGCCAGCGCCTCCCAAGATTTCTGTAATCATTGATGATGTGGGCTATAACCGCCGAGGGATGGAGGAAAGCCTTGCTCTGCCGCTCCCAGTGGTGCTGGCCATATTGCCAATGACTCCCTATGCCAATCAAGCGGCAGAAGCGGCTAAAAAGCAGCAACGAGTGACCATCTTGCATGCACCAATGGAAAACCAGCGTGAGTTGAAACTGGGCCCCGGAGGACTATATGTCAACATGGATGAGGCGGCGTTTAAAAAAGTATTGAATGAAGATCTAGATAGCGTGCCTTGGGTTCAAGGGGTCAATAACCACATGGGAAGCTTGTTGACGACCCATAGGGCCTCCATGGAATGGGTAATGGATGTGATGGCGAAGCGGTCTTTGTTCTTTGTGGACAGTTTGACGGACGCTAAGAGTGTGGCTCACGTGGTGGCGTCGGAAAGACAGATCAGGACCGTTACACGGGATGTCTTTTTAGACAATGTGAAAACTCAAAGCGCTATTAATAAGCAGTTCGAAATCTTAATCAAGAAAGCCCACAAATATGGGGCGGCCGTTGCGATTGGTCACCCTTACCCTGAAACCATGCATTACCTTCATGAGCGTCTTGCCCAGCCTTTATCAGTGCAATTGGTCTCGATAAAAGAGCAGTTACATTAGGGTTGATCCACAGCCAGATTTTTTTGATAAAAAACCGTAGTTTTTTGATAGGAATTTGGCTGTCGCTTCCTATATATTAATAATTCTTAAATTCGAATCATTCGTCACCTTGATGACGCTCACCTGGCTATTTTCTCCTCGCACATTTCTGTGCAAATTTAATACTAAAAAGTTTTTTAAGCTATAAAACAAGATAATTCTAGTGCTTTATGCTGCCATTATTGTGCCTTATAGAATGTTTGTTGCGCTTATTTTGTGCACTCCTATTGACCACAGATTGAACAGAGATTATTGTTTGAGCCATATTACGGTGCACATTTCTTAAATTGTTTACGTAATGCTTCCTAAATTTACTCACTTTCATGGGTTGAAATTTTTGGAACGCTTCTTGCTTTTTAATTATAACGATAAAACCAAAACGAGTTAGGAGTTCAGAACATGTCTAAAGCAGTTGTTAGAAAAACGCTTGTTTCATTGGCAGTAGCTGGTGCAGCAACTTTGGCTCAAGCGGATGTAGTAATTGGTGTAGCAGGTCCTCATACTGGTGCGTACGCAGCATTCGGTGAGCAGCTATGGCGTGGTGCTGAGAAGGCTGCCATGGACATCAATGCTAAAGGTGGTATCAATGGCGAAATGATCAAGCTTGTTAAAGCAGATGACGCCTGTGAACCAAAGCAAGCCGTTTCTATTGCTAACCGTCTAGTGGACTCCGACGAAGCTGTCGCGGTTGTCGGCCACTTCTGTTCTTCTTCTTCCATTCCAGCTTCTGCAATCTACGACGAAGCGGGTGTGCTAATGGTCACACCGGCATCTACTAACCCAGCATTGACTGATCGTGGTCTACCAAGTGTCTTCCGCGTATGTGGTCGTGATGACCAGCAAGGTGATGTGGCGGCAAGCTACATCGTGGGTGAGCTAGGTGCGAAACGTGTTGCCATCATTCACGACAAAGATACCTACGGTAAAGGTCTGGCTGATGCCATGAAGGCGACGATGAACGCCTACGGTCTAGATGAAGTGCTATACGAAGGTCTAACCCGTGGTGAGAAAGACTTTAACGCTCTAGTAACTAAGATTCGTTCAGTAGATGCTGACGTGGTTTACTTCGGTGGTTTGCACTCTGAGGCGGGTCCATTGGTTCGCCAAATGCGTGAGCAAGGCTTAACGGCGAAGTTCATTTCTGGTGACGGTATCGTATCTGACGAATTTGTATCGGTTGCTGGTTCTCCAGAATACGTTGATGGCGTATTGATGACATTTGGTGCAGATCCAACCTCTTACCCAGCAGGTAAAGCGGTAGTGGAACAATACCGTGCTGAAGGTATTGAGCCAGAAGGTTATGTCATGTACTCCTACACTGCGATGCAGGTGGTTGCAGCGGCCCTAGAAGCAAGTGATCTTGACCCAATCGCAGCATCTGACTGGTTGCATTCCAACAAAATTGAAACGGTTATGGGAACCAAGCAATTTGACGACAAGGGTGATTTGCTAGTGTCTGACTACGTCATGTACGAGTGGGATGCGAACGGTAAATACTCAATGCTAGACAATTAATACCCTTAGTTGATGAAAAATAGGGAGGCATTATCTCGCCTCCCTTACTCCCCCTGTTTTAAATTCCCCAGAGGTTTTTTTGATGGATATCGTTCTCCAGCAGTTAGTAAACGGCTTAACACTTGGTTCCGTTTACGGGCTCATCGCGATCGGTTACACCATGGTATACGGCATTATTGGGATGATTAACTTCGCCCATGGTGATGTCTACATGGTTTCTAGTTACCTAACGGCTATCGCTATTGCCCTTCTTTCTTTTTTCGGTTTGGAGTCTTTCCCAATCATCATTTTCGGTACGCTGATTTTCACCATTGTGGTGACAGGTGCTTATGGTTGGGTTATTGAACGAGTTGCTTACCGTCCTCTTCGTAACTCTAGCCGCTTAGCTGTATTAATCTCTGCGATTGGTATGTCTCTTATTCTGCAAAACTATGTTCAGATCGCCCAAGGTGCTCGTCAGCAAGGTGTTCCTACCATGCTAACTGGTGCGATTCGTATCGATGTAGGGGATGGTTTTGTTCAGCTGACTTACATGAAGCTGTTTATTTTGTGTGCTGCGTTTTTGGGTATGGGGGTGCTTACCTATATCATTCAGAAAACCAAGCTAGGCCGTATGTGTCGTGCGACACAGCAAGATCGTAAAATGGCGTCCATTCTGGGTATCAACACAGATCGCATCATTTCTTCTGTATTTGTGATCGGTGCTGCCATGGCTGCTCTGGCTGGGGTATTGATTACCCTTGATTACGGTGCATTCGATTTCTATGTGGGATTCATCATTGGTATTAAGGCATTTACCGCAGCGGTATTGGGCGGTATAGGATCTTTGCCGGGCGCTATGCTTGGTGGGGTTATTCTTGGTTTGTCCGAAGCCTTGTTTGCTGGTTTGATTTCGTCTGATTACAAAGACGTTTTCTCTTTCTCTTTGTTGGTGATCATCTTGATCTTCCGTCCAAGTGGCTTGCTTGGTAAACCTGAAGTGGAGAAAGTGTAATGAGCCAACAAACGTCAGGAATTAATATTGGAGCAGCCATTAAAGACACGCTGATTGCAGGTCTTTTGGCGTTGATCGTATTTGGTCCGGTCGTTGGTGTCTTGTTGGATGGTTACGAGTTTAACTTCCAAGGCGCTGATGTGGCATGGATCATTGCTGTGGTCATGGCAGGGCGTTTTGCTGTGTCATTATTTGCTCAATCTGAATTTGGTGCCGCTTTCCTTTATCGCCAGTCCACCAAAGATGATGGGGTTGTGGTCACGGCTCCGGATTACAAGAGCAAGATGCGCTTTATCATCCCTGTAGTGATTGTAGTGGGCTTGTTGGTGCCATTCATTGCCTCTAAGTATGTTTTGACAGTGGTGATCCTAGGTTTGATTTACGTCTTATTGGGGCTAGGTCTAAACATTGTGGTGGGGCTTGCGGGTCTATTGGACTTAGGCTTCGTGGGGTTTTATGCCATTGGTGCTTATGGTTTGGCGCTAGGTTATGAAAATCTAGGGTTAGGCTTTTGGTCTATGTTACCGCTGGCAGCCATCATGGCCGCCATTGCTGGGGCCATACTTGGCTTCCCTGTGTTGCGGATGCATGGTGACTACTTGGCCATTGTAACCTTGGGCTTTGGTGAGATTATCCGTTTGGTATTAACCAACTGGACTGAGTTTACCCATGGTCCAAACGGTGTCTCTGCGCCGCTACCTACCTTGTTTGGTCTTGAGTTTACCCGCCGTTCCCGAGAGGGGACACCATTCCATGAATTCTTCGGTTTGCCTTACGATTCCGCTTACAAATATATCTTTATTTATTTGGTGTTGTTCTTGGTTTGTTTGGCTGTCTTGTACGTTAAGCACCGTTTAACTCGCATGCCTATTGGCCGTGCTTGGGAAGCTTTGCGTGAAGACGAGATTGCATGTCGTTCGTTGGGCTTAAACCACGTACTAGTGAAATTGTCTGCTTTCATGCTAGGTGCTTCTACGGGTGGTCTTGCTGGGGTGTTTTTTGCAACGTACCAAGGGTTTGTTAATCCCTCGTCGTTCACCTTCTTTGAGTCAGCGTTGATTCTAGCGATCGTGGTATTGGGGGGTATGGGCTCGACCGTTGGCGTCGTTATTGCGGCGTTCGTTCTCACCGTTTTGCCTGAAATGCTTCGTGAATTCGCTGATTACCGTGTGTTGATGTTTGGTTGCTTGATGGTAATCATGATGATTTGGAAACCTCGCGGTTTGGTTCGTGTAACGCGAACAGGTTTTGCTACGAGAAAGGGAGCAGTTAAATGAGCCAAGAAAACATTCTAAAAGTAGAAAACTTGGTGATGCACTTTGGTGGTATTAAGGCGTTGAATGACGTGACCTTTGATATCAAGCGCGGCTCTGTTTCTGCTCTTATTGGTCCTAACGGTGCAGGTAAGACAACAGTATTTAACTGTCTTACGGGGTTCTATAAGGCAACTGGCGGTAGCATCATGCTAAATGCTGGGGGGAAAGAGACCAGTGTGGTGAAAGTGTTGGGCCAGAAATTTTCTGGGGCAGATTTTACCTCCCCAGCAAAATTGTATGAGCGTATCAAATACAAGATGTTTGGTGGCTCTCACTTAGTTAACCGTGCGGGCTTGGCGCGTACCTTCCAAAACATCCGCTTATTTAAAGAAATGTCGGTGGTTGAAAACCTGCTAGTGGCCCAGCATATGCGTGCCAATCGCAGCATGATTGCCGGGATTCTTAATACGCCAGGGTTTAAAAAATCTGAAGAAGAGGCCCTTCAGCGAGCTTTTTATTGGCTGGAAGTGGTGCACTTGACTGAGTTTGCTAACCGCTTGGCGGGTGAGTTGTCTTACGGCCAGCAGCGTCGTTTAGAAATTGCTCGTGCTATGTGTACCAATCCTGAGCTTATTTGCTTGGATGAGCCAGCAGCAGGTTTGAACCCTTCTGAGACGGAAGCCCTAGCGGCTATGATTCGAGTCCTTCGAGATGAGCATAATACGACTGTGCTGTTGATCGAGCATGATATGGGGATGGTAATGAATATCTCCGATTACATTGTGGTGTTGGATCATGGGGAAGTGATTGCAAAAGGCGGCCCAGATGATATCAAGTCGAATCCTAAGGTGATCGCGGCATATCTCGGTGCGGAAGAAGGTGAAGAGGTGACACTATGACAACCTTGTTAGAATTTAAGGATGTTGATGTCCACTACGGACCCATCCAAGCCTTGAAAAAGGTCAGTCTTGATGTGAAAGAGGGTGAGATTGCTACCATGATTGGCTCCAATGGTGCGGGTAAATCCACACTATTGATGTCGATTTTTGGACAGCCTCGTATTTCCAGTGGTCAGATCATTTATCGTGGTGAAGACATCTCTGATAAATCGGCTCACTACGTGGCATCCAATGGTTTGGCACAATCGCCAGAAGGTCGTCGTATCTTCCCTGGTATGTCCGTGGAGGAGAACCTGCTAATGGGGACGATTCCAATTGGTATGGAGCACTGTGACGAAGACATGCAGCGTATGTTTGAGTTATTTCCTCGTCTAAAAGAGCGCCGTAACCAACGGGCATCGACCATGTCCGGTGGTGAGCAGCAAATGTTGGCCATTGCGCGTGCTTTGATGAGCCGTCCTAAGTTATTGCTTCTAGATGAGCCAAGCTTAGGTTTGGCGCCTATCATTGTGAAACAGATTTTTAAAATCCTAGAGGATGTGGCCAGTACAGGAATGACCATTTTCTTGGTGGAGCAGAACGCCAACCATGCATTGAAGTTGGCCGATCGAGGTTATGTCATGGTGAACGGAGAGATTCGTCTTACGGGTACCGGTGAAGAACTCTTGGTGAACCCTGAGGTGCGCGAGGCGTATCTGGGTGGTCATTGATCATAATCCATGATTTAGGGTTAAAAAGCCGAGACGTGTCTCGGCTTTTTTGTGCATGGCGTTAGGCTCGGAATTGCTGTCCGGTCATTAAGTCGAGTACCTGTGAAGGCTTGCTTGCTTGGCCTAGGGGTTGATCAAAAATTGCATCAAGTTTATCGCTGAAGTAAGCGATCACTTTCTCTTTAGATATTGCTGGTTCGAGTCCGGCAGGGTTAGCAGAAGTAGAAACAATAGCCCCTTGATAGGCATGACAGAGCGCTTGAACGGGCTCGTGTTGACTGAGTCTGATGGCGACGCTAGGGTGCTGACCGCGAACCCAAGCAGGGGTGATTTGAGTGTCTGGCACAACCCAAGAGGTTGGACGTTCTGTCTTAGCAATAAGACGGGCAAACTGTTCAGCGGGCAACATATATTGCCAAGGTGTTAATTGGCTTTCATGACCCGTAATAAGGATTAGGCCCTTTTCCATTGGGCGAGACTTTAGGGTCAGAATTTGTTGAACTGCTTGCTCGTTAAAGGGGTCACAACCTAATCCCCATACGGCTTCAGTCGGGTAAGCAACTACGCCACCTTGGCGGATAATGTCAGCAATTTCGGAGGCGTTAGAAGAGATAAGCATATTGGGCTCCGTCAAAAAATATCTGCGGAGTGTAATGCTTTGGATGAAAAACGGCCATAGTTGTCTATGGCCGTGATTGAGAAATTAAGACAGTTTCTCGATTTTTTCTTTAAGCTCAGCCACTTTATTAGCAACAACACGCTCAAGATGATCCAATTCTTTGATTAGATCTTCTTTGGTTAGCTTGTCTTCGAACTCTTGGCCAAGTAGGCGGCCAAGTTCGTCTACAGCGCGCAGTACGACCAAAGATGGTTCGCTGACTTCGCGGTATTGTTGTAAGCCGCCATCAGCAAGTACGGTGCGAGTAGCGCGACCGAATTTGAATTTCTTGCTTTTTGGTAGCAATGAGCCTTTTTCACGACGGTAATAGATCTTCAAAACATCGAAACCACCTTCGTAACGCAGGGTGTATTTCTCGATATTTTCAAAACTGTTGATTCCCATCGACTCAAGAGTAGGGTACATGTGAAGGTCCTTGTGTATTTATGCCTAAATCAAAGGGTATTTTTAGGGGATCATTAGGATAAACGCAAGAGATTTTGTATAAAACTTCATCAAATTGCACAAAGCCCAACAGATTCTTCTGTTGGGCTTGCGTTAGGTCAATGGAAATAACGGGAAGGGTTAATCGTCCATATCTGCATTGTCTATGCCGAGCTCTTTGATCTTACGGGTGAGGGTATTGCGTCCCCAACCGAGTAGTAGAGAGGCATCCCGACGACGACCGGCTGTATGGGTGAGGGCGGTTTCGATCATGATGCGTTCAAACTTCGGCACCGCTTGTTCCAAGATGCCTTTTTGGCCGCTTGCTAAGGCACTGTCCACCCAGTTTTTCAGAGCATCTTCCCAAGAACCAAATGGGCGTTCGGATGGTGTGGTGTTCAACAGTTCTGGTGGTAAGTCCTCAATGAGTACTTCGCGGCCAGAAGCCATGACGATCAACCAGCGACAGGTATTTTCAAGCTGACGTACGTTACCAGGCCAATCTAATCGGCTTAGGTAGTTTTCAGTGTCCTTGGTTAGGATCTTTGGTTCTACTGCCAGTTCTTCTGCCGCTCGGCTTAGGAAATGTCGAGCTAATTTCGGGATGTCTTCACGGCGCTCCGCAAGTTTAGGCAAATGAATGCGGATGACATTTAGACGGTGAAATAAATCCTCACGGAAGGAGCCTTTTTCAACCAGACCTTCTAGGTTTTGGTGGGTGGCAGCAATGATACGTACATCTACTTTCACTGGGGTGTGGCCGCCCACGCGGTAGAATTCCCCGTCGGCTAATACTCGTAGCAAACGAGTTTGGGTTTCTGCTGGCATATCACCGATTTCGTCTAGGAAAAGCGTACCGCCATTTGCCTGTTCAAACCGTCCGCGGCGCTGGGTGTTGGCCCCTGTAAATGCGCCTTTTTCGTGACCAAACAGTTCTGACTCGATTAGGTCATGGGGGATGGCTGCCATGTTTAGGGCGATAAAGGGGTTAGCTGCTCGTGGACTATGGCGGTGCAGTGCTTGCGCTACCAGTTCCTTACCAGTACCTGATTCTCCGTTAATTAATACGGTGATATTGGAATTTGCTAAGCGACCGATGGCACGAAAGACTTCTTGCATGGCTGGGGCTTCGCCAATAATTTCTGTCTGTGCAAGGGGTTCAATGTCTTCGGTGGTTGCTTCTGGTTTAGACTTATTGTGGTGCAGGATTGCGCGCTTAATAAGGCTTACGGCTTCTTCCACATCAAAAGGCTTAGGTAGGTATTCGAAGGCACCTCCCTGATAGGACGCCACGGCACTCTCTAAATCTGAATGGGCCGTCATGATGATCACCGGGATATAAGGGTGATCTTCTTGCAATTTGTTGAGCAGAGTGAGGCCGTCCATGCCTGGCATACGAATATCACTGATGATGACAGTAGGTTGCTCTTTGCCGATCATGTTTGCTAGAGCATCGGCAGAGTCAAACAGGCGGCACTGAATGCCTTCTTGCTCGAGGGTTTTCTCTAGTACCCAGCGGATAGACCGATCATCATCTACGATCCAGACAGTTTCTTGTTGTGACATGTGTTCCTCCTAGCCTGCTACCGTTTTTTCGATCGGTATAAGGATATTAAATTCAGTGAGCTGTGGCTGACTTTTGCACTCTATTATTCCGTGGTGTTGGTGGACAACGGATTGCGCAATGGATAGACCAAGGCCTGTACCATCCGCGCGTCCACTTACCATTGGGTAGAAGAGTGTTTTCATAATGTTATCTGGGATACCAGGACCGTTATCCACAATGCTGATACGGCATACCAAGCGGTGACGTTTAGCGCCAATGGTGAATTGACGCAGGGTGCGAGTAGAGACGGTAATGTGCTTATCTTGGTTGTCTTCCTGGTTTAATAGGGCTTGCATAGCGTTACGCATGACATTTAGCACGGCTTGAATAAGCTGGGCTTCGTCACCGACTAAATCAGGAATGCTGGGGTCGTAATCGCGAGTTAAGGTGATTTGGCCTTCTGATTCGACAGAGATCAGTTGGTTAACGCGCTCGGTTACCCGGTGAATATTGAGTGGACGGTATTGGGGCAGTTGTCTTGGCCCCAGTAGACGATCAACAAGATCTCTAAGGCGGTCCGATTCTTCAATGATGACTTGGGTGTAGTCTTTAAGGCCTTCGTCGTTAAATACACGACTGATAAGTTGTGCTGCACCGCGAATGCCACCAAGAGGGTTTTTTATCTCATGGGCCAAACCGCGAATAAGTTCTTTGCTGGTCTGATGGTTGGCGATGAGCTCATCTTCTTGGGATATGCGCTTCATGCGATCTCGAGGATGGAGCTCTATCAGTAAACTATCCGTTAGATTCAGGGCACCCATGACAGGTGTCACGTTGTAATCGCAAAGTACCGTTTTGCCTGTGGTCAGGGTGATTTCCGCTTCACGTTTGGTAAAGGCATGTCCTGATTCTATTGCATTTAATAGGGCTTCACGGCTCTCGTTGTTTTCGAAAAAAGCGGCGGCCAGGTCCTGGCCATAGATTCTACGGCGGCTTACTTCCAGCATCATTTCTGCAGACGGATTAAGGTACTCAATACATAGCTCACGATTGAGCTGTAGTACGGCAGTGGATAAATGGTCTATCAGTAAACTGTACACTTTGAGTGTGCCTCTTTGTTATTTCGCCCGTAAGCTGATGTCTTCCAGGCCGAAGGTATTATGGGGGATCGGCTGGATTTCTATGTATTGCAAAATACGAACCAACATTGGGCGTTTTTAATGCCTTATGTTTTCTATGTTTTATAAGCAGTAAATGGTCTCGCGTGTTCTGTTTTGGTGCAACTATTTTGGGGTGCGTGAAATGGGGGCAAAAAAAAGCCCCAACTGAGGTCGGGGCTTTTCGATTAACTTAAGCGAGTATTAAACGCTGTAGTAAAGTTCGAACTCAACTGGGTGAGTTGTCATGTTTACGCGCTCAACTTCTTCAGACTTAAGAGCGATGTAAGCATCGATCATGTCGTCAGAGAATACGCCACCTTCTGTTAGGAAAGAGCGGTCATCGCTTAGGCACTGAAGCGCTTCTTCAAGGCTACCAGCAACTGTTGGGATCAATTTACCTTCTTCTGGTGGAAGATCGTAAAGGTCTTTGTCAGCAGCATCGCCAGGGTGGATCTTGTTCTTGATACCGTCGATACCAGCCATCAGCATTGCTGCGAAACATAGGTATGGGTTAGCGGTTGGATCCGCGAAACGTGCTTCGATACGCTTGCCTTTAGGAGACGCAACGTATGGGATACGGATAGAAGCTGAACGGTTACGTGCAGAGTAAGCAAGCATAACTGGCGCTTCGAAACCTGGTACAAGACGCTTGTAAGAGTTAGTAGAAGCGTTCGCGAAAGCGTTGATAGCTTTAGCGTGCTTGATGATACCGCCGATGTAGTAAAGGGCCATATCAGATAGACCAGCGTATTTGTCACCTGCGAATTGGTTTTCGCCGTCTTTCCAGAAAGACTGGTGAACGTGCATGCCAGAACCGTTATCACCAACGATCGGCTTAGGCATGAAAGTAGCTGTTTTACCGTATGCGTGAGCAACGTTGTGTACGCAGTACTTCATTACCTGAACTTCGTCAGCTTTCTTAACTAGAGTGTTGAATTTAACACCGATTTCGTTTTGACCAGCAGTCGCAACTTCGTGGTGGTGTACTTCAACTTCTTGGCCCATTGCTTCGATAGCAGAACACATTGCAGTACGGATTTCGTGGTGAGAATCCACTGGTGGTACTGGGAAGTAGCCGCCTTTAACGCGTGGACGGTGGCCTGTGTTGCCGCCTTCGAAAGACTTGTTAGAAGACCAAGCTGCTTCTTCAGAGTTGATTTGAACGCCACAGCCAGACATGTCTGCGTGCCATTTTACGTCGTCAAAGATGAAGAATTCTGGCTCAGGACCGAAGAATGCTGTGTCGCCTAGACCAGTAGACTTAAGGAATTCTTCCGCGCGAAGTGCAACAGAACGTGGGTCACGGTCGTAACCTTGCATTGTTGCAGGCTCGATGATGTTACAACGGATGATAACGGTTGCATCTTCTGTGAAAGGGTCAAGAAGAGAAGTGTCATCTTGTGGCATCATGATCATGTCAGACTCGTTGATACCTTTCCAACCAGCGATAGAAGAACCATCAAACATTTGACCTGTTTCGAAGAATTCTTCGTCTACGCTTGAGGCAGGAATGGTTACGTGCTGTTCTTTACCTTTGAAGTCTGTAAAGCGAAGGTCTGCCCACTTTACGTCGTGTTCAGCAATCAAACTAAGAGTCTTGTTTGACATAATGGTTCTCCAGTGTTGTTTATTCGAAATTGCTTTCGGAACTTATACTGCTTCAATATGAAGCGTAATTGCCGTAATTGAAAGCACAAGCTGTGCCAGAATTTTGGGCGTTGTTAAAAATCTAATAAATTCAAATATTTATATACGCGATTAGTTTTCGGCTTAATAAAACGCACAATAAAAAACCTAGGTAAATAAAAATGCGCTCACTATTGGTGCGCTAATTTGGTGCAGTGGTCCTTATTGGTGCATCTTTTTGGGGTTGGTTTCGTGTGGGATTCCTTTATACTGTGCGCCTTTTAAATCAGACTGTACGAAAAACACACACCTCATGAAATTCATCGTTAAATTTTTCCCTGAAATTACTATCAAAAGCCGCCCAGTCCGCAAGGCCTTTGTCAAACAGCTAAGACACAATATTCGTTTGGTGTTGCGTGAGCATGACGACAACGTGACAGTGGCGGGTAATTGGGACTTCATTGAGGTGTTGTCAGAACGTGATGACCAACGTGATGCCTTCACAGAGTCCTTATCAAACATTGCGGGTATTGCACACTTCCAATATGTGCGTGAGTTTCCCTTAACCGACCTTGATGGCATTGTGGCGGAAGCCGCTGCATCTTACGGTGACGTATTGAAAGATTCGGTGTTTGCGGTGCGTGTGAAACGTGTCGGCAAGCATGACTTCTCTTCAGTGGAAGCTGAGCGTCATGTGGGCGGGTGCCTTAAGGCCCAGTGTGGTGCCCTAGCAGTACGATTGAAAGATCCTGAAGTTTTGGTGCCTATCGATATTCGTGACGACCGTGTCTGGATCATCGAGCAGCGAGTGGAAGGCTTAGGTGGCTACCCTCTCGGTTCACAAGATTCTGTCTTGTCTCTCATTTCAGGTGGTTATGACTCCACGGTGAGTTCTTTCATGACCATGAGTCGTGGATTGAAGACACACTTTTGTTTCTTCAATCTAGGGGGAGATGCTCACGAAATAGGTGTGAAGCAGGTGTCTCACTTCTTGTGGAGCAAGTATGGCTCGAACCTTGGGGTTAAATTCATCACCATTCCATTTGAAGAAGTAGTGGGAGAGATTTTAAATAACGTTGATAACGCCGAAATGGGTGTAGTACTGAAGCGCATGATGTTGCGTGCCGCGTCACAGGTGATGGAAGGTGTCAGTGCGAAGGCTTTGGTGACAGGCGAGAGTATTGCTCAGGTCTCTAGTCAAACCTTGGTGAATTTAAAAGTGATTGATACTGTG
This sequence comes from Marinomonas vaga, assembly GCF_055388305.1. Taxonomy (NCBI): domain Bacteria; kingdom Pseudomonadati; phylum Pseudomonadota; class Gammaproteobacteria; order Oceanospirillales; family Oceanospirillaceae; genus Marinomonas; species Marinomonas vaga. The sequence continues at coordinate 1,644,334 of NZ_AP043903.1, forward strand.
ACTGATGAGCTGGTATTACGTCCTTTGGTCACTAGCAATAAACAAGAAATCATTGATAAGGCCAAGGAAATCGGTACGGCTCCTTTTGCGGCCAGCATGCCAGAGTTCTGTGGTGTGATTTCTGTGAAGCCAACGACTCGGGCCAAAATGCACCGAGTGGAGCGTGAAGAAGGCAAGTTCGACTTTGATGTGCTGCAACGTGCGGTGGACACCGCGCGTGTTATGTCGATTCAGGATGTTATTAAAGACGTCGATCAGCAGTATCAAGGGGATGTGCCCGTCGTGCGCATGCCTGTTGGTGAGGAAGTGATCGTTGATATTCGCCATCCTGATGAAGCAGAGCGTAAGCCCGTTAAAGTGGCTGGTCGTCCTGTGGTGAATGTGCCTTTCTTTACTTTGGGGACAAAGTGGCCTGAATTGGATCAAGAGAAAGAATACTTACTTTATTGTGGCAAGGGTGTGATGAGCCGTATTCATGCGTCGCATCTTATGTCGAAAGGTTATAAAAACGTTGGGGTGTATTTACCTTAATATTGCGGGGCTCAGTCGATGGTTATTGGCTGAGTCCATGTCATATCCCCTTTTTAATAGCTTAAATGCGCTGATTTTATTTTGCCTTTTTTCGGGAACTTCATAGGAAGTTCATAAATATAAGGGTACAATTGCGCGAATTTTACCCCGAATGATGAATCTAGGCGGCAGTTAGCGTACCGAAGTCCCGCTTGCCGTGTTGCCTCATTCCATGTCGCTAAATGCAGAGAAATTTTAATGTCTATTGATATCAGTAAGTTACGTAACGTCGCCATCATCGCGCACGTTGACCATGGTAAAACAACGCTGGTTGACCAGCTTCTAAGTCAATCAGGTACACTGGACCGTAAAGAAATGGGTTCAGAACGTATCATGGACTCCAACGACCAAGAGAAAGAGCGTGGTATCACCATCCTAGCGAAAAACACCGCTATCAAATGGAATGATTACCGCATCAACATCGTGGACACCCCTGGGCACGCCGATTTCGGTGGTGAAGTAGAGCGTGTAATGTCGATGGTAGACTCTGTTTTGCTATTGGTTGATGCAGTAGACGGCCCGATGCCACAAACTCGTTTTGTAACGTCTAAAGCTTTTGAGCGTGGCCTTAAACCAATTCTTGTTATCAACAAAATTGACCGTCCAGGCTCTCGTCCAGATTGGGTTATGGATCAAGTATTTGATTTGTTTGACTCCCTTGGTGCGACGGAAGAGCAGCTAGACTTCCCTGTGATTTACGCATCGGCACTAAATGGTTTGGCGGGTGATGATCCTGAAGCGCTAGAAGACAGCATGGAACCACTTTACCAAATGATCGTGGACAACGTGCCGGCTCCTGAGGTTGATCCAGAAGCACCGTTCCAAATGCAGGTTTCTGCATTGGATTACGACAGCTACGTAGGGGTTATCGGTATCGGTCGAATCACCCGTGGTACCTTGTCTCCAAACCAACAAGTGATCGTTAAATCACGTGATGGCAAAGAGCGTAAAGGTAAAGTCCTAAATGTTAAGGGCTACCATGGTCTATCCCGTGTGGATACAGACAAAGCGTCTGCAGGTGACATCGTTTGTATTACTGGTATTGATGGTCTGAGTATCTCTGACACGCTATGTAACCCAGATTGCGTTGAAGCATTGCCAGCATTGACGGTTGATGAGCCAACTGTAAGCATGACTTTCATGGTTAATGACTCACCATTCGCTGGTAAAGAAGGTAAATTCGTTACCTCTCGAAACATCAAAGACCGTCTAGACCAAGAGTTGATCCACAACGTGGCACTACGTGTTGTTCAAGGTGATTCACCAGATAAATTCATCGTATCTGGTCGTGGTGAGCTGCACTTGTCTGTATTGATTGAAAACATGCGTCGTGAAGGCTTTGAGCTAGGTGTGTCTCGTCCTGAAGTAGTTCAGAAAGAGATCGATGGCATTATCCAAGAGCCATACGAGCAAGTTGTTATTGACGTTGAAGAGCAGCACCAAGGTTCCATCATGGAAGAGCTTGGTCTACGTAAAGCTGAGCTAACCAACATGGAGCCAGATGGCAAAGGCCGAGTGCGTCTTGAGTTCATCGTGCCTTCTCGTGGTTTGATCGGTTTCCGTGGCTTGTTCCTAACCTTGACGTCTGGTTCTGGTATCATGACAAGTGTCTTCGATCACTATGGTCCAGTGAAAGAAGGTGACATGTCAGGTCGCCAAAATGGCGTATTGATCAGTATGGTGAAAGGTAAAACCTTGTCATACGGTCTGTTTAACCTTCAAGAGCGTGGTCGCCTATTTAAAGGTCACGGTGAAGAAGTATACGAAGGCCAAATCATCGGTATTCACTCTCGTTCAAATGACCTAACGGTTAACCCAACGAAAGCGAAGCAGCTGACCAACGTACGTGCGTCTGGTACAGACGAAGCGTTGACTTTGACGCCACCTATTCGCCACACTCTTGAGCAGGCGTTAGAGTTCATCGAAGATGACGAACTGGTAGAAGTTACGCCAGAAAGCATTCGTCTTCGTAAGAAGCTTTTGACAGAGAACGAACGTAAACGTGCGAGCCGTTAATCTGTAATGAGCAGCAGCAAATAGACCGCAAGGTCTTGAGCGGAATAGAAGCGCCTTAGGGCGCTTTTATTTTGTCTGGTGATTGGAGAGCGGGTAAGGAGAGTTATGAAAGTACTGGTTCAGCGTTCCCTTGCAGCAAGTGTTAAGGTGGACGGAAAGGTAGTGGGTGCCATTGAACATGGGCAAATGGTGCTGGTCGGAATCGAGAAAGGTGATACTGAGGCTGACACCCAGCGCTTGGCAGATAAACTCTTAAAGTACCGAATGTTTAGCGATGAAGACGGTAAGATGAACCTGAATGTCCAGCAGGTCAACGGCGGTGTGTTACTGGTCTCTCAGTTTACCTTAGCTGCAGAGACTAAAAAGGGATTGCGTCCGGGCTTCTCGACGGCAGCCATTCCAGAAGAAGGCGAGCGCCTCTTTAATGACTTTGTCGCCAAGGTTAAGGCTCAATACCCCCATGTGGCAACAGGCCAATTTGGGGCAGACATGAAGGTCGAATTTACCAATGATGGGCCAGTCACCTTTATGTTGGAGTAATAAAAAAGCCAGTCACTGACTGGCTTTTTTTGATATTGCTTCATTCGACATTGCTTAGCTTAAGCTTGGCTTGCTTCGGTTTCTTCTTCGTCTTTTTCAACGGGGACGCTGCGCCCAGCGATTAGACCTATTTCAAACAGTAGCCACATTGGGATGGCAAGCAAGGTTTGAGAAAAAATGTCTGGCGGTGTGATCAACATGCCAATGACAAAACACCCTAGAAACACATAGGGTCGCTTCTTTGATAACGAGGCAACCGTGGTAACCCCTGCTTTGATCAATAGGTAAGTGGCGACTGGAATCTCGAATGTCACACCAAATGCGAAGAACAGCTTCAATACGAAGTTTAAATAGTTGTTGATGTCTGTCATGACTGCTACTTCCCCAGGTCCTACAGAGGTAAAGAAACCAAAGATTAGGGGCAGAACAACAAAGTAAGCGAAGGCCACGCCACAGTAAAACAGCAATACACTGGAAATGAGTAGTGGGATCGCAATGGTTTTTTCTTCTTTATACAGGGCTGGGGCGATAAACGACCAAGCCTGATAAAGGGTATAAGGGATACTGATTAGCACAGATAAAGCAAAGGTCAGCTTTAAGGGAGCCAAGAAGGGCGAGGCGACTTCTGTCGCAATCAAAGAGCTTCCCTCTGGGAGCAGCATACGTAGTGGTTCAGAGATAAACGAATACAGTTCATTGGCAAAGCTGTATAGGCCTGCAAACAGTATCAGAATCACTAAAACGGCTTTGAGTAAGCGGTTTCGCAACTCGATTAGATGAGCAACTAATGGTGCCTGAGAGTGTTCGTCTTGACTCATGAAAACAGTTCCAAATACGCTTATGCGCGAGTTTGAACGTCGTCAGCGGCTTGGCTTGATTGGCTCTTGGTAGCTGCAACGTTTTGCGGAGATGTTGATGATGGTGCTTCGCTGGTCTGTTTCGGTGTTGCAGGGGCTTCCGCTTGTTTTTGGAAGTCTGCTGTCTCGCGCAGGATACGATCGTTGGTTTCTTTGATGGAGCGTTGTAACTCCTCTTGATCCAACTGTGCGTTAATCTCACGCTGAACCGATTGTATGCTTCGGCGAATCTTGCGTACCCAAAGTCCTGCTGTCTTTGCCGCCATAGGTAGGCGTTCAGGCCCTAAAATAATTAGGCCTACGACAAAGACAACCAGTAGTTCAGAAAAGCCAATGTCGAACACAGATTAAGCGCTCTTGTCGTCTTTTTTGGATTCGCCTTCGATGACCTTTGCTTGGCTTTGGCCATCTTTATTCTGCTCTTCGTCGTTATTAACGGCTTCTTTAAAGCCTTTAACTGCGCCGCCAAGATCAGAGCCTAAGCTTTTGAGTTTCTTGGTGCCAAAGATCAATACAAGAATGGCTAAAACGATAAGTAGTTGCCAGATGCTGATGCCGCCCATGTGTGCTACTCCTACTTGGTGCGATTGGCTTTTTCTTCTAAGCCAGATAAGTTAAATCTGCGTGCTAGCTCATCTAGAATATCTTGAGGTTCCAAGTCTAGGTGAGACAGCATGACTAATGTATGGAACCAAAGGTCTGCGGTTTCGTAGATAACGTCTTGTTTGTCTCCAGAGATCACGGCATCTTTCGCTGCGATAATGGTTTCAACGCTTTCTTCTCCCACTTTCTCAAGTATTTTGTTCAGGCCTTTTGCATGGAGGCTAGCAACATAAGATGAGTCAGGGGATGCAGCTTTTCGTTCAGCTAACGTAGTGGCTAATTCAGCCAAAACATCGATTTTCATTATAGTCTCTCAATTGTTACGGTTTTAATACTAGCAGGTAAATACCGGCTATAAACAGTGCTAGGCTCAAAATATCTGCCTGAGCTAAATGCTCTAAGGCAATGCTGTCCGTCGTTAGCCATGCCGCTCCCAAGGATAGAATACCAAGCAGTTTGAAGGGTTGGTTTTTACGGGAGCGTTTCAGTTCCTTATGCAATTGCTGAATCGCTTTAGTTTGCTCTTGCATGCGTTCTTCTTGCTTCGCAACATGAGTCATGGTCGAGAATACAAGGTTTGGTATCTGCGGCAAATGTGCAGCCCAATCAGGGGCTTGTTTTTTCACCTCTTCGAACAGGCGGCGAGGACCCACTTGCTCACTCATCCAGCGCTCTAGGAAGGGTTTAGCCGTTACCCACAGGTCTAGATCTGGGTAAAGCTGGCGACCTAGGCCTTCAATGTTAAGTAGAGTCTTTTCGAGTAATACAAGCTGTGGCTGTACTTCCATGTTGAAGCGTCGTGCCGTCTGAAATAACCCCAGTAGAACTTGCCCGAAAGAAATGTCCTTTAGTGGCTTGGCGAACATGGGTTCACAGACACTGCGAATGGCGGATTCGAACGCATGGACAGGCGTGCCTTTGGGGACCCAGCCACTTTCTACGTGCAGCTCTGCCACCATGCGGTAATCACGCTTAAAAAAGGCCAGTAGGTTGCGGGCGAGGTAATTTTTGTCGGCATCGTCTAGGCTACCCATGATGGCGCAGTCGATGGCGATGTACTTTGGACTTTCTGGGTTCGAAGCGTCCACAAAAATATTGCCAGGGTGCATATCAGCATGGAAGAAGCTGTGGGAAAACACCTGGGTGAAGAAGATCTCCACGCCTCGCTCCGCGAGCACCTTCATATTGACGTTTTTTGCGTTTAGAGCGGCAATATCTGCCACAGGAATCCCAGAAATTCGCTCCATGACCATGACGTTGCGACGGCTATAGTCCCAGTAAATCTGCGGCACATAGAGGAGTTCAGAATCGGTGAAGTTGCGCTGAAGTAAGCCTGTGTTCGCTGCTTCTTTGGCAAGGTCCAGTTCGTCTAAGATGGTGTATTCGTAATCTGTCACCACTTCAACTGGACGCAGTCGGCGGCCATCAGCACTGATCTTGGCGACAAAATGAGCCAAGGTGTAAAGCAGGCCAATGTCTTGGCGGATCGTACGCTCGATCTTAGGACGGATGACCTTTACGACCACCTCTTCACCGGTTTTTAGGCGTGCGGTATGTACTTGCGCAATGGACGCTGAAGCCAGAGGTGTTTTATCAAATTGATCGAAAATGTCATCAACCGAGGCCCCTAGGTCTTTCTCAATGATCTTGGTGGCCAGCTCGCCAGAAAAAGGGGGGACTCGGTCTTGGAGGCGTGCTAATTCGTCCGCCACATCATCGGGTAAGAGATCCCTTCGGGTAGACAGAATTTGCCCGAACTTCACAAAGATAGGGCCTAGTGATTCCAGTGCTAAACGCAGACGCTCCCCGCGATTTTTAAGGGCGCGTTCTCGCCCCACCATAAGGAACAAACCTAGGGTGTATTTAACATACCAAGGCAGCAACTGAAGTGGGATGAAAACGTCTAGGCGATAGCGCAGGACCGTTAGAAAGATTCGAATAGAACGAGTAGCGCTTTTCCACATGGCTAGAATTTAAATCCTTTGTGCAATGCGACGATTCCGCCTGTCATGTTTTGGTAAGACACACGTTCAAAGCCAACGTCTTCCATCATGCCTTTTAGGGTTTCTTGGTCCGGATGCATGCGGATCGATTCCGCTAAGTAACGGTAACTTTCTGCGTCGTTCGCAATGATCTTGCCCATGAATGGCAGTAAGCGGAAAGAGTATTGGTCGTAGGCTTGGCTCAAGCATTCTGACTCTGGTTTAGAGAATTCTAGCACCAGCAATCGACCACCGGGTTTAAGTACTCGCTGCATTGAGGCTAAGGCTTTGGATTTATCGGTGACGTTACGCAAGCCAAATGCAATGGTGATACAGTCAAAGGTGTTATCAGGGAAAGGAAGCTCTTCTGCGTTTGCTTGTACGCACTGAACGTTGCCTACAATTCCACGATTGGCCAACTTGTCACGACCCACTTTGAGCATGGAGTCATTGATGTCCGCCAAGATAACTTGCCCATCTTTACCTACCAAGCGAGAGAACTTCATGGTTAGGTCGCCAGTGCCGCCAGCGATATCTAGCACTTTGTGGCCTGCGCGAACGCCCGATTGGCTAATGGTATGGCGTTTCCAGAGGCGGTGTACGCCCCCGGACATGAGGTCATTCATGATGTCGTATTTGGCTGCTACGGAATGAAATACTTCCGCGACAGCATCAACTTTTTTGTCCGTCGGAATCTCTTTGAAACCGAAGTGGGTGGTGTTTTGATCGTCTTGCATAAAATCTGTTCCTGTACACCTAGTAGGGCGATGACACGGACGGTCATGTTTGAAATTGTCTAGTATTGTAACCGCGACTCATGCAGGGTTGCACGATAAAGCATGCTAATTATCTCGAATAACCCTATTTCGTCCATTTCCTTTGGCTTGATAAAGGTTTTTGTCAGCGCGAGAAAAGAGCTCTTCGTGACTTTCCTTTCCATTAAATAGGCTTAGACCAATGGACATAGTGATGGAAACGGGGTCGCCACTCATGTTGAAAGGCGTGGCTTCAATAGCAGTGCGGATCTTTTCACAGACGTCTTGAGCGTACTCTAGGTGTGTAGCCGGGAATAGGATGACGAATTCCTCACCGCCGTAACGAAACAGTAGATGCTCTTTACCCAAGGCATTTTGCATCTGACGGGGGACGAGTTTGAGAACACGGTCTCCGGCTAGATGCCCCCAAGTATCGTTGATGGATTTAAAGTGGTCGATATCGCAGATGGCCATGCAAAGGGGCTGTTGGTTTTTCACAGAAGACGTTAACAGCGGGAAAATAGCTTCTTGATAAGCACTGCGATTGGGGAGGCCTGTGAGTGCATCGGACATGGCTTGGGCGATTTTTTGCTGCATGTCGTTGCGTAAGTTGGAGGCGTCCTTTTCCATGCGATTGACTTTGCTTTTCAACATGGAGATGGATTGCGCGGCGCTTTTTTCTTGCTCCGCCATCTGTGCCTGATAGCGCTCCATGGTTTGAGATATGGTGCTCATTCGGCTATTAATCAAAGATTTTAGGGATTCGAGGTTGGTCGCATTTCTAACGTCTATGTGGGTGTCTTCGACGTGCTGTTGTAGCTCGTCATTGAAACTTTTGCGGTTATTACTGATATTTCGCTGAACTTTGTAGTTACTAACAATAGAGGCGTTAATGCTGGCCAATTGCTTGTTCAGCTGGCTTAAATAGCTAGTGAGGTCTTCTTGGGTTTTGCCCACTGCCACCATAATGAGGTTAATTACTTCATCCAGCAGGCCTGGTAGCTGGTTTAAGTCATTGTTGCCGGTTAGGGCCTGTTTAAGATCTAAAATTTGCTCTTCGTAGTTCTCGGGTAGGGCAATGTTTGTCAGCAAACCCGCTAGGGTGTGACTGACATGGGCCATGATTTCAGTGCCCGTCGTATTGGGATTAGGGGCTTTGCGTTGGCTGAATAGGCGCTTAATGAGAGATTGTTTGCGCTCTTCTCTTGGCGTGGCCAGAGTCTTTTGTACTAATGAAATGGTTTTGGTCAGCAGCTCGGGCCATTTGGTTATGGATTGCCAATGGCTACGGATGGCGGATTCAAGTTCTTTCTTATCAAACAGGGGAACCTGCCGATCAGGGTATTCATCCAAGGTGTCAATTAAATCCAGCAGTGCGCCACGAAACGCTTGGGCTCGAGCCAGCCTGTCTTCATCGAATTTAAGAACAAAAGGGTCGAGGGATTGAAGTGTTTTTTGGACGACCTTGGGGTCATTGGTCTTCGCAATATCCGTGCGAACAGACTGGAGGGCTATGTCCAGCTCTGGATCGTTTCCCTCAGCCAGTATGCTGGTTCGGGAAATGGCTTTTCGTAGTGCTTCTACTAGCTTATCCTGAGCTGGATCCATAGATGTATCCTAAGTTTTTATTTTGCTTGGCGCTCTTTTTCGATTAAAAAGTCGACCACTGAGTAAATGTTATTATTCCCGCCTGCTGTTGCTGCTGTCACTAGGTATTTACCATTTACTACAATTCCTGGTACGCCTCGTGCACCGTAACCACGGATTTTAGAATCCGCTTGTGACAGACGGCTATTCACAGCAAACGAATCATATTGCTTACGGAACTCGTCTTCAGACACGCCATATTGAGTGAAAAATTCCGCTAGGTCATCTTCGCTGTTTAGGCGTTTACGATCTTGGTGGATCGCATTAAACATGTCACTGTGAATCTTGTCTTCAATGCCTAATAGATCGGCAACGTGGAAAGCCTTGGCATGGGCTAGCCAGTTACGACCAAATACGGCTGGCAAGAATTTGAACTCCACATCTGCTGGAAGCTCTTTTTTCCAAGCTTGAGTGTAGGGTTCAAGAGCGTAACAGTGTGGGCATCCGTACCAAAAAATTTCTACCACTTCTATTTTGTCAAGGTTAGTCGTACGAACAGGTGTTTTGATGGTCGTATAGCCATTTCCATCACTGTAATCTTGTGCCCAAGCGCTTGCAAACGGCAACATAAAAACAAGGAATAATGCTGAGATCAGCTTTTTCATGAAGTGCTCCTAGAATAAGACATGTTAATAGCATCCAAGTGCTATGGATGGTATTAGGATGCTAGTTAAATCAAAAAGTTCGTTTATTCCAGCAAGTTTATTTGACTATGACAACATAAATCCCGTGATAAATTGGTTTTTATAAGCAGACTGTTTATTTAGGCACCTAGTATAGCCCCTGATTTTTAGATCGCCGTACTTAAAAGATCGACCGTGTCGAATAAGTTGCATGTTGATTTGGTTTCTAACTGATATAAGGCGATCTTTTCTGGCATAAAAGTGGTTCGTTTTCTGTTATGCTTACCACTATGAAAAGGGCACGGCCTGATGATGCAGTAAGTGAAAGAGGCTTGCATTATATACAACTGTGCAAACAGCGATAACGCTATACAATTCTCCATTGACTGATATCAATCTATGACGCCATTTGACTCAATTTTCCAATCAGCCTATTACATCAAAAGTGCTGAGAAACTCTCCCAATGTCCTTTAGATCAAGGGCTAGAGGTGGCATTTGCTGGGCGTTCTAATGCTGGTAAATCTACCGCATTGAATACCTTATCAGGGCAGCGCAAGCTTGCGCGTACGTCTAAAACGCCTGGGCGTACTCAGTTGATCAACAGCTTCGGCACCAACGTTGATGATCGTAGATTGGTTGACTTGCCGGGGTACGGTTTTGCCAAAGTGCCGGTTGCCATGAAGCAAAACTGGCAAGCCCATATGCAGGATTACCTGATGAATCGCCGCTCATTAGTGGGTGTGGTGTTGGTCATGGACATTCGCCATCCCCTTAAAGAGTTTGATGAAATGATGCTAGAGTGGGCGGCAGGCAACGGTGTGAAGGTTCACGCATTGCTCACTAAATCTGATAAGTTAAAACGTGGGCCAGCGAAATCCACCATGTTGAAGGTGAAGAAAGAAATGGCCGCCCGTGGCGTTGAAGCCTCTGCACAGATGTTTTCAGGCTTGAACGGCGAAGGGGTGGATGAGCTGCGCTTCAAATTAGCTGAATGGCTAGAACTTGAACGCCCAGACGAGATTCCAGTGAATCTTTAGTCGTTACTAAGATTTAAAAAGCTCGATGATGTGAATGACATCATCGGGCTTTTTCATTGGTGGCGGTGTTACTGTGGGCGCATGTATTGCTCAAGGAAGGTGTCGAAGTCGACCTCATCACTGGCTTCAATCTGAGCTTGTTCTTCGATAGACGTGGTCGCCCAGTCTTCAAATTTGGCAATCAAAGCGTCTGAAAGGGGTTGTGCTAACCAGCCTTGTTGCTGCTGTTTGCCTGCCTCTAGCATGGCCTCTTGGTAGCTGCCTTGTGTCTTGCATTGCTCAATCAGTTTGGCTGCCGGCAAAGTGTCTGGCTGAGTGAGTTTAGCTTGCTGCATAGCGACACTTTCAACATAAGCTTGGTTGCCTGTTTGCTTTGTTAGAAAATTAGCGATCTCTTGCATGTGTGCTAGGACTTCATTCGCCTTCTCGCGCAAGGCAACCGGGCCAAAACCAAACTCAAACTCTGCGTCCAACTCTCGTCCATGGGTAGCTATCTCTTGCTGAGCTTTACGTAAGTGCTGGCATTCTTCCATGCCCAGTTTCTCATCTCCATGAAGCATGCAGCACATTAAGAAAGTGTCTAAGAAATATAGGGTTTCTGGATTCATGCCAATCGGCGAGCTTGGATCCAAGTCCATGATGCGTACCTCAATGTACTCAACGCCTCGCTGTTGCAGGGCCGCACTGGGGTGTTCCCCGGATTGAGTGACGCGCTTAGGACGAATATCACTATAGTATTCGTTTTCGATTTGCAGAATGTTATGGCTAAGCTGCTTGTAGGTATCATCTACCTTGACCCCAAGGTTTTGGTAGGCCGGGTAAGGGGTACGCAAGGCACCTTTAATGGTATCTATATAAGTACTGACATCGTTGTAGCAAACAAACAAACCGTCTTGAGCTTTGTTTTGATAGCCAATGTTGCTCATGCGTAATGATGTGGCATTTTGTCCTGCCCAAGTTCGCTCTCCAAGTTCACTGAGCTTGTCCGGCTTAGCCGGTAGAAAGCTGGTGTCGATTGCGGGAGATGCACCAAATAGTAGGGACAGAATCCAAGATTTACGGCGGAAGTTACGAATCAGAGCAAAGTATTGTTCTGACTTGAATGCCTGCAATGCAGCGGAAGTCGAAATATCGACCTTGTGAAAATCCGCTAGGAAAACCCAAAAGTCATCGCTGAATGAGAAGTTATAATGCATGCCTGCAATGCATTGCATGATGCGGCCATAGCGATTGGATAAGCCTTCACGGTAAACACGCTTGAGCTTACCTGAGTTGGATTCCCCAAAGTAGGCGATAGGCACTTCAGCATTACTTTCCAGCGCGCAGGGCATGCTGCCTGGCCATAAACACTCATCCATATCGTCTAATACGCGGTTGGTGTAAGCGTGAATCTCGCTCAGTTCATCAATAACTCCTTCAACAGAGCTGTGCACACCGGTGATGAACTCCATCAGAGCTTCGGAATAATCCGTGGTAATGGACGGGTGCGTTAAAGCTGAGCCCAAAGCTTTAGGGTGCGCAGCCTGAGAGATACGGCCATCTTTGCGAGAAACGCGCAGGGCTTCACGCTCTACGCCTCGATGGAAAGTAATTGCGGACTGGCTGTCACGTGTTGCCATAAATTGGTCTAGTGTTGCCAGTGCATCCTGTAATTTGGTCAAGGATTGTTTTCCTAAAATAAAATGTAAAGATTAACCGGATTGTACTCGGCCTTTGTTTGTGGCGGCAAGAAAAGCACTAAACGCTTGCGCAAAGATTACAGAATTGGCCCTGTATGGCATCATAGGCCATGGAATAAAATGCTGATTTTACATTTAGGGCTGCTTCATGAAATTAAAACCAATTGTTCTCCTAGGTATGCTGGTCATCTTGGCAATAGTGGGAACTTTATTAGCCATGCAAAAAACGTCCAATTCCGGCGCGACCCCGGGTAAGCTTGGAGGTGATTTTACGTTACAAGATAATACGGGAACCGTGTCCTTAAGTGACTTCGACGGTAAGCTGAAGTTGTTGTTTTTTGGCTATACCCACTGTCCTGATGTGTGCCCACTGACCATGGCTAATGTGAAAGTGGCCCTAAAACAACTACCTGAGGATGTACGGGGGCAAGTACAAACGGTATTTGTCAGTGTGGATCCAGAACGTGACACCCCTGATCATCTTAATCAATACGTTAGTTTCTTTGACCCTAACTTTGTTGGCTTGACCGGTACGAAAGAGCAAATCGACCAAGTGGTTCGCCAATATGGTGCCTTTTACCGAATCGAAAAGGGCGATGATACGGAAGCTAACTACACCGTCAGCCACAGTGCTCGTGTTTACTTGATCGGCAAAGACAACGAGATCAAGCAATACCTCTACCACGATTCCAAGTCAGAAGAGATCGCTGAAGCGATTCAAAAGCAACTGGCGTCAAACTAACGGACCAGTTGTTTGATGTAAAAAGCAAAAACAAAAAAAGCGGCTCACATAGGGCCGCTTTTTTATTATGCGTGTGGCGTTTACAAACGCATTTCAATACCTGCGGCTTGCATGGTCTCTTTAGCTTCTTGAATGGAGTATTCGCCAAAGTGGAAAATGCTCGCAGCCAAGACAGCGTCAGCTTTGCCTTCAGTGACACCGTCAACCAAGTGCTGTAGGTTACCTACGCCGCCAGAGGCGATCACCGGCACGTGTACCGCTTCGCTGATGGCGCGAGTGACGCCAAGGTCAAAGCCATTTTTAGTGCCGTCTCTGTCCATGCTGGTTAGCAAGATCTCGCCAGCGCCGTAGTCCACCATTTTCTTCGCCCATTCGACGGCGTCTAGCCCGGTTGGTTTACGGCCACCATGGGTGAAAATTTCCCATTTGTCTGGTTCCCCTTCGGCACTGACTTTTTTCGCATCAATGGCAACAACGATGCACTGGGAGCCAAAACGCTCAGCGGCTTCGCGCACAAAGTCCGGATTAAATACCGCTGCAGTGTTGATCCCTACTTTGTCAGCACCAGCGTTTAACATACGACGGATGTCGTCACAGGTGCGGATGCCTCCACCGACTGTTAGGGGGATGAAAACCTCTGCAGCAATAGCTTCTACCATGTGAACCGTGGTTTCTCGGTCATCAGAGCTGGCGGTAATGTCTAAGAAGGTGATCTCGTCCGCACCTTGCTCGTTGTAGCGTTTTGCTACTTCAACTGGATCGCCCGCATCACGGATGTCGACGAACTGAACACCTTTTACAACGCGGCCATTGTCCACGTCTAGGCACGGAATAATACGTTTAGCTAATCCCATTTTACTTTCCTATGCAGTGGACTAAGGCTTGCCATCCCAATGGATGAAGTTTTTGTAAAGTTGCAAACCGTCTTTGTGGCTTTTCTCTGGGTGGAACTGTACGGCGAAGACGTTATCCCTTGCCAGTGCCACACAGAAGTCGTGGCCATAGTTGCAGGTTCCGGCGACTTCTTCTTGATGGCCAGCCACCACATAGAAGCTGTGAACAAAGTAGAAACGGGCGCCGTCTTCAATGTCTTGCCAAAGAGGGTGCTTGATGGTTTGTGTCACTTGGTTCCAGCCCATGTGCGGAACTTTGAGCTTAGTGCCATCCACATCTTTATGGTTTTCACCGAAGAACAGGGCATTGCCGTCGAAGTGGTTCAAACAGTCCACGCCGCCGTTTTCTTCGCTGTGTGCCATTAATGATTGAATGCCAACACAGATGGCAAGAAAAGGCTTTTCTGCCATGGCTTTGCGAATGGAAGGCACTAGGCCTTGCTTGTGCATTTCGCCAACGCAATCACGAATGGCGCCCACACCTGGTAACAAAACACGGTCAGCATTGTCGATCACAGCAGGGTCACTGGTGACTATGATTTGGGTGTTGTCATCCGCCACATGTTCAAGGGCTTTGGCAACAGAGTGTAGATTGCCCATGCCATAATCGATGACTGCAACAGTAGATTTTGCATTACTCATAAACGCTTGGTCCTATTACAAGGAGACTTGATTACAAACAGCCTTTTGTCGATGGCATTTGCCCTGCCATGCGCTCATCCACTTCCAGTGCCATACGAAGGGCACGGCCGAAGGCTTTGAAAATTGTTTCGGCTTGGTGGTGGGTGTTCTTACCGCGCAGGTTGTCTAAGTGTAAAGTTACCTTCGCATGATTGATAAAACCGTGGAAAAACTCTGAAAATAAATCGACATCAAAGCCGCCCACTGATGCTCGTGTGAAAGGTACGTGCATCTCAAGTCCAGGGCGACCAGAGAAGTCGATAACAACACGAGAAAGGGCTTCGTCTAGTGGCACATAGGCGTGGCCGTAACGGCGAATACCTTTCTTGTCGCCTACGGCTTTTTCGAACGCTTGCCCTAAGGTAATCCCTAAGTCTTCAACCGTGTGATGCGCGTCTATGTGTAAGTCGCCAACCGCATGAATATCAAGGTCTATCAAGCCATGGCGGGCGACTTGATCTAGCATGTGGTCAAGAAAAGGAACACCAGTTTCGCAGTTAAATTTGCCTGTGCCATCTAGGTTCACAGTTACTTTAATTTGCGTCTCAAGCGTGTTGCGCTCAACAGTTGCAATCCGGTTGGACATGGAAGGGACTCTCCGCTTTTTTGAATCAGGCTTTCACCCAGAAAAATAGAATTTGAACGTTATTATAAAGCGTGGCGCGCTTCGCTTCTATGGTTTTCCGTGCAGTTTACATGGATCGAAAAAAACCATAGAGGTGCTATCATGGGACGAAGGTCAAACACACTTCTTTTGAAAGGTTGGAATGGATATGGTTTGGGTAAAACGCTTAGGAATGCTTTTAGCAGCGTTAATTGTTTTGTTGGCTCTCGCAGTAGCGTACGTAGTTATGTTTGTGGATCCTAATCAGTTCAAAGGTGAGCTACAGCAAGTTGCTAAAGAAAAAGCGAACGTGACCCTGCGCATGGATGGCGACATCAGCTGGTCATTCTTCCCAAGGTTTGGCTTGAGTTTAGAAGATATAGGTTTGGCCCTAGGCTCTGAACCTGAGTTGTTGAGCTTTTCCAAAGCGGAGTTTGGTGTGGCGGTTATGCCCTTATTTCAGCGTCGTATCGAAGTAGACAATGTGCGCTTGGAGGACCTCAAGGCCGATTTACGTGTCGATGAGCAAGGTCAGGCAAACTGGCAGGTAGAAGCCTCTGGGGCACCGGCTGGTGAGGCACCAGCCTCCACATCGAATGACACGGCTACTGGCAGTACTGACACTGAGTCAGGAGAGACGGAGTCTGGTTTTACCCTTCCTGAGATCGCATTGGATGAATTGTCCATTGTGAACGCCCAAATTAATTACCAAGACGCCAGTGCCAACATGAAAGCCAATATGGTCTCGAATGTCACCTTTACGGATGTGAGACTCGACCAGGCTTGGCCCATGCGTATGGATGCCACTATTACTCAATCTGCGCTGGATGGCTCCAATCCTTTGACGGCTGAAATAGACTTCGGTGCTAACTTTACCTTGTTTGCCGAGCGCCAAGCGGTTTCCTTCGAAAACATTGCCCTGAATAGCAAGATCACAGGCGATAGCCTGCCAGTGTCACCTTTGGACAGTCGCCTGAATATTTCTCAGTTGGACTTTGATATCCCCCAAGAAAACGCCGTCATCGATGGGTTGGCATTGCAGACACTTGGCATGAACCTAACCGCACAGGTGCGAGCTTTCCAAGTATTGTCCGACCCCGAGTTTTCCATTGTGACGGATATTGCTGAGTTCTCACCCAAAGAAGTGCTGAACAAATTGGATATTGCTTTACCGGAAATAGCTGATGACAGTGTGCTGCAGTCAGCTTCTTTGAGTGTGGCAGCACAGGGCTCCTTGGAGCGCATCACTGCCCAGCCTATTTCCATTAAGCTAGATGAAACAACCCTTGAGGCCAATGCACTCGTGAATCTTGCGCCTTTAAGTTGGGACATTACCTTGGCGGGGGCGAATCTGGATCTAGATCGCTATTTGCCACCACCAGTGGAAGAAGAGGAAGTGGCTGCGACGCCTACCTCAGAAGAGCAAGCAGCTGAGGCCGTTGGAGATTTGATTCCAGTGGAACTTGTGAGGTCTCTAAATGGCCATCTTGGCCTAGCGTTTGATACCTTAAAAGTGAAAAACCTAAACATCGATCGTATAGAGCTTGATTCCACACAAGCCAATGGCAAAGTTTCCATCGCACCCGCACAAGTAAACTTGTACGACGGCTCGGCGGCAGTTAATGCTGAGCTAGATGCCACAGGAGCGACGCCTAAGATCAAGGTATCTCCAAAGATAGATGGCGTGCAAATACAGCCTTTATTACAGGACTTTATGGACCTTGATAAGATTGCCGGTGCTACTTATCTGAATGGTGATATCACGACCTCTGGCAACCAAGTGGACGCTTTTATGGCAAACCTAAATGGCGACTTGCTGGTGACCATCGAAAAAGGCGCTCTAGTCGGGATGAATCTAACGAAGAGTGTTTGTGAGGGCATCGCTGCCTCTCGCTCTCGCCAGCTAAACGCCAGTGCCTACAGCAATGATACTCCATTTGAAACTATGAAGTTTCCTGCCAAAATCGTTAACGGTAAGGTGTCGACCCCAGGTTTAAAAATCTCAGCAGCGGGGTTGAGTGTTACCGGTGATGGCGTTGTTTCCTTACCTGATAGCAGCTTGGACTACCGCACCAACGTAGCCGTCTCAGGAAGCCAACTTGATGAAAGTTGTGCGGTTAAGGACTATGTTTCTAATCTTGCTTTCCCGATTGTTTGTAAAGGCAAATTCTCAGATGATCCGGCAGGCTTATGTCGACCTGACTTAGGGGGATTTGCTAACATCTTTGCAGACATGGCTAAGGCGGAGTTGAATACTAAACTAGCCGAAGAAAAGGCCCGTGCTGCCGCCAAATTAGCGGAAGAAAAAGCGCGTGTTGAAGCCAAAATTGAAGCAGAAAAAGCACGTCTAAAAGCTGAGCTGGAAGCCAAAAAAGAGGCTGAAGAAGAAGCCTTAAAAGAGAAGCTAAAGGGCAAGCTCAAAGACCTGTTTTAGTAACCATATAGACGACCTTAATGACCCCAAAAGAACACTTCGCGTCCCGTGTGCTGGCTTGGTTTGACCAGCACGGGCGCAAGCACCTTCCCTGGCAACAGAACAAAACCCCTTACCGAGTGTGGATCTCTGAAATCATGCTGCAGCAAACTCAGGTAATGACGGTGATCCCTTATTACGAACGCTTTATGGCGCGTTTTCCCGATGTGTTTGCCTTAGCTGATGCTCCCCAAGATGATGTCTTGGCCCACTGGAGCGGCTTGGGCTACTACGCTCGCGCACGTAACATGCACAAGGCGGCACAGGTGTTGGTGAATGACTGGAATGGGGAGTTTCCGGCAAGCCAAGAGGGCGTGTGTGAGCTACCCGGTATTGGTCGCTCCACCGCTGCTGCGATTTTATCCATTTCTCGTGGCGAGCCATTGGCCATATTAGATGGTAACGTAAAGCGAGTATTGGGGCGCTTTCATGCAGTGCCTACTTGGCCCGGTGAACGTAAAACCGAAGCGGCAATGTGGCAGTTGGCAGAAAGCTACACGCCTACGGATAGAGCAGGGGACTACACCCAAGCCATGATGGATCTAGGAGCAACCCTCTGTACCCGTTCCAAGCCTAGTTGCGAACGTTGCCCTGTGCAGGATGATTGTGACGCCTTAGCCTCAGGGGCCCCCACAGACTTCCCCAAGTCAAAGCCCAAGAAACCAGCCAAACCGGTGCGAGCCACACAAATGCTTGTGCTATTAGACACGCATCAGGAGACGCCACAGGTATTGCTGGAGAAGCGTCCTGCCACTGGGATTTGGGGCGGATTATGGAGCTTACCTGAGTTATCTCTTGAAGATGACCTAGTGCAACTGACCGAGCAACGTTTACCGGTTCAGGTGCAGTCCGTCACAAGCTTGTCATCTTTCCGTCATACCTTTAGTCATTACCATTTAGACATTGTGCCCTATCAACTGGACGTGAAGGCGACACAAGCGGTGAGTGAAGAGCAAAAGTATCAATGGTTCTCCTTAGAGCACGCCTATGAGCTTGGTTTGCCCGCCCCAGTGCGTACTATTTTAGAAAGTGCCCAGGGTCAAAGTGGTACCCAAACCCTATTGGAACTCTAACCTGCCAATTTGAGAGCGCAATGATTTGGACTCTATTTAAAACATTCTTTTTATTAGGCTGTACAAGTTTCGGAGGCCCCGCAGCGCACCTGGGGTATTTTCGGCAGCATTTTGTGGAACGCTTAAAGTGGGTGGATGAAGCCCAATATGCCCAATGGATTGCCATAAGCCAAGTGATGCCTGGACCTGGTTCGAGTCAAGTGGGCTTTGCCATTGGTCATCACCAAGCCGGTATAATGGGAGGGGTGGCGGCATTTGTTGGTTTCACCTTGCCATCTGTGATCTTGATGTGCCTGTTTGCCATGTTTGGGGCGCTGTTTGTTGAGGCCCAGTGGTTTGGCAACGTGGTGTCAGCCCTGAAGTTGATGGCTGTTGTGATCGTGGCGGATGCCGCAATAGGCATGTACCGTTCATTCTGCACCTCATGGCCGCTAAAAATAGCAGCCTTGTTTGGTGGTGCCTTTGTGTTGGTTTGGCCGTTTGGCTTGGCTGGCCTGTATCTTGTTTTGGCCGCCGTGTTGCTCGGTGCGTTATTACCGTCTTCCCAAAGAGCACCATTAGAGGCTCAGACCGCGACCTCTTTAAAACCTGCAAACCTGTTATTGCTCTTGTTTTTTGCTTTGTTGGGGCTCAGCACATTGGTTAAAGATAATGGTGTATTGGGAATGATGGCGGAGTTCTACCAGTCAGGCAGTTTTGTCTTTGGTGGTGGTCATGTGGTGTTGCCACTCATTAATGAGTTTGTCTCCAGTGATGTGTCTACCTCCCAAGTATTAACGGGCTACGCGGCAGCCCAAGCCGTGCCCGGCCCCATGTTTACCATTGCCACGTATTTAGGTGCGATCTCTGCGCCAGCAGGTCAAAGTATCCTTTGGGCACTTACGGCGACTTTGGCCATCTTTTTGCCAGGGCTTTTGTTGATGTTAGTAGGGCAATCCTACTGGCGGTTCTTTTCCCGCTACCCCCGAGCCCTGAATGCCATTAAGTATGTTAACGCAGCGGTAGTGGGGTTATTGGTGGCAACCTTGGTGTTTCCCATTATCCCTGCCAGTGTGACGGCCTATTGGCAAATACCAGTGGTGGGAGTTGCTTTTGTTTGGCTGCAGCGTTTTAAACCGGCCATATGGCAAGTGATTTCGGTGTTCTTGGTGGGGGCTATTACAGCATCTCTTGTTTAATTGGGTTTCGGTAACGCTTGAAGAATCACAAATCATCGCCATAAACAATGAATCATGATGTTTAGCGAAAGAGGCTCACATGCCGAATACAGTATTTTGTAAAAAGTTTCAGAAAGAAATGGAAGGTCTAGAACGGGCTCCTCTACCTGGTGCAAAAGGCCAAGAAATATTGGCCAATGTATCAAAACAGGCTTGGTTAGAGTGGCAAGCACTTCAAACCATGATTATTAATGAAAAGCATCTCAACCTGATGCAGCCTGATACCCGTAAATATCTAATGGAGCAGATGGATAAGTTTTTTAATAACGAGCCAACGGATCGATTACAAGGGTATGTGGATCCAAATGATATCCAAGAGCTTTAAATCTCTCTGAGTTTAAAAAACAAAAAAGCCCTGCTGGGAAAGCAGGGCTTTTTTATGTTTTAACGAGGGTGTTATTGGGTCACAAAGCTAGAAAATAAAACGTCCACCACAGGCTCTGTGCCGGTTTCGTCTTTCAGCGCGTTATTGACGGCGACTTTAGCCTCTTCTCGAGTTTGTTCTCGAGCAATCGCTCCTGTGACTTGTTCTTTGGTGCGGGAGCTTAGGAACATTACTATAGCGTCTCGTACTAACGGCATGTTGGCTAGAATGGCGCCTTCTCGGGCGGTATCAGATCGCAAGCTAATCTTGGTTTTGATGTAAGACAGGCGAGATCCTGTTGCCGCGTAATTTACGATGAAGTCAGGGGTGAGCTCAATATAAGTAGGCGCTGCAATCGCTGGTTCATCTTCTGCCAAGGCAGGTGTTAGGGCACTTGCAATAATAACCATTAAAGCAGCGAAAAAATGCTTTTTCCCTAATAGCAAATCGAACGTCATGTTTACTCTCTCGAAATCGTATCGTTACTCGGTATACTACCTGTCATTGCAAACAGTTGTCAGTAGTGTATCGCACTTTATGTGGTTTCTATTGTCTAGCTAAAAACTGGATATTAGTTTAACTCGTTTTAAGGAAAGTTCCTGCATGCTATCTTTTTTAACCCCTCGTCGTTTTCACGGATTGGTCGCAATTGCCGCATTTGGATTATTGGGTGTGGCTTTTTATATGGAATATCAAATGGGGCTTGAACCATGTCCTTTATGTATGTTCCAGCGCATCATGTTTTTTATGATTGGTGTGTTTGCGCTTATTTCGGCGGTTCGGGGCAAAATTTCTTGGCACCGTAAAATGGCGTGGCCGATTATCTTATTCTCTGTTTTGGGTGCGGCGTTAGCGGTTCGTCATTTGTATTTGCAGAATCTTCCAGCGGATGAATTACCCGCATGCTTGCCGGGATTGAGCTATATGTTTGAGGTCTTTCCATGGCAAGAAATCCTGCAAGCCATGATTATGGGGACTGGAGAATGTGGCGATGTGGTTTGGACCTTTTTAGGTTTAAGTATTCCTGGTTGGACCTTAGTTGCCTTCGTTGCCATGGGCGCTGTGAATTTAGGTATTGCGCTAAAAGCAAAATAATCTCAGATGCAAGCCGTTACACAAGTTGCTCTCTTGGTTACAAAAGCAAGAGGGCTTTATCTTGCAGGGGGTAGTTGAAGGGAATATGCTAAAAACCAAGCATTGTGAAAATGACATTGGTTTAAAATACGCGGTTAGGAGACAAGTCTATGCTAGAACGTTGTAAAACTGCGCAAGAGCGATGGGGTGGTGTTCATTCGATCATTGATCGGTGGCTACAGCAGCGCAAAGGTCTGATTATCAGTTGGGATGAATTGCGCCAAAAGGCCTCATTTACCCCTGCGGATACTCCGAATATTCAAGCTTTCTGTGAGTTGCTGGTAGACTATGTGTCTACGGGGCACTTTGAAGTCTATGAGCAGCTGGCTCTTGAGGCCCGCGATTTTCATGACGATACGGCGTTAGAGTGCTTTAAGCGTCTAATGCCTGAAATCGACAGCAATACGGAAATCGTATTGGAATTCCAAGATAAGTACGATACAGAAGCTCATTGTAATGAACTTCTAGTCGATCTGCCGTTTGCTCTCCAAGCTTTAAGTTTGGTAATGGATGAGCGATTTGGTTATGAGGACCAACTCATTGAAGAGTTACATGAAGCGCACAGTGAACAAAGCGCTTAAATACGCCGTATACGCGTTTACGATTACCCTTGTTGGTTGTTCAGCGGAAGGCCCTGCGGATACCAAAGAAGTAGCAGTTCAAGGGCTCTATTCTGCCGCGTTAAGTGATACCGGTACCGGAGCTGTGATTAGCTCAATACAGCATGGCGGCAGCTATTGGAAAACCGTACAAGGTCAGCGGGTATTTAATTGGAACCATAGGCAAGGGGAGTATACGCCTCTTGTCAGTGTGGATATTGATCCTAGTGGTGATTTTGCGGCCACGGGTGGTGCTCGCACCATGGTGTTGTGGAGCACGGTAACAGGGGAATCCCTAGGGTTTTGGAATACTCCTGGAGATGTGAAGGCTCTAAAATTAACCCGTAACGGGGATTTTGCCTTGGTCGGGATGGACGACCAAACCGCACGTTATTTTGATGTGAAGAATGGCGGCATTCTGCAGACATTGCGCACTGGTGCTGTGGTGCGCTCTGTAGATGTGACCCCCGATGGGCGTTATGGCCTGACTGGGGATGATCTTTATCGGGTAACCCTATGGGACCTTGCGACAGGTGAGGCCAAGTTTACTTGGCAACTAGACAATAACATTGCCACCGTGTCGTTATCTGAAGATGGCTCCTATGCTTTTGGGGCGGCCCAACTTGGAAGTGCTAAAGTCTGGTCAACCTTGACTGGACGAGAGGTGGTGCAAATCGATACAGGCGCTTTGCAATCTCGCAATGTGACCATTAGCCAGGCGACTTTTTCTCCAGATCATCGTCATCTTCTCCTCGGTCAGCAAAACCGTAGGGTGAATTTGGTTAACACGATTACCGGTGATGTGGAGCGCTCCTGGGATTTGCATTTGAAAGATGCTTTGCGGCCAACGGGGGCGGCAGTCTTGGCGTTAGCCTTTGGTGCAGGTCAAACTTATTATGCCGTTGGCAGCAATGGCTTTATCAACGTCTTAAACTAATCCTTTATTCATATGTCTTTTTCGTTTTCTTCTCTCCAGTGCCGTTGGGGAGCTATCGTTGCTATACAAGCTTTTATTGCCGTCGCAGCGGGGGCATTCGGAGCCCATGGGCTTAAACACATGGTGACGCCGCAGAATATTGAGTGGTGGCAAACGGCTTGCCAATATTTAATGTATCACTCTATCGCGGGGTTATTTGTTGTATTGGCTGCAAGTTGGCGGCCGTCTTTTTTACAGTCCGCTAAACTTTTTCTAATGGGTAACGTTTTATTCTCTGGGTCTTTAATGGTGATGACATTGACAGACCTGAGAATACTAGGAGCCATTACGCCTATTGGTGGAGTGCTATATTTAATTGGCTGGGGATGGATTGTGCGGTCTTTCATAAAGTCCGAACAGACCCCTACGAATTAACAGACTTTTTTTTGAGCTTTTAGTACCATACGCGCCTAATTTTTGAACCTGATACTGTGGATTCCCATGCAAGACGAACAAAATACATCAGCCCCTGACATAAAAAAACGTGCGATACGCAGCTTCGTGGTACGTGGTGGACGTATGACGGAAGGACAACAAAAGGCCTATGACGCCAATTGGGCGGTTTACGGCCTTGAAGTGCCTAATGGCCGCATCGTTTACGAGGAAGTGTTTGGCCGTCAATCGGACGTGGTGATTGAAGTCGGATTTGGTATGGGGGCTTCCCTGGTAGAAATGGCGAAGAACGCGCCTGAAAAAGACTTTATTGGTATTGAAGTACATCCTCCTGGGGTGGCAAAACTGATGATGTTGGCGGCAGAGGCTGGCATAAATAATATCCGTGTATATTGCCATGATGCCATTGAAGTGATGGCTGATGCTTTGCCGCAAGGTGAAGCGGCTACTTTCCAATTATTCTTCCCTGATCCTTGGCATAAAAAAAAGCACAACAAACGTCGTATTGTTCAGCCCGTTTTTGCTCAACAAGTTCGAAATATATTAAAAACTGATGGTGTGTTTCATATGGCAACCGATTGGGAACCTTATGCTGAACATATGATGGAAGTAATGGAAGCCCAAGACAATTACGAAAATGTGGCGGGTAAAGGTCATTATCATCCTCGTCCAGATTGGCGTCCGCTAACTAAATTCGAACAACGTGGTGAGCGATTAGGTCATGGCGTTTGGGATTTAATCTATAAAAAGATATAAACAGCACAAGTAAAAACGGATATCATTACGATGGTTTTAATTTTTACTTAAGTAATAAAACGAGGCAAAAGGACGGAAATGGAACATACCCCTCAAATCCGAGATAACGATGAAATTGACTTAGCCGAGCTGTTTTCTAATTTATGGAAAAAACGTTTAGTTGTAGTTTTAGTTGCGCTGCTTGGTTTTACCATTGGCGGCATTGCATTTTTAGTTAAATGGGCAGCCACGCCAAGTAATGTCACTTCTTCAGCGGAAGTACGTTTTAGCTTTAATGGGGTACAGGATGCTCGATACCCAAATGGTCAGCCATTTTCTATTAATGATTTGGTGTCTAGTAATGTTTTAAACGCTGTCTATCAGAGTCAAGACATTGCTGATTATGATATTAGCTTAAGAGATTTTGTGGATGCTGTGAGCATTACGCCATCTGCGACAAACCGTGAGTTTATCGAAGCGCGTTTTAAATCCCTACTAAGCCAAGATCTAACGACCGCGGAAATTAACGAGTTAAACAGTAATTACACTCGTGAATTGCAAGCGGCGAGCCGTCGTTTTGCCCGTATCATGTTGTCCTTGCCTGAAGCTGCAATCCCAGAACAAAAAATGAATGAGATTGTGACCGCTATTCCTGAGCAATGGGCTCGCGAAAGTATTGATAACTATGGTGTATTGGATCTGGTATCTGTTAAACCATTAGACTTTGATGCGTCCTTGTTAGAAAACTATGAGTACTTGGTAATCAGCCGGTATTTGTCCGATTATTTGAATTCACTTCAAGATATTCTCTCCAACCTAAATAGTGATGCTGTTGCAAGATTGTTGACGGATAAAGAGACAGGGCACACTGCGTCTACCTTAGCGAATCAATTAGGTGATGTGCAGGAGTACCACCTGAATGTGTTGAGCCGAATGTTTTCTGCTGCATCAGTGGCCAAAGACCCGGAAAATGCGAAGTTCTACCTTTTAAATGAGCTGATTGCCCGACGTGATCAATTAGATGAAGCCCGTCGTCGTGCTGAGGTAATTGATCAAGCTTATCGTCAATATGTTGCTCAAGAAAGCTCGAAATCTATTTTAGATCAAGCTGGAAGTCGTCCTTCTCCAGCTGGTTCGGTTCAATACGGTGATGAATTCCTGTCAAAACTAATGAGCCTTGGTGATGAACTTTCGGACGCTAAATTTAAGCAAGCCATGCTAAATCGCTCAATTGAGATGAAACTTCAGGCTGAATCAATCGAAAGTGACATTCAAAACCTAGAGCGCAATTATGCAATGTATTCCAAGCAAGGCAGTACGGAGCTGAGCAAATTTACAGTAGAGCGGGCCGAGCAAGAAATTGCTTACTCTTCTGAGAAATTGATGGAAGCTAAAGGGGCTATCGAGCGTATTGTGGCTTTGCGTAGCTCTCGTATTTTGGGACAAACATCGAGCTTGTATGCACTGAATGGTGAGCCCGAAACCACCAGTGGTTTTATGTCTCAAATTAAGTCCTTGATTAAATTCTCAGGACTTGGTCTTGTGGCTGGCGTGTTCTTAGGACTGTTCCTAGCTCTCGTTTTAGCTGTGGTGCGCAAGCCTAAAGTGGCATGAGTTTCATCTAAGCGGATTCGAAACATAAAAAAACCGGCTTAATAGCCGGTTTTTTTATGGTGGAAGTTGCTTTAGATTTCAGCCGCTTCACGAGTGTTACCCGCATCAAAGTACTCTTGGAATACTTTTGGCGTACGACCACGACCACTCCATTCGTGTGTCTCACCATTCCAAGTGATTCGATACTTAGGCTTAACGATCTTTCCTTTAGTAGGATTTGAGCGAGGTGCGCTCAATGCAGCAACCTCTTCAAGCGTTAGGCCGCTCTTTTCAATAAGTTTAGCGATCTCTTCTGCTTGGCGGGCTTTTTCTGCTTCCTGCGCTTGACGTGCCGCTTCGTCTTCTTTCATTTTGATCAAAGCGTTATTGAAGCCTTCGATAAGGTTCTCTAACTGTGCAACGGTCAATTCTTTTGCTGCTGCGCGTGCTTTGGCTTTGTTTCCAGATAGCTCTTGTAATAAGCTCATGGTTTCCCCTATTTTCTGAAACGCATCTAAATGCGAACACAGTTAAGATTTCCTTTCTCGTCTGTGTGTTGAGTGATTAGTAATGAAGCTTGCGAAAATAGAATCGCAAAACTTGTTTTAATATCAAACTTTGCTGACCTTTAATCAAGTCGCAGGTTAAATATTAATAAATATTTCCTTAATGTGCTAATTTTTATATTCGGTAGACAATTCATGAGCAGTAATAATTCCATCGAAAAAACTCTTTCATCTGAGCTTTCTATATCCATATCGATTGTTAAAGAAGTTATTCAGCTTTTCAATGAAGGGGCCACTGTGCCCTTCATTGCACGGTATCGTAAAGAGTTAACAGGTGGAATGTCAGATGAAGCATTAAGAGACTTTCATTCCCGTTGGCACTATCTAATTGAATTAGAAAAACGTAGAGATGCGATTAGTGGATTATTATCTGATCTTCCAAATGTACCAAAAGATGTGTTTAAAGCTCTTTCTCTGGCGAACACTAAGTCGGAACTAGAAGATATTTATGCGCCTTATAAAAAGACTCGTAAGACTAAAGCGGATGCCGCCATAGAGTTGGGGCTATGGGAGTTTGCCTTAGGGCTTTGGAGTGAAGGCTCTAAGCAAGCTCAGAGCTTGTATGCAAAGGTGTCTCCTGCGTTCAAACAGCCGGTGTCTTTCCCGGCCGCGATGGAAGGCGCTCGGGACATTATTTTAGAAAGACTGAGTCAGAATACAGGGCTTATTAAGCAGGCAAAGCTTTGGCTATTTAAAGAAGGGGAGTTAGTAAGTGGTGTTATTCGTGGCAAAAAAGAGCTTGGTGAAAAATATCAAGACTACTTTGAGTACACAGAGTCACTAAAGAAAATCCCTCCCCATCGTTTGTTGGCGCTATTTAGAGGAAAGAAAGAAGCCATACTAAAGTTGAATATTATTAGTGGACAAAAAGAAGCCCCATATTTATTACATAACTCTTCACTGATGATGCCTGTTGGGTTTCCTGAGTCAAAAGAGCGCTCTCCCAGTAAAGAAAAAATCAATTGGTTAAATCAAGCTTGGCAAGAAAAGATACTGCCAAAAATTGAAACAGATATATTGGCGGAATTGAAAGAAAAAGCTGAGGAAAGTGCGATACAAGTCTTCCAATCTAATTTAAAAGACTTGCTCATGGCAGCTCCTGCAGGGGCTAAACGTACCCTTGCTTTGGATCCAGGTTTTCGTAATGGCGTTAAATGGGCCGCTGTCGACGAAAATGGACGCTATTTAGAGTCAGGGGTCGTTTATCCCCATCCACCGCAAAACCGATCCCAAGACGCTAAAGAGCAACTTGCCCGAGCAATTAAGCGATTAAACATAGATTGGGTCGTTATCGGCAATGGTACCGCCTCTCGGGAAACCGAAGTGCTGGCGAAACAATTGATAAAGGAGGCTAACCTTAGTTGTCAGTGCGTCATTGTATCTGAAGCAGGGGCCTCGGTTTACTCAGCTTCAAAAGAGGCCATTCAAGAGTTCCCAGAATTAGATGTCACCATCCGTGGGGCGGTATCCATTGCAAGACGGTTTCAGGATCCCTTAGCAGAGCTGGTGAAGATTGATCCACAAGCTATTGGTGTGGGGCAATATCAGAATGACGTAAAGGCCAATCGATTGAGCCAAGCCCTCGGTGACGTGGTCGAGGACTGTGTGAATGCCGTTGGGGTAGACGTTAACTTAGCATCGGTTTCGCTACTGACCTATGTCTCTGGCCTGACAGAGCGTCTAGCCCAAAACCTGATTGAAATGCGTGAGCAGCTAGGCGGTTTTACTAGCCGTGCTCAGATCAAAAAAGTAAAAGGCATTGGCGATAAGGCCTTTGAACAGTGCGCGGGCTTTTTGCGCATCCGTGGAGGAAAAGAGCCGTTGGATGCTTCCTCCGTTCATCCGGAATCTTATTCTATCGTGCAGGAGATGGCCGCTAAATTGCGCCTAGAAGTCGCCAATCTAATTGGTAATCAAGGTGCCTTATCCCAACTCAAGCTAGTGACTCAATCTAATGATGCCTTGGCTTACACCTATCAAGATATTTTGTCCGAGTTAGCTAAGCCTGGCAGGGATCCACGTCCTGAATTCCATTATGCTCAATTTGATGACAGTGTCTCTGAGGTAGCCGATTTACAGGAAGGCATGCGCTTGGAAGGCGTCGTGACAAACGTCGCTGCATTTGGTGCTTTTGTTGATATCGGCGTTCACCAGGATGGTTTGGTGCATATTTCCCAGCTAGCGGATCGATTTGTCAAAGACCCCCGTGATGAAGTTCGTGTGGGAGAAGTGATTAAAGTGGAAGTGTTAGAAGTGGATGTGAAGCGTAAGCGGATCGCCTTAAAACGAGTCTAGATTGGGTTTAAATCCAACAGGCCTGGCATGCTTTATGGGAGCTGAATCCTTTCAGCGACGAGCTAGCCAGCCATTGATGACAATGGGAAGTATCATGCTATTTCCAGTGCCTTGTCGCGGATGCAAACCGCTTATATGGACCCGCCCGACTGTTGCAAGCTATCTAGACGTCACAGAATAAAGTTGCACGCTTATATTCGGCCTACTTTAATTGAGCATATCTGCTCGGCCATTAAAAGATGTGCACTCACTTCCTCTGAACTCCCACTCGGCTTCAATGAGCCATCGAATTGCCTAGGGTAAGTGAGTCGATTTTATCTGCTTTGTTTTAATAGTCTGCGCAACGCTTTGGGTGTGCCTGTTACAAACGGTTTATGTTTCTTAACTCGTTATTCAATTGTTAACTTTGATACTGTGATTCAGAGCTGCTCAGTAAGCGCCATGCAATTCTTGCAAGCTTATTGGCCAACGCAACGACTATCTTATTTGGGTGTTTTCCATTGCTTTTCATGCGTTTCACCCAGTCAGCTAGGCGACCCGTGGATTCTTCCTTCAGTAAAACCCGATAGGCCGCTCTAGCACCGTGCACCAACTGCTTTCTCAGGTGTTTATTGCCTTGCTTACTTATGCCATTTAAACGCTCTTTTTCACCACTCGATGCTTGCTTGGGGACTAGGCCTAGTGAAGCGGCCACGTGACGGCCACTAGCAAAACGCTTTGGATCACCGATATAGCACCATAGCAATGAAGCATTGATTACTCCTAATCCAGGAACTGCCATGAGTTTCTGACACTCCGTACTGTCTTTTGAGTACTCCTTCAAAATCTGGTCATAACGCTTAACATGTGCTTCTTTTTCTAACCATTGTGATCGTAAGTCAGCCAATAACAATCGCCCTCGATAGGTAATAGGCTGCTCAGCATCTTCCAACAAAGCAGGAAGTAAATTCTTGATTGCGGCTTCGCCGGTTGGGATGACGACGCCCATATCTGCTAGCAAACCACGTATTTCATTACTGGTTGCCACCCGCTCACGAACCAGCCGCTCTCGCACTCGATGAATCGCTTGCAGATCTAATTGCTCCTCACTTTTAACCGAGACAGATGGAATCGATGGCAGTGAAGCTGCTAAAGCGATTGCGGCAGCATCTCGCTGATCATTCTTATTAACCTGAACAAAGGGTTTTACATATTGAGGGGAGATCAGTTTAACTTGATGCCCCATCGCCATAAATTGTCGTGCCCATGCATGAGCACCAATGCAGGCTTCCATGGCGATTAAACAAGGAGACAGATTAGCGACTGAATTTCCAAGCTCTTCCCGTCGCAGCCTTTTCTTTAAAACCTGTTTCCCTTGCTTATTCTGACCATGCAATTGGAAAACATTTTTCGCCAAATCGATGCTTAAGATGCTAATGTTCTTCATAGGACTCGCTCCTTTTAACTTAGATGCCGAACAGGCTTTTGTTTGCACACTAAGCATGGCACATAGTTAGGAGGGCGAGTCCATCTTATTTCCCACTGTCTCTGACGTGTGGGAGCTGAATCCCACAATAACGTCTCCCAAAAGTTCCCATCTCTACAAAAACTAATAATCTGCCCCTATTCGACAAATACCGTCAACCAACTGTAAAGACACTTGTCCCATCTACCCTCGAGGCATAAATTCGATTCACGCCTTGTGCTTGGCATATCACTCCAAGAAATCAAGGTGTGCAGGTGAAGGGGTTCACTTTGGTAAAGTGACTGTATAAAAGAGCATTGGATCGCTCATTTATGCTACAACGGTACCTTGGATCGATTTGCGAAGCACAAGGCGTCTCTCATTCAAACCATCTCGTTTGTTTCCACGCTTGAAATTTGATTTCGCACCCCAAACAAGTTCTTATCTAAAGACATTTATAAATCCACAAGCAACGGAACGAGTTCTCATGAAAAAAACATTAGTCGCAGCGCTGGTTATGTCCTCTGTCTCACTGGCACAAGCGGCCGACACACCAGAATTAGACAGCAAAGAACAGAAGCTTGGTTACGCCATTGGCACCATGTTCGGTGGCCGCATGGCAAGTGACTTCGACGGTCTAGATCTAGAAGCGTTTAAAGCAGGGTTTGAAGACTCGTTCACAGGCGCTGAGCCAAAAATGACGATGGAAGAAGTACAATCTACTATCCAAGCCTTCCAACAAGAGCAAATGGCAGCAGCCCAAGCAGAGCAAGCAAAAATGGCAGAACAAGCCAAAGCTGACTCTCAAGCATGGCTGGACGAAAAAGCAAAAGAAGACGGTGCGGAGACAACTGACTCTGGCCTAGTCTACAAAGTGATCAGTGAAGGTGATGGCGAGAAACCAGCGGCTACTGACACGGTCAAAGTGAACTACGAAGGCAAGCTAATCGACGGCACCGTATTCGACAGCTCCTACGAGCGCGGCGAGCCGATCTCCTTCCCTCTTGACCAAGTGATTGCAGGCTGGACAGAAGGCGTACAACTGATGACCGTTGGCTCCAAATACGAATTCTACATCCCATCTGACCTAGCCTACGGCCCAGGTGGTACAGGCCCAATCCCACCTAACGCAGCACTACAATTTACCGTTGAGCTACTGGACATCGAAACACCAGAAGAAGCACCAGCAGAGTAAAATACCGATGCAATAAAAAAGGCCTCAACCGAGGCCTTTTTTGTGGGCGATTATCCAGACATGTAGGAGCTGAATCCTCTCAGCGACAAGAGCAGCAACCTCTATGGTGCCCAGAAACTAACTAAGCTTCCCCCTTCGCCTCACGCTCCGCCCAACGAGTAGCCGCCCAAAAGAATGCAATCGGAAACACATACATCATCACACCAATGTTGTG
Source organism: Marinomonas vaga (assembly GCF_055388305.1). Taxonomy (NCBI): domain Bacteria; kingdom Pseudomonadati; phylum Pseudomonadota; class Gammaproteobacteria; order Oceanospirillales; family Oceanospirillaceae; genus Marinomonas; species Marinomonas vaga. The sequence goes on from NZ_AP043903.1 coordinate 1,675,835, forward strand.
ACTAAACATGGACTGAGTCAGAGCAAAATCCATATAACTCATAGGCACCAAAGCCCCTGCCATAGAATAGGCCTTCACATTCCAATTATCTTTGTACTTACGCATCTTGGCTAAAAACAAACGAAGGGGAACAAGATAAACGGCCATCAAGGCCAAGAAGCCAACAATCCCACGCAAACCTAAGGCATCAATATATTCGTTATGGGCATGGGAAAATTGCGCCGCAGCTGGAGCCATCTTACCTTGATCAGCAAGCTGTTTCTTCAGCTCCATTCCATGATATTCCCCAACCCCAACTATCGGAGAAGTTGTAAACAAATACAGATTGGCTTTCCACATTTCAAACCTCAAACCAACCGAGGTGTTTGGATTCCCTGCTACATAAGCTTCTACATTGTGAACCGCAGCTTGAAGCCTTTGAGTAACCCCCAAACTAGGAACGCTTAAAATCGCGCCCAAGCTAACAGCTCCAATCAACAGAAGCCCGACAATGAGTTTTTTGCCAAGTAATTCTCGGCTCTGCCATAAGAGGAAAAATAAAATAAGAGGAACCGCAACCCAACCACCTCTCGAGCCTGATAAAAGAGAGCCCAAAACACCTGAAAGAGCTGCCAATAATGCAATTACCGTATAAGCGAATTGTCGCTTAGAAAAGAAATATAAAGCAGCTACGGCACACAAGAGCCCCAAAAGCATTGAAGTATCACCGAACATAATCGGGTGTTCACCGCCCTTAGCTCTTGAATAGTTCAAGGCAAAACGCTCATAAACAGCAATACCCAAGGCCCCAAAAGAGCCTATAATAGCCCCTAACCATAGAGCCACTTTTGGACCGTTACAGTAGAGCATCAGCAAAAACGCAGGAATCACAAACAAGAATCTGGAAGGCCTGTCTAATTCTCTTGTATGCCAACCATCTAAATAAACAAAACCAACCATCAAGAGAAAGTAGATAAAGAAAACAACGACAAGGAGCAAATCACCTGTTGTTAACTTTATTTTATCTTTCAGAAAAGGGACACTTAAACCCGCTATAAACAACACAGCCATACCAATGCTGTAACCATTTGGGACCACAAGTGACAGCGCAAAACTCAGGCCTACCAACCACCAAACACTTTTCTTCATTACAAGCATTACAATATGTTCCTTATTTTGGGAAAAGCATTCTAAACATTATGGGAATATCTTTCTAATCTTCTGCAGGGTTTGATAAACTCAAGATCAAATTTTTTTTAGTGTCGATAAAATACTAGATTTAACATTCAATTAAAGCATTTATCTTTTAATTTTGCTGTAACAAGGACATATCATGCAGATAATCCCCGTAATTCTTTCTGGTGGCGTTGGCAGCCGTTTATGGCCTCTTTCTCGAGAGCATTTCCCAAAGCAATGCTTAAACCTAGCCCACGACCACCTTTCATTACTACAGCAAACTGCGCAAAGAACCCAACACCTGGATGTTTCAGCTCCAATTATTGTTTGTAATGATGACCATAGGTTCTTAATCGCACAACAGCTTCAAGAACTGGGAATAAAAGATGCGAGTATCATTCTAGAACCCGTTGGGCGTAATACTGCTCCAGCCATAGCCTTGGCTGCACTAGAAGCTAACTCAGATGATGCCATGCTGCTTGTGCTCCCTGCAGATCATGTTATCAATGATATCAGGGCGTTCGAAGAAGCCATTTCACAAGCGACGTCATTCGCAGAAGCGGACAACTTAGTAACATTTGGAATCACGCCTACTCGCCCAGAGACAGGCTATGGCTACATCAAAGCTGGCGAAAATCATGATGTGGAAAAATTCGTAGAGAAACCAGATTCTGATACCGCAGAAAAGTACCTAGCATCGGGAGATTACCTTTGGAATAGCGGTATGTTCCTATTTAAAGCAGGCACATTCTTATCTGAGCTAAAATCTCACCGTGAAGATATTTATCAAGCCGTCTCCAATGCATACCAAAACAAATCTCAAGATCTAGACTTCGTTCGAGTTGATACTGAGCTCTTTTCTGCCTGCCCGGAAGAATCTATTGACTACGCTGTAATGGAGCCAACCAAGCAAGCAAAAGTAGTCCCTTATTCTGGCGATTGGAGTGACATCGGTGCTTGGGATGCATTGTATGACTTCGCTGACAAAGATAGCGATCAAAACGTCCTAATTGGCGATGTCATGGCAGAAGACACCAACAATACCCTCATCAACGCTAAATCTCGATTAGTAGCCGCGGTAGGCGTCAATAACCTTGCCATTATCGAAACAGCTGACGCAGTGTTAGTGATCGATAAAAACAACGCTCAAAGCGTCAAAAAAATTGTTAAGCGTATTCAAAAGGAAGGCCGTGAAGAGCATGCCTTCCACACGACTGTCCACAGACCTTGGGGAACTTACCAAACCGTAGATCTAGGCAACCGTCACCAAGTTAAACGCATCATGGTAAAACCAGGTGAAAAACTAAGTGTGCAGATGCATCACCACCGTGCAGAACACTGGGTAGTCGTCTCAGGTACGGCCAAAGTTCAAAATGGTGACAAAGAAATTTTGCTGACTGAAAATGAATCCACTTACATCCCAATTGGCGAGATCCATGCTTTAGAAAACCCAGGTAAAATCCCTCTGGAGCTTATCGAAGTTCAGTCAGGCAGTTACCTAGGTGAAGATGATATTGTTCGTTTCAGTGACCGTTACGGCCGATAATCATAGGGAAGCTTGCACATGAAAACGTTAAAAGAATTGAGCCAAGATGGAAATGTGAGCTTTGGCACCAGCGGCGTGAGAGCGTTGGTGACAGACTTAACACCTCAAATCAACTACGCTTATGCTAGAGCATTCCTAACGCAGGTATGCCCTAGTGCGCGAACAGTCGCTATCGGCATTGACCTTAGACCGAGCAGCCCTTCTATTGCTAACGCAATGATCTTGGCGGCAGAAGACCTAAATATAGAAGTTATATTCTGTGGTGAACTACCAACACCCGCATTAGCGTACTTTGCCATGACACAGCAAATCCCAAGTATCATGGTCACTGGCAGTCATATTCCTTTTGACCGTAATGGCTTTAAATTCTATACCCCACAGGGTGAAATCACTAAAGCCCATGAGCAAGCGATACTCTCATCTTTTATTACTTTAGATAATCCTCTACAGGGGCGTTCACCTCAGGAAGTAAAGGTCGACTCTAAAGCACTAGATACATTCAAAGAGCGATACGTGTCTATTTTCCCAGATGGTTTTATGAAAGGGAAACGCATAGGGATATACGAACACTCAAGTGTTGCTAGGGATATCATTAAAGATCTGCTTAACTACTTTGGTGCTGAGGTGGTTTCATTAGAGCGTACCGACACCTTTGTTCCGATTGATACCGAAGCTGTCTCAAAAGAAGACCAACAAAAAGCATTATCTTGGTCTATAGAGCATAACCTAGACAGCATTCTGTCCACAGATGGAGATGGTGACCGCCCCCTTATCAGTGATGAAGACGGAAAATGGCTACGAGGGGATGTCGTCGGCATCTTGGTATCTCAATACCTAAAAGCGACACATGTAAGCTGCCCGATTAATGCTAATACGGCGCTAGAAATATCCAACCCTGAACTCGTTACACTTCGCACCCGCATCGGCTCACCCTATGTTATTGAGGGGATGGAGCAACTTGCTTCAGAAAACCAAGGTGCATCTGTTATTGGTTATGAGGCAAATGGTGGCTTTTTAACTGGCAGTAGCTTTGAAGTTAATACATCCATATTAACGCCTCTACCGACCAGAGATTCAATTCTGCCAATGCTTGCTATACTCGCTAGCTCAGTGGAAAGAAATAAACCAATCAGAGAGCTAGCATCCTCATTATCAGCACGCTATACAGCAAGCGATCGAATAAAAGACATACCAAGCGACACAAGCAAAAGGCTCATATCAAAACTGATCTCCGATCAAACGACAAAGTTAAGCTTAATCAAAACTATATCAGAACAAGATCAAGTCGATGTTACTAACATAAATGAAACAGATGGACTAAGACTCACCTTATCAAGTCAAGATATCGTTCATTTTCGCGCTTCTGGTAATGCTCCTGAACTTAGATGCTATGCTGAGTCAGAAAGCCAATCCCGAGCAGAAAATTTGGTAGATATTTCGTTGGACTGGGCAAAAACAAATAAATAAAGATATAAAAAAACAGGCTCAAATGAGCCTGTTTTTTTAATATGCGTTTTTGTTTATAAAGCCTTTAAAAACAGTCGCTATGATTATCTTTATATCAAGCCATAGTGACCAATTATCAATATACCAGAGATCATATTCCACACGCTTTTTCATCTTGTCTAGCGTATCCGTTTCACCTCGGTACCCATTGACTTGCGCCCAACCAGTAATACCCGGTTTAACCATATGGCGTCGCATATAAGACTCCACAAGATCTTTATAATACTCATTGTGCGCTAAGGCATGCGGCCGCGGGCCCACGATAGACATGTGACCTTGGAGGACATTGATAAATTGGGGAAGTTCATCTAGAGATGTACGACGTAAGAAACCACCAATAGGCGTCAGCCGGGAATCATTCTTAGTGGCCTGAGTCACCTGACCAGCTTTCTCTTGATGCACCTTCATCGATCTGAACTTGTAGACCTTTACTTCTTGACCGTTGGCACCTGTTCTAGCTTGCTTAAATAAAATGGGGCCTTTCGATGTTAATTTCACAGCACAAGCAATACCAATACAGATAGGAGAGATTAACAGCAGGATCATACTCCCAATTACCAAATCCTCTATGCGCTTAAGAACCCTTGCCTGGCCAGACATTGGCGTGACACTTAAATCAATAGCATACCTTCCAACGACTTCAGAGACGCGATGATTTAATAAACGAACATCTTTGAATTCAGGAAGATACCTTACCTCAATGGTTTCATTACGCAGAGCATACATGATTGATCGAACTATCCCTCCCATCTCTAAAGGCAGACATATCCAAACTTCATTAGCGCCTGAAAGGCGTATTTTCTCAGCTATATCAACAAGATCGTAAGCATCATTTTTACTTCTGATCCTGATTACGGAAGCCAAGGTATAAGAATTATTAGAAAAATCTCTAAGCCTTGAGCCAATAGAGCTGATAGAATTATTATCACCTATAATTAATATATTCCTTCTAAAGAAGCCTTTACGCTGAAAGTAAAATAACGATAATCTACTTATTAGGCGATAAATTACTAATACAGTAAAAGACAAAAGGAAAGAAAGGGAAATCCAATATCTATCAAAATTAGATGATTCATTTAGAAAATATATAAAAACAACTGTTACAAATGCTGAAAAAGATATGCTAGCCAAAATAGATTTAATAACACTTAAAACTGAATTAGATATCCAATTTGAGTAATCATCGTCAGATAGAGCCGATATAAAATAAGCCAAAGACATTGTAAATATGGCTATTATATATCTATCATGTAAATGAAACGTACCCTTAACATAAAAATGGGACAACATCGAGCAAAATAGAATAGAAAACAAGTCAACAAGCAAAACCCATATTAATGAGCTCTTTTTTTCAAACGTTTTTCTAGTCATAAAATTCACCTAAACCATAGACAGAAGTGTATCTCGAATGTCATATCTCCATTCCATTTTTGCAATTGATTGAAGTTTAGATGGATCACCACATAATGATTTAATCTCATTTTCCCTAACAAACAAAGGGTTTACAGCTACCTCTTTATCAGTGTTAAAAATTTCATTCGTTAACTTAATAATATCCTCAAGAGAGACTAAACGGCCAGAACAAATATTTACAATCTCTCCACTTGAAAAATCACTATTCAACAATTTAAAGTAGGCATCACAAACATCTCTGATATCATTAAACTCACGACTGACATCTAAGTTGCCCAATTCTAGCGATGAATCTCTTTTATATGCATCAATAATTTTCGGAATCAAAAAGATACCATTTTGACCTGGACCAACATAATTAAAAGGCCTAACAACAAGGATATTCATAAAATCAGAATATGTCTGAGCAATATGCTCCATAGAAAGCTTACTACAACCATAATGATTTACTGGGTAAGGTGTCATATCTTCGGATAACACACCAGAGGAATGATTCCCATACACTGCTGCACTACTAGCTAGTATAATTCTCTTATATTTATTTGAAGGCAATAACTTAATTGCTTCAAGTAAATTGACAGTACCGACAACATTGACATTATAGTATTTTGATAGGTCATCGAAATTTGAAAATGAAACTGCTGCTAAATGCACTACATAATCAGGGTCAAGCAATTTAATTTCGTTTTTCAATTCTTCGAGATTTAAAATATTAGAACTCAAATTGAAACACTTTAGTCCTTTTGACTCCAAATAGCGCTTCAAAAAAGAGCCGGTAAAACCGGCCCCTCCAGTGATAAGAACCTTAGAATGAAGCATCAATTTCATTCCTTCTGAGGTCTTCTTTAACCATCATTGCGCACAATTCTTCCAAAGAGACATTTGGTACCCAGTTAAGCTCAGACTGGGCCTTTGTCGCATCACCAATCAGCAATTCAACTTCGGCAGGACGATAGAACTTAGGATTTACTTTAACAACCTCTTTCCCAGTACTAACATCAACAGCAACTTCTTTTTCGCCACAACCTCGGAATTCAAGCTCAATATCTACTGCCTTGAATGCTAGCCTCACGAAATCCCTAACCGTTTCCGTACGATTAGTGGATAAAACGTATGTATCAGGCTTATCACTTTGAAGCATAAGGTACATACCTTCAACATATTCTTCAGCGTAGCCCCAATCGCGCTTTGCATCCATATTACCAAGCTCCAATACATCTAATTTGTTTAGTTTGATCTTTGCGACTGCATCTGTAATCTTCCTTGTAACAAATTCAAGGCCACGCAAAGGAGACTCGTGATTAAACAAAATACCACTACTAGCAAAGATACCATAAGATTCACGATAGTTTATAGTAATCCAATGCGCATAAAGCTTCGCAACACCGTATGGGCTGCGTGGATAAAATGGAGTTGTTTCTTTTTGAGGAATCTCTTGAACCTCCCCAAACATCTCAGATGTAGAGGCCTGATAAAATTTTATTCCTGTATCAACAATCCTAATCGCTTCTAAAAGATGCAATGCACCCAACCCTGTAATATGAGCCGTAGCTACTGGCTGGTCAAAAGACACACCGACAAAACTCTGTGCAGCAAGATTATAAATCTCATCAGGTTTTATCTCTGATACCATACGAATAGCGCTTGTTGCATCGGTTAGATCATATTCAATTAGACTAAGATTTGGATCATTTTCAATACCTAAATCCTTTATACGCCAAAAGTTCACGGAAGCCGTTCTTCTATAAGTTCCGTAGACCTTATAATTTTTAGATAATAAAAGTTTCGCTAGATAAGCGCCATCTTGACCAGTTATACCTGTTATGATAGCAGTTTTCATTTTTCTTCCTTCCAAATTAAGTACTGTTGATCTACATAATCTTTAAATTGATTAACAAACCTTTCATCGCTAAACCTTTTTGCATTTTCAATACAATCAATCGGTTTAATCGACAATCCGCTAGCTTCAAACTCAGTAATAGCATTAGCTAGAGAGTCTACCGATTGCTCGTTGAAAAATAACCCTGTAGCATTCTCTTTATCTGAGCCAATAATCGTTTCTAATGCACCACCTTTTGCATAAGCTATCACTGGTGTCCCAGAAGCTTGCGCTTCAAGTGGCGCAATACCAAAATCTTCTTCGGCAGCAAAAATATATGCCTTAGCCTTCGACAGATGGTCTTTTAAAACAGAGAAAGGCTGATGCCCCATGATAATAACATTTTTTCCCGCAATAGCTCTAACCTTTTCAAATTCTGGACCATCTCCTATTACTATCAGTTTTTTTTCTGGAAAGCGTTGGCTAAAAGTCTGAACAATTAAGTCAATTCTTTTATACGGCACCATACGAGAAGACGTCATATAAAAATCTTCCCGAACATTTGATTCAAATTCATTAACATAAACAGGAGGATAAATTACAACGGAGTCTCTCCTGTATATTTTGTTAATACGCCTTTCAATAAATTTCGAGATAGAAATAAAACGATCCACGCTGTTAGCGGTACGCAGATCCCAAATTCGAATTTTATGGAGAAACCATTTAGCAAATAAACCTTTTATACCATTATTCAAACCAGACTCTTTAAGATACTGATGTTGTAGATCCCAAGCGTACCTGATTGGGCTGTAACACATACATATGTGCAATTGATTTGGTGACGTAATCACGCCTTTCGCAACTGCATGCGAAGAAGATATTACAAGGTCATAAGTAGATAAATCAAACTGCTCAATCGCTAGAGGCATTAAAGGCAAATATGATCGATATTTTTTCTTAGCTAGAGGTAGATTTTGAATAAAAGAGGTATTGACACTTTTCCCCTTAATAAAGAATCTTTTGTCGTCATCCAAAAAGTCAACGGTACTAAATAGATCTGCCTCCGGATAACACTCTAGCATCTTTTCAAGAACTCTTTCCGCCCCAGCATAAGTTACTAGCCAATCATGTATAATAGCAACTTTCATCTATTCACCCTTTAATAATCCAATAATTTTTTTTGCGGAAAGCTCCCAATCAAAGCGCATCAAATTCTTTAATCCGTTATCTCTCAGTTTATCCATAAGCCTTTGGTCAGAGAGAACTAATTTAATTTTCTCTGCCATATCGGATGAATTCCTAGCATCAAAATATACAGCACTGTCTTCTAACACTTCAGGCATACATGCAGAATCAGATGAAATAACAGGACAAGAATGCTGTTGTGCCTCTGTAGGAGGGAGACCAAACCCTTCGTACAAAGAAGGAAAAACAAAAGCTTCAGCGTAATTGTAAATACTAGGTAGATCTTTTTGATCCACGTAGCCAGTAAAGATCACTCTATTAGAAAGCTGCTCACTATCATTTAAAATCTCAAAAACACTGGAATCACTATTAATAAAACCGTCTTTTCTACCAACAACAACCAAATTTACAAAAGGTATTTTCTCTACAGCCTTTAGCAACCCCTTAATATTCTTGTGAGGCTTGACGTTGCCAACAAACAATATGTACTTTTGAGGAAGTTTATACTTATCAAAAATTTTTCTATTGTAGCCATCTACCTTAAAAGAAGTATCAACACCACAATAAACAACATTTACATCTTTATTAGGCTTTAGATACTTAATTATTTCAGACCGGGAAAAAAGAGAGTCAGTTAAAACTGTTTGACTAAGAGTGACTGCACACTTCAACATCAACTTGGAATAAAGCCTCTCTTTCCAACTAAGAATATCAGGAAATGCAAGATGACAAACATCGTGAATAGTTACACACCGTTTTTTTGCCTGAGGCAAAAAAAGCGGGATATTATAATGGGGAGACCAAAATATATCGCAACTCGGTACCTGTTTAAAAAGGTAATACTGTTCAGAAATTGAGTAAACTGATGCATTTAGAGGAATCACTGAAACAGAATTCAAAACCTCATCCGATAAATGTATAATTTCCTTTTCATTAAGAAGTAATGACACATCGAACTCTTCAATAAAAAATGGAAGTAGGGAAGTCAAGTAAGTCCCAATTCCAGAAGATTTATGCATCCTAAAATCAATGACTAATTTTTTTTTCAAAACAGTGTAACCTTTACGATTATATTAGAGTTTTTAAGATTCAATTCAAATTACCAAAGGCTCAAACGCCTACCACTTAGCACATGCATCGATGCAGAATACAACACAGCCATTTGGACCCAAATATAGGTTCGAAAAACCCCCTGATTAAACTGCAATACAACCAACATTAGTACTGTAGCGACCAAAAGTGATTTTAGCATGGCCTTTTCTTCATTTAGCTGCGCTCGCTTTATAGCGTATTTTACTTTACCAAAGAGAAATAAAAGAAAAATAAGATAGCAAACGACACCAAATACCCCTTGACTGGCTAAAATTTCCGTTGTGACGTTCATCGGATCAAACGATTTAAAAGTTAGTAATGTTTCACTTGCTCGAAGATAATAATCCTGCCCTTGCGAGTATCTTTCAAAGATATACATACCGACCCCACCTAAGCCCACCCCAAAGATAGGATTGTCTTTAAACACAAAATAACTGTTTACTATTTGCCCCCATCTTTCCCTGAAAGACCAATGGTTATAAAAATCCCACCTAAAGAATTTAAAAAAGAACGTATCATATATGTCAGAAAAAAAAGGGTAAGACAAAATTATAAGGAGTAAAACTAAAACTATATATGGGAGAAGGCGTTGTATCTTAGAAATACTCATCATTAAATATATAATGTAGGCAAACACCGTGCCCGTAGAGGTCGAAGCTAAATAAAATATATTTAATAGAAGTACTCTAAAACCAACACCACGAGCCTTATATATTAGATACAAGTTATTAAAATAAAAGACCATTGGCACCATAAAGAGAGCATAGAATGATGGCTCATACGCAAAAGCGTTTGGCCTAACCATAAAACTAAGCTTTTGGTTAGCAAAAGGATCATTTATACCAAAAAAAGAAAGAATAAGTTGTATACAGGCATAAGCACCTACAGCAAAGAAAGAATATATGTAAATCCTAAAAGCACTAGAAAACCCAATCACTAAACTAAGAAAATAGACCACATAGAAGTAAAATAAGAAGCTATAAATAGCCAATAAAAAATAACCAATAGATCTTAGTATTTGAGCAGAATAAAGTGTTGAAATTAATAAGGAGACTATGATTGCAAAAAAACTAAATGTAATTTTTTGGTCAAGTTTCGGTAAGACACCTCTTCGCACGAAGAGCAGAGCAAAAAAAAGAAACAATGCAATAATATTGTTTAGTCTCACATTCCACAAGTATACAGAACTATGAAGTTGATCTGCATGCAGAGTAAAAAAATATAGAAAAGCAATAAATTTAATACCTTGCATTTAAAACATCCAACAGCCTACGCATTTTTGTCGTTTCATCCAAGTAGGAGCAGTTATTAACAGAGCAAATATCACTACCTTTGCTTATAAAAAAATCTACTAGGTCTGACTCTAGATTATTAAGCGATAAAAAAAGCCCATTGTCTTCGGCCGCTTCTATGTGTTCTTCTGTATTAACTGCGACAATAGGTGTTCCCAAATTCCTAGATTCCGCTATAGGCATACCATAACCTTCATAAGATGAGACCAGCATAGTTGCTTTGGCGGACTTATAGTAAAAGTACAAATCTTCATTTGTAACAAAATTTTTAACAATCAACCTACCACCTAACTTCTCCTTCGCCTTGGTAAGCGCATCTTTGATTCCTGCATTATTCCAACCTGCACCTCCTACAATTAAGAGGGCTTCGCCTTCAGGATTTGCTTGTGCAAAAGCAGTTACCACTTTGTCAATATTTTTTCTGGGTTCAAATGAACCTACACACAGGTAATAAGGGAGGTCTGGGAGGTCTGGGAGGTCTGGGAGGTCTGTAGAAGCAACAGATTCAGTTGATGGGATACTATACCTAAGTGGCGGTATTATGATGTTATCGGCTTTTCGGTTATAGTAGTCTAAAAGCTTATTAGATGTCCCTTTTGAGACGCAAAAAATATGCTTAGAAGATTTTATCATGGCTTTTGAAAAAAATTTTAAGTAGTTTCTTCTACCAAAACTCATAGTCTCTGGGCATATAATGTACGCAAAATCATGAACAATAAGTATTCTTGATAATGCTCTAAAACATACCAATGGTACGGACTGCCCAAGCCCAATAAAATATTTCGCCTTCGATTTATATAACAAAAAGGGTAAAACAAATTGAGACCACAGAGCCTCACTTCTAATCCACGCACCTCCCGTTACAACCTCGACATTATCCATAGATTCATACCTAGACAAATTTTCTGATTTTCTCATAGCAACAAGAATCAAGTGACACTTAGCCTCAATCAATTTATCTGCCATATTTTGTGTATAAAATCCAACCCCTCCTCTTACTTCCATCATCGGATTGGCATCAATGGCAACGCGAAACATAATTTATAACCTTTTTAATAAAGAATTTATTTTTCGGAGTCAAAAAATATCTTATACATTTAACAGTAAGGAAGCTAAATATATTACTCTTGTAACCACCAAGTCGTGCTCGATCCGTCAGTAGATAATTATTAGAATCCAGTCCGACTTGAACTCCTAGGCGAGAATATATCACACTTTGAATAATATCTTCTGACTCCCCCCAGAATAACCTCTCATCGAACTGGTATTTTATTAATACTTCTTTTCTAATTAAAAAAGCACCGCCATAGACCATAGGGGAGTCTGAATGAGTACTATAAAGCATTGGAGTTAATCTGAAGCGCTTTAAATCAAAATAATTACCATTTACAAAAGATTCCCAATCATTAACCCTATAGGCTCGATTATCTATCGCTCTAACTGGGTACACAGTGACAGGAAAGGACCTTGCATTAAACGTAAAATTATCTGGAAATACAATTCTATCATGCAGTAAAAACACATTTTCATAGATAGAGGACATAGCCAATTGGTTCTTCTTTCTAGTTATCCACCCCCGAACATCCTTACTTTCGTAGCAACAACCATCAAGAAGCTTAACTCCAGCTATACCAAACGAACTAGGCCCAGCAATAACGACCTCATAAGGAATACCCGTTCCAGCCATCATATGCTCGATAGACTCTACCAATCGAGTTACCCTGCTCTCATTTCCTCCATTATTTAATATCCCAAAACAAATCCCTTCATCTTTATATGAGCACTCTTTAGCAACATGTTGCGCTTTCCCCCCCCTTAAAGGTAGGGGTATACCTAAAGACATTAATATCTCTTGTTTAGAACGAACTTGATAAAAGCAATCATTTGTAGCATCCAGAAAAAGACACCCAAATAATGAAAGATAATCAAAAATCAGCTCAAAGAATGAATCATAATCGATTTCTTCGGAAACAGTAAACATAGCCTCAAGTTTTTTCACTGAAATCAGAAGATATTTATTATGACCCTCGACAAAAGAAACAAAACCAATATTTTTAACCTTAGGTATATGTTTTTTATGAAGAGCTTCTCTCCCTATCAAAAAATAATCAAAATTTATAGCTGTATTTTTAATAAATTCTTTAGGATTACGTCTACCTTCAATGGAAAAATCTTCTTTATTTAGAAACAAAACCTCGTTCTCTTTACCGTTATAAGAGGATTCAGGTATGTTCCTAGTTTCATAGGAAAGAGTATAGCAACCATCATCAGAAGCTACTGATGACGTACAAATATAATCGTCTAATATATTAGAAAGAAAAAGCATACCTCTATCTTTACCGAGAAAATGAAAGCTTTTTATCTCTAAAATAAAGGCGTCATCTTCTAGCATGCAAAGTAATGTATTATAGAATGCTTTCTTTTCAATATTAGAAAAATCTAAACAAAAGGTTTTTGTCACTTTTTCCAAGTCTCCTCCCTACTTACGAATGGCCTTTCGAAAAAAAGAATACACATTCATTTTTTTAGAACATTTTTTATAAGATGAACCGAGGAGTAGAACAACCGTTCAAAATCAAAATGCCCTACCTCCTTTGAAAAAAGAGCGTAAAACTCTTTTTTAGTAAAAGAGTAACGTCGTTCAGAGAAAAAACCTTTTTTATATTTCTGACACGTAATTCCAAGTTCTTTCTCTGAGCAAAGGAAAAAATACTCGCTAACTATCCTAAACCAGTCTTGAACAACATCAGAATCAAAATCAAAGGCATGTTTAAGCATGCAGTGTCCCTCTGCCCTCTCAAGAAAGGATTTTAGAATGTATTGCTCATTGGCAAACTGAGGAATCAATTTCGGGACAATTTCATCTGGGTAGTTATAGTTTTTAAAATAACTAGCCATATCTCTCGTCTGAAGAGGAGAGTCAAAGTAATAAAGCATATCCTCTCTTCGCCCTGCATAGATAAAATCTGAAGGATGATGGGATAATTTAAGAAAATGTTTAGGGTTAATAGTATGATCTCTTAGTGTAATTAGTTTATGACTAAGAACTCTGCCTTTACACTTGCCAGTTTTACGAAGATAGTATTCCAATCGATTAGAAGAAAAAAGCATATCACTTCTCACTTTAACTACGTATGAACTAGTCGAAGCTTTAATACCTTCATAAGTTGAGAGTAATTGCCTATTGTTGTTGTTGAGTAAGTTTTTTCTATCTTCATAATATGGGCCTAAATCCCCTGGATCAGCTGATAATATAAGCTGATCGAACGCGAGTCCCGAGACATCAGAACCTTCCCAAGTTGACAATATAACTTCAGAAGCAGGAAAAAACTCTTTGATACTCTGCAAACACTTAGATGTAATGTCGTTCTTACGTTCAACAGCCCCTTGAACAACAAAGGATATACCTTCCTCATGATACTTCACTGTAAATACCGCCTCTTTTAAATACCATAAGTAACCGGACGCAATAACCTATGCACCCTACAGCATAAACAAGACTTGCATAAAGTAGTATTTCATACAAAGCAAATCCATGATAACTACAATACAATACGCTCAGTAACATCACTCCTGAGGTTGTCAAAGCAAGTTTCCTTAAGAAGACAAAATTTCCGCCAATGGACAACAAAAAGACACCGCAAGTTGACTGAATGCAATTAACGACGCACCAAACCCACAAGGCTGCTAAAGGAAATCCCTCTGTATATTTAGAATCAGATATCCATCTTTGTAAAATCTCATTTTCCCAGATACTAAAAATAGAAAGTGATACTAGCGAAATAGATAGGGAAAGGGAAAATGAACAAGAAAGATATTTTACAGTTCTTTCAAAATCATTAGAGTGATAAAGCTCAGTAATTTTATGTATAAAAACATTAATAGCTAATACCGAAAACAAGTTAACCCCAACAAATATTTTCAACCAAAGACCATACACAATCATATCTACATCTAGCAAAAAATATGGAAAAAGTATAAAACCAAAATTATAAATAAAAGCTTCAGAGAAATTAAAAAACAGATAACTAAATGCATCTTCCCATAGCTTCTTTACAAAACGAACATGTTTTTTTATATGAAATATTTTTATCGCATCACTACGAACAAAATAAAAGAAAGAAAAAACAGACAATAAAAGAAGGAAAAAAGTCGAAAAAAAGTAAGGGACGTCCAATTGATTATAAACAGGAATTAAAACCACTATGATAATAGGAGATATTTTTCTCAAAAAATCAAAAATAAGAAAGTGAAAATACTTATTAACCGCATTATAAACACTTTCCATGTTATTAAGAAAAATATTTAACGAAACGAAGAAACTAAAAAACAAAAAAAGAAAAAAATTAGTATAGGGATATGTTTTACCAATATAAAAATATGTAATAAAAAGAAATGAAAAAAACACCAAAAAACTAGAAAAAATAAAAAAACTTATAATGGAGTATATATCTTCTTTCCATTCGCTATCTCCATTTAAAAAAGACTTCCTAATTTTAGAGTAAGCAGGCTTACCTACTCCAAAATCGAAAAATGAAAAATAGCT
The DNA here is from genome assembly GCF_055388305.1 of Marinomonas vaga. Classification (NCBI taxonomy): domain Bacteria; kingdom Pseudomonadati; phylum Pseudomonadota; class Gammaproteobacteria; order Oceanospirillales; family Oceanospirillaceae; genus Marinomonas; species Marinomonas vaga. The sequence continues at coordinate 1,691,389 of NZ_AP043903.1, forward strand.
CGATAAGCCCAACACCACTGTTGCCATAGCAAAGTCTTCAGTAGAAAGATTTCTACTGAAGACTGCCGGTAACAAAAAGCCAATTATCACAGAGCATCCAAGCCCCAGATATTTTAACAGACCATATTTAAGGATCATTTATATTTTCGTCAGATATATGTTCAGGTCATCGGGAGTACCTATGCCATGCATATCTTCCATCGCAATATCCCAAGTGAAGACTTTTTTTCTATCAGTAACCATATGGTTGTAGACAGGGCATGTATAGAACTCATTATTTACCCTAATATTTTCAGCTATCATATCTATAGCGTAATCTACAAAGTAACTCCCTTTAGAAAATAGATAAATACCGACGGTGGCAATATCAGAAATAGCCTCTTTTTCTTTTACCTCAACGACTTCTTTCGTTTCTTCATCAAGGCGAGCGAATGACCATTTAGGATTCATCATAGGATCCTTAAAGGTTAAAATGCCACCATCTGCTTTTTTCTCTTCAATAATATGAGCAATAAAAGCATTTATATCACAATCTACAATTTGGTCAGAGTTTGCTATAAGGAGAGGCTTATCATTATTGATATATTTCCTAGCATAAAGAACTGTACAAGCAGTACCTTCAGTTAGTTTATCAATAGCAATAAAGGTAACAGGCCAGTTATTTTCGATATCCTTAACTAAATCAGCTTCTACCTCTAAGTGCTCTTTTCTAGCAATTAGGTAGTAATGAGCACTAGGGACATTCAGGTTCTCAAGAACTCTGACAATCATCGGTTTCCCTGCTACATCAATAAAAGGTTTTGGTTTTTCATAGCCAGCCTTAGCAAAACGAGATCCCATACCTGCCATAGGTATTACAATATTAATCATTTATCACAATCCTTAAGGTATTTATCATTTAACGCGCCTGGATACTTAACAACTACTGTTTTTGTATCTTCTAAAGCTTCGAAAGAAGTATATTCTCCTGGCTTAATTTCTATAATACTGCCAGCGGTATAGACCTTACCAAACATTTTGGCTGCCCCCTCTACTATTACAGTAATTTCTGTTGCAACTTTATGACAATGCTCCGCCTCAAATGCACCTTTTTCGAAAGATTGAACTGCGACTTCAACTTCGGTTGTTTTTATAATTGAAGGATCGAACCCTCCAACAAACCATCCCCTGACAAAGTCGTTCAAATTAAACTCGTTCATTTTATTTCACTTCCAGATAAGCGTAAATTTTTTCAATTTTTTCTTTATTCCAAGTAATGACATCAACGCCATTTACAATGGTTTTATCAAGTAATAGAACAAACTCTAAACATGCCTTGTCTCTGTCTGCAATGATACTTCTGGCAGTAAATGATAGAGATGATGTATCATTAAACAATTTCTGCACGAAATCCGTAACATTCTGCTTCCCTTTGATTTCACCTACATTAGGATCATATAAGACGGCATCTTCTATCAGCATGTCTGAAACGGTAGAAATGTCTTTTTCATCAAAAGCTCGGACATATTTCTTCGTTAACTCTACAACAGCTTTTTTATAGTTTTCACCAGCGCTTTCATGCAAGAACTCTTTCAGCTCCGAAGCATCGTAGAAATTTCTGTACTGGTTTTTATCTACTTTCACCATACTACCTAAAGCACCCATCAACACTAGCTGATTAAGGCACTCCGAGATAAAAAAGCTATTTTTGTCGGAGCTAGCTGTTAGCATGGTTTTCATCGCAGCCTGAACAAATAAACCTGCGTTCTTAAAATAGTAAAAACCAACCATCGCATTTCTACTAATTGGCTTCTTTTCAGCCACTTCAATAATCAAATCATGATCATCAGTTTTAGCATAAGACCACTTTGGATGAACAGAATCAAAGCACACGATACCAAAGTCAGCATCCTTAGCTCTATATTTATCAATGCATTCCTGTATATCGAAACTAATATTTTGATCATAATTCGCAATGATCAACTCATCATCTTCATCCAACTCATCAATCGCTAATAAAGATGTGCACAGAGCCCCAGCGGTTTTGCCTTCATGTAAAATGGTTTTGAAGGAAGATCCATCAAGAATTCGAGATATAACAGAATCAATATTAAATTCTTTTGCATCTGAAGAAGAGATAATCGGCAAGAATCGAACATTCTCGAGTTCTCTATAAGTATCGAAGGCAGTTTCAAGCATGGTCTTGCCAAAAACATCAATAAGGGGCTTTGGATAAGTGTAATCGTCAGATGTAAACTTGTTTGGTCCTGTCATTGGAAATATAACATTCATACTTCTGCCTCACCCTCTATTTGCTTGATCTTATTTCTGATATTCAGGTAGTTAACATCATCAACAGTTTGCACTTCTAACACATGAGCTCCCGATGCACGAGCCGCTTTGATACCATTAAAATTATCTTCAACAATGAGACACTCCTCTGGCAGGAAGCCTAATTTATCTATTGTCTTTATGTAAATTTCAGGGTCAGGCTTACCGTTCACAACATCTTCATTAGACATATAGAATTCCAAATACTCCTGTAGATCTGCAAACTCCATCATAGAAGCGATACTATTGCGAATTGAATTCGATGCAACTGCCATCTTGTAACCTTCAGCCCTCAACTTGGACAAAGCAAAACGATGCACAAAGTTTGGTACGCATTTCTCGTTTACAATCTGCATAGTATATTTTTGCTTAAGGCTATTTATGAAACCATGCAGTTTTCCAGGTAATCCGTCTTGCTGAGAGAGCATTTCTAGCTTTGTTCTAGTCGGTAGCCCATCAAAAGTGACGAGATGATCGTGCCTAGAAATTTCATACCCGAATTTAAGTAATGCCTTGTTAAGAGCTTCATAATGCCACTCTTTTGCATCAATTAGCACACCATCCATATCAAATATTACTGCTTTAATCATCACAATTAGCCTCTAAAGAATTCTGCTGCCACTTCTGGTAAATCCGTGCATAGACATACCTTATTGTTCTCTTGTATTCCTGAAGATTTTAATAAGCTCCACTTCACTTCTGGTCGACGTTTGTGTAATTCTGGAGAAACTAGATAAACATTCATGCCTTGCTCGGTATAAAAATCAATCGACTGTTTATCAATCCATTCTTCATAGAATTCATCCATCCAAACACCAGATGACGCATCCAACATAATGGCCTCTTTTTCAACATCACTAACCCTTGTAAGAAAACGGAGGCCATAATTCTTCGTTTGAATCATGTCTGGAATAGACATATCAAACAAAAAATAATTCTTAACATTTTTTTTCTCTAAAAGAGCTTTTACTGGTATTTGTAGACCATCTGATTTCACATTTAAAGCTAACGGTAAGCTATCATCTATTGATTTATATAAAGACAGAAAATCAGAAAAAAGCATTAATTCATCTGAGTATTTTGGAATATCATGTGAGATCACTATTTCTCCATCTAAATCTCTAATATCAGTCTCTGTTCCAAAACCTAGCTCAAAGGAATTACGAAAAGCTAATTCCGTGTTTTTTTCTTTCTCATTTTTCCAGTACCCTCTGTGAGATATGATGTTCATTCAACCTCCATTTCATAAATTAAAAAACTTCATTTTTTTAATGTAGATATTTTGAAGCATAAAAATTCATTACCTAATCACATTTATTACTGTATTTTCAACATGGTAGATATTAGCACCACTTTACTAGAACCACTTTTCATTCATATATCATCCATTAGCATTACTAAAAGGCTATTAATTTCTCCAAAAGACCTAATGTTAAGTTGGAATAGCATATGCTATTCACATAACTCGTCCAAAGTGAAAAAACTATTAGCACTCACCAATGAACGCCTAGAATTAAGCTAGCCCCCTTATTCGCATAAACAACTTTATTTTTTTACACATGTTTTATATTGGATTTATGATGCATTTTCCTCTACTAGATGTGAAATTGCGCTTTTTTATTCCTGCTAGTTTATCTTTTTATGCCTTGTACTATACAACGGGGTTTCATTTAAGATAAACAATGTTTCCTTAGGCATCGACTTAGATTCAGTCAAAATATACTTTCAAACTTTGCGTTTCATGATGGTTGTTTAAACTCCATTTTTTTGTAATTCACTTCTAAGATTTTTAATCTCAGCCGTCAGCTCTTCATGTTCTTTAATCTTTCTTTCTAAAAACCGCTTAGTCAGTGCCGCTTTTTCTTCAATGCCACTCAGGGTAAGGAGATATAAGTACCCTTTTTTGTTTGGGTTGTTTTTGAAGTTTTCAGCTTTGATGAGCCCTTTTTCCACCAGTGCTTTTAGGCAGAAGTTGGTTTTGCCTAGGCTGATGTTCAGACGACGAGCAAGCTCGCGCTGGCTGATGTGCGGATCTGACTCAAGGGCTTTTAGGATTTTGTAGCGGTATTCTTCTGTCAGCATTGGATATTACCGACTGAAGACGTTGAACGTGTAGGAATGCTAGGTGTGATCGACGCGCGAGTGTGATACCCGATAAAAAGGGATGAGTACGCTGTTGAAATGGCCACGTGCTAGTTCCTTGCCGAGGGCGTGCGTTCAAGAGGTGAACAATGATAATGCAAGACTCGGGGAGGTGTAAATAAATTATGGAAGAAAAGTGATTAAATTTTGAGTCATTTAAAGGTAAATATTAGTTTTCCCTAGAGTGTGTTAAATGGAATTAAGGGCGTTTTAGTCGCGGCTTATCAATCGTTAAGGGAGAGTTCAAGGATGTATGAGATTAAACACCATGGAGCGGTGGACGGTGTCACGGGCTCCTGTCATGAGTTGGTTGTAGGTCAGCACAATAGTTTGTTGGTTGATATTGGGTTGTTTCAAGGGGCGGAAGTATCAGGGGCTGGTGCTGATGCGAGCCAGTTGGCTATTGAGTTTGATGTGTCGAATGTGCGAGCTTTGGTTGTGACCCATGTGCATATTGATCATGTGGGTCGACTCCCCTATTTGCTGGCGGCTGGGTTTGATGGGCCTATTGTTTGCAGTGTGCCCAGCGCCAAGCTTTTGCCTTTGGTGATTGAAGATGCTTTGAAGGTGGGGGTAACCCGTAATCGAAGCATTATTGAGGCTTGCTTGGAACGGTTGGCGGCTCAGGTCGTGGCGGTGGAGTATTATGATTGGTATTCCGTTGGGTTGGTTGAATCTGGGCGGTCGGTGAAGGTGAGATTGAGTCCTGCCGGGCATATATTGGGGTCTGCTTATGTGACATGTCGGGTGACATCTTTGGAGGAGAGGGTTGCTAAGGAGGATGCAAGCTTTGTCGCGGAGAGGATTCCGCTCCCACAAGAGCAAGGGCATCTAAAGTGGGATGTGGTGTTTTCTGGGGATTTGGGGGCGCCTTATGCGCCTTTGTTGCCTGCGCCGCGGTCGCCTTATCGGGCGGATCAGTTGGTGTTGGAGAGTACTTATGGGGATAAGAACCATGAGAACCGGGCCAATCGTCGCAAGCGTTTGCAGTCTTGTATGGAACATGCCTTATCTGATGGTGGTGTGGTGCTGATCCCTGCCTTTTCTATTGGTCGAACTCAGGAGTTGCTCTATGAGATCGAGTCTATCATTTATGCTCATCAAGACCAGCCAGTGAGTCATACGGCCAGCGGCACTGAGATCAGTTGGTCGGATTTGGATATTATTGTTGATTCCCCTTTGGCCAGCCGCTTTACCGAGGTTTATAAGGATCTTAAGCCCTATTGGGATAAGGAAGCTCGACGTCGGGTGGCGAGTGGTCGCCATCCTTTGAGCTTTGAGCAGCTCACGACCATAGATGGTCATACTTTGCATCTGCAGACGGTGGATTATCTTGCTCAGCAGAAGCGCCCTGCGGTGGTGATCGCCGCATCGGGGATGTGTGCAGGGGGGCGTATTTTGAATTATCTCAAGGCCCTGTTAGGTGACCCGCGAAATGATGTGTTGTTTGTGGGGTATCAGGCTCAGGGGACACCTGGGCGGGATATTTTGCGTTATCACGATCGGCCAAATGGGTATGTGATGCTGGATGGGGAGCGGTATCCAATAGAGGCAAAGGTTTGGCAGCTGGGTGGGTACTCTGCCCATGCTGGGCAGAAGGATTTAGTGAATTTTGTAACCAGGATGAGGTATCAGCCCAGTCAGATTAAGTTGGTTCATGGGGATGAGGGCGCTAAGTGGGTTTTGCAGCAGGTTTTGAGGGAGGCTGTGCCAGGGTGTGATGTGGTGATTGGGTAGTCTTTGCTACGACCAAATCATTTAAAACAGAACAAGATGGAGGGTTTCCCCTCCATCGATGCACTACCAAACCTTGAAGTTAAATACGTTAGGAATCACGCTCAAAATGTACTGGAACGCGGTAATTTCGTTTTCCACCACCATGACATTCACATCTATCCCCAAGTTAAGTTGCAGATCTAAAAACTTTTGATCCGGTGTGATGGTCACCCGGTAATAGCGATTGCTGCCTTCTTGGTTTGGCTCATAGGGCAAAGAGTCGGAACTCACATCTGCGATGGTGCCGGTAAATACTTTGCTGAAACCGGTAGAGTTGGTCATGATTTTGACTTCCCTACCCTGCTGTAAGAAGTAGCGATATCGGGAGTCAAATTTCGCCACCACTTCTTGGGAAGCGCCTTCCTTTTTCAGGATGTAAATGGGGCTGCCTTCTTGTACAAAGGTGCCAATGGAAATCCCATCCGTCAGCTCCAATACACTGCCATCCACAGGTGAGCGCATGACGGCTTTCTTTTTCATTTCTAACAGGAGCTCTTCTTGATAGCGCTTTTGCACGATTTCGCTGCTGAGGTTTTGGATGTTTTCATCCAAGGTCAGCATGCGCTCGGAGCGACGCAACTGGAAGGTGATGAACTTATCATTGAGGTTTTTTTGGGTTTCGATCTTGTTGATATCAAACCCTATTAGCTCATTGTTGAGATCACTTAGCTCGGTGTCTAGATCATAAAGGCGCAAGGTCTCGCCGCCGCCACGAATCATGATAGCGCGCTTTTTACTGAGCACTTCTTTCTTATTAAACAGCTCTGCTTGGCGGCGTTTTTGTTCTATTTCTAGCTCTAAAATATGACGCTGCTCTTGTAGGTAATCCTCATAAAAATTGAGAATGTACTGGCCACCCGTCCCGCCATGAAGGGGTTGATCCTGACAGGACCTCTGATGAAAGGAACGGTCTGCCGCATTGTTCCCTTGTTCGAACACAGGCCCTGTTAGGAAGCATCGCTCTTGTTTGTAATCAGCCAGCAAGGCCGTGTCGAGCTCTAAGCTCTTACTGACTTCTTGCAGTTGATATTCGTCTTGCAGATTACGGAATTCGAGCAAGGGGTCGCCTTTAGAAACCATGCCGCCTACGGACGCAAACATGCTCACTACATAGCCGTTTGATGGGCTTTTTAGAGCGACGTTACTTTCTTGAATGCCGGTCAAACCTTGCCCTGGGGCCACGACTTCGATTCTATGGATGAACACCAAATAGACAAATAACAACACTAGAGCCGTCACCAAACCTGCCACTCCCGCGACTTGGGAAGCTAATTTTTTACCTTTACCACTCATCGCAGCGACTCCCTTGAAGCTTAGCGCCACCATCCATCGTCATAATCACCAGTACTTGACTATCGTCTTGTCCATCAACGGTGAGTTTCTGCCCCGCTATTGGGCTGTCATTTATCGTAGAAGCTTGCAACCTTTAACTCCTTTGCCCAGCTAAATGCGTTAGCTGGGCACATCCTTGTTTATATTCTGAATTCTTCTTCCGTGTGGCTATTGGTGCTCATTAATCGCTCGCTAGATTGCCTTGAATGACGGTATCCTGCTTTGCTGTACACTTAACGCCACGGAAATACGGTTGAACTTTATTAGAAATTTCATCGGTATATTTCCGGTACTCCTGACCACCATTTATCACTTTGATATGGCTGCCCTCTTTTCCCGAGCCAAAAAACTGAGGGCGCACGATCTTAACCAGCCCGCCTGTATTACATACTTCTGAATCAGAGCCTGTATCAAAACCACCAGATAACTTAGCTTGAGTATCAATAATAATGCGATCTGCTAAGGTACTCTCATTGCCAGCCAAATCCCTCGCAATCAGCTCATATTGGTAAGTACCGTCTGCAAGAGAGATAGGTAAAGTGGCCCGCCATTGGCCGTTTTCACTGACTTCTGCGTCATACTTGATGTCATTTATCACTAAACGAACTTTGGCCCTCTGCTCTACCAAACCGGAGAAGCTGGGACGAGTCATATTGGTCATTCCACCTTCTGCTGAGTGGCCGCATATTGATGTAGGCGCTAGACCTCCGGTAAAGTTCAGCTGGGTGTCAATATGGACTTCTCCCAATAAACGGGAGACCCTGCCATCCAAGTCGCTGGTTCTGATGCCATAGGAGTAAGTACCATCAGACATGGGCTCCTCAATTACAACTTTCCACTCACCATTGGGGTCAATGGTGGTCTCAAATTGCTCGCTTCCTAGAGTTAAAACCAGTGCCGCACCTGGCTCCCCTGTGCCACTAAAAGTAGGAGTATTTATTCGTGTAATACCATTTACGCTGTAAATTCCTGAGTCTGAATCTGGATCTAATCCACCGGTCAACTTAGGCGCTATGGTATCGACAATGAAAGCCTGCTCAATCCGCATGTGATTTCCTGCCTCATCTTCAGCCCGCACCACATATTGAATAACGCCATCAGTTAATGGCTCGATCACTTGTACCGACCATTGCTCATTGTTATCAGCGCGGGTTTCATAAGAAGCACCACTAACAGAAAGCGTCACTAACGCACCGGCAGCTGCGGTGCCTTGTAAGATGGGATTAATTACATTTGTGATGAAATCGCTGGAAGAAACATCCGAATCACTTTGCTGTGCTAACTGGGCTGTCAAGTGAATCTGATTGTCTCCCTCAATACGTTCCGGTAAATCGAACAACTCCTGGGGCTGTTCAGTGATTGGGGCTTGCGCGTTTAGTGAGTCGTTAAGACACAGGCGTAGCGGATCCCCGTTCTCATTAATCGGAGGAAGGTCGTCAATAGTGTTAGCACCGTTTTCGATTAAGTCATTTTCAAGGAAAACGCTTTCTACATGGGGCAAGTTAAGATTAGCGGCAGAGACGATCTGGGTGATTGAAACAGCGTCGCCAACAGATGTTACTTCCATTTGACCAGAAGCAATTTTAACTAAGGCATCCTGGACGATAACTACGCCACCCTGCTTGTTTTGGTAGTAAAGATCCACCCCAACAACGCGGACACCCTGCAAATCAGGGATATTTAGCAATTCCAAAATTCTACTCCTTGAAGTTTGAAGAATGCTTTGTGTGATCAGTGGCGAAACTTATTCCTTAAGTTTTAAACCACTGATTAATATGTGTTCATTTTGAGCAAAATCTTACAGAAACCATGCGCCCTGACAAGAGTGCAGAGTCATCATCCACATTTAAAACTACTCTTTTGGTTTTCCTTCCCCTGTCGTTACAGGAGTGTTTTTAAGTTGGCTCACGGTTCCTTTATCAATTTTAATCAGATTTTTAAAACTGCTGAGCAAAATGCGATCATGACTGACGATCAAGACAATGGCATTGGGAGCTGTCACGGCTATGTATTTGCGCACCTGCATCATTTCTTCTAAGGATAAATTCGTCAGGGCTTCGTCTAACACTAGCAAACTCTTAGTCGGTGTCACCGTCATATAGAGCTGTAACTTACGACGCTGTCCTGAGGACATAGGAATACTATGAATGTCGGTTTTGTACAGCATCTCATAATCCAAATTAACTTGCGGAAAGACCGAGCGCACCAAGCGAATAATGAGCTCTTTATCCCTCACACCGCGGATAAAGAAGTTATGAAAAAGACTGCCGCGCATGAATTGGGAGTTCATATCTAGATAGCCCACACAGTCTGCCAGCACATGGCGGTCTAGAGTGTTGGCCTCATAAAGGCGATTAAAAAGAATACTGCCTTGATAACTTTCATGCATGGAAACCAGAGCTTTCACCAAGGTGGATTTACCTGATCCCACGCCCCCCATAATGCCGTAGGTTTCACCTTTTTTGAGGGATAAGTTGACCTTGGTGAGTAGAGGCTCCTCGCCCACATTAATCGACACGCTTTTCACTTCTATATTGTTGATTTGGTCGATATTGGCTCCTTTGTTATAGCAGTTGTCGGCGATACTCTTTAACAAAGGCTCTAGGGATTGCTGTAGGTGGTAGCGGGCGATTAATAATTGGAAGCCTTTTGTAACACTGGCACTTAGGGCTGCGGCAAGACGACCGTTAAGTACCAAGAGGGCAATTAACACAGAGAAAATCGCCACATCGACTTTTGCCTGATAAAACAACACCACAAACAAGCAAAAGCTCGCCAAGAAAGAGCTATAACGCACCAACTCATCCCAGTTGAAATTCACATGGGCGATACGTTTATCTGCTAAAAAGATGTGATTACTAGCCGCTTCAAACTGGGCAAAAGACGGTTCAAAATCATAAAATCGCAATTGCTGGGCGTTGCGACAAACGGATATACGCTCTGTCAGCATTTCTTGCTGGGCCGCTTCATGTTCGATATAGGTTTTGTAATTGCGATATCTCACCCATAACAAAATCACTGCCATCACCAGATAAAACAGCAATAAATAGACGGACGCCAGCCCCAAAATCGCCGCCAGCACCCCATAGGCCAAGCAAAATATAGCGATGTCGGCAATCAAATTCGCTCCATTGTCCCAGATCCCTCGGCGGTTACTTTCGATTTGACGCACTTTCACTAGGTTGTCGGGTAATTGGCTAAAAGGCAGTAAAGCAAACAGGTACTTTTCGACTTTTAATGCTTTTTTTTCTGTGTGACGAATGTGTTGGAACTTGACCCATTTTTTTAATAAGAACTCCCCACCCCATAACACCGTGAAGCAAAGGGTTAAAAACAACAAGGTATAGACCACATCATTGTGAATCAGGCGGGTGTTAAAAAGGTTGGCATAGAACGCCGGGATCAAGGCGAAGGGCGCGCAAAATAATAGCAGTCCGTTGATCCGGGGAAAGAAGCCCATCAACACCAGTAACACATCTGCAACAGAGAGTTTTTTGGGTACTTCCTTTAAATAAATCACTTCTGAGCCTTGCTCAAAGCCTTCTTCCACTCGAGTTTGATCATCCAGCAAGTAAGCATCTTCTAAACGACGAGCAAAGTGCCAATCCTGTCCTTGCTTGATCAAGAAGGTATCCGGCGCATGGTGCAAGTCTTTAAGCTCTCCTCGGTGGAGACTGACATCAAACAAAGGATCGCTAAACAGGGGATTTACCTCTGATAATAAACGGTCTATAGAATGATCTTGAACAGGATGAAAATTGCGCCAGTCAAACTCCACTCCAGAATATTGAATGAAGCGCGTGAGTTGCTCTTTCATGAATACACACTACCTTAGGGAGATTTTGAAAATGCCACTAACCCTTGTACATGTCTTTTCAGGCATAGGGTAAAAAGTGGTAGATAAACAGAAAAAAGCACAAGACCCGGAACTGCCTTGTGCTAAATGAATTTGGACTTGAATGAATTGATTGAAACCGTGGCTGCCCAAAATGGTGAGACCTTAAAAGCGCCAATCAAGGCGTCTAGCACCTAGCATCTTTAGGCAACCAGCAGTGTCATTACTCGCTCAGGGTTAGCCTTTTTGAGCTCAGTTCTAATGTATCAACCACGGCATCAGTCAGCGCCAAGTCATAGTCAAGCAGAGTGACATAGGACTGGTTCAGACTGGCAAGACTTTTAATGATGTCCACGTAATCAAGCTTGTCGATCAAGAGCTCGCTTTCCTGCGCCTCCACCAAACTTTCGTTCAGGGCAATTTGACCCAATAATGAGTCGCGATTGTTCTGAATCTCGCGGTATTCTTCTTGTAGTGCATTGAGTCGGCTCGACATGTCTAACATCTGACGGTCGAATCGCTCTTTTTCTGCTTCGTACAAGTACAATGCGGATTGCTGGGACTTGCTGTTCTGGTAGTTAAATAGATCGTAAGTCGCCTTTATTCCCACAAAGGAATCGCTCTTCACGTCGCCGCTGTCCCAGTTGTCATCCCCCATAACTTCTAATTGGGTTTCATTGACCAAGGACACTCTGAAGCGCTCCCGTTGAGCTTGGGCACTGCTTAGCTGGGCATCAAGCTGCAACTGACGCCCTTGAAGTCCGTAGTTATTGCGTGTGATGGCATCAATGTCTACGGCAGAAATATCCTCAGCCAACAATTGCGTCAATACTGCATCAGACAAGCCCACCTGATTTGGATCTTCAGGCCAGTAATTGGTCTCTTCGCGTAGGGCACGGAACATTTGGTCGATACGGGCACGCACTCGTGAAACCGTGTCATGGTAGCGACTCTGCTCCAACTCCGCTTCCCTTAGGTCGCTAAACGGTGCAGATCCGGCATTAGACGCGACACGCTGACGCTGAACATAACGATCAAGACGAGTCCCAATGGCTTCATTGGCGTCTAGGTAATCACGAATTCGTTCGATTTTAGCCAGATAACGTAATACGTCTTGATAGATGGAAAGCTGCATCTCTTCCATTTGAAAATCGGTCGCCATGTGGTTATAGCGCGCAGCATCTTTGCGATCTGACACGCCAGAGCCCCATAGGGTCATATCGATGTTCAAGGTTAAGGTGTCTTCGGTATTAGGGTCGAGCTCTTCTTCCCCGTAGTATCGATTCCACTCGCCGATTAAGGCAGCCTTCGGTAGATAGTATTTTTGCTCAGCATCCAAAAGCGCCTCACTCGATAAGGACTCTTGTTGCATCGCACGGTATTCGTTAGAGCCAGATAGAGCGGATTGATAGACCTGTTCCAAGCCTATTGGGTATTGGTTTGCCGTAGCAAAAGTTGAAGCCGAGGTGATGCCTAACGCCACCAGAGAACGATAAAAACCTTGCACTGTTAACTCCTTCGCCCACAGACATTTGCTGCGTGGGCACTTCCTTGTTTATGGGAATTATTCCTATGCCCAGAGACATCCTGTCTCTGGGCTAATTTGGTTATACGGTCACTTCATCTTCGACTTTGCTGTTGCCAGCAAGGTCTGTCACTGTCACCACCACTGTGTCACCGGTATTAAATGCGTCGCCGCTGATAGACCAAGTGCCGTTTTCTACCGTGGCGCTACCGTAGTCGTCACCATTAAGATCGATCTCGATCAAGGCGCCATCTTCGTTTTCCAATGCGCCACTGATGAGAGAATCAAGATCAAATGGCAGTGTCACCCCACTGCCCTCAGGAGCGGTGGTATCGACCGTCACTTGATCAGGCTCTAGGTATGAGATGTTACCGTTCGCATCCGTCTCAGAGACAGTGTACTCGTAAGTACCTTCCTCGAGAGGGCCATCTAATGTGGCACTCCAGCAACCATCTTCGCCTACCGTATTGGTAGCAGATACCGCTTGCCCGTCTACCACCACATTAATGGTTGCACCGGGTTCACCAGTTCCGTCAAATGTTAAAACTTTCTCGCTGGTAATGCCATCCATTGAGGACAAGCCCGTATCACTGGCTTCACTTAAGTCCCCACGAAGCTCGTACCTCATGCCGGAGTCGATGGTGAAGGCTAGTTTGAGAAGTCCGTCTTGTGCCCCGCTGTCACCCCACTCCATACCGTAAACGTAACTACCATCAGCAGTTAAATCCAATTCATCTATTATTGCCAGTTGCCTACTGCTGAGGCTACTGTAGGTATTGCCATTTTGAACATAAAATCCCACTTCACCAATCGCTTCTGCTATGGCGGTGGGTGAGTACTGGAAGTAGCCCATAAGCTCGCCGTTCGCGATCCCCTTTATCCCAGTGAAACTATCATCAGTCTCAATAGGTGCAAACCAAACAACGTCCTCTACCGAATCATCCTGTTGGGCATCATCAAAAGACAATGATGAAGGCGCATCAAGCATCAATGACAAGTCTTTGATTCCAGTTGAAGGGTCCATCCCTATAAACTCCATAGTATGAGGATCATTCTCCGCAGAAAGTCCATATTGGCTATAAAACTCAAGAATAGCTTCGTCCAGATTATAGAGGTGCTGACTTGTTTGAATTTCATCTGTTAAGATTTCCGATGATTCATAATCGTCTTGGTAAAACACCTCTCCATCCCGTGTAATGGTAATAGCCCAATACATATCATCTTGAATCACAACCGGATCATCTAGAACGATCTCTACAAGTGGGGCGTTCAGCGTCAAGGAGAAATCAGCTCTATGATCTAGCTCACCATCCAGCCCCCACATAATTTCAATACTGTGCTCGCCCGCATCCCAAAACTCGTCTTTGGCAAGCTCTTGATAAAGGGGAGTGTCCATAAATTTAGAAAAGACCTCAGCTATATGGGAACGCATGAGATCCACTTCACCTAGTTCCTCATCAGAATACAAAAGCGTGTTCCCAAGTAGCACTCTCATACTAGGGAGTGTTTCAGTACTGGAATCAAGCTCTTCTGCGACTCCTTCACTATCGCTTTCTACTACTGAGTCATTTGTTTCTTGGGTTAATGGCGGTAAGTCCAAAGTGATAGTGAAATCATCAATCCCGATTGCCGCAAGCCCTCCAACCTCAAACGTCAACGGGTCATCAACCCCCGAGATACTATTTGCTTCATAAATAGCAGCCAACTGTTGAGAAACATCATCAAAATCCTCCTCAGAAGGGATAATGCTTTCCTCCGAAGACGTGTCATCAACTTCACGAAATTCTGCAATATTTGATTCGTTCTCCTTAAGCACTGTTTTATCATTGTGCTTAGCAGTTACTGACCAAACTAAGCCTTTTTTAGCCTCATCAGACGTCGCCTCATCAGACGTCGACTCATCAGAATTCGCCTCATCAGAAGTCAGTTCATCGGACGTCGCCTCATCAGAAGTCGACTCATCAGAAGTCGACTCATCAGAAGTCGACTCATCAGAAGTCGACTCATCAGAAGTCGACTCATCAGAAGTCAGTTCATCAGAAGTCAGCTCATCGGAAGTCAGTTCATCAGAAGTCGACTCATCGGAAGTCAGTTCATCAGAAGTCGACTCATCAGAAGTCGACTCATCGGAAGTCAGTTCATCAGACGTCGCCTCATCAGAAGTCAGTTCATCGGAAGTCGCCTCATCAGAAGTCAGTTCATCAGAGGTCAACTCATCAGAAGTCAGCTCATCCGAGGTAAGGTCATCAGCCGTAGCATCTTCAATAGTGGACTCATCACCAACCGTATCGGTTACAGCTTGCTCAGATTCAGAGCTTGATGCAGCCTCAGCAGAATCAAGAAGCTCGGCGCCCGAAGAAACTGACTCAGATTCTTGATCTGTCGTGGCGTCTTCTGGACGGGGCAAGGCAATCGCGATTGGGGTAGACAACTCATCGCTGTCGTCGCTGTCGTCACTATTCGCAGAGGAAGAACTGTTGTACAGGGAACTGTCTTGTTGGTCAGCCGCTTGGGCTAGGGCCTGTTGCACATTAAAACGGAAGACACCTTCGTCGCCTTTAATCCAGCGAGAATTATCAGAGATAGTGTAAAGTTGCTCCTGCATTTGCGCATAGCGTTCTTGAGCACTTTGAAGCTGTGCATTCAGTAGAGTAAGTTGCTCATCATCATTGTCCAGTTGCTCTAAGGCATTGGCTCTTGCGGCCAATTCTGCATCCTTTTGAGCTAGGTCTTCTTTGAGCTGTGCGAGCTCTACTGCTTGCTGGTGTAATTGCTTAAGTATGGCCGCGCGCTCTGCTTGCTGTTCCAAGACTTGCGCATAAGTAGACACATCAGCACCATTCATCGGTGGCACCATTTCACTATCAAAAGCACTGTTTTCAGTGTAAAGGTACTCTAGACGGCCATCTGCTTGCTGAGCTAGGTTTTGACTTGAGGCCTCAACGATTTGTGTAATCGTTAATGGGCCATCTGTGGACGATAGTTCCAGATCACCGGAAACCATCTTAACTAGGGCATCTGAGACAACGGCTAGTTGCCCCTGTTCGTCCTTATAATAAAGATCGAAACCAACAATGCGAACGCCCTGCATATCGGGGATAGTTAGCAATTCCAAAATTCCACTCCTTGAAGTTTGAATAATGCTTATTTGACCAACAGAACGCTCAATCCTTAAGCGAAACTATTGATTACTTAGTGTTCAATTCACGGCCATCCTACCGAATCCAGCATACCTTACAAGAGCTAAACAAATATCTTTCATATTTAATAAACATTTATTTTTCAATAACTTAAGTTACACAAAACTATAAAATCAGTTATCTAGACACGCCCCTTTTGGTTACATACTGTTTCATTGATCTAAAAATAACGCTGTTATTAAGAGGTTATAAATTCACCTTGTTAACAAAACTCACCCAGTAATGTAACGAAATGTAAACGCACTCCAAAAATCACCTCTTAGAAACCGTTTACAAACGCCCCCATCGACTTTGTAAAGTTTTCAGAAGGCGGGGGCATGAACACATTAAAAGCTAGGGAGGGGTGAACAGAAGCAAAAATAAAAAGCCCCGAACTCATCTTACGTCTGCACGTATTATGAGCCGGGGCTGTGGATTGCAATGAATCTTGTAGCTAGTCTCTAGACATCACTCCACGGTCACGGATTTCGCTAAGTTACGTGGTTGGTCGACGTCTGTACCTTTTACTACGGCCACGTGGTATGACAGCAGCTGTAGGGGGATGGTGTGCACGATGGGTTCTAGCACTTCATCTACTTTTGGCACTTCCACAAAGGTGATGCCTTCTTCGTTATGAAGGTCTGTGTCTTTGTCTGCAAAGACGTACAGTACGCCACCACGGGCGGCTACTTCCTGAAGGTTGGACTTTAGCTTATCTAACATGGTGTTATGGGGCACCATGGTGATGATCGGCATGGTTTCATCCACTAGCGCCAAGGGGCCGTGCTTCAACTCCCCTGCTGGGTAAGCTTCTGCATGGATGTAGGAGATCTCTTTGAGTTTTAAAGAGCCTTCTAATGCAATTGGGAACATAGGGCCACGACCAAGGAACAAGGCGTTGTGCTTGTTAGCAAATTGATCGGACACAGTTTTGATGGCACCGTCCTGTTTCAAGGCTTCGTCCACGTAAGCAGGCAGTGAGCGTAAGGACGCCACCAATTCAGCTTCTTTTTCTTCCGTAAGCTGGCCTTTTTCACTGGCAATCGCAATAGCAGTGATCAATAGCGCGGTTAACTGGGTCGTGAAAGCCTTAGTGGATGCCACACCAATCTCTGCCCCAGCATTGGTCAGTAACGTCAGATCAGACTCACGCACCAAGGTAGAAGATGGTACGTTACAGATCGCCAAAGTGGTCAAATAGCCAAGCTCTTTTGCCATACGCAATGCGGCTAAGGTATCCGCCGTTTCACCAGACTGTGAGAGCGTCAAAAACAGAGTGTTTTTCGGCACTGCGACTTTTCGGTAGCGGTATTCACTCGCCACTTCTACCACACACGGCAGGTTGGCAAATTCTTCGATCCAGTATTTCGCTACCATACCAGCGTGGTAACTGGTACCACAGGCCACGATATGAACGTTTTCGATCTCTTTCAAAAAGCTAGAGTCCGCGCCAAAGCAGCTCGTCAGTACTTTGTTTTCACTTAGACGACCCGACAAGCACGCCGCAATCACTTTTGGCTGCTCGTAGATTTCTTTCATCATATAGTGGCGATATTCGCCTTTATCCGTGGCGTCTACATTGTGGTTAAACACGCTAATAGGGCGCTCTTGCACCTGATCTTTTGCATCATAGATGGTGACGCCGTCACGGGTTACTTCTACAACGTCCCCTTCTTCTAGGAAGATGAATTGATCGGTCACATGCAAAAGAGCCAACTGGTCTGAGGCGACAAAATTTTCTTCAATGCCTACACCCACTACTAATGGGCTACCTTTACGAGCGGCAATCATGCGTTCGTTTTCATGGTTCAAGGTCACGGCAATAGCAAAGGCACCTTCAAGGCGCTTTAGGGCATTTTTAACCGCTTGTAGGAAATCTGGCTCGGCTTTTAGGGCATCATGAATCAGGTGAACAATGACTTCAGTATCCGTTTCCGACTTAAACTCATAGCCTTTTTCTTTCAACTCACGGCGCAAAGGGGCGTGATTTTCGATGATGCCGTTATGCACCAAAGCGAGATCCTCACCAGAAAAGTGCGGATGAGCATTCGCTTCCGTTGGCTTGCCATGGGTCGCCCAACGGGTGTGGGCAATACCTTGTTTGCCATCAAGGGGCTGTGCTTCAAACTTATCTTTGAGAGCCTGAACCTTGCCCACGGCACGGTGCGCACGAACACCGGTTTCATTGTTAATGGCCACACCTGATGAGTCGTAGCCACGGTATTCTAGTCGAGAGAGTCCTTCTAGGAGGATTTTGGCCACATTACGTTGAGCGATGGCGCCGACGATTCCACACATATTATTTCTCCTTTTTGGTCGGACGCGCCCAACCGTCTTTGTTCATTTGTTTTGCTCGGCCAAATGCCAACTGATCTGCTTTTACATTTTTGGTAATGGTAGAGCCTGCGGCGATGGTTGCCCCTTCTTGTACCTCAACCGGTGCCACTAGAGATGTATTGGACCCTACAAACACCTTGTCACCAATGACGGTCGTGGACTTGTTCACGCCATCGTAATTACAAGTAATGGTGCCAGCCCCAACATTGACCCCTGCGCCCATTTGCGTGTCGCCAATGTAGCTTAGGTGATTCACCTTACTGCCTTCGCCTATGTGGGCTTTTTTTGTCTCTACAAAGTTGCCGATTTTGGCGCCTTTTGCCAGTACTGTCCCAGGCCTTAGGCGGGCAAATGGCCCTAAATCGCAGGCTTCACCTACTTGGCTGTCTTCGATCAGAGTATTCGCTTTGATTACGGTATCATCTGCCACGGTACAGTTTTTCAGTACACAATTCGGACCGATCTGAACGTTTGCGCCCAAGGTCACCTTGCCTTCAAACACACAGTTGATGTCAATCTGGCAATCGTAGCCAGTTGATAGCTCACCACGCACATCAATGCGATTTGGGTCCGCTAAGGTAGCGCCATTGCGCATTAGTGTTTCTGCTTGCTGTTGTTGCCAAATACGCTCCAAAGCCGCCAACTGCACACGATCATTCACACCCGCCACTTCCCATTCATGTTCAGGTTGAACGGTGACGATCTCGACGCCCTGCTCTGCTGCCATGGCAATGATGTCAGTTAGGTAGTATTCCTGTTGGGCATTGTCATTGGTGAGTGCGTCCAACCAGCCTTTTAACTTGCCGTTAGGAGCCAGTAAGATCCCTGTGTTGACTTCCTGAATAGCCAACTGCTCTGGGTTGGCGTCTTTCTGTTCAACAATGGCCACAACCTGATTTTGATCATTGCGCACAATGCGCCCATAACCTGTTGGGTTATCCAAGTTGATAGTCAGCAGCACTAAGGTGTTCGGTGTGGACAAAGCACGCATTTGCTCTAGGGTTTGGCTCTGGATCAGCGGCACATCACCGTAAAGAGTCAAAGTCGCACCTTGATCACTTAAAGAGGGCGCGGCACGGCGTAATGCATCGCCGGTCCCTTGGGGGTCATTTTGCCAAACGATATTGGCAGAAAAATCCTGACAAGCGGCCTCAACCTGCTCCCCTTGATGACCGATAATTAGATGTAATTTTGCATCAGCTAATTCCGCTGCGGTCGTCAATACACGGCGCACCATGGCCGTTCCGCCGATCTTATGCAGCACTTTTGAAAAGCTTGATTTCATGCGGCTGCCTTTACCGGCAGCAAGAATAACAATGTCCTGATTCATGGACGATCCTTGTTGTTGATCGATAATTCTATATGTATGAGTACATTAGACTATTTAAGAACAAATGGAACAACGAGGATTGTCATAAAAAAAATGACAAATGAGCGTAAATCACTTTACCTTAGGCCAAGTATCAAAAAAGCCCCTATCGCAGCTTGCGATAGGGGCTTTTACTAAAGGGGAAATTTAGAAAACGCTAAGGGGTATGTTTATACCGCTGCAGCAATTTTCTCTTTTGCAGCAGTGAAAGCTTTCTCACCATCTTCGCCTAGGGCTTGGCCACCAGCAATGAAAGTGTCCTTAACATTTAGACCGATAAAGCCTAGGAAGGTTTGTACATATGGCACTTGGTGATCGACTGGCGTATCCGCTAGGAAGCTACCACTTGCTGTGAATACGTAAGCATCTTTGTTTACTAGGCCAACAGGACCTGTTTCAGTGTATTTAAAAGTACGACCTGCACGGGCAATGTAGTCAAAGTAAGACTTCAACGTAGATGGAATGCTGAAGTTGTACATTGGCGCACTGACTGCAACGACATCAGCCGCTTCCAGTTCTTCGATTAGCTCATCACCGATTGCAACGATGGCTTTTTGAGCATCGGTGCGATCTTCTTCAGGGGTGAACAAAGCACCTAGCGTTTCGCTAGTAAAATGTGGCAGTGGGTTAGCGTTAACGTCACGCACAACCACATTACCTTCTGGATTTTTTGCCAACCATTGGGCAACAAACGCGTCAGTCAACTGACGAGATTTAGAGTTGTCACCGGATGCACTAGAGTCGATACGTAGTAGAGTTGCCATGTCATAATCTCCTAAAAGTTTGGAAGCTTGCTGCTTCAAATTCATTCAATAAACAAATCTTACGACCAATATTTTTGATATAAAAGCGTAAGTTTTTGACGAAATTGATCGAAAAATACGATAATCAATTTTTACCTCCAAAATAAAAAGGGTGCATTATGAAATCACCGCGCGTAACCCTCGAACAATGGCGAGTCTTACAGGCTGTTGTGGACAGAGGCGGCTTTGCCCAAGCCGCAGAAGCTCTCCATAAAAGCCAATCATCCGTCAGTTACACAGTCGCCAAACTCCAAGAGCAACTTGGCTACCCATTGCTCACTATTGATGGGCGCAAAGCCAAATTGACGGAACGGGGTGAAGTGCTATTAAGGCGATCCCGCCATCTACTTAGGGAAGCCTTAGACCTAGAAGAACTGGCTCATACCTTAGGACAAGGCTGGGAGCCTGAGATTGAGCTTGTGGTGGATGAAGCCTTCCCAACGCCTGCATTACTACGCGCTCTAAAGGCCTTTGAACCTCAGAGTCAGGGCACTCTTGTCCAGTTGCGGGAAGAAGTGTTGAGCGGAACGGTGGAAGTACTCAGTGAAGGCTCACCGGATTTAGTGCTCAGTGGTATTGTCCCTGCGGGCTACTTAGCAGACCCTATAGTGGATGTGGAAATGATTGCGGTGGCAGCCGCCAATCACAAGCTGTTTGCTGACCCTGCGCCCATTAGCAATGAACGCCTACGCCAAGAGCTGCAAGTTGTCATCCGGGATTCAGGCACTGAAAACGCCCGGGACGAAGGCTGGCTCGGGGCTGACCGTCGCTGGACAGTATCCAGCGTACAATCCGCCATTGAAGTTGTGAACTCTGGTATTGGTTTCGCTTGGCTACCCAAGGCCGATTTAATGCCCTTGATTGAAAATGGTCAATTACGCCGCCTAGAGCTCGAGTCTGGCGGGGAACGGAGCTTTCATATGTATGCCATCTTCGGCAAGGGCGAACGCACGGGGCCAGCCACACGCCTCTTTGTAGAGTTGCTACAGCAAGCCTGCGCACAATGCAGTGCTCACAGAGATAAGTAGCAATAGAAAGAGACCATAAAACCTAATGTGGGAAATAAGATGGACTCGCCCTCCTAACTATGTGCCATGCTTAGTGTGCAAACAAAAGCCTGTTCGGCATCTAAGTTAAAAGGAGCGAGTCCTATGAAGAACATTAGCATCTTAAGCATCGATTTGGCGAAAAATGTTTTCCAATTGCATGGTCAGAATAAGCAAGGGAAACAGGTTTTAAAGAAAAGGCTGCGACGGGAAGAGCTTGGAAATTCAGTCGCTAATCTGTCTCCTTGTTTAATCGCCATGGAAGCCTGCATTGGTGCTCATGCATGGGCACGACAATTTATGGCGATGGGGCATCAAGTTAAACTGATCTCCCCTCAATATGTAAAACCCTTTGTTCAGGTTAATAAGAATGATCAGCGAGATGCTGCCGCAATCGCTTTAGCAGCTTCACTGCCATCGATTCCATCTGTCTCGGTTAAAAGTGAGGAGCAATTAGATCTGCAAGCGATTCATCGAGTGCGAGAGCGGCTGGTTCGTGAGCGGGTGGCAACCAGTAATGAAATACGTGGTTTGCTAGCAGATATGGGCGTCGTCATCCCAACCGGCGAAGCCGCAATCAAGAATTTACTTCCTGCTTTGTTGGAAGATGCTGAGCAGCCTATTACCTATCGAGGGCGATTGTTATTGGCTGACTTACGATCACAATGGTTAGAAAAAGAAGCACATGTTAAGCGTTATGACCAGATTTTGAAGGAGTACTCAAAAGACAGTACGGAGTGTCAGAAACTCATGGCAGTTCCTGGATTAGGAGTAATCAATGCTTCATTGCTATGGTGCTATATCGGTGATCCAAAGCGTTTTGCTAGTGGCCGTCACGTGGCCGCTTCACTAGGCCTAGTCCCCAAGCAAGCATCGAGTGGTGAAAAAGAGCGTTTAAATGGCATAAGTAAGCAAGGCAATAAACACCTGAGAAAGCAGTTGGTGCACGGTGCTAGAGCGGCCTATCGGGTTTTACTGAAGGAAGAATCCACGGGTCGCCTAGCTGACTGGGTGAAACGCATGAAAAGCAATGGAAAACACCCAAATAAGATAGTCGTTGCGTTGGCCAATAAGCTTGCAAGAATTGCATGGCGCTTACTGAGCAGCTCTGAATCACAGTATCAAAGTTAACAATTGAATAACGAGTTAAGAAACATAAACCGTTTGTAACAGGCACACCCAAAGCGTTGCGCAGACTATTAAAACAAAGCAGATAAAATCGACTCACTTACCCTAGGCAATTCGATGGCTCATTGAAGCCGAGTGGGAGTTCAGAGGAAGTGAGTGCACATCTTTTAATGGCCGAGCAGATATGCTCAATTAAAGTAGGCCGAATATAAGCGTGCAACTTTATTCTGTGACGTCTAGATAGCTTGCAACAGTCGGGCGGGTCCATATAAGCGAATTGTTTATAAGCCGCTTAGTGGGTTTGCGCTTGGTCGCCTAGGTAGTCGTCCAAATCTTCTTTTTGGAATTCGTAGGTTTCCGCACAGAATTGGCATTCGGTTTTAATAACGCCTTGTTCGCTTAGGATTTCACGCAACTCTTCCGCGCCCATAGATAGGATGGCGCTTAGGGTGCGCTGGCGAGTGCAAGAGCAGCCAAATTGCATGGTTTTGCCGTCGTATAGGCGAAGCTCTTCTTCATGGTACAAGCGGTGCAATAGGGTTGCTGTGTCCAGTTCGAGCAATTCTTCGTCTTTAACAGTCGATGCTAGGTGAACAAAGCGTTCCCATGCGTCTTCGTCCCCTTCTTTAGCTTGTTCAGCGGGTAAACGCTGCAGGAATAATCCGCCTGCTTGAGCACCGTTTGCAGCCAGCCATACACGGCTTGGTAGCTGCTCAGACTGCATGAAGTATTGCTCTAGGCATTCTGACAAGGTATCACCAACGATTTCGACGATGCCTTGGTAGCGCTGACCATTACGTGGGGTGATGGTGATCACTAGGTAGCCGCCTTCTAGCAGTTCTTTTAAAGAGACCGTCTCAGGGAAGGCCTGGGTCTCATCCCATTGGGCGATACCCCGTAGGTTTTGGCGTTCGTCACATTCGGTCATTAGGGTTTGCAGTACGCCGTTGCCCTTACATTGAATGGATAGCACGCCGTCGATTTTCACAATGTCGCGCAGCAAAGCAATGGCCGCTACGAATTCGCCCAGTAAGGATTCCAGAGGTTTGGGGTAGGATTTACGGGCAATGATGCTTTGATAGGCATCGTTTAATAGGACGCGCTCGCCTCGAACGTTGGTGTTGTCGAAGGAGAAGCGTTGGATTTCATTGATGTTGTTCACAAGAATCACCGTTAAATAATGTCTGTGCGTATTTTAGAACGCCGTCGAGAGGTTTGCACCTTATGTGGGGATAGATGCTGAGGATTAAAGGTGTAATCGTAATTTGTAGGTCGTGCTTTAGGGCGACAATCTAGATAAAATGCGCCTTTCGATTTTTAACGCAGAGAGTTCCATGATCCAGTTTACCCAAGTCAGTTTGCAACGCGGTACGCAGTTTTTGCTTGAACACGCCGATATGACCATTTTTGAAGGTCAGAAGGTGGGTTTGATCGGGGCAAATGGCGCGGGTAAGTCTTCTTTGTTTGCCTTGGTGCGCGGTCTTTTGCATGCGGATACCGGTGAGGTGATTTTGCCGGGACAGCGTCGGATTTCATTTATGGCGCAGGAAGTGGAAGAGGTGGATCGCACGGCGCTGGATTACTGTCTTGATGGGGATGATCGCCTACGTCGAATCGAAGCAGAAATCAACGCCGCTCAAACCAAAGGGGATGATAATGCTCATGCCCATTGGCTCGGGGAATATGAGAATGCTCAAGGGTATACGGCGCAAGCTCGTGGTGAGCAGCTACTGCAAGGTCTTGGCTTTAAAATGGCAGACATGCAGCGCAATGTCTCGGACTTCTCCGGTGGTTGGCGTATACGTTTGAATTTGGCCCGAGCTTTGATGTGTCCGTCTGACATTCTATTGTTGGACGAGCCGACTAACCACTTGGATTTGGATGCGGTCATGTGGCTCGAAAACTGGCTGTGTAATTACCCAGGTACACTTTTGCTGATCTCCCACGATAGGGATTTTCTTGATGGTATTTGTAGCCATATTGTTCACCTGTACCAGAAGAAGCTGAATCTCTACAAAGGTAATTACTCAGACTACGAGCGCCAGCGTGCGGAGCATCTTGCCCAGCAGCAATCCATGTTTGAACAGCAACAACGCAAGCGTGCTCACTTGCAGCAATACGTAGATCGATTCCGCTATAAAGCAACGAAAGCGAAGCAAGCGCAAAGTCGTCTAAAAACGCTGGAAAAGATGGAAACCATCGGACCTGCTCACATTGATTCTCAGTTTGAGTTCTCCATCCCGTTAGCCGAGAAAACTTCCGACCAGTTGGTGAGCTTAATCCAAGCGGATTTGGGTTATGTATTGGAGGATGGCAGTCATAAGGTGCAACTGGGGCAGTCGAATTTTTCTGTTCGAGACGGTCAGCGTATTGGTTTACTTGGCCCCAACGGTGCGGGTAAGTCCACCCTGATCAAATCCATCGTAAAGGAATTGGTTTTGTTGGGCGGTGAGCGAGTCTATGGGGAAAACACCAAGATTGGGTACTTTTCCCAGCATCAGTTGAGCGCTTTGGACTTAGAAGCTTCCCCAGTGCTGCATATTCAGCGCCTTACGCCAACGGCCCTTGAAGCGGATGTGCGTAAATACCTCGGCGGCTTTGGCTTTGTGGGAGACGATGCCCTGCGTGCGGTGAAAGGCTTCTCCGGTGGTGAAAAAGCCCGCTTGGCCTTGTCCTTGATCGCTTGGCAGCGTCCCAACCTATTAGTCCTCGATGAGCCGACCAACCATTTGGACATCGAAATGCGTCAAGCCCTGACGGAAGCCCTGCAAGAATTTAACGGCGCGATCCTAGTGGTATCCCACGATCGTCACTTGTTGAACAGCACAGTGGATGAATTCTTCCTTGTGGCGGATCATAAAGTCACAGCTTTTGATGGGGATTTGCATGAGTACCATACTTGGTTGCAAGCTCGTCAGCAGCAAGCCAACCAAAGCGAAAAGGCCTTGGCGGATGACGCCAAAGTCGAAAAAGTGGATCGTAAAGAAGAGCGCCGCAAAGCCGCTGAATTGCGTGAAAAACTCCGTCCTCTGCGTAAGTCCGTAGAGAAGCACGAAAAAGCCATGCAAACTGCCCAAGGCCACTTGGACATCATTGGTGAAGCCATGTCTGACAACAGTCTCTATGAAGCAGCCAACAAAGACAAGCTGCAAGCCCTGCTAGCGGACGAAGCCAAATGGAAGCAATCCCTAGAGCAAGCGGAAGAAGCTTGGTTCGAAGCTCAAGAAGCCCTTGAAGAAGCCGAAGCAGCTTTGTAGATTTTGATTCGTCGCGACAAGGTTTTTTGATTGGTTAATAAAAAAGCCGCTTCAAGTGAAGCGGCTTTTTTGTACTCGAACGAATCAAGGTGATGACTAGGCGTCGATACGCTTGTATTTGATGCGTGTCGGTGTGGCGTCTTTGCCCGTACGAGACTTGTAGTCGGCTTCGTATTCTTGGTAGTTACCTTCGAAGAACACGGCTTTAGAGTCCCCTTCATAGGCCAAGATGTGGGTAGCAACACGGTCAAGGAACCAGCGATCGTGGGAAATAACAATGGCAGAGCCAGGGAAAGCCAGTAGGGCTTCTTCCAAGGCGCGCAATGTTTCAACGTCCAAGTCGTTGGTCGGTTCGTCCAATAGTAGGACGTTGCCGCCTTCTTTCAGAAGTTTCGCAAGGTGCAGACGGTTACGCTCACCACCGGATAGGTGTTTCACCAGTTTCTGTTGGTCAGAGCCTTTGAAGTTGAAGCGGCCGATGTAAGCACGGGCAGGCACTTTCCAGTTGTGAACTGTGATGATGTCTTGGCCGTCAGAGATTTCTTCAAAAACGGTTTTTTCACCATCTAGCTCACGCATTTGGTCAACGTAAGCAAGTTGTACGGTTTCACCCAATGTCACGGTGCCCGCATCAGGTTGCTCTTGGCCAGCGATCATTTTGAACAGTGTGGATTTACCGGCACCGTTACCACCAACAACACCTACGATCGCGCCTGGTGGCACAACCATGTTGAAATCTTCGATCAAGACGCGACCGTCGAAACCTTTAGACACGCCTTCGATCTCGATTACCTTGTTACCAAGGCGTGGACCCGGTGGAATGTACAATTCGTTGGTTTCATTACGCTCTTGGAATTCTTTCGAGTTCATTTCTTCGAAACGAGCTAAACGTGCTTTGGACTTAGACTGGCGGCCTTTTGCGTTTTGACGCACCCACTCAAGCTCAGACTTGATGGCTTTGTTGTGAGACGCTTGTTGCTTGGCTTCCATCTCTAGGCGCGCGTTCTTTTGGTCAAGCCAAGAAGAGTAGTTGCCTTCGTAAGGAATACCGTGACCACGGTCAAGTTCAAGGATCCAGCCAGCGGCGTTATCAAGGAAGTAACGGTCGTGGGTAATCGCCACAACGGTGCCTGGGTAGTCTTTCAAGAAGCGCTCTAGCCACGCCACGGATTCTGCATCCAAATGGTTGGTTGGCTCGTCTAGAAGGATCATGTCTGGCTTGTCGAGCAATAGACGACAAAGGGCCACACGGCGACGTTCACCACCAGATAGGTGCTCAACATTGGCATCCCAAGGCGGAAGACGAAGTGCATCAGCGGCGACTTCAAGGGCACGCTCAAGGTTGTGACCATCTTTTGCTGTAATAAGGTTTTCAAGCTCCGCTTGTTCTGCTGCCAAGGCATCAAAGTCTGCATCTGGGTCAGCGTACGCTGCGTAGACTTCATCAAGACGCACCAAGGCATCTTTCACGTCGGCAACGGACTCTTCAACGATGCCACGGACATCTTTGGTTGGGTCCAGCTCAGGCTCCTGTGGTAGGTAGCCCACTTTAAGACCCGGCATTGGACGTGCTTCACCGTTGTATTCTTTATCAACGCCCGCCATGATGCGCAAAAGCGTGGATTTACCAGAGCCGTTTAGACCTAATACACCGATCTTAGCGCCAGGGAAAAAAGAAAGAGAAATGTCTTTAAGAATCTCGCGTTTAGGCGGTACGACCTTGCCTACGCGGTTCATGCTGTATACAAACTGTGCCATAAGGTTCTGTCTGTTCCTGAGTTGAAAAATACGTAAAAACGAATGGAGCAAAGCATAGCATAGCTGGGATTAATTCAGAATAATGCCGAATGCGCCCCCAACAACGAAAAATGCACCGATCCAAGCGCCCAGGGCAGGGGCTTGCTTGGTGGTTAGCCAGAGCCCTGGCAAAATCAGTACCGGCACCGTGGCAGAAAGGGTCGTTACCAAGCCCACATTAGCGTTACCCACCCCCCATACCAACACACTCATGCCGATCACCATGCCCACTGTGGCCACTAATGCCAATCGTAGCCAGACGGTGATGGGGAAGCTACTGAGCGGAGCCAGAGCTTTATTGGGGCGCGGTTTGAAATATAGGAAGTAAGCCAACAATAAGCCAGCTGCCCCTGTACTGACGCGCACGGCGGAAGCGACCATAGGGTCAACACCGGCCAGTAAGGCGGGCTTAGCGATCAGAGCGCCACTGGCTTGGCATAAGGCCGCCATAAGGGCCATAAAAATGCCCACCCCAAGGGAGCCTTTTGTGGTTTCCCATTCGTGGGTCTGGCCTTTTTTACCGAATAAGGTGGCGATCACCACCCCTAATAACACCACCCCACAAAACATCAGCTCTGTTAGGCTCAGCACTTCATCGAGAAATAACCACGCCAATAAAATGGAGAAAGGGGCGTTCATGGCAAACAGCACCCCGGCGCGTCTTGGTCCTAGTCGATGTACCGAATTAAATAAAAACGAGTCGCCAATCAATATGCCCAGCAGTCCAGAGAGAATCAGGGGCCAAAGGAAGTCCGCCAGTACTCCAGCCGAGTTAATCCGCCATAAGCTAATAAAACAAAGCACCAAAGCAGCGAAGGAAATACGCAAAGTATTAAAGCGAAAAGCCCCTAATTGGCTAATCAATCGCGGAGCCACAAGGCTGGAGATGGTCCAGCATAATGCCGCCACTAATCCGGAGAGTTCAGCTAACACCATTTTATTATGATTCCTAAGGGCTTGATTAGCGTGCGTAAAGTCAGGCTTTGGGTCGTGTTTGGTAGCTATATTAGTGATGGGTTGATATTATCTTGCGCTAATATGAGCCAGGTTTTATTGGCTCGCATCGTACGAAATTTTGCCAACTATTGGAACCAGCATGCGTTGTCCTTTTTGTGGTACTCAAGATACCAAAGTCCTTGACTCGCGCCTCGTTTCAGAGGGTGCTCAGGTACGCCGTCGTCGCACATGCGGCCACTGTAATGAGCGTTTTACAACGTTTGAAATCGCTGAGCTGCAAATGCCTAAGCTGATCAAAAACGATGGTAGTCGAGTGCCGTTTGACGAAGAAAAACTTCGCTCCGGGATACTCAAAGCCATTGAGAAGCGCCCGGTGAGCATCGAAGCCATTGAAACGGCCATTTCCCGCATCAAAGAAAAGCTGCAAGCCACCGGTGAGCGAGAGCTGGCATCACGGATTATCGGTGAAGCCGTGATGGACGAACTCAAGCGGCTCGACCAGGTGGCCTATGTGCGTTTTGCCTCCGTGTACCGCAGCTTTAAAGACATCAGCGAATTCCGTGATGAGATTGAACGCCTAGAACAAGGCAGCAAAAACCAAACCGAGGAGAAATAAATGGCTCAGCCCTATGTGAACGATGAACAACGTATGGCCCGTGCCGTTCAACTTGCTCGGCTAGGGATGTTTACCACCCATCCGAACCCTAGAGTGGGGTGTGTGATTGAGAAAGACGGCCACATCATTGGCGAAGGCTTTCACGCCAAGGCAGGTGAAGGTCACGCAGAAGTGCAAGCCCTAGCCAGTGTGCAGGGGGACACAACAGGCGCAACCGCTTATGTCACTTTAGAGCCTTGCAGTCACCATGGGCGCACGCCACCTTGTGCAGAGGCCTTGGTAAAAGCGGGTATCACCAAAGTGGTGTACGGTATGGAAGATCCTAACCCAGAAGTCGCAGGGCGCGGATTACAGATTTTAAAAAAGGCAGGGATTGAAGTGGTCGGCCCTGTTTTGGAAAACGAGTGCCGTGGACTGAACCCTGGCTTTATCAAGCGTATGGAAGAAGGTCTGCCCTTTGTGCGCGTTAAACTCGCCATGAGTGTGGACGGCCGTACGGCTATGGAATCCGGCGAAAGCCAGTGGATTACTGGCCCTCAGGCCCGAGGTGATGTGCAAAAACTGCGCGCCCAGAGCGCTGCCATTGTCACGGGAATAGGCTCCGTCATTGCTGACAATCCAAGCATGACGGTACGCATTGATAACCAAGGCAATGAAGTGGACGCCAAAACCGTGCGCCAGCCTTTACGTGTCGTTATGGATACGGCTCTTTCCATTGCGCCTGAAGCGAAGATTCTATACCCCACCAATGAAGTGGCGATCTTCTGTGATGAAGAAGAAGTGGAAGCAGATCATCTAAAAGCCCTACAAAAGAAAGGCGTTGATGTTCGTTTCGTGCCTCTAGGTGAGGACGGTCGCTTGGATCTGGTAGAAGCCATGGGGCAACTGGCGGATGAAGGCATTAATGAAGTGCTAGTGGAAACCGGTGCTGAGTTGGCTGGTGCCTTCTTGAATGCTGGTTTAGTGGACGAATTAGTCATTTATATGGCGCCAAAACTGCTTGGCTCTGCAGCGCGTCCGTTATTAAGTTTACCGTTAGAACACATGTCCGAAGCGGTTGAGCTAGACTTACAAGAAATGACCAAGATAGGTTCTGATATTAAATTCGTGTACGTCCCACAATACCGAGACGACGAAGCAGAATAACCAAAAGGTGAAGTACTATGGCAATCAATACCATTGAAGAAATATTGGCGGACATGCGCCAAGGCAAGATGGTCATTCTGATGGACGATGAAGACCGTGAGAATGAAGGTGATTTGATCGTACCGGCGGAGTGCATTACCCCAGAGATCATCAATTTTATGGCGGTGCATGCTCGCGGCCTGATCTGCTTAACCTTGATGCCAGAGCGCTGTAAACAGCTGAATTTACCCCTGATGGTGAACCAAAATGGAACGGTTTACAGCACTAACTTCACCCTGTCTATTGAAGCAGCGGAAGGTGTGACTACGGGGATTTCAGCGGCGGATCGCGCCCTAACCGTTAAGCGTGCTGTGGCTGCCAACGCCAAACCGTCTGACATAGTGCAGCCAGGTCATGTTTTTCCATTGATGGCCCGAGCTGGTGGTGTTTTGTCCCGAGCTGGACACACCGAAGCGGGGTGTGATTTGGCCCGCATGGCGGGTTACGAAGCGGCGTCCGTGATCGTTGAAATCATCAATGACGACGGCACCATGGCCCGTCGACCAGATTTAGAAAAGTTTGCCGAGAAACATGGATTAAAAATTGGTACAATCGCCGACCTGATTCATTACCGCACATTGAACGAGACCACGGTGCAACGAGAAGCGGAGCAAACCGTGGAAACGGAAGTGGGCGAATTTAATGTGATTACCTACCGGGATACCGTACAGGGCCTAAGTCACTTGGCGTTTGTGAAGGGGGATATCGACCCAGAACAGCCAACCTTAGTGCGGGTACATGTGCGTGATCCTGCTCGTGATGTGGCTGGGATTAAAGTCCCAGGCAGCGAGCCAAAGTGGTCGATGCTGGACGCGCTAGAGTACATCAATAACGCCGGCAGTGGGGTGGTTGTACTGGTGGATACGGCAAACCGCCCAACGGATTTGGCGGAAATCTTTTTGACCTCGAGAACCCCTCGGGCAGGCAAAGGTTCGGATGAAAGCGGCTCAGGTGCTTACTTAACGGTGGGTACAGGCTCGCAGATTCTTCGTGATTTAGGGGTGCGCCAAATGCGCCTGCTAAGCTCACCAAGAAAATTCTCCGTGACAGGATTTGATTTAGAAGCAGTGGAATTCATTCCATATCAAGGCACTCCCGTCAGTGCTGATCAAGTTTAGTTTTTAGAGGCAAATATGAGCGATATTAAGACTTACGAAGGTCATTTCGCAGCGCCAGGAGCAAAGTTCGCTCTAGTGGTTGGCCGTTTCAATAGCTATGTAGTAGAAAGCCTAAAAGATGGCGCTATTGATACCTTGGTTCGCCATGGCATTAAAAAAGAAGACATCACGGTTGTGTATGCACCAGGTGCCTTTGAAATTCCTGTGGTTGTGAAAAAGATCGCAGAGAAAAAACAGTACGATGCAGTGATTGCATTGGGTGCTGTGATCCGTGGCGGTACGCCACACTTTGAATACGTTGCAGGTGAGTGTGTTTCTGGCTTGAGCCGTTTGGCGCTAGAGTTCGGCATTCCTGTTTCATTCGGCGTATTGACGGTTGACTCAATCGAACAAGCAATTGAGCGTGCTGGTACGAAAGCAGGTAACAAAGGTGGCGAAGCCGCATTGTCTGCTCTAGAAACGGTCGCTGTATTACGTGATCTGGAAGGCTAAGCAAGCATGACTGAACAAGATAAGGCCAAAGCGCCAAAGAAACCTTCTCGCTCCCAGATGCGCAGTGCATCTCGCGCGTTGGCGTTGCAAGCCATTTACCAATGGCAAATGAACCACTCTGCGATCAATGAGATCGAAGCTCAGTTCGCTGTGGATCAAGACATGAGTGCTTGTGACAAAGCCTACTTCCGTGAGTTGGTATACGGTGTGTCTTCCAAAGCCAAAGCATTGGATGGCCTGTACGAAGAGCTACTGGATCGTTCTATTTCTGAATTGGACGCCATCGAGCAAGCGACTTTACGCATCGGCTCCTTCGAGCTGTCTGAGCGCTTGGACGTGCCTTACCGTGTTGCCATCAACGAAAGCGTTGAATTGGCTAAAGCCTTTGGTGCAAGTGAGAGCCACAAATACATTAACGGTATTTTGGACAAGCTGGCACAGCGCGTTCGCCGCGAAGAAATCGCAGCACGCCGCAACGCTAAGTAAGCCTCTTTGAGTCTTCAGAAAAGCCATCAATTGATGGCTTTTCTTTTATCTGCCCCAGTCATTTATTAAGCATAGGAAGCAGCATGCAAGAGTTTGAGTTGATTCGCTCAATTTTTCAGTCATCCGTTATGGCCAACACCGAAGGCCGCAATGACATCCTGCTGGGGATCGGTGATGACTGTGCTCAAGTGCAAATCCCCGAAGGACAAACACTGGTCTTCTCAATGGATACCATGGTGGAGGGGCGGCATTTTCCCTTTGACGCGGACCCGCTAGACATAGGTTATCGCGCAGTGGCCACCTGTGTCAGTGACCTAGCAGCCATGGGGGCTAAGCCCGCCTTTTTTACATTGGGTTTGACCATGCCAGAGTCCGATCCCCAATGGTTGGCAGCGTTTGCTGAAGGCATGGCGGAGTTAGCGGAACCTATAGGTTTATTACTCGTAGGTGGGGACACCACCAAAGGCCCTTTGACCATTACCTTGCAAGTGCATGGCTATGTGGAAAAAGAGCAAACACCACGACGCAGTCAGGCTCAGGTAGGAGACGATATTTACGTCACTGGCACTTTAGGCGACGCAGCCGCAGCGGTGCCTATCGTTACCGGTGAAATGCATATTTCCGCGGCTCGGTTTGACTACTTCTATGACCGCTTTTGGCGTCCATCCCCCCGCTTGATCGCTGGCATGGCTCTCAAGCGCGTCGTGCATAGCATGCTGGATGTGTCCGATGGCTTGGCCCAAGATTTACAGCACATCACCACGGCCTCTGGGGTGGGGGCTAAGATCCGCTTGGCGGACTTACCCGTATCCGATGAGTTAAGAGACTGGCAACCTGATTCTGCCTACACCTTGGCCCTAACGGGTGGGGATGACTACGAATTGTGCTTCACGGCCCCTAAAAGTGCTCGGGAAGAGATACAACTCATCACCCAGACCTTACACCTGCCTTGCACTATCATTGGTGAAATCACCGAATCAGGCTTTGAAGTGGAAGGCTTCCAAGGTGAGCTTGGCGGTTGGCAGCATTTTTAGCGTTTAATCCTAGTTGCTTGTAGGTCGGAATTTATTCCGTTACACATTGTCGCGATAAATCACGACCTACAAATTAACAAATTCCAGCCTATGTAGGTCGGACTTTAGTCCGACAAAAAGACACATTGTCGAGATAAATCACGATAAGTCGTGTTATTTAAGGTGCTCATGGCGCCGTAAATAGCGCTCCAGCCCTCGAATCATTAATGACAAGGAAAGCGTTAGCACTAAGTACATAAAGGCCACTACGTTGTAAGTTTCGAAAAACTGAAACGTGGATGAACTGTATACCTTGCCCAGTTGGGTGATGTCCTGCACCCCCAGTACCGATACCAGTGAGGAGTCTTTGATCATGGCGACGAAGTCATTGCCCAGTGGTGGCAAGATTTTACGCAGGGCTTGTGGCCAGATGATTAAACGAAAGCGCTGCCAGCCGCTGAGTCCAAGGGCTTGGGCCGCTTCGATTTGCCCTTTACTGACTTCTTGAATGCCTGCACGGAAGACTTCTGCAATGAAGGCACTATAACTAATAGACAGGGCAAGGATAGCGCGCCATAGCAGGGTGAAGTCTCGGGTGCGAGCCTTGTCGATCCAGCCTTGTTCAATGGGGTATTGGAGCACCCAGTTATAAAACTTGATGATTTCAGGTGCGCCCACAAAAGCTATGTAAAACAGCAGTACCAAGACCGGAATGCCACGTAATACCTCAATGTAGAAGCGCGAGAATTCACGGACAATGCGCCAGCGGGAGAAGCCCATCATGGCGACTACAAGCCCCATGATGGACGCTATAACAAAGGCGCTAAGGGTGACGCCAATCGTCGTCAGTAAACCTTTGCCCAAGGTGTTGGCTATGGCCTGATAGCCTTCGTCTGCGATGAGATTCCAAGCCAATAATGCGCCGATCACCAAGGTGGCCATTAACCACCAAGGTAATCGATCAAATGCTTGTCTGTATGAAGCGGAAGTTTTTTTCATGGATCGTTAGAGACTACTGGTTGTAGTCAAAGAACCACTTTTGATTCAAGGCGTCCAAGGTGCCGTCTGCACGCATAGATTCAATGGCTGCGTTGACTGGTGCAACTAAATCCGAGCCAGGGGTGAAGATGAAGCCAAATTCTTCGGAGCCTAGTGCATCGCCAACGACTTTAAAGGCACCTGGGTTTGCACCAATGTAACCGCGAGCAGAGGTGGCATCCATTAATACTGCGTCCACGTCCCCTGATTTAAGGGCTTGCACGGATGCACCAAAGGTTTCAAACAGGCTGATGCGTGGATTTGACTCGTCCCCATCAAGCACGTCGTACACGGCCACATAAAAGTTAGTGGTACCCGGTTGTGCACCAAAATAGAGGTCGCTGTCTTTAGCGAATTCGCTGGCGTTGCTGAAGCGGTCTTCGTCAGCGCGTACTAGCATAAATTGCTCGGAGACAAGGTAGGGCACGGAGAAGTCCACTTGTTCCTTACGCTCTTCATTAATAGTAATGCCATCCATGCCAACATCGTATTGGCCTTGTTTTACTGCTTGGATCATGGTGTCCCAGCTGCTCAGTTGCCAGTCAACTTTTGCGTTGAGACGTTTGGCGATCTCATTAAAAGCATCGTATTCCCAGCCAATGCCTTCACCGGTTTGGGGATCCACGAAGTTCAGTGGCGTGTAGGCATTTTCTGTTACGGCGATTATGGTGCGACCTTTTAAGTCTGGAAGCTCTTGGGCTGGGGCTGTCATGGCCGTCAGCGATAACACCAGTGCGACAGCAGACGCAAACAATGATTGTTTCATGGAATACCTTTTTGACTATCTTGAGGAGGATAATGGCAGCGGATTATACGCATCTCGTGGGCTTCTCTCCATGCAATCCTGACGAATAATTCAGCATTAGGTTTCTTTGTTTGGCGAGTCTTACCACTCACGGGTATAATTTATCACCTGACTTCTCATTTTAGGACGCATGTTTCGTGCCACGTGAACTCTCATACGCTCAATCTTTCCAAACGGACTGCTTAGAACAGCTCGGGGTGGTGAGTTGGTTTGCCTCCAGCGAGCCCGTTGTCGGCGTGACATTTCGTCCTGCTCAGCCTTGGGCGCGAGCGGATGGGTTGGTAGCTGACGCGCCGCCAGTGGTTGTTTCTGAGCCGGACGTGTCTGCGTTTGCGCCCCCAGAGCCAGTGGTGCCTCCTAAGCCCGTTGATCCCGCAGAAAAAGACGCCAGTGTGGCGAACCTACGCCAGCAACTCAATGCTGCGCCGGAAGTCATCGTCGAAGATCTGCAGCCTATTGAAGAGCCTTCGGTTCACATTGATCCTATGCCAGAGGTGGTTGATGCCGGTTTGCCTACCCGTGTCAGCATGGCTGGATATTGGGTTGCAGAGCGTTTGTTGCTGATTACGGACTTACCTTTGTCCTTTGATGATGAGGCCGCGCTAGATAAGCTGGCATTAAGTTTGTCGAAAGCGCTATTAAAGCAAGACATAGAGGCCTGGCAAAAAGCCAACTTCATTTGGCCCGGTAAGTTGAAAAATCGCTACCTGCTGAATCGACAAGATTGGGTGCTAGGGGCATTTGAGCAGTTTTTGACTAATTACCTAAAAGCGGATGCGCCTTTGTGGGTCATTATTGCAGGAGAGCAGGGGGCGCAATTTGTTGAAGCCTTACCTGCAGGTCATCCATTAAAAGCCTATCCGACAGCCCATGTGCACAGCTTGCCACAAATGTTGCGTATCCCGGAGTTGCGCAAAGAGGCATGGCAAACCATGCAGTCCACTTTCTTTAATAAGTGATCTTGTATGATCTTATTGCATCCTGAGTATCACATACGGGAGGCTGACGCCTCTGATGCGCTTTTGATCATGGCGCTGGATCAGCATTCTAATCCTCACCCTTGGTCTGAATCTTTGATTAAAGACGCCTTGGCGACACGCCGAAACTGGGTGGTGGAAACCCAGACAGATCACCAAGTTGTGGGCTGGTTGACCGCATTCCAAGTGGCGGATCAGGCGGAGCTAGAACAAATTGTGAGTCATCTGGCCCACCGTCGCAAAGGCTTGGGGAAGGCCTTAATGCAGACATGGCTTAAATGGTGCGATGAGCAATCCATGTATGAGTGTCTGTTAGAAGTGAGAGAATCCAACCATGCAGCCATTGCCTTATACCAACAATTAGGCTTTGACATCGTGGGACGACGAAAAAACTACTATCCTTTGACATCGGGCGGCGCAGAAGCAGCGATCCTGATGACTCGATTAACCGTTAAATGAAACGCGAATAAAAGGGGCGAATTATGGCCAGTGTATTGGTGCCGGTTGCAAATGGCAGCGAAGACATCGAAGCAGTCACTATTATTGATGTGTTACGTCGTGGCGGCGTGGAAGTTACTGTGGCGAGTGTCCATGATACCCAGCAAGTGACCTTGGCTCGCGGTTGTAAGCTAGAGGCGGATGTGTTGCTAACGGATGTGGCGGAGCAAATGTACGATGCCATTGTCTTGCCTGGTGGTATGCCAGGGGCAGAGCATCTACGGGATTCTAAAGTGCTGTATGACATTTTAGAAAAACACGACGAAGAGAATGCTTGGTTGGCGGCGATCTGTGCTGCACCGGCTTTGGTGTTAGGTCATCATGGCTTCTTGGTGGATGCTCAAGCCACCTGTTATCCGGGGTTTGAAGAACACTTAAAAGGCGCGGATTATCTGCCTGATCAACCGATTGTTATGGACGATAATGTCATTACCGCTCAAGGGCCTGCCATGGCCATGGCGTTTGCGCTTAGTGTCCTGTCAGCTTTGGTGGGTTATGACGGGACTCAAGAAGTGGCTGATGGCTTATTGTGCTAATTTTTTGATCTTGTCTAAAAGGTCAAATAAAAAGCGCCATAAAGTGTCGAACTTTACTGAATCAGGCGGCTTTTAGAGTGGACGGTTTGGCCATATAAGAGTAAAATTGTTCAGATTTTTTAGCCATAGCTAGCTCAAATTAAGCAGTAGTCTAGCGATGGCATCAGCGTGATTTTATAAAGCGAGGTGAGCCACGAGTTTACCTCGCTTTTTTGCAACCTAAAATAGGCTTTTACGGGAGGTTCCTTTGGCAACATCAGCGATTCTTGCTCTGGAAGACGGCACTATATTCAGAGGAGTGTCGATCGGGGCAGATGGCTCTTCAACCGCAGAGGTTGTATTTAACACCTCTATGACCGGTTATCAAGAAATTCTTACCGACCCTTCCTACGCTCGACAAATGGTCACTCTGACCTACCCTCACATTGGTAACACTGGCGTTAACGCCGAAGACGAAGAGTCTAACCAAGTTTGGTGCTCGGGCTTGATTATCCGTGACCTACCATTGCTTTCTAGCAGCTGGCGTCAACAAGAAACCCTAGACGCATACTTAACGCGTAAAGGTGTGGTTGGCATTGCGGACATTGATACGCGTAAATTAACTCGTATCTTGCGTGAGAAAGGTGCTCAAGCTGGCTGTATTATGGCTGGCGACAACATCAACGAAGAGGAAGCGGTAGCACAAGCCAAAGCTTTCCCTGGTTTGAAAGGCATGGATCTAGCCAAAGAAGTGACATCAGAGAAGTCTTACGAGTGGACAGAATCTACTTGGGATCTGGTGGATGGTCACACTACGCCAAGCGAGTTCCCATTCCACGTGGTGGCTTACGACTTCGGTGTGAAAACAAATATCTTGCGTATGTTGGTTGAGCGAGGTTGCCGCTTGACTGTCGTACCTGCGAAAACGCCTGCAAGCGATGTGCTAGCTCTTAAACCAGATGGTGTTTTCCTGTCTAACGGCCCGGGTGACCCAGAGCCATGTGACTACGCGATTGCAGCAATTAAAGAGATCCTAGAGACTGAAATTCCCGTGTTCGGTATCTGTCTAGGACACCAGTTGCTTGCTTTGGCGAGTGGCGCACAAACCGTGAAGATGAAGTTTGGTCACCACGGTGCAAACCACCCAGTACAAGACATTAAATCTGGCCGAGTGATGATCACCAGCCAGAACCACGGCTTCGCTGTAGATGAAGCCACGTTGCCGGCAAATCTTGAAGCGACTCACAAGTCTTTGTTTGATGGATCTCTTCAAGGGATTGCACGTACTGATAAAAAAGCGTTCAGCTTCCAAGGGCACCCTGAAGCGAGCCCTGGCCCACACGATGTGGCGCCGCTGTTCGATCAGTTCATTGAAAACATCAAAGCAACGAAAGCCTAAGCGAGAACGAGAAGACTATGCCAAAACGTACTGACATAAAAAGCGTCTTAATCTTAGGTGCTGGTCCGATTGTCATCGGTCAGGCCTGTGAATTTGACTACTCAGGTGCGCAAGCCTGTAAAGCCCTTCGTGAAGAAGGCTTCCGAGTGATCCTTGTGAACTCTAACCCTGCGACCATCATGACTGACCCTGTGATGGCAGATGCGACTTACATCGAACCGATTGAGTGGCAAACAGTAGAGAAGATCATCGAGAAAGAGCGCCCAGATGCGGTACTTCCGACCATGGGTGGTCAAACGGCTTTGAACTGTGCGCTGGATCTTGAGCGTCACGGTGTCCTAGCGAAATACAATGTTGAAATGATCGGCGCGACAGCA
Organism: Marinomonas vaga; assembly: GCF_055388305.1. Classification (NCBI taxonomy): domain Bacteria; kingdom Pseudomonadati; phylum Pseudomonadota; class Gammaproteobacteria; order Oceanospirillales; family Oceanospirillaceae; genus Marinomonas; species Marinomonas vaga. The sequence continues at coordinate 1,730,701 of NZ_AP043903.1, forward strand.
GACGCTATCGACAAGGCGGAAGACCGTCATCGTTTTGACGAAGCCATGAAAGCTATCGGCCTAGAATGTCCTCGTGCGGGCATCGCTCACAACATGGACGAGGCAATGGGCGTTCTGAACGAAGTTGGCTTCCCATGTATCATTCGTCCATCTTTCACCATGGGTGGTACCGGCGGTGGTATCGCATACAACATGGAAGAGTTCGAAGAGATCTGTACGCGTGGTTTGGACCTTTCTCCAACCAATGAGCTTCTGATCGACGAATCTCTAATCGGTTGGAAAGAGTACGAGATGGAAGTTGTACGTGACAAAAACGACAACTGTATCATCGTTTGTGCCATCGAAAACTTCGATGCCATGGGTGTTCACACAGGTGACTCCATTACTGTTGCACCGGCTCAAACTCTGACCGACAAAGAATACCAAATCATGCGTAATGCCTCTTTGGCAGTATTGCGTGAGATCGGCGTTGAAACCGGTGGTTCTAACGTACAGTTTGGTATGGATCCTAAGACAGGTCGTCTAGTGGTAATCGAGATGAACCCTCGTGTGTCTCGTTCTTCTGCCCTAGCGTCTAAAGCAACAGGTTTCCCAATCGCTAAGATCGCTGCGAAATTGGCCATTGGTTATACCCTAGATGAGCTACAAAACGACATCACTGGTGGCTTAACACCAGCGAGCTTCGAGCCATCTATCGACTATGTTGTGACTAAGATTCCTCGTTTTACCTTCGAGAAATTCCCAACAGCGAACGACCGTCTGACGACTCAGATGAAGTCTGTTGGTGAAGTGATGGCCATTGGCCGTACTTTCCAAGAGTCTATGCAAAAAGCATTGCGTGGTCTTGAAACAGGTTCTGACGGCTTCAACCCTCAGCTAGATCTTGCTGACGAAACCAGCAAAGAGAAACTGCAGCGCGAACTGAAAGCACCAGGTGCGGACCGTATTTGGTACATCGGTGATGCCTTCCGTTCTGGCATGAGCGTTGACGAGGTGTATGAAGTAACTGGCGTTGATCCGTGGTTCCTAGTGCAAATCGAAGACCTAATCAAAGAAGAGCAAGCCCTAGAAAACGCTGGTCTTGCGGATCTTGATTACGACTACATGCGCCGTCTAAAACGTAAAGGTTTCTCTGATGCGCGTCTAGCGTCGCTACTAAGTGTCACTGAGAAGTCTCTACGTGAGCGCCGTTACCTAGTAAACGTACACCCTGTTTACAAGCGTGTGGACACCTGTGCGGCGGAGTTTGCTTCGAACACAGCTTACATGTACTCCACGTACGAAGACGAGTGTGAAGCAGCGCCAAGCGACAAAGAGAAAGTTATCATCCTTGGTGGTGGTCCTAACCGTATCGGTCAAGGTATCGAGTTCGACTACTGCTGTGTGCACGCGGCCCTAGGTCTACGTGAAGATGGCTTTGAAACCATCATGGTGAACTGTAACCCTGAAACGGTTTCGACTGACTACGACACGTCTGATCGTCTGTACTTCGAGCCAGTGACACTGGAAGACGTACTAGAGATCGTTCGTAAAGAGCAGCCAACAGGCGTTATCGTTCAGTTTGGTGGTCAAACACCTCTTAAGATTGCTCGCGCGCTACAAAACGAAGGCGTGCCAATCATTGGTACAACGCCAGAAGCCATTGACCGTGCGGAAGACCGTGAGCGTTTCCAAAGCATGATACAGCGTCTAGGCTACAAGCAGCCTAAGAACGCCACTGTTCGTTCTACTGAACAAGCGATCGTGAAAGCCGCGGAAATCGGTTACCCACTTGTGGTACGTCCTTCTTACGTACTAGGTGGCCGTGCAATGGAAATCGTCTACAACGAGAAAGAATTGACTCGTTACATGACCTCTGCGGTAAAAGTCTCTAACGACAGCCCAGTATTGCTAGACCACTTCTTGAACTCAGCGATTGAGATCGACATCGACTGTATCTCTGACGGCAAGCAAGTCGTGATCGGTGGCATTATGCAGCACATCGAACAAGCGGGTGTTCACTCTGGTGACTCTGCGTGTTCTTTGCCGCCATACTCATTGCCAGCTGATGTGCAAGATGACATCCGTGAAATGATCAAGCGTATGGCCCTAGAGTTAGGTGTTATCGGCTTGATGAACACTCAGCTTGCGGTACAAGACGGTGAAATCTACGTGATCGAGGTAAACCCTCGTGCGTCGCGTACGGTGCCATTCGTTTCTAAGTGCATCGGTCGTTCCTTGGCGCAAGTGGCTGCCTTGGTTATGGCAGGTAAATCCCTAGAAGAACTTGGCTTCACAGAAGAAATCATTCCTGAGTACTTCAGTGTGAAAGAAGCGGTATTCCCGTTCAACAAGTTCCAAGGTGTTGACCCGATTCTTGGGCCTGAAATGAAGTCTACCGGTGAAGTCATGGGTGTCGGTGATACCTTTGCTGAAGCCTTTGGTAAAGCTGTTCTAGGTGGCGGTACTGTATTGCCAACCTCTGGCAGTGCCTTCATCTCTGTCCGTGATCAAGATAAAGCGGGTGCTGTGGATGTTGCGAAACGCCTTGCTGGCCTTGGCTTCAAACTTGTTGCAACCGGTGGTACGGCTAAGTACCTAGCGGACCAAGGCGTTGAGGTTCAGAAAGTGAATAAAGTAAACGAAGGTCGCCCTCATATCGTAGATATGTTAAAAAATGGTGACATCGACTACATCATTAACACAACATCTGGCACTCAAGCCATTGCAGACTCCTCTGTGATCCGTCGCACAGCGCTTCAAGGTAAAGTGTGTTACACCACGACTTTGACTGGTGCGGAAGCAACCAGCCTTGCGATCAGCCGTCTTGGCGAAGAGATCAAGGTAAGAAGACTGCAAGATTTGCATTCGGGGAAATAATGAAAAAAGTACCTATGACAGTGGAAGGGGAAGCGCGTCTACGCGAAGAACTTAACCACCTGAAATCCGTTGTTCGTCCACGAGTGATTGCTGACATCGCAGAAGCTCGTGAGCACGGCGACTTGAAAGAAAACGCAGAATACCACGCTGCTCGTGAAGAGCAGGGGTTTTGTGAAGGTCGTATCTCTGAGATCGAAGGTAAACTATCGGATTCACAAGTCATTGACGTGAAATCCATTGCCCACACGGGTAAAGTGATCTTCGGCACCACGGTGACTTTATACAACGTGGACACAGAAGAAACTGTGACCTACAAAATCGTAGGCGATGACGAATCGGATGTGAAAGCGAAGAAAATCTCTTACGCTTCACCGATCGCCAAAGCAATCATCGGCAAAATGGAAGGGGACGAAGTGCCTATTAAAATTCCAGCCGGTGAAGTGGTTTACGAAATTGAGAAAGTAGAGCACCTGTAAACTCAGGTATCTAATCACTCAAAGGACAAAAACGCCAAGGAGAAAACTTCTTGGCGTTTTTTTTGTCTGTGTTTTAGGTCAAGATTTTGTCAGCTTGGCCGAAAAACTGACTATCCTTAATTTCTAATAGAATGCTTATTATCATCATGAACCGACTGATCCTTTCATTACTGTGCGTAGTCTTTTTGGCCAGCTGTGGCGTGCCAGAGGATCCATTGGAGGGGCAAACAAGTGGATCAACTGATGGAAGCTCGGGGGAAGATTCTGGGAGTGGCTCGGATACGGGAGGCGATTCTGACAGTGATACAGATTCAGAGACAGTGGATACAACCTTGCATCCGGTTGTTTCACTGGTTGCTATTGCTGGCAGTAATGCAGTAAGACTGAACTGGAATACAGTGCTAAACGCTGAGTCTTATGATGTTTATTATTCAACGTCTGAAATTACAGATAGCACGGACTTAGGAACAATTAACAAAGCTACAGTATCGCCAACTACCGATACTACTTACACTGTAACTGGCTTAAGCAATGATGTTTTGTACTATTTTGCAGTAGTTGCAAATAGCGGCTCTGCATCGGCCTTGGCAGGAGCAGATCCGTTAACTACGGATGTTGGGCCTGTTAAAGCTGTCACCCCGAATTCTAATGGGTTGGATCTTACTCAGTTCACAAGTACTCGTGAGTTAAATGACACCGGAGCGACTTACTCTCTCACAACGACTAGCCACGACGACACATGCGCTTCTCCTGGAAGTTTAAATGCAGATTACCAGGACTGTAGTTATGGCCGAGATAACGATGATCAAGCTAATGCTGATACAGATGGTATTGCAGGTTTTAGCTTTACTAAAATTGACTCCACGGGTCGCAAGTTGAAATCTTCTGTTGAGGATTGGGACTGTGTATTAGACAACGTTACTGGGTTGATGTGGGAAACGAAAAAAAATGGTAACGGTACCTTGGGAGAAAGTCTTCATGACGCTGATGATGGCTTTACTTGGTACTTTGATAACAGTCACTCAAACTATCAAACCCTAGTAAATAGTGGTGCAATACCTGAAATTGGTAGTGGAGTATCTTCTGGTTCACCGGAAGGTACTACGCCGAATTCTTGTTACGGCTACACGGTAAGTACGACTTCAACTAACTGTAATGCTCACTACTTTATGAATCGTGTTAATGAAGTGGGTTTATGCGGTTACAATGACTGGCGTTTACCATCCACCAATGAGCTAATGAGTATTGTTTATTATCGCTCGATCGTTCCAACTCTGACTATAGATGCTTTGGAAGAAAGCTTTTTTCCAAAGGATGACTCCGTTGTTCGTTCTAAATTTTGGACTCGGTCTCCCTACAATGACCCTGACTCAGATGATAGGGCTTGGTCGGTTGTGTTTAGAGATACCAGTAGCACAACAAGAGGGAAGGAGACAGGGATGGTTGAGCCACAAACTAAATCAACAGTGTATGGCATAATTTTAGTGAGGGATGCTGGCTGATATGATTCGTCTTAAGGTATTTCTTGGTAGCTCATTCTTGTTGTTTACTAGCATTTCCGTGTTTGCTGAGTGTTCAAGTAAGCGTGCGATCATTGCTGAGACTGCCCCAACCTCCAATTACATAGTGGATACTTCACGTGAGGTGGTAACTGATACCACAACAGGGCTTATGTGGAAAATGTGTCTTGAAGGATTGTCTGGTACTGATTGTACCTCTGGCTCCGTTGCTAGTGTGACATTCACTGGGGCAACTACCCTGGTTGATGATGCAAATACAGCTATGTTTGCGGGTTATGACAATTGGCGATTGCCAAATATTAAAGAGCTCCGTACTACGGTGGAGGAGCAATGTCGTCAACCTGCATTTAATGAAGAGGTATTTCCAAATGTTCCTGGAAGTGGCTATGTTTTCTCCAATACGCCACGTTCTTACCGCGAAACTGGTGAGATTTGGTTGTGGTTAATAACAACGGCTCAAGGGGCCCTGTATCCATACGGAGTGAACTCTAGTGGCTCTGGTGCGACATCTAGTTCACACGTCCGCCTTGTCCGTAATGCTCAGTGAGTAATTTTACGGCTTTATTGGCCGCTGAATCCTTCCAGCGACAAGGCCAGCAGTCTTTATAGCAATGAGAAATCTAAGCTGATTCCCAGCCTCCCGTCGCGGATGTAATCCGCTCCCACAATGTGTGGCTTGGCGCATAAAAACATGACTTCTTGCCAAAAAAGTACAATGTTTGTTGTGGTTTAAGGTGGATAATGGTGTCTATTCCATCTAACAACAAAGATAAAGAGGGCGTTATGGCAGGACAGATTCAAGGTAAATTTGCCGCGGTAACCGGTGCCGCTTCAGGGATAGGTTGGGCGAGCGCTAAGGCGATGCTCGACGAAGGCGCGACGGTTGTATTGGTTGATCGTGACGCTGCAGCCCTAGATAAGGTCTGCCAAGGCTATCCTGACAGGGCTAAACCTCTTGTGATTGATTTGTTGGACACTCAGGCTTGTAAGGCGTTAGTGGGTGAGATTTTAGCTCTCACAGGGGGCACATTAGATATCTTCCATGCCAATGCTGGTTTGTATGTGGGTGGGGATTTGGTAGACGCGGATCCGGATGCCATCGACCGTATGTTGCAGTTAAATGTAAACGTGGTGATGAAAAACGTTCGTGACGTAATCAAGCATATGAGTCCCCGCAAGACCGGAGATATTGTGGTAACCAGCTCTCTAGCAGCCCATTATCCGACCCCTTGGGAGCCTGTGTATGCGTCGTCTAAGTGGGCGATTGACTGCTTTGTGCAAACGACCCGCCGTCAGGTTTTCAAAGATGGCCTGCGTGTGGGTTCTGTGTCCCCTGGGCCTGTGATCACGGCTTTGTTATCGGATTGGCCTGAAGATAAGTTGGCGGAAGCCAAAGTCTCTGGCAGTTTAATTGATCCGGTTGAGATCGGAGAAATCATTATCTTTATGCTGACCCGCCCTCGGGGTATGACCATCCGTGATGTGGTGGTGATGCCAACGAATTTTGATTTGTAAGGGAGCTTTGTAGCGCTGAATATTTTCAGCCCGACAATAGGGTGCGTGCTCCGTGCCACAAGCGGATCTGGCATCTGATTCCCAGCCGCCCGTCGCGGATGTAATCCGATCCCACAAAGGGGCTAATCGGCAATGAGGTGGTTCACCTAATTTCTCTGAAGACATAAAAAACACCAGCCTAGGCTGGTGTTTTTATTGGGCTGAGAGCGCTGTTAGCAATTAGGCTTGAGCGTCTTTGAATGCTGCAATCAGGGCTTGAGTCGAAGCATCTAATGCGCTGTTGTCAGAGTCGCTGACTAGGCGGTTGTAGATGTCTGTACCCAGTACTTTGCCTAGCTCTACGCCCCATTGGTCGAAGGAGTTGATGCCCCAGATGGTGCCTTGGACGAAGGTACGGTGCTCGTACAGTGCGATCAAGGAGCCAGTGGTGAATGGGGTCAATTGCTCGGTCAATAGGGTGTTGCTTGGACGGTTACCTGGAATCACCTTGTGTGGTGCAATGGCAGCCACGTCCGCTTCGCTAGCGCCTGCTTGACGCAATTCTTGCTCTGCTTGTTCTAAGGTTTTGCCGACCATTAAGGCTTGAGATTGGCTCAAGCAGTTAGCGAAAAGTTGTGCATGGTGATCCGCCACTGGGTTGTGGGTTTTCAGCGGTGCAATAAAGTCCACTGGTACAAGGCGTGTGCCTTGATGTAGCAGCTGGTGGTAGGCGTGCTGGCCGTTTGTGCCTGCGCCACCCCAGATGATTGGGCCGGTATCCGTTTCAACGCCAGCGCCGTTCAGCAAATTCGCTTTACCGTTACTTTCCATATCCAGCTGTTGAATGTGAGCTGGCATAGCACGTAGGTAATGATCATAAGGGATTAGGGCGTGGGTTTGAGCATTATGGAAGTTGCTGTACCACACACCTAAGGCGCCCATAATCACGGGTAGGTTCTGCTCAAATGGGGTGTTTTTGAAGTGCTCATCCATGGCGTGTGCGCCATCAAGTAGCTCATAGAAGTTGTCCATGCCTACGGCAACGGCAACGGGTAAGCCAATAGCTGACCACAAGGAATAGCGACCACCCACCCAGTCCCACATTGGGAAGATGTTTTCTTCAGCCATGCCGAAATCTACGGCTTTTTTGACGTTGGAGCTGACGGCGGCAAAGTGCTTTTTGATGTCCGCATCAGGGACGCCTTGTTCAATACACCAAGCTCGGGCCGCGTTAGCGTTGTACAGGGTTTCTAGGGTGCCAAAAGACTTAGACGAAACGATGAAAACAGTGGTTTCCGCGTCCAGTAGCTTAAGCTTTTCGGTGATGTCAGAGCCATCTATGTTGGCAATGAAGTGCACCTTGATGCCGTCTTTTTTGTAGGGTGTCAGGGCTTCTGCCACCACTTTAGGGCCTAGGTAAGAGCCACCGATACCAATGGACACCACGTCGGTGATTTGTTTGTCCGTGTAACCACGCCACTCGCCACTGTGCAGTTGAGCAACAAAGGATTCCATCTGGCTTAGGGTGCTGCGTACTTCGTCGAGCACGTTTACGCCATCGACCATTAGGGTGTCTTGAGCTTTGCTGGCACGCAGAGCAATGTGAAGAACGGAGCGATTTTCAGTGTTATTGATGTGATCGCCGTTGAACATGCCTTGGATGGCATTTGACATGCCTGCTTGCTCTACAAGTTCGAGCAATAGCTTCATGGTGTCATCAGATGCTCGGTTTTTTGAGTAATCTAATGACCAGCCTGCAGCGGTGGCTTTGAAAGACTCGGCACGTGAGGCATCCGCTTGAAATAGGTCAGCGATTTTGGTCTCTGACATGTCTTTCTGATGCTGTGCAAGTGCTTGCCAAGCGGGCAGTTGCGTGGGTGAGCTCATGACAATCTCCCTAGGTTGAGTATAAGAGTTATGGTAGCTCGACGGTAATATTATCGATTAGTCGAGCTTTGCCTAAGTAGGCGGCAACCAGTATGACTAGCTGCTTCTCTTCCTCTGACGGTGTTAGTAAGTTATGTTGCGCGCGAATTTCAAAGTAGTCACGTTTGAACCCTACCGCTTCAAGCTTCTGTTGAGCTTGTTCGCGGATATCTGCGTGGCTAGCGCGACCTTCTAGGAGCTGTTCTTTCGCCCATAAAAGGGTTTGGTAAATCGTGGGTGCGATGCTTCGTTCGTCATCGCTTAGGTAGCCGTTGCGTGAGCTGAGGGCAAGCCCTGACTCAGCACGGGCAATGTCGACACCAATGATCTCAACATTGGAGCTAAGATCGCGGGTCATGTCTTCAATGACTTTTAATTGTTGATAATCTTTGTTACCAAAAATCGCACAGTCAGGCATTACCACATTAAATAGTTTTGTGACCACAGTCGCAACACCCACAAAGTGTCCCGGGCGTGATGCACCGCATAAAATATCTGATAGGCCAGTGACTTCGATTTGGGTTTGGCTACGTTTGCCGTCTGGGTACATTTCTGATGCAGATGGGGCAAATAGGTAGTCACAGGTGTTGTGTTCCAGCAGTGCTTGGTCTTCTTTAAGAGTGCGTGGGTAACGCTCCAAGTCTTCGTTAGCAGAGAACTGCATAGGGTTAACAAAGATGGAGGCTACGACAACGTCGCCTTCTTTGCGTGCCCGACGAATCAATTCCATATGACCATCGTGAAGATTGCCCATGGTGGGGACAAAAGCAATGCGCTTATCTTGTAGGCGTTCAATTTTTAGAGCTGTACGCAGCTCGGCAATGGAGTGGAATGTTTTCATGCGTTAAACGTGTGCTCTGCTGCTGGGAATGTACCGTTTTTCACTTCGCTGACGTAGGCCGCGAAGGCTTCTTCAATGGAACGGCCATCGGTTAAAAAGTTTTTAACGAATTTGGCTGGGCGGCCCATGTTGATGCCCAGCATGTCATGCATCACTAAGACTTGGGCGTCTGTGTCTGCCCCCGCGCCAATACCGATTACAGGCACTGGAACCGCTTCTGTGAGGGATTTGCCCAGTTCGCTAGGGATGCATTCGTAAAGCAGAATGTCCGCTCCCGCTGCCACCAATTCTAACGACTCCGCTAGGATCAGGTCTGCTGCTTCTTTGTCTTTTCCTTGTACTTTATAGCCACCTAGCTTATGGACTGCTTGAGGGGTTAAGCCAAGGTGAGCACACACTGGGATGCCGCGCTCAGATAATAAGCGCACCGTATCCGCTAGCCAGCTTCCGCCTTCGAGTTTCACCATGTTGGCGCCTGCTTGCATGAGCTTGGCAGCGTTCTCTAGGGCTTGTGTTGGGGTGCTGTAGCTCATAAAGGGCATGTCAGTCAGGATAAAGGCATGGCTGTTACCACGCTTGACTGCGGCGGTGTGATAGCACATTTCGTCGATGGTGACTGGGAGTGTGCTGTCTTGACCTTGCACAACCATCCCTAAGGAGTCGCCTACCAAGATGGTTTCGATGCCAGCATTGTTCATGGCATGGGTAAAGGTGGCGTCGTAGCAGGTTAAACAGGTGAACTTCTCGCCGTTCTGCTTCATTTGTTGCAGCTTGGAAAGGGTAATAGGGCGAGTCGGTTTTTGGGCTGTCGTATCTGAGTACATGGCTTACTCTTCTTCGATTAATACCAAGTCACTGGTATCAAGTTGACGTACATGCTCTGCAACGGTTTTGCCGTTATGTAGGAGCAGCGTTGGGGCTAGATCAAGCAGGGGACGGATCACGAACCCGCGTTCTAGCATAAATGGGTGTGGCACAGTGAGTCGCGGTAGGTCGATCGGTGCATCGTTAAATAACAGGATGTCCAAGTCTAGGGTGCGTGGCCCCCAATGACGCTCGCGAATCCGGCGATGGGCTTGTTCAATACTTTGTAGTAGGTCAAGTGTCTCAATGCCATCCAGAGGGGTATAAAAGTAGGCGACAGCATTGACGTAATCAGGTTGGTCCTGGGGGCCTACTGGTTTGCTGCCATACAGGCTAGACACCTTTAAATGATGAATTTCAGCGTGCCCACTCAGGTGCTCTATGGCGCTTTTAAGTTGTGCAAGCGGATTCTCAAGGTTGCTGCCTAAACCAATGTATACCTGATTCATAGATAGCCCTTAGTTGGTCATTATTCTTCTGTGCGTTTAGCGTTGTTTTTACGACGACGTGGACGGCGCTTTTTCGGTTTTGGGCCATCGGTCGATTGACTGCGTGGATCGGCTTTATGGATCAAGTCGCGCTGCTGATTCTCAGGAGCTTGTTGGAAGTCTGTCCACCATTGGCCTAGTCCATCTAGCTCAGTGCCACTTTGTTCGCGGATTAATAAAAAGTCGAAAGCAGCCCTAAAACGTGGATGTTGCAATAGGGTAAAGGCACGTTTGCCGTAACGCTTAGGTAAACGGAATTGTAAATCCCAGATCTCGCGCATAGGTGTAGAAAAGCGGCGTGGGATGGCTGTGGAGGCCACTTGGTTGTCTAGCACCATAGAGGCGGCCTGGTGGAGCGCTGGCATCAGCGGTAGGCCTTGCTTTTCGAACTCTTCGTGGCGCAATGCCACGCTTGGCCAAAGTAAAATAGCGTATAAAAAGTAAGGCGCAGTGCTCTTGCCATCTTGAATGCGCGCATCAGTGTTGATTAAACCTTGAGTAATAAAGGCTTCAGGTTGAATGTCTTTACGTTGCCAGCCACTTTGCAATAGGGCATCCGTGTCTGGGAAAAGGTATTTAAACAGACCGTACTCACGCAGCAATTTGAAGGTGGTGACGCCGTTGCCGCTGCCAAGTAACTTGAGAACTTCTTCGAATAAACGTGCTGGAGGAATATGGTCCAGTAGGTGAGCCATGTCTTTAATCGGTGCCGCGGTGGTTTCTTCGATGGTGAAGTCTAGCTTTGCTGCAAAGCGAATGGCGCGCAACATGCGTACCGGGTCTTCTTGGTAACGCTGGCGAGGATCTCCAATGATGCGGATCTGGCGTTTTTCAATGTCTGCCAAGCCACCGCAATAGTCATGGATCGAGAAGTCTTTGATGTTGTAATACAGAGCGTTGAAGGTGAAATCTCGGCGCTCAGCATCTTCATCGATGGAGCCGTAAACGTTATCACGCAGTATGATGCCGTGGGTAGAGCGAGCGGTGTCTTTGCCTTTTAGGGATTTGCGACCGTCTTGTTCTACGGGCTTTTCTTGGCTAGCCGTGTTGGCGCGGAAGGTGGACACTTCGATGATCTCTCGACCAAAAGTAACGTGTACAAGCTTAAAGCGACGGCCAATCAAGCGAGAGTTTGAAAATAAGTCGTGAACTTCTTCTGGTGTGGCATTGGTGACCACATCAAAGTCTTTTGGGGTTAGCCCAATTAGGTTGTCGCGGATACAGCCACCCACTAGAAAGGCGTCGAAGCCAGCATCACTGAGTCGATAGAGGACTTTGAGTGCGCTAGGGCTTACGCTTTTTCTCGAGAACGAGTGATTGTCTCGTGCTATCTCAAGTGGGTATTGTGGAGACTCTTCTGAGCCAAATAGAGACGTCGCTTTACGAACCAAAGACTTAAAACCTGCAAGCATTCTGTGACTAAATTTTAGTAGTTAATGAGTTACGCTATTCTACACGGGCTGAGTAGAAGTTACACGATAAAGAGTTAAGATGGTGTAAAGATGTTACTGAGATAGGGGGATAAGGGTACTACGAGGAGCGAAATAAAATAATCGCTTTGGATACATGAAGATACTAGTTCCGAAAACAAAGTTGGTGCTGCTTCTGCAGTTCTACTCAAGTTTTATTTTTATTATTGCAATGTCTTCATCGCCTTACGGCTGGCATATCTAAAAAAATCAATTATCCAAAGCGATTTTTCCATCCACAGCCTCAAATTTTTATTTTTATTTGAAGAGGCTGCGGTGTTCCTTGGTGTTATTTTTATTTTCAGGAACGTCTTACAATGATTAACTTATTTTTATTATGGTCAATCTTGTTATCGTTGTGCCATATATAAGGCATTTGTTGTGCCATATTTTTCAAAATGCTGAAAAGTAAGGATTTTTCATAAAAGCTGTGCACTTTTTTTACAATTTGCATCTCTTTTGGTGTGCATTTTGGTATCACTTGTTACTTTTATTCTGTTACTTTTCTGGGCACGCCAAGTTTCTGCCTTCTTTCCCATAAACTTTTACGGGATATGCCCAGAGACTGTGCGAGCTGGGTTTCGGTCATCTTATGTTGGTGCGTCTTGACGAAATGTTTGAAGTAATCGTCTAGGGTGGTGCCTTCAATATTGAATTCTGGAACGCTATTTGAGCTCTTGGTAGGCGCTGTGATTGTGCCGGTTTGTGTCTCAGGCAAGCTTTCTTTGGTTTTAAGTTTGAGGTTGTGTGCTTCAAGCTTGCCGTCTGGACTGAGGATTACCGCCCGTTCAATCGCATTCTCCAGTTCCCGCACATTACCCGGCCAAGGGTGACTTAGGATCGCCTTCTCAAAGGTCTTGGTGTATTGGGGGAGAGGCTTGTCGTGCTTGGTGCAGGCCTTTTCTAGCAGTATCTTAGCAATGGCGGATATGTCATCTCCGCGCGCTCTTAGGGGCGGCACGGATAGCTCCATGACATAGAGTCGGTAGTATAAGTCTTCCCGGAACATGCCGTTTTTGACCATCTGCAGCAGGTTTCTGTGGGTAGCGGTGACCAGTCGAATATTGACCTTGGTGGATGTTACTGCGCCCACACGGCGAATCTCCCCTTCCTGTAATACCCTTAGTAGCCGCGCTTGGGCTTCTAGGGGCAGCTCACCGATCTCATCGAGAAAGAGTGTGCCATGGTCTGCGGCGACAATGAGACCGTCCCGTGCTGACACTGCGCCAGTAAAGGCACCTTTTTCATGACCAAACAACTCTGATTCGATTAGGTTTTCGGGGATAGCGGCACAGTTTACGCTAATTAAAGCTTCTGCTTTACGTTTGGATAGGCCATGTATGGACTTAGCAACCAGCTCCTTACCGGTACCGGATTCACCGTGAATGAGGACGGTTGCATCGGTTCTGGCGACTTTCTTTAGCTCGTCAAACAGTATGTGCATGGCCGGACTATCGCCGATAATGCCGCTTTCTGGCGAACCTAAAGCCGGATGGTTATCCAGTTTTTCGGGTTGTGAAAAGAGGCTGATATTAGCGGTTGTGGACTCGATTTCTGGGGCGCTGGTAACGTCTGATGAGCGAGTTTGTTGTTTCTCCAGTACCTCAATAACTTGCGCCAGTACAGTGTCTGGATCCGTGGGCAAGGGGATAAAGTAATTGGCCCCTTTCGCCATGTATTCGATGGCGGCATTTAAGCTTGGCCGTTGATCAAAGATGATGTAAGGCAGGTCATGGATCTTACTTAAGGCTTCATCGTTTGCTTGCTCTGCATCGATTAATAGAATCTCGAAGTCGGTCAGCTCGTAGTGCTTGTTTGCTTGCTCTAGGCTCAGGCTAACGTTGACGTGAAAGCCATTTCGACTTAACCATCGATCTACTTCTTTTAAGGGCGAATTGTCAGCGCAGATCAGCATGACATGGTACATGATGTCACCTCTTGTAACTGGGTGTAACGATTATACACAGATCAGGCGTGCAGTGTGCAAGGGACTTTATTGGATGAAGTGTTGGTCTTCTGGGGCGAGAGGGAGGTTGCCTGCCTTAGGTAAGGTGCGTGACCAATGTGTGACGGCCCACTTTAATAAAGTCTCGATGGTTACTAATGCAGAAGGAATGTTTGGATAACCGAGATAGCTTAGAGCGGCTTTTAAGGTGGCGAGGTCGCCGTTGGCAATCGCTTTCGCGTGATTTTGTTTGCTTATCTTGTCACCTACGCTGTTCACAATAAGAGGCAGGTGGCAAAGGGACGGTGCTTGCCAGCCGAACTGATCATAGAGCCACAGTTGCTGACCAGTGGTGTCCAGTAAGTCAGCCCCTCGCACAATATCTGTGATGTTTTGCAGATGGTCATCTACCACCACGGCCAGTTGGTAGGAAAAATAGTCGTCCTTGCGCTTTAACACTGGATGATTACGGTCCAAAGCTAAGTCAAAGGTTTGCGTGCCTTGAATGGGGTCTAGGTATTGGTATTGCCCTTGATCACATTGGGCGCGCCAAGAGTGAGGTTTATCAGTGCTACTGTCGCAGCGTTTAGAGTGAAGGCCGCCAAACGCCTTTAGATCTGCGCGGGTACAGTTACAGGGGTAGACCTGTTGTTGTGCTCGTAATTGATCAAGGTAGTGTTCGTAAAGGTCAGTGCGGTCAGATTGAATGAGGATTTCCTCATCGGAAATGAGGTGATAGCTTTCGAGAGTGTGGATTATCGAGGCGTGATTTTCTGGGGCGCAGCGGGTGCCGTCCACATCTTCTAGGCGAACAAGCCAAGTGCCAGCATTCGCTCTGGCATCCAAGTAGCTGGCTAGAGCACTTAATAATGAGCCAAAATGTAACGGGCCAGTTGGCGAAGGTGCAAACCGGCCCCGATACGATTGAGCCATAATATTAGTTGCGAACTTGCTTTTCTTTGATTTCCGCAAGTGTCTTACAATCGATACACATAGTCGCTGTTGGACGAGCCTCTAGACGACGGATGCCGATTTCGATGCCACATTCGTCACAGTAGCCGTAGTCGTCATCGTTAATGCGTTCGATGGTTTGATTAATCTTTTTAACCAGTTTACGTTCACGGTCACGTGCACGCAGCTCTAAGCTAAATTCTTCTTCTTGGCTCGCACGATCATTAGGATCTGCGTAGTTTACAGCTTCTTCTTGAAGGTGATGAACCGTGCGGTCAACCTCTTCCATTAAGTTCTGTTTCCAGTTGAGAAGGATGCTTTTGAAATGCGCCAACTGTTGTTCGTTCATGTACTCTTCCCCTTCCGCCGCAACGTAAGGAGTAAAGTCTTTCATTAATGATTCAGGATTCTGATTTGGCATAGCGTTGCCTCACTTCCCAGGTGTTCCTTGTGGTAACCTGTTTACATTAAGTTAACGTGGTTTAAATTTTCGGGCGGAAAGTTATCAGATAATGTACGCCAGAACCACTTTTTTTTAACTAAAAGTGCATTCTTTCTCAACCAGATCTCAGGACTTCACGATATATCATGCAGAAATTAGCAAACCGAGTGGCCGATATTGCACCCTTCCAAGTTATGGCGGTGATGGAGCGAGCAAAGCGTTATCAAGGGCTAGGGGAAGATGTGATTCACCTAGAAGTCGGGGAGCCGGATTTCGTTGCCCCAGAGGCGGTTAACCGAGCGGGTGAAGCCGCCATTGCCGCAGGGAAGACGGGCTACACCTCTGCCGCAGGTTTGCCTGAACTGCGTCAAGCTATTAGTCGTTTTTATCAACAACGTTATGGCGTAGAGGTGGCTGCGGAGCGCATTCTGGTCACTCCGGGGGCATCCGGTGCGTTGTTGTTATTGAGTTCTTTAATGGTGAACTCTGGGCAAGAGGTATTAATGCCAGACCCATGTTACCCCTGTAACCGCAACTTTTTAGCTCAAGTTGGGGCGAAGGCGCGCATGGTGCCTTGCCGCACAGAAGATAACTTCGAGATTCCACTGGCTAATTTGAATGACCATTGGGACGATAATACGGCTGGTATGTGGCTGGCATCCCCTGCAAATCCCACTGGCTCCGTATTAAGCCAGGCTTATGTGGCACAAGCTTGGGAGGCGGTAAGTCAGCGCGGTGGGCATTTATTAGTAGACGAGATTTACCAAGGGCTGGTGTTTGACGGGGAAGACTTCACCGCTCTGAGTGCCAGCGATGATATCTTTGTGATTAACAGCTTCTCAAAATACTTTGCTATGACCGGCTGGCGTCTAGGTTGGATTGTCGTTCCGGAATGGGCCATCGAAGGGGCCACTAAACTGGCGCAGAACTTGTTTATCTCAGCACCGGCTGTGTCTCAATATGCTGCGATTCGAGCGTTTGAAGACGATGTCTTGGCGGAATGTGAAGGGCGTCGAGCCACCTTGGCTAAGCGCAGAGAGACTCTGATTGCTGGGCTGAATAAGTTAGGTTTGCCTATTGCCTCTGAGCCCCAAGGGGCGTTCTATGTCTATGTGGATGTGTCTGGGGTGACAGACAATGCCATGGCTTGGTGTTTAGGCTTATTAGATGAATATTATGTGGCGTTGACGCCGGGAGCGGATTTCGGTGCCCGAGATGCCCATAAGTATGTGCGTTTTGCTTACACCTGTGACTGTGAGCGATTAGAAGTGGCTCTGGATCGTATTGCGCAATTCATCGCTCGCCCTTAGTCGTTTCTAAGGCTGAATCTTCAAACTATAGCCGCTTCTATTTATAGAAGCGGCTAACTTCTTTCAAAACATCCAAAGTGATGTTGGCGGGCATGGTTTTATCCGTTGGATTGAGATTTGTGTCGGTGACTTCAAACTGCCCCGTTGGAAAAGTCGTAATGATGCGATCTTTCATAACGACGCCGTAATTAAAGTAACTATGAATCAAAAGCCACTCCCGCTCGGTGCTATCAAATAGGGAGAGACCGCTGCTGTAATCATGCATAGGTGTTTGTACGCCTAAAGCTTCGGTGAGCAAAGTTGGGACTAGGTCATAGTGACTGGTGCGATAGTCTATCTGCTGTTGCTGTTTGCCCGGCCACAGAATCAGTAGCGGCACATGGGTTTGGTTCTGGGTGAAGTTGCCTCCGTGTCCCCAGTAGTTTTTACCTGTTTCATTGAATTCTTCCCCATGGTCAGAGGTGAAAATCACAATGGTATTGTCTAGCTTGCCCGTGCGCTCTAGGGTTTGGTAAATGGTTTTTATTTGATCGTCCACAAATCGTAACGCGGTGCGGTAACGGTTTTTGTAGGGCAGTGGATCAAAATCTGGTCCAAGGGCAACATGATCCACTCGCTCCCAATAAGGCTGGAAAATAGGCTCAAAATCTGGCGGCACTACATAGCCATGGGCCGCGTCGAAAAAGACAAAGCTGACAAAAGGTTCTTTGTTGTCCTGCTCAAGGAAATTCACGAGATTGCTGACCATCTTCTCATCCCGTAAATAAGCTGTTTCCCCTTCCGTTTGGGTTTTCAGATTAGGAATGCTGCTGAACACATTGCGGTGAAAACTTGGATTAATAAGAGGGCTTGAGCCAAAAATACCTGGGGTATAACCCGCTTCAAATAAGGTGTCGAAAAATACAGGTGGGCGTTGAGCCGCCGTGAAGGCATCCCAGTAGGTCGGAGGCAGAGCATAGAAGAGGCTAAAAATACCGCCCTTGGTGACGTTGCCGCCGCTTTGATGGTCCGTGAAGTACAAGGCATCAGGCTGGTTTATCAAAGAGTAGGTAAACGGCGTTGTGACAGGGTCAAAGTTGTCCCCACGCCAAGCATCCACTGTTACAAACAAAATATTAGGTTTGCTGTCGCTTGTTAAGGGAAGTCCTTGAGTGGGGTAGTTTAGTTCACTGCCTGCCACATTATGAAGACTAGGGCGTTCCGTCACCGTGTGCGGATCGATCCAGCCTTGTTCGGCCATAAAGCGCACCGCAGTTGCTGGCTGATAAAGAGGGATGTGACGCGTCATGGCACGGATTTCTGAATTACCGTGGGCGTCATACCAGATGTGCATCAGGTTTGCGCCCAACAAACTGCCAATAACCGTTAGACAAAACAGCCAGCGACTGCCTTTTAACCGTTTTGCTAAGGTTATGCGAACGCTTGCCCATAGGGCGATGGCACTGGCGAGAGCCATCAAGGCAATCATAAAGGCGCTAAAGGCGATGGTGTACCAAGACACTTCCACTACCTGGCTGGCCCCTTCACCAAACACCAGACTCCAAACAAAGCCTCCTAAATGAAAACGGTAAAGTTCGTAGACGCGGGTGTCTGTATAAAGCAGCACTAAGGTGGCGCTGCCAACGAGCCACAATAATAGGTAATTTAAGTGTCGTTGCTTGATCAAAAAGCTCAAAAGGGCACTGAGCAAGGCTCCTAGCAAACAGAGAAAGCCTATTTGGCCCACAAAGGCGAGGGTTAAATAGCCTTTGCCAAGCCAGCTGGATGTATGGATGAAATCAAGGTATTGGCTGCTAATGAGGTAGGCAATCAAGCTATAGAACAAACCAAACAGCAAGCTGATTTTTGCCCATTGCCATCGAGTAATTGGTCTTGTTTTCATCGTTACGGGGTATCCACGAATGGTCGTTATCAAATATCTGGTGAGGCGTGATTATACTGCACTTTCAAGGCAAAAGTTTAGAACGGTTTTGCGTGGGGAGGTTGTTTAAAGGCGGGGGTATTCAAGAGGTGTTCTCAAAATCACGGCTAAGAGATTTAAGTTTACGATAAATTTCCTGAATAGGGTCAAGTTTTCCCCTCCTGATTTGCTCTAGAATGTAGGCTTCTTATTAATAGGGAAGTCGTTACTAACGAGCTTTCCCTTGTTTTCTATGACAGACTTTGTTTTTGTAACATGTTTGTCATAATTTATTTATAGCTTACGACTCGTAAATTAAGGAGCTGGTATATGACCTTTCCGATCACACGTATGCGCCGCATGCGAAAAGACGATTTCTCTCGCCGTTTAATGCGTGAGCATCGCTTGAGCGCTGACGATCTTATTTACCCAATGTTTGTGATCGAGGGGACGAATACCCGTGAGCCTGTGCCGTCCATGCCAGGTGTTGAACGTGTTTCCATCGATTTGCTATTAAAAGAAGCCCAAGAGCTGATGGATTTGGGGATTCCTATGGTGGCTTTGTTTCCAGTGGTGGGAACAGAGAAAAAATCCTTACTGGCAGAAGAAGCCTACAATCCAGATGGTTTGGCACAGCGCGCCGTACGAGCGTTACGTGAACACTTCCCTGAATTAGGTGTCATGACAGATGTGGCCCTGGATCCATTCACGACCCACGGGCAAGACGGCATCATTGATGAAGACGGCTACGTTCTAAATGATGTGACCGTTGAAGTGCTGGTGAAGCAAGCCTTATCCCACGCCGCTGCTGGCGCTCAGGTGATTGCACCATCCGACATGATGGATGGCCGCATTGGCGCGATCCGTGATGAGTTGGAAATGGAAGGCCATATTAACACTCGTATCATGGCTTACTCGGCAAAATATGCTTCGGCTTACTATGGACCCTTCCGTGATGCCGTGGGCTCAGCGGGCAACCTAGGTAAGGGCAATAAATTTAATTACCAGATGGACCCAGCGAATACGGATGAGGCCATTCGTGAGGTTCTTTTGGATCTGGATGAAGGTGCTGACATGGTCATGGTGAAACCAGGCATGCCGTACCTAGATGTGGTGCGCCGCGTTAAAAGCGAACTGGGCGTACCGACCTATGCTTACCAAGTCAGTGGTGAATACGCGATGCAAATGGCCGCGTTTCAAAACGGCTGGTTAGACAAGGATTCCGTCATGATGGAGTCCCTATTGGCTTTTAAACGCGCCGGTGCCGATGGGATTTTGACGTATTTTGCAAAAGACGCAGCCCGACTGTTAAAAGGTTAGGCTAGGTTTGGTTCGGATTGGTGTTTAGATACTGAAAATACACCAAAGAGCCCGTGACCTATTGGCTGCGTTCGTGTAATTTTTTAAGCAGGCTTTGTTTGGCAAAGCCTGCATTTATCAACACAATGGCGCCGAATGGAGCTGGCTAACATTATGTCCGACAAGCCTTTACAAGATACCCAATCCACACGTGCTTCGAGTGAGTCTGAAGTCAGCGCTGCCGAGGTTAAAAAACAGATCGCAGAAGCGGCAGAAGAACTGGTATTAGAGCCCATTCCTGAGCAGCCTATTGATCCAAGTCGTTTGGCCATAGAAGAGCGTTTGCCAGAAGACATCGACATCAATGATCCTGAGCTGTATTTCAACCGGGAGCTTAGCCATCTTCAGTTTAACGCCCGGGTGTTAGAACAAGCCATGGATGAAAACCATCCTGTGCTTAACCGACTAATGTTCTTATGTATTTTTAGTTCAAACATGGATGAGTTCTTTGAGATCCGTGTGGCGGGGCTAAAAAGCCAAATCGAATACAGCCGTGAGAAAAACGGCCCAGATGGCATGCACCCGAAGAAGGTGCTCAGTCTGATCAGCGAGCACGCCCATAAGCTGGTTCGCCGTCAGTACCGCATATTAAACGACATTATTTTCCCTAAGCTTGCTGAAGAAAATATCCGCTTTATTCGCCGCTCCCTATGGAGTGAGAAGCAAGCCGCTTGGGTGAAACGTTACTTCCGCGATAATGTCTTACCGATTATCAGCCCTATCGGGTTGGACCCGGCGCACCCGTTCCCACGCTTGGCCAACAAAACCTTTAACTTCGTTGTTGAATTGGAAGGCAGAGACGCCTTTGGCCGTGAAAATGGCCTTGCCATCGTGCCAGCCCCCAGCTCCTTGCCGCGTTTGGTAAAACTACCAGACGACGTGTGTGAAGGGGGGGACAACATGGTGTTCTTATCTTCGATCATTCACGCCCATGCGGATCAGTTATTCCCAGGGATGACGGTTAAAGGCTGTTTCCAGTTTCGTTTGACCCGTAACGCAGATTTGGAAGTGGACTCCGACGATATCGGTTTGGATTTGGCGGGTGCCTTACGTACCGAGCTGCAAAGTCGACATTACGGTAGCTCAGTGCGTTTGGAAATCGCCGACAACTGTCCGGTTCATATCGTGGACTCCCTGCTGGCTCAGTTTGATCTTTCGAATGAAGACTTGTACCGCATCGATGGCCCTGTGAACCTAAGCCGATTGCTTGCTGTACTGGAGCTGGTGGATCGTCCAAGTCTTATGTACGCGCCTTTCTCACCGGGCTTACCTAATAAACTGGCGAAATCTGGGGGGATTTTCGAATCCATCCGCCAGCGTGATTACCTGTTGATGCACCCATTCGAAAGCTTTTCGCCGGTCATTGATATGCTCAGCGAAGCAGCGAAAGACCCCAATGTGGTGGCAATTCGTCAAACCCTTTACCGTACGGGAGCGCGCTCACCTATTGCCAATGCTCTAGTAGAAGCCGCTCGAAATGGTAAAGAGGTCACCGTGGTCATCGAGCTTCGTGCCCGCTTTGATGAGGCGGAAAACTTGGCCTTGGCAAGTCGCTTGCAAGATGCGGGTGCGATTGTGGTCTATGGTGTGGTTCGCCACAAAACCCACGCTAAGATGATCTTGATTGTGCGTCGTGAAGCCGCTGAATTGACCCGTTACGTCCACTTAGGCACGGGTAACTACCACGCAGGTAACGCGCGTCTGTACACGGATTACAGCTTCTTAACCTGTGACAAAGAGATTGGTGACGACGTACATCGGGTATTCCAGCAGCTCACTGGCATGAGTAAAGAGCTAAAAGTGAAGAAGCTGCTTCACGCGCCTTTTACCTTGCGTGATCGCCTGTTAGAAATGATCGCCAAAGAAGCGGAAAACGCTGCCAAAGGGGAGCCTGCCCGCATCATCATCAAGGTGAACTCCTTGACGGAACAACGTTTGGTACAAGCCCTATACAAAGCGTCCCAAGCAGGGGTGAAGATCGATCTGATTGTCCGTGGTATTTGTACTCTACGTCCAGGGATCAAAGGGGTATCGTCTAATATTCGAGTGCGCAGTGTGATCGGTCGTTTCTTGGAGCACACCCGAGTCTACTATTTCTACAATAACCGTACGCCACTGGTGTACTTATCCAGTGCGGATGGTATGGATCGTAACTTGAATAACCGAGTGGAAGTGGCCTTCCCAATTCAAGACTTTAAGTTGGCCCGTCGGGTGAAAAAAGAGTTGGAGTATTACCTTAACGACAATACCCAAAGCTGGATTTTACAAAGCGATGGCTCCTATCAATTGGCCAAGCCTCGTAAAGGGGAGTACCGCAGTGCCCAACGTGCCTTGTTGAATGACTTGGCGGATAACGCACGCTAGCGAAAAGCCATAGAACTTGGGTTAGTAAACCAGAAACCGCATGAGGTGCTCATGCGGTTTTTTTGTGTCTGATTTAGTTGGACGGGAGCATTATACCCACGGTGAGGCTAGGCCAAGTCAGGCTGTTCATTAGAGTCGTGAGGTTGTCTAGAGTGAAGCCTTTTTCAAGGTGCTCAGCTTGCTCTAAATAACGGGTGTCGCCAAATTTTTCCAAACTCAGTTTTAGGCGATACAAACGTGTATCAATCAGCTCATCCCGGCGGCCTTGTGCTGTCATGAAGAAGCCGCGCTGCTCTGTGACCCATTGTTGATCTAGCTCTTGATACCAGGTGGTTAATAAGTCTCGGGCTGTCTGGTTCAGCTCTTCAATGCGCTCTGGTGCACTGGTGAATTTGACCGAAGCGACCACCCCTTGCTGACTCATATCGTAACGCAGGTCAGAGTGAATGCTGTAAACCCCTTGTTTTTCCCCCCTGAGTACTTGCTTGAATTTGGCGTTCATTTTATCGGCTAGGTGCGGAATCATCACCGTGTAGTTCGGATTCCATTGTAGGGGAGTAAACGCCTCTAAACGGTAGGTGGCTCTGGGCTCACGGGCAATATTCAAGGTGAACTCGTTATGCTCCATAAGCGGTTTAAGAGTAGGCCCTGCAATATTACTTAGGTGCTGATCTTTCTGGATGACGCCTAAGTATTTATTGAACACAGGCAGTAAGCGCTCTACGTTTTTCGCTGCCACAAAATAGGTAGCAGGGCGTTTATTAAGGGCTTTCGCTTGCTGTGATAAAGTCTGGCGCTTAGCCCCTAGAATCCCATCGAGTTCATTTTTTAGAGTGAAACTTTGACCATATTTGTATTCGGCGAAAGTTTCTCGGAACTGCTCCGATACTCGGACCACCTGGCTGTTATCCATACGCCTTAAGGTGTCCATGTAACCTGTGTAAACGTCTTCGGAAATACCTGAGATGGCTTGCAGTTGTTGATAAGTGGCCAGTTGGGCGGCCAGCTTCTGCTGGTCTATGGTCACGGCAAAGGTTCGCTGGTGCTCGCTTTGGTCCCAGCTTCCTGATACACCAAAGTCTTTTTTCCATTGATCATATTCGTCTGGCGTCCAACCTTTGGGAGGCTGGTTTGACATCATTTGTATGAGTACTTGGGTGTAGGCTCGATCAAATAGGGTATTGTTGAAGCCAATATCCTGCACGGCTTCAAAACGAATCCGATTGCCTGCGCTCGGTGTTTCCACTAGCCAGAGTTGCTCGCCGTTGGCTAATTGCCATTGGCTGACACCAGTGCTTTCTCTCGATAGTGGCTCCGCTGGTTGGTGATTGATCTGGGCGTGTAGGGTCCTGCTCGGGATAGCGGCAAATGCTACCGGTGCGGTCAGTTGTTTGTCCTGCACTTGCTTGAGGGTGTTTATCACCAGCTTGGTGTTTAAGGTCTCTGGATGCTGGTTATCTCCGGCCTTTTGCAAATACGCTACCCGGTCTGGCATAGACAACCAGTCTCGAACCATTTGATTAACGTCTTCCAGATCAATGGTCTCTAACAGTGCGATGGCTAGTTCATTATGCAATTTTGGGTCGGGTAATGGCGTGTTGTTAGTGGCGGCAGTATTGAGCTTAGCCAGCCAGAATACCCCCCGAGATTTTGCGGCTTCAATATTACGGATGGCCGTCTGTCGGGCATCCAAAAGCGCCTTGTCAAAGTCGTCTTGATAAAAACCATAACGACGGACTCGTTCTACTTCTGTGAGCATATTTTCAAGTTGCTTTGCCATATTGCCGGGATTGTATAGGGTGCCAAAAGCAACTAGATCTACGTTAGGAGAGGCTTCGCCTTTGACGGCGTTAAGGCTAATAAAATCTGGATTGGCGTCTGATTGGCGTCGAATCTGCTGGCTCAAGAGTTTTTTACCAAGGTAGGCAATAAGCTGATCCCGTCGAGAAACGAGGTTGTCTCTTGGTATTTTAGGGAATCGGAACAAATAGGCGATTCGATTCAGGCGGCTTTCTGGATCGGTTAGGGTATCAATATGTAGGACGTCTTTTAGCTCTGGGTCCTTAGGCTTGCGCAGGGGTAAGGCTTTGAACGGCACGTCGGAAAAGGTAGTTTCGATTAGGCTCTGAGCCTGTGCTCGATCCATGGCACCTACCATGACTAGGGTCATGTTATTCGGTGCATACCAGTCCCTGTGAAAGTCTTTGATACGGCTAACGGGAGTGTGGGTAATGCTGTCTTGGGTACCGATGACTGGGCGTTCAGGATAAGCAGAACCCACTCGGATAATGGCTTTTTTCTGGTCATTGATGTTTTTTCGGGCACTCAAGCCACCACGCCATTCTTCAAGAATAATCGGCTGCTCAGTACGCCAATCTGTTGCGCTAATCAGTGGCGCAAACATCATCTCTTTTAGGATCGATAAGGTGCTTTGTGCCGTATCCACTTTGCTATCAGGCAGGGTGAACATGTATCGGGTGGCATCGGCATTGGTCATGGCGTTGAAGCTTCGCCCTTGAGTGAGGCCGAGGGCCTCAAGGGCAGCCCGGGCACCATTGGGATAGCGTTGGGTGCTACGAAACGACATGTGCTCCACCATATGAGCGACACCAAGTTGATCTGTGTTCTCGTCGGTGGCGCCCGCTTCAACAATCAGCTGAATCTGTAAACTGGTGGCCTCTGATGTTTCGGTGTCTTGGCGGGAGTCAAAAAACACATAACTCATGCCATTCCCTAAGGTGCCATGAAGGATACGGGGATCCCAGTCAAAGGCTCCTTGACGCACTAATTTTTCGGCTTCTTGCCAAGGGGCTGGGTGTTTGTTTGCCAGCATGTTGGCGGTGGCGTGTAGTCCCCATAAGGCAAGCGTCAGTGTGACGAATCCCTTGAATAGGTGCTTCGATATCAAAAGGTGGAGCATATCGTTCTCTATCTAGATCATGAAAGTCGGGGCGAAGGTCAACGGGGTATGCGTTAGAAACGCATACCCACTTCTAGTGACACGGAACGTCCAACGGTGTAGCTGGTGTTACTGTCGTTAGTGGATACATCAATGACCTTGTCAAAGACGTTGTTGATGCCCACTTGTAGGTAACCGTCTAAGTCCCTGACAATGTTTGGTGTCCAGGTGAAGTTGGTATCAAGGGTGGCGTAGCGATCAAATTTAACGTCTTCATAGACATCGAAGCTGACATCCCCGATATCAATGTTTTCGCCGCTGTCTGTGGCCACCTTGCCTCCTGCGTGGAGGTTGATGCTGTTGCCCCAGATTAGATTCCAAGAAGGTATTTCCGTGGTGGTGCTGAAACGGAAGTTGAATGGGATACTGTAGTCCCAAGACGGCAAGTCATCTGAATAGACTAGCTCTCCCTTGTAGTACACGGTGTCTTCGTTGAAGGTCTCATCGTAGGCGTTATCCGATTGAGAATTCGACTTAGACTCTTGTACTGAAATAGAGGTTTTCAGATGGGTGACCGTACGACCTATTTGGAACCCTTTTAACGTCTCTAGTTCTAACGAAACGCTTTTATATTCGCTGACACCTGTGTTGGTGTAGTAATACTGGTTGTCGTCATTACGTGCCCGTTGTACACCGTCTTTGGAATCTCTGGAAACGCCTTTTAAAGTGGCTTTCATGGGGCCAATTTTTTGTGCGAGAGCAAGGCTTAACTCATCAGAGTAAGGGGTTTTTAGGTCAAAGTCTGACACGGATCGATCCGCGTAAGTGCTAGTACGGGTGAGTTCACCTGAGCTGTTGTAGGTGTACGCTGTACGCCAGCTGCGCAAGGTGTCATTGATGGCGTAGCGTAAGAAGCTGCGACCGTAATAGCGGTTGGCACCAGCGGTCACTACGGTACTTTCATCGCCAAAGGTATCCCAAACCACGCTCGAACGCGGGGCGATGTTAACGTTTTCCAGCAGCGTTTCGTAATCGGCACGCAGGCCTAGGTTAAAGGTCCAGTTACCAGTGGAGATGCTGTCTTCTAAGAACGCCCCATAGGTTTGGTAAGTCTTGTTAAACCGGTTTGCCGACAGAACGGAGCGACTACGCAGGTATTCATCGTTTTCGTCATGGACCCCGTCGTTGTTACTGTCATCACAGCCCGCAGAAGCTGAGCCGCTAAGACAACTGTAAGTCTCACCGATAATGTCCCCTTCTACTTCATAAAAGGCGTCGATCTGAGAGACTTGTAGACCGGTTGTTAAGGTATGGAAAGTATCGCCCCATTGGATAGGGTTTTGCTTCCATTGAGTGGAAAAGTTAGTGGTGTCTTGTTGCTGGTGAACATCCCCATAACCGCCAGAAAACTGATCGTCTCCGGTGTAGTTTTCCGTTGGGTGATAAGCGTAGAGCGCAGACTCTGAGTCCAATTGATCAAACGCACGATCGAAGCTCAATTGTGTGGTTAAGCTGCCGGAAGTGCCATAGTAAACACTCTCCCCAGTTAAACCGTACGCTTGGTGGGTCTTGGTAAAAGGCGCGTCATAGGAGGTGGATGTGATCCCGTTGTGGTTACGATCCGAGTACCGAGCAGACAGTCCTAAATCAAGGCGATCAGATGCTGAGTAGTCCAAGCGTCCCATCACATTGTTGATTTGGTCTGTGTAGTCTATCGGTGTTTTAGTGCCGCGTCCCCCATTGTCATTATAAACTTGTTCAAAGTCAGACTGGGAGCGGGATACCATGATACCGCCACTCAGGTTTTCGCTGATGGAGCCCACACTGGTTAGGGAGACACGTTGTTTGATGTAATCCGGAGTGTAGCTGCCGTCATAGCCGTCCCCATCTTCATAATCCTCTTTCGTCTCTTCATCCACATGCATGCTGTTGAGGTCGCTACCAGAAATCGAATACTTGATAGCCGTGTAATCTTCTCCTTGATAGCGTAGTAGTTGAGTGTCCACTACACCTCCGGTGAAACCACCGTATTGTGCCGGAACGTTTACATCGTAAACCGTTACCTTGCTGATGGCATCTGGATCAACGTAGTAGCTTTGGGAGGAGCTACCGCCGAGCATAGAAAGATTAGTAGGTGTAATGGGGTTGGAGAAAGAGTCTTCGTTGTCTCCAGGGTTGAGATCATTGTTAGTGCCGACCCCATCAATTAAGTAAGCGTTTTGGTAGGAGGCTTGCCCGTGGATGGAGATTTCTTCAGGACGCAAGCTGGCCGCATTCGCTGACAGGTTACTGGAGCGACTGTATTGCACGCTACTATTACCTCGAAGCAATGAGGTCATAGAGCCCGTGGCGCCTGCCATGGTGTTGATTTCGTCTTGGTTGATACTGGTTTGGCCGACGGTGTTTTCCTCAGTCGCTTCTACCAATAGTGGTGACAGTATGAGCCCCTCTTGGGTCTGGCTATCCATAATGACTAGGTCACCCGTTTCGGTTTCGCGAAACGTCAGGTTAGAGCCTTGCAATAGAAACCCTAGGGCTTCGATGCCGCTCACTTCCCCTTGATAACCGGCCGTCGTTTTACCAGCCAGCAATCCGCTCGGGCTGCTTAGGTAAATTCCCGTTTGGCTAGCAAACTGCGTTAGGGCTGAAGCCAAGGATCCGGCTTCTATGTCGTATTGGTGGCGCTCAGTCACTTGGGATGCAAGCAGTACCGTGCAAGATAGGGTGAGTGAGCTTGCCAGAATCCATTGGCGGTGAAGTTTGAGTCCTTTCGCAATTTTGTTAATAGCGAAATTCATGTTATCTCCAGTAATAATCGTTCTTATTACTGTTACCGATTGAGTGATGGAAAAAGGGACAAAAAATTTTTAAAAAAAAATTAAGCTGACTGAATAAGAGTCAAATAGGGGAGTGGCTGAGTGACTTTGATCGGGCCTATTTGAGCTAAAAGCTGAGTAGAGCTATCTAGGTCGTCTAAGGGGAAAGAGCCCATCACCCGTAACGACTTAAGCGTCTCATCCACATGGATATGGCCGATAGTGTAACGGTTTAACTCACCGACTAGGGTGGCGAGAGGTAGATCGAGGGCTTCTAGGCGTCCTTTTGTCCAGCTAATGGCGTGGGGCGCGACAGGCGTCATGGTTGCCTTTGTATGATCTTTGATAATCAGTGATTGCCGTGCAGGAATGTGAATGCGCTGTTGATTCACTAGAGCTATAGCCTGTCCTTCAAATACGGAAATTTGGTAATGGCCTGAGCTAAAACGTCGGGCGGCATAGCGAGCTTGTTTGGAAATGATGTTAGCGTCATCAATTCGCATACGCTGTATTACGGCTTGGTTGCCCATGGAATTCAGCGCCAACTCGCCGTCCAGTAGTTCATAAATCAATTGGTTAGGTCGGTCATTTAAGTTAATGGCGCTGACAGTGTTCAGCCAGAGGTCACCAGCAAAGGTTTTGATTTGACGTCTTTGACCTATGTTGGTGTGGGCATCGGCGGAAAGATTGGCGACCCAATTGCCCACTTGGGTTTGGTTAGTCACCCAGCCTGCCCCCATAGAGAGGCTGCCAAAGGCTGCTAGACGACGTATAAATTCACGGCGTTTGATTTGTCTCTCTGGCGTGTTAGCTAGCACACCTTTTGCTGTTTGAGAGTTCTCTACCGTTTGAAAACGCGCTTGAACCTGCTGGATCTTAAGCCACGCCTGTTGGTGTTGCTGGTGTTGATTAAGCCAGCTTTGCCATTGATAGAGGGTGCCCGAGCTCGGGTTATCTCCTAACTCTACAGCCCATTCTGCTGCTTGTCGTAAGGCATGATCTGGAGATATTTGGTAGCTTGAGTCGGTCATGTTAATCGTCAATAAGTTGCGCGCAATGCACCAGAGCTTGGGCGATATAGCGTTTAATTGTGCGTTCCGAAAGCTGCAATTGGTCAGCGATTTCGGCATAGGTAAAGCCTTGTACCTGGGACGCGATAAAAGCACGGGTCACATCATCGGGGAGCTTTGCAAGCCACTCATCCAGGATGATTAAAGTATCAATGATGGCGCGCTGAGCCACTTCATCAATATGGCGATATTCTTCCGCTAATTTTAGATTCTCTAACCAAGCTTGTTCGATCTGTTTACGACGCCAGTGATCAATACACAGGCCTTTCGCAATGGTCGTGACAAAGGCTTTTGCTTCCTGCAAGTTAGGAAATTTCTTGGGTTTGGTGATGAGTTTTACAAAGGTGTCCTGAGCTAAATCCGCCGCCTGAGCATGACAGCCAAGACGCTTTTGAAGCCAATTAGAGAGCCACGGATGGTGCGCGCGGTAAATATCTTCTAATTTGGGGGAGCCGGACATACAAACCTCATTACTGATGTGGGTTTAATTTATCAGTAATGAGAATTGTTTTCAAATAAGATTTTTCTTTAAAATTGCTTATTTGCTAGGGCGTGGGGCGTAGGCAAACACGTCTGAATGGCAGTTTTTCTCGTTAATGCCTCTGGCTTCCAATTGATCTAAGGTGCCATAGACCATACCAACGGAGCCACTGATGAACGCATGGCTATTCGTTAGCTCTAGGTGATCTTCTAAAATAGCTTCGTACAACCAGCCTGTACGGCCTAGCCAGTTGTTATCGCCTTCGTTTAATACCACGTGAATATGGAAGTTGTCTGGGGCGCTGTGACTGTCGATCCAATCCATGATGAAGGTGTCTGCTGAGGTGCGCAATCCCCAATAGAAGTGTACTTCTCCTTGGTATTGCTTGTGCAGTAAGTCATCGTAGATGCTCTTCATCTGAGCAAAGCCAGTACCGCCCGCGATCAGAAGTAGTGGGGCATCGAACGGCTGATTTGCCGATTCAATATGAGCGTCTCCTCCAGGTATACTGAGTTCAACAGTGTCGCTCTTTTGTAAATGCTCAACCACTTTGAAGGCTAATGAGGATTCATCAGACACTAGGATGTAAAGCGTCAGGTACGGTAATTCGTGGGGCGCACTGCCAATCGAGTAAGGCACTTTCTCGCCAGTGGGTAAGGCGATCATTAAATATTGCCCTGCAATAAAGCTCGTGTCTTCCAGTTGTAACTTCGCTGCGAATACTGTGCTGTTGAGTGATTCAACCTGAACCACTTTTGCGCTGACGTCTTTCACCTAGACTACTCCATCATTCTCTCGTGTGTCGCTCTGGGGCGATCATATGTTGCGGTATTATATCGGCGTCTCGTTGGAAAAAAAAAGCCACTCTCACGAAAACGTGTAAAGTGGCTTTTTTGAAAGACGAATGAATCGCCTTTATTTGTTCTTGCCTTTCATCGACTCGAAGAACTCGTCGTTAGTCTTGGTGACTTTAAGACGGTCGATGAGGAATTCTGTGGCCGCAATGTCTTCCATTGGGTTCAGAAGCTTACGCAGGATCCACATACGCTGCAGTTCGTCTTCTGTCGTCAACAGATCTTCGCGGCGCGTACCGGAGCGACGAATGTTGATTGCAGGGAAGGTGCGTTTTTCAGCGATCTTACGGTCAAGGTGTAACTCGGAGTTACCAGTACCCTTAAATTCTTCGAAGATGACTTCGTCCATCTTAGAGCCAGTGTCAACCAAGGCTGTGGCGATGATCGTCAAACTACCGCCTTCTTCTACGTTACGGGCAGCACCGAAGAAGCGCTTAGGACGTTCTAGGGCATTGGCGTCCACACCACCGGTCAATACTTTACCGGAGGAAGGGATCACTGTGTTGTAAGCACGGGCCAGACGCGTGATGGAATCCAATAGGATCACGACATCTTTTTTGTGTTCAACCAAACGTTTTGCTTTCTCGATGACCATTTCTGCCACTTGAACGTGACGAGCTGGGGGTTCGTCGAAGGTCGAGGCAACCACTTCACCGCGAACGGTACGGGACATCTCTGTTACTTCCTCAGGACGTTCATCGATCAGCAATACGATCATGTGACATTCTGGGTTGTTGCGGGTGATCGCATTTGCGATGTTCTGCAACATAAATGTTTTACCGGCTTTCGGTGGTGATACCACCAAAGCACGTTGACCTTTACCCATCGGCGCCACTAGGTCGATGATTCGAGAGGTAATGTCTTCCGTAGAGCCGTTACCTGTTTCCATTACTAGGCGGTCATCCGCAAATAATGGCGTCAGGTTTTCAAATAGAATCTTGTTACGGACACTGTCAGGCTTGTCGAAGTTGATTTCGTTTACTTTTAACAGTGCGAAGTAGCGTTCGCCATCTTTTGGCGGACGGATCTTCCCGGCAATGGTATCACCTGTTCGTAAGTTAAAACGGCGAATTTGGCTCGGGGAAACGTAGATATCGTCAGGGCCTGCTAAGTATGAGCTGTCTGGAGAGCGTAAGAAGCCAAAGCCGTCTTGCAGAATTTCAAGGATGCCATCGCCGTAGATATCTTCTCCACTTTTAGCGTGGCGCTTAAGAATAGCGAAGATAACATCTTGTTTACGGGAGCGGGCAAGGTTGTCTAACCCCATTTCCGCTGCGATATCTAATAGTTCTGGTACTGATTTCTTTTTTAATTCGGTAAGGTTCATAAACGAGTTTAGTTTTTGGCTCATATGAGGACAAATGACGGGATCATGGTGATGTTGTTACACCGCGTTAAATGATCAGTGTCGGGAAAATTGCATAAAATAAGCTGCCTATCGACACCGAATTCCGGCTAAGGAAAATAACCATGGCTGGGATTCATATTGCTTTCGATGCAAGTCGAAACAGCGTGTAACACCTGATTGGAGTCACCAGAACGCTCTAAATATTTAATTAGCGTATCCAGCAGACTGAGTAACTATAGTTGGACAATTTGCCAAGGTCTATAGTTTTACAACCGATTTATGCGGTTTTTTGCTAATTTTTTGATCGTTTTTGGTAAATGTCATGGTTTGCTCCCTGTATTTCCAGTCCCTTAGAGGGAGAATTTGCCCATGACACACTCGTCTAAACCAGTTAATCTTCGCCAATACATTGAATTCTCGAAAAGGCGTTAATGGATGCAATCACTTTTAGTGCAACAATCGCATGACTTTCCCTTCGAAAAAATCGCTGCCATAGACCTTGGATCAAACAGCTTCCATATGGTGGTTGCGCAAGTCGCCCATGGCCAACTTAGGATCACTGGCCAGTATGGAGAAAAGGTTCAGCTTGCCGCTGGTCTACAAGATGACGGCACCTTAGATGAAGAATCCCAAAAAAGAGGGTTGGACTGTATTGCTCAGTTTGCCCAGGTGATTGATGACTTCCCCCATGGCTCCGTACGTATCGTAGGCACCAATGCCCTGCGCGCCGCCAAGAATCGCTATGACTTTATTTCTAAAGCCATGGACATTATTAGCCACCCGGTTGAGATCATTGCGGGGCGAGAGGAAGCTCGTCTGATTTATGTGGGGGTTGCCCGGACCATGGATCATGGGGATCAGAAGCGTATTGTGGTTGATATAGGTGGTGGTTCCACGGAATTTATCATTGGTCAGCAGCTGGAGCCTATCCTCACGGAAAGTTTGCACATGGGCTGTGTGAGCTATCGAAAACGTTTCTTTGCTGATGGCACTATTACTAAATCCAACTTTCAAAAAGCCGTCACTGCGGCTCGCCTAGAGTTGCTCAGTATTCAAGATGATTATTTAGACGAAAACTGGGACGTGGCCATTGGCTCCTCTGGCACCATTAAAGCGGTGTATAACATTGCAGTTGAGAACGGCTGGAGTAAAAAAGGCATTACGCCTAAGGTGCTAAAGCAGCTACAAAAGTTCTTATTTGACGCGGGACATGCGGATAAGGTCGACATTCTTGGTCTGAAGCCGGAACGCAAATCCACCATCGCCGCTGGCTTGGCGATTTTGACTGCAGTGTTTGAGTGTTTTGGCATCAAGCAAATGGACTTTTCTGTCGGCGCTCTGCGAGAAGGTGTCTTGTTTGACATTATGGGACGTTATGCGGACACGGATATTCGTGAACGTACGGTGAACTACATGTTGAACCAGTACCATATAGACATGGATCAGGCGAAGCTGGTGACCCACACTTCTTTGTCCATGCTGGCTCAGGTGAAAGAAGACTGGCTACTAGATTCCTTGTCTAATGAAGATATCTTGCGCTGGGCGAGCTTGCTACATGAATGCGGCTTGGGCATTTCCCACAGCCGCTATCATAAACATGGGGCTTACATCATCAGTGAATCTGACATGCCGGGGTTCTCCCAACAGGAGCAGCAAGCTTTAGCAAGTCTTGTCCTAAGGCATCGTCGTAAGTTTACCCAGTCTTTGGAGTTCCGTTTTACTAAGAGTGATCAGCAGGATCTTGACCGTTTGGCGATCTTGTTACGCTTATCCATTATGCTGCATATTGATCGCAAAGAAGGGGACATGCCAATGTTCACCTTAAAAGCAGCGGATAAGTCATTGCATGCGGAATTCTTGCCAGGCTGGTTGGATAGCCGTCCTTTGACCCTCGCAAACCTACAGCGGGAAGCCGATTACCTGAGTGCGTCAGGTTACGTCTTCACCTTCAAATAGTCAGCCGTCAGTCATACTTGGCGTGAGCGATGAGGTCGCGCCAAGTGATGATGCCAATTACATAATGCTCATCATCAACCACGGGAACGCAGGAAATCCCTGTTTTTAACATCCAATTGATGGCTTCTTTAATATCTGTATCGGCTTTAACGGTAATGGGTTGGCGTGTCATGGCCTGATGGGCGGCGCGGTTGAGCGTATCAAGGTCACGGGCTTGTTCGTTCACTTTACCAATGAAAGGACTGACAAGACGTAGCAGGTCGCGGTCTGAAATCACCCCAATAAGTTGGCCTTTGTCGACCACAGGCAAATGATGAAACTGATGCTGCTGCATCAGAAGTTTTACATCTGGTAAACGAGTATCCATCTCCACGGTGATAACGTCCTTTGTCATGATGTCGATCGCTTTCATAACAGACCTCGTGAATGTGCTGTGTGCTTATCCTCTAACCACTCTATTAATATCGGCTATTTCTTGGATTTATAAAGCTTTTCTCTGTATTTAATTGTATAGGCTAGCGTCGACCTTGAAATATCTGGGTTTCCCTATGAAAACAAGGCGTTAATCATCGACATTTTTACGTAAAAAAATGCGTGAGAGCGTCACTTTTGAAGGTAAACTAATACCATCGTCTCAAGACATTCATGGTTATAAACCGTATAATCGAGTCTACACCTGCTCAGAAGGCCTGCATGGTTGATCGTTTTTGCCAGAGTGATTACTCATCCACTTTGGAAGGCGTTCTGAGGAGAGTGGTGACGAAGTGCAAATATCTCCACCCAGATAGCATAGGAAAGGTTCGAATGAGTCATTGAACCATGTCTTATCCGTACCTTGCCTTATGGCCAAGAGCCTTCTTTTTACGCCACTCTCACACTACAAACTGGCTATGACACGGCGAAATCATATGACCTCAAACATTGTAGACGTACT
Source organism: Marinomonas vaga (assembly GCF_055388305.1). Lineage (NCBI taxonomy): Bacteria > Pseudomonadati > Pseudomonadota > Gammaproteobacteria > Oceanospirillales > Oceanospirillaceae > Marinomonas > Marinomonas vaga. The sequence goes on from NZ_AP043903.1 coordinate 1,765,267, forward strand.
ATTAGTCGGCGGCGGTGCAATGAGCACCACCTTAGGCATGTTACTAAAAGAGCTTGATCCATCTCTCTCCATTTCTATGGTGGAGCGCTTGGAAAAAGTTGCTCAAGAAAGTACTGACGGTTGGAACAACGCAGGGACTGGACATGCAGCCTACTGCGAATTGAACTATACCTCTCAAAATGCAGACGGCTCTACCAACATCGATAAAGCAGTGAACATCAATGCTGCCTTTGAAGTGAGCCTACAATTCTGGTCTTACCTAGTTGAAAAAGGCTTATTGCCAGAACCTCAGCAATTTATTAACCGCGTACCACATCAAAGTTTTGTATGGGGCGCGCGTAATGTCGAGATGCTGAAATCTCGCCATGCGGCCATGAGTGCCCATCCAGCCTTTAGAGAAATGCAGTTCACTGAAGACCGCGAAAAGATGACTGAGTGGATGCCACTCATCATGAAAAACCGCTCCGGTGACGAACCATTAGCGGCGACTCGTATTGAGCACGGTTCAGATGTGAACTTCGGTGCCATTGCCCGTAGCATGGCGGCACACCTAACGACCCAAGAAGGTTTTAACGTTGAGTTGAGTGCTGACGTAGTGGATCTACAGAAGCAAACAGACGGTACTTGGAAGGTCACCATTAACCAAAATGGTTCCCACCGTGATATTCATGCGAAATTTGTCTTCTTAGGTGCGGGTGGCGGTGCATTGCCTCTATTGCAGAAGTCCGGCATCAAAGAAGGCAAAGGCTACGGCGGCTTCCCTGTCAGTGGACAGTGGCTTGTTTGTGAAAAACCAGAATTGGTCGAGCAGCATTTTGCTAAAGTGTATGGTGCTGCCCCAATTGGCGCGCCACCAATGTCTGTGCCTCACCTAGATACCCGTATCATTGACGGTAAAAAAGCCATTCTATTCGGCCCGTTTGCTGGCTTCACAACGAAGTTCTTGAAACAAGGTTCTGTGTTTGACCTGATGAAGAGTGTTCGAGCTGACAACCTTGGCAACATGCTGAGTGTGGGTAAGAACAACATGGATCTAACCAAGTACTTGATCAGCGAAGTACGTCAGTCTCACAAAGATCGTTGTGATTCATTGCGTAACTTCTTTCCTGATGCACAAGATAAAGACTGGAGCTTGGCATACGCAGGTCAACGGGTTCAGATCATTAAGAAAGATCCGAACGGTGGCGGTAAGCTTGAGTTTGGTACCGAAGCAATCGCCGCAGAAGACGGCTCTATTGCTGCTTTGCTAGGGGCTTCTCCAGGTGCTTCAACGACGGTTAATACCATGATCAATATTCTTGAGCGTTGTTTTGCTGACCGTGTAGCGTCTGATGAATGGCAAACCAAGCTGAAAGAGATGGTGCCTTCTTACGGCCAGTCACTTGTTGAAAATACTGACTTGTTGCTGGAAGTTCGCGCTCGTACTCTTGAGACATTGAAACTTAAGCCGTAACAACTAATAAAGACATCCAAAGCCGACCTCTCGCTGTATCAGGGAGAGGTCGGCTTTCTTATATATAGGATTTTTATGACGACTTACTCAGAACGCGCAGATGATTTGTGCGATAAGCTGCGGGATCTAGAGCATCAAGCAGACGATGGTGATCAGCTGTTTTACTGCGCTTATCTGTTGGGGCTGTTAGGGCTTCACAGTGCTGCAGAGGAAGAGGGCGATGTGGCGTTTGACCAGTACTTTGAAGAGATTCTAAAAGACACTCTGAATGCTGAGAATGTATCAGAGCAGGATCAAGGGAATATCCTTGGCTTGTGGCATCGGGTAATTGCTTAGTGTGAAAGGCGACACCCTAAGTCTGTTTTCTGCTTCATGGCTTATTTGAAAGGCTACATCCTAAGTCCATTTTCCGCTTCACGGACACGTCCTAGAGTGCGCTTCAAATGGACCTTAGGACTTCGCTTAGGCCTAAATGCTTACGTTCCACCTCATCAGAAAATCGAATCTAGCGTCTATTTTCCGCTCCACGGACACGTCCTAGAGTGCGCTCCAAATAGACGCTAGATTCTTTTTGGCTAACTCCAAAATTAATTTTTCCCCTCCTTAAGCTGACCCGAAAGGCTACATCCTAAGTCCATTTTCCGCTCCACGGACACGTCCTAGAGTGCGCTCCAAATGGACTTTAGGATTCCGCTCAGTCCTAGATACTTCTTACATGCCCATGAAGAGTGGGATTAGGATGGGGCCTAGTACGCTCATGATGAAGCCGCTAGCGACGCAGATAGGGACGATGTCTGGTCCGTGTACCTTGCCTAAAAGGGGCAGGGTAAAGTCCATGGCGGTGGCACCTGCATAGCCAACGGACAGATGGCTGCTGATGCGTGCCAGCATGGGGATGAAGATGAGGGCGATGATTTCTCGTCCGAGATCCAGTAAGAAGGCGGTTGTACCTAGGATGGGATCGCCTAAACCGGTAATCAAGATGCCGGATAAACTGTACCAACCAAAGCCTGATACAACGGCTAAGCTATGGTTCCAATCCAGTCCTAAGAAGGTGCCTGCGATCAGTCCTGATACCAAGGTTGCTAGGACGGCGACAGTGCCAATGATGACCCCCTGGGAGTTTAGTAGCAGTTTACGAAGGCGGTAGTTGCCTTGGCGAAGTTGGCAGCCGATTAAGTACAGCAGTAAATACAGTAGCCATTCTACTGGTTTGTCGACATTGGGAATCCATTCTTTGAGCAACCAACCTAAGACGATGCCTACGAATACCACTGCAAGGGTTTGGATGGCATCCACTAGGGCTTGACGCGTAGAACGGCTGTTATCCACATGTTCTACCTTGCTGGCGCTGGCGTGGAAAACACGACCGCTTATCCACAAGCAAAGTAATGGCAGGAGGGTGGTAGCAATGATTAATACCACTGTTTGATAGCCGGCAATGCCGATTTTGGCCATTAGGTTATCGAGGGCGCCGATGCTGTACCCGATCAGTAATAAAATAAGGTAAGTCAGTTGACTCAGGGCCTTGTTTACGAGCTTAGGTGTGAGCAGGTTAACATTGATAAAGTAACCTATGAGCAACGCAGCGAGTAGCGGGCCTAATGTGCTTAAGACGGTCATAATCCATTGATCCTAGTTGGTTTTCTGATCATAGGGTGGGGGCGGATATTAGCACGTATTGCCCTTTTGAAAAGCACATCCTTGGTGCATTTTTCTCATGTGACCGTGCAAAGTTGACCAGTTGGTGATAAATTCGCCCCTCGCTCCTATCTATGCACTGTAACGATTAAATCATCATGTTTCAAAAGCTTACTCAGCGTCATCCTGCTTTAGGTGAAATCCTTCATCTATTGTTCCCTATGATCTTAACCATGTCGTTAGAACTTTCCATCAGTGTTGTGGATACAATGATGCTGGGACACTATGATGCGCTGCATTTGGCTGCTGTGGGTTTGGCCTCTAGTCTATGGGGGCCTGTGGCGTGTTTTATGATTGGTGTGACCTTTGGGTTGACGCCCTTGGTGACCCGACATTTACATGGCCGCCAGCGCCGCTTGGTGAATATTTATATGTCTCAAGCGTTGGGGTTGTCGATCATTTTAGGGGTGGTTGGTGCGCTTATGAGTTTGACTGTGCTGCCATATGCAGCACGTTTGATGGCGACTGAACCAGAAACCCAGCGCGTCGCTTCTTTGTATTTGTATTTATTTTCTCCAGCCTTTATGGCGCTGGCTTTGATGACGTCCTATAAGAATGTTTTTGAGGCGGCAGGTAAGCCAAGAATCCCTCTTTTAGTAGCGTTTTTAAGTCTGGTGTTAAACGTTATCTTCAATTATGTCCTGATTTATGGTCGTTTTGGTTTTCCTGAAATGGGCGCCGCTGGAGCAGCGATTGCTTCGGTTGTAGCGGTGTATTTGTCGTTGTTTGTGTTCATTTTATACGACCTGAAATTTAACAAAGACACTTTGTTTTCTCGCATCAAGTGGCGTTACACACGTCACTTTGGGATTTTGTTCGCGGTGGGGATGCCAGCGGGTTTTGCCTTTTCGTTTGAGATTGGTCTGTTTTCTTCTTTGACTTGGTTGATTTCGTCTTTTGGGGATTTAGCCCTAGGAGCCGGGCAGATTGTGATGTCTTACTGTACGATTTTGTTTACGCCTTTGATGGCCATGAGTGCGGTGACGGCGATTATTGTGGCCAAAGCCATGGCAACCTCTGGCATTGATGAGGTGCAGCGTCGCGTTAAGATTATTCTGTCTCTTGGGGCGGTGTATGTAGGTGTATGTTTCTTAGTCACTCAGGGCTTGCGACATGAGATTCCTTTGCTGTTTTCGAGCAACCCAGAGGTGGTCGCTATGGCGGCTGGGATTCTGTTGATTTCTGCTACGTATCAGATTCCAGATATGGTGCAGACGGTCTTTACTGGTGCTTTGCGGGGCTTTAGGGATACCCGCACAAGTATGATTGCCATGGGGTTGTCTTTGTTTGGTTTGAGTATTCCCCTTGGTTATTGGTTGGCCCATTTGAGTCCGTGGGCGTCTGAATTGAATATTCGCGGTTTCTATTTGGGGCTTGGGGTTGGTTTGTCTGTGTTGGCGGTGGTTTTGTATTGGCGCTATCAGAGGAAGTTGGTGATTTTCCGAGGGCGTCGTTTACCTCATCCTGAGGAAGTTGCTTAGTTTTATTTCCCGTTGATTTTAAGGGCTACATCCTAAGTCCATTTTCCGCTCCACGGACAAGTCCTAGAGTGCGCTTCAAATGGACATTAGGATTCCGCTTAGGCTGGTCTGAAATGCTTCATCCTAAATTTATTTTTCGTATTTTAGAAAGTCGAATCTATGCCTATTTTCCGCTCCACGGACACGTCCTAGAGTGCGCTACAAATAGACAATAGATTCTCTACTGTTGGGTTCCTAGTCTTCGCTCTGTAAGCTGACCCGAGATGCTTCATCCTAAGTCCATTTTCCGCTCCACGGACAAGTCCTAGAGTGCGCTCCAAATGGACATTAGGATTCTGCTTAGGCTGGTCTGAAATTTCTTACCCTAAGTCCATTTTGTGGGAGTTTTCATAGAATTGTCGGCATTGTTCGATGAGGCTGTCTATGTCCATGTGTTGGTCGCAGCTTTTGGCGAGGCGTGCGACTTCTTTTTCTCTAAAGGCTTCGTAGTCGAAGGTTTGTGCGTCGGTGGCGCCAGCCCATTTTAGTATGGCTGCAAGGGCGTCTGCGTCGTCAAATAGGCCATGTAGGTAGGTGCCGATGATTTGGCCATCGGCAGATAGGTAGCCCTCTTGGGTTCCGTCTTCTAGTAGAGCGAATGGGACCGGGGCGGTGTCGAAGTTGGAGATGCCGCTGTGGATTTCGTAGCCTTTGATGTTGGCGTTGCCAAGTTGGGGCAGTTGACCATGGCGGACTTTGAGTTGTTTGCCATCTTTCAGTTCGGTGCGCATGGGGATGTAGCCAAGTCCTGGGCTGGAGCTGGGTTCGCTGTTTTCCAGTGCGAGGGGGTCATCAAGGTATTGGCCTAGCATTTGGAAGCCACCGCAGATGCCAAGTACTTTGCCGCCATAGCGTAGGTGGCGTGCGAGGTAATTTTCCCATCCTTGTTGTTTTAAAAAGTCTAGGTCGCTTTGTACGCTTTTGCTTCCCGGTAAGATGACGAGGTCGGCCGGTGGGATGGGGCTGTTTTTGCCAATTAGGGTCACTTGGACGTTAGGATGATGGCGCAGTGCGTCCCAGTCGGTGTGGTTGCTAGTACGAGGTAGGATAGGGATGACCACGTGTAGCTGTTGTGACTCAGAGGCTTTTAATGGGCTTTGGGCGACGGCGTCTTCGGCTTCAAGGTGAAAGCCAGTAAGGTAAGGTAATACGCCGAGTACAGGCTTACCGGTGCGTTCTTCTAGCCAATCTAAGCCAGATTGTAATAAGGCAATGTCCCCACGAAAGCGGTTGATCACAAAGCCTATTACTCGGTCTTGTTCACTTTCTGAGAGTAGTTCTAGGGTGCCAACCAGGTGGGCAAAGACGCCCCCTTTATCGATGTCGGCGATGATGATGACAGGGCAGTCGATGCTCTCTGCAAAGCCCATGTTGGCGATATCTCGGGCACGTAGGTTGATTTCGGCGGGGCTCCCCGCCCCTTCGATGACAACGCTGTCGTATTTGTCCGCAAGGCGCTGATAGGATTCCAGTGCGGCGGTTTTGGCGATGGTTTTGTATTCGTGGTAGCCCACGGCATTCATGTTGCCAACGGAATGCCCTTGGATGATGACTTGGGCGCCAATATCGGTGTTAGGCTTGAGTAAGATAGGGTTCATGTCCACATCCAGTTCCACCCCTGCGGCATAGGCCTGTACGGCTTGGGCACGGCCGATTTCTTTGCCGTCCGGCGTGACGGCGCTGTTGAGGGCCATGTTTTGCGGTTTGAATGGGGCGACTTGGAGGCCGCGTTCTTTGAACAGGCGACAAAGTGCTGTGACTAGGGTGCTTTTACCCGCATCAGAAGTGGTTCCCTGCACCATAAGATTAAAAAAACGCATGTGGATTGCCCGATAGTTTTATTACAATGGAAGGCAATTCTAGCGTAATTACGCATTTTGTTAATTGAATCATGTCGTGGACAACCTGATGGATTTTCTTTTCGGTCATATTTCGACCACTGCGCTGTCTTTGCTGGTAGCGCTCTTGCTCGACCGCTTGTTTGGTGAGCCTAATGTTCTGCATCCCTTGGTTGGTTTTGGTAAGTGGGTTGACTGGTGTCGCTCTGCGTTGCAGTTACCAGCTCAAGTGAAGCCCTGTCAGCAGCGTTTAAACGGTGTGCTGGCTTGGGGGTTGGCTGTGCTGCCATTTGTGCTGGTGTTGTGGTGGCTGTTAGCCGTCTTACCTGATTGGCTTGAGTTTATTTTAGGAACGATTGTGCTGTATTTCACCGTTGGTTGGCAGAGTTTGCGCCAGCATGGGGTGGCCATTGCTGAGCCTCTGCGTCATGGTTGGTTGGATGACGCCCGCGAAGCGGTAGGACGTATAGTGAGTCGTGACACTTCTTCTCTATCAGAGGGAGAGATTTCAAAAGCAGGCATTGAGTCCGTGCTGGAAAATGGCAGTGATGCGATTTTTGCACCGATTTTTTGGTTTGTGTTGCTCGGTCCTGTGGGAGCGCTGGGCTACCGTTTGTCGAACACTTTAGATGCCATGTGGGGATACAAAACTCCGTCATTGCTGCATTTTGGATGGTGTGCGGCGCGTATTGATGATGTGTTGAATTATCTTCCAGCGCGTTTGGTGGTGCTGACATATGCGGTGTGTGGCAAGCGGGAGCCTGCCATGCGGTGTGCCCGTCAGCAAGGTTGTCGCTGGAAGAGTCCAAACGCAGGGCCAGTCATGGCAGCGGGCGCAGGCGCTTTGACGGTGAAGCTTGGGGGTAAAGCTCAGTATTTTGGCGAAACCCAAGAGCGTCCTTGTTTGGGAGAAGGAAGGGAGCCAACGGTTGAGGATTTGGATAAGTCGATCTGGTTGGTGGATAAGGGCGTTTATTTATGGGCGATAGTACTATGCTTTTTGATTTAGAACCGCCTTCACATGGAGGGGATTTGGAAGCATGGCAGCGCAAAATGTCCCAAGCTGAACATTGGTTGGATTTATCTTCTGCCTGTAATCGAGAGCCTTGGCCTATTCCTGAAATAGATCCAAAACTCTGGTACGAGCTGCCGGATCAGGCGCGTTTGTATCAAGCTGCAGAAGACTTTTTTGGTCAAAGTCCTGTGGCCATTGGCGCGGGTACCCAGCAAATCATTGAAGTGTTACCGCCCCTATTGCAGTCGCAGGGGGCGGGGCAAAAGGTGATGGTTCCACAAACTGGCTATCAGGAGCACGGTTACTGTTGGCAAAAATGGGGCTATTCCCTGCATTATTATGGTTCGCTTGAAGAGCTTTTAGACCAAAAGTGGGATGTGGCTGTGGTGATTCACCCTAATAATCCCACTGCTGAGGAAATGAACCCGTCCACCCGAGTTGAGTTGATGGCAAGGCTAACGTCTGATGCACAACGCTATCTAGTTGTGGACGAGGCGTTTTTAGATGCTGCCCCGGAGCGCAGTTGGTTAGAGGGCGATTTACCTGAACGCTGTTTTGTATTGCGCTCGGCGGGTAAGTTCTTTGGTTTAGCTGGTGCCCGGGTGGGGTTCGCGTTTGCCCATGAGATGTGGCGAGCGCCGTTACGTAGCTTGATAGGCCCTTGGCCGGTGGCAACGCCTGCGTTAGAGGTTCTGGTGCAAGCTTTGGGAGACAGCGAATGGCAAGCCGAGGCGAAGGCGTCTTTGACAGAACGCAATGGGTATTTCCAAGACCAAGTAGTTCCTAAGTTAAATACCTTGTTTGACTCCCAAGAGGTGACCCATACACTGCTTTTTTATACTTGGCGCACGTCACCTGAACAGGCCAAAAAAGCTTTTAATGCCCTGCACTCTGTGGGAATTCATGTACGATTAGGAGATGGTTGGATAAGGGTATCTTTACCCGCGGGTCATGAAATGCAACGTTTAAATCATGCGTTGGTCAAATTATTGCAGGGACATCAGCTAAAGGAGTTAGCATGATTCATTTAGTACTAGGAGGCGTACGCAGTGGCAAAAGTGCTTATGCAGAAACTTGGATTGCCGCGCAAAGCGAACAGGTAGTGTATCTGGCCACGTCTCAGATATGGGATGAGGGCATGGCGGAACGGGTCACTAAACATCAGGCTCAGCGACCAGATCACTGGTGTTTGATCGAAGAGCCCATTCAGCTGGCGAATCAATTAGACACCCTTAACGCTAGGGATATAGTCCCAGCTGTGATTCTTGAATGCTGTTCTCTTTGGATAACGAATTTGCTGTGCCAAGAAGAGCCTCAAGACATAGCAGAGCATACAAAAGCTTTGCTGGCCGCTGTATCGGCATATCAGGGGCCAATCGTATTGGTTTCAGCAGAAGTAGGCTTAGGGATTATGCCGACAAATCAGCTTGCAAGACGCTATGGGGATGAAATTGGCCTGCTGAACCAAAAGATCGCGGCTGTGGCAGATAAGGTCACTTTAGTGGCGGCAGGTTTGCCTCTGAGTCTAAAGGGGTAAGTTTTGTCACCTAATTGAGCGATATTTGCCCAAGAATAGGCGATTTTTATGGAAAAACTTTAACCGATTGGTCTAAAATGCGCGGCTTACTAATCTGACTGGTATGTCCTATCTTAATATCGGGCGACGGATTTCTAGAGAGAAAAGCTTAGGAGCGAAGAATGAACCCCTATTCAAAAGATTTTCCTGTATCTTGGCATGAACTACATCGTGATGCGCGTGCTTTGTCTTGGCGCTTGCTAGAGCAAGGTCCTTGGAAAGGCATTATCGCCATTACTCGTGGTGGCTTGGTTCCTGCGGCGATCCTTTGTCGCGAAATGGACATTCGTCTAATAGATACTATCTGTGTCGTAAGCTACGATTCCAGTGAAGAAGGTGGCACGGCGAACCAGCAAGGGGATTTGCGTATTCTGAAAGGTGTTGAAGGGGATGGCGAAGGCTACATCTTAATAGATGATCTGGTGGATACTGGCAAAACGGCCCGTGAGATCCGCAAGATGCTGCCAAAAGCCCACTTCGCAACGGTTTACGCTAAACCAGCAGGTAAGCCACTGGTTGACACATTTATTACTGAAGTTAGTCAAGATACATGGATTCGCTTCCCATGGGACATGGAGTACACTTTCTCTACACCGCTAGCGGATCGTCACAAAGCTTAGTACTCAGAAAAACCTTTGAGTTTGCCGGATAGGGTTGTTTTAATGATCGGTCTAGCGCTCTAAGTTGCAATTTTCTACATAAAAAAACGTCGCGCGATCTGAGTTTTGAGCTAGCTTTTAGTTACTAGATGCATGCCCTCAGTCACTATGGAATGAGGGTTTCTACTCAAAGGACAATAGGAATATTTATGCGCCTATCTCTGATTCGTTCCTTGCTGGTTGTGGTGGCTTTGTTAGGAATGTCCGTAGCCTCTGCAGCCGGAACCGTTGCGCGAGCCCAATTTGCGTCAGACGTTATCGACCGTGAACCCATTGATAATATTGGTGATGTGATCAAGGTGGAATACGGTGAAATTCAGCGTGTCTACTTCTTCACCGATTTACGTGATATGGCCGGTAGCCAGGTAATACATCGCTGGAAGTTAGATGGCGATGTGCAAGCTGAGATTCCATTTGATATCCGTGGTGAGCGCTGGCGTGTTTGGTCGAGCAAACGCTTGATGCCTGGATTTGATGGTGTTTGGTCAGTGGACATCGTAAAAGACGGGGAAGTGGTGGACAGCTACTCGTTTGATTATGTGGATGAATGGTAAGATTGCCATCTGATTGAATCACAGGTAACAGACCATGCCCCATATCCGTGTCCGCGGTTTGCCGTTGGAAGACTTAGAGTCCGTTTCTGATTTGCTAGTGGAAAACCTAGCTGAATTAACAGAAACGCCGAACTCCCATTTCACACTTGAATATCAAGCCTCCACTTTTTTTGCGGTGGGCGGCGCATCTCCTGCTTATCCATTCATTGAGATTCTTTGGTTTGATCGAGGCCCTGAGGTGAAAGCAAAGGTGGCTCAAGCTGTTGATGACTTGTTTCGTCCCCTCGTGAATGCAGGGCAAGATATCACCACGATATTCCGTGATCTGAAAGGCTCAGATTACTTCGAGAACGGTGAGCACTTTTAAAGGTAAGGGTATTCTAAAACTATTAAAAAGCCTTTTGATCTAATCAGATCAAAAGGCTTTTTTTGTGTTGCTTGTTAAGCTTTTTGGAAGTCGTAGACACTGCCTAACTGAAGGATTTGAGTGAGCTCATCCAATGCCTGTCGGCTTTCTTGAAGTAATTTAGGATCAGCCAGATCCGCTTCCACTAAATGATCTCGGTAGTGCTTATCGACCCAATTGTTCAGGGTGTTGAATAAGCGATCATTCATGAGTGTCGCAGGGTTCACCGCCGCCAGTTCTGTCTGATTTAACGCCACTCGAAGGCGAAGGCAGGCAGGGCCACCACCATTGCTCATGCTCTGTTTAAGGTCAAAAACCTGAATGTTTTTAATTGGCGTGCCTTGGTTTACTAGGTCTTCTAGATACGCCCAAACTCTCGGGTTGTTTTCCACTTCCCCTGGCACAACAAGAGTCATATCACCGTTAGGGTGGGACACAAGTTGGCTGTTGAACAAATAAGACTGCACACAATCGGCCACGCTGACAGCGACCTCAGGGACCTCTACAAAGTAAAAAGGCGTATCCACATCCCCCCATGCTCGAAGAATGTCCGCTTTCATTTGCTCACGTTTTAGAAACGCTTGCTCATGGTAGAAGTGCACGTTGCGGTTGCCCACTGCGATCACGTCGTTGTGGAACACCCCTGCGTCGATCACATCAGGATTTTGCTGTGCATAGACGACCTTGTTACCGTTTAGACCATGGTTACGTGCGACCGCCTGAGACGCTTCTAAAGTGTGGCGGGCAGGGAATTTTTGCGGCCGTGGCACAGCTGTATTGAAAGCTGACATGCCATACACGAAAAATTCCACTCCCTGCTGACCATAGTCGTGACAAAAGCGAGTATGGTTGGCAGCCCCTTCGTCACCAAAGTGTTCCACACTCGGTAATGCAGGATGGTGAGCAAAGTGGTCAGTATCAGGGAAAGTGGCTTTTAGGATCTCTCCCGTTACTTGATGCTCAATAGAGCGATGGAACTTGTTAACCAAGTTCGCTGGCGTGAAATGCACTCGACCATCGCGACTGTCTGCACTGGGTGAAACGGTTGCCGCATTGGCCGTCCACATGCAGGATGCAGAGCTGACCGCCGCCAGTAGCTTTGGCGCTTGAGCCGCTGCTTGAGCCAAGATTTCAGACTCAGAACCGGTGAAGCCCAAAGAGCGCAAAGTCGGAATATGTGGACGTTCGTGGGGAGCGAGAACGCCTTGTACAAAGCCCATATCCGCTAGTGCCTTCATTTTCACAAGGCCCTGCTTTGCCGCCGCTTTAGGGTTTGACGGCTTAGCAGAGTTGTTCTGGGAGGCGACGTTGCCGAAGGATAGGCCGCTGTAATTGTGAGTCGGGCCGACAAGTCCGTCGAAATTCGCTTCGATTGCTTGGCTCATGGTGACCTCTTGCTGAATCATATAATTAAAGGGTGATGCCGTTTGGTAGAGTGTCAGGCACTTGCAGTGATTCCACTTCGATGCTGGCCACTGGGTAGGCACAATAGTCTGCAGCATAGTAGGCGCTGGCACGGTGATTTCCGCTGGCTCCTGTGCCACCAAATGGCGCCGCACTAGACGCGCCAGTGGTTTGTCGGTTCCAATTGATAATGCCTGCACGGCTGTGCTGCAAGAACCACTCATATTCGGCACGATCGTCCGACAAAATACCTGCGGACAGACCAAATTTAGTATTGTTTGCTTGTGCCATGGCGTCATCCATAGAGTCATAACGGATGACCGTCAGTAATGGACCAAAGTATTCTTTGTCTGGTAGAGAAGACAGCATGGCTGTTGCATCCACAATCCCTGGGGTAACAAAGCCTGTATTGGCGTCCCCACGGGTCATTTCCACCACAGGCTTAGCCCCAAGCTCAACAAGCTTTTGGTAGTTTTGGTAGAGGGCATCTGCTGCGCCAGCAGAAACAATGGGTCCCATAAAGGGCGCTGGCGTAGCGTCAAACCGATCAACCTTTATGGCCTTAGTCGCTGTGACGAGTGCCGCAAGAATGGCGTCTCCATGGGCGCCTTTTGGCAACAGGAGTCGACGTGCACAGGTGCAGCGCTGACCTGCTGACAAGAACGCAGATTGGATGATTTCATAGACAGCAGCACGGACATCTTGAGTCTTCTCAGACACCAGTAAGGGGTTGTTGCCCCCCATTTCTAACGCCAAAATTTTACCCGGATGGCCTGCAAACTGATCATGTAATACATGGCCTACTTCAGGGCTGCCGGTGAAGAACAATCCATCAATTCCCGGATGATTGGCTAGGGCTACACCAGTATTGCGCTCTCCTTGAACAAGGTTAAGCACGCCAGCTGGGATGCCTGCCTGCTGCCAAAGCTGAATAATCAGATCCGATACGGCTGGAGCTTGTTCACTGGGTTTAAAGACAATGGTATTGCCAGCAATCAAGGCTGGAACAATATGTCCGTTAGGTAGATGCCCCGGAAAGTTGTACGGCCCAAAGACAGCCACTACCCCATGGGGACGGTGGCGCAAGACTGCCTTTGCCCCCGGCATGTCGGAGCTTTTGGTACCTGTGCGCTCGTCATAGGCTTGTTTAGAGATGCCTACTTTACCGATCATAGCGGCTACTTCGGTACGTGTTTCCCAAATGGGTTTGCCTGTTTCACGGCTGATGAGTAGGGCGATCTCTTCCGTATGTTGTTTTACCAACTCGGCAAATCGATCAATGATCTCGGTACGCTCAGTTATGGGGCGGTTGGCCCATGCAGGGAAGGCGGCACGGGCGGCTTTGATTGCGTCGTCTACTTGAGCTTCTGTAGCGCTGTTGGCTTGCCAAACTTGAAAGGCGTCAGAAGGGTCAATCGAGGTGACAAGGGCACCTTGGCCAGCGACCCACTGGTTATTAATAAAATGCTGTTGTTTCATGGGATCTCCTCGGTAAATTAGCGACTGGTGAACGGTGACAGTTCCACCACACGTAAGGGCTCTTTGTGCTTAACCAGTAGCGCGTCGGCTTCTTCTTGGCTCAGTACAAGGCCGCTGCCCGGTGGTGTCGCTCGTTGGATGAGAATGCAACGGAATTCGTCCAGCTTCGCATTAGAAACCAGATATTGTGCGCCTTCGTTCGCCCCTTTTGGTGTGCCAATAGTGGCTAGAACAAGACGGCTATCGCGCACGGCCCGTAGATCTTGGATGCGTGCTTCGAGGGTTGGGCCACCGTCAAAGATGTCCACGTAGTTTTCAAAACGGAAGCCTTCTTGCTCCAGTAAGCGACGGGCAGGCTCGGTGTTTTTATGGACTTTGCCTAGTACGTCCCGTGCATCTTGAGGGAGTAAGTTCACATAAACCGGATTGTTGGGCATCAGTTCAGCGATAAATTGCTTGTTACCATGGGCGGTTAGTTCATCGGCTCGCTCAAAATCAATGGAGAAGAACTGACGGCCAAGGCTTTCCCATAGGGGCGAGACGCCTTCTTCATCACACACGCCACGCATTTCAGCGAAGATCTTTTCGGTAAAGCGCTCTGGAAATTGGGCTAGGAACATAAAGCGGCTTTTTGACAGCAACTGGCCGTTACGTGAGTGGCGGTAGTCTTCTTTTAAAAACAAAGTACAGACTTCGCTAAAGCCAGTGTAATCATTGTTAAGTACCAATGTGGGGTGCATGTTGTGAACCCCAAGTTCCCGGGAGGAGTGGGTAATGGTGCCTAGGTGGTAGCTGTAAAAAGGCTCGTCGAGACCCACTGTTGAGAGCAGGCCACAGGTGCCTACTATTTGGTTGGTTTCGGTGTCTTCCAGGACAAATAGATAGCTCTCTTCGTCTGGTTGCTCAATGTCTTCTTTATCGAAAGCATCAAGAGAGGCTTGGATCTTTCGCGTTAGAATCTTCTCGTCGGCCACTAGGGACGTAAAGCCAACCCCTGTCAGTTCGGCTAAATGGTATAGCTCTGCTAGGTCATCCTTTTTGATCGGACGTATTACCATCATAGCGGTGTTCCTCTTTTGCAGCTTGGGTCGTAACTAGGTGACCCGGTTGTTCTATTAATTAAAGTTCAGCCCATTGAATACGGCTACCTGAATATAAGCCTAAGCTGTGTTGGGTATCTGGATGAATAACTAAGCCAGCCACTTGGGACTCGGCGTTGGCACTGATGACTCGGAAGTCTTCTAGGTGACCTGCAGCAATTAAGTAAGGGGTTTTGCTCGATAGTTTGGTGTCAATCAGAGCTTTCCCCATACGCTGACTACTGACGGTCTTTAGATCTTGTACACGGGCCTCGATGGTTGGCCCAGCGTCAAAGATGTCAACATAATCTCGGAATATGAAACCTTCATTAAGCAGAATGTCGGCGACTTTCTCTGAGTCTTCATGGATCACCCCAATGGCATCTTGTGCTTCCTCTGGCAAGGTTGGCACATAGATAGGGTAGCGAGGCATTAGCTCCGCAATAAAATGCTTATTACTGACCCCGGATAAGTAATCCGCCTTTTTAAAGTCCATGCTGAAAAAGTGGCGTCCTAGGGCATCCCAAAACGGAGAATAGCCTTTGCGATCACTTTCTCCTCGTAGTTCCACAAACAGTTTCTTTGTGAAACGGTCAGGATGGCGAGCAATGAATAGCAGACGAGCTCTGGATAAAAGCGCCATGGCTTGAGTGTTTTGATGGGCTTGATCAATGACCAGTGAGAACAGACGGCTCATACCGCTGTAGTCGTGACATAAAAACAACGCAGGCACACGATTATGGATCTGAAGTTGCGGCGAAGCGTGTACCACTTCGTCAATACGGTAGCTGTAAAACGGTGAATCTACCCCCACCATGGCGTCGATTCCGCAGGAACCCACAACTTGGTCAGTTGTTGTGTCGACCAAAACAAATAAATAAGATTCGTTGCCCGGCTGCACCACATCGGTTTGCAAAGAGCGGATGGAGGTGGCGATTTTGTCGTTAAGACGCTCTCGATTCGCAGGAAAGTTGGTGATACCGATTCCGGCGTTTTGAGCCAAGCGTTCTAGTGCTGGTAAGTCTGAAAAGTCAGCGGGTCTAACTAAATACACTGGACGCTCCTAAAAGATAAGCAGACAATGGATTGATTATCGCGGAAGGCGAACGGAACGGGTAGGTGGCTATTTTCGTAATTGCGACCTATCGTTCAATAACTTGGACATATTGAGTCGAATTTAGAAAAATCATGAAGAAAAGTACCATTAAGGCAGGGGTGTACCAACATTACAAAGGTGCAGAATACTGGGTTGAGCGAGTAGCGCGACACAGTGAAACGGAAGAAGAGATGGTGGTTTACCAGGCGCTTTATGGCGAGTTTGGGTGGTGGGTGCGTCCTAAAGCGATGTTTTTAGAAAGTGTCATCATCGACGGCGAAAGTATCCCACGGTTTGAATGGATTCGAGCCACGATAGACGAATGATCCTATAAAAAACGCGCCTAAGGCGCGTTTTTTATATTCAGTCGTAGTACATCCAAGGGGATTCACGCATAAAGCGAAGCACTTGCTCTCTAAACCATTGGTGAGCAGGGTCTTTGTCGTAACGTTCATGCCAGCAAATTTGAATGGGATGGCGACCTTTGTAGGGGTCAGCTTCCACAGCGTCAATTGGTAAAGGTGCGACTCGTATGGAGGAGAATCCCTCTTTGCAATCGGCAATGTTGCTAAACATTTCGCCTAATTGTGCGGAACCGATTAATGCCATGCCGCGTTTTACCGCTTCAATGGTCACAGTAATGCTGTCGGTTTCGATCTTAGGTTCAATCTCGTAGCCTAAGCGCTCCAGTTTTTCGATGGTGACACAGGTGGTCGCACTGCGGAAATTACGAATGTTGAACACTACGGTGTTGTGTTGCATTAAATCTCGTAAGGTAATTTCTTCTTTGAAATAGAGTGGGTGGGATTCGCTTAGAATCACGCACGCATCCATGGCACCGACTAATTTACTGCGAATATTATTCGGTGTACTGGACACATTAATGATGCCGAGATCCACACCATTCATAAGGTCTTCAAAGCCTTCCTGGGTCCAGTTACTGGTCATCAAGCGTATGTTCGGGGCTTGATAATGGAGCATGGCCAACAAAGGTTCGGTAAACGTCAGTAGTATTTCTTCGTCCGCTTTAATGTTAAAACGGCGTTTTAGGGTAGCCTGGTCGAATTGGGTTGGCTGAAGTAAGTTTGTCATGGAGTTCAAGATCGGTGAGATCAACTCATTCAGCTCATAGGCTCGTGTAGTTGGACTTAATCCATAGGCTTGGCGAGTAAACAGCGGATCGTTAAACAGATCCCGTAAACGCTGTAGGGATTTACTCAGGGCTGGCTGAGTCACGCCTAAACGCTCTGCGGCGCGGGATACACTGCACTCTTCTAAAATGACTTGAAACGAAACTAACAGTTTTACGTCGAGTTTTAATAAATCTTCAATTCGCATAACAACATCCGTAGCCCTCAAGCACGAATGCGCTTGAGGGCAGGTGTGCGACCTTACATATTAAAGTCGCGGGCTTTTCGGTACTTCACTCGGTGCAACATGACGTAGAACACCGGCACAGCAATAAGTGTCAATATGGTGGCAAAGCCAAGGCCAAAGGCAATGACAACTGCCATCCCTTCAAAGAAGGCGTCGTATAGCAATGGCACCATACCTAAGATGGTGGTGATGGCAGCCATACATACGGGGCGAACACGACTCACCGCTGATTTAAACACGGCTTCGTAGGTTTCCGTACCTTGGGCGATTTCGTAGTTAATTTGGTCCGCGAGAACGATACCATTTTTCACGATCATGCCCGATAGGCTGAGGAAGCCCAGCAGTGCCATAAAGCTAAAGGCGGCGTTCATTGCCAACAGGCCGACGGACACACCGATCAGCGCCAAAGGCACACAGAACCAGATAACCAGTGGCACGCGTACCGAGTTGAACAACAAAATCGTTATGATGAACATGAACAAGTAACCCATTGGCAGAGACGTAAAGATGTTCGCCTGTGCATCGGTACTGCTTTCATATTCGCCACCCCATTCGAGTGTGTAGCCCGGTGGAAGTTCAATCTGCTCGATGGGTCCACGAATGCGACCGAATACAGACATGGCCGTTTCATCTCCAAGGATGAGTGGGTCGGCTTTCACTGTAATCGTACGCTTACGGTCACGACGCTCGATGATGGGATCTTCCCAAACGGTTTCAAATCCATCTACGATGTTTGATACGGATACGTATGCACCGCTTGCAGGGCTGTAGATCTGTAGATCACGTACCTGGTCAATGGCCACACGTTCACTTTCAGGCACCGTCTGAATGATCGGCAGTAAGTCAGTACCATCTCGGTAGGTGCCGATTTCTGCACCGGTGAAATTGGTCAACAAGACTTCGTCTAGGTCCGACTTGTTGATACCTAAACGACGGGCTTGGGCATCATTCAAGATGGGACGCAACACCTTAACTGGCTGACGCCATCGCTTCTTTGTTTTCCTTAAAGAACAGGTCACAGAAGAATGGTGTCAGAGTGATGGCTGTTACCCAGCTTAAAAGCAGGGAAATCAACAAGACATAGAACAAGGAGCCAACGAACTCACCCACAGAGTCCGGAGACAAACCAATCGGTGCAAAGGCTGTAACCGCAATAACGGTTGCGCCGAGTAAGGGCCACTTAGTTTGTTTAACCACGGCGGAAGCTGCTTCAAACTTGGTTTGCCCCCGGTGTAGGCCAATCAAGATCCCTTCAGTGACCACAATGGCGTTATCCACCAACATCCCCAGAGCAATGATCAACCCCCCTAATGAAATCCGCTGAAGGTTGATGTTGAAGTACTCCATGACAATGAAAGTACCTAGGATTGTAAGCAATAAGATTAAGCCGATCAGAATGCCGGAGCGAACTCCCATGAATACAAGCAAGACAAGGATTACGATCCCCACGGCCGCGGCAAGGTTCGCTAGGAAGCTGGAGACGGATTTCTCTACTTCTTTAGACTGGAAGTAAACCGTATCTAAGCTGATGCCTACAGGTTGCTGGTATTCAAGCTCATGAAGGCGGGCTTCAATGCGCTTGCCCACTTCAACCACGTTGACGTTGTTGCTGAACGAGACGCCCAATAGGAGTGAACTGGCGCCGTTGAAATTCACCAACTGATCTTGTGGATCTTGGTATTCACGTTTGACCGTGGCGACGTCTTTTAGACGAATCAAGTTGTCTTCACCAGGGGAGCCGACAATCAAGTTTTCCAATTCGGAAATGTCTTGGAATTCGCCCGTTGGGCTAATGCGGATGTACTCAGAGCCTACCTGTACCTTACCTGCGTCAGACACCACGTTTTGGTTTGCTAACAGGGTTTGTAGCTGGGAAGGTGATACGCCCATATTGGCCAACTTAGAGCGTGACATTTCGATGGTCACTTGTTCGCTCTGTTCTGCTGCGACAGCCACTTTCGCTACGCCATCAACCAGCACTAGCTCACGTTTAACATAGTCCACGTAGTTTTCTAGGTCTTTGTAAGGGTAGCCCTCACCATGGACCGCAAGCATGATGCCGTACACATCGCCAAAATCGTCCACCACAATCGGCGTGCCAACCCCCGTAGGGAAGCTACCACGCATGTCGTTGACCTTCTTGCGTACTTCGTCCCAAATCTGTTTGAGCTGTTCCGCACGGTAAGTGTCTTTAATGGTGATTTGGACCTTGGAGTAGCCCGCTTTAGAGGTAGACACTACCTTGTCGAGATAGGGCAGGTTTTGCAACTCAAGCTCGATAGGATAGGTGACTTCCTCCTCTACCTGCTCTGGACTTGCGCCCGGATAATAGGTGATGACCAGAGCTTCCTTGATGGTGAACTCTGGGTCTTCCAACTGTCCCAAGTTGGTGAATGCAATCGCCCCACCCAATAACAGGATGAGGGTTACAAGCCAACTGGATACTTTACGTTCAATAAAATAACCGGCGATATTCAACTTAAATTCCTCGCTCGCGAGTCCATGGGCGTACTTGCATGTCGTTGGCTAGGCTGTTTACGCCAGCGGAGACAATCTGCTCGCCAGCGCTGAGGCCGGATGTGATCTCAATATGGCTTTGGGTCATATCACCCAAGGTGACATCACGTGGTGAGACAGTTTCAGACACAGGGTTATAAATCCAAACGACGCTTTGTTTTTGGCCTTCGTTAGACTGCTTACGCATCACCGCTTCGATTGGCACTGTGATGTGTGTCGGACGACCACTGATCGCACTGATGTCTAGGCTAACCGTTGCCGTCATACCTGGTAGCAGGTTGATGCTGGCTTTTTCAGAGTTCAGCAATGATAAGGTGGCGTCGTAAGATTTAGTGGTTTCGTTAGGGGTGGTACGGTGCTCTTTATATACCCCTTCAAAAGTTTGGTTTGGGGCTGAATCGATGGAAACTTTAGGGTGGTACTCCAAGGCAACTTTACGTACGTTCGCCACCAAGCGCTCAGGGATTTGGAAAACCACGTCCATTTGCTCGATATTTTGAATGTGAAGAATGGTTTGTGTTGCAGCCACGTATTCAAAATTATCGATGTCTAGAGACGCAATAATGCCATCATAAGGAGCTTTCAAAACACTGTAGCCTAGCTGGTTTTGAGCGGTTTGCAGAGCGTTTTGCGCTTGATCTAGATTAGCTTTTGCTTCGTCGTATTGGGCTTGTGATGTAGCCCTTTGAGACAACATGGTCTTAGTACGATCAAACTGAACTTTGGCCAGATCGTAGTTGGCTTGAGACAATTCGACCTGTAGTTTGTAATCCGTCGGGTCCAGAGATGCCAATACTTGGCCACGTTTTACACGCTCACCTTCTTTGACATTAAGTTTTGTCACCTGACCGCCAACACGGAAGGCTAAATTGGACTCGGCACTGGCTTTAAGCTCAGCGGGGAAGTCTCGAAAGCTGACCGCATCTGTGGAATCAACAGTAAACAGTTTTACTGGTCGAATGATTGGGGCAGCAGCTTCTGTGGTGGTTTCTTCTTCAGAAGAACAGGCACTAAGAAGAAACGCAGCAGTAAACGCAAGGGTTATGGGCTTAAGTGCCCAAAATCTACGAGCCATGGAATACTCCGTAAACAGTCAGTAAAAGAAAGTGAATAACTGGATTTTATATCTATCGGTCAGAGATATAAATTAAGTGTACGCTATGGTAGATATTCCGCTAGGGATATATCTTGCGGGATTTAATTTGTATTGTGATTCATAGTTCTAAACGGACTTTTTACTTGTTTGTGAAGACATAATGTGGACTAAGCTTTACTAGCTCTTATGTAAGAACACAGGGTAACATCGGTACAGGCTTTATAAGGAGTAAGGACTTGTTTTTCTCTTGGTACTCATTGCGAGCAGTCTTTGTGTGGATGGTGTGTGCGGCTTTGTTAGCGGGTTGCTCTGGGTCACCCGTACAAACGTATCACACCGACAAAGGGCAAGGAGAGTTGTCGTTCTATGTGGATGAAAACGCTGCTTACCTGTCGGGGGTGTTAGACAGTCAGCTCCCCGAGCAGCTGAAAGCCATGTTAAGCGAGCATCCAAATGTCACTGAGTTGGTGTTGGTGGATGTGCCTGGAACGTTAGATCAAGCTGCCACCATTGAAGCCGCTAGGATGATTCGACGTCTGGGTTTAAATACCCATATTGCTCGTACGGGCTATGTACTATCCGGTGGCGTCGACCTATTCTTAGGAGGGGTTGAGCGTTCTATTGGCGCCGGTGCTGGTGTGGCAGTGCATTCTTGGCGCGATGCCAGAGAATGGGGCAGTGATGTGAACATTGCGGATCCAGTCCATGCCAGTTACATTAATTTTTATCTTTCTATGGGGATTCCTGAGCGCTTTTATTGGTTTACCTTAGATGCGGCACCATCAGAGCGGGTGTACTTTTTGTCACCGGAAGAGATCTACGATTATCAGTTGGTCACGGACTGAGGTCACCATTCATGGGGGAAACAATGGAGCAAATTGAGCTGTTTCACATTGAAAGCCCCTGTCGAGGCGTTTGCCAAAGCAGTGCAAAAGGGTTTTGCAAAGGGTGTTTACGCAGTCGAGAAGAGCGTTTTCACTGGCACACCATGGGAGAGGTGGAGCGCCGTCAGGTGATCCAACTGTGCAAAACTCGCTGGCAGCGTTTATTAAAGGCCCGTCAGGAGCGCCTCGACATGTCCACGGAAAAAGACTTGCCCTATGGCATGGAGGGAGAAGAAGTCCAGGACTTATTCTCCACGCCGATCTCTGAGTATTCCTGATAGATTAAATACCAAAAATAGCTTCCAGTGCTTCAGATAAGCGCTCCACACCGACCACTTCCATTCCCGGAATAGGCTTTTTAGGACAGTTCGCCTTGGGGACCACCGCACGTTTAAAGCCATGTTTGGCTGCTTCGCTGATGCGCTCTTGACCCGATGGCACAGGGCGGATTTCGCCGGATAAGCCGACTTCCCCAAGTACCACTAAATCATGGGGTAAGATCTGATCTCTGAAGCTAGAGACAACTGCGGCAATGGCGGCTAGATCCGCGGAGGTTTCCAAGACTTTGACACCGCCGACCACGTTTAGATACACATCTTGATCTGCGGTCAGTAACCCACCGTGTTTGTGTAATACAGCCAACAACATGGCCAATCGATTGTGGTCAAAGCCCACCGTAACGCGACGAGGGTTCCCCAGCGCTGAGTCGTCCACTAAGGCTTGTAGCTCTACCAATAGG
Source organism: Marinomonas vaga (assembly GCF_055388305.1). NCBI lineage: Bacteria > Pseudomonadati > Pseudomonadota > Gammaproteobacteria > Oceanospirillales > Oceanospirillaceae > Marinomonas > Marinomonas vaga. The sequence continues at coordinate 1,787,660 of NZ_AP043903.1, forward strand.
GGGCGTGTACCTTCCCATACCACCATGACTAAGCTGCCCGCAGCAGGGTGATTGGAGCGGTTCAAAAAGATGGAGCTGGGGTTTTTAACTTCTTTAAGGCCGTTTTCGAGCATGGCGAATACGCCTAACTCATTGATGGCGCCAAAGCGGTTTTTCATGCCCCGTAAGGTGCGAAAGCGGGAATCTTCAGAGCCTTCTAATAAAACGGAACAATCCACCATGTGCTCTAGTACCTTAGGGCCTGCCAGTGTGCCATCTTTGGTCACATGGCCTACCAGCAGCACAGTGGTTTGAGTCTGTTTGGCAAATCGTGTCAAGACGGCAGCACTTTCTCGTACTTGGGAAACACTACCGGGGGCGGATTCAATGCCATCCAAGTGCATCACCTGAATGGAGTCGATCACCATGACTTTGGGTTTAATTTGATCTGCCACTGCCATGATGGATTCAACATTGGTCTCAGACAGCATTTTTAAGTTTTTGGTAGGGAGTCCTAACCGCTGGGCTCGCATCGCGACCTGTTGCAAGGATTCTTCCCCAGTCACATACATGGCGCTTTGCTGCTGGGCGAGCCAGCACATGGTTTGCAATAGCAGGGTACTTTTACCCGCTCCAGGGTGACCACCAATGAGCACCACGCCTCCAGGCACTAAGCCGCCCCCCAGCACTCGGTCAAATTCACTGGCGCCAGAGCTAAAGCGGGGAACATCCCCCAAGTCGACTTCCGATAAGTCTTGAATGCCGGTTGTTGCGCCCGCGTATCCCTGACGACGGGTGTCTTGGCTGGCAGCGACCCGAGCAGAAGTTTTACTGCTACTGACTTTAAATTCTTGCAGGGTGTTCCATGCGCCACAGGCTTGGCACTGGCCTTGCCACTTAGCATAGTCGGCGCCACATTCATTACAGACAAAGGCGGTTTTGGCTTTGGCCATGGGTCTTCCTTCCTTAAAAATACAAACGGCCGCTGGTGGTGCCAGCGGCCGTTGAGTTGTCTCACCAGATGATCAGTATGGTATCACAGGCTTTGGCTTATTGGGTTTTCCAATCAATGCTGTAAAGGTCCAAACGACGGTCTTTTAGATTGTTTACAGACCCCTCGCTGCGAACCAGTTTGAGCTTGTCCAAGTCCAAATCAGAGAACATTAGCATCTCTGTGTTGGGTGTGGTTTCCGCCATGACAGCATCATGTGGGAAGGAGAAATCTGACGGGGAGAATACCGCAGCTTGTGAGTACTGAACGTCCAGATTTTCCACTTGCGGCAAGTTACCACAGCTACCACAGATGACCACATAGCATTCGTTTTCAATGGCGCGAGCTTGAGCACAGCTGCGCACGCGCAGGTAGCCGTTCTTCGTATCTGTCCAGAAAGGCACGAACAGAATATCCATATCTTGGGATGCAAGATGGCGGGCAAGCTCTGGGAATTCCACATCGTAACAAATTAGGATACCGATGCGGCCTGCGTCCGTGTCCCACACACGTACTTCGTAACCGCCTTCGATGACCCAGTCACGGCGTTCATGTGGCGTAATGTGGATCTTGCGTTGTTCTTCGATGGTGCCATCGCGACGACATAGGTAGCTGACGTTGTACATGATGTCGTCTTCAACCACTGGCATGGAGCCGGTAATGACGTTGATGTTGTAACTCACTGCCAGCTGTGACATTTCGCTCACAAAGCGCTCCGTGAAGGAGGCTAAAAAGCGGATGGCTTCGGTCTGGTTGGTTTGATCCGGCGCTAAGCCCATCAATGGCGCATTGAAGAATTCGGGAAATAGGGCGAAGTCACTCTTATAGCTGGACAATGCATCAATGAAGTATTCCACTTGTTTCAGTAACTCTTCTACGCTGCCCACTTCACGCATTTGCCATTGTACGGCACCGATACGCACTTGCGTTTTGCGGTACTCAAGTACAGTGGTCTCTGGTTCGTAGAAGATGTTTTTCCACTCGAGCAGCGTTGCGTAACCACGGGACTTTTCGTCTTCCGGTAAGTATTTAGTTAGCAAACGAGTGACTTGGAAGTCATTCGATAATTGGAACGTAAGGATCGGATCGTAGATACGACGTTTGTCCACCGCTTCTAAGTATTCTGCTGGACTCATTTCATCCGCATGCTGGTAGTAATTTGGAATGCGGCCACCAGCCAAAATGGCGATCAGGTTTTCTTGACGACATAACTCTTTGCGAGCTTCGTACAAGCGTCGACCAAGACGGTAACCTCGGTACTCTGGGTCGATCAGTACGTCCAAACCATAAAGGGCGTCGCCATTTTCATCATGGTAAATACGCTCACGCTGGTCCACTAGATCGTCGTAGGTATGGGGGTTGCTAAAGCGCTGGTAGTTCACTTTAACAGACAGGGCGATACCCACGATTTGGTCGTGGTCAACCAGACAGATTTGGCCGTCTGGTAGATCCTTGATGAGTTTGCGAATCGTGTTTTTTGGCCATGAACCGCCAATGTCATGATAGACGCGATCCATGAGGGCTTTGACTTGTGGGTAGTCATCAAGTGTTAAGTTACGGATCTTAAGGTGTAGATCTTCCAACATGGGAGCTCCAAAATAGATTGCAGTGATGTGGGTACTATATCGCACTTCTTGGCGGGTTTTGCAGATTAGATGTGATGCAAATAAGAAAACCCCCGCCGAGGCGAGGGTTTCCTAGAAGAGTTAATAATCGTTAGAGATTATTTTTTGAACTCTGGGTATGCTTCCATACCACATTCAGAGATATCAACACCTTCGTACTCTTCTTCTTCAGTAACACGAACACCCATGATTGCTTTGATAACCAACCAAACAACCAAGCTTGCTACGAATACCCATACGAAGATTGTTAGAGCACCAGCGATCTGGCCACCGAAAGAAGCGCCGTCGTTCGTTAGAGGTACTGCTAGAAGACCCCAAAGACCTACAACACCGTGTACAGAGATAGCGCCCACTGGATCGTCGATTTTTAGTTTGTCTAGAGTCAGGATAGAAACCACAACGATCAGACCACCTACAACACCGATTAGCGTAGCGCCAAGAGCGGAAGGAGTAGAAGGCTCAGCAGTGATGGCAACAAGACCAGCCAAAGCGCCGTTTAGAAGCATTGTTAGATCTGCTTTGCCGAATAGGATACGTGCTAGGATCAATGCGCCTACTGCACCACCTGCTGCTGCAGCGTTAGTGTTTAGGAACACCATTGCAACAGAGTTAGCGTTAGCGATATCGCCAAGTTTTAGAACAGAACCGCCGTTGAAACCGAACCAACCCAACCAAAGGATGAATGTACCCAAAGTGGCTAGAGGTAGGTTTGCACCTGGGATCGCACGTACTTCGCCGTTAGGGCCGTATTTGCCTTTACGAGCGCCAAGTACTAGAACACCTGCAAGTGCTGCTGCAGCACCGGCCATGTGTACGATGCCTGAACCTGCGAAGTCAGAGAAGCCCATGTCGCCTAGGTTGTACATGCCGAATACGTCTGCACCACCCCAAGTCCAAGAACCTTCTAGTGGGTAAATAACACCAGTCATTACCACTGCGAAAGTTAGGAAAGCCCAAAGCTTCATACGCTCAGCAACTGCACCAGATACAATAGACATTGCTGTTGCAACGAATACTACCTGGAAGAAGAAGTCAGAAGCGCCAGAGTAAATAGAACCGCCTTCGAAGCCACCTTCACGGCCAGCGAAGTCAGATAGCGTAGACGCTACGTCTACGTCTTGAATACCAGAAAGGAACCAAGTGCCGCCGTACATGATTGCGTAACCGCAAACCAAGTACATGATACAAGAGATCGCAAAAAGCGCGACGTTCTTAGTTAGGATTTCAGTTGTGTTTTTAGCACGTACAAGGCCTGCTTCTAACATTGCGAAGCCGGCTGCCATCCACATAACTAGTGCGCCACACACCAAGAAGTAAAAGGTGTCCATGGCATATTGTAAGTGAAAAATTTGATCTTGCATGTTTCGCCCCCCTAAAGGCTTGTAAGATTCGAGCAGTAATTAAACCGCGTCTTCCCCAGTCTCGCCGGTACGAATACGAACCGCTTGCTCAAGATTAACGATGAAGATTTTACCGTCGCCGATTTTGCCAGTGTTGGCAGCGTTAGAGATGGCTTCAACAACCTGGTCAGCCATGTCGTCTGCAATGGCTAGCTCGATTTTTACTTTTGGTAGAAAGTCCACAACGTATTCCGCACCGCGGTATAGTTCTGTGTGACCTTTTTGACGTCCAAAGCCTTTAACTTCTGTCACGGTAATACCTTGTACACCGATTTCAGAAAGTGCTTCGCGAACATCATCCAGTTTGAATGGCTTGATGATGGCAGTGATAAGCTTCATACCTACAGTCTCCTTAATTAAGTCTGGCTTATTGTCGTGTCGCAGGTGTTTAGAACTATACAAGGAGTGTGCCATGTTAAAGAAAAGACCGATAAAACCTGCTAATCCCTTGCTATTAAAGGGCTTGCAAGTTTAGACCTCTTTTTTTGCTCATTCACTGTAAGGAGTTTGCAAAGAGTGGTGCTGGTGCGGTTGTTCAATTTTGGTGCATTATGGCGTAATAGGCTGGTCTAAATTGTGATTTGCAGTGTTATTTGTTTGTTATTACAGATTTTTTAGTGAATAAAACTGCGCCCCTATTGGGCGTTTATGGTTTTTTTTAGGGTCTTTGTGTTGGCTTTGATTCGGGTTGTGCACTTAAAGGATGCGTTTGAGGAGTGCGATTATGGGGCATAATTGTGTACAGACATTCTTAAGTTGGACTCTTATAATGAAGAGAACAGGAATCAAACCAAGAGGTCAGTATGATTGATCAATTTATAAAGCAACTGGGCACTGGACTTGAACAAGCTGCCAGCACCCTAGGTAAGCTGCCAGCAGAAGAAATCCAAGCACAACTGCATCAAGTGGCTAAAAACACCTTAACCAAAATGGACCTTGTCACTCGAGAAGAGTTTGAGGTGCAAGCGGAGATGCTGCAAAAGTACCGTGAGAAACTTGTCCAATTGGAAGCGCGTCTAGCGGAGCTGGAAGCTACAGAAGACAAGTAAAGGTTATTTCCAGCCTTGTAACCATTGATCTTGTTGCAAGGTCTGCCAAGGCATTGGGTAGGTGTTCTTGTTATATACGGCTTCGAGCACCACTTCAGTGACGATCTCATCTTCATCTCTGATGAGTTCGGTCACAATAAAATGCTTCTCTTTATTTTTTGGAACAGCGGACGTCCACTTTGAGAGTAGTAGCTTGTTTGGGTTGAGTTTTTTCATATAGATCCTCCTATATGTAATACGTGACCTAGGGATAATTAGATTGTTTAGCCATTTCAAGGAGTGAGTATGAGCTTAGCAACTGTATACAGCCGTGCCCGTGTGGGGGTTTCGGCGCCTCTCGTTACCGTGGAAACGCATATTTCCAACGGCTTACCGTCTCTCAATATTGTAGGCTTGCCCGAAGCCGCTGTACGTGAATCGAAAGATCGTGTGCGCAGCGCCATTATCAACAGCCAGTTTGAATTTCCCTTACGACGGATCACGATCAACCTAGCGCCAGCGGACTTGCCCAAAGAAGGGGGGCGCTACGATCTTGCGATTGCCATCAGTATTTTAAAAGCTTCCGGACAGTTAGCTGAGTGCCAACTCGGCGAATATGAATTTGTGGGGGAGCTGGCACTCGCAGGGGATTTACGTGGGGTTCCCGGCGTCCTGCCTTCTGCCATGGCAGCTAAGGCTGCGGGACGCAAAATGGTCTGTCCATCGGAAAATGCAAACGAAGCAGGATTAGTCGAGCATAAAATCTACCATGCACACCATCTGACCCAAGTCACGGCGGCCTTGCTGGGGTTATCGAAACTGGAATTATGTTCTGCTGTGCCAAGAGCAGAAGTGCCTGTTCAACACCTGCGAGATATGGCGGATGTAAAAGGCCAATACCAAGCGCGGCGGGCCCTCGAAGTCGCCGCTGCCGGGGCTCATAATTTACTGTTCATTGGCCCTCCGGGAACCGGCAAGACCATGCTGGCGTCACGATTGCCAGGCATCATGCCAAGAATGATTGAATCGGAAGCCTTAGAAGTAGCGGCGGTGCAATCCGTCTCTGGGCGCAAAATGGGGATCGACTGGCATTGGTCAGAGCGGCCTTTTCGCAGCCCCCACCATTCCAGCTCCGCGGTGGCTTTAGTGGGCGGAGGATCAGTGCCTAAGCCTGGAGAAGCCTCTTTGAGCCATCGTGGCGTACTCTTCTTAGACGAATTACCCGAGTTTGATCGCAAGGTGTTGGAAGTGCTGCGTGAGCCATTAGAGAATGGCGAGGTGCACCTTTCTAGAGCCCGTGGACAAGTCTCTTACCCCGCCCGTTTTCAGTTGGTGGCTGCCATGAACGCTAGCAATGAAGCCTACAGTGGAGGCCAAGAATACTACCAATCCTCCGCCAGTCAGAAATACCTGAAAAAACTGTCGGCGCCTTTTTTAGACCGCATTGATTTGCATGTGGAAGTCCCCCCGCTACCCACGGATGTGCTCGTCAACGAACAAGAATTAGGAGAGGCCAGTGATTCCATTCGTCAACGGGTAGAAGCCGCAGTTACTCGACAACGGGCCCGACAAGGGTGCCAAAATGCTTTGTTGAGTGGCCGTGAACTGGAACGCATCTGCGCCCTCAATGATAGCGATAAGGTTTTTATGCAACAGGCACTCGATCGACTTAAGCTGTCTGCGCGGGCCTATCATAGAGTACTACGGGTTGCCTTAACCCTAGCGGATTTAGAGCAAACTACCGTGACCAGAAAACACCTGATGGAATCCCTAAGTTACCGAAAAATGGAGAAAAACATGCTTGGAAATGGGGGAGCTAGTCGTTAATCACTCAATCAGCCTTTTCTCGCTTAAAAATGATAGAAAAGGCTGTCAAATCTATTAGATGGTGTAGGATTAAAGATACTTTCCTAACGAGAGAACACCATGCAAATTAGCTTAAAACCAAGGATGGCTTGGCCGATGTTTGGTGCATTGGTTACAGCAACATTATCTACCCAAGTTATGGCCGCAGGCCAAACAGAGCTTGGGATCTCCTACTCATCTATTGAATATGTGGAACCGGGTGTCATGCGCGAAGAGGGCAACCTTTTTGGCTTCCAAGGACGCTTTACTAACTATGGCTCCACCTTTGTCGCATTGGAAGTGGACTACGCCTTCGGTGATATGGACTACGAAGGTTCTGGAACCCTCCAAGATATCCCTAATAATCTATTCGAAATGCGGGCCTTGTTTGGACCGCGCTTGTATCAGTCAACTCGGTCCCAACTGCACGCCTATGCTGGGATTGGCCAACGTTACTTATCTGATGACAGTAGTGGCATGAAAACCAGTACTCGAACCACGGGCTATACGCGGGAGCAATACTATTGGTACATACCAGTGGGGTTGAACTGGCAACGTAGCTTAGCCAGTGGCTGGGAAGTGGCATTACGTGCGGAGTACGACTACTTTATCGCCGGGCGTAATTACTCAGGTATTGATGAAGTCTGTGGTGGCAGCAGTGGGGTCTTTACTCAAGAAGGTGGTAAAGGCTATCGCTTTGCTTTGAAATTTACCATGCCTGTGTCTGATGGTGGGGGCTCCCTTGCCATAGAGCCTTACTATCGCTATTGGGACATAGGGGATTCGGACACCGACTATATTTCTACACCTAGGTGCACAGGTCCTGGGTATGGATATTACTATGAACCCCAAAATACCTCTGAAGAAGCTGGTATTGGTATACGTTGGGTGTTTTAACGTAAGTCAGTAAAGAAAAAAGAGCGGCAATAGCCGCTCTTTTTTATGGCGCTGCAGTCTCTATGAGCGATCTCGCAGCTCCGCCAGCACATGCTGAAAGAATGTTCGCACCTGCCCCCATTTCACTGGTGTCCATTCAGGGCTTAAAGCAATGTCGTCAATCTGAGTGTGTTGTGATTCTAACGAGCGTCGGCGCAATTCATCCCGAATTTGATGAATGTGTGCTTCGGTGTCATCAAGGATGATTTCGAGCTCTTGTTGAGACAGGCGTTCTAGACGGTTCATAGTGTCTTTCCTTTTTGTTCGTCAATGAATCAGAAGATTAGGCTGACCAAGATCAGTAACATTGGTACCAGGATGAATACGCCCAGTACCCAGATTGCGGCGTAGACTTTCTGCTCCGCGGCAATATCGGCTAACCATTCAGCGCCCCTGATGGGTAAGTTGCGTAAAAAAGGTAAGCCGAAAATCACCGCCACTGCGAACAGGTTAAATAGCAAGTGAACGAGCGCAATTCCCAGAGCGGATGCAGCCAGTGAACCTGTGATAGCCGTAGCCGCTAATAGAGCGGTGACAGTGGTACCAATATTGGCTCCGAGCATGAAGGGGTAGATTTGTTTTAGGCTGAAAGTGCCAGACCCCGCCAGAGGAACCATTAAACTTGTGGTTGTGGAGGACGACTGAACAAAGGTGGTCACCAATGCGCCAGAGGCGATCCCGGTAATCGGACCACGGCCAATGGCCGAATGCATGATGGCTTTAGCTCTGCCCACCATCAGCACTTTGAGCAGTTTGCCAATGTAGGTGATGGCGAAGAAAATCAAGACTAAGCCAATGAGGATCATGGCAACCCCAGCAAAGCTGCCTGGCAGCACACTTGTGGCAGTGTCTACCGCATTAACTAGGGGTTTGGTAAGGGATTTGATCACATTGATATTTGACATGGAGTAGCTTTCAGGGCTGATAAAGAAGCCCGTGAGCCAGCTGGATACCTTATCTAGTAATCCAAACATGATCTCCAATGGTAGGAAAATAGCGACGGCTATCAGGTTAAAGAAGTCATGGACTGTGGCCGCTGAGAAGGCTCGGCGAAACTCATCTTTATCCCGGACATGGCCTAAGCTCACTAGGGTATTGGTAACTGTGGTGCCAACATTCGAACCCATAATCATAGGGATGGCAATGTGAACCGGTAAACCACCCGCCACCATGCCCACGATTAAGGATGAAACCGTTGAGGATGACTGAATCAAAGCCGTGGCGATGATGCCGATGACCAAGCCCACATAAGGGTTGGAGGCAAAGGCAAATAACTCCTGTGCATGGCCGCCAGTGGCCGCTTTAAAGCCAGAGCCTATGATGCTCACAGCGCTGATTAGGATGTAGATCATCAGCACTACCAGTAACCATTGTCGCCATCTATGGCTATTGGATACCTGTGGGCTGGTTAACGCTTCTGCATTACTCATGAGAATTCCCTCTCTTTTTTAATCCATTAATAAATCAAGGCTTTTAATTAGTACCGGGATGGCACATATAATTCATTGGGAAGGGTTTGGCGCTCGTAGTCCGGGTCAAAATGACGTTCAGGAAGAGAGATTTTTTCATGCTCCACCGGACGATAGGGGATGTGATCCAGCAGATGATGAATGCAATCAAGGCGGGCGCGTTTTTTGTCGTTGCCTTCCACTATGTACCAAGGGGCTTCGGGGATATTGGTTTTAGCAAACATCTCTTCTTTGGCTTTGGTATAGGCTTCCCAGCGAACACGGGATTGCAGATCCATTGGGGAGAGCTTCCACTGTTTCATGGGATCATGGACCCGCATTAAGAAGCGCATTTGTTGCTCTTCATCGGTGATGGAAAACCAATACTTCACCAAGATAATCCCAGAGCGCACCAGCATGCGTTCAAACTCAGGTACATCATCAAAAAACTGACGCACTTGAGTTTCATCGGCAAAGCCCATCACCCGTTCTACTCCGGCTCGGTTGTACCAAGAGCGATCAAATAAAACGATTTCCCCTGCGGCGGGCAAGTGCGGCACATAACGCTGAAAGTACCATTGGGTGCGTTCTCGATCGGTGGGTTTAGGTAGGGCAACCACGCGACAAACCCGTGGATTCAGTCGCTGGGTAATGCGTTTAATCACCCCTCCCTTACCGGCTGCATCACGACCTTCAAATAACACCACGACCTTTTGTCCGGTGTGAGCCACCCAATCCTGTAGCTTAATTAGCTCTGATTGCAGTGGCAGTAAAGCTTCGAAATAAGTGCGGCGGTTGAGGGTTTCTGGGCGGCTGGATTTATAGATTCTACGCAGAGCGAGGGATAATTCCGGGTCCGAGAGCTCCATCTCCAAATCTTCGTCAAAGGCGTCAGCCAGTTCATCTTCTAGCCAGCTTGCGGCATTGGCGGCATCCTGCATATTGAGTTCCTTTCAATTAATTACTGGATAAGAACACCATAGGCGGCGGCCATTAAGGATTTATGACTAATGGACGAAAAGGAGGAATCATTTTAATGAATTAAGGGCAAGAGGGCGTTTGCTGGAAACAGATGAATGGGGCCTTTTGGCCTCATTCATCTTTGGGTTTCAGTGATTAAAAGTCGTACTGTGCACTGAGGTAAATACGGCGTCGTTCCCCAAGGTTGGAGCCGATGTTGCGGTTAAAACCAGAGGTAGCGTAAATCTCATCCGTAAGGTTTTTGATTGTCGCTTGTAGCGTCCAGTCATCAATGCGGGTTTGCCAAGTGGCGTCGTAAACTGTGTACGGCTTCACTTTTTGATGGTCACGGTTGTACTGCTGGCTTACGTATTCGGCGCCCACAGACACCGACGATGATAGGGCAGGCAAGTCGTAACGTGTCCAGACACCCAGTTGATGCAAGGGCGAGTTAGAAAAACGTCGAGAGTCCCCCGCAGCAAATTGAATGCCGTCATCATTGTCTTCTTTAATAATTGTGTCGTTATAGGCGTAGCTCACATTGGCAACCCAGCGGTCGGTAATGTCGGCTAACAGATCTATTTCCGCCCCTTGGCTACGTACCTTACCGATGGCGATCATTTTATCGCTGTCGTCTGGGTCTTCTTGCAGGACATTTTCGCGAACAATGTGGTACAGGGCGAAGTTCACGTTAAGGCGATTGTTAAGCCAGTAAGTGCGCACCCCCGCTTCCATTTGTTGGCTTTCTTCTGGGTCAAATGGCCCCCCTGACGATGCCTGCTGATCACTGGCGCTTTGTGGTTGGTAACCTGTAGAGAAAGAGGCATAGGGCTTGATGTTATCTGACCATTCATAGGTCGCCCCGATGCGCTTGTCGATGCCGTGATCTGAGTAGTTGGCATCGTTACTGCGGTTGCGGTAGTCGGTAAATTCTTCTTCAAATTGGTTGAAGCGCCCCCCAGCTACCAAGTCTAAACGGTTGGTCACTGCCCATTGATCTTGCACCAGCACACCTAGTTGTTGTGACACGGTCTGGTTGTCTTGGTTGAGGGACAGGGTGTAGCTGCTCACGTCTGCATCATAAACAGGGTTGAGTAGGCTCAGTGCATCAGGGTCGTTGGATCGGTAATAGAGGTAATCATAAGTGTTACGAGTGTAATCTGTGCCGACTAATAGTGTGTGATTCCCTAGATCAAAGACAAAGTTACTGGCCAAGCTAATGCCTTCATTGCTACGCAATTGATCTCGGTATTGGCGGTTCACCGCATCGTCCACACCATCGCTGTCGGTATCGGTTAACCCTCTAGATTCATGGTATTGCTGAGTTTCTTCGCCCTTGTAGTAACGCAATCCTAAATCCCACGAAACGGTATCGTTTAAGTACTGCTCTAGCTTTGCTTGGAAGGTTTCTGCATTTAGGGTTTGGTGGTCACCTGGTTCATTTGCGTTCCATGAATCATCCGCTAGAAAGTTGCCCTCGTCGTCCGTTGGAATGCCGCGCAAGCGAGCGCCATAAAGGGTCTGGTCGATGTTGGTGTATTGAACTGTCAGAGTTGAATCGTCATTGATGTCCCAAGCGTACCCTAGGTCAATATTTTGGTTTTCTTGATCGACGTTGTTGCGGTAAGAGCCGCTTTCATCTTTGTAAAGGGATATACGATAACGCTGACTAGCGTCTTCATTTACCGGTCCCGAGCTAGACAGCTGGGCGGATCGATAGCCTTTATTTCCCGTGCCCAGTTTGATGAAGTTTTCGGAGTCATAAGTGGGCTTTTTGGAGACATAATTGATCACACCACCGGGTTCTCCTGCACCGTATAATGCCCCTGCGGGCCCCTTAATAGCTTGCACCTCTTCCACATTGGTGAGCTGCGGAATGGTGAAAAAACCTTTATACGGATTGCCGCGCATGCCGTCATAGAGTTGCTCATCTTGGTGAAAGCCACGAAACGTCACCGTGGACACATTGTCTTGGGAAACCCCTGAAATGGAGCGATACAGATCGGTCACCTGATGAGCTGCTTGATCCTCAATTAAGGTGCTGGTGAACACTTGAACCGATTGTGGTGTTTTATCAATGTCCGTATCCGTACGTGTGCCAATATCCGTCGTATCTTCCTTGTAGTGGGATAATGCGCGTCCCGTGACGACCAAGGTGTCTAGCTCTTGGTCCGTGGACTCAGAAGTTGTGGTGTCTGCCATCAATGGCATAGACAGCGCAAGGGAGAAAGAAAGTGTTAGATATTTCATAGGGCCTTTGTTGTCATGAAATAGAGGGTGGATGAAACAGCTCAATCTTCCACTACGCACATGGGCGTATGGGAGACAGGGTCGCGGTGGATTTGTGCCTTGAGGGAGAAAACGTCCTGTAGCATGTGTGTTGTTAACACATCTTCCGGGGCGCCTTGGTATTTCAGCTCCCCTGCTTTCATCACCACCAGATGGTCGCAATAGCGTGCTGCTTGGTTAATATCGTGCAGCACTGTGATGATGGTTTTGCCTTGTTTATTAAGTTCTTGTAGCTGGTGCATCAATTCCACTTGGTGGTTGATGTCCATGTAAGTGGTGGGCTCATCAAGCAATAGGTAAGGCGTATCTTGGGCCAGTACCATAGCCAGCCATACCCGTTGACGCTGCCCTCCAGAGAGTTCGCTTACTAGGTGTTCTCGAAGCTCGAATGTGCCAGTTTGGCGCATCATTTGTTCGACGATCTGATGATCTTGTTGGCTTAGTTTGCCCCAAAAACCTGTGTAGGGGCTGCGGCCATAGGCCACCAAATTCTTTACCTTAATTCCTTCAGGAATTGGCTGTGTTTGCGGCAGCAGTGCCAGCCCTTTAGCCAATTGCTTAGAGGGGTAATCATGGAGGTTTTGTCCTTGCCAGCGGGCCTCCCCAGACATGGCTGGTAGGATACGAGCAAAGCACTTCAATAGGGTGGATTTGCCACATCCGTTTGGTCCCAGCAGAGCGATAAACCGACCTTCTGGCAGGGTGAGGTCCATTTCTTTGACAATGCTATGGCCGTTGTAACCGACACTGAGTTGGTGTGCGCTTAGGGACATGATTATTTCATCCTCATCAGGAGCCATAGGAAATACGGAGCGCCAATGATGGCGGTTAATATGCCAGCGGGCAGTTCAATAGGGGGATCAAGAGTGCGGGCTGCTAAATCCGCTGCCAATAACAAACAAGCTCCCGTGAGCATGGTGGCAGGTAGTAGGGGCTGATGTCGGCCGCCCACTAACTTGCGGGTTAAATGGGGGGCGACCAGTCCTAAGAAGCCAATCGGACCACAAATCGAGACGCAGGCCGCGGTGAGTGCCACGGCAATGGCAAGGGCACACAAACGTAATACTTGTGGTGAGACACCAAGACTGGTGGCGCTGTCATCTCCAAGGTCTAATAAGTTCAAGTATTTACTTAACCCCAAAGCGAGTGGAACCAGTACAAACCATGGCAATAGAGCGTGTAGCTGCGACCAACCCCGCCCCCATAAACTGCCTGTTAACCAGAGTAGAGCGTTGTTGATTTCAAGGGGCTTGGTAAGCATTAAGAAGTCTATACAGCTGGCCCAGAAGGCCGCGAGAGCCACCCCCGTAATAGCCAGTTTGATCGCGCTACTGCGCTTGCCGCACAGCCACCAGAGTACCAAGGCTGCTAGCAAACCGCCTACCAGTGCCACTTCGGGCAACCAGCGTGTGGAGGCTTGGCTAAAAAAGGTCATATAGAATACCGCAGCAAGCCCCGCCCCATGGCTGACCCCTAATACATCGGGAGAGGCCAATGGATTGCGAATCACCCCCTGTACCAGAGCCCCAGATAAGGCCAATCCTGCTCCCACTAAGATCGCGAGAAAGATCCGTGGCAAGCGATATTCAAAAACCGTGAAATGTTGCTCAGAGCCTGCAAACAACCCTTGCCATACTTGTGCCAAAGAGAGGGGGACGGCGCCAAACACTAGGTTGGCAACGCAAAGCAGAAGCAACAATAAAACAGCCAGGGGGAAGAATCGTTGAGCATTCATAGGGTGCGTTTTCGAACCAAGTAAATAAAGAAGGGGGCGCCAATTAGAGCGAGAATTGCCCCAGCAGGGGTTTCCATCGGATAGCCCACCCCGCGACTTAAAGTATCCGCCAAGGTCACTAAACCGGCTCCAAGTATCATGGCAACGGGTAAAAAACGGCGAAAATCCTGGCCCACTAACAAACGGGCTATGTGGGGTACGATCAAACCGACAAAGCCAATACTGCCTACAGCACTGATAGAAGCCCCCACCAGCACCAGTACCAAAAAGCTGCCAAGTAACTTGCTTCGTAGAAGGTGCACCCCCAAGTTGCGAGCGTTATCTTCTCCTAATTGAAGTAGGTTTAAGGCTGGCGTGAGCAGCAAGGCTCCTAACAGCCCAAGCGCAGCAAAGGGCCAAAAGGTTCCCCAGGTCTGCCAGCGAGCATCGGCTAGACTCCCCGCAAGCCAAGTCATGACCCCCGCCGCTTGGTCCTCTTCCATAATGACCACCGCCTTAGTAAGCGCTGCGCACAGGGCTGAGATGGCGACCCCAGCTAACACTAAGCGACCGTGTTCATTGCCGCCGATGCGCCAGGCACTACCGAGTAACATCACCAACAGCCAAGCAATGCCGCCGCCGATCATAGCGGCAATGGAAGTACTTAATGCTCCGTACAAAAAAGGTAAGGTGGAGACCAAGGCCATCCCCAGAGCCGCCCCAGCGTTGACACCTAATACAGATGGAGCAGCCAGTGGGTTGCGGGTAAGCCCTTGCATAATGGTGCCAGCGGCGGCTAAGCAAGCCCCCACTAACAAACCGGTTAATAACCGGGGGAGACGCAAATCCATGACAATTCGATGAGCCACCGTTTGGCTATCAAAAGCAACAAAGGCATGCCATACGTCCAAGCCGCTCACAGGCACAACCGACCAGGCAAACAGGTTTGACCAGCTAATGAGCAAAAGGCCTAGACACAAGGCTGTGACTAGGCTGAAGGATTTGAAAGAGGTGAGCATTGTCGGGCTTATTGTTTCCCTAGAATCTGTAATAGGTCATTGGCGATTTGCTCTGCGGCCATAATGCCTCGACAACGGGACCAAACATTAGGGTTTACTTGGTAGACATGGTGGTTACTGACAGCACGCAGAATGCTCCAAAGGGGCTCGTCTTCCCATAGATCCACAATGCTTGGGTCAGTGTAGTTGCCAACAATGAAGTACTCTGGGTTGATGGCGACCAGTTGCTCTAAACTGGTCTGACGATAGGCCGTATCATCACGGCCTGAATCAGGGGTTTGCATGCCAAGGGCTGCAATCACTCCCCCTGCGTAAGAATCATGGGTATGTAGAAACAACGCATCGGCCCGGGCCACACCAAATTGAACGTTGGCATTTGCAGGAAGTTGCTTGGCAATCTCTGCCATGGTTTGTTTGTGCTGAGCAAGACGCGCTGTCATTTCTGGCTCTTTGCCAATGGCTTTACCAATGATGGCGGCCGCTTTTAGGTTGTCTGAGTAGGTTTCTCTACGGGAAGGCAAAATCAACGTTGGCGCGATCTTTTGCAGATCGTCATAGACCGCTTCGTGGCGGGCAATGTCAGCGATGATTAGGTCTGGTTTTAACGACGCAATCACTTCTAGGCTCGGCTGGGAGCGTGTTCCCACGGATTCCCAGTCACCGACCACATCACGCACGGCAGTCAGTACGCGACTTTTGTCTTTGTCATCGGCGATGCCAATCGGTGCGACGCCCACAGCAGCAAGGGCATCGGCAAAGGAAAACTCTAACACGACAATGCGCTTTGGCTCGTAGTCAATGGTGAAGCTGCCTTTACTGTCTTGAACCGTAACGGCTTGCGCAGAGGTGGCACAAGCCAACACTAATGCAAAAGCCAAGAGAAAGCGTGATAAGAAGGGTACTGCCATGGAGTGAGTCTCTTATTTAACGTGCTAGTTTATTTAAAAGATAATGATAATGCTTATCAAATAATATTTAAAACAAAACTTAGTTTCAAAACTCACCGGTGCTTGAGATAGAGGCGGATAGTGGGGATGAAACCTGAGGTCGGCTCTCTCAATCTAGGAATAAATGGGGAAGGAGTTGTATGGAAACTGCCAGCTTATTGTTACAGACTGTAAACTAGCGGCGCTGCGAACCCGCTTAGATGAAAGTGGGTATTCCCAGCTGAAACTCTAATAATAAACGATCGGGAGCCCCCCAAATGATCATTCAGCTTTTCCCTGTTTGGGCAGTTTTGTTGTCTGTCCTCGCGTTACTTCAACCTGAATTCTTTGTCGGTTTAAAAGGCTACATCCTGCCTTTGCTGATGGCCATTATGTTGGCAATGGGTCTAACCTTGAGTCCAAAAGACTTCAAGCGTGTAGGCAAAAATGGCAAAGCAGTCGCTGTCGGCGTCTTGCTGCAATTTTTAGTGATGCCAATCACTGCGTTTTTTATCGCCATGGCGTTTGGCTTCGATAGCGAGCTAACGGTTGGTATGTTACTGGTCGGCAGTGTGGCTGGCGGTACTTCGTCAAATGTTATGTGTTACCTAGCCAAAGGTGATACGGCCCTGTCTATTTCCATGACGGCCATTTCTACGTTACTGGGTGTTGTGCTAACACCTTTATTGGTGTCTGTGATGATAGGTACTTCGGTAGATGTACCCGTTGCTTCTATGCTAATGAGCTTGGTTAAAATCGTCTTTATCCCTGTGGCTATTGGTGTACTGATTAATACGGTTGCTCACAACGCCGTGCGCAAGGCCGAGTTTATCCTGCCGTACATCTCTATGTTTGCCATTGTGTTGATCATTGCCATTGTCGTGGCATTGAGTGCAGGCAAGATTGCAACGGTTGGTGCTCTGGTGGCGGCTGCGGTGATTCTGCATAACGGTATCGGCTTAATGCTGGGTTACTTTGTTACTAGCTGGATGGGCTTCGATAAGAAGGTTTGTCGCACGATTGCCTTTGAAGTGGGTTTACAAAACTCTGGTTTGGCTTCTGCCTTGGCGATTCAATTCTTCACCCCAGGGGCAGCCTTGCCGGGTTCTATCTTCAGTGTTTGGCACAATATTTCCGGTTCCTTGATTGCGAGTTACTGGAGTAAAAAGCCTTTAAAGGCGTCTGATGACGCGCCTGCGGCGGCTGAGTTAACCAACTAGCCAGACCCAGAATGTTGCAATAGCAACCTCAGAAAAACGGGCCGCCACAAGCTGCCCGTTTTTTATTTGCCCTGAACTCAGCGATAGTATCTCGAACGCCACCACCTGAGTGGTGTAGAATGACCGCCTAATCTTTCCAATATCGTGGTGTTTATGAGTCAGCCTCTTCCTTCCATTGCTCAACGCATGCGCAACCTCAATGAGCGTCAGCTTGAGGCGGTCAAGCAGATCGACGGTCCATTGTTGGTGTTGGCTGGTGCGGGGTCGGGTAAGACCAGTGTAATCACCACCAAGATTGCCTATTTGATCCAAACCTGTGGTTTCAAAGCAAACAGCATCGTTGCTGTGACCTTTACTAATAAAGCTGCCCGTGAAATGAAAGAGCGGGTGGTCAGTATGCTGAGTAAAGAAGAAAGCCGTGGTTTGAGCATTTCCACCTTTCACACCCTTGGGCTGAATATTCTACGGAAGGAGTATCGCAAAGCAGGGCTGAAAGAAGGCTTTACCTTGTTTGACGCACAGGATGCCTTAACTCTTGTCAAAGACATTCTCGATAAAGAATTCAACGGACAAATGGATGCCGCGGGCTTTTGCCAGCACTCTATTTCCAATTGGAAAAATGATCTGATTCCCCCCAATGAGGCCATGACCAATGCAGACACGGAAGAGTTGCAGCTCGCCGCTCAGGTGTATGGCCAATACCAACGCTATATTCGCGCTTACAATGCGGTGGATTTTGACGATCTGATTTTATTGCCAGTGAGCTTGCTGATTTCCGATGAAGCCTTGCGGGACAAATGGCAAAAGAAGATTCGCTATCTGTTAGTGGATGAGTGCCAAGACACCAACGCCTGTCAGTACGAGTTGATTCGCCTGTTGGCGGGCTTTCGTCGTTGTTTTACCTTGGTAGGGGATGATGACCAATCCATCTATGCTTGGCGAGGGGCACGCCCAGAAAACCTAGATCGATTGTCGGTGGAATACCCGAATTTAAAGCTGGTGAAGCTGGAGCAAAACTATCGTTCCACAAAAACGATTTTGAAGTCTGCTAACACCCTAATCGCCAATAACCCCCACGTTTACGATAAGGCCCTGTGGAGTGACCACGAGGTGGGCGATCCGATTCGTGTCATGGTGACCCGTAACGAAGATGCGGAATCCGAGCGGGTAGCGGCGGAGATTCAATCCCGCCATTTGCGTTACAACATTCCTTACAAAGATTTCGCTATTTTATATCGCGGTAATCACCAGGCCCGATTGCTAGAGATTAAGCTTCAGGCCTACCGTATTCCTTATAAAATGAACGGTGGCACCTCGTTTTTCTCCCGTGCCGAAATCAAAGACCTAATGGGCTATTTGCGCTTATTAGTGAACCCGACCGATGACAATGCCTTTTTGCGGGTGGTGAATTTGCCCCGTCGAGACATAGGTCCTGCAACCCTTGAAAAAGTCGGTAATCTTGCCACCGAGTATGGCATCAGCCTTTTTGAAGCGGCGGGCTACAAAGCCTTGGAAGAAAGCGTCAATGGCAAGCCATTACGTAGCATTCAAGAATTTGAGCGCTGGCTAAGCAACCTTCGGGAGCGCTTGACGAAAGGCTCTCCGATCCCAGTGATCGAGCAAATGATCCATGATATGGATTACTTCGGCTGGCTTCAGGAGCAGGCTAGCTCCCCTAAAGCTGCTGAGCGCCGCATCGAAAACGTCCGTTTCTTGATTGAATCTATCCAACGAATGATGGAAGCCGCTTGGGAAGAAGACGAAGACGCGGGACTTGATCACGCCATTTCTAAGCTGCTGCTGATCGACATGCTGGAGCGCCAAGAAGAGGAAGAAGACGAAGACAAGGTGCAGTTACTGACCTTGCATGCCTCTAAAGGTCTGGAATACCCCCATGTATTCCTGATTGGCTGTGAAGAGGAGCTATTGCCTCACCGAAACAGCATTGAGAACGACGACATTGAAGAAGAGCGTCGTTTAGCCTACGTGGGCATTACCCGAGCAAAGAAAACCCTCTGCATCACCATGGCGGCTAAGCGTCGTCAGTTTGGTGAAGAAATTGATTGCTTGCCCAGTCGCTTTCTAGATGAATTGCCGGAGGAAGATTTGGTCTGGGAAGGGCGCTCGGATGAGTCTGATACTCAAAAGAAAGAACGAGGCAAGGCGTCACTGTCTGCCCTCAAAGCCATGCTTAATGACTGATTAAAAATGGAGGCAAAGGCCTCCATTTTGTTATATGCACTTAAATTACCTCAAGGCTCTTCCTAAGTACTATTACTTGGAATGCTCCACCATATACTTGATGGCATTCAATATTTCCTCATCACTGCATTGACTGCAGGTGCCCCGTGGCGGCATAGCATTTAAGCCTCTGAGGGCGCTCGCTAACAGTTCATCATAGCCTTTTGCACTGCGTGGTGCCCAATCTCCTGCATTGCCAAATTTAGGTGCCCCAGCCACACCAATAGAGTGACACATGGTGCAGACTTGATTGTAGATAGCTTCTCCGGACCGTGGTGCACTGTTGGTAATTGTGATGGAGGGAGACTCTAGCGTGTTCTGGTCGTAGGTTGCCCCGGTAGCCGTAGTCAGCCCCATAAGGCCTGTGATGCTTAATACTAACAAGTTGCGTCGCAAAAATAGGGATAATGGCTTCACATTCATTTCCTCGGCTCAAGGCTTTTGATTGAGTTTTTCTGACTAGAGATATGTTACCACGCAGCCTTTAGATAAGGTGATCTCTTGTTCTCGACGCATCTGTTTGGGCATTGTGCAAGGCTATTCATGGTCACCTCATGAAATGCTCTATCAAAAAAAACATCCAAATATTTCAATTCTTTAATTTTAACCGATTGATTTTTATTGGTTTTTAATTCCATTCAAATTCTCTATACGTGATGCGTATAGGGTATATCGTTATTTCGATTGGTCATTTTTAAGCGGTTGAGTACTCTTCGAATACGCTGTTTTTGCAAACTGTTTACGCAGTTTGTGAAAGCGCTAAGGGGGCCTCAAGGAAGAGGGAAGGCCGCCTCGTTCAAGTGAGCGTTTGAACGAGGCCGCTTTTTAAATCACACAGCTTTTTCTCCCATATACAAATTCACAAAGAACAAATCGATTTCAGCCAACGACATTTGCTTTAGCTCAAGCTTTGACAGTGTGGTGGCTGCCCAGAATTCTCTCGTGCCTCGCACGATCATAATTATGCTAAATGGAGAGTTAACATGAAAAAACGGTTAGCCGCTTTACCTCTTGCCCTGATGGCAGCTGGCGCTATTTCCACTTCTGCACACGCAGCTTCTACGCTTGTGTACTGTTCAGAAGGTAGCCCAGAAGGCTTTAACCCAGCGTTCTACACCTCTGGTACTACGTTTGATGCCAGCTCTAAAAACATGTTCAACCGCTTGGTTGAGTTCAAGCTAGGAACCACTGAAACGGAACCTGGTTTGGCAGAGAGCTATGAAGTATCCGCTGACGGCCTTGAGTACACTTTCCATTTACGCAAAGGCGTAAAATTTCACAGCACCAAGGAATTCAAACCAACACGTGACTTCAATGCTGATGACGTGATCTTCACTTTCGCTCGTCAGTGGGATGACAACCATCCGTACCACACTGTGTCTGGCGGCTCTTACGAATACTTCAACGGTATGGGTATGGGCGACTTGATCAAAGACATCGTGAAAGTTGACGACTACACAGTGAAGTTTGTTCTGACTAAGCCTGAAGCGCCATTTATCGCTAACTTGGCGATGGACTTTGCGTCTATCTTCTCTGCAGAACAAGCAGACTACTTAATGAAGAAAGGCACGCCTGAGCAACTAGACATTAACCCAGTGGGTACTGGTCCGTTCCAAAAAGTTCAGTACCAAAAAGACTCTTTGATCCGCTACACAGCGTTTGAAGATTACTGGAAAGGCAAAGCAGGCATTGACCGTCTAGTGTTCTCTATCACGCCGGATGCTTCTGTTCGTTACGCGAAATTGAAAGCGGGCGAGTGTCACGTGATGCCGTACCCGAACCCTGCGGATCTTCAGCAGATGGAAGCGGACAGCGACATCAACTTGATGAACCAAGAAGGTTTGAACGTCGGTTACCTAGCGTTCAATACTGAAAAAGAACCTTTCACTAACACGAAAGTTCGCCAAGCCTTGAACCTAGCGACTAACAAGAGCGCCATCATTGATGCTGTGTTCCAAGGTGCTGGTAAAGTTGCGAAAAACCCGATTCCACCGACTATGTGGTCTTACAACAACGACGTAAAAGACTACGCCTATGACCCAGTGAAAGCGAAAGCTTTGCTGAAAGAAGCGGGCTACGAGGACGGTTTTAAAACCAACATCTGGGCTATGCCAGTTCAGCGTCCTTACAACCCGAATGCTCGCCGTATGGCTGAGATCATCCAAGAAGATTGGAAAAAAGTGGGTGTGGATGCAGAGATCGTTTCTTACGAGTGGGGTGAGTACCTAAACCGTTCTAAGAAAGGCGAGCACGATACCGTATTGCTAGGTTGGACCGGTGACAACGGTGACCCAGACAACTTCATGTACGTATTGCTTGGCTGTGACGGCGTAGGTGGTTCTAACCGTGCCCAGTGGTGTAACGAAGAGTTCAACAACCTATTGTTAGATGCGAAAGCGACGTCTGACAAAGCAGAGCGAACTAAGTACTACGAAGAAGCTCAGCAAGTATTCAAGCGTGAAGCGCCTTGGATTACCGTTGCGCACTCCGTTGTTTACGAACCGATTCGTAAAGAAGTCAAAGGCTACAAGATTGATCCTCTTGGTGGTCACTACTTCTACAACGTAACGCTAGATAAGTAATACCCAGCACTTAGTGCTCATCCAAATCCCTCATCTGCGTGGAAGTAGATGGGGGATTTGCTGATCGGGCAGGCTCAAAAGGACTGTGCCGTTCATTACAAAACACAAGAGCTAGTCTTCTATGTTTCAATTTATATTTCGACGATTAAGTTTAGTGATTCCGACCTTTATTGGTATCACACTACTAACGTTCACTCTGATTCGACTGATCCCAGGTGACCCGATTGAGGTGATGGCGGGGGAGCGTGGTGTCAGCGCTGAGCGACACGCTGAGCTAAGTGCTCAACTGGGCTTTGATCAGCCTTTATATGTGCAATATTTCCGCTATGTAGGCGGCGTTCTACAGGGTGATTTAGGTAATTCTCTGGTCACCAAAGAGCCTGTATTGAGCGAATTCCTTACCCTATTCCCTGCAACGGTTGAGCTGGCCATCTGTGCGGCAATCTTTGCAATCTTGGTCGGCCTTCCCGCAGGCATTGATGGTGCGTAATCCTCACTATTGGGATCAGGCGTCAAACGGCAATGTTGAACGATTAGAGCTGATCCCGATTCGTTCTGATTCCACCCGTTTAGCGGCCTTGCTTACGGGGGATGTGGATATTATTTCACCGGTGGCTCCGATTGATTTAGAGCGGGTTAAGCGTACCCCTGACGTGGATGTGTTCCATATGTCGGGCACCCGCATTGTCATGTTGCAGATGAATGAGCTGCGTCGTCCTGAATTTAAAGACGTGCGCGTACGTCGAGCTATGAATCTTGCGATCAATCAGTCTTTAATCGTTGAGAAAATCCTTCGAGGGTACGGAGAAGCCGCCGCTCAGCTCAGTGCCGAGACCTTTTTGGGGCATGTTGATGCCATTCAGCCTGAGTACGACTTGGCGGAAGCCAAAGCCCTGATGAAAGCCGCAGGCTACGAAGATGGTTTCCGCGTTTCCATGATGGCTCCGAACAATCGCTACATGGGGGATGAGAAAGTAGCCCAAGCGGCGGCGGCCATGTTGGAAAAGATTAATATCAAGGTGGATTTAAAAACCTTCCCGAAAGCCCAGTATTTCCAACTGTATGATCAGCGAGCGGCGGACATCATGATGTTAGGTTGGCAGTCGGATACCTTTGATTCTAATAACATTTATGAGTTTGTGTTGGCCTGTGCTGACCCTAAAACCGGTTTTGGGGCTTACAATGCCAGCAACTATTGTAATGACGTAATCGACAGCGATATTCGCAGTGCCAATCGGGAAATGAACCCTGAGCGCCGAGTGCGAGAATTGCGTCAGATTGAAATGAAAGCCTATGAACAGGCCGCGGTTATCCCTTTGTTTTGGCAACCCATTATTTGGGCGGCGCGAAGCAATATTGAGCTGTCCAGCGTGGTAAACTTCTTAAATTTCCCTTATTGGGGGGATTTGTACATTGAGTAAAGGATTAAACATCTTCGACAGGACGTCGAGACGTTTCTAGGTAGAGCGACTGAATGCTGAGCTTTGTGTTTCGCCGTTTGATACAGGCGATTCTTGTGTTATTGACCATTAGTTTTGCGAGCTTCTTGATTCAAGGGAAGCTCGGTGATCCTGTGCGTCAAATGGTAGGGACCTCGGTGTCCGTGGAAGAACGAGATCAACTCCGGGAAGAGTTGGGTTTAAACGATCCTATGCTGGTGCAGTACACCCGATTTTTAGGTAATGCTCTGCAGGGGGATTTAGGAACGTCTTATTACTATAAAGAATCCACCTTGTCGGTGATTGGCAATCGCCTACCTGCGACCCTTGAGCTTTCTTTTTGTGCCCTGTTGTTAGTGACTCTGATTGCGACTCCCTTGGGGGTGTTTGCCGCCATCAAGCCAAAACATATCATGGCCCGTGGGGTGCTTTTGTTTAGTACTTTGGGCTTGTCGATCCCGATTTTTATCGTGGCCGTGTTTTTGATGTATTTTTTTGCCATTGAGTGGCGCTTGTTGCCCAGCTTTGGACGCGGGGAAACCACCTTGATATTTGGCTTTTGGCAATCAGGTTTGTTTAACAAAGATGGTCTGCTGCATTTGCTACTTCCGAGTTTGTCATTGGCATTTGTCATGACGCCGATTTTCATTCGCTTGATTCGTGCAGAGATGATCGACGTGCTGCAAAGTGACTACATTCGCTTTGCTTGGGCGAAGGGCATTTCTGCCCCGCGGATTTATTTTATCCATGCGTTGAAAAATACCATGTTGCCGGTCATCACGGTGGGGGGGCATCCAAGCCGGCACCTTGGTGGCTTATACCATTTTAACGGAGAGTATTTTCCAATGGCCGGGGATGGGTTTTTTGTTTATGGATGCGGTAACGCGAGTGGATGCGCCTTTGATTTCTGCTTATCTCATCGTGGTGGGGTTGATCTTTGTGGTTACTAATACCTTGGTGGATGTGGTGTATTCCATGGTGAATCCTAGGGTGCGTATTCCGGGGTACAGCTCATGAGTTTATTGCACCGTCCACCAGTGATCACCCAAGTGAATCCTACCCGTTTGCGTCATATTCTCAGTGCGATTCGAGGGGATAAGCTTGCGCTGTTTGCCCTGCTTATTTTTACCTTCTATTGCCTGGTAGCGCTGCTGGCACCTTTGTTGTCTCCCTATGATGTGACCAGTACAGGCTTTTTGGATTTGATGAATGCCGAGCTGCCACCTTATTGGCAGGGAGGCGACAGTCGCTTCTTGTTGGGCACGGATACCCAAGGGCGAGATTTGGTCTCTGTGATTCTCTATGGCACCCGTTTGTCGTTGACGATTGGTGTTTGTGCGGTCTTGATTCAGGTGTTTTTGGGGGTATGTATTGGCCTTTTATCTGGCTATATTGGCGGGCGATTAGACACCTTCTTGATGCGCTGTGCGGACATTCAATTATCCTTCTCCACCATGATGGTGGCCATTGTGGTGTTGGCGGTTTTTCAGGCTATGTTTGGCAATGCCGCGTATCAGCAACTGGCTATGTTGATGCTGATTTTGGTGTTGGGCATCGCCGAATGGCCGATTTTTGCCCGCACGATTCGAGCCTGTGTCTTGGCGGAAAAAGAGAAAGAATATGTGGACGCTGCCCGAGTCATGGGGGTCAGCAAGCTACGCATTATGTTTCGCCATATTTTGCCAAATACCGTATCGCCCATTTTGGTGATTTTGACCATTCAGATCGCCAACGCCATCGTTGCGGAAGCCGCTTTGTCTTTCCTAGGGTTAGGGATGCCGCCGACCCAGCCGTCTTTGGGAGCCTTGATTTCCTCTGGTTTTAACTATCTGTTTTCAGGGGCTTGGTGGATTTCAGTGTTCCCAAGTATTACGCTGATTTTATTGATATTTGTAATGAATTTGTTGGGTGATTGGTTACGGGATCACCTCAATCCGCAGACGACGAGGGGCTAGGGATGAGCTTACTAACCGTCAATCATTTAAATGTGAAGTTTAAGCAGCGCCACGGGGATTTAGATGCTCTCATGGATGTGAGTTTTAGTTTAAGTCGCGGTGAGCGTTTGGCCATTGTTGGGGAGTCAGGGGCGGGTAAATCCATCTTGGGCTATTCCTTAGTGAACTTGCTAAGCAAGCCCGGTTATATCGACTCTGGCTCAATCAAATTTCATGGGCGCGAACTTACCAGCCTCAGCTCTAAGCAATGGCAAGAGGTGCGTGGTAAAAAGATTGCCATGATTTTTCAGGACCCCATGATCACCTTAAATCCAGTGCTAACAGTGGGGGATCAGATGGTGGAAGCGATTCGCAGTCATACGCGCATTGGCTATGGGGATGCGAAAAAGCTCGCCATTGAAAAGCTTAGTCATGTGCGAATCTCTGCCCCCAGCCAACGCTTTGATCAATACCCACACGAATTGTCTGGGGGCATGCGTCAGCGGGTGATCATTGCCATTGTGTTGTTGCTTAACCCTGAAATCATTATCGCCGATGAACCTACTACCGCCTTGGACGTGACCATTCAGGCGGAGATCTTGCAGTTGCTCAAGCAGATCTGTGAGGAATACGGTGTGGCGCTGATTATCATCACCCATGACTTTGGTGTGGTGTCGCGCATTGCTGAGCGTACCGCTGTGATGTACGCCGGACGAATCGTGGAGCAAGGGCCCACCCTTGAGATCATTAACGATCCTCAGCATCCCTATACCCAAGGCTTACTAAATGCATTGCCCCAGATGGCTCTGCCGGGGCAACGCCTGAATCAGATTCAGGGTAATATGCCTTCCCTGAGTGAACACCCAACGGGTTGTGCATTTCACCCTCGCTGTCCTTATGCTACGGAAAAGTGCCGTGCCCAAGCGCCAGGCTTTGTGTACAGCGGTGTGTCCACGGTGGCCTGCTATGTGATCGAAGACATGCTGGCAGAGTTTGAAGCCTTAGACTCGAACGAGCCGGACAGTGATTGGCTTGCAAGAGAGGTGAACGGTGAGTAACCCTCTTATCGAAATCCGCAGTTTGGAAAAAGTCTTTCACGCCCGTTCTGAGTGGCTGTTGCCTCGATGGTTGCGCCGTAACCGCCGTGCCAAAAAACAGCACAGTGTGTTTGCTCTCAATGGCGTGTCTTTGACCGTTGAACGAGGTGAGACCCTCTGTATTGTTGGTGAAACAGGCTGCGGCAAATCCACCTTGGCTCGGGCCTTGGTAGGGCTTGAGAAACCCACCGCTGGGGAGCTTTACTACGGGGGTTACCGTACGGATATGCTCACAGACAAGGAGCGTATGCCGTTTCGTAAAAAGATGCAGATGGTGTTTCAAAATCCCTATGCGTCTTTGAATCCGCGCATGACTGTTTATCAGATTTTGAGTGAAGCCATCACACTGCACCATAAGGGATTTTCTCGCCAGCAGACGGACGATTTTATTGCTGAGCTCCTGACCTCGGTTGGGTTAAGCCAAGAGGCAGAAGACCGCTATCCACACGAATTCTCCGGTGGTCAGCGCCAGCGTATTTCCATTGCCAGAGCCTTATCGGTAGAGCCCGAACTGATCGTGGCAGATGAACCCTTGGCGGCGTTGGACGTGTCCGTACAAGCACAAGTGTTGAACTTGATGATGGACAAGCAGCAAGAGTTTGGCCTGACCTATGTGTTCATCACCCACGACTTGGCAGTGGTGGAGCATTTTGCCACCCGAGTGGCGGTTATGTACCTTGGCCGAATCTGTGAAGTGGCAAGCCGTGAAGCCTTGTTCCAGGCCCCTAAGCACCCTTACACACGAGCGCTATTGTCCTCTATTCCGCGGTTAGATGATTTATCCATTGAGCCCATTCACTTGACTGGTGAAGTCCCAACGCCCCTTGAGAAACCTATGGGTTGTAGCTTCTGCGCCCGTTGCCCGTTAGCGAATCAACGCTGTTATGAGCAGATTCCTGTGTTGCAGTTGCAACCAGATGGCAGCTCCGTGGCTTGCCATGCGGTAGAGGAGGGGCGACCATGGAAATAAGATGGTTAGAAGACTTCATCGCCTTGGCCAAAACGCGCCATTTCTCCCGTGCGGCAGACGAACAAAATGTCACTCAGCCTACTTTTAGTCGCCGAATAAAGCTGCTCGAAGAAGAGATGAAGGTCACCCTGATCGACCGCAACACCTTGCCTTTGTCACTGACTCCGGCGGGAGAGATCTTTTTGCAAAGTGCGGAGATGATCACCCGTCAACTTAGAGATGCCAAAGCTCGTTGCTTGGAAATCAAAGAGCAGGAGCAATCCCAGATTCGCTTCATCACGACCCAGTCATTGTTCCTCGGCTATTATCGGGATTTTGTGGAGCCACTGTGCCAGCGCTTGGGCATCAGCATTGATGTGAACATGAAATCCAGCGCTTGGGCAGGGGCTGACTTTATCAATGCCATGACCGGTACAGAGAGTGACCTGATGCTGTGCTTTTGGCATCCAGCCATTGGCTTTTTAAACGAACTGGACGAAGAGCATTTTGAGTACGTTACCATTGATCGTGAGATCCTAGTGCCCTGTGTTGCCACCAACGAGCAACAGCAGCCTCTGTTTGAACTGCCCGGCACCCGCAAGCAGCCTATTCCGTACATCGCTTACGACGATGCCACCTTCCTTGCACCAGCGGTGCAGCACCATTTACAACGCCAGCATGACGTTCCTCAGCTACAGATCTTGACCAGCAATATCCATGCGGCCAGCATCAAAGCCATGGTGAAAGAAGGCTTTGGGATTGGCTGGCTGCCTAAGCGACTGGTGAATGACTCCCTCAGCTTCGGCAGCCTTGCCTTAGCGGGAGAAGTGAACTGGAATGTTCCCCTAGAAATCCGCCTCTACCGAGCACGTCACAACGCCAACCCAAATTTACAACAGTTCTGGCAAAAAATGCAGGATGAGCATTTGCGGCGTTAATTGATAACAAGAAGCGTAGGTACAAAAAACAACCAAAAATAACAGCTCTCTACCTAATGTTGTGCAGGAATGTGACCCATACTCTATGCTCATTAAAGTGATTCATGGACGTCAAATCGCGGAATAGCCTGAGGGGGTAAGATGTTTTTTGGTTCACGTATACAGACATCAACACAACAACAAAAAACCGATAGCGAGCATGCGCTATTTAAGCTGAAAAGCGAGTTGGATGCGATTAAGTCCAATGCCGCTTTCATACGATTTGATCCAAACGGTGTGATCCTCGAAGCAAATAAGCTGTTTTTAGAAACGGTGGGGTATGCTTTAGAAGAGGTGGTTGGTCAGCACCATCGAATCTTTTGCCAAGAGTCCTTGGTTAAGTCAGAAGCTTATAGTGAATTTTGGGCCGATCTTGCTCAAGGGCATTCCTTTAGAGATACCTTTACTCGGGTTAAGAAGGATGGCACTTTGTTGATCCTAGAGGCGGCTTACTTTCCTGTTAAAGATGAACAAGGGGCGGTGTTTGAGGTCATTAAGATTTGTCATGATGTGACCGCCAGACAACGAAACCTTGAGTCTAAGGATGCCATTCTAGATGCGTTAGACCGCTCCCAAGCGGTGATTGAGTTTCTGCCGGATGGCACTGTTATTAATGCTAATCAAAACTTCCTTGCCGTTATGGGATACAGTCAATCGGATGTGGTTGGCAAACACCACCGTATGTTTTGTGACGATGCTTTTTATAAAGAGAACCCAAGGTTTTGGGAGTCATTGGCAGATGGCAAGCTTTCGTCTGGACGTTTTAAACGGGTAAACAGTGATGGCAAGGTGATTTGGCTGGAGGCCACTTATAATCCCATTTTAGATGAGACGGGTAAGGTCTATAAAATCATCAAATTTGCCTCTGACATCACGTCTCGAGTGAGCATTGCTATGACGGCGGTTGATATGGCCGCAGCGACATCAGAACAAACCAGTCAAATCACCACTAACGCAGTACAGGTACTCAATGAGGCTGTTAATACCTCTCACCGAATTGCGGCTCAAGTAGGACATGCATCCGAGATTGGAGAAGAGTTAAAAGAACAGTCGAAAAGTATTTCTGACATGGTGGTGACCATTCATTCGATTGCGGATCAGACGAATTTGCTGGCGCTTAATGCGGCCATTGAAGCGGCTCGTGCGGGTGACGCTGGGCGGGGCTTCTCGGTTGTGGCGGACGAAGTCCGTAAGCTTGCCAGCAACACGGCAGAGGCAACTGCTGAGATCTCTCGGGTTGTGGAGCGCAACCATGAATTGATCAATAACATAGACCAAGAGCTGGCATCCGTGTCAGGGATTGCTATGCACGGGCAAGAAAGCATCAACAATGTTTCCAATGGTCTTGAAGAAGTGCGTCAAGGAGTTGAGCAGTTCGTACAAATGGTAGAGGCCATGAAACCATCCTAATCTTTAATTTTATGGTTTAAGCGGTCTGAAGCTCTCTTTGAGTAGTGTCTTATTGCAAATGCTGACGGTGCTTGCGAGAAATAAATAAGCCGCTCGTCGAAGCGGCTTTAAAAAACTGTGGCGTCTCCACCAGGACTCGAACCTGGAATAGCCGCTTAGGAGGCGGCAGGTATATCCCGTTTACCTATGGAGACACTGGCGGCTAGTATACTGAATTCTCTTGGTGTCGCCAAGATAAGCTAGATATGTGGCTGATTTATAAGCAGTTATGGGTTTGTTAAGCGCGGCCTAAGGTGTGCTTGCTACTCACTGGGCGTGTGTTGCCGCTGGCGGTGTAGACTTTGTTTTTGCGGCTGTGGCCTTGGAGTGTTTCAAACATCACTTTATTGCGCTTTTGCAGGGTGCTGAGTATGCGGGCGTTAGTGAAGTTTTCTTTTTTACATTGCTCAAGAAGCTCGTTGCAGGCGTCGGCCATTTGTTTGACGTCGTCCATGGTGGCGGGTTGTTGGGCCAGCCAATCTTTGAAGACAAAGTCTGGAGCTTTGGCTTCTACCACACCGAATTTGATTAGCATTTTAGCGCGTTTTTGGTTAGCGGATTCGATGGTGTCGAGTAGGGATTTTTTTTCTGCGGCAAGTTGCAGGATGTCATCTGCTGTGGCGGTTGCAAGGGCGGAGCGCTCACGTGACAAAACCTCAAGCAGTTGCTCGAGGCTTTCTTTCATTTGTACAAACAGCGGGGCAAGCGGGATCATGGGGGCCAGTCGCTAATATTAGCTAAACAGGGCGTCCATAGACATCATGTTGCCAGCAAGCTTCTCAGTATCGATTTTGTACTCGCCTGCAGCAATGGCTTGTTTGATTTGCTCTACTTTGTCCATGTCGATGGCTGAACTCTCGGAGTCAGATCCTTTAGATTGCAGAGATTGAGCCACACTGCTAAGTTGCACTGTGTCTTCCGCTAGGGTTTCTTTGCTGTCTACAGATGAAGTAGACGCATTAGAAGAAGCGTTCGCTTCGTCTTTGGAAACTCGTTCGTTTTTGGTGGTTAGAGACGGTTGAGTACCGACTCCATTTAAGTTAATTGCCATGTTGCTTGCCTCCAGAAATTAGTCCGCTAACCCAGTTATCGGTTAAGCACAGCAAAACTTTAATAAAAAGTTCGAGTTTTTTAACTGAATTGAGCAAGTCGCTTATACGATCAATAGTTTACTAAAACCTCGCTGTCGCTGACAACTTTTCCGTACACAATTCGACCAGAACTGGTGTTTTCTACACGTATTTGTTGGCCTTGTACGCCATCTTCTAACGCGGTGCCATTCATTTTCACAATAATGCCGCCACTTTTAGCGGTTATGAGCACGCTACTGCCTTTTTTTACTAAGTTTGGCTTGTCAGTAAGTTGGTCGGTGATGAAGCTATTGATACGAATGTTGCGTGAGGCAATCAGGCCGTAGGGCGGGTTAGTGTCGGTATATAGGTGACCTCGCAAAGTGGATAAGTCGATTTCGCCTATATCTGTGTTACTTTTAGTGATGCGCTCTCCACGGGAGATGGGGGTGATGGCTTTAATGCCTTGAATGAAGATATGTTGCTCCACCGGTACGTAAGACTTCCAGAAAGGTTCCTCGCAGCTGATGGCGTAGGTGGTTCTACGGGTGGCTTCTGGACGTTGATTTTCTATGGTGATTTGCTCCGGTGAGCAATCAGGTAGGTAATTTAAAGCCACTTGGTTTTGTAGTTCAATGCTGATGCGAGCGTCCGGATAAATGGATTGTAGGCGCGGGTATTCTTCGTTTTTGATGAAGTGTTGGATTTGCGTTTCTATTTGTGACGCATGACTCCCAGTAGAAATAAAAAAGAGTAAGATGGTCAAAAGCTTGACTCGACCCATCGTAAATCTCCAGAGATGTGGACTTGGGTTAGTAAAAAAACAAAAATCACTCTATCATTTGGAGAGAGATTTTCATAACAATAGGGTTTCTCCCTTTTAATAGAGCGCATAATTTGAGGAGGCGTGTATGGCCGGAGTTCTCGAGAGTGTAAATCAGCGTACTCAACTCGTTGGAGAGAACCGTCTTGAGCTATTGCTATTCCGACTGAACGGCAAGCAGATTTACGGTATCAACGTTTTCAAGGTAAAAGAAGTTCTGCAATGTCCCAAGCTGACCACTATGCCACACAGTAGTCCAGTCGTACGCGGGGTTGCTCACATTCGTGGTGGCACGATTCCTATTTTGGATTTGGGGTTGGCGACGGGAGCGAGCCCTATTGAGAACATTGAGCACTGCTTTGTCATCATTACGGAATACAACCGCCGCATTCAAGGGTTTTTGGTCCGTGGTGTAGAGCGTATCGTTAACATGAATTGGAGCGATATTCAGCCGCCACCAAAAGGCTTATCCAATGACAACTATTTGACTGCCGTATGTCAGGTAGACAAAGAGATGGTTGAAATCATCGATGTAGAGCAGATCCTTTCTGAGGTGGCTCCGACTCGTCAAAACATCACTGCGGGTATCGTAACGGATGATGTTCAAACTAACGCCCAGAACCATCATATCTTGATTGTAGACGATTCCTCTGTGGCTCGTAAGCAGATCAAGCGTTGTATGGAAGATGTAGGCTTTGCTACAACGGTGTTGTGTGATGGCAAAGAAGCCTTGGATTATTTGCAAGGCATGGTCGCTGATGGTGTGGATATTACCCGTGAGTTTTCCATGGTCATTTCTGATATCGAGATGCCGGAAATGGATGGCTACACTTTGACCACTGCTATCCGTAATGACAGTCGTCTGCAAGACTTGTTTATCTTGCTGCATACCTCTTTGAGTGGTGTGTTTAACGAAGCAATGGTTAAGAAGGTTGGTGCAGATGGTTTCTTGGCGAAGTTCCAGCCGGATGAACTTGCACGTATTGCAATCGAAACGGTTGAAGCACAGGCTGAAGCTTAAGTTTAGTTGAATTTGCTTGTGCACTAAGGAGTCTGGATGCAGAGCAGTACGAATACGATTTCTCCCGGCGGGTACGATCGATTTCGCAAATACTTGCAGAAAGAGAGCGGTATTTCATTAAGCGAAAATAAGCAGTATTTGGTGGCCAGTCGCTTAGGTAAGCTACTGGAGCGTGAGAAATTCACTAAAATTGAAATGTTGGTGGATGCATTGGAGCGTGGTGGGCGTTCGGCGAAGCTTCGGGAAGAAGTGATTAACGCCATGACGACCAACGAGACCTTGTGGTTTCGTGATACGCATCCATTCAAGATTTTGAAGGATGTGGTGTTGCCTGAGTTCTCTCAGCGCCCTGTACGTATCTGGTCTGCAGCGTCTTCTACTGGCCAAGAACCTTACTCAATTAGTATGGTGTTGGATGAATATAAGCAAATGAAACCCAGTGCTTTGAAAGCAGGGGAGCGTATTGTCGCTACGGACATTTGTACTAATATTTTGATGCACGCAAAACAAGGTGAGTACGACAGTTTGGCCATTGCTCGAGGGTTGAGCCCTGATAAGCAAAATCGCTATTTTGAGAAGCTGTCTGAAAGTACTTGGAAAGTGAAACCTGCGGTGGCTTCTCGGGTAGAGTTCCGTTATCTGAATTTGATTGATTCGTTCAGCTCATTGGGAAAGTTCGACATCATTTTCTGTCGCAATGTACTGATCTATTTTACTGCCGAAACTAAGGCCGATATCTTGAAGCGTATGCATGCCAGTTTGAATCCTGGAGGGTTTTTATTCCTTGGGGGGTCAGAGGCATTGAGCGGTATGTCTTCTTTGTTTGATATTGTTCAATGTCATCCGGGTATCGTTTACCGGGCTAAATAACATTTCTTAATTTAGGCTATGCTAAAACGGCAACTCGATTTTCGGGTTGCCGTTTTTTGTTTGCCGCCTCTTGCCGCTTAAGGGTAGCTTATTTTTCAAGTTACTGAAAAATAAGGAATTTATATTTGGCACTTATCTTGCTAAACAAGTTGTAAGTAATCAAATTTTACCAACGAGGATTTCATGGCTATCTCTTTTAACGACGCATTTGCTGGACACGATAAGACGCTACTGTTTCGCAGTGCTCGTGCTTCCGTGTTAGCAAATAACATCGCCAACGCAGATACGCCCCACTACAAAGCTCGTGACATCACGTTTGATTCCATGTTGGAAGCAGAGCGTAGCAGATTGGAATTGTCAGGTGATGATGATCAGCACATTGCTGCGAGCAGTTCTTTTTCAACAGGCAGTGATGAGATGCTTTACCGCAATCCAAGTCAGCCGTCTCTTGATGGTAATACGGTGGATATGCAGCGTGAGCAAGCGGAATTTGCCCAGAACTCGTTGCAATTTGATACAAGTTTTATGTTTTTGGATAGAAAAATCAGCGGCATGAAGAAAGCGCTTACCGGAGGTCAATAATAATGTCTTTAAGTAATATTTTTGCCATTTCTGGTTCTGCGATGAGTGCCCAAACGGTTCGCCTAAATACGGTGGCCAGTAACATCGCTAACGCTGACAGTGTGGCGAGTTCAGTTGACCAGACCTATCGTGCCCGCAAGCCTGTGTTTGAGCAGATGCTGACCCAAGAGATGCGTGAACGTGGCTGGAATGCCCAAGGCGGTGTTATGGAAAATGCATCCGGTATGGGCGTTCAGGTAGCCGGTATTATCGAGTCTGATGCGCCGCTTCAACCGCGCTATGAGCCTGATAGTCCGATGGCTAACGAAGAAGGTTATGTGTTCTATCCAAATGTGAATCCGGTGGAAGAAATGGCGGATATGATGTCTGCATCGCGCTCTTTCCAAACCAACGTTGAAATCATGAATTCTGCAAAAAGCATGATGCAGAAAATGTTGACCTTAGGCCAATCCTAAGGAGGTAGGTTATGTCAGACGTTTCTTCTAATTCCGCTTTATCGAGTCTGATTTCGCAATATGGTACAGACAGTGCCAAGGCGAAGGCAGGCGTTTCAGAGGATACAACCACATCCGGTCTAACGGACAGTTCGTCTGCGTTAGCGGATCAGGATGTCTTCTTGCAGCTGTATATTGAACAGTTGAAAAACCAAGACCCAACGTCACCTCAGGAAACCGGTGATATGGTGTCT
This sequence comes from Marinomonas vaga, assembly GCF_055388305.1. Lineage (NCBI taxonomy): Bacteria > Pseudomonadati > Pseudomonadota > Gammaproteobacteria > Oceanospirillales > Oceanospirillaceae > Marinomonas > Marinomonas vaga. The sequence continues at coordinate 1,822,762 of NZ_AP043903.1, forward strand.
CAAATGGCTCAGTTTAGCTCACTGGAACAGTTGACCAGTATGGCGGCACAGATGTCGAGTATGTCTGAGTCTTTGATTTCCAGTCAGGCGCTTACGGCTTCTACTTTGGTGGGCTCTTATGTGTACGTTGACCAGGAAACTGCATCTGTGGTGGATGGTAGCTCAACTTACGTTAAAACGTCTTTCACGGATGATTCTGTCTCCAATACGCTGAAGATCTATAATAGTTCTGGTGAGTTGGTGGATTCGGTGTCTCTTACGGATGAAGAGTACGTTTGGGATGGCACAGACGCTGAGGGCAATGTGGTGGATGATGGTACTTATACCTTCATAGCAACCTCTACCAACAGTGATGGTGAGGTGACACAGCTGACGACACAGATTCCAGCACGCATTAATGGGGTGACCATTAACGGTGAAGATGGCACGACGTTAAACGTTGCAGATTATGGCAAGCTGGCTCTCACTGACGAGCTAGAGATTTTAGGTTAACGAGGGAATAATTATGGGTTTTAATACAGCACTTTCTGGTATCAAAGCGTCAGCTGATTTCCTCAGCACGACCGGTAATAACATTGCAAACTCTGACACCACTGGCTTCAAGAAATCTCGTATCGAGTTTGGTGACTTGTACAACACGAGTGTCATTGGCGCTGGTAGTAGTAACACTATTGGTAGTGGTGTGAGCGTGAATAACATCGCTCAAGAGTTTTCTTCCGGTAACATTGCTTACACAGATAACAACCTAGATTTGGCCATTGATGGCACAGGTTTCTTCGTCCTAGATGTGGGCGGCACCCAGGCTTACACCCGTGCAGGTGACTTTAAACTGGATGAAGAAGGTTACTTGGTCACTAATGACGGCGCCTATGTTCAGGGGTATAACGCTGTCAATGGCGTGATTGGTGGTTTCTTAGAAAACCTTGTGGTGCCAACAGAGCGTATTGCACCTGAGGCCACCAGTGAATTGACCATTGAAACTAACTTGAACTCTGAAGCGGATGACATTCCTGCGTATGTTTCTTCTACGTTTGATCCATCTGATCCAGATACTTACACCTACACTCAAACTCAGAATGTGACAGATACGGCGGGTGATCAGCATGTGGTGACCTTGTACTATGCGAAATCTGAGTCGCCAAATACTTACCAGGTATACGCAACCGTTGATGGTGATACCACAGATGCGGCGGGTAATGATTGGTTATCTGACTACTTTGTGACCTTCGATGATGAAGCAGGTACAACAAACGGTAGTGGCAGTTACGAAGCCATTTATTCAGGCACTACTGAGCCTGATGTGGGTGACCTAAGTACTTTTGTTAACTTGGCGATCAATGGTGTGGACGAAGATGGTGATACCGTGGCCTTAACATTGGACCCATCGGTAAATGGTACCTTAACGACTCCAGCAAGCTATGCGCGTCGTGACTTTGATCCAACGGATCCTGAGACCTACACCTACGGTAACACGAATACAGTTTACGATGCTCTGGGTGAGTCCCATACCATTGGTTACTACTTTATCAAGCAAGGTGAAGATAATACTTGGGAAATTAAGATTACGGTTGATGGAGAGACCACTAACGCTAATGGCGATCCATTCCTAGAAGAAGATACCAATGTGACCTTTGATTCTGAAGGTAACATCTCTGGTACTTATGTGGGTTACTCTCCATACGCGGTAGCAAACCCAACCCAATTGAGTATTACTGGATGGGATCCAACCGATGCGTTTGCAGAGCTGGAAATTGACTTGGGGGCTTCTACTCAGTACGCCCTGACAAGCTCGGATACCTTTAGTCAAAATGGTTTTGCGGCAGGTGAGTTGCAGGGTGTGAGTTTTGATGACAATGGTTTCTTGATTGCCAGCTACACTAACCAACAAACGGCAGTACTTGGGCAAATCGCTCTAGCTGCTTTTGATAACGTGGATGGTTTAACGCCAGCAGGTGATACGGCGTGGGTGGCAAGCTCTGACTCTGGAGCGGCAAATGTCGGCAAGCCGAATACGGGGACCTTTGGCAGTATTCAAGGGGGCGCGTTAGAGGAATCGAACGTAGACTTGACGGAAGAGCTGGTGGCCTTGATTGAGGCTCAGCGTAACTATCAGGCTAACAGTAAGACGCTAGAGACCGAGAATACCGTGACACAGACGATTATTAACCTTCGTTAATCGCTAAAAATATTGGATTTAAAAGCCCAGCTTATGCTGGGCTTTTTTGTGTTTGCTGTGTGGTTTGAAGTTGGCACGCTATTTGTTTATAGAAAGGTTAACGACAGTATTTTTATTAAGGGTGATGTATGGATAGAGCATTGTATTTAGCCATGTCTGGGGGGACTCAAGTCATGGATGCTCAAGGTATTCACGCCAATAACTTAGCGAACGTTGCGACCACAGGGTTTAGAGCGGATTTCGAGCAAGCTCGTTCTATGCAGGTAAACGGTCAGCACTATCCATCACGTGTTTACGCTATGACGGAAAACCCAGGTACTCGTTATGATTTAGGGGCGTTACAACAAACCGGACGAGACATGGATATCGCCATCCAAGGCGATGGTTTTATTGCAACCCTTGATGGCTTAGGGCGTGAGGTGTATTCCCGCGCTGGGGATCTTCAGCTGACGGCTGCGGGCCAGCTTGTGACAGGCACAGGTTTGCCTGTGATGGGAATTGATGGTCCTATTTTTTTGCCGCCTCTAGACTCACTTTCTATTAGCGAAGACGGCATGATTTCTATCATTCCTCAGGGTGGCGATGGCACTCAAATTACCGCATTGAATCGACTGAAGCTGGTGTCTGCGGAGCCAGAGCAATTGGTGAAGGATTCCGATGGCCTGCTGCGTACTCGTAATGGCGAAGAGTTGCCTCAAGACAATAATGTAAGGGTGTTATCTGGGTTCCTTGAAAGCAGTAATGTGAATGCGGTGGAAGAGATGACACAGATTATGGCGCTCGCCCGTCGTTTCGAAATGAATATCAAGGTAATGGATACGGTTCGCACCAACGAAGATGCGTCCGCTAGGATTTTACAGCGTAATGCCTAATAGGGATTACGACAGCTTTTTTGTAAGGGGATAATTATGCATTCTGCACTATGGGTCGCTAAGACTGGTTTGTCTGCTATGGACAGACAGTTGTCTGTGATTTCAAACAACCTTGCCAACGTTTCTACCACCGCTTTCAAGAAAGATCGTGCGGTATTTGAAAATCTGATGTATCAAACTTTGCGTGCGCCAGGTGGCTTGTCTGCTCAAAACACTGAGTTGCCTTCTGGTTTGCAGATCGGTGCGGGTGTGCGTGTAACAGGGACGCAAAAAAACTTTTCTGAAGGGGATTACAATGTCACTGATCGTCAGCTTGATGTGGCGATCCAAGGGGCGGGCTTTTTTCAAATCCTGCAGCCAGATGGCTCTATTGCTTATACCCGTGACGGCTCATTTCAATTAAACAGTGATGGGGATATTGTGGATTCTAGCGGTATGTTGTTGGAACCGAATATTACGATTGATCCCGATGTCGTAGAGATCACTATTGGCGATGATGGTGTTGTCTCTGTGCTGCGTGCTGGTGAAACGGATACAGAAGAAGTGGGCGCGATTAACACGGTCAACTTTATTAACCCGGCAGGTCTTAATTTCTTGGGTGGCAACTTGTATCAGCAAACCACTGCCAGTGGTGATCCTATTGTGGGTGTGCCTGGGGAAGATGGGTTAGGTTCTGTGAGCCAGGGGATGCTGGAGGCGTCAAACGTTAACTCGATTGAAGAGTTGGTGAATATGATTACTACCCAGCGTGCCTATGAAATGAACTCCAAGGTCATTTCTACGGCAGATGGTATGTTGAGCTTTGTGAATCAGCAACTTTAAAGGTATTAGTTATGCGTTATCTTCTTGTTTTGTTGCCGTGTGTGTTAGTTGGGTGTGCTTCCGTAGAACAAACACCAGTTTCGGATGAGCCCTACTATGCGCCAGTGATACAGCCAACCATGCAGTATTCTCAAAATACCGAAGGCGGTATTTATCAAACGGGCATGGGAGATGTATTCTTTGGTGATAAAAAGGCAAGAAGAGTAGGGGATGTGCTAACTGTTACTTTGTCTGAAAGTACCAGTTCTACCAAATCCAACGCTGCGAATGTGACCAAGTCATCGTCATCCACTATTCAGAACCCAACGATTTTGGGCGTACCTATTGGTTTGGATACGGAACTTCCTGGGATGAATAGCGACTTTGCTGGCAGTGCAGATGCCAACCAAAGTAACAGTCTGACAGGGAGCATTACTGTGACCGTTTATGAGGTTTACCCTAATGGGTTGCTGGCGGTGCGCGGTGAAAAATGGATTACCTTAAACCGCGGTCAAGAGTACATCCGCTTGTCTGGTTTAGTGCGTGAAGAAGACATCGGCTCTGACAATACGGTGGAGTCTATCCGTTTGGCGGATGCGCGTATTGCTTACTCTGGTACGGGCGAATTAGCCGCTGGCAGTGAGCAAGGCTGGTTAACCCGTATCGTTAACTCCAGTTGGTTACCATTTTAAGGTGCATGATCGATGAAGATTAAATCCTGTTTGGCTTTTGTGGTATTGCTTAGCGTGGCTTCCAGTGCTTTTGCAGAGCGCTTAAAGGATATTGCCAGTGTGGCAGGTGTGCGTGATAACCAGTTGTTTGGTTATGGTTTAGTGATCGGTCTAAATGGTACAGGTGATGATACGGATTTCACCAACCAAAGCTTTATTAGTATGTTGAACCAATTCGGCATTACCTTGCCGGATGGGGCCAGTACTGACGCGGACAACGTGGCGGCTGTGTCATTGACGGCAACCTTGCCACCTTTTTCAAAGCCTGGTCAGGCGATTGATGTCACCGTGTCTTCATTAGGGAATGCCAGCAGCTTGCGTGGCGGTACCTTGTTGCTGTCTGCTCTGAAAGGGGCGGATGGTCAGGTCTATGCTATTGCTCAAGGGAACTTGGTTGTGGGTGGATTAGGTACTAATGGTAACGATGGCTCCCGTCAGGCGGTTACTATCCCAACAGTTGGGCGTATTCCTAACGGTGCGACGGTAGAAAAAGCGGTTGCGAACAGCTTTAACCGTGGTGATACCCTTACATTTAATTTAAATCGCCCGGACTTTACCACGGCCAAGCAAGTGGTAGACACGATTAATGGTTTACTAGGGCCTGGGGTTGCCCAGTCACTGGATGCGACTTCTATTCGTGTGACGGCTCCACGTGATCCATCTCAGCGGGTTACTTTCCTATCCGTACTTGAGAATCTAGAGGTTGAATTAGGTCGTGAGCGGGCGAAGATTATTGTGAACTCGCGTACAGGTACCATTATTATTGGTCAGAATGTCACTGTGTCTCCTGCTGCGGTGACCCACGGCAGTTTGACTGTGACCATTATGGCGAATCCAGAGATTGGTCAGCCGGATTTGCCAAATGGGCAGCCCACTTTAGCGCCTCGTCAGGAAATTCAAACGGATGAGGACAGCGGACATATGTTTGTCTTTAACCCTGGTGCTTCACTTAATGATATTGTGAGAGCGGTTAACCAAGTAGGTGCTGCGCCAGGGGATGTGATGGCCATTTTAGAAGGCTTGAAACAGGCCGGTGCCTTGAACGCTGATGTGGTTGTGATTTAGGTTATCTTATGAGCCGGATAGACAATAATACCTTTTTCGCGGATTTTAACTCCCTCGCTAATTTGAAAACTCAGGCTCAAAAAGATCCTGATGCCGCGTTAAAGAAAGTTGCGCAAGAGTTCGAGGCAATTTTCATTAATATGCTATTTAAGAATATGCGTAGCGCCAATGAAACCATCGGTGGTGGTCTATTCGATAGCTCTCAAACTAAGCAATACACTGAAATGATGGATTCTCAGATGGCCCAGTCATTGGCTGGATCCGGGGGGATTGGCTTGGCTGATGCTTTGGTGCGGCAATTCCAAGGAAAGGGAAGTGGCAATAATAGTCCTGCCGATGCTCAAGAATCTGAAGCTGATTTCCTAACACGTCTGTCCACCTTAGATACGTCTCATATTCAAGCGGTGGCTAAAAAAGCCGCCCAAGAGTTAGCGGGGAATGTGTCCTTAGATAGCTCTTCTGAGACGGCCACATTAAGCGTTGATGATGTGGTGTTTTCTTCCCCTGATAGCTTTGTGGCGTCACTTTGGCCCCATGCCCAAAAAGCAGGTGAGCAGTTAGGGGTGGACCCGAAAGCCATCTTGGCACAGGCCGCCTTGGAAACAGGCTGGGGTAAGTACCCTATGGCTAAGGATGATGGCTCTCCAAGTTATAACATGTTTGGCATTAAGGCCGATCATCGTTGGGGAGGTGATCGAGCTTTGGTCAATACTTTGGAATTTCGTGGCGGCATTCCTAAACAAGAAAAAGCCTCATTCCGTGCCTACGATTCTTTTGCAGAAAGCTTTGCCGACTATGCGCAATTTTTGCAGTCCGGTGATCGGTATAAAAATGCCTTACAAGTCGGTGGCGATGCGGCAAGCTTTGCCGCTTCTTTGCAGCAAAGCGGCTATGCGACCGATCCTCAGTATGCTGAGAAAATCACTAATATCCTTTCTAGTAAATGGTTCAAATCCCTGTAAAACAATGGTTTAAGGGATATTTTGAACACCCTCTTGTAGGGCAGATCTGTACTTATTTTAAGTTGGTAAAGTAATTGCATTATCTGACGATAACAGAAGGGTAAGCCCTTCAGCTTTTTAGTTTTCACGAGGTTAGCGGAATGAGTTCCAGTCTTTATTCAATCGGTTTGTCAGGTTTGCAGTCGAGCACGGCACGCATCTCTACGACGGGTCAAAATACCGCTAACGTCGATACGGAAGGCTATAGCCGTCAATCTACTTCAACGGTGAGTGTTTCCGGTGGTGGTGTCCGTATTCAGGATACTGAGCGAGTGGTTAATCAGTATATTAACCAGCAACTTTGGTCAGATACCTCTACTTATAACTATTACGAAAGCTACCACTCCATGATGTCGAGTTTTGACGCCATCTTTGGGGAGGAGAGCGTTTCGATCTCGACTTATGTGGACAATGCCTTTAGTGCATTGCAAACAGCAAACAGCGACCCAACAGACAGTGCCGCTCGATCTAACGCTTATGCAAACTTAGATGAGTTGGTGGCTCAATATAATGAGCTGGCGGATTATATTTCGACCCAGAAAAATCTGGCTAACGAAGAAATCAACGATAGCATAGATACGATCAATAATTTGACGTCCCAGATCTCTGATCTGAACAGCCAGATCTACAAGTTGGAATCCTCTACGGGATCGACAGCTAATGAGCTCCGTGACACCCAAGAGCAATTAGTGAAAGAGCTGTCTGAGTACCTGGATGTCAAAGTGAAGTATGATGACAATGATTTGATGACAGTTAACTTGGCGTCAGGTCAGCCCCTTGTCTTACAAGGCAGTAGCAATGAGCTACGCTTATCATCTGACTCGAGTAATCCAGACAATGAACTAAGCATTAGTTTAGATTTTGGTAAATACGATGTTGGGGTGACTTCGGAAGATTTGGGGGGATCAGTGGGGGGCTTGATTTCCTTTAGGAATGAATTCGTAACCAGTGCCGAGCGCATGTTAGGTCAACAAGCTTTGGTTCTAGCTGACACCATGAACACCCAAAACCAGTTAGGCTTAGATGCAGATGGTGGTTATGGCATTAATTTGTTTTCCACCGGAGCAATTAATGTTACCCCTAACGCTAATAACAGCGATTCAGACCTGACCATTTCTGCACAGGTGACGTCAGGCTCCTCTGGGGATGTGACCACAGACACTTATGAAGTAGTCATGACGTCTGCCACGGCGTTTAAAGTGGTGACATACGATGTGTCTGGCAATATTACCGGTGAATCTGACAATGTGGATATTACTGGCAATACTGGACAGCCTTATGAAGTAGAGGGTTTAGGGGTGTCTATTACCCTTGATCCTGCGTCGTCATATGCATCAGGAGATAAATTTCAGTTTATTCCAACTAAGAATGCAGCATCGACTTTGGATCTGTCTGCTCGCTCTGGTGATGATTTAGCGTTGGCTGCGCCCATTGCGGTGTCTAGCAGTTCGTCTAATCTTTCTGATGTGGAAATAGCCATTTCCTCTATTACGAATACAGACCCGTCTTCGTCGGCTTTTGCCCAATCGGGAGGTTTGTATCCATCCGCACCTCAGACGTTAAATTTTACTGCCAGCGATGAGATGGAAGTGTTGGATGCTAACGGTAATGTGTTGGCAACTGTTACGGGTATTACTGATTATTCTAATCTGTTAGAGCAAGCAGGCTTAGCAGATGATGCAGGGTTTGATATTAGTTTGGACGGTACACCCACTGCAGGGGATACCTTCTCCATGAGCTTTAACGACTCTGGTGAGGCGGATAACTATAATGGTTTATTGTTAGCGAACCTGCAAAACGCTTCGACGGTAGGAGGCACACAAACTTACAGTGAAGCCTTTACGTCTTTAGTCACTGAAGTGGGGAGCTTGACGGCTTCTTTATCGACGAATGCGGATTCCAGTGAAGTCATTATGAATCGTTCGGAAGCGGCACGAGATGAGATTTCTGCTGTCAGCTTGGATGAAGAAGCCGTGAACTTGTTGCGTTACCAACAATCTTATACTGCCTCTGCTCAGATACTGACAGCGGCTCAAAGTACATTTGCAACGCTTATCAGTGCGTTGGGGTAGGTTATTATGCGAGTTACTAGTAATTTAATTTACAACCAGTCCATGCAGTCGATGGCCAAAGCCAATGAGCGCTTATTAAAAGTTCAAGAGCGTATCGCAGAGCAGTCAGATATTGTTCGCCCAAGCGATGACCCTAGTGGCGCTGGTCAGGTTATGCGATTGCAGGCTGATACTAAGTTGTTGGAACAGTACGAAGACAATATGACCTTGGCGACCAACTCTTTGGAGTATGAGTCTGTCGCACTGGAAAGCTTGAATGATGTGTTAGATGAAATAAATGTGCTGATGATCCAGGCGGAAAACGGCGCAAATTCTCAAGATGATCTTGATTCCATAGCGGGTGAAATTGAGAGCCTGGTTACTGCTGCAGCAGATCTAATGAACTCTAAGGATTCCAATGGTCAGTATGTATTCGCTGGTACTGACTCGAGCAGCCCCGCTTTCGAAAAAGATGCGACGGGTAAATATGTGTATTCGGGTAACGAAGCACAGAAAAACATGCAAATCTCCGAAACCATCAGTGTGGCCACCAATGACTCCGGTAAAAAAGTATTTGAGGACGTTTGGACGCGCAATACTTTCACTGCCAATGTAACAGCCGGCACTGCAACCTTATCTTTTGCAGTGTCGGATCAGGATGCCTATGATGATTTCGTTGCGAACAACTTCAGTGCTGTCGACGCGACATTGAATGACTTTACACTGACAACCGCAGCCGGTGCCCCTGATCAATTTGAATTGACCGATAGCAGTGGCAACGTTTTGGCCAGTGGCGATTATGAGTCAGGTAATGCGATTACGGTAAACGGTATGTCTTTCACACTCACTGGTGCTGTGGGTAGCACCGTTGATGTGACGATTGATACGCCTGAGCGCGATAATGTACTAAACCAAATCATGGGGGCTGTAGCCGCATTAAAAGATACATCTTTAACAGATGCGGAGCGTGATGCAGCTATGTTGGATGCTTCTAAAAGCATTTCTAATACTCAAGTCAGCATTGGTACAGCATCTTCGCGGGTGGGGGCAAGCTTAAATACTATTTCCAGCCGTACTGAATTTAACTCGTCGAAACAGATCTATAATGCCACAGCCCAAGAGAACATCGGTGGCTTGGATGTGTATGAGGCGACAACTCAGTTAGAGCTTACTGAGTCTGCTCTATCGGCCTCACAATTGTTGTTCACACGGTTGAGTGGCTTATCCCTGTTTAATTCGTTATAGATTAAGGGTATTTGATGGCGAAGTTTGATGTAACGAATCTGTTTGGTGTAGACATCGGCTTTGCCTATTTTAATGTCATTGAGCTGATAGACGCCTTGGGCATTAAAAATGATGTACTCAAGAGCAAGCGTGTTGCCAGTTTAATTAAACAACACAGTGCAAAGCATCACATAGTAACCATCGCCATCCGCCAAGTGACCTTGGCAGAACTTAAACCCATTCTTAACAGTAAATTCTTACCCTTTGACCCTTACTTTCAAGTGGGGGATATGCATACCGCTGAGCGTGAGCGATTGTATGAAGCGGAAGAAAAGCTGCTGTTTATTTGTTGGTCCCTAGCCACCGGTAAATCCATCAAAGGCTTGAAGCGCCTTAAACCAGATTTTAACACCCGTGATTGGCGTGAAATGTATGTTGCGGGGCGCAGTCTGTATCAATTGTTTCGTCAGATTCTGAACGATAATACTCGCGAGTATGTGTTGGACTATAAGCAAGGCAACGTGGATGAAGATGGTCGTGTGAATCAACCTGCTTCTGTCTCTGTACCCCCAACACCGCACGGGGGTATTTCAGAGGCAACTTCTTCGGCGACTGGGGTGATTGCTCGGCCTGATCGAGCCCTCTCTATCGAGCCAACGCCATACACAAAAGAAATCCCGGTAGCGCTTCGCTTGATGACCCAGGGCACGGCTTTGATTCAGGAGCAAGTGGCCCTGTTACAGACTGGCAAAGCCCTAGACTACCCCAAATTAAGTGGTTTTGTGCAAAAGCTGATTGCTAGCCATGAGCGTAACCCCTATGCCTTATTGTCATTGCGACACAACAAATCTGAAGACGCTTATTTAGCACAGCATACCTTGGGGTGTGCTGTGCTGGCCTGTCATTTGGCTAAAGGGCTTGAGTTAGAGCCTCGTTATGTTGAAGTGATTAGTATCGCTGCTTTGCTGTTTGATATTGGTCGCTTCAAATTACCTGCTCCCATTGTTAACAAAGCAGGGAAGTTGTCTGAAGCAGAGTACTCCTTAATGCGCAAGCATGTGCACTTTGGTGAGGGCTTGTTACAAGTGACGCCCTCAATCCCAAAAGTGGTGTATCAAATGCTTTGGGATCACCATGAAAGAGTTGATGGCTCTGGCTATCCGAATGGTAAAGAAGGAGATGAGATCAGTGTTTATGGCAAAATAGGCGCAATTGTTGATGCCTATGACTCCATGACCTCAGAGCAGCCTTTTAAGCACTCCATTACGCCAAGTGGTGCCTTGCGTAAAATGTCTAAAGAATCTGGCTTGGCCTTTGATAAGAAGCTTCTTGAACTTTTCATCAAAAGCTTGGGAAGTGTTCCTGTTGGCTCTTGTGTAGAGCTTTCTAATGGCCGCTTAGGTTTTGTGCTGACCCTGAACAAACAGCTTAAACCTTCACTTGTTAGGCAAGTCTATAGCTTACCTACTAAGACCTTTATACCTGCTGCGGACATTCCTGTGGACCGCAATGAAGATGTGTCAATTTCTAAAATTATCCTGCCATCCGACTACGACCTTAGATTTGTCGATCATATTAGTTAAATTTAGCTAAAGAATCGTCTCTCCTGCCGATAAAAGTACTGTAAGCAAGTTGTGTTATTGGGTTCCAAAAAAGTTAAAAAAAATTGAAAAATTTATTAAAGCTTTTTCACAACCAGACGATAACTTAACTAAGCAAGGCGCAACCAAATAATCAATTAAATCAAAAGGTTGCCTAAGAAATTTTACGTTCTAGGAGAAATTATCATGGCTCTTTATGTAAACACTAATACGTCTTCATTGAATGCTCAAAACAACCTAATGAAGTCAGGTAGCACACTTGATACAGCGTACCAACGTCTGTCTTCAGGCTTGCGCATCAACTCTGCTGCAGACGATGCTGCGGGTCTACAAATTTCTAACCGTTTGACCTCACAAATCAACGGTTTGAACCAGGCTGTTCGTAACGCGAACGACGGTATCTCTCTAGCACAGACTGCTGAAGGTGCCTTGGATGAAACCACAAGTATGCTACAGCGTATGCGTACTCTAGCTATTCAGTCTGCTAACGGTTCGAACACTGATGAAGACCGTGTTGCACTGCAACAAGAGATGGCTCAGCTTTCAGAAGAAATTAACCGAGTGGCTGATACAACTACTTTTGGTGGTCAGAACCTACTAGATGGCTCTTACTCAGGTACTTTCCAAGTGGGTGCGGATGCAAACCAAACGATTTCATTTTCTTTGAGTTCATCTAACTCATCGGGTACTGCTGGTGCCGGTTTTGCTGTATCAGGTATGAACTCTGCTGGTTTAGCTGCGACAGATTTGTCTATTTCTTCAGCGGACAATGCTCAGAGTATGATTTCTATTCTCGATGGTATGATTGCTGCGGTGGACTCTAAGCGGGCCGAGTTGGGTGCGGTGCAAAACCGTTTTAGCTCAACAATTAACAACTTAAGCAACATTTCTGAAAACGTGTCTGCTGCCCGTTCACGTATTCGTGACACAGATTTCGCTGAAGAGACTGCTTCTTTAACGAGCGCTCAGATCCTACAGCAAGCTAGCTCAACTATCTTGGCTCAGGCAAACCAGCGTCCTCAAACAGCCTTGTCTTTACTAGGAGGCTAGGCATAAAAAAAGAGCGGCTGATCAGGCCGCTCATTACGAAGCAAATTTCGAATGCCGGAGGCAAGAGGTTTGGCGAAGGCATTCGAAACCTTTCTCGCTTCTTTCTCCTAGAAGTGATTTTAAGCCAAGTGTTAGCGCACTTGGCTTTTTTTGGCGAAGACTTGGCGGTCTTCGCTCTTTATTTGTACAGCAAACCACGTGCCAAATTTTTAAATCATCAGTATCGATAGAATTTCAAGGAAAGGTCATTGAAAGGGCATATTTGCGCTTTTTTTACGGCGGTAGAAGAAAAAATAAAAATAAAAAAACTTGTTTGATAACAATAGATTGCCGTATCTGGCGGAGAAATATTGCCGCTAAAGGAAAAAAAATTCAAAAAAAGCCTAAAGCTTTCGTAAAGGACGCCGTTACCTACAACAAGAGGTTTATGGTGCAAATGAGATTTGGCGATCTCGGCACTCATTAGAGGTTCTGCTTGGCGGCAGGCCACAAAGGCGAAACTAGGAGGCTATTATGGCTTTATATGTAAATACTAATACATCATCGTTGAACGCTCAGAACAACTTGATGAAATCAGGTTCCACACTTGATACAGCTTACCAGCGCTTGTCTTCTGGCTTGCGTATCAACTCTGCGGCAGATGATGCAGCGGGTCTTCAAATTTCTAACCGTTTGACTTCTCAGATCAACGGTTTGAACCAAGCAGTTCGTAACGCGAACGACGGTATTTCCTTGGCGCAAACAGCTGAAGGTGCCTTAGACGAAACGACAAGTATGCTTCAGCGTATGCGTACCCTTGCAGTTCAGTCTGCCAACGGTTCCAACACTGATGAAGACCGTGTTGCACTGCAACAAGAGATTGCACAGCTTGGCGAGGAGATCAACCGTGTAGCATCCGATACTACTTTCGGTGGACAAAACCTACTGGATGGTTCTTACTCAGGTACTTTCCAAGTGGGCGCGGATGCGAACCAAACGATTTCATTCTCTTTGAGTTCATCTAACTCATCGGGTACTGCTGGTGCCGGTTTTACTGTATCAGGTATGAACTCTGCTGGTTTGGCTGCTACAGGTTTATCAATCTCTTCTTCTGACAATGCTCAAAGTATGATTTCTATCATCGATGGCATGATTGCTGCGGTTGACTCTAAGCGTGCTGAGTTGGGTGCGGTGCAAAACCGTTTCAGCTCTACTATTAACAACTTGAGCAACATCTCTGAAAACGTATCGGCTGCCCGTTCACGTATTCGTGATACAGACTTCGCCGAAGAAACTGCAGCCTTGACCAGCGCTCAGATCTTGCAACAGGCAAGTTCCTCTATTCTAGCCCAGGCTAACCAGCGTCCTCAAACTGCGCTATCCTTACTAGGTTAATATTGAGTAATGCCAAAAAGCTGGAGTATTACTCCAGCTTTTTTGTTTTGGGAGAGTACCCATGTCAATTAATTCCGATTTTTCAAAGTTATCTGTGACACCTCTGCAAACCGGCCAGGGGAATCAGCTGAGTGAGCAAGAATTTGTGAAAGAAAAGCAAATGGAAGCTCAAGTTGTACAGCAAACGGCCGATAGCAATCCTATGGACACAGGGTCTGAGAATGGCAGTGATCTTGCAAGCTCTAAGCAAGAGGCCGTCGACGAGCCAAAGGTTGAAGAAGTTAATGTCAAAATGCGACAGCTCAGTTTAGGGGTGTCATTTGAGTTAACAGACGAGTCCGAAAACATAGTTAAAGTGATTGATCAAGAAACTGGCGATTTGGTTCGTCAAATTCCTTCGGAAGAATTCTTGAAAATGTCTGATCGTCTTGATGAGATATTTGGTGAATTAAATAGCCTAAAAGGGAACCTGATCAATAGCGAAGTTTAAGTTAGCTCTTTGCTTATGAGCTAAGGGAGAAAAGTATGTCAGTTACATCACTTGGTGTTGGTTCTGGTCTAGACCTTGAAACCCTCGTAGAGAATATGATCTCGGTGCAGCGAGACACTAAGGTTAGCGCATACGAAGATAAAATCAGTGACTACGAATCAGAAGTTTCTGCCTACGGTGCGATAAAATCCGCATTAGAAAAGTTTGAAACCTCCGTCGAAACCCTTGCAGACAGTGATCTATTCACTGGTCGTACTGCTACCCTTACCCAGCCAACCAGCGGCGATATCATTTCAGTTGAGGCTGACAGTGATGCGTCTAATGGCTCCTACAATATCTCTGTTTCCCAATTGGCCCAAGGCAGTCGAAGTGTGTCCGCGGCAGGCTTATTTAGCACCTCTGATGATGTAGTCAGCAGTGTTGGTGGTGATTTAACTTTCACCGCTGGAGACGAAACCTTCACCATTAGCGTTGCGGCTGGTACGACTCTTTCTGAGCTTCGCGAACAAATCAATGATGATGAGAATAACTTTGGTGTGTCCGCTAACTTAGTAGATGACGGCTCAGGTAACGTTTATTTGACGCTAAATTCTGATGTGACAGGTGATGGCAATGATTTGGTCGTTACCAATACGGACGAATCTTTAGACAGCGTGTCTTCTGTGGCGACGGGGGCTGGTACCGCAGGGTTAAGTATTGCTGCGGATGATGCTGCTCAGGATGCAGTGATCGATGTGGATGGTATTGAAATTCGCAGCGACACTAATACCTTTGAGGGAGCTGTTTCAGGTTTAACGATCAAAACCTTGGCGGTGTCTGAAACGGACGCGAATGGTGATCCAGAAGCGGCTACAGCAACGGTAGATTACGACACTGAAACCGTTCAAGAAACCCTAGAAGGTTTTGTCTCAGCATATAACTCATTGCTCTCTGTCTTCGATACTTATACAGATTCGGATGCCATATTAAATGGCAGCAGCTTGGTTCGGGGACTTGAAGGTACCTTGAATAGCGATTTGATGACCATTTTTGATGATGCAGGCTCCTTAAGTACCATCTTTGATCTCGGTATTGAAATGGCCGATGATGGCACCTTATCTTTAGATAGCACTGCTTTCGCAGATGCTATGGAGGAAAGCTACGATGATGTGGTATCGCTTTTCTCTGGTGATACGGGGTTGGCCAGTATCATGGAAGACATGTTGAGTAATTACACTGGCTCAAGTGGCCTGTTGAAAGACATGGTTGATACGTCACAAGCTTCTGCGGATAAAACAGAAGAGTCATTGGAGAATTTCGAATATCGCATGGAGCTTTACGAAGAGCAATTACGTGCTCGATTTACGACATTGGATACGCTCTTGGCGAACTTGAGTTCCAATGGTGACTACTTGTTAACTCAGCTAAGCAGCTTAAGCAGTAGCTAATTAAGGCTCGTTGTAACATAAGAGGTTGATATGTACGCGAATAAAGGCATTCAGGCCTACAAAAAAGACTCACTTAAGTCTGATCTGGCGTCAGCAGACCCCCATCGAATTATTCAGTTGTTAATGCAAGGGGCTTTAGAGCGTTTGGCTCTTGGCAAAGGGCATATTGAGCGTCGAGATATGGCTGCCAAAGCGGCTACTCTTACGCGAGTGGTTGAAATTATTAACGCCCTGCGTGATGCGCTGGATCGTGATGCCAATCCTGAATTAGTTGATAATCTGGACTCATTGTATTCCTACATGATTGAACAGGTGAACGAGGCCAGTGCCCAACAAGACACCTCAAAGCTAGATTTAGTAATGAGACTTATGCTTGAGATTAAAGGGGCATGGGACCAGATTAGTGATGTAGCCAAGCAGGAAGCGGCACAAGCTCATGCCTAATGCCTTAAAAGATATTGAAAGCAGTGATATAGATGTGCTGGCTTTGGTGCCATATCTTGAAAAAGCGATTGCTGAAAAAGATATAGAGTCACTGCAAAAGATAGATCTTGGTCTACGGAAAATGATTCAATCGGGGGAGGTGTCACAACAAAAAGTGGCATCCCAAGCGGATGAATATCGCCATCTATATGAGCTAATTCGTCAGTCAGAAGCAGTTGTTAAATCCGAAAGAGCTGCTTTAAAAAAAGAACAATCTCATTTAATGAAAAAGAGAAAAGGCTCAAAAGGCTATTCAGAAATAGGGAAGCTGTAATGCAGGAAGATACCCTTGGCTTTAAAGTTGATGAAACTATTATCGAGAGACTGAAGCAGGGCAAGGAAAGGCTGGTTGATAATGATGATATATTTTCGGCCCAGTACAGCAAAAATATGGAAGTATTAAAGCATTACTTCCCTGATATTCACAAAGAAATGTTGGCCTACGAACCTAGCAATAAAAATATATTTTTAGAGCGAGACGGTGCTTTAAATCTTTATTTTCCAGATACAGGTTACACTCTTTTTTCGGAAGAACCCTTCACTCAAATCGACCAGAAATATCGACTTTTTCGAGAAAAACCAGCACGAACTGTTATAAATGTTGAGGCAAATCGAAAAAAACAATCTCGCCACGAATACTATCTTAGCCTTGTTCAAGAAAAGAAGATTGAAAAGAAAAAAGATTTAGCTTCCTATTCTGGGTTGCCTGATTTTATTGGTGGAGTAATTCTTTTTGGCTTTGATTTTGGCTATCAGTTGATTCGTATTCTTGATGAACATCATGTGAATCACATCTACATTTACGAAGAGAATATTGATCTGTTTTATTATTCGCTTTTTGCTATTGATTGGCAGTGGGTAGTAACGGAGATGGAAGCGCGTGATAGTACATTGCATTTCTTTCTCGGACTAGATGAAAAGAGTTTTACCAATAAATATTTAAGTGATATTCGCTACAATGGAATGTACATGGCAGCCCATACCTTCCTGTATATGGGTTACAGTCGTGAGCACATTAAATCAGTGCTCGATGAGTTCCATGACCAGTACTCCCGCCAAGTAATGGGGTGGGGTTTTTTTGATGATGGTATTATTGGTATTGGGCAATACCTTTCCCGCCGCACCTCAACATTCTTAGCGGTAACACCGAATTATGGTACTAAACAGGGCTTTAATAAAAACCTTGATTTACCTGTTTTTATTTTGGGGAATGGGCCATCACTAGATAAGAATATTGAGTTTGTTAAGGAAAATGCTGATAACGCAATTATTATCTCTTGCGGAACAACTATTAATACCTTGCGTAAATACGGTATTAAGCCTGATTATCAAGTTGACGTTGAGCGTTTGAAGCATACTGCAGAGAAACTGGCTTATATCGATAAGGAGTTTTTGTCTGGCATTACAGCTTTAACCGTGAATGTTATGCACCCCGACTTTTACGAATACTTCGATAAATGCTTAATAGGTTTGAAGCCTAGTGAGCCGATCTCATCGATTATGGCTCTAAGTAAAATTGTATCTGATGCAAACAGAAGTCGACTGATGACCATGAATTATTCGGCTCCTATTGTGGCGAATTTGGCAATGTCTTATGCCACGCTAATGGGCTTTTCTGATGTGTATTTGATTGGCGTGGATTGCGGTTTTAAAAACCCAGATGAGCATCATTCTAAGGCAAGTGGTTACTTCAAAGACGATGGTACTAGTACTGGTTTGTTGGAATATAAGCGGAATCTAGTTAAGCGGGAAGCCAATTTCGGTGGTGTGGCGTATACAACCGGTATGATGGACACATCAAGAATTCAGTTGGGTTTATCAATCTTACGCGCAAAAGAAAATAACAAGATGTTCCATTGTTACAATCTTTCTGATGGTATTAAGATTGAGGGGGCGTTGCCTTTAGCCGTAGATGATGCACTCATTATGCAATCTGGAGTTGAACAAAAAGAGGCGGTGAAGGCATATGTTTGGAAGCATTGTTCGGCAGAAGATTACGATGCAAATGTGGCAGCTGATGAAGGCTTAGCTGGAATCGAAGAGTCTTTTAGGGCCTTTTGCGATGACTCCCTCGGCTTTTTTGAGCAAGATATAAAAGATAAAAAAGATTTGTTGAGAGTGTTTGCTCAGTTCAATGCAAATATGATGAAGCAATATTATCTACAGACGCCTTATCATGCTGAGCTAATGTTTGGTTCTTTCATTTATTTTGCGAATGAGGTTCTAGATTTACTGCTGGGCTCTCCTGACGATTGTTTAGACACTGTGAGTGAAATGATAGAGCTGTTTAAAGAGCTCATTCAGGAAATGCCAGACATGCTAGCAAGTGCTCAAGACTATGTTGATAAAGGACGTGGACGTCTAGACGGGAAATTTAATGGTTAAAAATAAAGCGCCTATGGCGCTTTATTTTTTATGAACTCCCAAGAAATTGGCGTGCCACGCTCTATGTCTGAAGTCGCAATGGTGTCCAATACATCTGGTAGGTGTTTGGGAGCTAAGCCGTAACCGGGGCGAATGCTTCGAACATTATCTTCTGTCAGAGGTTCTCCTTGGCGAATGTCTTTCACCGCATACAGGGAACGACGAAACTGCACATTGCCTTTTTCTGCTTCCGTTAAGGTGTAATTTACTTTTCCTAGGGCCTGCCAGGCCATTTTGGTATCTCTGCAAAGAGCGCTTAACTCCTCTGGCTCCAATGAGAACGAATCATCAGGACCACCCCCTTGTCGATCAAGGGTAAAGTGTTTTTCAACAATCGCTGCACCCATGGCGATAGAAGTGATAGCGGTGATGTTTTCAATGGTGTGGTCTGAAAGGCCGACAACACACTCAAACCGCTCTGTCATATCAGCAACAGTGCGCAAATTATACTGATCTGCAGGGGTTGGATAGCCACTGACACAATGTAGGATCGCCAATTCGGTACAGCCTGCTTCTTTGGCAGCCTCGATCGCCTCTTGGATTTCATCTTGATTCGCCATGCCAGTTGAAATGATCAGTGGCTTTTTAGTGCGGGCGGCAGTTCGTATTAAGGGGAGGTCGATGGCTTCGAAAGAAGCAATCTTATAGGCAGGGGCATCGAGGGACTCCAGCAGTTCAATAGCAGTGGCGTCGAACGGAGAGCTAAAAATCGTTAGACCGAGCGATTTGGCTTTCTCAAATAAAGCTTTATGCCATTCCCATGGTGTGTAGGCTTGTTGATATAAGCTATAAAGCGTATTGCCATCCCATAGGCCACCGCGAATTTGAAAGTCTTCTTTATCACAATCTAGTGTAATCGTATCAGCCGTATACGTTTGTAATTTAACCGCATCAGCACCGGCTTCCTTGGCTATTTCCAGCAGTTTCAAAGCGTTTTCAAGCTTGCCGTTATGGTTGGCTGACACTTCCGCAATAATATACGGTGGGTAATCTGGGCCAATTCTTCGACCATCGATAGAGATAAATTTTGTCATAACTGGGCTCCGTTTATCGGTGGGCGCACATAGTGTTCGGAATCTATTTTGCCATAACCTGCCTTGGTGAATAAGGCATGGGAGGCCAGGTTGTCTAACAGCACCGTAGCATGAATGTGAATATGAGGATGGATAAGGTCCATTAAAGCGAGGCCTTTGGATGCGACACCTTTTCGGTAGTGATCAGGTGACACATAGATAGACACTAGATAGTGAAATGGGTGTAAGCGATCCAGTCTGACAGCGCCTAAGGCTTCATGGCTGTCTTTGATAAGGTAGAAGTAAGCATCCGCTTGAGCCAACTTACGTTGGAACCAAGCCTCATGGGTTGACCAGTCTGGTATATCAGGGGTTAAAGCATGCTGACGTGTCTTTGGATGACATTGCCATTGATAAATACGCTGGGCGTCTTGTGGTTGTGCGAGTGCTAAGTGATAACTATCCATACCTTGGGAAACGGCTTCTAATTGGTTTATTTCGGCGGCTACTCGATAGCCACCGAGTCCATCACAGATTGCCATCCCTCTTTTATGAAACCCCTGCCAATCGTTGACTAGTTGCATGACTGCTTCTGGTAACTTATGAATGTCTTCCTCTTTGAGCATCAAAGCAATATTGTGGCGACAAAGTTGTTCGCAGACATTCAATTGGTTTTCTGCAATAGGGATAATAATACTTGGAAGCCCCAAGCAGGCGCGCTCCCAACTTGTGGTTCCTGGCGCTCCTATTGCCATGTCATGGGACAGCATGAGGGCATCCATCTGATCAGAGAATGGGATATGCGTTACATTTGCTAAGCTGTCAGCTAGGCTCTTGATCTCATGATAATGAGGAGCATAAGGCGGTAAGAGCACAGTGATCTCTAGATCTAGACTACTAACTAATGAGTTCAACGCAGAACCTGTCATATTGTGCTGATCAACACCGCCAAAAGACATGAGAACTCGTATTGGGTGGTTGGAAAGGGCACGTTCATATGCATGCTCACGGGCGTTAGCAAAGGCTTGGCTGAGCAAAGCATATTGACTGCCACAAAGTACAACACCTTGAGCATCATATTCAGACTGGGAACGTCCAAGTGTCTGGTCGAGTATGATGTCTGCTGAATGGCGGCGTTTCAGGTCGTCAATAGCAAGGACGGGGACTGATAGTTGTTGCTGGATTTGTCGCTCCCAGTCTTGATCAAGAGCGTAGTGATCTACAACCACGAGTTCGATATCTTTTGCCTGATCACAAAACGCCGCAGCGTCTTCTGATTGGGTTCGAGTTAACCAACTGCCATATCCAGTGAGTAGGTTTTCTTTTGACACAGGTGTGTCTATCCCCCGTGTTGTAAACCCTCGTTCATGGATACGTGTGATTAAGTTTCCTGGTAGGGTTTGGCAATAGAATATCACCAAATGACCTTGGCTCTTAAGTATCTCGGCGAGAGCGAGGCAGCGCATTATGTGGCCACTGCCGATGTCCAGAGAGGCGTCAGCTCGTATGGCGATTTGCATGGGGGATCACATAGTGCTGGTACAAGGACTCGGCGAACAGCCAGTTTTCTAACGTATCAATATCCTGTACACGAGTTTGGGGTAATGCAACTATGGAGGCGTCGCCGTTGAAGATCGGTGTTTTATTGGTAAATGCGCTGACTTTACCCCAATAAAATTGGCCTGCATCGTGATAAGTTTTTGGAAGGTCTTGAGATCGAGTTTGCTCGAATTCCGGCATTACCATAGAGACCTTTTCGGATTGCAAAGTAATGGCTCTTTGAACAGGAAAAGCGTATTCCACTGCGCTAAACACATAGTTTAAAGCGTTAGAGCCGTTAAGTTTTTCCAGTCCTTGACGTAAGTCCTCGGCCAGTATTAATGGGGCAGTGGGGTAAATGCAACAGACGTTCTTTATGTCTGGTTGATTTGCTAAGAGCCAATTGGTCGCATGCGCCATCACATCAAGTGTGGTAGCAAAATCATCCGATAATTCTGCAGGGCGTTTAAACGGCACCTCTGCCCCAAATTCACGTGCAACGGCCGCGATTTCGTCGTCATCGGTAGAAACAATAATGCGGTCAAAGCAACCAGATGCCATGGCGGTTTCAATGGAATAAGCAATAATAGGCTTGCCATGAAAAAGCTTAATGTTTTTTCGCGGGATCCGCTTAGATCCTCCCCGTGCAGGAATAATCGCTACGTTCATGCAACAAACGCTCTATCAATGGCTTCTCTCAGAGCATTTGCAACGTAAACTTGCTCCTCATAGGTCAAATCTGGGTAGAGAGGCAAGCTTAAGCAACGCTGGTAGTATTCCTCTGATTGAGGGAAGTCTCCCCATGCGAACCCTTTTTCTTGGTAAAACGGCTGTGTGTGAACTGGAATATAGTGCACTTGAGTGCCTATTTGTTGTTCCCTTAAATACTGAAAAATCAACGCACGCTGGGGTTCTAACGCTTCAAAGAGCACAATCGGAAATAGGTGCCAACTGGAAAAGGCGTAATCTGCTTCGCTCGGTAGTTGGATTGGTAATCCTTGTAGCAGCTTGTAGTAGTTTTGTACCCGTTCACGGCGCTTTTCAATAAATTGGTTTAGGCGTTTTAATTGCGAAATACCTAAGGCTGCTTGCAGCTCTGTCATGCGGTAATTGAAGCCTAAATCCTGCTGCTCATAATACCAATCGCCGGGGGATCGGGTCTGAAATTCCCGTTTGTTTTTGGTCACACCTTGATGAACCAATAACCGCATAGCATCCGCTAACGGTTCTTTATTGGTGACGGCCATGCCGCCTTCTGCGGTGGTCATAACTTTAACTGGGTGGAAGCTGAAGACACAAATATCCGAGTACCGGCTGCCCACAGGCTGGCCTTTGAATTTGGCACCAATCGCGTGTGAGGCATCTTCAATAATATAAAAACCGTATTCTTTTGATAGCTCATGCAGAGCACGCATGTCACAAGGATGACCACCAAAATGCACTGGGATGACCACTTTAGGTAGGCGGTTTTGAAACTTGGCGAGTTCTAGCTTCTCTTTCAGTTGAATTGGACACAGGTTGTAGGTTTGAGGGTCAATATCCACAAAGTCCACTTGAGCATCGCAATATAAAGCACAATTGGCACTGGCAATGAAGGTATTGGGTGTGGTCCAAACTAAGTCACCTGGGCCAACGCCTAAGGCTAAACAGGCCACATGTAACGCTGATGTGGCACTGTTTGCAGCAATGGCATATTTACATTGGCTGAGTTCGGCAACCGAATTTTCAAATTCTGGTACTAATGGCCCCTGGGTTAAATAGTCCGACGTTAGAGCTTCACAGACGGCTTCAACGTCTGCAGCTGAGATGGATTGTCGGCCATAGGGGATAAATGCCTTACTCATTTTCGAACGCTTGAATATTTTCGACGGTTAAAAAATCAGGGTTGCTACCAGATTGGTATTCAAAGCCTGGCGCTACCAATTCACCTTTTTCGCCAATGGCATTGTTATCAAAGCTAAGCTCCCCGTGGAAAAACTTGATACTGGGAGCGATCACAAAGTGATCATGGAACTCATAAGTATGATAGGAGTCGTCTACAGGGCACATAACTTCATGCATTTTTTCCCCCGGACGAATGCCAATGTCTTCAATAGGAATATCTGGGGCGTAGGCTTGAGCTAAATCCTTAATTCGAACCGATGGGATTTTAGGGATGAAAATCTCGCCGCCACGCATACGCTCAAAGTTCTTCAGTACAAAATTGACGCCCATTTGCAGGGTGATCCAAAAACGAGTCATTTCTGGGTGTGTTACTGGGATGCTTTTCGCACCTTCTGCGACTTTCTTTTTAAATAATGGGACAACTGACCCGCGAGACCCCACTACATTGCCGTAGCGCACGACAGCAAAGCGAGTAGAGCCTTTGCCAACCGTGTTATTGGCAGCGACAAACAGCTTGTCTGAGGCGAGCTTGGTGGCGCCATATAGATTGATAGGGGCTGCTGCTTTATCCGTAGAAAGCGCAATGACTTTTTTGACATTGTTGGCAATGGCGGCTGCAATGACATTTTCAGCACCATGGATATTGGTTTTGATACATTCCATTGGATTGTATTCCGCCGCTGGCACTTGTTTTAATGCTGCTGCGTGGATTACAAAGTCCACATCTCGCATCGCTTGAGTGAGGCGGTCTTTATCGCGCACATCACCAATAAAGTAACGCATGCAGGGAGCATCGAATTCCTGTTGCATCTCGTACTGCTTGAGTTCGTCTCGGGAGTAAATGATCAATCGAGCAGGGCGGTAGTTTGCTAAGAGGGTTTCGACGTATTTTTTGCCGAATGAGCCTGTGCCGCCTGTAATTAAAATGCTTGCGTTATTGAACATGAGTCACTCTACCAATTGGATATAAAACTAATGATAACTTCTGTTATCGGCCGGGTACGAAATCTCTAAAGCACGATTTTGTCAATTTGCCTTATCTTCAAGTAATCAAAGGTGTGCGATATCTGCTATTGTAAAGCTAAATAAAACAATGTTTTATAAGTCGTAGCAAATTTTATTTTGGTACAGTCTGCGGCTTTTTTCCAACTATTGGCGCGTAGCATTGAGGAGCCCAATGTTTCAGTTTAAAGGAAACCGTCAGTATCTACATGGCACGGACTTTTATCGTTTTTCTCAGCAGTTAATGGCTCAGGCCTGTTCAGATTTCTCCCATATTTGCAGTCTTTCTTTTAGAAGCTTCGCAACACACCAATGCTCACTCAGTTTAACCGCTCCTGATGAGGCGGCTATTTCTCCCTGTAAAGGGGAAGCCATGACCCAAGCTGGTGAGAAGGTTTCATTTTGGTGGGTACAAACGGATAAGCCGGTAACAGAGCGCTATGAGTTTAATGAGGAACGTGCTGTCCATGGGGCGCTAATAAATGATGCTAAAGAAAGCATTTCAACGGCCGTTCAATATGAATATAGCACCATAGAAATGGTGGTAGCCCTGACAAAGGCGCTGCATTATGACTTTGCACCAAAGGTCGAGGGGAAATGGGTGTTTGCGCAGTTAAATGCCACAACGGCTTTGCCCGACTCATATAGCAGCCTGCAAATTAGCCTTAAAAATTATATACCTAACCGTTTTTCAGTGAGTCGAGTGCTGATTGATGACGCGGAGATTGGCACGATTCGGTTTATCGTTGGAGGTCCTTAATGACGATTGGTATTAAAGCAATTGGCAGTTATGTGCCAACGACAGCCCTAGATAACCTTGCTTTGGCTGAGTCTTTTGGAGAATCGGAAGATTTTGTGAAAGGAAAGCTGGGGGCGTTACGACTACCACGAAAGGAGGCGGACCAAGAAACCTCAGATTTGTGTGTGGAGGCGGTGAAAGCACTGCAAGCAAATACGTCTGAATTCGATCTTGATCAGGTCGATGCGATTGTAGTGGTCACTCAAAATGGCGATGGTTGTGGTCTACCTCACACAGCCGCGGTGGTGCAGAAAAAATTAGGGCTACGAACCGATATTGTTGCGTTTGATGTGTCCTTAGGGTGTTCTGGCTATGTGTATGGCTTGTATATTTTGCAAGGAATGATGCAGGCTTCGGGTTTGAAAAACGGCCTACTGATCACTGCTGATCCTTACTCAAAAGTAATTGATACGACAGATCGAGTGACTTCTATGTTGTTTGGTGATGCGGCCACAGCCACTTGGTTAGGCAGTTCTCCTGTCTTAAATCTCGGGGCGGTAGCTTATGGAACAGATGGTGAGGGCGAAGAGTTTTTGAAAGTTCATGATGGCATCTTATCCATGAACGGCCGCCAGGTGTTTAATTTCGCTGCCACTAAAGTTGCACCACACATCAAACAGGTGATCGAAAAGCAACAGCTGACAGAAGAAGATATTGATGCCTTTGTTGTGCATCAGGGAAGTGCTGCGATCGTTGATGCTATTTCGCGCCGCTTTCAACATAAAGAACGTTTTATTAAAGATATTGAAGATACGGGGAACACGGTATCCTCATCCATACCTTTATTGCTTGAGCGCCACATTCTAGCGTCGGTTAATACCTACCAAAACCTCATCGTATGTGGCTTTGGCGTGGGCTTTTCTTGGGCGACGGCCGTGTTATCAAGCAATCACTCATAAATTTTAAATACTATTCTAAAACATGCCGATGGCGGAGGGGACACCATGGTTACTCTAGAAAAATTAGTAGAATTAATGGCTCAGGCAGATATCAGTGTGGCAAAAGACGATGTTGCCCCAGAGACCACTTTTTCTGAGTTGGGGTTAGACAGCTTGGATATCTTTAATTTTTTTGTGGAAATCGACAATGAGCTAGGCGTTGCTATTCCTGATGAAGATTTTGAGCAGCTGAATTCTTTCGCTACCTTGCTTGATTACGTCAACGCAAAAGCCTAAGAGTTATTGGATGGATTATTCAAGACAAGATCTGCTCGATGCTTATCGTCGAGCAGGAGTGTGCGAAGGAAAAGTTGTTTACGTCACAGGAAACTTTGGACGGCTAGGTCGCTATGAATCCAAAGACAAGGCAACACTCTTTCAGGATCACTTTGATGTGTTAATGGAGCTGCTGGGGGAGACAGGTACTTTAGTGGTGCCCACCCATAGTTTTAAATTGGTGAATACCGATGAGCCATTCGACCCACATTTAACTCCCAGTGAAACCGGGCCATTTTCTGATTTTATTCGTCAGCAAGATATGGCATGTCGCCAGTTCCATCCTTTTTCATCTTCTACCGCCATCGGTGCACAAGCGCAGGAAATCTGTGGAGGTAAGTCTCGTCATGTTTACGGTGCAGGCACTCCCTTTGATGCCATGGTTAAGAGGGATGCTTTATTCCTTGCTCTCGGTAAAGAAGCGCGTAACAGTGTCAGTCTTGTGCATCACGTGGAGCTCGCTGCTGCTGTGCCATATCGCTATGTGAAAGAGTTTATGAAGCCTGTTGTGCGCCAAGAGGCCGTGCAGGTTGAACCCTTTTATCTGCATGTTTTGTATCGCGATATGGAGGTAGAGCGAGATCGGAATGTGACCATTATGGCGTCTTTTGAGCAGCAGCATGAGTTGCATAAAGTCCCCTTGGGGCGTTCCTTTATAGAATCTTTTTCTATGTCTCAGTTCTACGATCATGTATTGCAGTTAATGATCGAAAACCCATTTATTTGGCTCCGTAAGGAACCTCAGACTAAGCCTTTTCAAAAATGATTAACGAGCAAGAAAAAAACGCCATCTCTGGGCAGATGTACAATTGGGTTAAAGACTTGTTCCCTGTTTGTCGAAGCCTAACCGGCCCTGGAGTGAGAGAGACCCTTTCTTACATACAAAAGGTTGTGCCTGAATTAGGTGTCAAAGCAGTTCCCAGTGGCAGTCTGGCTTTTGATTGGACGGTTCCTCCTGAATGGCACATCCGCGACGCTTGGGTAGAGCATGAAAGTGGCGAGCGGGTGATTGATTTTGCTGATCACAATTTACATGTGTTGGGCTATTCCACTGCCTTTGATGGTACGGTGTCTTTAGAAGAGTTACAGGAACACCTGTACTCGATACCTGAACAGCCAGATGCGATTCCGTATGTGACGTCATACTACAAGGAGCGCTGGGGCTTTTGTCTTACCCATGAGGCTCGTCAGCGCCTGAAGCCAGGTCATTATCATGTGCATGTGGACTCTGATCTTACCCCAGGCGTGTTGAACTATGGTGAGCTTGTGCTGCCAGGGGAAACAGAAGAAGAGATCTTGCTGACCACTTATGTGTGTCACCCATCTATGGCCAATAATGAGCTTTCTGGCCCTGCTGTGCTGATGGCGCTGATTCAGACCTTAAAGGATATGCCGTCGAGAAAGTACACTTACCGATTGCTATTTTTACCTGAAACCATTGGTTCAATTGTGTACTTGTCACAGCATCTAGAGCATTTACAGCAACATGTGAAAGCTGGCTTTGTGGTGACCTGTGTAGGGGATGATCTGGCTTATTCTTACTTGCCAAGCCGAAAAGGCGGGACCTTATCAGACCGTGCTGCGCAGCATGTTCTGCGTTTTATTGGCAGTGAGGTGACCCACTACACTTGGCTAGATCGCGGTAGTGATGAGCGTCAGTTTTGTGCTCCAGGGGTGGATTTGCCCATGTGTGCCATGATGCGATCCAAATATGGGGAATACCCAGAATATCATACATCGTTAGATAACTTAGATTTTATCTCAGAAGCAGGACTATACGGCGGTTATCTTGCTTTACGTCGAGCCATAGAGGCAATTGAACACAATCATTATCCGAAGGTAACTGTGCTCTGTGAGCCCCAGTTAGGTAAACGCGGTCTATACCCAACCATTTCCTCTAAAGGCCATGCGGACCATGTGCGTGCCATGATGAACTTTATCAGTTACTGCGATGGGGAAATGGATTTGATTGAGATCGCAGAGCGAATCAATGAGCCTATTTGGGAAATAATTCCGATCATGAAAACTTTAAATCGCGAAGGGCTGATCACCTACTAAAGGTGGTCAGCAGGCTTCGCCACACATCCCACTAGGTGATCTTCCACCATGCCTGTCGCCTGCATAAAGGCATAGCAAATGGTCGGGCCAAAGAATTTAAAACCTCGTTTTTTCATGTCTTTTGAAATCTTCTCCGCCAGCGGCGTGACTGCGGGCACATCAGCGAGGGTTTTAGGAGTATTCACTGTGACTTTGTGGTCGTTAAAGCCCCAGTAATAGTCTGAAAATGAGCCAAATTCTTCTGCGATGCGTAAAAAGGCTTGGGCGTTGGTGAGGGTGGCGGCGATCTTACCGCGATGGCGAATGATGCTTGGGTCGAGTACTAAACGCTCTATGTCGTCCTCGGACATGTTCGCTACCTTAATGGGATCAAAACCGTGAAAGGCTGCTCGGTAACCTTCTCGCTTACGCAATATGGTGCTCCAGCTGAGGCCTGCTTGGGCGCTTTCGAGGACGATGAATTCAAACAAGGTGTGATCATCTTTTACGGGAATACCCCATTCTTTGTCGTGGTATTCAATGTACTCAGGGAAGCCTAGGCACCAGTCACAACGCATGTCCGCCATGGTATGTTTCCTTAGTGAGTTTAAATAAATCTGACTCTATTACCTATTTGGCGCTGGAGCAAATCTGTTTAGGGATGCATCGATTCAAAGCGTGTTTTAGCGTTATCATAGCAAGCAAACACCTGTATCAGGGGGCGTATCCTGATCGCGAGTACGATAAGGAAGAGAATTCATGTTTAAACCGACTTACCAGCAAAGCGATGTCGATGTTCAAAAAGACGAAGTGGTCTATGACGGCTTTTTTAAAATGCATAAGCGCACCTTGCGTCATCGTAAGTTCAATGGGGAATGGTCCGATACCATGACCCGAGAAATGATGGTGCGCCCCGATGCGGTGTGCGTGCTGTTATTTGATCCAGTGAAAGACAAATTACTGCTAATAGAGCAATTTCGTCCCTGTTTGCCCGCTCACGAATCCCCATGGTTATTGGAGCTGGTGGCAGGCATGGTGGAAGAAGGGGAGTCTGATGAAGATGTGGCGCGCCGTGAATCCCTAGAAGAAGCCGGAGTGGAAGTGCTGCGCATGGAATACATGATGCGTTTTGTGCCATCTCCAGGTGGGTTAGTTGAGCACTTGCGTATGTACGCAGGGGAGTTTGAGTCTGACAAGGTGGACTTGACTGCCACCATGGGGTTGGACGAAGAGCACGAAGACATCAAGTTGCATCTTATCGCAGCGGATGAGGTTCAAGGTTTGTTGGATCAAGACATTGTTAATGCGAGTACTATCATGGGCTTACAGTGGTTTATGTTGAACAAACACAAGCTACTCACAGCTTGGACAGAGAGCAAGTAACCTATGTTAGTGAAGTGGCTTCCTTGGCCTTGGGCAAAACCGTTTATCGGCTTGTTGTCGCTGGTCTTTGTGAACAGCAATATTTTGGTCTGCGGCATTGCCATTCATGCCATTGGCTTATTTGGCTGGCTCACAGGAAAGTCCAGCGCATGGTCACGCCCTAAGGTAGATATCTGGTATCGAGGTTGGGTCAGAGCCTGTGAGTGGTGGTTTCATCGGATGCTGGGGGTCACTTGGCAGTTGGATGAAAGCTTTAAGCCGAAGGCCGACCAGTGGCACCTAATTATTGCTAACCATCAGACGTGGGTGGATGCCTTTGTGTTGTTGGCCCAAGTGCAAGGGCGCGTCCCCATGCCGCGGATATTTATGAAAGATACCCTAGGCTGGCTGCCTTTGGTGGGCTCAGCAACGAAAATCATGGGCTTTCCCCATGTAAAACGTTACAGCAAGGCCAAGCTAGCACGACATCCTGAGCTGATGGGTAAGGATCTGGCCACCACACAAAAATCCTGTGAGTCGCTAATGTCGAGCCCCAGTGCTGTGATGAGTTTTGTGGAAGGGACTCGCTTTACCCTCGCCAAACATAAGGCCCAACAGTCTCCCTATGAAAAGCTACTTCGACCTAAAGCCGGGGGCATTTTCATGGTACTGCAAGCCATGCCAGGTAAGTTTACCCGCATCACGGACGTCAACATTGTTTATGGCGATAAAGTGGTGTCCTACTGGGATTTATTGTGTGGGCGCGTTGGACCTGTGCAGGTTAGGGTGCGCCATGTTCCTTTACCAGTCCGGTTTCAAGGGGCGCTTTCTGAGCAAGATAAGTCTGAGTTTTTTGAGTGGTTTAATGGCTATTGGCAAGGGAAAGATGATTCCTTAGTGGCAGATGAGGCGGACTGTTCTATCCTTGAAATGAATCGAAATGCCCCCATTAATGGTGAAAATGGTTTACAAAGTTAACAAAACGACAGCGAATGAGATGATCCATGCAACACCCATATGTACCGAATTTAGCCCAGCTACAGCTACTAGGAGAGTTGAATTATCGACGTCTCGGTAAGCTTGTGCGTGGCTATGAAGAGGACGATGCATGGCACTTCACTATTCATACGGCGGGGCAACAAAGTCATCTCTCGTTAGAGCTAACGGAAGAAAGCCGCTTTACGGCACAACTAACCCTGACGTTTTCACCGCAGATCTCCGTTAAATTACCCTTCAACAGTGATTTGGTCATGACTGTGCGCCTGTACCATGACGTAGGCATTGCTGAAATCACCGATGGTCATCGTCATTACCAAGGGGCTTATCCGTACCCCAATGACGATATGCATCATCGAGATGAGAAGTTTCGTCTAAATCAACAATTGTCTGATTTGCTTGAGCTGTGCCTGAAGCATGGCCACCGCATGACGGATCTGCCAAATATCCAATTTGCCTGATTTGGCTTAATGGCACGGAGCCTGCTATGCCCTTTTTGATGTATGTGCACGGCTTTAATAGCTCTGAAAAATCCTACAAATCTCAGCAAGTAAAACAGCGTATGGAAGCCCTTGGCTTAGGAGAGCACTTTGCTTGCCCTCGTTTGCCCTGGCAGCCAGCGAAAGCGATTGCAGAGTTATCTGATTTTATTGAACAACGCCTAGCAGAGGAGCATGAAGTGGCCTTGGTGGGAAGCTCCCTAGGCGGTTTCTACGCCACTTACTTAGGGGAGCGCTTTCAGTTGCCTGTGGTGTTGGTAAACCCTGCGGTGGAAGCGCCAAAACTCCTACGCCACTATCTTGGCCCTCAGCATAATCCTTATACTGACGAGCATTATGTATTGGCCGAGCGCCACATGGGGGAGCTGGAGGCCATCGATATCGCAGCGCCAGAGACTTCGCGCACATGGCTTATGGTGCAGGAGCAAGATGAGGTGCTGGATTACCGTGCGGCGCTTCAACGTTACCCCACACCGGCAAAGTTGACCCACGAAGAAGGGGGCGACCACAGCTTTGTAAAATTTGATCGTTTTATAGACGAAATTTTGCGTTTTAGCGGATTTTCTGTTTGAAATCTCACCATTACCTGATACTAAGTTTGCTACAACGAAAACCTCTGTTATAGACTCGTTTCAAGCTAGATTTTATTGGCGGAACCCCGCCCCGAATTTTGGAAGTACCCATGTCTGCAAAAGAATATAACGCCGGATCGATAGAAGTTCTCAGCGGGCTAGAGCCTGTACAAAAACGCCCAGGGATGTACACGGAAACAACACGCCCTAACCACCTTGCCCAAGAAGTCATCGATAACTCCGTTGACGAAGCCTTAGCAGGTCATGCGGATCGCATTACGGTCACCCTGCACAAAGATAATTCCTTGAGTGTGGAAGATAACGGCCGTGGTATGCCAGTGGATATTCACCCGGAAGAAGGCGTCTCTGGGGTGGAGTTGATCCTGACTAAATTGCATGCGGGTGGTAAGTTCTCCGGCGACAACTACCAATTCTCAGGTGGTTTGCACGGGGTTGGGGTAAGTGTGGTAAACGCCTTATCCACGTCTCTTGAAGTCTGGGTAAAACGTGGTGGTGTGCAATATCACATTGGCTTTGCAGATGGCCATAAGGTGTCCGAACTCAAGGAAGTTGGGACGGTCGGCAAAAAGAACACAGGTACAATGGTTAAATTCTCTGCGGACCCTAAATACTTCGACAGTGGCAAGTTTTCCCTGTCCCGTTTGAAGCATTTATTAAAAGCGAAAGCCGTTTTGTGCTCGGGCCTGCATGTGGTCTTCATTGACCAAAGTGGTGCAGAAGAAGCCCGTGAAGAATGGTTCTTTGAAGATGGCCTTAAAGACTATCTTGCGAAAGCAAATGAAGGCTTTGAGTTGATTCCTGAAGAGCCTTTTATTGGTGGCTTAGCAGAGAAAACTCAAGGGGTTGATTGGGCCGTACAATGGCTACCTGAAGGTGGAGAGCTGATCACCGAAAGCTATGTTAACCTCATCCCTACCGCCCAAGGTGGTACCCATGTGAATGGCCTGCGTACTGGCTTGTTAGAAGGTATTCGTGAGTTTTGTGACTTTCACAGCTTACTTCCCCGTGGCATTAAGCTTACTGCGGAAGATGTGTGGGAGCGTTGTAGCTATGTCTTGTCGGCAAAACTACAAGAGCCACAATTCTCAGGGCAAACCAAAGAGCGCTTATCTTCTCGCCAGATTGTTGCTTTCATTTCCGCAACGGTTAAAGATGCCTTCAGTCTTTGGCTCAACAAGCACGTAGACGATGGTAAAAAGATTGCCGAGCTGGTGATTAACAGTGCGCAAAAACGTATGCGTGCCAGCAAAAAAGTCGTGCGTAAAAAGGTCACTCAAGGTCCAGCGCTGCCGGGCAAGCTTGCGGATTGTGCAGGGCAAGATTCCGCTCGAAGTGAGCTTTTCTTAGTGGAAGGGGACTCGGCTGGTGGCTCAGCCAAGCAAGCCCGAGATAAAGACTTCCAAGCCATCATGCCCTTGCGTGGCAAGATTTTGAACTCTTGGGAAGTGGATTCTGGCCAAGTTTTGGCGTCACAGGAGATCCATGATATTTCTGTGGCTCTAGGGGTGGACCCTGTGGAAGATGACTTGTCGGGCTTACGCTACGGCAAAGTATGTATTCTGGCGGATGCGGACTCCGATGGTCTGCACATCGCGACCTTGCTATGTGCCCTGTTTGTTCGTCACTTTCCTGCCTTGGTTCGCAGTGGTCACGTGTTTGTGGCGATGCCGCCTCTTTACCGTATCGACTTAGGGAAAGAAGTTCATTACGCCCTCGATGATGAAGAAAAAGACATCATCTTGCACAAGCTGGCAGCAGAGAATAAGCGTGGCACCCCCAATGTACAGCGTTTCAAAGGCTTGGGTGAGATGAACCCAGCACAACTGCGTGAAACCACCATGGCACCTGATACCCGTCGTTTGATTCAACTTACCATGGAAGATCCAACGGTCACCGGCGAAGTGCTAGATAAGCTTCTGTCTAAGAAGCGTGCCAGCGACCGCAAAGATTGGTTAGAAACCTATGGCAACCTAGCGGTTGTGGATTAATCACTCTCTTGTAATAGGTTTTCAGCAAACTGCTGGAAACCTATTACACTTAATACCTAAGCAGTTGAACTAGAGACCTCTTATGCAGAACGATGCCTTACCCATTGAGGCGATGTACGAACGGTTGGACTATCACCTTCAAAAGCATGCCACGGAGCGCTCAATCATCTCTGTCTCAGAGCTTGATGGTTTTGTCTCGGCTATAGGGTGCAGCAAAGATGTGCTGGCGCCCAGTGATTGGTTGCCCGCTATTTGGGGGGCGCCAGAAGACCAGCCTAAATGGCCGATATCCGATGAAGAAGATGAATTCTATGGCTTGGTGATGCTGTTACATTTAGAAGCGGTTGATGGGTTGATTAATGGCAATCTTAACCCTGTCTATTTGGAGCACGAAGACCCTAAAGGTCAGGTGACCATCATAGTAGAAGACTGGTGTGCTGGATTTATGCGTGGTGCTCGACTTACGGGATTGTCCCATACTGGATCACGTGAGTTTATCGACGAAGTCATGGCCAGTGTACGCCTGTTTGGTACCCCGGCGGGGTGGCAAAAACTGGACGCGATGAGTGATGCGGAAGTGCAATTTTGGCGCGAATCGTTAGAGCCATCCATCGTGCGTTTGGCTCAGCACAATCACCCAGAGATTCAGATTGATTCCAGTGGCGATAGTACGCCCATCTTGCATTGACCCTAGCACATAGACAAAAAACATAGACAAAAAAGGGCGCTCATTGAGCGCCCTTTTTGATGGAGCTGTATGGGATTAACCCACTACTTTGGCGATGGACTCACATAGGTAATCGATGTTTTGATCACTTACGCCGGCCACACTCATACGGCCCGTATCAGCGATGTAGATTGAGTAATCGGAACGAAGCTTGCGCACTTGCTCTAGGGTAAGGCCTGAGTAAGAGAACATGCCGCGCTGCTTTTCAATGAAGCTAAAGTCTTTGCTAACACCGGATGCAGCAAGCTTTTGTACCAGTTGACTACGCAGTCCATTGATACGGTTACGCATTTGCGTTACTTCAGACTCCCACAGAGCATGTAACTCAGGGTTGTTCATAATGGTGTGAACCACTGCGGCACCGTGAGCAGGTGGCATGGAGTAGTTTGCGCGGATCGCTTGGCCAATGATGGAGAATGCGTTTTTCGCTTCTTCGCTTGTTTCTGCAATCACACTCAAACCACCGCAACGGTCACGGTAGATACCGAAGTTTTTCGAGAAAGAGTTGGCAATCAACATACTTGGAGTGCGCTCCGCCATGTAACGTAGGCCCGCCATGTCTTCGTTTAGACCATCGCCAAAACCTTGGTAAGCAGCATCAATCAAAGGCAACACTTTGCGCTGATTAACAAAGTCTGTCAGGGTGTGCCAGTGCTCTAGTTGTAGATCAACACCAGTGGGGTTGTGGCAGCAAGCGTGCAGCAACAATACATCGCCTTCTTTCATTTCTGCTTCTAGGAAGGTCATCATATCGTCGAAGCGAACGTCATTGGTTGCTGGGTCGTAGTACGGGTATTCAATGACTTCAACGCCTGCGGAGTTGAAGATAGAGGTATGGTTACCCCAAGTTGGATCACTGACAAATAAACGCGCGCCCGCTAGGTTTGCACTGATGAAGTCTGCTGCGACTTTAAGTGCGCCTGTACCGCCAGGAGTTTGTGTCGACTGAATGCGACCTTGTTTGATGACTTCGCTGTCTGCGCCAAGCAACAATGTCTGGATCAGTGGGGCAAAATCTGCCGCACCATAGACACCTAAGTAAGCTTTGGTTTCCTCATTAGCCACCATAATAGCTTCTGCTTTTTTAACAGATTCTAAAATAGGGGTGCGCCCTTGATCATCTTTATAAACGCCTACGCCCAAGTCGACTTTCTTTGGGTTTGGGTCTTGTTGATGGGCAACGATTAGGGCTAATAGCGGGTCACCAGGAACGGCTTTTAGGTGTTTGAACATGTCGGGATCTTTCCTTACTTATTTAGGCAAAGTATAACGATGCTTGATGAGATTAAACGCTCACATATTCTGCGCTTTTGACGATAAAATACAATTCGAAAAAGTGATGATATATGCAAACATTGAATAAACTGTCCAAAAAAATGAACACCTTTCACAGGCTGCCATGACCGCTACACTTAACGATCTATTTGAGACATTGGATAATTGGCTTGCAGAGTTTAAACCTTTGTGGGACATCGAAAGTTTTGCCGAGCTAGATTGGCCATGGCGGGCCCACTGTCCAGAGCTTTGCGAGTGGTTAACCCAGCAGCCGAACGTGCCCACCCCTGAAGCCGTGCAAAACGCTTTAGAAGAGTTCTGGCCAGAATTCAGAGCTGAGCCTAATTGTGATTGGTTATTTTCAACTGACGCTCAGGCACTTCCCTCGCCGCCTAGCTATTTCAGCCAGGGCATCAAAGGCCGAAAATGGGATCAGATTACGGCCTTTAGTCGAATGGCTCACCCCATCAGTCCGGCGGTGGAGTGGTGCGCAGGCAAAGGCCATTTGGGTAAGGTATTGGCCTATCAGCATCAGGTGCAAGTCCACAGCTTGGAATGGCAACAAAATCTTTGTGATACGGGACAGAAACAAGCTGAAGACTTATCCATCGATCAAACCTTCACCTGTACCGATGTACTGAAAGGAGAGGGGGCTCAGCCCTTATCGAAGGCTAACAGTGCTGTGGCGCTCCACGCCTGTGGCGATTTGCACCGGGTATTAATCGAACAGGCCATCGAGGCTGGTTTGCAATCCATTCAGCTGTCGCCTTGTTGTTATCATCTAACAAAAGAAACACTGTATACGCCGCTTTCTAAGCAAGGTCAAAACGCTAACGTTCAGCTTAGTCGCAATAACCTCAAACTGGCCGTGAAGGAAGTTGCTACGGCAGGCGCACGGGAGCAGCTCCTGAAACAAAAAGAGCTCACCTACCGCCTTGGTTTTGATGGGTGGCAGCGCAAAGCTCGAGGTGTAGACCATTATTTAAATGTGCCGTCTTGCGCTAAATCCTTATTAAATGAAGGCTTTGAAGCCTTCTGTGACTGGGCTATGACGCAAAAGCAACTCACTCATCTAAAGGGAAAATTATCAACGGCCGGCTTTGAGCAAGTGGGCAATGAGCGAGCCAAGCAGGTGGCCAAGATAGAAGCCATCACTCAGTATTTTCGCCGCCCTTTAGAACTCTGGCTCGTGCTAGATCGAGGGTTACAACTTGAAGAGGCCGGTTATCAGGTTCGTATCAGTGAATTTTGTGAGGCATCACTAACCCCTCGAAATTTGATGATCTCGGCTTTGCGCCCATAAAGATCCACAAGGTATTTATCGCTTGTTAATAAAAGTGATAATGATTTCTATTTACATTGTTTCTTGAAGTTTGTATTCTGCTTAGGGTTTTTACCTGAGTCAGGAGTCGAACAAAACAATGGACGCTAACACAAGCTCCCACCCATATTTGCCAGCGGATCAAGCTGAGTCTCTTTTATCTGACATTGCCACCTGGGGGAATACCACGACCATTATCATTCATGGGGGAAGTGTCTTTGAATTTAAGGGCGATTTTCCAGAAGGTAAAAACGCTCAGGGTTATTACAACCTGAAAGGTAAAACAGGCTTTGAGGGACACCTTAAGCTAGATACCTTGGATCGTATTGAACTCATCACCAAACTTCACCGAGGACGCCTCTCTCACGCATTTTCTTTCATTAAGGACGATGAGGCGGTGTTTAAAATATTTTTAGGTCGAGATGCGGACGGTAATTTGATCGAGCCTCAGGTTGCTCGATTTCACCAGCTTGAAGAGACTGCTAAAAATGACTGATGCAACAACAGTATCCAACTTAACTCAATCCACCGAAGACAAAATTCGTATTGAAATAGAGCGATTTATCTCAAGCCGTAAAAGTTTGATGTTATCCACTATCAATGAAAATAATCTTCCTTTTGCGTCCTATGCGCCCTTTGGCATAGGCAAAGACTGCTATTACATCCTTATCAGCGACATTGCGTTGCATGCTAAAAACTTGCGACACATGCCCAAGGCTTCAGCTCTGATTATTGAAGATGAAGATACAGCAGGTGAGCTGTTTGCACGAATGCGTGTGAATTATCAGATGGATGCGGAGTTGCTAGAAGTGAACTCCGAGGCTTGGAACCAAGGTTTGGCCTCTCTTGTGTCCCGTCATGGGGAGCGAGCGCAGAACTTAAGCCAGCTTTCAGACTTTAAAATGTTTCGTTTAACACCCACCAGTGGACGTTATGTAAAGGGCTTTGGCCGTGCTTACGCTATTACAGGTAATTCAACCATTTCGCATCTTCGTGAAGGGCACAAGCCTCGCTGATTTTAAGCTCTCCCTAACAGGTAAATGTAATGATAAACACATGTCATATGGTTTTTCGATGGATTCTCGCCTTTGGCTTCACTACGTTAGTTTCTGGAGCATGGGCTCAGGAGCGTCTCGTTTCCATCGGCGGCGCAGTCACCGAAATAGTGTATGCCCTAGACCAGCAGCACTTATTAGTGGGGCGTGATACCACTTCCACTTGGCCAAAAGAGGCGAATGCATTGCCTGACATTGGTTATGCTCGAGCTTTGTCCCCTGAGGGGGTGCTCTCCGTTGCGCCGACCCTGATTATTGCAGAGCAAAACACTGGGCCCCAAGAAACCATAGAAGTGTTAAAAGCCGCCAATATCCCCTATATCACCATTAAAGATGGTTACACCCGAGAGGGGATAGTCGGCAAGATTAGAGCGGTTGCAAAGGCTCTTAATGTACCTCAGCGTGGGGAGGAGCTTGCCCAGAAGGTAAATCAGCAACTGCTGAACGCGGAGCAAGCCGTCAGCCAAGTGACTGAGAAACAGAAGGTTCTCTTTATTCTTTCAACCCGTAGCGGGAAAATCATGGCCGCAGGGGCTGATACGGCTGCAAACGGTATTATTGGGCTGGCGGGCGGGGAGAATGTCTTCAGTGAGTTCACTGGCTACAAGCAGGTGAGCGACGAAGCGGTTACCCAAGCGAACCCGGATATTATTCTGATGATGGGGGCTCAAGCGGGGCGCGGTAATCATGACGCAGACAATGATGCGCTTTTTGCTATGCCTGCTCTACAAACAACGAACGCAGCTTTGAACCAGCGCGTGGTTCGAATGGATGCTTTGTTGCTGCTTGGTTTTGGTCCCCGCAGTGGGAGTGCCATCACTGAGCTACATGCTGCTATGTATCCTTAGTTGTTAGGTAAATGGATTTACCATGATTGCTATTTTGACTTCATTTTTTCCCGTCGAGAGCACCGGAGATAGAACTAAGCGGGCTAAGGCCCTGATTCTACTTTTGATCATTGCGCTTTTTTTTGTGGCTCTTGCGAGCTTAACGACGGGTGCCACCCAAACGCCATTGTATACCGCCCTGAAAACCTTGATGACGGGTCATGAGATTGGCCTTAGAGAACACATTATCTTGTTTGATATACGTGCTCCAAGAACGCTAATGGGGATGCTGGTGGGAGCCGCGTTAGCTGTGTCTGGTGCCGTGATGCAAGGGCTGTTTCGTAATCCGTTAGCCGATCCTGGGCTGATTGGTGTGAGTGCTGGTGCTGGCTTGGGCGCGATTTCAGCAATTGTCATTGGTGGCCTCTTACCCGGATATTTGCTCAGCAGTCTGGGTTATTATTTAGTCCCTGTGGCGGCCTTTTTAGGGGGCTGGATCAGCACGATTTTGCTGTATAAAGTGGCGACTCGTCAGGGTAGAACGTCGGTGGCCGTTATGTTGTTGGCCGGTATCGCCTTAGGTGCATTAACGGGTGCCTTGTCTGGGCTACTGGTCTATCAAGCGGATGATAGCCAACTTCGGGATTTGACCTTCTGGGGGCTTGGCTCTATTGCGGGAGCTACCTGGGATAAGGTGGCCATGACGGCTCCATTAATATTGCTGTCTTTAATGGTGACACCCTTTTTAGCGCGGGGACTCAATGGACTGGCCCTAGGCGAGGCCACGGCTATGCATTTGGGTATTCCGGTGCAAAGGCTAAAAAGCATCGCCATCTTAACCGTGGCAGGTGCGGTTGGGGCGGCTGTAGCGGCCTCCGGTGGTATTGGTTTTGTGGGGATCGTCGTTCCGCACTTGTTACGCTTGTTGATCGGTCCTGATCATAAATACCTAATACCGGCTTCGGCCTTGCTGGGGGCTATTTTATTACTGGTTGCCGATATGATCAGTCGAACCATCATTGCCCCAGCAGAACTGCCTATTGGGATTGTCATGGCCGTCATCGGTGGGCCATTTTTCCTTTATATTCTGCTCCGCAATCGCAACATTCTGGATTTGTAAATTATGATTGTTACCCATGACGTTGGGGTCGCTATAAGGCATAAAAGCATCATTGAAGGTGTTAATTTTGTCGCGAAGCCTAGCGAACTAGTCTCCATTGCTGGGCCTAATGGGTCTGGGAAAACCACCTTTCTGCGAGCCTTGACCGGAGAAATGGCTTACAGCGGCGATATTATGTTTGATGGTAATAACATGGTATCGATGCCAGATTGGAAGCTAGCAACCCGGCGAGCCGTATTGCCCCAATCAACTAGCCTGTCTTTTCCGTTCACTGTTTTAGAGGTCGTGCGTCTAGGGTTACGCAATGGGATGGATGGGAGCCATCCAGAGCTATTGAGCCTTGCCCTTGCTAAGGTTGGCTTGAAGGGCTTCGAACCCCGTTTTTACCAAGAACTCTCAGGGGGGGAGAAGCAGCGGGTACAGCTTGCCCGAGTATTGGTGCAGGTTTGGCATCCGGTGGTGGCTGGAGACGCCCAGTGGCTATTTCTAGATGAGCCTGTTTCTGCTTTGGATATTGGGCACCAGATTGAAGTGATGAGCATTGCTCGGGAGTTTGCTAATGCTGGTGGCGGTGTCATCGCCGTGATGCATGACTTAAATCTCGCGGCTATGTACTCTGATTCCATTGCACTGTTTGAGAAGGGGAGGCTGCTGATTCAAGACTCTCCTCCAGTTGTCATGACAAATGAGAATCTCACTCGAGCCTACCAATGGCCAATTCAAGTGAACCAACTGCCTACCGCCCCGATGTCATTTGTGTTGCCTCAAGCGTCCGCAAAATGAGGTGTACTCAGGTACTTTGAGAGTTAGCCTTAGGGCCAGTTTATCTCTGCAAGGGATTCAAATGCGGGCTTTGCAAAGAGAAAGCCTTGAAATAAATGAACTCCTAAGGATTCTAAGCAGCGATATTCTTCCAAGGTCTCAATCCCCTCTGCGATCACTGTAATGTTTAGCTCATTAAACATGGCCAGTGTATGGCGAATCAGGGTTTGACGGACTGGATTTGTGTCAATGTCACGTATCAGTTCCATGTCTAGTTTGGCGATATCGGTGGGCATG
The DNA here is from genome assembly GCF_055388305.1 of Marinomonas vaga. NCBI lineage: Bacteria > Pseudomonadati > Pseudomonadota > Gammaproteobacteria > Oceanospirillales > Oceanospirillaceae > Marinomonas > Marinomonas vaga. The sequence goes on from NZ_AP043903.1 coordinate 1,863,843, forward strand.
GTGCCGAGCAGTGTGAGTCCGTTATAACCGGAGCCAAAATCATCTATTGCCGTTTTAAAGCCAAGGTCTTGATAATGCCTAATGATGTTGATTAGGTGGTCATGGTCTTGAATGCGCTCATCTTCGGTGAATTCAAAGACAATTTTTTTGTAGTCAAAACCATATTGCTCAGCCGCCGCCAGTGTGGTCCGAATGCAGAGTTCAGGTTTGTAGATGGCGTTGGGCAAAAAGTTAATGCTGAGTTTGGAGGTGATTCCCAATTGGGCAGCCAGTTTTATGGCTTTCACACGGCAACTTTGATCAAACCGATAGCGGTTGCCATCATTGACGTGTTGGAAAACCTGTCCAGCGCCTTCGCCATTAATGCCTCGTACGAGGGCCTCTTGGGCGTAAATAGAATGAGTTCGTGTGTCGATAATTGGCTGAAATGCCATGGTGAATTGGAAATCAAGGTCACACCCTTTGGCGCACTCTTGGCAGCCGTACTGCTTAAAATCGGGTTGCTCCATAAAAAGCTCTCTTTCCTGTATGTCGTCACCTGTGGCTGTTAAAGATAAAGTAAAACGGGGCGCATTATCGCACTCCGTTTTGTTTGCCTATTAGATAGGATAGATCAGGGTAAATCAAAAATCAGGGCTTTGGCGCGTTGATCCGTGCTTTTTGCAAAGTGCAGGTCAGCCAGAGACTCTATTTTGGCACCGTCACCTTTTGTAAGCTGATGCTCTCCATTTAGGGTGATGCTTCCTTCCACTAGGTGTACGTAATAGTTGCGGTTTGCATCACCTTGCCAAGTGGCTTTTTGAGCATCCTCTAAGATCAGCTGTATCAACTGCATGTCTTGTTTGATCTGCAGGGTGTCTTCTTTGCCATCGGCGGTTATCACAGTGGTAAAGCCTTCTTCTTCGCCAAAGCTTTTCTGTTGGTAGCCTGGACTTCCGCCTTTTTGGTTTGGCTGAATCCAGATCTGCAAGAACTTTAACGTTTCCTCAGACGATGCGTTAAACTCGCTGTGAAAGATCCCTGAACCCGCAGACATGAGCTGATATTCACCCGCTGGTAGCTCACGGATATTGCCCGCGCTGTCTTTGTGGGCGATGACCCCTTGAGTCACCAAGCTGATGATTTCCATGTCACGGTGGCCGTGGGTTTCAAAGCCCATGGAGGGTGTCACCGTATCATCGTTGATGACGCGTAGTTGTGAAAACCCCATGTGGGCTGGGTCGTAATAGTGACCAAAAGAAAACGTATGGTGACTGTCTAGCCAGCCAAAATTAGCATGGCCACGATCCTGTGCTTTGCGTAAAGTGATCATGATTAACTCCTATAAATTGGTCTTGCGACGATATAGGAGTAGTTTATATATCGAAAAAATAAATTAAAAACGCAATATTTCGAGATTATCTATCAGTTTAACTGATGTATTTGCTAAGGAAGCCCGAATGACCTTGTTCATCGCCATTTTGCCTGTGTTCCTATTATTGATGGTTGGTGCTGCTTTTCAGCATTGGCGCTTTCCATTTGATGGCTTTTGGCAAGGGGTGGATAAGCTGGTTTACTGGTGCCTGTTCCCAGCGCTCTTGTTTTCTAAAACCAGTGTCATTGATTTCAACAACCCCATGTTGTTTGACTATGGGGTGACCCTTGTGGGGGCTATGTGCGTCACAGCTGTGTTTGTCTACCTGTTGGCCAAGGGGATAAAAGCGCCGAACCCAACAACTACCTCAATGATCCAAGCGGGGATCCGTTTTAATACCTTTATCACCTTAGCCTTGGCGGAGCGTTTGTATGGCGCTGAAGGTCTTGTCTATGCCGCATTAGGGGCGGCGGTGTTGATTCCTTCGGTGAATGTGTTTTTAGTGGTGTGCTTGGTGTCCATGCACGGTAAACCGGGTCAGTCGTTGCCGGCGTTGATTTCCAAGGAGTTGTTACGTAACCCGTTGATTTTGTCGATCGCGTTAGGGATCAGTTTGAATTTACTGGGGTTAACGCCTGTGTTGATTCTGTCGGATATGACGGAGATGTTGTCCCGTGCGACCTTGCCGCTGGTGTTGTTGGCAGTTGGTGCTGGGGTGCGTTTTACTGCGATCCGTAGTGTGGGGATGAGTTTTTGGATCTCTGCCGTGGGGCGCTTTGTGGTCTTTCCCGCGGTCGTCATTGGATTGTGTTTTGTGTTGGGGATTTCTGGCTTGGCGGCGTCTGTAGCGCTCTTGTTCGGTATTGTGCCTACGGCTACCTCGGCCTATGCCTTGGCGAAGCAGTTAGGGGGGGATGCGGAGCGTATGGCGGCGTTTATCACCTTACAAACTGGGATGTCGATGATAACGGTGCCAGTAAGCATTGCCCTAGCTCATAGTTGGTTGAGCTAAGGCAATTGCTAGGTGTTGAGATAGGTTAGTGTTTGTGGTGATGGTTGTGCTCATGGTGGTGGTGCTCAACATCCATCTCATAGAGCTCCGGCTCACCCGGATAGGAGACACCAATGTCTTGGCGAATCTCATCCATGGTCGAGAGTAAGTTCAGGGTGTCTTCCCAAAGATGGTTCGGGCTTTGCAGAACGCCTTCCTGTATGCAACGGTTTACTTCTTCCACTTCGAATTGATAACCCACCCCTTGGAAATCAAAGGTCATGGTGTGCTCTGAGCCGTCCTGTTTACATAGGGTGATGGCTTTGGCCTTGTACCATTCTTTATCAAACTCGATATAGCCATGGGTGCCAGAGATAACCGCGCGATTGGGTTGTTGAGTAATGATTGACGCTTCTAGTGAGGCCAGCTGACCACCGTCCCAGCCCAGTAGTAGCTGTTCTAGTAAGTCTACATCCGTATCCCCAACGACCGCCTGGTTCTGTACAAAGTCCGGTTTGCCGAAGATAAGCTGTGCCAAAAAGATAGGATAAATCCCAACGTCCAGAAGCGCGCCGCCCCCCAGCTCTCGGTTAAACAAACGATGACTTGGGTCTTGCTCCAAGGCAAAACCAAAGCTAGCTTGCACACTCTGGGCGTTGCCGATCTCTCCTTCTTCAACCCACTCTAGGGCTTGTTCTACTGCCGGATTGAAGCGTGACCACATGGCCTCCATTACGAACACTTCTTTGGCTTGGGCCAGCTCAAACAGCTCTTTGGCTTGGGCTTGGTTGAGGGTGAAAGGCTTTTCACACAGCACGTGCTTGCCCGCCAAGATACACGCCTTGGTGAGTTCGAAGTGAAACACGTGGGGCACAGCAATGTAGATGACGTCTACTTCGTGGCTGTTGATTAAGGAAAAGTAATCCACCATCGCCAGTTCGATACCAAACTGCTCGGCAAACGCATCAGCGCTTCCCTTGTCACGGGAAGCAACCGCTCGCAATTCGCCTGTTTTGGCATATCGAAAATCTGCTGCGAAGGCTTTTGCAATGGTGCCTGTGCCAATGATTCCCCAGCGTACTTCGCTCATAAGAGACTCCTAGTGGATATAAATGTGGTGGCAATGGTTGGATTATAGTTCACTCTGGGCTTCTAACGCAGCTAATCGTGCAGTCAAATCTGCTACCTGTTGCTCTAGCTGGGCGATACGTTGATCCACCTCATCATTCACTGGTTCTGATACTGGTTCTGGTGCAGTGCTGGCATAGGCTGCTAAATCTTGCTCGGTACAAAATAGCTCCCGGTAACGGGATTCGCGTTTACCGGGTTCTCTTGGCAGTTGCTCTGTGAAGGGGCCACCTGTCTTTTGGGTGAGATTCTCTAGCCCTTGTTCGACTTCTTGAATGCTCTGGAAGGCATATAGGCGTCCACTTCGAGAACGAAGCTCTCCCGGCGTCTGTGGGCCACGTAGGAGCAACATGCAAACGATGGCAGTCTCGCCACCAGTGAGTTGTAAATCTGAAAACTCGGTATTGCAGAAGCGGTGTTGATACTTGGCCACACGGCTTCCTTGATAAAAGTCTTCTGTCACTAGCCCACGAGATACGAGTCCATCTACCGTTTCCTGTACTTCGTATTCACTGTATTGGGTCACTGGGTCGCGACTCGATTTTTGATTACAGGCGTTTGTTAGGGCATTGATGCTCAAAGGGTAGTGATCCGGTGTCACGATGGACTTTTCCATTAAACAACCAATAACGCGGGCTTCTTTAGCCGTTAAGGCGTAATACGACATGGCAATCTCCTAAGACGATGAGTCCTTTTCCTTGATAAAGAGTGAAAAGGGCATAGTGAGCAAATGTGAAAAGCGCTTGGGCGCGAAAGAACGAGTACCGGGCATGCCTATGGCAAGTTTTTGATCTCCCTGTTGGCTATCGGGGGTGTAACTGCCAAACAGACGATCCCAGAAGCTGAGGCAGAAGCCATAGTTGCTGTTGGCTTCTTCTGTTAATCGAGAATGGTGAATACGATGCATGTCGGGGGTCACCACCAAGCGACGTAACCATTTATCCATTGGGTGTTTTAAATGGACATTGGTGTGGTTAAACATGGCGAAGCCATTGAGCAAGATATCAAACAATAGAACGGCCGCCGCAGGGACGCCCAGTAACCAGATTGCAACGGCTTTAATGACTAGGGACAGAAGAATTTCAAGGGGATGGAAGCGCACCGCTGAGGACACGTCCAATTCAGGGTCACTGTGATGTACCCGATGTAAACGCCAAAACCAAGGGACTGTATGAAACAATCGATGCTGCCAGTAAATAAGCGCATCCAAAAGAATCAAGGAGACAATCAACGCCCAAGCCTCGGGCAAATGGGTCAATGGTGCAAAAGTGGCACTGGGAAGTAGTGCTACTCCGGTTAAGATTAAAGGCTGACAGATGCGAACGAGAAGAGCGTCCAGTGCAAACAGACCTAGATTGTGGGACCACCGTTGGCGAGCATATTGAAGCGGCTTACGGGGCGCTGCCCATTGCCATGCTAGCAGCGCACTGATAAGAAAAATAAAAGCGTAAATTCGTAATGAATAGTCGATCATAGGTGTCCGTAAACCAGCTCGATGTCGCTAGTTTACACGAAATCCCTCAGTGAAGTGCCTGACTTGGTATCAGTTTTCTTTGTATATCGACCTTAACTACCGCCAGTAATTCCACTAGGACATTTAAATTCACCATGTCCAGATCATTAATGATGATGCAGTGGTCCCCTAAGTGGGTATTGCTTAGACGGTCAGCAAACTGGGTCATGTCCACATCGGCGGAATAGTACAAACATAGATTGTGCTGGTGAGGGGCGATGGCAAACAGCCAACGATCCGTCAGATAAAAAACGCTGACGCCTTTTTCTTGGATGAGGGCGGCCTCAGGGGCAATGGCAAAAATAAGTTCCGTGAGCGTTTGCAGATCCGTACTTACGTGATCATTTGGGGTTACGCTGCAATCCTTTAGCGCACTTGGGTTAAGTGTCGTCAACATAAGCACCTCCAACGGGGCTGATTGCATGGCGTATGTTGACGACTGGCTGGATGGGTTGGTTAAGACAAGCTATCGAGCGCTGCCAAAATACGATTCATGGCTTCTTCTAATTGTGATTTAGGACAACCGAAGTTTAGGCGAATAAAGTCCGGTGCGCCAAACCCCGCACCTTCAGAAATGCCCAATCCCGCCTTGCGGAAAAAGGCTTGAGGATCTTCAAGTTTGTACTCACTTATGTCCAACCATGCGAGATACGTAGCCTCGTGCTCTGCCATCTTAATCTTGGTGCCGGCAATTCGCTGTCGAATGTATTCACAATTTTTATACAAATATCCTAGTAGCTCTTGGTGCCAGTCTTGGCCTTCTCGATAGGCGGCTTCAGCCGCTACCAGGGCTAGCAAATTTGGTGCGGGAATCAGAGCGCCGCGCGCCTCATTGAAGCGTTGGCGCAACTTGGCGTTATCAATGACAGCAAAGGCATAGGCTAAACCTGCTAAATTAAATGTTTTAGAAGGGGCCATTAGCGTCACGGTTCGATTGGCGGCATCCTCATTTAGGCTGGCAAAGGGGATGTGTTGGGCGCCGTTTAAGATGAGATCGCAGTGGATTTCATCAGAAACCACTAGCAGGTCATATTGCTTAGCAAGAGCATGAATGGCTTCCAGTTCCTCGCGGCGATATACGGTGGCGCCTGGGTTGTGCGGATTACACAGCAAGATCATTTGGGCATCGGGCTTGGCACAAGATGCAGCCAGTTGCTCCAGGTCTACTGTCCAGCGATTCTCTTTGAGCCCAAAGGGAATTAGGTCTAATTCACGGCCAGCCATCAAAGGTGCTTTGGTTAAATGGTAATACACTGGGCTTGGTACAATGATCCGTGCGCTCGCTTCTGTCAGTGCTTGAACGCACAAATGTAGTGCGCACACTAGCCCTGGTAAGTGTACAAAGTGGGCAGAGTGGGGTGTCCAGTCATAGCGTGTTTGGCAATGCTCTTGAATGGCCTGCACTAATGACTTAGCAGGAAAGGTATAACCAAATATTCCCTCGTCCACACGCTTGTGGAGGGCTTCTTTTACGCACTCAGGTGCGTCGAAATCCATGTCAGCAACCCACATTGGAATCACGTCAGCTGGGTACTTGGCCCATTTATCGCTTTGCTGAGTGGTTCGGTCGTGAATTGTATCGAAACGAGACGCCAATCTCATATAAACTCCCTATCAGTGTCATGTGGTTTTGTAAGACTCAAAACATACTGCCACAGCAAAGTCGTTAGAGACACAATATTGCATAAACAGGACGTTTTTAGATAACTCAAATGGGCAGATTTAGGGTAGCGTGTAAAAAGTGATCATCTTTTTTACATAATAAGAAAAATATTTTTTCCCGCTGCATTCCTTTGTATCCGTACCTTCTGGTTGTTTGACGACTAATGTTTAGAGCTATTAAGGGTTGACCATTCCCTGACGTTCTGTCTACTATAGTTTTTATTAAATGGTTGTTTAATTAAAAGGAATGCAGATGCCTAAGGTTGGAATGCCAGAAATTAGAAAACCACAACTGATTCAAGCAACCATTACAGCAATTGATGAATTAGGGTTTCCTGGCGCAACGGTGAGCGTAATTGGTAAAAAAGCGGGCGTTTCCCCCGCGATCATCAACCACTACTTCGGTGGCAAAGATGGTTTGTTAGAAGAAACCATGCGTAGCCTGATTAAAGAATTTTTTGAGGTGTTGCATAGCGAGCTGCATAGGGCTCGAAAGGGCAGCACCCTAGATAAAGCGATGGCGATTGTGCGCGCCAGTATCAGTCAATCTCAGACGCACCCCCAAGTCGTCAAAGCTTGGATGGGGTTTTGGGCGTCAGCGATGCACAAACCAGCGCTTTTTCGCTTACAAAATGTTTATTCACGCCGCTTGCAAAGTGCGCTTGTGGCGGTATTTCGAGAGCAACTAGAGCTCGAAGATGCCCGCGAACTGGCCTTTACGGTAGCGGCTTTAATTGACGGTATGTGGCTTCGAGGCTCCCTAGCCGGGGGGATCGACAGTGACTACGCCGCCAACGTGATCAACAAGATATTGGTCACGGCATTGCCGGAAAAGGCGCAGTAGAGCGTGTTTTGAAAGCGAGGCGTGAATAAATTTTGATGACTATTTTGAATCGTGTGAGGGCTGACCTCCACACCAAATTTACCCGAAAGGAGATAATCAACATGAAATTCAAACACGCTACGTTAGCTTTGTGCATTATGGGGGCGTCCTCTTACGCTGCGGCAGAATGTTCCACTGTTCGATTCTCAGACGTAGGCTGGACCGACATCACAGCAACCACAGCGGTTGCGTCCACTGTGCTTGAGGGCTTGGGTTACAACACCCGCACACAGCTTTTGTCTGTGCCGGTAACCTACACGTCTCTTGCGAACAAGGATATCGATATCTTCTTGGGTAACTGGATGCCGACCATGGAAGCGGACATCGCTCCATACCTTGAAGCAGGCACAGTAGAAGACCTAGGTCCAAACCTTACGGGTGCAAAATACACCCTAGCGGTTAGCCAAAGTGCTTTTGATGGCGGCGTAAAGAGCTTTGCTGACATTGCTAAATACGCTCGTGAATTCAAAGGCCGTATCTACGGTATCGAGCCAGGTAACGACGGTAACCGTCTGATCCAAGACATGATCGATCAAAACGCTTTCGGTCTAGGTGACTTCCAGTTGGTGGAATCTTCTGAAGCTGGCATGTTGTCTCAAGTTAGCCGTAATGAACGTCGTAACACTTGGACAGTTTTCCTAGGTTGGGAACCACATCCAATGAACGCCAACTTTGACATGGCTTATCTTGAAGGCGGTGATGACTTCTTCGGTCCTAACTACGGTGGTGCCAACGTGCATACCAACGTACGTAAAGGTTACCTACAAGAGTGTCCAAACGTAGGTAAATTGATCACCAACCTTGAGTTCTCCCTACAAATGGAGAACGAAATCATGGGGGCAATCCTAAACGACAACGAGAAGCCTGAAGCCGCTGCAGAAAAATGGCTAAAAGCGAACCCAGCGGTTCTAGACGCTTGGTTAGACGGTGTGACGACTCAATCTGGTGGCAACGGTCTTGCTGCAGTGAAATCGTCTCTTGGCCTATAAGTCTTAATTCATTGCATATCAGGATGAGCGCTCCTGGGGGCGCTCATCCATGTGGTAAAAATATTTTCGGAGAACTTGTTATATGAATTGGCTTACGGACCATAAAATCCCCCTAGGCGATACCATGGAGACCTTTGTAAATTGGTTGATCGACGTCGCTGCATTCTTTTTTGACTTTATCTCGCTTACGCTTGAGACCCTGATCTTCAACTTGGTAGACGCCCTAGAGTGGATGAATCCGTTTGTCGTAGTAGCCCTTGTGGTAGCGTTTGTTTACTGGCTGCACCGAAGCATTGGTCTAGTGCTCTTTGTGGCAGCGTCATTCTTTTTGATCATGAACCTTGGTTACTGGCTTGAAACCATTCAAACATTGGTACTCGTGGTAACGGCCACCGCTATCAGTGTCTTGATCGGTGTTCCACTGGGTATCGCAGCAGCGCATCGACCTGCTATGTACACCATATTGCGACCTATTTTGGATCTTATGCAAACCATTCCAACGTTTGTGTACTTGATTCCGACTCTTATTCTATTCGGTCTAGGTTATGTGCCTGGTCTGATTTCAACGATCATTTTCGCCATTGCGGCACCGATTCGCCTAACCTACTTAGGCATCAGTAAAGTGCCCAATGAGCTGCGTGAAGCGGGCTTAGCGTTCGGCTGTACCAAATCTAAATTGCTTTACAAAGTGGAGTTACCAGCCGCAATGCCAAGCATCATGGCGGGCGTAACCCAATGTATCATGCTGTCCTTATCCATGGTGGTTGTGGCAGCACTGGTAGGTGCCGATGGCTTAGGTAAGCCAGTTATTCGAGCACTTAACACAGTGAATATTTCTCAAGGCTTCGAAGCCGGTGTTGCGATCGTATTGGTTGCCATCATGCTGGATCGAATTTGTAAAACACGTTCATCAAACGCGGAGGGTTAATCTATGCCAATGGTTCAAATTGAAAACCTAGACATCGTTTTCGGTAACCAAATGCGAGAGTCTCTGCGTCTATTGGACAAAGGCTTAAGCCGCCCTGAAATCCTAGCGGAAACAGGGGACGTTATCGGTGTACAAGATGCCACTATTTCTGTTGAAGAAGGTGAGATTTGTGTACTGATGGGCTTGTCTGGCTCAGGAAAATCCACACTGCTACGTGCCATTAATGGCCTAAACAAGGTGGCCCGTGGCCGTTGTTTAGTACGTGATGGTGGCCGCATGGTGGATATGGCGAAGTGTGATGAAAACACGTTACGTCATATGCGTACAAACCGCGTATCTATGGTGTTTCAGAGCTTTGCCCTGATGCCATGGCTAACCGTGCTAGAGAACGTTGCCTTTGGCCTTGAAATGCAAGGTGTGGGCAAAAAAGAGCGTGAAGATCGTGCCTTGAAACAGCTTAAAATGGTGGGCTTGTACGAGTGGCGTAACAAGAAACCAGATGAACTGTCTGGTGGTATGCGCCAGCGTGTGGGCTTGGCCCGTGCTTTTGTAATGGACTCCGACATCCTGTTGATGGACGAACCGTTTTCGGCATTGGACCCTCTGATCCGCTCCCAATTGCAAGACGAACTGATCGAGCTACAGAAGCGTCTGAAAAAGACCATTATCTTCGTAAGTCATGACTTGGACGAAGCCCTAAAAATCGGTTCTAAGATTGCCATCATGGAATCAGCTCGCATCATCCAAGAAGACGTGCCTGAGCAAATCGTATTGAATCCAGCCACAGAATATGTGGAAAAATTCGTAGCGCACACCAATCCACTGAACGTATTGCGTGGACGTGCATTGATGACGCCGGTGGAGCAACTAGGTACTCAAGAGGGTCAATGTAAGCTTTCTGACCACCTATGGGCGAATCTGCAAGATGGTAAGCTAGAAGGTGCCACCTTGCATGGTGAGCCGGTGACGATTGCTCGTTGGGACCACGGTATGGACATCGAAGACCTACCAGAAAACGCAGTGGTCGTGGCGCCAATCGATATCTCCATGCGCGACGCGGTGGAGATCCGCTACCAGTCTAAACTTGCACTCTTGCTGGAAGATAACGGTAAATGTGTAGGCGCTCTGGCAGACCATGACTTCTACCATGCCTTGCTGGGTAAACACTTCAGCCGAGCGTCTTAATATTGATTTGGTGAAATTAAAACGGAGACAATTAAAATTGCACCGGAGACAAAAAAGTTTGTGTGTCTCCATCTGGCTGAAACTTAAGGAGAATTTCTGTCTCCGAGAATTAGCCCTCTGTCTTAAAAATTAGCCTTTAACTTAAGGCCTAAAATACAAAGCCCTCATAGTTGCATGCTGTGAGGGCTTTTTTTGATAAGTGCACATGTATTGATGTCGGCAAGTTCTTAGAAGTGCGTTAGTATCAGTTATACACTCTGCTACTAAATTACGGACGATTTGCATGCCTCAAGGGATTAACAAAGCCAATCTTACTGAAACCGATATCATCACCAAGCTCGTCCTTCCTGCGGTCAAAAGTGCAGGATGGGATGATATGACCCAGATCCGCCAGGAAGTGAAACTGAAAGACGGTAAAGTGGTGGTTCGGGGGCAGATGGCTGCTCGTCAAAAAGTCAAAGCCGCAGACATCGTGCTTTACCACAAAACGGGGATGCCGTTAGCGGTCATTGAGGCTAAAGCCAACAAGTTTGAGATTGGCAAAGGTATGCAACAGGCCCTTGGCTACGCCGAGCTTTTGGAAGTGCCATTTGTGTTCTCAACCAATGGCAATGGCTTTTTATTCCATGAAAAAACCAATACCGCACAGATTGAAACTGAAATTTCCTTAGAGGATTTTCCAACGCCTGAGCAGCTGTGGCTCAAGTTCGCCCAGTGGAAAGGCTATGAAACCGATCAGTTGCCAATTGTGACGCAAGATTATCATGATGATGGTACTGGCAAAGCTCCGCGTTACTACCAGCTTCAAGCGATCAATAAAACGGTTGAAGCGATTGCCAGAGGCCAAGACCGTAACTTGCTAGTAATGGCAACAGGCACTGGTAAAACCTATACGGCCTTTCAGATTATCTGGCGCTTATGGAAGGCGCGTGCGAAGAAGCGCATTCTGTTTTTGGCAGACCGAAATGTCCTCGTGGATCAGACATTCATAAACGATTTTCAGCCGTTTGGCTCAGCCATGACGAAGATTAAAAATCGTAAGGTTGATCCATCCTACGAGATCCACTTAGCGCTTTACCAAGCCTTAACTGGGCCTGAAGAAGCGCAAAAAGCCTACAAGCAAGTAGACCCAGACTTCTTCGATCTGATCGTTATCGATGAGTGTCACCGTGGCAGTGCATCAGAAGACAGTGCTTGGCGTGAGATATTGGATTACTTCAGCAGTGCGACTCAGGTCGGTTTGACTGCGACACCAAAAGAAACAGAAGAAGTGTCCAACATCGAATACTTCGGAGATCCGATCTATACCTATTCACTGAAACAAGGTATCGAAGACGGTTTCCTTGCACCTTACAAAGTCATCCGTGTGGATATTGATATCGATGTTCAAGGCTGGCGTCCTAACAAAGATCAGACCGATAAAAACGGTCATGTTATCGAAGACCGCATTTATAACCAGAAAGATTTTGATCGATCCATTGTCATTGATGATCGAACCCAACTGGTTGCCGAAACGATCACGAACTACCTAAAACGCACCGATCCGATGGCCAAGACGATCGTCTTTTGTAACGACATTGATCATGCAGAGCGTATGCGTCAGGCTTTGGTGAACCTTAATCCTGAGCAAGTCAAAAAGAATGAAAAGTATGTGATGCGCATTACCGGCGATGATGACGCAGGTAAAGCTCAACTAGATAACTTTATCAATCCCAAAAAAGCGTACCCAGTGATCGCAACGACTTCCGAGCTAATGACCACGGGCGTAGACGCTAAGACCTGTAAGTTAGTGGTACTGGATCAAGGTATTCAGTCGATGACTAAGTTTAAGCAGATCATTGGCCGTGGCACACGTATCGATGATAGATACGGCAAACTTTGGTTTACCATTTTGGACTTCAAAAAAGCGACTGAACTGTTTGCCGATCCACGTTTCGATGGTGAGCCAGAACAAGTGAAAGTGACTTGCCCTGGTGACTTTGAAGATGATGAGATACTCGACACCATTATTGAAGGTGATGAAGACGGTATTCTAACCGATGAAAATATTGATCCAGACTCTGTTCAAGAACCGGAGAAAGAGTATCAACATGATGATTCGAGCTCATCAGATAACGGTGATTACAACCTGACAAATGATGACTGGAATGACGAAGACAAAGTTCGTAAGTTCCACGTCAAAGGTGTGAAGGTCAAAACCCTAGCTGAGCGTATCCAATACTACGATTCCGATGGCAAATTGGTCACAGAGTCCTTTAAAGACTACACCCGTAAGACCATTCATAAGCAGTTCGCCAGCCTTGATGAATTTGTTAAAAAATGGCAAGACGCTGATAAGAAGCAGGCCATTATCGAAGAGCTGGAAGAGCATGGTGTGATCTGGGAAATCCTAGAGCAAGAGGTCGGTAAAGACCTCGATCCGTTCGATATGATTTGTCATATCGTATATGATCAGCCGCCTTTGACCCGCAAAGAGCGTGCGAACAACGTCAAAAAGCGCAACTACTTCACGAAATTCGATGGTGTGGCTCAGGAAGTACTTAGCCGCTTATTGGATAAATACGCCGATGCGGGTGTGAATGAAATTGAAAATATCAATGTGCTAAAAGTGACACCATTCGATGAACTAGGCCGTCCCCTAGAAATCATCAAAAAAGGCTTTGGAAGTAAAGAGTCTTACTTCGCCGCCGTACACGATTTAGAAAACGAGCTATACCAGCCTAAATCCGCCTAATACAAAGCATTACAGCCAAAGAAACGTAACTTTTGGCTGTAATGATCTGACGTTTACGTCACTACAGAATTCAGTTAATAGAGAAACTTATGTCGATCAGTACCGTTATCAAATCCATTCAAGACATTATGCGTAAAGACGCCGGTGTAGACGGCGATGCCCAGCGCCTAGGCCAAATGTCTTGGCTACTATTCATGAAAGTCTTTGATGCACAAGAAGAAGAAGAGCTAGAATTTGAACTGGACGACTACAAAGCCCCGATTCCAGAAAACTACTTATGGCGTAACTGGGCTGCCGATCCTGAAGGCATTACCGGTGAAGAGCTTTTAGACTTCGTAAACGATGATCTGTTTCCTGATATGAAAGCGCTGAACGCTCCGCGAGATTTAAACCCGCGTGGCTTTGTGGTGAAAGAAGCGTTTAGCGATGCCTACAACTACATGAAAAACGGCACCTTGCTGCGTCAGGTGATCAACAAACTCAACGAGATTGATTTTACCGACTCTCAAGAGCGTCACTTATTTGGTGATATCTACGAGCAGATTTTGCGTGATCTACAAAGCGCGGGTAACGCCGGTGAGTTCTATACGCCACGGGCTGTGACTAAGTTTATTGTTAACCGTCTTGATCCAAAGTTGGGCGAGAACATCATGGACCCAGCGGCGGGCACAGGTGGTTTCCTTGCCTGTAGTTTTGACCATGTTAAAGACAACTACGTAAAAACCACCGAAGACCATCAAATCCTGCAAAAGCAAATCCATGGCGTAGAAAAGAAACAGCTGCCGCATTTACTATGTATCACCAACATGATGTTGCACGGCATCGAAGTGCCTTCACAAATCCGCCATGGCAATACGCTTAACAAACCGCTTTCTAGCTGGGACAGCGATATCGACGTGATCGCAACCAACCCACCCTTTGGCGGTACGGAAGAAGACGGTATCGAAAAGAACTTCCCAGCGGAGATGCAAACCCGTGAAACAGCGGATTTGTTCTTACAGCTGATTATTGAAGTGTTAAGGGAGCCATCAGCGGGTAAAGAGGGAGGTAGAGCGGGCGTGGTACTGCCAGACGGTACCCTATTTGGCGAAGGCGTGAAAACCAAAATCAAAAAGCTACTGACCGAAGAATGTAACCTGCACACCATTATGCGTTTACCCAATGGCGTGTTTAACCCATACACGGGTATCAAAACCAATATTCTATTCTTTACCAAAGGCCAGCCAACCAAAGACGTTTGGTTCTATGAACACCCGTACCCAGACGGTGTGAAGAACTACAACAAATCCAAGCCGATGAAGTTTGAAGAGTTTCAAACGGAAATCGATTGGTGGGGTAATGAAGAAGATGGCTTCGCCAGCCGCGTCGAAACCAACCAAGCGTGGAAAGTGTCTATTGATGACATCATCGCCCGTAACTTCAACTTGGATATTAAAAACCCATACCAAGAAGAAGTAGAAGTGCATGATCCAGAAGAGCTACTGGCAACTTACCAGCAGCAGCAATCGGAAATCAGCGAACTGCGCCTACAGCTGAAAAACATCCTAGGCGATGCCCTAATGAGCACGGCAAACAGCCAACAAGACGACTCAGAAGAGGAACGTGGCTAATGGCTGAGCTTCACTCTCTACAAAAAGACCTTCCACAAAAAGACAAGGTACAACAGCTGATTACCCAGCATATTGATCTCTGGACGGGCGCGGTCAAAGACAAATCCAGCGCCGGTCGTGGTGGCAGTAGTAAGCGAGAGCTTTACGGCATTAAAAAACTGCGCGAGCTAATTTTAGAATTGGCGGTACGGGGCAAACTGGTCGCCCAAGACCCAAATGACGAGCCTGCTTCGGTCTTGCTAGAACGTATTGCCGCAGAGAAAGCCGAACTAGTGAAACAAGGCAAAATCAAAAAGCCCAAAAAACTGCCAGAGATTAGCGAAGAGGAAAAGCCCTTCGAGCTACCGGAAGGGTGGGAACTATGCCGAATCGGTGAGCTATTTAATTCCATAATGAGTGGTGGCACTCCTAGTAAAAGAAATAATGATTACTGGGATGGAGATATACCTTGGGCTAGTGTAAAAGATCTCGGTTCTAGCCTATATCTAAGCCAAACTCAGGATCATATAACAGAGCTTGGTTTAGAAAATGGTAGCAAAGAAGCCCTGAAAGGAGATTTATTAATCTGTACTCGAATGGGGCTAGGTAAAATTGCTATAGTGGAGCATCGTATGGCTTTCAATCAGGACTTGAAAGCTGTTTCCTTGACTTCGTTTTTACTTCCTTTGTATTTTGTAAGGTTCTATTCAACACTCAAAATAATCGGTACTGGAACTACAGTCGCGGGTATTACACAAGAGCAGCTCTTAAACTACACTATGGCTCTCCCGCCTAAAGCCGAGCAACAGCGCATCGTCGCTAAAGTCGATGAGCTAATGGCGCTTTGCGATCTTTTGGAGCAGCAAACCGAATCCAGCCTCGATGCTCACCAAACCTTGGTGCAAACCCTACTGGATACTTTGCTACAAAGCGCTGATGCCGAAGAACTAGAGCAAAACTGGCAACGCCTAAGCGCCCACTTTGATCTGCTATTTACCACTGAGCAAAGCATCGACCAGCTTAAACAAACCATCCTGCAACTCGCCGTGATGGGCAAACTTGTACCCCAAGATCCCAACGACGAACCCGCGTCGGAGCTACTCAAACGCATCGCCGCTGAAAAAGAAGAGCTGGTTAAGCAAAAGAAAATCAAAAAACAGAAACCACTACCGCCGATCAGCGACGATGAAAAACCATTTCAACTGCCCAAGGGGTGGGAGTGGTGTCGAGCTGATGATATTTGTTATGGCATCACTTCAGGATCAACTCCACCGAAAACAGAGTTCAGCGATGGTGAAGGTGTACCTTATCTTAAAGTCTACAATATCAGGAACCAGAAAATAGATTTTGAGTACCAGCCTCAGTTTGTAAATGAGTCTTATCACATGACTAAGTTGGCGCGATCAATACTTAAGCCTGGTGATGTTGTTATGAATATTGTAGGCCCACCGTTAGGTAAGATTGCGATTATTCCGAGTACGTATGACGAGTGGAACTGTAATCAGGCAATTGTTTTTTTTAGGGCAATAGATTCGCGTTTAAGATTTTATATATATCAATATCTAGTAGCTGGACTATTCCTTAACTCAATAGAGCTAATTGGTACTGCTGGGCAAGATAATATCTCTGTGACAAAAAGTAGATCTATTGTGATTCCTATGCCGCCTTTATCGGAACAGAATCATATCGTAGCCAAAGTCGATCAATTAATGGCTCTTTGCGACCAACTAAAAGCCAAACTCGCCGACAGCAAAACCACCCAGCTAAACCTAACCGATGCCCTTGTGGCACAGGCGGTGTAGATCATTTGTAAGTAGGTAATAAAAAGGCGACTGAACAGTCGCCTTTGAAGTTGAACTTTACGCAAGCTCAAATTGATAGAAGGGTTTTAAGCGATTAAGCGCAATGGCGACGGCTTTTTCATGAAAGATTTTACTCTTTCGAGTTGCTGCTCCGACACCTGCTGGCCATTTGCTGATACCGTCCATTAGCGCTGCTTTATTGGGCTCGACTTCCTCTTTGTGGACTAGCCAATCCAGAGTTGACAGTAGCTCAAGGCCGAATGGGGTCTCGAAACCATCAATGAGTTTAATTGTTTCTGTCAAAGCCGCTTTATAAGGCTTCATTTCACTGCTTTTCAGATAAGCCTCTAAGCGTTCTTTTTGAGCATCATCAAACCAGATTACATCAAGGGGATCACTATCGCTGATACGCTTTTCACATTTTAGATAAGTACCATCCAAATGATCTAAAACATGACGAAGACGGTCTGCATAGGGGCCATAAATATTAGCTTCAAAACGCAAGTCTAAAGGGTTGTTTGTTAATTCTGGGTGACGCTCGATAGATCGTTCTAAGAACCAAGCCAGTTTTTGAACTTCCAGTAAGCTGCACTCAACGCCCAGCGTCCAATATTGACGAACAAGCTCTGCGATCATGGCGCGAGCAGGTGTCAGTTTGAGTTCACCTTTGCGTTTAGCTACATTTTGATATTGGGACGTTGGCTCGTAGACATATACATCCACATGATCCAAATCTGCAAGAATTTGCTCAATATGCGGTTTCACCTCATCCCAATTCAGTTTTCCATTGCCTGCACCTAATGGAGGAATGGCAATAGATCGCACATTGTTCTCAATAATAAATGACCTCAGATCCTTCAGTCCCTCTACAATCCATTCCATTTTGGAAGGGCTACGCCAGTGTTGCTTGGTTGGAAAATTTATAACCCATTGAGGGCCTGTGAGTTCATCTGTTGAGGTGACAAACATCTTACCTGTTTGTACTTGCTTAGCTTTACAGGCTTGCGCGTAGATAGCCATGTTTTTAGGAAAACGCTCTTTAAACATCAGCGCGATTCCTTTGCCCATTACACCTACGGTATTAACCGTGTTAACTAGGGCATCTACCTCTGCGTCGAGCAAGTTACCTTGTGTGTAATGAATCATATTAGAAATACCATTGCGTCATTTTGTAGACCTCTAGGGCAAGCGATCTTACCTGAACAGCTTGCTCCAGCTGAAGCTTAATTTCTTCAGTATAACAAATAATCCCTAATAAGCTCTGAACAGGAAGGTGCTGGTAGACAAGCGCTTCTGCTTGATAACGCTCTACTTTTTCTGGATCGTTTGCATCACGCTTGAAATCTCTATTTTGCAGAATGTTCCAGTCTAGGTTGCTTAAGTCGTTATATTCATTGAAAAACTCTGCCAACTGAGTGTAGGCATGTCGATCAGTGAATACGAAAGGAATACCGTGTTCCAGTAGCTTTGGGATTGATGAAACCAATATGACTATTTCTTCGTTACGTCTTTTTGCCACGCTGATTCCAGTATAGATGTTGTACATCATGGGAGAAAACGGCGTGAAGTAAAATGGAACGTAATCGCTTAATGTTCCGTATGGTTCAATAGGAACTGCCCTTTGTGTCCTTTTTTGAATCAGCTCAGGATTACCAATGGCTTCATAGTTAGGAGACTGAACAGCTGAATTTGCACAGTACAGCCCGTTTTCTAGAATCCAAGGGATATTACTTACATGGACAATACGCCATATAAGGCCTTTTTGAGGGTTCAAATTCTGATAGCGACCTGACATGTTTTACCCTTCAAAAAACTCTTCATCAATCTTTTTAAGATGGAGAGTTTGTTCGTCACGACTGCCAATGTTGTATCGTAACATGAGCTTAGCGAGCTCCTTTCCGTTCACAAGAACTATTCGGCTACTGAGTTGATGAGCTGTATCTTTGGCTGATGCGGTAAAGTCAGAGGTGGTAATAAACAAGCCTTTTTGTGCATTCTTTAGATTAAGTGCTCCAAAGAAATCGCGAATTTCACCAGCACCGACTTTGTTGGTTTCTGCATAGCGTTTGGCTTGGATATAAATCTGATCAACACCAAGAGGATCTTGGTTGATTACACCGTCTACACCGTTGTCACCTGATTTGCCCAACGCATGGGCGGTACTTTCTTTTGTGCTGCCGTAGCCCATAGAGAGTAAAAGGTTTATCAGTAGGTGTTCGAAGAATGCTGGTGTGACTTTACGAGTTCGTTCCAGAATATCTTCGACTAATGCGTCATTTATTTTTCTGTAAGAGGCAAGTAGTGCTTCATCAGGTGTGATGTCGTCATCATTTAAGCTCTCTGTTTGCAAAGGGGGTTGTAGGGGCAGCTTTTCAGAGTCATTGTTGCTCTGTAGTTTGAAGGCTATGAACTTTTCAAATTGGTTGAGGTAAGCGTTGTCGATTGTCTCTTTGCTTTTAACTGCCTGTATACCTTGATCAGTAATACTGAAGTGAGCTCGTCGAGTGGCTTCTAGCAAGCCGGCTTTGGTTAAATACGTTCGTGCCCAACCAATTCTGTTGTCTATAACGCGCTGTCTACCGCTGGGAAGGAGTTCGCTACGTTCTTCTTCGGAAAGCTCAAATTGCTCGGCAAGGACATCAATGACGTCTCGAAGTCTTACTTCTTCTTTGCCTTGCTGCTTAGCTTGGTAGGCAACCTCTAGGAAAGGGCGCATAAACTGCTGGTAATTTGGAATCACTGATACGTCCTTTTATCACGAAACTGCTGATACGGTTTATCCTAGAGCGTGCCTTATGTGGGTGCCCTAGATATTACTAATGCGGTCTTACAATAAATCTATCACGTTTTGTCTAGCCACCAAATTATAAGTACCCAATTAGGCCGGAAAAATGGCGCCATGTTGTCAGTGCATCTTCGATGTATGTCAATATTTGTCTGCCTGAAAGGAGGCTAAGGTACTGATGCGTCGATCGAATAGATATTTAAAAAGCCCCTAGTGTGAGAGCACTAGGGGCTTTTTTGTTGTCAGAAGTCAGCGGTTTAGGGAATCGGTTGTTGGGTGAGCTAGTCTTTTTTATCTTGGAAATTAAGGGCTTTTTGGTAGGCTGCGCGTACCCCAGAGTCCACCACTTGTAGGTAGTCCGCGGCTTTCATCTGGGACAGTCCCGCTGCGGTGGTGCCTTGGTAGGATTCGAGGAGTGAGACGGTGTCTGCTGGGGATTGTTGGAGATCCTGAATCAGCAAGCCGCTGCCTTTGAGGGTGGCGTTCACTGCACGTCTGGCCTTGTGAGACGGGATGCCTAGCCCGATGGCTGATTGCTCTAAGGCCTGTGCAAGCAAGGCAGGGTAGCCGGGTCCAGCGCCGGAAATGGCGGTGAGTACGTCAATGTGATCTTCTGAGTCATAGGGATCATGGGCCCCGAAACTGTCGAACAGATCCCCAATCAATTGTTCCAAGTCAGGAGAAAGGTCGCTCTTAGCAAACCAAGGGGTGTAAGACTGTTTTACCGAGCAAGCCCCGTTGGGGAGTGCACGGATGAGGTTTTTTGGATGATGTCGGGTGTGTAAGTCCTCACATGTTACGCCAGCCATAAAAGAAATCAGCGTTTTTCCGGTCATATCCAACGACAGCTCCGCCCAATCTTGTGGTCGGATGGACAATACGATCAGGTCGCTTGCCTCCACCAAGGCTTGGTTGTCCTGAGTAAAGGAGACTCGCTCTGGTAATGTCTGTGGAGCGGGGCGGCGGGAGGAGACAACAAAGCGAACCCCTTGCAGGTTAGGGTGATCGAGGGCGGCATGCAGGAGTGCTGATCCTAACCAACCTAAGCCACCAATAATACCTATGGTTCTGGACTGTGTTGTCATGATTCCCATTACTCCTTGTTTATGTAGCCATGGCGATGTTGGAAGCGGCGCAGTTCACTTTCTGTGGCGTCTTCTCCCGTGAACGCTTTCACATAGCCCGGCACCCATTGAATTCTCACCTCTAATGGCTCTTTGGTTTGCATGGTGATGTAACCGATTTGCACCAGATATAAGGTGCGAGCATGTACTACGGCATCAATGTTCGCTTTGCCGAATTTTTCGAACATGGCGATGAGGGCTGCTAGACGTTCGTCGTCTGCAGCCTGTACCGCTTGGCGGATCTCTTCTGATTGCAGCGACCAGCTTCGAATGGCAAATTCCAGCTTCGAGTCAAAAAGTTCTTGGTCGTACCAGCAGTCAAATATGTTTAAAGCCGCTTCCGGTAAGGTTTCAGCATAGGCTTCGACTTGCTTAATCAAACTGCCAGTATTTTTCCGTTGCCAGTAAGACACCAGCTCCCTGAGTAAGGCTTCTCGATCGGTGAAGAACCAATAAAAACTGGTTCGAGAAATGTTTAAGCGCTTAGCCAGTGTCGAAATTTTCACAGCTTCAATACCCGACTCCAACAAGATCTCTATGGCGGCTTCAAACCAAACTTCTGGTGAACCTCGCCAGCCTGAGTCGCTGCTTGCTTGCTTTTTCATGTTGCTCTAGCCCTTAACTTTTATAGAAATGTACAGAGTCGTTAAGTTGAAATTGTACATTTATGAATATTTTTAAAATAGCTTAATTTATTAATTGACGCATCTGTACATTTTTAATTAGGATCGAAAAAAAGCGGTTAATAAATAACCTAATAAAAAATATGCCAGTCCCATTCACAAAGACAAAGTCACAAAGACAAAAGTCACAAAGACAAAAGTCACAAAAGACATAAGGAGTGCGGTCGTGTCCAATGATCCTCTTTTGCAGCCCTATCAGCTCAAGCACTTGACCCTAAAAAATCGCATTATCATGACCTCCCATGAGCCGGCGTATCCAGAAGATGGCATGCCGAAAGGACGTTACCTTGCCTACCATGCAGAGCGTGCAAAAGGCGGGGTGGCCATGACCATGACCGCAGGTTCCGCTGCCGTCTCAAAAGACAGTCCGCCAGTGTTCAACAATCTACTGGTCTACAAAGATGAAGTGGTTCCTTACTTAAAAGATTTGACCGATGCAGTGCATGAGCATGATACCGCAATCATGATTCAATTAACCCATTTGGGACGTCGTACCCGCTGGGATAAAGCTCATTGGTTGCCAGTGGTGTCGCCGTCCCATCAACGGGAAGCTGCCCATCGTGCTTTTCCTAAACAACTGGAAGATTGGGATATTGAGCGCATTATAAAAGACTATGCGGATGCGGCGGAACGCATGAAAGCGGGTGGCATGGACGGGATTGAGCTACAAGCCTACGGACACCTAATGGATCAGTTCTGGTCACCTTTGACCAATACCTTAGAAGGACCATACGGAGGTTCTTTGGACAACCGTTTGCAGTTCACCTTTGATGTATTAACGGAAATGCGCAAACGAGTAGGCCCAGAATTCATTATCGGCATGCGCTATACAGGTGACGAAATGCTGGCAAATGGCATCAGTCCGGAAGAAGGGTTTGAAATCTCTCGTCGCCTGAAAGCCAGTGGCATGGTGGATTTCCTTAACGTGGTACGGGGGCACATTGATACGGATCCAGGACTGACCGATGTGATTCCGATTCAAGGGATGGCGAATAACCCCCATTTGGATTTTGCCGGTGAGATTCGTGCCGCAACGGGTATGCCTGTGCTGCATGCGGCTAAGATTCCAGACGTAGCCACCGCTCGCTATGCGGTGTCGTCAGGCAAGGTGGATCTGGTTGGCATGACCCGCGCCCATTTAACCGACCCTCATATTGTTAAAAAAATTATCGAAAAACGGGAAGAGCAGATTCGTCCCTGTGTTGGCGCCAACTACTGTTTAGATCGTATTTATCAAGGTGGCGAAGCCCTGTGTATTCACAATGCTGCGTCTGGCCGTGAGCAAACCATGCCTCACATTATCTCCAAGGCTGACACCCAGAAAAAAGTGGTAGTGATTGGTGCTGGGCCAGGGGGACTAGAGGCCGCTCGTGTGGCTGGAGAGCGTGGTCACCAAGTGGTGGTCTTAGAGGCGTCAAGCAAGGCCGGTGGGCAAGTGTTGCTGACCGCACAGAGCGAACGCCGTAGAGAGATGATGTCCATCATTGATTGGCGTATGGCTGAGTGCGAACGACTTGGGGTCACCTTTAAGTTCAATATTTGGGCCGAAGCCGAAGAAGTGGAAGCAGAGAACCCGGACGTTGTCATTGTGGCAACCGGTGGACTGCCAGACACGGAGGTATTGGCCCATGGCAATGACCATGTGATCTCTACTTGGGACATTATTTCTGGAAGCGTGAAGCCCGGCAAAAATGTGCTGATTTTTGATGACGCTGGAGACCATGCAGGGCTACAGGCCGCTGAAATCATTGCTAAGAGTGGAGCCAAGGTCGAAATCATGACTCCAGACCGCGCCTTTGCTCCCGAAGTGATGGCCATGAACTTAGTGCCCTATATGCGTACCCTGCAAGCTCTGGATACTCGCTTTACTGTCACCTACCGATTGCATGCGGTGGATAAAGAAGGCACGACCTTAAAAGCGCATATTGGTAGCGATTATGGCGGCGTGTCTCAGATAAAAGAGTATGACCAGATCATCGTCAACCACGGCGTCATCCCCCTTGATGACATCTACTTCGAGCTGAAGCCTAACTCTACAAACCTTGGGGAAATGTCCCATGATCAGCTCATTGCTGGCGTTGCACAGGATGTCCTGCGTAATCCAGACGGACGTTATCAGCTGTTTCGTATTGGGGATGCGGTGGCCACTCGCAATACACATGCGGCCATTTATGACGCCCTTCGTTTGGTCAAAGACCTTTAGTTAACCGATTGCGTGGGCAGCTCAGGTGTCTGTCCACGCATATTTTGCATAGGTAGAGGAATATGAAAGTACTGGTCGCGGTAAAACGTGTGGTGGATTACAACGTAAAAGTGCGCGTAAAAGCTGATGGTTCTGGGATGGATCTAGCGAACGTAAAGATGTCCATGAACCCATTTGATGAAATAGCCGTGGAAGAAGCCATTCGCCTAAAAGAATCCGGCGCGGCTTCAGAGGTGATCTTGGTGTCAGTGGGAGTCAGCAAGTCCGAAGAGACTTTGCGTACAGGGCTCGCTATGGGAGCCGACCGAGGTATCTTGGTTGAAGTAGGTGAGCAGGCAGTGGAGCCTTTGGCGGTGGCTAAGATTTTGAAATCTGTGGCTGAGTCAGAGCAAGTCAGTCTGGTGATTCTTGGCAAACAAGCCATTGACGACGACTGCAATCAAACCGGTCAAATGTTGTCGGCGTTACTGGATTGGCCCCAAGGCACCTTTGCCTCAGACGTGGATATAGCAACTCCAGACAAACTGAAGGTGACACGCGAAGTAGACGGTGGTCTGCAAACCTTGCAATTAACCTTACCTGCCATCGTCACAACGGACCTTCGGTTGAATGAGCCGCGATTCGCCTCCTTGCCCAATATTATGAAGGCTAAAAAGAAGCCCCTAGCCAAACTCACTTTATCGGATCTGGAATTGTCGGAAGACATCATTCAACCAAGGTTAACCATCACGAACACCGAAGCACCTGCACCGCGTCAAGCAGGCATTCAAGTGGCTAGCGTCGATGAGCTGCTTGATAAGCTTAAACATGAAGCCAGTGTGCTGTAAGGGGGATAAGGAATGACAACATTATTGATGGCAGAACATGACAACCAAACTCTATCTGAGCATACCGCCAAGGCATTGACCGCCGCTCAAAAAATGGGCCCTGTCGACATATTAGTCATGGGCGATCAATGCGAAAGTGTGGCGGAGCAAGCTTGCCTGCTTCAAGGGGTGGGGAAAGTGCTTGTCGCTCAACACCCAGACTTGGCCCATCAACTGGCTGAAACCACAGCGCAAGTTCTATTAGCCTGCGGGCAAGGTTACAGTGCCATCGTTGCGGCGGCGACCACCACCGGTAAAAACACCTTGCCACGTGTGGCAGCCAAGCTTGACGTGATGCAAATCTCAGAAGTGATTGAAGTGCTGGGTAGCGATACCTTTAAGCGTCCTATCTTCGCTGGAAATGGCATCCAAACGGTGACTTCCAATGATACGGTCAAAGTATTAACGGTACGCACTTCGAACTTTGAAGCGGCAGGTAAGGGCGCAGCATGTCCGATTGAACACCTATCCGTAACTCTGGAAACAGGACATTCAGCTCATCTATCAGATCAATTATCCGAATCCGATAGACCAGAGTTGTCTTCTGCTAAGAAGGTTATTTCTGGCGGTCGTGCACTGGGATCAGCGGAGAATTTTCAGACATTTATCTTACCGGTAGCCGATAAGCTAGGCTCCGCAGTAGGGGCCTCCCGGGCGGCGGTTGACTCGGGCTTCGCCCCTAATGATTGGCAAGTGGGGCAGACCGGCAAAGTGGTCTCCCCTGATCTATACATCGCCTGCGGTATTTCGGGGGCCATTCAGCACCTTGCAGGGATGAAAGACTCTAAAGTCATCGTAGCCATTAACAACGACGATGACGCCCCTATTTTCCAAGTGGCAGATTACCGGTTACAAGAGGATTTGTTTAAGGCTTTACCTGAACTGAGTGCGAAGCTGTAATCCTTAAATGGTATATGAGCGCCAAGCGGCGACCATTAAAAAGCCCCTAGCGTGGATGCGCTAGGGGCTTTTTTGTAAAAGGGTTCGCGTTCCCTATAAGCTCTGCTAAATTGGTGGCACTCTCAATACATTAGTGGAGCATAGGCAATGCTGGAATCCGTTAAGCGAAACAAGGATGTGCTGATCGTTTTAGCGTTGGTGGTCTTTGCTTGGGTAGGCGTTGTGGATCAATACGCAGAGCAGTACATCAATGGGTCTTTGGTCTCCGCTGGGGCATCGTTTGGTATTGCGCGGCTGTTTAATGCAACGGTTTCTGTCTTGTCTACCATTACCCTAAATGTGCCGATTGTGGGGTCGGTGCAAATTGGTCAGTTATTAGATCCATTGAACGACTTGGTGGAGGACTTTTCCTCGGTGATGAAGTACGCCATCTCGTCTTTATTGATTCAGAAATTTCTCGTAGAGATTCTCCAAACCCTTCATTTCAAAGTGTTTTTGTCCCTTTCTGGTGTGATGTATCTGGCTACTAAGTTTGTTTGGACGAGCCATCGTGTGCTGGCCTATAAGGTGTTTTTGTTCGCGGTGATTTGTAAGTTCTCGATTGCCATGGTGGCGGTGGCTAGTAGTTGGGTGGATGAAGCCTTTCTCGATGAGGCAGTACAGAAAGAATACGCCACCTTGGAGGCGTTTCCTGCTTCCCCTGATAAGTTGGACCAAGCACTGGATTTATCCCAAGAAATTAAAGCCCAAGTCGCCACAGAGTTGGAAGCAGAGCAAGCCAAACAACAGCTATTGGTGCAACAACGCCAGCGTCTAACCCTAGAAGAATCGGATCAGCTTGCCCAGATTGATAGGGTGGAAGAAGCCCTAGTGACTGCAGCAGAAGGACGCTCTGGTTTCAGTGGTTTATTCGAGAAAACAACCCAGGAGCGAGCCTTGGAGCGCCAACGTAATCGTTTGTTGGCTCAATTGCGCCGTATTCAAGGGGATTTGGATCGGGTCGAAAGAGACTTGGATGATGTGGAAGATGACATGTCAGACTTGCAAGATCGCTTAGAGGGAAAGGTGAGTACTTTCGCAAGCATTCGCGATGGCTTCAGTCGCATGACCATGGCCGCCAAAGATAAGGTGACAGGTTATGTTGACACCCTCAATCAGTCCATAGATCACTTCTTAAATTTAATTGCCTTATTTGTGTTAAAGACCATTATCATTCCCCTGCTGTTTTTGGTGATTATGTATAAGGTGTTTGTGCGCCTCTGGGGTATGACTCCGAGATCAGCTGTCGCTAAGGCCCACCAAGCGGTGAAAGAAACCCGTGAATAAATATGACGACATGGCCTGATCGCATCGGCCATGTCGTGTGACCTGCGTTAATCCAATAAGGATGGATCTTGGGCGATCATCAGGGCTTTCATTTCTTCGAAGTGCTGGCGTGAGAAGTCTTCGATTTTTTCCCAATCTTGAGCGGTTTTTTCTGCCACTTCGTCAGATAAGACATTAAGCGGCTGACCCGTTGAAAGGGCGGTCACCATGATCTGACAAGCTCGTTCTAGTGTCCAAATATCATCAAAGGCGACACCTACATCTGTTCCAGTCACCATGACACCATGGTTGCCCATTAATAGGCGACTATTGTCCTTTAACAAGCTACACAGGCGTGCGCCCTCTTCCACGGTATCTGCCATGCCGTCAAACATGGTGTCCACTGACACTCGGTTAAAATAGCGGGCAGTGTTTTGGTCGATGGGCAAAATGCGCGGATCTTTCAGGGTGGATACGGCAGTGGTGTAGACCGGGTGAAGATGCATGGCAACGCGTACATGGGGTAAACGCTGATGCAGTTGTCCGTGGATCGACCAAGCGGTGGCGTCCACTTCTGGGCGTTCTGCGGTGGAGGCGTCGTCGGCATCCAGCAACAGTAGTTCACTGGCTTTGACACGGGAGAAGTGCTTCCACTTGGGATTGATTAAAAACTGTTTGCCGTCTTCTGATACGGCAGCGCTGAAATGGTTCGCCACGGCCTCGTGCATGCCAAGGTGAGCAACAATGCGAAGGGAGGCGGCGAGGTCGATGCGAATCTGTTCTTCGGTTGAGAGGGCCATATCTGTCTCCAAAATGCGCGCTCAAGGTGAGCGCGCGGGTACTGCTGGGGGGTTATTTAGGCATCAGTTCTTCTAGATCTGCTGCCGTTGGCGCTTGGAAGTTGTACTTCTTCAGCAGCGCGGCGTATTCAGGGGTTTTGCTGAATTTCTCTAGACCTTCAATCAAGGCTTGTTTCACTTCGTCGTTGCCTTTTCTCACACCGAATCCGTTTAGAACAGCGTAGATGATGGTGTCGGAAGAAATAACGATACGGTTACCTAGTTTATCTACCACACCACGAGCTACGGCAGCATCGGTGATTTGAGCTTCTACCGCACGAGATAGCATGGCTTGAGTGGTTTGTGGGTCCGTTGGGTATTCGCTGATGGCAATGGGCTCTAGTCCGTTTGCTTCACAGTATTCTTTGGACAAGGTTTGAATCTTTTTCAACCAAGCGGTGCCGGCCATGGAGCCGATTTTGTGGCCACAGAAATCTTCTGGGGTTTTAGGCTGGTAGTCGTTGCCTTTTACCGCAAGGATGGAGACACCACTTTTAAGGTAAGGAATCATGTCGATGACTTTTAGGCGGTCAGCTGTGATGTACATGGACGAGTTGGTGATATCAAAACGACCACCACGCAGACCTGGGATAAGGTTCGCCCAGCGGGTATCGATGTTTTCCGCTTCACGTCCCATCACTTTCGCAAGACCGTCTAGAAATTCGATGTCGAAGCCAGCGGGTTTGTTGTTGTCCATGTATTCGTATGGGAAGAAGGTAATGTCAGATCCGGCAATGATTTTGCCTTCTTCTTTGAATGCTAGAGCACTCATAGACGACACAGCCAGTAGGGCGCTCACTGTGCCAACGGCAACCGAGCGAAGAGTTGAGCGAGCAATACGATTCTTAAACATCTTGGTGGTTCCTTTTGTGTGATTTTAATTATTCAGCGATTGAGTCTTTGCCAGCTTGCTGGACAAAAAACGAAGCGCCTTTGGGTTTTTGTGGCAGTTTTAGGGTATTGGGAGTGCTGCGAATTTCGCCGCTTTCTTTACCCCAAACAAGGGTGCCAGTGTGAAGACTCGGCAGTGGGTTTTCGCCGAAAGGCAGGGCATCTTCGGCGGCAAACACACTGATAAATAGGGTCCGCGGGAACTCTGTTTCATTCGGGCTTGAAGCATGCAGCAGACGGGTGTGCATAAAGCAAACGGAACCAGATGGACCGTAGCAAGAGACTGGGTTTTGACAGTATTCTTGTTCGATTTCTGGCTTCACATAACCCGTGAAACGCTCATTGTTCCAGTGTGAAAATAGGGTGCCTTTGTGGCTACCTGGGATCACCTGAAGGGGGCCGTTTTCTGGCGTCACATCACTGATCATCAGCAAGCAGGTCACTAGGTCATCATTACTATGAGGCGTAAATGGGAAGTCCTGATGCCATTTCACTTGCGTGGCAGTGTGAGGCAATTTGGAGTTGATTTTGCTGTGGTGCAAGCGTGCTCCATGACCGCCAATTAATTGACCTGCCATTTGCGCAACTTTTGATTCCAGCGCCGTGCGTTTAAAAGCTTCGGAAATCTCGGTCGGTGACGTGACGCGGCGCAGAGACGGGTGCTCTGGGGTATGGTCTTCTTCAATATCAAAGCGTGCACGACCGTCGATGGTGTCGCCCCAAGGTGCATCGTGGGAGCGGCTTTCCTCGACCCAAGCGTCAAAGTCCGCTTGTAAGTCTGCGACTTCTTTGTCAGTCAATACTGCATTGACAACGAGGTAGCCTTGTTCGTGGTACTGGTCTATTTGCCATTGTTCAAGCATGAAATACTCCAATCTGTTTCGGTTGAGCCGTTATGCTAGGGAAACGTCTTTAAGGAACGCTTCAATTCTTGGGTTGTTGCCTTCTCTGAGTACCGCTGGGGCGTCGTCACATACGATGCGACCTTGCTCCATAAAGACCACTCGATCAGAGACTTTAAAGGCGAAATTCATTTCGTGAGTGACGATCACCATAGTGATACCTTCCTGGGCCAGATCCTCGATGACCTGTAGCACTTCGTTTACCTTCTCTGGGTCGAGGGCTGAGGTTGGTTCGTCAAACAGCATGATTTGAGGACGCATCATCAAGGCACGGGCAATGGCAACACGTTGCTGTTGACCGCCAGATAACTGGTGTGGGTACTTCCAAACGTGCTCTAGCATTCCTACTTTGTTGAGAAGCTGGAAGGCCTGCATTTCTAACTCTTTGCGGGAGCCCATTTTGTGGTAGCGAGGGGCCAGCATTAGGTTTTCCAGCACGGTAAGGTGTGGGAATAAGTTGAAACTTTGGAACACCATGCCAATGTTTCGACGCAGGCTAGATTGCTCGACAAACTTGGTTTTATCTGGGCCATGGCGCAGCAGTTTCAAGAAGGATTGACCATTCAAATGGATCTCACCGTTGTCCAGTTGCTCCAAGCCATTCATTAGGCGAATAAGGGTGGTTTTGCCTGAGCCAGAGGGGCCAATGACGGAGACCACTTCACCAGAATTGATACTTAGGTTGACCGAGCCAAGTACTTCAACATTATTAAAGGCTTTGTGAAGCTTAGAGGCTTGTAGGGCTGGACCATCAAAGCTAGGCGCTTGAGAAACCGCTGGGGCTGGCGCACTTTTTACTTGTTCGATCAGTTCAGCAGAAGGTTGTTTAGTCTTGGTGTTTTTAGTGACGTCCAAGTAGTTCTCTAAACGATTAAGTAAGAAGTCGAACACAGTGACAATGGCAACATAGTAAATGGCCACGGCTGCCATGGTTTCTAATACTAGAAAGTTTTGGGTGTAAAGGCGTTGTCCCACCATTAGGACTTCTGTGAGAGAGACAACCGACACAAGGGACGTCAGTTTCACAATAGAGATGTACTCGTTGGTCAGCGCCGGCAAAGCAACCCGTAAAGCCTGAGGAATGACCACCAGCCATTGGGCTCCCACAAAGCGAATGCCAAGGGCTCTCGCCGCTTCACCTTGTCCTTTGGGAATGGAAAGTAAGCCCCCTCGATGGATCTCTGCCACGTAAGCACTTTCACACATGACCATGGCAATCAAACCCGCCCAGAAAGGGTCAGCTAAGATAGCGGCGCTGGCTGGGAAGACCTGAGGCATGTTGTAGACAAAGATCAACAACACCAGCAAAGGTAAGCTTCTGAATAACCAGATGTAAAATTTTGCGGGACCACTGAGCACGGCATATTTAGATTGCTTACCGAGCGCGAGTACGAAACCGACAATGATACTTAACACCCAGCTTGCAATACTGAGCTTAATTACAGTCCAGCTTGCCCACCAGAAGTCTGACAAGCTAAACAAACTGAACAGATAGTCCCAATCGAACATCATAGATTTGCCACCTTACTTTCAAAAAATGCATTAGAAGTTGTTGTCTGTCATAGCAATAAAACTCCTAATCTGTGCAATCACTATGTAGGCAGATCGGGAAGACTGGCAATTAGTATTTTCTTGGTTTCTAGTTTTAAAAAAACTATCTAGTACCTGGGGGTAGACCTATAAAAAAATTATGCACCGCGGTAGACAAAGGCGTTGTCACAAATGAAAAGAATGCCCCGTTTTAGAGCATTAAAATGATGATGAATTGGCATCTCGGATAGGACGTTTTTTGCTGCTTAATAATTTTATTCTTATAAATCAGCATCTTAATGTTATTTAAAAACTTTTAAATAGGCGGTGGCATTTTGGTTGCTAAATAAAAATCTATTCAATTCATATGATAAACAATATTTTGTAAATTAATCGGGGTGGTGTATGAGATATTTTACGTTGAAGCAATTGCACTATTTTACGACGGTCGTGGAGACGGAAAGCATTGCTGAAGCGTCACGCAAACTTCACATCGCACAGCCTTCCATTTCGATTGCAATTAAGAATCTAGAAGATTCATTTGGGCAGCAATTATTGATTCGACATCATGCCCAAGGGGTGTCTCTGACACCCAGTGGTCGTCGCTTTTATAACAAGGCAAGGGAGCTACTCAGGTTTTCCCATGAGTTTGAGCAAAATACCCTAGCTGACAGTGAAACCACCAGCGGAAAAATATCCATAGGCTGCTTCGAGTCCGTTGCACCTCTGTACATTCCAAAGTTGATTGCAGGTTTTAAAGCACAATACCCAGACATCGAAATTCAAATGCGCGATGGGGAGCAGCACGAAATCATGGTGGGCTTACACCGTGGGCAGTTTGATATGGCGTTCTTGTACGATTTGGAATTGGATAATTCTATTCAGAAGGAAATCCTTAATGCACCACACAAGCCTTATGCTTTATTGCCAGCCAATCACCCCCTCGCGACAAAACCTAGTGTTACTTTAGCGGAGTTAAGCCGAGAGCCTATGGTGCTATTGGACGTGATTCCGAGTCGCAACTATTTTCTTAGCATCTTCACCGAAAAGGGGCTGCATCCAGAAGTGGCTTACACATCGCCTTCCATTGAGATGGTGCGTTGTATGGTGGGGCAAGAACAGGGCTTTTCTGTACTGGTGACGCGCCCATGTAGCAAAACCACATACGATGGTAAGGCGCTGGCCTATGTGGATATTGAAGATGAAATGGAAAGCTCCACTCTGATCATGGCGCACTTAAAGACCAATGAACCAACAAAACCTGCGCAATTGTTTATGGATTATTGTCGCTCTGTGGACTTGGATTTCACGGGGGGCAAGGCTTAAATATGGGGATTTCATCTTCATAAAAATTGAGCTAGAAGAGTGCTAGGTTAATAATTTTTCTATTTAGATCGTATATTTATAATAATTTACTGAGGTTATGCGCTGCCCTAAGCTGATTTTACTCTCTATTGAGAACCTATTTAATCCGCATATAAAGGCGCGTATACATGACACACACTATCCAGAACATCGATACCCTTATCGTAGGAGCGGGTCAGGCAGGGATCGCTATGAGCGAGCACCTGACTCGTCAGCAGGTGCCTCACCTTGTCCTAGAAAAAAGCCGTATTGCGGAAGCATGGCGCACTCGTCGGTGGGACTCTTTGGTCGCCAATGGCCCAGCTTGGCATGACCGTTTTCCTGGAATGGAGTTTCCAAACGCACATCCTGATGCCTTCGTTAAAAAAGACAGCGTAGCGGATTACTTCGAAGCCTATGCTGAAAAGTTCGAAGCACCTGTGCGCACGGGGGTCGAAGTGTTGAGCGTGTCACAGACCGAAGGTGTCAGTGGTTTTGAGGTGGAGACGACTGACGGGACTTACCATGTACAACGCATCGTCTCGGCCACAGGCCCATTCCAAACGCCCATTATTCCTGCCATAGCACCCAAGGTTCAGACCGGTCTAAATCAAATCCATTCTGCGTCTTACCGTAACCCAGAGCAGCTCCCTGAGGGTGCCGTCATGGTGGTCGGTGCTGGGTCGTCTGGTGTGCAAATTGCGGATGAGCTTTTACAGTCTGGTCGTGATGTCTACTTGTCTGTTGGGCCCCATGATCGTCCGCCTCGTAGTTATCGAGGTCGCGACTTTGTATGGTGGTTGGGGGTGTTAGGCCTTTGGGATATGGCTGCAAATGAACCGGGCAAAGAGCATGTAACGATTGCTGTCAGTGGCGCACAAGGTGGCAAGACCATTGATTTTAGAGAGCTGGCGCAAGCAGGCATGAAGCTAGTGGGGCGCACAGAGTCCTTTGCTGATGGGCGAGTACGCTTTGCCAACGACCTTGCGACGAATATCCGTGGCGGCGATGCTAACTATCTTTCGTTGTTGGACCAAGCTGATGCTTACATTGCGAAAAATGGCTTAGATTTGCCAGAAGAGCCAGAAGCTCGCCAACTTTTACCTGACCCTGAATGCATGGCTCAACCAACCTTAGAGCTTGACCTAAAGGAAGCGGGGATTACTACCATTATTTGGGCCACGGGCTACTCCACAGATTACGGTTGGTTAAACAGTATTGATGCCTTTGATGAGCAAGGTAAGCCAGAGCATCATCGTGGTGTGTCCAAAGCATCGGGCGTGTACTTTTTAGGGTTACCTTGGTTATCCCGTCGCGGTTCTACCTTCATTTGGGGTGTTTGGCACGACGCGAAATACATCGCCGATCAGATTGTGATCCAGCGCCAATACCAACATTACACAGATCAAGAAGTTTAGGAGCTGCTACCATGCCAACTCATACTCGTATTCGCATGTTCAATACTAAAGAAACCTATCCCAACCAGTCCCTGGACAATGATTTGTGCCAAGCGGTTGTGGCGGGAAACACTGTCTATGTGCGTGGCCAAGTAGGCACCGATTTTGAGGGGAACCTAGTGGGTTTGGGTGACCCACAAGCCCAAGCAGAACAAGCGATGAAAAACGTGAAGCAACTGCTGGAAGAGGCGGGTAGTGACTTATCCCATATTGTGAAAACCACTACTTATATTACCGATCCGCGTTTTCGTGAGCCGGTATACCGTGAAGTGGGGAAGTGGTTGAAGGGCGTATATCCGATTTCCACTGGTTTGGTCGTTGCTGGCCTTGCTCAGCCTCAGTGGCTGATGGAGATCGATGTGATCGCCGTTATTCCAGACGCTGAATAAGAAGGGACTATTTATGACTATTTCAATAACTGCCATGTGTCCTGATTCGGGGCAATTAGGTATCGCCATCAGTTCATCAAGCATTGCCGTTGGCGCACGCTGCCCTTGGCTACAGGCAGGAGTTGGTGCGGTCTCGAGCCAAAACATTACCCTGCCAGCGTTAGGGCAGAAAACCTTAGAGAATTTGGCTAAGGGGCTGACCTCTGATCAAGCATTAAAAGCCGCCTTGGCTGAAGATAAGTTCAGCGCTTATCGCCAAGTCACCGTGATTGACACCCAAGGCAAAGCTGCTTGTTTCAGCGGTACGGAGACCTTGGGTATTCATCACATGAAAGCTGGCACAAATTGTGTGGCGGCGGGCAATATGTTGTCTGAAACGTCTGTCATTGAAGCCATGGTTGAAGCCTTTGAGCACTCCACTGGGGAGTTGAGTACACGGCTTTTAATTGCTTTAGCTGCTGGTGTTGAGAGTGGTGGTGAAGCCGGTCCAGAGCATTCTGCTGCCCTCAAGGTTGTTGACGACTACACTTGGCCTTTGGTTGACCTAAGGGTGGATTGGGCTGACCAGGACCCTGTCGGCGAGCTGGCGAAACTTTGGCAGGATTATGAGCCGCAAATGTTGGCTTATGTGACACGGGCGTTAGACCCTCGCAAGGCGCCAAGCTATGGCGTCCCAGGAGACGAATAATGACGGGTGAAGCCGGCATAGCTCATGCAGATGTGCATGAGCTGCTCAGCAAACTGCTTAGTTTTGATACCACCAGCCGAGAGTCTAATCTCGCCTTGATTCAGTTTGTGCGGGATTACTTGCAAGGCTTGGGGGTGGAGAGTGAACTGATCTTCAATGAAGAAGGAAGTAAAGCCAATCTCTACGCTCGTTTTGGGCCCGCAGGAGATGGCGGCGTTATGTTGTCTGGGCATACTGATGTGGTGCCAGTAGATGGTCAAAACTGGACCTTCCCTGCATTTGAGCTGACAGAGCACGATCAAAGATATTACGGTCGTGGCAGCACTGATATGAAAGGCTTCATCGCCTGTGTGCTTGCGGCAGTCCCCATGTTTCTCAATAAAGAGCTACGTATGCCGGTGTACTTGGCTTTTTCCTACGATGAAGAAGTTGGCTGTTTGGGGGTTAGAAGTCTAATTGATCACCTTAAGGCATCCCCTGAAAAACCAGCTCTGTGCATCATTGGTGAACCGACTTCCATGAAGCCTGTGTATGGGCACAAAGGAAAAGTAGCCCTTCGTTGTAAAGTGCATGGTAAGGCATGCCACTCGGCCTATGCGCCAGAAGGCGTGAATGCGATCGAATACGCGGCACAGTTAATAGGTAAGCTCTCCAGCCTAGCGGAGC
Organism: Marinomonas vaga; assembly: GCF_055388305.1. Taxonomy (NCBI): domain Bacteria; kingdom Pseudomonadati; phylum Pseudomonadota; class Gammaproteobacteria; order Oceanospirillales; family Oceanospirillaceae; genus Marinomonas; species Marinomonas vaga. The sequence goes on from NZ_AP043903.1 coordinate 1,899,173, forward strand.
CCCTCAGTAAGCAGCTGGATGAGCGCTTCGATCCCCCTTACAGCACAGTGCAAACGGGTGTGATTAAAGGCGGGGCGGCCCTAAATATCGTCCCTGAGTTCTGTCAATTTGATATGGAGATGCGCTACCTTCCAGGTGTGGATGCTGCAGCGACCTTTAATACTCTGGCGGATTATGCCAAGGGCACTCTAGAGCCGAAAATGCAGGCGGTTGCCCCAGAGGCTAGCATTCAGTTCGAATCGATCTCTGCTTACCCACCGCTGTTGACGGATCAACAGTCAGAATTCGCCCAATGGCTGGGTCAATGGGCTGAGAGTCAGTCTTACCAAACGGTGGCTTTTGGGACTGAGGGTGGGCTGTTTGATGAAGCCGGTGTGGCCACTATGGTGTGCGGTCCAGGCAGTATGGACCAAGGTCACAAGCCAGACGAATATGTTGAGATCGACCAACTAAAACACTGCTGTCGCATGTTGGAAAATCTTTGTTCTTGGCTGGATACTTCTGATGGGCTTTAAGTAGGCCATTCCGCATTATTTAAGGTAAAAATCTTCTGTTTATTTAATGAAGTTAGTCATCTGATGGACGATAACACTCAGCAGTCGTGTCGTCCTAAATAGATCATTATTTAAGCGGATTTTTACCATAGTTCCCCACTATTTTTTACGTTAGAATGCCGCAAATTTTGAAGTCTGTAGGTCTCTTTAGGGTTTAAGTTGTAATCTATATCTCCTAACGTACTACACTTTACTTTTTCTTGTCATGAAGCCCTTATAGCATCGCTATTTAGGTTTCGTGTCTTACTCATTTTGCCGATTCGGACGTAATTAATGCTCAAGCAAACCTTGTTGCCAATTTGGAGTCTTTTGTTTGGTGTGGCCATCATCACCATGGCAAGTGCACTGCAAAGCTCTTTGATTGGTATTCGTGCCTCTATTGAGTCGTTTAACACCACAGCCACTGGTTTGATTATGTCATCCTATTATGTGGGCTTTATCTTGGGGTCTTTGTTGGTACCAAGATGGGTGAAAAACGTTGGTCATATTCGAGTGTTTGCGGCGGTAGCGTCCTTGGCATCTATTACCATCTTGATGCAGTCTGTGGTGGTAGACCCTTGGTTCTGGATGTTGATGCGTATGGGAACCGGCTTGTGTTACGCAGGCTTGTTCATCGTGACCGAGAGCTGGTTAAACGCTATCGCCAGTAATACCACCCGTGGGCGTTTATTTTCGATTTATATTATTGAGATCTGGGCCAGCCAAACCCTAGGCCAGTTCTTACTGAATGCGGCCTCTCCAAGCGGATACGATTTGTTTATCCTTACCTCGGTACTGATTTCCATGGCTTTGGTGCCCTTGCTGTTGGTGCGAACGCCATCGCCAACCATTGAGGTACCAGAAAAGCTCAATTTGCTAGGCTTGATCAAGACGGCACCGTTAGGGGTGACGGGGGCCTTTGTGGCAGGGGTGACCTCTGGCGCCTTGCTGGGCTTAGGGGCTCTGTATGCCAAGTCTATCGGACTTAATATTGCTGAAATCTCCTTGTTCATTGGTGCCAGTTATGTGGGGGGGATGTTATTGCAATGGCCCATTGGTATGTTGTCAGACCGCCAAGATCGGCGTGTGACGATTTTGTTGGTGGGCATAATAGGCGCGATTACCGCTATGATCGTTCCTTTGGGTAACGCCAATGGAAGCTTTGTCTTGATGATGGTGGGGATGTTCTTTGTTGGGGCGTTTACTTTCCCCATGTACGCTCTTTCTTCCTCTCATATGAATGATCAGCTGCGCCCAGAGCAAGTCTTATCAGCAAGTAGTGGCTTGATCCTTTTAAATGGTGCCGGAGGGGTATTAGGGCCGTTAATTGCATCTGCGGTGATGGATATTTTCCGTATAGATGCTTTATTTATGTTTATCGCGCTGATGAACCTATCGGTGGCCCTATTTGCTATTTACCGCATTCAAAACAAACCACCAATGATTATCGAAGAGCAGGGGGACCACGTTCACGTGGGCTTGAGTGTCTCTTCGGTTGTGGCTGCGGAAATGTTGGTGGACGCAGATTCCAGTTCACCTGCCCCAGAGCCAGAATCCAATGAAGTTGAGATTAAGTTGTAATCTCGATCTGTTCTTATTTTGCCCCTTGTCTTTATAAAGTAAGGGGCGCCTTCCTAAAAATGGGCTATATGTCCTGAATGCGCATCAGCGAAACTATTTGTTGCGCATTTTTTTCCAAACGGTAGCACACCTCATTGGCGTGCTAGGTTACTATTTTGATGAAAGGTTTAGCGAAATGAGTTGCGGTTAGGGCTCATGTTGTATGTGATGTAACTGGCATGTAATGTGCTTGAGTAAAGACGTTAAAATCGAAAGTCGCTACAAATCAATGAAAAGGGTTTTATTGGTTTGCGTTCGGGTGATTCAAAATGTCACTTGATCAATGTTATTCTTAAGTGGTCTGCCGTGCTTTATTTTTTGGCGACCAACGCATCGGTTCTAAAAGGAAAAATTATGATTCGTAAATGTTTGTTCCCTGTTGCTGGCTATGGAACGCGCTTTTTGCCTGCTACTAAGTCTATGCCTAAAGAAATGCTACCTGTCGTGAATAAGCCGTTGGTGCAGTACGGTGTTGAGGAAGCGGTAGAAGCGGGATTGGACAATGTTACCTTTGTTACAGGTCGAGGTAAGCGTGCTATTGCAGACCATTTCGATATCAGCTACGAGCTTGAGCATCAAATTGCTGGTACAGCAAAAGAAGAGTACCTAGAGGGTATTCGTGGCTTGATTGATAACGTTAACTTCTCATTCACTCGTCAGCACAACATGCTGGGCTTGGGCCATGCCATCTTAACTGGTGAGCCGTTGATTGGTGATGAAGCTTTTGGTGTCGTGTTGGCGGATGATTTATGCATCGGTGAAGACGGCGAGAGTGTGATGGCGCAAATGGTAAAACTGTACAAACAGTTCCGTTGTTCTATCGTGGCCATTCAAGAAGTGCCAGAAGAAGAAGTACATAAATACGGTGTGATCGCTGGTGATTCCATGATGGAAGGCTTGTTCCGCGTGACGGACATGGTGGAGAAGCCTAAGAAAGAAGATGCACCGTCTAACTTGGCGATCATTGGTCGTTACATTTTGACCCCAGATATTTTTGACAAAATCCGTGAAACACCCCCAGGTGCTAATGGCGAAGTTCAAATCACGGATGCTATCTTGCGCCAAGCGAAAGAAGGTTGTGTCTTGGCTTACAAATTCAAGGGACGTCGTTTTGACTGTGGTAGTGTTGAAGGTTTCGTTGATGCCACTAACTACTGCTTTGAAAACTTCTACAAAGCTTAATTGGTAGCTTGTTGTGTACGAAAAAGCCAGCAGATTTTGCTGGCTTTTTTATGTTTTTCAAATGCTTAGGGCATTTTATTTGTTCAAGTGCTTGTTTAATAATGGTAACAAAGACTTGAATAGACGTGGGTTCGCACACAAAACGTTCCCGCTTTCGTAGTTTGGTGACCCATCAAAACCAGCAAACAGGCAACCTGCTTCTTTGGCAATGAACAAAGGTGCTTGTACTTCCCACTCACGTAATTCTAGACCCCATGCAGCATCTAGGCGACCTGCAGCAACGTTGGCAAGCATTAATGCTGGCGCATCGTGAAGTACCGCACGGGCACCTTTCATTGCGAGTTCGTTAAGGGCTGCGAATTGGCCTGTTGCGTAATCGATAGTGGTTTCAGTGCCTGGGAACTGAGAGCCTAGTGTTGTGCCCTCTAGAGAACGGGCAGCACCAGTACGGATGCGAGAGTTATTTAGGTAAGCGCCACGACCTTTGCTGGCGTAGAATTCGTCACGGGTTGTCGGATTTAGGACAACGGCGTGTTCCACTTTACCTGCAACCACATAGCTCATTGTGATCACGTAGCCAGATAGCCCTCGTGAGAACAAGTGTTGCCCTTGGATAGCGTCAACAATCCACTCACCTTCAGTACCTTCTTGTACTGTGCCTTGTAGACGTGTGGTGATGGTGTCAGCTGGGTAGGCTTTTGCCAAATGGTGAACGATAGTCTTTTCCGCGCCAGTACAAACGTTGTTGTACACTTCTGTTGCACTTTGACCTTGTTCTTTGTCGAACAAGAATTTTTCTTGAGCGTGGATGATGAAGTCGGCAGCAGTACGCGCTGCTTTCATAGCGACGTTAATTCGAGGTTGCATAAGATACCAATGTTGAACCAATAGGGCAGCCTCTGCCTGATAAGGCAGGAAGTTGCAGTTAAAGTGTTAAAGAGCGAAATGGGCTTTTGGCCGCATATTATGGGCGCGAATTCTAGCGGAATTAGTGCGGCTTATCCAGTTAAAAAATGGTTAAATTCTGTTCAAAATACACGCAACCTAAAATTCTTTGATACCATACCCTTTTTCGACTGACAGAATTTAGGTGTAACTCATCTTATGCAACAAAACGTTAAAATCGTCTTAGTAAATACCTCCCATCCGGGCAATATTGGCGGTGCCGCGCGTGCTATGAAAAACATGGGGTTGAGCGATTTAGTGTTGGTCGAACCCAAGCTCTTTCCCCATGAAGAGGCCACAAGCCGAGCGTCTGGAGCGACGGATATTCTTGAAAATGCCACGGTTGTCGCAACGCTTGAAGAAGCCATTGCAGAGTGTCAGTTGGTGATTGGCACCAGTGCTCGCGAGCGTCATATTCCATGGCCTTTGGTGGATCCTCGCCAAGCGGCAAATCTTGTGTTTGAAGAGTCTCTTAATACGGCTTTTGTGTTTGGTCGTGAAGATCGTGGGTTAACTAATGAAGAGTTGCAGCGCTGTCATTACCATGTGCATATCCCATCCGTCGAAGGCTTTAGCTCGCTAAACTTGGCAGCGGCAGTACAGGTTATTGCTTATGAATTACGTATGCAGGAGCTGAGCTTAAAAGACGCGCCCATTGTGAAGAGTAAATGGGATGTGCCCGCTGCCACGTCAGAGCAGGTGGACTTCCTATTGGACCATTTAGAAAAAGTGCTGGGTGATATTGAATTCTTAGATCCTAAAGCCCCGCGTCAAGTCATGACTCGCTTTCGTCGCTTGTTTCAGCGCTCCAAGCTGGACCAGCAAGAAGTGGGGATGCTACGTGGCATGTTGACGTCGATTGAGCGCCAAGCAAAGTAATCTTTTATGTTTGGGGGCATGCCCCTGACTGAACGAAAATGATCCTTGTAAGTTAAGCCTAAGGCCTGATATCGACCTGCTAGTGAAATCAGGTCGTTGAGCTTTATGGCTTAACTTGCTTGGCTCTTTTCATGACTTTGAATAAGCCATTATTAGAGGATACTCCAAGCTTGCGAAAGGCACTGTTTTTCTGGGTGCTGATAGTTTTGACGCTACGATTAAATTTTGCAGCAATTTCAGATATGGTCATTCCAGTCAAAAAGCAGCGTATCACCTCCTGCTCACGGGCAGACAAGGTCGACAGTAACGGATGAGCATTGTCGTAGGATCCTTTTGAAGAGAGTTTGTTTTTGTAATTCGTCTCAGACAGTTTGTAAGACATTTCCGAGCTCAAATACGTGACGTTAGAGGCCACTTGTCGAATCGCTTTTGGGAAGTTTGAGAGACCTTCGTTTTTACTGATAAAACCGTGAGCTCCCACTCTGAGTATCAGTGATACGTTAGCAAGAGTGTCATGGGCAGAAAGAACCAATATTCGACAATTTGGGAAACGTGTTCGAAAAGAGCGAATAAGTGATACACCATCAAGCTCTTTATGACCCAGAACAAAATCCAACAGCAAGACGTCAATGGAGGTGCTACCCGCTGCCTGCATCAACTCGTGGCTGCTCTCAAAATCACCAACAATCTCTATATCTGGGAACTTATTAAGGTAATGGATTAGGCCCTGACGAACAACTTCATGGTCGTCAAGTAACGCAACACGTATAGGCTTCATGGTGTTCAGCTGTAATGATGGCAGGAGTGAGACCCAAGAGGCTTTTCATAAGATTAGAAGCTCCAGGGTAGCTTAAAATAGCTACTACATTAATCAAACGTCATTTGTGAGCACAATAACAAAATAGCCCACCAATTCTGGTTTTACTCGTACAAAATCGCTCAATAAAGGGCTGGGCTCTCGTGGAAATGGGCTGATTCGTCTTCAAGCTTGGCTTGCAAAAGCACCTTGTCTATAAGGTCTGCTAATGGCAATTTAAGAACAGTCCTATATTTTTCTGCTGCCATTCTTAATAGATTAGCGCTTGAGGTTGCAGCGCTTTTCTCAAGCTGTCTGTGGCCTATGTACAAGTAGGATGTACTAGCCCCCCCTCATGCTTTTCCCCTTACTTGCGCCATAACGTTATCTAGTTGATAGGATATGTGAGCAAATGAATAAGAGTAAACTTACTGCGGTCTTAGTTTTGGCGGCTGCTTCGATGACTGCCCAGGCCAGTGATGGCACCATTACGTTTTCTGGCCAAATAACCGATAAGACGTGCACCATCTCAACACCAGGTGGTGGTGATTTTGCGGTTAACCTTCCGACAATGTCTATGAATTCTCTAGCAAGTGCTGGAGCCGTTGCTGGTCGTACGCCTTTTTCAATTAATCTTAGTGATTGCAGCTCTGGTAGTGTGGCAACTTACTTTGAGCCTGGCGCTACGGTTGACTTTGAAACGGGTCGTTTGAATAACCAAGCGTCCACTGACGCAGCCAGCAATGTGCAATTGCAGTTGTTAGGAGACAATAGCCAGTTCTTGCCAATTAAAGCTGCTGGGGTGGATGTTGCTCAGGATAATTCCCAATGGGTTACTGTGGGAGAGGATGGCAGCGCCACCCTTAACTACTACGCTGAGTATTACGCAACAGGTGCTGCCACTCCTGGTGATGTCGCCAGTAGTATCAAGTACACCGTAATCTACAATTGATTTAACGTCTTTAATGCGTTGATTGGCGCTTTTGCTAGTCAACGCATTGCTTCACCTAATACTTACCATTCTAGGTTTATCAATGAACGTATCGCTCTTAAGAGTGCTCTTGTTGTCAGTGCTCACGCTTCTTTTTTGCCAAAAAGTTTTCGCCAGTGTTGTGGTGAATGGCACTCGAATTATTTATCCAGCAGAGTCCCGAGAAGTGACGGTAAAGCTGGATAATCTTGGAGACTCTCCTTCATTGGTACAGGCTTGGGTGGATGATGGCGATGTGAATCAAACAGCGGATAACAGTGATGCGCCATTCTTTCTTACCCCTCCGGTTAGTCGCGTTGAGTCGGGGCGGAGTCAGACTCTACGAATCCTATTTACCGGAACCTCGTTGCCCTCTGATCAAGAGTCGGTGTTCTGGCTCAATGTGCTAGAGGTGCCGCCATCGCCCGAATCAGCTACAGGCAGTGAGAATTACTTGCAGGTCGCGTTTCGTTCGCGTCTCAAGCTCTTTTACAGACCGAAGGGCTTATCGGGGAATGCCAATAATGCCCCAGCATTACTGCGTTGGCGGCTAGTGGATGATCGCTTGCAAGTAGAAAACCCCAGTGACTACCACATATCGTTCACTGAAATTCGAGCTTTAACAGATCAGAGTGAGGTCATCCTTGACGACAAAGGGCTAATGATCGCGCCAAAACAAACTATGGAGTTTGTTGTTCCCAGATCTGCAGAGCGGTTGCGCTTCATTACCGTGAATGACTATGGCGGCCGGGTTCAACATGAGACTCGTTTAGATAGTTGAGCCACACCGTAATACTGTTATCAGGGAAGTATGAGAAGTAAACGAGAGAGGGAGTAGGCATGGATTGCCATCTTAAGTCGAGTCAGTTGATGATTTGTTTGTTGGTCAATGGATTGACCTTTACTAACTTGATACATGCCTCTTCTGACAATTCCGATTCTAATGGTCGACTTCCATCGAAAGTAGATGTGGAAGTGGCCCGTGCCCCGAAACAAGTGCAGTTTGACTCAAGCTTTCTGTCTGGCCAAGCCAAAAGTATTGACTTAACTGCTTTTGAGCATGGAAATCCTGTGTTGGCAGGTACCTATATGGTCGATGTCTACCTCAATGGGGCTTGGCAGGGACGTCGCAATTTGCATTTTAAAGGTGATGCCCAGGGGCGTGTTGATGCTTGTGTGACTTTGCCCATGTTAATCGAAATGGGGGTGGACAGCGAAGCAGTACAAGCCTCCATGCCTTCATCATCTTCTGATGCTCTCAGTTGTATGCCATTGCAGCAACGAATAAGCAGTGCCTTTGGTGTCTACGACAGTGGTAATTTGCGCTATGACATCAGTATTCCCCAAGCATTTATGCGTCGTGAAGCGCGTGGTTATGTCAGTCCTATGTTGTGGGACCGCGGTATCGATGCGGGTTTTATTGGTTACAGTGCTAGCTCAACTGCTAGTAAGAGTCGCATGGCAGGGGGGCAAAGCCGGAGTAACAGTTATTTAGGGTTGAATACCGGCTTCAATTTCGCAGGTTGGCAGTTTCGTCATGACTCTAACTTCACTTGGAGTGATGACAAAGACGGGGGTTCTGAATGGCAAGGTATCGCTACCTATGCTCAACGTGGCCTTCCAGAATTAGAAGGCATGTTGACCATTGGTGAAGCGTTTACTGGCGGTGGGCTGTTCGATTCAATTGGCTATCGTGGTGTTAACCTGACCACAGATGATCGTATGCAACCTGACTCTCTGCGGGGCTATGCTCCGGTTGTTCGAGGTATTGCCCAAACCAATGCTCGCGTTGAAGTGCGACAGAACGACCTGCTTATCTATTCAACAACCGTTTCCCCAGGTAGCTTTGTCATTGATGATTTATACGCCACGGGTTACGGCGGGGATTTGGATGTCAGTATCATTGAAGTAGATGGTCGGCGAAGTGAATTCAAGGTGCCGTTTAGCTCTGTGCCGCAAATGCTGAGGGAGGGGGTATCCCGGTATTCCCTGACAGCTGGGCAGGTCCGTGGCCTTCAAGTGAGTGATGAGCCTTGGCTATTACAGGGGACTTATCAACGGGGCGTGAATAATCAGGTCACCATGTTTAGTGGCAGTGAAATGAGTGAAGGCTATATGTCATTGCTATTTGGTGGTGCCCTGTCCACCCCAATTGGTGCTGTGTCTATGGATTTTACCTTGGCACGTACAGACCTCGGAGATTATGGTCATCATACAGGGAACAGTGTGCGATTGGGTTACAGTAAATTGCTCGATGCGACTGAAACCAACCTGACCTTAGCGGCTTACCGTTACTCAACCGAAGGTTTTTATAGCTTACGTGATGCCGTATACAGTCGTGACCTTGAATCCAGAGGTATAAACCCTATTGCTCAAGGTCGTCAAAAAAGCCAGCTTCAATTAACCCTGAATCAATCGTTAGGTGATCGTTTTGGCAATTTATACATAACAGGGTCGAAACGGGATTTTTACAACAGAAGCGGTACTGCGAAGCAATATCAAGTGGGTTATAACAATGCTTTAGGCTCAGTCAACATGGGCTTTTCTGTTATGCATACCAGTGGATCTGGTCGCTCTGATAACCAGTATTTACTGTCATTTAGTACTCCATTGGGGGGGGGGCAGTAGTCCGATGTCCATGCAGCTTGATTTTGGCGCTCGTGAACACGGAGGTTACGAGAATGCTCGCGTGGGCATTAATGGCTCAGCGGGGGAGAACAATGATCTGAGTTACGGGGTAGCTCTATCGGACTCTCAGTCAAGCGGATCCAGTGTGTCTGGTAATTTAGGCTATCGCAGCCGTTATTCAGCATTGAATGCTACCTATAGCCATACCTCTGACTACCAACAAGTGTCGGTAGGGGCAAACGGTAGTGTGGTATTGCATTCTGGTGGTGTGACTCTCGCCCCACAACGTGGGGACACCATGGTGCTAGTGGAAGCCCCTGGGGCTGAAAATGCACTGGTGTCGAATTCTTCCGGTGCACGGGTAAACCGTGATGGCTATGCGGTCGTGCCGTATGTTTCACCTTACCGACTTAATACCATCAGCCTAGACCCTCGGGGAATGGCCCATGATGTTGAGCTTGAAAGCACCAGTCAAGTAATAGCTCCTTATGCAGGGGCAATCAGCCACCTTCGATATGAAACCCGCAAAGGCAATGCATTATTAATCCAAATCCGTAATGCCGATGAGTATGGCTTGCCCTTTGGCGCTCAAATTAAGGATGAACAAGGCCAACTTGTGGGGATGGTCAGTCAAGGGCATCGTCTCTATGTGCGTAGCGAGCAAATGCAAGGTCGATTGTTAGTGGAATGGGGAAGCCACGCTGATCAACATTGTTATGTGGATTATCAAGTGCCATCAGATGCCGATGCGTCACAGAGAGGATTTATACAATTGGAGGCTTTATGCCGTTGATGTTAGCTCGTAAGAATCAAGCTTTGGTTGCTTTTTGCACGGCCTTATGTGTTCAGCAGGCCAGCGCAGCTTGTGAGCTCTACGATGATGATTTTGTCTGGCAGGATATCGCCATGGACCTTGGGCAAGTCGTTGTTCTTCCCAATACTCCGGTTGGTGGTGTGATTAAGGAGGTGATTGAACCGATTAATCGTAGTAGTGGTTATGATTTATATTGTGATGATTCGGGTGGCTCGAGGTTGTACCGTTTTATCAATGCGGCACAGCAAGTGGCTGTGCCAGGTTTTGATAATGTTTACTCTACGGATGTGGAAGGAATAGGGGTTCGAGCGTTTCGACGTACGAGCATAGACGCTTACTTCCCTGGTACACGTCCCATTAATCCAAATGACATTGGGGGGTTCTCTAGGAAGCACGTAACATCAGGGCAATTTGTGGTTCAGTTGATTAAAACATCGGAAAACCCCGGCTCAGGGCGGATTGTGCCTAATGGACGTTTCACAAGTTATCACTATGATGGCAGTCCAAATATTCCAATGCTGACTTCATCATTTTTTGGGACTGGGGCGACCGTTATCAGTCCTAGCTGTGAGGTAGAGGCTGGCAGTCGCAATATCGCAGTGGACTTTGGTGATGTGGCCAATATCGATTTCAATGGCGTTGGCTCTTATGTTGGGGGGCGTGATTTTGAAATCCGTTTAACTTGCCAAGGCGGTACGATCGACTCCTATAAGGTAAACATTCGCATAGACGCTGAGCAAGACGCTTCAAACATGCCAGGGGTACTAAAATTAAATAACGTGGCTGATAGCGCAACGGGGGTCGGTATTCAGATTGTGCAGCGTGATGGAAGTGCTGAGAAGGAAATACATTTTAACCAGGGTATCAATCTAGGTAGTGCCCAAACAGACTCTAGTGATTTAGTCCTGCCTCTTCGTGCCCGTTACGTGCAAACTGAATCCGGTCGTGTGGGAGCGGGGGTTGCCAATGGTTATGCGACATTTACGATTGAATACCCATAAGTAGATAACTCGGTCCCGCGCACCTTTTGTGACAATGACTGTGTTCGTATCCAAAGGATATGTGAATAAAAAACCCGCTTAAAAGCGGGTTTTTTATTAGTTGGTTCAGAGGTTTACTTCATTTTCGTCTCTGGACGACCATCTTGTTGCCAATGAGTGTGGAACTTCTCACCTGGCTCAGCATCGACACGCTCGTAAGTGTGGGCACCGAAGTAATCACGCTGGGCTTGTAGCAAGTTGGCTGGCAATACTTCAGAGCGGTAGCCGTCGAAGTAGGCCAAGGCAGAGTAGAAGGAAGGTGTTGGGATGCCTGATTGGGCAGCTAACACAACGGCTTCACGAAGGCCTTTTTGCTTTTCTGCCATGGCAGTTGCGAAGTATTCGTCCAGCAATAGGTTCTCTAGGTCGTGGTTCTTCTCAAATGCATCGGCGATTTTCTGAAGGAAAGATGCGCGGATGATACAGCCGCCACGCCAAATCTTAGCAACGCCGGTGAAGTTTAACGTCCAGTCGTATTCTTTTTGTGCCGCACGCATCAGCTGGAAACCTTGGGCGTAAGCACAGATTTTGGCACAGTACAGGGCGTTTTCGATGGCTTGTTCAACGGCTTCTGCGTCGATTTCAGCGGTATCGATGTCGGCAGTTAGGAAGCTTGCTGCTTTTTCACGCTCTGCAGTTAAGGTACTTAGAGCGCGTGCGTAGACTGATTCACTTATGATGCCAGCCGGTACACCCATTTGTGTGGCGCTGATAGAGGTCCAACGACCAGTACCTTTTTGACCTGCGCTGTCTAGGATCATGTCTACCAGTGGCGCACCAGTTTTGGCGTCATACTGCTGGAGGATGTCAGCTGTGATTTCAACAAGGTAGCTGTTTAGGATGCCTTGATTCCACTTCTCGAACAGCTTGCCGATTTCTTCTGGCTCGTAGCCAAGAAGTGAGCGAAGCAGGTGGTAGGCTTCACAAATCAGCTGCATGTCAGCGTATTCGATTCCGTTATGAACCATTTTGACATAATGACCTGCGCCATTAGGTCCTAGGTAGGCAGTACAAGGTTCACCCTCTGTTACTGGTTGACCTGGAGTGCGTGTCTCGATTGGTTTGCCGTTTTCGTCAACTTTCGCAGCAACGGCTTCCCACATTGGTTGTAGGTATTTCCAAGAGTCTGCATCACCACCAGGCATCAATGATGGACCAAAGCGTGCTCCGACTTCGCCACCAGATACGGCGGTGCCAAAGAATTTGAATTTTTCTTTGTATTCACTTTCACGGCGAATGGTGTCAGTCCATTGGCTGTTGCCACAATCCACAACGATGTCATCAGGCTCTAGTCCTGCATCAATTAGGTTTTTGCAAACAGCGTCAACAGGTGCGCCAGCAGGGACAAGCACTACCACAACACGTGGCGTCACCAGCATGTCGAGCATTTGCTTTAAGTTGTCACAACCAATGATTCTCGCGTCTTGGACAGAATCTGGGCGTTCTTTTGCTTCAGTATCTAGAACGTCCTGAACTTTGTCTGTATCGAGATCAAAACCTGCAACGCGATAACCATGGTCAGCTAGGTTAAGAGCAAGGTTTTTGCCCATGACACCAAGTCCAACGAATCCGATGTTGCAGCTCTGATTCACGTTTTGCATAGCTTAAGGTCTACCTTTGTTGAAAACAGGGGGAAGGTTAGAAAGAATCCTACCACGAAGCAGGCACAGTTAGCCTGCCGATTGGGAGAGGTAAAAGTTTAACTATTATGAAATTTATTATTGTGATGGGGATTTTAGACGAGTATGACGACAATTTCGACCCACAATTACGCAATAATATATTGGCTTTAACGATAGTTATCCTTTATGTCCTCTCGTCTTGGGCGCTTCATAGAAGTTATTAAACTACAGAAATGTAATTTAATTTCAATATGGGGTGTTTCATTCTGATCAACTTTTATCCTCCTATTTGCAGTAATTTCTATCAATTCATTTAAAAACAAGCACTTAATGGTTTGTCTTTCAGTCATCTATATGAAATAAAATAACACTTTGTTATATCAATATTTTTTTTTAGATTGTTTTGTTACTATGTATTCATCCCCCAATTACTAACTGACAAGAACATTTTTTCTTTTTGTTCAGAGGACCATAGCAAGATGAACACCAGAACAAACGACCAAACCATTCTACGTAACCTTAATACTGCCCAGCTTGTGGAATTTGCCATTGCTGACGGTGAAGGCGTTTTAGCTGATACTGGCGCGCTTGTAGTGAAAACAGGTGCTCGTACAGGTCGTTCTCCAATGGATCGCTTTATCGTTGAAGAAGAGACAACCAAAGATACGATTCACTGGGGCCCTGTTAACCGCCCATTCCCAGAAGAGAAGTTTGCACCGCTATGGGATCGCGTTGAAGCATATCTGGATGAAAAGAAATCGTACTTGTCAGATGTTCATGTGGGGGCAGGTGATGACTATTACATCCCTGTTCAGATGCGTACTGAAACCGCTTGGCAGCATCTGTTTGGCCGTAACCTATTTATCAACCCTGAAACTTACAACCCTGCTTCTAAGGGTGAGTGGCAAATTTTGAATGTGCCAACGTTTGAGTGTCAGCCTGAGCGTGATGGCACTAACTCTGACGGTTGTGTGATTTTGAACTTCAAAGAGCGCAAAGTTCTAATCGCTGGCATGCGTTACGCTGGTGAAATGAAGAAAGCTATGTTCTCTGTGCAAAACTACTTGTTGCCGGCTTACGATGTGTTGCCAATGCACTGTGCGGCAAACGTTGGTGCTGATGGGGACGTTACCTTGTTTTTCGGTCTGTCTGGTACAGGTAAAACTACCTTGTCTGCTGACGAGTCTCGTTTCTTGATCGGTGATGATGAGCACGGTTGGGGTAAAGACACAGTATTTAACATCGAAGGTGGCTGTTACGCTAAGACCATCGATTTGTCTGAAAAGAACGAGCCTGTGATTTGGAAAGCCATTAAATTTGGCACCATTTTGGAAAACGTTGTCCTAGACGAAGAAACTCGTTCTGCGGATTACACTGATACTTCTTTGACGCAAAACGGTCGTGCTGGTTACCCACGTCTTCATATCGACAAGCGTGCTGAAGAAAACCGTGCGGGTGAGCCTAAGGCTGTTATCTTCCTAACATGTGACCTAACAGGTGTATTGCCTCCAGTATCTGTATTGTCTAAAGAAGCAGCGGCTTACCACTTCCTAAGTGGTTACACGGCTTTGGTTGGCTCTACAGAAATGGGTGCAGGATCTGGTATTAAGTCTACTTTCTCTACTTGTTTTGGTGCGCCATTCTTCCCACGTTCTGCAGACGTGTACGCGGATCTGTTGATTAAACGTATTGAGGAGTTTGGTAGCAAGGTTTACCTAGTCAACACGGGCTGGACTGGTGGTGCCCATGGTAAAGGTGGTAAGCGTTTCAGTATCCCAACCACTCGTGCTGTGATTGCTGCGATTCAGTCTGGCGCTTTGGCTGACACAGAAACTGTTCACCTGGATCAATTGAACGTAGACATTCCTACATCTGTTGCCGGGGTGGATAGCGTTCTACTGAATCCTCGTGATACTTGGGCTGATAAAGCAGCCTACGATGAGCAAGCTAAAGGCTTGATTACTCAGTTCGTTGAGAACTTTAAGAAGTTTGAAACGGTTTCTCAAAGCATTGTGGATGCAGGTCCAAAGCTTTAAGCCTATCTTTACAAGAAAGCCGTGCATTCTGCGCGGCTTTTTTACATTCCCTTCCGGTTACCGTCTAGAGACTTGGTGTTTGTTCATGTAATCTTTCTGCATGTTTACAGACAGTCATTGCCACCTTGATTTTCAGTGCTTTAAGCCAGATTTATCGACACTTTTGAATGATTGTCATAAGGTGGGCGTAGACTCGTTTTTAGTGCCTAGTACGACCCAAGCATCTTGGGCAAATGTGATTGAGCTATCAAATCGTTATCCGCAAATCCGGATTGCTCTTGGCTTGCACCCATATTTTTTAAAGGATGGGCTTGGTGAGTACCGGGATGAGCTGGAATTAGCGCTGGCACACCCTGCTGTGGTTGCAGTGGGAGAAATTGGTTTAGATAAATGGCAAGGTATGCCTGACTATGGGCTACAGCAGCGTATTTATTATGAACAATTATGTCTGGCTAAGGGTTTAGGTTTGCCTATCATTCTTCATGCTCGTAAAAGCGAAGATGACTTGCTAAAGGTTATTCGTCAATTAAACTTCCAACATGGCGGTATCGTTCATGCCTTTAATGGCAGCTTGCAGCAGGCCAAGCAGTTTATTGACTTGGGTTTTGTGCTCGGTATTGGCGGTACAGTGACTTACCCTCGAGCTCAAAAGGCTCAACGTGTTCTGGCTGCTCTGTCGGACGCGGATTTTGTGTTGGAGACGGACTCTCCTGATATGCCCCTATATGGATATCAAGGGCAAAGAAATACACCGGAAAAAGTATTACTGGTTGCTGAGAGTGTCGCAAAGATACGTGGGCAATCCTTGACTCAACTTGCGCAAAATACCCGCGCAAATTTACAACGTGTGCTGCCGAACTGGCACGAGGTTTAAAGTTGACTAAACAACGAGATATTAATGCGCCAATGAAGGTGGTATTGCTGGGCAGTGATACGGAGTTAGGGCGCGCAATTTTAAATTACTACGACAATGATTTTGATTTTGACTGGCTTCAAACTCCCTGTGATGAAGTGATTTCTGTATTGAGATCGTCGATTATTGATACGCAATACTGTGATGCAGTGATTGATGCTTACTCTCTTCGCAGTGTGACCCAAGACGATTACCAAGAGTACTTGGAGATCTTGAAGCAAGTCGTAGGGCGAGAACAGTGTCCGTTGATGTACATGCTTAGTGGTGTGCAGGTTTTTACTGGTGATAAGGATGCGTCTTATCTTGAAAATGATGAAGCGAATGGCCGCAGTCGTCATGCGAAACGCTTGATCGAGGCAGAGAGCATTGTCTTGTCATCGGACAAAAACATTGTGTTACGGACTGGTTGGCTTTTTAGTGGCGCTCAAGATGATTTTGTCTCCAATACGATTAACTTGGTTAAGAAGGGCGTCAAAATCGAGTTTCATGATACGGCCATTGGTTGCCCAACTCCGGTAACGGATGTGGCGCGGGTTTTGCTTTCTGTAGTCAAACAAAGACATTATGGGGCACAAAATACTGGTATTTACCACTATTGCTGTTCCGAAGAGGTGAGCTGGATGGGATTGGTAGAAGCGGTATTGACCACTTCAAGCCAATTCGATGTTCAGGCTCAAACAGCCCTAGAAAGTATGGGGGATACTGCCTCCGCCTTAGAGATGGCGATAGAGGTTAAGCGTCAATCCCTCTCATGCCGTAAGATTTTTAACCATTTTGGCATAAAGCAGCGTTCGTGGCGTCCGGTATTACGAGGGCTAATCAAAGATTTGTATCAGCAGGCCTGATCTAAAGATTGGGGTAAATTAGGGAAGGTAACTAAGTGTATAAGGTGAACCTCAAAGCTGTACTTGTGGTATATGTCGTGCAATTGCTGGTGGCAGCGATTTGGTATACTGCAGCACCATCAGATGTCGCTTCAGACCTAGAGAGCTTGGCGTTGCAGCATATTAAAACTGAAACCTTGGTAGTGTTTGCGGTTGCGTTATTTCTCTATACCTATTTTAGTGGCTGGATGTTGGTGAAGAGTCACCTAACATCTGGTTTTGATATGATGTTGATGATCATAGGTAGTTGGGTTTTTGTGGTGATCCCTAATATTATCTTCATCAGTATGTTTTTAGATTTTTCTCATATCAGCATTGGCTATTTCCTTTCTTTTGGGTTTATTAGCTGTTTATTAGCGGCTTGTGTATTGCCCTTTTGGCGTGCATCTCGAACTATCTTTAAGAGTTGATCCGTCGATTGATTCGATTTGGATTGCTGCATATGGCATAAAAATGCCCG
The DNA here is from genome assembly GCF_055388305.1 of Marinomonas vaga. NCBI lineage: Bacteria > Pseudomonadati > Pseudomonadota > Gammaproteobacteria > Oceanospirillales > Oceanospirillaceae > Marinomonas > Marinomonas vaga. The sequence continues at coordinate 1,916,495 of NZ_AP043903.1, forward strand.
CTTTAATTGTTAAAGCGGGCATTTTGCATTTTAGATGGGCTATCTAGTGCTGTTAGTACAAGCTGCTTTCTGGCCACACAGACCATAGTGACAGGCCAGCGATGGCTGCACTCACTATGACTTGCGGGATGATGGCTTTAATTGTGCTGATGACAGTACCATCTTCTTTCATGACCCAGCCAAGTCCTATATTGACTATCAGTGCCAAATAAGCAACCAGCATGGTCCAAATAGGCAGATCGGCAAGTACATGTGCTTGGGCAAGTAAACCCGCTAAGACAAATGAGCCTAGGGTCACAGCGCTTGTGCTTGATGTATTCCAAACAAAGCGTTGGATGAGTACTAAGCCCCCCATGCTTGCGGCAAATACGCCAAGTAACTGGCCTATTAATAGGCTGCCCCCGATTGATACTACCGGTGCAGTCACGGCTGCGACCACGATCAAAGACAGTGCTGGCGCATGGGAGTAACGTTCACTCGCACCAAGTTTTTGTAATCCAGAAACAATGGCGGTGATGGCAGCAACGGCGAGCGCACAGACAATACTGATGGCTTGGCCTTGGTGTCTAAGAACTGGGTTGAGCAAGAGGTAAAAACTTACCACTAACGCAATCACCCCAACGCTCATTTTGGCTTTATCGGATAATGATGTTGTTTCAATAAATGAAACCAATAGGCCTAGTGCTAAGGTCACCGTTAAGAAGTCTAACGCTTTAGATGGCGGAAGATTCAAGCCAGTATGGATCAAAAATAGACCAACAAAAAAGCCTGCTGCGGAGCCGATCGTTGTGAGCTTTGTATTGACCTTGCCAAGTAGCAAGGTCAATACAGCAGCAACAAGAAAGGGGTAAATCGCAGTATTGAGTAGCATTATTAGGTTGGAGTTACCTGCTTCCTCGTACATAACTGCTCCTATTACTGGCGAATGCCTTCAACGAAGATTTCGATTTCAGTTTCGTCAGTCACACCAGGAATGAAGTAGCTAACGCCAAAGTCACTACGCTTGATGGTTGTGCTTGCTTCGAAACCTGCGCGGTAACCACCCCATGGGTCGTTGCCTTCACCGATCATTTCCACGTCAAACGTTACTGACTTAGTCACGCCGTGAAGTGTTAGGTCACCTGTTAACTCTTCGCCGTTAAAGGAAGTGCTGGTGAACGTCAGAGTTGGGAATTGTTTTACATCCAAAAAGTCTGGGCTACGTAGGTGCTTGTCACGTGCAGCATGGTTGGTATCAACACTGTCGGCCTTGATTGTGAAAGAAGCACTACCAGACTTTTTGTCATCATTGATAGTGAAGTTGCCTTCGAACTCGTTAAAGCGACCTGCTGTTGTACTAACGCCTAAGTGGCCTACTTCAAAAGTCACTGCAGAGTGAGCTGGGTCAACATTGTAATCTGCTGCTAAAACGCTTCCAGACGCTAGAACGGCTGTCGTTAAAAGTAATGCTTTCATAGGGGGTCTCCGCTATTCGTTGATTTATGATGAGACCAAGTATAATCAGTTTCTTTCAATACATAATTACACCGATATATAATTCACTGTTTCATATTGTGAAATAATGTTTGTGGAACTTTTTCGCTAATTAGGAGTACTGATGGATAAGCTGCAAGCGATGAAGGTATTTTGTCGAGTCTATGAAGCAGAAAGCTTCAAGATGGCCAGTGAATCACTGGACATCTCTCGACCTATGGTGACTCGTTATATCAACGCCTTGGAAGAGGAGCTGGGTGCTAAATTGCTGCATCGTAATACTCGTAATATCAGTATTACCTACGCTGGGAAGCAATACTATCGACACTGCGTGCCAATCTTAGAAGCGATTGAAGAGGCAGAAAGTGATTTAGGGGATTTAACCCATCAGCCCAAAGGTCATCTGCGTTTGAGTGTGCCGATGGATTTTGGTTTGTCCCATATGGTGCCAATTCTGAGTGAGTTTTCCAGTTTGTACCCTGAGATTAGTCTGGAAGTCGACTTCAGTGACAAGCGTGTTGATTTGACTGAGTCTGGCATTGATCTGGCAGTACGGGGCGGTGATTTAGGGGGCGATCATTTTATCGCTCGTCCTTTGTGTCGCATGCAAGGTTATGTTTGTGCTTCGCCTAAGTACCTTGAGCGTAAAGGTGTCCCTAAATTTCCTAATGAGCTGAGCCAGCATGATTGTCTGGTCTACACAAATGCGCCGAACACTGGTCGTTGGGTGTTTACAAAAGATGGTGTGACAGAAGAGGCTTCGATTAGTGGCACTCTCTCTGCCAACAACGGCGGTGCTTTGACTCGATTGGCGGTGGAAGGCGCTGGCATCATTATGCAGCCAGATTTTTTGGTAGAGAAGTATTTGAAAACTGGGGAACTGGTGCACCTATTGGATGACTATGAAACTTTCTCTGGGCAGTTTTATGCGGTCTATGCCGATAGAAAGCTGTTGCCAAAAAAGGTGAGATTACTGATCGATTTCTTAATTAAGAAGCTGCAGTAAGCGTGTGGCCAACCTTAGAATAGGGTTGGCCACACAGCTGTAAGGTATTAAACGAGGTCGTCGAATTCGTTGGCAACCTTTAGATCTACTGGCATTTCGTAGCCTGGAAGGGAAATTTGCTTATCGGTAATGTTAAGCTCTTCACCACCAAGAACGTTGAAACCAAAGCGGTAGATTGGCTCAATCTCACCACGAATTGCCGCTTCGTTGTAACGTTCTGCGGCTTTTTTAACTTCCGCATTTTTCGCTTCGTAAGCTTTCATTTGCTCTGCGCTATAGCGCTTTTGCAGCATTTCAATCGCTTTAAAAGGTGATAGCAAGACAGCTGTTGCATTGTTACCGCCAAAACCTTTGGAGTTCAGTAGTGCAGCTTTGAAGTGCTCTTTACCGTAGTCTTCGTGTTTTAGCTGGAATTTAAGCCCATCAGTGTAGACATCATCTGCCACAGCAGTAGACGTCAAGATGCCAGGCAATACACCGTGCTCCCAAACACCTAATGAAAGATGTAGCTGATCACCACCGGCTGTCCCTTGGGAGTGTCCAAGGTAAGCTTTCATAGCGGTCACTGGCATAGCTTCGGCGCCGAAGCTTGCTGCCGCTTGGCTCAATACATGGGACTCAGTGACACGGTTTTGCGGAGTACTTGTGCCGTGTGCTTGGATAAAGGTGTGTTGGGTCAGACCTTCTTCACCGATGATGTTTTGCAGGTAAGCCATTGCCTTACTCATGGTGAGGTAGTTGCCTACCCCTGGCGCAGAGATAGATTTTTTATAGCCGTCAGCAAACGCGTAGACGGCTGGGATAGCACCATAAATCGTCGCGCCTAACTCTAGGGCAAGTTCGTCGTCCATAAGTAGCGTCCATTGGCTAGATTCACCGATGGTAAAGCCACAGTTTTGGGCGAACGGACGGCAACTACGAGTATGGTCTGGCTCTTTTTGATTTTCTAGCTGATCTAATGCCAGCAGGGCAGTGTCTTCAGCCAGCGCACCCATGGTGCGGAAGCCTTCAATGATTTCAGGAGTAATAGGCGCATCACTGCCACCCACCATGGCAATACGGACCTTGCCTGATTTGATTTGCTCGACCGCACGCTCAAGGTTAAAGAAGTAGGTCGCACAAGCACCAATGGACGTGCCTACGTTGCCAACGGAGCCAAGTATGTAAGCATTTACAAAGTCTGCTGGCATTTGCGCATAACCCAAAGGCAAATGCTTAGAAGTCGTGCGTTTGCCCATTAGGGCGGACTTCAGCATACCGCCAAAGCCAAGGTCGTCCATTTGACCGATAGAGTTAGCAGCATAGACAGCCACTTGGTCTGGGGCCACATGATTGCGTACCGTGTCCCAGTCCAAGCCACTGCTTAGGACGGCATCGGATGCGCCATAAACTGTCATTTGTAGGCCGCGAGGATGGTTACGGCTCTGGTACAGTTTAGATGGGTCAAACCCGGTTGGTAGTTGACCTGCCGCTTTCACAGAAAGGGGCTTGGTATCCTTGATAAAGGTTTCTAGTGTGCCGTCTACCGTAATTTCGCTATGAGTTTTGGACAGCTCTTTTACTTGCCAGTTAGCAGGGATGTTCTCTGGTAAGGAGCGTGTCTTAACACTGAAGCTAAGCTTTTCGCCTTCGCTGACTGGCGATAGGGCAGAGCTCTTGTGCAGCACCACATTGTCTACGTCAAATAGACTAGGGTGGATGCGGCGAATCAAGGTGCGAGCGAGAAGCTCTTCACCAAAAGTATCAATCAGTGTATCAGCATCGAGTGCTTCCCCATCAGGGGTTAACCAAAGACCGTTTTGGTGCTCAGCTAGTTGAGTAATAGTTGCGAGGTCTAGGAGAACCTCCTGCTGAAGGGCTGTGGGAAGTAGATCAAAAATGATTCGACGGTATGCTTGATGAAAAGAAGTACGTCCAGCCGAATTGATTCCGCCAAAGCCTACGATAACAGGTAAACGGGCCAAAGGAATGTCCTCGATTTAGAAATGGGATAATAACGGAGGTTATTGTAATGGAAGGAAGGGAGCGACTGCCACCCTAAGCAATGGGAAAAAGCAGGTAAATCCCCCCTAGACAAGCAAAAGTTGTGTAAGGGGGCGGATTTGGCGTTATTCGTTAGGCTCTTGGTTGTCTGTGTGGACGTTAAAGCGCCATAACTCGTTGTAATCGATCAAGCTCTCGATCTCATCCACATACTCTTGCCCACGCTCAGAATATTTTTCTAAACCGTGAACCAAAGCTAAACCAGTAATCGTGCTTTCATTCGTTCTAAGCTCTGCGCGAATATTGCGTAACTCTCGATAAGCAGGGTTGCTATTAAGATTATCAATGTAGGCAAATACAGATTCGCGGGCGTCATTGAACTTACGTACTTCGTGATCGGCATCGTCAGAACGGGAGTTTGGTACTAAGCCACATCCTTTACGGAAACACCATTGGCCAAAGTAGTTGTTGCCCTCTGTTGCGAAACGTGAAGTACCCCAAGCGGACTCGTTAGCTGCCTGAGCCAAGACTAAGGAAGTGGGGATAATATCAACATATTTAAGCAGTGCTTGAATGTGCTCAGGACCGTATTCTTCGACTTTCTTAAGGCGGTGGATGCTGCGTTGGGCGCCGACCCAGGATAAGTCTTCCGCGCTAAAGGGTTGGCCCTTCGCCAAGATCTTCTCAATGCGAGCGCGATCTTCAAGCTGAAGTGCATTTTTCTCATGCACGAATGGCGTTAAGAAATTAAAGAAGGCATCTTTTCTGGTTGGAATATCTGAAATTTCGGCGAAGTTTGGTGCCTCACCGGTAATCGGATGGCTTTTAAAGTAAGCCTTTTCTTGCTCTGTTACAGGGGTTTCAGAGTCTTTGTCCTGCTTTGTGGACTGACTCTCTTTCTGTTTAGCCTTGGTAGGCGCATCTGTCTTGCTTGCCGCTTTTGATGGCTCTTGAGCAGGAGCCGGCGACGTGCTTTGAGGGTCAATTTTTATCCATAGGATAAAAATGACGATACATGAAATAACCCAAAGTAGCTTACGTTCCATAATCAACCATCTGTAATTAGCACCGATGCAAACAAGAGCGGTTAGGGGTAAACCGCTCAGTATTGCAAACTATGTATTAGCAGAACATTATCTAAAAAATTTCGGCACTTTGATAGTTTTGCGTCTAGGGATTGTCAAAACTGCTTAATTTTCCCTTAATTTCGAAGTTACATATCACTACGAAAAAGCGTGTCAGGCCCTTTAGGAACGACGCGAGTAGGGTTAATTGTGTCGTGGCTGTAGTAATAGTGTTGCTTAATATGAGTGAGGTTTACTGTCTTTGCCACGTTTGCTGTGTTGTATAAACCCTCTAAGTAGGCATTTAAATTTGGGTAATCAATGATGCGTCGTAAGTTGCATTTGAAATGGCCAAAGTAAACCGGATCAAAGCGAATCAAGGTGGTGAATAGCCGCCAGTCCGCTTCTGTGGCTTGCTCGCCAACAAGATAAGCTTGTGTTTCTAAGCGCTGCTCAAGGAAGTCCAGTGTTTCAAATAAGGGGGCTACTGCTTCTTCGTAGGCCTCTTGAGTGGTGGCAAAACCTGATTTATACACCCCATTATTGACGGTGTCATAAATGCGATCATTGATGTCATCGATCTCAGCGCGTTTTTCCTCTGGGTAATAATCATCTTGATTACCTGTTAGATCATTAAAAGCGCTATTAAACATGCGGATGATGTCTGCAGATTCGTTGGAGACAATGGTATTGGTGTGTTTGTCCCAAAGAATCGGCACTGTCACGCGACCAGAGTATTTGGGATCTGCTTTAGTGTAGATTTGATGGGCGAAGTCAGAGCCAAACAATGGGTCTCCAGTCGGAACTTGGGCGTCATCAAAACGTTCTTCCTGCTTAAATTGCCAGCCGTTCTCCAGCATGTGTGGGTGAACACAACTTACGCTGATGTGTGCTTCTAGCTCTTTCAGTTGGCGAAATATCAATGTGCGATGCGCCCAAGGACAGGCTAATGACACATACAGGTGATAGCGGCCAGACTCGGCAGGAAAGTGTTTTGAGTTGTCGGCGTCATAGTCTTTTGGTGCCACTAGCCAGTTACGAAATTGTGATTGTGAGCGGACAAATTTACCGTTAGTGGCTTTTGTGTCGTACCACTGGTCGTGCCATTTACCATCAATTAATAAACCCATAATATTCTCTCATCTTAAATTTACTGCTATTTAACTCTTATTATTAATGAAAATGCCTGCTTTTCGGGGCAAGATATTGATTTGGTTTAATCGAAAGGTTCGATGGGTTCGTTCATGCCTCAAAAAACAGGCCCCTTATTAGTCCCGCTATTTGTCTTACTTGCTGGCTTATTTGCTAGTGCCTATGTATTGGAGTTGCCAGCATTGGCACTCTCTTTATTACCGCTGCTGCCCTATATTTTGGCAGTGGTCATGGTATTTCTCGCTTGGCACTTTAATCGAGGTAAGGTGCTGCTCGCGGGTGGTTTACTGCTTTTGCCCGCTTTTTATCCCTATGTGTCCAATGGCGGTGTGCCATCAAGCTCGGCGACCATTACGGCCTTAGGGCTTGGCTTACTTTTATTACTAAAGGAAAGAGGCTTTTTTAATCGGTACGGGTTAAATCGCCTGCTGTTTCTTTCCATGCTGGTGGCTTGGAGCTTTTTTTACGAAAAGAGTTGGATCAATTTTAACTTTCTTCAGGTAATGGTGCCTGGATTCCAGATGTCCCTAACAACCTTAATCTGTTGGGCTGTCATTTTGATTACCATGCTGGTCAGTGTTGTGGTTTGGTGGCGGGGAGCAGACGGATTTTCGTCAGCGGTTTTAGTCAGTATGGTTGCACTCTTGCTGATCGAGTTTATGACGTTTTCACCACAGCAAGAAGCAGCGTTACGCAGTGCGCAAATTTTAATTTGGATTTGGTTCATCGTTGCTGAAAGCCATCGTATGGCTTTTCGAGACGAGTTAACGCAATTGCCCAGTCGCCGAGCATTGAATGAGGCAATGCTGGCATTACCCAAGTCCTATGCCATTGCTATGTTAGATGTGGATCATTTTAAAAAATTTAACGACTCCCACGGTCATGATAAAGGCGATGAGGTACTCAGAATCGTTGGCCGAGTCTTATTGAAGCATTCTGGTCCAGCTTCTGTTTATCGTTATGGAGGAGAGGAGTTTACCTTGTTGTTTAAAGGCCGCTCTTGTGACTATGCAGAGGCTATATTAGAGGATATTCGTGAGCAAATTCACTTGCAGCCGTTAGATGTCTCCAAAGATGACAAAGAAAAATTTGTAACGGTGACTGCGAGCATGGGATTGGCGATGGTCCAGCCAGATGAAAGGTCTTCTGAAGTTATAAAGCGTGCCGATGAAGCGCTTTATAAGGCTAAAAAGAAGGGCCGGAACTGCGTTGTGGTGGCCTAATTTAATAAAGTTGAACAGTCGGTCAAAAATATCTTGCGCTTTTAAAGCAAGATAGGTAATCTGACCGAATATTCAAGATTTATTGCAATGCCTGTTGCAATAACCTAGTTCGCAATGGGAGGTAACTCTCATGGCAACCGGGGCCAACGTGGTACAGCAGCGCAAAAGGTGTACGCCTAACACCGAACTGCTGTGAGGGGAACGGGGAGCTTTGCTCCCCTTTTTAATGCCTTGAAAACGCCCATAATACGGGCGTTTCAGGGTCTTAAGGCTTTATTTTTACTGTTTATTTATACAGTTTTTACCCATATTTACCCCGCTAAGTGGACACTATATGGACACTTTATTTCTCTTTTAGCTTTTCCCGTTGATCTTTATCTAATGCCTAGCTGTGCTACTATCCCCGCCGTTATTTGGATAACAAGGAATCAAGGATATGAAAGCACTTCTTTTGCCCGTTGCGGCGTCTGTTTTTCTTACTGCTTGCGGTGGCGGCGGTAGTTCTAGCGAGTCAACTTCTACGAATACCGCTATCAGTGGTGCGGTGGGATATTGGTATGGCACGTCCAGCATTTACGATAATACATATGAGTCGGTGGCGTTTGTGAACGAATCAGGGTTCACGTTTATTAACGCCGAAGGCTCTATTGTATATGGTGACCTTAATTGGAACGGTAACACGGGAACGGGGATTCTTTACGAGATAGACGGTGATGATAAATACACATATGACTCTACCGTTTCATTTAATAATGGCGCTTTATCTGCCAGCCTAAAGTATGGTTCTGATACGTTCACTTTTGCAGGCACAGGTGATACCGAAAATAACAACCAGTTTAAAAAGAGTCGTGATTTATCAGACTTAAATGGGACGTGGTATCAGTATGATGATGGGGCTAGTGACACGTTTACGATGACAAATGGTGTCGCTTCGTTGCGTTCGTTAGAACTGGGATGCCTAGTCACGGTTGTGCTAAAGGATGAAGACTACCGTTATTCCGCATTCTCAATGACGGCTACCGCCTCGGAGTGTACAGACGATAGTTTGAATGGTTCTTATTCTGCTGGTCTTGCTGCTAGTGGTGCAGAGGATGATGTGGAAACGCTGACGCTTTTTGCATATCGGGACGATGCTTGGATAGGTGGGGATTTTTATCGTCAGTAGAATTACTATTTATTCAGAATCCTCTAACTTAAGCACCACACCAAATATAGAGCTGTTATGCTTTACCTAAAGATAGACCAAGAAGATAGTTTTTTATCATTTGAGAAGGGAGTAACAGAATGGAAATTGTTAGTTATTGTGGCCGTTGGGTCAAAGCTGTAGAAAAGAATTTTGAGCTCTATGTCGCTCACGAAAACAATAGCACTTTGGACTATTTATTCGATCTAACTGCATATGATTCACTTTCCAACTGGGAAATGTTAGAGCACACGATTCATGACTCACGCGTTAGAGTATTCATGAATGAAAACCGTCTGGTAGGCTTTAAACTTATTCAAAATTCAAGTAAGTGTTTCTTTGTCTCTAGCACAATAGAAAAGTCAAACCATCTTTCCATTGATGATTGCGTTGAAAAAATTTGTGATGGGATCAATGTGATCTATGAAAAAAATGTGCTTCCATCATTGAGCTAATTCAGAGTTGTAGGGGCTTAATCTGCCCCTTTTTCTTTTCCGCTTTCTAGCTTTTGAATGCGTAGTTCGTGTTTGATCAGCACCCAGCCGATTATGATTGTGACCGTGTCGGCTCCTGTCCCTGTCAGTAGTTTGATAATTTCCAGTTCCACTATTCGCCCTCTGTGGCTTGTTCTACGCCGTTGACGATCAACGGGGCGGCAATGTTCCAGATTGCAGAGGGCACTGGCGTGAATGCTGTGCCGATCACGACAACTAACGCGCCTAGTGCTTTCTTGTTGTTGCTAATGAATTTGTTCAGTCCCTTCATGGTTTATTCCTGTGTTGGGTCGGGTAGGTTGTTTTCGATTTGTCCAGCTTGTACGGCCGCTTTCCAACGCTCGTATTGTTCGTCATTGAAAAGGGGCAGTTGGTGGCGGAACTTTTTGTCGAATGGATCGGTTTCCAGCGCGCTAGATACATAGTCCACTGCTTGATCTAGGTAGTATTCTCCTAGGAACCCAACGGCTTCGCCCACTTCACCCGCTGTTTCTATTGTGTCGTTGACGACTCGGGCGGCGCGGTTGTAGATAAACCATGCCCCCAAGCCGCCAACAACGGCCAAGGCTAGTAGTTGCTTGTCTGTAAACACAGCCATTACGCAACGTCTCCCCAAATTTCGGACACATAGTTTTGCGTCTCAGTTGGGGCGGATGCCAGCCACTTTTCACCCGCTGTTTTCATTGAGTTACTAACCGCCGTTGGTCCCCAGTTATAAGCCGCTAACGCGGTTTCCCAATCACCAAAACGCGTCTTAAGTTTCGCCAGATACTTGGCCGCGTAGTATATGCTTGCCACGGGGTTAAGCGGGTCTACCTCGGGATGCCAACGTGGGACAATTTGAGCGATACCTACGGCCCCAGCTGAACTGGTTGTTTCGCCTGCTATGATGTCTTGGCGGTAGCGGCTCTCTTGGTAGAGTAGTCGTGCTAACAGATAACGCGGCATACCGTATTGGTATTCAGCCGCCATGATGTCAGCAAGGTACGGTTGCGCCGCTTCGGGCGGTGTCCATTTTCGATTAAGCATGATGTACAGGCCAGCGGCGGCACACACCACCACTAGCCATGCCCCCTTGTTCATTACGCGGCTGGTTCTTCGGCTACTGGCTCAACGTCAGGCACTTCTACTTCTACGTCAAAGCGAAGCGTTAACGCGCCGATGATGTCAGTAGGGGTAGTGGTGCCGCGTTCGTAAGTGCGGACCAATACGCCTGTTTCGTTGGCTTCTGTTGCCAGTGAGATAGATGGATCACCGTTATCGTCTTTCTTGATCGTGGTGCGCCAGCCCTCAGACGCTAGACTGATTACGCCGCCAATCTGGTAAACGCCAAGCTCTAGACGTTCGGTTGTCATCTGTGGCTGTGTGCTGTTTTTATTTACGCCATCTGGTAGCAAGTTCAGCGCCGCTGTGGTTTGGATAATTGCCATGTTTTATGTTCCTTTTGTGATTCTTTCAGGAGTCTAAGCGCGGCGCTTAGACCGTTTTAATGAAGCCGTCAGCATCAACAATAGCCGTCTCGCCAATGACAGGAATTTCGCTCCACTCACTCCAGCCACCATTATTTGAATGGGCTGTGAATCGAGCACCACCATCACTTAGGAAGTCGATTACTGTTCGGTTTTCACCGTTGATTTCAGAACGGTAAACAACGAGTGAGCCATACAAATTAGCCAAGCCCCAACGAAGCTCAGGAGGTCGATTAGGGTTAGGGGTCTGTGATCCATTCTGAATTTTGTAAATGCCCGGCTCACGAATCACAAAAAAATCTTCTGTCGTGAGTGTTGGGCGAACCTTCATAAAAGTGTGGAGGTTGTTGATATCCGCGAATTGGCTAACGTCTGAGTTCAGCTTTGAAATCGTGGCGTTAATCGCTTCGATTTGACTATCTAGTAACGCCAAATCATTTAAGGTTGATTGAGAACCTACTTTCATTTGATTACCTCAGTAATAAAAATTTGATCGTTTGCGGCGACTGCTTGGGCAGTGACCGCGCCTGTGTATTTAGTTAATTCCACATACTGACCAGCGCGAAGCGGGATACCCGCCACAATCACCGTGTCTGTATTGTCTTCCGATGCCATGATGGTCACATCACGGCGGTTTGCATTGGCAGTGATCGTGAACGATTCCCCCGCCGTAAACGTTTTAGAAGAACTCGCCAATTCAGTGGCAGGCTTTTCTAGTGTTTCCAATGTCTGGGCTAGTGCCGTCACAATCGGGTTGCTAATGTCGCCTGTGTTGGAGACGTTCGCCGTCAGCGTTTGGGCCAGCGCGGCCACAATCGGGTTACTAATGTCGCCAGTGTTGGAGACATTCGCCGTTAGCGTTTGGGCCAGTGCCGCAACGATTGGGTTACTGATGTCGCCAGTGTTGGAGACATTTGCCGTCAGTGTTTGGGCCAGTGCCGCAACGATTGGGTTACTAATATCGCCAGTGTTAGAGACGTTCGCCGTTAGCGTTTGAGCAAGTGCCACTAAAATCGGGTCGGTGATTTCCCCAGCGTTTAGCATGTTGGTTTTCACCGTCTCACGCACAGAGAGAACTTCGGTTAGCTGTCCATCACCCGCCATATACAGGGCACCGGTTCCTGTTTTGATAACAATGTCACCCGCATAGTCGGACGCATTGCGCACGCTGAATGCCTTAAAGGGCTCATCCAGTCTCAACACCTCATTGACACCAAGAAAGTGGGGTTCCCCATCAATCACTATTTCAATTTCAGGTGAACCACTGGAATAACCGATATAGCGCCCCGTTGCGGTAATGTCCCAGCGTTCGTTCGGGTTTAAGCGCATTTCATGTTTCATTTAGCCCCCTTAGCGAGCAATGCCATTCCCAGCACAGCGACACAGCTAACACCGCCAATCACGTACATAAACTGTCTACTGTTTTCAGCCATCTTCGTTTGAAAGTTGAGGCCGTTTTCAGCAATCAGGTTTTGCCCATCCGTTGCTACAGCTGTCGCCATATGCTCCACGCGATCCGAGTTGTTACGGCTGATTTCATCAATCATGTTGGCGGCGTTTTTTGCGGTATCGACTGCCAACGTGGACGAGTCTTTCCATGCTTCGCCAACGTAGGCCATGCCCACTTCGGCTAAATCCGCGCTTTGTTCCATGGCGGCTAAACTCACTAGCTGGTTACTACCCACGCTTTGGGACACTAAATCCAACGCCCCCACAATTGCCCCGTAGTCGGTATTGGTGATTGTGTTGTTATTCCCAGCCACCACCGTTTGAGCGTTGGTGCCCTGCAAGTTGTAGTTATCAATGTCGTTGTTGGTCGTATTGCTACTTCGGCTTGATGAGCTAAATAATCCCATTACTTACCTCCACGCATTAACAACACTGCACTCAAAGCGACTGCACCACCCACCACCCACGGCACCCAATTTTGTTGGGCGCTTGTAGTGGCGGCAGGGTTGTAGTTCCCAAAAACAGCACCGCCCACGGTGTTGGTACCACCTTGGTTGGAAGCACTCGAACTAGGGGCAATCGAACCGCCGCCCATGTTCAGGCCGCCCATATCAAAGCCCGCCATTTGAGACGCCGCGGCCATTGTCATTGGGTCCATTAGCGTTTCCCCTTAGCCAAAAGCGAAAACACTCCCAATGCCGCTACGGTGCCACCGCCAATGGCTAACCATTTACCGTACTTCGTCATAAAAGCGGTTGGCTGGCTGGCGGCGGCACGTTCAGCCGCTTGTTGTGCCGCAATCGCGGCGGCAGTGTCGTCATACTTGATAACACTGGCGGTTTCCGACTGCTTGGGCATGTTGGCCGTATTTGCGGGTTCTGGGTTGGATGCTTCCACTTCACGCTCCACGTATCCGTCCACCAGTTCCCCCGCGCCGCCTTTCACTTTTTCCCACTGCTCTAGAAACCAACTCATTCCACACCCCTTACGCCAACGAGGCGTTAATGTCCGCTAGGATGTCGATGGTTTGGTTATCTGATTCGTGGTGCAATTTGAATTGCAACGAGTCGTACGCCGTCATCATCTCGTCAGACATAAAGCCCGAACCAACTGGGTTGAAGATGAAGTAACCCTCTTGAGGTGCTAGGTCTTGTTCCGCGACTTGGATGTATTCCAAGGTTTCGCGGTCTAGCTCCATACGTTTCACCACGGTGCCGCCTTTACGGGCTTCCATTTCGATCTTGGACACATTGCCCTTGATGTAGAGTGCGCGCAGTTTTGGGCCGCGGGGCAGTTTGTCGTAAACAATGACACCCTTACTCACGTTGTTGATGGTGTGACGTTCAAAGCGGCGCTCATTGGTTCGCACACGTTGGCCCATGCTGATAGAACCATCGACACCACGAATAGGCATGCCATTACCATCACGCAAAACCGTGATAGGTGAAGCAAACAAGGCACGTGCATAAAGGTAGTAGCCATTGCTTGCAGGCAATCCAGTGGAAAGACGAACACGCAATTCATGAGCATCATTCGGGCCGCTTGGACGCTCTAGTGAGTCTTGACCTGGCAGCGTACGGGCACGAACATCGGCAACATGAAAAGGGATAACCCCTTTAACCGTTGGGCGCTTGTGGTGGCGTTCCATCATTAACAGTTCGTCAGCAGACAATGGAATCGGCACGTCAGAACCGTTTGCCAGCTCTACCGCTTCAATGAATTGCGGATCAATGTTGGTGAAGATCAGGAACGAGCGAAAAACTGTGTTCGCTGGCAACGTCAAAGACAGGCGTTTGCCTTTTGTTAGCTCACCTGAAAACGGGTTTAATTCTTCGTACAAATGACGCATGGATTAACCCCCTGTAACGACAGACGCGACTTTTTTACCAGTCTTGCCTGATTTCTTCACCGCATAGACGGCGACACCAAAAGCCGCCAGACCGACACCGACAGAAACGACGGTTTTCCAGTCAACAGAGCTTTTGACCTTTTCTAATGTTTGGTTCATTTGTTCCCCTTGTGTATGAAAGGTTGTTTGTTTGCGTTTTGCAGGGGGAACGATAGAGGGCGAGATACTATGGCGGTCAACCCGCCGATAGTATCGCTATAGTATGGATAGTATGAAATTCGTTGAAAAAGTGCGCTTTTCGCCTAGCCAATGTACTTGAACGTCACTTTTTTGAAGGTGTCTTTGACGACTTTGTAGAAGTTGAGGGGATCAAGTGCCCCCATTTTTTCCGGTGCCAGTCCTGTTTGGCGTTTAATATAGTGCTGGTCATTAGCCCGTTGGATACCGATATAAGTTTCCCCCGCTTGGGTAATGAAAGATTTAGGCACTTCCTGAACCCGCTGGGTGCCAACGGTCAGAATGCCGCCATACTTACGAGAGCGCCGCCACATTTTGCCCGTCCACTTGGGCATAGATTGTTTTAGGCCCACGTCCGCCGCTTCCTCGATCACAATATCAAGCGGCTTAGAGCCATCCAACGCCGCCCACATACACATCATGAACCATTCAAACGTGACTTCATCATCGTCACCGTTCCAACCAATCCGCCCACCTTTTGCCATGACCGCTTTTAGGGCCATGAGAAATGCTTGCTTGTCGTTGTAGTGCTTGCAGGTGTGATCATTATCAGGGTCCCAAAACACCGCTCGTTTTGAGTTCTTCACAAGGTTCTTAATGGCCTGTGTTTTACCACCACCCGTAATGGCGGTGATAAAGCGGTGACGGTTCGGCAAGCTTGTATCTGCGTTAGTTGCCAAGTGCGCCCCCTTTTTCGGTTTCTGTGTCTTCTTGTTGTTTAGTGGCTTCCAATAAGTGCGAAGCACGCGCCGCCATGATTGCCGATCCAACATACAGCCCCGCTTTGATTTCGGGCTTTTCCATGAAGTCATCCACCCATGACGGCATAGAGTCACCGTACTTTTCAGCCAGTGGAACCAGCGCCGCCGCCCCCGCTTCTATTTTCTCGTCTTCTACTTCAGCCAGTGGATAGGCTTTAGACAGGCCCCACCACAGCATATTATTGAAGCGAGCCGCGAGGCGTTCCGCCCGTTCGTGGTTTTCAGCTTCTTCCTCAGCACTGGGAGCGGCTTCCTGTTCTGCTTCTTCCTGTGCGTCACTGATTAATGCATCAAGAGATAACCCCTCGTCAGGGTCACTTTCCCCCTCGAATACACTGTTTTGATCTTCTAATAGTTCATCTGTCTGCGTTTCAAATTCGTCTTTCATGCTTACCCCTTAGTAGCTTTTAGTAGTTCTGAACCCAACACCGATACACCCGCGAATACTACGAAGACACCTAAACCTAAGAGGGTGCTTGTTCCATTAGTTTGTGTTCGTGGCTTGATAGTCTCGCGGCGTGTGATTGCTGGCTTTGCGGCGGGTTCTGGCAGTGTAACTTTGAGTGTATCGGTACTATTCCCGATAGTGTCCGTTTTAGTCTCTGCAACTGGCTCTACCGTCTCGGCCCCATAAGGCGCTACGGTTTTACTATCGTGATAGTGTCCGACAGGTTTCATGGTGCTTTTCCAACGTGTCTGGATAGTCTTCCCAGTACGTTGATCCACACCACAGGCACTACAACGCACCTGTAAAAAATCACCCTTACGCTTGGTTTGTTCCACGTAGGCACAACGCCCACACTCACAAACGATTTCACCGATTACTTCCGCTTTACTGGCCATTAGCTTTAATCTCCTTTAATTCATCCACGACAGCAGACAGCACCGCATAGGCTAGGCGGCTGGATTCTTCTGCTAATTCGATTTTCTTACCCATAGAAAAGGCCCCCAGCGTATCCGCCGTGGTGAAGTTGTTGCCCAGCTTGTTGAGCCCTTTTTCGATTTTTTCCATTCTGGTCATTTGCTTAGTCATTCATTGGTTTCCTTTAGTGATAAACGGGGGGAGAATTCGGGGCGATTCCGCCCCCCGTACAGTTATTGACACGATTTCTAGGGAACGGCTTCGCCGCTCCTAAAGCCAAAGAGCCAGAGCCAATACGCTGCACTGTCCACTCGTACAGGCGTGTAATGACTAGCTCAGCGCTAGACGCTTGAAACAAGCCTTCTATGCACTGCTTAGGCTCGCCAAACTGGTTTAGCTCTTGGTTGTTGTAGAAAGGTTTGAGGGTTTGGTTACGGCCAGCCGACACGCCGCCCATCAATTCAGTAAAACGCTTCCAATCGTTACCAATGGCGGCTTGGTAAATGTCGATAAACGTTTCTGGTAGAGAGTCTTTCAAACGGCGGATTTCACGCCATACGGTCACAGAGACACCGCCCAAAAATTGAAACTGGCGGATACCGTGGCGGCTTTTCCAAGCCTGTACACGTTCGGCGGCATCGACAAAGGTGCATCCTGTGTCCTTATCAATGCCGACACACTCACCATTAGCGTCTAAGCCGTCTATGTTCTTAGCAATGTATTTGGCAACGTAAGAAGCCGCGCCGCCTTTTGCTGGGTCTAAGAATTTCTTATCAAAACGGCTGTGATCCGCGCCTTTTTCGTTACCGTCCACTTCATAAGCGTACTTTTCCATAATCGCTAGCATGCGCTTACTTTGTTTCGGGTGAACAAATAGGATCATGTGCCAATGGGGGGTGCCGTCATGGTGTGGCTCTACAGCGCGTAAACCGTAGAAGTGGATAGACTCACGAGCACACGCCGCCCTGATCTTTTTCCATTGGCCGTTTAGGTATTGCTGGGCATCCCGTGGGGAAGGGCAACCGAAGTCATAAAACTTGCGGTTACGGTGGCCTGATTTCTTATGTACTGGGTGATACTTGGACGGGCATGTAAGCGTTAAAAACCAGCCTATATGCCCATGTTCAACCGCCAAGAATTGAACGCCCTTAACCCTGACGCTCAATTCTGCCTTGTTGTGAATTGGGTTAGAAACGCTTTTACTGGCAAGGTCTGAAAGCAGAAAGCTTTGGCCGTATTGGTTAGTAGCCTCCCAGCTTTCCAGAAAAGCGCGGTTCGCTTGTTTCTGTTTGCGGTGGCGATGAATACCCCAGCGGGAAACATACGGGGACTCTTGATTGGAGACCTCACCGCATTCACGACGGATATTCTCCACGGCGCGGTAATGGCGTTTAGCTTGGCGTATCCACCACTCAGGGGTAAACATTCGAAGCATAAGAGCCTGTACTTTGTCGTCATCATGCCATTTGTCAAACAGTGCATTAACTGTTTCAGCCTCGCTTTTAACGAACTCAAAGAAGTGTGTATTTTGACGGACCAAAAAGGCTTTAGCTGACATTTCAAAACGGCGGCTTTTCTCTTTTGCCCATGCCGTGAGCTTGTCGCCTGTTAAGTCGGTAATCCACTCGTCACAGAAGTACAAACGATCCACCACACCGCGTAACCAATCCATAGCCGCTTGTTGGTTTTCACGCTTCTGACGGCGGTCTGCTTCACGTAGCACAATGTTACGCATCCCTGTTTTTTCAAGTTTGCTAATGAGCTTTACACGATCAATGGCACCACGTAGCCATGTATTAGAAGCTACATAGCCTTTTGTCTGGTCTAACTCGTCAAGACGCGAGCGTAAAAAGCCCACATCTTGAGGGCTTAAACCTGATAACAGTTCATTACGCCAAACGACACAATGAGCAGTAGGTGTAAACATAGTCACCCCCTACGGCCAGAACGGTGCGGCCATCCAGCGGCGCACAATTTTAAGCTCTCGATCATTCATGCACTTCATAGCGTGCATAAAATCAAAGTCGAACATGTCAGAGTTACCAAACCAGACAGAACCGAAGAAGCGCAATAAAACGCCGTCTTCTTTGGGGCGGTTGTGTAGCACTGTTTGGATAGACCTCATTTTGGGCATACGTTCGTCAGCGTCCCAGTATTGCTTTAGCTCGGGAGCTGCTTCGAGCATGTTAAAAAAGCGGTTTTCGGCTTCTTGATTGATCACGGCTTTTTCTTCCTTCATAGCGTGTAATAAGTGATAAAACAGGTTTTGCGGTGGTCGGGTGGTCATAAAGGCTGCAAGTTGGGAGCGGCTAAGTTCTAAAGGGGTCATTACGTCCCCCTTTAAAACGGCGCTAGCTCGTCCCATGGCTCGGCATCTAGGTCTTCGCCAGTCATGAGGAATTCAGGCTGGTGGCACTCTGGGCAGACGTTCCACCCGTCCAGAAAATGCAGTTCTGATTCAGAGCCTTTCCAGTTGCAGTCAATGCAGATTTGTTCGTAAGTAACGTCCATTGTTAGCTCCTAGAAATCTGGTGCGGTTTCAGCGCGTTGCATTTCTTTGAGTACATTCACATATACTCGTCCACCTTCCACAGGTTGATAACGAGCAATTGCACCTGTTTGCAGATCCTTCTTTACAGCTCCCTCTGTTTTATCACCAACCAAGAGAGCCCAGTTTTTAGCGCTCATATATGGCGGTAATCCAAATACAACTTGAGTCCCTTCAGACTCAATTTGTACGAATGACACCTTTTTTGGCTCTTTTGAATCTATAGACATTGGTCTACACTCCTTAACTTGTACGTTTGTGGTCGTTATAGCTACTTTTGGGTTTCATATTAGCTTTGATTGAGATGTTAGGTTTCAAATTACCAAAAGTAAAGGTTAAAAATAAACCAAAGGGCTTTTTTGAATGAATAATTCTATTGATGTGATTGAAAGGTTGAGACAGGTTCATAATGCTGAAAGCAACACTCAGCTATGTGAGGCATTAGGTGTGAGCGCTAGTGGCGTGAAAAATTGGAAAAATCGAAACGTCATTCCCTATAAGGAAGTTTGTACAACGGCTTTAGAAAAGGGGGTTTCACTTGAGTGGCTGTTAACAGGAAAAGGAGAAATGATGGAGTCAGGAAGCACAGCAAAGCATTACTCAGTGCCGCAATACGCTATTCAAGCCAGCGCGGGCGGCGGCTCATTGGTCGAAGCAGAGGCAATTGAGCAACATCTAACACTAAGTCGTGAGTGGTTAGCGCGGGAGGGAATTAATTCCAATGACCTGATTGGTATCTATGCGCGTGGCGACTCAATGGAGCCGACTATCACTAATGGCGATTCTCTACTTATTGACCGAACACAAAATATCGTAGGCAGTGACGGTGGGATATATGTCATCAACTACGAGGGTGAATTATTTGTTAAGCGAGTACAAAAGCTGCTAGATGGTCGTGTAGCGGTAACCAGTGATAATCATCATCACATGAGCATTGAAATATCAAAGCATGACTTAGACCGATTAACGATTATTGGCCGTGTTGTTTGGTTCGGTAGAAAGATAGTTTAAATAGTTTATACAGGAAGTTTGAGTATGAAATTTATAAAATTGTTCTTCTTCTTTTTTCCAAAAGAGAAAGATTTGAATTGGTATCTTAAGAATGAAAGATTGATTGCCAACTTTGTAGGCTTCATGGCTGTTATAAGCATGGCTATTCTCGTATTGTATATTTCAATTCCATTCACAATAGGCACTGAAATTAAAGGCGTGAAGATTCAAGATATAGGATCTTATCTTTCAGGAATTACATCTACAGGAGTCTTTGTTTGGCTGATTATTGGTTATTTGAACCAATCGGCCAATAATAATAGGCAAGCTTTAGAGACTAAGATTAATCTAGAGTTAACTCGAGAATCTCTTGAACTCACAAGGGCAATGTATCAAGAGGAACGATTAGGTGTGTTTAGTGCTAATCAGCCAAATTTCATTCAAGCTTTTGGGCACAAGTACGAACATGAGAATCAAACATGTATTGCTTTCTCGTTTAAAAATATCGGCTCTACATCAACCGATATCTATATAAAAAACTCGCAAGGATATTGCTGTTCAGAGGTTGTGCAGATATTGGAGAAAGGCGAGTCAGTGAAAATAAAGACTGAGTTCGCTTATTATTTGGATGTTGAGGATCAGGGGAAAATCCCAATGTTCAAAAAATGCTGGATTCATTATCGAGATAATATAGGTGTGTCTCGCCACGCTAGTGTTGAACTTTATTGGTTTTCTGTTCCTGTTTACGGGAAGCGAATTCCAAAAATACTAATAGATATGCCTGAGTCCCCAGAACAGTCTATTCCCACATTTGACATGGAGGTGGGAGGTGTCGATTAAGCAAACAAAGGACGGCTGGAAAGTAGACTTTAGGGCAGGGGGAGCGAATGGCAAACGCTACCGCAAGACGTGCAAAACCAAGGCGGAAGCCGAGCGTTACCAAAAGTTTGTAGAAGCGCAATTGGTGGCAACAGGTAAACCGTGGCAACCTCGTCCAGCCGATCGGCGTACCCTTTCTGAGATCATTGCTATTTGGTATCAGCATTTAGGTCAGCACTTGCGGTATAACGAACCCCGTTTAAGGAAAATACAACGTGTTGCTGAGGCTATGGGCGACCCTATAGCCTCAGAATTGAAGCCTAGCCAATTTAGTCAGTATCGCTCCCAGCGTATTGCCTCGGGTACAGCCCCGTCTACTGTTAACCGTGAGTTTCATTATCTGATCAGTGTCTATAACGGCTTGAATGACCTGGGGGAAATCGACTACGAAAACCCGCTTAAAAAGGTCACTGCGTTAAAGCAAAAAGACACCGAGATGCACTACCTAACGCGTTCTCAAATTGATGATTTATTGGTGGCACTACGTGACAGCTATAAACCAGAAACGGAACTGGTTGCCCGTGTTTGTCTTTCGACTGGAGCTCGTTGGGGGGAAGCGGAGGGTTTAACTGCCAGCCGTATTATCAATAACAAGGTGACTTTTACGGATACCAAGGGCGGCAAAAATAGAACCATTCCGATAGATCGCGATTTGTACAAATTGCTTAGAGCTAGAGCGAAAGAGCGCCCCTATGAGTTGTTCGACAATTGTCGGGTGTGCTTTCGTAAGACAATAGCGGAAACAGGAATTGAGTTACCAAGAGGGCAGAACACACACGTTCTACGTCATACGTTTGCCAGCCATTTTATAATCAATGGAGGCAATATTTTGGCACTACAAAGAATACTTGGACACTCTGACATTTCCATGACCATGCGTTATGCCCACCTTGCTCCAGATCACCTGCAGGACGCTGTAAAATTTAATCCGTTTAAATCAGATGGACACTAAATGGACACTCTGAAAACTATGGATAGAAAAGTCTTTTAGTTTCAATGTCTTGAGAATCGCAACAAAGTTGCTTTGCTCCCCATTTTTATGTCTAAACCTCCCGCAATCTCACTTCTATTTTCTTCTAGGCCACCCTATAAAATGCTAATATACGCAAATTAACGCGCAGTTTTAGTTCATTAATCTTGTGCGATGTTTAAACAGATGTTAGCCGAGGCACCTTTGTCCGAATCCCCTAAACGCCCTAAAGATCAGCTTAAAACTCATATTCGTGCTCAAAACCAGGCTCTTATTTTAGAGACGGCTGAGCAGGTGTTTGCACGCCAAGGGTTAGCGAAAACGACCACACAAGCTATCGCTGATGAGGCGGGGCTGCCTAAAGCGAATATTCACTATTATTATCGCTCAAAAAAAGATCTGTTAGAGGCGGTGCTTGAGCGTATCATGCAAGCATGGCTAGAGTCGGTCAGTCGCTTTAATCAAGAGGACGGCCCAAAGGCGAACCTGACCCGTTACATCAGTGAAAAGATAGACCAGTCTCGCTTGCGTCCCAGTGCATCGAAAGTATTTGCCATGGCATTAATCGGTGAAGAGCCCTTTGTGTTGGAGTATTTACGTCGGTTTTTCGTAGAAGAGTTAAAGAAAGAGCAGGCCATTATTGAAGCTTGGGCTGCACAGGGGTTAATGAAGTCTGTGTCGGTTGAGCATTTATTTATTAGTATGTGGGCGCTTACACAAACCTATGCGGATTTTGGGGCGCAGGTTAAGATTTTATTAGGTAAAGACGAGTTATCGGAAGATGACTTCGACGACGCAAAACAGTTTGTGACGCGGATGGTGTTAGTCACCTGCGGCATTGAGGAATCCTTATGAGTTTAGAAAGTGGTATCACCTTTTTTATCGCTATCTTAGTGTTCGGGATCACACCGGGACCAGGCACTTTTGCAGTATTGGCTAAAAGTTTAAGTAATGGTGTGCGCCGCACTTTGCCGCTGTCCATTGGTATGGTGTGTGGGGATATTTTATATCTGATCATGGCTTGCTTTGGCTTGGCTGCGATTGCTGAGCAATGGGAAACCTTGTTTGTGGCGATCCGTTATATTGGTGCCGCCTACTTACTCTATTTGGGCTGGAAAATGTGGACGTCTCCCGTAACGCCCATGGTTGAGGATGAGGCGTCGTCCCGTAAGCAAGGGTGGAGCGCGGCGCTGCAGGGCTTTTTGATTTCCTCATCTAACCCTAAAGTGATTTTGTTTTACATCGCATTTTTGCCCACTTTTATGGACATTACGGCGTTACGTGGTAGCGATATTGTCATCGCCTCGGGCTTGACCTTTGTGGCGTTAATGTTGGCTTTGACGACTATCTCCTTAGGGGCAGCACAAGCCCGTCGTTATATGAAGTCCGCTCGTTCCATGAAGTTTTTGAATCGTGGCGCTGGTGGCTTGATGGTCGGTGCGGGGTCGTTTTTAGCGCTGCGTTAGTGGTACAGAGATACCTTTCATATTTCTCCAATAAAAAAGGAGCAACCCTGCACCTTGCTCCTTTTGTATTGTAATTCTGCCAATTGACACTACATAAGTTTTAACATTCCGAAACTGACTTTAATCAGTCTGATTTGCTGAGATAGAGACTTATGAGTGACGAAGAGAAGTACATTGACCCTGTAGAAGACACAATTGATGGTGAGGAAGTCACTATCAGCGATCCCCGTGGTTTGGCATTGCTTGATGATGTCTTGCCCGAAATCCTTCATATTTTACCGGTTTCCAGTCGTCCATTTTTCCCTGCACAGGTGCAGCCTGTCATGGTGGATGCCGATCCTTGGGAATCCACCTTAGAAGATATTTCCGATCAGCCTCAAGCGGTGGTTGGGCTTATTTATGCTGAGCGAACCGGAAAGGGCGCTCCGCATGTGGATACTTTTAATCAAATTGGCTGTGTGGCGCGCATTCATCGTGTTGAAAAGCAAGGCGATAAGGTGACCTTCCTTGCTCAAGGTTTGAAACGGATTGAGGTCGTTGAGTGGTTAGACGACACTGCCCCATACCGTGCCCGTGTTCGTTATGTAAATGATTCTAAGGTAAAAGACGACGAGTCGAAGGCATACTCCATTGCAATCTTGGATGCTATCAAAGAGCTGATTCGCCTGAATCCTTTGTTTAGCGAAGATCTGCGTCAGTACCTTGGGCGCTTTTCTTTTAATGAGCCTGGTTTACTGGCGGACTTTGCAGCGTCAATTACCTCTGCTGAGCCGCAAGAGCTTTATGATGTGTTGGCAACGACTGCAGTGGTGCCTCGCTTAAGCTCGTCGCTCATGTTGCTGCGCAAAGAGCTTGAGATCGCCCGTTTGCAAAACGAGATCAGTGCGGAAGTGAATGACAAGATCAGCAAGCACCAAAGGGAGTTTTTCCTAAAGGAGCAGCTCAAGGTTATTCAGAAAGAGTTAGGGATTTCAAAAGACGACCGCACCACAGACATTGATATGTTTGAAGCGCGTCTAGAAGGCAAGACAGTACCAGAAGCCGCCCAGAAGAAGATTGATGAAGAATTGCAAAAGCTGAGCATCCTAGAGGTGGGTTCACCGGAATACGGCGTGACGCGCAATTATCTGGACTGGGCAACGTCTATTCCCTGGGGCGTTCACTCCGATGATAATCTTGATATTGCCAAAGCTCGAGAGGTGCTAGGAAGTCATCACTCGGGGCTAGGGGATGTGAAAGACCGCATTACTGAATTCCTAGCGTTGGGCGCTCATCGAGGGGAAATGGGCGGTTCTATTTTGTTACTTGTGGGCCCACCAGGGGTCGGTAAAACCTCTATCGGTAAATCCATTGCTGAGTCTCTGAATCGGCAGTTTTACCGCTTCAGCCTTGGGGGAATGCGCGATGAGTCTGAGATCAAAGGCCATCGCCGAACCTATATTGGTGCCTTGCCTGGTAAATTTGTACAGGCATTAAAAGACGTGGAAGTAGAAAACCCAGTGATCATGTTGGATGAGATCGATAAGATCGGCTCTTCGTTCCAAGGTGATCCTGCTTCAGCCTTGCTAGAGGCCTTAGATCCTGAGCAAAACAGCGAGTTTCTTGACCACTATTTGGACATGCGTGTGGACTTATCTAAGGCACTGTTTGTCTGTACTGCGAACCAGCTGGATACCATTCCGGCACCGCTTTTGGACCGTATGGATGTGATCCGCTTGTCCGGCTATATCGCAGAAGAGAAATTGGCCATAGCCAAACAGCACTTGTGGCCTAAGCTTTTGAAGCGCAACAAGCTGTTGAAGAAACAGTTGAACATCACTGATGCGGCGTTAAAGCACATTATTGAATCCTATGCCCGTGAAGCGGGTGTCCGTGGCCTGGATAAGTTATTACAGAAAATCCTGCGTAAGGCGGTGGTGCAGCTGATGACTGGTGAAAAAGACAGCATCAATGTAGGGGTGAAAGATGTAGAAGCCTTCCTAGGGATGCCGTATTTCCGCGCAGAGAAAACCTTGCGTGGAGTGGGTGTGGTCACTGGTTTGGCCTGGACCTCTATGGGAGGTGCAACCTTGCCAGTGGAAGCAAACCGAGTGCATGAGTTGAGCCGCGGTCTTAAGCTGACAGGCAAGCTCGGAGAGGTGATGAAGGAGTCGGCAGAGATTGCCTACTCCTATGTATTGTCCCATGCAAAAAGCTACCAGCGTAACGAGGAGTTCTTTGATAAATGCTTGGTGCATTTGCACGTGCCAGAAGGGGCGACCCCAAAAGACGGCCCAAGTGCAGGCATTACCATGGCCACGGCCTTGATGTCTTTGGCCCGGGGAGAGCCAGTACAGCGTCAATTGGCCATGACCGGTGAGCTGACATTGACAGGGCAAGTGCTCCCCGTTGGCGGTATCCGCGAAAAAATCATTGCGGCGAAACGGAGCAAGATCAATGAGGTGATATTGCCGGAAGCGAACCGCCGGGATTTTGAAGAGCTGCCAGAGTCAGTAAAAGCGGATATGACAGTGCATTTCGCAGAACGTTTTGCTGATGTTGAAAAAGTCGTATTTGCTAAGAGTGATCGAGGGCTTCATTAAATTCTCCCCATTAGATGCGTTCTCACCGCAATGAAGACGTGAGAGAATACGGGCCGAGCAAGCAATTGCTCGGCCCTTTTTATTTTCATTTATTCATCTTTGAGGACCCTGATGTCCAGGCAAGCAACGCTTACCCGAGGCTCTACGTTTAAACATGTGACTGTGATGTCTTTCACAGGCGCACTCGGTTTAATGGCGATGTTTCTTGTGGATTTGGTCGACATGTTGTTTTTGTCGATGCTGGGTGAAAAAGAAATCGTGGCAGCGGTCGGCTTTGCCAGCACTGTTATCTTCTTTACTGTGTCTTTGAGTATCGCTGTGTCCATTTCCGCCACGGCCTTAGTGGCCCGTGCCGTGGGGCAGGGAGACATCGAATTAGCACGTCGCCGAGCGACCCATGTGCTCGGTGTTGGGGTGATATTTTCCAGTGTGGTGGTGTGGCTTCTTTGGCCTCGAATTCCGGCTATTTTGCATTTCTTAGGTGCGGACATGCGTA
Source organism: Marinomonas vaga (assembly GCF_055388305.1). Taxonomy (NCBI): domain Bacteria; kingdom Pseudomonadati; phylum Pseudomonadota; class Gammaproteobacteria; order Oceanospirillales; family Oceanospirillaceae; genus Marinomonas; species Marinomonas vaga. The sequence goes on from NZ_AP043903.1 coordinate 1,942,631, forward strand.
CCTTGGATTTGGCCACTGGCTATCTCCATATTCTTTTGTTGGGCATGCCTGCGGTCATGATAGGTATGATTGGCTCCGGTATTATGCGTGCTCTAGGGGATGCCAAGCGAGCCATGTACGCGACCCTCTTATGCAGTGTGGTCAATGCGGTTTTGGATCCTATTTTAATCTTTGTATTTGGCTTAGGAATCCATGGGGCGGCTATTGCATCATTGTGTGCAAGACTTTCTATGGTGGTGGTGACCTACTACGGTGTGGTGAAAGTACATCGTATGATCGGCGAATTTGATTTAATGGAATGCCTGCAAGATCTAAAGCCCATTGCCAAAATTGCCGTTCCCGCTATGTTAACGAATATGTCTTCGCCTTTGGCGAATGCCATTGTCATGGAGCATGCGGCCAGCTTTGGGGACGATGCGGTGGCGGGTGTCGCTATCATTGGGCGGGTTATCCCTGTGGTGTTTGGTGGTTTGTTTGCTTTGTCTGGTGCCGTGGGGCCTATCCTTGCGCAAAATTATGGGGCAAAACAATTCCAGCGAATGCATCATGCGATGACTAGCGCTGTGGTGTATGCCTTGGGCTATTGTCTTGTATTGTGTTCGGCCTTGTATTTGTCTCAGGGTTTTCTGGTCTCGATCTTTAATGCCAGCAATGAAACGGCAGATCTGATTCGCTTCTTTGCTACCTATGTGTCCTTTAGCTTTTTCTTCCAGAGTTTGTTGTTTATTGGGATTGCGGTGTTCAATAACCTTGGCAAACCATTAAACAGTACCTTGTTGAACTTTGGTCGGGCGACTTTGGGAACCTGGCCTTTGATTACCTTTTTTGGTCTCTTTATGGGGGCTGAAGGGGTGTTGTTTGGTCAGGCTATGGGGTCGGTGATTTTTGGATGTATTGGTTTTGTGATGGCGCGCCGCTATATCAATGAGCTGGAGTATCGCACGGAAATGACCTTGGCCGAATCCGTGCATTCCGATGAGATGTTGCCTTAGTTTTTGACGGCATGTAGGACGAACTCTTGATTGCCGTCGCCCCCTTTGATCTGGCTTTTGTTATAACTGATAACGCTAAATCCTAGCTCTCGTATCAGGTCTTTCATCTGTTGTTCCAGTTGTGCCACCTTTAGTTGATCCTTAACTATCCCGCCTTTACCAATGGCTTCTTTACCTAGTTCGAACTGAGGTTTTACCAGGGTAATAAGATGTCCTGAGGAACCTAATAGGGCAGGCAGTTGCGACAGTATTTTGGTTTGAGAGATGAAGGACACGTCCATGACTACGGCGTCGAATCCTTCCTCAGGGAAGTGTTCTCCTAGGTCTGCCTGTGTCAGATGGCGGGCATTTAATCCCTCGAGACACACAACATCATCCCGTGAGCGTAGACGAGGGTCGAGCTGGTCATGGCCCACTTCAACACCGACGACTTTTGTTGCGCCAAACTGTAACGCACAGTCGGTGAATCCCCCCGTGGATTGGCCGACATCTAATACCGTAAAGCCTTTTAAGTCCATTTGGGCCTGTTCTAACGCTCCTGATAGTTTCAGGGCGCCTCGAGAAACATACCGATCTTCGTCCGTCAAAGTGAGCTTGATTTCCCAGTCTTCTTCAATTTTGAAACTGGCTTTGGTGACCTGAGCCCAGGTGCCATTAATACAGACTTGAACTTTGCCTTCACTAATAAAGGATTGAGCTTGGGAGCGAGATTTAGTGAATTGCTTTTCGGTAAGTAATTGGTCGATGCGTTTCATGGGAATTATCTGATTTGAGTTGTGCTCATCATAGCAAAGTCATGCGATTCAAAGTAGGCTAGAGGCTTCCTACCCATGAAGTTTTAGAACTTAAGGAGATCCTTGGTATGGCACTGCCCACCTTAATAAGTGCAGCTCAGCTTAAGGCTGTTTTATCCCAGTCTGACTTGGTTGTTTTGGATTGTCGTTTCTATTTGAATGACCTATCGAAAGGTCAACAAGAATTCCATAAGGGGCATATACCAGGGGCGGTCTTTGTAGATTTACATCATGATCTAGCTGGTGCGGAAACGGAAACGTCAGGACGTCATCCGTTGCCTGATGCAAAAGCATTGTCTGCTTCAATTCAACAGTGGGGTATTGAACCCAGCTCGCAGGTGGTTGTGTACGATGACATGGGAGGAGCCTTTGCTGCTCGGGCATGGTGGATGTTGGTTCAGCAGGGAATCGAAGTGATGGTATTAGATGGGGGCTTTCCTGCTTGGGTAAATGCCGGCTATGACGTCACTTCCGTTAAAACCACTGCCACGCCGGCGAAATACTCAGTAGATGTGCAGTTTCCTTGGTTTATTTCTGAAGAGCATGTGGTGACGAATTTTGAATCAGGGCAGTTTCAACTGATTGACGCTCGGGCACAAGACCGCTTTCAAGGATTAAACGAAACCATGGATCCCGTTGCTGGGCATATTCCCGGCGCCTTGAATCGTCCATTTGCTGATAACTTGCGGCCCAGCGGCCAAATGAAATCACCGGATGTGTTGTTTGATGAGTGGAGTGCCTTGTTAGGGGAAGTGGATGTGCCGGTGGTCTATTACTGTGGCTCAGGTGTGACTGCCTGTCACAATGTGTTGGCGATGAACCATGCAGGTTTGGAGGCTAAACATGTGTACGTTGGCTCTTGGAGCCAATGGGCCAAGCGTATTCAAAGGCAGTTAGCCTTATCTGATGCTTGATAGTCATAGAGCTGTTATCAAAGTCTCTGTAAAATACCCCGTATTAAATACGTTAGTTAGGATTTATTGATGAAAATTGCTGTCGCTGGGACAGGGTATGTTGGCATTTCCAACGCCCTATTATTAGCAAAGAATAACGAAGTGGTTGCGCTGGATATTATTCCAGAAAAGGTAACACTACTTAATCAAGGTAAGTCCCCGATTCAAGATGATGAGGTTGAGCGATATCTAGCAGAAGAGACCTTAAACTTTCGCGCGACATTAGACGCTAAAGATGCTTTCGATGGGGCTGAATTTATCATTATTGCCACCCCAACTGACTATGATCCAGAAACCAATTACTTTAACACTCAGCATGTTGAGTCAGTAATCAAGACAGCGTTAGAGCTCAATCCAGCTGCCACCTTGGTCATTAAATCAACTATTCCCGTTGGTTTTACTAAAGATGCATCGGAACGTTATGGCACAGAGAATTTAATTTTCTCTCCTGAGTTTTTAAGGGAAGGTAAGGCTCTGTACGACAATTTATACCCTTCTCGAATTATCGTAGGGGAGCGTTCTGAGCGAGCGAAATTGTTTGCTAGTTTACTGGCTGAGGGTGCTGTTAAAAAAGACATTGAGATTTTGCTGACAGACGCCACCGAAGCCGAAGCCATTAAATTATTTGCTAACACCTATCTTGCTATGCGGGTTGCCTACTTTAATGAGTTGGACTCTTATGCCGCAACGCATGGGCTAGATTCTAAGCAGATCATTGAAGGGGTTTCTTTGGATCCACGTATTGGTGGTCATTATAACAATCCATCTTTTGGCTATGGCGGTTACTGTTTGCCAAAAGACACTAAACAGCTATTAGCCAACTATGAACAGGTGCCTAACAACCTGATTCGCGCCATTGTTGATGCGAACGCGACCCGTAAAGATTTTATTGCTAACGAAGTTATTAAACGCGCTCCAAAAGTGGTGGGTATTTATCGCCTAGTGATGAAAGCGGGGTCGGATAACTTCCGTGCTTCGGCGATTCAGGGTGTTATGAAACGGATCAAGGCCAAAGGAATTGAAGTGATCGTTTACGAACCCGTTATGACAGAGTCTTTGTTTTTTAACTCTCGTGTTGTGAAGGACTTAGAAGCGTTTAAAGCTGAGGCAGATGTGATTATTGCCAATCGGGTGACTGAGGAACTAGAAAATGCGCTTGAAAAAGTATTCACTCGAGATTTATTTGGTGGAGACTCTTAAGTGGCAAAAAAGGATCTCGCCTACTTTAAGAAACGTTTCGCGCGCATTGCCTATTATGTTCGCGAAACATTCGCTTTAAAAAAGCCTGTTGCCAAAGCAGAATCACTTTTAAAACACATTGAAGTGACTCCAGAACTCAAACAAAGAGTGGATTATTGTTGCAAGATAAAAACTCCCTTTACCGTTTCCAAACAGGCTACCCGTAACCAAGATTTTGCCAAAACTAAGAGCTTTGTTTATTTTGCTGATCTAAAGAGAATAGTGAGGCATTTTCCTAAAAATTTTTATTTCGACTATATCTTTGGTGATGTCATCGACGTGCCAGAGACCCCTTCGTTCGTTAAAAGTCGTCCGATTGTTGAGAACAATGACAACGCTGTGTTGTTGAAACTGAACGCAATTCGGCACTACCAGTTTTTTGAGGACTCGCAAGCTTTTTCAGAAAAGCGTCCACAAGCTGTTTGGCGCGGCATGGTCTATCACCAGCACCGTCGAGACTTTGTTGACATGTACCACGATAAGCCGTTTGCAGACGTTGGGCACAATGATGAAAAGCGCGCGGATGAGCCAAGCTATAAAGGGTTTATGAGTGTCGCTGAGCAACTGACCTTTCGTTATATTGTCAGTGTGGAAGGTAAAGATGTCGCCACTAATCTTAAGTGGGCGATGGCATCAAACTCTTTGGTTATGATGCGTAAACCACGTTTTGAAACCTGGTTTATGGAAGGGCGTCTTGAGCCCGGTGTGCATTATGTTGAGCTAAAAGATGACTTTTCTGATTTGGAGGAAAAGGTACAGTTTTACAACCTTCCAGAAAACCAAGACAAAGCACTTCAGATTATCGCCAACGCACATGCTTATGTGGCGCAATTTAAAGACAGCGACCAAGAGCTGTTAGTGAGCCTATTGGTCGCCCAAAAATACTTTGATATGCAAGCAGCACGATAAATGACGGTTTATCGTGCTTTGCGGTAAATCTCCAAATAGCCCTCTGCCATCACTTTCGGCGTAAAGTTATTTAGGTGGGCTAATGCCCCCTCTACTAGCGTTTTTTGTAGGTCTTGAGATTGGTCTAGGGCAATAATGGCATTTGATAGTGCTGAGGCATCTCCATTGGGTATTACTAGGCCAGTTTGTTCATCTTTTATAATGTCGGGGATGCCTCCTGCATCGGAAGCGATAATCGGTACCTTGGCATCGATGACATCCAAAAGGGTGGAGCCGAGCCCTTCATTTCGCGAAGGGAAGACAAAATAGTCAAAGGCATGGATATAATCTCCCACATTTGAGTGAAAGCCCAACCATGTGAGATTGGTTAAATCAGCGCTCAAGGTTTCCAGCTCTGCTTTATCTTTGCCATCCCCTAAACATAAGAATTGCAAATGGGGGTGGCTTTTCGCCAAAAGTCGAGCAGCTTCAATAATGATCTTTTGACCTTTATGTTTATCCACTAATGCGCCGATATGTCCTACCAGAGTTTTGCCGGGAAATTGGCTGCGGATTTGAGCACTTTGCTCAAGATCAAATGGCAGGTCGCCTTTCACACTGTAGACACGGTCAACATGTCCCCAGTTTTTATCTTCAAGAATGCCTTGGATAATATTGGAAATGGCAACACGGGAGAAAGCGTTGCTGTAAGTCTGTTTATTTAGCCACTTATCTTTAACGGGAGCGTCGACTCGTCGAGTCAAAATATAAGGGGTTTTCTTGAGCAAATGATGCAACCATGCCCAATGGACGGCTTTAGCTTCATGGGCATGGACAACATCCGCTTTGGGTGAGCTAAAATGACCGTCAAACTGGTGGTTGGCCGTAACATAGCTAAGGTTAGGGACATTTTTTAGGAATTGGCGTAATGGTGAGTCTTCTCGGCATACGAGTTGTTGCCTAACGTCTGCGCGCTTGCCTAATTCTGTTATTAATATGGCCGTTTGGCGCTCGCCGCCGCGAAAGCCCTTTGCTAAGTTCACATGGGTGATGTTAAGCATTTAAATCCCAAAGAAAATCTGTGTGTTGGGCGGTATAATACCTTAATTAATAGGTCGGACTCGATAATAAGTGAAAGGTGTGATGATCAAAAACGTATCGGCAGTATTGATAACCCGTGATGTGGCCCATTGCATCCGAAAAGCTTTGGATTCCTTATCCGTGTTTGAAGAAGTTATTGTGTACGACAATGGTTCCACGGATGGCACCTTAGAAATTCTTGCGGAATACAAGAATGTGCAATGTATTCAAGGGGAATTTTTAGGCTTTGGTCCAACTAAGCAAAAAGCGGTGAGCTATGCCAAAAATGATTGGGTCTTGTCCCTGGATGCGGATGAATCTTTAAGTGCAGACCTGATCGATAGCTTGGGTACGTTCGATTTCGACACCCCCGGCAAAGTAGGTGTTATTTGGCGTCATAATTACTTCTTAGGGCAGCGTGTACGTTACTCGGGCTGGGGCAAAGATTGGCTAGTGCGTTTATTTAATCGTTCTTGCCATAATTTTAACGACGCCATGGTACATGAGAATATCAACCTGTCCAAAGATAGCCAAACCATTCGTCTTGCTGGAACGATTGACCATGATGCGGTAACAGATGTGGGGCAAATGCTAGAGAAAGTGTCACGTTACTCATCACTTCGAGCGGCTACACAGAAAAAGCGCTATTCAATGCCTATGATCGTCGTGAAATCTCTGTTTGCCTTCTTCAGAACCTATGTTTTAAGGCTTGGCATATTAGATGGTAAAGCGGGCTTGGTGATCTCTGTTTCCAATGCCAATGGTGTGTTTTGGAAAAATACCAAGCGATACTTTCGAAAGTGACTTAAGAGCTCTTCCGTGAGCTCTCTTGCTGACTTTACTATTGATTTGCGATGGAGGCAGAGATTTGCTCTGGCAGTATCTGCTTTAAACAATTGGTATGCCCAAGAGGGCAGGTTCGTTTAAAGCAGGGAGAGCATTCAAGGTGTAGGTTGTGAATCACCTTGTTGTCCGTTAGTGGCGGGGTAAACAGCTCACTGGTGGAGCCATAGATGCCGTGTACCTTGGTGCCCACTGCGGCGGCGACGTGCATCAAGCCTGAGTCGTTACTCACGGCCACTTCAGCTGCTGCCAAGAGGTCAATGGCGTCTACCAGCTTGGTCGCGCCACACAGGTTGTAAGCGAATTCTCCTAGCCCCTCGGTAATGGCATTGCCATCGTCCACATCCTTTGGTCCCCCCAAAATCCATACTTGATAGCCTCTCTCGATGAGCTGCTTTGCTAGCTCACTGAAGTGCTCTAATGGCCATTGTTTGGCTGGTCCATATTCCGCACCGGCCATCATAGCCACCGCGGGGCGATCTGGGGCGAGGGAGTGAGTTTGATAAAGCTTGGCTTGATTGTTTGGGTCTACTCTCAGCTCAGGATTCGGGCGTTCTGATGGCGGATAGGCCTGATCTTTCTCGACCCCTAAAGAGACAAAGCGTTTGACGGTTTGATTTAAGACACTTTTATCTAGCTTACGGCGCTCGTTCAGGAGCCAGTAACGCTGCTCACCATGGAAGCCAACACGATGGGGCACATTGGCAAAAAAAGGCACCAAGGCGCTCTTCCAAGAACGTGGCAGAGTGATGGCGTGGTCGTATTGTTCTGGACGTAATGATTTGCCCAGTTGGCGACGAGTGGCGATACCCCATTCACCATGGCCCGTTGGCAAGGTAATGGCTTTTCTCACTTCAGGCATGCGTGCCAAAATTGGACTGGACCAAGCAGGTCCAATCACATCAATAATGGCGTCTGGGTCTTTGGCGGCCAAAGCTTTAAATAAGCTTTGGGCCATGACCATGTCACCGACCCAAGAGGGCCCAACGATTAAGTATTTAGCCACGTTGATCCAACCACACCATGTAGTCTTTTACACCTTGAGCGAGACCGCGGAAGCTGCCGTCATAGCCAGATTCCCGTAGGGCGGTGATATCGGCTTCGGTGAAGCTTTGGTAAGCGCCTTTTAAGTGTTCAGGGAAAGGAATGTATTCAATTTCCCCTTTTTGGTAATGGTCGATCACTGTTTCGGCGATGGTGCGGAATGGCTCAGCGTGACCGGTTCCTAAGTTGAAAATGCCTGACTTTTCTGGGTTATCAAGGAACCAAAGCTTGGTGTTGACTAGGTCTTCCACATAGATGAAGTCACGGCTTTGGCCGCCTGCTTCGTAGCCATCGTAAGCGCCGAATAGTTTCGGATTTTCCCCTGCAAGGACTTGATTACGCAGGTGGAAGGCGACACTGGCCATGCTGCCTTTATGATTTTCACGAGGGCCGTATACATTAAAGTAGCGGAAGCCCACGATCTGAGTGGTGGCGGTTGGCAAAATATCGCGCACGTATTGATCAAATTGAAATTTAGAGTAGGCGTACATGTTGAGCGGCTGTTCATGGTCTCGAGACTCTTTGAACACAGGGCCAGGTCCATAAACTGATGCTGAGGAAGCGTATGAAAAAGGCACTTTATGGTCTAAACACCATTTTAAAACCGCTTTGGAATATTGGTAGTTTACGTCCATCACGTACTTGCCGTTCCACTCAGTTGTGGCAGAACATGCGCCTTCGTGGAATACCGCAGTCGCTTGGATGTTCAGGGCGTCCTGCTTGATTAGGTCTAGGAAGTCGTACATATCCATGTAATCAGCAATGTCTAAATCAGATAGGTTTAGACATTTTTTGCCGTCTGTTAGGTCATCCACTAATAGGATGTCACGGATGCCTCGGTCGTTTAGGGCTTTGATGATGTTGCTGCCAATAAAGCCAGCGCCGCCGGTTACGATATACATATTAGAGTCCCGTTAAATGTGAGAGTGTCGCCATTTTAGCACTTCCGCTAGGCCCAAGAATATATGGTAACCAGTGGTGCCAGGTAATGGATAACCTTTACTGTTATTTTGCGCGTCTAGATATTCAATCCAGCGACCCTTGTCGATGAAATAGTGAGCCTCTAAAAAACGTAGGGCGTCATCAATGCGTTGGATCTTGTCTGCCATGGGAATGGCCGCAACACAGCAGGCTTTTAGGTACTCTGTGAGTGGCCAAATTCGCTTTTCTTGGTCAACTGGCAAGAGTGTGTTGCCGTCGATGGCATTGTAAATGCCGCCGTTGTTTGCCATGCCGTATTGGCTGGCTTGCTGCCAGAGGCGGTCCGCCAGGGCTAAATCTTGCTCACGCCCTGTGATGGCATAAGTTTGATGTAATAACCAAACCCATTCGAAGTGATGCCCTGGCTCGACTAGGTGTCCTGTCTCAGAGTCTAAGGACAAGTCATCGTTGAAAAATTCACGCAGGGTGTTGTTTTTAGGTTCAACAAAAGCCCTGTGGGCAAGTTCACACAGCTCAACAATGCGACCTGCATACTTTTTGTCTTGAGTCACTCCATAGGCAGCCACGAAGCCTTCTAGCAAATGCATGTGAGGGTTTTGTCGACGTACGCCAGTCGGAACAGGGTAAGCCTCTTGGTAGCCGCCAGCAGGGTGTCGCATGGTGTCATTAAGGAACTGGTCGGTACCTTCGATAAAATCAAGCGCCCGAGCATCTTGAGTGAGCTGGTAATAATGGCTGAAAGAAAACAGCACAAACGCCAGAGCATAAGCATCGCTTTGGGTGTCTTTGACCGTTAAATCGTCGTTTAAAGAAAAGATCCAGCGGTGGTCAACGTAGTAGTGTTCAATGATGAATTGGAACAACTTAGCAATAGTGTCCTCAAAACCAGATAACGCGCCACTTTGTGTACCATGGCAAAGGGTATAAAGCTGTCTACACTGGGTAAGCAGGCGGACTCGGCCAACAGGGTTTGGCTGCCACTCTAGCGTGAGGCTTTCGAGGCTGTAGCCTTGAGGTGTGAATCCATTAGCAACCCAGTTGGGAATTAGGCCTTGGAATACATGTTCGGCACAACGATCAATGCGTTTGTGCAACGTTTGAGGTATTTCCATGATGTATAATTTTGTGTGAGTCCAATTTGAATGACGGGTATGATAAGATGCTCGCCCTCAAAAATCGATGAAAAAGCGCTATGACATCTTCACATTTGAATTTCAAGAATAAGCATATCCTAGTTGTTGGTGACGTTATGTTAGATCGTTACTGGCATGGTGGCACCTCCCGTATCTCTCCTGAGGCACCGGTGCAGGTGGTGAAAGTCTCAAATGTAGAAGATCGGCCCGGCGGTGCGGCCAACGTTGCCTTGGGGCTGGCGAAGCTCGGGGTTAAGGTTTCCCTAGTGGGGGTTGTTGGCAATGATGAAAATGCCACGGCGCTACAGGCCGCGCTGGAAAAAGAAGGCGTCGATTGCCATTTTGTCACGGCAGAGAATTTACCGACGATTACCAAGCTACGTGTGATCAGTCGTCATCAACAGCTGATTCGTTTGGACTTTGAAGAGCGTGAAGACTCTTTAAGTCAAAACCAAGCGGTGGAAGCTAAGGTAGTAGAGTTACTGCAAGGTGCCAGTGCTGTCGTGTTTTCCGATTACGCTAAAGGCTGTCTTGCGGACGTTCAAACATTGATCGCTAAATCCAACGATGCGGGTGTGCCGAGTTTTGTGGACCCTAAAGGTAATGATTTTTCTATCTATCAAGGGGCTACTTTAGTCAAGCCTAACCTTGTTGAATTTGAAGCCATTGTCGGTCCTTGTGCAGACAGTAAAGAAATCGAGCGCAAGGGGCGTGAGTTACGTGAACGTTTTGGTTGGAAAGCCTTGCTGGTGACTCGCGGTGAAGATGGCTTAATCCTACTGGAAGACGGTAAAAATTCTTTCTCCCTTGCTACTGCAGCAAAAGAAGTATTTGACGTGACTGGCGCTGGGGATACGGTGGTCGCCGTGTTAACCGCTGTGTACACCACTAGCAAACGTTTTTCTGATGCGGTGGATTATGCTAACCAGGCCGCAGGTTACGTGGTGGGTAAACTCGGTACGGCATCCATCAGTGCCGAGACCCTAGAAGCCATCATGTTTGCTCGCTCCCATTCAAGTAACTTCGGTGTGTTGTCCCCAGAAGAATTGAAGGAACAGATTAACTTAGCGCAATTAAACGGTGAGAAAATCGTCTTCACCAATGGTTGCTTTGATATCTTGCACCCAGGGCATGTGGCTTACATCAAACAAGCTAAAGCCTTAGGAGATCGTTTGATTGTTGCCGTGAATACAGATGCTTCCGTAAAACGCTTGAAAGGCGAAAAGCGACCTGTAAATGACTTAACCCACCGTATGGCGGTGTTGGAAGGCATTGGTGCCATCGACTGGGTCACTTGGTTTGATGAAGATACACCACTGGAAATCATTGAAGCCTTAACCCCAGATATCTTGGTAAAAGGCGGTGATTACACGGTGGAATCCATCGTTGGGGCAGAGCATGTCATGGCCCATGGTGGCGAAGTGAAAGTGCTGTCTTTTGTGGACGGTTATTCGACCACCTCGATCATTGAAAAGGCGAACGCTTAATGTCTCAATCAGACGCTAAAAATGCCGCCTCTGGCGTGAAAATCTATTTTCGCCTGTTAGGTTATATTCGTTCCTCTTGGTGGATGTTTTTACTCAGTATTCTGGGGTATTTGATGTACTCCGCCATGGAGCCCGCTTTGGCTGCTTTGCTAAAGCACATTGTTGACGTGGTCTCTTCCGGCACTATCTCGGAAAACCGTATCCTGATTCCTGCAGCGATCTTGGGCGTATTTCTGTTCCGTGGCACAGGTACATTTTTAGGAAGCTACTTTATGGCGAAAATCGCTAATAAGGTGGTTTATGATCTACGTACAACCATGTTCGATAAATTGGTGGCCTTGCCTTCTAGTTACTACAACGACATGCCTTCTGGGCGCCTACTCTCTAAGCTTACTTACGACACTGAGCAGGTAATTGGCGCGGTGACGTCAGCCGTGAAAACCCTATTGCGTGAAGGCTTCACCGTAATTGGTTTATTGGGTTACATGCTGTACACCAATTGGAAGCTCTCTTTGCTGTTTTTATTGATCATTCCTGTGATTGGTTTTGTGGTGTCCTATGCCTCTAAGCGCTTCCGAAAATTAAGCAAAAACATTCAGAATGCCATGGGCGGTGTGTCTGATGTGGCGTCAGAGTCCATCAAGGGCCAAGAAGTGGTGAAGATTTTTGGTGGCTTTGAGTACGAAAGACAACGCTTCAGTAAAGCGGCGGATGATAATCGTCGCTCGCAAATGAAGATGGAGCTGACAAAGGCTCTGAACATTCCTGTGGTGCAATTCCTCGTTGCCATTGCCTTGGCTGTTTTGATTTGGTTGGCACTGGATCCTAACTTGAGCGCGCAAATGTCAGCGGGTGACTTCGTTGCCTTTATTGGTGCTGCGGGTATGTTGAGCAAGCCTGCTCGTCAATTAACCGATGTAAACAGCATACTGCAAAAAGGGATTGCAGCGGCTCAAAGTATCTTTGAATTCATCGATATGACGGAAGAAGTGGATCAAGGGACTAAGGCGCTACCTAAAGCTCAGGGCAATATTGAGTGGCGTGACCTGTCGTTCCAATACCCTAATACTGACCGTCTTGCGTTAAATGGCATTAATCTGACTGTACCGGCGGGCAAAACTCTGGCCTTGGTTGGGCGCTCTGGCGGTGGTAAATCCACTATGGCGAACTTGATACCCCGTCTGTACGATGTGACCGATGGGGAGTTGCTGATCGACGATCATGATATCCGCCAGTATCCGTTACGTGAATTACGTAGTCAGATTGCCCTGGTGAATCAAAACGTCGTGTTATTTAACGGCTCTATTCGAGACAATATTGCCTACGGTTACTTGCGTGATGCGTCAGAGCAAGAGGTTATTGAAGCGGCCAAGGCGGCCAATGCTTGGGAATTCATCCAAGAATTGGATCAGGGCTTAAATACGGTCGTAGGTGAAAACGGTGTGCTCTTGTCTGGTGGTCAGCGCCAGCGTATCGCCATTGCCCGAGCCATTCTTAAAAATGCGCCAATCTTGATCCTTGATGAAGCGACCTCGGCCTTGGATACAGAGTCCGAGCGTGCTATTCAGCAGGCGTTGGATACCTTGATGAAAAACCGCACCACCATTGCCATTGCCCACCGCTTATCGACCATTGAAAACGCAGACATCATTGCCGTGGTGGATCATGGCACCATCATTGAGTCAGGCTCTCATGCAGAATTATTAGAGCTAAATGGCGCCTATGCTGGCCTGCACCAAAAGCAGTTTAGCGAAGAGTAGCGAGCATGTGGTTGTACCGATTGTTATTAGCGCTGGCGTCACCACTGATTGCACGGCGAATCTGGCGCTATCACAAACGCTATGACAATTATCGGGTGACTGAAGCCCTAGGTCATTGGGGGAGTGTGACAGCGGACCTTTGGTTGCATTGTGCTTCCGTAGGGGAAGTGCTGGCGGCAAAACCTCTGGTAACCCAGTGGCTAGCGGCTAACCCTGACAAGTCTTTATTAATAACTACCGTCACTCCCACTGGGGAAGAGCAGGTGCAAAAGTGGTTTGCTGGAAAGGTCCAGCACCGTTACTTGCCGTTAGATCATGGCATGTGTGTGCGCCGTGCATTGAAGCATCTTACTTGTCCGCAGTTGGCCATCATTGAAACGGAACTTTGGCCAAATCTGCTCACAGTTGCCAAAGCAAAAGGCTTGTTTATTCAAATCATCAATGCCCGCTTAAGTGAACGCTCTGCTGAGCGCTACGGTAAGTTTGGTTTCTTTTCCCATAAGCTGATGGCTCTTCCTGATCGTTTTTTAGTTCATGCCGCAGCGGATGCGGAGCGCTTTAAGCAACTGGGTGCCCGACAGGTTTCCGTAGTGGGTAACATCAAATTTGACGTCATTGCGCCAGACGATCCCCAAGGGGCTGTTTGGCGTTCTGCGTTAGCACCGGAAGATGAGTTTGTATGGATTGCGGCCAGCACTCATCCCGGTGAAGACGAGCAATTTCTGGCAGCGCATAAAGCCCTTAAAAAACAGGTTCCTAAGGCTAAGCTTATTTTGGTTCCTCGACATCCAGAACGTTTCGATGCCGTGTTTTCCCTTTGTCAGCAGTCTGGTTTGGTGACTGCCAAACGCTCTCATGAGGATCTTGCTAGCTGGTCAGGAGCGGATATTTTGTTGGGCGATAGCATGGGCGAGATGATGCGTTACTTCGCTGTGTCGGATGTGGCCTTTGTGGCGGGTAGTATGATTGAGCGGGGTGGTCATAACCCTATTGAGCCTGCGGTGCTGGCAAAGCCAGTGTTGGTGGGGCCTCACACGTTTAACTTTGCGGACATCACGGAATCTTTGGTGGCTGATCAAGGGGCGGCTCGTGTTCAGTCTGTATCAGAGCTGGAAGATGAGCTTCTGGTTCTGCAGGACTCCCAAAAGCGTACAGAGATGGGGCAGCGAGCTTTGGCGAATGCTCAGGCTAATCAAGGAGCGCTTCAACGAGTATTACAATCTTTAGACATCTCCTAGGGTTTTGCTAGAATAGCCCGCGCGTTACAACACATTTTTTATATCTCATGGGGTGTGGCCTAGTTGGGCTGCTGAGAAACCTTGGTTGGTTAACCCATTGAACCTGAACCAGATCATGCTGGCGTAGGAATTGAGATTGCAAGTCCCATTCGGCTTCGCCATTCCAGTTATACGCCGCTCATTTACGGAGCGACTATGTCTTTTAAATCTTTTGCTTTCGCTGGGGCGGCCTTATTGGTGTCGTCTATCACTACAGCGCAAACTCTGAACGTGTACACCTATGATTCCTTCTCTTCCGATTGGGGGCCAGGGCCAAAAATCAAAGCGAACTTTGAAGCCCAATGTGATTGCGAACTGAACTTTGTGGCGTTGGATTCCTCTGTTGGTATCTTGTCCCGTGTGCAACTGGAAGGGGAAGCATCCGAAGCAGATGTGTTGTTAGGTTTGGATTTGAATGTCATGGAAGCGGCTAAAAAGTCTGGTTTGTTAGCAGAGCATGGGGTTGATACCTCTGCTGTGACCACCCCAGGCGGTTGGGACGACAAGCTTTTCGTACCGTTTGACCAAGGTTATTTTGCTTTTATCTATAACAGTGAAACCCTGGCGACACCGCCAACGTCTCTGCAAGAAGTTGTGGAAAACCCAAACCTAAAAGTGATTTACCAGGACCCTCGTACTTCGACGCCGGGGCTGGGTTTGTTGCTGTGGATGAAGTCCGTTTACGGTGATCAGGCAGCGGATGCATGGGAGCAACTTGCTAGTCATACGGTGACTGTGACCAAAGGCTGGTACGATGGGTACAGCTTGTTCTTAAAAGGCGAGGCGGATGTTGTACTGAGTTATACCACGTCTCCGGCGTACCATATTGTGGCGGAAGGGGAAGACAAGTACCAAGCGGCACTAGCCTCAGAAGGCTTTTACCCACAGATCGAAGTGGCTGCTATGTTGAAGAATGCCCCAAATAAAGCCTTGGCGGAGCAGTTCATGCAGTTCATCTTGGCTCCAGGATTCCAAAATGAAGTCGCTACTGGCAACTGGATGTACCCAGTTGTGAGTGACGTGGCACCGCTGCCTGAGGCCTTTTTAGCTCAACCACAGCCTACAAAAGTGTTGACCTTGGATGCCAAAGAAGTGGCTAAAAACCGTCAGGCTTGGGTGAATGAGTGGTTAGAAGCTACTACCCGTTAATCTTGATTTTCTCATCTTATTTACGCCCAGCTTGGCTGGGCTTCTCTCTTTATTTAGTCATTGCGGGTGCGGCATTTGCAGCACTCCTCGGCTATGCCTCGCCCAGTTCTTGGGGGCAGTATTTTGCGGATCCCTATACTTGGCGGGTTGTCCGCTTCTCACTTTTGCAGGCCAGTCTGAGTGCTCTTTTGAGTATTCTACTGGCGATCCCTATGGCGTCTTGCTTGTTTCATAGGCGCTTTTTAGGGCGACAAACCTTGTTGTCTTTGTTTGCGATTTCTATGGTGGTGCCAACCATAGTGGCGATCTTGGGGATTGTGGTGGTGTACGGTCGTAGTGGCTGGTTCACCAGTGTGTTTGGTGTGTCTTTTCCCTTGTATGGACTGGGAGGCATCTTGCTGGCACACGTGTTTTTCAATATGCCATTGGCAGTGCGAGTGATTTTGCAAGCTTACAGCTTGATTCCTGATGCTCAATGGCGGCTCGCCAGTCAACTTGGTTTATCCCGTTGGCACGTGTTCCAGTTGATTGAATGGCACTATTTGAGAAAGAACCTGCCCGGTGTTTTCTTACTGATTTTTATGCTGTGTTTCTCTGGCTTTGCGGTGGTCTTGAGTCTTGGGGGCGGTCCTCGATCCAGTACTTTAGAGGTGGCGATTTATCAGGCGCTGAGGTTTGAGTTTGATCTCAATAAGGCGAGTTACTTGTCTTTGTTGCAGGTGTTGATTTGTTCTTTAGTGGCTTTGGCGGTGTATCGTTTTGCCCCATCGGTGCGTCAGGATGTGAGCTTGTATCAGGGGGAGCGCCTGCGGTTACCTTCAAGCTGGTGGGCTAATTTGGCCGATTTCAGTGCTTTGGCGGTGGTGTTACTTTGGGTGCTGCCGCCCTTTGCCGCCATCTTGGTGCCGATTTTTAGTGCGTTGTTTTGGCAGACCTTAGGCATGGAAGATCTTTGGTGGTCCCTGTGGCATTCGGTGCGAATCGCGTTGCCATCGGGGCTTTTAGCACTAGGGATTGGGCTTAGTATTGCGGCATTAGCGCGAGCCTTGCGTTGGCGTCAGGAAACGGATGCATGGGCCCAGCGGTTGGAGCAATCGGGTAACTTAGTGCTGATGGTGCCGAGCTTAGTCTTGGCAACGGGATTGTTTTTGCTGTTTCGTAATCTCGGAGTCAGTATCAAGCATGCCTATTGGATTGTGGTTTGGGTCAATGCTGTGATGGCTTTGCCCTTTGTGTTGCGGGCCTTGATGCCGACCATTTATCAACAGGAAAAACGCTTTCGGCACTTGTATGCCCAGATGAATATAACAGGCTGGGCTCGCTTGCGTTTAGAGTGGGGGCAGATTCGTTCAGCTGCTGCGCAGGGCCTGGCTTATGCCGTGCTACTGAGTCTTGGAGACTTGGGGGTGGTGGCGTTGTTTGGCTCCAAGGGCTTGGAGACCTTACCCATGTATTTGTTTCAGCTCATCGGATCTTATCGAGTCGAGCAGGGCGCTTGTGTGGCTGTGGTGCTGATTTTGTTGTGTTTGATGTTGTTCTATGTGATTAACCGTTTGGTGGGAGGTCGCCGTGCTGTCGTTTGATCTAAAGTATCGTTGGCAAGGGTTTGATGCCCATTATCAAGGTCAGCTGGAAGCAGGTGTGACGGCCATTTTGGGAGCAAGTGGCGGGGGCAAAAGTACCCTGTTGTCTCTGCTAGGTGGCTACATCGAAGGGCAAGGAACTCTGTGTTTTGATGATCAAGATTTATTGTCTTGCTTACCCCATGAACGCCCTATCACAACGTTATTTCAGAGTGATAATTTATTTCCCCAGTTAACCGTGAAGGACAATATTGCCATTGGTTTGTCTCCTTCTCGAAAGCTGTCTTCAGAACAAGCCGCAAAAGTAACTTGGGCATTGGAACAAGTGGCTTTGCAGGAATACAGTGATAGCTTCCCTGATCAGCTGTCGGGAGGTCAGGCCCAGCGGGTGGCGATAGCTCGAGTCTTAGTACGTGAGAAGCCGATTTTACTATTAGATGAACCCTTTAGTGCTTTGGATCCTAAGTTGCGTTCGGACATGCTGCATCTGATTAAGGACCTAACGGACCAGTATGATTGGACAACCATTATGGTGACCCACAGCCCTGGAGATGTGGCGTTATTGGGAGGGCAGGTTATCTTGGTCGAGGCAGGCAAAGTTGTGGCACAAGCTGATGCAAAAATATTGCATGAGATGCCAGTGAATTCACCTTTTAACCGATATTTGCAGGTTTCAACTCGAGAGAAATAAAGCGATGATAGGTGACTAGTATCGGTTACCTATCTCACAAGGAAGCACTCTTGAGTGACGTCTATCTCGTAAAGAAAGGCATCTACGCCACCTTGGCTTATGCCTTCATCATGTCTATTACTGCCGTTGCGGCAAAACAAGTTCAAACCCAGATTGCTGTGCCTGTGTTGGTGTTTTGGCAAAGCCTGTTTTGTGTTTTGGTGCTACTGCCACAAATGTGGGGCAAGTGGGAACGACGTCCTAAAGCTGTAGTGAAAGCACACTTTCTGCGAAGTTTCGGTGGTTTTACCGGATTTCTATTTTACTACTGGTCATTGAATCATATTCCCTTGGTAGAGGCGTCTTTGCTGCGATCTTGCGCGCCTCTGTGTGTGCCCTTTGTGGTGTTGATTATGCACCGAGTCATGGTGCCTAAAGCCCGCTGGCTACCTTTAGTGATCGGCTTTGTCGGGGTGGCGTTAGTGATTAATCCCACGCCGGATCATTTTAATCCTTGGCATATTGTGGGGTTCTTATCTGCGGTGGGGTTGGCGTTTTCTATGGTGACAACGCGACTGCTTAGTAGTCATGTTTCCAGTCAAGAAACCATGCTTGTGTATTTTGTCATTTCGGCTTTGTTGTCCTTGCCCTTGGCTCTTATTCAAGGAGAAAGCCTCGCATTGCCCAGTAGCACTTGGTTTTGGGTGCTATTGGTGTCCGTGACTCTCTATGTGGGGATGTTTCTATATACCTTGGCTTACACCTATGCCCCCGCCAGCGTCGTGTCTCCAGTGAGTTATGTGGGGATAGTGTTTGCTGGCTTTTGGGGGTGGGCGATTTGGGGGCATGTCCCAGATGCCTTAGCGATTTCTGGGACTGTATTGATTTTCGTGAGCGTGTTCTTGAGCGCGCAAATCAGTCGTAAGAAGGTTTAAGAGGTTTTTTGGGCGCGATTGGCTAGTTGTTTATTGAGTAGGGTAGCAATCCCAATTCCTGAAAAGATCAGGAAGATGCCAATACCATGGAAGCCTTCCATCACTTCCCCTAAGAACAGAGTTGATAAAAAGATGCTGAACACAGGGAGCAGGTGTACAAAGTGACCTGCGGTGGTGGCACCAAGTCTTTGGATGCCTGCGTTCCAACAAATAAAGGCGCCGATGGAAGCAAATAATGACATGTAAATAATGGCTCCCCAGTTTGCTGTCGTCAGTTCAGCAAGATCTTTTGAAGAGAACAACAGGTACAAAGGAAACTGGATGCAGGTGCCGATCATGGCAGTCACGGCAAAAAAGCTCAGCAAATGCATGGCTGGGCGTTTCACTAACAACACTGAATAGATCGCCCAACTGATAGCGGCGGTTATGATCCACAAATCCCCGGATGAGACGGTTAGGTGAAGTAAGGTATCTAAGCTGCCACGGCTGACTATCACCAATGCGCCCACGGTAGAAACAAGAATGCCAAGGTTTTGCAGGCTGTTTGTCTTGGATCCAAGTAGGACTCGAGCGGTAATGAGGATCATAACCGGCATTAAAGAGTTCAGTAGTACCGCATTGGTTACTGTGGTGGACTGTAGTCCTATGTATAGGAATAGGTTGTAGTTGCAGATACCTAGAAACGCGAGGAAGGTCAGCATGGGCAAGTGTTGCTTTATCTGAGGAAGGTCCTGACGAATCTTGGGGAATGCCAAAGGTATAATGACCAAGCAAGCAATAAACCAGCGGAAGAAGGAAATGGTGTAAGGGTCGACACCGTCGCCAACGGTTAGGCGACCAAGGACATAGTTGCCAGACCAAAACAGAATGGGCAACAAGAGAAATACGAACGCGGGCATAGGGAGTCCTTTCTTAGAATTATGTGATGACTAGCTATTCGAATTTTGGCTGTCAGATATAGGTGCGAAACCATAACGCCTTCGTCCTCTAGTGTCGAGAGGGCTGGTTATATGAGCGCCCTTGCGTAATGTTTGCTCAATCTGTGGGTGGGTAAGGGATAAAGATTGGTTTTACACTAGAAAAGGTTATTTTTTATTC
This sequence comes from Marinomonas vaga, assembly GCF_055388305.1. NCBI lineage: Bacteria > Pseudomonadati > Pseudomonadota > Gammaproteobacteria > Oceanospirillales > Oceanospirillaceae > Marinomonas > Marinomonas vaga. The sequence goes on from NZ_AP043903.1 coordinate 1,962,498, forward strand.
GCTTAGGCTTTTTAATTATAGGGTTGCGGTATATAATTCGCGTCCCCGTAATTTACTACTCCTTGTCTCACAGCTTTTTAACGGGGAAAGCGTGGAGACTAAGAACCCATAAGGAGCAATCATGCGTCATTATGAAATCGTGTTTCTGGTACACCCAGATCAAAGCGAACAAGTTCCAGCAATGATCGAGCGTTACACTAACTTGATCACTGAAGATGGCGGTCAAGTACACCGTCTAGAAGACTGGGGCCGTCGTCAGCTAGCTTACCCAATCAACAAAATCCACAAAGCGCACTACGTTCTTATGAACATTGAAGCGTCTGAAGGTGTGATGGCTGAGCTAAACGACACTTTCCGTTACAACGATGCAATCATCCGTAACCTAGTTATCCGTCGTAAAGAAGCGGTAACTGAAGTGTCTCCAATCAAAGCCTCTGAAAGCCGTGAAGAGCGTCGTCCTGCTCCACAGCGTGAAGAGAAAACAACAGAAGCTGCTGCCGACAAAGCTGCAGACGACTCTGCTGAATAATTGATTAATTAGGAGATACATTATGGCTCGTTTTTTCCGTCGTCGTAAGTTCTGCCGTTTCAGCGCAGAAGGCGTTAAAGAGATCGATTACAAAGATCTAGATACTCTAAAAGGTTACATCACTGAAACTGGTAAAATCGTACCAAGCCGTATTACTGGCACACGTGCGCGTTACCAGCGTCAGCTAGCGACTGCTATCAAACGCGCTCGCTACATTGCCTTGCTTCCATACACTGACGGTCACTTCAACTAAGAAGCGACAAAGAAGTATTACATGAGCGGTTTAGCTAACTGGGTAATGAAAAAGCGCATGAATGCTATCATAGCGGTAGCATTGTGCAGCATCATCCCAATGTTGTTTTGGTTAGGCGCTGCAGTCTTAGGACTTGTGGTACTTCGTAAAGGTGTAAAGGAAGGAATACCTGTATTAGCTTGGGGATGTTTACCAGCCATAGTGCTGTGGACGATCCAAGGGGATGCAACAGCACTCATGGTGCTGATCGACGCTTACCTGTTGGCCTATGTGCTAAGGGAAAAAGTGTCTTGGGCTTGGGTGGTTTTGGGAGCGAGTATTCTCGCAGTCATCTCTTCCTGGGTTCAGCCGCTCTTGATGGGCAATATTCTGGATTTGGTTGCAGAACTGATTCAGCAAATTTTGACCCGTGAAGGTGAAGAGTCTGTTCCCTCAAAAGAACTGATTATTCAACAGGCGGTGATCGCCATGTCTGTAATGCAGGCTTATGTTGCCGTGGCTGCGCTGTTTTTAGCACGCCGCTGGCAAGCTCAATTGTTTAACCCTGGTGGGTTAAAGAAAGAGTTCCATCAATTTAGATTGCCTTTGCCAATCGCTCTTGTACTCGGTGCAATGGTGTTGGTAGGGGAGAGTCTAGGTGGTGGCTTTGAGATTTTATCAAGAGCGGCTTTGCCGGCTCTGGTAATACCTGGTTTAGCATTGGTGCACGGTATTCTGGCACTGAAAAAAATTGGGATGGTTGGACTGGTTGCATTCTATTTGATTGGCATACTGGTTCTGAGCTCTTACTTTGCGAATATTCTGATCATGATTGCTGTGATCGATAGCTTTGTAGGGATTCGAGAACGGCTACAGTCAAAACCTTCCGACTTCAATTAAAGCTCGTTAATTTATTTTAGAGGTGATCGAGATGGATGTGATTCTACTCGACAAAGTAGGCAAACTAGGCGGTATCGGTGACGTTGTTGCTGTTAAACCAGGTTTCGCACGTAACTTTTTGATTCCAAACAAAAAAGCTGTAATGGCAACTAAGTCTAACTTAGCTTCTTTCGAAGAACGCCGTGCAGAACTTGAAGCACAAGCTGCAGAGCGTAAAGCGGCTGCTGAGACTCGTGCTCAAACGCTAGAAGGTAAAACTTTCACTATCACTGCTAACGCTGGTGACGAAGGTAAACTTTTCGGCTCTATCGGTACTCGTGACATCGCTGACGCGATCGTTGCTGGTGGCGTTGAAGTTGCTAAATCTGAAGTACGTCTTCCAGAAGGTGCTCTACGTAACGTAGGTACTTACGAAGTAGACGTACAAGTACACGCTGACGTAACTGTTACAGTTACTCTAGACGTTGTAGCACAGTAATTTCTTAGAAATTACCGTCGAATAAGAGGGCGCTCTGTTTTACAGAGCGCCCTTTTTTTATGGCAACTTTTTAAGCCAATATTGGAGTAAGTCCCTAGCGTTTTGAGGGCAGAATGATAAGCTTTGTTGTCATTTGAATTTACCGTTTCCTGAGAGTGTTTTGTGCAACTAGAAGATACTGAAGTCTCCTCGATAAAAATGCCCCCTTATTCCATTGAAGCAGAGCGATCTGTCATCGGTGGATTGATGTTAGACCCCCAAGCTTGGGATCGGGTGTCTGAGCTGGTGGTAGCAGACGATTTTTATCGCCCTGAGCATCGCTCTATGTTTGCAGTGATTGCTCGTCTAGCTGATGATTCTGAGCCCATTGATGTGGTGACAATCAGTGAGCGTTTAGATAAACGCGGCGAGCTAGAAACTGTCGGGGGTGTGGCTTACTTGATCGAAGTGGTTGAGGCGACCCCAAGCTCGGCAAACATTGGTTCTTATGCTGAGATCGTTAAAGAGCGCTCAGTGTTGCGTCGCTTGATCAGTACAACCAGCGAGATCTCTGGCCGAGCGTATCATCCTGAAGGGATGTCGGCTGCCGAGGTGTTGGACGAAGCGGAACGTAAAATTTTTCAAATCGCTGAAAACGGTGAAAAGAAAGGTGGGCCTCGTATTGCCTCCGATATCCTCAGTGCCACGGTGGATAAGATTGATGAGTTGTATCATCAGGACGGTGCTATTACTGGTTTGAGTACCGGGTTCACGGATTTGGATGCGATGACTTCAGGGTTACAACCCGCCGACTTGGTGATTGTGGCTGGGCGTCCTTCCATGGGTAAGACCACCTTCGCCATGAACTTGGTTGAAAACGCAGCCATGATTAGTGATCTTCCTGTTATCGTTTTCAGTTTGGAGATGCCGGCAGAACAGCTGATGATGCGTATGTTGTCCTCGCTAGGGCGAATCGACCAAACCCGTATGCGTTCGGGTCAGTTGATCCAAGAAGATTGGGATAAGCTAATGTCTGCGGTCAAAATGCTCAAAGACCGTAAGTTGTTTATCGATGACACGGGTGGCATCAGCCCTACGGAAATGCGCTCCCGGGTGCGACGTATTGCCCGTGAACATGGTGGTGTGGCTATGATCATGGTCGACTATTTGCAGCTAATGCAAATTCCAGGCTTCAGTGAAGGGCGTACCAACGAGATTTCTGAGATTTCCCGTTCCCTCAAAGCCATTGCCAAGGAAATGAATTGCCCTATGGTGGCGCTGTCCCAGTTGAACCGTAGTTTGGAACAACGACCAAATAAACGGCCTGTTAACTCAGACCTTCGTGAATCGGGAGCGATTGAGCAGGATGCGGACGTGATCTCCTTTGTTTATCGTGACGAGGTATATCACGAAGACTCGCCCCATAAAGGGATTGCCGAGATTATTATTGGTAAGCAGCGTAATGGTCCAATCGGCACCTGTCGTTTGGCGTTTATTGGTAAATTTACCCGCTTTGAGGACTTAGCGCCGGATGCTTATCAAGGATTTGATGACGAATAGTGTTTAGTCGTAGCTATTGCGAAAAGAACATGTAAATCTTAAGGTTAACCTAAATAAAAATACTTCATTGTTGGGAATCTCTATGCGAAAGATGTCTGTTACTAACAAGGAAAATGATTTTTCTGATCGCTATACCCTAGTCTCTAGTACTGACGTAAAAGGGCGTATTACCTTTGTCAATGACGACTTCTGTGATGTAGCGGGCTACACTCGTGACGAGTTAATTGGTCAGCCCCATAACTTAATTCGCCATCCAGACGTGCCTCCGGCTGTTTTTGCTGACATGTGGGCGAACCTGAAAGCAGGTAAAAGCTGGATGGGGATCGTGAAAAACCGTTGTAAAAACGGCGATCATTATTGGGTGAGTGCCCATGTGAGTCCCTTGATTGATAATGGTAAAGTCATTGGCTATGAGTCCGTTCGTCAAAAAGTCACCAATGAAGAGAAACGTCACGCCCAGTCCGTCTATGAGCGGGTCAATTCGGGCAAACATCCTGTGCCTGCTATGGTGCGATTTAGAGGTTGGATGTGGCGTCAAGCTTGGTTAAATGCCTTGTTCTTCGTGTTGTTTGGTGTGGCGGGGTTATTTTCACCTTACTTATGGTTGCAGATTGTCTCGCCAATCTTGGCGGTGATTGGTGCCACTATTAATTTAACTCAGCGCCAATCCCTCAAAGAAACCATAAATAAATTGTCTGATGAAGCCCATAACCCCATCGGTCAATACCTATATTTCAAAGGGGTTGGGCCCAACATCGCCATCAGTTTTGCTCAGTTGCATCAAACGGCAGCAGCCTTTACCTTCCGTCATCGTTTGTTGGTTGGTTCGCAGCAGCTGCAGCAAAGAGCCGTAGAAGCGAAGCAGAGTGTCACCTCAAATCTAGCCAATTTTAATCGTCAGCGTGATAGCTTTCAGACAGTAGTGTCTGCCACCACTCAGCTGCAGGCGAGTGTGAATCAAATCGCTGAGAACGTACGTATGGCAGCGGATGAGACAGCTTCCGTAGAAGACAAAGCCAAGGCGAGTCGCGATTTGGCGTTGAATACCGGCAACACCATGCAAAAGGTCTATTCTGAAGTGAATGCGGCGAAAGACGTGGTGGTGCAGCTTGCCAAGCAAAGCGACCGAATCAATGAGCTGGTGAACTCTATCAGTGACATTGCTGAGCAGACCAACTTGCTTGCTTTGAACGCTGCCATTGAATCAGCACGAGCAGGGGAGGCGGGCCGAGGTTTTGCTGTGGTGGCGGATGAAGTACGCGCTCTAGCGATACGCACCCAAGACGCCACACAAAGCATTCATGACACCACGGAAGAATTGAAACGTAATACTCACGATGTATTAGAAGCGATTGAGAAAGGTGCGACAGTAGCAAACGATGGTGTTTCCGGTGTAACTCAAGTGGCAGACAGCATGAGCACCATTGAAGAAGCCATCAGCCATATTGTGGAAATGACAGCTCAAATCAATTTGGCTACCTCAGAGCAGGCAGGTGTTGCCACCTCTTTAAGTGAGCAAATGATGGAAGTGGATCGTCTGAGTGTCGAGAGCATTGAGCGAGCTGAGAATATCGTGGCAAACATTGCCCATATCGAAGAAGAAGCCTATGAGCAGGGCAATCTAGCGGAGCGAATGAAGCAATAACAGCTAGTGTTAAGTGCATAAAAAAGCCGAGCATAAAGCTCGGCTTTTTTGTGGGTAGCGCATACCTTGGGGGCTCTGTGCTTTTGATTGAGCGCTATTCACAAGAGCTCTATTCACAAGAGCTCTATTCACAAGAGCTCTATTCACAAGAGCTCTATTCACAAGAGCTCTATTCACAAGAGCTCTATTAACAAGAGTTCTATTTGTAGGAGCCTCTATGAGTCACTGTGGTAAGTTTCGATGACTTGATAGATGGCGTGTCCAAGCTGCTCAATTTGAGGTTTGGTGATCACATAAGGGGGCATCAGATAAATAAGCTTGCCAAAGGGTCTGATCCACACGCCTTGCTCCACAAACATGGGTTGGATTTCATGGAGATTAACTGGCTGATGGAGCTCCACAACACCAATGGCACCAAGGCAGCGAATACTGGCCACAGCATCAAGTGATTCGCAGGGTTTTAGGGCTTCTTCAAGCCAGCTTTGCAAAGCCCCCACTTTATTTTCAATGTCATAGCTTGCCACTAAATCAAGACTGGCGTTTGCGGCTGAGCACGCCAAGGCATTGCCCATAAAGGTTGGGCCATGCATAAATACTCCGCCATCTTGGCTAATGCCTAGGGCCACCTTGTCGTTGGCCAGAGTGGCTGCCAGGGTGATGTAGCCCCCAGTAAGTGCCTTACCTAAGCACATAATATCAGGCTCAATATGGCAGTGATTAGTGGCAAACAGCTTGCCAGTTCGGCCAAAGCCAGTGGCTATTTCATCAAAGATCAGCAATATATCGAACTCATCGCATAGGGCACGAAGCTCATCCAAATAGCTCGGATTGTAAAAACGCATGCCTCCGGCATTTTGTACGACAGGTTCAATAATAAAGCCTGCCAACTGGTGGTGCTCGGCTTCAAAAAGAATGCGTATCTCTTGGAGGTAAGCTTCTTGAACAGGCTCTGTAAGACCTGTGGGTGGCGGTGAGACGAAATACTGAGGCGTTAAAGCTTGGTTAAACATGCTGTGCATGCCATTCACTGGATCACACACCGACATGGCAGCAAAGGTGTCCCCATGATAACCCGAGCGTGGGGTCGCGAAATGCTGCTTAGAGGGAAGGCCTTGGGTATGCCAGTACTGTATGGCCATTTTTAAAGCCACTTCCACAGACACTGAACCAGAGTCAGAAAAGAAGACACGCTGGAGTGACTCAGGTGTCATGCTCACTAACTTCTGTGCCAGAGCAATAGCGGGTTCGTGGGTAAGACCACCAAACATGACATGGGAAAAAGAGTGTATCTGTTGTGTCATGGCGTCATTGATGCTTGGGTGGTTGTAGCCATGAATAACGCTCCACCAAGAGGACATACCATCAATCAGCTTACGACCATCGGCTAGCTCAATTTCACAGCCTTCTGCACCCTTCACCAAAAAATGGGGTGCTGGGTGACTCATAGAAGTGTAAGGGTGCCACAGGAGTTGTTTATCGAGCTCGATGAGTTGTGCTTGGTTCATAGATGAGCAGCCAAATGTGATGAATGTGGCGGGATACTAGCGAAATTTACAGGGGCTCGCTAGTTTGAGATGGTGTGCGTGCCAAAGCGACCACAATGACTTCTTTGCTGCCTGCCTGCTTGAGTGCTTTGGCGCAGGCTTCGATGGTGCTGCCTGTGGTAATGAGGTCGTCAATCAGTATCACATAGTCCGGTGCAGGCTTTGCCACGGTAAATGCCTTGGCACTTAAGCGTTGGCGTTCTTTCTTTTTAAGGGTGTGTTGTGTTGGGCGCTCCTGGCTACGGGAAATATCAAAGGTATGAAAAGGATGCTCTAAGGTATGTTTTAAATGTGATTTTAGAAGCTTACGAATGAAGCGTGTTTGACAGTAGCCCCGCTCTAGCAGAGAGCTTCGCCCGGTAGGCACCACGCACCAGTGCCAAGGTTTTGAGAGGTCCAGCTGCTCTAGCAATGCATGGGCTAATAACTTTGCTAAGGGGCGAAATAGGTGGCCTTTGTTGTTGAATTTCGCTTGGGTGATGAGGGCACGAGTAAGACCACTGTATACCAGCGGGGCAATGACCGATTTAAAGGCAGGTGGATGGCTTTGACACTGACCACAAATGTCGATGCTGACTAGGGTGGGGCGAGCGCATTGGCCACAGTGGTGGGTGTTTGGTGTGAGGAAGGTGCGACATTGGGAGCAAAGGTTTCCTTCCCCTTTAAAACCGCAAATATAGCACTGTTCTATATTCAGCCTTTTGTAAACCTTGTTAAATATCAAGGTTGACAGATTTCTGTTGTTCATTAGTATTGCGTTCCTTGCAACAATAAAATGATGGAGCCGATACGGTGAATATTTCCACTGAACCCCGATTTGACTGGACGAGCCAAGAAGTTCAGGCATTGTTTGATTTGCCTTTTATGGATCTGCTATTCCATGCTCAATCCGTACATAGGGCACACTTTTCACCGAATCAAGTTCAAGTTAGTACCTTGTTGTCCATTAAAACAGGGGCTTGCCCAGAAGACTGCAAATACTGTCCTCAGAGTGGTCATTACAACACAGAGCTAGAGAAAGAAAAGCTCATGGAAGTGCAAAAGGTGTTGCAAGAAGCGACCTTGGCGAAAGAAAAAGGCGCAACCCGCTTTTGCATGGGGGCTGCTTGGAAGCATCCGTCGCAAAAAGATTTTCCTTACGTGCTTGAGATGATTAAAGGCGTTAAACAGCTTGGTCTTGAGTCTTGTGTCACCTTGGGGACGCTAAACGAAGATCAGGCGAAGCAACTTGCCGAGGCAGGGTTGGATTACTACAACCACAACCTTGACACGTCTCCAGAGTACTATGACAGCATCATTACCACTCGCTCCTACCAAGAGCGCTTAGATACCCTTTCTCGAGTACGAGACAACGGCGTAAAACTTTGCTGTGGCGGCATTATGGGTATGGGAGAAGAAGAGAAAGATCGTGTAGGGTTGCTGCGTCAGTTGGCCCAAATGACGCCTCATCCTGAGAGTGTGCCGATTAACATGCTGGTGAAAGTAGCGGGTACGCCTCTGGAGAACGTGGACGATCTCGATGAGTTTGATTTCATTCGTACCATCGCGGTGGCCCGTATTCTAATGCCTCATTCTCACGTGCGCCTGTCTGCGGGTCGTCAGGGTATGAGCGAGCAAACTCAAGCCTTATGTTTTATGGCGGGGGCTAACTCTATCTTCTATGGTGAAAAACTACTGACCACAGGCAACCCTGAGGCGGACAAAGACCGCTTGCTGTTTGAAAAATTGGGTATTAAACCAGAGCAACGCCATGATGTGTCTGATGAAGCGGTAGAAGAATCTATCGTTGCCCAAGCGAAAGCCCAAGAAGAGTCTAAGTTCTTTTATGATGCCAGCGTCAGCTAGTACGCCAGACTGGATTAAGCAGGCCCTAAAGGAGCGAAAATCTCAGGATTTATATCGCTCGGTACGAAAAATTGCAGGGCCTCAATCCACCCGAGTGAGTCAGGAAGGCCAGCCCTACCTGTCGTTTTGCTCAAATGATTACTTAGGACTGGCAAACCATCCTGATCTTAAGCAAGCCATGGCGGATGCCGCCCTAGAGATGGGGGTAGGAAGTGGTGCTTCTCATTTGGTCTGTGGTCATTTAGATATCCATGCTGCCTTGGAAAAAGCGTTAGCTCAGTGGCTTGGCTACGATCGTGTCTTACTGTTCAGTACAGGTTATATGGCTAATTTGGCGGTGATTTCTGCTCTGGGTAGCAAAGACCGTCCTGTCATCATGGATAAGCTTAATCATGCTTCCTTAATCGATGGGGCTCAGCTATCAGGGGCGCCGTTTCGTCGGTATTTGCATGGGGACGTGCAAAGTGCTGAAAAGCTTATGGACCGGTCTGATCAGGCTGGTATTTTGGCGACGGATGGGGTGTTCAGTATGGATGGGGACATTGCACCATTAAAGTTGTTGGCAGAGTCTGCCGCGGCTCGCCAGTGGACATTGATGGTAGATGATGCCCATGGCCTTGGTTGTTTGGGAGATGATGGGCGTGGCGCCCTGGCATTGGCTGGGCTAGATGCCTCTAAAGTCCCTTTACTAATGGGCACCTTTGGCAAGGCATTTGGTGTGGCGGGAGCCTTTGTGGCCTGTTCTGAAGATTTGGCGGAATACCTCACCCAGTTTGCTCGCCCGTTTATTTATACCACGGCGATGTCCCCTGCAGTTGCAGCAACGGTGTTAAAAAGCCTTGAGGTGATTCGATCAGAGGAAGGGCAAGCAAGGCGGCGCAGGCTAGCGAGTAATATTGAATTGTTTCGCTCACGAGCAGCGGATTGGCCTGCCCAGTTAATGGCATCGAACAGTGCCATCCAACCGATTATTGTTGGCTCCAATGGGTTAGCTCTCGCCATTAGTGAGCAGCTAAAGGCGAAGGGGATTTTATGTACCGCCATACGTCCGCCAACGGTGCCGGTGAATACGGCTCGTATACGGATTACTCTCAGTGCTGAGCACAGTCATACAGATGTGATCTATTTATGTGATACCCTAGATCGCATCTTTAATGACCTGGGTAAGTGATGGTTTATGCGTACTCCTATTGAAACAGAAGCTTTTGGTGATCCGAGTCATCCTGCGATTTTCTTCGTCCCGGGTTGGGCCATGCCGAAGGAAGTCTTTCATAGGGTGGCGCAAGCCCTGAGCAAGAACTTTTATGTGGTGCTGGCTAACTTGCCGGGTATTTCGGTGGATTCTGATTGGCACAAGCGTAATCGCTTTGGTCCCAATTACGATATTGATGCCTTAGCAGAGCAATTGATTCGTTCGGCTCCTAAGCCTTGTTGGTGGGTCGGTTGGTCGTTGGGTGGCATGGTGGCAAATTATATTGCTGCACGCCGCTCTAGTTGTGTGGAAGGGGTTATTACCCTGGGCTCAGCTCCAAAATTTGTTGCCGATGAGCATTGGCCTTTGGGGATGGAGCAAACCACGTTCGATCAGTTTGCTGAGCTGGTGCGTGAAACACCGGAAAAAGGTTATCGACGCTTTCTATCGATTCAATCCCAGGGCTGTCGCGATGAAAAAGCGACCCTGAAGCAGTTAGCATCCTTTCAGCCTAAAGAGTTGATTGACCCTGAGGCGCTAAATCGTGGTTTGGCTTTGTTGGCTCAGCTCGATGTGCGTCGAGAAATGGCTTTGCTGGATGTTCCGAATTTGCATGTGTTTGGTGCCCAAGATGGACTGGTTTCTGCTCAGGTGGTGAATGAATTGCCATCGAACCTGCTGCAGACAGTGATGGTTCTACCAGACTGTGGTCATCAGCCGTTTATTGAAGATGAGCCACAATGTGTGGCCTTAATACAACAGTACATAGATGAGCATTCAACCCGCTAATATCTCTCCTAGCTATAAGCAAAAAGTCGCCGCGCGTTTTTCTAAAGCGGCGCAGACCTACGATGATTATGCCGCCTTCCAGGAGGTGGTATTAAACCAATTATTTGCCATGGTGAATGTGTCTCAGACTGATGATGTTTGGTTGGATCTGGGCACCGGAACTGGGCGAGCCTTATCCCTGTTTGCAAGTGCTGAAACTTGTCCTAGTTTATTGGCTGCTGATATTTCTCACTCTATGCTGCAGCAAGCTCAAGGGAGAATGCCTGAGGCGCACTTTATTTGTGGGGATGCAGAGGCACTGCCGTTAAAAAGCCAATCATTGGATGGCATTTTTTCCAGTCTTGCTTTGCAATGGTGTCTCAATCAAGAGGTGTTGTTTGATGAGTTGCACCGGGTACTCAAACAAGATGGGGAGCTAGTATTCGCGACCCTGCTGCAAGATTCAATGCCGGAGCTGAATCAAGCTTGGCAGCAAGTGGATGGCTGCTCCCACCAAAATCAGTATTTGTCCTATGATGAGCTACTTAAAATCTGTCGAAGAGCAGGTTTTCAAGAGGTACAGGCCCAGCAAAACACTATTACTAGCTGGTTTCCCTGCGTCAGAGATGTGGTAGATTCCCTCAAAAAAGTAGGCGCCTCATTGATAAAAGATGGCGCTGCACCTATCAGCCCAGGTAAGTGGCGTAATTTTGAGACCCAATACGAACGCTATCGAGAAACACAGGGGCTGCCCTTGTCCTATCGTGTTGCGTTTATACGTTTGAAAAAGGTAAATCATGGCTAAACAGCAGTATTTTGTCACCGGAACCGATACGGACGCCGGAAAAACCCACGTCTGTGAAGGCTTATTGACCGCCGCTGGGCGTCAAGGGTTACGCTCTTTAGGAGTAAAGCCAATCTCCGCAGGGGCAGAATTAGTAGAGGGTAAATGGGTAAACGAGGATGCCTTGCGTATTCAGGCGGCCAGCTCGGTTAAGCTGCGATACGAGCAGGTGAACCCTGTGGTTTTTGAAGCGGCCATTGCTCCTCATATTGCGGCAGCGAAAGAGAATCGGATCATCAATGCTTCCCGTTTGGAAGGGTTTATTAAAGGCACCTTGCTTACGCCCCATGACTTCGCCTTAGTAGAAGGGGCAGGGGGCTGGCGCGTCCCATTAAATGATCGAGAGTTATTGTCCGACGTGGCAAAACGCCTGGCTTTGCCGGTGATTGTGGTGGTGAACATGAAGCTTGGATGTTTGAATCATGCCATTCTCACAATGGAAGCCATTAATCGTGATGGTTTAAAAATCGCTGGCTGGGTGGCGAATGCTGGGTTGGAAGAGATGCCTTACTTTGAGGAAAACCTCGCAACGCTCCAAGGAATGTTGTCAGCGCCTTTGCTTGGCACCTTATCAAAGCATGAGGAAAGACTTGCTGCTGAACAGGAGTTTGATGGGATACTGTCGAAATTGAGCTGATTTTTATGGGCGTGCTTCCAATATTTGTGTAAGAATTACGTAAGTATGGAATGATTAGGAAGATTCGCTTGTGGCTCCCGTAAAGCAATATTTAGTGCTGATGCTGGCTCTCTTGTCAGCGCCGGCCGTTTTCGCAGATATCACAATTGGTATGAGCGCGGGGTTTAGCGGCCCTTTGGGGCAGGATAACCTCGCCTACCGTTATGGTGTTCAAGCGGCCTTTGCCAAGCTTAATGCTCAAGGGGGAGTGAGAGGCGAGTCGTTAAAACTGGAAGCGCTCGATGACGAGTTCTCAGAAGTTTTGGCAGAGAGAAACGCCCAGCGTTTTACAAATCGCAAAAATGTTTTAGCTATTTTGGGAGGGGGGGAGCACTCTTCATTGGCGTTAGCGCGCGTAGCGGAAAGAGAAGACATTCTGTTTCTTGGTGGCGTTGCTATGCCTCCTCAAGCTCTAGATAAAACCAGAAACGTTTTAAGTGTCCGCCCCACTATGTCCACTGAGGCTGGATTCTTGTGTGAGAGTTTTAAAGCCCAAGGCATTCAACGGGTATCTGTTGTGCATCCAGAGGCCAGTGTCATGTTTGGTTTTGTGCAGCAAGCTTGCCAAGCTCAAAAAGTTGAGGTGGAGGGCGTCAGTTATCCAGCCAACTCCCTGGGTTTCCATGACACAGTTAAACGTGCTTCCGCCATCACTAATTCCGAAGTTTTACTACTAGGGGACTCCCGCACGTTAAACATCCTTTTGCGGCAATTGGGTATGTCGTTTTATGAGAATAAAACGCTCTGGTTAACATCTGCTGTGGATCCAAAATCAGTTAAGGGTCAGTTGTTGTCTATCCGCTCTCTAAAATCTGTTTCTTTTTTTGGGGCTTCTGTTTTAACAACCCCGACTTACCAGGATTACACTAAAAGTCTTGCTGACCTTAATCCTTATCTAACGCCTCATATGCGTGGATTCGAAGGCTATATAACGGCGCTAGTATTAGCTCGTGGCCTTGAAGATGTGGTCAACCCTTTTAATTTAGAGACACCCTCCGATGCGCTTAAATTGCCACTCAATGTGGTGCGCCGATTTACTGGATGGGTACAAGAGGGGAAAGACCCAGAACGCCAAAGACAGTTAATTATTGCGCTTAGTGTGATGAGCAATTTGAATTTAGGATCAGGTGCTTATCCAGGTTTTCATGCTCAGTCACGTGTTGTGGATTGGGACTTCTTTATCGTCGAAAATTAATCTGTAGGGCTGCATAACATGGATATGTCGTTGACAAATAAACAGCTTTCAAAAATCAAGTTGCCAGTATTGTTGCCACTGATTATTGCCTTTTTTCTGATTTGGCTGCTGTTTGTTGGTGTGGCGTGGCTTTGGTTTGAAAGTCTTCAGCAGCGCAGTTTACAAGAGCGTATTAACCAATTTGATGATCAGCTATTTCAAGAACAAACCAGTGTTATGGGGGCTTTGGAAGAGCGCCTAACACTGTTGGAATCGTTGATTGTCTCCAACGATATGGTTCCCCTTGAGAGTATTTTTGAGCAAACGGTTGCTGGTATGAAGTTATCCCGTTTGACTTGGGTAGATGATAATGGGGAGCTTAGATTTGAAACGGCCACCTCTCTTCTGCCATTGGATATAGCAATGGGATATGGTGATTCATTTAATAATGATGAGCGTGGACTGAATTATAAGCGGGGACTGATATTGCTCCCTACAGGCGAACTTATTTTACGTGCAGTGCAATTGCTCCCTGATGGCTTCGGTGCTTTGGTGGCCGATTATCCTTTTGTGCGAAGTATTGGCCAGCTATCTAGGGCCCATGGGGTATATACCAACCTTATTGCTGGGACTGATTCAGTTGATCCACAATTGGCTCAGGCTTTTCCTGCCATGACATTTAACCAATATGCACAACCATTTTCTGAAGCGACATTAACCATTTACAGCAGTGATGCACTGGTGAATCCAAGTGATTTCATTAGCGTTTATCAAGAAATGATGGCCAATAATGACGCAGGGCGATTTTCTTATAAAACCGGTATTGGATTGGGTGAAGAGTATTTTGACCTAGCCTTATTGCCGTTTTTTGGTGTTGAAGGTGAATTAATAGCACAAACGCTTGTGGTAAAGAATACGACCCAAGATCAAGAAGATACCCTATGGTTGCAATTGGTAGTAACTGTCGCAGCATTGCTTATTGCTGCCTTGCTACTCATGTTCTTTTATTTCCTGTTGGGGCGTATAGAGCGCCGTATCCAGTCTGGTGAATTGCAGATTCTAGAGGAGCGTGATCGCTCTGAGTCATTGCGAATTGAATCGGAAACACTGCGAATTGATGCAGAAACCCATAGGGAGCAAGCAGAGCTTGCCCGTGATGAGGCAGAAAAGGCCAGTTTAGTTAAATCAGAGTTTTTAGCCAAAATGAGCCACGAGTTACGCACGCCACTTAACGCCATTATAGGTTTATCCGAGATGATGCATGAGGATGCGAAAGAATTTGGCGATGAGGATTATGTGGAGCCTCTAGAACGAGTGATTCGTGCTTCAAAACATCTATTGAGTTTAATCAATGAAATATTAGATATTTCTAAAATAGAGTCTGGAAAAATGGAGATATATCCAGAAAACGCGGACTTAGATGCTTTGGTTACAGAGGTCATTGAAACGGCTGAAACCCTAGTGAAGGATAAACCTATTGCCTTTACGTTAGACAAGGACACCCTCGGCAGGGCGGTTGTTGACCCAACACGATTTAAGCAAGTGCTGTTTAATCTCATCAGTAATGCCATCAAATTTACCGATCAAGGGGAAGTCGGTGTCGCCGCCACAATGCATGATGGTGATGTAAAAATCAGTGTGACGGATACGGGGCCGGGTATCTCAGAGGAACAATTGTCGACGTTATTTAAGGAGTTTGTGCAATTGGACTCTAAATCTAACCGTAAACACGAGGGGACTGGGTTAGGACTTGCTATTAGCCGTAAATTTGCCCAAATGATGGGCGGTAATATCACGGTTACCAGTGAACTTGGAAAGGGTTCTACATTCACTTTTTCTATCCCTTTACGTCTTCCGAAAGTCTCGTCGACGGATGTCATAAGTGCGGATTTGCAGACTCTATTGCTGATCGATGATGATCCAACCAGTGCAGAATTAATTAGACGTCATATCCCAGAAGACGTGCAGGTAGAAGTCGCTGAAAATGGTGTACAGGCACTTGAGATAGCTCGAAATAAACGAGTCGATATGATCACCCTTGATGTGGAAATGCCCCTGTTAAATGGTTGGGATACTTTGGCAGCATTGAGAGCAGATAAGGCCCTTGCAAACATCCCTGTGGTGATTATTTCAGTTTCGGATGAGCGCCAGAAGGCTTATGAAATGGGGGCCACGGATTACCTAGTAAAACCCATTAAACAAGAGGATGTTGAGCGGATATTACACACTGCAAGTAAAGAGTCTAGTAACGCATCTTCTGTGTTGGTAGTTGATGACTCTGAGGAAATTCGGATGTCTGCTCGAAAGCTGTTTGAGCGGCTTGGGTTAACCGTATTTGAAGCGGAAAATGGTCAAGTGGCTCTGCAGCGTTTAGCGCAAGTCCGTCCCGACTTTGTCATTCTGGATTTGATGATGCCTGAAATGGATGGTTTTGAGCTGCTGCAACGAATGCGCTCAGGAGAGTTTAAAGATTTGGATGTATATATCATGACTGCTATGGAGTTAACGCCTGAGCAAAAACAATGGTTAGAAGGACGAGCGACAGCCGTGTTGAGCAAAGGTGGTGATAGCGAGGGGTCTTTTCTTTCTCGAATGAAATCGATTGTTAAAGAGGCTCGAGGATGACGGTAAAGGTCCTGTACGTTGAGGACAATGAAGACAATGTCTATATGTTGTCTCGGCGACTTAAACGCATTGGTATGGAAGTGGATGTGGCACCCACTGGTGAAGAGGGTGTTGAGAAGTGTTTGTCTGGTTCATACGATTTGATCTTGATGGATTTAAGTTTACCTGGGATTGATGGCTGGGAGGCGATTGAACAAATACGCAGAGCGGGAAGGGATTTGCCGATTTTGGCGTTGTCGGCTCATGCGATGCAAGAGCATATTGATCAGGCCCTAAAGTCGGGAGCTAATGATTTTGATAGTAAACCAGTGGACTTTACTCGATTGAGAGGCAAATTGGAGTCATTGTTATCCGGAGGCAAAGATGCCTAAGATATTGATTGTTGATGATATTGAAGATAACCGCTACCTACTTAAGCGTCGTTTGAAACGGTTTGGCTTTGACAACTGTGT
Organism: Marinomonas vaga; assembly: GCF_055388305.1. Taxonomy (NCBI): domain Bacteria; kingdom Pseudomonadati; phylum Pseudomonadota; class Gammaproteobacteria; order Oceanospirillales; family Oceanospirillaceae; genus Marinomonas; species Marinomonas vaga. Next base: position 1,978,941 of record NZ_AP043903.1, read on the forward strand.
CGAGGCGGACAATGGCTTTAAGGCAATTGAGCTGGTTCGAGATGAAGTGATTGATCTGGTTTTTTTAGATCTGATGATGCCCGGCATGGATGGTTTTGAAGTTCTCACTGAGTTGCGCAATCTTCAGCTGCTGGATAATCTTCCTGTCATCATGATTTCGGCCGCCGATGATTTGGAAAATGTGGCAAAGGGGATTGAGTTAGGAGCAGAAGATTACCTATCGAAACCCTTTAATCCTACTATCTTGAAAGCTCGCACAGATGCTGCCCTGGAAAAGCGTGCTCGGGCGTTGGATAAAATTCAGACCGCTCAGAATAGTGATATTTATACTGGGCTACCGAATGCCAGCGGCATGATGGCAGACAGTAAAAATTGGGATAGCTATCAGTCTGTAAAAGCATTGCAGGTGCAGTTTGTAAAGTACACGGATATCTACAACAGTTTTGGGGTAGACGGTGCAACTAAATATTTGTGTGCTCAGATAAACAAATTGACTGAGTTTTTGAATGACAGTGGCTTATGTCAGGCTCCTGCTTTATATCGCATGACCTATGACAGTGTCGCGATCACCATGCCGAATGTGTCAGATGAGGCCGTTTTTGAAATCTCAGAGCACATTATACGCACCTTGTCTGGCCAGTTTACCTCGGACACCATTTCTGTGTTGGAGGAAGTTCGTGTTGCGGCAACCGTGACGGATGAAGTGGTCGCTGCGTCAGAATTAAATCGTCAATTGGCATCTGCCATGTCCGGTACAAGCTTGCATCAACCATTTGCAGTGTATCAAGATGATGCCCAATCGGTTGTATTAGAGCGTATTTATTTAGAGGCTGATTTACGTCGTGCAATTGACCAGCGGGAGCTTGAAGTCTACTTTCAACCTCAGGTGGCGGTTGCCACTGGTGCAGTAGTCAGCGCTGAGGCGTTAGTAAGGTGGCCCCACCCAGAGCGGGGCATGATTTCTCCAGGGCAGTTTATACCGATTGCGGAGCAGGCGGGATTAATCAGTGACTTGGGGATGCTTGTAACCTCCTTAACACTAGAGGCCTTGCAGAATCTGGATACCCTTCAGAAAGCTGTGCCGATCAGTATTAATATTGCATCGGAACACTTTTTAGAATCGACTTTTGAACAGGAAATTACTCGCCTTCTTAGTTCCTACCCATCTCATTTGACGGCCTTGATTAAACTTGAGTTAACAGAGAGCACTTTTCTAGATGATAAGGCCCTGGTAAATCGGGTAATGTCTTCACTAAAGAATCAGGGAATGAAAATATCTTTGGATGACTTTGGTACCGGGTATTCGTCATTAAGCTATTTATTCCAGTTACCTATTGACCAACTTAAAATCGATAAAAGCTTTGTGGACGCGCTGGAGCTGGATAATCGAGCCCAGAGTATTTTGTCCCATATAATTGCTTTAGCCCATGACTTGGATTTTGAAGTAGTTGTTGAGGGAGTGGAGACACAGGAGCAATTGAACTGGGTTTCAGCCTCTGGTGCAGATCTTATTCAAGGGTATTTTTATTATAAGCCTTTGCCTTATAAAGATTTTATTGATGTATTGTAGTATTTAAAACACTGTCTATAGAGAGACACTGTGCTAAAGTCAGAAGTTATTAAGAATCTTTTGCATAGAGAATCATGAAAGCCTGTTTAATTGGAGTAAATCAAGAAGAGACTCAGGCGGTTGCGCCGGTGCTTCACTTTTTAGGTATTGAAGTGGTGCTCGATCCAGACTCTGGTGAGCACGTTGACTTCTTTGTCGTAGGGAGTGTCTTGGATGTTGCTCAACTGTCATTGCCTTTGCCTGCCATTTGGCTCGGGGATACCTTATCGAATGTAGAGGATTCGCTGGTTTGGAGCTGTCCAATTCCTTGGCGTCAAGAGCAGATTTTACCCGTGCTCAATCGCCTTGCTGAAACCCCGAATATGCCCCGTACTCAGGCTGTAAATTTAAATATTTACGTGCGTCATTTGGAGTCCGTTTTGATTCGTCATGCCTTGATGACCACCAATGGTGTGGTATCGAAAGCGGCAGACCTGTTGCAAATTCAGCGTACGACCTTGATTGAAAAGATGCGCCGTTACCAAATTGATAAATCGGAGCTATAAGTGAACAAGGACGAAGAAATTGCTCACTTAAGGGAAGCCTTTCTGCAGTTTGAAGAAACCTCCAGAACCCTGCAATCTTCCTATGAAGAATTACAGAGAGAAGTGCGCCAGCTCACGGCTCAGTTACAGGTCGCAGAGCAAGCTAAGCAAGAAGAAGAATCCAAAAACAAGGTGCTATTAAAGCAGTTTCAACAATTGTTTTGGTCTATGCCTGTTGGTGTGCTTCTGCTGAATGCAGAAGGCACAGTAGTGATGTCAAACCCCATCGTAGAGCGCTTGTTTGGTGAACGAATTCTAGGTGGGAGTTGGTCCCAAATCGTACCCAAAAGCTTTCGACCACAAAAAGACGATGGGCATGAAGTGACCATGGTATCGGGACGACGGGTGCGAGTAGAAACCTCTTCCTTGGGGGATGTTCCTGGGCAGCTGATCATCCTAGTTGACTTAACTGAGACTTATTCACTGCAGCGCCAGTTGGCACATCATGAGCGCTTGTCCACTATGGGTAAAATGGTGGCTGCCTTGGCTCATCAAATTCGAACCCCATTGTCTTCTGCTATCTTGTATTCAGGGCACTTAGAAAAAGAAGCGTTATCGGAAGATATGCGCATTCGATTTGCTGGGAAACTGTCGGATCGCCTGAACAATATTGAACGTCAAATCCGCGATATGCTGATTTTTTCTAAGGCCGACGTGAAACTTGATGAAAAAGTATCAACTAAGGCATTTTCTGAGTTGCTCCAAGAGCGGGTGGCTGAGCTAGCCGGTCAGAAAAATTGTGGATTCACTTGGACGGCCCATGAGAGCCTAAAGGGTATGCTTCAATGTAATCAGGAAGTGCTGATCGGTGCGCTCCTAAACCTTGTCAGTAATGGGATTGAAGCGTCAAAAGGAGTGGGGCCTATTGATGTTTCAGTGCAAGAGCGCTCGGGACAACTGGCTATTTCAATTAAGGATCACGGTCAGGGGATGAGTGAAGATCAAATGCAGCGGGTCCAAGAGGGTTTTGTGACGACTAAACAGCACGGCACTGGGCTTGGGCTTATGGTTGTAAAAGCGATCACCCGCGCTCACCATGGTTCGTTTTCATTAGAGAGTCATCTTGGGACGGGGACCACCGCCACAGTCGTTTTGCCAATAATAGGAAGTTGATATGACAGATGTGAGTTTATTAGTCGTTGAGGATGATCATGGGTTGGCTGAAGCCTTAGAAGACACTTTGTTATTGGCTGGTTACAAATGTTTGATGGTGGACAGTTCTGAACAGGCCATCCTAGAGCTTAAGCGTAAAACATTCGATATGGTGGTATCAGATGTGAACCTACCGGGTATGGATGGATATGGTCTGCTGCAACACGTGGTAGATCATTTTCCTGAATTGCCTATGATGCTGATGACGGCTTATGGTGACATCGCCCATGCGGTAGATGCCATGCGTAGTGGGGCGGTTGATTATTTATTGAAGCCGTTCCAGGAAACGGAATTACTAGAAGCCATCGCTAAACATACTTCCCATGTGGCGCAGGTTAAAAGTCATGCACCGATAGCGAAAGATCCTGCGAGTATTGCCTTAATCGATTTGGCAAGAAGGGTTGCAGTGACGGACTCCACGGTGTTGATTTGTGGTGAAAGCGGGACGGGTAAAGAAGTCTTATCCCAATACATTCATTCGGCGTCAGAGAGAAGTACTGGGCCATTTGTAGCGATAAACTGCGCGGCCATTCCTGAAAACATGCTCGAAGCCATGCTGTTTGGTTATGAGAAGGGCGCTTACACAGGGGCGGTGTCTTCTCAAGCAGGTAAATTTGAACAGGCCAACGGCGGTACCTTGTTGCTAGATGAGGTGACCGAAATGGATATTGGTTTGCAGGCTAAACTACTGCGTGTGCTTCAAGAGCAAGAAGTAGAGCGCCTTGGTGGGAAAAAGCCAATCAAACTAGATGTTCGAATCATTGCTACCACTAACCGCGATTTAGGTGAATATGTCCGTAATGGGGGCTTCCGTGAGGACTTGTATTACCGTTTAAATGTCTTTCCTTTGAAGTGGTTACCGATTCGTGAGCGTAAAGGCGATATACAACCGCTAGCAGAAGCATTATTGTTGAAGCATGCACAAAAGATGCGCCTTGATAACCCTTTGTTGACACCTTCTGCACTGAGCAAACTTGAAGCTCATTCTTGGCCTGGTAACGTTCGTGAGCTTGAGAATGTTATTCAGCGCTCGTTGATTTTGAGTGGTCAAGGTCGTATCAGTGATGAGCATATTTTATTTGATATGATTTCTGCCCCTAAAGTAGAAGAGGCCGATGAAGATGCCAGCGAAGCGGCGTCTATTTTAGGTAAAGGGGTTCAGCAACATGAGTTCCGCATTATTGCTCAAGCTCTTATTGACGCAAAAGGTAAGCGAAAAGAAGTGGCTGAGACTTTAGGCATCAGTCCTAGGACTTTACGTTATAAAATCGCTAAGATGCGGGAATGTGGCATAGAAGTTGATTGATATATAAGTCTAGTTTTTAATAGCAGTGTGCTAAGCTGTTACAAATTAATGGTTTTTTTTGGGTGTAAGTGATTATGATAACGGACAGACCTGATATTAATCAGGTGCTTTCACAGATGCGCGATTTGCGAAGTCAGGTGCAAGCCCCGAGTTCTGGACTGCAGAATCCCATGCAAACTGACACCACGCAAAGTGTCGATGGCGTGGAGCGCCCAGACTTTGCAGACATGCTTAAATCCGCAGTGGATAATGTAAATTCTTTGCAGAAAGACGCGACAAGCTTGGCGCAAGCCTATGAGCGTGGGGAAGACGGTGTGGATCTGCCCCAAGTGATGATTGGTTTGCAAAAATCCAGCGTGTCCTTTGAGGCCATGACCCAAGTGCGTAATAAGCTGGTGGATGCCTACGAAAAAATAATGAACATGCCTATTTAATGGGTTTAGACGCGGCAGTACTGAATGGATAACGTCCCAGCAGAACGATCTGAGCAAAAGCTCTATATGGAATTGTTGACGGGCTTCAATAAGTTAACGGTGATCCGTCAGCTTTCATTGATGGTCGGCTTAGCTGCGTCTATTGCTATTGCCCTAGCGGCAGTTCTCTGGTCATCTGGACCAGATTATAAGCCAGTGTTGAGCAGCATTACCGATTATAATGCTGATCAAATTGTTGAAATTCTTAATACCAATAATATCCCTTTCAAATTAGATCAAAATTCGGGCGCTTTGCTCGTTGAGTCTGACTTTTATCATCAAGCGCGACTCAAGCTCGCAGGGTCAGGTATCGTCTCAGACAATATTGTCGGCTTCGAGATTATGGACCAAGAGCAAGCCTTGGGGACCTCTCAGTTTGTGGAAACCACCCGCTACCGTCGAGGTCTGGAAGGTGAGTTGAGTCGGACAATTACCAGTTTACAAAGTGTTAAATCTGCCCGAGTGCACCTTGCCATCCCGAAAGAGTCCGTATTTGTGCGGGACACCCGTAAGCCCTCCGCATCGGTATTCTTGGAGCTTTATCCCGGTCGGCGATTAGATCGCAGCCAAGTGGATGCGATTGTGAATTTGGTGGCTTCTAGTATTTCTCAGTTAAGTGATAAAGATGTCACTGTGGTCGATCAGCGCGGCACCTTACTGACGGATAAGAGTGGTAATACTGAGCTGACGATCGCAGGCAAGCAATTTGACTATACCCGTCGTGTTGAAGATGTGATGCTGCAGCGGGTCAATAATATCCTTTCGCCAGTAGTAGGGAGTGGTCGCTTCCAAGCGGAAGTATCGGCGGATATTGATTTTACCGCGGTAGAACAAACCGACGAGCAGTACAATCCCGACTTGCTCGCATTGCGAAGTGAGCAGACCTTGCGTGAAAGAAGCTCATCTGCCTCCGCGAATGGTGGTGTTCCTGGTTCTTTGACCAATCAGCCCCCTGGAGCAGTGAATATTCCTGAAGCCACTGATGGCTCCGGTGCTGCCATTGGTGGCTCAGGTCAAGGTTCTAATGGTCAATCTCGGGAAGAAACTACCCGCAACTTTGAGTTAGACCGCAGTATCAGTTATACCCGCCGTCAACAGGGGACCGTGAGACGTTTGTCAGTGGCTGTCGTGGTGGATGATATCGCATCGGTTAATCCTGAAACCTCTGAGATTGTTAGAACGCCTTGGAGCGATGATGAGTTAAGCCGCTTGACCCTCTTGGTACGTGATGCTGTAGGTTATGACCCTTCCCGTGGTGACAGCGTCAGTGTCATTAATTCACCGTTTGCCTTGCCAGAGCCTCCTGCAGAACCAGAAAGCGTCCCTTTCTATCGTCAGCAGTGGTTTATGGATCTATTGCAGCCAGCCTTGGTGGGCTTGTTTGTTTTGCTACTATTATTGATGGTGGTTCGTCCGATTTTGAGAACCCTGAGTGAGCAAAACAAGATTGCTGTGGCGGAAGATACTGAAGCGGCAATTTTTGCAGATGAAACAGATGAAATCGCCGATGATCAGGTGTCCTTGGTGAGTGCTGAAGATGTGATGGTTCCAGGGTCTCCTGAGAAGATTGATCGACAGCTTAATGCGATTCGTGGCTTGATTGCAGAAGAGCCTGAGCGTGTTGCGCAAGTAGTAAAACAATGGGTGATGGAAGGCTAAGATGAGTGATGCTAACGCTGGAGATATGAGCTCCATTCAAAAGGCGGCTGTGTTGCTGATGTCTCTTGGTGAGTCTGATGCGGCTCAAATTTTGAAGCACATGGGGCCAAAAGAAGTACAGCGCATTGGTCAGGCCATGGCACAGTTGACTAATGTGCAGCGTCACCAAGTTGAAAAAGTATTAGATGACTTTTTGATTCTGGTTGGGGATCAGACAGGTCTAGGGCTTGGGTCCGATGGTTACATTCGTAACATGTTGAAAGAGGCGTTAGGTGAAGAAAAAGCCGGTAGTCTTATTGACCGAATTCTATTGGGTGGCAATACCACAGGTTTGGATACCTTGAAATGGATGGAGCCCCGTGCGGTTGCAGATGTGATTCGTTATGAGCATCCCCAGATTCAAGCCATTGTTATTTCTTACTTAGATCCTGACCAAGCAGCGGACATCTTGTCGAATTTTGATGAACGTGTGCGCTTGGATATTGTATTACGTGTGGCTTCTCTAGACACAGTGCAGCCTGCGGCATTACAGGAATTGAACAACATCCTTGAGCGCCAGTTCTCTGGTAATAACTCCACTAAATCCACATCTATTGGCGGCGTAAGAACGGCTGCAAACATTATGAACTTCATCGACAGTTCGGTGGAAGCTGAATTAATGGAATCGATCCGGGATGTGGACGAAGATCTTGCTGGTAGCATTCAAGACCTCATGTTTGTCTTTGATAATCTCATGGAAGTTGACGATCGTGGTATTCAGGTCATCTTGCGTGAGGTGGAATCCGAAACTCTGATCTTGGCGTTGAAGGGTGCGGACCCAGATATGCAGGAGAAGGTATACCGCAATATGTCCTCCCGTGCGGCAGACATGCTTAAGGATGACCTGGAAGCTAAGGGTCCTGTACGTGTCAGTGAGGTGGAAGTGGCTCAGAAAGAGATTCTTGCGATTGCGAGACGTTTGGCTGACAACGGTGAGATCGTCCTCGGTGGCGGCGGCGAACAAATGGTTTAATGAATGTCAGACGAAACACCGAAACAAAAAAAACTCACTGCCTATGAGCGCTGGGAGTTACCTAATCTAGACTCCAATCGCTCTTCTAAACCTCGAAGTCAAACCTCAGGTTTGGCGATCAAAGAGGATGAAGCGGTTGAGGTCACCGAAGAGATTGATGAAGAATCGTTAGTCTACGAACCTCTGACGGCGCAGCAGTTAGAAGAAATTCGTAGTGCCGCCTACGAAGAAGGGTTTGCTCAAGGTCAGGATGAAGGCTTTGAAAAGGGTAAAGAAGAGGGCTTTGAAAAAGGCCAAGAGCTTGGTTATTCAGAAGGCTTTGAAAAAGGCTTAGAAGATGGCAAAAGCGAAGCCTTTGAGAAGGGGGTTGAGCTTGCCCAAAGCCAGTTAGGAGAACTGGAACAGCTATTGAATGCCTGCCTACAAGAGTTTGAACGTCCCCTTGAACAATCTCGAGATGCTATTGAGGGTATTTTAAGAACCACAGCCAAGCGCTTGGTTGAGCATGTGCTTCATCATGAATTAGAAGAAGCTAGTGAGCAGTTACTCACAACAGAGCTCTCTAAAACGCTAACAGAACTTGCCGATTATGAGGGAAGGGCTGCTTTGAGTGTGCATCCTTCCTTGGTTGAGGCGGCTCAAGCTCTTGCCACGGATAGCCGCTTACAGATTAAAATTAAGCAGGATGAAGCCTTGTTACCTGGTGGGTTCGTGCTGGATTCTCAGGCATTCTTTGTGGACGGACGAGTTGAGACCCGTCTGCAAGAGATTTTAAGCCATTTAGACAAACCCTAGTTGGCGCCATTTATGACCAATCTGATTGATCGTTTTTTTCACCTGCAGCAACAGCCTCTGCCTGATATCGCTGTTGATATCGAAGGCAAAGTGACGCGCATGGTGGGACTGACCATGGAGGCGATTGGTTGTGTCGCTGCTTTGGGGGACCGCTGCTTGGTGCAAGTGGGGCGTAACCGCTGGGTAGAATCCGAAGTAGTCGGTTTTACTGGCGATTTGACTTATTTAATGCCTACGGAAGCCATCGATGGCATTTCCCCTGGCGCAAGGGTAAAACCTCTAAAAGCAGAGAGTTTAATGCCGGTCGGTCCGGGGCTTCTTGGTCGAGTGGTAAATGGCTTAGGTCGTCCTCTTGATGGAAAAGGGCCGATACAAGCGGAAGAAAGCATTTCTCTACAAAGCGACATTATCAACCCCCTCGAACGTAAACCGATCAGCGATTCTCTTGATGTGGGCATCAAAGCCATTAATTCCTTGTTGACCGTAGGCAAGGGTCAACGGTTAGGGTTGTTTGCTGGCAGTGGTGTCGGTAAGAGTATGTTGCTGGGGATGATGACGCGTTTTACCGAAGCTGACATTACTGTGGTGGGGCTGATTGGTGAGCGTGGCCGTGAGGTGAAAGAGTTTATTGAGCAGATACTTGGCCCAGAAGGCTTGGCTCGATCTGTGGTGGTGGCATCGCCAGCGGATGATTCCGCGTTAATGCGTCTCAGGGCAGCGGTACTGACCTCACGGATTGCCGAGTATTACCGAGATCAAGGCAAAAATGTTCTCTTGCTGATGGACTCTTTGACCCGTTATGCCCAAGCGCAGCGAGAAATAGCCCTATCTGTAGGTGAACCGCCTGCCACCAAGGGCTATCCGCCTTCTGTGTTTTCAAAACTACCGTGGTTAGTAGAACGAGCCGGTAACGGTAAAGAAGGGGGGGGCTCAGTAACGGCCTTTTATACGGTCTTGACGGAAGGAGATGACCAGCAAGACCCTATTGCTGATGCTTCTCGAGCCATTCTGGATGGGCATATTGTATTGTCTCGTCGTTTGGCGGAAGAAGGTCATTATCCTGCCATTGATATTGAAGCGTCCATTTCCCGTGCCATGCCCCATATTGTCTCCGAAGCCCATATGCAAGGGGCCATGCGAGTGAAGCAGCTGTATTCTCGCTATCAGCAAAACCGAGACCTAATCGCTGTTGGGGCCTATACAAAAGGCAGTGATCCAGAATTAGATCAAGCCATCCAGTTAATGCCTGCCATCAATGACTTCTTGCGTCAGTCATTAAGCGAAAGCTTCTCTATTGATAGTAGTTTGGAGGCTCTAGTAGCAGCGATGACTTCGGTGCCAGCCACAAACTAGACGCTAGAGTAAGTAATCGCTACTATCTAGAGGTTCCGAGGGAGTAGCATGAAAAAATCTCAGCGCATGCAAATATTGGTAGACGTTGCTAAACGTAAAGAAGACGAAGTTGTAAAGCTTCTGGCTCGTGACCGTGCACGTCTGTTAGAGGATCAGCGCAAGCTGGATGATCTTCGCGATTATGCTAGCCAATATGATCAAGAACGCAATTTGCTCGGTTTATCCCCTTACCTCACAACGAATTACCAACACTTTGTGGATCGTGTGCAACAGGCGATTCAGCAGCAGATTCTTCAGGTAAAACGCTCTCAGCAACAGCTAGATATGACCATGAAACGCTGGCAAAACGCCCGCGCGAAGACCAAGGGAATGGATTGGTTAAAAGATAAAAGTGTCACGGAAGAAGTGGCTATAGAAAACAAGCAAGAGCAGAAGCAGATTGATGAATTTGCCAGTCGATTGTTTTTTGATCGGATGAACTCTTGATGTCCGATGGCCTAGATGTCCTGACGAATCAAACTCCTAAGCTATTCTTCCAATTGGAAGAGGCGATACTTTCTCTGCCAGAAAAACCCTTATATGGGGCTTCCCGAACCCTGCTCCTGTTGTCAGAACTGGTGGCAGAGTTGTCTCTAGAGAGTAAGCATGAAGGTATATGCAGTGCCTGTGGCAGCCTTCATGACCGACTCGATCAAGCATTAGCAACCCAAGGCGGTTGGCCAAGTGCTCAGGAATCTTTGCTTATGGCATGGGTAACGGAGGCGCGCTCACAGTACTTATTGACTGAGTCATTTTACTTGCCTGAGGATTTAGGTGAATTGTTACAGCTTAAGCAGAGGATTTTCGATGCCTTTGCACCCTACGATGGTAAAGAGTCGAATACTTTAACGGGTGCTTTTGAAGGGCAACTTGGGGAGCTTGAAACAGGTTTAAATCTTTTGTCAGAGATTGGCCTTTGGTCAATTGATCACTGTGCTAATCAGCTGCCCTCCTTAGGAGTGTCTGAAGGGGGGATCGTATCTTGTGATCTTACTCTTTCAACCACATTAAGCAAAATGGACCTACAGCAGCGATGTGATACTGGCTGGCACTGGTCTGAAGCAGAGAGCTCCAGCAAGCTTGAGAGGGATGTTGTCAGCCGACTGGACCAAAATACGACGAGGGAAACGCTTTCATATTTAAAGCGCTTTGCCATTGAGCGGGAAACCTGGCGCCATAATGCATCGTTAGGGCGATTATTTGCAGATATGGAAACCAGGGTTTGCTCTCAAACTTTGGCCCTAGATACGCTATATGATTTGCATGGGGCAACGGGGTTTCATGTGGTTGCTAAAGATAGACCTCCTATAGCGGAAGCGAGAGCGGCGGTGGCCTTGATGGCATACGGCGGTGTGTTTGTCGTAACCGGTGGGGACATCTTACCCTATGAGTTGGCGTCGGTCATTTTGCCTGTTTATAAGGTATCGACTAATGGTCGAACCGTTATCATCCCTGCGTATTTTGCCGATACTCACGAACTAGACGTTATGAAAGGGACAAGGCTTTCATTAACGGAAGCGGGGTGGGGGCAATCTGAGAGCGCTGAAGAAAAGCCTGTGCTCAGAGTTTGGCGTGATCAGAGAGGTTACCTGTTAATGGGGGATGGTATTGAGAGAGCCTATGGGACGCCGGTTCGCACCAAGTGGTTACCCGATAAGGTGATTAATGTTTGGAGTGTGCGTGGTGAGCTTATGGAAGAGTATCACCTACCCGATGAATTAGATGTCAGGATACTTGCTCAAGGGGCTACTCAGTCTCCCAACGGTATTTGCCAAACCCCCATTTCGACTTTGAGTGATCAGGTTAAGATAACTGAGTGTTTAGTGTGTAAAAATTGCCGTATCCGAGTCGCCTCAATGCTAATCAGTGCAGTATTGCCAAGCGTTGCTTGTGTGCGTTTTGGTGAGTCTATGTTGTTGCTTGAGGATTCTCTTATTCCCATATTGAACCCTTGGGTAGTGATGAATAAAACGGGTGTGTTTTTAGTGTTACGAGCGGGAGGAATGGAGATTGCTGTGGGATGTCAAACCATTGAAGGAGTTCATGTTGAGCCTCGTGAAGAGGTTCAATTGGCGTCTGTAAGTGAGCTTTATCCGCAATGGGTATCAGGTATTATTCAAGATTTACAGATTGTCAGTGAAGCAGAGGTTTTTGCTTTGCATCGTATGTTGTTAGAGGCCAGTTAAATGCTAGATACGCAAAAGTCTGCTTATGATGAGTTTAATCAATCTCGTAATCGATTTTCTGACTGGATTGTACAGTATGCATTAGTGTTTACCGTGGCCTTAATTGGCTTGTTGTCAGTGATGTATTACTCCGTTAGCCAGCAATATGCATCTCAGATGGAGCGCTTACAGCAAACTCATACCTTAACGACCACAACCATGGAACTGTCTTACCGTTGGGAATTGGTTGCCCAAGAGGGTACCTACTTAGTGACAGATCTGCTGGAAGCTGAGAGGGCGTTAAAAGCAGGTGTACAAGGTTTGTTGCAACATGATGCGTCAGTGCCAGATGTGCCGAATGCATCCACCTACAACCCAGATGAGCATAAGCAGCTTGCCATCAGTCGTTTAGGTCAAATCTCTCAACTTCTTAGTTCTATTCGTTCGGAATTGGAGCGGTTTACCGTTTTTCAAAACAGTTTGTTTCCATTGCTGAGTATCGGCTGGTTGGCGTTATTCTTGTATTTGGTATGGGGCTGGAGTCGGGTACTAAAAGACCGAAAATCGGCTCTACGTTTCTTCCACTATCAGCTCGATCGTCGGCTTTCAGATCAACCTTTGTCGGCGATTCATGGTGCGCGAAACGACGAATATGGTGATTTCTCCCGTTATTTAGACAGTGTCTTATCTTCAATAGTGCATGACAACAAAGCCATTAAGCATGATATTGAGTTACGCCAGTCTGCCTTGTCTGCATCGGTTTCCATTAAATTCCTGTTGAATCAGTACCGTGAGATCGCAGTGATGAGTGAGGGCGCTTCAGAGCTTTGGGTGTTAGAGTCCTCTGCATTGGCCGAGGTGCTTGAAGTGGATGCCCATTTGGATCGCTTAGAAGGGGAGGTGGTTTCAGAAGCGTTACTGTCTGCTTCGTCCTTGTCTCCTGTCTTGATTGGCGGACAAACTTTTGTTGTGCACTCTCAGCGTATTGGTTCTAGTGAGCCATATGGTTACCTTGTGGAATTTGTTCCTCAAGTGGCGACAAATGAGTTGAAGGTGTTAGAGGCCTCGTTAAGTCTCATGTCAAACGATGTGTGGAATGCCCCCATTCGTATTTTGAATGAAAATTCCTCTTATCTCAGTTTTTCTCAAAAGCTCGAAGCTGTGCGTAGCCATGTTGCGGGTTTCCTTGAAGGAATGAACACATTTTTGCACCAATGTGGAAAAGGACATCATAAGATTACCAAACTGCAACAGTTGTCAGGTGAGCTCATTGCTACACTTCAAAGCAACCAATCAGATCAAGCCGATCAGGAGCTTTTTGAGTCCCAAGTTCAGCTTGAGGTGAAGGGTAGTAAACAAAACTTTTTGCAGGTGAGAGAGCAAATCGAGCAACGGTTTGAATTGTATGAAACCTATTTTCAGCAGCTGACAGAGTTGCAGTTGGCTCAAGGTGCTTGGGTCAACTCTGTTCATGATGGTTTAGCGAATACAAAACAAGCTGTGCTGGGGCTTTTAACTATGGCTGATGATCATCAAACGGTCAGTGCACTAGAGCATGGTATTGTGGATTTAGCTCATGATATTGATACGGTTTTAGCGGATATTGTAGAGTCGCGACCAGCGGCTCAAGGTATCCGTTTAGAGCAGATCAAAGGGTCGGAATCTGAGCTCATGGCACACCTTAATTTGGTGCAAGAACAGTTTGAAAGGATCGCTCAATTAACTCACCACAGCATAGAGAATGACAAGTAGACCAAAGGTCTATGTTTAATGTTGTGAGGCGATAAAATGATTGTTGAGCAGTTTGATGACAAAACCAATACCTTGGTACTGGTGGTGAAGGGGCGTTTTGATTATTCCTGTCAGCAAGCCTTTCGTGAAAGCTTTTTAAAGCGCTCAAAGCAGTGTCGATTCGTCGTAGACTTATCTCAAGTGAACTATATTGATAGCTCTGCGTTGGGTATGCTTTTGCTGCTTCGTGATCATGCGGGGGGCAATAAAGGGGAAGTGGTGTTAACTGGTGCCCGTGATTTTGTTGAGAACGCGTTGCGTATGGCTCGTTTTGAGCGCCTGTTTACCTTAGGTTAGGATGCTATGAAAGAACAACGGCTTAAAATTTTGGTGGCGGACGATAATCCATCGGATCGATTGTTGTTAGAGACCATGTTAAGCCAGTTTGGTCATGTTGTTGAGACTGCGGTTGATGGCCAAGATGCGGTTGAGCGCTTTGATCCTGAGACGGTTCAGTTGGTGTGTCTTGACATAAAAATGCCACGTAAAGATGGTTGGGAAGCCGCATTAGAAATACAAGCCAAAGCCCAGCATCGCCTTGTCCCAATTGTGTTTCTTTCAGGTGTCTCAGATCCCATAGCGTTGCAGAAGTGCCTAGAGGTGGGGGCCACTGACTTTATTTCAAAACCCTATAATCCAACCCTTGTTTCGGCAAAATTAAACGCGATTGCTCGATTGCTGGTGTTGCAAAATACCTTGTCAGAGCAGCGGGACGAGTTGTCTTCTCTGAATCAGCAGATGGTTCACGATCAAGAAGTGGCAAAAATTGTCTATGAGCGCATCACTCACTCTAATTGTTTGAGTGACCCTGCTTTAAAAACCCTTCATCAAGGCAGCCATACCTTCAATGGTGATGTGATTCTCGCGGCCTATAAACCCAATGGCGGTATGCATTTGCTCCTGGGGGATTTTACGGGCCATGGTTTGTCGGCAGCCATCGGGGCTTTACCCCTTGCGGATATCTTCTTCGAGTGGACGGAGAAAGGGTTCGTTATGCGGCAAATCTTGCCGGAAATTAATAAGCGTTTGCAGGCAATATTGCCGCCAAATATGTTTTGTGCGGCGGCATTTATTGATATCAACATTAATAACCGAACCATTGAGGTTTGGAATGGCGGTTTGCCTGACTTGCTATATTTTGGTCGAGATTGTGATCGTCCAAAACTGATTAAATCTGAGTCCTTGCCATTAGGGATTCTAGAGGAGCGTGAATTCGAGACAAACGTAGAGCTCCTATCCTATGAGCCTGGTGACTATTTTGTTGCTTTCACAGATGGTGTTTACGAGGCTCGCACCTCAGATAATAAAATTCGATACAACCATGCTTTGGATCCCCTTTACGAGGGGGAGGTAAAGGATCCGCCCTTCACTTGGCTTGAGCGAATGCTAGAAGAAGAAGGGATTTTGGAAGATCCCCATGATGATATTTCGGTCTTGTGTATTGATTTGTCGTCGGAAATGGTGGACCACCATATGGACCAGTCTGGTGCTGTCATGGACACCAGTTCGCCGTCTGACTTTTCTTTTGTGTATGAGCTGAATGCCGACTCCCTTAAAAACACAGATCCACTGCCTTATCTGCTGCAAATTCTGACAACTGTGCCTGGCCTTAATAAGCATTCGAGTGAAGTGTTTATGATTCTATCTGAGATGTACTCTAATGCTCTTGAGCATGGTGTGTTGCAGCTAGATTCAAACCTGAAGAAAACGGTTGAGGGATTTTCTGAGTATTATGCCCAACGGGAACAGAAACTTAATGCTCTAAGCTCTGGATACGTTCGCATTGCGGCGAGAGTCATATCAGGGGAAGCACAAGGGTCTTTGACCGTAACAGTCTCTGATAGCGGCAATGGTTTTGATGTGTCAGCAGTCAATCTGAATTCACTGGATCATGAGAAAGCTTTTAGTCGGGGACTTTCATTAGTAAACGAACTGTGTGACGAGATCGCTTTTGCCGAATCTGGGGCACAATTGACCGCAACTTATACTTGGTAAAACTGGCCTCGTATTTGCAAACTCCATAATATCTTGTGGAGGTCGCTATGATTAACAGCCCATCTTTATCCTTAACACTCACTACTCAAAAATCGTCTTCTGAGTCGCGCTTTGCTTCGCCCGCAAAGAGTGAAAGCCAGTTTGGTGATGTGTTTAGTAAGGCTTCTAATACAACGGAAGAGCGTCACAGTAGTGCCCCTGCAACCGTTGAAAACAATGATAAACCTAAAGCAGATCAAGATATTGAGCGTGTTGACTCGAAACCTGAACAGCTTACCTCTGAGATTGAATCTTCCCTAGAGAAGGACGCGGCTAACTCTGATGTTAAAAGTGAAACAGAAGAGGTAGGCGTGAGTGAAGACGTTATGGCTGACACGGATGTTAAGCCTCAGTCTGATATTGAACAGGATAAAGATGGCAAAGCCCTGCAAGAGGATGGGCAAAATGTTGCAGTCTTGCCTCCTCAGGGAGAGTCAAACGTGCCTCCTGCTCTCCCTGCTGAGGGGGAAATACATCCTGAGGTGTCCGAGGATACTGAGTCGTTAGAAGCGGAAGACACACAACTCAATGATGGCAGCATATTGCTGGATAAAGCGATAGATGGTGATGTGGCTTCAGATGGTGATGTGACTTCAGATGATGATAAGGCTCCAGAGGCAGTACTAGAGAAAGATCAAGAAGCCTTATTGGCGCAACCTATTAGTCAGTCAGCTGATGACGCAATTGAAGAGCTGGTTAAGCCCCAAGCAAATACAGATGGAGTGCTTCCTAGCACAGACAAAAAGACCAATGAACACCTAGTAAAAACACCAGAGGTTGGTCTGACTGGTCAAATGGCTTCGACTTCTACAACCAAGCTGCCAGAAACAAAGGTGGCTGAGGCCGCTGGCGTGGCCTTGCAATCTGCCAATGAAAATACAGACAAAGCGGAATCCACCAACTTAAAATGGGTGATGGAGCAGCTGTCATCAAAGTTTGAAAAAACTACCCAGACAACAAATTCCAATGTGCTAACTGTTGATCCAGATCTCAACGCAGGAGAGTTTGAGGAGGGGATAGAGCTCTCTGATGTGTTGGATGCCAGCGACTTGGATCTCGATGTAGCGCTGGCCGACGACCTTGAAACCCAACCCTCTTCGCGGAAATCTTTCGATCAAGTGCTTGCTGGTTTAACGGGGCAGACTCAAACCTGGCAGTCAGTGGCGTCCAACACCTCCCTTTCCGCGGGCGTAGCAATGCGGGGAGACACACCCGCTCAATTGACCATGCAGTCCCTGCCTGCTTCTGCTAGTTGGGCAGCAGAGATGTCGCAAAAGGTATCATGGGTTGCAAATGAAGGTATAAAAACAGCACATATTCAACTGGATCCACCTGAGCTAGGCAGTTTAACGGTGAAGGTGACCATGGATCAGGACTCCAATACCCATGTGAGCTTCGTTGCCAGTTCTGTAGCGGCAAAAGATGCCCTTGAAGGACAGATGCAAAGGTTAAGAGAGATGCTGCAACAGCAGGGTATCGACCTTGATGGCGTGGACGTGGAAGTGTCGCAAGGTAATGGTCAATCGGGGCAATCAGAAGCCTCGGGAGAGCAATCTCCTGGTGGACAAGGCTCAGGTGTGACTGGCTCAGAGGGGCTGGATGATGAAGAAGACCTAGAAAATGTTGGTTTTGTGACACCAGCAACCAAGGGTATTGATTTTTACGCATAGAAAACCATGGTGATTCGCCATAATCTTTGTAGAATAGAGAGATTAGACGCTAGTTTTTAGCGTTGTGTTTACTTGCATAGAACAAGGGTTGTATATGGCTGCGGAAGACGGACTAGATGTAGGCGCCGAAGAAGGTGGTAAAAAAGGCGGTAAGAAAAAGCTAATAATCATCATCCTGGCGGCGCTGTTAGTGCTTGGCGGTGGTGGTGCCGCGGCATACTTCTTTTTATTCAGTGGTGATGATTCTGAAGAGGTGGCTGAGGGCGAAGCTGCTCCGGAAGAAATGGTTCAGACGTCAGGTCCTGCCATTTATTTAGAATTTGATCAACCATTTGTTGTGGATTTTATGGTGTCTGGGCGTCAGCGTTATTTGCAACTTAATATGACTCTCAAATCCCGTGATCAAGCTCAGATCGATGCAGTGAAAATTCACATGCCACTTATTCGCAACAGTTTAGTGCTGCTTTTCTCCAGTCAGTCATTTGACGAGCTTCAATCCATAGACGGTAAAATGGCTCTTAAAGCCGCATCGGTTGAAACCATTAATAATATCCTAGTGCAAGAAACAGGTTTAGGTGGGATCGAAGATGTGCTGTTTACTAACTTTGTGATGCAATAGATAGGCACCTAAGATGGCTGCGCAAGACTTACTCTCTCAAGACGAAATCGATGCTCTCTTACATGGTGCAGACGATAAGCCAGATGCGGACGATAACGCCGATCCCAATGGTATTTCCTCCTATGACATAACGAGTCAGGAGAGGATCGTTCGTGGGCGCATGCCTACCTTGGAGATGATTAACGAGCGTTTTGCTCGCTATACTCGAATCAGTTTATTTAATCTATTGCGCCGCACCGCCGATGTGTCCTCCGGTGGTCTTCAAATTATGAAGTTCGGGGAGTACGTGCATACCCTGTACGTCCCGACCAGTTTGAATTTGGTTAAGTTTCGTCCCCTTCGTAGTACCGCCTTGTTTATCTTGGACGCTAAGTTAGTCTTTAAGCTGGTGGATAACTTTTTTGGGGGAGACGGGCGTCACGCAAAAATTGAGGGCCGTGAATTCACGCCCACAGAAATTCGAATTGTTCAGTTAATGTTGGAACAGGTATTCGTAGATTTGACTGAGGCTTGGGCGCCTGTGCTCAAGCTTGAGCTTGAATACATCAGTTCTGAAGTGAACCCAGCCATGGCTAACATAGTGAGCCCTAGTGAAGTGGTAGTGGTATCCACTTTTCACATTGAATTAGATGGCGGTGGTGGTGAGCTTCACATTACCTTACCCTATTCAATGATAGAGCCTGTGCGGGAATTATTGGATGCGGGTGTACAGAGTGACGTGGACGAGAAAGATGATCGTTGGGGCAAATCCTTACAACAGGATGTGAAAGAGCTCGATGTGAATTTGCAGGTCAACGTTGCCAACAAAAAAATTCGTCTTGGGGACGTATTGAAATTCAAAGAGGGGGATGTGATACCTCTTGAAATGCCCGAGTTTGTAACAGTCCGGGCCAATAATGTACCGTCCTTTAAAGGAAAATTGGGTGTCAGCAATGGCCGATATGCCGTTGAAATGATGGAAAGCTATAAAAACGGTAAGAATAACTAGGTAGTACCATGGCAGAAGAAACGAATCCTGATGCAGAAGGAATGGACAGCGAGCTAGCCGATGAATGGGCGGCCGCTATGTCGGAGTCTGGCGATGCGGAAGCCGGAGGCGAAGACATTGATGATGAATGGGCTGCGGCCATGTCAGAGCAAGAGGTTAAACCTGTTCAGTTAGAAGAACTGGGTGCTGGAAAGGCGCTGTCAGCGGGCGGTGTTGGGTCTGATATGGACCTTATCATGGATATTCCTGTGACCCTTTCAATGGAATTGGGTAACACTGAAATTGCCATTCGAAATCTACTTCAGCTGACCCAAGGGTCTGTGGTAGAGCTGGATCGTTTCGCTGGTGAGCCGCTGGATGTTTTAGTTAACGGTACTTTGATCGCCCACGGGGAAGTGGTTGTGGTCAACGATAAGTACGGTATTCGTTTAACCGATGTGGTGAGCCCAAGCGAGCGCATCAAACGACTGAAGTAGGCTGTTTGTGATCAAACAATTAGCTGTTGGCTGTCTTTTTCTTATTTCTTTTGCATCCTACGGGGAGACTTCTGGGGTCTCCCAAATGGCCGGCGCCTCTTCAATATGGCGCCTTTTTTTGGCATTAGGGATTTTGCTCGCTTTGATTCCCTTGGTTATTTGGGGATTAAAAAAACTACAAGGCTTGCAGTATAAATTGTCAAAGTCTGAGATTCAGGTGATAGCGGCCCATCCCATTACCGCTAAAGAGCGTCTATTGCTTGTTGAGGTGGATGGTCGTCGTCTTTTGTTAGGTGCGACCTCCCAGCAAATTACCTGTTTAAAAGAGCTAGGACGAAGTGATGCAAACTTTGCTGACTTAATGGATGAGCAATTATCCGATGAAAAATAGTCTTCTGTGGGTCATTAGGTTGTTATTGCCCTTGGCCATGTTGTTGCCATTGGTGTCGCATGCAGAAACGGGATTGCCTGCGGTCACTGTGACCACCAATCCTGATGGCAGCCAAGAGTATACGGTTTCCTTGCAGATACTCTTTATCATGACGGCCCTGACGCTGCTTCCTGCAGCGTTGATCATGATGACGGCGTTCACTCGAATCATTATTGTTTTGGCGATTCTCAGGCAAGCTATCGGTTTGCAGCAGTCACCCTCTAACCAGATTATGTTAGGGATGGCGCTGTTTTTAACCTTGTTTATTATGACCCCCACCCTTGATCGGGTGAATGAAGTGGCAGTGCAGCCCTATCTTAATGACGAGCTAACCTCTATGCAGGCCGTGGAAGCGGCGTCTGTTCCTGTGCGGGAGTTTATGCTGGCTCAGACACGGGAAGACGATGTGGCTTTGTATGTGAAGTTGGCTGGTAAAGAGGGGCAAATTGACTCGTTAGATGAGCTGCCCTTTACTATATTAATGCCTGCCTTTGTTACGAGTGAGCTTAAAACCGCCTTCCAAATCGGTTTTATGTTGTTTATACCTTTTCTCATCGTTGATATGGTGGTGGCAAGTGTTTTGATGGCAATGGGTATGATGATGTTGTCGCCTATTATCATATCGCTGCCCTTTAAGATTATGTTGTTCGTTATGGTGGATGGCTGGTCTATGATTATGGGAACTCTGGCTGCAAGTTTTGGGATATAGTCTATGGATCCGCAAGTCGTACTGGACTTATATGGACAAGGTTTTTACCTGATCGTTATTATGGTGGCGGCTGTGATGACCCCTAGTCTTATAGTAGGTTTAATTGTCAGTGTGTTTCAGGCGGCGACTCAGATAAACGAACAAACCTTATCATTCTTGCCTCGTTTAATTGTCACGATACTGGCAATTATGCATTTAGGCCCCTGGCTACTCACAACCTTGGTTGATTTCTTTAATCAGCTTTTTGTTGATATTCCAATGCTGATCGGCTGATGTTGGAATTAAATACCGATCAACTTCTTGCCCTGACCATCAGTTTTTTTCTGCCTTTTTTTCGTATTGGCGCTTTTATGATGGCCTTGCCTTTAATTGGCAGCCAATTGGTCAGTTCCCGTATTCGGATTCTGTTTGCTTTCGTTATTTCTATAATCGTAACCCCTGTTATTCAAATACCGAGTTACGATGCCATTTCCCCAGCCTTCATTTTATTGATTGCCGAACAGCTTATTATTGGTTGGGTGTTGGGTTTTATTGTCTCAGTGTTGTTCCAAATATTTTCTTTAGCCGGTCAGTTGGCAGCGATGAAGGCTGGCTTGGGTTTTGCTATGTCCAATGACCCTGCTAATGGTATTACTGTCGCTACTATGGGGCAGTATTATATGACTATGGCTGGGCTCGCTTTTTTAGGGACTGGCGGGCATTTGGTAATGATTGAATTCTTGGTGCAGAGTTTCGAGTACTGGCCTATTGGTAGTGGCTTTGATAGTCAGCGATACTGGGATGTGGTGACCCTTGGTGGCTGGATGTTTGAAAAGGCGCTGTTAATTGTGTTGCCTTTAGCGGTGGCAACTTTGATTATGAATATTTCTTTTGGTGTTGTTGCGAAAGCCTCTGCTCAGTTAAACGTCTTTGCTCTGGGTTTTCCCATTATTATGATGTTTTCTTTGTTTTTCTTTTGGGTCATGTTGGGGGATTTCTTGGATATTTACCGCCTTTTATTCCAAGAAATGATAACGTGGTTGAAAGATACTTGGGGATTGCGGGTCGATGGCTGAGAACGAAGACGGTACTGAAAAAACCGAAGACGCCAGTGCCAAGAAACTCTCTCAAGCAAGGGAGAAGGGTAATATTGCTCGGTCGCGAGATTTGAGTAGTGCGGCATTATTAATTGTTGCAGCGATATCCCTGTATGGTGTTGGCGCTTTAATGGTGAGGGATCTGACAAGGCTATATCATTTTAATTTTGATATTGCTCGGGAAGACATTTTTGATGTGGCCCTAATGGTGCACCATTTGTATGTGTCCATTATGGCAACGGTTGATTCCCTAACGGTCTTTATGGCGGTAGTGGCGGCTGCCGGTATTTTGGGCAGTATTATGTTGGGAGGGATGAATTTTTCCTGGGAGCCTTTAGCGCCTAAGTTAAGCAAACTGAGTCCCATACAAGGAATTAAGCGGATGTTCTCAGTTCAGTCCTTGGTGGAGCTTATTAAATCGATTTTTAAAATCGCTTTGGTGGGCGGTGTAGCCACTTTGGTATTGATGTATTACTTACCGTTTTTGAGAAGCTTAACTTTTGAATCGACCAGTTCTGCCCTTGAGCATGCAATCGAAGTATTAATTTGGGCGTTTATCTTTGTGGCGAGTTCATTGGTTTTAATTGCTGCCATTGATGTGCCGTTTCAGGCTTGGCAGCATAAAGAAAAGCTGAAGATGACCAAGCAAGAAGTAAAAGATGAGCACAAGCAGGCGGAGGGTGATCCTCAGGTTAAAGGTCGTATTCGTCAATTACAGCGGCAGGCGGCTATGCGTCGGATGATGGCGGATGTCCCTGAAGCGGATGTCATCATCACTAACCCGACCCACTTTTCGGTGGCCTTAAAATACGATCAAAAGAATGCTAGAGCCCCTATTTTGCTTGCGAAAGGATCTGATTTTATGGCGTTCAAGATCCGTGAGGTGGGCAATCACTATGATATCCCTGTGATACAATCGCCAGCGTTAGCCCGTGCTGTTTATCGGCATACAGAGATAGGTGATGAGATCCCAGAAGGACTGTTTAAAGTCATTGCTCAATTGTTAGCTTATGTGTTTCAGCTACGGCGCTCTCGAAATGGAGAGAAGCCGCCGGAAGCTATGCCCCTTTTGGATGTTCCTGAGGAATTTCAGTGGGATGGGAATATTTAATTTGCAGTATCGAGGTTTGAGTGGAATTTGATCGCCGACGTTTTGTAGGTCAAGCGCGAGGTATTCTGAGTAGTAACTTAGGTGTGCCATTCTTGCTGTTGGCTTTGCTGGCCATGATGGTGCTGCCTCTGCCTGCCTTCCTATTGGATGTCTTATTTACCTTCAATATTGCTCTGGCAATTGTGGTGCTTCTCGTGGCGGTTTACTCCATGAGACCTTTGGATTTTGCTGTCTTTCCTACGGTTCTTTTGGTGTCCACCTTGATGCGCTTGGCATTGAATGTGGCTTCGACCCGTGTGGTATTGCTCAATGGTCACGAAGGGGGAGATGCTGCGGGTAAAGTTATTCAAGCGTTTGGTGAAGTGGTAATAGGCGGTAATTATGTGGTGGGTTTTGTAATTTTCGCCATTCTCATGATTATTAACTTCGCGGTGGTCACGAAAGGTGCTGGTCGTATTTCCGAGGTAAGTGCTCGATTTACCCTAGATGCGATGCCAGGTAAACAGATGGCCATTGATGCGGACTTGAACGCGGGCATGATTGACGCGGATCAGGCCAAACAACGCCGGACTGAAATTGCTGCCGAGGCTGAGTTTTATGGCTCTATGGATGGTGCGTCCAAGTTTGTAAAAGGGGATGCTGTTGCCGGTCTTCTGATTCTCGGGATCAATATTATTGGTGGTTTGTCTATCGGTATGGCTCAGCATGATCTTGGTTTTGTTGAAGCGATTCAGGTCTATTCCTTATTAACCATTGGTGATGGGTTGGTTGCTCAATTGCCTTCTCTTATGCTGTCTACCGCCGCCGCGATCATGGTGACCCGTGTGAACGAGTCTGGTGATATGGGGCAGCAGGTTTACGGCCAGATGTTCGGCTCGGTAAAAGCTCTCTATGTGGCGGCTTCTATCATGGCGGTCATGGGGATTGTTCCGGGTATGCCTCATTTCTCCTTTTTATCTCTTGCGGCAGGGATAGCGGGACTGGCTTATTACTTAGAACGACGCAAAAAAGTGCAGGCCCAATCTAAAACCGCTTCTAAGGGTGTCAAAGCGGGAGATGATGGTAAGGCCAAACCTCCAGCTGAAACAAAAGATTTGAGCTGGGAGGATGTGGCGCCAGTCGATATGTTGGGGTTAGAAGTGGGCTATCGCTTAATTCCTCTAGTGGATAAGAGCCAAGGGGGAGAGTTGCTTTCTCGCATCAAGGGGGTGCGTCGTAAGCTTTCTCAGGAGCTTGGCTTTCTAGTGCCCAGTGTACACATTCGCGATAACTTGGATTTGATGCCGAATGCCTATCGCATCACTCTAATGGGGGTTAGTTTAGCTGAAGCGGAAGTGCATCCCGATAAAGAACTTGCGATTGATCCTGGGCAAGTATTTGGCAAGATTGATGGTATTCCGGGTAAAGATCCGTCTTTCGGCTTGGACGCTATTTGGATTGATACCAAGAAACGAGATCAAGCCCAAACGTTTGGCTACACAGTGGTAGACGTCAGCACAGTGGTAGCAACTCATATCAACCAAGTTATGCAAAAACATGCCTATGAGCTGATAGGTCATGATGAGGTGCAGCAATTACTTGGTTTGCTTAAACAGCATAACCCTAAGTTGGCGGAGGAGTTGGTGCCCAACACTGTGCCTTTGAGTGTGTTGCTTAAAGTGCTGCAGAACCTGCTACAGGAAAATGTTCCTCTGCGAGATATGCGTACGATTGCTGAGGCGATTATGGGGGTTCAACCCAAAACTCAAGATCCGATGATACTGACGGCGGCGGTGCGCACCTCATTATCTCGTATGATTATGCAGGCCTTAGCTGAAGGGGTGGAAGAAGTCCCTGTTATGACATTGGATCCGCAGCTGGAAAAAATGCTCATGCAAACCGTTCAGCAGAGCCAGCAGTCTGGGGTTAAGAATGAAGAGGCGCTTATTCTTGAGCCTCAAATGGCCGAGCAATTGCAAAAATCCTTTAAAGAGCATGCTGAACAACAAGAGGCTATGGGTAACGCACCAATTTTGATTGTGTCTGCTCCTATTCGTCCAATGTTGGCCCGTTTTATGCGTTACGGGGGAGTGAATATGTCAGTTCTCTCCTATCAAGAAGTGCCAGATCATAAGCGCGTCACGGTTGTCGCTGTAATTGGTCAATGAATCAAGGAAAACCATTGATTTTCACGCTATATTTATGAAAATCTTTCCGGTAAGCTATGGATTTGTATGCAAAAATAAACTGAAAGGACTGGTATATAAATGCAGTATAGGCGGTTTCGAGCTCCTGATATGCACAAGGCAATACGGAAAATCCGTGACGCCGTAGGGCCTGACGCTGTCATTTTGTCCAATAAAAAGCTTCCATCAGGGGAAGTCGAGATTGTTACTGTCATTGATTATGATGGTTCTGTGCCGCCAAGTTTTTCTCCTTCTTCAAGTAATAGAGCACCTGAAAAGCCGCCTGCATCAGCGCAACCAAGCCAGTCCTACAAAGAGCGTATTGAGCAGGCCCGCAATATGGATGTTCAGGGGGCAAATGAGCCTGCTGGGCGCAAACGTTCAGGTGATGCTTACGAGGTCTTTGAAGAAGCGCCGGCGCCTAGTCAACCCACATACCAGCCACCTTATGACCCAGAGCCTGTTATCGACGAAGCGCTTTCGGTCAAGCCTCATACCCATGCTCGGCCTACGGCTGACGAAGAAAAGCTTCGTGCTATGGAAGAAGAGCTGCATCAAGTACGTGAGTTATTAGAGCGCAGCCAAACGGCAACAGAAGCTGCACCTCGACCAAGCACCTCGAAGACACCGCGAAATAAGCTTCAAGAACAACTTGTGACCTTGGGTCTCTCTGAACGAGTGATTGATAAAATTGCTTCTGATCTTCAGCTAACCGGACGTGAGGAAGATTGGAAAAAAGCCTTATCGTATCTTGCGGATTGCATCCCAGTTAGAAACTCCGGTGATGCCTTTAGAGGCTGCATTGCTTTCATGGGGCCTACAGGGGTCGGCAAGACCACTTCCATTGGTAAAATCGCCGCACAATATGTTTTAAAGCACGGTCCAGGGAGTGTTGCGCTGGTGACTACTGATACTTACCGTATCGCAGCCCATGAGCAGCTTCGTACTTTTGGTCGGATTTTGGGCGTGCCTGTTGAAGTGGTAAATGAATATTCAGACCTTAATGAAGTGCTCGACAAATACTCAGATTACTCCCTTGTACTAGTGGATACGGCAGGTATGAATCCCCGCGACCGTAACCTAGAGCGTCAACTCGCTATGATGAAGCGCGCCCGCGGCCATCTGAAAAAGCTGCTAGTGTTACCTTGTACTAGTCAAAGACAAGTACTAAAAACCGTCGTAGATGTGTATTCCCAAGTGCAGCTTGATGGCTGTGTCTTGAGTAAACTGGACGAGTCAGCCTCCCTTGGTGAAGCCATAAGTGTGGTGATCGAGGAAGGACTACCCGTCATGTACGTGGCCGATGGTCAGCGAATCCCTGATGACATCGAACCTGCGCGGGCCCATAACTTAATCAGTAGAGCTGTATATACCGCCGAGCAGTTTGGCCAGCTATATGGGTCACTAAAGTATGGGAGTTAGTAAAATTATGTTATTTGTCAGAGCGTGATGTATAACTATATAGTACATTTGATCATGCCTTCACAGGCGGCAGACACAAGGTTATAGCGCATCGTATGCAACGCAAAGATGGTTACAGCACATACTCAAAGAAAGCAACGTTGTCGATTGATTCGATCGTGCAGCAGTATGACTACTTGGTAAAGAAAATTGCCTACCACTTGTTAGCGCGTTTACCTAGCAATGTAGACGTGGACGATTTACTGCAAGCGGGCATGATGGGGTTGATTGAAGCCTACAAACGTTTTGAATCGACTAAAGGCGCATCCTTTGAAACCTATGCTGGGATCAGGATTCGTGGTTCGATTATGGATGAGGTGCGTAAAAGCGATTGGGCGCCTCGTTCAGTAAGACGAAATGGTCGAGCTGTCACGACCGCGATTCGCGAAATCGAAGCGGCGACAGGTCGCGAAGCAACAGATTTAGAAGTGGCTGCTCATATGGGAATAAGCATCGACGAATACCATGATATTGTGCATTCCTCGATGTCGACCCAGTTGTTCAGTTACGAAGAAATGTTAGACAGTGAAAATGGCGGTCATGAATTAGACATTGAGTCTGATAGTGATGCCGGCCAGCCTCATCATCTAGTAGAAGAGAGTGGCTTCCAGAGTCATTTGGCACAAGAGATTGATCGTTTGCCAGAGCGTGAAAAACTAGTGTTATCGCTCTACTACAATGATGAGCTTAATTTAAAAGAAATTGGTGCCGTTCTTGGTGTCAGCGAATCACGAGTCAGTCAGATTCACAGTCAAGCTGCTATGCGGCTGCGAGCTAGGCTGAGTGATTGGCAAGATTAAAGGCTATGATAATTATGACATTACCTGTGGGTTGTGGAGGTTGCATTGGATAAAAATATGAAAATCCTGATTGTTGATGATTTCTCAACGATGAGACGTATCATCAAAAATCTGCTGAGGGATTTGGGCTTTACCAATACAGTCGAAGCAGATGATGGTACGACTGCTCTGCCAATTTTGCAGACAGGCACAATCGACTTCTTGGTAACAGACTGGAACATGCCTGGAATGACAGGGATTGAGCTGCTTCGTGCTGTGCGTGCGGATGACAAGCTCAAAACGATTCCTGTACTAATGGTAACCGCTGAAGCCAAACGTGATCAGATCATTGCTGCCGCTCAAGCGGGGGTAAATGGCTACGTGGTGAAACCTTTCACCGCTGTTGCGTTAAAAGAAAAGATTGAGAAGATATTCGAACGAATTGATTCTGCTAAGTAGGTGTCTGCATGTCTGAACGTAACGATTCAAAGCTGGGTGAATTCGAATCTGTTGTCAAAGATGGCGCAGTAGATTTACTTAACAAAATTGAAGTCGGTGATTTCAGTGGCGCGATCAAAATCATTCAAGAGTTGAGTGATGCCCGCCACAAGAGCTTTTACAACGAAGTGGGCTACCTGACCCGCAGCCTGCATGATGCGATTCGAGATTTCCAAATTGACTCAATGGAAATGATGTTGCAAAACGGCGGCGCAGTTGATTCCCCTGAAGCCACGTCTAAGATCACGGACGCTTCTGATCGCTTAAACTATGTTATTGAAATGACCAGCTCAGCTGCTAACAAGACCATGGACATGGTTGATAGCAGTGTTCCTGTTGCCAGCGAGTTGCAGAATCAGGCCCGTGAATTACACAAAGACTGGAATCGTTTGATTCAACGTGATTTAACGCCCCAAGAGTTTCGAGATTTGTACAAACGTATTGATGCCTTTCTTAAGTACACCGATGAAAGCGCGACCACACTACACACAAATCTTAATACCATTTTATTGGAACAGGGTTATCAGGATCTTACCGGACAAGTGATCACTCGAGTGAACGATTTGATTCGCGATGTTGAAGAGCGTTTGGTGCATCTCGTGTCGGTTGCTGGTCGAGTGGATAGCATTTCAGGCATGGAACACGAAGAAAAGAGCCAAGAAAATAATGATGATCGTGGTCATGGGCCAGCGATTAATAAGAAAGACAACCCTGAAGTACTGAATAACCAAGACGAAGTAGACGATCTTCTTTCAAGTCTTGGTTTTTAATAGGAGCTGCTGCGGATGAGTTTCGAGGTCGATGAAGAAATTCTACAGGATTTTTTGGTAGAAGCTGGAGAAATCCTGGAACAGCTCTCAGAGCAATTGGTAGATCTGGAGCAAAATCCAGAAGACAATGCCTTGTTGAATGCAATTTTCCGAGGGTTCCATACGGTTAAGGGTGGTGCTGGGTTCTTGCAGTTAACTGCTTTGGTTGATTGCTGTCACTATGCAGAGAACGTGTTTGACGTACTACGTAACCATCAGCGTACCGTTGACTCTGATCTGATGGACGTTGTTCTACAAGCCCTTGATGCTGTCAATGAAATGTTCGAAACCGTTCGCGCTGGCGGAGAACCAGAGCGAGCAGATCCGCAGCTTATTGAAGCGCTGAGTTATTATGCTAAACCGCCCAGTGCAGATGAACTGGCGGCCAATGACGACGAACAAGACGACACACCTGAAGAGGTCGAAGAGGCTGTTGATGATGAGCCTGTGATTGAAGAACCTGTCGCAGAAGACGTCGTAGACGATCAAACTCCTGAAGACTTGTCTGATGATGAGTTTGAATCTCTGCTCAGCGCACTAGGTTCTTCCGATACAGAGAATGATAGCGAGTCCGAATCCTCCTCTGCCGCAGATCAAGAATCCGATGAAATATCGGAAGACGAGTTTGATGCTCTGTTGGATCAGCTCCATGGTGCAGGAGCCCCTGGGGTCAGTGCCGCTTCTGATACGGCAAAAGAAGAGCCAAAGAAAGAGACTACTGAAGCACCGGCAGCAAACTCTGGTGATGATTCAGACGAAATTACAGAAGACGAATTTGAAGCGTTATTAGACCAGCTTCATGGTGGCAGTGCTCCTGGCTTGGATGAGTCAGAAAAGGCTGAAGCACCCAAAGCTGATACGAGTAAAGACGAAGCAGATAAGTCTGCACCAAGCTCTGACTCAGCTGAATCCGACTTGATTACCGAAGACGAGTTTGAACAACTGCTTGATAGCTTGCATGGTAAGGGGCAAGCGCCTGAGGCGAAAGAGCCAAAAGCTGCTGCAGCTGAAAATGCCAAAGAGGCACCTAAGTCTGAGCCGAAGAAGCCAGCATCAGAAAAACCAGCCCCAGAAAAGCCAGCTCCAAAAAAACCAGCAGCACCCAAAAAACCGACTGTTACGCCTAAGGCTGAAAAGCCAGAAGCGGAGCCTAAAGACAAAGCTAACTCGCCCGTGGTTCAAGAAACCACAGTGCGTGTGGATACCAAGCGCCTTGATGACATCATGAACATGGTCGGCGAGCTGGTACTGGTTCGTAACCGCCTTGTTCGTCTTGGCTTACAAAGCGACGATGAGTCCATGGGCAAAGCCGTTGCCAACTTGGATGTGGTGACAGGTGATTTGCAGAACGCGGTCATGAAAACCCGTATGCAGCCTATTAAAAAGGTATTTGGTCGATTCCCTCGAGTGGTCCGTGACTTGGCTCGTAACCTCAAAAAAGAAGTGAATTTAGAGCTTCGAGGTGAAGAAACCGATTTAGATAAAAACCTAGTGGAAGCCCTAGCAGACCCATTGGTCCACTTGGTGCGTAACTCGGTTGACCACGGTATTGAAGCGCCTGATGTTCGTGAAAGCAAAGGCAAGCCTAGGGTAGGTCACGTAATCTTATCTGCTGAGCAAGAAGGTGATCATATCCTTCTGTCTATCGATGATGATGGTGCAGGTATGGATGCTGATGTCTTGCGCCGTAAGGCTGTCGAAAAAGGCATCATGGACACTGACGCCGCAGAGCGTCTATCTGATGATGAAGCGTTCAACCTGATTTTTGCGCCAGGGTTCTCTACCAAAGTTGAAATTACGGACGTGTCGGGTCGTGGTGTTGGGATGGACGTTGTTAAAACGAAAATCTCTCAACTCAACGGTACCTTGGATATTAAATCCGTATTGGGTCAAGGCTCTCGTTTCAGTATTAAAGTGCCACTGACATTGGCTATCATGCCAACTCTGATGGTGATGCTGAACGATCAAGCGTTTGCTTTCCCATTGGTCAGTGTGAATGAAATTTTCCACCTTAATCTTAAGAAAACCAATGTGGTGGATGGTCAGAAAGTCGTAGTCATACGCGGTAAAACCTTGCCTATTTTCCATCTTAAGGATTGGTTAATTAAAGGTGCGGCCTACGAAGAGAAGCCAGAAGAAGCCCATGTGGTGGTAGTCCAAGTGGGCATGAATGAAGTGGGTTTTGTGGTAGACCAGCTAGTAGGTCAAGAAGAAGTGGTGATCAAACCTCTAGGCAAAATGCTCCAAGGTACACCGGGTATGGCTGGCGCAACCATCACAGGTGATGGGCGTATTGCGTTGATTCTTGATGTACCGAGTATGCTGAAATCATATGCGTCCCGTTAGTAGGTTGATAGGAGCGGTTGTATGCCAGTGAAGGTGCTGGTCGTTGATGACTCTGGTTTTTTTCGTCGCCGACTTGTAGAGATATTTAGTGCTGATCCTCGCCTGCAAGTGGTGGGAACGGCAAATAACGGTCAAGAAGCGGTTGATAAGGTTCAGTCTTTGTCTCCAGATGTGGTGACTATGGACTATGAGATGCCTGTTTTAGATGGCATCTCTGCCGTGGCTAGCATCATGAAGCTTAAGCCAACGCCTGTATTAATGTTCTCTTCTCTTACCCATGAAGGCGCTAGAGTTACCCTTGATGCGTTAGAGGCCGGTGCCGTTGACTTCATGCCGAAAAATTTCGAGGACATTTCTCGAGATTCAGCTGTCGTCAAACATGCCTTGGTGGATCGAGTACTGACGGTTGCCCGAACTCGAGTTGGTGGCCAGCTTAAACCAGCGCCAGCTGTTAAGGTCAAAGAAGCACCTAAACCTATCGTTACTGACCGGGGGGTCATTATTCCCCGCGCTCGCAAAAAAGTGAGCTTGGTGGCTATTGGCACATCTACTGGCGGCCCTATGGCGTTGCAGGCGGTTTTAACGAAACTTCCGAAGGGCTTCCCAACGCCTTTGGTGTTAGTGCAACACATGCCAGCAGCCTTTACCCATGCTTTTGCTGATCGTCTCAATAACATTTGCCAAATCACTGTCAAAGAAGCTGTTGACGGAGACAAACTTCAACCAGGTGTGGCTTTGCTTGCACCGGGTGGTAAGCAAATGATGGTTGATCCTCGCAACGGTGGTTGTGTTCGTATTCTAGAAGGGGACGAGCGCTTGAATTACAAACCATCAGTGGATGTGACCTTCGGCTCAGCGTCAAAGTGCTACCCTGGTAAAGTATTATCTGTTGTTATGACAGGCATGGGGGCAGATGGTCGCGAAGGCTCTCGAATGCTGAAAAACTCTGGCTCTAAAGTTTGGGTCCAAAGTGAAGATTCTTGTGTGATTTATGGTATGCCCCAAGCGGTTGAAAAAGCTGGCTTGGCGGACGATATCATCCATCTAGATCATATTGGTGAGCGCATCGTTAAAGAGGTCTGCTAGTGGATCTGTTAACCTTAGGTGGACTGGTATTAGCATTCTGTTCTGTTTTCCTTGCTAATTGGCTGGGTGGAGGGGAAGTGATTCTCCTGCTGAATCTGCCATCAGCGATTATCGTTATTGTGGGCAGCCTTGGGGCTGCTTTGGTGCAAAGTAGCATCAGTGAAGCGATTTCTGCATTGAAGCTACTGCGCTGGTCCTTAATGCCTCCTGTGTTTGATTTAGAAGGCAGTCGTCACACAATTAATCGTCTCGCCTTGAAAGCTCGCCGACTGTCAATTATTGCCCTCGAAAGTGACATTAAAGCGCTTCATAACACCTTTGCCACCCGTGCTTTACAAATGGCCGTTGATGGTACAGATCCAGAATTACTTGCAGACCGCTTACACGAAGAAGCGGCTCGTATTCGTGATCGACGTGCCGGTTGCATTGGCTTCTTGGAAGCTATTGGAGGCTATGCGCCAACACTAGGGATCATGGGTTCTGTGTTAGGTTTGATTCAAGCTATGGCCAACTTAGACAGTCCCGAAGCATTAGGGCAGGGCATTGCGGTTGCTTTTGTATCGACCTTGTACGGACAGGGGTTTGCCAACCTTGTTGTGTTCCCAATCTGCCGTAAGTTGTATCGTTACGCAGATCAGGAACTATTGCTAAATCAGATGTTCATTGATGGTATCCATGGCATAGCCACGGGTAAGCATCCCCAACGTTTAGATTTGGAACTTGGCGGTTATGAGCAGCTCTGAGACACGCCCTCGTCGTCGGTCTCGCCAGTTAGGTCGTAGAAATGTGCCTGACCAATCCCCCCATAAAGATCGTTGGATTCTATCCTACGCGGACTTTATAACACTTTTGTTTGCTTTTTTTGTGGCACTTTACTCGATTTCGTTAAAGCAGGCGGGAGATGAAAAAGTCTTATCTGAAACACTCAATGGTGTGTTTGATGCGGTGCAAAAATCCATTAAGCCGATTAATGTCGGAGACCCTGTAGCGGGACAGCCTGATAGTGAACAGCTAATGGAAGTCACGCCGAATAATCCATCAGAGCCCGAGAGTACCCCTCAAGAAGAGTCAGTCACGAGCCCTTTGTATACCGCCTTGAGTGAATCCATTAGTTCGCAATTCCCGCAGCTTCAAACAACCGGGCAAGTCTCCATCACGGAAGACGCCAATTGGATAACCTTGGATATGAAAGCCGGTCTTGTATTTGGTGCCGGTAGCTATGAATTGACCAATGAAGCCGTCGCGTTATTGATAGTGGTGTCTAATATTCTAAAAGGCTATCCAGCGCCGATTTTAGTGTTGGGTAACACAGATGATTTACCCACCAACTCTACTCAAATCCCAACCAATTGGCATCTTTCAAGTATGCGAGCTGCTTCAGTGGTGGATGAGTTGATTTATCGTGGAATTGACTCCAAACGGCTGGCTCCAATGGGGTTTGCTAGTGAAAACCCTAAAGTGAGAAATAGTAACGATTTTGCTAGAGCGCAAAATCGTCGAGTTACGCTGAAAATCAGCAAGCAGATGGATGCGAACGTGCACGATTACTTGTTTAATTAACAAGTTAGTGTATATGATTGCTAAAATACTCAACGTAAAAATTATGCATAGAATCTAAGGGGTCGGTGTGCACATTTGGGCGGTGGCAAATCAAAAGGGTGGTGTCGGGAAAACGACAACGGTAGTGAGTCTGTCTGGCTTACTGGCCGATGCCGGCCATAGGGTTTTGATGATAGATCTTGACCCCCACGGTTCCTTAACGAGCTATTTTCGGTTTGACCCAGATTCCATTGAACACAGTGCTTATGACCTGTTTCAAGTAAATGGCAAAATCCCTGAAGAGTTACCACGATCTTTAATCTTAGAGACGGGCCACCCAAATTTATCCCTGATGCCATCCTCTACAGCACTGGCGACTTTGGAGCGTCATGCTCAGGCCCAAGGTGGTATGGGGCTGGTTGTTTCAAAAACCCTAGCGATTCTTTGGGATGACTACGACTACGTTTTGATCGATAGCCCGCCAGTTCTGGGTGTATTGATGATCAATGCTCTTGCCGCTTGCCAGCAACTAGTGATCCCAGTACAGACTGAGTTTTTAGCGATAAAAGGTTTGGAGCGCATGATACGCACCTTGACCATGATTAATCGCGCTCGTAAACGTCCCATTCCTTATACAATTGTCCCGACTTTATTTGATCGCCGTACTCAGGCATCGAATAAAAGCTTACGAAGTTTGAAAGATTTATATGATGATGCGGTTTGGCATTCGGTCATACCTGTTGATACGAAACTTCGTGATGCCAGTACTGCCGGGGTGGCGCCTTCAGCTCTAGACGCATCCGCTCGAGGCATTAAAGCGTATGCGAGTTTGATGGATACCTTGTTGCATCCATCAGGTTAATGCCCATGAAAGATACCAAGACAAAAGACTCATTACAGAACAGTCCCCAGCAAGCACTCCAGCGTTATCTAGATGACTTGTTGCAGGAATCTACCGTTTCGACCCTAGTAGAAGATGTGACTGAAGACACGCAAGACGTGTTAGAGACGACAGAAACGGACCTTTTAGAGCCTAGCCATGAAGAGCAGGATCAAGAGGTTGCTCCAGAGCCTGCACCAGAAGAGACGCCTCAGGATGAATTTAATTTAGATGCTTTGGATGCGTCATTTGCTGATTTTGAAGACGCTATTCAGTCCCTTCAAGCGGAACAGGCACTTGAATCTCAACCAGAGCCAGAGCCTGAAATAGAGGCAACAGAGCCTGAGATGGTGAGTGCCGGTGAAGCGGAAATCCAAGACTGGCCGGTTGAGACTGACGTTGAACCACAAATGGACTCACAAGAGACTATTGTTGAGCCAGAGCCAGAGCCAGAGCCAGAGCCAGAGCCAGAGCCGCAAAAATATGTGGCGAAAACAGATCCTCTGCCTTGGGCGAAAAGCCGGTTTGAATGCTTACTTTTTTATGTAGGTGGTTTGAAGATGGCTGTGCCGCTGGTGGAGTTAGGTGGGATCTATCAATCCCATGAAGATAAACTCACCGAGATTTTTGGACAGCCTAAATGGTTTATGGGGGTTGCCAATGTGGGAGACCACAATATTCGAACCGTTGATACGGCTCGCTGGGTAATGCCTAATCACTACGAAGGTGAGCTGAAAGACAACTTTAAATTTGTCATCCAGTTGGATCGATCCGACTGGGGGTTAGCGTGTGAGCGTGTTGCCGAAGCGATTTCCCTAGAACCTAATCAAGTGAAGTGGCGGACAGATCGTAGTCGCCGTCCTTGGTTAGCAGGCACTGTCATTGATCATATGTGCGCTATATTAGATGTACAGGGATTTATTGAGTTGCTTGAAGATCCGGAGAATGGTTTTCGAAAACATTTAAAAGGTTAAGTTTGTTTGGAGGTCGCTATGACGACAGGTAGAGCTTTAAAAGAAGTAAAAGAAACGGAAGATCCAATGCTACAGTGGGTGACTTTTCGTTTAGAAAATGAGATCTACGGCGTTAATGTGATGCAGGTAAAGGAAGTCCTTCGTTACTCTGAAATCGCTCCTGTGCCAGGCGCACCAACTTTTGTTCTAGGCATTATTCACTTACGTGGCACGGTTGTCACCGTGATCGACACTTGCCAGCGCTTTGGTTTGATGTCCGGTGACATCACAGATGCAACCCGCATTATGATCTTAGAAGTGGAAGGTCATATTATTGGTATCTTGGTGGATGCGGTATCTGAAGTCGTGTATTTACGCCAATCTGAGATCGAAGTGTCTCCTAGTGTTGGCAATGATGAGTCTTCAAAATTCATTCAAGGTGTTTGCCATAAAAATGATACTTTGTTGATTCTGGTAGATTTAGATAAAATGCTTTCAGAAGATGAGTGGAGCGAAATTGGCTCGCTTTAATGTGACCTAGTTTCAGAAGGCTTTTAATGGAATCTCAATGGATTTTTAACTTACTGCTTGTTGTTCAGTTTGTGGGTATTTTGGGTTTGGCTGTGTGGGCCTTTCGTTTGTCCCGCAAGGTGAAGTCTGTTCAACAGGCAGCAAAAGAGGCGGATCTCAGTCAGAAAAAACAGGTGCAAGTGCTTGCATCGGGTTCTATTGGGATGGGACGTCGTCTAGTCGCAATTGAAAAACGCTTAAACATGGCAGTAGAGCGTCAATCAGAGTTGATTTCGAAAGAGGGGAGCAGTGTCTCCTATAATCGCGCTATGGAGCTTTTAGAAATGGGAGCGACCGTGGACGATTTGGTTTCCAAATGTGGCTTAATCCGGGCTGAAGCAGAGTTAATTAGTCTGCTGAAAAAAGAGTCCAGACGTAACCCGAATTCAAGCCAGCCCTACTGACGGCCCGATAATTAGGTCGGATTATTGATATTCTTGATGGAATGAGAGAATGCAATGATCTCGGCCACCGCTAAATATAGGGTCTCGGGTATCTCATCCCCAATCTCCAATGTCGCCAAGACCTCTACCAATTCAGGGCTTTGGTGAAGCAATACATTATTTTCCTCAGCCACCTGCATGATTCGCTCGGCTAGATAACCTGAGCCCTTGGCGGTGACTTTTGGCGCACTTTGAAAATCATACTGTAAGGCTACCGCTTTTTTCTGCTTCATCATGTCCTCACATCAATCAGTCGAGTGGAGGGGGAATCATAGGGGGATTTGGAAGGCTCTTTTAATTGGGCTCGAAAACAGTCCATGGTTTCGATTTCAACATTCTTTTGGCGTAGGCTCTCCTTCAAATCGTCTAGCTTGCCTCGGATTAGCTGCTCGGTTTCGGCTTGTTCTACAGCAAAAATAACCCCCACTTTCTGATCTTGAACACTCACTCGCGCTTCAAACTTCCCCGTTTCTTCAAATTCAAACTTCAATTGGACTAACCAACGGCGATTGTGGGGTTCCACGTCCTGGTCCTGAGAGTTGTCTCTGTCAATACGAATGTTTACTAGGGACGTGCTACGTCCGTCCTTGATCGGTAGCTCTATGCTTAATGGTAGATTTTGTCCGTCTTGTTGAACGTTTTCTACGATGTTGCGCAGCTGGTGAGTCGTGATACGTTCAATGGCTCCTGCGACTTGGTTTAATACTTGGGTTTGTGTGCTGGAGGCTGAGTTTAGCTGGCTTACTGTCTTAGGGTCGTTTGTGGCGCCGTCCAGCCGAGTGAGGTTGAGCTTTAAGTCTTGGGGAACGAGTGTATTGGTGGATAGATTACGTTCGCTGAAAGTACCTGATGTCTGCAGAGCCTGTTTTAGAGAATCTGGAGATTGGGTGAGGCTTTGCAAATTGGGAAGCTGGCGAATCAGTTGCTCTAAGGCTTGAGACACTCGTTCCGGCAGCTGGGAACCTGACTGCGCCATAGTCGTGAGTTGGCGCAACATAGTGGTAAATTCTTGGGGGGTTATCTGCTTTGGTAGAGACTGTTTAAGCCCCTCTGTTATGGTGGCTTGAGTGGGTGTTGATGTTGTTTGAGGCAAAAACTGTAGTTTGCCTTGTTTATCGACGACTACTGAGAGAGTGTCTCCAGGTTGCAGGGGATGGCGTGTGTTGAGAGTGAATGTTTCTTTGCCGTCGGTGACAGTGGCACTGAATTGGTTTGGAGACGGTGTTGTAGGCGCTGTGCTGGGTTGTTGTCCGGCTTGCGCAGGCTGAGCTGTTGTTGCGGCAGACGTGGCCCCCGTTGAAGATGTAGAGTTAGCGGACGTTTGCAGCACAGTCAGTTGAATTGGCTGACTAGCGATAGCGACTTGTGCCGTGATTTTAGCGCTAGTCTGGGTGGCGATTAGCGGCTGGGGGGCTTGAGTTGTAGTGCCAGTGTTGGAGCTTTGTGAATTGCCTGATGGCACCTGTTGCGGAGTTTGAGTGCTATTGTTAACAGACCCTGTAGCTGAGTTGGCGCTTGAACCATAAGGCCCCCTGCTAGAGGTGTTTGCCGTTGAAGAGGGGGTAACCGTTAAAGTGGCCGATTGAGCCGCCACGTTGAGTACGCCACGATCTCCAGCTTTTATGTTAGGATTGGCCTCTTGATTGACCAATGTCAGACGTTGCTGGTTGTTTTGTGTGACGCTAATAAGTTGCGCGGTCTGGCCGTTAGCAGATTGGCTATTTTGCACTGAAGTGATTTGAATCGGCTGCATGCCCTGAATCAATTTTAGCTCACTCGACAGCTTCGCCAAGGCACCGATTGAGGGCGAGTTGGTTTGGGTCGAGTTGGTTTTCCCTTGCCCGGAGATAAGTGAGTTTATATCCGTGATCATGCTTAGATGGCCCTTTCGTTCTGAAAAGCTAAAAATATATTTTATAATAGGCGCCGCTTTGGGGCTTTGCTCAATCTTACATTAACGGCCAATACGGACATTTCTTTTGTACAAACCCATTAACTTACAGATAAAACATCTCTGCATCGAGCGCGGCGAACGTTTGCTGTGTCAGAAGTTGTCTTTCACTGTAGAAGGGGGTGAGCTGATCCGTATCGCTGGTGAGAACGGTTCTGGTAAGAGCTCTTTAATGAAGGCTTTATTAGGCTGGTTGCCGATTGAAGAGGGGACGATTGAGTTTAATGGCGAAGATATTAGTGTCCATCGTGATAGCTTATTAGCAGAGCAGCTTTATATTGGCCATGCCACGGGGATAAAAGACATTTTTACTGTGCAGGAAAACCTCTCCCTTTATTGTCCAAACAGTCATGAGTCAGATCGTCTCGAAGCTTTGCGTAATCTGAATTTAGCCGACTTTGAAGACACTCCCGCAGGTGATTTGTCCGCTGGTCAAAAGCGTCGTGTGGCTTTGACTCGTTTATGGCTAACGGATAAGCAGATTTGGTTTCTGGATGAGCCGTTTACTGCTCTGGATGCACAAGGGACTTTGACTCTAGAACATCGTATCAAAGAGCATCTAGCGTCTGGTGGGGCGGTCATTATGACAACTCATCAGCCTCTGCAAACTCTGCTCCCCAAGATTATTGAGCTGAAAACATGAATTATCGCGCTTTTCTGAAGTCTGAATGGCTAGGCTTGATCAGAAGAAAGCAGGATACGCTCAATGCGATTTTGTTTTTTGTTATGGTGATTACCTTGTTTCCGTTGGGAGTGAGTCCTGACGCAAGCTTTTTGGCTCCAGCCGCAGGAGGCATTATTTGGTGTGCCACGGCCTTGTCCATTTTGATGGCCGTAGAAGGCATGTATAAAGAAGATTACAGCGATGGCTCCTTAGAACAGTGGTTAACGAGCAGCCTATCTCTGTCTTGGTTGGTGTTCATCAAAACCCTAGTGCATTGGCTCGTGGTTTTGGTGCCATTGGTTTGTATTTTACCTGTACTAGCCAGCATGTTGTTTCTTCCCATGGATCTTGTGGGAGTGGTGTTAGTCACCTTGCTGCTTGGCACGCCTGCGATGTTTTTCTTCGGCTCTATCGGTGCCGCCCTCACTGTCTCCTTAAGGCGCGGGGCGGTATTGATGCTCTTGATCATTATGCCCTTGTATATTCCGGTAATTATTTTTGCCACTGGGGCGATTCGTGCCGCTCAATTGGGGATGCCTTTTAGTGGTCAACTGGCTATTTTGGCGGCTCTTTCTTTGATGTCTTTGGTGATCTCTCCAGTCATGGCGGCAATTTCAATAAAAGCGAGTGTGAAGTGATGAATTGGTCTTGGTTCCATAAACTGGGCTCACCAAAGTGGTTTTATCAATGGGCAGGACGCTGGGGATCCCCTTGTGTGTATTTAGGAGCGCTGCTGTTGTTGATAGGCATAGGCTGGGGTCTAGGGTTCGCGCCAGCTGATTATCAGCAAGGTAATAGTTTCCGCATCATCTATATTCATGTGCCGGTTGCTGTGTTGGCTCAGAGCTGTTATTTGGGCTTAGGGGTTGCTGGCTTGGTGACCTTGGTATGGCAAATGAAGTTGGCCCCTGTGTTTATCAAAGCCGTGGCGCCGATTGGCGCGGTGATGGCGTTTATCGCGCTTGTCTCGGGAGCTATTTGGGGTAAACCCACTTGGGGAACTTGGTGGGTGTGGGACGCTAGGCTTACGTCGGTGTTGGTGTTGTTCTTGTTGTATATGGGAGTGATCGCCATACAAAACACCATTGAAGATCGTGTGTTCGCGGATAAGGCGGCCGCTGTGGTCAGCTTGGTCGGCACGATTAACTTGCCAATTATTAAATATTCCGTTGAGTGGTGGAACACGCTGCATCAGCCAGCCACGTTTAAACTCACGGAAAAGCCTGCTATGCCGATGGAAATGTGGCTACCGCTTCTGTTTTCTGCATTGGGTTTATATGTTTTTTGTGCCGGGCTTGCCATGTGGCGTATGCAAAACGAAGTCTTACACCGTGAGCGCAGAGCAAATTGGGTCAAGAAAGAGGTGATGGGCGATGGCGTTTGATAGCTTGAGTGATTTTTTTCAAATGGGAACTCATGGAAGCTATGTGTGGTCTACCTATGCCATCAGCTTTCTCGCGTTAGCAGGTTTGTTTCTAAGCACCCGAATGCAGCGTAAACAGCTTACCAAATCTCTTAAAAAACGTTACCGCAGGGAGCAAGACCGCTAGATGCATCCAGTTCGTAAAAAGCGCTTAATTACCATTAGTCTTATCTTAGCGACCTTGGCTGTCGCTGTCGCGTTGGTGATGTATGCCTTGTCGCAAAACATAAATTTATTTTATTCGCCTACTCAAATTGCCAACGGTGAAGCTCCTCAAGGGGTGATGATTCGCGCCGGTGGCATGGTGGTGGATGGCAGTGTGGATAGGGATTCTGACACACTGGATGTGATGTTTACGGTGACAGATTATGCCCATCAGGTAGTGATTCGTTATCACGGAATCTTGCCCGATTTATTTCGTGAGGGGCAGGGGATTGTCGCACAGGGTAAGTTGAATGGTGATGGGGTTCTCATTGCTAGCGAAGTGCTGGCTAAGCACGATGAAGAGTACATGCCTCCAGAAATTGCTGAGGCCCTTAAGCAGTCAAAATCTCAATAAGGTTGTTGGATATGATTTTTCCCGAAATTGGGCATTTTGCACTCATTCTCGCGATGATGTTTTCTATAGCCCTAGGAGTAGTCCCTTTTATTGGCTATTACACCCGTAATGGGGTGTTACTGAACAGTGCTAAGCCTCTGACCTATATTTCTGCTCTGCTTATTTGGAGCAGTCTTATTATTCTCGCGGTGGCCTTTGCCACGGATGATTTCTCTTTGCTGTATGTCAGTCAGCATTCCAACAGTCTGTTGCCTGTGTGGTTTAAAATCAGTGCGGTGTGGGGGGGGCACGAAGGCTCTTTGTTATTGTGGATTGCCATTTTATCTGCTTGGTCTGCCGCGGTGGCCCGTAAAAGTCATACCTTACCCCATGCCACGGGCCCTGTGGTATTGGCGGTGTTGGGTATCGTGGCGTCAGGCTTTCTGGCGTTTATCTTGTTTACCTCATCGCCCTTCGTTCGGTTATTGCCAGATCAGCCAGTAGATGGAGCTGATTTAAATCCTTTATTGCAGGACATTGGCCTGATCGTCCATCCTCCCATGCTGTATATGGGTTATGTGGGATTTTCTGTGGCGTTTGCATTTGCGATTGCTGCTTTAGTAACAGGTAATCTGAATGCTTCGTGGGCACGCTGGGCGAGACCTTGGACCAATACGTCTTGGGCGTTTTTAACCTTAGGTATCACCTTAGGCAGTTGGTGGGCCTATTATGAGTTGGGCTGGGGTGGCTGGTGGTTTTGGGACCCAGTAGAAAATGCTTCTTTAATGCCCTGGTTGGCAGGAACAGCGTTGGTACATTCCCTTGCGGTGACGGAAAAGCGTGGCGTATTCAAAAGCTGGACTGTGCTGTTGGCGATTTTCACCTTCAGCTTGTCTTTGTTAGGGACCTTCTTAGTCCGCTCAGGGGTGTTGACCTCGGTTCACGCCTTCGCCTCAGATCCTACCCGTGGGGTGTTCATCTTAGCGCTGTTGGTGATCATCATTGGCAGTTCCTTGCTGCTTTATGCTCTTCGTGCGTCCCAAGTGAAATCAAGTGTGAGCTTCGGGTTCTCAGGGCGAGAGTCATGGCTTCTTATTAACAATATCCTATTAACCATTTTGACCCTTACGGTGTTGCTGGGCACGCTTTATCCTTTGGTATTTGATGCGTTTAATCTAGGTAAAATCTCTGTGGGCGCCCCCTATTTTAATACGGTGTTTGGCCCTATTGCTTTGCTGTTAGTGGTGTTCATGGGGATTGCGCCCTTATCCAAATGGCATAAAACAAAGGGTAAATGGTTGCTTCATGTGTCCATGGTGCCCGCTATTTTGTCGGTTGTATTGTCGGCACTTGTGTTTACCTTCCATGAATTTGACCTGTATTTGTGGCTCAGTTTCGCCATTGCCCTATGGTTAGTTTTGATGGTGATCCGAGATTGGTTTGATAAGGTGCTTAAAACACGGGTGAATATCCTTACCCGTGCGCGTAAGTTGCCAAGACAGTATTACGGAATGTTGCTGGCCCATTTGGGGGTGGCCGTGACGTTAATCGGTATTATTTTTGTCAGTATGAACAGCAGCGAAGTCGCAGTGCGTATGGGGCCTGGGGATAAGGTGGATCTTGGGGCTTATACCTTTGAATTTGAGCAAACGCGGCACATCGAGGGGCCAAATTATATTGCTGATACGGCGTTTATTAATGTGTACAAGGGGGATCGTAAAATTGCCCAAATGCGCCCTCAGAAACGTATGTATCAAGCGAGTCAGCAGGTGATGACGGAAGCAGCTTTGAATCCAGGATTTACCCGAGACCTCTACATTTCTCTAGGTGAAAAGTTAGATCAAGACACTTGGAGTGTGCGCATCTACATCAAGTCTTTTGTGCGTTGGCTATGGCTAGGGGGCTTGCTCATGATGACGGGGGGCTTACTCGCCGCATGGGATAAGCGCTACCGACGCAAGATAGGAGAGTAACGTGAAAAAATTATTGTTCTTTGTACCTTTGGCTTTGTTTGTTGGCTTAGGCGTTGTGTTTTACCAACAATTGGGTAAAAACGCTGAATACATGCCGTCTGCGTTGATCGGAAAGCCAGTACCAGAATTCCAATTAATTGATTTGGCAGATAACACCATCGCGACCAATGCAGAATTGCCTGAGGGCCCTTATTTAATGAATTTTTGGGCCACTTGGTGTCCATCCTGTAGTGTTGAGCACGCCTACCTAGGTGAGTTAGCAGAGCAGGGGGTGGACATCGTGGGCATCGATTACAAAGACGAAACACCAGCTGCTCGTGAATGGTTGGCAGAGCGGGGCAACCCCTATTCTTTGGTGTTGACGGATGAGATGGGGCATTTTGGCGTAGATATGGGAATCACAGGTGCGCCTGAGACCTTCGTGATCGGGA
This sequence comes from Marinomonas vaga, assembly GCF_055388305.1. Lineage (NCBI taxonomy): Bacteria > Pseudomonadati > Pseudomonadota > Gammaproteobacteria > Oceanospirillales > Oceanospirillaceae > Marinomonas > Marinomonas vaga. Next base: position 2,022,462 of record NZ_AP043903.1, read on the forward strand.
GTAATGGTAAGGTGCTCTATCGCCATCAAGGGGTTGTGAATGCCGAGGTATGGCAAACGTTAAAAGGTTACATGGAATGATCAAAGCATTTAGAGCTTTGCTGCTTATTGCTGCGGTCGTTAGCACCTATGCAATGGCTTTGGAAGTCAGAGAATTTTCAAAACCGGAATACGAACCTCGTTATCGCACCTTGATCGAGGAATTGCGCTGCCCTAAATGTCAGAACCAGAACTTAGAAGATTCTAACGCTGGTATTGCTGTGGACCTGCGTCAGCAAGTCTATACCATGATTGAAGCGGGACAGAGTGACGAGCAGATTATAAATTATTTGGTCGCTCGATATGGTGAGTTTGTTTTATATCGACCCACTCATAAATCCAGCACCGCAATACTCTGGTATGGGCCGTTCGCTCTTTTAGGTCTTGGTGCTTTGATATTTGTTTGGGTTATCCGCCGTAAAGGCCGCCATACAGAGGAGTCTGATACATGATCGTTGCATGGACTCTTATGGCTGCCTTGATTGTGCTAAGCGTTTTATATGTGATGCACTACCTAGTGAATAAAAACAATGCCGGTCATGATGATACTTTAACCAGCTTTGTTTCTGCCCGACGCCTAGAAGTGAAAGAAGACCAGGGCGCAGGGCGTTTAACCGAAGAAGAAGCCCAACAGTTGCTGCAGGACGTGACCAGCGAGTCCCATTATGTGAGCCAACATCAGCAGCGTGCCCTGACGAAAGATACACAGTTAGCTCGCTGGGTGTTATCAGTCATGATTGCAGGAGTGATCATAGGCAGTGTGGCTCTATATCAAAAGCTGGGATTTGCGCCGGATGTCAAAATTACCCAGCAATTGATTGAACAGTCCGCGACGCAGGATGATGTGACCGAGTTCTTGTCTTATCGAGTGCAACGTTACGACCGAGCAGAAGACTGGTATTACTTGGCGAATGATCAAGTTATGGCTCAGAACTTTGAGCAAGCCATCTCATCTTATCGAGAAGTTCTAGCGCGGCTTGATGGCAGCTCAGAAGATGCCATAAATGTTCAAGTGGAGCTGGCACAAGCGCTCTTTTATTCCCAAAATAATCAAGTGTCCCCTGCAATGATTACCGCTGTTGATGAGGCGTTAGCACAGCAGCCGGATAATGCTAAAGCATTAGGTCTTAAAGGTATTATTGAGTTTGATGCTGGGCGTTACCAAGAGGCTATTTTGGCTTGGCAAGAAGCCATAGTAAATGGCACCGACCGCGCCGAACGTTTAGATTTACTCTCTGGAATTGCCGCGGCGCGTAAGCAAGGAGGAATCACTGAGCAGATGATTCCTTCAATTGTGACCCATAGGTTACACTTACAGTTAGACTTAGACGTCAGAAAAATATCAGCGAATGATGTGTTTTTGGTGTATGCGCAAGTGCCAGATCAACGAATGCCAGTGGCCATTCAACGTATTCCTGCTGCTCAAATACAGGCGCCAATTGTGCTGACCAATCTGGATAACCTAATGCCGGGGCAGTCACTTGCAGACGTTGCCAGAGTGGATGTGGTGGTTAAACGTTCGACAAATGATGCAAATGACCTCACATTAGGGGAGGTGGTAGGGTATTTATCGTCGGTTCCAAGCAATAGTGACAAGATTTTTAAGGTCAATGTCGGCTTATAATTGAAACCGAGCGCGCTTCAACTGATAATACTGACAAATTAATTGATCTATAGCGGATTTTTGCAATGGAATTTAGCTTGCGTGAGTGGCTAATTTTAATAGGAGTGGTGATCATCGTAGTCATCTTAGTGGATGGTTATCGACGATACCGTAGATCGCAAGTCGTTCAGACGTTTGATGACGATGACGATTTTCGTGATCCAGATGAATTAGTAAAAGAAGCAACATTACGTCGGGAACTTCCCAATGGTGGTGCTCGTCCTGTTGGTGCGCCACCGGAATCCAATGATCCGGTCATGAATGCATTTGAAAATGCTCGGAAGACAGCAAGAGGGCCTTTAACAGATCTGCCTCATAAGGTGGATTCAGGTCCTCAACTTGACCGAAACGATCAGTTCGAATTGGACGAACTGGCGTCCCTAGTGCCTGAGCGATTTAATGATGACCAACAGGGTAACGTGGATGCTGATCAAGACTACGGCGATGTCCTCTACGATGGTTATGATGGATTAGATGTGGGCTATGACGAAGAGTATGACGACGCGTATGACGACGCCGAAGCCCCAGCAGAAGAAACCCCTATTGCCGATGATGATAGTTATGAAGAAGAAAACTTCGAGCGTGACTACAGCAGTGTTGATCTAGAGCAGTCTACCAACAATATGCCACTGGAAGATGAGCCAGAGGCCGTAGACGAAGAAGCTGAAATCGAAGAAGTGATTGTCATCAACGTGTTTGCTCCAGAAGGTGAAACCTTCGCTGGTATGGAGCTGTTACAACTGGTATTGAATTGCGGCATGCGTTACGGGGAAATGGATATCTTCCACCGCCATGAAGAGGGCTTCGATAGAGGTAAAATTCAGTTCTCTATGGCCAATGCCATGGAGCCAGGTACCTTTAATCTTGATACCATGGGTGAAACTGACTGCCCTGGGGTGAGCTTCTTTATGGGGCTGCCTGGCCCTAAAAACAGCATGAAAGCGTTTGATTTTATGCTTGAAACGGCCCAAGCCCTAGTGCGTAACCTAGGTGGTGAATTGCGTGATGAGCGTCGTATGCCCATGAGCGAGCAAACCATTGCCCATTGCCGTCAGCGCATTAAAGATTTTGAGCGTCGACAGTTAACTAAGAAGAAGCGCTAAGCCGAAATGCTTTAGCGAAGTTAAGGCCCCATAGGGGCCTTTATTGTTTATATGATTGGATTTGAGAGCCATATGAGTGATAGCAAAGCCTATACCTTAGACGATGTTTTAGCATTGATTCAGCAGCTGAACGACTACAGCTATGCCTACCATGTGAAAGATGAGCCTTTGGTTCCTGATGCAGAGTACGACCGCTGTTATCGCGCGCTGCAGGCCATTGAGGCTAAGCATCCTGAATGGGTTCAACCGGATTCTCCTACCCAGCGTGTTGGTGAAAAGCCAGATAATGGTTTTGCGACGGTAGAGCACACAGTCCCTATGTTGTCGCTAGATAACGCCTTTGATGATGACAACATGCAGGATTTTGATGAGCGGGTACGCAAGCTTTCTGGCAAAGGGGAATTGACCTACTGCTGTGAGCCTAAGTTAGATGGTCTAGCCATTAGCATTCGTTATGAAAATGGCCACTTGGTCCGCGGCGTTACTCGGGGTGATGGCTTGTCTGGGGAAGACATTACTTCCAATATTAAGACGATTTATTCTGTTCCCCTGAAGCTTCGCACAGACACCCCACCGCCAGTTCTGGAAGTCCGTGGTGAGATTTACATGCCGAAAGAGGGCTTTGAAAAGCTCAATCAGGCGGCCGCAGCAAAGGGCGAAAAAACCTTCGTCAATCCACGTAACGCTGCGGCAGGTAGCTTACGTCAGCTGGATCCCAAAATTACCGCTGCTCGCCCACTGGTGCTGTGTGCTTACAGTATTGGTTATGTGGAAGGCTGGGAGCAGCCTGATAGTCACTATGAAGGCTTGCTTCAGTTATCCGATTGGGGGTTTAAAACCAACAACCTGATGAAGCGCGTAACAGGTGTGAAAGGCTGCCTTGAGTATTACGCTGAGCTGTCTGAACAGCGTGAAGGGCTCTCCTACGACATTGATGGCATTGTCTACAAGGTGGACAGCATTGCTCAACAAAAGCAGCTTGGGTTTGTGGCGCGGGCCCCCCGTTGGGCGATTGCCAGAAAGTTTCCAGCTCAAGAAGAAGTGACCCAGATCCTAGGAGTGGATTTCCAAGTTGGGCGAACGGGTGCGATTACCCCAGTGGCTCGTTTGCAACCAACGTTTGTGGGTGGCGTGACTGTCTCAAACGCTACGCTCCATAACCAAGATGAAATCGAACGCTTGGGAGTGCAGGTAAAAGACTGGGTGGTCATTCGCCGTGCGGGGGATGTTATCCCCCAGGTGGTTCAGGTTCTGCAAGATCGTCGTCCTGAGGACGCTCAGGAAGTGGTTTTCCCAACCCAGTGTCCGATCTGTCAATCAGATGTGGAACGAGTGGAGGGGGAAGCCGTTCAGCGTTGTACCGGTGGTTTAGTGTGTGGGGCTCAACTAAAAGAGAGCTTAAAACACTTTGTTTCCCGTAAAGCGTTAGACATTGATGGACTTGGTGACAAGCTGATTGAGCAGCTGGTGGATGCTGGTTTGGTGAAAACCCCAGTGGATATTTTCTTGCTAAAAGACAAACCTGCCCGCTTGCTCGCAATGGAGCGCATGGGAGACAAGTCAGTGGACAAGCTTCTGACCGCTATCGAAACTTCTAAGCAAACCCAATTCAATCGCTTTGTTTATGCCTTAGGCATCCGCGAAGTAGGGGAGGCCACGGCACGCACATTGACCCAATATTTTGGTGATATAGAAAAGCTTATGTCCGCATCTGAAGAGGATTTGATTGAAGTGGAGGATGTGGGGCCAATCGTTGCGCAACACATTCGCATGTTCTTCGATCAAGAGGATAATGTGGCGATCGTTCGTGGCTTGTTAGAGCAAGGCCTCACATGGCAGTCCACCCAGGACGTAGAAGCGGGTGAACAGCCTCTCGAGGGCTTAACCTATGTGGTAACGGGGACTCTGTCTCGTTACTCCCGTGACGAAGTGAAAGACTTGCTTATCAAGCTTGGCGCTAAGGTGAGTGGTTCCGTCTCAGCCAAAACTCACTGTTTGGTAGCTGGCGAAAAAGCGGGTTCTAAACTGACTAAGGCACAAAACTTGGGTGTTGAGGTCATGGATGAAGAAGCCTTGCACCAGATGCTCACTCAACATGGGGCAGTGTAAGTTATGGATACTGTCATCCCGTTTGACTCCCTGGACCCTGATACCCTGGTGAATGTGTTGAACGACATTGTTTCCCGAGACGGTACAGACTACGGTGACTATGAGTTATCGACAGAGCGAAAACGTGAGCAAGCGTTACGAGCGTTGAAAAACGGTGAGGCGGTGCTTGTGTTTGATACGGAAAGTGAAACTATTCAGTTAGTGTCCAAGCAATCTTTGGAACATCGTTACGACTAACAAAAAAGGGCTTCTCAGAAGCCCTTTTTAATCATGGTTTGTTCAGTCTCGAACGCATCCTTTAAAAGAGTGATCCATTTCTCGGGATGGCTCTTTTTCTTGGTTACGGCCAACCACCTTGGCGGGTACACCCGCTACGGTAGTATGTCGCGCAACAGGCTCTAGCACCACGCTGCCGGCGCCAATTTTGGCACCTTCGCCTACTTCAATGTTGCCTAGAATTTTCGCCCCTGCGCCAATCAAGACGCCAGAACGTATCTTAGGATGACGATCGCCAGTTTCTTTACCTGTACCCCCAAGGGTAACGGATTGCAAAATGGACACGTTATCTTCAATGACACAGGTCTCACCCACCACTAAGCCCGTGGCGTGGTCTAACATGATGCCACAACCAATACGGGCGGCCGGGTGGATGTCCACACCAAAGGTCATGGACATTTGGCCTTGTAGGTACAAGGCAAGGCTCTCACGACCTTGTTTCCACAGCCAATTCGCAACACGGTAAGTTTGTAGGGCATGGAACCCCTTAAAGAAGAGTAATGGCGTTGTCAGGCAATCGCATGCGGCATCTCGCTCCTTAATGGATAAAATATCTTGAGCGATACAATCGACAATCTTTGATCCTTCGTCAGCCATAGCTTCTTCAAACACTTCACGAAGCACCATCGCAGGGATGGAAATACTGTCCAGTTTACTGGCCAGTAAGAAGCTCAGTGCCGAGCTCAGAGAGTCATGGCGCAGGATGGTGGTGTTAAAATAACTTGCCAAAATAGGCTCATCTTGTGCTAGCTTTTCAGCTTCAGCCTGTAAAGATGGCCACAAGTTGTCAGATGTCACGTCAGATTGCATTGTGTTACTCAAGATCAATATACCTACATGTTTTCGTGGCTAGAGTCTGGTTATGGGGTTAGCATCTATCAATACAAGGGCAAATGTAAACACAAAGCCCGATTTATGGAGAGACTATGAGTCAACGAACTGTATCCGATGCCTTGCATGTATTTTACGAACTCAACAGCGCTTTGTCCGACGCATATTGGGAAACAAATGATATAAATAGCAAGGATTTGTTTTTTGCTATGAAAACCATGCTGCAGGATGAGCTGGACGAGCTGCATAAATTAAGTATGCAGGATCATATTTACCCATATGAACCGATTAACCCAGGTGTGATTAAGCTTAGCGATAAGTTACGCAGCTTGCATCCTGTGCTGGGTGAGACCGTGTATCGACCGACTACTTATCAGCGCTTGGATGAGCTAATCCCTCGTGCCTGTGATTTGTTCGAAATTTAATGACTGATATTGCTGAAACGAGGCCATTACACCTCGCCTCGTTTCAATTTTCGGATCGTAAATCGATTTGGGTGCAGAGCATCCGTTACCGCCGTCTCAATCGGCAATGGCTCACCCAGCATTAAGCTGGCGAGATAGTTTGCACATAATGGTGTGCTGACGAGCCCCCGAGATCCGTGCCCTAAATTCACATAGAGCCCTTCTATTTTTTCAACTTCTTCATTGGTTTGCCATTTCGCATTAGTGCGTAAAGGTCCTAAAGCGTTAATGAGGCTGGCTGTTGCAGAAACTGGCCCAACGATAGGGGTGTAATCCGAAACTGTACAACGAAGAGATGCTCGACCTTGGCATAGACTAGAATGGCTTTCATTCACATCTATCGGTAAAAGATCTGCCAGTTTGGAGATGTTCTCACTATGACTGGTGCCTGTGACGGTTAAGTCTTCATTCTTAAGATCGTAAGTCGCACCAAAGTTAAGCTGATCATCCAAGGCGGGTGAAACATAGCCATCGGCACAGATCACCTGTTTAAACTCACGAGCCTTTACTTGGCTAGGAATATCCAATGTGGAAATAGGAAGTTGAGACACTTGCCCGCGTATGGGTTTCGTTGGCAAGAGGGTCCAAGGTGCCAGCGCATCCTGTTGATTGGCGGTGCAGAGTATTACTTGATTGCAATGATAAGTGTGTTGGTTTGAGAGGAGTTCAAACCCTTCTGTTGTTGTCTTAATCTGCTCTAATGGGCGGTTAAGGTGCACTGTGATGTTGGCGTGACTGAGTAGCGTTTCGCAAAGGGCTTTAGGGCGCACCCAGCCAGACAAAGGCAAAATGAGCTTGCCATCAACGGCCTTTAAAATGGCATCAGGATACAGCTCAGCACGGGTGATTTTTTCAAATTTCAGTTGTTCTGCATCATCCTTTGGTAACTGTGTGAGTCCGCAGTGTTGCCAAATGCTTTTATCAGCATATTGCTGATAAAAGTTATGAGCATACAGGTAGCTGCTTAGATATAAACGATTGACTGGCGTATCGGATGCCCCAAGCTTCGGATAAAGCATGCCTTGCTCGTTTCCTGATGCGCCCGCTGCAATGTGATCTGCTTGTTCCCAGACTTCAACGGCAATGTTTTTTTGCGCCAGAGCATGAGCGGTGGTGGCACCAGCGAGACCTGAGCCGATAACAATGACCTTGCCCATTGGACGAAGGGGGCGTGAAGCAAACCAAGCTGGTTGAGTGGAAGAGTATCGGGTCGTTTGCTCGTCTTCTAGAAACTGGCCAATCATCATCTCCCGCTTATGACCAAACCCTTTGACTTTTTGTACTTGAAAGCCATGGGATTGCAGTCCACGACGAACGATGCCAGCAGCGGTAAAGGTTGCAAAAGTGGTATCAGAGTGACTCAGCCTATTGATTTGTTGAAACAGCTGATCGCTCCACATATCAGGGTTTTTACTTGGCGCAAAGCCATCTAAGAACCAAGCGTCCACTTGAGCGTCCAGAGCAGTAAAGCCCTCACTTGCTTCCCCGAACCAAAGAGTTAGAGTTGTTCGTAACTGAGGGAGTTCTACTCGGTGCAGGCCGTGGCATTGCTGTGGGTAATGGGCGATCAGCTCGTCAGCCAAAGGCTGTAGGCTGGGCCACATGGCTAGGGATTGAGTCAGAGATGCTTTAGATAGGGGGTACTTTTCAACGGACACAAAGTGTAGCCAACTGGTGTCAGGAGCATGCTGTAAAAAGCACTCTAACGCACATAGAAAATTGAGCCCCGTACCAAAGCCTGTTTCCGCAATGGTAAAGTTGCGGTTTAACAGAGAGCCAAATCGCTCCGTTAGCCGATTGTGTTCGAGGAACACGTAGCGTGTTTCCGCAAGCCCCGCTTCTTTATCAAAATACACATCATCAAAGGTCGCGGAGCGGGGGACCCCATCGTCCCCAAAGTGCAAAGTCGGTGCTTCTAATCGATAGCTAGTTAACACGCGTGACACTCTCAATGATGACAGGCGTATTGGGCACGTTTTGGTAAGGGCCAACGTTGCGAGTCGGCACTTTGGCGATTTGATCCACCACGTCCATACCTTCCGTCACACGGCCGAATACTGTGTATCCCGCTGCACCACGAGCACCATGGTTAAGGAAGTTGTTGTCCACTAGGTTAATGAAGAACTGTGAGGTGGCGCTGTTTGGATCTTGAGTACGAGCCATAGCGAGGGTGCCACGGTCGTTATAAAGGCCGTTATTGCCTTCATATGGGATAGCGTGGCGGGTTTGTTTGCGATCAAGGTCTTCTTTAAAACCACCGCCCTGAATCATAAAGCCATTGATCACACGGTGAAAAATAACATCGTTGTAAAAGGATTCATCAACATAGCGCAGAAAGTTCTCGACAGTTTGTGGCGCAGCCTCGTCGGCAAGCTCTACGCGGATGTCCCCCATGGAGGTTTTTATGTCTACTTCGGTGGCTAAACTTGGCATGCTCAATGTGCTAAGCAGAAGGCCTGCGATTAAACTTTTTTTCATTAGAGTCTTCCTTATTGATAAAGCGCCCATAATATTAGGGACTAACGGCGCGTACGCCAAGGTGAAATTAGTAAGAGAGGCTTTTCATGAGAACTGCAGTGGTAGAAATAGAATATTGCACCCTTTGTCGTTGGATGTTACGGGCGGCATGGTTGTCTCAAGAGCTTCTTACGACCTTTGATGATGACATCAAAAGCGTCACTTTGATCCCAACCCAAGGGGGGATTTTTAAGGTGCGCGTGAATGGCACTGAGATTTGGTGTCGAAAGGCGGAAGGTGGTTTTCCGGAGGCTAAGGTGTTGAAACAAAGAATGCGGGATGTGATTGACCCTGAACGAGATCTGGGGCACTCAGATGTAAAACAAGACAGCGAGCCGTAGCTCGCTGTCTTTGAGTTAGAAAACCTGTTTAAAAGGTTTCACCGCAACGGTTTGATAGACCCCTGCTGCAACGTAAGGGTCGGCATCTGCCCATGCTTGAGCCTCTTCTAGGGAGGCAAACTCTGCCACCACAACACTGCCAGTGAAGCCAGCAGTACCAGGATCGCTTGAGTCTATGGCTGGGTTTGGGCCAGCCAGCACAAGGCGACCTTGATCGCGAAGTAGTTCTAATCTTTTTAAGTGCGCTGGTCGCACAGAAAGACGGGCTTCAAGACTGTTTTCGACATCTTGGCCAACAATCGAGTACAGCATGCTTATTCCTTATTCTGTAGGTGTGACGAGAGGTAAATGCCCTGAAGGATAATGAACACAAGCGTCATACCCAGCAAACCAAAGAGTTTAAAATCTACCCAAATGTCTTCACTAAAGTTGAAGGCAACATAAAGGTTTACCGCCCCAGATAGGATAAAGAATCCTACCCAAGCTAAGTTGAGTGTGCGCCATACCTTGTGTGGAAGCTGAATCTTATCGCCCATCATGCGTTCAATGATGTTGCGTTGGCCGATAAATTGGCTGCCAAAGAAGACAATGGCAAACAACCAATTAACGATTGTGGGCTTCCACTTAATGAAGTCTCCATCGCCCATTAAGACGGTTGCGCCTCCCAGCAGGACCACTAATACCAAAGAAATGACATGCATTTTTTCGATTTGGCGGTGTTTCCACCAAGTGTATGACACTTGCAAAATCGTTGCGGGAATCAGAACTGCGGTGGCGAGAATGATGTCTCCGGTGGATTTATATACCAAGAAAAATACAAGAATGGGTAAAAAGTCGAATAATAATTTCATAGTCAAACCAGTTTCTGTATGCTCGAAGAATCATACCTAGCAACGGCTTGAAAGAATACCCCTATTGATGTCTGAACATCCTTATCAACACATAGACCTACACACTCATTCGACCGCTTCGGATGGCAAACTCTCTCCCACAGAGCTAGTAACCCTTGCCCATGAACAAGGGGTTTCTATGCTGGCGTTGACTGACCATGACACGATCAAAGGTTTAGAGGAAGCTCATCAGTGCGCCCATGGATTGGGGATGACTCTTATAAACGGTTGTGAGTTATCCGTCGCTTGGAACAAAATTCCCCTGCATATGGTGGCGTTGGGCTTCGAGCCAGATAACCAAGCGTTAAAAAAGTGGACCCAGCGCAATCAAACTGTGCGTTTGGAGCGAGGTCGCCAAATTGCAGACTTGCTGGTTAAAAAAGGCTTACCGGACTTATACGACAAAGCCGTGGAAGAAGCCGGTGAGAGCCAGCTGGGACGTCCCCATTTTGCTAAGGTGATGATTCGGGAAGGCATTGTCAAAGACATGAATAAAGCCTTTGATCATTACTTAGGGAATAAAAAAATTGGTCAAATACGGGATGTCTGGCCCCAGCTTGAGGAGATTATGCCGGAGTTGGCTGCGACAGATTGTGAGTTAGTGCTCGCACATCCCAAGCGATATCCCGTAACTGTGACTAAACTTAAAGGTGTACTCGCCGATTTTAAACGGTACGGGGGTACCGCTATTGAAGTGGCATCTGGTCATGAACGACCAGATCATGTGCGTTTCTTAGAGCGGCTGACCCGAGAGTTTGAATTCGAGGCCTCCGCGGGCAGCGATTATCATGGGCCGTTTGGGCCTTGGACAAATGTTGGGCGTTACACGCAAGTGCATGAGCAGGAAGTAAGACCCATTTGGTACAAGTGGTAGCATCGAAGTACTTAACGACTTGGAGATAAGATATTGAGCCAGTTTTTTCAGATCCACCCTGAAAACCCTCAGCCTCGTTTGATTAAACAAGCAGCACAGGTCATCCGTGAAGGGGGCGTTATTGCCTATCCCACAGATTGCGGGTATTCCCTCGGGTGCCACATTGGTGACAAGGCGGCGCTTGAGAAAATTCGTATGATTCGGCGTCTTGATGATAAGCATAACTTTACGCTTGTCTGTAAAGACTTATCTGAGATTTCCACTTATGCTCGCTTTGACAACACCTTGTACCGATTGCTTAAGCATCACACGCCTGGGCCGTATACCTTTATTTTTAATGCCACGTCTGAAGTGCCACGTCGGTTAATGCACCCCAAGCGTAAAACGATTGGTATTCGTGTGCCGGATAATAAAATCGTACAGGATTTATTGGCTGAGTTAGGGGAGCCTATTATGAGTGCCTCGCTAATTTTGCCCGGAGAGACAGATCCTATGATGGATCCCTATGACATTCGTGACACCTTGCAGCATCAGCTGGATTTAGTCATCGATGGGGGATTTTGTGGGATGCAGCCGACCACCGTGGTGGCGTTGGATTCCGATGACATTCAAGTGGTGCGAATAGGGGCGGGTGACCCAGCGCCGTTTGCTTAAAAATGAGTTCTTTCTAGCCTATGAAGTGCTAGGGGATGTGACTATAATGCAGGCAATTTAAATGCTGTGTTGTAGCGTTAAAGAAACAGTTAATTGTTAATAACAGTGGGTTGCTGCGAAGCATTCCCCAAAGAGGTCGTAATGGACGAAAAATTACAGAAAGTTCTCGCACGTGCGGGTGTTGGGTCTCGTCGTGAGATGGAAAATCGAATTCGTGAAGGTCGTGTTAGCGTTAACGGTAACGTGGCGACCCTAGGGGATCGTGTGCGCTCTGATGACGTGATTGAACTTGACGGTGAGTTGGTTAAAGCAACGGCTGTCGAAGAGCTTGAGCGTAGAGTGATTATTTACAACAAGCCAGAAGGGGAAGTGTGTACTCGCAAAGACCCTGAAGGCCGCCCAACAGTGTTTGATAAATTGCCTAAATTACGCGGTAGCCGTTGGATTGCTGTGGGCCGTTTGGATATTAATACATCTGGATTACTCCTATTCACTACCGATGGCGAGTTAGCGAATCGCCTGATGCACCCTTCAACAGAGATTGACCGTGAATACCTGGTTCGCGTGATGGGTAATGTGACCGAGGAGCATTTGGTTAACCTGAAAAAAGGTGTGCTATTAGAAGATGGCATGGCCCAGTTTACTGACATCGTTGATGGTGGTGGTGAAGGCATTAACCGCTGGTTCTACGTGTGCCTGATGGAAGGTCGTAACCGCGAAGTGCGTCGCCTATGGGAATCCCAAGGGGTTAAGGTAAACCGCTTAAAACGTGTGCGTTTTGGGCCTGTGTTCTTGCCATCAAAAGCAAAAGTTGGTCGCTGGGTAGAAATGGAAGACGATGATGTTTCAGCATTATGTGAGCTGGTGGATCTTCCACACCGCCCAACCAGTGTTAAGAGTCAGCAAGAAGTGCATGACCGTCGCCGTCAACGTGGCTCGCGAGTGAGCGGAAGCGTTGCACGTACTAAGCGCCGAGATAAAGGGTTTGATTGGCAAAGCTCTGATAAACAAGAGTTTAAACCTAAAAAACCAGGACGTAGATCATTTAGATAAGAGGACAGCGTGTTATGAGCATGGTGCGATGGGTATTTGTTGTTATCATTGCGATGCTAATTGGCTTTTTCGTCTATGTAGAGATGAATAATGAAATGCCGCAGGATTTAGGAGTTAACGAGGGACTGTTGTTACCATGCCCTGACACGCCAAACTGTGTGTCATCTCAAGCTGATGCTGAGGATGAAGAACACTATGTTGAGCCTATTATCTACCGTGGCAACGTAAAAGATGCGCAGTTGGCGGTAGAGCAGTTTTTCTTGAGTCAGCCTGATACGCGTATTGTTGAGAGCCGCTTAGGCTACACACATATTGTGGTTGATAGCCGTTTATTTGGTTTTCGAGATGATGTGGAACTCTACTTCCCAGAAGCGGATAGCGTTATGCATGTTCGCTCTGCCTCGCGGGTTGGTTACGATGACCTAGGTGTAAACCAAGAGCGAGTTAGACAAATTCGAAATCTTCTAGTAGATTGATCTTAAAGGTTTTATAAAAAACTACCAAACGGACGAGGATGGAACATGAGCGCTAACGAACCCCAATCTATTTTGATTGTTGAAGATGACGAGCGTCTTGCCAGTTTGACCCAAGAGTATCTCCAAAAAAATGGTTTTACTGTTGCGGTTGAGCCAGATGGTCGTAATGCGATTTCACGGATTGTCAAAGAGCAGCCGTCACTTGTTATTCTAGATCTTATGTTGCCTGGGGCTGATGGTTTTACTGTTTGTCGTAGCGTACGTAACGAGTACAAAGGCCCCATTTTGATGTTGACCGCTCGCAGTGATGATGTAGACCAAATTTTAGGTCTGGAAATCGGTGCAGACGATTACGTCTCTAAACCTGCGAAGCCTCGTGTATTGCTTGCCCGTGTTCAATCTCTATTACGTCGTAGCACCCAAGACGTTGATCAAGGTGTTGTCGAAGCAGGTGTTGAGCAAACGCTTGAATTTGGTCAGCTTGTGGTGGACAACTCTCGCCGTGAAGCTTGGCGTGAAGGTGAAGAAATTGAGCTCACCAGTGCTGAGTTTGATTTGCTATGGTTGCTTGCGAGCAATGCTGGTCGCATTCTTAGCCGTGAAGAAATTTTCGGTGAGCTGCGTGGCATTGAGTACGATGGTCAAGACCGATCTGTAGACGTTCGAATTTCTCGTATTCGTTCTAAAATTGGCGATGATCCGATCCATCCCCGTCGAATCAAAACCATCCGTAGTAAGGGTTACCTGTTTGTAAAAGAGGTGTAACCTTTATGAGAAGTGATATATGGCGCCTCTATCGGCATATCCTGATCGGAGGGGCCATCATATTACTGGTGTGCTATGTGGCGATAGAGTTAATACAAAAGCGCTACGAAGCCGAACAAAGACACCGCCTTATGAGTGCCGATGTCCACCTTGCTGGACAGTTATTGGGTAGCAAAACTCTCTCTTTAGATGCTTTAAACCAACACTCTCGTTTCCAGTGGCGTGTCGTATCTCTCCCCGAATCTGCTCCAAGTGACTTGACCGTAGAGTGGCTTGATACCCCTGAAGGGGATTTAGCACAAGTCTATAGTCAGTCTCAGTTGTTATTAGAAGGCGTTCCTAAATCCGCGGACGGTTACAGTGTAGCCAGCTTGCTCCGTTACTACTTGAGCTTATCTCAACCTGTAGAACAAAAAATAGCCACTCTGAAGGAATTACCCAATCTTGAGGTGACCAAGGTTGAGGCTGATCGTTGGTTTGCCCCAACTCAGTCTGGAATTGATATCGTGGACTCATATAAAGGGGAGTTGAGTATTTTATGGTTCACAGGGGAAGGAGAGGCTTGGCGAATTCGTCTAGATCTTGATGTGGCTTTCTCGTTAAGTCTAGCTGTGGTGTTAATTGTGATCATCGCAGTGGTGGCGCTCTTAACCTTGATTTGGGCTGAGCTTAGCCGCTTGGATCAAAAACGTGTGCACTTCGAAACCGTTACTCGACAAATTGCCCGTGGCCGAAGCAATCTTCCTCAAGGGGTAGTGGATAGTTCAGGTACCTTAAAAGAGTTGGCCTATTCATTTGACTCCATGTCATCTCACATTCAGAGGCTTTTGAAAGTTCAGCGTGAAATGATCAATGCCATCTCCCATGAATTGAGAACACCTATCGCGCGCCTACGATTTGGGCTTGAAGCCTTGAAGGATGATGTCAGCGAGGACTTGGAACCTTCTGTGAGTGCCCTTGAGATCGATGTGGAAGAGTTAAATACCCTAGTTGATGAAGTGCTTACCTATGGTAAGTTGGAAGAAGGGTCCTTGGCTCTCAATTTTGAGCGAACCAGCATCAGCCAATTGTTGAAGGGGATCGTGGATCATAACCAAGCATTGCTGCAACGATTCGACGTACGTATCAGTGTCAGTGATGATGACATTGTGAATGCGGACGCCCATCATCTTCATCGAGCCTTACAGAACCTTATTCTTAATGCCTCTAAGTATGCTAACTCTGTAATCTCAATTACTTTTACTGCGGATGAAGAGCGCTGGCAGGTAGATATTGAGGATGATGGTCCAGGGATTCCTGTTGAAGATAGGGATAAGGTATTTATTCCATTCCAGCGTCTTGATAACAGCCGCACCCGTGCCTCAGGAGGATACGGGTTGGGGCTTGCGATCGTGCAGCGTATCGCTTTCTGGCACGGTGGTGCAGTACTGGTGGACGGCAGTGAGTTAGGGGGAGCTAAGTTTAGCTTGATTTGGTCCCGTAGCCAGCATCAGAACACCCTAAGCTAGCACCTTTCCCTCTGGGGATGTGTGTTAGAGTCGTTTTTAGTTGTTAGATGGCCTCTGTCCGAGACTATTTCTCCCTAGCTTGTCGTGGTCTCCGTGGGGATGATTACCACTTCGCCGTTTTTTACTTTACGATCTGAGACGAGGTGATCTGCGAAGTGTCGCACCTCGTTTACATTCCCTTTTAGAATAGAGACTTCCATGCATTGATCATGATCTAAATGGATATGCAGGGATGAAACGGTCAAATCATGATGATCGTGGTGGGCAGCTGTCACTTTATTGGAAGCTTCCCGAGCGTGATGGTCAAAGGTGTAGACCAAGGCCGCCACGCAGGGGGTATCAGGTAGGGCTTCTACTCTTTTACGGGCTAGACCTGCACGGGTCATGTCTCGGATGGCTTCAGATCGATTCCCATAACCCCGTTCTTCCATAAGCTTATCGAGCTCTGCCATCAGATCGTCATCTAACGTGACTGTAACGCGTTGCATTCCCACTCCAATTGTTCGAAATCTAGGTTAAGTAAAAGATAGTTGCTTCTATGAGCCTCAATATGCCTTGAAAAGAGTGTTGATGCAAAGCTCTAATTGCGTTTCTTTAAAGGGAAAAGTATGATGAAAATAAAAATTTAGCATACTTTAAATGGATGTTCTCCCTAGGCGGCTCATAATGAAATTCACCAGCAGTGTCATCATCGCTTTGATTGCGGTCATCAGTTCTGTTTCTTCTGCACAAAATGTCCAGTCTCCAACCACACCGAAAAGTATTGTCTTAGCCATTGGTGGTGAGCCTGAAACCGGTTTTGATCCACTGCTAGGGTGGGGAAGTTATGGTAATCCGTTGTTTCAATCGACCTTACTGAATCGTGATGCGGATCTCAAAACTCAGCCTAATCTAGCGACACAGTGGACACTCTCAGATGATAGATTAACTTGGACCATCTCATTGCGGGAGGATGTTCGCTTCTCTGATGGCTCTCAGCTGACTGCTGAAGATGTTGCTTTTACTTTCAACCATGCCAAAGCATCGGCAGGGCAATTGGATTTGCAGGTAATGAAAGAAGCAACGGCGCTAGACACAAAAACGGTAAAGATTGAACTCACTAAACCTTGGATAACCTTTGTGGATTTTTTCTTTACCTTGGGCATTGTTCCTAAAGCTTCCTATGGGCCGGAATATGGGCGTCATCCTATTGGTTCAGGACCTTTTCAAATGGTCTCTTGGCAGGAGGGGCAACAGCTAATCGTTGAACGAAATCCTTATTACTTTGGCAAAGCTCCGGCGTTTGAACAGATTACTTTTCTATTCACTGGCGAAGATGCAGGTTTGGCAGCGGCTAATGCTGGGGTAGTACAAATGGTATCAGTGCCTGCCCAGTTAGCGGATGTCGTACCGGAAGGTTTTTATCCGAAAGCCGTTCAAACGGTTGATAACCGTGGGCTTAGTATGCCATTTCCTTCCCCTGAGAGTGTTTCTGGTCGCAAGGTGGGCAATTCTGCCACTTCAGATCTTGCCATTAGAAAGGCCATGAATCTCTGGATCGACCGTGAGTTAGTGGTTTATGTAGCGTTACACGGCCATGGTACCCCAGGATATGGGCCTGCAGATGCTTTGCCTTGGTCTGGAGAGGTGCAGGTGCCCCATGATCCAGAAGCGGCTCAGAAGCTATTGGATGAGGCAGGCTGGCTCATGGGGGCTGACGGTGTGCGAATAAAAGATGGCGTTAAAGCGGCCTTTCCAATTAATTACCCCGCCAGTGATGCAACCCGTCAGGCCTTAGCGGAAACTGTGGCAGAGTTACTACGTCCTCTTGGGATCGAAGCCACTCCAGTAGGAGGGAGCTGGGACGCCATTCAACGGGTGATGCATTCTGAACCTGTGGTTTTTGGATTTGGCAGTCATTCTCCTTATCAGCTTTATGGTATCTATGCATCAGAGCTGGGCGGAGTAGGCTATTCTAACCCCAGCTACTATGAAAACTCCCAGGTAGATAAACTTTTTGCTCAAGCTCAAGCTGCGAAAACAGTTGAGGCCTCTTACGACCATTGGTCTGAGTCAGCCAAGCACTTTGGGTTTAAAGGGGATAACGCTTGGGTTTGGCTAGTGAACCTAGATCATGTTTATTTTATTGATGAATGTCTTGATTTGGGCAAAACCCAAATTGAACCCCATGGCCATGGTTGGCCTGTCACTGCGACCATCGCAGACTGGCGTTGGACTTGCCAGTAAATGTCTATATTGCGTCTTTTTACCCGGCAACTGATATTACTTGTCACTGTGGCTTTGGTGGTTTTTCTATTGATGAAATTGTCGCCGATTGATCCAGTGGATGCTTATCTTGGGGTGGCGGTTTCCAAAGTTGGGCCGGAGCAAAAAGCGCAAATTGAGGCCGCTTGGGGACTCGATCGTCCCGTGGCCGAACAATTTTTAGTCTGGGCAGGGCAGCTTGTCTCAGGGGATCTGGGATTTAGTACCACTTATAATATGTCTGTGGCGGAAGTCATGGGGGATCGCATTGGCGCGTCTTTAGCGTTGACTGGTCTGGCATGGCTGCTATCAGGCATTGTTGGCTTTATATTGGGCGTATTAGCGGCTTCTTTTGCCGGGACTTGGATCGATCGAATGATACGCCTGTGGTGTTATGTTTTGGCTGGTACACCGACTTTTTGGCTGGCGATTCTGGCGATTGTCGGGGTGTCCGTATGGCTTGGTTGGGCGCCTATTTGTTGTTCTGGCCCGATTGGTGTGCCTCCCGATCAGGTGACTTTTGGGGAGCGACTGGCGCACCTTGCCTTGCCTCTGATTGTTTTAACTACCCTTGGGGTGTCCTCTATTGCCCTGCATACTCGAGTTAAGATGATTGAAGTGCTGCAGTCAGATTATGTGCTGTTAGCGCGAGCACAGGGCGCGTCTTTATTTGATATCGTTTTACGCCACGGGTTACGAAATGCGGCACTACCTGCTTTGGCGGCGATGATGGCAGCAAGTGGTGAGATATTTGGCGGCTCTATCTTGGCTGAGCAGGTGTTTGCTTGGCCTGGGTTAGGTCGAGCCACGGTTGAGGCAGGTTTAAAGGGAGATGTACCTTTGCTGTTAGCCATCGCCTTGTTAACCACTCTTATAGTTTCGACAGCTAATTTTTGTGCCGACCGTTTACAAGGTGTCATCGATCCTCGTGCGAGGTCCCTATGAATGGTCGTCTAAGTGCTCTGTATCGCGGCGGAATGGCATTATCCTTGATACTGATTGTGTTGCTTGCGGCGGCTCTTATTGGAGAGACTGGGATTCGAGCGGATTTTTTGAGTCGTTTACAGTCACCTAGTTGGGCTCACCCTTTTGGTACCGATCAAATGGGGCGTGATCTGTTGGCCCGTTCACTACATGGTTTGGCTTTGAGTCTTTGGGTTGGGCTGCTCGCGGCAAGTCTGTCAGTATTCATTTCAACCTTGGTGGCTTTAGGGGCGGCTTTTGGTGATCGTGCGGATCGCGTGGTAACGTTTCTGATTGATGGGATGTTGTCTATGCCGCACCTGATGCTGCTTATTCTATTGTCTTTCGCTTTAGGTGGCGGCACCTCAGCGGTGATCTTGGCTGTGGCCATTAGTCACTGGCCCCGTCTTGCCCGTATTTTACGAATCGAATTGCGAGAAGTTCAAGCCACAGCCTATGTTCAAACCTCCCGTGCCTTGGGGAAGTCGCCGTGGTTTATTGCAAGGCATCACATCTTGCCGCATTTGCTGCCTCATATTTTAGTTGGGGCATTGTTGATGTTTCCCCATGCTATTTTGCATGAAGCAGGTCTAACATTTTTAGGCTTCGGGTTGGAACCTTCCCGTCCTGCTATTGGTGTCATGTTGTCGGAATCCATGAGGCACATCAGTGCTGGTCGCTGGTGGTTGGCTTTGTTTCCTGGTGTGATGCTGGTGCTATTAGTGCTGGCTTTTGAAGCTCTTGGTAGCGCCAGCCGACGTTTATTTACCCCAAGGGAGGCCCAATGCTAACCCTGTCCAATTTATCCCTGAGTTTTCATCGTTATGGGGGACTTATCCGCCGTGAGCAAGTTGAACGTCTCTCTGCTCTAAGCTTCACTGTTGCTCCAGGGGAGCTTGTGGCTGTGGTAGGTACTTCTGGTGCTGGGAAAAGTTTGTTGGCTCATGCCATTCTGGGTTTGCTTCCGCCTAATGCCAATTTGAAAGGGGAAATGATGTTTAAGGGAGCATCCCTTATGAATGACTACCCAAAAGGGCTGAGAGGTAAGCAGATTGCTTTGATGCCCCAAGACATAGGTCACCTTGATCCTCTGGCGAAAGTAGGTGCTCAGATTCGTTGGTCAGGGCGTCGCGCAGGCAATGATAAAGTCGACCCTGTCGCTCAGTTGCTCGATGTTGGGCTATCCCCAGAGGTTGCTGATCGCTTTCCAAGTGAGCTTTCTGGAGGCATGGCGCGACGTGTTCTAATGGCCCTATCACTGGTAGGTTCACCTAACCTATTGGTTGCTGATGAACCTACGGTGGGGCTTGATCCTGACAATCGTGACCGAATTTTAAAACGGCTCCGTGATCAGGCCTCTGGAGAGCGGTCAGTGCTGCTTATCACCCATGATCTCAGCGCAGTATTACCATTGGTTGATCGGGTTGTGATTTTGGATCAGGGACGTTTGTTAGGCATAGAGCGAGCGGATGATTTCAGTGGATCGGGTATAGATTTGCAGTCTGAACATGCTCGAGCCTTGTGGCAGGCGCTGCCACAAAATGAGTTTTATTCTTATGCTTGAAGCGGTGAATTTATCGGCGGGTTTTGATCATCCATTGTTTGAAAATGTGTCCTTGCGCTTACAGTCTGGTGAGTTTGTTGGGGTGTATGGGCCATCGGGCGCAGGGAAGACCACCTTTGGACGAACCCTTGCAGGGTTACATAAACCCGCCACAGGTGTCGTAAATGTGGACGGTAGAACTGTTCCGAGTAAAGGGTTTCATCCAGTTCAATATCTTCATCAAAACCCTCAATTGGCAATGAATCCCCGTTGGCGTGTGGAACAAATTGTATCGGAGGCCATGGTGCCATCCAGGGAGCTAGCCGACTGCATTGGTGTGGCGTCGGACTGGCTAAAACGATATCCCCATGAGCTTTCTGGAGGGCAATTACAGAGGGTTTCTGTTTTGCGTGCTTTGTCAGGCAAACCTAGATTTCTGATAGCAGATGAAATCTCCGCTTCTCTGGATCCCATTTCGCAGGCGCAGCTTTGGCAAACATTAAAACGTATTGCAGAGCAAGAGAGTATCGGTGTGCTTGTCATTAGTCATGACAAAGCTTTGCTCACTAGAGTTTGCTCGTCCATTATCCAGATCGGCTAAAAGTGACCGATAAGTAAGCTTGATTAAAGGTCTGGGGATAGAATGCCCCGTAGGTTTTTAAAGCAGGTTTTCGAGGCGGTGCTGATTAAGTCGTCCATGTAAGCATTGTCTCTTTGATCCTTGCGGATCGCCAAATACAGCTTACACCATACCCCTTCTTCCCCTAGGGACTTGGTAATCACATATTGGCGGTTGGTGTATTCCGTCAGAGCCCAATTTGGCAAGCAGCAGACCCCACGACCACTCGCAACCAATTGCATCATCATGAGCGTCAGCTCGCTATGGCGAATCTTGGCTGGAGAAACGCCGACAGGCGTTAAAAAGTGTTTAAAAATATCTAGACGCTCCGACTCCACAGGGTAGGTAATAAGCGTTTCGTTTTTGAAGTCGTCCGGTACTAAAAACTCTTTCTTTGCCAAGGGATGGTGTCTCGATAAGGCGACTTGAGATTCATATTGAAACAATGGAATGTATTCAATATTAGGTAAGTCTTGAGGGTCAGAGGTGACCACTAGGTCTAAGTCGCCACGCGCTAGAGCAGGTAAAGGCATAAAGCTGAATGCGGTAGAGAGATCTAGCTCTACGTCTGGCCAGTGTTCACGGAAATGATCAATGGTGGGCATTAGCCATTCATAACAGCTGTGGCACTCGATGGCGATGTGTAAGCGTCCACTTTCACCTTCTGCAAAGCGTTGGATGTCGCGCTGGGCAGAGCGAAAAGACAGTAAAACGTCGTCCGCTAATTGTAACAGTCGCAATCCAGCACTGGTAAAGCGTACTGGTTTAGTTTTGCGAATAAAGAGAGGACATCCAAGTTTTTCTTCTAGGTCTTTAAGTTGGTGAGATAGGGCTGATTGAGTTAGGTGTACTCGCTCTGCAGCTTCCACGAGACTGCCAGTCTCGCGCAGGGCGGTGAGTGTTTTTAAGTGCCTAACTTCAATGATGCTCATGGGAATCTCTGTTTTGTGAACGATTTTCATTTCTATGGGTGCAAAAAAGGCCCGTGTAGTTGCTTCCTACAACGAGCCTTACGAGATTGTCTTAGTTACAGATCAAAAATTCAAGTAATGCTTTTTGAGCGTGTAGACGATTCTCTGCTTCATCCCATACCACAGAGTCTGGGTGGTCAATGACTTCACTGGTGACTTCCTCGCCTCGGTGGGCAGGCAAGCAGTGCATAAATAAAGCATCTGGCTTCGCTAGGTCCATGATGGCTTGGTTGACTTGGAAGCCTGCAAAATCTTTGAGGCGTAGGTCCTGTTCATCTTCCTGTCCCATGGAAGCGAACACGTCGGTGACCACTAGGTCAGCATCTTTTGCTGCCTCTTGGGCGCTGTTTACCACGGTAACGTAGTCTGCATTCTCTGCGAGGATTTCAGGTGTGGGCTCGTAACCTTTCGGGCAAGCGACCACAAGTTTGAAGTTTAATAGTGCCGCCGCATTAATATAGGACTGACACATGTTGTTGCCATCACCAACCCAAACGACTTTTTTGCCCTCAATAGAGCCGCGATGTTCTAAGTAAGTTTGCATGTCAGCTAGCAGCTGGCATGGGTGGAAGTCGTCGGTCAGCGCATTGATAACAGGGACTGAGGAGTTTGCCGCAAAGGTTTCAACCATTCCGTGGTCAAAAGTACGGATCATGACCGCATCGACCATGCTGGAAATGACACGTGCGCTGTCCTCAACGGGTTCCCCTCGGCCTAGTTGAGTGTCTCGTGGGGAAAGGAATAACGCGTGTCCGCCAAATTGAGCCATACCAGCTTCAAAGGAAACACGTGTTCGGGTAGATGATTTTTCGAAAATCATCGCAAGAACTTTGTTTTTTAAAGGTTGGTATTCAGTACCTTCACGATGCATGCGTTTCAGCTCAATTGCACGTGAAAGCAGTTGCTTTAGCTCGTCAGACGAAAGGTCTTTCAGAGTCAAAAAATGTCTCGGCGACACGGTATGCTCCTGTCAAAAGTTAACCAATGATTAGGGAATCGGCCAATTTAATACACTGCCGCCATTGAGTAAAGGGGGATTTGTCAAAGGATTTGCAATATATGGGGTTGTAAAAAATACGTTAACCCCCATACTTTCTCGCATACATACACACAATTTCATGGCTTAAATTTAGCTGTGACAGGATGAGAGGTTTACGATCGTGAGTAACACAATTGAAACGATTAAAGAGCAAATTACAGGCAACCCGATTTTACTTTACATGAAGGGCAACCCACGTATGCCTCAGTGTGGTTTTTCTGCTCAAGCGGTGCAGGCATTGATGTCATGTGGCGAGCGTTTTGCTTTTGTTAACATTTTGGAAAATCCTGATATCCGTGCGGAACTACCAAAATACGCTAATTGGCCAACTTTCCCACAATTGTGGGTCAACGGCGAGTTAGTGGGCGGTTGTGACATCATTGTAGAAATGGCTGCAAACGGTGAGTTACAAAGTTTGATCAAGGACGCGGCGCCTTCCGAGGAATAAGCTGGTCTGAGGACGAGAGTATGGAGCCAAAGTTTTTTGGCTTTGTTTTATTACAGGTATAGTTAAGAGGAACTTAGATTATGTCTATTTTAGTTGGTAAAAAAGCACCTGATTTTACTGCTCCAGCAGTATTGGCTGACGGTCAAATCGTTGATTCTTTCAACCTTGCAGAAACCATCAAGGGCAAGTACGCAATCGTGTTCTTTTACCCATTGGACTTCACGTTTGTATGTCCTTCTGAAATCATCGCTATGTCTCACCGTATGGAAAAATTCCGTGAGATGGGTGTAGAAGTGATTGGCGTTTCCATCGATTCACACTTTACTCATAATGCTTGGCGTAACACGCCTGTTGAAGAAGGCGGTATCGGTGCGGTGGAGTACACTCTAGCAGGTGATATGGACCACGCGATTGCGCAAGCATACGGTATTGAATCTGAAGGCGGCGATTCTTACTACCCAGCAGGCGTTGCTATGCGTGCATCTTTCGTAATTGACCAAAAAGGTTTCGTACGTTCTCAGATCGTAAACGATGAGCCGATTGGCCGTAACATGGATGAGCTAGTTCGTATCGTTGATGCGCTTCAATTCTTCGAAGAGCACGGTCAAGTTTGTCCAGCTGGCTGGAACAAAGGTGATAAAGGTATGGTGAACACACCTGACGGTGTTGCATCTTACCTAGGCGAAAACGGCGGCAAGCTGTAATTCGTTAGATTTAAGAAAAACGCGCCAATTGGCGCGTTTTTTTATGCTTCATAAAGTTCCAGTGGAAGTCCATCTGGATCGGCAAAAAAGGTGAAGCGTTTGCCGGTGAGCTCGTCCATCCGAATAGCTTCTACTTCAATGCCGCGACTGATTAGAGAGTTCACAGACTCCTCAAGGTTAGCGACTGAAAACGCTAAATGCCTCAGCCCCTGAGCTTCAGGGTAAGAGGGGCGAATGGGGGCAGACGGAAATGAAAACAATTCTATTTGAGTCGAAGAGTCTACTTTTAAATCCAACTTGTAGGAGTTTCGCTCCGAACGATAGGTTTCACACAGAATGGTCAGCCCTAAGATATCTGTGTAAAAAGCTTTCGAGCGTTCATAATCTGAGCAAATGATGGCCACATGGTGGATGCCTTGAATATTTAGAGTCATGATGATTCCTTAAAGGCGTGCACCTTGAGATTTCAGTTCGTTGGCTAGTTCAATGACTTGCTTACGGAACCAAATATGGCTGGCATCATGGTGTAACAATGGGCTCCAAATCATCTTTAGTTCAATCGGTGGAATAGTGAACGGAGGCTCTAATATTACGAAATCGGGATTGTTACGATTAATCAGTGCTACTTTGCGTGGCAGTGTCGCGATGAGATCTTGCTCTAAGGCTAGGTGCATAGCCGTGTGATAACTACGGGTAAACACACGAATACTGCGTTTTCGACCTTGTTGTTGAAGTGCCTCGTCTACCCAACCTAGTTTTTGGACGTCCGTTGGGTCCATGCCTACGCCCACACCAAATCCAGTTTTACTGACCCAAATGTGTTGTGCTTCAAGATAGGTTTCTAAGGTAAAGTTTTGGGCTATGGGGTTGTCGGCAGACATCATGCAGACAAATGTGTCATGCCAGACGCTTTTTTCATGGAACGATTGGGGAAGCTCCTCGAAGCGGTTGATGGCCATATCAATTTTACCAGCCTCAACATCGTGGAAGGTAACATCGCTTGGGGTCATGATATCAATGGTGATGCCGGGAGCATTTTCTCGTAGCCGATTCAGCAGGCGCGGGATTACTGTAGATGCTGCATAGTCACTGGCCATGATACGAAAAACTCTGGTGGAGGTTTTTTCGTTGAAGTCGGCTTCAGGCTGAAGGGCTTCTTCCAGTTCTAGGAGGACTTTGCGCACAATCGGTTGAAGTCTTAGGGCTTTTTCTGTTGGTTTCATACCTTCACTGGTACGCACCAGTAAGGGATCCCCAAGCAAATCCCGAAGTCGCTTCAAGCCATTACTCATGGCCGGTTGAGTGATGTTTAATTTATTGGCGGAACGGGTCACGTTACATTCACGTAACAGGACATCTAAATAAATTAAAAGGTTAAGATCGATTTTATTTATATTCATCGGCTTTATGTTGGCTTGATTTTGAATAATGCTGATGGATTAAGTGTATGCGCCTAGCGACAAAGTACAACCGCTTATATGACTAATATGCAGGTTTTTTTAGCGCTCTAATTGAGTAATTCAACTAGTTTGGCATAATGGCGCAGAATTTTTTGGAGGATCTTCTAACGTGAAAGGCTCTTGTTTATGTAAAGCTGTGGAGTTTGAAATAGCATCCCCCTTTATCAGCGCAAGTGTTTGTCATTGTGAGCAATGCCGAAAAAGTCATGGAGGAAGAGGGGCTGCCTATGGCACCTGCATGAAAGAGGATGTGGTATGGCTAACAGGCAAAAAACGCATTCGTCGCTATGCATCCTCGGAGCGGGTACGTCGAGGTTTTTGTAAGGATTGTGGTTGCGCGATTTATTACTACAACAAAGATTTCCCTAACCATATTGATATTGCTCTCGGGGTTATGGACAGCGATCCAAATATCGAGCCAGAAAAGCATATTTATGTGGCGGAAAAATCCTGTTGGTATCATTTAAATGATGACTTACCCCAGTTTGAAAAAGACGGCTAACCACCTTTTAGGTGGATAGCGCCAACTCTCTTTTGTATTGAGGGGGTGTGTTTTGCATTTGTTTAAGGTTATCAAGAGTGGTCTGAGCAATGTGTTCTAAGGCTGTATCTGTAAAGTAGCCTTGGTGCCCAGTCACAATGACATTTGGAAAGGTTAAAAGTAGTTGGAACACACTGTCGTGGATAATGTGATCGGACATATCTTCAAAGAAAATAGCCCCTTCCTGTTCGTATACATCCAATCCTAAATAGCCAATTTTACCTTGATAGAGACCGTCGATGGCCTGTTGAGCGTTCACCAATGCGCCGCGACTGGTGTTGATGATCATGACGCCTTCTTTCATTTGAGCGATAGACTGGTCGTTAATTAAATGGTGAGTGGATGCATTGAGAGGGCAGTGTAAGCTAATAATGTCACTCTCTTTATATAGGGTGGCAAGGTCTACATATTCAGCGCCCAGTGTTTGAAGGTCGGGGTTTTCAGAAATGTCATAGCATAAAATGTTGCAGCCGAAGCCATTCATTATTCTACAAAATGCTGCGCCAATGCGCCCCGTGCCGATGCAACCGACAGTTTTGCCTTCTAAGTTAAACCCCATTAGCCCTTCGAGGGCGAAGTTTCCCTCTTTAACCCTGTGGTAAGCGCGATGGGTTTTGCGGTTGAGGGCCATAATTAAAGCAACGGCATGTTCGGCTACAGAGGTCGGACTATAGTCGGGCACATGAAATACGGGAATGTTATGGGCTTTGGCGCAGTATAAATCCACATTATTATACCCTGCACAACGCATCGCTATGGCACGAATATTATAAGCAGCTAGCTGATTGATGACCTCTCGACAAAGGTCATCATTTACAAAGCAAGAGACACCGTCAAAGCCTTCTGCTAGAGAGACTGTTTCCATGCTGAGCCTACTTTCGAAGTATACCAACTCCAGGTCAGAAGACGTTTCCACAGCTTTATTTAAGGTGCGCTTGTCATAGGGCTTGCATGAAAAAACTGCGATTTTCATAGGGCTCTCCTTTAATCTATATGGTCATGCTGTGGTTTGAATAGTGATTAGAATAGCTTAATCAAACCAAGGTATTGATCCAGAGCAAGAAGGTGGGATAAGCCTCTGAAAAAGCTTATTAATAAAGTTACAAAAAAGTGTGAGTTTAAGTTGACCCCATACTGAGAACAGCCTTACAATCAAATTGTTTAATTAATTGGCGCTATTTATGTACAGTGTCGCTTGCGGCCAGAATACGGTTTGTCCTGTTTTGTCATAAGTAATACCGAGTTTTTTAAGCACTGCCCGATTGTAGCAATACAATCACAAATAACTTATTTCAAACAGGAATATCATTATGTCAGACGTAGTAACTGGTACAGTTAAATTTTTCAACGAAACTAAAGGTTTTGGCTTCATCACTCAAGAGCAAGGCCCAGACGTATTCGTTCACTTCTCTGCAATCGACGTTGCTGGCTTCAAAACTCTTGCTGAAGGCCAAAAAGTTGAATTCCAAGTAGCTCAAGGCAAAAAAGGCCCTGAAGCTCAAAACGTTAAACCTCTATAATTTAGAGTTTACGTTTAAAAAGAAGGCAGCCTAGGCTGCCTTTTTTATTGCCTATAATCTTCCTAGTCACTGATTAAGGCTGCGATGCAGCCGCACAGAGTCATCACAAATAGAAACCACTTCAGATGTTTTGGGTTTGCGTTGATAGCAAACCTTACTGCCACCATAGATCCCGCCATAGTACCGCAGGCTAAGATGAGTCCAGGTATCCAGAGTACTTGTCCATTCCAAATGAAGACAATGAGCGCGATACTGGTAAATCCTACCGCACACACCATTTTCAAAGCATTGGTTCTAACTAGGTCGTATCTCAGGGTTCCAGCAAGGGCTGCAATCAAGAGAAAACCGACCCCTGCTTGTACAAAGCCTCCGTATATTCCAGCGATAAAAAGTGCAATCCAAGCCCTGGGGCGTTCTTTGACCTTATAGGGGACGGTTCCAGGTGGTGGTGAGATGACGCTGGGCTTAATTAGCATTAGTAGTGTCATAGAGAGCATTGCGGTTAGAAGTAGAGGCTTCAAAATGTATTCCGGAGCATAGGACGCTAGTGCCCCGCCAATAATGCCACCCGTAACGGTAGGGATCATCACAGGAATAAAATCTGATGTGTCCACGCGGCCGGCTTTATGAAATCCCCTGACCCCAACCAGCCCTTGTAATAGAACGCCCACACGATTGGTGGCATTGGCAACATCCGCTGGTAGTCCCATTACCATGAGCGCGGGGAGGGTTAGATTAGAGCCGCCTCCGGCGAGGGTATTGATGATGCCTGCAAGGAATCCTGTTCCCACTAATAGCAGTATGGAAAGTGTGCTGTAGTCCAAAATGCTCTCCTTATTTTTTGCAAGCAAGGCTAACAGAGTTTGCATTTTTTTGCTGGTCGTAAATTTAAAGGTACGTGACAGTGTCATTTTTTTCGGGGTTTGAGTGCCGATATTGCATTTTTTTGTTCTTTATTGCGCAAAGATATTATTTAAGGGTATTGGGTGGCCGTTTTTGAGTGATATCTGTGCATAAAATGGGGTTAAAATTCTACTTTCATGCATAAAACAGATGTTAAATTTTTAATGATTCTCTGGGGTTTTATTGTAAGTGTCTGATTTTTAAAAGATATTAATTTTATGGAGGCTGTTTCGGATATGTCTTCTTTAATGAAATTGGATTAATAGTGCATTTATATAGGATGCAAAATGCAAGTTAATGCCACTCTATTGATTAAATATGAATGAATATTACAGTGTCTGTAAGTTGCTTGCATGTATCGAGCGATTTCTATAAGAAATGAACTAACTGAAAGGAAACCAATTTATGAAAAAGACTCTTGTAGCTCTAGCAGTTTCAAGTGTGGCGGCTTCTTCCATGACGGCTTTTGCTGCGGACGATACGACGAAGTTTGACACGTACGGTAATATCCAGCTTGTTTACGCAAACTCTGATGATGATGGTTCTGAGCTTACTGATAATGGTTCTACATTTGGTTTCCAAGGTAGCACTGCCATTTCTCAAGACTTAACAGGTTTCTTCAAGTACGAGCTTGAAGCGGACGCTGATGATAAAGATGGCGACGTTGATCTAGGTCTTGACCAAGCCTTCGTTGGTTTGAAAGGCGGCTTTGGTAAGGTGCAGGTTGGTTCGTTTGACAGTGTGTACAACAATGCAATCCAAGATGGTCTAGACCAGTTTGAGTACATTGGTATCTCTGGTAACAGCCTAACCGACGAAGGCGATACCATTGCATACTTCTCTCCTTCTTTTAACGGTTTTGAAGTTCATGCATCTGCTCAAGTAAAAGGCAGTGCAGACGACAGTGTTGACGATACAGATGCAACAAGCTCTGACAATGGTACCGCGGCGACTCTTGTACTTAAGTACTCTGTTGACGCCCTAACCTTGGCAGCTGGTTACGATGATCGCAATACGACTCGTGGCAACGTAGAGCCTACTTACGGTCTGTCAGCTTCTTTGCAAGTATCTCCAGCGCTATCTATCGGTGCTAAGTTCGAAGATACCAAAGACGAAGCAACTCGTTTTGGTCTAAGCACTCGTTATGCATACGGCATGGGTGATCTATACGCTTCTTACCAAATGGTGGAATCTGATGTAGCTGGTGAAGACGACTACGATGACTACGGTATCGGCGCGACTTACAACCTAGCATCTAACATGTATGTGTATGCAGAATACGCGCAGCAAGATGCTGATGAAGACCAAGTTGTTGCGACTGGTGCAACTTACTTGTTCTAAGAATTTAGTGATTGCTTGAGTGCATTTACTCTAAGGCTCCTATCCGGAGCCTTACGTTAAATGAGGTCATTCAAGGTTCCATGCGGCATTTCTGTTCGGAGATAGACTAATTGGGACATTTATAGGCACTGGGGTTTTCCCCAGTGCCTTTTTTTATGTCAAGAAATAGTCATTGATTATAGGAAAGGTCAGCATATAGACTTTGGAGATCATAAATTAACCAAAGTAGTTGACCATGTTGAATATGGATTTCTCAGATTCAGTGATGATTGACCTGCAATTAGAGTCTTGGCAACCCAGCCCTATGGTAGGTGTTGAGCGAAAGCCTTTGGCTCGTGAAGGGGCTGAACGTGGCCATGCGACCAGTATTGTTCGGTATGCTCCCGGCTCGGTGTTTCGTCCTCATCCGCACCCATTAGGTGAAGAAATATTGGTCCTTGATGGGGTGTTTTCTGATGAAAATGGTCATTATCCTGCCGGCACCTATTTTCGAAATCCTCCTGGGTCCAGCCATGCTCCGTTCAGTGAAAATGGGTGTGTGTTGTTTGTAAAACTCCATCAGTTTTTGCCGACTGACCAAGAGCATGTTTTGGTGGAATCCAGCTCAGCTCCTTTAGTTCTTGACGAGCCTATTTGGTTGCATCGGTTTGAAAATGAGCAAGTGTGTCTCATACACATTAATGGTCAATCTCTTGATAAAATGGCTGCTAGGGTAAAAGGCGCCGCTGAAATCTTGATTCTTGAAGGGAATGTTGAGTATTTAGGTAAGCCTCTGCCTGCTTTAAGTTGGTTACGGACCCCTGTGGTAGACTGGGAGCAATTCAAAGTGGAATCAAGTGTGACCTTGTGGCTAAAAACAGGTCATTTCTAAGCGAGTTTTTTGGAGGTTGTATGTCGTTGGATTATGTTGTTTCCCCAGAGCCTGAAGTGGTGTTGCCTGTTGTTGGTACTGATCAGTATTTTCCGGTGCGAAGAATCTACTGTGTCGGTCGAAATTATGCCGCGCATGCTCGAGAAATGGGGGATGATCCGACTCGTGATCTGCCATTCTTCTTTTGTAAGGATCGTACCTGTGTCTTACCGGTCGCCTTTGATAAAGCGTCGGAATTGCCTTACCCAACTTCTACTGAGCAGTTTGAATATGAAGTCGAATTAGTGGTCGCCCTGAAATCTGGCGGCTCTAATTTAACCTTAGAGCAGGCCAAAGCTGCTGTATTTGGTTACAGTGTTGGTTTGGATATGACTCGTCGTGATCTTCAGGGGGCGGCTAAGAAAAAAGGTCGTCCATGGGAGTCTGGTAAGGCGTTTAGTAACAGTGCGCCCTTGTCGCCAATTGTCCCTAGATATGATGCTCCTTTGATGGCTGAGGCAGAGGTACTGCTTAAGGTAAATGGTGAGACCATGCAGCAGAGTAACCTCACCCATCTGACATGGGATATTGCCGAGGTGATTGTGAAGCTTTCAGAGCAGTTCGAGTTGCGCCCAGGGGATTTGATTATGACAGGAACCCCTGAGAATGTAGGCCCAGTTCGACGAGGTGACAAGATGGATGCAGTTGTTGAGGGGGTTGGCTCAATTTCACTGACTGTGGTTTAGGAGCTTCTCATTAAAACTTAGAAACGCTTGGTAAATCCTCTCTCCTGCGTCTTGTTCTCCAAAGACTTTTAATAGATGCGCAGCGGTTTCCGCTGTGCATAAGCCACCCTCAACTTGGTTTTTGCGCCGCTTAAAGATCGAGTTCTCTCCGTTAATTTCATATTTTTGGAATGTATGTAAATAGGGGCTTCGGTTGTACATTTTACGAGCCTGCTGCCAGGTGCCATCTAAAATAATGAGGTTCTCTATCTGCCCTTGTGGGCAAGTGAGGTCTTGTTCAACCGTCT
Organism: Marinomonas vaga; assembly: GCF_055388305.1. Classification (NCBI taxonomy): domain Bacteria; kingdom Pseudomonadati; phylum Pseudomonadota; class Gammaproteobacteria; order Oceanospirillales; family Oceanospirillaceae; genus Marinomonas; species Marinomonas vaga. Next base: position 2,054,203 of record NZ_AP043903.1, read on the forward strand.
GTTCTTGATCTGATTTGGGGTAGATGAGGTAGGTGTTGTGAAGGGGTAAATTTACGAGCTCGATCGCTGGTTGTGTTCGCTCCCAGATCAGGCGCGTGCAATGTTTAGCGTAGGTCTCTAAGACGACTGCCCCAGTGCCATTTGCCTTCTTTAATTCTTCGGAATGTGTCAGTAACCAGATATGCATGGGAATGGATTAAATAATGGGGTGAGGTGCTGATCATAACAAAGAGAGGGAGGCAAAGCCCTCTCTTTGTCTTAGTGAAAAGCTACTCTTTACCCATTGAGCCAATCTTATGGATTGATAAATCAGCGCCGTTAAATTCGTCTTCTTCGCTTAAGCGAAGTCCAGAGACGGCCTTCACGATGCCGTATACGATTGCGCCGCCAACTAGGGCAATGGCAATTCCCATCAAGGTGCCGATAATTTGTGTGGTCAGGCTAACGCCACCTAAGCCTCCAAGGGCGGTGGAGCCAAAAATACCGGCGGCAATTCCACCCCAAGCACCACAGACACCGTGTAGGGGCCATACGCCTAATACATCATCAATGTTGTGTAGTTTCTGTTGCATCCATGTGAATAGTAGGGTGAATAAAGCACCAGCTACAGCTCCTGTTGCAAGGGCGCCAATAGGATGCATCAGGTCTGAGCCAGCACAGATGGCCACAAGTCCAGCGAGTGGGCCGTTATGAATAAAGCCTGGGTCATTTTTACCAATGATCATGGCTGTGATAACGCCGCCTACCATGGCCATTAGAGAGTTAACGGCTACTAAGCCGCTGATGCTATCCAAGGTCTGTGCCGACATGACGTTGAATCCAAACCAGCCAATGCAGAGAATCCAAGCACCTAGGGCAAGAAAGGGAATATTGGATGGGGCGAATGCAACCAGTTTGCCATTTCGGAAACGACCATTGCGGGTGCCCAGAAGTGCTATCGCGGCTAAAGCAACCCAACCCCCTAGGCCATGAACAACGACTGAGCCTGCGAAGTCATGGAAAGGTGCGCCAAACGATGCTTCAAGCCAGTCTTGGATGCCATAGTTGCCATTCCAGATGATTCCTTCAAAAAATGGGTAAACTACCCCCACGATTAGGGCGGCTGAAATAAGCATTGGGTAGAACTTTGCTCGCTCCGCAACACCGCCGGAAATGATAGCGGGGATCGCTGCAGCGAAGGTCATTAAAAAGAAGAACTTCACTAAGGCATAGCCACTGTTTTGTGACAGTGTTTCGGCGCTTTCAAAAAAGTTTACACCATAGGCGATTTGATAGCCGACGAAAAAGTACACCAAGGCAGAGATGGCGAAGTCGGTCATGATTTTAACCAGAGCATTGACCTGGTTTTTGTTGCGAACGGTGCCGACTTCTAAAAATGCGAAGCCTGCATGCATGGCAAAAACCATGATGGCGCCGAGTAAAATAAAAAGAGTGTTTGAGCTGGCGATAAGTGTTTCAACCGCGCTGTTAATTTGATCCACGAGGGCTCCTAGTTGGTTTTGCACCAATTTGGTATGGGTTGTTGTTTTTGTGCCTCAAATAGAGGCCTTGGTCCCGGTATTTTTGTGTATTCCCTTTTTTCGGTGCATTTTCAAGCAAAAACCTTGCCAAAATGGTGCGATTGATGTTCTGGTGTTTTTAATTGGTGCGGTAATGGATGATGACTGTAAAAGTGTTGTCATCTTATGAGGTTAAACTATTGAGCTATGTTGGCTAATAGATTCAAAAGTGCTATATGGTGCATATTTTGTGTAAGTAGGATCTTTCTATTTTTTTTTAGTCGTCATATTATCGGTTAGGTTACTGTTCAAAATTAAATCAGAGATTGGTTTTGTGTGGTGGCAAGGAACAATGCTTCGGGATCACGAAGTAGGAAGCTTAAACACTGCTTTATAACGCAGTATAAAAAAAAGAGGTTTATATGTCAGATCAATTGGTATCCGGTATCGTTAAGTGGTTTAACGACGAGAAGGGATTTGGATTCATTGAGCGTGATGGTGGTTCGGATGTGTTTGTTCATTTCCGCGCTATTAATGGTACGGGCCGTCGTACCCTGCTTGAAGGACAAAAAGTTACTTTTGAAGTAACTCAAGGGCAAAAAGGCCCTCAAGCTGAGAATGTCACGATTGTTTGATCTGGCATGAAATTAAAAAAGCCAAGCATTTTGCTTGGCTTTTTTATATCTGCTAGTTAATGAGCCCTAGGCTGACCCAGTATAGGGTGTCAGGATCTGCTTCCTTTGGAAGCTCGAAGGGAATGAACTTCCCGTCTTGATCAAGGTATTGGCTGTCAGGGAAGTTGGTCTTCAGTACAGCAAGGTTCGTTTGCGCGTTGTCGTACAGCTCTAGGTCCATGTAAGCTTGGATCGTCACTGCAATAGCTTCTTCTACAGATGGGGTAGAAGGGTAATGCTGAACGACTTCTTGACCTCTTCGAAGAGCGGACAGCGGCGCTTTGCGTGCAAAGTAGTAGTGGGCGATATTGAGTTCATGCTCCGCCACCATATTACGTAGGTGAATCATGCGTGCCTTGGCATCTGGGGCAAACTCGCTGCTAGGGAAGCGAGCTAAAAAGTCTGCGAACTCATTGAATGCCTTGTTAAACTCACTGGCATCACGCTCTGCTGGATTTTGATTTAAATAACGACCAGAGAAGGTTTCTGCTCCGCGATAGGTAGAAAGCGCACGCATGTAGTAGGCGTAATCTAGAGCATTGTTATCAGGGTAATTTTTAATAAAGCGATCCGCCGCTGCGTGAGCGGCAATATAATCACCTGCCTCGTGTTGTGCGTAGATTAGATCAAGTCGCGCGCGAATCACATAATCCCCAAATGGGTAGCGCGTTTCCAGGTTTTTGAAATGTTCCACCGCAGTAGAGGGTAAGCTGTTGTCCAGTGCCTCCTGGCCTTTATCAAAGTATTCCTGCTCGGGAAGGTCAGGTTCTATGGTTGGTCCACTGGAGCAAGCCGTCAGAACGGAGTAAATGGCAGCAATTGTCAGAAAACGTGACAATGTCTTAATGAATCCCATGTATAATACAACCCTAGTAAAAGCAGCATAATAGTTTGTATAACGATTATGCAATTGACGTATTTCGCGTCCTCATGACGCAGCATAGAGCAAAGAAAGTTTATTGTATGGCAGAGCGCATAGTAAAAGAAGCCCAAGTTACACTGGAATTTTCCGGACAGCGATTTGATCAAATTGCTACCGAAATGTTTTCAGATTACTCACGTTCTCGGATCCAAGGTTGGATCAAAGATGGCGTGCTTTTGGTCGATGGCAAGAAAACTAAGCCTAAAGAAAAGCTCTTCGGCGGGGAGATGATTACCCTAGATGTGGCCTTAGAGGAGCAAGAGGTTCACGATGCCCAAGACATCCCCCTAGATATCGTTTACGAAGACGAAGATATCATGATCATCAATAAGCCAGCTGGCTTGGTGGTTCACCCAGCGGCGGGGCACAATGATGGGACTTTATTAAATGCGATTCTACATCATGCTCCTGAGACGGCGACGGTTCCTCGAGCAGGGATTGTGCACCGTCTTGATAAGGAGACAACAGGTCTCATGGTGGTGGCGAAAACTTTGATCGCTCAAACGGATCTCGTAACCCAATTACAAGACCGTAGTATGGGGCGGGAATACGAAGCTATTTCCATTGGTGCAATGACGGGGGGCGGTGTGGTGGACGAACCAATCGGACGTCACCCTCATAATCGCCAAAAGCAAGCAGTAGAACCAGTGAATGGTAAAGAGGCCATTACCCATTATCGTTTGGTTAAACGCTATAACAACCATACCCATATTCGCCTAAAGTTGGAAACGGGTCGAACCCATCAGATTCGTGTGCATATGTCCTATATTGGTTATCCCTTGGTGGGTGATCCTCAATATGCAGGGCGATTGAAAATGCCAAAAGGCTGTTCTCCTGATCTACAGGAGGCTCTACGAGGCTTCCGACGCCAAGCTTTACACGCTAAGAAACTGGAGTTGTCTCATCCGGTGACAGGTGAATGGATGGAATGGGAAGTTGATCTTCCTGAGGATATGAAAGCCCTGTTGGAGATGTTAGAAGAAGATCTTCACAACGGCGGTAAAACCCATTACATGTAACGTAAGACATATAAATCAAAGGCAGCATTAAGCTGCCTTTTTGTTAGGTGGTAGATATGGAATCAATTATTTCCTTGGACTGGCAAGTGCCGAAAAACGTAAAGGCCTATGTGACGACCCGTGAAGGTGGTGTCAGCTCTGGTGTCTATGAAGGCTTTAACCTTGGTGCCCATGTGCAGGATTTACCGGAGGCGGTGTCTCAAAATCGTCACTTGTTAAAAGATTGGTTAGGTTATGAGGGAGAGATTCAGTGGCTTAATCAAGTGCACAGTGCGGATGTGGTGAGCTTGCCTAACCCCTCTAGTGTGACCGCTGATGCGGCCTATACCAATCAGGCGAATACTGTCTGTGCCGTGCTGACTGCTGACTGTTTACCAGTAGTTTTTACGAGCCTTGCGGGAGACGAAGTGGCAGTCGCCCATGCGGGTTGGCGTGGGCTGTGTGATGGGGTGCTTGAGGCGACTTTGGCAAAGTTTCGTGATCCTGCTGATGTGGTTGCCTGTTTAGGGCCGGCCATAGGTCCTGAAGCGTTTGAGGTTGGCAGTGAAGTGAGGGCGGCGTTTATAGAGAAAGATCCTAATGCCGAAGAAGCATTTAGACCCGCTGGGCACCCGGATAAATGGCTAGGTAATTTGTATCTTTTGGCCCGCCAGCGATTGGCAGCAGCGGGTTGTCATAGGGTGAGTGGCGGAGATTATTGTACCCACACAGATCAAGCGCGCTTTTTCTCTTATCGGAGAGAGGGTGTGACAGGGCGCATGGCGACCTTGATTTGGTTTGAATAATGATGGGTGTCAAAAAAATGACACTCTTCCGTTGAAAAGTGAAATCTAGCACCTATAAAGCGATTAGAGGCTTATTTAATAATCGATTTATCGGAGGTCATGTATGCGTATTGATCGGTTAACCAGTAAATTACAACTTGCTCTTTCGGATGCGCAGTCGGTAGCGCTGGGGCAAGATCATACCTATATCGAACCTGTTCACCTTATGCTTGCCTTGCTAGATCAGCAAGGGGGCAGCACACGCCCAATTCTTCAACAGGCGGGCGTTCAAGTAACTAAATTCCGTGAATCCCTTAACCAAGTGTTAGATCGCATGGCTAAGGTGAATGATCACGATGGTAATGTGCAGATGTCACCAGAGCTTGGTCGCCTGTTGAACCTCGCAGACAAGGAAGCGCAAAAACGTAAAGATCAGTACATTTCTTCAGAACTGCTGTTGCTGGCTATGTTCGATGCGAAGGATGATGTGTCTAAAGCGCTCAAGGCGACAGGTGTTACCAAGGCGGATATTGCCGCGGTGGTAGACAGCGTTCGCGGTGGCGAAGGGGTAAATGACCCAGATGCAGAAGAAAGTCGTCAGGCTCTTGATAAATATACTGTGGATCTAACGGCTCGAGCAGCGGAAGGGCGTCTTGATCCGGTGATCGGTCGTGATGACGAAATACGTAGAACGATTCAGGTGCTGCAGCGCCGCCGTAAAAACAACCCTGTCCTTATTGGTGAGCCGGGTGTAGGTAAAACCGCCATTGTTGAAGGGTTGGCCCAGCGAATTATTAATGGCGAAGTGCCAGAAGGTCTCAAGAAGAAGCGTGTCTTGGCGCTGGATATGGGGGCCTTGATTGCAGGGGCTAAATATCGCGGTGAATTTGAGGAGCGTCTAAAAGCCGTCTTGAACGAGTTGTCGAAACAGGAAGGCCAAATCATCCTTTTCATCGATGAGATTCATACCATGGTGGGGGCTGGCAAGTCTGAAGGCTCCATGGATGCGGGGAATATGCTTAAACCTGCATTGGCTCGTGGAGAGCTGCATTGTGTAGGGGCTACGACTCTTGATGAGTATCGTCAGTATATCGAGAAGGATGCTGCACTTGAGCGTCGTTTCCAGAAGGTCTTAGTGGAAGAGCCAAGTGTCATGGACTCCATTGCTATCCTGCGGGGCTTGAAAGAGCGCTATGAAGTGCATCATGGTGTGGACATTACAGATTCTGCGATTATTGCCGCAGCAAAACTTTCCCAGCGTTATATTACGGATCGTCAATTGCCTGATAAGGCTATTGATTTGGTGGACGAAGCAGCCAGTCGTATTCGTATGGAAATGGACTCTAAGCCAGAAGAAATGGATCGCTTGGAGCGTCGTTTGATTCAATTAAAAATCGAACAAGAAGCTTTGAAAAAAGAAAAAGACAAGGCGTCAAAATTGCGCTTAGCGGAATTAGAGTCTGAGATTGATGCCTTGCAAAAACAGTTTTCTGACCTAGAAGAGATCTGGAATGCTGAAAAAGCAGCGGTTCAAGGGGCGCAAAAGCTGAAAGAAGAACTCGAGGCGGTGCGTCACGAAATGGAAGAGGCTCGTCGTCAGGGTAATTTGGCCAAAATGTCCGAGCTTCAATACGGCGTTATTCCAATGCTAGAGGCTGAGATTGAGAAAGCGGCTCAAGCAGAAGAAACAGAAGCCCAGACGCAATTGCTTAAAAACCGTGTCACAGAAGAAGAGATCGCGACCGTAGTCTCTCGTTGGACTGGTATTCCAGTCGATAAAATGCTGGAAGGTGAGCGTGATAAATTACTGCGTATGGAGGACTCTCTCCATGAGTCAGTGATTGGTCAGGATGAAGCAGTTAAAGCGGTATCTAACGCTGTGCGCCGCTCTCGTTCAGGTCTAGCGGATCCTAATCGACCAAATGGCTCTTTCTTGTTCTTGGGGCCAACAGGGGTTGGTAAAACTGAGTTGTGTAAGTCTCTGGCGCGTTTTCTGTTTGATACGGAGCAAGCCATGGTTCGAGTGGACATGTCTGAGTTTATGGAGAAGCACTCTGTGGCGCGCCTGATTGGGGCGCCTCCAGGTTATGTGGGGTATGAAGAAGGTGGTTACCTTACGGAAGCTGTTCGCCGACGTCCTTACTCCGTGTTGTTGCTAGATGAGGTGGAAAAAGCGCATCCAGATGTTTTTAACATCCTATTGCAGGTGTTAGATGATGGGCGTTTAACGGATGGCCAGGGCCGTACTGTTGATTTCCGTAATACGGTGGTGGTGATGACTTCTAACCTTGGGTCGGATGTGATTCAAGAATACCGCTCTGATGATGAATACGAGCAAATGAAGTCTAAGGTGATGGAAGTGGTGGGCATGCATTTTCGTCCAGAATTTATCAACCGTATTGACGAGACAGTGGTGTTCCATCCGCTAATGCAATCCCAAATCAAAGGTATTGCTCAAATCCAGCTTAGTCAGTTAAACCAGCGACTGACGGAAATGGGGATGTCTATGACCCTAACTGATAGGGCTCTTGAGCGATTGGCTGAAGTAGGTTACGACCCGATTTATGGTGCTCGTCCATTGAAGCGTGCTATTCAGCAATGGATAGAAAACCCCCTTGCTAATGAGTTGCTATCAGGGCATTTTGTGGCAGGAGACGAGATTCAAGTGGATGCTGATGAAGAAGGGATGGCGTTTACCTCAGAGCCGGTAGCTCGAGAGGCTTCATAACTCTCACTCGAAAGGGATTCAACAAAAAAGCCAGCGCAATGCGCTGGCTTTTTTTGTCGTGACTATGACGCTTAGACATTAGTGAAGCTTAGAAGTCAGCAAATACGCCAATAAAGAAGCCATCAAAATCTACTTCAGTATCGATGCTACCTTCGTCAATTTTAAGGTTAGCGTTGCGGTAGCCGCCTTCAACACCGACGATGAAAGGGGATTGGTATTTCACTTTCAAAGTTGTGTCAGTAACACTTGAATCGCCTACTGCTAAAGTCTTCATCTCACCACCAAGAGAGATAGGGAGAGTTGGGATAGTGAAGTATGCTGAGACATAGCCTGTTGGTAAAACAAAGCTCTCAGATGCTTTAGAGTTGTTTACACGTGCGTCAACGTCCATTTGGCGAAACGATACACCAACATCTAGGTCAAGCCAGGCAAGGCCATCCAGGATTTCGTAATACAAGGTGTAATCTGTCGCATCAACTTTTGTTGATGCATTGCTGTCTGAGCCCTCTAAAGTAGACCCTTGTAGTCGAACATTAGGGATAACTGGCATTGGGTGCTCAAAAGCAATACCGTAGTAAGTAGTGCTGTCAGCGGATAAGTCAGAGTTGTATGACTGGCCGTCCACTCGGCCATCAAAGCTGGCGTCAGGAGAGTATTGGCCGATTTCAGCTGTAAGGCCTAGGACGTCAGCGTTTGCGGCGCTGGCAAGTAGGATCGTTGATGCAACAAGTGCTTTTTTCATGGGATCATCCCTGTTTAGGAGTTGGAATAAGCGAATTATACTGAGTGACGGTACGGTATGGAATACTTAAGTGCCAGTCAGTCGGTACTAAATAAGCTAATTTTAAAACCAGAAACGTAGGAAGTAGTGGCTGGGGTGGCAGGATTCGAACCTACGCATGACGGGATCAAAACCCGTTGCCTTACCGCTTGGCTACACCCCAAAAAATGTGATTGACCGTAAGAAGTGGTGGCTATGACTAGATTCGAACTAGTGACCCCATCATTATGAGTGATGTGCTCTAACCAACTGAGCTACATAGCCTAAAGGTCTGAATTGATGGCTGGGGTGGCAGGATTCGAACCTACGCATGACGGGATCAAAACCCGTTGCCTTACCGCTTGGCTACACCCCAACTTATCAAAAAAGTTGGTGGCTATGACTAGATTCGAACTAGTGACCCCATCATTATGAGTGATGTGCTCTAACCAACTGAGCTACATAGCCTTTGAAGAGTGGCTGGGGTGGCAGGATTCGAACCTACGCATGACGGGATCAAAACCCGTTGCCTTACCGCTTGGCTACACCCCAACAATCTTCTCACAGACAGCTGAAAGCTTTGGGCTTCCCTGTGTCTGTGGCGCGATATTATTCATATAACCCATTCATGGGTCAAGCATTTTTAGAAAATTTTATACATTGAAGCGGAAATGCATCACATCGCCATCTTTCACAATGTAGTCTTTACCTTCTAAACGCCATTTACCCGCTTCTTTTGCGCCGTTTTCACCCTTGTATTGAATGAAATCTTTGTAAGCAACTACTTCTGCTCGGATAAAGCCTTTTTCGAAGTCTGTATGAATCACGCCTGCTGCCTGAGGGGCAGTCGCACCTTGTTTAACGGTCCAAGCACGTACTTCTTTCACGCCTGCGGTGAAGTAGGTCTGTAGGCCAAGTAGCTCATAGCCAGCGCGGATAACGCGATCTAGGCCTGGCTCTTCCATACCCATCTCGTCAAGAAAGTCTTTCATTTCTTCTGCGTCCAGCTCGGAGATTTCTGCTTCCAGTTGGTTACAGATAGGAACCACTGTAGCGCCCTCTGAGGCGGCAATCTCTCTAACTACCTCTAGGTGAGGGTTGTTTTCAAAGCCGTCTTCAGAGACGTTTGCAATGTACATGGTTGGCTTTGTGGTAAGTAGGTGAAGTTGTTTAACCGCTTTCTTCTCGTCGTCCGTTAACTCCATGCCACGTACCGGAAGTCCGTCTTCTAGGTGTGCTTTAATGCGCTCTAGAAACGCTTTGTGGGCAATGGCTTCTTTGTTACCACTTTTCGCATTTTTGGCCGTTCGAAGCAGTTGTTTGTCGATGGATTCTAGATCGGCAAATACGAGCTCTAGGTTAATGACTTCGATGTCAGCTTTAGGGTTAACTTGGTTGGAAACGTGAATGACATTGTCGTCTTCAAAGCAACGTACCACGTGGGCAATCGCATCGGTTTCACGAATGTTTGCCAAGAACTTGTTGCCAAGCCCTTCCCCTTTTGAGGCGCCTTCTACAAGACCTGCAATATCAACGAATTCCATGGTTGTTGCCAAGACTTTTTCAGGCTTAACGATCTCTGCTAGGGCGTCTAGGCGTGGATCGGGCATAGGAACAACGCCAGCGTTTGGCTCTATAGTACAGAAAGGGAAGTTTTCTGCGCCGATGCCAGCTTTGGTGAGTGCGTTGAATAGAGTTGATTTGCCGACGTTTGGTAAGCCGACGATACCGCAGTTAAAGCCCATAATATTTTCCTAAAGCTGGTAGTTTATGCTTTGAAACTATGAAGATGGTTCATAACGTTACTCCAATTGTCCGCGACAATGTCTTCGAGGTAGCGTAATGACTCATCAATGGTTTGTTCGATTTTTTGGTATTCGTCGCTTGGTGCTTTTGTTAGCACATAGCCGGCTACTTTGCTGGCGTGCCCAGGATGACCAATACCTATGCGTACACGACCAAAATCACGATTGTTGCCGAGTTTGTTGATGATATCTTTTAGGCCATTATGACCACCATGGCCACCACTTTTTTTCAATTTAACGGTGCCTGGATCGATATCAAGTTCATCGTGTGCGACGAGAATTTCTTGGGGAGAGATTTTGTAGAACTGGCAAACAGCTTGAACCGCTTTGCCACTTAAATTCATATAGGTCGAAGGAATCAGTAGATAACATTCCTGCCCACCTATAAAAACTTTGCCGAATTGGCCAAAGAATTTCTTCTCTGTGCGAAGAGAGCATTGGCTCATGCGAGCCAATGCTTCTATCCATTGTGCGCCAGCATTGTGGCGGGTATTTTCATATTCAGAGCCTGGGTTGCCCAAGCCAACGAGTAATCTAAAACCTGCCACAAACTTGCCTCAATGATTAGCGCTTAGCTTTACCGATACGTGCGATAGGCTGGTCGTGGTCTTCGCCTTTAAGCAAAGCAACCAACTCAACGCCTTCTGGTAGTTGAGCGTCAGAAAGGTGGAAAATCTGACCAAGCTGACCTTCGATCGTATCAACGATCAAAGAAGCTGGAAGGTCTTTTGGTAGGCAGCGAACTTCAGCAAGTTTCGCTTCTACTTGTAGACGACCACCTTGAGATTTAACACCTTCAGATTTAGAAGCGTTAACGAATTCTAGAGGAACACGTGTAACAAGCTTAGTTTCTGAATCAACGCGCTGAAGGTCGATGTGCATTACATCGCCAGTAGCTGGGTGACGTTGTAGAGACTTAACGATTACTTCTTGCTCTGCGCCGTCAACAGCGACTTTAACAACGCCTGTTAGGAACGCTGTGCTTTCAACTGCTTTTGCTACTTCGTTGCTTTTGAACGTTACGGATGCAGCGTCAGTGTTACCGCCGTATACTACAGCTGGAACAAGACCTTGGTGGCGAAGGCGGCGGCTCGCACCTTTACCTTCTTCGTTACGTACAGTAGCGTTTAGTACTTGAGACATTTTTAAATATCCTAAATTAAGTTTAAGGTGCCCAGAACTGCGACCCGTTCCGAGCGTTAATGTTTGGCTTAGGCCCCAAACATGGCACTGATTGACTCTTCGTTGCAGACGCGACGAACAGCCTCGGCCATAATGTCAGACATCGACAATTGGCGGATTTTTGCGCAGTCCTGTGCTGCTTGAGTCAATGGGATTGTGTCTGACACAACCAACTCATCCAGTACAGAATTGCTAATGTTATCAATGGCTTTGCCAGACAGTACTGGGTGAGTACAGTAGGCAAGCACTTTCGATGCACCGTGTTCTTTTAGTGCTTTGGCGGCCGCACACAGGGTGCCGCCTGTATCGATCATGTCATCGACCAATACACAGGTTTTGTCTTTTACATCACCGATCAAGTGCATGATCTGAGCCTCATTGGCTCGTGGGCGACGTTTGTCGATGATGGCAAGATCCGCATCATCCAGTAATTTAGCGAAAGCACGAGCACGTACTACGCCACCAACGTCAGGCGATACCACGGTAATGTTTTCGTGGCCTTGGCGTTGCAAATCGTCTAGCAGCAAGGGTGTTGCGTAAACGTTGTCCACAGGGATATCAAAGAACCCTTGGATTTGGTCTGCATGTAAATCAACTGTTAGTACACGGTTGATGCCTACAGCAGAAATCATATCCGCTACAACTTTTGCTGTAATCGGTACTCGGGCAGAGCGTACGCGACGATCTTGGCGAGCATAACCGAAGTAGGGGATTACAGCGGTAACACGGGTGGCAGATGCGCGGCGTAAGGCATCGGCCATGACAATCAGTTCCATTAGGTTGTCGTTGCTTGGTGCACAGGTTGACTGAATGATGAAAACGTCTTTACCACGAACATTTTCGTTGATCTCGACCGTGATCTCACCGTCGCTGAACTTTCCAACGGTGGCATTGCCAATTGGAAGTCCCAAGCGGCGTACTACCCTGCGTGCGAGTTCAGGGTTGGCATTACCGGTAAAAACCATTAACTTGGACACTGTGTATACCCTTTGTATTTTGTAGCGATGAAAAATAGACTGGCGTTTTAGGCAGCGGTCAGTCAGCTGCTATGCAATCCACTGGTCCAAGGCATCATGAGTGGGAGAGGTGTTACGACCACGACAAACCCAAGTTTGCCACTTCTTTGGTGCGGACGCTCTCACTCGCTCAGCGTCATCAATTTTGTCGAACGCCAAAAACAAGCACGCACCGGTACCTGTTAGCTTTGCGTCGCCAAATTGAGTAAGCCATGTCATAGCTTCATCCACTTCAGGATAAAGCCTTTTCACGACTTCTAGACAATCGTTGTGTCCATCCAGTTTCAAGGCGTGCGATATTCTGATGGCAGGGGTGTCTCTTGTCAAATGTTTATCGGTAAAAATTTGAACAGTTGGGACGTGGCAATTTGGCTTTAAAAGCAGGTAGTACGGGGTTTTGGGAGCGACTTTGGTGAGTTTTTCTCCGATGCCTTCAGCGAACGCTGAGTGACCAAGAACAAACACTGGAACATCGGCTCCTAAATCTTTTCCTAGGGCAGCAAGCTGCTCCAAATTATGTTCACATTGCCATAGTTTGTTCAGTGCAAGTAAGGTCGTGGCGGCATCGCTGCTCCCCCCGCCGATGCCCCCCCCCATGGGAAGCTTCTTGTCTAGCTTGACCAATACGCCTTTAGGTGTCTTGCGGGAGGGCTCCAGTAGCTTTGCTGCTTTGTAGATCAGGTTGTTTTCTAGCGGCACACCCGGAATCTCAGGTTGGATTTGAATGCCATCTTGATCTGTCAGGGTAAAAGTCATTTCATCACAGAGATCAATGAACTGAAAAACAGTTTGTAAATCATGGTATCCGTCTTCTCGACGTCCCGTAATGTGTAGAAACAGATTGAGCTTCCCCGGTGCAGGGAGGGTTAGTGGGCTCATTGAACGTTCCATCGAGTAATAATCAGGTTCACACGATACGGCAAGCGGGTCACTTGCATGCGCTGAGGTAGTTTTAAATTATCGATTTCCGTAAATTCGCGATAGGTCACCGTCCAGTTGTCTTGGGTGATTTGTGTCGGAGTTTTGCCATCGATATCGTATTGAATGTTGGCGTAAGACTTGGGTGATGGTAAACCACGTATCCAGTATCGCACTTGGTTTACAGGGAATTGCCAGCCAAGCTCGTCAAACAGAAGATCTTCAGCGTTTTTGCCAACGACCGTTTTGTCATCATAGGTCAGTTGAGCCACTTTATTTGGTGTGCCTTGCAGACGAGTTGCCCCTTGACCAAAGGGGCCATAAATATTGAGTTCGTATTGATCTGGTCCGTAATCCCAGTAAAAGTTACCAGAAATAGCGTCATTTTCTGTGCGGATTCCTACGCGACCTTCTGTTTGCCAAGATTGAATGGCATCTACCGTCTCTGGTGTCGGTGCTTTGGGAGTCGTAGGGGTCATGCTACAGCCTGCTAATGCAGACACTGTTAAAGCACTGATTATAAGCTTTTTCATAGAGGTCCTATTCTTGATCGAGCAATGTTGGCTCGAACTTTTCAAGTGTTTGTCTGAGTGTAGGGAGTTGAGCATTCAATTCCAATGAGGTACGCCAGATACGTCGGGCTTGCTCTTGTTGGCCTAGTTGCCAAAGAACTTCTCCGTAATGGGCACCAATCTCAGCATCTTCCATTATGTTCCAGGCTTGGTTGAGTAGGGCAGCAGCTGTGTCTAATTCGCCCCTTAGGTAATGGGCCCAACCTAAACTGTCAATAATCGCAGGGTCTTCTGGGTCCAGTTCATAAGCCTGCTCAATTAGGTCAATGGCTTCGTCTATGTTCACTGGGTCACGTACCATGATGGTATAGCCCAGTGCGTTCAGGTAAGACGCGTCATCAGGGTGCTTTTGAGCAAGTAATCGTAAGTCTTTGATTGCGGCTTGCCACTGGCCCCGTTGATCATAAGTGATGGCGCGCTTATATCGAACAGAGTCCATGTTAGGAAAAGCTAACAGCGCGGCACTTAGTAGCTCAAGAGATAAATCTGGGCGCTGTTGCTGTTCATGGAGATCCGATACACCAATCACATGACCAGGCTCGTCATCTAACCCAGTACGTTGAATAATGATGCTGTTGATGCGCTCTGGTTGCCCATTTTCATATAGCCATTTGACCAATAATTCTGATGCATTCCAGCTCAAGCTGCCAAACACACGGGTTAGGGTTTGTAGGGCTTTTTCTTGTTGTCCATCTTCGTGGTAGGCATTAGCTAAAATAAAGTGGATTTGGTGACTTAGACCTCCCCTAGAGGGAAGTTGCTTGAGGACTTGGATACTCTGTTGTCTCTCGCCCTGTTGCAGCAGTAGTTGTCCCATGGATAGGCCAATCTGTTGCTGGGCGAAGGGGGAGAGGTCAGCAGATTCGAATTTGGCTATGGCTTTATCCGTTTGGCCGTTTTCAATCATGATGTCGAGCAGGGTGGCGAAGATGCGTTGGCTGTCGGGGTAGTCCTGTTCTCCTGCTTCAAGAGTCGTTTGCGCAAGCTCTGTCTCACCTGTCTTTTGTAAGCTAAATGCTTTGATGACGATCAGGGACTCTATTTCATTATCCGGGCTTTGTTCGATGAGTGCATCGATCTTGGTCAGTATTTTTTGGGATTTGCCTTCAAGGAAGTCTAAGTGGGTTTTTGCCAACTCCACATAGAGAGCTCCTTCTAATTCAGGAGCAGCCAAAATCGTTTGCAATTGTGTTGTTGCGTCGATGTTTCTGGCTTGTTGATCAACAAAAGCGGGTAAAAAGCTTAACGGCACCTCTTCAGTACGGGCTTGAATCAAAAGAGCTTGCGCTTGCTGAAACTGCTCATCCACTAGTAAGGCTTGAAATCTGACCGGGTAGGCTTGGCTGGCCTTGGGGTTCTGGGTTAGCCAGAGTTCTGTGGCAGCCAGTACGGCATTATTGTTATCGCTGGCGATAGCCGCTGCCGTAGAGCGTTGGGATACTAAATCGCTGCCACTCGTTTGGGCTGCTGCAAGGTAAAGGGGAAAGGCTTCTTCTCCTCCTTGGCGTTGCAGGGTGAATTCGGCATTTAACAACTGTTTTAACTGCTGTGAATTAGCACTTTGTGTTGTAGGAGTTGGCCAGGAGCTGTCTGAGATAAGTGTCGATTGTTTTGTGGAGTGGACACTGCAGGCGCTTAAGCCTAGACCCAGAGCTGTGACGAGGAGACTTTTTGCGAAAACATTCTTTAGCCGTTGAGTGTGCATAAGTGCCTGTCTGTCGGTTAGTTAATTGACCCTTGGATTCCTATGTTAGCCTTGCAGTTATAGCCTTGTCAGCCTCAAAAATGCCTTGATCGCGTAAGCAACCGATAGATTTATTGATTTGATGGGGTGCGAAGAGCTAAAAATTCCACTTATAATAGGGCCTATCTTGATACTCAGTGAAGAATATCCTGTGTGTTTGAATTACTTGTACGATCTCAAGTTGTGAGAAGAGTTCCTGAATGCCGCTAATAACTGTGGGCGTAAACCACAAAACTGCTCCCGTTTCCATCCGCGAAAAAGTCTCCTTTGCCCCTGAGAAAATGGTTGAGGCATTACACTCCCTTGTGTCTGGAGAAAACGCATCGGAAGCGGTGATTGTGTCAACGTGCAACCGAACTGAGTTGTATTGTGCTGTAGAGGATGAGGCGCAAGCGGATCGTATTATCCGCTGGTTGGGGGAATATCATCACATCGAGCCGGAAGAGCTCGCGAAGTTTTGCTATGCCCACCGTAACGATGAAAGCGTTAGGCATATTATGCGTGTAGCGGCAGGCCTGGATTCGCTCATTCTTGGTGAGCCTCAGATTTTAGGTCAGGTGAAATCCGCCTACGCCGTTTCCCAATCGGGTCAAACCGTGGGAGCAGAGCTGCAAAGCTTATTTCAACAAACCTTCTCCATTGCTAAGCGTGTGCGAACGGATACGGCGATTGGTGAAAACCCTGTGTCTATCGCATTTGCGGCGGTGAGCTTGGCCCAGCGTATTTTTGCGGATGTTAAACGCAGTACGGCGCTATTGATTGGAGCAGGACAAACGATTGAGTTGGTAGCACGTCATCTGAATGAAGCCGGTATTAAGCGCATTATTGTTGCCAATCGCACCTTGGAACGCGCTCAAGTGCTGGCGGATGAATTAGGAGCAGAAGCGATTTTGCTCGGCGATATCACAGATTATTTGCACCAGGCGGATATTGTGATTTCGTCTACGGCCAGCCAGTTACCCATCATTGGCAAAGGCATGGTAGAGCGCGCGACCAGTAAACGTAGAAGAAAGCCTATGTTATTGGTAGACATTGCTGTCCCACGAGATATTGAGCCTGAAGTACAGGATGTGGAAGACGCTTATCTCTACACAGTGGATGATTTGCATTCTGTTATTGAAGAAAACGTTAAGGCTCGTCAGGACGCCGCTGAAGCTGCAGAACTCATCATCGAAGAGGGCATTAATGCCTATAAGCGTAAACAAGAGTCTCGCAAAGTGGCTGATCTAATTGTAAGCTACCGCGCCCAAGCAGATGCAATTAAACAAAGCGAATTAGAACGAGCAATGAAAGCGCTGGAGGCTGGTCAGTCTCCTGAGCAAGTTATGAATAAACTAGCCCATGGGTTAATGAACAAACTGATTCATTCGCCAACCCAATTTCTAAGACAAGCGGGTGCCGACACAGACCAACAAGCGTTGGATATCGCCTCAGGTGTACTTGGAATCACTGACACAAAAGAATCCTAGAATGAAAGAATCAATTAAATTTAAGTTAGAAAGTCTGGCTGAGCGTTACGAAGAACTGGCCGCGTTACTAAGCGACGCCGATGTCATTATGGATCAAGATCTGTTCCGTAATTACAGCAAAGAATATGCTGAGTTAGAGCCAGTGGTGAAGTGTTTTGAAGAATACCAGCAAGTATTAGAAAACATTGACGAAGCACAACTGCTTATCTCTGACTCTGATCCAGATCTTAAGGAAATGGGGCAAGAAGAGCTAAAAGCAGGGCAGGAGCAAAAAGAGCAACTCTTGCTGGACCTGCAAAAGCTATTGTTGCCAAAAGACCCCAACGATTCTAAGAACGTATTCTTGGAAGTGCGAGCAGGTACCGGTGGAGACGAAGCGTCGATCTTCTCTGGCGACTTGTTCCGTATGTATTCTCGTTATGCGGAAACCCAACGTTGGAAAGTAGAAATCGTTAGTGCCAGTGAAGGCGAACATGGTGGCTACAAAGAAGTGATTGCGCGTATCGTGGGTGATGGTGCGTACTCTAAATTGAAATTCGAATCCGGTGCGCATCGTGTGCAACGTGTGCCAGCAACCGAGTCTCAAGGTCGTATCCACACGTCTGCTTGTACGGTAGCGATATTGCCAGAAATGGACGAAGTGGAAGCGATAAATATTAATAAAGCCGACCTTCGAATTGATACTTTCCGTGCGTCTGGTGCCGGTGGTCAGCACGTGAACAAAACCGATTCTGCGATTCGTATCTTGCACATTCCAACGGGCGTAGTGGTTGAATGTCAGGACGAGCGCTCCCAGCATAAAAACCG
The DNA here is from genome assembly GCF_055388305.1 of Marinomonas vaga. NCBI lineage: Bacteria > Pseudomonadati > Pseudomonadota > Gammaproteobacteria > Oceanospirillales > Oceanospirillaceae > Marinomonas > Marinomonas vaga. The sequence goes on from NZ_AP043903.1 coordinate 2,072,082, forward strand.
TGCTAAAGCGATGGCATTACTGGCCTCTAAACTGCAGGCTGCGGAAGAAGAAAAAGCGGCTTCTGAACAGTCTGAAGCGCGCCGTTCATTAGTGGGCAGTGGCGATCGCTCCGAGCGTATCCGTACTTATAACTACCCACAGGGTCGTGTAACGGATCACCGTATTAACTTGACGCTTTATAAGTTGGATGAAATCGTTCAAGGGGATTTGGATGTGTTGATCAACCCACTTGTGAACGAATACCAAGCAGAACAACTTGCTGCGTTAAGCGGCGAAAATTAATCTCCGCTCCCAGCAACCCTATTGTGTGATGTCGCCCATATGACCATTGATACCTTACTAAAACAGGCCTATGGGCGGCTAGACACCCTCTCAGATACAGCTCAATTGGATGCCCAGCTGCTGTTGGCTCATATTATGGGGGTCTCAACCACCTATTTTTTTACTTGGCCAGATAAGTCTGTCTGCGATGCCCATCAAGTGGGTTTCGAGACGTTACTTGCCCGTAGAGAGAAAGGCGAGCCTATTGCTTACATTCTTGGGGAGCAGGATTTTTGGAGTTTATCCCTAGAAACCTCTGCACACACCTTGATACCCCGTGCTGACACGGAGCGATTAGTAGAGGTGGCGTTAGACTTGTTACCTCAAGGGGCTGGATCCATATTAGATCTCGGCACTGGCACTGGGGCCATTGCATTGGCTCTGGCAAAAGAGTGGTCAGCTTCAAAGGTGATGGGAGTTGATTATCAAGCTGAAGCCGTGGCTCTTTCTCAGAGTAATGCTATCCGTAATGACGTGAGCAATGCTGAATTTCGCCAAAGTAATTGGTTCTCTGAGGTGAAGGATGCGGCACCGTTTGAGTTGATTGTGTCCAATCCGCCCTACATTGATCCAGAGGATGAGCACCTCACCCAAGGTGATGTCAGGTTTGAGCCTTTGACTGCGTTAATTGCGCAAGAGAAGGGGATGGCAGACATCCGTCATATTGTGTCTCAATCCAAAGACTATCTGGTGAAAAAGGGTTGGTTAATGTTCGAGCATGGATATGACCAAGGGAGCGCCGTTAGGAGCTTGCTTGAAATTCATGGCTTTGAAGAGATTGCCACCTATCAAGATTTAGGTGGCAATGATCGGGTAACAGTAGGGCGTCTTATTGAGCGCTCTCAGGGCGAATAAAGACAGGCTCTAAAGGCTTGGAACGTTCTGGATCGTAACGGTATCCTGCCAGATCAAACCCTTTAATGTCCTCAATGGACTCTGCGCCGCTTTCGATTAGGTAGCGCACCATTAATCCACGCGCTTTTTTCGCGTAGAAGCTGATTACCTTGTATTGGCCATTTTTCTCATCTAAAAAGTTTGGCGTCACAATAGTGCTTTTGATGGCTTTTTTATCGACTGCTTTGAAGTACTCTGTCGAGGCGAGGTTGACAAGCAACTCGTCTTCTTCAAGCTCCGCATTTAGAGCGGGGGCAATCACATCAGACCAGAAATGATAGAGGTTCTCGCCCTTATCATTTTTGAGTTTGGTGCCCATTTCAAGGCGGTAGGGTTGCATCAGATCCAGAGGTTTTAGCAGTCCGTAAAGGCCGCTAAGAATGCGTAGGTGGGATTGGGCATATTGGATTTGGGCTTCGCTTAAGGAGTAAGCGTCTAGTCCCGTGTACACATCACCCATGAACGTAAAAACTGCCTGGCGGCTGTTGTCAGCGTTATGTTCTTTTGACCAATCTTGGTAACGCTCTACATTCAATGTGGCGAGTTTATCACTCAGTTTCATCAATGAAGCGATGTCTGAGGGGGTATACGGCTTTATGGTGTTGATCAAGGATTGGGCTTGTTCTAGAAAGCTTGGGTCCGAATGTTGATTGACAGGGACTTGGCTTTCTAGATCTAACGTTTTGGCTGGGGAAATCAAATATTTCATTGTCTTACCTTGACTGATCGTTGCGTTTTACAACGATTATCCATAGAGTGTAATGAGATATCCACTTATTGCCTCAATAGAGATCTTGTATGAAGGACAACCTAATACAGTTTCCGTCTAATGCAAAGCAGTCTGTCAGTAAGACACAGGCTCCTATGGAGGCACCAGTAGAAAATCTCGACGTATCACAAAGTGAATTGGATGCGTTGCGTCATGCCTTTGATGAGGCGCGCAAACAATGGCCTTTGGAAATGGCTGAGTTACCAGAGCAAAATCGAAAGTGCGCACACTCAACAAAGCGATAAATTTTAATAATAATTAACATTAGTTAAGGCGCTTTCCAGTGTTGACCTTCCTAGTTAAACATTCTCTTGCAGGTATGTTCCTGTGTGCAATTATCGGCTTCACCTTTCCAATAGCTTCTAATTTCTTATTTCCTTTTTTACCGATTGTGTTGTTTACACTCATGCTGCTCACCCTGCTGGGTATGCCTATGGAGCGTTTGATCCAAAGGGTTATGAATAAAAGCGTCTGGCTGTATGGCTTGGTACATTCCGCTTTCTATATGGCCCTCTTTACTTTGGCTTGTTGGGTATTTGGAGCGACCCCAGAACTGACTTTGGCCATATTAGGGGTTGGCGCCACAGGGTCGTTATTTGCCACACCTGCGATCGTGAGGGCTTTAGGGTTCGACAGCCTTGAGGCCATGGCGATGACGATTGTTAGTACCTTGCTTTTGCCCCTTGCTCTGTTTGTGCCTATTCATTTTATTCACTTGAGTGATGGAGGCTTGGATTTTGTGACCTATGCAATGCGTCTATTGATTTTTATCCTAGGTCCGATTTTGATTTCTTACAGCGCTCATAAATTCTTGCCCAAAGAACCCCTGCAAAGGGTGTTATTAAAAGTCTCTCCTTACACCATCTTGTTAGTATTCGCGTTTCCATTTGGCTTGGTGGGGAGCTATCGAGGACTGTGGGAAGCAGATCGTGCAGAAGCCGTGGTGTATCTACTTATTGCTATATCGATTGTTGCGGTATTTTTTGTCGTCACTTTTTTCTTATATCGTAAACAAGGACATGAGCTTGCCCTGACTGCAGCCATAACCGCTGGAAACCGAAATGTGCTGTTGACCTATTCCATTGCTGGCGCCTTATTGGGGCCAGCATTCTTACCCTTAGCTGGAGCGTTACAGGTTCCAACCTATCTTTTGCCTGTCATTACCAAGCGACTTCACAAATATTTAAGTGCCTAACGTAATTAAGCATTATGCAAACAAAGTGAATGTCGTCTAAGCTGGAATGTTAGCGACCTAAATTAAAATAAATTCAATTAGATTTATCTAATGTAATGTGTCTTTACCGAATTATGCATCGAGGGATATATGCGTAAAAACCTACCTGTGACAAATCATGAGCGAACCTTTCCGCCAGATGTGAAGTTGATTTCAACAACAGACTTAAAGGGGAAAATTGTTCATTGTAATAAGGCATTTATCGATATCAGCGGGTTCTCTAAAGAGGAGCTTATTGGCTCACCTCACAACTTGGTACGACATCCTGATATGCCCCCAGAAGCCTTTGCAGTCATGTGGGAGCACCTCAAAAAAGGAAAACCTTGGATGGGGATGGTTAAGAACCGAAGTAAAAATGGCGATTACTATTGGGTTGATGCTTATGTAACGCCTGTGACAGAGAAAGGCACTGTTGTGGGTTATGAGTCGGTGCGCACGTCCCCAGATCGTAAAGCTGTTGCACGGGCTGAGGCGCTCTATAGTCGTATTAGAGGGGGTAAAAAGCAGCTTACTTTGCCAACCCATGTGATGGCTTGGAGCATCGCTTTGTTGGCCATCATAGTCATGTTGGGGATGACTATGACAGACCATGCAGAGCTTGCTTGGGTTCCGCTTTTAGTCGGAGCGCTCGGGTTAGTGATTTACTTTGCGATGACTTTAGCTAAGATCAACAAAGTGATGTCTGCGGCGCTTGGGGGGGCATTTACCCACCCGTTAGCCGCTAAGACATATTCGGATCATTCTTTAGCTGTTGGTCTACTTGAAGTGGCTGCTAAGAGTCAGAGCCAGCATTTGGATACGGTTTTGACGCGTATCGAAGAGGAGTCAAACGAAGTGTCAGAGCGCTCTAAGTTTGGTTTGTCCCAAACTCAAAGTGCGACCCAAAAAATAGACATGCAGCAGCATGAAACCCAGGAAGTGGCTGCTGCCATGCAGCAAATGACAGCGACGGTTTCAGATGTCTCCCAGCATGTACAGTCGACTGCGGATGGTGCCAAAGAATCCAAGTCACTGGCTAAGAAAGGCAGCAAAACCCTAGATGAGACTCAAGCGTCTATTCAGTCATTAGCGAATCTGGTTGGACAAATTGGTGATTCAGTGTCGGATTTATCTAAGCAATCCGAAGGTATCGCCGAAGTCGCCTTGATGATAGATCAAATAGCAGAACAAACTAATTTATTAGCCTTGAATGCCGCCATTGAGGCGGCGCGAGCTGGGGAGCATGGACGTGGTTTCGCGGTAGTGGCGGATGAGGTGCGTCAGTTGGCTCAGCGAACGCAAGGCTCAACTCAAGAGATTCATCAAATTATTGAGCGTTTAAGAAATGGTGCTCAGGAATCTGTACGGATAGCGAGTACTGGACGAGACAGCGCGGCGGAAGGGTTGGCAAAAATGGGGATTGCGCAAGAGGCTCTAACCGCGATAGTGGACTCTGTTACGACCATTTCTGACATGGCGGTGCAGATGGCCGCTGCGGTGGAAGAGCAAGCCCATGTGTCTGAGGATATTAATCAGCAGTTGGTGCGTATTTCAGACCTTGCTGTAGGTACTAAGGCAGAGGCCGACGCAGCCATGGACAGCATGGAGCAATTGCAGAAGGTCTCCAGCGATATGCATGAGTTAGTCGTTCGATTTAAATAACTGTATCGCAGACCCAAGCGTCTTGCAGTGTGATAAAAAAGGCCGAAGAGTGATGCTCTTCGGCCTTTTTTGTTAGGGGAGAGGTAGGCTTTGTAAGTGTTGTGAATTGTGGGTAATACGGCGAATAATCAGGTCTTGCGCTGTATCGAGGTCTCCCATGGCCTCTAGCAAGCGGCTGAGTTCGCCAATAGCATCGGAGTTAGCGTCTAGCATGAGCGCTTTTTCGTAGTAGTCTCTTGCTTTGCCCCACAATTTTTGGCGTTGGCAAATACGCCCAGCGGCTAAGTAAAGAGGGGCGCTGTCTGGGTGTCGTCTGATCCAGGTTTCGGTGTTCGCCAGTGCGGATTTCATTGAGACATTGGTGAGTAAGCCATAGACTTCCACCAGTGGATCAGACCATTTGTCATTTAAACTCTGACGAATAAAGCTTTCTGCTTTCTCCTCATTACCAAACTGAACTAAGGTGCTGGCGTAAAGAACCTGCATCTCATCGTCTTTGTCGGGGGTGCTGAGTTTTTTCCAGATGGTATTAAGCTCTGACTCAAGGGAACTGGTGTTCTCACCGATTTTCTGTTTGAAGCGCAACTTTTCTAGCAGTGCTAGGAAGGCATTTTTTTCAAGCTCTAATAAGTTATTGTCATTAAAAATACCCTGCTTTTTAAGTGTTGGGGTCAGCTCTTGAAGAGCGTCCCAATCCTTTAGCTTGGTATAAACGGTAACGAGCATTTTTAAGGTCTGTCGATGTTTTGGCTTCATTTTATGTAGCCGCTTTAAGGTAGCAAGAGCCCCTTCATAATGACCTTGTTTTAATTGTAACTGGCTTTGTACAAAGCTGATGGCAAACTCCGCATCGGGGGAGGTGTTATGTGCCTGACGCAATAACTCTTTAGAGCGATCGTGTTCGTCTAATTCACTCGCCGCGTAGGCGGCCCCAATGTAGTTTAGGAGCGGGTAAGATACTTTTTCGGCGGAAGAGGTCAGTAGCTTTTCAGCTTTGTTCCAGTTGCCTCCAGCCAGTTCTAGCATGCCGCGAATGGTGTTCTTTAAGGCTTTCTTCTGACTTAAGTTGCCAGTCAATTTCGCTAGGGAAGAGTTCGGGTGTAGCAATGCCCAGAGAAATTTAAATAAAAAGTTGACCGCAAAGTACGCCACAATGGTGACGGCTATTAGCACCCAGAGGCTCATCTCAATAGTCACCCCTTGGAAGGCGATCAAGACATAGCCTGAGTCTTGTTGCATCACCAGACCAATGGCACCACCAATCAATAAAACGATGATGAGGGAGAAGAGGAGTTTTCTCATGATAGGGTCTCCTCTGGGGTGTTGTTCACTGGTGCGTCTTCTGTCACATCAGGTTTTTGCAGCTCGCTCTCCTGTTGCCAAGTTTGCATCAACTGGCGCATGGCTTGCAGTGAAGCTCGGGGGAGTGGAATGCTAGGATTTGGGTTGACCTGTTGCAGAGACGTCAAGGTGGTCATAAAGGCTGTTGTTGTACTGGATTTAGGGTCAAAATGCTCACTTACTGCGCGGGCTATTCGCTCCAGAGCTTTGTCATAAATACCTTTTTCACCTTTCAATAAAGCGACCTGCGCTACTTCAATTTGTAGCTGTATGCCAGTGACCAATTCTTGGTAGTCAGAGGGTGGTAAGAGAGGCTCTATAGGCTTCTGGTTGTAGTTCACGACAATCAGCGACTTCAGGCCTCCCCATGCTTGAGAAGCTAGGGCTTTAATGTCTGATAGAGCACTAGCAGGGACTTCCGTAGTGGATGACTGCTGTGTCTGCCAAGCCTGAGATGGCTCCCGTTGAGGCAGGGCTTCAACTTGGTCATACAGTGCTGCAAGTTGCAGGTAGCGCCCTTCCAAATCGAATTGTGATATGGATTTAAGTGCTTGTATGTCTTGCGCTATGGCTTTGCGAGTTTCAAACATGATGGGGTCTTTTAGATTACCCAAAATGTCATCGGCGTTTTCTAAGAGAGCGATCGTGCTCTGGGTGTCTCGTTCCAAAAGTAAGCGCTGGTTGGCTAGGCGGATCAAGTATTCTGCTTCCGCCAATAGCCAGTCGTCTTTGTTGACGTTGCTAAGTCGGTTTATTTTGCTGGATAAGTCTAACAGTGCCTGCTCTGACTCTTGTTTTGCTTGGGCGGTACGGGAGGTCAAAGCGTCCACTTGTTGGGGTAATGGCGCGAGTTTGCGAATGGCTTCGGAGCCATTTTGAGCTGTGCGCTCAATACGAGTGATTTGCTGCTCTAGTGCGATGATTTTATTTTGTGCCTGAGCGAGAGCCGTATCTGACTTAGCGATAAAATTGCTCTGGTAATATTGCCAACCACTTAAAGCTAGAGCGGCGATTCCGACTGCGATGGCGATGCCAGATAGGGCTTTGCCATTTGAGCTTTGATTGGCGGGTGCCTGAGGGGCCTCACTGCTGTGTTCTGCTTTAGTGTCAGAGGCAGGTGTGTTGGTGTGTTGGGTTGATGATTCAGGCGTTGCAGTCGTGGTTGTTTCACCACTTGGATTTAGCTCAGTTTCCGGGCTTTCTTTTTTATCCGTCATGTTTTTATCCTAAATGCTGCATTGTGGCTGCGATTAAGCTTTGATCGTCAGCGCCTTGTGCACAAATTACCCGTGCCCAGCCCTTGGAACGCGCGTGTTCGGCTACGCGTTCGCTGGGTACGAATAACGTCGTATTCATTAAGTTAGGTGAATGTTGTTGAACTTGCTGTGTTAAATTGCTGAGACCTTCACCACTTGTTACCCATATTACGTCAGGTTCTTCAAGGAAGAAAAATGTTTGTGCGTCATATGTGGGAGTAGCACGCTGGTAAAGCTCCAAAACATCCACCTTTGCCCCTCGGGACTCTAATCCAGACGCTAAATCAGGTCTTCCACCTTGCCCCCTAACAATGAGAACTTTTTGTTCCCGCATTTTAACGGGTTTGAGCCATGCCAACATGGTTTCAGTATCATGTCCGGGGGAGCTGATAGCTGGGATATGCAAGTTATTTAAGGTGTCCGTGGTCCCTTTGCCAATCCCAAGCCAGTGAATGCCAACTGGTAACATCGGCCAACATTCATCGATCAATTCAGCGCCAATACGAGCCGCATTTTTACTGACAAAAATAACATATTGGTAGGCGTCCAAGTTAAACAGCTGTGAATGGAGGCGCCTTTTGTCTTGCTCTGTTTCGAGGGGCTTGATCTGTAGCATGGGGAGCGGTACAGGAACCGCTCCCAAGTTACTGAGGGTTTGGCAGGTGTGGGTGTTTTCCGGTTCGGGACGTGTCACCAGAACTTTCAATCCTTGCATGGGCTCTGGTCCTAAACTAGCGGTTATATACGTCGTCAAGGATGGCTTGGGCGCCATTTGTAAGTAGCTCTTCTGCCAGTTCGATACCCAGTTGTTCTGCTTGGGATTTGTGACCGCGAATCTCGCCACGAATGATGTTGGTGCCATCTGTGCTGCCCACTAAACCCCGTACAAATAACTCCTCGCCATCTAAGGTGGCGAAGCAGGCAATGGGTGCCTGACAGCCGCCGTTGAGTCGTTTATTAACGGCGCGCTCGGCTGTTACGCGATAAGCCGTTTCAGGGTGCTGTAGTGGCGCTAGCATTTCAATGAGCTCTAAATCGTCTGTGCGACATTCAATACCCATGGCACCTTGGCCTCCAGCAGGTAGTGAGAAGTCGTCGCTGATGCGTGCTTTGATGCGGTCTTCCATTTCTAGACGAACCAAGCCAGCAGTGGCGAGGATGATGGCATCGTACTCACCATTGTCCATTTTACGAAGGCGTGTGTTCACGTTGCCGCGCAGGTTTTTAATCTCGATATCTGGGCGGTGCATGCTGAGTTGACAGGCTCGGCGCAGGCTTGATGTGCCTACAACGGCACCGTGAGGTAATTCTTCGATACTGTTGAAGTGGTTTGATACGAAGGCATCGGTTGGGTCTTCTCGTTCACAGATGACCGGCAGTCCCAATCCTTCTGGGAACTCCATAGGAACATCTTTCATAGAATGGACTGCAATGTCTGCCGTGCCATCCATTAGGGCTTTTTCAAGCTCTTTCACAAATAAGCCTTTGCCACCAATTTTGGAAAGTGGAGAGTCAAGAATCTGATCCCCTTTTGTGGTCATGCCTAGGAGTTCCACTTTGGTATCCGGGTATAGAGCTTCGAGAGAGGCTTTCACGTTGTTGGCTTGCCAAAGAGCCAATTGGCTTTCACGAGTGGCGATGACGATTTTCGTTTTCACATTCTCTCCTAGGGTCGAAAGTAACTGCAGTATCACTGTAAAAATTCGCCCTATCATACTCCCTTGACCTGGGAGCGTCATCCTTGCAGGCCTTTATAAAGGTCGCTCTATCAGGTAATCTTGCCGCAATATTGATCTCACACTGGGAAATGATTAGATGACTGATACAAACAAAACCACGAACCAACAATGGGGTGGTCGTTTTTCTGAGCCTGTTGATGCCTTTGTTGCACGCTTTACGGCGTCGGTTGAGTTTGACCAACGCATGGCAAAACAAGACATTCAAGGGTCGATTGCCCACGGTACCATGTTGGCGAAAGTAGGGGTTTTGACTGAAGAAGAACGAGACCAAATCATTCAAGGTCTGACGGAAATCGAGCAAGAGATCGCTCGCGGTGAGTTTGAGTGGTCCGTTGAGCTGGAAGATGTTCATATGAACATTGAAGCGCGCTTGACGCAAAAGATCGGGATTACAGGCAAGAAGCTGCACACTGGGCGTTCTCGTAATGACCAAGTGGCGACAGACATTCGCCTGTACATGCGTGATGAAATTGATTTCTTGCTAGAAGAGGTGACTCGTCTACAGCAAGGTATTTTATCTCTTGCTGAGCGCAATACAGACACTATCATGCCAGGCTTTACCCATCTGCAAACAGCTCAGCCAGTGACATTTGGTCATCACTTGATGGCTTGGTACGAAATGGCCCAGCGTGATTACGAGCGCTTATTGGATTGCCGTAAGCGAGTGAATGTTTTGCCTCTTGGTGCAGCGGCGCTTGCTGGGACAACTTACCCAATCGATCGTGAAATGACTGCGGAGCTGTTGGGTTTTGAGCGTCCAACCTATAACTCTCTCGATTCTGTCAGTGATCGTGATTTTGCCATTGAATTTACATCAGCGGCGTCTATCACCATGATGCATCTGTCCCGTTGGGCAGAAGAGCTTGTCATGTGGGCTTCAGCGCAGTTCAACTTTATCTTTTTGCCGGATCGTTTTTGTACTGGGTCTTCTATTATGCCTCAGAAGAAAAACCCAGACGTACCAGAGTTAGTACGCGGTAAAACAGGTCGAGTGTATGGTCATCTGATGGGATTGCTGACACTGATGAAGTCCCAGTGTTTGGCTTACAATAAAGACAACCAAGAAGACAAAGAGCCACTATTTGATACGGCAGATACTTTACGCGGCTCTTTGCGTGCGTTTGCGGATATGATTCCTGCCATTGAAGCCCGTAGCGAGCATATGTACGAAGCAGCTCGTCGTGGTTTTAGTACGGCGACGGATTTGGCTGATTACTTAGTGCGTAAAGGCGTAGCTTTCCGTGATGCCCATGAAGTAGTGGGTAAAGCGGTAGGCTTTGGTGTCAAAGAAGGCCGAGATTTGTCGGAGATGACCCTTGAAGAACTACAAGGCTTCGGTGCAATGATCGAGCAGGATGTGTTCGAAGTATTGACCTTGGAAGGCTCTGTGGCAGCTCGTGATCATATTGGTGGTACAGCCCCAGCCCAAGTAAAAATCGCTATTGAGCGTGCCAAGGCTGAATTAGCCAAGCGTTAAACGCGCTTATTCAACTACCCACTAATGGTATGTTAAAAATCCCCGCCCTAGCGGGGATTTTTTATTCTTGATTGCCAAATGGCAACATCTGAAGTTGCTCAGGGGTTAATAGATCTGTGGTGATGTTTAGTTCGAAGCGAAAGGATCGTTTTTGCCCAGAACAACCAGAGAGCACTACCTTCCATTCTTCTTCTGCTCCAGGTTCGGGCATTTTCCAGCAAATGCCATTGATGTTTACGTACTTGGTGCCATCCGCGTCTTCCGTGATGTCATAGTGTTTCTGCTCAACGATACCTTTTTCGTAGCGGGTCTGTTCTCGTTCAGCTTGTTTGATTTGATCCCTGAGTTTTTTGGAAAAAGGCTGTCCTTTAATATCCGCTTTATCTTGCCATGTTTGGGCACTGCCGATGTCGAGCAGGCTTTTGGCCTTTAGGTCTGTGTCGGCTGTTGTGGTGTCAGGCTCGCTGATGTCTTGGAGTTGCACTGGTGGGCTCAGTTTTTCTTTCTCAACAATGGTTTCGGGTAGCGTACTTTGCTCTTCCGTTGTCTCTGACGATGGAGTGCTCTCTGGATCATTGATTGTCTCTGTGGAGGAGGCTTCCGTGGCGCTTGTCTCTACCGAGGTATTTTCGGTGGTGGTTTCCTCTGCCGTCACTTCTTCTTGAAGAGGTTCTGTGTTGGTGTCAGGTTGCGTATCTGTGGCAGTGGGTGTTTCTGGCTGCGCTGGGACTTCATTGCTTTCTGTTGGAAGCTCTGCTGTCGTGTCAGAGTTGCTGGACTGCTCCACTGCAGGGACGGGAGCATCCTGAGGCAGTAAGGTGACGTTTAGTTGTGATGAGGGTTGACGGTCAGGTATCTCAACACCCCAGTGTGCGTCTTTGAACTCAAAGAAAAAAATACCATGCAGGAGTGAAGCGCTCACTAAGGCAAGTAACCAGGGTTTAAATAGGCGCTTCATATGCATAGTCCATCGATCCATTGACGGGGCATGGGAGCAAAATCATATTGGCTCGTCATCATGTGGGAACTATACCAAATACTCGCTAAAAGTTTAGGGTGAAAATCATGAAGATTTTCACCGAAAGTGCAGCGCTAGGGTTGGGAATCACTAGGGGGATCAGTATACTGTCAACAAATTGAATTAATGGATGGTTGTCACTGTGTCAAAGCACATTTTAGCGTTACTGACGGTTTTGTTGTTGTCTGCTTGTGGGAATAAGGGCGCACTCTATTTGCCACAAGACGCCTTGCCGTCAGATCCTGAAACAATCACCACCGCGAATTGAGGACCCCCCCTTGGATTTTTTTAATTATTCCGGTCATGAGCTGCATGCGGAACAAGTTTCTTTAGCAAACATTGCCGCTGCCCATGGCACACCGACTTATGTGTATTCCCGTGCGACGTTTGAACGTCACTACAAAGCCTATGCAGATGCCTTTGCGTCTCACCCAACCTTGATTTGTTATGCCGTAAAGGCTTGTTCAAACATTGCGATCTTGAATGTTTTAGCGCGCATGGGTTCTGGTTTCGACATCGTATCCATTGGTGAGTTGGAGCGTGTTTTGCGTGCCGGTGGTGATCCAAGCAAGGTGATGTTTTCGGGTGTCGCGAAACAAGAACACGAAATGCGTCGCGCTCTTGAAGTAGGCATTCACTGCTTTAACGTAGAGTCTGAAGCTGAGCTGCACCGTCTAAACAAAGTGGCTGGGGAGTTGGGGGTGATTGCGCCTGTGTCCCTACGGGTCAATCCAGATGTGGATGCTAAAACGCACCCATACATTTCCACAGGCTTGAAAGACAACAAATTCGGTATTGATATCAAAGACGCGGTACGTATCTATGGCGTGGCCCACTCATTGGAAAACTTGAATGTAATGGGTGTGGATTGTCATATTGGTTCTCAGCTAACTGAGCTTCAGCCGTTCTTAGATACCTTTGACCGTCTGATTGCCTTAATCGATCAATTGGCTGAGAAAGGCATTCAGATTAAACACTTAGATTTAGGTGGTGGTTTAGGTGTACGTTACCGTGATGAAGTGCCGCCGGAGCCAAAAGATTACGCTGCTTTGATACTTGAAAAGGTCAAAGGTCGTAATTTGTCTTTGGCCTTTGAGCCAGGTCGATCTATTGCTGCGAACGCTGGCGTCTTGATGACTAAAGTAGAGTTTCTAAAGTGTAACCCACACAAAAACTTCGCCATCATTGATGGAGCTATGAACGATTTGATCCGTCCATCTTTGTACGGAGCGTGGATGGACATAGTGCCCGTCAACCTCGATGGGACTCCAGAAGGGAAGCGCGTCTATGACTTGGTGGGACCAATTTGTGAGACGGGTGACTTCTTGGGTAAAGAGCGTGAGCTGGATATTCAGTCTGGTAGCTTGCTTGCGGTTCGTTCCGCTGGTGCCTACGGTTTTACCATGGCGTCAAACTACAATAGCCGTGGCCGTGCCGCTGAGGTAATGGTTGATGGTGACCAAGTGCATTTGATTCGCGAACGTGAAGACATTGATCATCAACTGACTGGTGAGCATATTTTGCCTGCTTAAGGAGCTCCCTGTGTTGTTGAAATTTACCAAAATGCATGGCCTCGGCAACGACTTTGTCGTTGTCGATGCGGTGTCTCGTAAAGTGTATTTTAATAAAGCTCAAATCGAGCGCTTAGGGGATCGAAACCGAGGCATTGGTTTTGATCAACTTTTGGTGGTTGAGCCCCCTTCGAATCCAGATATGGATTTCCGTTATCGTATCTACAATTGTGATGGTTCCGAAGTGGAGCATTGCGGCAACGGTGCCCGTTGTTTCGCAAAGTTTGTATTGGACCGAGAACTGACTCACAAGCGTCAGATCAACGTCGAAACAAAACGTGGCCAGATCCAGCTTAATGTATTGGACAATGGGCAAGTGGAAGTGGATATGGGGGAGCCGAGCTTTTTGCCTGCTGACCTGCCATTTACCGCTGATGCGATGCAGGACCTGTATCAAATCCAAGCGAATGGAGAGACAGTTGAGCTAACTCCTGTTTCTGTCGGAAACCCCCATGCGGTGATTCGAGTGGACGCCTTAAGCGATGAGTTAGTTAATCGCATCGGCCCCGTTGTAGAAGACCATGAAGCCTTTCCAAATAATGTGAATGTTGGCTTTATGCAGGTAGTTTCTCCTACAGAGGTGAATCTTCGTGTTTACGAGCGTGGCGTAGGTGAAACTCAAGCCTGCGGAACGGGTGCATGTGCGGCGGTGGTTGCCGGTATTAAGCAAGGCTGGTTGGACAAAGAAGTGCTGGTTCATTTGCCTGGCGGTGATTTGCGTATTGCGTGGCAAGGGCCAACGTCCCCCATCATTATGACTGGCGCTGCTGAAAAAGTTTTCGAAGGCCAAATCTATCTATAAGAGAGGTTCCATGAGGGAAGAGGATGTCGTCCGCTACCTAGAGAAAACGCCTGATTTTTTTGAACGAAATCCTGCGTTGTTGGAGGAGCTGACGATTCCTCATCCAGTTCATGGCGGCGCTATCTCGTTGCTTGAGAGACAGGTGTCTCTACTGCGTAAATCAAACGGCGACTATCGTGGACAATTTGAGCGCTTGGTAGATGTCGCCCGTGAAAACGAAGGCATCATGAAGAAAAGTCGTCGCTTAGTGCTTAAATGCTTAAGCTGCGAAACCTTGGATGACTTTGCCGGAGTGATCGAAGAAGTGATGCGGGAAGACTTCAACATTGCCTATCAGTCATTGGTGTTGTTTAACGATACCGATTTCGATGGTTCGGTCCGCACCGCCTCTTGGGAATCTTCTGAGCCTATCTTAAAAGAAATGTTAGTGAATTCGGGGTGCTACTGTGGCGTCTTATCGGTTGCGGAATCCGAGTTCCTGTTTCAATCTCAAAGTAACCTTGTGATGTCTTCGGCTATCTTGCCGCTTGTCTCCCGTGAAGGCGGACAGGTGGTCTACCATGGGGTACTCGCGTTGGGATCAAATCGCTTAAATCACTTCGATAAAGATAAGGGGTCGCTCTTTTTAGACTTCTTGTCTGACCTTCTAAGTGCCTTATTGTTGAGACTGTTGCCATGAGTCAGCAATTATTAATTTCTTTCGATCTTGATAATACCCTTTGGGATGTGGATCCGACTTTAGTGCGGGCTGAGCATGCCATGGAAAAATGGTTTGATGAGCGCTTTCCGGGTTTTGCAGAGCGCTTTTACACGCCTACCATGGGGGATCTAAAGAATCGGGTTCTGTTGTCTCAACCTGAGATTGCCAAAGATGTGACCCAGGTGCGTTTAGCCATGTATCAACAGGCGTTGCAGGAGTACGGTCTGCCTTCGGAAGAGGCGGAACAAGTGGCGGAGCAGGCGTTTGATGTATTTTATGATTGGCGACAACGCATCGACCTGTATCCAGATGTGCACATAACCTTGGATAAGCTGGCCGAGCGTTACGAGTTGGCGGCTTTGACGAATGGTAATGCGGATGTGTTTCACCCTGCTATTTCCTTAAATCGCTACTTTGGTACCGTGATTCGTGCTGATCAAGAGGGGATTGCTAAGCCAGATCCCGAGATTTTCGAGCGTTTGGCAACGAAGTCGGGTGTGTCCTTGGAGCGTGTGATCCATGTGGGCGATCACCCTGTTGATGATGTAGAAGGGGCTGTCGCAGCCGGCGCTCGTGCTATTTGGTTTAATCGTCATGGCGCAAGACGCTGGCGCTCCGAATGGGCAACGACACCGGATGCTGAGGTGCATTCTTTGCAGGAGCTGGTGTCTGTTATCCAGAATATGGAATTATAGAGATTTGCTATTGGGTTGGTTAAGGAATCTGATTTTTAACCTTTTTAATTAGTGTTACACTAACCTCATTAATTGTTTAACCGATTTTAAGGAAAATGTTATGAGCGAAAACATCATCAACGTTACTGATGCTCAATTCGAAGAAGAAGTACTAAAGTCTGAAGTGCCTGTTGTTGTAGACTTTTGGGCACCTTGGTGTGGTCCTTGTAAAATGATCGCGCCAGTTCTTGAAGACGTAGCAAAAGAATACGCTGGTAAAGTTAAAGTTGTGAAAATCAACGTTGACGAGAACCAAGAGACAGCTCCTAAATACAACGTACGTGGCATTCCAACACTGCTTGTTGTTAAAGGTGGTGAAGTTGCTGCCACTAAAGTAGGTGCAGTATCTAAGTCTCAGCTAGTAGAGTTTGTTGAAGGCGCACTATAATCTGGGCCTAATACAGCTAACAAGAAGCCGCTTTTTAAGCGGCTTTTTTTGTGTCTGAAATTTGTCTAATCTGGGTGTTACAAAGCTAACGCCTGAGTCGCCCTAAAGTCTCCAAAAACTGAGCTGTATGAGCAGCGTTTAGTTGTTTTCGGATGGATTGAGCATAGGGTAAAAACGCTAGTAGCTCTGCTTTTGACATGGGGTTGTCGTTTGGAATCGTAATGGTTTCAGGGTTTTGGTGAACGCCATTAACACGGAACTCATAATGTAAGTGGGGTCCAGTTGCCCAACCTGTTTGTCCCACATAACCAATTTCTTCACCTTGCTCCACTTTCATGCCTTGAACAAGATCAGGGGCAAAACTATTTAGGTGCCCATACAAAGTCGTATAACCCCGGCCATGATCAATAATGATGGTGTTGCCGTAGCCTTTGATTTCTCCTACGTAAGATACCGTACCGTCCCCTGAGCTCTGAATTGGAGTGCCTTCTGCGGCGGCATAATCTACTCCCCGATGAGGACGTGTGGTTTTAAAAATAGGGTGAAGCCGGTTGGGGTTAAAGCGAGAAGACACTCGGGTAAAGTCTACTGGGCTTCGAATAAATGCTTTACGTAGGGATAAGCCATCCCCAGTAAAATAATCCGTGCGTTGTTCCGTATCATATCGGATGGCTTCAAAGTAGCGGCCGTTGTTAATGAACTCTGCGGCGAGAATGTTGCCGCTACCAATGGCCTCACCATCAATAGACTGTTGCTCATATAGGATGGAAAAGCTGTCCCCCGGTCGTATATCCAGAGCAAAATCGATGTCCCACTTAAAGATCTCTGCTAATTGAAATAAGAGCTTGTCAGATATTCCTTCATTTGAACCATCCACAAATAATGAGGTTTCAATACGTACCTCTTTATACACTGGGGCGTTTGTAATAGGTCGCTCTACCGTACGATGGGTGAAGTGTTTTTCCCGAGCAGTGAACACTTCTTTCTCTCTAACATTTTGGCTCAGAGTCAGAGTGATCAAGGTGCCGTTAGGGTATTCGATGTCGGCTTCTAAGGTGTTGCCTGGTTGTAAGGCTTTTAAAGCCCCCTTGTGGTCAGCTTGTGTCAGCTGGTAAATCTGTTGGTTGCTTACCCCCTTAGCCCGCAGTACAGAGGATAAAGAGTCTCCAGATTGTATGGTAATGACATGTTTTTCACGGTATTTGGGGGTAGGCTTAGGCGCGTTTTGGTTCTCTAAAACGGGATTTTGAATGTCGGGCTTTGGCGCAATAGGACCCGCAGACCGTAAGGGGGGTGAAGGCTGACTGACTGCTGTGGCTGGCGGTTTTGCAAGGGTCGACCAAACCAGTAACGCTGCTCCGGACAGAAGCATTACAGAAAACGCGATTAACAAAGTTTTTAAAGAAAGTAGCCTGTCCAAGTTTGTCGTCCAATTTTCCCGTAAAAGCCATGTCATCCTATCAACTAAGTGGCTATAATTGAACGCTATTTATTTAACAACTTTCAGGATTTGGATCGCAAAATGACACAACAAAACATCGACCTATTAGCTGACTTACAGGCTCGTGGGCTTATCGCTCAAATGACTGCAGAAGAAGAGCTGCGCGCTCACTTGTCATCTGGTCGTCGTACTTTGTATTGTGGCTTCGATCCAACCGCAGACAGTTTGCATCTAGGTCACTTAGTACCTTTGTTGGTGCTGAAGCGTTGCCAAGATGCAGGTCATAATCCGATCGCCTTGGTGGGTGGTGCTACCGGCATGATCGGTGATCCAAGCTTTAAAGCCGCTGAACGCTCTTTGAACACTGCTGACGTGGTTGCTGGTTGGGCTGATAAAATTAAAAGCCAAGTAAGCCAGTTCATCTCTTTTGAAGGGGTAGAAAACCCTGCTCGTGTGGTCAATAACTTAGACTGGACGGGGAACATGAATGTCATCGAATTCCTGCGTGAAATCGGTAAGCATTTCTCTGTGAATGCCATGATCAACAAGGAATCTGTGCAGCAACGTTTAAACCGTGAAGGGGCTGGTATTTCGTTTACTGAGTTCTCTTACGCCCTGTTGCAAGGTATGGACTTCGCCGAGCTAAACCGTCAGTACGATTGTACGCTTCAAGTGGGTGGCAGTGATCAATGGGGGAATATCGTAGGGGGTATTGACCTATCTCGTCGTCAAAATCAAGCACAAGTCTTTGGCTTGACTGTTCCTCTGGTGACAAAGGCAGACGGCACTAAGTTCGGCAAGACTGAGTCCGGTGCGGTATGGCTTGATCCAAAGAAAACTAGCCAATACTCTTTCTACCAATTCTGGTTGGGTACAGCGGATGCGGACGTATACAAGTTCCTGCGCTACTTCACTTTTATGTCGATTGCAGACATTGAAGCCATTGAAAAAGCGGATCAAGAAAACGGCGGTAAACCACAAGCACAAGCTATTTTGGCTCGTGAAGCAACACGCCTAGTACACGGCGAAGAAGGCTTGGCAGCAGCTGAGCGTATTACTCAAGCGTTGTTCAGCGGTGAAACCGATCAACTGAGTGAAGCGGACCTAGAGCAGATTCAACAAGACGGTTTACCAAGCAGCTCTTTGGCTGGGATTGATCTAGCTGAGACGCCGATGACGACCTTGTTAGCGGATGCTGGTTTGGCAGCAAGCGGTAAGCAAGTAAAAGACGCTCTACAACGTAACTC
The DNA here is from genome assembly GCF_055388305.1 of Marinomonas vaga. Taxonomy (NCBI): domain Bacteria; kingdom Pseudomonadati; phylum Pseudomonadota; class Gammaproteobacteria; order Oceanospirillales; family Oceanospirillaceae; genus Marinomonas; species Marinomonas vaga. Next base: position 2,090,656 of record NZ_AP043903.1, read on the forward strand.
AGTGTTCGTGAATGGTGTTGCGAAAGGCATGGAAGATAATATGGCTGCGGCAGACATCTTCACCGCGGACAATGGCTACTATGGTAAATACTTCCTAGTAAAACTAGGTAAGAAAAAGCATCACTTGTTCGCCCTTTAATAAGCGAGTAAAGATGTGATGTGAAAGGCGCTTAGGCGCCTTTCCTGTTCTTGGGAGTTACAACACGATGATTTCATTTGATGATCCAAGACTGACCCAGTCGTTGGCCCATGGGGGGAGACTCTATGTGGGATTTAGCGGTGGTGTGGACTCTCTAGCCTTACTTCATATGCTGGCGCAATCGCTGCCTGACTCCCATCGCAGTTCGTTAACCGCTATTCATGTTCACCACGGGTTAAGTCCTAATGCCGACGACTGGTTAGAGCACTGCCAAACCGTTTGCAAAACCATGGGTGTGAGTTTCCTTTCAGAATACGTTCAAGTTGAGTCTTCAAGGTCAATTGAAGAAAACGCCCGCAAAGCAAGGTATCAAGCCTTCGAAAAGCATCTAAAGCGCCACGATATTTTAGCGCAAGGGCACCATGCAAATGATCAAGCAGAAACCCTCTTGTTTCGACTAGAGAGGGGCGCAGGGACACGGGGTATGCAGGGGATTCCTATCTGGCGATCCTTGGGACAAGGGAAGATATGGCGGCCCTTATTATCCGTGTCGCGCCAAGCGCTCGAAGCCTATGTGACGGCGCAAGGATTGTCATGGATAGAAGATGAATCCAATGACGACAGCCGCTATCGTCGAAATTTTTTGCGCCACCAGGTACTGCATCCTTGGCAATCTAATAATTCGGGTGTGGCTCAGGCGATTGCCTCCAGTGCTCGGCTCATGCAGCAGGAAATGTCTGTCTATGATCGACTTGCCAGTGAGGCGCTAGCAGGATTGCAGTCTTCCTGTGGGGGGCTACTTTTAGATCAATTGCCAGAGGGAGAAGAAGGATTCTGGCTGTCACGCTTTGTCCGTCAGAATGGACATTCGTTGACAGAGCCTCAGCTAAAGTCTGTACTGGCCATGTTTTTTTCCAGCCAAGAAAAGCAGCCTTGTTTTATCGGCGAAGGCTTTCAGTTAGCACGATTTGAAACCACCTTATATTTGCTGCCTATCATTGCCGAGCCTGTCTCACAAATTGTAACTGCTGGGCAGTGGCTGATACGTGAGCATGATGAACTCTACTCTGACCGTCAGGTTGAAGTAAGAGGGCGTCCACAAGGGGTGTCATTATGCTTGCCCAATGGACGCCATCGTCCCCTAAAGAAATGGCTGCAAGATCAACGTATTCCCTTATGGTGGCGAGAGCAGCTGCCTTATGTGTACGAAGCAGGCGTCTTGGTTGCCATAGGAACTCTATGGCAGCAGCCAGGCTGGAATGGCGTCATTGAGTGGCAACGAAAAAGCTCACTTCCTTGGCCAGCAAGTCCCTAAAAAGCCACTGGAGAATCTAAGTCACTGGTCTAAGCTTAAGTAAGTAAATAGGGATAAGAAGCAAGGTAGAGATTAACGCACCATGAAGGCCTTAATATTGATCGTGTATTGCTTTATCTTAGTGGGTTGTACTTACGTTAGAAGCTCTGAAACACTGGAGGATCCGGTTCAAATAGAGAGTGATGGTGTTGAAGCAATGGAACGTGACAAACAACCCATCAAATATAAATTTGATGCGGCTGCGATAGCGAGTCTAGCATCTTTATAACCCCTAATTAGAAATAAAAATGCCTCCTAATGGAGGCATTTTTTATCTCTGTTCCAACTGTTTAGTGTGCTTAAAACGAGCGGCTGTATTGAAGGCCAAGCAGAACTGCGTTGGCGTGAGTCGTGCCAGTAATTGAGCTGTTTAGAGCACTTTTGCTCTCACTGACATCAGTATCTTCCCCTAGTAAATAGGTGGCACCGAAATCAATGCTGCTCATTTGGTCTGGCTTGTAAGTGAAGCCCGCTGATAACCATTGGCGATCCGAGTCAGGAACCGAAATAGAGCGAGTTTCATCCTGTGCACTGGTGTCATACATGTAGCCAGCGCGCAGCTCCCATTGCTCATTCATATAATAGGTGCCACCGATCGAATAGTGCCATGCATCTTGCCAGTTATAAGTGTTTATTACCCCGGCTTTTTCCGCTTCAAGCTTGTCAAACTCAGACCATTGAATAAATTGAATGCTGTAGTGCAAGGCGTAGGATGGCGATAGGCGATGGTAGCCCGAGAACTCAGCAATATCTGGTAATGGCATCTTTACTGTATCACTTTGCTTTCCGCCAGTAAGAGTGTAAACATCGCCTTCTGCTTCGATCTCTGGGCTATAGTGGTAGTCAATACCAAAGCGGTTTCTGCTATTTAATTCATACATGGCCCCGACATTCCAGCCTAATGCCCAGCCACTAGCATCAATATCCAGTACTTTATCTGAGCTATATGCTGCATTAACGAACGGGTTTGTTGGGCGTGAAAAAATACCTTTACCATAGATGGCATCCAGTCCTGCGCCTAACGTTAAGGCTTCGCTTACTTTGTATGAGCCTACTAAGCCTAAATTGAAGCTTTTCACATCTGTGTTGCCACCGTACTCATAACCTTGATAACCATCTTCAAATTCTGTCTTAGTCCCAAAGTTGGAGTAAGCATTTAGGCCCCAGGCAAATTTTTGATTTACTGGGCGGACATAGTAGAAATTTGGAGCAATGGACGTATCACCAACAGAGTCTGTATTTGCACTGTTACTTGAGACAGATGTTGAAGAGTTTGGTCCAGTATAGGTCGCATCTTTTACTTCGATGTCGGTGGTGATGGTTTCAAAGCCAACGGAGATTTGCTGTTTGTCGAACAGGGACATGGCTGCAGGGTTTCGAGCAATCACGGAGGCGTTATCGCCAATTACTGCATCACCCGCAAAGGCACGGCCAAGGCCGGTAGCGGATTGTGCGTTTAGCTGGAAACCTGCCGCGTGCAGTTGCGCAGCCGACATGGCAACAGCAAATGAAATTAGCGTCTTTCGGTAGGGAAAGGATGGCATCATGAGTCTATCTTCCTTTTTATTTTAATACGATTATTGGACTCTCGTTGTACAAGGCATTCTTGTACATTCTTTAAGCTATCAACATAGTCTTACCAGTGATGGGATTCCATGTAAAAATACGGCGAAGTTTGTAACATTTTCGTTCATTTTGTGGCGATTTGACGATTTGCGTTATGCGCTGTGTTAGCCGCAATCTGAGCGTTGAGGCCATCATTAGTCTCGATTCTGTGGTGGGCCTGCTCTAAAGTAAAGCCCCATGCCTGCTGGTGTCGTTCGGCTAGTTGCGTCATGGCCCGTTCCATAGGGATATCAATATACCACTTTTCGTCTAAGTAGCTTTGACTGTGCTCAAAGCCATGATCACGGTGTAAAACATACAGTCCCTCAACTATGAGTACTTTCGTTGCTGTGGGAATCATGATTGCCTTATCGACTGGGTCCCCGATTGAGTGATCAAAGCTGGGCCAGTAGAGTGTGTTATCTGGTTGTTCTTTAAAGCTCTTTAGAGTGTCAGTGTAGCTTTCACTGTCAAATGTCCAAGGGGCTCCACGACGATTAAAAGCGGCTTCAGGGTCAGGCAATGCCCTAAGTTGGGCTTTACTTAAATGGAAACCATCCATGCTGACGGAGGTAATGCAGTCAATGCCTCGCTCTGTTGCTCTGGCTGCTAAGTACTCAGCGATAGTGGACTTACCTGATCCGGGGAGTCCTGCAATGGCGATGATCACGCGTTTGGGTTGTTGGCTAAGAGTGATTAAATGTGCCAAAGCATCTTGATAGGACGGGAGGGTATCGAGATGTTGATACAGATCGTTTGTTGTCATTTTTATGAATCCGACAGTGCTAAAACAGCGTAATTGTTTTTAGTGATTCTTTGGAGAGTAACGAAATGAAATGGTCTGAGCTAGAGAAAGTTAATGTTATTGAGAAGGTAAAGATTCATTCTTTGATGCCAAATCTATATCAGGTGTCGGTCATTATTGCTGGAGAAGAGTTTTATCTTGAAGACAGCAAGGGGCGACATATTTCTCGACCTAACAAGATTGAACTACAGCAGATGTTTGAAGGTATGAAGGTTGGCCAAACGGTACTGTGTCATCAAAGCGCCTATGATGAGATGGTGGGACAGCCGATGGGAACAGGTAATGTGTTAGAAGTCCCTCTTGGTATGCCTTTTAAATAGATAATAAGTGTTAAGCTTCGACCTCTTGAGGAATTTGATTTAGGCTTTAAGTAATAAGTACGCATTCCTGAAAAGAGGTGGTTATGCTGGATCTGGTTATTAAGCAAATTATCCAAGAGACGTCGAAGGTTAAGCGCTTTGTGTTGGCCCACGAAGATGGCTTAGGCCTGCCTACCTATCAGCCGGGTGCCCACATTGAGTTACAACTCCCAAGCGGATTACGTCGACAGTATTCACTTTGTAAATTGCCAACGACTGGCAAGGAATATGAGATCGCTGTGTTATTGGATCCTTTTTCTCAAGGGGGATCAGAAGAGTTGCATCGGATGAAGGAAGGGGATGCGCTCAAATGCTTTACGCCGCAAAATCACTTTTTACTCTCTAACCCGCGCGTCCCTGCCTTGCTTATGGGGGCTGGTATTGGTGTGACCCCCCTAATTCCCATGGCACAAATGCTTAAAAAAGCAGGCACGGACTTTCAATTTCACTATTCCGCTAAGAACCCCGAAAGCGCAGCTTTTTATGAGGCGCTACAGCAGAGTGCCTTTGTTGATAAGATGACTTTTCATTTTAGTGAGCGTCAGCGAATTGACTTGAAAAAAGTGCTTGGTGGCGCTGACCCCAAAATGCATATCTATGTCTGCGGGCCAAGCGCTTACATTGAAGCTGTCCTAGATACGGCGATGGCAATGGGGTGGTCCAGTGAAAAGCTCCATCGGGAATTTTTTAGTGGCAAGCGTTCTGCTTCTATGGATGAAGCCTTGAAAGAGTCTTTTCAAGTTAAGGTCGCCAGCACAGGAGAGGTGTTTGATGTGGAGCCAGGTGTTTCTATCACCCAAGCCCTAGAAATGAATGGCGTAGATATCCCTGTCTCTTGTGAAGAAGGGTGGTGCGGTACTTGTATGACTCGATTATTAGAGGGTGTGCCGGATCACAGGGATACTTTTTTGTCAGATGCGGAACGCCTCGAGGGGAAAATCATCATGCCTTGTTGTTCAGGTTCTCGTAGTGACCTTTTGGTATTAGATCTATAAATCAATGATTTGAAAAAATAGATTGGATTGGGAAATGGAACTTAGTCTCTGCAGAGTAAAACTTCCAAGCTTTTACATTGAGCGCAAGGGGGCAAGGTGTTATTATTTGCTCCCGTCCTAAAGGTGCTTTTTTAAGTGCCTTTTCTCATTTCGATCATACATATTTAAGGCGGGCTAAACACTCATGGCGACACGATATATTTTCGTCACAGGCGGCGTGGTTTCATCACTTGGTAAAGGCTTGGCATCTGCATCCCTTGCAGCCATCCTAGAATCCCGTGGTCTAAAAGTCACCATGCTTAAACTGGATCCATACATCAACGTCGATCCAGGTACGATGAGTCCCTTCCAGCACGGTGAAGTGTTCGTTACTGAAGACGGCGCCGAGACCGATCTAGACTTAGGCCACTACGAGCGTTTCATCTCAACTAAGATGAATAAGCGCAACAACTTTACCTCTGGTCGCGTCTACCAACATGTTCTACAAAAAGAACGCCGTGGTGACTACCTAGGTGGTACTGTTCAGGTTATCCCGCACATTACTGATGAAATTAAACGTCGTGTTATCGCTGGTGCAGAAGGCGCAGATGTTGCCCTAGTGGAAATCGGCGGTACTGTGGGTGATATTGAATCGCAGCCATTTTTAGAAGCTGTGCGTCAGTTGAAAGTGGAGCTTGGTTCCCACCGAGCTTTGTTTATGCATTTGACGCTGGTGCCTTACATCCGCACTGCAGGTGAGACGAAAACTAAGCCGACTCAACACTCAGTGAAAGAGCTACGTTCTATCGGTATTCAGCCTGACATTTTGGTATGTCGTTCTGAAGTCTCTATCGAAGCACCAGAGCGTAAGAAAATTGCCCTATTTACTAACGTAGATGAGCGAGCGGTTATTTCTTTACCCGATGCAGACACCATTTACCGAATTCCACAAATGTTGGCAGACCAAGGTCTTGATAGCCTGATCGTTCAGCGCTTTAACTTGGATTGCAACATTGCAGACTTGGAAATCTGGAACAAGGTCGCTCAAGCGAAACTGAACCCAGAGAAGCAAGTGAACATCGCCATGGTTGGTAAATACATGGAGCTGTTGGACGCTTACAAGTCTTTGATCGAAGCGATGGATCATGCGGGCATTCATGCACGTACTAAAGTAAAACTGCATTACATCGACTCTGAGAAAATCGAAGAAGAAGGCACAAGTGTGCTTGAGGGAATGGATGCGATCCTTGTCCCAGGTGGCTTCGGTGAGCGCGGTGTAGAAGGTAAAATTCGCACGGCACAATACGCCCGTGAAAACAAAATTCCGTACTTGGGTATCTGTCTAGGTATGCAAGTGGCGGTCATCGAATTTGCTCGTAACGTAGCAAATCTAAACGGTGCACACAGCACTGAGTTTAATCTAAAAACAGAGAATCCTGTCGTTGGCCTGATTACTGAATGGGTCAATGCTGAAGGTTCCAAAGAAATCCGGTCAGAGGAATCCGATCTAGGTGGAACGATGCGTCTTGGTGCGCAAAACTGTAACTTGATCGAAGGCACCAAAGCGCGTGCTGCATACGGTCAAGATGTGATCAGTGAGCGTCATCGCCATCGTTACGAAGTAAACAACTACTATGTTCCAGCATTAAAAGAAGCCGGTCTAACGATCTCAGGCTTGTCCGCTGATAACTCACTAGTAGAAATGGTGGAGATTGCAGATCATCCTTGGTTTGTAGCGTGTCAATTCCACCCTGAATTTACTTCAACACCAAGATATGGGCACGGCCTGTTCAGTGCATTTGTTCACGCCGCACTGAAGCATGCAGGAAAAGAAAAATAATTTTAGCAAACAGGTGTTTGTGAATTTTTCATCTACTAAAAGGGGTTTGTTATGAGTCAAATCGTTGACATCAAAGCCAGAGAAGTTCTGGATTCACGTGGTAACCCAACTGTGGAAGCTGACGTAATCCTAGCGGACGGCTCATTTGGTTCAGCGTGTGCACCTTCTGGTGCCTCTACCGGTTCACGTGAAGCTTTGGAACTGCGCGATGGTGACAAGAGTCGTTACCTAGGTAAAGGCGTATTAAAAGCCGTAGCCGCGGTAAACGGTCCGATCCGTGAAGCGCTACTGGGCAAAGACGCAACAGCGCAGGCTGAACTAGATAAGATCATGATCGATCTTGATGGTACAGAGAACAAATCTCAATTCGGTGCGAACGCTATCCTAGCGGTTTCTTTGGCAGCAGCGAAAGCAGCGGCAGTTTCTAAGAAAGTACCTTTGTACGTACACATCGCGGACATTAATGGTACGCCAGGTGTTTACTCTATGCCTGTACCAATGATGAACATCATCAATGGTGGTGAGCACGCGGACAACAACGTTGATATCCAAGAGTTCATGATCCAGCCTGTGGGTGCGCCGAACTTCCGTGAAGCACTACGTTACGGAGCAGAGATCTTCCACGCACTGAAAAAAGTATTAAGCGCTCGTGGCTTGAATACAGCAGTGGGTGATGAAGGTGGTTTTGCGCCAGACCTAGCGTCTAACGCCGAAGCGTTAGCGGTTATTAAAGAAGCTGTTGCAGCAGCTGGCTATGAGCTAGGTAAAGACATTACGCTAGCCATGGACTGTGCATCGTCTGAATTCTACGAAGACGGCAAGTACAACATGAAAGGCGAAGGTAAGGTCTTTACGTCAGAAGAATTCTCTGACTACCTTGCTGAGCTTTGCAATGAGTACCCAATTGTCTCTATTGAAGACGGTCAGGACGAATCTGACTGGGCAGGCTTTGCTTACCAAACTAAGATCCTAGGCGATAAGATCCAACTTGTAGGTGATGATCTATTTGTTACCAACACTAAGATCCTTAAGCGTGGTATCGACGAAAGCATCGCTAACTCTATCTTGATCAAATTTAACCAAATAGGTTCTTTGACTGAGACGTTGGAAGCCATCAAAATGGCGAAAGACGCTGGTTACACGGCGGTTATTTCACACCGTTCTGGTGAGACTGAAGATGCAACTATTGCGGATTTAGCGGTTGGTACGGCAGCGGGTCAAATTAAAACCGGCTCCCTATGTCGTTCTGATCGTGTGTCTAAGTACAACCAATTGCTACGTATTGAAGAGCAACTGGGTGGAAAAGCACCTTACAACGGTCTATCTGAGATCAAAGGGCAAGCGTAATTATTTAGCTTGCTTCGAAAAGGGAGAACGTAAGTTCTCCCTTTTTTATTTTTTTTTATCCCATTTCACGGAATAATGGGCACTCGTTCAGTCTTGAGTTTGAATATTTCAACATGATGTTGCGCATTTTTCTTGGCATTTTTCTTCTGAGTACAGCCTACCTTTCCTTTCAGGTATTTTGGGGGGAGCAAGGTATGAAACGAGAAGACGAGTTGGCCAAACAGATCGAGTACCAAGAGCAGATTAACAAGCGTTTAAAGGTGCGAAATGAAGCCCTGCGTGCCCAAATTAAAGATCTGAGAAAAGGTGAAGATGCCGTTGAGGAGCATGTGCGCACAGAGATGCAATACATTAAAGACGGCGAAATGTTTTATCGAATAGTAGAAAAGTAATGACGCAATATTGGGTAATCATCCCGGCGGCTGGCGCTGGTAAACGCATGGCGAGTGCCATTCCAAAACAGTATTTGACCCTGAATCAACGCACGATTCTTGATGTCACTATAGCCAATTTTTTATCCCATCCACAGATACTAGGGGTGGCGGTAGGTGTGAGTCCAAATGATGAACACTGGGCAAAGTCCGAATGGGCGACCCACCCTCAAGTGATTCGTTATGATGGCGGGACAGAGCGCGCAGAAACAGTATTAAATGGCTTGCAAGTTTTGCTGGCGGTTGGCGTGGATGAAACGGCAAATGTTCTCGTTCATGACGCAGCGCGTCCTCTAGTGACCCATGATGCTTTAACTCGAATTATGGCTCATGATGGTTCTGAAGGAGCGTTGTTGGCTATTCCCTGTAAAGACACCCTTAAGCTTGCTAATGAAACAACCCAGTCTATAGGAACAGTAGATCGTAGTGCCATTTGGCAAGCCCAGACGCCGCAGAAATTTCCCCTCATGGCATTGTTAGAGGGGCTCTCAACGGCCCTCGAAGAGAATTTGGCTATTACCGATGAAAGCTCTGCTATGGAGCTATTAGGATGGCAACCTGCTCTTATCGAAGGGGAAGCCACCAATCTAAAAATTACCGTGCCAGAAGACCTTGTCATGGCCAATGCTATATTGGCTAGTCAGACACACACCCAACAATAGGAATTGAATTCATGATGCCATTTAGAATCGGCCACGGCTTTGATGTACATAAATTTGGGGAAGGCGATCATATTGTTATGGGTGGGGTGTCCATTCCTTATGAGCAAGGCTTAGTGGCCCACTCGGATGGGGATGTGGTGTTGCATGCCTTGACGGATGCCTTGTTGGGAGCGGCGGCTTTAGGCGACATAGGCAAGCATTTTCCTGATACCGATGCGGAATACGCTGGAGCAGATAGTCGAGTTTTACTTCGTCATGCTTTTGCTGAGGTGCAGAAGCTGGGGTTAGGGGTTGGGAATCTTGATGTCACCATCATGGCCCAAGCCCCCAAAATGCGCCCACATATTGATGCCATGCGCGCCAATATCGCCGAGGATCTGGGGATTGCTATATCGGAAGTTAACGTTAAAGCAACTACCACTGAGAAGCTTGGTTTTACTGGCCGTAAAGAGGGCATTGCTGTGGCAGCAGTAGCCTTGCTATATCGAGTGGATGCATGAACACGGATTGGCACTATGCATGGGGGCGCCCCACTGGCACAGCGGATCTGAAAACCGTTGAAAGTGACTTCTTGGTAGAGGAAATCCTTGGTTTTGAGCCGGATCAAAAAGGTGAATTTGTTTACCTCTGGATTGAGAAAAAAGGCGTCAACACCGACTTTTTGGCAAAGCGCTTAGCCAAAGCGGCCAATGTGTCAGCGAGGCAAGTCAGCTATGCGGGTGCTAAAGATCGACACGCACTTACCCGTCAGTGGTTCTGTATTCATTCCCCAAAGCAAGATGTGGATGTGGCAGACATAGAGAAGGTTTTCTTAGCTCCAGAAATGGTCCGTGTCTTGGAGCAAAAGCGTCACAGCAAAAAACTGCGTACCGGTGGACATTTAGGTAATCGCTTTGTGCTGCGACTGCGTAATCTAGACTCTGATGTTGATGAAATGCAGCAACGGTTAGCGCTTATCGAGCGCTTTGGTGTGCCAAATTACTATGGCGAGCAGCGCTTTGGCATCCAAGGAAATAACTTGGTCAATGGCCGTAAGATGGTTTTGCCTGGTCGCAAAGGCACTCATAAACTAGGTAAAACGGAATCCTTTTGGTTATCGGCTATTCGCTCCTGGTTTTTTAATGAAGCTTTATCTGCTTTTGTGGCTGATGGTAGTTGGGATACCCTTCAAGTGGGGGATATTGCTCAACCCCAAGACGGCAGTCAGTCCTTTCGTGTGAAGGCCTTATCCTTAGATTTGATTCATCGTCATAAGTTTGGTCAGGTGTCTCCAGTTCTTCCCTTGATTAGTGATGGTTGGCCCATGGGGACAACTCCTGCGCGCGCTGAATCAATGGCGGCCCTGTACGCAGAGGAAACAGCGCTCCTCAATGGGCTTATTACCTATGATTTTGCTCGAGATAGCCGCCCAACTCGCCTCGCACCTGAGAACATGGCCTGGGAATTGCTAAAAGGAGATAAGGGGCCTGATCAGCTTGTGCTGCAATTTGAGCTTCCTAGAGGGGCATTTGCCACCAGTGTCTTAAGAGAACTATTTGTCATTAATGATCGATCCCAAGAAAGACATCATGAGAATCCTATTAGCGAATGATGATGGTTTGGATGCTTTAGGTATTCAAACGCTAGCCAAAGCGCTACGCACCCAATTTGAGTGTACTTTAGTCGCCCCTGATCGTGATCGCAGTGGCGCCAGTAACTCCCTGACATTAACGCGGCCATTACGTCCGACCCTTGTCCGTGAGCGGGAGTATAAAGTGGATGGCACTCCGACAGACTGTGTGAATCTAGCCATGTCTGAAGTAATAGATGGGCGCTTTGATGCGGTTATCTCAGGTATTAATCACGGCCCTAACCTTGGTGATGATGTAATTTATTCAGGCACCGTAGCGGCTGCTATGGAAGCACGCCATTTAGGGCGGCCAGCCCTTGCCGTTTCGTTGGTGGGAAATAGGCACTTCGATACCGCTGCACAGGTAATACTAACGCTATTAGAAGACGCCCATACTCTTGATTTGCCAGCTAAAGTATTACTAAACGTTAATGTGCCAGATGTGCCTTATGAAGCGCTAAAAGGGATGAAGGTGACCCGTTTAGGGTATCGCCAGCAGGCGCATCCTGCGATCCCAGCGCAACACCCGAGGGGAATTCAAAGCTTTTGGATTGGCGCTTTAGCTGACCCTCATGATGCGGCTGAGGGGACAGACTTTCATGCTGTGTCCGAAGGCTTTGTGTCCATTACCCCCATCCATACAGATATGACAAGTCATTCGGCGATGAATCAATTGCAGCAATGGGTATTTAATAAGACATTATGACAGCTGCCCTAGATGAATTACTGAAGCGCTCTCAATCCCGGTCTAATCAAATGATTGAGCATTTGAAGAGTCATGGTGTTGAGCACAAAGAGTTATTAGAGCTCATGGCTGCTTTACCACGCCATGAATTCGTTGAGCCTGCATTTTCCCATCTTGCATACAGTCCAACTCCTCTTCCCATCGGGCGGAATCAAACCATAAGTCAGCCTCTTACGGTGGCTAAGATGACTTCCTGGTTATTGAAATATGCTCGTTTGGGCAGGGTGCTTGAAGTGGGAACAGGGTCTGGTTATCAGACGTGTTTGTTGGCGCATTTCTTTAATAAGGTACATACCATTGAACGTCAAAAAAGCTTGTATGTCCAAGCTCAAGCGCGATTGAAAAGTATGTCCATTAATAATGTGGAGTTTCTCCATGGGGATGGCCACTTAGGATGGCCACAAAAAGTGGAAATGGACGCTATTATCGTGACCGCTATGGCGAGTAAAGTTCCAACTGCCCTGACTGATATGTTAAAAGAAGATGGCATTTTAATTATGCCTATCGCAGATGCAGTTCCAGCCATTGGCTGCTGGCGACGACACGGAAATAAATGGAAGCGCTTAGAATCTGCTGTAGCGCAATTTGTGCCTCTTTTAGAAGGAAAGATAGATGCCTAAGTGGCTGAAAACATATTTGAGTGGCGTGTTAATGGGAGCGGCAGATGTTGTTCCTGGTGTTTCTGGTGGCACCATTGCCTTTATTGTTGGTATTTATGATCGATTGATTGGGGCATTGAGTGGCGTGAATTTGGCGAGCATAAAGATGCTGTTTAGTGGCGACTTTAAAGGTCTCTGGCGCCACTTTGACGGTAACTTTTTAATAGTGCTTTTGTTGGGCATTGCTACCAGTATTTTTGGCATTGCCAGCTTGGTTACTGAGCTGTTGGTGAGCTATCCCGTTTGGCTGTGGAGCTTTTTCTTTGGGCTTATTATCGCTTCCGCTTATGTTCTAGTGACAGACATTGAGCAGTTCACTTCAAAGCACGGTATGTTACTCGTGATAGGGGCCATGGCTGGTGCCGCCTTATCTTTACTGGTTCCTGTGCCGGTATCCATTAACTTATTTATGGTGTTTTTAGCAGGTATGATTGCTATTTGTGCCATGATTCTGCCAGGTATTTCAGGTAGCTTTCTGTTGCTGATGATGGGCATGTATGGTTATGTCATTGGTGCTATAAAGTCCCTTGATCTTGTTGTGATTGCTGTGTTCGCCTGCGGCGCTGTACTAGGGTTGTTGAGCTTTTCAAAAGTACTCCATTGGTTACTTTTGAAAGCAAAGTCTCTCACACTCGCCTTATTGACGGGGGTTATGTTGGGGGCATTAGTGAAGGTCTGGCCATGGAAAGAAGTGGTAGCCTACACTCAAGTAGGTGATAAACGTTTGCCTGTGGAAGAACAATTACTGTTGCCGTGGCAAATGACAGATTTTGAAGTAATGGTCCATTTAATTGTGCCAATAGGTCTTGTTTTATTGGGGGCTGTATCGGTTTTATTGATTCATTACATCTCATTACAAAAAAGAAACCAAGGTCATAACGCCGCCCTGTAATGTAAGGTTTGGTTATCTGGAATGATTGTTGTTGAGCACTTAAAAAGAATATTAGAGGTGCCTAAATTACTGACAGGGAAAGTCAGTAGTGTTCTATTGTCGTGTCTTTTTCTAACCGGTTGTGCCTACGATAGCTTTCACTACTCAGATCTTGATCCTTATTCATCGCAACCGTCTGGGGCAAAAGTTCAGAAAGTTCCGAGTAATGGTGTTCATCGAGTTAAATCTGGTGAAACCTTGTTTTCTATTGCTTTTTCATATGGGCTGGACTACCGAAATGTGGCAGATATTAATGGCATTGATTCTCCATACGTAATCTACCCGAACCAAAAAATCCGCTTATCTGGGACTCCTAAACCTCGTTCAGTGGCGTCTTCAAGCTCATCGACAACTGCGTCTAAAGCAGTAACAAAAAACTCCAAAGCAAAAGTGAACTCCTCTACGAAACCTGTGTCCACTGTAAAAGTGCCAGACAAAAAAGTATCAGATTGGCGCTGGCCAGTATCAGGTTCTGTCATAAAAAGCTTTTCAAACGCTGGCGTAAGTAGTAAAGGTATAGACATAAGAGGAAAAGAAGCTGAGCATGTAAAAGCAGCTGCCGATGGTGTAGTTGTCTACGCGGGTAATGGATTGATTGGCTATGGAAACCTAGTCATCGTTAAACACAGTGATGTGTATCTCAGTGCTTATGCGTATAACGAACGTATTTTGGTTAAGGAAAAACAGACCGTTCGGGTTGGTGATTCGTTAGCTGTTATCGGAGGGAAAGGCTCCGAAAGACCTATGCTGCATTTTGAGGTGCGGCGCGATGGCCAACCGATCGATCCACTAAAAGTGCTTCCCAAACAATAATAATCACATTTTGGGACTCAGGAGGGCGATATGAAATCAGTAGATACGAGCAAAGAATCAAACGAAGAAATGCTACAAGGAGCTGGTGATTTTGACTTCGAGGACATGGAAGATGATGCCTCTGATCAGGAGTTCGAATCCGCCGTGAGTGCTCGATATGCAGAGAGCGACACAAAATCTTTAGACGTTACCCAACTCTACTTAAGTGAAATAGGTTACTCACCTCTGCTAACGGCAGAAGAAGAAGTCTATTTTGCTCGCCTTGCCCTAAAAGGCGACGAAGCAGCAAGAAAGCGGATGATAGAAAGTAATCTCCGTCTTGTTGTTAAAATTTCCCGCCGCTACCTCAACCGGGGGTTATCGTTACTAGATCTGATCGAAGAGGGCAATTTAGGTCTGATTCGTGCTGTTGAAAAGTTTGACCCGGAACGGGGTTTTCGATTTTCAACCTATGCGACTTGGTGGATTCGACAGACCATCGAACGTGCCATCATGAACCAAACCCGTACCATTCGTCTTCCTATCCATGTGGTAAAAGAGCTTAACGTTTATCTCCGAGCTGCCCGTGAATTGACACAAAAGCTTGATCATGAACCCAGCGCAGAAGAGATTGCAGAGATGCTTGATCGACCTGTGGCGGACGTGCAAAAAATGCTGAGTCTCAATGAGCGCATTAGTTCTATTGATTCACCCGTTGGTGGTTTAGACAATGATAAGAGCTTGGTGGAAGTCCTAGCGGATACACAACATGCTGGCCCAGAAGACGAGCGTCAGGATGGGGATGTTCATCAAAACATTGAAAACCTCTTGGATGAGCTAAATGATAAGCAGAGAGAGGTTATTGCCCGTCGCTTTGGGTTACGTGGTTACGAGCCTAGCACTTTAGAAGATGTGGGTGCAGAGATTGGTTTGACTCGAGAGCGAGTACGTCAAATCCAAGTGGAGGCACTGCGCAAGCTACGAACCATGTTGCAGAATAAAGGGTTGTCCTTAGAAGATGTGATTAATTTGGATCACTGATAAGTAAAGTGTCAGAACAAGGCCAGCAAAAATGCTGGCCTTTTTAGTGTTAGAAGGTCGTCGCTAAACTGAATCGGTTGCCTCATCACCGGATAGCTCGTCCATGACTTGGTTGACACGCTTGCGGTACTTTTCAGACAGGTCTTTAACTGTGTAAGCGAGATGTTCGCTACCATCTTCTAGATCGATGATTTCTGGCAGGCTAAGAATGATTCGGTTTTGAATTTCTGGGCGGGTCACAATGTCATCTCCCATAACCAGCTTATTTGAGCTTTCCGACAAGGAAAGTGCCTTGGCACTTTGAATTAAATCAGTCACTTGGTCGGCAGCAAAATAACTCTCTTCAAACATCTTAGAAACTTGCTCACAGCCTTTCACAAGCCCCATATGATAGAGAATATCAGGGACGTCCTGATACAAGTCTGTATTGGAAAGTTTCTCTAGTAGCAATCTGACGAGCTCGGCACAGCTAGCTGCGTCCATAAACAGATTGTCATCGCAATCCTTTTCCTGGAATAGGATGATGACATTATCGCTTTCGTGCTGATGTACCTGACCATGAAAATGCTCAGCTGATAGGAATATGGCCCGGTAAAGCGGAGTTAGGAGGTTAGCCACCTGTAGAGGGGACATATCCTCGCGCCATTTTTCTAGATGATTAAATTGAATGTATAAGGCGCAGGACTCTCGCTCTGATTCCTTGATAATGGTGTCAAAGTCGATTTCGTATTGCTCGTCTTCCTTAAATGTTTGGGAGACGGTTTGTGGCGTGACAGTTGCTATCGGTGTGGCGAGCTCTAGGGTCTGCAAGGTGGAGATTTGGTCGGCAAGCTCTGTCGCTTCACGATAGCTGTGCTTTGGCAAAGGAGCATTGCTGGTGCCTTTGGTAAAAGCTTCAACAGCATCGCTTGCCATGGTAATTGGAAGAAACAAGCGTCTCATTACGAGAAGCAAAACTAGACCTGTGATTGCCGTCAGTATGATCCCCAGCCCGATCATCAGATTGCTGATCTGGACTAATGTACTTTGTGAACCAGACTTATCCAGTGTGATCAATACATGTCCCACTATTTCGTCACGAAACCTAATCGGGGAGCTGTACACTCTGTGTGTTTCACTGGGGCGTAATTCGTTCTCACTGCTGGTCTGTGTACCATTCTGGCTGGCTTGGGCGAGCAGCTCATCTTTTTTGTTGTAAACCCGTGCTCCCAATATGCTATCGCTTACCACTAGTCGATTTAGTAACACATTCAAGCTGAGTAAATCGTTGGTCAAGATGGATTGGGTTGCGTTGAAGGCCGCTTGGGTGGCTAAGCTGCTACCAAGTACGTCTGTTTGCTGGTTAAGGTAGTTATTGACCGCGGAGGTGACAGAAAACCAAACCGTCGCCAAGGTGATAATCATTAATGCGATATAAGTCGAAACGACAATACTGGCCGACGAGCATTTTTGTAGGATTCGTTTGTATCCGGCAGAGAGTTTTTTTACGGTGTCCATCGACGTCCTGATTTGTCTAATAATTCAATAGCTAGTTGATGCGCATAGAGTTTTTAAGTCTGTTACTCTTTTCGGAATGCACTTAAATTTCTTTAGAGTTATGTGAGAAGGTTAGCGTATGCATAGGGATTTGGTATAGTTAGCGTCCCCATAAATAGGAGTTTCTATGTCTGCTTCCATCACACTTATCGGCGACATTACGAGCAGTAGCCTGTCTCTTTTCCAATCATGGTTGGATAAACATCAAATTGAGGCTACAAACAAGCGTTTAACTAACGATCAGGATCCCATAAGTGTCATTCGCTATGACATTAGCACTCCTATTGAAGATGGTAAACCAGAAGCGCTTCGTAGTGAGTTGTTGACCTTGGCAGACACTACCGGAATTGACCATGTTTTTCAGATGCAAACCCCAGATATTAAAGCGGGTGGTTTGGCGGTGTTTGATATGGATTCAACCCTGATCAAAGCGGAGGTCATGGATGAGTTGGCCGTTGAAATGGGTATCGGCGAGCAAATCTCTGCGGTGACTGCTAGCGCAATGCGTGGTGAAATTGATTTTACTGAGAGCTTTGTCCAGCGCTTGTCGCTATTGAACGGTTTGAGCAGTGATGTGATGGATTCTGTTTATGAGCGCATTGTTCATATGGACGGTATCGCGCCCTTAATGAAAGTGTTGCATCATTTTGGTTGGAATACGGCCATTTTATCCGGTGGTTTCACTTACTTCGCTGACCGTGTGCAGCATGACTATGGCATGACGGAAGTACATGCGAATGTACTTGAAATCGAAAATGGCGCTTTAACTGGTCGCCATATCGGACCGATTGTGGATGCTAAGCGTAAGCAGGAGTTACTGGCTTCTCTGGCGATGAAATATGATGTGTTGAATGGCCAAACCATTGCTTGTGGTGATGGTGCAAACGATCTATTAATGCTGAATGATGCCGCTTTGGGTGTGGCTCTGCATGCCAAGCCAATTGTTCGACAGCAAGCCCCTTGTCCCATGAGTCAGATGGGGCTTGATGGCGTGTTATATTTGCTTGGATTGACTTCAGCAGAGATCGCTTCTATTTAATAAGTCATAATGAATCAGCCGAACATTCTTGTTCGGCTGATTCATTACAAACTGTCTAAACGATTTGTCCATTCCTTAGTTAGCACCTCCACCAGCGCATAACGACGCAAGGCGAGAGCGGATGACAATAGCTCAAAATTCTCATTCAGATAGTCGTTTAAAATCTTATTGCGCAATTCAATCAAGGCTTCGATCTGCTGGCCTTGTTCATAGGTCACGTCCTTATGTTTGATAAGGGCTTCTAAGACTTCTTCTCTGGTGTTCACTTTGTGATTGTAGTGGTGCTCGAGAACATAGCGTGCAAAATCCAACATAGAAGCAACTAAGAGCTGAAACGCATGCTCTACAGCCATTCTCTCGTCCGTGCTGAGAGGTTCAGTACGCTCCTTTTGGCGGTGAATATCCAAATGTTTGATCATTATGTGTTGGTGATCATAGAGCGATTGTTCCCAATTTTTATCTCTCATCATGGGCTCCTTACAGGCACATTTGCATTGTCTATAAAGTGTAGTTTAGAAGCCGCTAAAAGGGTAAAACAGGAGTTCACTTCCTGGCGTTGGAGCCTGGCCTGCAGGCACATGGAGGTAACCATCACTTTGACTGGCGGCGAGCAGCGCACCTGAGCTTTGTTGTGGGTGAGGCTTTGCGACCCCTTCATGCAAGGTCACTCTTAAGAATTCGTCGCGGCTCTGATTGGCCTTGCGAGAAAAACCGCATTGAACCGAATACCCTGTTGGGAAGCATAAATGTTCTCCAGCGGCCTTGGCCAAGGTAAGGCGTGCAAACAAGTGAAAGGTCACGAGGGTCGAGCTCGGGTTGCCTGGTAATCCAATAAAGGGAGTCTCCATTACCTTTGCAAAAACTAGAGGTTTGCCGGGTTTGATGGCAATTTTCCAAAGGTGGAGTTGGCCATGTTTTTCGATCGTTGCTTTAACATGGTCTTCGTCGCCCACAGAGACACCTCCTGTGGAGATGATTACATCTGCGACTTGGCTTAGTTCTAGGAGAGCTTGTTCAGTGGATTCAATGGAATCTTCAGCATGCTTATGTAAACTGACCTGATGGCCTGCGGTTTGGATAAGAGCTTCTAGTAATGGGCCGTTGGAGTTGTATATCTGGCCGGCTTTTAGGGGCTGTCCTGGTGTTACCAGCTCGTCCCCCGTGGTTAATATGCCTACTTTTAATGGCTGATAAACCTCTACGGTAGTGATGCCAACACTGGCAATCACCCCCAGATCGACTGGGCTAAGGCGTTTGCCTCGTCGAAGAATGGTGGATCCCTGTTGAATGTCTTGCCCTGCAGGACGAACATTCTCCCCATGACTTGGTGTCGCTAAAAATCGTACTGCTTCTTCTTCAAGTTGAGTGTCTTCTTGCATGACCACAGCGTTGGCGCCCAATGGTAGCTCAGCACCTGTGAAGATTCGCGCACAAGTGCCTGGCTTCAATGGCTCGGTTGGATCACCGGCAGTGATGCGTTGGCTCACCTTAAGCAAAGGCTGTTTTGACTGTTCGAAGTCTGCAGTGTTGATGGCATAGCCATCCATAGCACTGTTTGCTGCGGGTGGCACATCAAGGGGAGCGATCACATCTTTGGCAAGCACTCGGTTGAGGGCTTGGCTCAGGTTGATCGTTTCCTGTGCAACTTTAATTTGTAGTTCGCCCTGCGCTTTTTCAAGAGCCTGTTGTAATGGCATCAGTGAAGACATGGATTAAGCTCCTTGTCCTTCAGGTAATGGTCCGAGCAACATGGTGACAAAGTTACACGGGCGGTGGCGCGCGTCCAGTTGCTCCTTAATAATGCCATTCCAAGCGGTGCGACACGCCCCAGTAGACCCTGGTAAGCAGAAAATAAGGGTCTTATTAGCAAGTCCTGCCAGAGCACGGGACTGAATGGTAGAAGTGCCGATTTCCTCGTATGACAACTGGCGAAACAGTTCCCCAAAACCATCCACTTCTTTATCTAGTAGAGGGGTGATGGCTTCTGGTGTGCTATCTCTGGAGTAGAATCCTGTGCCGCCAGTGATCAGTACCACATGGGTTTTAGAATCCGCTATCCAGTTAGAAACCACCGCACGCATGGCATAAACATCATCTTTTACGATCTGGCGGTCTTGCAGAGTGTGTCCTGCTTCCGTCAATAAGCTGATTAGCGCGTCACCAGAGGTGTCCTCAGCAAGGCTTCGAGTGTCAGAAACCGTCAGTACGCTAATGTTAAGAGGTCGAAAAGGAGAAGGTGTTTTGGCCATGGTAAATTCCTTATTAGCCGCCTGTGGCGCTCATAAAGCGCAATATCTGCGGCTCTTCTTCTAAATTAAAATGGTGCTTCTCTGGCTTTAATGCCAAAGAGTCCATAATGGCTTGTTGTAAGACGAGCGGATTGTTCGGGTGAGCCCGTACGACCGATTTCAAATCTTTCGAGTGTTCGTTACCAAGGCACAGTAGAAGGCGGCCTTCTGCGGTCAAACGTACGCGATTACAAGTGCTGCAAAAATTATGGCTGTGGGGGGAAATAAAGCCTATTTTGCTGGTCTGTCCCAGCACATCATAATAGCGTGATGGCCCCCCCGTTTTGTTGTCTGATGGCGACAACTGCCAGTGTTTTGCTAACGATGCCTGCAGGTCATCGCTGGAAACATAGACTTTGGCTCGATCATGATGGCTGATGTGTCCAAGGGGCATTTCTTCAATAAAGCTAATATCCATACCTTTGTTGAAGGCAAATTGCGTGAGGTCTAACACCTCATCATCATTGTAACCACCGAGGATGACTGCATTCATCTTAATGCGTTTAAAAGGTAACTGGGTGACGGTGTCGATCCCATCGAGTACCTGTTGCAACTTATCCCGACGGGTGAGTTCTAAAAAGCGTTCTGGCTTAAGGGTGTCCAAACTCACATTAAGGCGAGATACCCCGGCGTTGAGCAAGTCATTTCCCATTTTAGTCAGCTGTGAGCCATTGGTGGTGATGGTCAACTCTTCTAATCCTGGAAGGGCGGCGATCTTCTCTAACGCCCAAAGGATGTTTTTGCGCACCAGTGGCTCACCACCGGTAATACGAATGCGCTTTGTCCCTAGGCTACAATAAGCTTGGGCGATTTGAACTATTTCTTCTAAGGATAGGATGTCCTTGCGGGGAAGAAACTCGGCATCTTCATCCATGCAGTAGGTACAACGAAAATCACAGCGGTCGGTGACGGAGATTCGAAGATAATCAATTGTGCGACCGAATGGGTCTGTGAGCATGGAGTGTGACACGTAAAAACCTCGCTTTAACCCTGCTATAGAAGCAAAATTTTGCGGACTAGGCAAAGAATTCTAGCTATTGATTCATTTAAGTGATCAGTACTAAGCTGGTATAAAAACACCATAGCGAACGATAAGGAGAACTCGCGTGCAACAGGTGATTCATAATTTAATTGACCTACTGACTTTAACAAAAGTCTCAGATCTGAGCTTTGAGGGAAAAAGCCAAGATCTGGGGTTTCCTAAAGTGTTTGGTGGGCAAGTGGTAGGGCAAGCATTGAGTGCTGCCTCTCAGACCGTGCCTAAAGGACGTGCCCCCCATTCTTTACATAGCTACTTCTTGCGACCTGGCGATGCTAACGAAAGCATCAAGTACGAAGTGGAAGTGGTGCGTGATGGGGGAAGTTTTAGTGTTCGTCGCGTCATCGCCAGTCAAAAAGGCAAGAGTATTTTGGTTATGACAGCATCGTTTCAGGTGTTTGAAGAAGGGCTCTCTCACCAAGAAACCATGCCGAACGTGCCCGGGCCAGAGAATTTCAAATCAGAGTTAAGTCTCTTTCGTTCCCATGCGGAGGAAATCCCTGAGCGAGTTCGTGATTTATTGACCGCTGACCGTCCCATAGAATATCGCATTGTGGAAAATCAGAACCCATTTCGCCCGCGTCCTGGACTGGCCGCTCGCCATATGTGGATTAAGAGTGTGGCACCGCTGCCGGACTGTGAATTAGTGCACCAGTGTATGTTGGCCTATACCACGGATTATGGCTTTTTGGAGACAGCGTTACAGCCCCACGGTATTTCAATTGGTAGCCCAAAAATGCAAATTGCCAGTTTAGATCATTCCATATGGTTTCATCGTCCGTTCCGCTTGGATGAATGGCTATTATATGTGGCTGATAGTCCTTCTGCTTCCTCTGCACGAGGCTTTGTACGAGGTAAAATCTTTGATCGAGCAGGAAACTTAGTGGCTTCCACGGCACAAGAGGGCTTGATACGCCTCACTTCGTGATTTTACTTTGCAAATACCCTAATAAGTTAGTGTGTTGTGATACTGCTGTGTTATTTTTGATCAGTTTTTAATGCAGGGAATGTTTACTTCGGCCCACATGGAGGTGGGCTGAAGATTAAAAAGCGTTTGCTCTCAATACGGATATTAAAGGGTTTTGCGTGATAGCTCAGCGAAGTGCAGTGAATTTTATCGTGCTAAAGGTGATGGCGTTTTATTTAATTGCCGCGGCTTTGGTTTTAGCAATTTTTATGGTGGTCTCCTATCATGTGCTACTGAGTCAGCAACAGGGAGGTCTAGCAAAGCTGGCAAATTATGTTGAGACAGTACTCAGCATTAAACGTATGTCGCCAGTGAAGCGCGACAACCTAATTTCTCATTATTTAGATGACAATCGAGAATTATTCAGTTGTGTTGCGCTAAAAAATCCTAGGTCTGGTAATAGCTTTAATTGGGTAAATCCAGCCACTGAGCAACCTTGGCGAGAGGGAGAGTTGCACAGCATCGCTTTAAACGCCTCGTCTGATATTCTTCTGGTGCAGTTTAATCATTTGTCCATGGTAGGGATCTTGTTTTCTCAATTTGGGATAACCTTATTCGCCATGTTGGCTCAGTTAGCATTGCTAGTGGTGTTGATTTGGGTATTGGTTCGTCGAAGTTTGCGCAGAAGTGTGTTTCGCTTTGTTAAAGAATTAAGCTTGATTAATTTAAAGAAGCCCACTCCGATCCAATACGACAGTTCCTTGTCACAGTTTATAGAATATCGTCAGATTATCGGGATTGTGAATCGTGTATTGCTGTCCTTGGCCCGATCTAGGGAAGCGCTTGCAGCAACTAATGAAGAGTTGGAGCAGCGAATTGCATTCAGGACGGCCGCTCTAGCAAGCAAAAATAAAATCTTGTTAGAGCTGAATCAGCAGTTATCGGTGGTCGCTAATACGGATGCATTGACTCAGGTGTATAACCGTACGCGTTTTGATCAACTTTTTTCCGAGAATTTGGCCTTTGCCCAACAGCATAAAGCCCCTTTATCGATTCTTTTAATTGACCTAGATAACTTTAAAAAAGTGAACGATCAATATGGTCACCAAGTTGGGGACCAAGTGTTAAAACATTCGGCAGACTGCATCAACAAAGTGGTTGGCCAAAATGGATTCGTGTGTCGTTGGGGAGGAGAGGAGTTTGCTGTTTTGCTGCCTTACTACGATATCGAGCTCGCGCGATGCAAGGCTGAGCATATTCGTGGCTCCTTAGCTCGCTCTCGAAACAAGGCCTTTGATCTCACAGTAACAGTAAGTATTGGCGTGGCTGAACTCGGCACAGACGAGCAGTCTTCCGAAGTCTTAAAGCGGGCTGACGATGCCCTCTATGACGCCAAAGCCCATGGCCGAAACTGCGTGGTGTGTGCTAAGTGTCCTGGGCCTGATACGCAATTGGCGTTTGGGGAAATGGAGAAGCTCAATAAGATCACACTTGATGCTGAGCAAGCGCCCAATCTAGGTGGATCAAAAGCTTAGGTGAGGCATTTTTTCGAGCGTGTTTGAGTGTTTCAACGATGGCTCCGCTAGTGGGAGCGTTACCTAGTGCGATGGCTAAGTTACGGCGCCAGTTTTCATACCCTGTACGTCGAATAGGGGAGCCTTCAGTATTGCTTAGGAAGGTTTCTTCATCCCAGTTAAATAACGTTACTAGGTCTTCGTTATCTAGATTATGCCGAGGCTGAAAATCTGCTTCTTGTGTGTGTTTAGCGAACTTGGTCCACGGGCACACCAGTTGGCAATCATCACAGCCAAAAATGCGGTTGCCCATCTTGGCGCGTAGTTCTTCAGGGATGATGCCATCGTACTCAATGGTTAAATAGGATATGCACTTGCTGGCGTCCAAAACCCATGGTCCCACAAATGCATCGGTCGGGCATTTGTCTAAACAGGCGGAGCAACTGCCGCAATGCTTTGTCTTTGTCGGGGCGTCCACCGGAAGAGGCAAATTGGTAAAAACTTCACCGAGCAAGAACCAGCTACCTGCCTTTGGGGCAAGTAATAGTGTGTTCTTTCCGATCCACCCCATGCCAGCTTGCTCCGCTATTTGGCGCTCTAAAATAGGAGCGCTGTCCACAAAGGCACGATAGCCGTGATCGCCAACCTGTTCTTGGATGCGTTTTGCCAATTGTGTTAAACGTTTGCGAATCAGCTTGTGGTAATCCCGTCCTAATGCATAGCGGGCAATATATGCTTTGTCTTTGGTTGTTAGGCGTTTAACGGTTTCTACAGATTGGGGTAAGTAGGCCATACTTAGACTGATGACACGTTTGGTGCCCGCGTGTAAAGCCTCTGGGGTAAAGCGCAGGGAGTCATGATTGGCTAAGTAATCCATGGTGCCATGGTATCCAGCGTCTAACCAAGCATGATATTGCTCTCGATATTGCTCTAATTCAGGATCAACGATGCGACAGTCGGAAAAGCCTAATTCTTGCGCCCATTGTTTAATTTGATCGGCAAGCTCGGCGAGGTCTGATGGGGAATTAAGTTGATTGGGTAACACGGGCTGCGCTTATTTTTGAAGGTAAGAGAACCTCTTACCTTCGGTGGAGACGTTAATATAAATTAACGTCGCTTTTCACTGTGTCCATCAGAAGTTTGATAAATAAACGATCTGCTTCTGAGTGCTCTTCTGGGATTTTTAGTGTGGTTTGGTTGGAAACTTCTTCAGCAATTTTCTGAAATGCGTTGGGCTCATTGATGTGCTCTTTTGCAATGCGCACTAATTCGCCAGACAGTTCAGGCTCCATGAGCATTTTGCGAAAACAGCGTAAAAACTCATCAATAATTCGTTGTTGGTTTAGTTCTGAAGCCATGATTGGAACTCCTTAATACAGACTAACTATATGACACCATGAAAGGGCGGTTTGAGCAAGGACAAAGGTACATAAGTCCCCCAATTCATTGACTCGGGGAGAGATGCCTGCGACAATGGCTTATTACATCAGCAATACCCCGCTGATTGTCTCTTCTGATGGCGGCCAACAGCCCCTCCTATACGACTAAGTATAGTCGTTACACAAAGTATTGTGAGTAGAACGTTTACCAACAATGCTTTCCCTCGCGAAAAGACGCGGGCAGTGTCACAACTGCGATTTCTTGCGTTTGAGTGTTCCTTGATTCTAGGCAACTCATTAGTTTTGCAAACATCGTTTTATCAACTTTAATCTGCCCTTGGTATGCGGTTACAATAGCTGCACCAAAATAAGCAGACAGATGAACACTACAGAGGTTTTCAAGGTGGAGTTATTATCCGGTGGTGAAATGATCGCCCGCTTCCTCAAAGATGAGGGAGTCGAAAATATTTATGGCTATCCAGGTGGTGCAGCATTGCACATTTATGACGCACTGCATCGACAATCAGATGTTAAGCATGTGCTCGTCCGCCACGAACAAGCTGCAACCCACATGGCTGACGGTTATGCTCGTGCAACGGGTAAGCCAGGCGTCGTCCTCGTAACTTCTGGTCCAGGTGCGACCAATACCGTGACTGGTATTGCGACAGCATTTATGGACTCTATTCCGATGGTTGTCATCTGTGGTCAGGTTATGAGCTACCTGATCGGTGAAGACGCGTTTCAGGAAACAGACATGATCGGTGTGTCACGTCCTATCGTGAAACACAGCTTTACTGTCAAGCATCCTTCTGAGATCCCAATGATTTTGAAGAAGGCTTTCCATATTGCTAGCAGTGGCCGTCCAGGTCCGGTTGTCGTTGATGTGCCAAAAGACATGACGATGCCGAATGAAAAATTCGAATACAAGTATCCTGAGTCCGTGTCTTTGCGCTCTTACACGCCTCCTGCAAAAGGTCACAGCGGTCAGATCAAAAAAGCAGTGGATCTACTTTTAGCTGCCAAGCGTCCGGTTATTTACGCTGGTGGTGGTGTCATCATGGGCGGTGGTTCTGACCAGCTTACTAAGCTTGCGCAACAGTTAGAATACCCTGTCACCAATACGCTTATGGGCTTAGGTGGCTATCCAGGTACTGATAAACAGTCATTAGGCATGTTGGGGATGCATGGTTCCTACGAAGCGAACCAGGCAATGCATCACAGTGATTTGATTTTGGCTGTGGGTGCGCGCTTTGATGACCGTGTTACCAATGATCCGGATAAATTCTGTCCTGGTGCAAAAATCATTCACATCGATATTGATCCTGCGTCCATTTCTAAAACAATCCGTGCCGATGTGCCGATTGTAGGGCCTGTTATTCAAGTGCTGGAAGAAATGCTTCAGTTGATCGACGATGCTCCAGCACGTAAAAACCAAGAGTCTATTCAAACTTGGTGGAAACAGATTAATGAATGGCGTCAGGTGCACGGCGGTCGTTACGACACTTCGAGTGAGAAGATTAAGCCACAAGCGGCAGTAGAAGCGTGTTGGCGTGCCACTAAAGGTGATGCGTTTGTTGCATCAGATGTGGGCCAACACCAGATGTTTACAGCTCAGTACTACAAGTTTGCTAAACCTTACCGTTGGGTAAACTCTGGTGGTCTAGGCACTATGGGCTTTGGTTTGCCTGCGGCAATGGGTGTGAAAATCAACTTCCCTGAAGAGACGGTCGTTTGTGTGACCGGCGAGGGCAGTATTCAGATGAACATCCAAGAGTTGTCCACGTGTCTTCAGTATGGCTTGCCTGTGAAGATTCTATGTTTGAACAACGGCTACTTGGGCATGGTTCGCCAATGGCAAGATATGAACTATGAAGGTCGTCACTCAAATTCTTACATGGATTCTTTGCCGGACTTTGAGGCCTTGATGGGTGCTTACCGTCATAAGTATGTTGAGATTCGTACGAAGGATGAGTTGGATTCTAAGATGGAAGAAGCGTTCGCAATGAAGGATCAGCTTGTATTCATCAACTGTTACGTGGACCCAGAAGAACACGTATACCCAATGCAAGTGCCACGCGGTTCTATGCGTGACATGTTCTTGAGCAAAACGGAGCGAACTTAATATGCGACACATTATCTCAGTTTTAATGGAGAATGAGCCGGGTGCATTGTCGCGTGTGGTTGGTCTGTTCTCTCAGCGTAACTTTAACATTGAGTCTTTGAACGTAGCGCCGACAGACGATTCAACCTTGTCTCGTTTGACTTTAACAACATTCGGCTCAGACCAAGTGGTCGAGCAAATCACTAAGCAGCTGAATAAGCTAATTGATGTAGTGAAGTTGGTGGACCTGACAGAAGGTCAGCACATTGAGCGTGAATTGATGCTAGTGAAAGTACGTGCTTCTGGGGCTCAGCGTGCCGAAGTGAAACGTACCGTAGACATTTTTCGTGGCAACATCGTGGATATGACCCCGTCTATCTACACCATTCAAATCGTGGGTGAATCCGACAAGTTGGATGGCTTCCTGCAAGCTTTAGGTGGCATGCACACACTTGAAGTCGTGCGTACAGGGGTTTCAGGTATCGCACGAGGCGAAAAAACCTTGTCATTGTAAGACTTCTATCAGGTTGTTTCAAAAACGCGCTTCGGCGCGTTTTTTTATGCCTATAAGAATGTTGATTCTCCTATTCTTTAAATGATGCTGACAATTACACAGTAAATGCGCAGTGAGCTCTAATGTTAGTACTTAATAGGAGCAATTCTGTAACCCGCGCTGAGCCCCTTTAATTTCTTTAGCCCGCCATTAACAATGTAAGTACACATTCATTGAGACAGGACGAAACTATGAACACTTCATTGGTAAACCAATCAGTAAATGTCGCAAAAAAAGGTGCGTTGGCCGTAGCTGTTTCGGTTGCTGCTATGTCGGGGTCGGCGGTCTACGCAGATGATAATGCATGTTTAACTGTGGCAGAGAAAGAAGTGGCATTGAAAACGGCTCAAGTACAGGATGATTGGAGTGAAATCTTTACGTCTCAAGCAAGTCTGATGACGGCGAAGACCGAATGCTTTATTGATGAAAAGCTCACCGAGGATAATGCTCAAGATACTTGGGCTGATGTTAAATCGGATTTTCAAGATGGCATGGAAGACATCCACGAAGAATTTGATGAGCAGGTAGCGAACGCAAAAGATGTCTATGAAACAGCCAAAGACAAGGCGAACACTGACGAAGCATTGGCAAAAGCGGAAGAAACCTATGACAACACTATGGAGTCCATTACTGAAGCGTACAGCAACTCAGTGGCTTCTCTAAAAGAAGAATTGGGCATTGATAGCAGTAACAGCTAATCCATTACTTTAACGGGAATAAACGGCCACTTTTATGTGGCCGTTTTTATTTGGATGGTTATCGAAATCTCCCGTACTAACCGCTAAGCTAGTGCTTCTTATAGATTAGGGTGACAAATGGACAAGATTAATTGGAAACTGATTCAAGCATTGGAGTCTAACGGCCGACTCAGTTTTGCCGAACTAGGAAAATTAGTACACCTGTCTGCCCCTGCGGTTGCAGAGCGGGTTAGAAAGCTAGAAGAGCAAGGTGTGATTACCGGGTATGGCGCTCGGATAAACTTAGAAAAAGTGGGTATTCCCATTACTGCATTGGTGGAGTGTGAGGTTTATCGAGCAAAAGAGCGTGAGTTTAAAGACCTCGTCCTGGGATTAGACGAAGTAGTGGATTGCTACAATGTCACTGGATCATCCGCCTTTATATTGAAGGTTGCTGTGGCGTCCATGTCCACATTGGATGTGTTGCTGGAACGCTTGATCGATCTAAGTGACACTAAAACCATGATGATTTTATCTAATCCGATCAAGCGAGAGTTACCCTTAAACGCTCAAGAAGCGAGCCATTTCTAGGCTTTGGCTGATGCTTAAAGTGGCTGTTGTTCAGCTGAAGTTAGTTTCGCTTTATTTCGTGGCCACTGGCTGACGATCATCCCAGTAAAAATCAATCCGCACCCAAATAAAGCCTGACTGGTTAATAGTTCGCCCATAAATAACCAGCCACCAATCACCGCAAAGACCGCTTCCATGGATAATATCAAAGCGGTGGTGCTGGGAATGACCTTACGTTGTCCCAATGTCTGCAAAGTAAAGGCGATGCCTGAAGAAGCCACACCCGCATATACTAATGGCCACCAAGCGGCATCAATGCCAGCAATGGTTGGTGCTTCAAAAATAAAAGCTGTAAGGGTTGCTAGGACAGTCGCAACGGCAAACTGCATGATCGATAGCGGCAGGGCAGGCAGAGAGCGTGAAAGGTAACCAATAAACAGAACATGGGACGTCCAAAATAAAGTGCCTACAAGTTCTAACGCATCCCCCTTATTAATCGAAAGGTTAGGACCTACGGTTAAAGTGTAAAAACCAACTAAAGCTACGCCGATTCCCACCCAAGCTAAGCGATCAATTTTTTGTTTAAAAAGCAGTCCTACCAAGGGTACAAAAATTATGTACATGCTGGTGATAAAACCTGCGTTTCCGGCCGTGGTGTACAAGAGCCCCATTTGCTGGAAGGTAAAGCCACAGAAAATCAGTGTGCCAGCGCTGGTGCCACAGATTAAAAGCTTCTTAAAATCATAGGCTTGAGAGGTTTTAAAGAGCAGCAATAAAGGGATAAGTGACAAGGTCGCTAAGAGAAATCGAACGGCGTTAAAAGTATGGGGACCTATGTCGTCCATAGCCGTGCTTTGTGCAACAAATGCAAAACCCCAGATGCAGGCAGTTAACCATAAAAAAATGTGCGGAATAGACATGACATCGCCTCAATATATCGTTAAAGTTGCCGCCAATTTTACGGTGAACGGTTAAAGTCAGAACAGCAGGAAACCTTTGAATCCAAGGCTTAGGTCTTTGAAAAACAAGGTTGGGAGTGAGTTTTGCTTTGGAATCATAAGTCATTCTTTGAGAGGTAATGAAACAGCGAATGGCACTACAACTTTGGCTCGCAACAGCGCCTATTTTATTGCTGTTGTCCTTTGGTCCTGGTCCTAATAATTTTACGGCTATGTACAACGGCATTCGTGCTGGAGCATGGGCGGCGCTGATTGCAGTGATTGGCCGGAACATCGCATTTGGTATTTTGATGTTGATCTCTGCATTAGGTTTAGGAGCGGTGATCGTTTCTTCTCCTTTTTGGTTCAATGTCGTGAAATGGCTGGGTGTCTTGTATCTGTTTTATGTGGGGGTAAAGGCTTGGATGCAGGCGTCTAATAACCTTGTTTCCATGGAAGAAGGAGGGGTTGTGGTCCCAAGTTCTCATAAGGATCGCATGCGCCAAGAATTCATGATTGCCGTTAGTAACCCTAAAGCAATATTGATCTTTACGGCGATCTTCCCGCAAATGTTGGACTTGAATCAGCCAGTGACTATTCAGTTTGTGATCATGGGGATGACCTTTATGGTCACGGAGTTTATCGCAGCATTTTTCTATGCTATTGGTGGCCGTCAGTTGCGTCGTTTGATTCGCAGTCCCCGTGGTATGGCGAACCTTAACCGCGGTATGGGTGGCGTGTTTGTGTTAGCGAGTGCCTTTCTGGCGACGGCATCACGTATTTAAGCAAGTTATCTCGGACATAAAAAAAGGAGCCACGGCTCCTTTTTTGTATTACCAGAAAGTAAAATGGCGGTCGATTAAGAGTGTTCAGCCAAAAACTCTTCGGTTAGGTATAGCTCTTCATTACTGTTTACGGCTACGCCGCGAGCCAGAATGTTTTTAGCGATGTCTTTCGCTTCTTCCAAGGAATGCATCGTGTAGGTACCGCACTGGTATTCATTTAGCTCTGGAATATCTTCTTTTGCTGCAACATTAATTACATCTTCCATCGCCGCTTTCCAGCTCGCACCGACTTTTTCTTCGCTTGGTGTTCCGATTAGGCTCATGTAGAAACCTGTGCGGCAACCCATTGGTGAAATATCGATGATCTCAACGTCGTCGCCATTTAGATGATCACGCATGAAGCCGGCAAATAAATGCTCCAAGGTATGAATGCCTTTTTCAGACAAGATTTCTTCGTTCGGCACGCAAAAACGTAGGTCAAACACAGTGATAGTGTCGCCTTTTGGTGTCGCCATGGATTTAGCAACGCGAACGGCAGGTGCATGCATGCGAGTGTGGTCTACTCGAAAGCTGTCTAGTAATGGCATGTGATTCTCTCCTGATGTATCCCAGGCTTTGCTTATTACGCAAGCAAAGCCATGTGTTTGAATATAGCCTCATTGTACATGAATTTTTTCATCAGGGAGGGGGCGTTTCTGAGATTTCATATGTTCCCATGCGAATGCCAGTCCAAAGGCAATCAGAGCAAATAGCATACTTTCCCCTACAAAGGTGGTCATGGCGATACAAAAGAGTGTCGCGACACATGCAATGGCTTTGAGTGCGCCCGTTAGCAGTTTAATGGCGATGGCGCAGGTTAATAAGTAAATGAGCAGAAAAGCACCATTGGTCATTTCGATGAGCCAGTTAAGAGGTGTCCCTGAATATTCAAAAAACAAAAGAGATGCAATACCTATGATTCCTACTAGGCTCACCGCCCGGACAGGTGTGCCAGAAGCGGTTAGCTTGGCAAAGTAGTGGGGGAGGGCGTGCTGGCTTGCCATAGATTGAATCATGCGAGAGAAGCCTAAAATGTAAACACCAACATTAGAGAAGGCGATCACGTAAGCGCCCAAGGCGAAGTAGCGACGGGCCTCTTCACCAAGTAAAGCGCCAACTAATAAGGCAAGGGATTGGCTGTTTGTGAGTTCGTCCCCGTATACTTTATGGTGGGCGATCATTAATACAGTTGCTAAGTACAGGGCAACAACAATGACAATGCCACCCAACAAGGCGATTGGAAAATCCCGACCAGGGTTTTTAAACTCAGCTCCCATATGAGCCATAACTTCGATACCGATGAAGCACCAAAAAATAGTCCCTGTGGCTAATAGTGCCGTGTTTATATCAGTGAGTGCGGTCGGAGCCTCCACGTTTAGCATCACGGCGCCTGATGAGGCGTTCATGCTAAGGGCAAAGAGTGCTACAACAGTGGTGATCAAACACAATACAATAATGGTTTGGAAGCTTGCGGAGTTTTTAAGCCCGGCAATGGCAAAAAGTAGCATACCTATGAGTGTGATAATGCTCAGGTTCAGTATTTGTCCCTCGGCAACATTTAGTAGAACCGCGAGATAGGCTGCTGCCACCTTGATGGCTACGGTCGGTCCTACCAAGAGTATGCTAAGAAATAACCAGCCAATAGCCCGTTCTGTTTTTGCCCCAAGTACTTTTCCGATATAGTGTGACGCGCCACCAGCAGACGGATATTTACTGCCTAGTAATGCAAAAACAAACGCGACAGGCATGATTGCCAGTGCTGTGATCAACCAAGCGTAAAAAGCGAAGGATCCCGCTTCTGCCACTGAGATCGCCGGTAGAATCATCAGCCCAGTGCCGACAAAGGTTGTGACGGTTAATGCTATGCCACGAATTGGGCCAAGAGTGCGTTGGTATTGCATTGGATTTTCCTTGATACCGTTTTACTGATTTGTAAGGCAAAGGATAAAATGAAGCGTAAACAATGGCGCTATACAAATCGTCAGCAATTCGCGGCAAAATAACGTATTTACCGTCAAAATGACGGCAAGGAATAGAAGAACAAAAATGGCTATTGATCGATTTGATGAGAAAATTTTGGCATTGTTGGTGGAGGACGCTCGACAGTCTGTATCAGACATCAGTCGAAAGGTTAATTTATCTCGATCAGCCGTCACCGAGCGGATAAAAAGACTAGAAGAGAGCCGAGTTATTGAAGGGTATCACGCGCGATTGGGTGTCGATGCCAGTCATACTGTCATGGCGTATTTTTCGTTGACCTTTCGACCCATGGTTCGAGAGATGGTCGAGCCCTACATTCGCTCTATTCCTGAGATTCGGTTTGCCCACTATATTAGCGGTGATGTGGACATCATCATGTTGGTAGAAACTGAAACCATGGCGCGTTTAACCGCGTTAAGGGTAGAGATGGACAGTTGGCCGAATATTGAGAAAATTATGACTCACATGTGTTTGGCGGACGCTGGTGTGTCGAAACAGTGATGCGTTATGACAGTTGGAGGAGTGAAAACTGAAGGGATTGAATTTTATCGAGCGCTGGCGCAAAGGTGATCTAGGCTCTGACGATTTATTGGTGCTGTCTGGTTTAGCGCTGGTATGCGGTGTTCTCAGTGGTCTCACGATGACATCATTGGTGATGCTGTTGTTATGGTTCGCCTCTTTTATTTTGCCTACCCATAGCGAAAGCTATGAACTTCTCCCTCCTGAATTCCGTTTTTTGTTACCTGTCTTGGCTTGTATTCTACTGGCTGGTATTTGGCACTTCCTGCCAAAACGTCACTTAAAGGTTGGTATCCCTTATGTTGTTGAACGGTTGAACTATCATCAGGGCAACTTGCCGATCATTAATGCGGTGGTTCAGTTTGTAGGTGCTCTCATTGGATTGATGGGAGGTCTGTCAATCGGCAAAGAGGGGCCCGCAGTGCATATTGGCGCGACTTTTGGTAGTCGACTTGCCCAGCGTTTTCGATTGTCATATATCGGTGTGGATACTTTGGTGGCCTGTGGTGTAGCTGGTGCCATTGCTGCGGCTTTTCAAACCCCTTTAGCTGGAGTTCTGTTTGCCTACGAGGTGATATTTCATGAATATCGGCTGCGTTTGGTACTGCCTGTATTGCTGTCATCAATCGTAGCCATGTTTATCAGTGAAGGCCTGCTTGGGCGTTTCGATTTATTTGAGTTGGGCGTGCTTAAACTGCCCCTTTATGATTTTTCTATGCTGCTCGCTTATTGCGTCTTGGTGGTACTGATCGTCATTGCATCGAGCCTTTTTTATCAAGTGCAACGCTGGTTTTGGCGCTTTGGTAATGTGTCGCCATGGGTCCGATTTCTGTTTGTAGGAGTCGTGACGGGGGCGGTTGGCTTGCTGGTGCCTCAGGTGCTTGGGGGCGGTTATGATTCTTTAAATGTAGCGTTGACGGGAGGGAACTTTATCATGCCTCTCCTGATCTTAATTATCGCTAAGGTGGTGCTTACATCTTTGTCTATTGGATTAGGCATTCCTGGTGGGATGATCGGTCCTACCTTTGTGATTGGCGGATTAGTGGGTGCGCAAGTGTCCTTGTGGGTCGACACTGGACTTCTGCCAGCAACAGAAATGTCGTTATTTGTATTACTTGGCATGGCGGCCATGATGGCAACGACTTTTCAGGCTCCCCTTACGGCTATGATTGCTATGGTGGAAATGACCCATACCTCTCAAACCATTGTCCCTGCTATTTTTGTGATTGTGTTGTCCTGCACGGCGATTCGCTTGTTGTTTAATCAGGACTCTATCTTTGTGGAGCGCATGAATGCCCTAGGGTTGGTTTCAGAGTGGTCACCAGTCCAGCGATTGTTGCGTCAACAGGATCTACGTAATGTAGCGCAGAAAGTAAAAGTGCTGCCCGCCATATTGCCCTTGGAACGAATCCGAGATTTGGCGTCAAATATGGTAGACTATGTGGCAATCAAAGCTGGCGATGCCTACTTTTTAGTTTCAGCCCCTGAAATGTTGGACAAGTTGAAACAATTGGATCTTGGTCCACAGGCTTGGTTGGCCAGTGATGGAGATCAGCAGGGAATGGATGTGCTGATGGCATTACAGGGAAAAGAAGTCAGGGTGATTGACTCATCTATGCCGTTGCCGGACCTGATAAATTGGCTACACAAAAATAATCAGTCGCAAGTATTGGTGCAGTATGTTGATGCGGGAAGCTTCTGGCTAGTGACTTCCCATCAGCTTAATCAAATGTTGTTTAAGGAATAACTATGTTGTGGGTAAAAGCGTTCCACATTATTTCGATGGTGTGCTGGTTTGCTGCCTTGTTCTATTTGCCGCGTTTGTTTGTATATCATGCCAGTGCAGAAGATACAGCGAGTATCGAACGTTTTAAAATTATGGAGCGTAAGCTGTATCGAGGCATTATGACGCCGTCAGCCATTTTGACTGTGGTGTTTGGTGTCTGGTTGGTGTCCTATGCACCGGAATATTATTTAAAAGCAGGGTGGTTTCATGCCAAGGCGTTTTTAGTGGTCTTGTTACTTGGCTATCACCATGCATGTGGGCGATTACTGAAAAAATTTGCCAATGATGTGAACACTCGTAGTCATGTGTTTTACCGTTGGTTCAATGAATTGCCTGTTTTGATTTTACTTGGCGTGACCATCTTGGTGGTTGTTCGCCCGTTTTAAATTTTAGTAAGAAGTGGATCCTGTTATGAGTCGTTCAGAAGATTTGTATTCTCGCGCCCAAAAACGTATTCCTGGCGGAGTGAACTCGCCAGTTCGAGCATTTAATGGTGTGGGCGGAACGCCGTTGTTTTTCCAAAAAGGGGAAGGCGCCTATGTTTACGACGAGGATGGTAAACGTTACATCGATTATGTTGGTTCTTGGGGACCAATGATTCTCGGCCATAATCATCCAGATGTGATTGGTGCTGTTCGCAAACAACTGGATTTTGGTTTGAGCTTTGGGGCTCCAACAGAAGTTGAAATCACCATGGCGGAGAAAGTCTGCGAACTTGTGCCTTCAATGGACATGGTGCGTATGGTGAACTCAGGTACGGAAGCGACCATGAGCGCTATCCGTTTGTCACGTGGTTATACAGGTCGCGACAAAATAGTTAAGTTTGAAGGTTGTTATCACGGTCACTCTGACTCTCTGCTGGTGAAAGCAGGTTCAGGTGCATTAACGCTGGGTGTCCCAAACTCCCCTGGGGTGCCTGCGGATTTAGCGCAACA
Organism: Marinomonas vaga; assembly: GCF_055388305.1. Classification (NCBI taxonomy): domain Bacteria; kingdom Pseudomonadati; phylum Pseudomonadota; class Gammaproteobacteria; order Oceanospirillales; family Oceanospirillaceae; genus Marinomonas; species Marinomonas vaga. The sequence goes on from NZ_AP043903.1 coordinate 2,126,534, forward strand.
TACGATCACCCTTCAATTTAATGATATTGAAGAAGTAAAAGCATGTTTCAATGAGATAGGCGATCAGATTGCTTGCGTCATCGTTGAGCCTGTTGCTGGTAACATGAATTGCATTCCACCTGCCGCAGGCTTTCTTGAGACGCTTCGTGAAGTCTGTGATCAATCCGGTGCGGTATTGATTTTTGATGAGGTTATGACGGGATTTCGTGTGGCACTTGGCGGTGCTCAAGAGAAATTCAACATCAAGCCAGATCTGACCACATTAGGTAAAGTCATTGGTGCGGGCATGCCAGTGGGAGCATTCGGTGGTAAACGGGAGATTATGGAGCACATTTCTCCCCTAGGTCCTGTCTATCAAGCGGGGACTTTATCAGGTAACCCTGTAGCAATGGTGGCAGGGTTGGCGGTGTTGAATAAAATTAGCGAGCCAGATTTCCACAAAACGTTAGAAAGCAAAACTATCGCCCTCGTAACAGGTATTCAAGCTGCTGCCGACGAGTTAAATGTACCCTTGGTGACTGTATGTGCTGGCGGTGGTATGTTTGGCTTGTTCTTTACAGACCAAGAATGTGTGACAACTTTCGCGGATGTGCAGAAGTGTGATACTGATAAATTCAAGTTGTTCTTCCATCACCTATTAGAAGAAGGTGTTTACTTGGCTCCTTCTGCGTTTGAGGCAGGGTTTACTTCTCAGGCTCATTCGGAAGAAGACATTGCGTTTACCGTTGCTGCGGCTAAACGTGCATTAGCAAAATTGGTTTAGGTGGTTCCATAATGAAGGTGGACGATATGCCTGTTGAAGAAACAGAAAAAGAAATAATCAAAGATGAGCTAGAAGATGACACGGCTGAGGCGCCCAAAACGCTAAAGCAGCCACGTCGAGGTGTGTACCTTTTACCTAATCTGTTTACAACTGCTGCTCTGTTTTCAGGATTTTATTCCATCATCGCGGCTATGAATGGAAACT